>CAXXCM010000008.1:0-798792 GCA_963662845.2 Longimicrobiales bacterium | reverse complement strand
GGCGCGGGCGGCGTGGGCGTCGTCGCACCGGTCCACGCGCCGCCACTCGCGGACGAGGCGCTCGACGTGGGCGGTGGTGCCGTGGCGGGCGAAGGAGAGGAGCTCGGCCTCGTTGTCGGCGTCGGCGATGCGGGTCATGGCCCGGACCTTCGAGTACGAGATCTCGCCCTTCTCGAGGGCGGCGGAGATGCGGGGCAGGGAGGGGAGGCGGCGGGCGACGCGGACCTTCTCGCGGGGCGGGGCCGAGGGAGATGCCGGTGCGCCAGGAGAGCCAGTGGGCGCAGGAGCGGCATCCCTGCCAGCGCTCCTGCTCGTCGTAGGCCCTGAGCAGGACGAGGAGCCTGTGGGTGGCGGCGTTGATGTGGGCGCAGAGCGCGGCGATCTCGTCGCCGAGGGGGTCGGCGTCGGTGGCGGCGGGGGTGGAGGGGACGGTGATGGCGGGCGAGGGGGTGGCTGCGGCGGGCGGCACGGTCGGGTCGTTCGCGATGGTTGTGGTCTGCATGGCTGTCGTGGATCCCGTGGTCATGGGCGGTCGTTTGTCGTCTCACCTCCTTGTACACCACAATTCGGGAAAAGTTCGGTTTTTTTTCGAAACACGAATCGATGCATCCAGCTCGTGTCGGCTTGTTCTCGAGCGTGGATGCCCTGGTTCATTTCGGCGCTGTGCGCGGTGGGCGACCTTCAACCGGCGGGACTTCGGCAATGTTCCCTTCAACCGGCACCTTCGGCATCGAGGTGCTGTCGCCCCGCCAGACACTGAGCAGGATCGCCGAGTGGCGGAAAGGAAAAACGAAATGACCGAACGAAAGAGGCAACCCGCCGTCTATCCGCTCCGCATGCCGTCGTCCCTGAAACAGGCCGTCAGGGAAGTGAGCCGCCGGGACGGGACGAGCATCAACCAGTTCGTCAACACCGCCATCGCGGAGAAGCTCTCAGCCATGCGGACGGCCGACTTTTTCGCCGAGCGGGGATCGCAAGCGGATATCGATGCCGCCCGACGCCTTCTGCGGCGACCGGGCGGCCAGCCCCCGGATCCGTCGGACGAACTGGACGATCCGGGCGTCTAGGACGCTTCAGGGGCCTCCAGTTCAGGGATCTCGGCCCGTTGTCCGCCACTTGGGCCGTTATGTGGCGGACAAACTTCCAGTCTCCCGCCGCTCATAGCCCCGTGTAGGGTCGAGGTTGCGCCACGCTTGAGACACCTCCCATTTAGGGGATGCTGGCGCGGTCCAGAATGCTCCCGCGAGCGCACCTGCGACGAGGAGACCGAGTGAAACGAGCGAATCGAACGACCGGACAATGCGGACCGGAACCTCGATTTGGCTACCCCTGCGCGTGGCCGGGCCCTTCCGAGATCCGCGCCCTCGCCGCAACGCTGGTCGCGATCGCCACAACGCTCCTCCTGTCCTGCGGCGACTCGGGCACCGACCCGGTGTCGCCGCCCGCTGCCGCAGCCGCCACGGTCTTGGTGACTCCGGCGTCGGCCACGCTGGGCGCCATCGGCGAGACGGTCCAGTTCACCGCCGAGGTGCGCGACCTACTGGGCCGCGTGCTCGCAGGGAGTGTCGTGGCCTGGTCCTCTTCGGACGCCTCCGTCGCATCGGTGGACGCGGGGGGACTGGTGACTGCGGCGGGCAACGGGACGGCGACGATCACGGCCACTTCGGGAGCGGTGTCCGGGACCGCCTCGGTAACCGTCGCCCAGGTCGTGAACACCGTGACCGTGACGCCGCCAATGGACTCTCTGGTCGAAGCCGACACGCTGCGCCTGTCCGCAGAGGCGGTCGACGCAAACGGGCACACGGTGGCCGGAGCCGAATTCGCGTGGGCGTCTGCCAACGCGCTCGTCGCGGTCGTGGACGGTTCGGGGCTGGTCACCGGGGTCGCCGCCGGCGAAGTCGAGATCACGGCGACGGCGTCCGGGGTGGCGGGCAGTGCCTCGGTCGTCGTCCTGGCACCGGTGCCGACGACGGTCGAGGTGACGCCCGACTCGGTGGGCTTCACCGCCCTTGGGGAGACGGCCCAGATGTCGGCCGAGGTGCGGGACCAGCTCGATCGCGTCATGTCCGGCGCGTCCGTGGCTTGGGCGAGTTCGGACGTGGCCGTCGCGATGGTGGATGCCTCGGGTCTGGTGACTGCGGCGGGCAACGGCATGGCCACGATCACGGCCACGTCTGGATCGGCGTCCGGCACCGCCACGGTTACCGTGGCCCAGCAGGTAAGCGTGGTGGCGGTATCGCCACCGGCAGACACCCTGGTGGTGGGTGACACATTGCGGCTGACCGCAGTGGCCATCGACACGAACGGGCACCCAGTGGCGGCGGCGGAGTTCGAGTGGACCTCGAGCGACACCTTGGTGGCGAGGGTGGACGACTCGGGCCTCGTCACCGGCGTGAGCCGCGGCCGGGTCGAGGTGGAGGCGGCTTCCTCGGGCTTCGTGGGCCGCTCCGAGATCACCGTGCCCAACCGAGCCCCGCTGGCCGTGGATTCGATATCGAGCTTCGAGCTGTCCGTGGGCGACGCGGCCACCGTGGACCTATCGGGCTACTTCGCCGATCCGGATGGCGATGCGCTGACGTTCGAGGCCGAGACGTCCCACGCCGCGGTGGTCTCCGTCTCCGTCTCCGACGCAGCCGTCACGGTGGTCGCCGTCGCCAAGGGCACGGCGACCGTCGCCGTCACCGCCTCCGACCCGGCCGGCCTGTCGGCACGGCAGGCCTTTGCCGCCACCGTGGCCAACCGGGCTCCGCTCGCCGTGGACACCATCCCGGCTCTAATCCTGCGGGCCGGGCAGACGACCACCGTGGACCTGTCGGGCCACTTCGCCGATCCCGACGGCGATGCGCTGACGTTCGAAGCCGAGACGTCGGACGCTGCGGTGGTCTCCGTCTCCGTCTCCGGCGCAGCCGTCACGGTGGCCGCCGTCGCCAAGGGCACGGCGACGGTCACCGTCACCGCCTTCGACCCGGCTGGCTTGTCGGCCCGCCAGCGCTTGGACATCGAGGTGAGAGATCGATCCGCGCCCACGATCATGCACATCGACCCCCCCGTTCTGGTCGAGGGAGAAACCGCGACAATAAGCGGATGGGGCTTCTCGCCTTCGCGTGCCGCGAACTACGTGTACGTAGGCGGGCTTCCCGCGCCGGTGCTTTCAGCCGCCGCGACGCGCTTGTCCGTCACTGTGCCGCACGCCGACTGTCTCCCGCCGCGGGAGGTGGTGCTGAGGGTGTCCACCGCCGCTGGCGGCGACTCGGTCACCATCGGCGCGACGCCGCTTTCCGGGGAGGAGCTTGATTGGGACAGGTTCGATTGGCGGCATACGTCCGCCGGGGACGGTTGCATCCACTTGCCCGGCAGCGCCCGGGGTGGAGAGTACCTGATCGGAGTGACCTCAGTCTCGGAGGATCCGTCGAGCTTGGCGCGCGTCACCCTCACCGGGATTCCCGGAGATCCCTCGATCCTCGGTGCTTCCAAAGGACCGTCAGCTCCGCGAACGGGACGGGTTGGGTACTCTCGGTACATGGCTCCGCCGGCCTCGCCTTCAGGTCGGGTCCGCCCGCCGCCGTCCGTCGCGGGCGACGCGCTTCAGGAGGCCCGCGAGGGCGCGGAGGCGCTTTGGGATGGCTGGCACGCAGGCCACAGCGAGTCGACGGTTCGCAATCAGGCCCTCATCGAGGAGTTGGGACGGCCCGAGTGGTCAGCCGGCTCGTCGTCGGCGGTCGCCGCGCGGTCCTCGCTGGCGGAGGGCGACACGCTCACGCTAAACACGGCGCCGGGTGGTCCTCGCGTAAAGGCTGTTGTCCGGCTGGTTGGCGACCATACGGTGTGGCTGGAGGATGTCACCAATCCGGCCGGGACCTTCACGGACGCCGAGTTGGTGGAGATGGACGAGCTCTACTCGGCCCACGTCAAGCCCGTCAACGACGAGTATTTCGGCGGCCTGTCCGATGTGGACGGGAACGGCCGCTTGCTCGTACTGATGACCGTCGAGATAAATCGTCGCGGCTACGGAGGCGAGGTGAACGCTTGCGACCTGTATCCGAGGAGTCAGTGCAGGGACAGCAACGAGGCGGAGATCTTCTACGCGTTCGTGCCAGATCCCGACGGCATCGCCGGACATGCTTTCCCGAAGGAGTTCTTGCTCCGGCGGTATCCGGCTCTCCTGACCCATGAGGTGACTCATCTCGTCCAAGCGGCCGCGAGCGTGTTCGGAGAGGCGCCGGAATGGCCGCGGAAATGGCCCTGGGAATGGGAGGGAGGCGCCACGATGGCGGAGTCATTGGTGGGCCACCGACTGTTCGGCCATGCGTCCGGACAGAATCTGGGCTACCCGGAATGGAACGCTTCGCAAGGGCTGTACTGGTATGGCTGGACTTGGGGCCTGTTCGATTTCTTCTCCGGCGGCCATCGTGGCGCTCCCGAAGAATGTTCCTGGCTCACGTACAAGGACCGGGACGGCAACGACGGGCCGTGCGGCGGAGACATAACCTACGGCGTGTCCCAGTTGGTGCTCCGATTCGCTATGGACCGTTGGGGCGGCCAGTACTCGGGTGGCGAGAGCGCGCTGCTCAAACGTTTCACCCAGTCGCCCCGGCGAGGGTTCGCGTCACTCGTGGACGTGAGCCCGGGCTGGAGCGTTGAACGGATTCTGGGCGAATTCTACGCTACGCTGTGGCTGGAAGGCACGGTCGGACTCGACACTCCCGGCATGACTTCCTGGGACATCCACGATATTGTCAGCCACCATGACGATTCGCTGTGGCTCGAGCCGTACTCGTCGTCTTCGGCCAGTCCGTCGGTCTCTGCACGCATTCGCGCGGGCTCATCCATGTACTTCCACTGGACCCCGGACGGTCCCCTTCGGCCCACGAGCTTCAACGTAGAAGCGACAGATGGCGACTCCTTGTTCATCTGGGCGATTCGGGCGCGGTGACTGATGGTGCTGATTGAGACGAACCCACACGTCTCACCTCGCATGGGGCGGTGTGGATGGGGTGGGTTCACAGGCCTCTCGCCGTTGAAGCCCCCTCCGGCGCGTTTGTCCGCCACATGAGCCGCCATGTGGCGGACAAACTCTAGTCTCGGGGGCAATCTCCGGCTGCTCCGCCCGTCAGATCCCCGCCGGTCAGGCATCCGTGAAGGGCGACCAGCCGTGACCCTTCATTCGTTTGTCTTGTCGTGGCCGGGAACCTCCCCCATGCGTCGCGCTCGACAAGGCGCAAGCTCCCGGCCCGTCGTACATTGAAGCCGACTGAATGCCGTCGCGTGACCGTTCGTGGCCGTAAGGCGCGCGAAGGCCGGTCCTTCACCATCTCGGTCCGCCACGTCACGGAGAGAAGGCAGTGAGCCGTCCGCACACCCTGAGTCCGGTGCTTGTCCTGCTGGTCGGAATCGCTTGGGCCACCGCTTGCGGCGACGGCACCACGCAACCGCCGACCCCCGATCCGCCCCGCGCAACCACCTTGACGGTGACGCCCGCAAACTCGCAACTGGAGGCGCTGGGCGAGACCGTGCGGCTCACGGCCGAGGTTCGCGACCAGAACGGCCAAGTGATGACGGGGGCCACGGTAACCTGGGCGAGCGGGGATGCCTCGGTCGCGGCGGTGGACGCATCGGGGCTGGCGATGGCCGCAGGCAACGGAGCGACGACGATCACGGCTACCTCGGGCGCCGCCTCGGGAAGTGCGGCGGTGACGGTGGCACAGTCGGTGCGCTCGGTTGCGATCTCTCCCGCCGCCGACACGCTGGTGGCCCGGGGCGACACGTTGCGCTTGGCGGCCGAGGCGTTGGACGCGAACGGCCATGGAGTGACGGGGGCCGAGTTCTCGTGGGCGTCCAGCGACACGACGGTCGCGACGGTGGACGCGTCGGGGCTGGTGACGGGGATCGGACCCGGCGAGGTCGGCATCAGCGCCTCGTCATCGGGCATCGCGGGCCAGGCGTCACTTGCGGTCGTGGAGCCGGTACCGACGGCCATCGTGGTGACGCCCGACACGGTGGCCTTGACCGCGCTCGCACAGACCGTGCAGCTGAGCGCGGCGGTGAGCGATCAGGCCGGGCGGATGATGGAGGGCGTTGCGGTGTCATGGTCGAGTGCCGACACGATGGTCGCAGCGGTCGACACGACCGGGTTGGTGACGGCGATGAGCGGAGGCGTGACGGCGGTTTTCGCGCTGGCGGGCGAAGCCTCGGGCAACGCGACGGTGACGGTGGTGCAGTCAGGCAGCTCGGTGGTGGTCTCGCCAGCCAAGGGCGCGGTCGCCCTGGGCGACACCCTGCGTCTGTCCGCGGAGGCGTTCGACGCCAACGGGCATCCGGTGGCCGGAACGGAGTTCTCCTGGTCGTCGAGTGACCCCGCCGTGGCCACGGTGGACCGCTCGGCGCTAGTCCGCGGCGTCGGCGAGGGGACGGCCTTGATCACGGCGGCCGCCGGAGACGTCGAAGGCACGTCCGAGATCAAGGTGGCAAACCCGGATCGGGCGGCGCTGGTGGCGCTCTACGAAGCGACGGACGGACCCAGCTGGACCGATTCCGACAACTGGCTGACCGACGCGCCGCTCGGTGACTGGCACGGCGTGCGCACCGAGGGGTCGGGACGTGTCGTCTCGTTGAATCTGGCAGGCGAGTGGAGTCACGAAAAGCGCGACTGGATACCCCACGGGCTGACCGGCCCGATCCCGTCCGAACTCGGCAACCTCGTGCGCCTCGCATGGCTGGATCTGGGCGGCAACCGACTAACGGGTCCCCTACCCCCGGAACTCGGCGACCTCGCCAACCTGGAGGGGTTGTTGCTTTCCAGCAACGCTCTGACCGGCCCGATCCCGTCCGAGCTGGGTAACCTAAGCAGCCTTCGAAACTTGAGGATCGACAACAATGAGCTTGAAGGCTCGATCCCGGCGGATCTTGGCAACTTGGCGGACCTTGAGGTCTTGCGACTAGGGAACAACCAGCTCACTGGCTCGATTCCGTTGAGATTCGGCGGCTTGGACAACCTCCGGCACCTGTGGCTTGGTGGCAACGGCCTGACCGGCGCAATCCCTGCGGAACTGGGTGGTCTCGCCAAACTGGAGCATCTGTCTCTGGGTTGGAGCCAGCTCGAGGGTTCGATCCCCGCAGAGTTGGGCGAGCTTTCGAAGCTGCGAGAACTTTACCTGACTGCGAACAAGCTCACAGGCTCGATCCCCAGAAGCTTTCTCGGCCTCACAAAGCTGACGCGCTTCGACTTTTCGGAGAACGAGGGGCTCTGCGCGCCGGGTACGCCAGCTTTCGTCGCATGGCTCGGAGAAGCGGGAACCGCCCACGGAAGCTACTGCAACGAGTCCGACCGCACCGTGCTCGAAGTCCTTTATGACGCCACGGACGGCACCGGATGGACCGAATCCGCCGGATGGTTGGGTGAGAAGAGTGCTTTAGGCGAATGGCACGGTATCACCGCCGACTCACTGGGCCGGGTTACGACACTCGACCTGACGCGAAACGGTTTGTCTGGGGATCTGCCGCGGTCTCTAGGCAAACTGACACAAATGTCGATCCTGCGCGTCGGCAGGAACGCTCTCACGGGCCGTTTGCCACTGTCCCTCGCGAGGCTCTCGCTGGCAGAGTTCCGCTACACGGCTACCGATCTCTGCACTCCGCCGGACGAGACCTTTCAGCGATGGCTCGGTTCGATTCCGGTTCACGAGGGTACGGATGTTCAGTGCGCGCCGCTGTCGGACCGCGAAACCCTCGAGGTGCTTTACAAAGCGATGGCCGGCGCGAGTTGGTTCCGAAGCGACAACTGGCTGACCAATGCCCCACTACGTGAGTGGTTCGGAGTGACGGTTGATGGACAGGAGCGGGTCGTGGAGTTGCACCTTCAAGAGAACGGGTTGAAAGGCTTGATTCCGCAGGAGCTGGGTGGCTTGACCAACCTTCGTGCCTTGTATCTCGGCGTTAACGAAGTCACGGGTCCGATCCCGCCCGAACTTGGCAACCTTACAGACCTGAGGCATCTGAGCCTTCATGGTTCCTGGGAGCGCGGTGCCCAGAGACTGAACGGCCCGATCCCCCCGGAACTCGGCGACCTCGCTCGCCTTAGGAGGCTGGACCTTGGTTTGAACCACCTGACCGGTCCGATCCCCTCGGAACTTGCCAACCTCACTGGTCTCGCGACGCTAAGCCTTCGCGCCAACAGATTGACCGGGGCAATCCCGCCGCAACTCGCCAACCTCACCAACTTGAGGGATCTGTACCTTGGCGTGAACCAACTAACCGGCTCGATTCCAGCCGAACTCGGTAATCTTGCCGACCTGAGGTATCTGAGTCTCAAGCTGAATGATCTTGGGGGGCCGATCCCAAGCAAATTCGGCAACCTCACCGCCCTCACCACGTTGGACCTCGGTGCCAACAACCTGACAGGCCCGATCCCGCCGGAACTCGGGAATCTGGCAGACTTGGAGAGCTTGCGGTTGGAAGACAACGACCTCCGGGGTTCAGTGCCGTCCGAGCTAGGGCGGATGACGAACCTGCGGTCGCTGCATGTCGGCAAGAATACAGGCTTGACCGGACCTCTTCCGGCCGACTTGACGGCGCTCGGTCAACTGGACGAGCTGGTAGCTGGGCATACGGACCTCTGCGCGCCGTCGGATACCCGATTTCAAGCATGGCTGGAGGGGGTCCGCACACGCCGGGTCGCCACATGCGGCCACGCCAATCGTGGAGCCGCCTACCTGGTCCAGACGGCTCAGTCGCTGGAGTTTCCGGTGCCCCTGATCGCTGGCGAGAAGGCGCTGCTTCGCGTGTTCCCGACGGCTCGGAGTGCCACGGCCGCAGGCATTCCGGCCGTTCGGGCCCGCTTCTACCGCAACGGGCGGGAAACGCATGTGGAGCACATACCGGGAAAGTCGACGCCAATCCCGGTCGATGTGGACGAGGGGAGCATCAGCAAGTCGGCCAACGCGGAGATCCCGGGTCACGTCGTAATGCCCGGGCTTGAGATGGTGATCGAGGTGGACCCGGAAGCGACGCTGGACCCCGCGCTGGGGGTCGCGACGCGGATTCCCGAGACGGGCCGCTTGGCGGTGGAGGTGGAGGCGATGCCGACCTTCCGGCTGACAATCGTTCCGTTCCTTTGGCGGACCGCCCCGGACTCGGCCGTCCTGGGGATCACATCGGACATCGCCGACGATCCAGAGGGCCATCCGCTGCTGGAAAAGACACGTACAATCCTTCCTGTGGGCGACATCGAGGTGAAGACGCACGAACCCGTGCTGACCTCGTACAACCGTGCCCGCTCGTTGTCCCGGGAGGCCCGGGCCATCTGGGCCATGGAGGGCGGATCGGGTCACCTACTAGGACTGATGACGGGACGGTTCTCGGGCATTGTAGCGAATTCCACCCAAAACGGTCGTGTGGTCGTCTCAAGGATCCAGGGGCGGCACGACGCGGAAATCCTCGCGCACGAATTCGGACACAACATGAGCCTTCGGCATCCGCCCCCCAGGGACCGTGATCCTCCCGCCGTTCATGTGACCGACTTCGCCTATCCGCACGCCGACGGAGCGATCGGAGTCTGGGGGTACGACTTAACCGGGCCCGGATCCCTTGTCCCGCCCCACACTGGCGACGTCATGGGTAGATATGTGGGGTCACCTTGGATAAGCGACTACCACTTCACGAACGCCATTCGGTATCGCATGGCGGACGAGGGTACGGCTTCGACCCAATCGGCGCCCTCCCGGACGACCAGGTCGCTCCTGCTCTGGGGAGGTGTTGACGCCGAGGGACAGCCGGACCTCGAACCAGCGTTCGTCGTCGATGCTCCGGCCGCTCAACCCCTGTCCAGGGGACCATGGCGAATCACCGGGCGGAGCGCCACCGATGCCGAACTGTTTTCCATCAGCTTTGCGATGCCCGTCATGGCACATGGCGACGGGGCGTCCAGCTTCGCCTTCTTGCTTCCCGTGCAGCCGGACTGGCCGGAGACGCTCGCGAGCATCACGCTTACGGGGCCTACCGGATCCGTCTCGCTGGACGGCGAGAGCGACCATTCGATGGCGATCCTTCGCAACCCCCGCAACGGTCAGATTCGCGGTATCCTGCGCGATTTACCCCAGACGGCCCGGGCGCAGGGCGAGGCGGCTGCGGTGATCGCCTCGACAAGCGCTGGCGCGGCTGCCGCCTTGTCTCTGGAGCCGGGGCTCGAAGTGCTGTTCAGCCGCGGCATCCCCGACAAGACCGCTTGGAGGCGTTGAGCGCGACGCGAACTCGCCCAATGGCAGTGCCTCCATCCACGCGATAGACGCCCCATCGGGCACGTTGTTCGCCACGCGGGCCGCCATGTGGCGGACAAGATTTCCTTCTTGTCAACCATTCCGACCCAGTCGAAATGCGCGCCCGTTGGGCGAGTGCGAGGTCAGTCGAGTTGCGCCACGTGTGAAGAACACGGTGCAGCCGACCAAAGAAGGCCTCATGGACGGCGTTGGGGTATTCGCCGACAGAAATGGCTACTTCCGGATCCGGGGCCTGCCGCCGGGGGACTGGATTCTGATTGCACACCCGGACCTGGAATGGCTGGCCAATCCGTGGTTCTTCTATGAGCGGCAGGGCGAGCTGACCGACGAGATGCTGCTTTACCCGGTGCGCGCCCGCGCGGGACAGACCACCGGAGGCATCGAGATCACCATGTCGCGGGGCCGCGTGACGACGGGCGCGGTGGCCCGATGACGGGCGGGCGACCGCCAAGCGCGAGAGTATCCGCCAGCAGCTAGGTCTCCAGAGTGGAGCAGGATCCGCAGCCTGCTTCACACGCGCAGCGGGCGTAGCGCGGTCGCTGCCGCGCGATTTCGAGCCTTAGCGCTGGTACGGCGATCGCGTCGCGTGGGCCACCTTCGCGAGTTCTCCGTTCGTCAGCCACAACTCGCTCCGCGCCCCGAGCATCCAGATGGCATTGTCGACGAAGACGACATGCTTGCGAATGGCAATGGCAATCCTCTCCACCGCTTCCATTACTGCCAAGTTCGGAGTCTTGGGCACCGTCCGATCGCTGCCAGACCAATTGCGGGTAGGGACCAGACCGAAGGAAGCCACGGCTCTCTTGACGTGCCGGTCAGGTTTGGCCACGTCGAAACCGAGGTTTTTCAGCGCCTCGGCCGCCAAGATCACCCCAAAGCCGGATAGCTTGTACTTACCGGGAGACCCCAGCGCCAGCGCCGCCTGCTTGGGATCGCCGCCCCGTCGACGCACGAGCGATTCGAAGTAGCTCTCCGCTGTACCGTGCATCCGGCTGTGTTCGGACAAGATGCGGGCGGACTTGATTAGCCTAACGAGGCTCGTCTCCAACGTGTTGGACCCCGCTTTGCGCGCCTTGAACCACGGCAAGATGCGGTCTGTGATCTCCTCCGGCGGGAGTGTGGCGTAGGCTTCCAGGCTGAACCCAGCGAACGGCTCGGTAAGTTCCGTCTGCACCCCGGCGATCCTCGACCAGTCCGTGTTGCTGGACAACACGGCTAGCACCAGTGCCTCGAAAGTCTCGTTGTTGCTCCACGTCCGGCCCGACGCCCTTTTTTCCACCGCATCGACTTGACCGAAGGCGTCGATCCGTCCGCGCCAGCCATCGAGCGATGAGTCCAAGTGAGATTCGATGTTCCGCCAAAGCTCAATCGGCATCATGCGGCATCGCTCATGGTAGTGTGGACGTGCAGTCCCCAGCCCCCCTACCTCCCCTCCATCCACGCGGTGGACGCCCCCTCCGGCGCGTTGTCCGCCACTTGGGCCGCCATGTGGCGGACAAGATCGGCATTTGTGAAGGGCGACCAGCCGTGACCCTTCATCGGGGCGCCGTGAATGAACTCGCCGGCGTAGTACGGATCGGTCGTGCTCTCCAGGAAGTCCTCCATCAGATACACGGCATACGGCAGATAGAAGTGGTCCATCTCCGGATTGTAGATCTTGATCTTGCCGACCAGATCGGGCCCGATGCGCGACCAGTTCTCTTCGGCGTAGTGGCGCAGATCGTATCCGTTGTCACGCATGTAGTGGGCCACCTCGCGGTCGATGACGCCCGTGTCCAGGTCCCATAGCCGCTTCGGATAGCCGTCCTCGTCGGTCGGTCCGTAGGCCGCGTGCCAGGCGTCGAGCTGTCCGGCACCCCGTCCCCGCGAGCCCTGCGCCACCTCCAACTGGCTGATCTGGCGGTTGCTGCCGACCGGCTGGCCCTCGACCGTCCGCTGGAACATCCTTTCCGGCGCGCCCGGCACCGAACCCGGCACGATGAACGCGTTCTCGTCCTCGTAGATGTTCACCAGTTGATAGCGCCGGAAGTCGATGGGATCGGGGTAGTAGGTCCACGTGCCGCCGTAGTAGGTCGGGTAGTGCAGCATCTTGGCGAGCGAGATCCAGCCGCCGGTCGAGCCGCCCGTCATCACGCGCGCATACGGTTCGCCAATCAACCGGAAGGTCTCCTCGATGAAGGGGATCAGCTCTTCGTGGATGGCGTCGCCGTAGGGTCCGTTGTTGGCCGAGTTGAGGCCGTAGGAGTCGTCGAAATAGGGCGTCGGATGCTGCAAGATGACCGCGACCACGCGTGGGAAGTCGTCACCCATCCACGCCTGCGCGAACTCGTAGCCGGTCTCGCGCATTCCTCCCGCCTCGCGCCGCATCTGCGAGAACAGCGCTTCGCCGGACGGCGGCTCGGTGGTGAAGCCGAAGACGGGGTCCAGCGTGAAGTGTCCCTCCTCGATGAGGAGCGGGTAGCGCATGTCCGGGTTGTCGTCGAAGCCGCGCGGCAGCAGCACGACCGCGCCCAGATACATGGGATGGCCCCACCACTCGGTCAGGATGTCGCTCTGGATCTTGACGCGCTTCACCCACTCCGTGTCGGGCGGCACCTCGATCGGCGGGATCTCGCCGGTGAGCTCGAACTGGATGACGTCGTCGCTCCCGGGATCGACGCGGACGCGGCGCGGCTCGCTGAAGTAGTTGCCCGGCGAGAACGCCCAGCGCTGGCCCTCCCACTGGTCCTGCGGCGCCCAGATGGTGTGACCGTCGGCGCGCTCGTAGCGGGTGTAGACGTGCAGGATCGCCTGCACCCAGTAGTCTCCGGCGGGCAGGCCGCCCAAGCGGCGGTAGGGGTAGCCGTCGGCTCCCGCGTCGATGACCATGGGATCGCCCGGGGCGGCGTCCTCAACGTCGGCGCTGAAGAACGGCACCTCGCCGTTGCGCTGACGCGCCGAGTTGTAGGCCGCGATCCTCGGCTCGGGATCGTCGGACGGGGCGAAGCCGAGGAAGAGGCGGCCGGTCAGCGGGCCGTCGTGCAGCGACGCGTCGTGGGTGACCTCGATGCGAAGCCCGGTGGCGGATCCCGGTTCGGATGCTGGTTCCTGGGTGGCGGGCTGGCAGGCCGCGAAGGCGGCGACGGCCGCGACCAGACAGACGAGGCGAGCGGGCGGGTGCAGTGCGTGCATGGGTTCCTCCGGGTTGGCCGACGCGTGCTGCCATCAAAGAGAGACAGTGCGGCGGGGCCGGGGGCGACGGCAAGGGCTCCGCGCGGTTCGGCGGCTTCGTTCAGCCGGCGGGCGGCGGCATCTCGGGCAGTCGGTCGAACCAAGGGCGGGCCCGCTCGAGCTGTCCGGCGAGCCGCAGCAGTGTGGCCTCCTCGCCGGCCCGCGCGGCGAAGTGCACGCCGATCGGCAGTCCGGAATCGGTCCAGCCGAGAGGCACCGACATGGCCGGCTGGCCGCTCACATTGAAGACCGGTGTCCAGCCGACGAAGTCGAACGCGCTGGCCGCCATGCGATCCAGCAGTCCGGCCACCCTGACCAGACGGCCCGATCCGAACGTGCCCAGGAACCGTAGCTGACTTCGCTCGGTGCGGGTCGGTGGCAGGGCGCCGATCTCGGGAGGCGGCGTCCGCACGGTCGGTGTCACCAGAATGTCGTAGTCGGCGAAGAATCGGCCCACCGTCTTTCCGCAGCGCTCCAGCACCCGCAGAGCGAGGGCGAGCTCGCTGGCGCGAATGGCCTTCGACACCAGTCCCAGCGCCCAAGTCAGAGGCTCCACCTCGTGCCGTCGGGGTCTGCGGCCCAAGGCCGCCGCGATGTCCTCGAAGTCGGCGCCGACCTCACCGATCATCATGTACAGGAACGCACGGGCGAGAGCGGCTCCGTCGATGATGGGCGTCTCGTTGGCGACGTGGTGACCGAGGTCGGCCAGCAGCCGGACGGCGTCGGCGACGGCATTCGCGCAGTCCGGGTGGGCGGCCTCGGACGGGCCGCTCAGCGGCGCAGTGGTCCACGCGATGCGCAGAGGCCCGGGATCGGCGCCGACTTCTCGCACGAAGGGACGCCGCGGCGCTGGAATCTGGTAGGCCGCTCCGGGTTCGGCTCCGTGCGTGGCGTCCAGCATGGCCGCGCTGTCGCGCACCGAGCGGGTGAGCACGTGCTCCGTCGCGAAGCCGCGCCACGGCTCGGCGTCCCGGGGCCCCGGCGGGATCCTTCCCCGCGTGGGCTTCAGCCCGAAGAGACCGCAGCACGAGGCCGGCATCCGGATCGAGCCCGCTCCATCTCCGCCGCCCGCCATGGGCGCGATCCCTCCGGCCACCGCCGCCGCCGAGCCCCCGCTCGATCCGCCCGGCGTGTGCTCCAGCGACCACGGGTTGCGGCACGTCCCCCACAGCTCGGGTTCCGTGGAGGGGAGCAGCCCGAACTCGGGAAGGCTGGTCTTGCCCAGTACGCAAACACCGGTCGCCCGGACGCGTCGAACCAGCTCGGTGTCGTCGTCCTGCACCATGTCCGCAGTCAGCCGGCTCGCGCGCGACGTGGGATGTCCCGCATAGTTGCTCAGGAGGTCCTTGGCAAGGAAGGGGACGCCCGCGAACACAGCGTTGTGATCGACGCTGCCGGCCATCGCGCGGGCCTCGTCGTCCATGCGCCGGACCACGGCGTTGATCGACGGGTTGACGAGTTCGAGCCGCTGCACGGCCACCTCGATCAGTTCACGGGGTGTGACCTCACCCGCCCTCACGAGCTTCGCCAGCGCGGTGGCATCGCGGCGGATGTATTCGTCCTGGGTCATGCGCTGGCCTCCATCGGCAGGGCCGCGATCCTAGCCGCCCGGCCCGGATCGCGGCAAGTTGGTAGGACATGTTCGACAACGCTGAGGTGCCGCTCGATTCCCTGCCCCAGGTCGAGGGACTGGCCTGGCAGCCGCTGCATCGTCGTTTTGCGCGTCGCCTCCAGACCGGCGCCCTGCTGCGGTTCGCGGTGCTGGCGGCCCTGGGCGCGACGGCTCACCTGATGGCGGCACGGGCGAGTGGCGGCACCGTTCTCGCATCCGCCCCCTGGCTCGCGCCCACAGCCTGGACGGTCCTTGCCGTGCTGCTCGCGCGGGCGCTGATCTGGCCGATGATCGCGGTGCCCCGCTGGGGGTACGTGGTCCGCGAGAGGGACATCCTGTACAGGTCGGGCGTTCTGTGGCTCTCGGTCAAGGCGGTGCCGTTCAACCGGGTTCAGCACACCAAGATCGACAGCGGCCCGCTCGATCGACGATTCGGTCTGGCCAACCTGTCCATCTTCCCCGCCGGAGCGGGCGGACACCGGATTCGCGGGCTCGGCGCGGATACGGCGGAACGGTTGCGGGCGTTCGTGTCGGCACAGATCGAGGCGGAAGGCGAGTCCGAAACCGGCGAGGGGGCGACCGGCGAGGGGGCGGACCTCGATTGCTGAGTCCGTCGGGCTTCGGGCAGTGGCAGCGAACGTCCGCGTTCGCGATCGTCTTCTTCGTCGGGAAGACGGTCAGAGTCTTCGCGCGCAGCCTGGTGCAACTGATCGCCACCTTCGGCGCGCTCGCGATCCTGATCGAGCGAAACAGCTACCTGGTGCTGGCAATCCCGGTCGGCATCGCGGCCATCGTCGGCATCGGCGTGCTTCAGTACTGGTTCTTCCGCTTCAAGATCGAGGACGACCGAATCCTGATTCGCCAGGGTGTCCTGAAGAAGACCGCGCTCGACCTGCCCTTCGACCGAATCCAGGGGATCAACGTGGAGCGCTCGCTCGTCAACCGCGCGCTGGGGCTGGTTACGATCAGCCTCGACACGGCGGGATCGATGGCGGCGGAGGGCCAACTGCCGTCGGTTGGAGCCGGGCTCGCCGACGAGCTCAGAAGCCGGGTCGAGGGCAGCCCCGGCACCAGGGCTGACGACGCGGCGGCCGAGCCGGAGGGGCACGGCGAATCGGACGGGAATGCTCTGCTGAAGCTCACCCCCGGAGACATCGTCCGCATCGGCTTCGCGAACCGCAACGTTCTGGTGGCGGCTGCATTTCTCGCGGCGATCGGCGAGACCTTCGGGTTCGCCGAAGAGGCTCTGCGCCCGGTCGTCGCATCGGTCGAAGCCACGTTGGCGGGGGCGGACGCGGTGGCCCGAGCCGTCTACATCGCCCTGTTCGTGCTCCTGGGTCTGGCGGTGGTGCTGACCCTCGTGATCGGCGCGGCCTTTCTGCGCTACCACAACTACACCCTTTGGCGCGAGGGCACCGCGTACCGCTCACGCACCGGCCTGCTCACGCAGCGGGGGGTCGTCGTCGAGACCGCCAAGATCCAGCAGCTATCCCTGTCCCAGAACGTGGTGATGCGCCTGTTTCGGCGGTTTCGCCTGCGCGCGCTCCCGGCCGCCCTCCTACCCGGCCAGGGCGGCGACTCGGGGGCCGGCCTCAACTTCGCCGAAGTCCTCGATGTGCCGCTGCTGCGAGCTTCCACCGCAGAGGGGCTGCGGTCGCGGATCTTCGGCACCGAAGGCGGGGATCTCACGCTTCTGCCCGACGACGACGCCTTCAGCCGCGTCTCCCCCCACTACATTCGAGCCCTGGCCCTGCGCGTGGCGATCCCGCTCGGGCTGATCGGAACGCTGCCGTTGCTGGGGTGGCTCGGGCCCACGGCGTCGGGGGGGCTCGCGATCGGGATCTGGTGGGGGGGCTGGAGCCTGCTGAGCGGCTTGATCGCCTGGCAGCTCTGGCGACGACAGGGGTTTCTGCACGACCACGACGGCCTGGTCCTCGCGCAGCGGTCTCCTGGGCCGCAAGGTCGATGCGTTCCTCTTCCGCAAGGTCCAGAGCGTCACCGTCGGGCGGTCGCCGCTCCAGCGCCGGAAGGGGCTCGCCACGCTGGAAGTCGGCCTCGCCTGCGGCGTCGTGCGAGTGCCCTATATCGACCTCGACACCGCACATGCGCTGAGGGACTACATTCTGTACAAGGTTGCGTCCAGCGAGGCGCGGTGGCACTGAAATGACTGAGGGGAAGACGACGATGGACATCGCTGCGCGGATCCGCGGCCGGGCCGGTGGGGGGCCAATCCGGCGCGCCTGCGTGAAGCTCCTCCCACTCACGCTGCTCGCGCTCCTTTCCGTGGCCTGCGGAGGGGCGCCCGAGAGTGGCGTCGCCGGCGGCGAGGCTCGGACCAGCTACGGCGAGGTTGCAGCCGCGTTGACCGCCATGATCGAGCGCGAGCGCGACCAGAAGGGGCTCGCGGCCGTGTCCATCGCACTGGTCGACCAGGAGGGGGTCGCGTGGGCGGCGGGCTTCGGCGAGCAGTCCCCCGGTGTCCCGGCCACCCCCGAGACCGTCTATCGGGTGGGCTCGGTGTCGAAGCTGTTCACCGACCTCGCGGTCATGCAGCTGGCAGAGCGCGGAGAGATCGACATCGACGCCCCGGTGCGCGACCTTCTGCCGGACTTCGCGCCCGACAACCGCTCCGGCGTGCCGATCACGCTTCGTCAGCTCATGTCGCATCGGTCCGGGCTTATCCGGGAGCCGCCCGTGGGGAACTACTTCGACGACGCGGGCGCCAGCCTGGCCGCCACCGTGGCCAGTTTGGACGGGACGCCGCTCGTCTACGAACCGGAATCGCGCACCAAGTACTCGAACGCCGGGACTGCGGTGGTCGGGCACGTGCTCGAAGTGACCCGGGGCGAGCCCTTCGCCGACTACGTCCGGCGCGCCGTGCTGGAGCCCATCGGAATGGCGAGCAGCGTCTTCACCCCCGAGCCCGGGGTCGTGGACGATCTCGCCGACGGCTACATGTGGGGGTTCGATCGCGGCCTCTTCGCAGCGCCGACCTTCGAGCTCGGGATGATCCCGGCCGGCAGCATGTACTCCACGGTGCTGGATCTGGCGCGGTTCATGGAGACGATGTTCCGGCGCGGGGATGGCGTGCTCGGGGCGGCCACGCTCGAGTCGATGTGGGAGCCACAGTTCGCCGACCCCGACGCGACCACCGGGTACGGCCTCGGATTCGCCGTCGAGGAGCGCTTCGGCGAGCGCTGGCTCGGTCACGGCGGAGCGATCTACGGCTTCTCCACCCAACTCGCCTTCCTGCCGGACTCGCGGCTCGGCGTGGCGGTGGTCTCGGCCGTCGACGGCACCAACTCGGTCGCGCGCCGGGTGGCCGACGCCGCGCTCGAGCTCATGCTCGCCGCCCGCGCCGGAGTGCCCCTCCCTACAGCGACCACCCGGGGCACCACCCCCGTCGACCCGGCCCTGGCGCTCGAGATCGAGGGCTCCTACGGCACCAGCACCACCGCCATCGAGTTCGACGCGCGCGAGGGCAGCCTCTTCATGACGCCGGTTCGGGGCGGTGCCACGGTCGAGATCCGCACCCGCGGCGACACGCTCATCGTCGACGACCGGATCGCGTTCGGCACCCGCTTCCTCCGCGCGGGGGACGGCGCCTCGGCCATCCTGCCCCTGCGTCCCGACGGCACGCCCCTCGCCCCGCTCGCGCGTCAGCCCCCAGCCCCCCGCCCCGATCCCCCGCCGCCACACTGGAACGGTCTGATCGGCGAGTACGGCTGGGACCACAGCGTCCTCTACATCCTGGAACGGCACGGCCAGCTTCACGCCCTGATCGAGTGGTTCTTCCTCTACCCGCTCGAAGAGGTCTCGCGCGACGTGTACGCCTTCCCGGACTGGGGGCTGTACCACGGCGAACAGCTCGTGTTCGCACGCGACGGCACCGACCTGGCAACCTCGGTCGAGGCGGCTTCGGTCGTCTTCGCGCGCCGGGACGTCGGCACCGAGGCGGGGGGCACCTTCCGAATCGACCCGGTGCGGCCGGTCGACGAGCTGCGTGCCGAGGCCCTCGCCGCGTCGCCGCCCGCCGAAGCGGGTCCGTTCCGAGACTCGGAGCTGGTCGAGGTGACCACGCTCGATCCTGGCATCCGGCTCGACGTGCGCTACGCCACCACGAACAACTTCATGTCGTCGGTGTTCTACGACGAGCCTCGCGTCTTCCTCCAGCGTCCTGCGGCGGCGGCGGTGGCGCGCGTGCACCGGGCGCTGGCAGAACAGGGCTACGGTCTGCTCCTCCACGACGGCTATCGCCCCTGGTACGTCACCAAGATGTTCTTCGACGCCACCCCGGAGGCACAGAAGATCTTCGTCGCGGATCCGGCCAGCGGTTCGCGCCACAATCGCGGCTCCGCGATCGACCTCAACCTGTACGACCTCGCGACGGGCGAGCCCGCCGACATGGTCGGCACCTTCGACGAGTTCTCGCCGCGGTCGTTCCCCAACTACCCGGGCGGAACCTCGCTGCAGCGCTGGCAGCGGGAAGTCCTGCGCCGCGCGATGGAGGCGGAGGGGTTCACGGTCTACGAGGCCGAATGGTGGCATTTCGACCACGACGACTGGCGCGAGTACGCGCTCCAGAATGCGACCTTCGGCGAACTCGGGCGCTAGGGCCCCACGCGCCGCAGGTCCGCGCCGACGTCATACCCTGTGGGTCGACCTCGGCCTCCTGCTGACCACGGTCATCTGGGGGCTCAACTTCACGGTCGTGAAGGCCGCGCTCGAAGAGATCGAACCCCTGGCCTTCAACGCCCTGCGCTTCCCGTGCGCGGCGGTGGCGGTGTGGTTCATGGTGCGTGGCACGGGACGCCGGCTGCTGCCGCCGCGCAAGGACTGGGGAATGGTCATCCTGCTGGGCATTGCCGGTCACGTCACGTTCCAGCTTGGCTTCATACTGGGCCTCGACTGGACGTTGACCGGCAACGCCGCCCTCCTGCTCTCCACGAGTCCGGTGTGGGTCGTCGTCATCTCCTTCGCGCTGGGACGGGAACGTCTCAATCCCGCGATCCTCGGCGGGGTGTTCGCGACTCTGGCCGGCATGGTGATCCTGATCACCGGCGGCACGCAGGAGGTGGGGACCGCACGCCTCGGCGACCTGCTGGTGCTGGGCGCGGCGATCTCGTGGGGAGCCTACACGGTTTTCGGACGCCGGATGGTGCGACGGCGCGGCGCGCTCCAGATGACCGCGTGGACGCTGTGGGCGGGCATGCCCTTCATCATCCTCGCCGGCGTGCCCGACCTTGTGCGCACCGACTGGAGCTCGGTCTCGCTTCAGGCCTGGCTCGGGGTGGTCTACGCTGGGGTGTTCGCGATCGGCCTCGCATACCTGCTGTGGTACCAGGGAGTGCGGACGATCGGACAGAACCGCACGTCGATCTATCAGAATCTGGTTCCGGTGATCGCCATGATCAGCGCGTGGCTGTGGCTGGCCGAAACGCCGACCACCCAGCAGCTTGTGGGCGCGGGCGTGATCCTCGCCGGCATCGTGGTCGCCCGCAGTTCGCGACAACGTTGACGGGTCGCCACGCCCGGTCGATGATATGTTCACGAGTCCGAGCCCCAACCAAACCCACTCAACGGCAGAGCCATGATCGACATCGATGAAATCGGCGCAACCGCGTTCGTGATCGCATCCATACGGGCGCTGGAGACGGAAAAACCGGACCAGCTCTTCGAAGATCCGTACGCCGAGTGGTTCACGAATGAACCTGCCCTTGCGGCCGCCCAGCAACTCGATGCCGCGTTTCCGCCCTCGACCAACATGGTTCGCTTCCGCACCCGCTACTTCGGCGAGTTCATCGAGCGCGGCGTCGCTGCCGGGGCGCGTCAGGTCGTCTTGATGGGCGGAGGCTTCGACATGCGCGCGCACATCTACAGGAACCCCGATGTCGCCTTCTTCGAGGTCGACCAGAAGGCGGTCCTCGAATTCAAGCGCGCGGTGCTTGCGCGGCACGGGATCGAACAGCCGCCCTCGCTCTTCGGCAACTACCTGGACATCGATGTCCCCGGCGGCCTCGCCGACATCGGCTTCGATCACGCCGCGTCCACGCTGATCGTCTGGGAGGGCAACACGATGTACCTGCCCCCCGAGTCGATCATGCCCTTCCTCAATCGCCTGGCGGAAGCGATGTCGTCGTTCCGCATCGCCTTCGACTACTTCGCGGCGGACCTGCAGAACCGCGAGTTCGAATCGGAGGACGACCGCCGAAGACTCGAGGGCGTGGAGCGCGCGATGGGCGCCTCGTTCCCGACCGGGTTCCCGGATCTGGCGGTGTTCGAGGAAAACGCGCCGCTCAGGGTGGCCGAGTCGGGCTCGTTCTCGGGATTGGCCACGGAGTATGGACTGGGCGACATGGTCGCCGGCTACCCGGAGGACTGGCGCGAGACGCTCAAGCTGTACAGATATTGTGTGCTGGAGAGGAAGCAGGTGTAGATGCAATCCATGCGCGGAGGGGGCATATGACGACGAATCTGAAACCACTGACGGCGACCGTGCTGTCGGCCCTTGCCGTGACGCTCGGGGGACCATCGGGCCTGTCGGGCCAGGAACTGCCGCCCGAGGTCCAGGCGGACCTCTATCTCGTGCGCGCCGAGCGACAAATCGAAAGCCAGGACTACGTTGCCGCGCTCGAGTCCCTGGATGTCGTGCTGGCCCTGCAGGCCAACTACGACATGGAGACCCCGGTCGGGCTCTGGTTCAGGCACGCACAGGTGGCACTGAACGCGCGATACCCGCAGACGGCGATCGGGTCGGTTACGCGCTACCTGCAGGAGGCGGGCAGAGAGGGTGAACACTATCGTGCGGCGCTGGCGCTGCTCGACGAGGCGCAGAGCCAAGTCGAAGGCGTGGAGACGCCCGCACAAACACCGGCAAGGACGCCGCAGGCCCCGGCTCCCGCGCCTGCCGCCGAGTCGACCGAAACCGAATCCGGCGCGTTTGGGGGACGGCTCACCGTGCTCTTTCCCTGGGTCGGCGTGAACGCCGCGAACATGTCCTTCACCAGCAGCGGACCGCTGACCTTGGATTCGTCACCGCTCACCGGGATCGCAGGGGGGATCGCGGTTGCCTTCCCGCTCGGCTACGGCCCGTTCGGCGTCCAGCTCGGTGCCCAATATGCGCAGAAGGGTGCCCGAATCGACCTGGGCACCACCGACGCGCCTGGTCACGCGGACATCTCCTTCCAGGGCATGGACTTCATGGCGCTGGCCCGCATCTCGCCCCCGCCGGCCCTGGACCTGCCGCTGTACGCGCTGGTCGGCCCCTATGCGTCCTTCGAATTGGATTGCCGTGTCGCGGTGGAGGCCAGCCAAGGCACGGGGCGCTTCAATGCCAGCGACGACTGCGGCAACGCCAATCTGGACACGCAGTCGCTCGATTTCGGGATTTCAGGAGGTGTGGGCTTCGAGATGGGCACCGGCGCAACGCGCATCACCCTCGGACTCCTCTACAGCTACGGCTTTCAGGACATCGACAAGCTCACCACCGAGACGGTCAAGCATCGTGTCCTCAACATCCATGCCGGGGTGGCCACGAAGTTCTGAACCGCAGCTCCTCGATCTCGTCGTGCCAGCGGTGAAGCGCGGGGAGTCTTGCGAGCGACAGTAGGGCGTCCTCGCCCTCAAGCTCGATCCGGTCGGCCACGATGCCCAGCCACCGCTTGAGCAGCCAGTCCGTCCTCAGGCTCAGGGTCGTCGCGTCGCGGCGACGTGGCGATGCGTCCGGCCAAGGGTCATTCCAGCGAGCGAACGCCTTGAAGAGCGCTACGATGTCCGATGTCGCCCAGTCGTCCCAAGGCTCAGGCAGGTCACGGCCACGAGGCCGGTCGGGCACTAGGAAGCCGAGGATGTGCCTGGCTCTGGGTTCGCGCCCGGTGAGTACGAAGGCGACCGCTTCGGGGCGGTGCTCGTCCGCTGCAATGAACAGCCCCGCGGCCAGCCAGAGCGCCCGCTGCGCCGCGTCCATGCCGCGTGCCGCGATCCGCCGCCGGATCCGGTCGGCAAGCTCCGCCTCGTGCATGTGGAGAAGGCCTGCCCAAAGCAGCGAACGCAAAGCCGAAATCTGGATCTTCGTGCAGCGCGTTGGAAAGGCGCCCAGCAGCGTCGGCACAGCCAGGCGGGCCACGTCGTCGTACTTGTCGTCGTCGAAGAGGGAAGCGAGGTGACCGCTGCGCTCTGACCGAGCTCGAATCAGCGAACGGTACACCGTCACGAGCGCGTCGGCGGAAAGGCGCGGGCACCGTTGGATCGCACGACGATACCAGGTAGGCTCCTTGACGAACCTCGCCAGATGGCGCGCTCCGACCGCACGCTTGATCCCGGCCTCGTCGAGGTCTCGCAGGGGGTCGCCACCATGCCTCAAGGCTTCTGCGAGGCTGGCCAGCACGGGGTAGGAGTAGTGGTCGCCACGCTCCGGGTCGTCCGTTCGCACCATCTCGCCGAGCGAGGGAATGTCGCTCCGGTGCACGAAGCGCGGCAGACCGCGCAGCACCGCGTCCAGCAACCGAGTGTCCGCCTCGAGCTGTGCGCCCAGGCACTCGATCGGCGCGTCGCCGAAGTGACCCGGGATCGCGCACATGTACGCACGCCCGATACGGTGCCAAAGCCACGGCGAGCCCTCGCCCCGCTCGAGCTGGACGCTCTGTTCTCGGGCTTCGGCCATGAACTCCCTCTGTCTGGCCTCGGCCACCGAGTCTCCCGATTCCTTCCAGCCGGCCACGAGCGGCTGTGTCCACGTCTCGGTCCTGATCATAGTCTGTCCAGCACTGGTCCGGCTGGGGTGGGTCACCTCGTCCACTTGGGGGCGTCGATAGGCGCGCATGGGTTTCTCATGCGATAATCAGCATCCCCCTCGCCCGCAGCATCTCGTTCAGCGCGGCCACCTCGTCGCGTACCAGCGCGTCCAGCGCCTCGAGGTGCTCCTGCAGGTGCTCGTGCAGCAGCACCTTCACCTCCAGCTCCTGATCGGTCGGGGGGAAGTCGGCGCCCGCGATCGCGCCGGTCAGGTAGCCGAGCTTCTGCAGCAGCCTGGCCTCGAAGCGCACGCCGTCCTGGCCCTGACCCGTGAGACGCAGGTCGACCATGTTGCTCTGCAGGTCGACGAGCTGTCCTTGCAGGGTGGCGATCGCCTCGGCGAGCTCGTCCTCGTCGGCGAAGCGGGACATGGTCTCGAGCTGCACCCGGATCGCCTCGACGCGGTGGACCGCCTCGCCCGCCGCGACCACGTCGGCGCGCACCTCGCGCAGGAAGGCCACCTGGGCCGCGATGTCGGCTTCGGACCCCGCCGAGTGGGGATCCTTGATGACGGTGAGGGGCTGTTCCATGCTCTGCCCGGCGGCGTTCAACCGCACGGTGTAGCGCCCGGGCGGAAGCAGGATCGAGATCTGGCGCGATCCGGGCGCCTCGCGGCCCTCGTCGCCGACCGCGATGTGCTCGGCGTACATGGGGCTGGTCAGCAGGCGGATGGCGCCGTTGGGCTCGTCACGCAGATCCCAGTGGATGCGGTTGACGCCGGGGTTGTTGGTGCCAGCGAGCGTCCGCACGACCTCGCCCGCGGCGTCCGCGATCTCGACGGTGGGGGACTCGGTCTCGCCGCGGTCGGCCGCCGCCACCGCCGCATCGCCCAGCCAGTAGTTGATCGACGCCCCGTACTCCGGATCGGTTCCCTCGGTGGGGTCGCTGTAGGGCACCGAAGGGGGCGTGATCGCGCGGAAGCGGTAGGCGTCCCGCGGCGCGAAGAGGTGGGCCGCCGACGCCATCACCTCGGGCGTAAGCTGCTGGAGCGGCGCGAGGTCGTCCAGGATCCAGAAGCCGCGCCCGTACGTGCCGACCACCAGATCGCCGAAGTGCTCCTGCACGACGAGTCCCGACACCGGTGCGGCCGGCAGGTTGTTCTGAAGCGGCCGCCAGTTGTCGCCGGCGTCGAACGACACGTAGATCGCGTTCTCGGTGCCCACGTAGATCAGGCCGGGCCGCTTCGGGTCCTCGGCGATCACCTTGGTGTAGCTCAGCATGCTGGGCGGAATCCCGTTCGTGATCTTGTCGAACGAGGAGCCATAGTCCCGCGTCCTGTACACGTGGGGATCGCGAACATTCACCTGGTGGCCGTCGATGGCCACGTAGGCCGTCCCAGCGTCGTGACGGGAGGCAGCGATGGACCGCACCGCCATCCACTCCGGCAGATCCGGCATGTTGTCGGTGACATTTGTCCATGTGGCGCCACCGTCCCGCGTGACCTGGAGCAGCCCGTCGTTGGTTCCAGCCCAGATGAGCCCCTCCTCGACCGGCGACTCGGCGATGCCGAAGACCGTGCCCGCGTACTCGACCCCGATGTTGTCGCCCGTCAGGCCGCCCGAAAGACCCATGCGGCTGCGGTCGTTGAGCGTCAGGTCCGGGCTGATCACCTCCCAGCTCTGGCCCCCGTTGCGGGTCCGGTGCACGTGCTGGCTGCCCACGTACACGGTGTTGTTGTCGTGCGGCGAGATGTGGATCGGCGCGTCCCAGATGAAGCGGTAGCGCACGCCCTCAGCCGCGCCCCGGCTCTGCTCCGGCCACACCTCGACGGCGCGGAACTGGCGCCGGTCCTCCTCGTAGCGCACCACGATGCCGCCGACCATCCCCGACCCCGACGCAGACGACCACACGATGTTCGGATCGGTCGGATCGGGCGTCGCCCAGCCGCTCTCGCCGCCGCCCACATGGTGCCACATGCCGCGCGGAATCCCGGTGATGCGCCGCTGACCCTGGATGCGGCTGTTGGAGGGGCCGCGGTAGGTCGGCTCGTCCTGCTTGTTGCCGAGCACGTTGTACGGGATCGCGTTGTCCACCGTCACGTGGTACATCTGCGCGTTCGTGAGGCGCTGGCGGAACCACGTCTTCCCGCGGTTGATCGAGATCGAGAGGCCCTGGTCGTGCGCGACGATCATGCGATCGGGCTCGGTGTGGTCGATCCACATGTCGTGGTGGTCGCCGCCGGGCGCCTGGGGCCGCGGGGTGACGTCGAGCGTGCGGCCGCCGTCGGTCGAGGTCGTGAACGAGGCCGTGAGGAAGTACGCCTCGTTCTCGTCGTTGGGCGAGATCACCACCCGCGAATAGTAGTGCGGCCGCCCCATCGCGTTGCGGTTGCGCGTGATGAGCGCCCACGTGCGCCCGCCGTCCTCGGAGCGCCAGAGCTGGCCGTCCTCGGTCTCGCGCCCCTCCCAGGGAATCCCGTCGCCGGTTTCAAGCATCGCGTAGACCCGATCCGGATTCGAGGGTGCGACCGCCACCGCCACCTTCCCGACCAGCTTCCGGGGCAGCCCGATCCCGTTGTCCGGTCCGTTGAGCTTCGTCCAGGTGTCGCCGCCGTCGCGCGAGACGTGCAGGCCGCCGCCGGGTCCGCCCGAGGTCCGCCCCCAGGTGTGGATCTCCAGCTGCCAGGTCCCCGCGAAAAGCACGCGCGGGTTCGACGGGTCCATGGCGATGTCGGAACACCCGGTGTCCTCGTCAATGAACAGCACCTGCTCCCACGTCGCGCCGCCGTCGGTGGTACGGTACACGCCGCGTTCGGGCTGCGGGCCGTAGGAGTGCCCAAGCGCGCAGATGTACACGATGTCCGGGTTGTCCGGGTGGATGACGAGTCGCGGGATCCGCCCGGTCTGCTCCAGCCCCATCAGCGTCCAGGTGGCCCCGGCGTCGGTGGATTTGTAGACACCCTGCCCCACCGAGACGTGGCTGCGAATCTTGCCTTCGCCCGTCCCGGCCCAGACGATGTTGGGATCGGTCTGCGCCACGCCCAGCGACCCGATCGACTGCACGGGGTGACCGTCGAAGATCGCATCCCAGTGCACGCCCCCGTCGGTGGTCTTGTAGATGCCGCCCGACGCCGCGCCGACGTAGTAGGTGTGCGGATCGCCGATGATTCCCGCCGCCGCCGAGAAGCGGTTGCCCTCGGGACCGATGTGCCGCCACTGGAGGGCGGTGTAGGCGGACGGGTCGGGGGGCTGTTGGGCAGTGGCGGGGGCGGGCGCGAGCGTGATGGCGACGGCGAGGGCCAGCGCGGCGGACGCGGCGGGCGCGAGCCGGGTGACGGGTCCGAGCGCGCGGGGCCGGTCGGCGGTGGGGAGGCGGTGAGTCAGGTCGAACGGTGTGGACATGGCGGATGGTTCCTCGGGGGTGTCGGGAGGGGATGGGAGACGCGGGAGGTCGTTGGTTGCAACAACCACGCGCAGAACCGTGTTGACAGGATTCAGGTCCGGAGGTGGGCCGTCAAGATGGTGCCACGGCCCTCATTCCTCGTCCTCCAGGATCGGCAGCTCCTCCGTGCCGCCGCCGAGCGGAGGGTAGTAGGTGGTGCCGATGGTCCGTCCGCCGTTCCCGGTGGGGCGGTTCAGGTTGCCGGAGAGGGCGCGCTGTCCGAGTGCGATGGCCGAGTTCAGCGAAGCGAGCGCGAGGTAGCCCAGGAAATCGCTGAACGCCCGAAGGTTGCCCCGATCCGCAGCTTCGAGTGCGATGATGTAGTGCGTCCAGTTCGCCTGACTGATCACCGGGGGCGGTTCGCCACGGCGCACGTACGCATGGGCCATGAGCAGGCGGGACACACGACCGTTCCCGTCTCGGAACGGATGCGTGCGCACGAACCGGTGGTGCATCCAAGCGGCCTCCACCTCCGTGGGGTAGCCGGCGTCACGGATCTCGCCGTGGAGTTCGATGAACCGGTCCATCTCCTGCTGCACCTGCTCGGGCGGACAGTACTGGTGCACGACACCGTCCGGCCGCTTCGGGTTGTTGGGCCGGTCCTTCCAGCGACCCTTCTCGGTGAAACGGACCTGGACCTTGCGGCCGTCGAGCGTGAGCCCGGTCACGGTCTCCTGGTGGCGGGTGAGCAGCTGGTGCCAGGTCTTGATCGTGTGCAGGGTCAGCGGACGACCCTGGGCGATGTCGTCGAAGAGCACATGCAGGGCGGCCTCCTGGTCGGCGAGCAGGCCTCGGATCGTCCGGTCCTCAACCCCTTCGACCGTGTGCGCGCCCACGACCCCACTCAGTCCCTCGGCCATCAGCTGCAAGGTGATGCCCCGCCGCATCGTGTAGAGGCCCTCGATCTGCCCCGTCTCGATGGCGAATGCGCGCAGTCTTTCCAAGAGCCAAAGGTCGACGAAGGCCCTCGGCTCGGCACGACGGTTCAAGCGCCCCCGGATTTCGGTCCACTCCTTCGCCATCGCGGCGTAGCCGGGCACGCCCCAGGCGCGCGCCTCCTCCGGCATGCCGGTGAGCGGTCGCCAGATCTCGGGCTTTTGGCGCGGCGGGATCATGGTGTCGGTCATGGGACTGGTCCGGTGAACTGGACAGGTGGCTGCAATCTAGCTCGGACGGCTGGCGCGCGGAAAAAAACGATCTCCAAGTCAACCCGTTAAATTATTTCCGAAATCACCCGCTGTATTCTTTCCAAATCACCCGTTAGATTTTTTCCGAATCACCCGCTGTATTCTTTCCGAACCACCTGTTAGATTTTTTCCGAATCACCCGTTAGAAATCTTCTTCCTTAGAATTCTCATGGATTACCTCCCCCGAATCGTTGACGAAGAACTGGAGGAACGACTCGAGGCCACAGGTGCCGTGGTGATCGAGGGCCCCAAGACCTGCGGAAAGACCGCCACCGCCAGAAACCTAGCTGCAAGCGAGGTGCGGCTGGACGTCGACCGGAACGCTCGGCGCATGGTCGGTGTCTCTCCCGACACGGTTCTGAGCGGCGACACACCCCGCCTCATCGACGAGTGGCAGATCGAGCCGGACATCTGGAACCATGTGCGGAGAGCCGTGGACGACCGGGGCGCTCCCGGGCAGTTCATCCTGACCGGCTCGGCGGTTCCTGCGGACGACGTGACCCGACACACCGGTGCCGGCCGTCTGACACGGCTCAGAATGCGCACCTTCTCACTCTTTGAGACCGGTCGCTCGTCCGGTCGGATATCCCTCAGCGCATTGTTGAACGGGAAAGTGCAGGATTCGGAACCGTCCACTCTCACGGTTCCCGAACTGGCGGAGTTGATCTGCCGCGGGGGCTGGCCTGGCCACATCCACCATCCGTTGCCGCTGGCACTGCGCATGAACCGGGGCTACCTCAACGAAATTCGCCGCGTCGACATCGCGCAGGTGAGCGGAAGAAGGAGAGACCCCGTCAAGGTTGGACGTCTGCTGCGATCGCTGGCTAGGAACGTCGCGACCCCCGCCTCCCTCACGACGTTGGTCAAGGACGTGCGTGGAGGCGGTCCGACAATGAAGCCTGACACGGCCGCCGAGTACCTCGAAGCTCTCGAGCGCCTGATGATCGTGGAGGACCTGCCCGCCTGGGCACCGCACCTGCGATCACGAACACGATTGAGGAGCACCTCGGTACGGCACTTCGTCGACCCGTCACTCGCGACCGCCGCGCTGGACATCGCCCCTGAACGTCTTCTGGGCGATCTCGAGTACCTGGGTTTCCTGTTCGAAGCCATGGCCATCCGCGATCTGCGCGTCTACGCCCAGGCGGCCAACGCGGAGGTGTATCACTACCGGGAAAAGGTCGGTCTCGAGGTGGACGCGGTCGTCGAGACGGACGACGGGCGGTGGGCGGCCTTCGAGGTCAAGCTCGGAGACCGCTGGGTCGACAAGGGCATGGCCAGCCTGCGCAGACTGGCGAATCGGATGATCCGCGGAGGGCGCGGCGAGCCCTCGGCTCTGGCGGTGATCGTACCCAACGGATACGGTCATGTGCGAGGCGGTAGGGCGGGCGTGATTCCGATTGGAGCGCTGGGGCCCTAGGCGGGTTCGCGGACGGCGATCTCGGGTGCCGCCGTAGCGAAATGGCGCACGTTCCACGTGACTACTGTCTCCGCGCCCGCCTTCAACGCGCATGCAGCGATGAGCATGTCGTAGGTCTGTCCGCCGATCACCGCCCGTCGCTGTGCCCGGCGCAAGGCGCGCCAAGTCTCGGCTGCGGTCAGGTGTATGACCGGCGTGTCCCGCCAGTTCCCCTCCAGCAGCGCGATGGCATCCTCGGAGCGGAGGCGGTTGGATCCGGGAAGCCGCGTGAGGACGGCGTACGCCTCCGCCAGGGAGTGAGCGGCGAGCACAAGCTGTTCACAGGCCCGCTCACGTCGCTCCAGTTCCGCGAGGGTTCGCGCATGGTGCTCGTGCCACGAACAGACCGCCGCGACAAGCACGCTCGTATCGCAGAGGTATCGAATCACTTGGCGGGTCGGCGCTCGCTCGCCGCGGAGGCTCTGGAGCGAAGATCGGCGGTGGTGTCCTCGACCTCCGCCGCCGTCAACGTCGGGCGTCCCGTTCGCGGCACCGCGACCACGACCGAACCATGCCGTTCAAGCGAGACGTCCATCGGTACCGGCTCGATCTCGATCCGGCCGCTCCAGACCCGAAATCGGACGCGGGTTCCGGGACGCAACCGGCTCGCCTCGCGAACCACCTTGGGCACAACCAGCCGGCCGGCTTTGTCGATGGTAGTTTCCATGGTATAAATAATACCATGTTTCCTGCCATTATTCAAGGTGGCCCGTAGCGCAGACTGGCAAACCACATGATCCGAGGCGGGTGCGGCGAACCCTCGGCTCTGGCGGTGATCGTTCCCAACGGATACGGTCATGTGCCGCATGGCGACGTCGGCGTCATTCCCATCGGAGCGCTGGGGCCTTAGGCGGCCGCGGCGAGCAGTCCCCCCGCACAGGAAGGAGCAGATCACCCAATGCTGAGCCACTTCGAGCTGGAGCTGCGCCACACTTCGGTCCGAACCGAAATCCTGGCCGGGTGCACGACCTTCCTCACCCTCTCCTACATCATCTTCGTGAACCCGATGATACTGGCGGAGACGGGCATGGACCGGGGTGCCGTGCTAGTGGCCACCTGCCTGGCCGCCGCCTTCGGGTCGCTGGTGATGGGCGTGTACGCGAACTATCCGATCGCGCTGGCCCCCGGAATGGGGCTGAACGCCTACTTCGCGGCGATCGCGGTCGGCACGATGGGACTCTCGTGGCAGGTCGCGCTGGGGGCCGTGTTCTGCTCCGGTGTGCTGATGCTCGTGCTGTCGGTGCTGCCGGTGCGCGAGTGGGTGGTGAACAGCATTCCCAGGTCGCAGAAGCTGGCCATCGCGGCCGGGATCGGGTTCTTCCTCGTGATCATCGGGCTGCGCAACGCGGGGGTCGTGGTCGGGAGCGAGGCGACACTGGTCTCGCTGGGCGACCTCGCGCAGTGGCCGGTGGTGCTGGCGCTGGTGGGATTCTTCGCCATCGTGGCGCTGGAGCATCGCAGGATCCCGGGTGCGGTGCTGCTCTGCATCCTGGTCGTGGCCGGCGCGGGCTGGCTGGCCGGGATGTCGCCCGCGCCGTCCGCATTGGCGTCGGCACCGCCGTCGCTCGCCCCGACCTTCCTGCAGCTGGACATCGCGGCGGCGCTGGAGGTCGGTCTGCTGACCATTGTCTTCGCGCTGCTGATGGTCGATCTGTTCGACACGAGCGGCACCCTGGTCGCGGTCCTCAACGAGGCGGGCCTCGCCGACGAGGACGGGCGCGTGCCGAGGCTGCGGCGGGCGCTTGTCGCGGACAGCTCCGCCACGATCGTGGGTTCGCTGCTAGGCACCTCCACCACCACCTCGTACATCGAGAGCGCCGCCGGCGTGCGCGCGGGCGGCCGCACCGGGCTCACCGCCGTTGTCGTCGCCGCCCTGTTCCTTGGAGCCCTGTTGCTGGCACCGGTGGCCACGGCCATTCCCGCCTACGCCACCGCGCCAGCCATCCTGTTCGTGGGCTGCGTCATGGCCCGCGCCCTGCGCAACGTCGACTGGAACGAACTGACCGAGTGCGTGCCGGCGATCGTGACCGCGACGGCCATGCCCTTCACCTACTCGATCGCCACCGGAATCGGGCTCGGGTTCATCGCCTACGTGGCGGTCAAGCTGGTCGCCGGACGGGCCTCCGAGCTGAACGCCGGGGTGGTCACGGTGGCGGCGCTGTTCGCCTTCAAGTTCCTGTTCGCGTAGTAAGCTGCGTGGTCAAGACCTCCGAGGCGTCGTCGTTCCGGGAGTGGGCTGGCGAGGAGACAGATCATCCGCCGGTGGTCGTCGAGGCGGTGCTCGCACTGAGATTCGTTGACCGTCCCTGACGCATCCGCACTCAACTCAAAGGACCCCAATGCCTTCCGATGTCCAGATCAGGTTCGGCAGCACCAGGGGAAGACCCGAGGCCTACTTTCGTGTCCTGGTCAGCTGGGATGAGGGGCGGAGCTACACGTCCGCGCTGGTCATGAAGAAGGATGACCGGGACGGGCCAGATAGGAAAAACACACCCTTCAAAGTGGAGTGGGCGGCGACCAAGGAGCTTGAGCGGGAAGCAGAAGCCGCCCTCAGCGGGTTGGCGACGCGATACTCGGCCAAGCACACTCAGAAGGAACTGGAGAGGTTCCTCAAGGTCGCGCCGCGCCACTACGTCCCGCTCGACGCGGAGATTCGCGTCGGCTTGGATAAGCACATTGCCGATTCGCCTATCGTAAGGGGCATGTATGCCGGGAAGGAGCCGGCCCCGTGGGAGCAAGAACTTGACGCGGCCGCTCACCGCCGCGCCGGAATCATAGATCGGGCCAGCAATGAGGAGGACGCGCGTATGCCGGAACTGTTCCAATGGGTCCCATGGTTCGAAGAGCTGGCCGTGAAGGTTGGGGAGGTGCAGCGGGAGGGTCTCGTAGAGAGGGCGAGGGAGGTAGACTGGGCGGGAGGGCGGTGCGCAGTGCTGGCGCAGGGGGATGAACAGGCCGACCCACTGACGTTCTTCTACCATCTTTCGTCAATCGCCAAGGGGGCGGATAGAAGGAAGACGGTCTACGCGAGCGTTGCGAAGGAGTTCGGAATCGAGAGCGACCTCGACTACGGATTCAGCGACCGCTTCATGTTTCCGCAGGGCAACCCGCAGAACGTCGAGTTCCACAACGCCGGAGATGATCCGAACCTGTTTTGGGACATGTTCGACCAAGCACGCGCTTGTGGTCCCGGCGGCAAATCGGACCACACCGCGATCGCCAAGACCTTCGCCAAATCGCTTCAGGTCAGGCGTGTCGGCATCGCGAAGCTCACTCAGGTCCTCTTTTTGATCAATCCGAGAGCGTTCCTCCCCTTCGACAAGAACGCCCTATTGCCGCTGGGTATCGGTAGGTTGAGCAAACCACCAGCCGCGATTTCTTGGGCAGAGTATGTCGACGAAATGGGCAGGATCCAGACCGCGTTCCCTGGTTGCCAGCCGTACGAACTCAACGTCATTGGCTACCTGTGGACGGACGGCTACCTGCCGCGCAAGGGCATTCGCTGGTACCAGGTCGGCACCAGTGACGACGAATGGCGCGATTTCCGCGACAACAACTGGGTGTACCTCAGTGGGCAGGTAGACCTGCAACACTACCATATGGGCGAACCCAAACCCGGCGATGTCATCCTTATCCGCTCGGGAACACGGGAAGGGCACGGGATCGGAATCGTGTACCGCAATGACTACGGCGAGCGGTCACAGCGGAAAGGGCGGATCTACGTCCTGTGGGTGAACAAGATGCAGGCACCCCTAGCCGCCAACATGCTGGCGGTTCGTTTTTCGAGAGTTGGTCGCCCCGCCTACGAGGCCTTCGCCGGATCCGACGCCTATCGGGAGACCTTGCGTATGCTGGAACCGCCGGAGCCAACCCCACCTGCCATCCACGACCTCAACACCATCTTCTACGGCCCACCCGGCACCGGCAAAACCTGGCACACGGTCACCCGCTCGGTGGCGATCGTCGAGAACCGTGAAGTGTCCGACGTGGCATACGAGGACCGCGCTGCCGTCAAAGACCGATTCGACGAGTACCAAGGTGCCGGCCAGGTCGAGATGGTCACGTTCCACCAGAACACCACCTACGAGGACTTCGTCGAAGGGATCAGACCCGTCCTGACGGAACCCGTGGACCGCGTCGCGGTCGACTCGGCCGAGGGCGCCGACGCCGGAGAGGTCCGGTACGAGATGACCCGCGGCGTATTCCGGCGCATGGCCGAGCGCGCCGCAAACGACCCCGACAAGCGCTATGTGCTCATCATCGACGAAATCAACCGGGGCAACATCGCCCGCATCTTCGGCGAGCTGATCACCCTGATCGAGGACTCGAAGCGAATCGGGGAGCACGCCGAGGCGCGTGTGACGCTGCCCGGCTCGAAGACCGACTTCGGTGTTCCGGCGAACCTGCACGTCCTCGGCACGATGAACACTGCAGACCGGTCCATCGCGCTGCTGGACACGGCGCTCCGCCGACGGTTCGTGTTCGAGGAGATGATGCCGGACCCGTCCCACCCGGATATCGCTAGGGACCTGGACGGCATTGACTGCGGGAAGCTCCTGTCGGCCATGAATCGGCGCATCGCCGTTTTGTTGGACCGTGAGCACCAGATTGGCCACACGTACTTCCTGGGGGTCAACACCCTCCCCGCGCTCGCCGGCACGTTCCGGCACCGGATCGTGCCACTGCTGCAGGAGTACTTCTACGACGACTGGGAGAAGATCCAGGCGGTCCTGAACTACAACGGGTTCGTCCAGAAGTCGAAGCCGCCCGACGAGTTGGTGCAACGGAACCTGGTGGACGCGAACCGGAGCGTGTACGACCTAGCGTCCGCCGGTGACAACTGCTGGACCGACGCGACCGCGTACAGGAGGACTTACGAAAAGGTCCAAGCGGACGACGCCGACGCAGCACAGGGCGACTGACGGTGCCGTCTGACGCGCTCGCAGACATTCCGCGCCGCACCGCGCCCCGTGCACTGGTCTTTCGCGAATACGAGCGGCTCACCGGACTGCGTGCGGACGACGAGCGCGAACTGATGAGGTTCGCCCTCGCTCGGCCAGCCGACGACGGAGGCGGGAGGCCACCGGTCTTCGCGATCAGAAACGGTCACCTTCATGCGCAGAACTACGTCGGGATCATCGAAACGCGCCGGGGCACAGTGATCGAAATCCTACCGAAGATCGATCTTTCACCTGGCGGGGAAGAAGACACGCGGCGCGTTTTTCTGACAATGCTCCGGGATTGGCGCGGTCTCGGGCAAGCAAAGCTTGACAGCGCCAGCATTCGTGCGATCCGCCAGTTCGACATGTTCGAGGCATTCGTCCATCTGTTCCTGACGAGCGTCGTCCTGCTGACGCGGCGTGGCCTCGCCCGGGCCTACCGGACGCGCGAGGCGAACCTGCCTAGGCTCCGGGGTCGGATTCTGTTCCCGCAGCACGTCCGCGAGAATCTCATCGACCGCTCTCGGTTCTACGTTGGATACGACGAGTTCACCGCCGACCGGCCCGCGAACCGCCTGATCCACCTCGCGTTGCGGCGGCTCACGGCAGTCGTGCGTCATCCCGCGAACCGGCAGCGGGTTCACCAGTTGCGCGTCATGTTCTCCCATATTCCCACTTCAACGAACCTCGACGACGACTGGGCGCGACACCGGGTGGACCGATCAATGCGGCACTACGACGACGTGATGCCGTGGGTGGGGCTGTTCCTATTCGGCCACGGACTCGCCACGTTCTCCGGTCAGCACGTCAGTCGTGCCCTTCTGTTTCCAATGGAGGAGGTATTCGAGGACTTCGTGACCGCCGCCGTCCGCCGCCACCAGCAGCGCTTCGCGGTGCGCGCCCAAGGGCCGCGGTGGCATCTCGCGACTGACGAGGCAAACCGACCCGCCTTCGGGATGAGACCCGACATCGCCCTGATGGAGCGTGATCAAGTTCGATTCATCCTGGATGCAAAGTGGAAGCGGCTCGACCCGAGCGAGCGGAATCATGGCGTCAGCCAGGCCGACGCATATCAGCTCTTCGCCTACGGGAAGCGGTACGGTTGCCGACGCGTCGTGCTCGTCTACCCGAGAACGGCGGGATTTCGCGAGACTGTTTGGTTCAGATTCGCGGGCGATGACGATCTGGAGTTGGCGTGCTTCCCGTTTGATGTGTCTGATACAGAGGCGAGTGTTCACGCAATAACGCGGACAGTTCTCGACCGGCGAGGATAAGTTCGGTCGGATGGCTTTGGAAGGCAGAATGGCACATCGTACAGCTCTGATCGAACCTACCTGACTTCTTGCTATGATTCGTTCCATCCGCGCCTTGCCAACGCGCCACCTCGCCGCTATCGGTGCTCACGCCAGCCCATCCACCGACTGCTAAGAACCAACATGCCCTCGACACGACGCAGCTTCCTAAGCCAAGCCGCCGGTGCTCTGGCCCTGGCACCCGTCGTCCCGGTCGGTCGGATTGCCGCGCTGCACGCGGACGGGTCGGCACCCGCGGACCCCGATGCCGCACGCGCCCCCCACCGCAACACCGTTCCCCAAGACGCCTGGGTGGCCCGCGCCCGCGCCGAGATTCCCGCCTCCACCGGCAGCATCTACCTGCAGACGGGCGGCATCGGTCCCTCTCCAACCCCGGTCATGGCCACGGTCATCGACCGCCTCGACTTCCAGAACCGGGGTCCCGCCGATCCACGCTACGCGACCGACATGGCCAGGATCGAACCGGTCCTGCGGGCGCAGCTCGGTCGGGTTTTCGGGGCCGAGACCGACGAGGTCGCGCTCACCCACAGCGCCTCGGAGGGGATCTCCATCGTGGCCTGGAGCCTGAACTGGCAGCCGGGCGACGAGGTTGTCATCTCCAACGTGGAGCATCCGGCCAACGTGATCCCGTGGTACGTGCTGCGCGACCGGTTCGGAATCGTGATCCGGGAGATCGATCTGAGCGCCGGCACCAGCCTGCTGGACGAGGTCGCCGCCCAGCTCTCCGACCGAACGCGAATGGTCAGCATCAGCCATGTGTCGCGCAACAACGGGCGTACGCTGCGTACCGACGAATCCGCGGAGCTCGGCGACCTGCTCCGAACGCGCGGCGTTCGCTACCACCTCGACGGCGCCCAGGGGCCGGGCTGCGTCCCCACCGACTTCCGCGCGCTCGGCTGCGACTGCTACTCCACCTGCGGGCACAAGTGGCTCCTCGGACCCAAGGGCACCGGCGCGCTTTTCGTCCGCCGCGACGTGCTCGACGACGTGCGGCTCAGCTGGGCCGGCTCCCACAGCCACGAAACCATGGACTACGAGGGCGGCTATACCCTGCTCCCCAGCGCGGCACGCTACGAGTTCGGCACCCGCGCCCTTGCCGACTTCGCCGGTTTTGCGCGGGCGGTCGAGTGGATGGAGGACATTCGACTGGAGCGGATCCACGACCGCATCCAGGCCCTCGTCGACCATGCCATCGCGGCGGTGGATCATACAGCCGACCTCGGGGTGTCCTCTCCCCGGCACCGGCCCGACCGCTCGGGCGTCTTCGTCCTTCGCCTCCCCGCCGGGTGCGACGCCACGGACCTCTACGACGACCTGCGTGAGAACGCCGGCGTTCTGGCTTCTCCCGTTCGCCGGCCCCGCGACTTCCGCCTGTCCATCCACTTCTTCAACACACGCGACGAGATCGACGCCGCGATTCACGCCATCGCCGAACGCTGCACTTAGCCACACGGCCCACCGGGTTGCGCGCACGCGCCGGTGGCAGGAAGTTTTGCGCGCAGATGGACCACGGCCCCCGCATAGAGCATCTCATGACCTCATCCCACCCCGCAGCCGCCACCACCACCCTCCTCCTCCCCCTTCTCACGCTGCCCGCGCTCCCCACCCCCACCACCGCCCAGACCGCCCACGTCATCGAGGACGGCCAGGCCCAGATCGTCCCCGCCTTCGCCGATTCGGCCACCTGGATCCGCCACGACCTCTGGGTCGAGACCGAGTTCGACAGCGACGGCGACGGCCGGCCTGACCGCGTCCACGTCGACGTCACCCGCCAGGCCCAGACCGACAGCGAGGGCCTCCGGGTCCCCGTCATCTACGAGACCAGCCCGTACTACTCCGGCATCGCCGGCATCGACCTCGACCACTTCTGGAACCTGCGGCAGGAGGTCGGCGGCGATCCCCCGCCCCGCGACCCCTTCCCCGCCAACATCCGGCACATCGAGCGCCAGCCGGTCATCTCGAACTCGCACGTCCGGACCTGGGTGCCGCGCGGCTTCGCGGTCATCCACTCGCAGTCCCCCGGCACCGGCCAGTCACAGGGCTGCCCCACCGTCGGCGGCGCCAACGAGTCGCTCGCGCCCAAGGCCGTCATCGACTGGCTGAACGGTCGCGCCCGCGCCTTCACCACCGTAGACGGCACCGAGCAGGTCGAGGCCCACTGGGCCAACGGCAAGGTCGGCATGACCGGCACCTCCTACAACGGCACCCTGCCGCTGGCCGCCGCGACCACGGGCGTCGAGGGCCTCGAGGCGATCATCCCCGTCGCCCCGAACACGTCGTACTACCACTACTACCGCTCGAACGGGCTGGTGCGGTCGCCCGGCGGATACCCCGGCGAGGACATCGACGTCCTCTTCGACTTCATCTTCAGCGGCTACCCCGAGGTGCGCGACCGCTGCATCGCGACCGTGCGCGACGAGATGTATGCCGAGCTCGACCGCACCACCGGCGACTACAACGACTTCTGGGCGGGCCGCGACTACCTCAACCACATCGACGGCGTGCGCGCGGCCACCCTCATGGCCCACGCCTTCAACGACTGGAACGTGATGCCCGAGCACAGCCACCGCATCACCGAGGCGCTCAAGGCGCGCGACGTGCCAGTCCAGATCTACTATCACCAGGGCGGCCACGGCGGTCCCCCGCCCCTCGAAATGATGAACCGCTGGTTCACCCGCTACGTCCTGGGCGTCGAGAACGGCGTCGAGAGCGACCCACGCGCCTGGATTGTCCGCGAGGACGACGACCGCGGGCAGCCCACTCCCTACCCAGACTATCCGCACCCCGAGTCCGAGGGCGTCCCCCTGCACCCCGCGGGCGATGGCCACTGGACCGGCACCCTGACGCTCGACGACGGCGAGGCGGATGGAACCGGCGGGATTGTAGACAATTTTGCCTTCGAGGGCGGCCAGCTCGCCGCAGCGGAGTGGTCGAACCACCGGCTTCTATACGCGACGCGGCAGCTCCAGCAGGATGTCCACCTCTCTGGCGTGGCCACGATCCGCGTGCGAGTGGCCGCCGACGCACCCGCGGCGAACCTGTCCGTCTGGCTGGTCTCGCTCCCCTGGACCGACGGCGACGACATCAACGACAACATCATCACCAAGGGCTGGGCCGACCCCACCAACGCCGGCGCGGACAACATCGCGAGCCCGCGTTCCGGCGCGGACCTCGCGCCCGGCGAGTTCGTCGAACTGGAGTTCGCGCTGCAACCCGACGACCAGGTGATCCCGGCGGGGGCGCGAATCGGCCTCATGATCTTCTCCAGCGACAAGTACTTCACCGTACACCCCGATCCGGGCACGGAACTGACGGTGGATCTTCGCGGGACGAGCGTGGCGCTGCCGGTGGTGGGCGCCGCCGAGGCGCTGCGGAGGGCGCTGCGGCCGGTGAGCTGAGCGGGGGAGGCGCGTCTTGCGTCCGCTCAGGCCTTGGCACCCCTTTCCGCGATCATGGACTGGACCGCCAGGAGCGCCGGCACCACCAGCATGAGGAGGGCGGTGGCGATCAGGATTCCGAATCCCACCGACGCTGCCAGCGGAACGAGGTGCTGAGCGTGGGTGCTGGTCTCGAAGACCAGCGGCGCGACACCGACAAAGGTGGTGACCGAAGTCAGCAGGATTGGTCGGAAGCGGTCCTTCGCCCCGGTTACGATTGCCTCCCGGGCCGGAAGCCCCGACTCCCTCAGGTTGTTGACGAACTTGATCATCATCAGCGAGTCGTTGACGACCACGCCGCTCACGCCGATCAGCCCGTACATCGACCAGATGCCCAGGCTCAGGCCGAGAAGCAAGTGCCCGGCCACGGCACCGATCATCCCCAGCGGGACCGCAGCCAGAATGATCAGGGGCTGTGAGTAGGATCCGAACGGAATCGCCATCAGCGCGTACATGACCAGCAGGGCCAGGAAGAGCGACCGCCCGAGATCGGCATTGGCCTCCTCCTGCTGTTTTCGCTGGCCTCCGACGTCGTAGTCGAACAGCCGATCCTGGGCCGACAGGCGCTCCAGAATGCCGTCATCGAGGCTTTGATTGACCTGCGCGCCGGTCGCAAGCGCGGGATCCACGTCTGCGGTGACCGTCACGGCGCGCCGTCCGTCCATCCGGTGAATCGTGGCTGCGGACCTTGCGAAGCTGGCGGTCGCCACCTGCCCCAGCGGGACCTCGCCACCGGGTGTCCGCACCAAGTAGCCCTCCACATCGGCTGCGGAGTTGCGCTCGTCCTCGGGCAGGCGCACGTAGACCCCCACGTCCTCGCGCCCGCGCTGCACCCTGAGCACTTCGGTTCCGAAGAATGCCGCGCGCACCTGGGACGCGAAATGGCCCACCGTCAGATTGAGGGTGCGGGCCGCCGGTTCCAGCTCCAACTGCAATTCCCTGAACCCCTCGTCCAGGTTGCTGCGAACGTCGAAGACGCCGTCGATACCGGTCAGCTCGGTGACGAACTCGTCCGCGATCACTGCCAGCCGGTCTGGGTCCGGATGCGAAAGCTCGAAGTGAACCGGCAGTCCGAGCGTGATCAGGTTCGACGAAATCGAGAGCGACCTCGCATCCGGCAGAACTCCGGCTTCTTCCCGCCACAACCGCTCGAAGGTGGAAGCGGAGACGTCATGACGTTCCCAGTCGATGAGTTTGAACTGCACCGCCCCGAGGTGCCCGCGGGCAGCCTCGACGGCGTTGCCGCCCAACGGGTCGTAGAGAGCCGCCGGCCTCCCGACCGTTACGGCGACGCCGACCTTCAGGGGTTCCACCTCCGCGCCCCGCTCCCGCTCGATCCGCTCCAGCGCGCGATGCCCCGCAGCCTCCAACTGCGCCGCAACCTCGGATGTCCGCTCCCCCGGCGTGCCGACCGGCATTTCCAGATTGGCAGAGACGACATCGCCCTCGATGGGGGTCAGAAACTGGTTGGGGACCACTCCGGCACCGACGATTCCCAGGGTCAGCACCAGCAGTCCGCCGGCGGAGGCGAGCACGATTGCGGGCTGGTCGACCGCCAGGCGCAGGCCACGGTCCAGCGGACCGTCCACAGCCCGCTTCAGGAGGCGATCCACGCTTTCCCGGACACGTCGGAGCCTGCGGGATAGCCGGCCTTCGCCGGAGGCATCCGGCGCGGGCAGGTGGGACAGGTGATTCGGCAACACCAACAGGGACTCCACCAGCGAAATTAGGAGGACCGTGATCACCACCAACGGAATGGCTCGACCGAGCTGGCCCTGGGGGCCGGGCGCGGGCAGCAGCGCGGCGAAGGCCGTCACCGTGGTGAGCACTGAGAAGACGACCGGCCCGCTGACCCGTCGAGTGCCCCGGATCGCCGCCTCCATCCCGCGGCCGCCGCGCTCCCGTTCCGAGAAGACGCTTTCCCCCACGACGATCGCGTCGTCCACGACGATGCCGAGCGCGAGGACGAGCGCCATCAGCGAGAACATGTTGACCGACACGCCCAGCAGCCCCATGAACAGGAAGGTTCCGATGAACGAGACGGCCAGCCCCACGGCCACCCACAGTGCGAGGCGAACCTCGAGAAACAGGGTGAGAGCCGCCAGCACGAGCGCCAGTCCCAGCAACGCGTTCTCGATCATCAGGCCAAGTCGCCCCGAAACCTCAACCGAGTCGTCCTTCCAGATCTCGACGTTGACGCCCGGTGGAAGGTTGGGCAGCACTTCGGCTGCCAGATAATCCCTCACGGCCGCCGCTATTTCGAGGACTTTCTCGTTCGAGGCGCGGTACACGTCGATTCCAACCGCGCGCTGCCCGTTGTAGCGCACGCTGAGATCGGTGTCCGCGAACCCGTCCCGCACGGTCGCGATCTCACGCAGGCGCACCGATGTCCCGTCCGCGCGTGTGAGAACGATGATGTCTTCGAAGTCTCGCTGATCGTAGTTCCGCCCGAGCGCACGGATGAGGATTTCTTCCCCGCCCGTGGAGATCCTGCCGGCGGACAGCTCCATCGAACCCTGTCGCACCGCCGAAGCGACATCGTCGAGCGTGAGACCCAACGCCCTCAGCCGGCTCTGCGGCACTTCGATGGATACCTCGTAGGGGCGCGCACCGCTGACTTCGGCCAGCGACACCTCCGGCAGAGATGAGATTCCCTCCTCGATGTCGTATGCCAGTTCCTTGAGGGCACGCTCCGAGACGTTGCCATGGACAAGAAGCCGAATCACGTTCTGGCGACTCGTGATCTCGCGCACCTGAGGCCGCTCGGCCTCCTCGGGAAAGGTGATGATGCGATCGACTTCGGCCTTGACTTCATTGAGCGCCCGGTTGATGTCGGTGCGCGACTTGAACCGCGCGACCACGGAGCCGAAACCCTCGGAAGCGGTTGCCTCTATCCGGTCGAGCCCCTCAACGCCCCGGATCTGCTCCTCGATCCTCTCGACGACCGACTCCTCGATCTCCCCGGGCGTCGCCCCGGGATAGAGGACAAGAACCTGGACCTGATCCAAAGACAGCTCCGGAAGCACCTCCTGAACCAGGTTCCTGGCCGCCGCCAGACCCGCGAGGACCAGGAACAGCATCAGCACGTTGGCGGCCACGCTGTTTCGGGCCATGAAGGCGATCGGCCCGGCGCGGTCGCCCGTCGCGATCGGCTGGTCGGCTCCACCGGCGTTGCGGGCCATCAACCAGCCTTTCTACCAGTCCGAGGAATCCTCGTCGTGGAGCGAGGTGGGGAGCTTGTATGAGTATTCAATCTCGTCCACGCTGGCGAACTCCATGAGTTCGGTGAAGCGGGCCAGATCCCGTGCCTTCGACCACCGGGGCAGGATCTTCCGGACGATCGGTCGGCCACGGTTCTTCAATCGCATCCAAGGGATCACCTTACGGCGTTGGGCTGGGAAAAGGAAGGCATCGGCCAGTGCGTCGCCGATCAACTCCCTGGAGGCCTGGGTCACGACCCGCGCCATCTTCCTGCGTTCGCTCGGTTCACTGACGCCGATGATGACTGGAGCGCTGTTCACGATGCTGTTGGCCATGATGATCGCATCCTCGTCCGCAGGCGGTTCGCACATCGAGCCGATCTCGAACGCGCGCAGCGCCGAGGCATGGTCGTGGAAGAGGATTTCTTCGGGAATGCCGATCAGCAGTCCCGTGTATCTCCAGACGTGCACGTAGGCCTCGCGCTCCTCGTCCGTGAAGTCACCGCCAAGCGCCGCGACGTGCCGCATAAGGCGACCTGAGAAGGCAGCGCCGGCCAGAAGCACATGTGCGGCGCTGATCGGCAGGCCGTACTTCTCCTGGTTCCATTCGTCCGAACGGGCAAGGAAGTATCTGGATTGAGCGTGCACCAGTCGAGTGCGGAGGGTCAGCCGCCATCCATCGCCTCCGGGATCCATTCCTCCGGGGAGGTACTGCTCGACCAATTGCATGCCGTTCTGCTTGAGGCGGCGGACACCTGCCTGCGTCACCCGCCCGCGAATGCGAAAGGATTTGCTGATCAGCGTGGAAAACCCCTCCACGATACTTCCGCCCACCAGGGCCGCAAGGACGATGTCGGAATTGCGCAGAAATGCCCTGGACGCGGTCATGGCGCGTCTGGGATCGTACCAATCCGGCACAGTCCTGGCCTGGGCGACGAACTCGCGTAGCGAATCCGCAACGTCCGGAAGCGGTGCCGTCGGATCGTCCAGCGCCCTGGCGATCATCGCATGGACCTCGTCGGGCCGCACTTCCGCAAGCTCCTCGACCACCGCGTCCGCCAGTGGATCACCTTCGGTCGTATGACGGATGTAGGCGTCCGCAGGTTCAGGATACAGCTCACGGGCCTTCAGGTATCCAGCCCGATACGCTGAGGGAATCCCCATGGCGATATCCGAAACTTGCAGTGATCCTACTCCCCCGACAGTCCGAGGATAAAGTTAGGGGAAGTCCGACGGGTTCTGAAAGCCCTCGGGAGTTGGCGTACCGGTGGTCGTCCCACTGGTGAAGACCAGCCCGTTACGTTACCTGCAGGCTTGTCGGCGAGTCGCGAAATGTGCGACCCACCCGAACCCACCGTTGCGAACGGCCGCAGCAGAGCGGGCACGCCCGCTCGGGCCCGCAATGATTAGGAAGAAATGACTCGACAGAAAGGCGTGAGAGATCTCGCTCCGGGCCCCCGCGCCGCGGACGGTTTCGTGCGATCCGCCGAGACCGGACTCCTCCTGCCCGACCGGCTTGCGACGCCCCATCGACTGTCAGGGGCAGAGTGGTTCCGCATTCGCGGAACGTGGCAGGATGTCTACGGGCAGAAACCCACGTGGCAGGACGTCGCGGATCGTCTGTCCAGATTCGGGCTGGGACAGGTGCTGGTCGTGCTGGGCGGAGTTAGCGCGATCCTCAACTCATACGAGCCGCTCAAGAGCCAGCCCCGCATCGTACAGGCGCTGTTCCAAGATCCGCAGAGGGTCGGTCGGGCCTTTCAGGACTACTGGGAGCGACTGAAGCTCGAGGGAGTCGTCGACCTGCCGCTTTTCTTCACCGAACCACAGGTGGTCGCAATCGCGAAGATCGCGCTCCTCGTCTGCCCGCACGTGACCGAGCGCTCCAGTCGGTCCCTCCAGCCTGTCGGCGAGGCACTGATTATGGCGGCCGATCTGATCGACCGGGAGGAGGCCGTAGGACTCACCACGGATGTCCGATCTTCTCGCGGTGCGGACGCTTGGCTCAGGTTCGTCGTCATGAACGGTGTGTTCAACGCTTCCGACAACTTCAAGCACGCCCTCGTCCGGTCGCACGACCTTTACATTCCAGATGGCCTCCCCGTCGATCCCGACCACACGGCCATTGATCTGCGGCAGCGATTCGAGGAGATCACGGGACTCGACCCGGACTTCGCATGGGCCATGGGAATGGCGCTCTTTGCGAACTGGCGGACAGTGGATCGCAAGTCCGACCGACCGCCCGGTCCGCTCAGCCTCAAAACGTACACGTCCGCGCTCAACCTTGCCGAAACAGAGATCGGGGGCATCCAGAAGCTGTTTGCGGTGGATTCGGGGGAGGCACGCAAGACGCTTCGCGACCGAGGTTGCGGACCCCGGGCGTTGCTGCCCTACGACATCAATCCACTGGACCGCTGGCCCTTGGTGAGCCTCGAAGGACGCCTGTACTGCCCCTCGGTGCAGTTGCTCCGTTGGAAGCTCACTGCCGGGCTACACCATGTGTTTCTCCAGCGCACCGAGGGGAACGACAAGGCGAAGCGCGACGGTTACCTGACCTACGCTGGCCGCGTCTTTGGAGACTATGTGGAGGCACTGTTCCGGCGGGTGTTCCCAACTTCGGCCGGGCGCTTTGTGGACGACAGAACGCTGCGGCGCATGATCCCGGCCAAGCTGAAGGCCTGTGATGGCGTCATCCTCTACGGCGATACCGTTCTCCTGCTTGAATACAAGGCCACGCTTCTCCCCTATGGAGTCAGGGCCAAGGGCGACATCGGCGGATTGCGCAGCAAGGTGGCCAAGATCTTCGGCACGGCTGCCAAGCAGTTCGACAACACGATCCAGGCCATCGAGGACGGATGTCTCGGAAGCCTAGTCCAGCCGAGTAACGTGACCCGCTACCTGCCGCTGGTGGTCACGCTCGACATGCTGCCCGTGGAAGGGTTCCTCTACCAGGCGATCGAGCGGGCCATCGCCACGAGCAACGCCCTGACGCACGGCAAAGCGCAGCCCCTGCAGGTGCTTGCTGTGTCGGAGCTCGAGCTGCTGGAGGACTACATGGCCGATGGGGGTAGCCTCGCCGCGCTCTTGCTGAAACGGATCGAGAACGACACGTACCGCGACAGCCCGTTGAAGAACCATCTGCTGGCGCAAGGGTATCACCGCGTCCTGCGGTCCAATCGCTGGCTGCAGCGAAGGTACGAGGCCATCTCGGAACGGACGATGAACTTGTTGAGGGCGAAGGCTGGCGGGCCGTGGTAGCAATCCTACTGTGAGCGGCCTCCCTCTCCGTAGAGAGTGATGCTGAACACACCATGGTCGCACGCGATTCCCGGCATCGGTAGCTCGCGATCCGCCATCTCGCTGAAGATGCGTGCGATGCCCTCGCCTTCGTCCCGCATGGCACCGGCGTCGGCAAGCACCCGGACGAGCATGGGATTCCGCGTCCCGTGGGCGGGATCGCCTGCTTGGAGGCGCTCCAAGGTCACCGGCGCGATTAGATCTCCCGGATTGGACATCTCCACCCGGTCCTTGTAGAACCAGACCTCCGTCTCGCGGCTTGTGACCTCGTAGTCGCGATGAGCGATCGCGTTAACAATTGTCTCCTGCCACGCGATGTCCGGATACTCCGGCACATCGTCGAAAAAGAGTCCGTTTAGCTCTTCGGTGCGGCCTACCTGCGCACCGACCAGGCGTCTGGCTTCCTGCAGTGCCATCGCCAGTGGCGGATCAGCTCGCCCAACTTGGGTGACGTTGCGGTCCCTTCCGTGAAGCCGCTCCTCTCCCGCCACGCGGAACACCCGCACTCCCGCTCGCGGGTGCCATCTGAGGGCAGGACGACGACAGAAGAGAAGTAGTCCGGCGTTGGTGATCTTCCAATTCGCGAGGTGCCTTTCGATGAGACCGTAGTACTCAAGCACCTCCTCGATCGGCCGCGAGCCCACCGGCGTCCGGTCCAGGAATCGCTCCGCCAGCTCGAGGTCAAGATGGTCGAGCGTGGCTTCCGGGCGAAACCGCTGCTCGTATCCAACCACCCGCAACGCTTGTTTCCGCTGGTTGATGAGTTCCTGGGGTTCGCGCAGAATCTGGGCACCGACCCTGTACGGGAATCCATCGGCGACGACCATGATGGCCTCGGCAGACCGAGGGACTTCGAAAACAAGCACCTGCCTGCCGTCGATGTCGATCCGCCCGGTTCGGCAGCGGACCTCCGGCTGCAGACGGTTTTCTGGCACTTCGAGGAGTCCCGCCACGGCTTGGTCCGAGTAGCCGTGCCCGCTCGGCTGACCGTCATCCTCCACACCTACGAAGAGAATGCCGCCATCGGCGTTGGCGAACGCCGCCACCACATCGGCGATCTTGTCCCTAACTCGCTTCCAGTTGAGCTTCTTCGGCGGGTCGAACCCCCGGTCCCAAGCAGACTTGAACTCTCGGAATTGCCCCTCGCCTTGGGATAGGGCTTTGCGAATCTCGTCCGTTGTGAGGTGGGATGCCACCGTGCTCGCTCCTTTGACTGACTTGGAAGGTGTAGGGGCCGCGAAGAGTGGTCCAGATCACACGCGTCTGATTCCGCTCGACGGGCAATCCCCGTGGCCTTGGTACGAGGATCAAGCCTAACCCTCACGGTCAGCAAGTCGTCACTGTGGCCTACCGCCTCCCTCCCTCCGTCACCGCCTCGCTGCCGCCCATGTGGCGGTCGAAGAAGTCGTCGGTCGCGTCGAAGGTGATCAGCCAGCGCTCGTGCAGCAGGAAGTCGTGCACGTCGTCGGGGAAGACGATCAGTTCGTGCGGCACCCCCTGCGCCCGCAGCAGCTGGACCAGCCCCACCGTCTGCGAAAACTCCACGTTGCGGTCGTCGTCGCCGTGGATCAGCAGGACGGGCGACGTCCAGTTCTCCACCTCCGACACCGACGAGGCCCGGTATGACACCGATTCAGGGTCGATCGAGTTGCCCCACAGGTGGACCCCGGCGATGTCGACGCCCGCCGCGAACAGATCGGAATCGCGCGCCAGTCCCTGCGCCGTCAGAATCCCGCCGTACGACAGCCCCCAGAGCCCGATCCGGTCCGGATCCACGTCGGTCCGGTCGCGCAGGTACTCGCCGGCGGCCTTGATGTCGCGGTACTCGGTGTTGCCCAGCCGCCCCCGCCCCGGCGCGTTGCGGAACTCGCGGCCGTACCCGATGCCGCTGCGGTAGTTCACCGACAGCACCACGTAGCCCTTGTTCGCGAAGTACTGGTTCATGGCGTAGGCCATGTGGTAGAAGTGCATGTAGTGATAGCCGAGCAGCATCTGCCGACGTGACCCGCCGTGGATGAAGATCATCGCGGGCCGCTTCTCGCCGGGCCGCAGATCGGGGGGCAGGAAGAGCTGGTTGTAGAACTCGAAGCCGTCCTCTGCCTCCAGGGTGACGGCCTCCGGCACGACGTGAAGGTCGAGCGGGTAGCGATCGGGAAGCTCGCGGATCGTCCGCGCCTCACCGCCTTCGGCCGGCACCACCGCGACGGTCAACGGCTGGCTGGCGTCCGCGTACATCACCGCGACGTGGCTGCCCGACGCAAGCGCGGCGGGATAGGTCTCGATGCCGTTGCCGTGGGTGAGCTGCCGCGCCGTTCCACCCGACGTGGGAACGCGCCAGAGATGGCGTCGGTCGATGTCGCCGGCGTTCGTCGCGTAGAACAGCGTGCGCCCATCGGGCGAGAGCGAGATGTACTCCGCGATGCCGTCGCCGGGGGTGAGCTCCGCCGGTGTGGAGGTGCCGCCCGAAGCCGCCACCGAGTAGTACCGCCGCCACCCGCCCGGCTCGGCCTGGTAGATGATGTGGTCGCCGGCCCAGATCACCGAACGCACCTCGCGGTGGATCTCGTCGTCGGCCGTGTTGTGCCACACCTCGCGCGCTTCGCCCGTGCGCACGTCGCCCACCCAGATCGAGAAGTCGTGGCCACCCGAGAAGCGCGCCTCGGTCATGCCGTCCGGCAGGTCGTCCGGGTTCGCGTCGCCTAGGTCGGCCCTCGCGCCGAAAGGCAGTCCCGGCCTGCGGATGAACGCGACCCTCGTCCCGTCGGGCGACCACGTCGGGCTGGTGTCGCGGTCCACCGCCGGCCCCAGGTACGTGATTCCCGGGTTGTCCGTGTCGTAGACGCCGACGAAGCTGTGATCCTCCCGGTCGCTCACGAAGGCGAGCTTCCGCGAATCGGGCGACCAGACCGGGCTGCCCTGGCTGCCGAAGACGCTGAAGAGCGGGCGCTGCGGCTCGGTCGTCGTCACACCCGGGTTGACCGGGGCGCGGTAGATCGCGCCGTCCTTCGCGTACGCGACCCACTCGCCGTCGGGAGAGAGCGCCACGTTCCATGCCTCGACGACGCGCCAGGGCTCGCCACCCGCCGTGCTCACCGCCCACACCGCGCGCTCGGCGCCGCGCGGATCGCTGGCCGGGTTCGCGATCCAGCCCTCCCGGTTGGGCGTGTGCCCGCGCAGGAAGACCAGGGTGGACCCGTCGTCGGAGATGTGCAGAGTGGAAAGGTCGCGGCCGTCGTCGTCCTCGTAGCGAGTGAGGCGCACCGGCTCGAAGCCCGGGGCCGCCGCCGTGTAGACGTTGCGCCGTCCCTCCTCGTACTCGATCCAGGCGATCCGGTCGGCGTCCTTCGCCGCGACCAGCTGCACCGGGTAGCCGGGACTGAGCACGTCGGCGATCGAGAAGCGCTGGGCCTGCGCGGGCGAGGCGGTGAGCGCGGCGAGGGCGAGGGGGGCGAGGGCGAGCAGAATACTCGCGGCGAACGGGACGGTGCGGCGCTTCATGGTTGTACTCCGGAGTGCTGGGCGTGGGGCGGCACCACCGCCGGGATGCGTGGCGCTCCCGACACGATGCCACACGAGGAACCTTGCGGGCAAAGATGAGTATGATATACTCATATCATGAGTAAGAGATTACACGTCGTGATGCCCGACGCCGACCTTGAGGAAGTGCCGCCGTGCGCAGGCCCGCTCCCACTACTCCGCCATCAAGCCGGAGTTCCTGCGCTACGTCACGATCGAGGTGAGGCTGCCGGAGGACCATCTGGAAGCCGTGCGCAGGCGCTACGACCTGCGCGACTGGTCTGCGGCGGTGAAGGAGGCGGTCTGCAGGCAGTCGATCGTCCCGATGACCAAGGAGGAAGCGCTCGCGATGCGAGGTTTCGGGTGGGAAGGTGACCTCGACGAGATGCGGAACGAGCCCCCGATCGAGATGATCGACCCGGTCAGCCGCGACCGGTAGACACTGCCAGTCCGCGGTCTCCTGCCGGAGTCAGTCCGAAGTGCAACGAACCGGTTGACGTGACCTCGAAGCGGTCGTCGTAACGCATAATGCCGGGTGGCACAAGGCGTTCACCCGCCCGACCTCCAGAAGAGCTTGGCGGGTCGATTATCGCCTTCGCGCCGACGGGTTATCGCTCAGTTCACCCTGGGCGGTCGCAGCGATATCCGAAACCGGTTCAGGTCCACCGCGTCGGCATCCTTGTGCTGCACTCTGCGCAGGTACTCGACAAGGTCCTCTTGGCGGGGTTGCCCGAAGGCCAGGCGGTAGACGGCGAGGCTGCCGAGCAGCCGATGAAGCTGGTCCACTTCACTGCTGAAGGGAGGCATGGGAACACGTCGCTCCACGCGGGCGTCGCCATGCTCGAAGATCCAGTAGGGCACTAGGTCATTGGAGTCCGGTGGACGCTCCTCTCTGGCGCGCCGGAACAGGACCTTCCACGGATCGCGAGCGGAGTATGCGGCTCCGCTGCGAGTACTGTGATAGGCGTCGCCGCTGTACCGTTCGGCCACGTTCTTGCGCACCGCGTGGCCCTTGTAGCGATGAACGCGTCCCTCGCGCTGCTCCATGTCCACGGGGTTCCGCGGCAGGTTCCAGTGGTAGACCGCGTGGCAGTAGGTGTGGAAATCGAGGCCCTCCTGACCGATTGAGGTGGTGGCGAGTATAAAGGGCCGGAACGGCGAGTTGAACGCCTTCCTCACGGTGTCGGCGCGCTGGACGCTCTCGCCGCGCTCGCTCTGCAGGTCACCGAAACGAAGCGCGAAACGGGTGCGCATGTTGAAGGGACTCATCTCGATCGGCTTGCCGGGTCCCGCGCAGCGGATGTCGTCGATCCGCACCTGCGACGTGCGTATGGACAGCGCCTCGACCATCTCCTTGGAAATACCGTCTACGCGATCCGCAGCCGCATGGCCCATCAGCCCCAGCGATTCCTCCAGCACGTGGGCGTACTCGTCGAGCACGGCCTGGAGATTTCCGGCGAGGGCGTAGTGCAGCACCAACTCCCAGTACCGGGTGTGGTGATCGCGTGGCGGGCGCGGCGTCTGCGCCGGCCGTTCCTTCAACTCGTCATCGAGGGCCCGGACCAGGGAGATGCACTCGGGCATGTTGAAGGTGCCGCGCAGACCATGGGCAATGCGAGACGCCCCGGCAAGCAGCGCAGGTGAAGTCGGCGGCATGTCGGCGATCCGCCGGAGCGCGCGGTGCGCGCACACGCCCGGACCGGCGAGCGCCACCAGGGCCAGCACTCGAAAAAGGTCTTCGGGCGGCGCGCCCATAGGCTCTCCGAGATCCGGTTGCCCGGCCATTGCGCGACCGAACTCGGCGACGTGCAGGCGGAATCCCCGGTTTTCGGCACCACCGGAGTTGGCGGAGGGCCAGCCGTCCTCGGCTCTCACCCAGTCCCGGACGCCCGGATGGAGCACGCGGTCGAGCATGGCGGGCGCGACCCAGTACCAGCGCTGGTCCGTCTGGCCGACTCGGACCTCGCCGGACGCATCCGCGCGAACGACGACGCCGGCATCGTGGAAGCGCCGTCTCAGCCGCTCCATCACCGCCTCCAGAGCCTTACCGGACGTAACCGGGACTCCGCGTTCCCCGGCAAGGCTCAACGGATCTCCGGCTTCGGACAGCGACGGGCTCGGGTAGAACAGAGGCAGAATGTTCATGGCGCCCGGTCGATCCCGCCGCGCGGAGTCGTCTCCGTGCCGGGGCTCGCCCGAATCCCTGCCCATGGGAAAGTCCAGCAGGCGGGCGCGTGAGCGGTGGAGTTCCGAGTAGGCCGGGTGGTCCGCGCGGCCCGACTCCCGCTCCAGCATGAGACGGCTGACCTCGTAGGAACAGAGCGCGGCGATGGCGTCGGGCACCACGTTCCAGGACGAGAAGACGAGAGCCTTGGTGGTCTGGCCGGTGTCGGCGTACGGACCGCCGGGCTCCAGGTAAGGCAGCGCGGGCGGCATCCACAGCCACTTCCACTGCCCCTGACCCACCGTTTCGTCCAGCAACTGGCGCAGACGGGGGTTGGCAGGCTCGATCGGGGCATACCGCTCCACAGCGTCTCGCTTGAGCAGCGAAGCGTCCCCGTCGCGCACGGCCTCGGTCAGCCCGGGCGGCGGATCCGCGACCCGCTCCCGCAGCCGCTCCTTGAGCTTGTAGCCCCGCATCACGTTGAGCAGGAAGGGGGCCGACTTCCAGTACTGAATGGGGTCGCGTGCGTTCAAGCTGGCGGCCACGCGGAAGACGGTGCGCGCCTGGCGAAGGTCCTCAGGCCGAAGCGCGGGCTCGGACGGGCGTCCGCGAAGCATGGCATCGCTGTCGGCGGTGGCCCGCACCCGCTCGGTACGCACCATGTGACGCAGCAGACGGCCTTCGAGATCGCGGCGCGCCTCCTCCATTTCAGCGTTTCCGGCGGCACCATCGAGCAGCCCCAGACGGTAGCGCCTGATGGCCGTGCGCAGCCCCCGCATGGTCTCCTCGTCGTCTTCGCAGAGGAACCGGCAGGTGCGCAGGAAGTCGGCGTAGTGGTCCTCGCCGTCCTCGCCGTAGAGGGTCAGCATCTTGTACGGCGTGGCTGACAGAAGCAGGACCCGTGTCCGGAGGCCCGCTTCGGGAGCGCCCCGGTCGTAGTGGAAGTCGAGGAGCTGGCGGGTTAGGCGGGCGGCGGGACTCTCCGAATCCAGGAGGCTGCGGAAGCGCTGGAATTCGTCCAGGATGATCAGATCGGGCTCAAGCGCGCGAATACAGACGCTTGCGAGCATGCCGCGCAACCGGCCGACCATCCAGTACTGGTCGCACCGCTCGCCCCGCGCGAAAGCCTCGCAGAAGTCCAAGAGTTTGCGGTAGAGCTTGCCGTCCTCCAAGAGCCGGGCCAGGAAGGCGTCGGTGAGGCCGTTGTCCACCGTCGGCAGGTTCCACCGCATGTGCGAGCGGTAGCTCTTGTCGCCGACTCCGCACTGGAGGAGCCGGTAGAGGCCGCGCCGGTTGAGCGCGGGAGCGATTCGAGGCGGCGCGCCGATCGGCCGATGGTCGGTCGTCTGGGGCGGCTTGGTCGGCCGGGTCCACGTCATGGCAGGCCGCCCGCGCGGGTGGCTGAGCCGCTTGAGCATCTGCCACAGGACGAGCCGCTCCCCGATGACTCCGCCCCGGTTGGCCCGCGTGGTGTTGAGCGACGTGCCCGGGGTCAGACTGATGAAGTTGACCTTGTGCGCATTCAGGTTGCGCACATGCGCCGGAAGCAGCGTGAGACGCGACGGCAGCACCGCGTGCGGAAGCCCCTCGACGCTCAGCCGCCGGACGTTCTGGCGCGCGATCGACTGGTTGGAGCAAATGTACACGATGTCGATCCGACCCACCCGGTCCCAAAGGTGCTCCAGAGTCCGGGCGACGATGCCGCGAGCAACCAGGGTCTTGCCCAGCCCCACCTCGTCGGCGACCAGGAATCGGTGGGCAGGGTCGTCGTCCAGCCAGAGACGCTGGAAGACGTAGTCCACGGTGCGGCGCTGGAAGTCCTTGAGGATGCCGAGCGCCTGGTCCGCGCTGCGCCGGGGGTCGGTCACGGGTCTGCCTCCAGCGCGGCTTCGAAGGTGTCCCACAGCCGAATGAACTCGTCGGGGATGACGTCGGCGTCTCCCCCATGGTCCGACTCGCGCAGGTGTCGGATCAGGCGACGCACCGTGTCCAGTCGCGCGGGGTCGCGGCAGTAGGCTCGCGTCATCTCTTCGAGCAGAGGGAGGGAGGCGAAGCCGGAGCCTCCCACACCCGCTCCCGTACCCCCGTTGACCGCCCTGTCGTTGTCGTGTGGGGCTCCTTCGTCGTAAGGGTCGAACGCGCCCAGGAGAAAGAGGATGTAGCGCAGGAAGCCGCGCTGGGAACGGACTATTCGGTTCTCGATCTCTCTGATGCGCTCGCGAACGGGAAGTCCGTCGGCAGGGACACACAGCACAAAGACCTCCGGCGCGACCTCGGGATGCTTCTCGCTCAAGCCGACTCTGAAGGCGACGAAGCGGGTGACCTGCGCGATGTCCATCGGCGCGAAGGCGATATCGCCGCCGTTCAGAAGAGGACCACCGTCCGCTGCGCGCTTGCGTGGCAGCGTGATCGGCCAGACCCTGACCTCGAGGTCGGACGACAGATCGATTGGGCGGGCGCTACGGAGTTGGAGATCCCAGCGGTCCCCCTCGTCGCCATCTCCCCGGCGGCAGATCAGGCGCAGGTCGGCGGCCGCCACCGCCTCGCAGGCATCTTCGAGGATCCTCTTGTTCCGGTCGAGGGCGTGGTCGGGGCCCGGGCCGTCCGGGGGAACGAAATCCTCCAGCAGCGCCCCGAGTCCGTCGTCGCCCAGCAACGTCTCGGCCGTTCCCAGCGCCTCCGGCCGTCCGACCAGCTCCGCCATAACCTCCACGCCGCCGCTCCCGTGATGCGTGGCGTTGATCGACCCCACAAACAGCCGCGTCCGGCCGGCCACCTCGCACAGGTACACCTTCGCGTGGAGGCTACCGTCCAGCAGTTCGCTCAGCACCAGGCACCGCTCGAAGCGTTCCAGCGCGGCAGGCGCTTGGTGGTGAATGCGGGCCAACTCCTCGGGGCGCGAGACAAGCGTCGGCGGCAAGTCGCTCCGGCGCGCCATCTCGAACAGCGCGTTCGGTGTACAGAACGGCGACATCACCACCAGCCGCCGTGACCTCGGAGGCCGCCACTCCTTGAGACCCGGGCCGATGGCGTGCAGGCGGAGCTCGTCCACGTGACCGGGGAGTTCCCAGACGGTGCGTTCCACGTCGCCCGCCAGCGAGTCGATCTGGTCGGCGCGGTCCTTGGGCAGGGTCGGGGCCATATCAGGCAAAGCCCGGAACAGGGTCACCAACTCCGCGTTCTCCGGCACGGCGTCGCCTCGGGGATGGCCCTGCGCCATCACGGACACGTCCCACGAGTGGTCGCCGGTCAGATTGCGGGACATGACGGCCAGACGGATGAGCTGGCCCGCCCCTCCGTCCGCATGGCCATCATCCGCCGGCAGGAACCTGAGCACCCACACCTTGGGGTGAAAGATGCCGCCGCCGCGGGGCGCAGCCGCATGCAGCGAGTCCTCCAGCATGGAGTAGAGGACGTTGCTCCGCCGGGGCGGGTGTATTCCGCCACGCTGATGGAAGATCGTGATCCGGTCGGTCGTCTGCCGCAGTCCGTACAGGAGCGCCACCGGGTCGGCGAGGAGTTCGGAATCCGGGCGGTCCCCCGCGTGAAGGAGCAGATGCAACGGCACGGCGAGCAGCATGTCCAAGTTGAGCGAGTACGTGAGCGCCACCGCGCAGTCGAAGCGACAGCCCGGCGGCGGGGTGAGCGCCCGCGTGTAGAGCGTGCGGTCCCGATGCGGATCGAGCAGCGTCATGCGGTAGCCCCCAGCCCCTCACCCAGCTCCCGCAGGAATCGGCGCACCACCGGCCAGCGGTAATCCATCCGACCCATCCCCGACCCTCCTCCCCACTCAGCCAGCATCTTCTCGTTGCGGAAGCGCGAACGCACGCCCTTGAGCGCCTTCTCGCGGCGGCGAACCAGCGTGGCCGCTTCAGAGTCGTCCGCCGGAGCGCCATGCTCTTGCACATCAAGAACACCCGCCTTGACCAAAGCCATCCACTCGCTCACGAACGCCCTCGTATGGCGGTTGATCCGTGCGGTGCCGGCGACGGTCTCCCAGAAGTCGTCCACCGACCAGGCCGCCAGCGCCGAACGATCCAGCCCCCGCGACCACTCCGCCAGCCGGCCCTCGTAGTCGGCGACCTTCTCTTCGCCGCCCGCCAGTTCCTGCCCTCGCGTCCCGGCATGGACCCTCCGCGCCAGCAGCAGGTTGTAGAGCACCGGCGCGCCGTAGATCACTTCGGAGAACAGCCGGGCATGCCCGACCTGCGCCTTGTGCTCGGGCGCAAGACCCGCGTAGCCCGGATGCTGCCATACGAATCGACACCGGTCCGCCTCCCCGGCGTTCTCCGCCCTCGTCCGCCTGAAGAGGTGCGCCAGCAGGCTGTGCGGCAGCGACTGCGCCACCCGATCCTGTAGGTACTCGGCCTCGGTTGCGGTGAGCGACAGCGTGTCCAGCTTCGGAAACCCGCGAGGGGGTGCCGGCAGCCCTGCGTGCCACGTCCGCGCCCCACTGCCGCTGCCAGCGGCGCGCACCCGCAACCCCCAAGCATCGCCCAGTCCGAAGTACCAGCTCGGGAGCCCCTTGAGCCTGCGTCTGGAGCGCCTTCCGTACACGCCGTCCTCGCTCGTCGCCCACAAGTGCTCAAGCACGTCCAGCTCGCGCTCCCTACCCAGTCGCCGGAAGTCGCCGCGGGACATCCTCTCCCGTTCCAGCGCGCGATAGACCCACGGCACTATGAGGGAGAAGCGCAGCCGCGTCTGAGCGGTGTTGGTTCCGGGGAACAGCAGGTTGGAGAAGGCGTCGCGGATCGTGCCCAATCCCATCTCGTCGCGAGATCCCGGCTGGTTGAAGAGGCCAAGCAGTTCGTGGGTCCGCTTGCGGGCTTCCTGATCCTGGTCAATCCAAGCGACGGTGAAGGTCATGGACGCATCATGGCCCGTTAAAGGTCCCATTCTGACGTACAAACGGCAGGCTCAACGTACCACCCCTTAGGCGAGCGGCGGCGCGATTCCCATCCCGCGCGAGGACCAGCGGAGGAGGTCAACGCGACACGGATGTGAGTCGTCGATGCGGGCTTGCCGCTGGAGCGTGTAGACGATGCCCCGCCGGGCACCTTGCGGGCAAGGATGAGTATGTTATACTCATACCATGAGTAAGAGACTACAGGTCGTGATGTCCGACGCCGACCTCGAGGAGGCCCGCGACGCAGCCGGGCGCAACAACGTCACGTTGTCCGCGTGGGTGCGTCGCACGCTGCGCGCCGCGGCGGAGCTCGACCGGCGCGGCGGCGCGGCCGCCGTGCGCGAGGCCCGCTCCCACTACTCCGCCATCAAGCCGGAGTTTCTGCGCTACGTCACGATCGAGGTGAGGTTGTTGAAGGAGGACCTGGAAGCCGTGCGCCTGCGCTACAATCTGCGCGACTGGTCTGCGGCCGTGAAGGAGGCGGTCTGCAGGCAGTCGATCGTCCCGATGACCAAGGAGGAAGCGCTCGCGATGGAGGGCTTCGGGTGGGAGGGAGACTTGGACGAGTTACGGAACGAGCCCCCGATCGAGATGATCGACCCGGTCAGGCTGCTTGACGAGGAGTGATCGTCGACACTTCGGCGTGGGTCGAATACCTGCGCAAGACGGGTAGCCCCACGCACCTCGCCCTGAGATCCCGATTTCGAGCCGCCCAACCCATTGCCACCCCGGCGGCCGTCGTCATGGAGTTGCTTTCGGGTGGTCACAGCGAAGCCAAGGCCCTAGAGCTTCTGCAACTCCTGAAGCGCTTCGAGATCCTGGAGCCCGATTCGCTCAGCGTGTACCGGGAGGCCGCGCGCATCTACCGCATCTGTCGCCGGGCCGGATACACGATTCGGTCGAGCGTTGATTGCCTGGTGGCGGCAACCGCAGTGGACAAGGGTCGCCCCCTCCTGGCACGGGACCGTGATTTCGCGGTGATCGCCCGTTACACAGAGCTCGAGCTGGTCATCCCGACCGATCCCGGGCCGCCGGAACGGCCTCCACGGGGGTGGTCCGGGGAGTAGGCGCCCGGCCGCCGAGCCGCGCGAGCCGGTTCCCTCGACCCGCACGGCCAAGGGGCTTGGCGGTCTTCCCTACCCGATCGGCGGGCGGTGGCCATCCACTCCCAGCCGCTCCTCCAGCGCCCGGGCGAGCGCGAGGATCTTCCCCTCTTCGAAGAGTCGGCCATGAAAAGCCACATTGCGGGTGATCGTGTGGGGCTCTCCCTGCGGATCGTCCGGAACCGGGCCCGCGCTTCGGGTCGGGCTCTCGTCGAGGCCGGCGCGCAGGGTGACCCCCGGGTGTCCGGTGTAGTTCATGGCCATCAGCAGCTCGAACGAGCCGTAGGTCGGCGCGAAGAGGGCGTCCACGTCGCTGTAGATGCGGTGGAACTCGTGCATGAGTCCCCGCCTGAGGCGCTCGGCCTGCAGGTAGTCGACCGCCGACAGCATCCGGACCTGCCTCCAGGCGTTGGGCCAGCCTTCCGGGGGCAGCTGGTCGTCGCGGCCATCGAGGGTGAGCGCCTCGTAGATGGCGGCGGCCTCGGCGTAGAGGTTGGGGATCAGCGCCTGGTAGGGAAACGGCGGCAGCGCCACCTCGACCAGCTCGACGCCGAGTTCGCGGAGCGCTTCCAGGGCGTTGAGGTGGGCGTCGGCGACGGGAACCGAGGCACCGGGCCCGAACCCGATCTCGCGGAACCAGTCGGGCGAGTAGCCCACGCGAATGGCGGCGGGGTCGAAGCGGGCGTCGTAGTGGAAGCCCATGGGGATGGAGGACGCCGATGTCGGATCGGGTCCGTTGATCGCGGCCATGACGGGGACGGCGTCCTCGACGCGACGGGTGAGGGGGCCGATCCGGTCGAGGCTGGGTGTCAGCGGCATGGCCCCCTCGGTCGGCACCCGCCCGAAGGTCGCACGCAGGCCGACCACGCCGCACTGGTCGGCGGGGTTGAGGATCGAGCCCAGGCTGTCGGTCCCGATCGAGAACGAGCACAGCGCCGCCGCCGTCGCCGATCCCGGTCCGGCGCTGGAGCCCCCCGCGTGCTCCTCGGTGTTCCACGGGTTGCGGACCGTTCCGCCGTACCACCGGTAGCCGTTGGCGAGGCTCGCGGTGGCGAGCTTGCCGAGGAGGACGGCCCCGGCTTCGCGGAGCATGGTGACGATGCGGGCGTCCCGGTCGGGCATCTGGTCCCGGAAGGGCGTCGCGCCCCAGGTGGTGGGGATCCCGGCGGTGTCGAAGCAGTCCTTGATGCCGTAGGGGATGCCGTGCAGCTCGCCCCGGTGGCGGCCGGCGGCCAGCTCGCGGTCGGACTCGTCGGCCTGCCTCAGCGCGTGGTCGGCGGTGACGGTGATGTAGCAGAAGAGGTCTGGCGCGAGCCGTTCGATGCGGGCGAGGTAGACCTCGGTCAGCCGACGGCTCGTGATCTGGCCGGTGCGGATCCAGTGGGCCTGCTCGCGTACCGAGGCGTAGGCGATGTCGGCTTCGTCGTCCGGCAGCGGGGTGGGCTCGCCGGTGGACATTTCGATCCGGTTATCCTGCGCCGGATAGGACACCCCGGGCAGACGCGGATCGAAGGTGATGGCCGGCTGGAGGCTCAGTTCGCGGGGAACGTCGCGAAGCTGGAGAATCCCGGCGACCTGGCCGTCGATCGACTGGAGGAGCTGTTCGCGTTCGTCGGCGGTGTAGGCGACGCCGTGCAGCTTTTCGGCCTCGGCGAGCGTGGCGGCGGTGATGTTGGGGACGGGCTGTGATGTGGGCTCGGGCGCCGTCGCCTCCGAATCGGGCGGCGACCCGTCGCTTCCCTCCGACTCGCAGGCCAGGGTTCCCGCCGCCAGGGCGGCCGAGCCGGCGAGGAAGTCTCGACGGGAGGGGTTCGGCGCGCTCATCCTACCGTCGCGCGTCGCGCCTCGTCAACGGGCTGAGGTAGTCGCGGCTGCCCAGCCCCAGCTTCCGTAGCGCAACCCCCGTCATGCACTCGTCCACCACCTGCTTGGCGTTGAGGGCGGTCGTGTAGCCGGGATCCACCAGCGGGTTCAGCTCCACCAGGTCGAACCCCACCAGGTTGTTCTCGGAGCAGAGCCCGCGCACGATGGGGAAGACCTCGCGGGGGGTGAGGCCTCCCGGCACGGGTGTGCCGGTGCCGGACGTGTACGCGGGATCCATCACGTCGATGTCGAACGAGACGTGGAGGTACCGGGGTCCGTCGTTGGCCTCGTCGAGAACCCGCTGCATGACCGCGGCCCAGCCGTCGCGGTCGATCTCGGCCATGGTGTGGTAGCGGAAACCGTTCTCGCGCATCCATTCGAAGCCTTCCGGGCCGGGCCAACTGCCGCGCAGCCCCACCTGGATGAAGTTCCTGCCGAGGATGTGGCCTTCCTCCACGAGTCGGCGCACCGGCTGGGCGTGCGAGATCAGGTGGCCGCTCCGCGTCCCGCCGGCGTCGTAGTGGGCGTCGAAGTGGATCACGCCGACGTTTTCCTGGCCGTAGACGTCGGCGAGTCCCGCCACATTGGCGAACTCGATCGAGTGGTCGCCGCCGATGATCACCGGGATCGCCCCGGTCTGGGCGATTTCGCGCACCATGCGGCGGATCGGCTCCATGCTGCGCTCGGTGCTGAGGTTGTCGATCGGCGCGTTGCCGTAGTCGACCGCCGTGAGCTCGCGTCGCCAGCTGATCATCGTCTCCATGCTGCCGGTGCTCCGCCGCATGGACCGGAGCGCATTGGGCCCCTCGCCGGCGCCGCGGAAGCCGACACCCATGTCGACCGGCGCGCCCATGAACGCCACCTCGACCTCGCCGGCGACGAGATCCTCGATGGTGCGGGCCATGGGAAGGCCGAAGAAGGTCAGGACGGACCCCACCTGGATCGGTCCGGGTTCGCGGGGCGGATCGTTCGAGATGTCCCGGTCGCGCCAGACCTCGAGGTTCGGGTCGTTCGGGTCGAGGCGGATGATCGCGGCCTCGGGGTCGGGCGCCTCCTGCGCCGAGTCCTGTTGCGCGCCCGCGGGTGTCTCGGCGGTGGCGGTGGCCTCTCCGGCCTCGGTGGTTTCTCCGGCCGCGTCTCCGGACTCGGCAGGCGGAGTTTCGCACGCGAGGGCAAGCGCCCCGGCAAAAACCACCAGTCTGGCGTCTCTCATGTTGGCTCTCCCGGAGCTCGAACCTGTAACAGTCGTCGGGAGTTTACGCCACGCGCCGTTTGCCCGCCAGCTTGTCGGACGGCCATGTTGCCTTCACGCCCCGATTCGGCCGCCGCCTCAACCCTCCGACCGCCGATGACAAAGGGATCCGCTCCGCTCGCCGCCAGAATCGCGCCTTTCGTTGCACTGGTTGCCGCGTGCAGTGCCGAAGACGCCGCGACCCGCCCCTCCATCGACCAGGCCACGCTCGCCATCGAAGGCGTCTCCGTCATCCCGATGGACAGCGAGCGCTCGCTGCCGGACATGACCGTTCTGATCGGCGGTGGCCGCGTTCTCGCGGTCCGGCCATCCGCCGAGGCGGAGGTTCCCGACGGCGCCACGCGCGTCGACGGACGGGACCGCTTCCTGATCCCCGGCCTCAACGACATGCACGTGCACTTCCAGGACTCGTCGGCGCTCGGCCGGTTCCTCGCCACCGGCGTCACCGGCATCCGCGTGCTGTGGGGCGGCCCGCCGACGCTGGACTTCCGCGACCGGATCGCGCGCGGCGAACTGGCCGGACCCGACATCCACACGGCCGGCACGATCATCGAGGGGTTGCCGCCGCCGGCGCTGGCGGCCGTGATCGACACCGCCGGCCGCGTGATCGTGCACGACAGCGTCGATGGTGCCCGCGCGGTCCAGGAGCAGCACGCCGCCGGCTACGACTTCATCAAGGTCTACAACAACGTCCCGGAGGCGGCGTATCGCGGCATCGTGGCCGAGGCGGAGCGGCTGGACATACCCGTCGCCGGGCACGTCCCCTTCGAGGTGGGCCTCGACGGCGCGCTTGCCGCAGGTCAGCGCAGCATCGAGCACCTGCGCGGCTACATCTGGCACCTCGTGCCGCAAGACGCGCCCAACCAGCCCGGCGCCGACCTCCGCTCGCGCACCCTGGCGTGGGCGCACGGCGACCTGTCGCGCATCCAGAGGCTCGCCGAGCGCACCCGCGACGCCGGCGCGTGGAGCGTCCCGACGCTGTCCGTGCGCATGATCATGAAGCCTGACCGCCTCGTCGAGGCCTACCTCGCCACGGAAGAGGCATCCCACATGACCGACGCCATGCGCACCTTCTACACCCGGCGCATGTCGATCCCGTGGATGAGCAACTTCACCCCCGCCGACTTCGAGGCCGCGATGGACGGTTTCGCGGTGGCCGATTCGCTGATCCGCGCGCTGGTGGGCGTGGGTGCGCCGGTGATGGCCGGAACCGACACCCCGCCGCTCGGCTTCGCGCTTCATCGGGAGCTGGAGGAGCTGGTGGGCGCGGGGTTGTCTCCGTATGAGGCGTTGCAGAGCGCCACGGTCCTCCCGGCGCGCTTTCTGGGTCGTGGCGAGGGGGCGGGCACGGTGGTGGAGGGGAGTCCCGCCGACCTGGTGCTGCTGGAAGCCGATCCCCTGGCCGCGATCGGGAACACGCGCCGAATCGCCGGGGTGGTGCGGAGGGGGGAATGGCTCGACCGGGCCACATTGGACGCCATGCTCGAGGAGGCTGCAGGACGATGACCATGACCATCACAACAGGCGACCCGAATCGGCCGACCCGCCGTCTGGTGGCGACCGTCGTTCTTGCCAAGGCGGCCGTCCTGCTCAGCACCACAGCATGCGGACCCGCGCCCACCGACGACCCGTCCGCGGGCGGCACCGTGGCCGTGACGAACGCCGTCATCATCGACGGGCTGGGAGGCGAGCCGGTCGTGGACGGCGTGGTGGTCGTCGAGGGCGACCGGATCGCGGCCGCAGGGCCCGCTGCGCAAGTGACCGTGCCCGACGGAGCCACCGTGATCGACGCGGCCGGCGGCACGGTGATGCCCGGGCTGGCCGACATGCACGTGCACATGGTGGGCGGCTGGGACGGCGTCAGCACCGACATGCTCGGCTACCGCCGCTACCTGAATGCGCTCCTGTACGCGGGCGTGACCACGGTGCTCGATGTCGGCAACGTGCTGCCCTACATCCAGCAGATCCGGGCCGAGGTCGACGCGGGCCGCCTTCCCGGCCCCCGGATATACATGGCGGGACCGCTCGTCGACGGGCCGGTGCCGATCTGGCCGCCCATCACGTATGCGACCTTCGAGCCGGCAACCATGCGCACGCACGTCCGGCAGCTCGCGGCCGCGGGTGTCGACGTGCTCAAGGGATACGCGGGGCTCGACGCCGAGATGGTGGATTCGCTGGTGCGTGCCGGCGCGGACCACGATCTGCCCGTCGTGGTGGACCTGGGGTGGCGGGGCGACTACGCGGCGGCGGTCGCGTCGGGTGTCGCGGCGCGGGCCCATGCGCCCTCCGGTCCGCTCAGCGACGACGAGATTGCGGCGATGGTTGGGCGCGGCACCGCTAACATCACCACGCTGGCGGTGCTCGAGTCGTTCGCGCGGCGGCGGCTGGGCGACCTGGCATTCCTCGACCACCCGCTGATCGCGGCCACCACCCCGCCATGGTTCCTCGATGACCTGCGCGCGCACGCCACCCGCTCCCTCACGACTGACGAGGTCGAGCTCGTGGCCGCCATCGAAGAGCGGCTCATGACTGCCATGATCAACGTGAAGCGGCTGCACGACGCAGGCGTGCTGGTGGTGGCGGGCACCGACGCGCCATACCCCGGCGTCTTTCAGGGAGAGGGGATCCACCGCGAACTGGAACTTCTAGTCGAGGCCGGGCTCACCCCGGTGCAGGCGATCACGGCCGCAACCGGCAGCGCGGCCCGCCTCATGGGTGCGAGCGACGAGTGGGGGGCGATCGCGCCGGGTCTGGTTGCCGACCTGGTCGTGGTGCGCGGCAATCCGGCCGAGGACATCGGGGCCACCCGCGACATCGTTGCGGTGATCCAGCGCGGCGTCCTCCTCGACCGCTCCGCGCTGTCGTTCGCCTCGCTGGACGATCCGGGGTTCAGGACGGTGGGATCGGTGGCGGCGAACTGAGCTGCAGGGTTGCGCAGATTCTCGGTAATGATAGTTTGATACGATGTTACCGCCGTTCTAAACGGTAATCACGTATCACCATATGAATAGTCTGAGCCACGCCGAGTCCATTCTCCTGACCACGCTGGCAGCCGAAGGAAGGGCGGTCTTCGCCACCGCGGACGCGTATGCCGTTCGGGGCCGAGGCAAACCGACGAGGGACGCTCTGGAGCGCCTCGTCCGAAAGGGCTGGCTGGAACGCATCGCGAAGGGGAAGTACCTGATCGTTCCGCTGGAGGCCGGACCCGGGCGCACCTGGACTGAGAGCGCCCACGTCATCGCGGGAGCACTGGTGAGACCCAGCATGGTCTCCTACTGGTCGGCACTCGCCTACTGGAACCTGACCGAGCAGGTCCCACGCCTCACCTACGTTCAGACCACATCCCGCAAGGAAAACCGGACACCGACGGTTCTCGGAATGCGGTTCCGAATCATCCGCGTGAAGCCCGGAAAGCTCTTCGGAGGCCACCGATACTACCTGCGCGGCGGGCCAGCCGTGGTCGCGGACCGCGAGAAGACCATCCTGGACTGCCTCGACCGACCCGACCTCTGCGGTGGTGTGGAGGAGGTGGCAAGAGCGCTGCTGGCGGCGGATGGCGACCTGGATTGGGTACGCATGACCGGTTATCTGGATCGCTTCGGGTCGGGAGCCGTCGTGAAGCGTCTCGGCTTTCTGGCAGAACACCTGGAGCTCGCCCACCCACCCGAACCATGCACGCTCGCCCGGTGGCGTGAGCTTCTGACTGCCGGTGTCGGCAAGCTCGATCCTTCGTCGCCGAGAAAACCTCACAGAACCGTAACCCGCTGGCGAATTGCGGTGAACCTGCCCGAGGCAGGGCTCCGGTGCCCTAGATGATCACGGACGCGGAACGCCGAGAACCTCGTCGATCTCGTACCAGTCGACCGCTCGATTCCCCACTCCGTCCGGCCCTGGTGTCCGCTCCACCAAGGCTGCCATGGTCGAACCCAGGAGATCGTAGCCGACCAGTCGGTCCTGAATCCGCACCGTGCCCGCGTAGTCCACACCCACATAGACATCCAGGTAGGAGAACGCATCTCGGTCCCGCGTCGTCGCGACCCAGAGTCGCCCCATACCGTCGTAGGCCAGGGACCGCGGCACCAGGAACCACATCTTCGGCTCTTCCCGGAAGCTGTCCAGATAGGGCGTCATCGCCGACGACGGCATCGACATCCCACCTGCCATCGCCGCCAGATCCTCGCGGTACGCATCCACATCGCGCTCGTTCGGCAGTTCCGGCACGTAGGTCGGCGCACTGACCACGGTTGCGCGGTCCGCCTCACGCGTTGGCACGAAGACGAGATGACTTTCGCACGCACGGAACACATACCCGCCATCAGGCCCCCGGAGCCCCGGACCCAGCATTCCGCATTCGGTCTCCACCAAGTCGTTGACGCCCCGCCACTCCCAGAGGATTTCCCCTGACGGCAGTTCCACTTCAATCGGGACCGAGGTGCCTTCCGGCACGGTGAAGTAGTGACCCGTTACTGACGTTCCGAAAGGCCCCACGGGAGAAAAGACCGGTGGCAGTGTTGTCTCGGACAGCCTAGTGCCCGACGCGTCAAAGACCGTCATCCGCCCTAGGGCCAGATCGAACACCCCCAGGGTACCGGCCGGACCGCGCTCAACGTACGCCGGCCGGCGAAACTCTCCTGGGCCTTCTCCCTCGCCCCCGAACACCCCGACGCTGGAGCCCGCCCGGTTGCGGCATTGGACCAGAAACTCATGCGAGTTGATCACACAGGCAGTGTTCTCGTCCACCAGGGCAACATCCGTATTGCGACTCAGCGGAGCGTCGACCGAAGCGACGGGCTTCAATGACACGAACGGCTCCGTCGTTCGCTCCGGACCGCAACCGGCAATCGAAATAGTCGGAGACTTCCTTCACTCCGTGCCGGGTCACGAACGGGTGAAGCGCCCGCGCGGCGCGGCAAGCAAGCGGGCGCGCGCTGCGAGCATCGCGAACACGGCCGGCGATAGTCACATTCCGGTTGCGTGCCGCCTATCGCAAACTGTCCTCCAGAGCGGTCGCCAGATCCGTTCCAGCGTCCCGGTACTTCACGATGACCGGAGCATAAAGGGCAAGCCCCTGCGACCGACCCCAAGCGGTGCCGACCGCCCGACCGCCCGGCACTACCACGGCGTCCTCGGGAATCTCGAGCGATCCGGAGGCACCGGCTCGGTAGACCTTCTCACGTACCAGGTCGAAAACCGGCGTCCCTCGCGTTAGGATGACCCCCGCCGCCAGGACCGCCCCACGGCGAACCACGGTCCCTTCGTAGACGCCCGAATTGCCCCCCACCAGCACGTCGTCCTCGATGACCACCGGGGACGCCCCTACGGGTTCGAGGACTCCGCCGATCTGGGCCGCTGCGCTCAGATGTACGCGTTCTCCGATCTGCGCGCACGAGCCCACCAGGGCGTGGGAGTCGATCATGCTGCCCCCTCCCACCCAGGCGCCCACGTTTACGTACATGGGAGGCATGCAAACCACACCTGGACCCAGATAGGCACCGCTGCGGACCGCCGAGCCGCCTGGAACCACGCGAACACCCTCCCCGGCGCCGAAGCGCCGCACGGGCAGATTGTGCTTGTCCAGGAAGCTGGATGGTGCCTCACCATCGACCGGGCTTCCCCCGGGGGCGGCAACCGGCGCGATGCGCCCGCTCCGGAAGGCCACCAGGATGCCGCGCTTCACCCACGGCACCGCCGCCCAGGAGCCATCGTCCCTCCGCACCGCGGAGCGCAAGGATCCCGCTTCCAGACGCCCCAGCAGCTCGGCCACGACCTCTTCCGCGGCCTTCGGCAGAGCCTCGCCGGCGGGCCAACCATAGAGCGCGTCGATACGCTGTTCCAGCGTTGCTCCCAGCTTTGGAGCGGATGCACTACGGCTCACGGCTGGTGCCCCGCACTGCCTCTGCCACAGCCTTGCGATTGGCCTCGGCCAGAGGAGCCAGCGGAAGTCGGACGTGCGGATGGATGCGCCCCATCATCCACAATGCCGCCTTGACCGGCACCGGGTTGGACTCCACGAATGCGACACGCATCCAGTCGGCGAGGCGGTAGTGCAAGGCCCGCGCGCGCGGCAGGTCGCCGCACGCCATCGCTCGCACCAGTTCCGCCATGGCGCGCGGGGTGGCGTTGGCCACCACGGAGATTACACCGTCGGCACCCAACGCCATGAATGGCACTGTCAGCGAGTCGTCCCCGGACAGCAGCGCGAACCCGGCGGGCCTGTGCCGGGCGATCTCCGCGACCTGGTCGCAGTTGCCGGCCGCTTCCTTGGTCCCGACGATGTTGGGGTGTTCGGCGAGGGCCAGAGTGGTCGCAGCGGTGATGTTGCCGCCGGTGCGCCCCGGGACGTTGTAGAGTACCACCGGGCAGGGCGCCGCGTCGGCGACCGCGCTGAAGTGCTGGATCAGTCCCCGCTGTTGTGGGCGGTTGTACGGCGGCGAGACGTGCAACAGGTGGGTGACCCCGGTCGATGCAATCCGGAGCGAGAGATCGATCGCCTCGACCGTGTTGTTCGACCCCGCTCCAGCCACCACCGGGACGCGACCGGCAGCCTGGTCTACCGTAATCGCCACAACCCGTTCGTGCTCATCACCCGCAAGCGTCGCCGCCTCCCCGGTCGAACCGGCCGGCACCAGGAAGTCGACACCCTGCCCGATCTGCCAGTCGACCAGCGACCGCAGCGCGGGCTCGTCAACCTCCCCCGATTCCCGGAACGGCGTCACCAGCGCCGTGCCGCATCCGCGGAGCATCTCGTGCTTCACAGCGACTCTTCCGCGAGCACATCCTGCATGGTATAGACTCCCTTTCGACCACGCAGCCACGCCGCCGCCTTGAGCGCGCCCTCGGCGAATACGCCACTGCCACGGGCTTCGTGGCGGAGGACCAGCCGTTCGTGGGGACCGTCGATCAGTACCTCGTGTATGCCGGCAACGTGCCCCGTCCGGATCGACGTCGTGTCGGAACTCCGTCCCAAGGCCGCTCCCAGCGATGCTTCGAGGGCGATGGCCGTGCCGGAAGGGGCGTCCAGCTTGCCGGCGTGATGCGTCTCCACTACATGCGTGTCGAATTCCGCAGCTCTGGCGAAGAGTCGGCCCGCGCTGCGCGCAAGCAACTGCAGCGCGACCGCCCCGAAGGAATAGTTGGGTGCCCACACGAGGGCTCCTCCGCGCTCCTTCACCCAGGCCGCTATCGCCGGCAGCCGGTCGGACCACCCGGTCGTGCCGGAGACGACGGAGCACTCCGCCTCGACGCACATGCGAATGTTGGAGGCCGCCGCCGCGGGCGTGGTGAATTCGAGCGCGACATCCGCCTCGGCGATCCGGTCTCGAACCGCCAAGCGGCGTGACTCCACATCCTGACGTCCGAACTGGGCCAGGACATCAAAGCCGTGCGAAGGGGCGAGCGCGGCGATCGATCGGCCCATCCGACCGGACCCCAGGACGACAATCCGAAGGGTTTGGTCAGTCACGGGACGACCTTCGGGGTGTCCAGTGCGAGCCCGACAGCATGGCGTGGGGGAGTTTTTCGCGCCTCATCACTTCAATGTAGCAGGTCGGGCGACGCACTCTGCTATGTTACTGCATTACAGGCAGCACCGACGAGCGATCTCCATATGCATCATCCCCCCAACTTCCGCTTACCCATCCTCCTCCTGCTCACCGCCGGGTGCAATTCGGGCGGTTCGGACTCGCCAGAGGGCAACGATGGCATCGTCCGGACCGCGCTGCACGATTTCCGGGTGGAGGAGGTGGCCGACGGCCTGGTGCGTCCGTTCGCGATGGCCTTCACGCCCGAAGGCGACCTCCTCGTGACGGAGCGTCCCGGCCGCCTCCGGATCATCCGCGACGGGGTTCTGCTTGCTGACTCCGTGGAGGGTCTGCCGCCAATCCGGGCGCTCGGACGCGGCGCCCGCTCCGTGAGCGGCTTCGAGCAGGCCGGACTGCGCGACGCGATCCTCCACCCGGACTTCGCAACGAACCGGCTCCTCTACCTCAGCTACGTGAAGCCGGGGCCGGATTCGCTGGGCGCGATCGCCATCGTGCGGGGACGGTTCGAGAACGACCGGCTGACGGATGTCGAGGAACTGTTCCACGCGGACGCCTTCGGGAACGGGACGGACCGGAGCTCGATGTGGGGCGGGCGACTGGTCTTCGACCACGACGGCTACCTGTTCATGACGCTGGGCGACCGGCAGTGGCCTTCGGCGGGCGACCTGGAGGCTCACCCGGCCCAGGATCTGTCGAACCACAACGGGACTACAATCCGGCTCCACGACGACGGCCGGGTTCCAGACGACAATCCGTTCGTGGGCCAGGCGGACGTGCACCCCGAAATATGGACGTGGGGCCACCGCAACGCGCAGGGCATGGCGGTGCATCCGGAGACGGGAGACCTGTGGCAGAACGAGCACGGCCCGCAGGGCGGCGATGAACTGAACCTGATCGAGCCCGGCCGCAACTACGGCTGGCCCGTCGTGGGGTACGGCGTGAACTACCGGACGGGTTCGCGCATCCACTCCGGGACTCTCATGGACGGCATGGAGGAACCGACCCACATCTGGGTGCCCTCCATCGGCGTCTCCGGGATGCTCTTCTACACGGGCGACGCGTTTCCGGAGTGGCGCGGCGACATGCTCGTCGGGGGACTCAGCGGCAGGCGCCTCGTGCGGGTGAGGATGGAGGGACGCGAGGTGACGCACGAGGAGACGCTCCTGCAGGGGATCGGGCGCATCCGCGACGTGCGGCAGGGACCAGACGGGTTCATCTACCTCGCCATCGACGGGGAGACGCGGGACATCGACGGTCCCGCGACGGGGTATCGTCCGGCTGGTGCCCGCTGGGCGACGGTGATGCCGAGGCCAAAACGGGCCTGGGTAGACTTGAACTACCTACCTCACGCTTATCAGGCCGCCAGACGGCAGCCATAGTTGCATTACTGGTCCGTTCCCCAAGTCGCGTTGGCCCTTTCCTCAATTAGGGCACATCGCTGCATGAGCGTGTCGAACGGCTCGTCCTCGTCCAGCAACATCCCAATGGAGAGCATGCTGGCGTAGTCTTCGGCAAGCGCCTCCTGAGCTGTGCCCGAGGGAACGAGCCTCAGGTTGCCCGAGACGGCGGCGTGGTAGTCAATTCGCTGGCGGTTGGAATCGTTCTCACGAAAGAACATCCCCTTGTGACGTGCAACCGACAGCGCAAGTTCGCGATCCGCCAGAGCCTTGGCCGCGATCCCGGCATCGTCGAGGCGCGACGAGGTCGTGCCAGTGCCTAGACCAACGCTCGCCACGGACGCGTCCTTGGAGGCAGTAGACATGCATCGAGGTCGCCTTCTCCCAGAACGTACGCTCGGCAAGCATGACGGCTGGCCGGGCTTCCGGAAACCCGAGCCTGGGAAGATGCGCAGCGGCATCGCACACAACGGTACGGAGAACATGAGGCTCGCCAGTCGATCTGGCACCAAAGTCGACCTGGACATCCGGCCGCATAGGTCCGAGTGGCACGAACAGGGGTTCGTAGGCAACGTAGAGCCGCTCGGCCTCCGCACGGACTCGCGCCGAGAATCCGGTCCGCTGGAGCTCTTCCGCGACGAGCGGGTGTGCGACTTCACGAACCCACTGGGCAAGCCGGGGCCGGATCGCCCGCGTCCAGCGCCTCTCCTGGCTGCGCGTTGGTGGCAACGCCTCATCGTCGCCGCCCGCAACCAGCTCCGGCGCGAAGCCTCGGATGTCGTAGGTAATGTCGATGTCCTCGGAAAACCGCCGTATCGCTCGCCCACACCTTGGACAGCGACGTGCCTCCCTTGAACACCAGATTGCCGGCCGAACGGTGCCTCAAACAGAACTCGCAGGGTAGCTACCACCCACGTGTCCTTCTCCAGGAGGTAGGTCTGCAGCCCGCACTCCCGTTCCGCCACCTCCAGTGCGTCGCGCCTCTCTGCTGCGGAGAGGCGGCCATACTGGACCTCAGCCATGCACCAAGCGCCTGCCGAGTGGTTCCGCTATCCAAGGCGGCATGACCGTCCGCGCGGCGAGAAGTTCGCTCAGGTCTTCCCCCGAGAGTGTGGGAAGTACGGCATCCAGACTCGCCTCAACTTCGTTGGGACCAAGCCAAGCGACCGCTCGGATGACCGTGCCGGCGTTTCGGTTCGGTGCCGCCAGTTGCCAGCTCGGCGCGTGCAGCAACTCGACTCGGTGAGCCCCGAAGTGCAGAATGCGGTCGGGTCCAGAGGTAAGGTAGACGGATCGCACTGTGTTCTGAGTTGTCAGCCCAAGCCAGTTCGCCGCGTCGCCTCCGTTCGGAACGATGGTCTCGTCCCATAGCTCGGACAGGGTGGCGAGCGCCAGTTCGCGACGCGGGGCCCTGAGCCCGAAGCGGGTCTGGATCGGGCGCATGTAGATGCCACGATAGATCCGCATGAGCCGGTCGGAACGCGCGAGGCGGGAGAGCGCCCGGCTCACGGCGGCACGGTCGCCGAGGTGCAGGAGGTCCTCTGCCTGTATCGGCGTGGCCTCCGGCCTGGCTTCGACGTACCCCATGATCCGCTCGGGCAGGCTCTTCATGGCTCCATCGCTTTCGGTCAACCTCGAAAATGGGCCTGGGTAGACTTGAACTACCGACCTCACGCTTATCAGGCGTGCGCTCTAACCACCTGAGCTACAGGCCCCCTGAAGGCCAGAAAAGCTAGAAGCACGGGACGGTGGCTTCAAGGGCCGCGTCTGTCTGCGGTCCCCATCCATCGGCCCATGCGCGGTCCGGCCCCCGGCACGGGGAGCGCCGCGACCAGCACCTCCTCGTCGTCCAGCACCGTGGTCAGCCCGGCACGCTGGACCCACTCGCGCGCGGTTGTCGTCGCCTCCATGATCACGATGCGGCCACCCGGCATCAGCACACGGAGACACTCGCGCAGCCACCCCTCCCCGCTCCCCCCCTCCACCACCACGCCCCGCGCCACCCCATCGCGCAGCGGCAGCCTCGGTCCGGTCACGAAGGCGCTCACCCCGTCGGCGACCAGCTCCCGCCCCCCCCACCCCACCGCCACCACCTCGATGCCGCGAACCAGCCGCGCCAGCGCCGGCGCCTCGTCGCGGCGGGCGTCCGGCACGACGATCATCCCGGGACCCTCGGTGACGCCCAGCGCGGCGGCGAGACGCAGTGCGCGGGTCGACGCGTCGCCCGTCGCGGTGGCACGGCACTCACCCGGCCCGGCCCCCCGCGGCGGCGGCCGCAGATCCCCGAACCCGTCCTCCACCGGAAATCGGTCGCGACAGTTGGGGCAGCCGAACTCTCCCCGCACCACCCTGCGATCCTGCACATCGTGCGCGAGCAGCACCAGTCCGAACGGGGGGCCGCAGCGCGGGCAGACGAGGTGATCGGTGAGGGCGACGTTCACGCGCTTTCGATCCGCAGCAGCGGCACCGCGACATCGTGCGGAAGCCCGGCCACGAATCCCACCGCATGGGCCACATCCTCGGGTCTGAGCATCTGGGCGCGGTTCGGGAGGTGCGCCACCGCATCGGGATCGAGGGGATCCCAGATCGGCGTGTCCACGGCACCCGGCTCCACCAGACACGCGCGCACCCCGGTGCCGCGAAGCTCTTCGAGCAGCACGTCGTGAAACCCGCGCAACCCGAACTTGGAGGCGGAGTAGGCACCGTTTTCGGGAAAGGCGCGCCAGCCGGCCACCGAGCCGACGTTGACGACGACACCCGACCTCGCGGCCAGCATCGCGGGAAGGAACGTCCGCGTCACATTGACCGTGCCCACCAGGTTGACCTCGAGATTGCGGCGGAGCAGCTCCCCGTCCGTCTGCGCGACCGAGGCCAGGTCGAACACCCCCGCCGCGTTGACGAGCACGGTCGGCGCGTCGTCCACAAGCGCCCGCGCCCGCTCCACCTCGGCCTCGCTGGTCACATCGAACGGCACCGCAACTCCGTCCACTTCCGTCGCCAGCCGCTCCAACGGCCCCACCCGACGTCCAGCCGCGCACACCCGAAACCCGTCCGCGGCCAATCGCCTGGCCACCGCCGCTCCAATTCCACCCGTGGCCCCCGTCACCAGCGCGACCCCGCGACGGGCACCCGCGCGGCCTCGGTCACTCACCGCGGTACTCCACGCGGTGGCGTGGCGTCTCCCACAGCACCACCCTGTCGAGAACGGCCGGCGGCGGGATGTGTGGCGCGATCCGCTCCCAGATCCGCACCGCAAGGTTCTCGGTCGACGGAAGCACGCCTTCGAGCCAAGGCACGTCCAGGTTGAGGTTGCGGTGGTCCAGATCGTCCACCACACGGCGGTTCACCAGATCCTTGAGGGCCTTGAGGTCCATCACGTATCCGGTATCGGCGTCGACCGGACCGGCGACGGTCACCTCCAACTCGTAGTTGTGGCCGTGCCAGTTGGGGTTGGCGCAGTCGCCGAAGACGCGGCGGTTCTTCTCGTCGCTCCAGTCCTGATGGGCGAGGCGGTGGGCGGCGCTGAAGTGGAGACGCCGGGTGATTCGGACCGTTGCCATTGGTGCTCCTCGCTGCGGTTGGCGTATCCCCCAAAAGTAAAGGCCGGCGTCCACAAGGGAACGCCGGCCTCCAGTGTGCCGGAGGGTGTAACCTGAAGCCCGGGCTCAAACGGTTGGTGACTCCCCCTCTGACTTCGCCGTCCCCATCGCTGGGGCATGACGTCCGCAACGGGAGGTAGTCCCGGCTCTTCCAGTGTTGGCTCAAATACGAGCCCTCCAGCACGCCACGAATATGTGGGGCGATTCCGCGCTCCGCAATAGTGCCGGAAAAATCAGCCCCTTCCAGGCACCCCCGGTTCGGTCATCTGCCGGACGTTCAGCGCGTCGTCGACCCGATCCGGCGCGATCAGCCCCATCTCCTCCACCACCTCGCGAACCGACCTGCCTTCGCTCGCCGCCCTCTTGGCCACCACCGCAGCCTTGTCGTACCCGATGTACGCGTTCAGCGCGGTTGCAATGGACGGGTTGCGCTCCAGCAGCTCGCGGGCCCGGTCGGGGCGCGCCGTGATCCCCGCCACACACCGCTCGGTGAGCACCTGCGACCCGTTCGCGAGCAAGGTGATGGATTCGAGCAGCGCGTCGGCGATGACCGGCATCATCACGTTGAGCTCGAAGTTGCCGCGCTGCCCCGCGATGGTGACGGTGGTGGCGTTCCCGGCGACTCGGGCGCACACCATCATCATGGCCTCGCAGATCACCGGATTCACCTTGCCGGGCATGATCGAGCTGCCCGGCTGCACCGCGGGAAGCTGGATCTCGGAGATGCCGGAGGTGGGTCCGCTCGCCAGCCAGCGGATGTCGTCGGCGATCTTCATCAGGCTCGCGGCGACCGTGTTCAGCGCCCCGGCCAGCGAAACGCAGGCGTCCTTGCCGCCCTGCGCCTCGAAGTGGTCGTCGGCCTCGCGGAAGTCGATGCCGTAGCGCGACGCCACCTTCGCCATGGTCCGGCCGGGAAAATCCGGATGCATGTTGATGCCGGTTCCGGTGGCCGTGCCCCCCAGCGCGACCTCGGCCATTTCCTCGCTGGCGCGCTCGACGCGCTCGATTCCCTTGGCAACCTGGCTGGCGTAGCCCCCGAATTCCTGGCCGAGACGAACGGGAGTCGCGTCCATCAGGTGGGTGCGCCCCGACTTCACGATGCCGTCGAAGTCGCGCGCCTTCTCGCGCAGGGCGTCGCGCAGGGTTCCGAGCGCCGGAACCAGATGTTCGCGAATCGCGGCGCGACAGGACACGTGGATCGCCGTCGGGATGATGTCGTTCGAGGACTGGCCGTAGTTGACGTGGTCGTTGGGGTGTACGGTCGCCTCGCCCGCCAAGGCCCGGTTGGCCAGGGCCGCGATCACCTCGTTGGCGTTCATGTTGGTCGAGGTGCCGGATCCAGTCTGGTAGATGTCGAGGGGGAATTGGTCGTCCCAGTCGCCAGCGGCCACTTCGCGCGCCGCCGACGCGATCGCGTCGGTCAACTGGACAGGCACCAGCCCCAGCTCCGCGTTGGTTTCGGCGGCCGCCTCCTTGAGCCGCCCCAGCGCCTCGATGAAGCGGCGGGTGAAGCGCCGCCCGCTGATGGGGAAGTTCTCGGCCGCCCGCTGGGTCTGGGCGCCGTAGAGCGCGTTGGCGGGAACCCGCACCTCGCCCAGGGAGTCCTTCTCGATTCGATGGGATTCGGACATGATCGTATTGTTCGGGTCGTGGATGAACGGACTTCGCAGATAAGTATAGCCAGCCGCCGGATCGGCGGCGGAAACGGGAGCCCGCAGGTGGCCGCACGGAACAACCCGGTCGCCCTCGTTACCGGCGGAGGCGTCAGAGTGGGCCGGGCGATCGCGCTCGGACTTGCCGAGAGCGGATACGATCTGGTGGTGAGCCACCACAGTTCCGGCAGGGGTGCCGCCGAGGTCGCCGAGGCGTCCCGGGTCCTTGGGCGGCGCGTCCGGACCGTTCAGGCGGATCTGTCTCGCGAATCGGACGCCGTTCGACTGGGAGCTGCCGTGAGAGCGGAGTTTGGAAGACTCGACCTGCTCGTCAATTCCGCGTCCAGTTTCGTCGCCAACGATCTGCTCGCGGTCACCGTGGAAGAGTGGGAGGCGGTCATGGCGGTGAATCTGCGTGCGCCGTTCCTCCTTGTCCGCGAGACCGCCGGCCTGCTGCAGGCGTCACGCGGCTCGGTGGTCAACATCGTCGATCTCTCCGCGCTGCAGCCGTGGACCGGCCACCCCCACCACTCGGTGTCGAAGGCGGCGCTCCTCCACCTCACCAGGGTCATGGCGCGCAGGCTCGCGCCGACGGCCAGGGCGAACGCGGTCGCGCCTGGCATTGTGCTGCCGCCCGAGCACTGGACCCGGGAACAGGTGGAAGCGGCTCGCCGGAGCGTGCCTCTGGGGATCGGGACGCCCGAGGACGTGGTGGCCGCCGTGCGGTTCCTCGCCGGGGCCGGCTACGTCACCGGCGCAGTGATCGCGGTGGACGGGGGGCAGGGGCTGAACGCACGGTAGCGGTAGCCCCACCCGCCGCTGCGACGCCTATTCGTCGTGGAGCACCTTCGCCACCACCAGGGCGCCGCCGCCGTACATGACCAGCGAAACCACCGCGTCACCGAGCACCGTGGCCATCGTGGCCAGGCCGTCCGTGGTTCCCAACATGCTCAACCCCACTGCGAGGCTGACCAGCACGCCCACGGAAGCTCCCGCCTTGAAGGCCTCGCCCGGACCCGTGGCGGCCCTCCAGCTGAGCACCAGCGCGAGCAGGGCCCCGCTTGCCAGACTGCCCCCGGCAATCGCCAGGTACGAGGGCGTCTCCGACATGGCGTCGTTGGCGAAGAAGTCCGCCAGCAGCAACCCGTAGAAGAGGAAGCCGAGCACGAAGACGGCCACGCCGCCGGCCACGGTTGCCACGATGCATTTCTTGTTCACGGTGTCTCCTTGAGTGGGAACAGATGGGGTTGACTCGCGCTGTCAACGTATGGGCCGGCCGCTGGAAGCGGCAACTCACGCGGTGCGCTCGTACAGCACCTTGCCCTCGCGCAGGGCGCGGGCAAGGACGTGGTTGATGGAATCGCGCCAGTACTCGACCTCGTCCGTGGAGTAGACGAGCACGTCGGTGGGAACCCCGAAGGGCCGCAGCGCCGCCATGAGGCGGAGAATCTCGCGGTGACGGCTCCGTCCGGGCCGGAAAGGCTCCGACTCCACGACGATCAGATCCACGTCGGATCGGTCGCTCTGGTCGCCCCTTCCGCAGGATCCGAAGAGGATGACCTGCTCGGGGTCGGCCTCCGCGACCAGGGCCCGCACCATGTCGGCGATCATGCCGTCGGTGACCGGGGGGCCGGGCGGCGCTGGGTTCGGTCGGGGCCGCGCGTCCATCAGCCGTCGCCGTGCGCCAGGAAGCGCTCCGCCTCCAGCGCGGCCATGCATCCGGTGCCCGCCGCCGACACCGCCTGCCGGTAGTAGTCGTCCATGACGTCGCCGGCCGCGAAGACCCCGGGCACGCTCGTCTCGGTGCGCCAGGGCGTGGGCAGGCGGACGTAGCCGTTGTCCTTGAGATCGATGTGGCCGCGCAGGAACGCCGTGTTGGGGTCGTGGCCAATCGCCACGAACATGCCGCCGACGGCCACCTCCGACTCCTCCCCCGTCGCCGTGTCGCGGAGTCTCAGGCCGGTGATGACCTCGTCGCCCAGCACGGCGGACACCGTCCTGTTCCACAAAATGCGAATCTTCTCGCTCGCAAATGCCCGATCCTGCATGATCTGCGAGGCCCGGAGCTCGTCTCGGCGGTGGATGAGCAGCACCTCGCCGGCGAACTTGGTCATGTACAGGGCCTCTTCCATGGCGCTGTCGCCCCCGCCCACCACCGCGACGACCTGGCCGCGAAAGTGCGGCAGCGCCCCGTCGCACACGGCGCACGCGGACACCCCGCCCCCGCTCTGGGCCAGCCGCTCCTCGCCGGGGACGCCCAGCCAGCGCGCGTTGGCCCCGGTGGCGATCACGACCGTTCGGGCGCGGACCACCTGGCCCGTCGAGGAACGCAGCCGGAACGGCCGCTGTGCGAAGTCAACCTCCTCGATGTCCTCCGTGACGACCCGCGTGTCGAAGCGCAGGGCCTGCTTCTTGAAGTCCATCATCATCTCGATGCCGCCGATGCCATCGGGGAAGCCCGGATAGTTCTCGACGTCGGTGGTGAACATGAGCTGCCCGCCCGGGATCATGGTGCGGCTTCCGGCCCCCTCGAAGACCAGGGGATCGAGGCTCGCCCGCGCCCCATAGATCGCGGCGGTCCAGCCGGCCGGGCCGGAGCCGACGATCACGAGGTTTTCGATGTGCTTGTCAGACATTGGGCTCCTCGACCGTCCCTTCGTTGTACAGCGCCGATTTCCTGTAGTGGTCCAGTCCGCGCACCAGCAGCAACTTGATCGCCACCGCCAGCGGCACCCCGATCAGGAGCCCGACGAAGCCGAAGTACAGTCCGCCGAGCGACAGCGCCAGCACGATCCAGACCGGGTGCAGACCAACCGAGTCGCCGACGATTCTGGGGCTGATCACCGCGCTCTCGAGCCCCTGCGCTACACCGTAGACGACGGCCACCTTGACGAGCGACGCGCCGATGCTGTCGCTGACCAGCGCGATGACGATCGCCGGGATGAGCGAGACGACCACCCCCATGTACGGGATCACCCCGAGCACGGCCACGGTGGCACCCAGCAGGAAGGCGTACGGGAAGCCCACGATCAGGAGGCCCAGCCAGGTGATGCCCCCCGTGATCAGAGACGCCGAGACCTGGCCGCGGAGGTAGCGAGACAGCAGATCGTCGTAGTCGGTGGCAAACGCGCCGACCCGCGACCTGATCGTGCCGGGCAGGAGGTCGCGGACATGGGCGATGATCCGGTCGTAGTCGCGCAGGAGGTAGAACATGAGTACGGGCGTGAGGACCAGGTACCCGAGGACGGTGAGCAGGGTGCCGAAGCCGCGGCCGAGTCCGAGCGCGGCGGCCCAGGCACGCTGGGTCAGGTCTTCGCGGCGCGATTCGAGGAAGTCGGCGACCGCCTGGGCGTCGAGCTCCTGCACGCGAGCGATCAGCGCGGCCTCGTCCACGAACGGGATGTCGAATCCCAGCGAACCGGGGGTGAGTCCCCGCACCCAGGCGGCCAGCCCCTCGATGAAGCGCGGGGCTTCGAGGACGAGGGCGCGAGCCTGTCGGGCGAGCTCGGGCAAGCCGACCGCCACCGCCGCCGCGCCCAGCGCGAGGAAGGGGACGAGGATCAGGAAGATGGCGCCCGTGCGTCCGATGCGGGGATGCGCGGAGACCCGGTCCGCGATGGGGTCGAGGATGTAGGCGAGGACGAACGCCAGGAAGAAGGGGGCGAGGAGGGAGCCGGCGGTGTGCAGCACCCAGAGACAGACCAGCACGGTGGCCACGGTGACGAGGAGCGCGTAGCCGCGGACTTGGCGGAAGGGCACAAGCAGCGCGATGAAGACCCAGTAGAGGAGGAACGGGCCCAGCGACTCCCTCATGCTGAACAGGAAGAACGCCCCGGCCAGAACCAGCAGGGCTGCCTGAACGGCGCGCCAGGCGGTGGGGTTGCCGTTTGCGTCGCGGTCGTTCACCAGCCGGCCTCGTGGATCTTGGAGTTGGCGCGCAGGACGACGTCTCTCGTGTCCTTGTACGGAATCCGTGTGGCGGCCTCGCGAATCGGCAGCCACGCGCACGCCGTGATCCCTTCATCCCTCTGGGGCACGGCATTGCCCTTCCGGCTCCGCATCAGGAAGAAGGTGCAGAACTTGTGAATGGTCTCGGCCCCGTGTCGGAAGGTCCAGTCGACCGTGTCGATCTTGGGGCCGACCACCTCCGGCCTGATGCCGGTCTCCTCCTCCACCTCGCGCGCCGCAGTCTCGCGAAGACTTTCGCCGGCCTCGATGTGCCCCTTGGGCAGCGACCAGTTTCCGTACGGATCCTTGATGATGAGAGCATGCCAGGATCCGGCCAGCCATCTCACCACCACTCCCCCGGCGCTGCGCTCGATGCGCCGCGTCGTCCAGCCCTGCGTCGGTTCCTTCACTGCGGTTGCCATCTAGAAGATCGACAAGCTGAGATAGCGTCGGGGATTCTCCTGGATGTCCGCCAGGAGCGCCCTCAATTCCTGAACCGCCTCGACCGCGCCCTCCGCCAGAGCGGGGTCTCCCAGCAGCCTGCCGACCGAACCATCGCCGGATTCGGCCGCGTCGAGGAGCGCCTCCAGACGTGCGAACGTGGTGTCGGCCCGCTGAGCGGCGGCGCGGAGATCGTCCAGGGAATTGTCGAGTTCGCCGGTCAGTGACCGCAGGTTGTTCATGCTCGCCCCCGCGTCCGCGACCAGCGCCTCGATGTCGGTGCCGGCGATGATCGAGTCCACCCGCTCGAAGGAGAGCCGGGCGGAGCGGGCCGCGGCCCCGAGTTCCCCGGCGGAAGCGTTCACGCCCACTGCAAGGTCTTCGAAGCGGGCGGCCTGCTGGGCTATGATCTCGGAGAGCCCGTCGCTCACGGCCCCGATGTTGTCGATGGCGTTCTTGAGGTTTTCGGCCGTCTCCTCCGTGAAGGCGATCTCGAATCTCTCCGAGATGACCGTGAGGTTCCGGGCAATCTGGTCGGCGGTCGCCGTTAGCCGGGAGAAGTCGGGCAGGGCGGCGCCCGGCAGCACACCCTCTTCGGCGTAGTCGACGAAGTAGGGCAGATCGATCTCGTTGCGGTTCAGGATCTCCGCCTGCCAGTCCCCGAAAACCGACTCGGGAGCGAGCAGCACGGCCGCGTTCGGCGGAAGCACCAGCTCGGGACGCACACTCATGTCCACGATGACCGCCTCGCCGTTCGGTGCCACGTTCACCGCGTCCACATGCCCGACCGAAACTCCGCGGAACTTGACCGCGGCCCCGGCGACCAGCTGGCCGACGGAGGACGACGCTGTGCGGATCTGCACCATGTCACGCCCCCAGCCGCCCTGCAGCCAGATCGTTCCCACCACGCCGACGGCCAGCCCGAGCACGACAACCAGCCCCACGAGGGCCTCTCGCCTACGTTCCATGATCGTGTCCTCCTGCGTGCATTCCCTCGTTCCTCCACCCAGCTCCGTAGTAGAGATCGGGATCGCCCTCGACGAACCCCTTCAGCACGGGATCGGACGCCACCCTCACCTCGGACGGCGTGCCGGTGAATCTGGCCTTCCCGTCGTGCAGCAGTGTGATCCGATCCGCCACGCGAAACGCGCTGGTCATGTCGTGGGTGACCACGAGTCCCGTGACCCCGAGTTCGTCCCGCATACGGAGTATAAGCCGGTCGATCACGGAAGTGGTCACGGGATCCAGTCCCGTGGTGGGCTCGTCGTAGAGCAGGTACGTGGGCGAAGTGGCGATCGCGCGCGCCAGTCCGGCCCGCTTGCGCTGTCCACCGCTCAGCTGCGCCGGATAGCGATCACCCATCCCGTCGAGCTCGACCAGGGCAAGACATCTCTTCACCTGCTCCTCGATGCGTCGCCGGTCCCACTCCGGCATGCGACGCAGCCCCATTCCCACGTTTTCGGCCACGGTCATCGAGTCGAAGAGCGCGGCGAACTGGAAGACGTAGCCGATCTCCCGCCGCAGGCGCGCCAACCCGTCCCTGTTCAGTTCCGGCACGGAGACCCCGCTCACCACTACCGACCCGGCGTCCGGACGCAACAGCCCGACCACATGTTTCAGCAGCACCGACTTGCCGCTTCCCGAGGGTCCGACGATCGCCGCGGTCTCGCCATCGGCCACGTCCAGGGTGAACCCCCTGAGGACCTCCTTGGGACCAAACGCCTTCTGGACACCGGCCAGCCGTATGCTCATGACATGCTCACGAAACGCTCGGGCGCTACAGCAGCGTGGCGGCCCAGAACGCGTCCAGGCAGAGAATCAACATGCTGGCGACGACCACCGTTTGGGTCGCGCTCCGCCCGACGCCCTCGGCGCCCCGCTCCGTGCGCAGGCCGAAGTGGCAGCCCACGCCGGTGACCACCGCCCCGAAGGAGACGGACTTGATGACGGCGAACCAAACGTCCCAGGGTTCGAAGAAGAGCCGCAGCCCCTTGACGAATTCGGGCGACGACATGTCCAGCAGCTGCAGCGCGGTGAACCAGCCCGACGCGATTCCGATCGACATGGCGAGGAGAACCACGATCGGAAACATGAGGATGGCCGCGAGCATGCGGGGCACCACGAGATACGCGAGGGGATCGTAGGCCAGCGTCTCCAGGGCATCGACCTGCTCGGTCACCCGCATCGTCCCCAGTTCGGCCGAGATGTTGGCCCCGACCCGTCCGGCTAGCGTCAGCGCCGTCAGCACCGGACCGAGCTCCAGGATCATCGTCTTTCCCACCAAGGTGCCGACGAAGTAGACGGGGATCGCGCCGGTCAGGGTGTACGACGCCTGGAGCGACATGACGATGCCGGTGAAGGTGGCGATGAACAGCGCGATCGGGACCGACGCGACGCCGATCCGGGCCATCTGCGGCAGGAGGTGCGGCCACCAGACGTCGACGCTCCGGATCGAGACCGCCGCACCCGTGAGGAGCCTCCAGGCCCGTCCCCATTCTCCGAGACCCGCGACGGTCCGGTTCCCGACCAGGGCGAAGGCCGCCACCACACGATCACGCATCAGGGAAGATAGTCCATCGGCCCGTTGTCTCCCTGCACGGCGCCACGCGGCGCGAAGCCGGTGAATGTGAAGGCCACGTGCCCGGATCGCGGATCGAAGGCCGCGGCGCCCCGCCAGCAAAGCACGATCTCGCAGACCCGTTCGGGATCGGCGCGGATGGCCGCTTCGACGACCAGTTCCTGCTCGGGGGATTCGATTCTGATGCGCTGGAGACCGCCGGCGCCGACCTCCGGGATTCGCACGGGGTTGCGAAAGAGGGTCCTGGTCGACTTCCGACCGGATGCTAGCCGGCGGGTCACGCGGATGCGGTCAAGCCAGTCGGGCGGGTAGCTGATGCGGTAGTGGTAGCCCCGCTGGTCGATGCCGGTTCCGTCTCTGTTGTGCCGCGACATGTCACAACCTCAGGGGCGCGGGTGAAAAGCTCACGAGCAGAAGCGCAAGGGACGCCCAGCCCAGAATCGCCCGGCCCCTCCCGAGCGGCTCATCCTCCTTCGCCACCGGAGGGTGCGCCACCCTGCCCCGTCCTAGAAAGAGAACGACGCCTCCCCAGATCCACCAACCCCACCAGACGAACCCCAACGGCAACAGCAGCAGCAGGAACGCCGTCCCGATGGCCCGCTGTCTGGGACCGACCAGCGCGTAGAGGATGTGGCCGCCGTCGAGCTGTCCCAGCGGCAGCAGGTTCAGCGCGGTCACGAAGATGCCCAGCCAGCCCGCGAAGGCGAGGGGGTGCAGGAGGACCGCGGAGCCCGACTCGAATCCGGGCACGGCGAGGGTGGCGGCTGCTTGCAGCAGTGCGCTGCTGCCGATCCAAACGGGCTCGCTGAGGAACTCGACGAGAAAGGGGTAGAGCCGGCCTTCATCGCCCGGCACGACGTGCGACAGGCGCAGGCCGACCAGCAGCACCGGCAGCGAGAGCAGGAAGCTCGCCACGGGTCCTGCGATGCCGATGTCGAAAAGAACCGACCGCCGTGGGATTCGACTGCGGATGCGAATGAAGGCTCCGAGGGTTCCCACCAGCGAGAAGTAGGGAGGAAAGGGGATGAAATACGGCAGAGAAACGGCGACGTCGTGTCGGCGCGCCGTGAAGTAATGCCCGAGTTCGTGTGCCAGCAGGATGCCGACGAAGGTGAGCCCGAAGGGTAGTCCGGCGCTCAACTCCGCCATTCCAACGCCGGTGGGCACGGGGAACCAGGCTCCTCCGATCCGCGTGAAGCGAGTGTCCAGGACATCCGCGCCGGCGAGGAATCCACCAGCGACCACCGCGCTGGCCAGGGCCGCCAGAAACAGGAACAGATGCAGCAGACTGCGAAGGGGGTTGACCTGCATGGATGTGTTTGCAATCCTTTCGGACGGGTCTGCCGTTTCTCATTCGATCATGCGTCGCCCGCAGCGGTTGGCGCTCGTTGCTTCTGGTCGCCCGTCTCCTCACCCCGTTGCGCGAAGTCGCCCGGTCACAGCGTCCTCGGTCACAGCGTCCTTCCGAGCCGCCATCTCCGGCAACCTTCGCGACTTCCGATGGACATCGCCGAACTCAAGAATAGCACCGTAGCCGAATTGCAGGGCTACGCCGAAGCCCTGGAGATCCCGAATTGCGCCGGTCTCCGCAGGCGCGATCTCATCTTCAGGATTCACCAGGGTCTCGCGCGGCGGGACGAGGCGCCCGAGGCGGAGGGCGTGCTGGACATCCTGCCGGACGGGTACGGCTTTCTGCGATCGCCAAGCTGGAACTATCTGAGCAGTCCGGACGATGTCTATGTCAGTCCGTCGCAGATAAAGTCCCACGGACTCCGGCGGGGAGACACCATCGTCGGTCCGGTGCGTCCGCCGGCTCGGGGGGAACGATACCTCGGCCTGCAGCGCGTGCATCGGATCAACGGTCAGGCCCCCGAATCCGCCAACGGCCGTCCCGTCTTCGACAAGCTCCGCCCCTGGTACCCCGATCGGCGCCTGAAGATGGAGGTTCCCGGGGGCAGGCTGTCCGTGCGGATGATCGACCTGATCGCGCCCGTGGGGCTGGGTCAGCGCGGGCTGATCGTCTCGCCCCCGAAGGCCGGCAAGACCACCATTCTGCGCAACATCGGCAACGCGATCGCCACCAACCACCCCGAGGTCCAGCTCGTCGTGCTGCTCATTGACGAGCGCCCCGAGGAGGTCACCGAAATGGAGGAGAGCGTCCGGGGCGCGGTGGTGGCCTCCACCTTCGACGAACCCGCGACCCGTCATCGCCAGGTCGCCGAGATGGTGCTGGCCAAGGCCAAGCGCCAGGTGGAGCACGGACGCGACGTGGTCATTCTCCTCGACTCGATCACGCGCCTGGCCCGGGCGTACAACATTCTGGCACCGCTTTCCGGACGGATCCTTTCCGGTGGCGTGGACGCCAACGCGCTCTCGAAGCCGAAGCGATTCTTCGGCTCGGCGCGGAGCCTGGAGAACGGAGGGTCCCTGACGATCATCGCCACCGCGCTTGTGGAGACCGGCAGTCGCATGGACGAAGTCATCTTCGAGGAGTTCAAGGGCACCGGGAACATGGAGCTGGTGCTCGACCGCGACATTGCGGATCGGCGGATCTTCCCTGCCATCGACCTGAATCGCTCTGGAACCCGCCGCGAGGAACTCCTCCTGACCGAAAAGGAGCTCAACCGGGTCTACCTGCTGCGCAACTTCCTCGGCGACATGCCGGCACCCGAGGCGGCCGAGTTTCTGATCGACCGCATGGGGCGCCAGCCTACCAACGCCGGCTTCCTCGCGTCCATGGCCGAGGGGCATTAGAGGGCTGCGCCGGAACGACCCCCTCAGGCGTCCGCGTCGCGATAGCGCGGATTCACCACCAGAGCGCCCGAATCGAAGATCTTTCGGTCCCACGGATAGATGAGCGTCGAATCGGTGGCGAGCGCGTAGTAGTTCGGCTGGTACCCCCTGGTCCGCGCGAAGCTGGTCGCCGTGCGGATCTCCGCAGGTCCGACCTCCCGCACCGCGGCCAGCGCCAGACGCATCGTGTCGCCGGAGGTGGTGATCTCGTCCACGATCAGGACTCGCTTGTCGCGGGCCTGGCGCGGCGCGGCAGAGAGAATGGAGGGACGCTGACGCACCACGCGACCTCCTTCGCGCCGGGTGATCTTCAGCGAAAAGAAGTCGCGGCGCATGATCGACGCCACGACGGCCCCGGGTATCACCCCGGCTCTCGCGATGCCGATGATGATCTCGGGATCGTACGACTGCGCCACCTTCATGGCGAGCGCACGGCACAGTTCTCCGAACATCTCCCACGACAGCTCTAGGAAGTCGTCGGAGGGCGTCACATCGCGCTGGTTGAATGAGGCGCTCAACATTGTCTCCTCGCATCGCCCGGTGCAGTTTCCGTCTTCCCTACCCGTGTTCGGCCCTGTCCCCCTCCGCCCGCCTGGAACCAACGGCCATGACCAGCGACCCGCAGCAGGTTGCCGAGACCCGCTTCGCCGATGCTCTCGCCGCCACCGGAGCCAGGGATCCGCGCGACTACTACCGCGACAGGCTCCGAGAACTCAAGCGCCTGAACCCGGAGGGCTACGCGGAGGGGGTTGGATATTACCAGCAGACGCTGATTCCGTCCATTGCCGGCGGCGAAGCCGACCCGCTCGAGGCCTGGCGCGACTACGGCCTCCTCATCGCGCGGCTCACGGCTCCCGGGCGGCCTGTCGCCGTGGATCAGGGAGGTCGTTCAAGTGCCTACGAGCCACCCGGCAAGCCCGACGACATGATTCTCCACCTGCCCGACGCTACCAGGGAGCGGCCCCTCCTGGTGACCCTTCCGCCCAAGCCATCCGGCGCGCAGATGGCCGCCTACGACTGGCTGGTGGGTGGACGACGCGCGTTGCGCACCGCCCCGTGAGGCCCCGCTAGTCCTCCACCATGTAGGCGATCCCCCAGGCACCCGAGCCCAGGTGGGTGGCGATCACCGGCGTGATCGGGGACACCAGGATCTCCGCGCCGCCGAACCGCGCCTCCAACTCGGTGCGAAGCGACGCCGCGAGTTCGGGTGCACCCGCGTGGATGATCCCGAAGCGCACCTTCCGGGCACCCGGGGGAATCTCGGCGAAGATCTTCTCCAGAAGCAGCTTCCGGACCCGTCGCGCCCCGCGCGCCTTGCCCAGCGCCTGAATCCTGCCGTCCGGCGCCAGTCCGAGCACCGGCTTGAGATCCAGCAGCCCCCCCAGCCATCCCGCGAAGTGGCTCAGTCGGCCCGATGCGATCAAGCGATCCAGGCTGCGGACCGTGAACGCGATCCCCGATTGGCCGCGAATCCGCTCGACCTCTGCAACGATCTCGTCCGCGGACATGCCCGATTCGGCCAGCTCGGCCGCCTTGACGGCGAGAAGCCCGACCAGGATCGACGCCGCGCGCGAGTCCACCAGCCGGACATCCAGCTCCGGCACCAGTCGCGCACCGTGCTCGGCGGACTGGAAGATCCCCGACAGCGACGCCGCCAGCAGAATGCCCACGACAACCTCCGAGTCGGTGGAGGCTCTCTCGAAGGCCTCGCTGAACTGGCCCGGAGGCGGTTGCGAGGTCGTGGGAAGCGGACCGCCGTCATCGAGGCGTGCGTGGAACTCCTCCGCCGTCACGTCGATCCGGTCACGCAGCGAGCGCTCCCCGTCCAGGAGCAGGAGAGGCACCATGTGCATCCCGTGGGCGCGGATCACCGCGTCGGGCAGATCCGAGCCCGAGTCGACCAGGATGCCCACGGGTCGGCGCACGGCTTCGGCCCCCGCGCCTCGCGCGACCTCGAACTGGGCGAACATGTCCTCGGCCTTGTGAGCGGTCACGGTGCCCAGCGTTCCGCAGTAGCTGATCGCCTCCTGGGGATGGTCGGTGTGCAGGTGGACCTTCAGGATGTCTTCGCTGCGGATCACCAGCAGCTCCTCCGATCCTTCGCGGAGCGCCGCGCGCACGGTCCTCTCGTTGGGCAGGTCGGGTCCCTCGACAAGGATTTCGGTGCAGTACCGGAGGGTTCCCTGCCCCAGCGGGTGGTCCATGGACCCGATGGGCGACCAATCGGCGCGCGCCAGTTCGCCGTCGGTGTGCGCGTCGCCGGACAACCCCGGGGATTGGGCGCCATCGCCGTGCTCGATCAGGTGGACCACGCCCTCGACCATCTGCACGAAGCCCTTGGCGCCCGCGTCCACGACCCCCGCCTCGGCCAGGACCGGAAGGAGGTCGGGCGTCCGCTCCAGCGACTCCCGGGCCGTCTTGAGCACGTCTGCCATGAGATCCGCGAAATCCGCGTTGCCGGGTCCACCGCTCGACCCGACGGCGACCGAAGCCAGGTCGCGCACGACCGTGAGAATGGTACCTTCGACGGGCTTGTCGACCGCCGCGTCCAATGCGCGCGAGCCCGCCATGAGCGCCGACCCGAACTCCTGGGCCGAAGCGCGGACCCTGCCCTCGAGTCCGCCGGCGAAACCGAGCAGGAACTGCGACAGCATCATGCCGCAGTTGCCCCGGGCGCCCAGAACCGCCGACCGCGCCACCGAGGCCGCCACCCTGTCCACCCTCTTCTCTCGCGAGGCGGCGAGGTCGCCGGCCATGGCGTCGAGCGTAAGCGCCAGGTTGGTGCCCGTGTCGCCATCGGGGACCGGAAAGACGTTGATGCGGTTGAGCTCCGCCTTGTGCCGTCGCGCATGTGCGCAGGCGGCCAGGAAGGCGCGGCGCAGGCGCGGTCCGTCCACATAGGCGATTCTGGTCCCTTCGGACATGGTGCTCACACCCCCGTGGTCGCATTCGAGCAGATGGCGCCGTTCCCGTAGCAGGTGAAGCACGCCGACTCGCCGAGCGGGGCGTCGATTTCAACGGCCTCGGCCAGCGTGTCCGCCAGGCGGGCGCTGGGATAGTCGAGCAGGATCGGGCATGCGTAGACGCCAGCGGCGGTGACCAGTCTGGCCCGCGTGCAGAGGAGCCGGCTCAGGTCGTAGCCCTGCAGCATCTCGTGCGTGACGCGCTCGCAGTCCGTGTAGCCCCGGTTGCGCTCCGCCTCCTGACCGATCAGCAGCGGCGGCAGGATCTTCAGGCGAGGATCGGAGTAGCCAACCTTGGCGAGCGCATCGCGAAACGCCTGCAGCGTGCTCGCCGTCTCCTCGCAGGGCCAGCTCTGCATGGCCGTGATGATCGGGCGGAACCCGGCAGCGACGAGGCGTCCAACCCCCTCCATGGCGCGATCGAAGGTGCCCTCGCCCCGGATCGGGTCGTTGGTCGCGGGCGAGTGCCCGTCGATGCTGACCCGCAGTTCGAGCGGATGGACCGCCTCTTCCTGAATCGTCCGCAGCGCCTCGACCCTGCGTGGCGAGAACAGGGTCGCGTTGGTCAGCACCGTTGCGGGGCCGTGCCGCAGGGTGTCCTCGATCATGCCCTCGATTTCGGCGTTCATGAAGGGTTCGCCGCCGGTGAAGTAGTACTCCTTCACGTTCATCCCGGCCGACTCGTCCAAGGCGGAGCGCACCATGTCGCGGGTCATGAACCAGAACGCGTGGTTGTCGGGCGAACACGAGATGAAGCAGTGGCGACAGCGCAGATTGCACACCGTTCCGCTGACCTGGAACCAAAGCTGATCGAGCGCCGTGAGCGGGACTCTGGGGAATCGAGGGGCGATCATGGTGCCGGTATCTTGACCCGAGTCCGCGCCTTGCGCTAGTGCTAGGTGTCGGTCGCGTGGCCCCCTCACCCTTCAAGGACGAGCCCTCCGTGGAGTTCAAGACCATCAATCCCGCCGACGGAACCCTGCTGCGCAGATACCCGTTCATGTCCGACGCAGCCGTGGACGCGGCCGTGGCGAAGGCCCGCGACGCCCAGCGAGTCTGGAAGCGGCTCTCGGTGCAGGACCGAGCCGACCATGTCGCCGCCCTCGCCGCGCTGTTCAGCGAGCGCCAGCGCCACCTGGCCGAGGTCGTGACCATGGAGATGGGCAAGCCGCTGCGCGAGGCCGCCGCAGAAGTCGAGAAGTGCGCGCTGGGCTGCGACTACTACAGCCAGCACGGCCCCGGCTTTCTCCGCGACCGCACGGTCGAGACCGAGGCCCGCCGCAGCTACGTCACCTTCCAGCCGCTTGGCCTCGTGCTTGCGATCATGCCGTGGAACTTCCCGCTCTGGCAGGTGGTGCGCGCGGCGGTCCCGGCCCTCCTGGCCGGCAACGGCATCCTCCTCAAACACGCCCCCAGCGTCCCCTGCTGCGCACTGGAACTGGTGGACCTCTTCGAGGCGGCCGGTCTTCCCGAAGGCATCTTCACCAACCTCTTCATCGATGTGCCCGCCGCCGGCGCCCTGATCCGGGATGCGCGCGTGCAGGCGGTCACGCTCACCGGGAGCACCCGTGCGGGCAGCGAAGTCGCCCGGATCGCCGGATCGCAGATCAAGTCCAGCGTGCTCGAGCTCGGTGGAAGCGACCCCTACGTCGTCCTCGAAGACGCGGATCTGCCGCGAACCGTCGAGGCGTGCGTGACCGGCCGGCTCATCAACGGCGGCCAGAGCTGCATCGCCGCCAAGCGCTTCATCGTCCACGAGGCGGTCGCCGACGCCTTCACCGACGCGGTCGTCCAGCGGATGGGGGGTGTGCGCGTGGGCGATCCGATGGCCGAGGCGACCGACGTGGGACCGCTCGCGCGCGAGGATCTTCGCGACCACCTGGCGGATCAGGTTGCCCGCAGCGTCGAGGCCGGAGCCGAGTGCCTGCTCGGGGGCAAGGTGCCGGACGCGCCGGGCTGGTACTATCCGGCCACCGTGCTCACCGGCGTCCGTCCGCGGATGCCCGCGTACGACGATGAGATCTTCGGCCCGGTCGCCTGCATCATTCGCGTGGAGTCGGAGGACGAGGCGATCCGCGTGGCCAACGACACCGCCTACGGGCTCGGCGCGGCCGTGTTCACCCGGGATCTCGAACGCGGCGAGCGGATCGCGCGCACCGGAATCGAGGCCGGGGCCTGCTTCGTCAACGACTTCGTCAGGTCCGACCCGCGCCTGCCCTTCGGCGGCGTCAAGTCCAGCGGGTTCGGCCGCGAGCTGTCCGACTTCGGAATCCGCGAGTTCGTCAACGTGAAGACCGTGTTGGTGGAGGGATAGCGGGGTCCGGCGTCGCGGGTTGTGGCCCTGCGGGAGCGCCTACTCCCGCCGCAGCACCCTTCCCGGCAACGCCCCCGTCGCCGCACCCCCCTCGTAGACCACCGTCCCGGCCACCCACACCCGCTCGATCCCGGTGGATGTCAGGTGCGGCTCTGCCGTGGTCGCCCGGTCGATCACCGTGGCCGGGTCGAAGAGGACGAGATCCGCAGGCGCGTCGGCGCGCAGCACGCCCCGGTCCGGCAGGCCCATGTGTGCCGCAGCCAGCCCGGTCATCTTGTGGATCGCTTCTTCGAGGCCGAGCCGCCCCGCCTCGCGCACATAGCGTCCCAGCACTCTCGGGTAGGTACCGAACCCGCGCGGGTGCGCGCCGCGCAGCCCTCCGTCGGACGAGATGTTGGCATGCGGCCATGCCATCAGCGTCGCGATGTCGTCGAAGGTCATGCTGGTCGCGACGATGCTCTCGCTGCCGTCCAGCGCGTCGTCGCCTCTCGCCGCCTGCGACACCGCGATGAGGTCCAGGTACGTCGTCACCGGGTCGGTCCCCCGCTCGGCGGCGATCTCGGCCAGCGTCTTCCCCTCCAGCCCGGGATCGGGGCCGTAGCGGCCGATCAGCATCCCCTCGGGCGCGACCAGCTCCTCCAGCGCGTACCGCGCGGCCTCGCGGTCGGTGAAGTCGCGATCCGGGAAGAGGACCGTCATGGTGGACTGCCAGTACTCGTACGGGTAGACGTCGGCGGTGATGTCGAGGCCGGCGGCGCGCGCCTCGTCCAGCCGGGCCAGAATCTCGGCGGCCTGCCCCCACAGTCCCCGCGCGGCGAGCTTGAAGTGCGAGATCTGCACGGGCAGACGGGCGCGCTCGGCAATCTCGATCGTCTCCTCGATTGCGGCGTGAAGTGCCCGGTCCTCGCTGCGCATGTGCGAGATGTAGCGGCCGCCGTTCGCCGCGGCCGTAAGCGCGAGCGCGACCACCTCGTCGGTCGCGGAGTAGATCCCGGGATCGTACTCGAGCCCGGTGGACAGACCCAGGACGCCGCTCGCGAGCTCGGTCTCGAGCAGCGCCTGCATCGCCGCAACCTCGGCATCCGTGGCCTCGCGGCGGAAGTCGTCGCCCATGACCTGCCACCGCAGCGTCCCGTGCCCCGCGTACGAGGCCACGTTGACCGCCGCCGGGGTCGCCTCCAGCGCCGCGAAGAAGTCGGCGATCGGGAACCGCGAGCCACCGTCCTGCCCGACGACGATGGTCGTGATCCCTTGGCTCACCGCCGCGAGCGCCGAGGGTTCGCCAAGCAGTCCGCCGTCGTGGTGACTGTGGGTGTCGATGAAGCCGGGTGCCAGCACCAGTCCGCCGGCGTCGTGGACCGGTTCGCCGTTTGTGGGGGAGAGGGCGTAGTCCCCTTCGTCGGCGGCCACCTCCGCGATGACCCCGCCGACCACACGCAGGGAACCGATGAAAGCGGGACTCCCCGTCCCGTCCACAATTGTTGCCCCTTGGACAAGGAACGACTCGGCGGGGGGAGGCGTGGCCGTGTCGGCGCACCCGGACGCGAAGGGGAGCCACGCGGCAACGAACAACGCCGCGCGGGTGCGGTGGCTCATCCACGCGGAGCAGCGCTCGACCTCGCCGCCCGATCCGCACGCGACCGCTGCCGCGCGGTCCTCGACGCCCTGCTCTCCCATTTCCATGTCGCCTTCGCCTTGCGGAATGTGAGCCACGTTTTGCTGCGGGACCGTGCGTTGTGTGCGCTGCGGCTACCGGTCCACCTCCGGCACGGCCCTGTCCATCTCGGCCGCCACGTCCTGCGGATCGCGCATCTTCGTCAGATCGAGCTCGTAGTCCGGCACTTCGCGCGGCGCGAGCTTGTCCTTGAACTCGCGGATCTCGCGGCCCGACATGCCCAGCTCGGACAACTGCGCGTTCGACAGCTCCGCACCGCTCCGCGCCGCCACCCCACCGTCCTTCGCCGCGACCATCCGCGCAAGCGCCGCGGTTTCGGCCCTGGTGAGCCGGTCGCCCATGACCTGGTAGTCGATCCACGCCTCGTAGCTCAGGGGGGCCACCCGCTTGACCATCCCCGCCATGACCCGGCCGTACTCCTGGATCTCCCACTGGGCGTGGTCGTCGACGCGCAGCGTGAGGAAGTGCAGCAGATTGTGCAGGTCGATCTTCCAGTACCACTGCGTGTAGGTCGAGAGCGGCAGGTCGATGCGGGCCAGCTCGCGGGCCACGTTCTCGCCCACCAGCCAGCCGTAGTCGCGGGCCGTCCGGGCGCGCACGTCCTCCCAGCGGCGGATCGCCTCCCGGTAGAACTCTGGCCCGACGGAGCCCGGCGCGCGCCCCTGGTTGCTCGTCGCGCTCTGGAGCGAGAACTGCTCCTGTTCGGGGCTGTAGAAGAGGAGCGGCATGAGGCTGTACCTGCCGCTGTATTCGTTTACGGAGTTGTGCGTGACGATCCCGTTCGCCACGAAGTTGTGGTGCGGACCCTCCACTTCGAGGTCGTAGGTCTCTCGTTCGCCCACGTACTCGAAGCGGGCGACGCGCACCAGCTTGGTCTTGTAGGAGACGCGCTCCCAGTCAAGCCTCTCGGCCGCGCCATTAACGTGTACGAAGTAGTCGCCTTGGCGCCACACCGCACGACCCCCAGTCTCCCGCAAACCAGTCGCTTCCCGGAGCGTGTTCCAACCCGTCGCAAAGAGGAAGCGGTGATCCGCAGTGGCCTCGATCGACTTGCCGTCCTCCAGGACCATCTTGAAGACCGGCTTCACGCCATTCCGGTAGACGTCAACGATGCGGGTATGCTGGAACTCGAGCGTGTCCTCGGCGACCTGCCTCAACTTCATGCGCCTCACGCGGTCGCGACGGGAATACGGGTTGCGCTGCTTGTCCGGACGCCTGTTCCGAGTCGGCTGAAAGCGCCGCCAAATCTCCTTGATCGGCAGTTTGTACAGCTGGCGGCGCCCTCTCGCTTCCGCGCCGGGCAGGTCGAAATAGACCTCGGTGCCCTCGGCCAGGCAGGCCGTCCGATGCCGCACCCACTGCCGCGCTACGAACATCGGCATCGCGCAGTGGAACTTGAACTCGACCATCTCGGACGGGGTCGTGTGCAGATGCCGGCGCAGGTAGCGGATCAGCCCCCGCGTGGCCGACACCTTGCGCGTGCCGTAGCCGTAGCTGACGCGGGCTGCGCGCTCCACCGAATCGTCGGTGCCCATGTAGTCCACGAGCGCCACGAAGCCGTGGTCGAGGACGGGAAAGTAGCCGCCCAGGATCTCCTCGGCGGCGGGGACGGTGGGGCGTCGGGTGCGGTGTGAGGTGGGGGCCATGGTGGGAAGCTACCGGATGGCCTGGGATCGGGCGAGGGTGGGTCCACCGCCATGATTTGTGCCGAGAGCCGTGCACGCATAGATGTACAGGCCGGTAATCCACGCCGTCGCGCCCCCGAAGGAGAATCCCATGACTGGCAAGCCGCGCCCGACCCGCCCGTTCACCTTGGCGGCGGTCGCGATCCTTGCGCTCGCAACCTGCAGCCCGGCTCCCCAGGCCGTCCCCCGCGGCATGGTCACCGCCACCACGGGGGCGCAGGCCATCGAGGGAGGCGTCGAGATCCTGAAGGCGGGGGGAAGCGCCGCCGATGCCGCCATGTCCACGGCGCTCACCCAGATCTGCATGGCGGCCGGCTCCTGGGTCAGCTACGCGGGTCTCATGACGATGGTCTACTACGACGCCGAGACCGGCGAGGTCAACAACATGAACGCGGCCTACAACACCGTGGCCGCCGAGACCGACCCGCTGACGATACCGGGCATCGACGTCACTGCGGGATTGGGGGGCTTCGAGGCCGAACCCAACGGCCGCACGGTCCTCGTTCCGGGCTTCATGAAGGGAGTGGAGGCCGCGAGCGAGCGCTTCGGGAAGCTCCCCTTCCGGGACCTGTTCGCGTCGGCCATCGTCTGCGCCGAGGACGGTTTCGAGTATCAGGAGGGCCACGCGGGACAGTACGCCTTCAGAGAAGAAGTGTTGAGCCGTCTGCCCGAGACGAAGGCTGTCTTCACAAGGTCGGACGGATCGCCCTATCAGGCAGGGGACACGCTCACCCAGCCGGCGCTGGCCGAAACGCTGCGCATGGTGGCCGATCAGGGCGCGGACTACATGTACACGGGTCCATGGGCCGAGAAGCTCGTCGAGATGGTCGGCGACATTGGCGGTCGGATGACCTTGGAGGACCTCGCCAACTACGAGGTCGTCTGGAGCCGGCCCGCCCGCGGCAGCTACCACGGCTTCGATATGTACGCGCACGGCAGCCCCGCCGAGGGCGGCGTCGGCCTGATCGAGGCCATGAACCTGGCCGAGCTCGCCGGCGTCTCCGACCACGGCCACTACGGCGACTCGCCCGAGGCCCTCTTCTGGCTGACGCAGATCTCACGGCCAGGGCTCACCTTCGCGGTCGGCGGCAAGCAGGCGGCGGACGGCATCGCCGCGATGATCGGAGCCGACCTCACGCACGAGACCCGTGTCCGCAAGGAGACCTCGGCCAAGCTCTGGGGTGCCATCCAAGACGGCTCCTTCCCGGGGGTGGTCGTTCCGGAGGGCGCTGTGGCGCACTCGGACGCCGTGGTCTCCATCGACCAGTGGGGCAACATCGCCGCGGTCGTGCACTCCATCAACACGGTGAGCTGGGGCACCACGGGCATCTTCGTGGACGGCGTCTCGATCCCGGACTCGGGTATCTTTCAGCAGGGCATGATGGCCCAGATCGACCCCGGGAGCCGCCTGCCCGACCCCACCAACCCGGGCCTGGTCCTCAAGGACGGCAAGCCGTTCATGGGGTTCAGCTCAATCGGCTCGGGGCTCCACCAGCGAACCATCGGCGGCCTCCTCAGCGTCCTGGACTTCGGGCTCACCCCGAGCGAGGCCGTCGACAAGCCCGCCCTGGGCTCGTTCTCCTTCGCCGCGCTGGCGGACGACGCGACCGGCCCCGTCGCTCAGGGCGTGGGCGTCGGCGAATACTCGGCCGAGTTCATCGCCGAGGTCGAGGCGATGGGCCAGCCGATCGAGGAGGACGACGCAACGCGCGGTTACTGGATCGCGATCATGATCGACCCGGATACCGGCGAACTGCACGGCGCCTCGATCCGGGGGCTCGCACTGGGGGGTCGCGCCGTCGGGTATTGAGGGTGGGGCGTGGCCCGCCGACAGCCCAACCTCGCGGTCACGCCCGCTTCGCCCGCGCCGCCTTCCGCCGCCGGCTCCGGTCCAGCTCCCGCTTCCGCAGCCGGATCGCGGATGGGGTGACCTCGATCAGCTCGTCGTCGTCGATGAAGTCGAGGGCCTGTTCCAGCGTCATCCGTAGCGGCGGCTCGAGGCGAACGTTTTCGTCGGCGGCCGCCGCGCGCATGTTGGTGAGCTTCTTGGTGCGGCCGATGTTCACCTCCATGTCGCCCGAGCGGGCGCACTCGCCCACGATCATGCCGCCGTAGCAGTCGAGGCCGGGCTCGACGAACATCGTGCCGCGCTCTTGGAGGCCGAAGATCGCAAAGGACACCGCCTTGCCCGCGCGGTCGGCGACCATCGCGCCGCGCCCCCGACCGCGAATCGGACCCGCCCACGCATCCCACCGGTCGAAGCGATGGTGGAGGATGCCGTCGCCCCTGGTGTCGGTCAGGAACTCGGTGCGGTAGCCGAAGAGGCCGCGCGCGGGGACGCTGAATTCGAGGCGGGTCGCGCCCGAGTCGCCCACCGGCCTCATCGAGATCAGTTCGCCGCGCCGCCGTGCGAGCCTGTCGATAACCGTGCCGGCCAGTTCGGACGGGACCTCCGCGACGACCTCCTCGTACGGTTCCAGCCGCGTTCCATCGCCGTTCGTGCGCGTGATCACCCGGGGACGCGATACCTGGAACTCGTAGCCCTCGCGCCGCATGGTCTCCATCAGAATCGTCAGATGCAGCTCGCCGCGGCCGCTCACCGCGAAGGTGTCGGGACGGACCGTGTCCGCGACCCGCAGGGCCACGTTGCGTTCCAACTCGCGCAGCAGACGATCCCGCAACTGGCGCGTGGTCACGTACTTCCCCGCCCGCCCGGCGAAGGGCGAGTCGTTCACCACGAAGTCCACCGAGATCGTCGGTTCCTCGACCGTGATGCCGGTCAGCCGCTCCGGGCACCGCGGGTCCGTCAACGTGTCGCCGATCTCGACGCCTTCGGCACCCGCTAGCCCGACGATGTCGCCCGCCCGCGCCTCCTCGATGTCGATGCGGTCGAGACCGGTGAAGGTGTAGAGCCCGGTCACACGCGACCCCTGAGGTTCCGTGCGCGGTACAGCCGCATCCGCAGATCCCATCGCCAGCCGAAGAACCCGCCGGCCAACCCTCACCGACCCGCGCTCCACCCGCCCGATCGCGATCCGCCCCACGTACGACGAGTGGTCCAGCGTGGAGACCAGCATCTGGAACGGACCGTCCGCGTCGACCGGAGGCGCCGGGATGCGCGCCACGACCGTCTCGAATAGCGGCGTCAGGTCGTCCCCGCGCACGCCGGGCTCGACCGCCGCCCAACCGTCGCGTCCCGCCGCGTACAGAAAGGGCGCGTCAAGCTGCTCGTCGCTGGCTTCGAGGTCCATCAGCAGCTCCAGCACCTCGTCGTGCACCTCGTCCGCCCGCGCGTCGGCGCGGTCCACCTTGTTGATCACGATCACCGGCGCGAGCCCGAGCGCCAGCGCCTTGCGCGTCACGAAGCGCGTCTGCGGCATCGGCCCCTCGGCGGCATCGACCAGCAGGAGCACGCCATCGACCATGCGCAGGATCCGCTCCACCTCGCCGCCGAAATCCGCGTGGCCAGGCGTGTCGACGATGTTGATCTTGGTGCGTCCCCACTGCACCGCCGTGTTCTTGGCCAGGATCGTGATGCCGCGCTCGCGCTCCAACGGGTTCGAGTCCAGCACCCTCTCCACCACCTCCTGCCCAGCCCGAAAGACACCCGCCTGTCGGAACATCTGGTCCACGAGCGTCGTCTTGCCGTGGTCCACGTGCGCGATGATCGCGATGTTGCGGAGGCGCGACGGCCGGTTGGCGAGCTCAGCCGTCACGATCGCCTCCGTCGTCCTGTCGACGGGCCCCGCCGGGCGATCCGGTCACCCCGCGCCCGCCCGCGTCGATCCGCGTGAAGGTGTAGGTGCCGATCGGCTCGTCCGAGAACGGACTCACCCCCTTGAGGCTCCGGATCGGCTGCTTGGGCGAGGAATCCGCGTTCGGCGAACGGTAGGAGCTGCCGTCGTCCGTGCCGGAGTCGTAGGGGTGGAGCACGACCACGAGCTCGCCGACCCACTGTCCGAACTCGTCCCGCAAAGACCGGCCCGAGGTGCCCACGAACCAGTCCGGACTGGGGGCGATCATGGTAACCAGCGTGATGAGTGGGTGTTCCAGTGTGACCACAACCTCGCTGATCGTCGTGGTCCCGGGACTGCCGATTCCCTGTCCCGTGACGATGGAGATGGCGTTGTTGGGCATCTCGGCGCGGATCTCGCCCGTGAGGGACCCGGTGCCGCCCGTCTCGGCCATCTGCTCGACCCCCGGCGAGGCGATCTCGCCAGGCGCCCAGAAGGTCGCGGCGTCGTTGTGGACCGCGCCCACGAGCGGTGAGAAGTGGGGGCTCGGAGGGAAATCGGTGGGGTGCGTCGTCGGGCTCCAGGTCGCGTTGAAGACGATCCGGTAGCGCGCGGTGTCGGACGGCGGTTCGACCTCGCCGGCCAGTGCGCCGACTTCGACGGAGACCCCGTCGGCGGCCGACGCGGTGAGCGTCTGGACACCCGCCTCCGAACCCAGCGTCCACGACGTCGCCGCGAGCCCCACAGAATCGGTCGCGGCCATGCTCGGATCGGCCTCGCCGTGCCCCTCGGCCGTCGAGAACTCCACGCTGACGCCCTCGATCGGCGAGCCCCCGGCATCGTCCACGCGCACCACGACCGGCTCGGCGAGCACCTGAGCCGGCTGGCCCTCCTGGCCGCCGCCCGACACGACCGTGACCGCGCCCGGCGCCTGCCGCACCGCCACCGACGCCGTGCCGCTGATCCCCTCGTACGATGCCGTCAGCGTTCCTGCGCCGTTCGCGACGGCCGTGACCACGCCGCCCGAAGACACCGTGAAGACGGCCAGGTCGCTGCTCGACCATGTGACGACCCCGGGGAACGACAGCCCGTTCTGGTCCGTGATCCGCGCACGGAACGTCGTGGTCTCGCCCAGCGCCGAAATTGTCGCGGTGGACGGCGTGACCGTGATCGCGGTGGGTCGCGACGGCTCGATCTCGGGCAGCGCCTCCTCGTCCACGCACACCGAAAGCGCGACGACGGCTAGCGCGACAAGCCCGCGCCAGCCCGGCCTTGGAAGATCCGCCCGCCCCCGATACCTATAGTCTGCGTTCACTTCCAGCCTGCTTGAGGAGCGCATTCGCCAGATGCCGACTGTATAGGTTTCGCGGCACGGTCAGTGACCTGCTATCGCCCACTTGTCGCCATTTCTCGTGAGAACCCTTGCCCGCCTTGCCCCGCGAGACCCTCTCGTACCCGAGCCTGCGGAGTTCCCGGACGACCTCGCGGTAGAATCCTTTGACCACCCTACGCCGGGGTCGGCGACCTCCAAGATTGATCGTCGGCCTGGCGTTCTTCCCCCGTGCTCACCGACCCAACGTAGATCCCGTGATTGTCGCGGATCAGATCTGGAGCAAACTCCGCGATCACCTCGCGACATTCTTGCTCAGTCGCAGCTTCCACGAACAGCCCATCGATATTGGTGTCCACCATCCACCTGCCGGTTCCACGATCGCGGAACGGTCGGGCGTAGAATCGGTTCCGAGTCAAGGCGAGCTCCGATCTCCTTCCAGTCAAGCAGTTGCGCACTCTTGGCGCTCCACCCGAAGCTAGCAGGAACGATGCGCCATGGCATCATCGAGTGCGCTCCGGGCTTGTCCGGCGCGCCGACTCCTACGATATGCATTATCCAGCGCGCCGTTCAGGTGCCCCCTCACTCCCGAAAGCGACTCGCCGATGCGCCCGACCATCCTCCGCTCCGCCAAGTACCTTCTCGCACCCCTGGTCTTCGTGGCCGCGGCCACCCCCACGCTCGTCCCCGCCCCCCAGGACCCCACCTTGACGGGCTTCACCGACGACCGCGCCGCCACGCAGCTCGCCTGCGAGGCCCGCTTCCTGGAACTGCCGCGCAGCGAGTCCTTCCGCGAGCACCTGCGGACGATCACCGCAGAACCCCACCCGGCGGGATCGGCGGCCCAGGCGCGGGTCGGCGAGTACCTTGCCCGGTCCATGGAGCGGGCCGGCCTAGAGGTCACCAACCACCCTTACGACGTGTACCTGCCCGAGCTCACCGACGACGTCGAGGTGCACATCGTCACTCCCGTGGCCATGCAGCTGTCCAACCGCGAGCCCGCGCTTTCCGAGGACCGCTTCTCCGGCCACCCCGACCTGCTCAACGGGTGGAACGCCTTCTCAGGCTCAGGTGACGTGACCGGCGAGGTCGTCTACGCCAACTACGGACGCCGCGAGGACTACCTGGCGCTGGATTCGATGGGCGTTTCCATAGCCGGAAAGGTCGTGATCGCCCGCTACGGTGGGAACTTCCGCGGCTACAAGGTCAAGTTCGCGGAAGAGCGCGGCGCCTTGGGCGTCGTCATGTTCAACGATCCCGGCTTCTCCGGGCTCGGCGCCTACCCCGAGGGCCCGATGATGAACGGGCAGACCATCCAGCGCGGCTCCGTCCTCACGCTCCCCTGGACCGGCGACCCGCTCACCCCCTTCGTCCCCGCCCTGCCCCTCGACGGCGACGAGCAGGTGGAGCGCCTCGACCCGACCGAGGTTCCCCTGCACACCATACCCGTGCTGCCCATCGGCTACGAGGCGGCGACCGAGATCCTGTCGCGCATGACCGGCCGCGATGTCCCGCCCGGCTGGGACGCCCCGATGGAGGTGGACTACCGGATCGGCGGCGGCCCCGACCTCACGGTGCGCGTGCGCGTCAACCAGCCGAAGCGGCTCACGCGCGCGACGAACGTGGTCGGCACCCTGCGCGGCACCGAGTTCCCGGACGAGTGGTTTATCCTGGGCGCGCACTACGACCCCTGGGGGTTCGGCGCGATCGACCCCAACGGCGGCACCGCCATGCTGCTCACCCTGGCCGAAGCGCTCGCCGAGCTGGCCCGCGACGAGGAATGCCGGCCGCGCCGCTCGATCATGATCGCGCACTGGGACGCCGAGGAGTACGGCATCATCGGATCGACCGAGTGGGTCGAGGAGTTCCGCGAGGAGCTGGAGGCGAACGCCATTGCCTACATCAATGCGGATGGGGCAGTGTCGGGATCCAACTTCGGGGCGTCCTCTTCGCCGTCGCTCAAGGGGCAGATCCTGGAGGCGACGAAGATGGTCACCTATCCGAGCACGGGCGAGCCCCTCCACGCATGGTGGCTTTCCGGCGCACCCGAGGGCGCGGCGGAACCCCCGCTCGGGAATCTCGGCGGCGGCTCCGACCACGTCGCCTTCTACACCCACGCGGGCGTCCCCTCCGGCGCGATGTCGTCCGGCAACCCTGGCGGCGTCTACCACTCCAACTACGACAACTTCGCGTGGTATGAGCGCTTCGGCGACACCACGTTCGTCCACGGCCCCATGATCGCCCGCGCCGACGGCATCCTCGCGCTGCGCTTCGCCAACGCCGACGTGCTGCCCTACGACCCCGTCCGCTATGCCACCGACACCCGCACGCACGTCGAGACGCTCTACCGGGTCGCCCAGTCGCGCGGCCTGGCGGTGGACTTCTCGGCACTGGTCGCGTCCACCCAGGAGCTGGAGGCGGCCGCGACGGCGCTCGTCGAGGCCCGCGACCGCTGGACGGGCTCCGGCGACGTTGCCCCGACCGCCGCCGAATCCGTCAATCGCGCGCTCATCGGCCTCGAGAAGGCGTGGCTGAACGACCGCGGCCTGCAAGGTCGTCCATGGAGCCGCTCGATCTACGTCTCGCCGGACCCGTTCAGCGGCTACGCGTCCTGGATGCTGCCCGGCCTGCGCTACGAGATCGAGACCGACGACCGCGCCGACCTGCCGGGCTGGGAGCGCGTGTACATCAACGCCGTGCGCGACCTCGCGGAGCGGATGCGGACGGTGGCGGAGATGATGCGGTAGGGTAGTATCACACGATTTCGAGCTGTGATACCGCTACCCATCGGGCACGACTCGATACTTGTCATGGGGAATGACCAACGCTCTCAATTCCCGATCTCCGTTGACCACCTCGATCCTCATCCACGCCGTGTCCGCAAACGGCGGCCAATGGTCCGGACGCATCCTCACGGCGTTCTGGGGAGACCCGACCCCGTCTGGCAGTAAGCCTTGATCCAAGCAAACGACCGGATCCCGAGTTGCCACCAGTTCGATTTCCTCTCCGGCCCTTTCGCAGAGCCCGTCCTCGAAGTTCCCGTGCCTGCCAGCGGAGTTGCTCCCTAGTTCCCACACATAGTCGTCCAGCGCTGCTCGCCACCAGCGATCGCCCAGGAACCCTCCCAGGATTCCGTCGTACTTCAGCCGCTCGAGATCTCGGGCCAAGTCACAGTCGGAGGCCATCAGCCGCTCCAGATCGTCCACCCGGAGGCGGAGGCGGGCGGCCACCCAGTTCACGTCCCACAGGAAGCAGGGGTAGGGGAGGATTTGGTGAAGAAGCCAGCGCAGAAACAACACCCCGTGGGACCCACCTCCCAGCTCATAGACAGGTGGCTGACACTCCCGCACTTGCTCCCAGGCCCGTGAAGACCACCCGGCCTCGCCGTCCAGATTCAGCAACTCGCGCGTGCGGGCTTCGGAAGCCTGGGAATCGGCTGGCCATTCTCCTTGAAGGCGTTGGGCGGCCTGAGCCAGTTGGACCGCATGGGCGTACCCGTCTGCTTCGCTCTTTTCGAACACCCATTCCAGATTGTTCAGGCGCGCCAACACATGCCGGGAATACGGTGGCCGAATCCGCCCGCTGGCTTGATCCAGATGGCGCGTGTGTAGAGCGATGGCGGTAAGGTGGCCGTTCGCGCTTGCGGCCTCCCTAAGCACCGCAGCAAGCGCGAAGCCGGTGCGGATGTTGAACGCGGCAGGCTGATCGTCGCGCTCCGGCCAGTCATCCAGCCGATAGTCCATGAGGACCAGGTGGGCGCGCGAAAGATCTCTGGACTCGACGTCCCTGGGATGCCGAACCACCACCTCGGCCTCGTCGCTCAGACCGGGCGCCAGGCCAGGTTCGAGCTCGTCCGCTTCGTCATCCACCACCAGGATGACCGGTCGCTCGGAAAGCTCGGATTTCAGTGGGGGAAGATCCATTTCGATTGCCTCGGCGTGCGTTGATCGGGGTCGGTCGACCCGAATTCAATATAGGATCGTCCGCACTTCGAGGAATCAGCGTCTCATCAGCGGTTGGGGCGAAGCGACGACCGCGCCTAGCCGCCCACGACCGGCTGCACCGCCTCCACCGTCCGTCGGGCGGTCTCGCGTGCGCTGGCGGCGTCCCCGCGCGAATAGAAGTCCGAGGGGACCAGATCCGCGGCGCCGTAGAAGGCCAGCTCGCGATCGCGGCGCAGCTGCCGCGACGCCTCGGCCAGCCAATCGACCTCGCGCTCCAGGCCCTCGGGCATGCGGTCGCGGCTGGCCAGCAGGACCGCGGAGACATCGTGAATCCGGGGCGGGTCGATGCCGCAGGCGCGCAGCAACCCCTTCAGGGACAGTTCCACGACCTCCTGCGATTCGCGGACCACGTCGGCCCAGCTCTCCGCCGCGAACAGGACGTCCAGCGCGTCTAGGCGGATCCGGGCGCGGTGAATGTGGTCCCTGGCGAGTGCACTGTTCTTCATCGGTTCCTCATCGGTCGGTCGTCGCGCGTCTCACCCAGTACGGCTGCCCGTGCGCCATGTGGAGCGACAGCTCGCCCCGCAAGATTCGTCGCCTGACGGTCACGAGGCACCGAGAAACCTCAAACGCCCGCTCGTGGATCACGATCCCGTCCGTCGCCGCCTCCGCCCACAGACCCGAGACGGCGGCTTCCTCCGAAGGGAGGTGGACGAAGTGCGGCTCGACCCGGCAGCCGTTCCATTCGAGTGGCGGGCCGGCGTCCCAGAGCCGATAGAGCTCCCTGGCTATCGCGACGCGGTCGTCGGCGATCAGAAGGACGTCCAGGTCGGACGCCGGGGAGTCGTCGCCGCGCGCCCACGAGCCGAAGACGAGGACGCCGACCAGGGATTCGCCCAGGATCGCGCCCGCGCGATTCACGACCTCGCTCGCGGCCGGATCCATGAGGCCACCCGGCACCGCCAGCTTGCGGGCGCAGTATTCGTTCAGCGACGTGCCGGTGGCCCGTGCCGCCTCGCGCAGCGAGAGGTGCAGCTCGGGATCGATGCGAAGCACGAATCGTCCGGAGGGACGGCGCTGCGCGTGGGGAGCATTGTGTTTGCGGGCAGTATCACGAGCCATACAGCTATGGTACCACCATTTCGTCGGCGCGCAAGGCGGCTACGTGATCATCCTCCCCGTCCGCTCCCGCAAGAGCTGGTTGTAGCGTTCCAGATCGTCGCGCAGCACGGCGTCCAACGCCTGTTCCACCTCCTCCAGCTGCTCGCGCAGAATCTCGGCGACCTCTCGGTGCTGGTCCGGGGGCGGAAAGTCGGCCACCTCCACCACGCCCTGCAGGTAGCGCAGCCGCCCGACGATCATCGCCGGCCAGCGCACTGCGTCGCCGCCGGTGTCCTTGAGCTGGATCAGCTCGCTCTCGACCTCGATCAGCGCCTGGTCCAGCGCCTCTCCCGACTCGATCACGTCGGCCGCGTCGCCGCGTTCCTCCAGCACGGGGCGCAGGTCGTAGATCTGGCGGCGCAGGAGCTCGATGCGGTTCACCATGTCGGCGGCCCGGCTCCGATCGGCCATGATCTCCCGGACAAGCGCGAACTGTGCGTCGATGTCGGCGAGGGTGCCTTCCGAATTCGGATCCTTGATTACGCTGAGCGATGCGCTGCCGACCTCGGTGCCGTCCACCAGGAGGGTGACGGTGTAGTCGCCCGGCGGCTGAAGCGGGCCACCACCCCCACCGAAGCCACCGCTCGCCGTGCGGAAGCCCTCGTCGGGCATGCGGAACCAGTCGGCGTGGAGCGGCTTGGTGCGCAGCTTGATCTGGGTGGGCTCCTCTCCGGTCAGATCCCACCACACGCGGTTGAAGCCAGCGTGGGCGGTCCCATCTAGGGTGGCCACCGTCTCGCCCGCGGCGTTGTCGACCCGGACCTGGATCCCGCGATCCTCGGGGCCTCCCCCGCCCAGCCAGTAGCTGATCGCCGCACCCATCGGCGGGGACTCGCCGTCCGTCCAGTCGCCCAGCATGGTCGAGGGCTCCGTGATGGGGCGCAGTCGATAGGTCGCCCGCGGCTCGAAGAGGTGCGCGTCGGACGCGGCAATCTCCGGCGTGAGCTGCTGGATCGGACCCAGGTCGTCCAGAATCCAGTAGCCGCGCCCGTACGTTCCCGCGACGAGATCGTTGAAGTGCTCCTGGATGAAGAGGCCGTAGTAGGGCGTCGGCGGCAGCCCGGGCATGAACTCCTGCCAGGTGCCGCCATCGTCGTAGCTGATGTAGAGCGAGCTCTCGGTGCCCAGATACAGCAGGCCGGGCCGCACCGGGTCCTCGAGCAGGTAGCGCGTGTAGTCGAGCGGGTAGTTGTCCACGCCGCCGGTGATCGGGGTCCAGCTCGCGCCGAAGTCGTCGGTCCGGTATGCGCGCGCCTCGAAGTCGCCGACCTGGTGGTGCTCCACCGTGATGTACGCCTTGGCCACGTCCCAGCGCGAGGCGTCTATGCTGCGAACCACGCCGTCAGGCGGCAGATCCGGGATGTTCGCCGTCACGTTGGTCCAGGTGGCGCCGTCGTCGCGGCTGACGTGCATGAGCCCGTCGTTCGTGCCCGCCCAGAAGACGCCCTCCTGCACCGGCGACTCGTCGAACGCGTAGATCACGCAGCAGAACTCGACGCCCAGGTTGTCCGGGGTGAGGCCGCCCGAGATGGTCTGCCGCGACTTGTCGTTGGTGGACAGATCGGGGCTGATCACCTCCCAGCTCTGGCCGCCGTTGCGCGTGCGGTGCACGTGCTGGCTGGTGACGTAGATCGTGTTGTTGTCGTGCGGCGAGATCAGCAGGGGGAAGGTCCACTGGAAGCGGTACGGAAGATCCTCGGCGGGCCATCCCAGCGTTCCCAGAGGCCAGACCTCGACCTGGCGGAACTGGCCGCGCTCGACGTCGTGCCGCACCACGATGCCGCCCGCCGCTCCGGCCCCCGAAGCGCTCGACCACACGATGTTGGGATCGGTGGGGTCTGCAGTCGCGAAGCCGCTCTCGCCGCCCCCCACTCCGCGCCACTCGCCGCGCGGGATGCGGCCGCTCGCGAAGAGCCCCGACAGCCGCGAGTTCGACGGACCCCGAAACGACGGTCCGTCCTGGCGGTTGCCGAGCACGTTGTACGGTATCGCGTTGTCGGCCGTGACGTGGTACATCTGCGCGATGGGAAGCTGCACGCGGAACCAGGAACGGCCCCGGTTCTCGCTGATCGAGAAGCCGCCGTCGTGCGCGACCGCGATCCGGTCTCCGTTCAGCGGATCGCTCCAGATGTCGTGGTGGTCCCAACCGGGCCCCTCGTTGCCACCCAGCAGATACCTGACCGTCGTGTGCGACTCGCCCCCGTTCGTGCTCCAACTGAAGCTCGACGACAGGAAGTAGATCTCGTCGCGGTCGTCGGGGGCGACGCCGCAGCGCGTGTAGTACGCCTGCCGCGTGGCCAGATCGTGGCTGTGCGACGTGAGCCGCCACGTCTCGCCGCCGTCGTCGCTGCGCCAGAGCTCGCCGGTGTCGGTCTCCTCGCCGTTGATCGGCACGCCGTCGCCCGTCTCGATGAGGGCGTAGATCCGATCCGAGTCGCCCGCCGACATGCAGACGGCGATCTTCCCCAGCGCCCGGGTTGGCAGACCCTTCCCCTCGAGCCTGCGCCAGGTGTCGCCGCCGTCCATGGTGACGTGGATGCCGCTGCCGGGACCGCCGCTCTCCCTCCTCCAAGTCTTCAGCTCCAGATCCCAGGTGGTGGCCACGATCTTTCGCGGGTTTTGCGGATCCATGACCATCTCGTAGGCGCCCGTGTGCTCGTCGACGAAGAGGACGCGCTCCCAGGTCGCGCCGCCGTCGGTTGTGCGGAAGACGCCGCGCTGCTGCGAGGGGGCGTAGGCGTGCCCGATCGCGGCCACGTACACGATGTCGGGGTCGCGCGGATGCACGATGATCCGGCCCACGCGGCCCGTGCCCTCCAGACCCACGTGCGTCCAGGTGTCGCCGCCGTCCGTGGACTTCCACACGCCGTTGCCGATCGAGACGTTGGAGCGAATCGAGCTTTCCCCCGTGCCCGCCCACACGATCGCCGGATCGCCCGGCGTGACGGCCAGGGCGCCGATCGAGTGGACCGGCTGGTCGTCAAAGACCGGCTCCCAGTTGAGTCCGGCGTCGGTGGTCCGCCATATCCCGCCGCTCGCCGCCCCCGCGTAGTAGGTCGTGCGGTCGCCCGGCACGCCCGCGAGCGACGCGACCCGGTTGCCCACCGGCCCGATGTGACGGAAGCGGACGCCCTGAAGCTGGTCCGAGGCGAGGGTCTGGGCGGCCAGCGGGGTGGCGGCGAGCACGGAGGCAAGTGCGAGCGCCAGCGCGAGGCCAAATGTGAGAGCTGGCGGTGGGAGCGCGTTGCGGGTTGGGCGGTGAGGCGACATGGCGGTCTCCTGGGGGTGGGGTGCGGGTGCTACCGAACGACCACGGACGGCACGATCAGGATAGCGCTCCGCCGCTCGACGTACCATCGGTGGCCGAATCGGCGATCGGGCGGACTGTCCGCGAGTTGCCAGCCGGGCAGGTGGTTGCGTGCTCACAATCGGTTGTGGGTATTGACTTGGGCGTCTGACAAGCCCGATTCCCGACGATTTGACTCCCGCCTCTTGGTGGCCTCAGGCGTAGGACTGCCGACGAGCTCCCAGTGCCTTCTGAAGCTGTCCCGCGTCCGGGCACTGGTAGCATTCGAGCACCGTCTTGGCAATCTTCTAGCCTCTACCGGGCCACTTGGGTAAGGAGACGCTTTGCTTTACCTCGAATACTACGACATCGAAACTTACCTCTTCTCGAAGCTGCATCGGCGCTTCCACCGAGACCGCTGCCTCTACGCGTTCGATTTCTTCTCGATCGTTAGGTGGAAGTCCAACCGGGCAAGGGCGCAGATCCTCAAGGGCCTCAAGGAGCGGTGCTCGAACCTCGATCAAGCCGTCAGGTGCGTAACGCGCGAGATCCACGAAGCCGAGGACCACGAGAATCGACTCAAGAACCTGATGGGTGTCAGGGGCGTCGGTCTTGCGATGGCCACGGCCATCCTTGCCGTGCTTTACCCAGACGACTTCACGGTCTACGACACGCGTGTATGCAAGCAATTGAAGCGCTGCGGATTAGGTCGCTTCTCGAATCTTGGAAATCGCTCGGCGGAAACGATCTGGGAAGGCTACAAGGAGTACCGAGGGGCGGTTCGGAAAGCTGCTCCAGAGGGTCTCGGGCTCCGCGACATGGATCGATGGCTATGGGCGCGGGATATGGTCCATGATCTGATAGGAGTTGGATGTACTCTAGACACGAGAGCCTTGTGCGAGGAGCACTTCGGAGTCGAACAGCAGTGGGCGTAAGGCGCATCCTAGGCCAACTCAAATCCATCCGCGACGATCGTAAGCTGATACGTTACAATGCTTTATGTATTGTGGTGACGAACCACGTATCACTAGCAGTATCCACAATGAGCCGGATTCCGTCGGATCAAGTGGTATCGCAGCGGACGACGTTGCGGGCGCGGAAGGGAGTGGAGGCCACGTCGCAACCGGACGATCTCGCGCCCCCCGATGAGCGGTTTCTGCGGCCAAAACGTAGACCACACCGATCTTTGTTGGTCCCGGCGACCAACTCGCGGCCTGTGGCCAGCATCGCCCCGTCTGCCCTAGCCCGCATTTCTCATACTGTGGCCGAGTGACGTTCTGAGAGCAGGGTCAGGGGCGTTGTTGCGATGGGGCGCCGTGACCTGGGTGGTGCGGTGCCCCCCTGATGTACCGGGAGAGCGTTTTGTGCCGGCCATTCAGGTGACGGAAGGGGCCCGAGTGGTGCCGAGGCGCAGCGGTCCCAGGGAGCGGACCTGAAGGGAAGTCCGGATTGGGTGAGGGATCACCCTCGCAATCGGGCGTGGACCCGTGCGAAGGCATCGGCGTGGGGATGCGCGGAGTCCATGGCGACCCTGACCCTGCGCACCGAGACGGTGACGCGGGCGCCGATCCGGAGGAGCCTGAGCCGGAGCGTTCCGGCGGTGGCGCGGGCCAGACGGGTGCCCACCAGCGCGCGCCTGAGCACATCGAAGAGGATCGACGCGAAGGCGGAGAAGAGGACCCGGAGCTGGTTGGCGTCGAAGCGCGACGCCGAGGTCCGGTCGGAGAAGAGATCGAGCTGCTGTTCCTTGATCGTGTTCTCCATGTCGCCTCGCGGACAGTAGACGCGCTCGTAGACGGTGCGGGCCGAGAACGTGCCGGCGGGCAGCGAGGTGACCACGAAGCGGGGGTTGGCCTTGCCCGGCAGGTGTTCGGCCTTCGCGACGACCCGGCGCCGGCGCGACCAGCTCGTCCGCGTGGCGTACGGGAACTCGGCGAACCGGCGTGCCGGGCGGCCGTGGCGGTCGGCTTCGGCCCGGGCGTCGGCCAGTTCCCAGTCGATCCTCCCGACCAGCCGTGCGTTCCTCGCCACGCCGACGACGTAGTCCACCCGGTTGTCCTCGCACCAGGCCAGCAGTTCCTCGCGGGCATAGGCGGAGTCGGCACGGACCAGGACCTTCAGCCGGGGCCACTCCCGGCGCAGCCGGGCGATGACGCGGCCGAGCGCCTCGACCGCGCCGGCGGCGGGATCGGAGTTGCCGGGCCTGAGCAGGGCGAGGAGCGGGCGGCCCCCGCAGGTGATGTACAGCGGCAGGAAGCAGTGGTGGCCGTAGTAGCCGTGGAAGCGACGGCCCTCCTGGCGACCGTGCACCTCGTCGTCGGTCGAGTCGATGTCCAGGACGAGCCGCGACGGCGGCCTGCCCTCCCACAGCTCGATGAACGACTCCACGAGCACCGCCTGCAGCGCCTCCGGATCGTGGTCGATCCTGTCGTAGCGGCCGGGCTCGCCGCCGGCGGGCGCGTGTTCGAGACGCTGCAGCGTGCTCTTGCCGGCCAGCGGCGCGCACCCCCTGCGGCGTCCCTCGAGCGTGTCGGCCAGCAGGGCCAGCAGCGGATCGTGCCGCAGATCGTCGTGGTCGTTGAGGTCCTCGTGGCCCAGGGCGATGCCGATGATGCGCTGCGCCAGCATGGTCCGCAGGGCGTGCACCCTGAGCCGCGGGTCGCGGTGATCGGTGAAGCACGCGGCCACCCGGTCGAAGAGCCCGACGAAGCGGTCGATCTCCCGGAGCAGGAGCGCTCCCGCGTTCGACGTGATCGACCCGCCGTCGAACGCCGCGGTGACCCGGCGGCGCTGGAACCCTTGAAATACGAAGGATGGCGGCTTACACTGTGTTGGCATCGGTCCTCCTGTGTGGCTGCGGTGAAGTTGCTGGCACAACTAAACTTAACAGCCCCCGGAGGCCGGTGCCTCTTTATGGGTATGAGAAATCCGGGCTAGTGCCGACGCACCCTGAACTGTCGGTCACAGTCGATGGCGTGGCCGTAACCGCCAAAGGGCAAGTTCCTCATCACGGATCCTCGTCGAGGCTTCCGTCCAGAACCGTCGCGACGGCGCGCCAGCCGCGGTCGAAGGTAAACGTCTTCGCCTTGCCAACCGGATCTTGGATGCGAACGAGATTGGGGGTATCCGTTCCCGCACGCTCTACCACGTACAGCCAGTAGGCGTCCCCAAGGTCCTGCGCACACTTGAACTGAGCACTCGAAACCCCCACGTCCCGATCATCGAGCGTTCCGGTCATTGCCTTGACCTCGCACCAATGGGTCGCCGTTTCGATTGTGGCACCACGGTACAGGTCGAACCCCCGGTTGTTGACTTCGGTTGGCCGCCAGTCCGGCTCGACATCCAAGATGAACTTGATCGCCGAGCGCTCCAGATCCATCCGTTTGGAGTGGGCCAGCCCATCGGGATCCGAGTCCTCCTCGTCTTTACACTCGACGCCGACGTATGTGAAGAACTGACGCGGGCCAACGTTGCCGGACGGTGGTTCCTTAGCCCCAGAGTGGTCTGATTCCGAATCATCGCCGTTAGACTCATTCTTAGTTGTGGGGGTGCGCCTTCGCTTGTCCGGTGGCTCCAGGCCGTGTTTATGTTCTTCCGTTCTGCCACGCTCCTCTCCGCCGTGCTTGACCCCGAGGCGCTGCTCCAATTCAGCCTCGGTGGTCACCCCGATCTTCTGGAGCAACTCCAGTACGCCAGGCTCGATCCCAGCCATTTTCGCCAAGTGCTCCAGCAACGGCGGTTTGAAGCGTATCTTGGACTCAAGAAATCTGTCCGGCTCCCACCCCGTCTCCTCGAAAGCAACCGATTCTGGGCGGCGCAGGCGTCCCGATGAATCCGGTATCCACCGTCGTTGGTTCAGTGTGCGTACAAAAGCCGCATTGAATGAGGCTATCTTTATCTCGCGAAAGAAGCCCCAGCTATACACGGCTTCGAACAACCCCGAGCCACGCCGTTTGTTGAGATCAGACAAGGCATCCCAGAGATCGCGCGCACGGTCGGGGCGCTCGTCGGAATCAAGCGCAGCAAGCTGGTCAAGCAGGGCACCCAGTCCCCGGATCGTCCTATCCTTGACTTCCTCCCAAGTCCGACGCTCCAGTCCGTTGCTTCGTCGGATCTCCCTTAGCTGCTCCTGAGATAGATCGCAACGGACTCTCACAGGTTTCAGATGCCGCGTAGCGCCTGACCTCGCCAGTAGCCGGCGGGGCTCCTCCGCCCTGAGGCACGAGACATCGGAATCCACAAACAAAATGTCCCGGACATCTTCGAACAGCTTCCGCAGGCTCTCCGTCGCCAAGTACACTTCACCGGGTTTAGCCCACAGCCCGCGCTTGCCCGAGCCGTCCACAGCTCTTACCCAAGGTGTTGCTCTCAACGCCTTGACCAATCGGTCCTGCTGCGCCCGTGAGTCCGTCGCGAGCGCTCCGACCATTAGGCCGACGTCGGACGCATACTCCGTGTCCGACAACTCCTCTTCTGCTCGGTACTTCGGCAGGATATTCCCGATCACGTTGTCGACCGGGTCAGGTTCCGTGAGGTCCAGAGATGTGAGGAATTCCCGCGCCTCCTCCGTCCGGCAGACCGCAGCACGCACTGTCGGGAATCCGGTCTCCACGGAGCCGGGCAGAAACGCCCGTGGCTCATCTCCGACAAAGGGCGGCACTTGTGAGCCGTCTTCGAGCCGAATGATGGGCAGGGACACGGCGCGCGCGCGAAGGGCAGGCCGAGGGTTGAGGAACTCGTAGAGGCTTTGGATCCATTCGTCGGTCTGTTCCCTAAGAAACGCGCCCGTCAGGCACTTCAGAAGGGCTTCTGGAGTGAATTCCCGGATTCCCAGTTCCTGCACCAGGTATCCCCGCAATTCCGGCGTTCTGTCTCGAGAGATCGTTCCTTCCAGCCAGTGCAGCGGCCGCGCTCGACCATGTAGGGCGGCCAGTTGGGTAGGTGAAAGCAGTCGCCGGAGCTCTTCGCCACGCGCCAGAAGGCCGTCTTTGGCACTCACGTAGGTGCCGCCGAGGGCGGGCAGCAGCTTCTTCCGACCAAATGCTGTCTTCGTTTCTGCGAACAACCTTTGGAACATCGACTCCTCGAACCCAGCCGGGTCCAATGGAAGGCAGGAAAGCGCGGTCGCATCCAATCGACCCTTGTCGCGCAACCACTGCAGACTCTCGACCAGAAGTGTTCCGGTCTCCCGCACGCACATCCGGTTCCACTCGTCCCGCGGGGGTACGTTGTCGCGGCTTGGTGTTGTCCGGTACGGACCCTGTATCAGGAAACCGAGGTGCGTCTCGACCACCGTCGGAAAGAACACGACGAGCTGCGAAGGCTTCACTGCCCTGAGCCCCTTACGGTCGCCTTCGTCCTGCCCCGTCAACCAGGCAAGCTCCACATGACCGCCCAATTCTCCGTCTTCGGTGTGAATCGGGCGTGAGAACACCAGCCATTCGTCATCGACTTCCGGCTCTTCCGACTTCTGGCCCACGACGGTCACTCGCTGAACGTTCACCCCTTCCTGCTCAGCCTCTCGCAGGTAGAAGCCAACTGGGATACCATCCACAGCCCAGCGAATCTCCTCGATCTCCCGGAGGAACAACAGTGAGGTCGTGCCGAGCCGCGAAAGTGCGTCCGCGATTGCGTTCTTTTTGGCAGCGTCGTCGCCTTCTTGCAGTGGAATCGAGATGACGGTCTCGTCCCGCGCCCTTGCAATCGGATCGGTCGCTATGGGCCACACGAAACTCTCGATCGCGAAGTCTTCGGAGCCCGAGTGGATCTCGGGTCGATCAGTAAAGGCGAAGACAGACTTGAATCCGATCCCGAACCGTCCAATATCGGTCAGCTTCTTGGTGCCCTGGCCGATTCCGCACACCCCACGGATGTCCGCCTCGTCGAACGGGACACCGAAGTGCGATACACGCAGGGTGCTTGCGTCAAGGTCGAACGAGACCGCTCGCGATCCCCGCCAGTCTGTCCTGCGAGCGAGCGCGTCCTCAGCGTTCTGGAGAAGTTCGTAGATGAAATGCGTACGGTCGCCATAGCGGTTGGCAAGGAGCAACTGCCCGATCCTGCCGATGTCCGTGCCGTATCGGCGTTCGTTGTCTTGGCGTATCGCGTCGTAATCGCAGGCCATCGTTGTTCCGTTTGATCCTCGTTGCGTCCATCCACCTCAGCTCCTCGACTCGATCAATCTAGCCGAACATCCACCACTGACCCAGCCACGTTTACCGCAACCGCGTGGAGATCGTTGGCGATCTCGTTCTGGCAATACGCGACGTGCGGTTCGGCTCCGGTACCGGCGGGACAAAGCTAGGTTTCAAGGGGGGCGTCAGCGTCCCCTTGCCAGAGTGCAATGTTTGACACTGGGTAGGCTGGCTCAGGGTCAGTAACGGGTCCTAAGCCAGCCCCGAGGAAGCCTCCGAAACGCCTAACCGGATACCGCCCGAAACGACTGACTCGCGCTCGTCGCGGACGGCTCCTCAGCCCCTTGGCCGCCTGCCCGAAGACGGCGAGGGCAATCCGGCTCTCTTTCCGAGCGGCCACTTTCCGCCCTACCCATACCCCTCGGCGTGCGGAGATGCCCAGAGATCGCGATCCGTCTTGGAATCTGCTCCTCTCCGCGACTGTGTACGATGGTACCTCTACCGAATGAACGGTGATGCGAGTAGCACCGCCTTTTCGTCGTCACGAAGGTGTGCATGGGGCCACGCGTCGTATCCGAGGAACATCAGTGCTTGTAAATCGCAACTTGGCAGTCCTGCGTCACAGCCGGGCGGGTGCGGCACTCCGAAGGCGTGGCCGAGCTCGTGGCCGAAGCCGCCGATCCATCGATCTATCCCCCACTCCCATCCGCACTGATGGAAGCGTGGCGTCACCTGACCGTAAAGATCCCATCCGCCCATCATTGCCAGTCCGGGTCGTGCGGCCCCGAGGTCGTTCACTCCCGGTGTGCAGTCCTGATAGATGTCGGCCAGCACCACATCGATGAACCTGCCGTCGTTCCGGCCGAGTGGGGTGGTCCTACTTCTTTGGACAGTCCGAGGGCAAAGTTAAGGTGGACTCCGACTGGGTTTGAGAGCCCTCGGGAACCTTCGCTGCGTGTATCGTAAGCCCCGGTCGCCGGGAGGGGAACCCGACCGGCGACCGGGGCTTGCCGGCGGGTGGGGAAAACGCGTGGAGCCGACGAATGGGACGCCGTGGCTCCAGCCTGCGGCCTCGTGGGTGTGCGCCCCTGTGGGCGGGGACGTGCCGGGACGGGAGCCCGCGGGCAACCGGCGCCGGCCGGCTGGACGCGACGCGGGCCGTTCATGCCGCCCTCGCCCCGTTGCGGTACGTCTCGCCGGGCGTCCGTCCGCCCAGCGACGAATGCGGGCGGACCTCGTTGTAGAAGTCGATCCACGAGCCGATGATCCGCCTGGCGTCCAGCCCGTCGCGGAGCTCGTGCAGGTACACCGCCTCGTACTTCAGCGACCGCCACAGCCGCTCGATGAAGATGTTGTCGAGGAACCGGCCCCGGCCGTCCATCGAGAACGCCACGCCCGCCCCCAGCACCCGGTCCGCGAAGGCTTCGCTGGTGAACTGCGCGCCCTGGTCGGTGTTCAGGATCTCCGGAGTCGCCCGGAGGAGCGCGTCGTCCAGAGCCCCGACGCAGAACCTGGCGTCCATCGTGTTGGACAACCGCCAGGAGAGGACGTGCCGGGTCGCCCAGTCCATCACGGCCACAAGGTAGAAAAACCCTTGGCTGACAGGGACATAGGTGATGTCCGCGCACCAAACGTGGTCCGCCCGCGAGATCGCGAGGCCCCGCAGCAGGTAGGGGAAGACCCGGTGCTCGGGACCCGCCACGCTCGTCCTCGGCCGCCGGTAGACCGCCTCCATCCCCATGAGGCGCATGAGCCGCCGGACCCGGTGCCGGCCGGCCGTGACACCCTCGCGGCGCAGATGCCGCATCATCTGCCGGCTCCCGTAGAAGGGGAAGTCCATGTGGAGCTCGTCCATGCGCCGCATAAGCGCCAGGTTCTCCGCGCTCTCGCCCTTCGGCCTGTAGTAGAGCGACGACCGGCTCACGCCCAGCAGCACGCTCTGCCTCGACAGGCTCAGCGGTCCGCCCGGCTCGATCATCCCCATCCGCTCCGCCCGGCTCAGCGCTTCAACCCGCGCCGAAAAAAATCCCGCTCGACCGTCAGCTCCCCGATCTTGGCGTGCAGGTCGTGGATCTTCGCCTCATGCTCCCTGGCGAGCTTCCGCCTCCCGCCCCCGGCGAACACCTCCGGCACGGCGTCCAGCAGTTGCCGCTTCCACGCGCTCACCTGGTTCGGATGAAGCTCGTGCCGCGCCGCGATCGCCTGAACGCTGTCGCGCTCCCGCAGCGCCTCCAGCGCCACACGGGCCTTGAACTCCGCCGTGAACCGTCGTCTCTTCCTGGCCATCTCGGTGCCTCCTGTTCCATAATGGAGTCCACCTTAACGACCTGTCCAAAAAACCGGGACCACCTCAGAGTGCGCCGTCCGCGCAGTGTTCGTTCACCGCTGCGAAGACTTTGGGCCAAGCTTGGTCCACACCGTTGTGGTAGTAGCTCTCCTCTCGCGGCATCTGGCAGAGCTGTGGCAAGTCACCATTCACCTGAAACGTCGCGCCATCAAGGTTGAGTGAGTACCACCAGCGCATCCGCTCCACTGTGCGGGTGATTCCGTTGACGAACTCTTGTCGGTACTCTCGATCGGATGGGATCGCATAGAATACGCGAACGGCGGGGCCGCTGTCAGCAGCGCGCGAATCGGGCGCACCGCCGCAGGGCAGGAAGTCATCCGTATACTGGTTGTCATGGGGGTTGGAGGTGCGGGATCCGTCCCGCATGGGGAATTGTGCCACCCAAGCGCGCAGTTCGGCGTCCGAGGAACACAGGTCCCCACTGATGCCAGCATAGTGGAGATAGAATTTCTCCAAACGGTCTAGTTTGGCCATTTCGGGCGGGATCGGGCCGGACAGCTCGTTGTGCCGCAAGTCAAGGTATTCCAGTCTCGTAAGGTTGCCCAATTCTGGCGGGATTGAGCCCTTGAGAGCGTTCCAGTAGAGGTTGAGTTTGCGGAGGTTCGTGAGTGCGCCCAGCTCCGGCGGAATCCTGCCCGCAAGTTCGTTCTGGTCGAGATACAGCGTCTGCAGACGGGTCAGTTTCCCGAGTTCTGCGGGGATCTGACCACTAAGTCCGGTCGCTTGCGAAGTCGATCTAGTTTCGGGCCTTCCCCGTCCGGGATCGGGCGCGAACGGATCCCGCGCGTTCGCGTTGAGTTCCAGAGATTCCAGACGGGTCAGCTTGCCCAAGTCCGCTGGGATCGGGCCATCGAGGTTGTTCCGCGCGAGCCCAAGACTCCTCAGGTTGATCAGCTTCCCAAGTTCCGGCGGGATGGGACCGGTGAGAACGTTATCGTTGAGCCACAGGCGTTCTAGGTGGGTGAGGCCGCCTAATGCCGGCGGGATCGAGCCAGTGAGAGCGTTGCCGTTGACGTTTAGCTCGCGCAAACGAGTGAGGCTGCCGAGTTCGGATGGGATGGGACCGGTGAATCTGTTCTCGTCCAGCCTCAGATGCGTGAGCCCCGTAAGGTTGCCGAGTTCCTGCGGGATGGAGCCTGTGAGGGCCTCGCTGCGGAGCACAAGCCGGACAACCCGCCCCTCCGAATCGACATCCACTCCGTACCACTCCCCAAGCGGCGCATCGGTGAGCCAGTTGTCGTTGTGACGCCAATTCGACCCGTCCGTTGCCTCGTAAAGGGCGATGAGGCTTGCCCGGTCCGGGTTGATCGTGTGCGCTATGATCTCCACCGACGCGCTGCCCACTGCCGCGTGGAGTGTCTGGTCGCCCACTGACCCTCCGAGAGTCCACATAGTCCGCGCCCGACCCAAGGTGTCAGTGACGGCCTCAACGGGATCCGCCGTCCCGTGCCCATCGTCTGGCGTGAACACCACGGTGGCTCCTTCGACGGGCCAACCCCCGGCGTCGCTCACCCGCACCACTACCGGGTCCGGCAACACCGCACCCAGGTCGGTCGTCTGGCCATCACCTGATACCGTCTTGAGCGACGCCGGCGCTTGCGACACCTCGACGGCCGCCATCGCGCTCAGGCCTTGAAATGTCGCGGTGACCGTCCCCGTGCCGTTCGCCACGGCGGTAACCGTCCCGTCTGCATCGACGGTGAACACGGTCTCAGCGCTGCTCGACCACGCCACCAACGCCGGGAACACGGCACCGTATTGATCCTTGACCTCCGCACGGAACGCGACGGTGTCGCCCAACCAAGTCAAACTGGCGGAGGTTGGCTCCACAGTGATGGAGGTGGGGCGGGCGGGGGCGGGCGGCACGGGCTCGACGGCCCCGTCGCCGCAGGCGGTGGCCCACGCGGCGATCACCAGGCCTACCAGCACAACGATGCCCAACCGGGTGTGGCTCCGACTGTCGTCCATCATTATGCCACCCTCCGTCTGCAACGATGGGACCGGCACTCATCGCCGAACCGCCCGACATGGCGGCACAATTATGGTGACACAGGATCACTACTGCAACGCGTGGACGACTATGACGCGACAGACTTGATCGACCTTCGTTTCGATTCGATATCGGTCCGATCCGCCAGCGTCGCTTCCGCAGAATCGATTCCATTCAGGAAGGCCAACGCCGTGCTCCCTCCGGGGGGCAGCGGCTGTATTGGGACACTCTTGGTGCCGGTCTAAATCCATTCACCCCAATAAGATGCGGACCCAACGTACATGCGAGCGGGCAACCTACGGACATCGATGGCTCGTAGCTCGTGTCCACCGGTATCTAGACCTCGACGAAGTGCTGGAACCCCGTGAAGGCACCGTCGGCAGCGAAGATCGGCCGGTCACCCTGCAAGTCACCGATTCTATACGGTGGAGAGGCCCGCCGAGGCGACATGGGACGGTCAAACGGCGACGCCGGCCTCCGCCCGCCGCACCAGCCTCCGCACTGCGTCCGCCCCGGGCAACGAAGATAGCGTCAGCCCGAGGGGCGACTCGCCGTCCAGCAGGGGGTGCGGGCGGACAAGGAAGTCGCGAATCCGCAGCAGATCGCCGTGGAACGCCGTCCCGACTGCATCGAGCACCCGCGCCGCGCCGTAAACCCGCTCGCTGTTGGCCCGGGACAGGGCACGGCCACTCTTTCTGAGCCGATGGAGCGTGGCCTCCGAGGCAATCCGTCCTTCGATTCGAGCGCGACCGACAAGTTCGCCAAGAGCAGTCACGGCACTCACCGGCAACCCGTCGGCGACCATCCTTGCGAACGCAAGTTCGTCGAGGCGTTCCGGTTCATCCAGATCCAGGAGCCGGGCAAGCCTGTGCGTCTCGGTTGCAGGCAGCCTGGCAGGATCGGCGTAGGCTTCAAGGGCTTTCAAATCGGATCCCCCCTCCGTGTGATATCATATCACTATCGTTTTGCTATCATACGGCAGCACGGCAAGCACCAAGGCCGGCGACCGAGCCCTCCGCATGGCGCAGCCATCGGGACCACTCTACACTACCTCGGCATCAGCAGCCTGTCACTCCACGCCCAAGAGGTTCCCATGGTCGCCGTCCGCATCGCGCCTGCCGCACTCGCGCTCACACTCCTCGCCACCGCCCCCACACCCCGCGCCGCCGTCGCCCAGGAGGCCGAAGAGCCTTTGGTGAACCAGAGCGACGACCCTGTACTGCGGGCTTTCTCGTGGCGGTCTATCGGGCCGTTCGGGCAGGGCGGCCGGGTGGATGACCTCGCGGTCCACCCGGAGAACCCCCACACCTACCTCGTCGGCTTCGCGACGGGGGGACTCTGGAAGACCACGAACAACGGGACCACCTTCCGATCCGTCTTCGACAGCTACGGGACGCACTCGGTGGGCGACATCGCGATCTCGCCGGCCGACCCGGACATCGTTTGGGTGGGGACCGGCGAGCCCAACAACCGGCAGAGTTCGTCGTTCGGCGACGGGATCTACAAGTCCACCGATGGCGGCGAGACTTTTGCGCACTCGGGGCTGCGCGAGACGCAGACGATTTCGCGCGTGGTCGCGCACCCGGGCGATCCCGACGTGGCGTGGGTCGCGGCGAACGGTCGCCTCTTCGGGGCCAACCCCGAACGCGGCGTATTCAAGACCATCGACGGCGGCCGCACCTGGAGCCACGTGCTGCGCGTGGACGACGACACGGGCGCGACCGACCTCGTCCTGCATCCCTCCAACCCCAACACCCTCTTCGCGGCCACCTACCAGCGGCGACGGACGGCATGCTGCTTCGTCGGTGGGGGTCCCGGCAGCGGCATCTGGCGCTCCGACGACGGCGGCGACACCTGGACGCGGCTGAGCGGCAACGGACTGCCGCGCGGAACGATGGGGCGGGTCGCGCTGGCCACCACCCCCGCCGATCCGGACGTCGTGTATGCGCAGATCGAGGTCGCGGCCGACCGCGAGGAGCCGCTGAGCGACGACGAGCGGGCTGAGCTGGAGCGTCTGGACGATCTGGACGAGCCGCTGCCGCCCGACGATCAGTACAACGGGATCTGGCGCTCGACCGACGGGGGCGCGACCTGGGAATTCCGCAGCAACGAGAACGGGCGACCGATGTACTTCAGCCAGATCCGGGTCGATCCGAACGACTCCGAGACCGTGTACGTGGTCGACCAGCGCGTACACAAGTCGAGGGACGGTGCCGCCACCTTCGAACGGCTGGACGGGTACGGGCACGTCGATCAGCACGCCCTGTGGATCAATCCGGCGAACAGCAACCACATCGTGCTCGGCAACGACGGCGGGGTCGATGTCAGCTACGACCAGGGCGAGACCTGGGAGGCGCATCGGCGGTGGGCGGTGGGGCAGCCCTACCACGCCTCGGTCGACATGCGACGGCCGTACTACGTGTGCACCGGACTGCAGGACAACGGGAGCTGGTGCGGCCCGAGCGCCGTGCGGGGCGGCGAGATACTCAGCGAGGACTGGTATCGCGTCGGCGGCGGCGACGGTTTCTACACCGCGGTCGACCCCACCGACCACACCGTGGTGTACGTCGAGTCGCAGAACGGGAACATCCGGCGTCTCAGCCTGGCGACCGGCGAGCAGGGGAGCATCCGGCCCCGTGCGCCGACGGACAACAACCCGAACACGAACATCGCGCCGACCCCTGCGCTGAACACCGAGATCCGCTGGAACTGGAACACGCCGTTCATCCTGTCGCCGCACAATCCCGACGTGGTCTACGCGGGCGGGAACCGGCTCTTCCGGTCGATGGACCGCGGCGAGACGTGGACGATGAGTCCAGACCTGACGACGGACCTCGACCGCGACCGGGTGGAGGTCATGGGCCAGGCGAACAGTCTGCCCCGTTGCAACAGGATGGATCGCGGCACCGAGTGCATCCTGTCGCGCAACGACGGGGTGAGCCGGTTCAGCACGATCGTCTCGGTGGCCGAGTCGCCGCTGGTGCCGGGGCTGCTGTGGGTGGGCACGGACGACGGCAACGTGCAGGTGAGCCGCGACGGCGGTGCGACGTGGACCGAGGTGGGCAGCAACATCCCCGGCGGCACGAACGGGTACTACGTGTCGCGGGTGGAGGCGTCGCACGTCGACGCCGCGACGGCCTACGCATCGGTTGACGGACACAAGAGCGACGACCTGCGCCCCTACGTGTACGTGACGCGGGACTACGGCGAGAGCTGGGAGAGCATCGCGTCGAACCTGCCGGAGTACGGCAACGTCAACACGGTGCGGCAGGATCCGCGCAATCCGCGTCTGCTCTACGCGGGCACCGAGTTCGGGTTCTTCGTTTCGCTCGACGAGGGCGGCACGTGGCGGCGGTTCATGAGCGGCCTGCCGGTGGTGCGCGTGGACGATGTGGTCGTGCATCCGCGCGACGGCGACCTGGTGCTCGCCACGCACGGTCGCAGCGTGATGATCGTCGACGACGTCACGCCACTCCAGCAGCTGACCGAAGACGCGATGGCCGCGGACGTGTTCCTCTTCGAGCCGCGTGAAGCGGTGCAGTGGAAACGGGACCCGCGCATGGCCAGATCGGTCACGGGGGACCGGGTGCTGCGCGGAGAGAACGCGCCGCCGGGAACCGCGATCCACTACTGGCTGGCCGAGGCGTCGGGAGACGTGCAGCTCACGGTGACGGACCTCGCGACCGGCGAGCTGTTCCGGGACCTTGAGCCGATCGGCAACAGCGGGATCAATCGCGTGAGATGGAACCTGCGCGGGAATCGACGGACGGGGCCGCCGGGGGGTGGCGGCTTCGGGTTCGGCGGGGGTCAGGGCCCGATGGCCGAGCCGGGGCTGTACCGGATCACGCTGACGGTGGACGGCAACGAGCACGAGACGACCGTGCGGGTGATCGAGGACGTGTGGATGGACCAGAGGTGAGGGAGCGATGTCGACCTGGAAGCTGATCGCTGCCGGCACCCTGCTGATCTTCCTGTTCATCGCGGGCGCCCTCGCGCTGTGGCTGCGTCCCAGCAGGCTGCGGCCGCCGCCCTCCCAGGTCGAGACCGCGCAGCTCGCGCCCCTCTCCGACGCGGAATCGCGGGTCGTGGTTCCGCTGTCCATTCCGCTGGCCTTCGTCGAAGAGGCCGTCCGGAGTGCGTTGCCGGAACGGGTGACGGGATCGTCGGGCTCCGGCTTCGGTCGGCGCAGCTGGGATCTGGGGTACACGAGTCGCCCGCAGGTTTCGGCGGTCGGCGGCAGGGCGCGAATCCAAGGCGCGCTGGCCGGGCCGGTGTCCTCGGCCCTCCTCAACCTGAGCGCCGAAATGGAGGTGTCGACCGACATCGCCGTTCGCTTCGGAGAGGGCGGCAGCCTTGTGCTGGATCCCTCGACCACGGTCGATCTGGAGCTGGTTGCACTCGGCGTGGACGTTGGAGGCGGGCTGGAGAGTGAACTGGCCACAATGGTCGACGACGCCGTCGCATCGCAGGCCGACGCCCTGTCGGACGATTTCGCACAGATGATCCAGGGCGCTTGGGCCAGAATGTGTACGAAGCTCCTGGTCGAGCCCAACGCGGGCGTTGAACTCGCGTCCGAGCCCCAGCGCGCGCTCATCGCGCAACCGGTGATCGGTCCCGAAGGCATTGACATCGAAGTCGGCATCGCCACGCACGCCACACTGGGCTTCGACCTGCCGGACCCCACCTGCGCCGCCGTGCCGGAAACGGGGATCGTCGCCGACCTCGACGAAGTCATCGACCTCGTCCTCCCCATCGAGATCGGCTACGAACGGCTGGACGCCGCGCTCGCCGAGAGGTTTGCCGGCAGCCGTCTGGGAGAGGCCGTGGTCGCCGAGATCGTTTCCATCAAGGTGCGTCCCTACGGCCAGGCGCTCCTGCTCGAGATCGACGCGGCCGTGACCGAGAACTGGCTGGGCAATCGGACGCGCGGCCTCGTGTACGTGGTCGGCGAGCCCGTCGTCGATGTGGACGCACAGGCGTTGCGGCTCGCCCGCGTCAGGATGCACGCGCAGTCCGGCGGCGTGCTGATGACGCTGTTCGCGAAGTTCGGAGGATCGGCGCTGGAAGCGGAGACGCTCGCCCTCGGTCCCATCATGGAGGACATGCGTCAGGAAGCGACGACGGCCATGGGCGCAATCGATGTGGGTCCGGTCAGACTCGAAGGCGACATCGACCGGGTGGCCGTCGAGCGCGTGGACGTCGGCCCGACGGGGATTCGGGCGGTGCTGAGGGCGCGGGGCAGCGTGTCCAGCAGGATGTTGCGTACCCGCGAGTAGTCGCCCGGAGGCCTCACTTCGTTTCCATTGGTGTGTATGTTATTATCATCATAAGCAGACTATAAGTAGGTAATAATCAACATGTATACACGAAACACCATCACGAGATCCCCTCCTGCCGCCGTGGCCGACGTGCTTGCCCGCCTAGGGCGGAATCTGCGCACGGCGCGGCTCCGTCGCGGCCTGCGCATGCAGGATGTCGCCGACCGCCTAGGCGTCTCGCGCTTCACGGTCGCCGACCTCGAGAAGGGCAGGCCCGGTGTCTCAGGCGCGGCGTACTTCGGGGCGCTCTGGTCGCTTGGCCTGCTGGACCATGCCGACGACCTCGCCCACCCCGACCACGACGAGGAGGGCAAGGCCCTCGAGAGCGCGCGCCGACCGACCCAGGCCCCGCGGCGCCGTCGGCTGGACAATGACTTCTGACCGGCAGTGCTACGTCTTCATCGCCCTGCCGGGGCGTGCGGAGTTCGTGGTCGCGGGGCGCTTCCGGGTGTCCACGGCACCTGACGGAGCGACGCTGGGAGAGTTCGTATACGGTCGCAGCTATCTGGAGCGCGCCGATGCGGTCGAACTCGACCCAGTCGAACTGCGGCTCGCGCCCCGCGTCTACACGACCGGTCGCATGGACGGCTTCTTCGGCGCGATCCGCGACGCCATGCCAGACTACTGGGGCCGGCTCCTGCTCGAGAAGCGCCGCAAGAGGGCGCGGCTGGAGGAATTCGACTACCTCATGGAGGGGTGGGACGACCGTGCGGGTGCCCTCGGCTTCGGCGCGACGCTCGATCCACCGCAGCCCTGGCTACGGTTCAAACGAGTGCCGGATCTCGGCAAGCTTCAGGAGGCGGCGGACGCCATGCTCGCCGGAGAACGCGCCGCACCGACCACGGTCGCAACGCGGGCTCGCGAACTGCTCCTGCCGGGGACATCGATGGGGGGCGCCCGACCCAAGATCGTCGTCGAGGACGACCGCACGCTGTGGCTCGCCAAGTTCGGACGCCGGGAGGATCGCTGGAACGTTCCACGGGTCGAGCAAGCGACGATCAAGCTTGGCCGTGCGTGCGGACTGGACGTCGCGATCAGCCGTGTCGAGCGCGTCGGCGACCGCGACGTCCTGCTGGTGAAGCGGTTCGATCGCCAATGGCAACCGAATGTCGGTGACCGTACGGACGACGAGCGCGACACGGACCCAGGTGGCTACGTGCGCAGTCGCATGGTCAGTGCGCTCACGCTCCTTCGGGCCACTGATCGGGTGTCGGATCGGCATCGCTGGTCGTACCTGGGGCTGGCCGACGAGATCCGACGTGCGAGCGCACACCCGCGTGACGATTTGCGTGAGCTGTTCGCCCGAATGTGCTTCAACGCCGCAGTCTCGAACCTCGACGACCATCCGCGCAACCACGCGATGGTCGCGCACAGCCGCGAGTGGCGTCTCGCCCCGGCCTACGACCTCAATCCCGAGCCAGCCGTCTCCATCGAGCGCCGCGACCTCGCAATGATATGCGGGTCGCAGGGCCGCTGGGCCAACAGGGCCAACCTGCTCGGCTCGGCGGGCCGGTTCCTGCTGCGCAGCGACGAGGCCGATGCCATCTTCGAGCGCGTTGTCGGGACGATCCGGTCGTCATGGCTGGCGACGATGCGCCGATGCGGGGTAAGCGCGCAGGACCGCGACGCGATGCGGCCAGCGATCCTCTACGACGGACTGTTCCTCGGCACCTGAGGGCCACCCGTCGAGTCGCGCACGGTGATCGTGGCCACGCCTATGTAGTTCGCGCCCGCCCGGGTGGCGGTGACACGGATCTCGCCCGTGCCGGGCCCCGCAGCGGTGACCAGCCCCTGGTCGTCGACCGTGACCACGCGCGGGTGGGGCGCGGACCAGATGTAGTCGGTGTCCTCGACCACGTTGCCGTTCGCGTCCAGCGCCACCGCGCTCAGGCGCACCGTGTCGCCGACCGCTTGCAGGGTGTCGACCGCCGGCGTCACGTGGACTCCGGTCGCAAGCTGCGTCACCACCACTCCCGCCGAATCGCGCAGCTCCCCGGAGACCGCGAATACGTCCGTGCCTCCGGTGCGGACGGCGGTTACCAGTCCGGTGGCGTCGACGGTCGCGACGTGTTCGTGTTCGGAGGTCCAGGTGAAGGTCAGGCCCGACACCGCATGGCCGTTGGCGTCGAGCCCCGCCGCCACCAGCCGCACGGTGTCGCCCAGCGAAAAGAGCGTCAGAGCGGCGGGCACGACGTCCATCCCCACGATCACCTGCGAGACCGTGACCGAGGCGGAACCGACGGCTCCTTCCGTTGCCGCAGTGATGTCCGCGTTGCCGCTGCCGGCTGCGGTCACGAGCCCGTTCGAGTCGACGGTGGCCACCGCCTCGTCCTGCGAGCTCCATGCGAAGGTCATGTCCGGCACGGTGTTGCCGTTGGCGTCGACCGCCTGGGCGGCCAGTCGCACGGTGTCGCCGATGGCCACGAGCGTGTCGGCGGATGGCGACACGTCCACGCGGGAGGGCCTCTGGGCCACGGTGACCGCAGCCGTTCCGGACGCGCTCCCGGAAGTCGCCGTGACGGTCACGTTGCCGTTCTGCACAGCCGTGACGAGTCCTGCGGGGCTCACGGTCGCGACGGAGTTGTCGCTGCCCGCCCAGTTCACCGGCGCACCCGCGATCGGCTGTCCGTTCTGGTCGCGCACGGTCGCGGTCAACTGGAGCGTCTCGCCGAACGACGACAGGTCCACCTGGGCCGGCGAGATGCTGATGGATGTGGCGACGGGCGGCTCGGTGCCGTCGTCTCCGCCGCAGGCGGCGATCAGTGCCAGCGCGATTGGGGCGAGTCGGCGCCGCCAAGGCTCGTTTCTACGCATGCCGTCCCCCTTGGTGACGAGGTTGCAGCTCCCTGGTCACGATAACCTCACTGTAAGGATAACCTCACTCCCATGCACGCCCCTTCCACAGCATGGCGGACACCTGCCGGGCGAGCCACATTGCCATGGTCCGTCGGGACGCGGATGCTCGAAGGTCCAACCCCAAGGAGACCGATGATGAGAAGAACGACCGCCGCCGCGCTGCTGCCGTTCCTGCTCTCGCCGTGCGCACCGCCGCTCGGTGCCCAGGAGAGGGCCGCGACCCCACCCGTCCACCATGACGAGATCGTGGCCACCTTCTCGATCGTGGCGCGCGATCCCGCGACCGGGGAGCTGGGCGTGGCCGTGCAGTCGCGCGCCTTCCGTGCGGGAGCGATCGTGTCGTACGCGAAAGCGGGCGTGGGCGCGATCGCCACGCAGGCCGCGGCCAACCAGACCTACGGGCCGCGTGGCCTGGACCTCCTCGAACTCGGGCTGTCACCGGACGAGGTGGTCGCGCATCTGACCGGATCCGATCCCGGCCGAGATCGGCGCCAGCTCGCCGTGATCGACGCCCGGGGCCGCGTGCGCGCCTACACGGGGTCGGGCACGAGCGCCTGGGCCGGCCACATCGAGGGCGAGAACTACTCCGTGCAGGGCAACATCCTGGCCGGCGAGGCGGTGGTGCAGGCGATGGCCACCGCGTTCGAGTCGTCGAGCGGGGCGCTCGCGCTGCGCCTCATGGACGCGCTGGACGCGGGGGAGGCCGCCGGCGGCGATGCGCGCGGCAAGCAGGCTGGGGGCGTCCTGGTCGTGCGGCCGATCGGCGATTCGGGACGGACGACGGACCGCTGGGTGGACGTGCGCGTCGACGACCACGCCGAGCCGTTCAAGGAGCTCCGCCGTCTGGTGAACATGTCCGTTTCGCGCAATCACGCCCGCGAGGCACGGTCGCTGGCCGAGCAGGGTCGCTTCAGCGAAGCGATCGAGCGGCAGCGTGAGGCGGTCGCCATCGTCCCCGACGAGGACCAGCTCATCTACGGACTGGCCCGGCTCCACGCCCGCGCGGGAGACGCCGCCAACGCTGTCGCGACGTTACGCGACGCCATCGACCGCAACCCGCGCTGGCGCGAGCTCGCCGCGACCCAGCAGGACTTCGACGCCATCCGCGACGATCCGGCCTTTCAGCAGGTAATCGGCCGATGACGGAGCGCGTGCCGGAGAGGGGCTCAGTTCGTGATCGAGTGGAGGCAGTCGACTCTGGGCCGCCGGCTGAGCGCATGGACGCCCCGAGGGCCGGGTGGGCCGAGGCTGCTCAGGCATTGCGGTCCCGGGACGAGGATGGCTTGCTGGACGATCCGGTCCCGACAGTCTTCGATGATTCGGAGTGGGAGTGGGAGTAGCCGAACCCCGCCGCGGCGACTGTTCGCCCCCTTGAGGCGAGCGTCGCTACCACTCCCAGTCCGGATCCACCGCCTTCACCGCCAGCCCGAGGGCCTCGAATTCGCGATCCCGGCGGTCGGGGGCGTGCGCCGCGGGCGAGCGGTGGCTCTGAACCACGATCACCAGATCGCGCGACGGCACGATGTAGGTCCGCTGGTCGCCCGCGCCGGCCGCGTTGTAGGAATCGGGCGGAAGGGTGGGAATCCGTATGCCCCGCCCGTCCTCACCAGCTGGGTTCACCCAGAACTGGCCACCGTAGACCGGTGGATCCCACGCGGGAGCCGGCGCACTCACGAAATCGACGAACTCCTCGGGCAGCAGCCGCTCGCCGCTCCAGACGCCGCGCTGAAGGTACAGCAGCCCCAGACGAGCCCAGTTGCGGGGCGTGCCGTAGTTGTACCCGGTCAGGATGAAGTTGCCGTACACGTCCGTTTCCATGACGAATCTGCGGATGCCGATCTTGTCGAAGAGCGCCCGCTGCGGCCACGTGTGGTATTCCTCGCCAAGCTCGTTCTCGACGACGCGCCGCACGATGTAGCCGAGCGTCCAAGGATCGGAGTTGCGATACCGGCCAACCGCGTTGGGTGGGAACTCGGCCTCGCGGCTCGCTGAAAACCTGAACACGTCGATCGGGGCCTCGTAGCCCAGCCAGTGGTCCCACTGATTCGGCACGAACGCCAACGCCATCTGCTCCGGCGTCGCTCCCGAGTTGGTGAAGCGGAGGCCGCTGGACATGCGGAGCAGGTCGGCGATCCGGATTTCGGCGCGCGGATCGCCCGGCGAGTTCTGCCACGCGGGCACCGGAGCAGGCTGCCAGAGGTCGAGGCGACCCATCTCGATGAGACGGCCGATCAGGGTGGCCGTCATGCTCTTGCCCATCGACCAGCTCTCGAGCTGCGTGTCCTTGTGAACCCCGGGGCCGTACACCTCCGCGATGATCCGCCCGCGATGCACTACCACGAGGGCCGCCCGGTTGTCGCCGGGCGAAAACATCACTCGCGCGGCTTCGGCGAGCAGCTCTTCGTCGACGTCGTCGGGCAGAGGCTCGTCCGGGAGCAGATCCCCCATCGGCCACGGGGTCGTGCCCGCGTCGGGCAGGGCGCTGGTCACGGCGCGGGGGGTGAAGAACACGTTGTCCGTGTGGGGAGGCAGGATCACGCACCCCTGGTCGCCGAAATGGCGGGCGCGCCCCTTGGCGGCACCTCGCGACGCGGCGACGATGCGGCGCTCCTCGTCAACCTCGAAGACGAGGCGGCCTTCCTCGTAGTCGGTCACCTCGTCCTCGGTGAGGAGGATGCTCTGGTAGAGCGCGTCGCTGCGATCCCGCTCCGACACCCAGATCGCCGAGCAGAACCGCTTGGCCGAGCCGTTGAGGGCGAACTCGGCGGGGGGACCGACCGAACCGTCTCCCGTGCCTGGTACGTCGGGGGCTCCGCAAGCGGCGCCAAGCGCCAGGGACACGACTGCGCCGACGGTGAAGATTCCTTTCACGGTGTTCTCCTCGCTGTTTGGGGTGGCCCTCGCCGCATGGCCGGTCAGGACCAACGCTCCCGTTTGATTTCCCCACGGGCTGCGCTGATATTGGCCCCATCGCCCGCCCCGCGCACGGTCAAGCGCGATTCGAAACGCCCAAGGAGACCCTCATGAGAACCCGACCCTCCATCCTCACCGCACTCCTGCTCGTGGCCTTCGCAGCGACGAGCCCGGTCGCCGCGCAGGAAACCTCCGGCCTCCTCGACATGGATACCTACATGGAGATGGAATCGGTGGGCAGTCCGCGCATCTCGCCCGATGGCAACCACATTCTTTTCACGCGCGGCAGCGTGGACAAGATGAACGACCGGAACCAGAGCAACCTGATGATCATCGATCTGGCCACCCGTCGGATCCGCGAGCTGACGACCGGAAGCTTCACGGTGTCGTCGCCGATCTGGTCACCGGACGGCACGCGGATCGCGTTCCTTTCCGACAAGAGCGGAACGAGCCAGATCCACACGATGTGGCTCGATACGCGCGAGACCACGCAGCTGACCAACCTCGACCGTGCGCCGGGCGGCATTCGCTGGTCACCCGACGGAACCCGCATCTCGTTCACCATGTTCCTGCCCGAGTCCGGGTCGCCTCTGCCGATCAAGATGCCGGCCTTCCCCAGAGGCGCGACCCTCGCCAAGCCCGCGGTGGTGGAGGATCGCATGGCCTGGCAGCGCGACGGGCGAGGGCTCACTCCCAGGGGCAACACCCAGATCTTCATCGTCGACGCCGAGCTGGGCGGAACGCCGCGCCAGATCACCTTCGGCGAGAACTCGCACAGCAACCCACGCTGGGCACCCGACGGCAGCAAGCTCTACTTCAGTGGAGACCTGGTGCCCGAAGAGGGCTACGAGCGCGGCAATTCGGAGGTGCACGTCATCGATCTGGCCACCCTGGAGATCACCACGCTGACCGACCGGCTCGGGCCCGACAACGGCCCCGTGGTTTCGCCCGACGGCAGCCGCATCGCCTACACCGGCTACGACCAGAACGAGAACTACAGCAATCTCTCGAACCTGTACCTGATGGACGCGGACGGCGGAAACACGCGCATGCTCGCCGGCAACCTTCCGAATTCACCCAGCGGCGTCACCTGGGCACCCGATGGCTCGGGCGTCTACTACACGCTGGGCGAGGAAGGGTCTTCGAACCTCCATTTCGTCTCCACCGACGGTGACATCGAGAGGGTGACGGACGGCGTCCACTACATCACGGGCGTCTCGATCGCGCGCAACGGGCGCGTGGCGGCGACCAACTCCACCTTCTACCGCCCGAACCACCTGGTCACCTTCGACCTCGACAACGCCGACGAACTCACCACCCTGGTCGACTACAACGACGACGTGCTGAGCGGGATCGAGCTCGGCGAGGTCGAGGAGATCTGGACCGAGTCCTTCGACGGCTGGCCGGTGCAGGGTTGGCTGATGAAGCCGGCCAACTTCGAGCCCGGCAAGAAGTACCCGCTGCTGCTCTGGATCCACGGTGGGCCGGTCTCCATGTACACCGTGCGCTGGAACTGGAACTGGCAGAACTTCGCCGCCGACGGGTACGCCGTGCTGTGGATGAACCCGCGCGGGAGCACCGGATACGGTCAGGACTTCGTGAACGGCATCAACTACCTGTATCCGGGCAACGATTTCCACGACCTCATGGCGAGCGTCGACGCGGCGATCGACCGGGGCTTCATCGACGAGAACAACATGTTCGTCACGGGAAGCAGCGGCGGCGGCGTCCTCACCGCCTGGATCGTCGGCCACACGGACAGGTTCCGCGCCGCCGTGTCGCAGCGACCCGTCATCAACTGGCACTCCTTCGTGGGGACCACCGACGGCTCGGGCTGGTACCGCCGCTTCCGGTCGTTCCCCTGGGAGGATCCGATGGAGTACGCCGAGCGCTCGCCGCTGCACTACGTGGGCAACGTCACCACGCCCACGATGCTCCTCTCGGGCGTCGAGGACCTGCGCACCCCGATGCCGCAGGCCGAGGAGTTCTACCGCGCCCTCAAGGTGCTCGGCAAGGAGACGATGCACATCAAGATCCCTGACGAATACCACGGCTCGCGCGCGGTGTCGCACCGGATCATGACGCAGCTCTACCTGAAGGCCTGGTTCGACAAGTTCCGGGACAAGCCCGTGGCCTGAGAGAGGGCAAGGCCCAGGGGGGCAACGGCCAAGGGGCCCGGGGCGCCTGCGTGGCGCCCCGGGCCCCTTTCAGCCTCTCGGAGCCTCGCCGGACGACGAGGCTACGGCTTGGCGACGCCTATCCCAGCGCCCGCCGTGGCCGCTTCGTCGAGAACGGCGTCGTGCGCGGTACGGGCGGCGACGCCACCACGGTTGGAACCTCAAGGCGTCCCGCCACAACCGGCAGACCCGCGTCGGAGCGCGCGACCCCGGCACCGGCCATCGCCAGCTGCACGACCTCTGGGGCCAGGCCCAGCTCGTCGGCCGCGTCATCTTCCGTGTTGTAGCTCCACCGCGACGGCGTGATCACCGTGTCCGCCTTCTGCAGCTCGGTCTCCGTGATCGTCGTGTCGGGCACCATCACCGTGTCCGCCGTGATCACCGTTTCGGGTGTCGTCTCCCTCGTGATCACGAACTCGACGCGCCGATTCTGGGCCCGCGCCTCTTCGGAGGTGCCCTCGGTGAGCGGCATTGCCTCGCCGTGCGAAACCGTGGTGAAACGCCCCGCGTCGATTCCGGCAGCGGTCAGGAACTCCAGCGTCGACTGCGCACGTTCCATGCCCAGCCCCATGTTGTACTCCTCCCCGCCGCGATCGTCGGCGTGACCCTCGATGCTCACCTCGACACCCTCGTTCCGGTTCAGGACCGACACCTTCGAGTCGAGCTGGGTCTGCGCGTACTCGCTGAGTTCGTCGCTGTCGAAGTCGAACTGGACCATCGCCGTCAGGGCCTCGCGGTCGCTGTCCGAGAGCGCGCGACCGGTCACCGTAGTGTCGACCGTCACGACCGCATCCATCGTGATCGTCGTGTCGACCCGGATTTCCGTGTACGGGGTGATCACCGTGTCGGCCTTAGTCGTCGGGAGGGCCAGCGAGGCCATTACGCCGAACTTCCGGGACCGGAAGGTGGAATAGCCATCGTGAGTCAGGCCGAGCGCAAAGCCGCCGACTCGGACGTAGCCGAGGTCGAGCTGCACGCCCGCGTTGGTATCGAAGCCGTTGTACTCCGCAATCAGGTTCAGTTGACGACGGTTTCCGATGCCGATGTGAATGCCAGTTCCCGCGAACAGACCGCCGGAACCGCCGTCCTGATGGAAGTCCAGATCGCCACCTGCAGCGAACAGCCCGCTGCCCCAACCCGCAGTTAGGCTGATTCCGCTGGTTTCGGAAACCGGGAGGTGCGCGGTCGCGACGGCGTAGGGCGTCAGGTTGGCGGTGTATTCCTCATCGCCGACATCCTTGTGCAGCCGCGAATCGGGATAGCCCAGACGGTTCGGCTGGAATTCGTACCGGTACTGATCCCCGAATGTCGGAGAGTTTGTGTACCGGGCGCCGACGGCGAGGTCGAAGTTGGTGACCGAACTCGGCAGGAGCGAAACCCGGCCGAAGCCGCCGATCAGGTTGCCTCCGTCCTCCGGAGCCGCGAAGTGCTGGATCGAAGCCCCCACCTCCACCCGATTGAAGAGGCCGAGGGCCACGGACGCGTCTGAAAGCCACTTCTCGTAGGGCGAACCGACCGTGATGAAGTCGCCGTTCGGATCGACGATGACGAACTCGGGAATCGAGGCGGTGAAGCCGGAATAGGTGCCCGTGATGGTCAAATGGGGCAGCACCGACGCCACGGGGATGTCCAGAAGGCCCGAACCGTAGCGGAGCGTACTGGGCATCCTGAGGTTCTGCGCCGACAGCGGCTGCGCCAGCACCAGAAGCCCCAGAACGCCGAACACCCTGGAGCGGAGCGGGGAGCGGTGGTTGTTGATCATCGGAACAATCTCCAGGTACGGCCCCCGACTTCGGGAGCGAGTCGAAAGGGTTCACTTGACACTTCAACAGAAGCCCTTCCGCTGATCTTGGCAAGACCCACGAGGCTGGTTGCTCCCTTAAGGGACTTGCAACGCGCGCTCCTGGCGCGATGACGGCAATCGCCTTCCCCCGTTGCGGTCTGGCCTCGAACCTCCGACCGGGGAATATTGAGCATCCGCAAACCAGCCCAGCCACCACCGAGGGAGTCCCATGACAGTTGGCACAGTAGCCGTCATCGCCGTCACCACCGGCCTGCTGCTCACCGCTTCGTGCACGCAAGCCACCCCCGACCCCAGCTCCGACGCCGACATGGCCGACGCGGCCCACCCCGAAGAGGCCGCCGTCGTGGCTGCGGTCGAGCAGCTCTTCGAGGCCATGCGCACCGGCGACAGCGACATGGCCGCAGCCGTCTTCCACCCGGAGGCCCGCCTGGGTCGCGCAGGGGAGGACGGCATCAGCTTCAGGTCCGCCGACGGGTTCATCGAGGCAATCGGCAGCCCGCGCGACGAGGTGTGGGATGAACCCATCTGGGACTGGACGGTCCAGGTCGACGGTCGCCTCGCACAGATGTGGACCAAGTACGCGTTCTACCGCGACGAGACCTTCTCGCACTGCGGCGAAGAGGGGTTCCAGCTCTACAAGAGCGACAGCGGGTGGCAGATCACCCAGCTCGTCGACACCAGTCGTCGCGAGGACTGCTTCTACCCGCCCGGACGCGAGCCGGCGGAGGAGACCGAAGGCACATGAGAAGGCGATTCACGGCCGCGAAGGCGGGCCTCCTCCTGTGTGTGGCGTGCACGGCGGACGCCCCCGTGCCCGCGTCCACCGACGTCGACGCCCTGGCGCAGTCGGTCAAGGACGCGATCACCACCGATGCGCTCATGGCCTACTCGGCGGCGATCACCGAGCATGTGCGCCCGTCGGGCAGCCCCGGCGAGAACGCCGCAATCGACACCGTCGTGGCCACGTTGCGAGCGCACGGTGTCCCGGTCGTCGTTCACGAGCTGCCCGCCTATGCGAGCGACCCCGTCTCGGCGACCGTCTCCATCCCGGGCAGCGACTTCTCCCCCGCCGCGATCACCATGTCGTACTCGGGGGCGACGTCAGGCACCGTCGGAGAGGTCGTGGACATGGGCACGCTGGCCGACCTGCCCCGGCTCGAGGTGGGCACGGGGGAGCGCCTCGTCATCGCGGGCGAGGAGTTCGGCGCCGACCTCCCCGATCTGACCGGCAAGGTCGCCATCGTCGACGGGCAGCCTCGCAACATCCCCACCATCGCGCTCGAGCGCATGGGTGCGGCGGCGGTCGTCTTCATCAACCCGGAGGAGCGCCTCAACGAACTGATCGTGACCTCGACGTGGGGAAGCCCGTCGCTGATGAATCACCATCGGCTGCCCACGATTCCGGCGGCCCAGATCACGCGCGGCGCGGGAGAGGAGCTGCGTCGCCTCATGGCGGCCGGACCCGTCGAGCTGCGCGTCGAAACCGAGGTCGCGACGGGCTGGAAGCAGATGCGGCTTGCGGTCGCGACCATCGAGCCGGACGAACGCGACGGCGCGCCTTTCGTGCTGCTGGGAGGTCACATCGACGGGTGGCACCACGGCGCGACCGACGAAGCCGCCTCCAACGCGGCCATGCTCACCCTCGCGCTGGCCTTTCACGAGGTACGCGGCCAACTTCGCCACGGGCTCACGGTGGCGTGGTGGCCCGGGCACAGCAACGCGCGCTACGCCGGGTCGACCTGGTTCGCGGACGAGTTCTTCACCGATCTGCGCAACCGCGGGCTGGCCTACATGAACATCGACGGCGTGGGACAGATCGGGGCCAAGCGCTTCGGCGCCTCCGCGTCCGAGGCGTTCCAACTCTTCGCGAACCGCGTGGTCGAGGACACGCAGGGCGACGGGATCGTGCCGTCGCGGCCGGGTCGCAACTCCGACCAGGCCTTCAACGGGGTTGGACTGCCCCTGCTCCAGTTCAATCACACGCGTCTGGCCGAGGACGGCGGCTATTGGTGGTGGCACACGACCGAGGACACCTACGACAAGATCGACCCCGAGGTGCTGAAAACCGATACGGACATCTATGCGCACGCGCTGGCGCTGATGCTTGCCGGAGCGACCTACCCGGTCAGCCTGGCGGCCCAAGTCCAGGCCCTCGGTGAAGCGATCCGCGCGCGTGACGAGGAGGCTGGGGGAGCGCTGCAGCTCGAGCGCGTACTCGGCGATCGCATGGAGGACCTTCGCGCCGCCGCGGCGGAGATGGACGCGCAGGCAGCGGCGGGCACGGTCGGCGCCGTGGATCAGATCGCGTTTCTGCGACCGCTGCACCGCGTCATGTACGTGCCGCTGAACGACTACCACCCCGATCCCGGCGTCGGCCTGGGACCGCTTCCCGGCCTGGCCCCGGCACGCCTGCTGATGGACGAAGAGGCGGGCAGCGATCGGCGCGGCTTCGCGGTTCCGGTGCTGGTTCGGGAGCGAAACCGACTGGTCGAAGCGGTCGACGACGCGTTGCGCGTGGCCGACGGGCGGCTACAGTGAAGCTGTTCGCGACGCGCCCTTCAGGGGACCGGGGAATGGCCAGGAGACCACGGATGTCCGGGACGCTCTCGCTTCTACCGGGCCTCCTCCTGGCCGCGGCGGCAACCGCCTGCACGCCTGCCGCGCCCTCGCACGGCGACGGCGACTGGCCCGCATACGGGCGGGATGCCGGAGGGAGCAAGTTCGCGCCGCTCGACCAGATCTCGGTCGAGAACGTGGGCGAACTGCAGGTGGCGTGGCGGTGGGAGACCGGTGAAGCGCCCATCCCGGGGCCGTACTCCCCGGTGCGCAACCAGCAGGTGCGGCCCGGCAACTTCGAGGCGACGCCCGTCGCCTACAACGACACCCTCTACCTCACGACGCCCTACAATCGGGTGGTGGCGCTGGACGGAAGCACCGGCGAGACAATCTGGGACTTCGATCCGCGCACGATCGAGTGGGGACAGCCCCCCAACGGGACCGGCTTCGTGCATCGAGGGGTGGCCGTGTGGAGCGGGGCCGAGGGGCGCCGGGTGTTCCTGAACACGCGCTGGCGTCTGATCGCGCTGGACGGCGCCACCGGCGAGCCCATCGAGTCGTTCGGCCACCGGGGCGAGATCGACCTCACCGAGAAGCTGTTGTGGCGCACCAATCGGCTTCACTACACCCAGACGTCGCCCCCTGTCGTCTTCGAGGATCTGCTGATCATCGGCAACGGGGTGTGGGACGGCTTCGTGTACCCCCGTGATCCGCCCGGCAACATTCAGGCCTTCGATGTGCGGACCGGTGAACTGGTTTGGTCCTTCAACTTGATCCCGCAGCCGGGCGAGCCGGGCAACGAGACCTGGGAGGATGGCAGCTGGGACTACACCGGCCACACCAATGCCTGGGCCCCGATGGTGGTGGACGAGGAGCGGGGGATTCTCTTCGCCGGCATCGGCACCCCATCGAACGACTACTACGGCGGGCACCGGAAGGGCGACAATCTCTACGCCGAGGCGCTGGTGGCGCTGGACGCGCGCACCGGCGAGCTGGCCTGGCATTACCAGACGGTACACCACGGGCTCTGGGACTTCGACCTTCCGGGCGCGCCGGTCCTGATGACGGTGGAGCGGGACGGCGCGGCGGTGGACGCGGTCGCGGTGGCGGGCAAGACCGGGTTCGTCTATACCTTCGATCGCGACTCCGGCGAACCCGTCTGGCCCATCGAGGAGCGTCCCGTGCCGCCGAGCGATGTGCCCCGAGAGGTCTCCGCCCCCACCCAGCCCTTCCCCACCCACCCGGCTCCCTTCGCGCGGCAGGGCTTCACACCCGACGACCTCATCGACCTCACGCCCGAGCTGCGCGCGCAGGCCGAGGCACTGACGGCGGGATATCGGTTCGGACCGCTCTTCGAGCCCCCCTCGCTGGAAGGCACAATCGCGATGCCGGGCATTCTCGGCGGCGGAAACTGGGGCGGCGCGGCCTTCGACCCGCGATCGGGCCTCCTCTTCGTCAAGTCGTCCGAAGAGCCCAGCCTGCTCACCATCGGACCGGCCGATCCCGAAACCACGGTCGCCGACTACGCGATCGACCGGGGCGCTCCCCGCACGCTGCGAGTCGGCAACCTGCCGATCTCGAACCCGCCCTGGGGCACCCTTAGCGCCATCGACATGAACTCCGGCGAGATCGTCTGGCAGGAAGCCGTCGGCGAGCGCCCCGAGATCCGAAGCGACCCGGTCCTGGCCGGCGTGGCCCCTTCCGGCACGGCTGGGCGTGGTCGCCCCTCCGGGTCCGTTTGTGACCGCAGGCGGCCTGGTCTTCATCACCGGCGGCTCCGACGTGCTCTACGCCTTCGACGCCCACAGCGGCCAAGTGCTGTGGGAGGGCCGCCTTCCGGCCCCGGGCTACGCCAATCCGATGACCTTCCGGACGCGAAGCGGACGGCAACTCGTCGTGGTCGCGACCGGTGGTGCCGAGGGCGGCACGCTCATGGCGTTCGGGTTGCCGGGGTAGCAACGATGGTGCCGTGCTCACCCGAGCCGAGGCGGCCCGGACGTTCGCTCGCCATCGGCCTAGCGGCCCTGTTGCTCGCCTGCGGCGGCGACTCCCCCACCGAGCCGAGCGTCGTGACCGTCGATGTGACGCCCGACGTGGTGCTTCTCGTGGGCCTGGAGGATGGCGCCAAGCTGACGGCCGTTGCACGCGATGCCAACGGCTTCCTCGTCAGGGGCACGCCCCTGTGGTCCGTCGACAACACCGATGTCGCTACCATCGACGACCAGGGCTTCGTCACCGCTGTTTCGGCGGGAGTCGCGACCGTGACCGCAATCATCGACAGGGTGAGCGGGACGGGTAGGGTCGAGGTGTATGTCCCCCGCCGGATTTCGGCGTACACGCCCGGGCAGCCCTACTTCGGTCGCAACGACTACGTGGAGTACATCCCCGGAGAGCTTCCCGTCATCCTGTCGAGCGCCCACGGCGGAGCCCGGACACCGGCCGAGATACCCGACCGCACCTTTGGGGTGGTGATCAACGACCGCAACTCGCTGGAGCTCACCCTCGCCATGCGGCGGGCGCTGATCGACCTCACCGGCTACGCCCCGCACGTCATCCTGTCCCACCTGCATCGCAGCAAGCTCGACGCCAACCGCGAGGTCGTCGAGGCGGCGCAGGGAAACCCCTTCGCCGAGCAGGCGTGGGAAGAGTTCCAGAGCTGGATCGAGACGGCCAGGGCCGCCGTTGGAGGCGACTTCGGCGAAGGCTTGTACTTCGACATCCACGGGCACGGACACGACATCGACCGCCTCGAACTGGGCTACCTCCTCACCTCGGAGGAACTGAACCGGCCCGACCGGGCGCTCAACTCGCTCGAAGTCGTCGCGCGCACCAGCATCCGCGACCTGGGCCGAACGTCGCCGATTCCCTTCTCTCAACTGCTTCGGGGGCCCACTTCGTTCGGCGGCTTCCTCGCCGACGAGGGCATCCCGTCGGTGCCGAGCCCAACCGCACCGGGTCCCGGCGATGCGCCGTACTTCCGGGGCGGCTACAACACGCGCGTTCATGGATCCGTGAGCGATGGCGACGTCGTGAGCGGGATCCAGATCGAGCACCACTACAGCGGGATCCGCGACACGCCTCAGAACCGCGTCGAGTATGCCGTCAAGGCGGCCCGCGTGATCCGGAACTTCATGCTGGAACACTACGGATTCTTCGAACCGGGTGGATAGGATCGCCGATCTGCAGGCACGCCTGGACGCGGTCGCCGACCCCAGCACCAAGGCGTGGTTCGAGAACTACCTGAAGCACGCGATCTCGTATCGGGGCGTGAAGACCCCGGTCGTGCGCCGGATCGTGGCCGAATGGCATCGGGCGCACGGGTTGCAGCGCCTGCCGGACATGGAGCAGCTCGCCCTGGCCGGATCCCTGATCCGACGGAGCCACGCCGAGGACAAGTTCGCCGGCACGCTGTACATCCAGAGGTACCTTCTGCGGCGAGTCGACGCCGGGGCGATTCTATCGATGGCCGAGGACCTCTTTGCGCACCGCGCGTTTCGCGACTGGTCCACGACCGACTGGTTCGCGGTGCGGGTGCTGGGACCGCTGATCGTCCGGCATGGCCGCGATGCTGCAACGCGGATCGCAGCCTGGCATGCAGCCGACGACCTGTGGCAACGCCGTTCTGCCATCGTGCCGTTCCGAGCGGTGGTGCGGGACAGAGCGTACCACGACCTCATCGAGGCGACGATCGCGACACTGGTCGAGGAGCGGGAACGGTTCATCCAGACCGGAATTGGATGGGTCGTCAGCGACCTGTCGAAGGTCCACCCGGAGATCGCCGGGGCCCTGGTGGAGCGACACTTCGACGACCTCTCCGCCGAGGTGATCCGGCGCCACACCAAGTACCTGCCCGATCATGCCGAATACAGGGCGCGGAAGCGGTGAGGTGGCGGTCCAAGGCAACCTTTCCGGGCCCGCGGGGTGCCTACCATAGTGACACGACCACAGGAGGCACGACCGATGCAATCCCAGATGCTCGCCTGCCGGATGCCGCTCGCCGGACTGCTCGCCGTCCTGACGCTTGCCCTCGCCAGTGCGACACGCGCCCAGGCGCAAATGGGTGCCGTTGCGGGCCAGGTGACCGACGCCGACTCGGGCCAGCCGCTCGCGGGCGCTCAGGTCGCGGTCGAGGGTACGGCGTTCGTCACGCTGACCAATGACGCGGGTCGCTACCTGTTGCAGGGCGTCCCATCGGGTCCGCGCCGGATCACCGCCGAGCTGATCGGCTACGCCCCTCAACGCCGACTGGTGACGGTGGCTCCGGGCCAGACGACGGAGCTGGACTTTGCGCTGGCGGCAGCCCGGATCGAGCTTCTGCAGGTGGAGTCCATGTGGGCACCCGAAGCGGAAGCCAGGGAGCGCGGAGCAGCGGTCGCGGCCCTTGCGTTCTCCGCGCTGCGCGAATTCAACACCGAGTCGTACGCGCATATCCGGGAAAACGACTTCCGCCTGGTCAGCGCGTCGCCCCTGTCCACCTTCTCGATCGACGTGGACCGGGCGTCGTATGCCAACATCCGGCGCTTCATCCAGTCCGGCGAGCGGCCCCCGATCGACGCGGTGCGGATCGAGGAGATGATCAACTACTTCCCCTACGATTGGGGCCGGGTTTCCGGCGAGCACCCCTTCGCGGTCACCACCGAGGTGTGGGAAGCTCCTTGGAAGCGTGCGCACCGGCTCGTCAGAATCGGACTGCACGCGGAATCGATCGATACCGAGGACCTGCCTCCCGCCAACCTCGTCTTCCTGCTCGACGTCTCCGGATCGATGATGCCCCCGAACAAGCTGCCGCTCCTCAAGAAGGCCTTCGCGCTGCTGGTCGATCAGCTGCGGCCGCAGGACCGGGTGGCCATCGTGGTGTACGCCGGCGCGGCGGGCCTGGTGCTGCCATCGACGCCGGGCAGCCACAAGGGCGAGATTCTTGCTGCGCTGGACGACCTGCGGGCGGGTGGCAGCACGGCGGGTGGCGCCGGACTCAAGCTGGCGTACGAGATTGCGGGCAAGCACCGGGTCGACGGCGGGAACAATCGCGTCGTCCTCGCCACCGACGGCGACTTCAACGTCGGGGCCTCCAGCGACGCCGAGATGGTGCGCCTGATCGAGCGGGAGCGCGAGAGCGGGACCTTCCTCACGGTCCTCGGTTTCGGCACCGGGAACCTCAAGGACTCCAAGATGGAGCAGATCGCCGACCGCGGAAACGGCAACTTCCACTATGTCGACGGCCTGCTCGAGGCGCGCAAGGTCCTGGTCGAGGAGATGGGCGGAACCCTCCTGACCCTGGCCAAGGACGTGAAGCTTCAGGTCGAGTTCAACCCGGCGCGGGCCGCCGGGTACCGCTTGATCGGATACGAGAACCGGCTGCTCGCCGACGAGGACTTCAACGACGACACCAAGGATGCCGGCGAACTCGGCGCCGGACACACCGTGACCGCCCTCTACGAGGTCGTGCCCGAAGGTGTCGAAGTGCCGCGGGGCGAACTCGAAGCGCTGCGCTACCAGCCGCAGCCGGACGATCCGCCCCCGAGCGACTTCGACGACGAGCTCATGTACGTCAAGGTTCGCTACAAGTCGCCCGACGGGAACAGGAGCACGCTTCTTGAACAGGCAGTGGCCGATCGCCCAAGGTCGCCATCAACGGATTTCCGCTTCGCCACGGCGGTGGCCGGCTTCGGCATGCTGCTCCGCGAATCCGAGCACGCGGCCGACCTGACGCTGAACGATGTCGTGCGCCTGGCCGAGAAGGGCAGAGGCGACGATCCCCGCGGGTATCGCGGCGAGTTCATCCGCCTTGTCGAAGCAACACGGGATCTGCGGTTGCTGGAGGGCCCGCCGTAGCCGAACCCGGTCGCTATGCGCGCGCCGCCCAGGCCGCCAACACCTCGGCCTCCACTTCGGCGGGCAACCCCGCCCTTGGCTCCGCGCGCCGCTCCTCGGGCAGCGAGTTCCACCATTCGACGGTCTCGCGAGCCGTGTCGGCGATCGTGCGGAAGGTGAGCCCCGCTTCCACTGCGGCGGCGACCGAGACCTGGTTCATGCCGATCGTTTCACCCTCGGGCGGCACCCAGTTGGTCATGTGACCCCAGGGCCGGATCTCGTGTTCGGTCATGAATTCGGTCGGCACCCAGGTGAAGGTCGCATCCGATCCCAGCGCCGCACGGATCTCCTCCAGCATTGCGCCGAACTGCTGCACCTCGCCGGTGGCGTTGTACGTCCCGGCGTTGCCGGGCCCCTCGACCAGCCGCACGATCCACTCCGAAAGATCGCGGGCGTCGATGTTCTGCACCGGGTCGGTGGGTGAATTGGGCGCCAGCACCTCGCCGCCTCGATCGACCCGCACCGGCCAGTAGGTCCAGCGGTCGGTGTTGTCCCCGGCGCCGATGATCAGGCCGGGCCGCACATTGATCGCTCCGTCACCGAACGTCTCCGAGTTGATCGCCTCGCAGCGCGCCTTCATCGGCCCATACTCGCTCATGCTCTCGACATCGGGGGCCGAGAGCTGTCCCACGGGGTAGTCCTCGTCGATTCCGACCGCGGCAAAGTCGGCGTAGGCAGAGATCGAGGACACGAACAGGTATCGGTCGGCGTGGTCCCGCAGCAGGTCGGTGGTCATGGCCACCCAGCGCGGAATCGACGCCGAGTTATCGATCACCGCGTCCCAGTCCCGTCCTTCGAGCGCGCTCAGGTCGTTGTCGCGGTCGCCGATCAGGTGTTCGACGCGCTCGAAGTAGTCGTGGAAGAACGGCGGCTCGGTGCGGCCCCGCGTGAAGATGGAGACCTCGTGGCCGCGGTCGAGCGCGTACTTGACCTGGTACGGTCCGATGAAGCGCGTTCCGCCGAGGATGAGGATCCGCTGGGGGTCCGGTGAGGCCATGCCCCCACCCGGTTCCCCGCTCTCGTCGGACGGTGCGCAGGCCATCGGTCCGAGCACGCCCATCGCGCCCAGCGCGCCTCCGGCCCGTACCGAGCTCTTCACGAAGTCACGTCGTGTGTGCTTCCGCATTTCACCGCTTCCTTTTGTCGTTGTGTCCGGGGCGTCATCAATCCTATCCCCAGCCGGGCCGATCTCGCCACTTGCCCCACCCGCCTCTGCGCCCTACTAGTGTCCCTCGACGGGAGCTCGACGACACGACAACCTGAAGGAAGCCTACGCAATGAAGACACGCAGCACGATCCGCACGGCCACGCTCTTTGCGGCGCTGGCCGCCCTCGCGACCGCGCAGGTCACCGGCCAGGAGGTCGCCCGCGTCGAGGTCACTCCAGCCACGCTCTCGCTGCAAGTCGGCGAAACGGCCACGGTCTCCGCCACCGCGTACGACGCCGGCGGCAACGCGCTGGACGTGCCCTTCCTCTTCTTTTCGCGCGACGGACGCGGCAAGCTCGCCGTCAATCGCGCCACCGGCGAAATCGAGGCCTTCAAGGGCGGCGAGTACGAGGTCATGGCCCGCGCACTCGGACCCGGAAGGATCAGCGGCACCATGTCCGTGTCGGTCGCCTTCCCCCCTCTCGACCGGATCGAGATCTCCGAGACGGGCGGTCGCTACTACGTCGGCGTCACCATGCGCCACAAGGCCACCGTCATCGATCAGGCGGACGACACGCGCGAGGTAGCGGTCACTTGGACCACCTCGGACGCAGCGGTGGCGACGGTCGACCGCTTCGGCGTCTTCACCGCTCACAGCCCCGGCCAGGTGACCTTGTCGGCCACCGCCGAGGACGTTGTCCGCCATATTTCCTATGAAGTGGCGGACAACCCGGTCGCTTCGATGGCCATCGAGGCCAGCCAGCCCCGCGGCAGAACCGGCGACGTCATCCACTTTTCGGCCACCCCCTCGGACGCGGACGGCATCACCGTGGACGACATTCCCGTCACGTTCGGGCTGATCTCGGATCCCGACGTGATCGCCACCGCCGACTTTCCGCCGGCCGAGGTCGACCCGATGGGCCGGTTCGTCGCCTACAGGCCCGGTGTCTACACGGTCACCGCGAACGTCCCGGGACGAACCGCGCACGCGACCGTCGAGATCCTGCCGCGCCACGTCGTCGAAGAGGTCGAGCTGATCGGACACGCGCCGGTGCGCAACGTCTCCACGTCGGATCTATGGGTGTGGGAGGGGGTCGATGGCCGCGACTACGCGATCACCGGCACGCACAGCGGCCACGGCAGCACGTATTGGTGGGACGTGACCGACCCGGCCAACCCGGTGCTCACCGACTCGCTCATCGTGGACGCCCGCACAACCAACGACGTCAAGGTCTCGGAGGACGGCGAGCTGTGCGTGATCTCTCGCGAGGGCGCGTCAAACCGACGCAACGGCATCGTCATCGTCGACTGCACCGATCCGCGCAACATCGAGATCATCTCCACCTACGACGACGAGCTCACCGGCGGGGTGCACAACCTGTTCATCCACGACGACCACGTCTACGCGGTGAACAACGGCGTCCGCTTCGACGTGATCGACATCGCCGACCCCGCCAACCCGCACCGGGTCGGCCGCTTCGAGCTCGACACGCCCGGCCACGCCATCCACGACATCTGGATCGTGGACGGGATCGCCTACACCTCCAACTGGAACGACGGAGTGGTCGTCATCGATGTGGGTGGCGGCGACAAGGGCGGCAGCCCCGAGAACCCGGTCGAGATCGCACGCTTCCGCGACATCGGCGGCGCCACCCACGCCGCGTTCCCCTACCAGAGTCCGACTGGCAAGTTCTACATCTTCATGGGCGACGAGATCGGCGCCCCCGCGTTCGATGGCCAGGAGGACGGCCGCACGCCGGAGTTCATGTCCGGCTACATCCACGTGGTCGACTTCACCGATCCCGAGAACCCCGAAGAGGTGGCACGCTACGAGATCCCCGAGGCCGGATCCCACAACATGTGGATCGACGACGACCGGCTGTACGCGGCGTTCTACCAGGGTGGCCTGCGCGTGCTTGACATCTCGGGCGAACTCAAGGGCAACCTGTACCACCAGGGCCGCGAGATCGCGGTCTACAAGTCCTACGATCCCGATGGCGTCGTGGCGAACGCCCCGTTCACCTGGGGTCCGCAGATCCACAAGGGCAACCTGTTCTTCGCCGAGTACTTCTCGGGCATGTGGGCGGTCAAGCTCCAGCCGAGACGCACGCTCATTCCGTGATGCGACGCGCGTTCCCGACGCGGTGCGCACTCAGGTCGCTCGCCGCGCTCGCCTGTGCGGTCTGGGCCGCAGCCCCCGCGACCGCCTCCGCCCAGTCCTACTGGGTCTACGTCGCTGCGGAGTCCGAGGACGAGGTCGCCCTGCTTCGCTATGACGCGGGCGGCGACCTCGTCGTCGAAAAGACCATCACCACCGGGTGGCTCGCCGCCGAGATCGAGGCGCCGCACGGCCTCGCCGTCGACCCTGCGGGCGAGTACTGGTACCTGACGCTGGGCCACGGCTTCCCCAACGGGAGGCTGGTCAAGTACGCCACGGGGGCCGACACGGTGGCAGGCGTCGCCGACCTCGGGCTCTTCCCGGCCACGATCGGCGTCCCTCCGCACGGCACCCTCGCCCTCGCGGTCAACGCCAACTTCCACGGCGACCACGTCCCCTCCACCGTCACGATCGTCGACCTCGAGACCATGTTCCCGATCGCCGACGTGGTCACCTGCACCATGCCCCACGGCTCGCGCTTCAACGCCGACGGCTCGAAGCACTACTCGGCCTGCATGATGGACAACCAGCTCGTCGAGATCGACGGCGCCACCCTCGATGTGACCCGGCGCCTCGACCTCGTCGCGAACGTGCCCGCCCCCACGCCCACGCCGGGGCAGATGGCCATGGCACCGCCCGCCGCGCACTGCTCCCCGACCTGGACCACGCCGCACCCGGACGGCCAGCGCGTCTACGTTCCCTGCAACAGGGGCGACGCCATCCTCGAGATCGACCTTGAGCAGTGGCGCGTCATCCGTCGCATCGACGCCCCGGGCGCACCCTACAACCTCGATCTGACCCCGGACGGCTCGACGCTCCTGGCCACCCTCAAGGGAAGCGCGAAGCTGGGAATCTGGGATCTCGAAACAGGCGACCTGCTGCACCTTGTGGATTCACTGATGCGCGTCACCCACGGCGTCGTGGTCACCCCCGACGGCCGCTACGCCATCGTGACCGTCGAAGGCATCGGCGGGGATCCGGGCACCGTCGAGGTCATCGACCTTGGCTCGGGAACCCGCGTCGCGTCCGCCCAGGTCGGCAAGCAAGCCGGAGGAATCGCATTATGGAAGATGGAAGGATGATGAAGCGCGTCGTCGTGCTCGCGGCGACCCTGGTCGGATGGGCCTGCCAGCCGGCTCCCCCGGAAACCGCGGAAAACGAACCAGGCTGGCTATGGTCCGACGAACGGGTCATGGAGACGGTCAACGCGGTGCGGGCGGGCCGCAGCCTGCAGCCCGACGCGTGGCCCGGCGGAGCCCGCGTCGCGGTCCTCCTCTCCTTCGATGTGGACAACGAGACCGTCACCGGCCTGCGCTACGGCGACGCCACCGTCGGCTCCCTCTCGCAGGGACAGTACGGTGCACGGGTCGCGCTCCCCCGCATCGTCAACCTGCTCGACAGCGAGGACGTCCCCGCCTCGTTCTTCGCCCCGGCGGTCAGCCTGATCCTCAACCCCTTCCAGATCGACATCATCAAGGCCGCCGGCCACCACGAGTTCGCCATCCACGGCTGGATCCACGAACTGAACTCGAGCCTCGACGCTGAAACCGAGCGCGCCCTGCTGCGGCGTGCCGTCGACTACATGACCGAGGCCACCGGGACGCGTCCGCTGGGCTACCGCGCGCCATCGTGGAACTTCAGCCCCAACACCCTGGACATCCTGCGCGAGATCGGCTTCCTCTACGACTCGTCGCTCATGGCGGACGACCGGCCCTACGAGATCAACGCCCACGGCGAGCCGACGGGAATGGTCGAGCTACCCGTCGAGTGGATCCTCGACGACGCGCCGCTCTTCAATCCGCGCGGCAACAGCTACTCGCACCCGCGAGACGTGCTGGAGGTCTGGAAGGACGACTTCGACGGGGCCTACGAGGAGGGCACGATGTTCCTCCTGACGATGCACCCGCATGTGATCGGTCACCGGTCGAGGATCGTGGTGCTCGAAGAGCTGATCCGGTACATCAAGGGCCACGAAGGGGTCTGGTTCGCGACGCATCTGGAAGCGGCGCAATGGGTCAAGGAGCAGGCGGGGTTGTAGGCGGAACCTGCGGGGGAATCAGTCTTCCGCGCCGTGCTCCCGGTACCAGGCAAGGTGACGCCCGATCGGTACGCCCAGCAGCGGCCGATTCACGACCATTCCTGCTTGGATGAGTCCCGTTGCGAGCCCGAAGTCGACGTAGTCCTTGCCGGCGTGGATCTCGACGACCTTCCCCTCGACGGAGGGATATCGCGTCACCAGGGAATCCACAACCCGTTGCGACCATTGCCGGCGCTTGGCGGCGGGCAGGTCGCCCAGGGAGACATCGTACCACGCGATTCGCGTGTCCGGATGGACCAGCCCGTACTTGGCGCTGAGAATGAACCAGGGAACGCCGGATTGCTCGGCGTAGGTGCGACGGCATCGCCAAAGGGCCGAAACGTACAGATTCTTCGCCTCGACCCTGCTGGCCCATTCGAGCTTGCCCTTGACGCACCCGATCAGCAAGAGGTCCGGCTTGACCGTCCCATCGCTCGAATCGGCGCGCCCGCCCGTCTCACTCCCCTCTCGAAGTCCCTGCATCTGGCGTGGCTCCGTTGGCCGCTTGCCTTCGATTTCGCACCCTGTCAACTGACTACGATACCGTCCCCAACGGGAACAGGCAAGTCCACACCGTTCCCGAGCTTGCGTCCCCGCCGCGTGCCGTGGACATTGGATTCGATGCGGGAGGCCCGACGCGGCGTCCCGACGCCGGAGGCGACCCGGCCGTCGGCCAACGGTGACCTCAATCCATGGGAGACGGAATGACCACGTCGGGTGGCTTGCCCGCAACGATCTTGACGACAGCTTTCGCGGCCCTGCTGGCTGCGGCTTCCGCACCGAGGCTGCAGGCCTTCCAGGTTGCGCCTCAAACGGACGACGACGCAGGCGAAGTCCAACTCCGTTCCGCTTCCTCCCCCTGCGGCGATTCCCAGCCGCCGCCCGGCACCACCTTGACGCCGAGTCGTGACCTCTACTGCATCTTCCTCACGGCCAGACCCGGCCTCGAATACATGTCAGGCCAACTGGAGCTGCGCACGCCCCACACGCCCTTCGGAGTGGCGGTAAACCCCGCCGGCAACCACCTCTACGAAGGCATTCTGACCCTCGAAGGGCTCCCGGCGCCCCCGGCGCTCGGCGACTACGAATACATCGTCGCGTGGCTGGCCACCCCGCTCTTCGACCGGATCGTGAGTCTGGGGCCGGTCGCGAACGGAACCCGCAGCCTGGGCGAGATCGACCTCAACAAGTTCATGCTCCTCGTCACCGCCGAGGCGCGGGCCGATGCCCCGGAGTGGGAAGGACGTCTGCTGCTGCGCGCGACTTCGCCGAGCGCCCGCATGTCGCCACCCGACATGCAGGAGTTCCTGTTGGGAGCGACGGGCGCCGCCGGGCGCATGGAGGGACATGGGCACGCGGCGATGGGTGGTGACGACGCCTGGCCACGTCCGCCGATGATGCCGGGACTCACCATGTTCCCAGCTTTGATGGCGCTCGCTCCACCCGGCGCGGACCCCTTCCTCCCCGATGCCGGCATCGATCCGGCAACCCTTCCCCTGGCGCGGCCACGCGATGTCGTCGAGCTTGCCGATGGAGACGAGGTCGACCTCGAGGCGGGTCTGGTGCGGCGGCGCATTCGCGGTCGCGACCACGTCATGTACGGCTTCAACGGCCAGTACCCCGGTCCCCTGCTGCTCGTCCCCGAGGCGGCAACCGTGACCGTCAACTTCACGAACTCGATCTCGTGGCCGACGACCATTCACTGGCACGGCCTGCGGCTCGACAACGCGTCGGACGGAGTGCCCGGCGTGACGCAGGATCCGGTCGAGCCCGGCGAGACCTTCCGCTACGAAGTCCACTTCAAGGATCCCGGACTGTACTGGTATCACCCGCACCACCGCGAAGACATCCTCAAGGACCTCGGCCTGTACGGCAACATGCTCGTCGAGCCGCGCCAGCCCGAGTACTACGCGCCGGCGGACCGCGAGGAGTTCCTCATGCTGGACGACTTCCTCATGGCGGCCGACGAGCCCATGCCGTTCGGAATGGAGCGCTCGACCCATGCGTTCATGGGCCGCTTCGGCAACCTCATGCTGGTCAACGGCGAGCCCGACTACGAGCTGGACGTCGTGGCGGGCGAGGTCGTGCGGCTCTACCTGACGAACGTGTCCAACACGCGAACCTTCAACCTGTCCTTCGAGGGCACGGGCGCGTCCGCTCCCGCGTCACCGCGCATCAAGGTCGTTGGCACCGACGTGGGCGCATTCGAGCGCGAGGAATGGGTCGAGAGCATCGTCCTGAGCCCCGCCGAGCGGTACATCGTGCACGTGCGCTTCGACGAGCCGGGCGAGCTGGTCCTCGTGAACCGGGTGCAGGGCATCGATCATCTGGGCGGCGCCTTCTTCTCGGAGTCGGACACGCTGGGCGTGGTGCGGGTCGCGGAGGGCGAGAGCGGGGCCGCCTCAGCCGCCTTCGACACCCTGCGCACCAACCTGCACGCCGCGCGCGAAATCGCGCTCTACCGCGAGTACTTCGACGCCCCGGTCTCCCACGAACTCACCTTCACGCTCGAGACGGACGGAATCCCCTTCGTGGTGGACCGGCTGATGCAGTTCGACTCGGCCTACTTCCACCCCGTCGAGTGGAGCGGCACGATGCCGATGATGAACTGGAACTCCTCGTCGGCCGAGGTCACCTGGATCGTCCGGGAACCGTCGACCGGCGCCGAGAACATGGACATCGGCTGGGAGTTCGAGGTGGGCGACGTCGTCAAGATCCGGCTGCACAACGAGCGTCGGTCGTTCCACGCCATGCAGCACCCGTTCCACATCCACGGACAGCGATTCCTGGTCCTAGCGCGCAATGGCGTCCCGAACGAGAATCTCGCCTGGAAGGACACGGTCCTGCTTCCGACCGGGACGACCACCGACATCCTGCTCGAGATCACCAACCCCGGCCAGTGGATGGCGCACTGCCACATCTCCGAGCACCTCGAAGCGGGGATGCGGATGCTCTTCACCGTGCATCCATGACCGCCGCCGAGCCCTCCTGGCGGGATGCCCACCGACGGGCGCTGGACGCCGGCGAGGCCTCCTACGTCGACCCGGAGACGGGCTTCCACGTCTTCACCGAGGTCGGGCTGCGGGAGCGCGGGCGCTGTTGCGGCAGCGGATGCCGGCACTGTCCCTACCAACCCAGCCACTCTTCCACTGGCGTCGCCGTCCGTCGCGGCTCAGTATGCAGTCCTTGAAGGAGCCTCTGCCGAGCCCCGGCGGCTCCGTCCACCGCACCCCCGCCTGGAGGTCGATTTCATGGGGAAGTTGAATCACCGCGTCATCTTCGCTGCCGCCGTCCTGTTCGCTCACACAGCCATCGCGACGGCGCGTCCGGCGCAGGCCCAGCGGCCCGCGGAGGGCTCCGAGGCCGCCGCCTATGTTGCCGTCGACGCCGACGCCGTGGCGCTGCGCGGGGTCACCCTGGTGGACGGCACCGGCACGCCAGCTCGCCGCGGGCAGACGGTCGTCATCGAGGGCACTCGCATCACCGCCGTCGGCGACGCGGGCCAGGTGCGCATCCCCGACGGCGCCGAGGTGCTGGACCTGTCCGGCCACACGGTCATGCCCGGCATGGTGGGTCTTCACAACCACCTCTTCTACATGGCCGCGGGCGGTCGCATGCACCCGATGAGCTACACGGGGCAGCGGCTCTACCTCGGCTCGGGGGTCACCACCATACGCACCACCGGAAGCCTCGCCACCTACGCCGAACTCAACCTCAAGGACGAGATCGAGCGCGGGCTGCAACCGGGCCCCCGCATCCACATCACGGCCCCCTACATGACCGGGGACGAGAGCCTCAACATCATGACGCGGTTCAAGGACCCCGAACAGGCGCGGCGCTTCGTGCGCTACTGGGCTGCGGAGGGCGCGACCTGGCTGAAGGCCTACACGACGATCAGCGGCGAGGATCTGGCCGCCGCCATCGACGAAGCCCACAGGCAGGGGCTGAAGGTGACCGGACACCTGTGCTCGATCAGCTTCACCGAGGCGGTGGAGCTCGGCATCGACAACATCGAGCATGGACTGGGCACCAACAGCGACTACGTGCCGGACAAGGAGCAGGACCAGTGCCCGGCCGACCTGTGGGACGTGGCGGAGGATGTGGACGTGGAGGGCGCAGAGGTCGGGGCGACCTTCGACGCGATGATCGAGAACGACGTGGCGATGACATCGACGCTGGCCGTGTACGAGCTCTTCGTGCAGGGACGGCCGACGCGCGACGCGCGCACGCTCGCCGCCATGGCGCCCTCGGTGCGCGAGGACTACCTGGCCGCCAAGGCTGAGATCGACGAGATCGGGCGCCCGCCTGAGGGCTTCCTGAACGCGATGGCGTACGAGAAGAAGTTCCACGACCGGGGCGGCGTGCTGGCGGCAGGCGTGGACCCGACCGGGAACGGCGGCGCGTTGGCCGGATACGGCGACCAGCGCAACTACGAGCTCTTCATCGAGGCCGGGTTCAGCCCGGAGGACGCGGTGCAGGTGCTGAGCGCCAACGGCGCCCGCGTCCTGGACGTGTTCGATGACCTGGGAACCGTCGAGGCGGGGAAGCTGGCGGACCTTGTGGTGATGAACGGCGATCTGACCGCGGATCCGTCGGTGATCCGCAACGTGACGATCGTCTTCAAGGACGGGATCGGCTACGACTCCGTGACCATGCTCGACGATGTGACGGGGCGGGTGGGCATCAACTAGGACTGGGAAGGGATTTCCGCAGACGGAGGATACAGCGCGCATGAAGATCTCAAGAAGCATCGTGCGGGGCCTCGCGGCCGCCGCCGCCATCGGCTTGGCCGCAACCGCAGACCTTGGCGCACAGCGCCCCGAAGCGGGATCGGCGGCGGCCGGCTATGCGGTCGTGAACGCAGACGCGGTCGCGCTGACGGGCGTGACCCTGATCGACGGGACCGGCGGACCCGCGCAGACCGGCCGGACGGTCGTCATCGAGGGCGACCGGATCAGTGCGGTCGGGGCGGACGGCGAGGTGGCGATCCCCGACGGGGCGGTGGCGATGGACCTGAGCGGCCACACGGTCATTCCGGGCATGATCGGGCTGCACAACCACCTCTTCTATACCGCGGCGGGAGGCCGCTCCGCCCAGCTCACCTACAGCGCCCCGCGGCTCTATCTGGGGAGCGGGGTGACGACGGTGCGGACGACGGGAAGCCGTCAGCCCTACGCCGAGCTCAACCTGCGCGCCGAGATCGAGGCCGGGCGGACGCCCGGACCGCGCATCCACATCACGGCTCCGTACATCACGGCGGGCGGCGGGATGTCGGGGATGACCATGCTGGAGTCGCCGGAGCAGGCACGCCGCTTCGTGCGCTACTGGGCCGCCGAAGGCGCGACCTGGCTGAAGGCGTACACGAACATCCGCACCGAGGAGCTGACCGCGGCGATCGACGAGGCCCACGCGCAGGGGATCAAGGTCACGGGACACCTGTGTTCGATCAGCTTCACCGAGGCCGTGGCGCTCGGGATCGACAACATCGAGCATGGGCTCGCCACCAACAGCGACTACTCGCCGGGGCGCGGCAAGGACGAGTGCCCGGCGAGCCTCTGGGACGACGCCACGGCGGTGGACGTCGAGGGATCCGAGGCCCAGGCCACCTTCCGGGCGATGATCGACAACGACGTGGCGATGACCTCGACGCTGGCCGTCTACGAGCTCTTCATCCAGGGGCGGCCCACCCGCGACGCACGCTCGCTCGAAGCCATGTCGCCGGCCGTGCGCGAGGACTACCTGGCCGCCAAGGCGCAGATCGACGAGATCGGGCGCTCCCCGGACGAATTCCAGAACGCGATGGCCTACGAGAAGGCGTTCTACGACGCGGGCGGCGTGCTCGCGGCGGGGGTGGATCCCACGGGGAACGGCGGCGCACTGCCCGGCTACGGCGACCAGCGCAACTACGAGCTCCTCTCCGAAGCGGGGTTCGCACCCGAGGAAGCGGTGCAGGTGCTGAGCGCCAATGGCGCGCGGGTGCTCGAAGTCCATGCCGAACTGGGGACCATCGAGCCCGGCAAGGTCGCGGATCTGGTGGTCATGAGCGGCGACCTCACTTTGGACCCTGCGGTCATACGCAACGTGACGGTGGTGTTCAAGGGCGGCGTGGGCTACGATTCTCCGGCGATGCTCGCCGATGTCCGAGGCCGTGTCGGAATCAGCTGAGGTCCAGGTTGCGGGGCTTCCGCAGAGGGCATAGCCTGACAGGAGTTCGCGTCCACCGGCCCAAAAACCGACAGGAGAACGAGCGCCCATGCGTACGATGAGAGCAGCGACCGCGTTTTCGATCATGGCTGCGGCGGCCGTGTGGGCCAGCGCCTGCGGCGGCGATGGCGGCACCGATCCCACGCCCCCCACACCGCCGGCCAACCGCGCTCCCAACGCGACGGGCAGCATCGCGGCGCAGACGGTCCCGGCGGGCGAGAGCGTGACCGTTGACGTGGCCTCGAACTTCACCGACCCCGACGGCGATGCCCTGACCTACGCGGCCTCGACCTCGAACGCGGGCGTCGCCACGGCTGCGGTGTCGGGAAGCAGCGTGACGATCACGGGCGTCGCAGCCGGAACCGCAACCGTGACCGTCACGGCGCGCGACCCGGGCGGCCTCACGGCCACCCAGAGCATCGGCGTCACCGTCGAGGCGGTGAACCGCGCGCCCGAGGCGGTCGGCACGATCGAGGACGTGAGCATCATGGTGGGAGAGACGTTGATCCACGGCCTGCTGGCGTACTTCAGCGATCCCGACGACGACGAACTCACCTTCTCGGCCACGATCTCGGACACGACCGTCGCGACCATCTCGGTCACGGGCGAGACGGTCGTGGTCGACGGCCTGGCACCCGGCAGCGCCACCGTCACCGCCACGGCCACCGATCCCGGCGGCCTCTCCGCGACTCAGGAATTCACCGTGACCGTCGAGGCCGCCAACCGTGCGCCGGAAGTCGTGGACACGATTCCGTCGCAGACCGTGCAGAGCGGTGGTTCGACGACGGTGGACGTGTCCGCCAACTTCAGCGATCCCGACGGCGACGAACTCACCTTCGCGGCCTCCAGCTCAGACACGACGGTCGCGACCGTGTCGGTCTCGGGCGCGACTGTCGCGGTTGAGGGGGTCGCGCCCGGCAGCGCCACCGTCACCGTCACGGCCATGGACCCAAGCGAGCTCTCGGTGGAAGCGAGCTTCGCGGTGACGGTCACGGCACCCGCGCCGACGGTCGCCGACACGATCCCCACTCACGACATGATCGTGGACAGCATGGTGCCGCTGGACGTTGCGCCCTACTTCGCCGGCGGCGACCTGACCTACACCGTCACCGTCTCGGACGAGACGATTGCGGTCGCGTCGGTGGACGGAAGCACGGTGACCACCAAGGGCGTGGGCGCCGTGGAGGACAGCATCAGTGTCGCCACGCTCTCGGTCACAGCCACCAATGCCGGTGGATCGGTCACCCAGGACTCGATCATGGTGCGCGTGCACCAGGAGAAGTACGACTCGCTGCCGGGGATCTCCATCAACGAGGACGGCAACCTCACGGCCGACCTGGGGACAGGGACTCCCAGCGTCCTGGCGATATGCCTGAACGTCGCCAACTTCCCGCTCAGCGGGGAACTGGTAACGATCTACTGGTCGGAGTGGCAGCGCGCCGTCGGAAGTGGATGGGTCACCGTGCAGGACAATGTGAGACCAGGTCCTCCGCCGACAAACATCTGTCCCATCAGGCTTTCCGAGGAGCAATACCCACCCGGCATCTATCGCATGGTGGGCCACGTCAAGTTCGGGGACGAGGCCAGTTTCTACACCACCCCCACCATCGAGAAGAAGTCGGAGAGCTAGCGTGACCGCCCCTGGCCCCCCCGCGATGTCTTGATGGCACGCAGGCCGCGCCTTTCGGTCCCGCACCCGCTCGTCCTGCTCACCGCTTGCGTGCTGCTGGCCGCGCTGGCGAGCCATCTGCTGCCGGCGGGCGAGTACGAACGCCGCGACGACGAAGCCACGGGACAGAGCCTCGTTGTGGCGGGCACCTACCACGAGGTCGATCCGAGTCCGGTGGGGCTGTTCGACGCGATCGTCGCGCTGCCGCGCGGGATGGCCGACGCGGCCGAGGTGATCTTCCTGGTCTTTCTCATCGGCGGCGCGTTCACCGTCGTTGACGAGACCGGGGCGCTGAAACGGGGCGTAACGTCGCTGATCCGGTCGCTGCGCGGTCGCGATCTACTTGTGATCCCGGTGGTATCGGTGTTCTTCGCGACCGGGGGAGTCGTCGAGAACATGCAGGAAGAGATCATCCCGCTGGTCCCGGTCCTGCTCATCCTCACCCGCAGGCTCGGCTTCACTCCGATGGTGGCAGTCGCGATGAGCGCGGGAGCCGCCTTTGTCGGGTCGGCGTTCAGTCCGATCAATCCATTCCAGGTATCGATCGCCCAACGATTGGCGGAACTGCCGTTGATGTCGGGCTCGGGGTTCCGGATTATTTTTCTGGCGCTTGCGCTGACGTTCTGGATCGCCATGACGATGCGCTACGCACGGCGCACGCGGGAGTCGCGAGAGGATGTCGCGGGGGACGCGTCGGCTGCCGACGGCGGCCACGCACCCGGTGCGGACGGCGCCTCCCACGATGGCGTCAGAACATCTGACCTGGGGATCTTCGCGCTCGTGTTCGCGACCTTCGCGATGGCCGTCGTGGGAATGATGTACTGGGGATGGGGCTTCAACGAGCTGTCGGCCGCGTTCTTCGTCATGGGCGTGATCGTGGGGCTGCTGGCCGGGATGCGGGTGAAGGGAACAGCCGAGGCGTATGTGCGGGGCTTCCGGTCGATGGCCTACGCGGGTCTGCTGATCGGCTTCGCGCGCGCCATCTACGTGGTCTTGCAGGACGGCCGCATCGTCGACACGATCGTGCATGCCATGTTCACGCCGCTCGAGGGTCTGCCCGTCCTCGCCTCCAGCTTCGGGATGGTGGCGGCCCAGACTGCCATTCACGTGCCGGTCCCGAGCGTCAGCGGGCAGGCGGTGCTGACCATGCCGCTCCTCGTGCCGCTCTCGGACCTGCTGGGGATGTCGCGCCAGGTCACCGTGCTGGCGTATCAGTACGGCGCGGGGCTCTGCGAACTGCTCACGCCCACGAACGGCGCGTTGATGGCGATCCTCGCCTCGGCCGGCGTGCGCTACGAGGACTGGATCCGCCACGTCGTGCCGTTGTACCTGGGACTGGTCGCGCTGGGGCTCGCGGCGATCGCGATCGCGCTGTGGGTGGGGCTGTAGCAGGGGGCGAGCCTCTCTGCTCTCCGCCCACGTTGCGAATAAAAACCGAACATCGTACCTTTGTACACGCAGGGAATCAGCAGGCTTTGGCAAGGAGTGGGCGTGTCGGGTACGAACGCAGCCGCGTGGGCGGACCCTGGAGGGGTGCAGCCGCAACGAGAATCGAGTTCTAACGGTCCTAGGGAAGTAGCAGATCGTCTGCTTACGCATGGAACCCTTATCCAAGCGGCGGCTCGGAAGTCGATCGTGCCCGACCGACAACGCCGCCTCGGCCAGTACTTCACCCCCATGTGGGTGGCCCGGCTCATGGCCTCCATGGTTCCGTACACTTCTGAGCCGTTACGAGTACTCGATCCCGGGGCGGGAGCGGGAACCCTGTCCACCGCGCTTGCGGCACGCTGGTTGGGGCAGGACCGACCACCGAACGCACTGACAGTCACCGCGTTCGAGATCGACCCGGGTTTCCGACCCTTTCTCGAACGCACCGCCGCTGCGATCAGGAGCGCGTGCGCCCGCCGCTCGGTTGCCTGCAGTGTGACTCTGCGGTGCGAGGACTTCGCCCAGCGCACTTCTTTGGAAGCGCTCGGCCACCTCTTTTCCGAACCGGAAGCGTTCGACGTTGCGATCCTCAACCCTCCATATCGCAAACTGCCTTCGAACTCCGATTTGCGTGCGCGCCTCGATGCCCTGGGGATCTCGGCTCCGAACCTCTACGCGGCCTTTCTGGGCTTGTCGCTCAGAGTGGTCCGACCGGGAGGCACGGTGGTGGCCATCGTCCCGAGAAGCTTCTGCAACGGGACGTACTTCCGTCGCTTTCGCCGCTATCTGCTGGGTGCCGCTAGCGTCCGGCGAGTCCATCTCTTCGGCCGACGAGATCAGGCGTTTGGACAGGACAAGGTACTTCAGGAGAATGTCGTTCTTGCATTGGAGCGGGGAGCCAAAAGGCGAGACTTCGTCTCACTGTCGTTCAACGATGGCGTGGAGGACGATCCCGTCTGGAGTTGGAAAACCAGTGCGACCGACGTGGTGCGTCGCCACGATGCCGACCTCTTTTTCCATCTTCCCGATGGCGATTGGAGCGTCGAGTTGTCCCGAGCCATGGACTCGCTGCCCTGCGACCTGGCAGGAATCGGGCTGGCGGTCTCAACTGGTCCCGTCGTCGGATTCCGCATGCGCCAGTGGTTTGCGGATCCGCTCGGTGAGGGGCCCTCCGCCCCGCTACTCCACCCAGCGAATCTTCGGGGACTGACTGTTCGTTGGCCCGTCATGGGCAAGAAGGCCCAGGCTGTGGCGCGCTCGACCGACACCGAACGCATCCTGATTCCAAACGGTTGGTACGTAGCCACCCGACGATTCACAAGCAAGGAGGAACCCCGACGGATCGTGGCCTCGGCGATCGATCCTGCTCGACTGCCGGGCGACCGCATCGCACTCGAAAACCACCTCAACTACTTCCACAGGTCGGGCGAGCCCCTTTCTCGCAACCTCGCGATGGGATTGGCCACGTACCTGAACAGCAGCTTTGTGGATCGCTGTTTCCGACAGTTCTCCGGGCACACGCAGGTAAACGCTACCGACCTCCGGAAGCTCCGATACCCTCGCGTGGCCAGCCTTGAAGCACTCGGTGCCTCCCTGGAGTCAGTGCTGGTGGGAGGGACCGCGGACCGTGCCCTGCGCCAGCATTGCAAGGAGTTGTGCCAGTTGCCAAACACAGATCATGTGCAGACTCGGATCGACGAGGGAATGACAGTCTTGCGCGATCTGGGGATGCCGCGAGAGCAGCAGAACGAGAGATCCGCGTTGACGCTCTTGGCCATCGTCGGACTCGCGCCCGGTGACCTCTGGACTCGCGCTTCTGCACCCCTTCGGGGCGTAACGCCCATCATGGACTGGATCCAAGCGAATTACGGACGAAGGTACGCCCCGAACACCCGGGAGACGATCAGGCGGTTCACTCTGCACCAGTTCGTGGAAGCCGGGCTGGTCGTACCGAACCCCGATCGACCCGATCGGCCCGTGAATAGTCCGAATTACTGCTACCAGATCGAGCCGGAAGCCCTCTCTCTGCTTAGGAGCTTCGACTCGCCTGATTGGGAGAGCGGTCTGGCCAGATACCGCCGTGACCAGCCATGGACCGGTCGACCCCAAACGGATTGGAGAACTCAAGGATCTCTTCGCGGACGTCACACCGGGTCTCGTCTTCGTGACGGCCTTTCTGGACCGCCGAACATTCGTGAAGTACGCGAGCCAAATCGCTTGGCAGACGGAGGTCTGGATAGCCGAATCACCCGGCCATCTCGTCCACTTCGACGGAGACCGGTTTCTCGGTCCCTATGACGAAGCCTAGTCCTAGTCGCGGCTGCAGGCCGGCTGCCAACAGGAATTAGCCAGCCCCGGCCTCCCCCCCTACCGGCTCGAACTCCCGCTGTCTCCCTCGGCTTGCTCGTCCACGAACCCGCGCGCCTCGTCGAGGCCGGAGATGCCTTCGCGGCCCTCCCACAGCGCTGCGACCTGGGCGTAGTTCTCGAGCGCGACCATGGTGTTGCCCATCGCAGCGTTCGCACGGGCCAGACCGAGCAGCGAGCGTGGCCGGTTGGCCATGCGCTGGAGCGAGGTCTCGAACATGGCGGCCGCGTCCTCGGGACGGTCCAGTTCCAGGAGCAGCTCGCCGTAGAGCTCGTGGACGGGCTTCACCGGGTTGGCCGAGCCGCGCGGCGGAGCCATCGCCTCGACCGTCTCGACGGCCTTGTCCATGAAGTCGGTCGCCATGTCGGCGTGTCCCATTCCGGCGTGCAGCAGCGCGCTCGCCTGCATGTGCATCACGTGGTCGTAGCCGGTGCCGTCGGAGCGCTCGCCAAGGGCCTCCACGGCGGCGGCCAGCGCCTCGCTGTCACCCGTGCGGGCCGCGCTGATCCCGGTCGCCAGCAGCTCGGGGCCACGGGACTCCTCCGTGATCGGCTGAACGTCCCACTCCTCGGTCTCGACGACGTAGCGTGCCTTGAGAAGCGGCAGCGCGCCCCGGGCGCGGGCAGTCCCCGCAGCGCCTCTCGCGCCGCCCGCCTCGAAGCCCTCGTGCTCGACCATCGCCGCGATGCGCTCGATCCAGACGCGCGCCTTCGCGTAGTCGCCGCGCTGCAGGTCGCCGTACTGGCCCCAGTCCAGGGAATGAACCGCGTCGCCGAGCGCGTCGCCGGGCTGCCAGAGCTCGCGCGCCACGTCGTAGGCCGACTGGTTGTGGCCCGAGACCAGGTCCCACATGCCGTGCTGGATGAAGATGTGGGTGGGCATGTGGCGGGCGTGCGACACCGCCGGCGCGATGTCGGCGAACGCGTAGGCCGCCTCCAGCGCGAGCGGAGCGTTGATCGGATGGTCGAAGGAGTGGATCGTGTAGTGGGCCGCGCCGGGGTGGACGGGATTGTCGTACAGCAGCTTGAGCGCGATCGTGCCCGCGCGGATGTTGAAGCGCTCGCTCAGGTCGCCGGTGGCTCGCGCGGCACCCAACAGCGACAGCGCGTAGAAGGCGGCGATCTCGGGATCGTCCGGATAGGCGTCGTGGAGGTCGCCCATCGCCTCCATGTACTCGACGCGGCGCTTGGAGTGGTCGCCGTCGCCCCACAGGATCTCGACCGCGCGCATGAGACCCTTCTCGCGCTCGGTCGGCGCCTTGGCGATGCGCTCCTCGGCGGTGGGCGCGAGTCGCTGCAGCGCTTCGCGCGGCTCGGTCGGATCCATGTCGGTGACGAGCGGATGGTTGTAGGCGAGCGACTCGCCCCAGTAGGCCAGCGCGAAGTCGGGATCGATCGCCTGGGCCGCGTGGAACTGTTCGCGCGCCTGCTTCCAGCCGAAGCTGTGCAGGATCGCGACGCCGCGCAGGAAGTGGTCCTGCGCCTCTCCGGTCGCCGAGGTCGGGAAGGTGATGACTCCGACGTCATCGAACTGCGCCTGCGCGCTGGGCGGCGCGACCATGGCAGCGAGGACAAGGGCGACGGCGGCGGCCGCGCTCCATGCGGTCGTGGTTGATCTCTTCATTGCGATCTTCCTCCAAGCTTCGGCCGCCTTTGCGGCCGTGTGGTGCAGGACACGGGTCCCATCCCCGCGCCGTTCGGTTGTCTCAGGCCTCGGCCACTGCCGCTGCCATGTTGTCTAAAGCTCTCTGAACGATGGCTCGCGGGGAAGCCAGGTTCATGCGCATGTATCCGCCTCCCCCCGTGCCGTAGCTCGATCCGGGGTTGAGGAAAACGCCCCCCTTCTCCGCGAACCAACGCTGCACGACCCGCTCGGGCGTGACGGTCTCGGTGCGCTCGGCGCTCTCGCGGGCGGCCGTCTCGGCGGCCCCGATCCGGTCGGCGAACTCGGCCACGTGCAGCCACGCGAGGTAGGTGCCCTGGCCCTTGCAGTGGGTGATTCCGGGGAGCTTGTCGCGAACGTAGGACTCGGCGAGGTCGTGGTTGGCGTCCAGGTAGCGCAGCAGGTCGTCCAGCCAGGGCTCGCCCTCCTCGAGCGCGGCGCGCATTGCGACCATTCCCAGCGTGCTCAGGTCGGCGCGCGTGTTGGCCTTCACCCGCTCGAGTAGATCCGGGTTGGTCGTGTGGTACCAGGCCACCTTCATCGCCGCGAGGCTGAAGGACTTGCTCCCCGACTTGAAGGTGAGGCTGTTGTCGACGATCTCCTTGTCCGGCAGGCTCGCGAAGGGCGTGTAGACGTTGCCCTCCGTGACGAAGTCGCAGTGGATTTCGTCGGCCAGGACGACCACGCGGTGCCTCAGGCAGATCTCGCCCATGCGCATCAGATCCTCGGGCGACCAGCAGTTGCCGGTCGGGTTCTGAGGATTGCACAGGATGAATGTGTTGCAGCGCTTCGCCCGTCGCTCGAAGTCGTCGAAGTCGATGGAGTAGCTGCCGTCGGCGGCGACGATCATGGGACTGTCATCGGCGACGGTGCGGGTGAAGCGCGTGTCGGTGTAGAAGCCGGAGTAGGTGGGCGTCTGCAGGAGGACGCGGGTGCCGGGGGGAGAGAAGGTGTGCAGCGCCGCGATGAGCCCCGGGTGGACTCCGGTGGTGAAGACGATGGTGGAAGGGTCGATGTCGAGACCGTAGCGGCGGTGGTTCCACTCGGCCACCGTCTCCGCGTACGAACCGGGGCGGTGCATGTATCCCCAGTTCTCGTGCGTACATCGTTCCGCAAGAGCGCGGGTGATGCACGGCGCCGCACGGAAGTCCATGTCCGCAACGCCCATGCCGGCCACGATGCGGTCGCCGAACTGCTCGACCGCCCGGTCCCAGCGCACACTGTCCGTGCCCTTGCGGTCGTAGACCTCGTCGAAGTCGTAGTCTTCGAGGGAGGGGGAAAGGGATCGGCCGGGCCGGCGCGGCGGCGATGCGGCGTGGGCCGCGGCGTTCGTGGTGGCGGCGGCGCCGAGGATGGCGGTGGTTCCCGCGCTGCGGAGGAATGTTCTGCGGCTCAGGCCTGATCGTCGCGGCATGGGGTGGCCTCGTGCTTGCGGTGCGTGTGCTGCGCCTTCCGGCGTTTCTCCGTTGCGGTTAGAGTGCGGTCCGACGCCGTGGCGCGCAAGTCGCCAGTGCGTCGGCTTCGGCAATCAATCGGCCGATTCGCTCCCCCGCCGGGCCCAGTTCACAGCATCGGCAACATCCGATTCGGTGATCCCGAGCCTTTCGAGCTTAGCCCGCACCGCGTCGGCCCGGTTCAGCAGGTCGCCGGAGTTGACCAGCGAACCGCATGATTGACGCAGCTTCGACATCCTGTTGTCCTCATTCAGTGAGCGCTGGGTCCGCCCTGACGTTGGCACATTCATCAACTTCTATCGACGGGAGGGCTGTGAACAATCCCAATTCTTCCCCAGACGGGCCGGATCAGCAAGCAGGGGAGCGGATCTTCGCCGCCACCCAGTGGGTGCCGACCCCCCTGGACGAGACCTTCGCCTTCTTCGCGGACGCGTTCAATCTCGAGCGGATAACGCCACCCCTCCTCCGGTTCCGCATCGTCACGCCCGCGCCGATCCGAATGCGCGCGGGGACCCTGATCGACTATCGTCTGCGGCTGCGCGGGCTTCCCGTCCGTTGGCGAACCGAGATCACGGAATGGGAGCCTCCGCACGCATTCACCGACATGCAGCTGCGGGGCCCGTATCGGAAGTGGGTGCACCGCCACGACTTTCGCGCCGAGGGCGGCGGCACCCGCTTCGACGACACGGTGGTCTACGCGGTTCCGGGCGGCCGGCTGGTCGACCGGCTGATCGTGCGCCCGGACCTCACCCGCATCTTCGAGTACCGCCGCAGGGTGATCGGGGAACTGTTGGGGACGGGCGTGACAGGTGTGGCCTCGCAAATCCTATAGCATAATGCTATCACAATGATAGTAACTATCTGACCTGTTCGAGTCTCCACACGTCAACGTGATCCAGCTCCAGCTCGTCCTGGCGGATTGTCGCAAGGTGTTCCCCGCTGAAGACGGGGACGGTGCGTTCCTTGTACGGTACGGCGGGCACGCTGCCGAGCAGCCTGCCCTCGGTATCGAAGAACTCCCAGCGATTGCCGGCGGTCCTGATCACCTCGACCCAGAGCACGCCGTCGGGGGCGACGAAGATCTCTTGGATGAACGACTTGCGATCCGGACGGCTGAAGCTCCGGGGATCGCAGGATGCATCCCGTCTCCGATCGCGGAACTCTTGGAAATCCTCGCCCCCTGCGGCCCATTCCTCGTCCGAGATGGGCTCCTCCGGCAAGTCCCGTTCGATGATCCGTAGGGTGTCGCCCTCGGCACGCGTCACGGCGATCCGGTAGAAGTATCCCCATGCGGAGTACGCGACGCCGTTCGAGGCCGGGTGTTCCACGAATCTCGCCGCGGACGGATGTCCGAAGAAGCTGATTCCCCCTTCGTACTCACAGACGATCGCCGCGCCTCCGCCCGGAAGACCCTCGGTCTCAATCTGCATGCGGGGCATGGGCATGGTGTCGCCCGTTTCCCCAAGGTTGTCGAGGCCCACCCACGTCATCCCGAGGTCGGGATCCCTGGCAAAGCGGAACACCTCGTTCGTGCCGACGGGGTAGAATCGGATGAAGGCAGGTGAGCCGGTCATACCTCTCGTGGTGCTCCTCTGGCCGAGCCACTCGCCTTCGGCCGAGAACTCGCCGATGCGGCCTTGATGCGGATCGAAGGTGAGCAGTCGGTCACCGACCCAAGCGACGGAATAGAGACTCCCGAACTCACCCGGGCCCTCGCCCTCTCGGCCGAGGTTGCGCCGGTGGGTCCCGTCGAGACCGAACACCCGAACCTCGTGGTTTCTCGTGTCCGCAACGAACACGTTGTCATCCGGACCCAACGCGACCGCAGTGACCCTACCGAATTCCTCGGGAGCACCCTGATCCGTGAGTGTCTTCGGTCCGATCGACACCACCGGGACGAGCCGCCACTCGGGCGGGATCCCGGTGTTGCTGACGCGGATGACACCGCCCACGGTGTCGACCGTGGTGGTGAGATCAGCGCCTCCGAAGGCGGCTGGCTCTTGGTCGCAGCCGACCGTCAGCGCGGCTGCGGCAATGGCACCCAGCGTCGAGATCCGCTTGGCGCCCGTCATGACGGATCGATCCTGGGTGTCACCACCAGGATGAGGACGGGATCGTCCACGGTGCGGCGGGCCGACCCCAGCACCACCCTCTGGCCGTGGCGAATCGTCACGGAGGCCTCGAGCAACGGCGATGACAGTCCGGCCAGCGTTGCGAGTGTCACCTTGGCTCGCACGGTTCCGGGGGGCGAACGCTGGGAGGTGACCTCTGCCTCGATCGTCAACGGGGCCGGGGAGTCGCCCGCGAAGATTCTTTGGGATCCCTCGCCGCTTACGTAGGTCCCTCGGGAGCTGCGCACCATGCCCACGTTGAATACCGAGGTCGAAAGCAACCGGTAGCCCCGGAAGCTGAAGAGCTTCCTTAGCTCGCTCACGACATCGCTGATCTCGGGATCCTCATCGGTGAAGCCATCGGCCTGGACCAGATGAAACGTCAGCAGCACGTTGTGGATGTCCGGTGCGGTCACCTCAGCCTCCTGTGAGAGCGCCACGCCCCAAGGCGGTCCCAGGACCAGCGCTCCGATCAGCGCACACCGAATGCTCTTCTTCACCATCTCGTTCATCAGTCGCTCTCCTTTGGGTTGAGTAGCCATACCACGGCGATGTCGGGATCACTCGTGGGAAAGACCGCGAAGGGCCGGTCGGCCTCCACGTCCATTTCGCTCACCATGCTCGGCACACGCGATGCGGGCGGGGGAATGAGGGACTCGCTGCCGTTCTCCGGCTTGCCGCCACGCAAGAGGAGGAGTGCCGCGATGGCAGCGGCGGTCGCGAGCGGCACCATGATCCTCCATCGCCGGGATGCCCGACGACGTGCCAGATCCGTCTCACTGGTCGTCGCTGTCGGTAGCCGCTCGCTCATCTGGTTCGCCATTGCCGACAGCACGGCGTTCATGTTGCGTTGGTCGCGGGCGATCCGCTCGGCGCTCCTACGGATGGAGGGATCCAGACTCGGAGTCGCTTCGTCACGATGATCCATCGTTCCTCCGTGGCTTGTCGGCCAGCATCTCCCTGCGCATCGTGCGCCGCGCGCGCAGCAGGTGCACCCGCACCGTGTTGGGGTTCATCTCCAGCAGTTCCGCCGCCTCCCTCGGCTTCAGTCCCTGAAGATCCACCAGATCGAAGACCTCCCTTTGCCTCTTGGGCAGCTCCTTCAGGAAGGCTCTAATCAGTCGCAGTGTTCTCTTCATCTCGATCCTGTCGATGGGGTCTTCGAGGCGAGGCGTCTCAGTCGCAGCGAGTTGCTCCAGCTTGTCGACCAGCCGCTGGTCCCGCCGTTTCCCGTGCTGGTGGTCCAGACTGGCGTTCCTGGTGATGCGGTAGACCCAGCTCGTCACCTTGGAGCGACCGTCGAAGCGGTGAATCGATCTCATCATCTTCGTCAGCACGACCTGTGCTACATCCTCCGCATCGTCGGGGTCGCCGGTCATGACGAGGGCCCACCGGCAAATCAGAGGGCGGAGAGCACCCGCCAGCCTTCCGAGCGCTTCGCGTTCTCCATTCCCGGCCCTCGCGGCCAGTTCCAGCATTTCGCGGTCGGAGAGCATGGCGCTCTCGATCCTCTCTGTCCTCGTGTGGCTTCGAGAAGTGAGACGGAGGAAGAACGTGGAGCGTTTACACGCCGCGGTCCAGCGTCCAGAGCTGCACGCTTTCCACGCCGAGTTCGTCTGTGGTCGTGCCGAGAATGTAGTCCGCGCCGATCTCGAAGACAGTCAGGCTGCGCGGTGTCTCGACGAACCCCCGAACGCGCCCGTCCGCATCAAACACCGTCCAGATGTTTTCGTCGTGACCGGGGAATCTGTATTCCTGCACCCATAGATGGCCCAGCGGGTCGGAGTGCAGCGCCTGGAACGCGGGGAAGAAGTCGACGAGGGTCATCCCCTCGTTCAGTTCACGAAGTCTTGCCTGATCCTCCTCCGGCCTGTCGGCGTAGCTGTCGGCCAGCACCGCATCGAGCTCGGCCTGCGTCGGAGCCCGAAGCTCGTGTTCTCGCCGGACGATGCGCACGAGCGTCCCATCTGGATCGTAGGCCCCGATCTCGTAGCGGTCATTCGGGGCAACGACCGCCAGGGAACCCCAGACGGTTCCGAGGACCGACCTGCCGAAGGGGTGAGGACGTGCAACCGGACCGGACTGGGAGAAGAACCACTCGTCGCCAGCGTGGGTTCCCAGCGTGGCCCGGATCTCCCCTAAGGGGGTGACCAACGCATACTCGGCTGCCTGCCGCCGTAGCGTCGAGCCCCCGCCCCCGAATCGCATCCCGACCGGGAGACCCGGCTTCGCCAGTATGTCACCGTTCGGCATCCGCCCCAGGAGTGAGAAGCGTCCATCGCCCAGCGTGGTTGTGCGGCCGTGGACGCCGTCCGCATCGAAGACAACGATCTGGCCGCGCCACCAGGCGGCTGCGGCGATCGAGTCCCCCGGCCATGCGCTCACCCCCTCCGGATCGAATTGCGCGAACTCGCCGGGTCCCTCTCCGACCGTTCCCCAGCTCATCAGATGGTCGCCGTCCGCCGAAAAGATGCGGATCTCGCTGGTGCCGGCGTTGGCGACCGCGATCCGCCCATCGGAAAGCCTGGTGGCATCCTCGACCCCGTAGAGCTGGTACGCCGCGCGCCCATCTTGAACGCCGATGGAAACGGCAGGCTCGTCGCCTACCCACCAGCCCAGCCGGGATTCCGTGGCGGGACGTGCGTTCTCCACGATCGTCACCCCGGCGCTGTCGCGGGTTTCCGACCAGAGCAGCGGATCTGAGTGGCTCTCTGTTTCGCAGGCGGCAGCCAGCGAGAGGAACAACCCGGGACGGAGGGTTCGCAACACTCTCATCACGTGCTCCTTTGGATGTACTCCTTCGGCAGGGCCGGTCGTGGTGGCTGGCGGCCGTTCATAGCGCCGTGAGCCGGTCCTAGCGTACGTTGCCCACCAGTTCCCGTGCGTTACGGCAGTCCCCACCAGCAGTCCACCAAGGCAGCCTGCCATGAGATGTTCGACCTCTGTTAGACACGCCGTTGCCGCCCTGGTGTTGCTTAACGGCGCTGCCGCCCTGCTCCCGGTGGCACCCGCTCCCGTCTCGGCCCAGACCGAGGTGCGCCAGCGCTTCGGAGTCGTGACCCCCATGCGCGACGGAGTCGAACTCGTCTCGGATCTGTGGCTGCCCGGCGAGGCGGGACGCTTCCCCACGGTGCTCGTGCGCACGCCGTACCTGAAGGCGAAAGCCCGCTGGGTGAACCTCGGCCACGCGTTCGCCCGCAACGGATACGCCTTCATCGTGCAGGACGCGCGCGGCCGCGGCGACTCGGGCGGCGAATTCGACTTCTTCTTCACCGACGCCGAGGACGGGTACGACACGATCGAGTGGATCGCCCGGCAGAGTTGGTCGAACGGTCGGATCGGAATGATGGGCGGCTCGTATCGTGCCACGGTCCAGTGGCTGGCCGAGCGCGAGGGCGCTCCCCTGACCTGCATCTTTCCGCAGGCGCCTGCCGCGCGCTACCTCGACGAGATCCCCTACACCGGCGGCGCTTTCCGCATGGAATGGGCGCTTGGATGGATCAATGGGACATCGGGCCGCATCGGACAGAACGACAACGCGGTGCTCACCGACCGCGAAGCCGTCTTCGCCCACCGCCCCCTGATGAGCATGGACTCGGTGATGGGCCGCGTCATGCCTCTCTACCGGGACTTCCTGGCCCACCCGACCGAAGACGCCTACTGGGATCGCATCCTGTTCGACGACCGCGACTTCGCCGCAATGGACGTCCCCGCCCTGACCGTCACCGGCTGGTACGACGCCGACCAGCCCGGCGCCTTCCACTACTGGCGCGGCATGCGAGCCCATTCCCCCGCCGCCGACCGCCAGTACCTCCTGTCCGGCCCCTGGGACCACAGCGAGACCCGCACCGGCGGTACCCCCGAGATCGGTGAAATCGACCGCCCCGGATCGGTCGTGGACATAGACGGTCTGGCCATGGAGTGGTTCGACTGGTGCCTGAAGGGCGACGGCTCCGGCGACTTCGACTTTGCCCGCGCTCGCGTCTACCTGACCGGATCCGGCGAATGGAGGGAGTTCGACGACTATCCGCCCGGCGAGATCGTCGAGCGCAACCTCTACTTCCACAGCGGTGGGAGCGCCAACAGCCTTCACGGCGACGGCACCCTCTCATGGGACGCCCCCGGCGACGAGCCTCCCGACCGCTTCACCTACGACCCGCATCGCCCGGTGCCCTCCGACGCCGCAGCCGACGGCGCCGACCAGCGGGCTGTGCAGCGCCGCGACGACGTGCTCGTCTACACAAGCGCCGTCCTGGACGAACCGGTCACCGTGCTTGGCAAGGTCTTCGTCGTGGTGCACGCGGCCACCGACGCCCCCGACACCGACTTCACCGCCAAGCTCACCGATGTCTACCCGGACGGCAGGGCGGTCAAGCTCGGGGTCAACCCGGCGGGCGTGATCCGGGCGCGGTACCGTCTCGGCCGGGATCGGGAGGTGGCCATCGAGCCGGGAACCCCGCTGCGCTACGAGATCGAGCTCTTCGACCTGGGCCACACCTTTCTCCCCGGCCACCGCGTGAGGATCGAGGTCTCGTCGAGCGCGTCGCCTTTCGTCAACCCCAACCAGAACACGGGAAACCCCGTCGCCACGGACACGGAATGGCGGATCGCGCGCCAGACGGTCTACCACGACGGGGAGCGGCCGTCGCATGTGCGGCTGCCCGTGCTGCCGGAGCCTCGCGGATGACATGAGGAGGGCGTTGCTGCTTTGGCTTGCGCTGCTGCCGGCGCTGCCGGGGTGCGGCTTCGGGCCCGCGCCGGGTCAGGAGGCGGTGGTGCTCGTTCACGGGCTGGGGCGCTCGCGGTCGTCGATGCTGGTTCTGGCCCAGCGTCTGGAGTGGGCCGGCTACGGGGTCGTCGCCGTGGACTACAACTCTCGCAGCGACGCCTTTCCCGATCAGGTGGCGACGGTCAGGTCGCTGGTCGAGCGGTGCTGCGCCGATGCCCCGAGCATCCACTTCGTGGGGCACTCGCTGGGCGGTCTCGTCATTCGCGGCTACCTGGCCGACACGCCGCCCGAACAGCTCGGCCGGGTCGTTCTGCTCGCACCGCCCAACCGGGGCAGCCTGTTGGTGGACTGGCTGGAGGAGATCCCCGCGGCCACGGACGTGCTTGGCCCGGTCGGGAGCGCGCTGGGCACCGACAGCACGGACATCCCGGCGACGCTGCCGCCTCCCGACTACGAGATGGGCATCATCGCTGGGACGCGAAGCATCCATCCCATCGGCCACCTCGCGATCCCGGGCCCCGACGACGGAATCGTGAGCGTGGAGCAGACGCGGGTCGAGGGGGTGCCGGTGATCGTCCTGCCGAGGTCGCACGCGTTCATCATGAGCAGCCGGTACACCGCCGAGGCCGTGATAGAGTTTCTTCGGACGGGGGAGTTCGGGGAAGCGACCGGCTGAGGACGGTGGACGGCTACTCCGACCGGAGCGCCAGCCAACGCGGGCGGCACATCACCCGCTCGCCTCACGCCACTCGGCGAGCAGTCTGGCCTCCGTCTCAGGTTCGAGCCCCGTCCGGAGCCGGAACTCGCCCGCCGATTCCCGGCTGCGGTGCCAGTCGAGGGTGTCCTGCGCGATCACGGCCAGCGGCCGGAACGTCAGCCCGGCGGCGATGCCGCGACGGCTGTCGATGCGCCCGTAGTTCAGGTAGCGCCCGCGCGGCGGCTGCCAGAACGGGAGCTGCTGCTGGGGCATCTGACCGCGCTCGGCGAGGAAGTCCCAGTCGACCCAGGTGAACGAGACCGGCGTCGAGGTGATGGCGCGGATGCCGTACACCAGTTCGGCGGCCGACAGGGGAGCGCCGGGGCCCACGCTGTTGAAGATGCCGGTGGTCTGCTGCTCCAGCAGGTGGACGTAGAACTCCGAGAGGTCGCGCACGTCGATGAACTGGACCGGGTCGGTCGGATCGCCCTGGACCAGCACCTCGCCGCCGGCGTCGATCCGGTCGGGCCAGTACGTGAAGCGGTCGCTGCGGTCGCCCGGACCGACGATGACGGGCGGCCGCACGATCAGAGTGCGCGCCCCGAAGCCCTCCTCGACCGCGCGTTCCGCGAGCACCTTGGCGGGGCCATAAGCGGTCCATTCGCTCTCGGGGAGGTCCCGTGGCCCGATCGGCGCGTCCTCGTCCATGACGTCGGCGGTGAAGTCGGTGTAGACGGCCCTAGTCGAGGTGAACAGGTACTGGTCGGTCGCGTCGCCGAGTAGCCCGACCGAGAGGCCGACCTGGTGGGGCGTGTAGCCGGAGTTGTCGATGACGGCGTCCCAGCGGCGACCCTCCAGCGCGGCGAGGTCGCTGTTGCGGTCGCCGACCAGCTTCTCCACCTCGGGGAAGAGGTGGGTGTTGGTGCGGCCTCGGTTGAACAGGGTGACTTCGTGGCCGCGGGCGAGCGCGTGCCGCACGACGTGCGGGCCGATGAACCCGGTGCCGCCCAGGATGAGGATGCTCATGCCCTCCTGCCGGGATCGGTGCGGCGCTTCCGTGCGACCGCCGTGGCCGGGTCGCGCCGCCGCCGCCCGCTGCGGGAACCCGTGGCCAAGTGCCGCGGCCCCCGCCGCGATGCCCGCCTGCCCAATGAACTCGCGCCGATTCGTCATTCGTGGTTGCTCCTGGTCTTCTGTGCGCTCCGGTTGCACACCTATTGTATCGTTGGACGAGGACGGACGCAGGGAACGCGGCCCGTCCCAACCACTGCCCTCTTGCCCGGAGACCACCGTGGATCGCTTCGAGAACCGCCGCCCCTGGCCTTTGCGTGCCCTGCGCGCGCTGCCTCTCTTCGCCCTTGCCGCCGCTCTGGTGCCCAGCGGACCTCTGTACGCCCAGGACGGCAACGGCGACGTCATGGCCCAGGCCACCGCCGCCTTGCAGTTCCGCGAGATCGGCCCCACGATCATGGGCGGGCGCGTCTCGGATCTCGCGGTCGTCGAGTCGGACCCGCGCGTTTTCTACGTTGGGGTCGCGACGGGGGGCGTGTGGAAGACGGAGAACGCGGGGATCACCTTCACGCACGTCTTCAAGGACGAGGCCACGGCTTCGGTCGGCGACGTGACGGTCGCGCCGTCGAACCCCAACGTGGTCTGGGTCGGCACCGGCGAGCCCAACAACCGGCAGAGCTCGCCGTGGGGCAACGGGGTCTACCGATCCACCGACGCCGGGCGGACGTGGACGCATCTGGGACTGGAGAACACGCACAGCATCGCGCGCATCCAGGTGCATCCGCGTGATCCCGACGTGGCCTACGTGGCGGCGGTCGGACACCTCTGGGGCCCCAACCCGGAGCGCGGCGTGTACCGGACGGTCGATGGCGGCGCGAACTGGGAGCGCGTCCTCTTCGTCGACGACGACACCGGGGCGACCGAGCTGGTCATGGACCCCGGCGATCGGCGCACGCTCTTCGCGGCCACGTACCAGCGCCGGCGGCGGGCCTGGGGGTTCAACGGCGGCGGGCCGGGCAGCGGCATCCATCGAACGACCGACGGCGGCGACACGTGGGTCGAGCTCACCGACGGCCTGCCCGAGGGCGACAAGGGGCGGATCGGCCTCGACATCTACCGGGGCGACGGCAACCTCGTCTTCGCGCTGGTCGAGGCCGACGCGCGCGCGCCGGGACAGGGGTTCGGCGGAGGCTCCGGAAGCGACGCCAGGAACGGCGTCTACCGCTCCACGGATCGCGGCGAGACGTGGGAGCACCTCAGCACCACCAACAACCGCCCCATGTACTACAGCCAGATCCGCGTCGATCCCAACGACCCCGAGCGGATCTACCTGGGCGGCTCCAGCCTGTATCGGTCGTCCGACGGCGGGCGCAACTTCACCCCTGACGCGGCCGCCGGCGTCCACCTCGACCACCACGCCCTCTGGATCGACCCCGCCGACTCCGACCACCTGATCCTTGCCGGCGACGGCGGCGTTTCGATCAGTTGGGACCGCTCCGACAACTGGTATCAGCTGCGCAACCTGCCCATCGCGCAGTTCTACGAGATCGGCGTCGACATGCGGGACCCCTATCATGTCTGCGGCGGACTTCAGGACAACGGCTCGTGGTGCGCGCCCTCGAACACCCTGTCGAACCAGGGGATCCGCACACGCGACTGGTACAACGTGGGCTCGGGCGACGGCTTCTTCACGGTGATGCACCCCACGAACCCGGAACTGATGTTTGCGGAGTCTCAGGGGGGTAACCTTACGCGCGTCCATCTTCCCACGGGAGAGCGCTCGCGCATCCGTCCCGTGCTCCGCCCGACCGAGGAGGAAGGGTCGCGCGAGCTGCGCTGGAACTGGGACACGCCCATCCTGCTCTCGACGCACGACGACGAGGTGGTGTACACGGGCGCGAACGTGCTCTTCCGCTCGGACGACCTTGGCCAGAGCTGGGAGGAGATGAGCGGCGACCTGACCTACGCAATCGATCGGGACACGCTCATGCTCATGGGGGTCGCGGGCGGCGAGCCCCAGATGTCGCGCAACGACGGGCAGTCGAACTACGGCAACCTGACCGCGATCGCCGAGTCGCCGCTCGACGCCGGCGTGCTCTACACTGGGAGCGACGACGGACGGCTTCATGTCACCCGCGATGGTGGTGCCGGCTGGACCGACATCACGGCGAACGTGCCCGGGCTGCCGCCCCACACCTACGTCACGCGGATCGTCGCTTCGCGGGCTGCGGCGGGCGAGGTCTTCGCGGTCTTCGACGGACATCGCAGCGACGACTTCGCGCCGTACGTCTACGCGAGCGGCGACTTCGGAGCGAGCTGGTCGCGAATCACCGACGGGCTGCCGGCCACTTCGCTGAACGCGCTCGCGCAGCACCCCCGCGCCCACGACCTGCTCTTCGCGGGCAGCGAGGTCGGCGTCCATTTCTCCATCGACCGGGGTACGAACTGGCACGACCTCCAGAACGGCCTCCCCACCGTGCCCGTCGACGACATCGTGGTGCACCCGCGCGACAACGACCTCGTGATCGGTACCCACGGCCTGGGCATCTGGATCATGGACGACATCGGGCCGATCGAGGGGCTCGCCGGCGAGGTCATGGCCTCGTCCGCCCATCTCTACCCGGTGCGCCGCGCCACCTCGTACAATCTGTACACCCCGCAGGGCTGGACGCCCGGGATCTACGCGGCGCCCAATCCACCCGCTGGCGCGCGCGTCCGCTACCACCTCGGCGCGGCCGCCGACAGCGTCAGGCTCACGGTGACCGACGGCGACGGCGCGGTCGTGCGGGAGCTGGACGGCACCGGCGACGCCGGCCTCAACGAGGTGATCTGGGATCTGCGGCTGGCGGCGGAAGGCGCGGACGGCGAGGCGATGGACCCGGGACCCCGCGTCCTGCCCGGCAGCTACACGGTGACGCTGACGGCGGGCGACGCGACGCTGGAGACGCCCGTCGAGGTGCGCCTCGATCCGCGGGTGGAGATCTCCCGCTTCGCCCTGATGGCGCGCCACACGGCCATGATGGACTCGTACCGACTGTCGGGGGCCATGAGCGACGCGCAGGAGGCGATGGGGGAGATGCGCGACCAGCTCGGCCAGGCCGAAGGGCGGGTCGACGCGGCCGAGAACCCGCCCGAAGCGCTGATGGACGAGATCGAGTCGTTCCGCGAGGATCTTGAGGCGCTGCAGGAGGAGTTCGGCGGCGGTGGCTTCGGTGGCGGCGGCGGACCCGCATCGGGCGCATTCGCATGGCAGGCAATCGAGCGTGCGACCGGCGATCCCACTGCCGACCAGCTGTGGCAGATCGACCGTTCCTGGGAGGAGCTGCCAGCCATCGTCAAGCGCCTGAACGAACTGCTCACGGATCGGCTGCCCGCGCTCAACGCCAAGGTCTACGCAGAGGGGCTGCGGCCCAAGGCAGGCGAGGCGGTGGCGATGCCGACGAGAGGACGGTAGGGAGGTGGAGGTCTACGGTGATCGCATCGAGGTGGTGAGCCCCGGAAGCCTGCCCAGGGGAATCGATCTGGCCGACTTGGGCCATGGCAGTGTCCGGCGAAACGCCCTGATCGCCGACCTGCTCCACCGCATCGGCTTCATCGAAAAGGCGGGCACCGGGATCCGTCGCATCCGTGAGGAAGCCAGGGAGGCGGGCTGCCCCGAGCCCGAATTCGCGCTTCGTGGTCCCTTCTTCGTCACGATCTTCCGACCGAACCCGGAAGTCACCCCCGAAGTCACCCCGGAAGTCACCCCCGAAGTCACCCCGGACGTTGCCCGTCGTGTCCGCTTCCTGAGCGCCATCTTGGGCGACATGACCCGCGAACAGCTCCAGCGTGCGCTCGGATTCAAGGACGACGATCATTTCCGCAATGCGTACCTGCGCCCAGCCCTGCAATCCGGGCTCATCGAGATGACCATCCCCGACAAGCCTCGCAGCAGCAAGCAGCGTTATCGCATCACGGCAAGCGGAAGTGCGTACATTACCAAGTTCTCTTGGGACTCCGTTTGTCCCGCCGAGGCAAAACCGTCAAAAGAGTCCACCCCGGAAGTCACCCCCCATGTGCGCCTCCTGAACGCCATCTCGGGCGACATGACTCGCGAACAGCTCCAGCGTGCCCTCGGACTCAAGGACGACGATCACTTTCGCACCGCCTACCTTCGTCCCGCCCTCGACGCCGGGCTCATCGAGATGACCATCCCCGACAAACCGCGCAGCAGCAAGCAACGGTATCGCGCGACCGTCGCCGCACGTGGACACATGGGGAAGCGGACATCCCGACACCGAGGTGCCGACTCCGGTAGAGGAATGGCAGGAGGCCACGAATGACCGGCGCAGCGGCGGGACGTGGCGGCGATCCCAACCGGATGCGTCCAAGCGATCGCCCCGTCCACGATTGGTATCGCTTCGTGCTCTCCTACCCACCCCATCTAGTTCGCGACTACATCGAGCGCCTCGATGTCTCTCCCCGCGACACGGTTCTGGATCCGTTCTGTGGAACCGGCACGACCTTGGTCGAGTGCAAGAAGAGGGGAATCGCGAGTGTGGGGCTTGAACGTAACCCAATGGCTCATTTCGCGACTTCGGTGAAGATCGACTGGTCGGTCGATGCGCGAGCGCTCGCCGAGTATGCGGACGAAGTTGCCGGTGCTGCGAGAGCGACGCTAGCCAGCGAAGGCGTGGACGACTGGAGCGACCTCCCGTTGCTGGCCGGCGATGGTCCACTTCCATCCGGCATTCGCACGCTTGGAACCACGCGATCCAGATTGCTGTTGAAAAACTCTATCAGCCCCATCCCGCTACACAAGGTTCTCGTAACCCTCGATGCGATGGATCGGCTCGGCGACAGGGGAATGCAGGGTTGCGGGCGCCTGGCGATGGCTACGAGCCTCGTTCGAAGCATCGGCAACCTTAGGTTCGGACCCGAGGTTGGGGTCGGTCGAATCAAGAGCGACGCCTCGGTGGTGGACATCTGGCACGCGCAAATGAAGAGCATGGCCAGCGACCTCCACGCGGTCTCCAACGGATCCGGCGCCCGTGCCGACGTCGTGCCAGCCGACGCACGGGACGCGGCCGAAGTCCTGCCGCCCCGATCCGTTGACGCGGTGATCACCTCTCCGCCGTATCCCAACGAGAAGGACTACACCAGAACGACCCGTCTCGAGTCCGTCGTCCTCGGCATGATCAGGAATCCCAAGGAGCTGCGTGCGCTCAAGCAGGGCATGGTCAGGTCGAATACGCGAGGTGTCTACAAGGTTGACGACGACGATCTGGCAATCCGAACGCGCGCCGACATCGCGGACATCGCGGACGAAATCGAACGTCGCCGGGTGGCCATGGGAAAGACATCGGGATTCGAACGCGCGTATGCGCGGGTCGTCAAGCTCTATTTCGGCGGCATGGCGCGACACCTGGCATCACTGCGACCGGTGCTTCGGCCCGGTGCGAGGCTGGCCTACGTCGTCGGGGATCAGGCGTCCTACCTGAGGGTCATGATCAGAACCGGACAGCTGCTGGCAAGCATTGCCGGATCCTTGGGTTACGAGGTGACGGACATCGACCTGTTCAGGACCAGACTGGCCACCGCGACCCGAGAGCAGCTTCGAGAAGAGGTGCTGCTCCTGCGTTGGCCCGGAACATCCAAGCAAGGAGGGAGCCTTGACAGCTAGCAATCGGTACTCGGCGATCATCGAGGCGATCTTTCACAAGCAGTACGAGTCCGGTGCCGACGCCGTCGACTTCCGTCGCGAGCAGATCACCGCAGCCGCAGTCAGCCTGGGCATTGATCCACCCAAGAACCTTGGCGACGTCATCTACGCCTTCCGATATCGGCGACCCTTGCCGACCAGCATCAGGGCCACGGCCCCGGCCGGAAAGACATGGATCATCCGTGCCACCGGACCGAGTCGGTACCGGTTCGCGCTGGTCACCGACATTGCCCTGACGCCAAATCCGAGTCTTGTGGAGACGAAGATTCCCGATGCGACTCCGGGAATGGTTGGGAAGTACGCGTTCAGTGACGAGCAGGCGGTGCTGGCGCGCGTTCGCTACAACCGGTTGATCGACCTGTTCCTTGGGATCACCTGCTACTCGCTTCAGAATCACCTGCGCACGTCGATCGGCGGCATGGGCCAGGTCGAAACCGATGAAATCTACGTCGGCGTGGACGAGCAGGGTGTTCACTACGTCGTCCCCGTCCAAGCAAAGAGCGGCAGCAACATGATCGGCAGAGTGCAGATTGAACAGGACATCGCCGTGTGCGCTGACAAGCTCCCATCTCTGGTCTGTCGCCCGGTGGGGGCCTATTTGACCCGCGACGACGTGTTGGCGCTGCTGGAGTTCCAGGAAGATGGTCCCGAGATCAGGATTGCAAACGAACGGCACTACAAGCTGGTGCCACCGGAGGCCGTGACCGCCGAGGATCTTGCCCGGTATCGGCGACGGCTTTCGGGACGGCTCGGATAGGCGAGGATCCCGGCCCCACCACCGGCGTGGCCCCCGGAGCATGTCGCCAGAGTGCCAGGCACGTTTTCGGCGCCTTGCAGCCGTCAGCGCAGTGCGTACACAGCCACGCGCTCGACGCCGAGGTCGTCGGTGGAAATGACGGTCAGCCTCCCCTCGCCGATGTGCTGAATGCGAAGGTTGGCAGGGATCGCGACCCGGCCCAGAAGGCTGCCATCCGGACCGAATATGTCCCGGGGGACTGTCTCGGCACCTTGAATCGCGAAGCGCCGCGCCCAGATCTCGCCGCTGTCGGCGATGAGCAGCGAATTCCAGGCGGGGAGCCGTTCGGGCAAGGGCATCTCTTCGTAGCGGCGCAGGGCGGCCTCAACCTGATCGTCGTCCATGGGCTCGCGACCGCCGGTGGAGCCCCGCACCCAAGCTGCGAGGTGCGCGTCGGTGCGGACGGGGGGCTCTTCGGCGAGCCGCACGATGCGCTCGACCGTGCCAGTGGGATCGTGCAGTGAGAACTCGTACGACCGGCCGGTGGTCACGGCAACGCGCCCTTCGGGGGATGCGGTGGCGGCGGGCGCCGGCGAGAAGGGCACGCGCATGATCTGGATCGACATGCTGGCGCCGGTACCCTGGCCGGAAGCGTGGGTGGCCTGACTGGGGACCGTTGCGACAGTGTCGATCAGGGCCCCCTCCAGATCGTGCCGGACCAGGTACTCGGGTCTGTTTCCGAGAGGGTCCGTAATCGATTCGAGGGCGTCCTCCAAGCTGAAGGCACCTTGCGGCGAAGGGATGTTCAGGGATTGCACCCGGCTGAGGAAGGCATCCGGTCCCGCCGGGCGAATGGGGCGAATCAAGGGCTGCTCGCCCGGTCCCTTGAAGGTCGCCGTTGTCAGCAGTTCGCCTTCCGGACCGAAGCGGGTGATGCGGTCGAGCCGCATGTCCACCGCAACGATGACGCCGTCCGCCGTGGGCCACGCGCCCGCAAGCGCCCGGAACTCGCCCGGCCCCTCTCCCGCGCTCCCGATGGTGCGGAGGTGGACGCCCCCGGGGTCGAAGATGCGGATCTCGCCGACCTGTCCGTCGGCGACGATGAAGTTGCCTGCGTCATCCAGCGCGACCGAGGCGATGCGCCCGAACAGCACCTCGTCGGGACCTTCGATGGCCCCGATGGAGAGAAATGGCTCTTGGGCGATGGTGGCGAAGGTGGCGTCGCTGGGCGGATTCGTGACGATTGCGACACCCGCCGAGTCGGTGAGTTGAGCTGGGGAGGACGGGGCTTCACCGTTGTCGCCGCAGGCTGCAAGTGAAACCACCACACCGCATAGCCAAGCACCGGTCGTGTGGACGGGCAGCCAGGGCCGGGACAATCGATCTCTTCTCATCCTGTGGTGCCTTGCTCGGTTGCAGCGCACGCTCTAACTCCAAAGGTGCCATGCCCGACCGTCCCCGTGAAGTCTTGAGAGGATCAGCCATGCGCCCGCTCGACCCCCGCTCCCACCCGGCTCGCGCCATCGGCACCATCGTTCCGTTCGGCCTCTGGGCCGCCCTCACGGCCCCCCTCGCCGCCCAAGAGGCCACCGACTGGGACGTCACCCTCGCCCGCGGCGAGACCCGCGAGATCGACTTCACGACCGACGAGGGCACCTGGATGTCGATGGACATCTCGCCGGACGGTCGCTGGGTGGTCTTCGACCTCCTGGGCCACGTCTACCGCGTCCCTGCGGATGGGGGCGGCGAGGCCGAGATCCTAACCGGGGGCACCGGGGTTGCCACGAACTACCATCCCCGCTATTCGGCCGATGGCGAGACCATCGCGTTCATCAGCGACCGGAGGGGGCAGAACAACCTGTGGCTGATGGACGCGGACGGCTCCAGCCCACGCCAGGTGTTCAGCGACATGGCGACTCGCGCCGTCGAGCCGGCCTGGTCCGCCGACGGCGAGTACATCTTCGTCAAGCTGCAGGATGTGGCCGCAGGACGGGGCCAGACGGGCCGTAGCGGGATCTGGATGTACCACATCGACGGAGGCGACGGGATCCAGGTGGTCGGGGACCAGCCGCAGGCCGCGTGGCCATCGCCGTCCGAGGATGGGCGCTACCTGTACTTCCACGTCTACACGGGCCCGCCCGGGTTGCAGGGACGCGACGCGCTCGCCGGGCACTGGCAGGTGCGGCGCAAGGACCTCCGCACCGGCGAGATCGTCAACATCACGGCCGGGACTGGGGCACAGCAGGTGCGCGCCTCGAGCGGCAGCGCCTACGCGGCCGAGATCTCCCCCGACGGTCGCCATCTCGCCTTCGCCCGACGGATCGCGGGCGGCACGATCTCGTACCGGGGCCACAGCTTCGGCCCTCGCGCCGCGCTCTGGATCCGCGACCTCGAGACCGGACGCGAGCGCGTCGTCATGGATCCCATCACCATCGACAACGCCGAGGGGATCAAGACGATGCGCATCCTCCCCGGCTACAGTTGGAACGCCGACGGATCCCGCATCGTGATCACGCAGGGCGGCAGGATCCGCATCCTCGATGTCGCCAGCGGCGAGGTCACCACGGTTCCCTTCTCAGCGCGCGTGCAGCGCACCATCTCCGAGCTTGCCCGCGCGGACTTCCGCATCGACGACGGCCCCTTCGAGGCGAAGATGCTGCGCTGGTACGGCGCCTCGCCGGACGCGTCGCAGATCGCCTTCCAGGCCGTCGGCAGGATCTGGATCGTACCGGCGGACGGCGGCACGCCCACCCGCCTGACCGGCGGCGACGGCCCGCATGAGTTCTCACCCTCGTGGTCGCCCGACGGCCGCTGGATCGCGTACACGACCTGGGGCGGCGAAGATGGCGGGCACGTGTGGAAGATTCCGGCCGGAGGCGGCACCCCCCAGCAGCTCACCACTTCGCCCTCCGAGTACGCCCACCCCGTGTGGTCGCTCGATGGTTCCGAGATCGTGGTCACGCGAGGGAGCGGGGCGGCAGCGCGCGCCCGGTCGGCCACGCAGAACCCCTTCTGGGAGCTGTGGCGCGTCCCCGCGGAAGGCGGATCGCAGGAACGCATCATGACCATTTCGGTCGGGGGACCCGGTGGACTGCTCAGCAACCGCCGCCAGATCACGCGGGCATCTTTCGGCCCCGGCGGGCGCATCTACCTGCCGGCAGGCCATGAGGCGGGCGAGGGACAGGGGGCGATCGCTCTGATGTCGGTGCGCGGTGACGGCTCCGACGCGCAGGTGCACGCGACCATCCCCTGGGGCGACGAGTTCGTCGTCTCGCCCGGGGGCAACCGCGTCGCCTTCCAGGAGGGCGACAACGTCTTCTGGGCACCCCTGCCCCCCGGCGGAGTGGGCGGCGACCCCGTCGCGCTCAAGAAGCGGGGCGCCCCCGTCCCCGTCACGCAGCTCACCACCGAAGGCGGCCTCTACCCGCGCTGGCTCGACAACGACCGCCTCGAATTCGGGAGCGGGCAGCACTTCTTCATCCACGACGCCGCGACCGGCGAGACCGACACCATGACCATCCGGCTGAGCGTCGACCGCGTCATCCCCGAAGGAACGCTCGCCCTCACGAACGCCCGCATCGTCACCCTCGACGACCGTGCCGTGCACGAGAACGCAACCCTGCTCATCGAGGGCAGCCGCATCGCGTGCGTCGGGGAATGCGACACCTCCGGGGCCGACCGGGCCATGGACATGACCGGCAAGACCATCGTCCCCGGCTTCATCGACATGCACGCCCACCACTACCGCGAGCACAAGGGCCTGATCCCGAAGCGCGACTTCGAGTCGGCGATCTACCTCGCCTACGGGGTGACCGCGAACCTCGACAATTCGATGTGGTCGCAGAACGTCTTCGCCAGCGCCGAAATGATCCGTGCGGGCGCGGTCGTGGGACCCCGGACCTACTCCACGGGCGACCCCCTCTACCGCGGCGACGCCACGCGCCAGAACGACCTGACCAGCTACGAGGTCGCAGAGCAGAACATCAACCGGCTGGCGTCCTGGGGCGCGACCGCGCTCAAGCAGTACCTGCAGCCGCGCCGCGACCAGCGCCAGTGGGTGTCGGACATCGCCCGCCGGAAGAACCTCATGGTCACGTCGGAGAACAACGACATCCCATTCACGATCGGGATGATGATGGACGGGCAGACCGGGTTCGAACACCCGATGACGTACCTGCCTATGTACCGCGACCTGAGCACGTTCCTGGGTCAGGCCGAATCGACCTACTCACCCACTTTCGTAGTGGGCGGCATCGGTCCCTGGAACGAGGAGTTCTTCTTCGCCGAGGACGAGGTGTGGCTGGACCCGAAGCAGCGCGAATGGCTCCCATGGCGCCAGGTCATCCCGCACTTGCGCCGTCGCTGGGAGCGGCCCGCCACCGACTACTCCTTCCCCCTGATCGCACTGGGCATGATGGACGTGATCGAGGCCGGCGGATGGGGAGCGATCGGCTCGCACGGGCAAGCCCACGGAATCGCCTCGCACTGGGAGATCTGGATGGTGGACGCCGCCGCGGGGCCCATGGCCGCGCTTGAAGTCGCCAGCCTGCACGGCGCGGTCTTTCTGGGCGCGCAACAGGACATCGGCTCCATCGAAGTCGGCAAGCTGGCGGACGTCCTCGTCCTGAACTCGAACCCGCTCGACAACATCCGCAACACGACCGACATCATGTACGTGGTGCAGGGAGGCGTCGTGCGCGACGGGCTCACACTCGACGAGGTGTGGCCCAACCAGGTGCCCTACGGCGAGCATTGGTGGGTGGACCCGAACGCGTGGCTGATGGACGACCGGCCGGTGGACTACTGGGATCGGAGGAGGTAGGGGACCGACCGCGTTCAAGACCGGCCGAGAAGGACCGACAACCTGCTCAGGACTTCACCAACCACGGTCGGTGGGGCAGTACAAGCAAAACGGGCCCGTCTCGACCTCCGCGTGGAGGTTGTCCGGTGTCATCCGTGAGACCATTTCCTTGAGGTCGTAGATCCTCTTGCGCAATACGAGTTGATCGCCTCGAGATACCATTTCGACCTGGGAGCCCTCGCCCACACCCCATTGCTCCGCGACAGGTTTCGGTATCCGGACTGCCAGACTGCTACCCCATCGGGCTATATGCGACTTCGCTCCCACGGCCACCTCGCTTCCGTACCGGTCCTCTTGCGGGATCTATATTGTATATCCTATCAAAATGAATCCCGTCAACCCTCCAGCCGGTTGTAGCGTCGGAGCACCTCGCGCAGGCGGTCGTGGGGCAGGGCGTGGACCGTCACGTCGTTCGCGCCCGTCATGGTCTCGGCCGCGACGAGCGCGTTGATGATCGCCTCTTCGGTCGCCTCGACGGTGGCCGCGAAGAGCGGGTTGAGGCGACCGTTGGCGAGCACCCGTGCGTCCGCCGCCGCGGCCCGCTCGGAGGCGGCCTCCTGATTTGCAGTCGAGAAGGCGACGAAGATGTCGCCGGAGCCGTTCGAGGAGGTGCTTCCGTTGCGGGCGAGTCCCAGCGAGACCCGGCGGGCCATCCTCTCCAGCTGATGGGACAGCACGGGCGCGTCTGTCGCAACGACGACGATGATGGAACCGTCGCGGTCCGCCTCCCCCTCCACCCCCTCCAACGGCTCCCCGTCCGGGCGCTCGGGCATCAGGTCCGCGATCTCACGTCCCACCGGCACGCCGGCCACGCGGAACGGCTCCCGGCTCCCGTAGTTGCACTGGACGAGCACGCCCACCGTGTAGCTCTCGCCCGCAATCTCCACCACCCGCGACGAAGTGCCGATTCCGCCCTTGAAGCGGTGGCAGATCATGCCGGTGCCGCCGCCCACGTTGCCCTCCTCGACCGGTCCGCCGCGGGCCGCGTCCATGGCCGCCATGGCGTCCGCCTCGGTGACGTGCTGGCCCCGAATGTCGTTGAGCGTGCCGTCCCAGGTCTCGCCGACGACCGGCAGCGCCGCCAGCCACCGTCCTCCGCCGCGCTCGAGCCCCCTGGCCACCCCCCACCGGATCACCGCGTGATGTACCACGCCCACGCTCAGGGTGTTGGTGATCATGACCGGTCCCTCCATGATCCCCGAATCGCGCACCCAGGTCGTGCCCGTCATCTCGCCGTCGCCGTTCAGGGAGAACCAGGCCGCGTAGACGGGGTCGGGAACCTCGCGGCCGCGCGGCCACACGGCGGTGACCCCGGTTCGCACCGGTCCCTCGCCGATGGCCAGCGCGCCAGAGCCGCGAACCAGCGTGGCGTGGCCCACCTCGATCCCTGCGACATCGGTGATCGCGTTGAGCGCGCCGGGGCTTCCCTCGAAGGGGATCCCGAGGTCGCGCGCGCGAGGGTTCTGGGCGCTGGCGGGCGTTGCGGCACCGGGCAGGACGACGGAGGCGGCTGTCAGGACGACCGAGGCGGCTGTCAACAACATGAGGACTTTCATATCGTTCGCTTTAGACTGGGCGTGGACGATCTGCCAACGTGGAGACCACTACATGAATAGGGACTGGAACAACCGGGAGAAAGCGATGGTGGCCGCCGCGATGGCGGTTGCCCACTACCTTAACGTCGCTCTGAAGGCCGGAGCCAGACATGTCGAGATCGAGGCCGTGCTCGCTTCCATCGTCCGCCGGTCCGGGGTGTCCGAGTTCTGGATCACCGACGGGGACGGGCGCATCGTGCTGGGCTCCGAGCCCATCGACTTCGTGTTTCCGTCCGATCCGGGGGCCGGAACCCAGGCCGCGCCCTTCGCCGTGCTCCTGCAGGGGACGGAGCGCGTGGTGGTTCAGGATCCGCAGCCGCGCGACCTCGATGGCAGGGTCTTCCAGTACGTTGGGGTGGCGGGGGTCGACGGCCCCAGGATCGTGCAGGTCGGTTTGGCCGCCGACTCGCCGGCGACATGATCCCGGTTCACGCCACCCAGCCCCGCATGGCCACGGTGCCGTCCGGCCGGAGAGCCTCGACGATGCGCTCGTCGGGCGGCGGCGTTGCTGGGGCGCGGCCGGCGTTCGACCCGCCCGCCGCGTCCGACCGCGCCGCCAGCGTGATCGGCTGGCCGACGTACAGCGGCGCCAGGGCGCGATAGCGGAATCGCGAAACGGGCCGCACCGAGTGGCGCCGGACGGCGTCCAGCAGGAGGAGCGCGGTGAGCGGGCCGTGCACCAGGAGGTCGCGGTAGCCCTCCCGTTCGGTGACGTAGGGGTGGTCGTAGTGGATGCGGTGGCCGTTGTAGGTCAGCGCCGAGAACTGGAAGAGAGTGACGCGCGTGGGCAGGAAGGACTCGCTCCATTCGGGGGCTGGCTCGGCGAGCGCGACGGGGGGTTGTGGGAGCGTGGCTTCGGGCCGTCGGGCCGCGGTGGCCACGCGTGGCTCGGCCTGCCGATACACGATCACCTGCTTCTCCTCCACACAGGCGCGACCGTCCTGGACGAGCGCGTGGCGCACGGTGACGAAGACCAGTCGGCCACTTCTTCCCCTCTTCTCCTTCACCTCGCCGATCTCGGATCGCAGTTCGGCGGCCCCACCGATCCGGGCCGGCCGACGGGCTCGCAACGTCCCGCCCGCCCACATGCGCCGCGGAAGGTCCACTTCGGGCATGAAGGCACCCCGGTGCTCGTGTCCGTCGGTCCCGAGATCGGACGCGCGCAGCGGCTGCTTGAAGTAGAGCCAGTGCCATCCCAGGGGGAGCGGATCTCCCACGGCGAGGGTGCGGGGGTCTCTGTCGAGGAGTCCGAGCATGGCTTGTGCGGGCCAGGGCGCGATGATGTCCTCTCGGACCCTCGTGCGGTGCGCCTGCGGGGTTCGCGTCTGCGTCACGGCCTGGATCCACGCGCCAGAATCCTGCGCGCCGCCGCAACCACGGGCCGATCCACCATCCTGCCATCGAGGGCCACGGCACCGCCGCCCGCAGCGCGATCCGCCTCCACGATCCGCCTCGCACGCGCCACCTCCTGCTCGGACGGCGTGAATACGTCGTGAATGACCGGGATCTGCTTCGGATGGATCGCCACCTTGCCTGCGAAGCCCAGTTGCCTGGCCCGCTCGGCCTCGGAGCGCAGCTCCACCGTTTCGCGGAGATCGCGGGACGGCATGTCGATCGCGTCGATGCCGCCGAGGGCCGCCGCGTGCACCACCCGCGAGCGCGCGTACAGCAACGGCCCCCACTCGGGCTCGGCGCCCAGTTCGACGGAGAGGTCGAAGCCGCCGAACACCAGCGCCGCGACGGTGGGGGTGGCCGCCGCGATGCGGGCCGCTTGCTCCAGCCCGAGCGCGGTCTCGACGATCGGGAGGAGGGGGATGTCCGCCCCGAGGAGTCGCTGGGCGCTCCGGATGCCGTCGGCGGTCGTCGCCTTGGGGATCATGAAGGCGTCGGGGCGGTGGCGACCGACGAGTGCGGCGGCGTCCCGCTCGCCATCGGTCGATTCCGGGTCGTTCACGCGCACGACGATGCTCGGCGCTGGCACGCGGGATTCCCCGGCGCGTCGCAAGGGTCCGGCACCCGGCGAGGACGGCATCGGGGGGTCGGCCAGAAAGCGGGCGACCGAAGCTCGCGCCCCCGCCTTTCGTGTGGGCGCCACCGCGTCCTCCAGGTCGATGCAGATCGCGTCGGCACCGGCACCGAGGGCTTTGGCGTAGCGATCAGGGCGGTCGCCCGGCACGAAGAGGATGGAACGGCACGCCGGGAATCGCCTGCTCGTCGCAGGAGCGTCCCCACCCATCAGAACGACCTCGGCATGCCCAGCACGTGCGTCGCCACGTGGCTTAGCACCAGGTTGTTGGCCACCGGGGCGACCATGTAGAGCCGCGCCTCGCGGAACTTGCGTTCGATCCCGTATTCGGAAGCCATGCCCCAGCCGCCGAAGGTGTCCATGGCCACGTTCGCCGCCTTCCACGCGGCCCGAGACGCGAGGTACTTGGCCATGTTGGGACCGTGGCCGCGGGTCTCTCCTGCGTCATACTCCAGCGCCGCCTCGTCCCGCACCGCCGCAGCCGCGCGAATGTCCATGTAGGCGTCGGCGATCGGGAACTGGACTCCCTGGTTGGTGCCGATGGGCCGGCCGAAGACCTGGCGGGCGCTGGCATAGTCCGATGCGCGGTCGACGAAGTACATGCCGTCGCCGACCGATTCGGACGCCAGGAGAATCCGTTCGGCGTTCATCCCGGACATGATGTAGCGGAAGCCGCGGCCCTCGTCGCCGATTCGGTTGTCGGCCGGCACCTCGAGGCCGTCGAAGAAGACCTCGCAGCTCTCGTGGTTGATCATCGTGTCGATCGGCCCGACCCGCAGCTTTTCGCCCGCGTCCCGCAGATCGACGATGAAGGCCGACAGCCCGTCGGTGCGCTTCTCGGCCTCGGGGCGCGGGGTCGTGCGGGCGAGCAGAATCATCAGGTCGGACTGCCGCACCCGCGAGATGAAGACCTTCTGTCCCCTGACGACGTAGCGGTCGCCGCGTCGCTCGGCGAAGGTGCGGATGCGGGTGGTGTCCGAACCCGCGTCCGGTTCGGTCACCGCGAACGCCTGGAGCCGCAGCTCGCCCGACGCGATGCCCGGCAGATACCGCCGCTTCTGCCCGTCGGAACCGTGCCGCAGCAACGTGCCCATCGTGTACATCTGCGCGTGGCAGGCACCCGAGTTCGCGCCCGACCGGTTGATCTCCTCCAGGATCACCGACGCCTCCCGCACGCCGAGCCCCATGCCGCCGTACTCCTCCGGGATCAGGCAGGCCAGGTAGCCCGCCTCGGTCAGCGCCTCGACGAATTCGCGCGGGTAGGCGCCGGCCGCGTCGGCTGTCTGCCAGTAGTCGTTGCCGAAGTCGGCGCAGAGGGCCCGGACCGCAACCCGGAGCTGCTCGTGCAGGGTGTCGCTCAATGTCCCGTCGAGTGCATGTCGTGCCCGTTCATGACGTGCTTGAATCTGGGAGGGCAGAATTGACCCGATGCACCGGCGGGACGCAAGTGTCTCCTCGCGGCGTCAGTCTGCCTCGCCCTTCGCCAGACTCTCGGCGTACGTGGACGACTTCTCCAACACCGGGTTCGCGTTGTAGGCCGCCGACTGCCCGAGCGGGATGCTTAGGCACTCCCACTCGTCCCTGCGGAAGGACTTGGCCAGGAAGACGATCTGTCCCACATGGTAGGCGACGTGGGCCAGCGCGCGCAGGAGCGCCTCGTCGACCCTGAACGGGACGCCCCGGATGCTGATCGGCGCGGCCAGCTCGTTGTCGGTAAGCTCGACGAGCGCGTTGAAGAGGACGTGCCACCCACGCTCCCACTTCTCGGCAATGTCGTCGGGAGACACTTCACGCGGCTCGAACTCCCCGTCCCGGTCGCGCCACGGCTTCTCGCCGTCCGTGGTGAGCAGGTCGGTGAACTTGGACTCCAGATTGCCCGACACATGCCAGACGAGGATCGCAACCGAGTTGCCCTGGTCGGTGGCGACGAGCAACTCTTCGGGCCGCAGCTGCCCCATGGCGCGCTCTGCAACGAGCTTGTAGCGTAGGAGTTCGGCCTCAAGGAGCATCAGGACGGTTCGATTCATCTTCGGACCTCGGCGGGAGTCAGTCTGGACAGTTCCTGTACGAACGGGAACCTTTTCGCACCGAATTGACTATACCAGTCGGAAACCCACCAGGCTGGGAGGCCACACCACCACGATCGGCCACCAGCCACAGAATCCTGGAGACGACATGACGCGAAGGTTCGCATATTTCAACGCTCTCACTCTCAACGCTCTCATCATTCTCGCCGCCACGGGCTGCAACAGCGTCCTGGACACGGTTGTCTCAGTGGACGCTGACGACGTGCCGCCGGGCGAGCCGAGGACCGGCCAGGTCGTGGTCGCCGATTCCCGCAACTGGGGAGACGACGACTACGTCGTGAACTCGGCCGCGATCAGCGGCAACGACCTGACGGTCGAAGTCTCGTACAGCGGCGGCTGCCGGACGCACGCCCTGACCCTCGTGATCGCGGAGGCGTTCGCCGAATCGGATCCGGTGCAGCTCTCGGCGGTGCTCGCGCACGAAGCGGACGGCGACCCGTGCCAGGCATGGCTGACGGAGCAGTACGTATTCGATCTTGATCTCGTGCGGACGCGCTATCGCGACGCCTACGGGCCGGGTGCGGGGACGGTCGTGCTGGAAATCGCCGGCTTGACCGGTGACAGGCTGGTCTACGAATTCACCTCGTAGCGGCTCGGGGCGCTCCGCTCGCGGAGAAGGAACCCTCTCACCCATCTTGACAGGGTTATGGCTGGTTAGGTACGGTTAGCTATAGTTAGATGCGGTTATGTCCACATGCGTATCTAACCTGCCCTAACTCTTTCTAGGTACTGATGGATCCGGTAGCCAACCCATTCGCACCAGGAGCAGGATCGCGTCCCCCGGCTCTGGCCGGTCGCGACGAGTTGCTCAACGCGGCAGATGTCGCTCTGCGACGAATTCAGGCGGGTCGTCATGCGAAAAGCATGATGCTCCTTGGCCTCCGAGGCGTAGGAAAGACCGTCCTGCTCGTGCGAATCGGAGAGTTGGCTGAGTCCGCCGGTTACGAGACCGCCCTGATCGAGGCTCCCGAGGAGCAGCGGCTGGCCCAACTCCTGGTCCCAAGACTCCAGAGGATCCTCTATCGAATCAGCAGCCGCGAGAAAGCCCGGGTCCTCGGAAATCGCGCCTTGGGCACGCTTCGTAATTTCGCCAGCGCCTTCAAGGCCTCCCACGGTGAGTTCCATGTGGGGGTGGAGCCCGAACCTGGACTGGCCGCGACCGGACACCTTGAGACTGACCTGACGGATCTTCTGGTTGTGGTCGGGCAAGCCGCGGAGGCTGCGGAACGACCGGCCGTGATTCTGATGGATGAGGTTCAGTACCTGGCTCGCGAAGACTTGGGCGCGCTCATAGTCGCGCTCCACCGAATCAGTCAGAAGGCGTTGCCGCTGATACTGTTCGGGGCGGGGCTACCTCAACTCGCAGCCCTATCGGGACAGGTCAAGAGCTACTCGGAGCGTCTCTTCGATTTCCCTGGCGTCGGGCCGCTTGACGAGAATGCCATTGGGAAGGCCATCCGGGTGCCGGTTGAGGAAGCGGGAGCCGAAGTGGACGACGACGCCCTGTCCGAGATCGCCCATCAAACGGAGGGCTACCCCTATTTTCTCCAAGAGTGGGGCGCGCACTCCTGGAACGCCGCTTCCGAATCACCCATCACCTGTGAAGACGTTGTTTCCGCTCGTCGGAAAACCGAGGCGGCCTTGGACGCGAGTTTCTTCAGAGTCCGCTTCGATCGTCTCACCCCAAGGGAGCAGGACTACCTCAGAGCGATGGCGGAACTCGGTCCGGGTCCGCACCGTTCCGGCGAGGTGGCTGCGTTGCTGGGTATTGCGGTCACATCGGCGGGGCCAATTCGGACCGGCCTGGTCCGAAAAGGGATGATCTGGAGCCCTTCACACGGGGACACCGCATTCACGGTCCCCATGTTCGACCAGTACATGCTGCGCACCATGCCCGATTGGCGACCCGCCGGCTAGCGCACCATCTCCGCAGGCCCGAACTCGCCCTGAAGAGTCAGCAGTCCCAGACCTAGCCCGATGGAGTGGACGCCACCTCCCGGCGGCATCGCGATGTGCCAGATGGTACTGAAGCGACTAGTCGACCATCTGAGAGAGGAGACTTCCACATGGAAGAGGCTGGCATCATCGGGATCAATCTGGCAAAGCGGAGCTTTCAGGTGCACGGCGCGACGTCCGAGTGGTCGGTAGCGTACCGCAGGAAGCTGAGCCGCGGGAAGCTGCTGGGCTTTCTGGCCGCGCAGCCGCCGTGCACCGTGGCGATGGAAGCGTACGCCAGCGCGCATTACCGGGGCCGGGAGATCGCGGCGCCCGGCCACGAGGTGAGGCTGGTTCCCCCGATCTGCGTGAAGCCGTTCGTCAAGCGCCAAAGCAACGACGCGGCGGACGCGGAGGCGATCACGGAGGCGGCGCAGCGTGCGACCATGCACTTCGTGGCGGTCAGCAACGAGACCCGATCTCTCTCCTTCAGATCCAATTCCGTCTGCTCCTCTCCCGTACCAGGTTCGCCGTTCGCTCACGACCGAACATGGTCCGAAAAGAGGACATTTCTACTGCGCTGAGAGCGGACATTTCTACTGCGGTACGACAATTTGACCCCACCCAAGTCCCTTTGTTCGCCACATTGCGCCCAGGATGGCGGACAAACACGGCGACGCTAGCCCTGGCGACGCCAGGCTGGGGCTGTGCTCGGGCTCGGCCTCGAAAGCGTCGGATCCGGCCTCGGCCTAGAGATCGCGGGTCTAACTTTCCGGCCGGACGCCCGTAGTACCGGGCCATCCGGTCAGTGCCGTGTGGTTCGAGTCCCCAGGCTCGGGGGCTACCGCCGCCACGCCTCCGCGCCGGGGATGCCGCGGCTAAGCAGGGTCACCGTGCGACCGGGCCCCGTTCCGGCGTGCGTCGCCGTGTCCGCCAGCGCCTCCTCTCCGCGCAGGATCGCCCGGATGCGGCCGGTGTTCGCGTCGAGCACCAGCCGTTCGGGAGGCGCGCCGTCGCGGTCCAGCGCCACGGTGCCCTCCGGGCCCGTCAGGGTGATGCGGTCCAGCGCGCCGACCCACGCGTCGGGCGCGGGCAGTGCGAACACGAACGAGGCCGCGTCCTCCTCGACATCGGCGATCTCGGACATCGCGAACGCGTGCGAGAACAGCTCGCGCCCGGCGGCATCCGTCCCGGACAGCCGGTAGGGGCCCGGAGCGGCGGGCAGCGTCGCCGGCGCGTCGAGCACGAACGACGGATCGAGGCGCAGCCGTCCGCCCTGCCGGCCCCCGCGCACGACCAGCACCCGGCCGGCGGCCGCGCCGGTCCGCGACGCCATCGACCGCGACGCTCCGGTCTCCGTTCGGTAGTCGGCGGCCTTGGCGAAGGAGTAGTCGCTGATCCAGTCGCTGGTCCGGCAGTACGTCATCAGATCGGTGTACCACTCGGGACTCACAAGTTCTCCCGAAGTGAAGTCGTAGCCCCAGCCGCCGATCAGCCCGCCGCGGTGCGGGTAGCGGGGATCCACGCCCACCGGTCCCCCGCAGGGCGCGTGCAGCAGCGCGAGGTTGTGTCCGAACTCGTGCGCCACCGTGTGTCCCTCGAACCGGGACACGCTGGAATTGCCACCGATGCGCGCGATTCCAAGAATCCCGCGCTCCATCCACGGCGGCACGCCCATGTAGTAGCCGGACGCACCGTCGGCCACCCGCAGGAACTCGATGTCGTCCAGCGCGCGTGGCATGTCCGCTCTCGGATCGTAGTCGACGAGCAGCGGTTCCCTCACCGAGACCTCCATGTCCGCCACGGGCAGCCAGTCCCGCGTCTCGTAGAACACCTCGTGTTCCGCCGTCAGCCCCACCGTCGCCTTGAAGCCCGACGAGTCCGGATCCTGCACGTGCAGCAGAGGCACGGCGGTCACGTCGAAGTCCGGCATCCAGCGCGCGTCCAGCGCCAGTCGGCCCTCCTCCGGGATGCGGCCGCCGATCCCCAGCGACGGGTCGAGCGTCCCCTCCGGGTCGATCTCGACGACCATCTCCAGACCCGGTCCCACCACGCTCCCCGGGATCACCGCGTTGGCCGTCACGTCCAGGTCGGCCTCCATCACCTCCGTCGGCACCCGCGCCGCGCTGGCCGGGATGTCCACCACGCTCGCGACCGCCCCGTCGCGGTGGAACGTCGCCCGCACCGACGGCATCGTCGCGTCCGCCCCCTCCGGAGCCGTCACGAACACCCGCAACAGCGCGTCCTCCCCGGCCACCAGCGGCACCGCCCCGTCGTGCGACTGGACCGCCTGCGTCAGGTACGCGCGGGAGGGCGGCGCCAGCGTCTCGAACGACAACTCCAGCGTGTAGGCACCGGTCGTGCTCGAGTTCAGTCCCGACACTTCGATGTAGTAGCGGCCCGGCGTCACCCGCCGAAGGATGCCGTGCAGGCCGTAACCCTCCCCCCACCTCTGGCCGTCGCCGCCGTCGAGTGCCAGCAGCGTCTGGGTATCCCCCGTCGTGCGTAGGTCGAGGGTTCCCGGCCACGGGATCTCGAGCCGGAACAGGTCCACATCCGTGCCGTAGTTCAGCTCGCCCGACACGATCCCGTCCAGGGGCGCTTCGCCTGCGCTCTCCCGGTCGTGGCCGTGGTCGTCGGGGCAGCGGGAACCCCGGACGCTGCCCACTCCGTCCAGCCAGTCGAGGAACAGGGGACTCGGCGGAATGCACAGCCCGGACCCCTCGATGTCGAGTTCATCGAGCGCCGGGAGCCGCACCACGGGGCGCGGCAGGTCGCCGGTCAGGCTTGGGTTGTCCCCCAATCGCAGCCGCTCCAGCGTCTCGATGTTGCCAATGTCCCGGGCCAGCGTCCCGGTCAGACCGTTGTCCGAGAGATCGAGTTCCGTCACGCGGTCGGCCGTGTCCGCCGTCACCCCGTGCCACTCGTTCAGCGGGTGATCGGAACCCCAGTTCTCCCTGACCTTCCAGCTCGCCCCTCCGGCCGACTCAAAGACCGCCATCAGCGCCCGCCGGTGGCTAAATGCGATGCCGTCGCAGGTCTCGCCCGCCCACCGCGAGAGCCCGTCGAGCCAATCCTGGAATACGGGGTCGTCGGGAGCGCAGAGGCCCGTCTCGTGGAACGGGAGTTCTCTGAGTCGGTCGAGGCCAAGCAACGTTCTCGGCAGCGGACCGAACAGGCCGACGTTGGCGTCCAGCCACAGCCTCTCCAAGGCGGCGAGATTGCCCAGTTCGGGCGGAATCGGACCCGTGAGTTCGTTGGCGTTCAGCCACAGCTCTTCCAATGACGCAAGATTGCCAAGCTCCGGCGGAATCGGGCCCGTCAGCCGGTTGTCGAAGAGCCCCAATAACTCCAGGCTGCGGAGGTTGCCAAGTTCCGGCGGAATCGGGCCCGTCAGTCGATTCCAGTGCAGAGCCAGGTTGCGCAAGCTGGCCAGACTTCCCAGCTCCGGCGGAATCGGGCCCGTCAACCGGTTGGTTCTGAGCCATAACTGCGACAAGTTGCTAAGCAGGCCGAGTTCCGGCGGAATCGGGCCCGTCAGCCGGTTGTCGAAGAGCTGCAAGGACTCCAGACTACGGAGGTTGCCAAGTTCTGGCGGAATCGGGCCCGTCAGCCGATTCTCCTGCAGAACTAGGTTGCGCAAACTGCCCAAATTCCCAAGCTCCGGCGGAATCGCGCCCTCCAAGCTGTTGGAGCTGAACGACAGCGTCGTCAAGCTGCTCAGCCCGCCGAGTTCCGATGGAATCGGGCCCGTCAGACGGTTGCCTAAAACAATCAAGTTTTCCAAGCTGCGGAGGTTGCCAAGTTCCGGTGGAATCGGGCCCCTCAGCCGATTGTTTGCGAGGTACACGTGATTCACCCGCCCGGAAGCATCGGTAGTTATCCCGTACCACTCTGCCAACGGGCGGTCGCTCAACCAGCCATCGTTCTTAGTCCAGTTCGGGCCGTCGGTCGCCTCGTAGAGCGCCACGAGCGCGGCCCGATCCGGGTTCGCAACCGTGATCTCGGACGTGCCCTCGGCGTCTCCGGCGGCCGCCGCGATCGTGGACGCCCCCTCGCCGACACCCCGGACCAGCCCCGAGCCGTCCACCGTCGCCACCGTGGGGTCGCTCGACGACCACGAGAACTCCGCGTCCGCCACCGCGTTCCCGTTCGCGTCGAACGCCTCCGCCGCCAGGCGCAGCGTGTCGCCGGGGCCGATTGTCGCCTCCGCCGGCGTGACCGTCACCGACGACGCCGACTGCATCACCGACACCGAGGCGCTTCCCGACGCGGAACCCGACGACACGGTGATGGCCGCAGCCCCGCCGCCCCTCGCCGTCACCAGTCCCGCCGAGTCCACCGTCGCGACAAGCGTGTCGCTGCTCGACCACGAGACCGTCACGCCCTCCATCGTGCGTCCGGCCTGGTCGCTCACCTCTGCGGCGAGCCGGCCTTGCTGGCCGATGGCGGTGAACGCCAGCGTGTCGGGAGTCACAGCCACCATCGTCGGTTCGGGGAGCACAACCGTGAGCTTGGCGCTTCCCGCCACGCCCGCCGACGTGGCCATGATCTCGACCTCGCCCGCCGAGATCCCGGTCACGAGGCCCTCCCCGTCCACGATGGCCACGAGCGTGTCGCCCGATGCCCACGCGAACACGGTGCCCGCCACCGGATTCCCGTTCGCGTCGGCCGCTTCGGCCGCGAGCCGCACCGTGTCGGCCGTCAGGAGCGTGTCGGCCGCGGGCGACACGGTGACCGTGCTCACCTCCTGGGCAACCGTGACCGCCGCCGTCCCGGAGGCGGAGCCCGCCGTGGCCGTGACCGTCGCGGCACCGCCGCCCACCGCCGTCACCAGTCCCGATGGGGCCACCGTCGCGACCGACGCGTCGCTGCTGGTCCACGCGACCGCAGCTCCCGCCATCACCTGTCCGTTCTGATCGTGCACCTCGGCGGCCAGTTGCACCGTGGCACCCAGGGCCGTCAGGGTGGCCATCGCGGGGGTCACCGTCACCGTCGTGGGCCGGGGTGGATCGGGAGGTGGCGGTTGTGGTTCCACGGCTCCGTCGCCGCATGCGTGGGCCAGGACGGCGGCCAGGAGAGCCGTGGTCGCGAGGGCGGTTGCTCTGCGTCGGCTCATCGGATGCATCCTTTCAGATCGGTCCCCTGCCATTTTCTCTGCAGAGTACATCCATCTTGAGGAGATTGCGCCCCCCAAATGCGGTGCTCGGGCCGGTAGATCATGGGCTCGGCCACAACGCGAGGCGCACGGGAGCCGAAGGGCCCGCTGCCGCCGACGGGCACCGGGCCGGGCCGGGGTACTAACTCCCCGGGTCGAGCACCGCGTCGATCCGGGCGATCGCGTCCTCGAAGTGGAGCCGCGTGGCACGGTGCGACGTGCCGCCGGAGGCGGCCGCAAGCTCGCTGCGGAGGGAACCAAGCTGTCCGCGCGCGAACGGGACCACGTCGGACTGCATCGCCTCCTCGTCCTCCATCAGCTCCGACATCCGTGCGAGCCAGGCGCGCTGCAGGTTGCGGCGGTAGGCGTCCGTGGCCTGGCCCGACGCGAGCTCCGACCAGACGCCTGTGCGCAGGTCGTCGAGCATTTCGCCGAGCGAGTAGGCATCGCTGCCGTGAAACGCCTCCTGCTCCACCAGGCGCTTCATGCGGGCCACGTTTAGCACCTGGTTGAGCGCCTGCGTCTGTCGGGTGCGAACGAGTTCGACGGCGCCGGTACCCTGGAAGCGATCCAGGACGTCGGCTTCGAGCAGCCATTCCGGGGTCGCGAAGACCTGCCGATTCAAGTATGCAAGCGCCCGCTGTTGGCGGTCACGGTCGACCATCGCGTAGGGGACGCCGTCCTGGCCCTGCCGCCTGCGCGTGCGCACGACGCCGCCCACGTTGGTGACCACGTGCCCGGTGTAGCGGCCCCACTGGCCCACAACGTTGTTGTAGAGCTCCTGGAGCTGGGAGTAGTCCTCGCCGTCCTCGCGGGTCCAGTCGGTCAGGTTGTCCACGATGCGCTTTAGGTTCTCGACGCCGTAGTCGGAGGCGCGCATGGCGTCGTCGCCGATGGCCTCGGTGAGCGCCGTGGGGTCCGAGCCGGTCGGGCTGGAGAAGCGGTAGATGGGATCCTCCTGCATCTCGACGACCATCGCGCGCAGATCCTCGCGCTCGGTCAGGTGGTCCTTGCCGGGGAACGGCCGGTAGCCCCACTCGATCGAGAACTTGTCGTACGGGCCGACGACCGGCATGTAGCAGGTGTCGTCGCCGGGCTGCGCGACGTAGTTGAAGCGCGCGTAGTCCATGATCGACGGCGAGACGCCCATCTCGCAGACGAAGCGGGTGCGCAGGTCCTCGACCGCGTAGTGCGCGGACGCCTGCATGTTGTGCGGGAGCCCGATCGTGTGCCCGACCTCGTGGGCCGAGACGAAGCGGATGAGCTCGCCCATCACCTCGTCGTCGAACTTGATCCCGCGCGCGGCCTCGTTGGCGGGGGCAGTCTGCACGAAGAACCAGTTGCGCAGCAGGTTCATGACGTTGTGGTACCACTGGATGTCGCTCTCGAGGATCTCGCCGGTGCGCGGGTCGTGCACGTGGGGCCCCGACGCGTTCTGGATCGGCGACGCGAGGTAGCGGATCACCGAGTAGCGGGCGTCCTCGGGGCTCCAGTCGGGGTCGTCGGTGGGCGCGTCTGCGGCGATGATGGCGTTGCTGAAGCCGGCGCGCTCGAAGGCGGGCTGCCAATCCACCACGCCCTGCTTGAGGTAGGGCACCCACTTGGGCGGCGTGGCCGGATCGATGTAGTAGACGATCGGCTTGACGGGATCGACCAGCTCGCCGCGCGCGAAGGCCTCGGGGTCGCTGGGTTCCAGGCGCCACCGCGTGATCAGACACCGGGTGACGGCGCGCTGCTCGTCGAGCCCGTAGTCGATCTGGCTGGTGGAGAAGAAGCCGACGCGCTCGTCGCAGAGGCGGGGCTCCATGGGGTCGTCGGGCAGCAGGAGCATCGAGTGATGCATCTCCATCGAGAGCGTGTTGCTCTGGCCGTTCGACGGAGCGTCGGTCGCGTCGTATGTGAGTATGCGCCTGACCTCCACGTTCGTGGGGAAGGCGGTCGCGCGCACCACATACGTCCGGTCGCCATCGACCCGCCGCACGCCGTACGTCTGGCGGCGGAACTTCTGCAGGCCCAGCAGGGTGATGTCCTCGGTGAACAGGTCGGTGACCTCCACGACCAGAGCGGTGGAATCCTCGTTCATCACCTCCACGTCGAACGCCATGATGATCGGCTCGAAGTTCGAGTTGCGGACCGCCCCCGCGATCGCGGTGGTGTCGTCGGCCACGTTTTCATAGCTGACCAGACGCAGCAGCACGCGGTCGCCCTCGCGCTCCCAGCGCACGGTCGAGGTGTTGGCCTTCGAGCCGCCGTAGCCCATGCCGTCGGGGGTGCGCGCGACGCGGGTCAGGAGGAGCATCTCGCGGTCCAGCATGTCGAGGGGGATCTCGTAGAAGAGGTCGCCGTCGATCATGTGCGTGTCGAAGAGGCCCTCGCTGGTGACGGCGGCGTCGGTGATGACGTCGCTGTAGGAGGTCGTCGTGTCCTCGGCCTCTTCATCGCCGGCGGCCGCTTCCTGTTCCTGGGGTGGCAGGGGGGCGGCGGTCAGCGCGTGGGGCGTGACGAGGAGGGCAAGGCCTGTGAGGAGGAGAACGAGCGTCGAGGTCGTCGTGCTGCGCATGGTTGTTCCTTCGGTCGGTGGGGTGTGGCGCGCGGCGGTGGGCGGAGGGTCGGGTCGGCGGCTCGGGCCGTTGCCCAAGAGTAGGCGGCCGGGCGGGCGCGGGCCAGCGGCGAGGCGCCGTTCACGGTCCCAGGGCCCCGATCGGAATCACGGCGACACCGTCGGGACGCGTGTATCCGTAGCCGTCGTGCACGATCACGGCCAGCGCGGCAGGTTCGCCGCGCCGGTCCGTGTCCACGCGGTCCGCGAACTTGAGGAGGGATCTGGCCGCGGCGTCGATCCGGCGCGTGCCCAGCTTGATCTCGAACGCGGCCCAGCGGTCTGGACCCGCATCGACGATGGCGTCAACCTCCAGTCCCGTGTTGTCACGGTAGTGGTGGACGCGCGCGTCTATCGCCTGAGCGTAGACCCGTAGGTCGCGGACCACCATGGACTCGAAGAGGAACCCGAACCACTCGATGTCGCGAATGAGGTGTTCGGGCTCCTCGCGAAGGGCCGCACTGGCTACGGACGGGTCCACGAAATGGCGCTTGGGCGACATCCTGAGCCGAGACCGAGACCTTAGGTGCGGTGTCCAGGGTGGCTGATCCTCCACGAGCATCAGGCGTTCGAGCGCGGTCATGTAGTTGCGTGCCGTGCGGTGCGTCGGCGGGGGCTCGGGCCCCGCAAGGTCCGCAGCGATGGTGGCGAGGGACGCGCACGTCGCCACGTTGCGGGCCAGCGACTGAATCAGCCTTTCCACGCGTCCCGGATCGTGCCTGACACCGTTCACGCGCCCGACGTCGACGCGGCCGACCTCTGCCAGATAGTCGCGATTGGCGCGAATGGCCTCGGTGGTCGAGCCGTGCAGGTGGCTGGGCCAACCTCCGACACACACGATCCGGGCCAGGTCGCGAACGGCGAGACGCGCCTCGGAGCCGGGCATGCCTTCACCCCCAAGGAGGTCTTTCAGGGAGATGGTGCCTGTGGAGTGGCCGAGTTCGAAGAGCGACATGGGCCGTAGACGCAGGCGGCTGAAGCGCCCCGCCCCACTGTGGCGTGTGACGTCGTCGCGCGGCACGGCAGATCCGGTCAGGATGAACTGACCCTTCGCCTGTCTGTCGTCGACGGCCCGCCGCACGTGGTTCCAGATATGAGGCTCCAGCTGCCATTCGTCGATCAGCCTGGGTGTCTCACCGGTCAGCAGCTGCGATGGCTCAAGGCTGGCAAGGCGGCGCGCCTGTTCGTCCACGTCGAGAAGCACCTCGCTACCAGCGAACTGGCGGGCGGTCCATGTCTTGCCGCTGGCCCGGGGACCTTCGATCACGACCGCCCCGGCACCAGCGAGGCGAGCGGTCAGTTCGCGGTCGGCAATGCGTGGTCGGTAGCGTGGCATCGTGACGCGGGGAAACGGGAGAAGCACTTGTTCACCTATCGTACACCATTAGAGCACGAATAGCAATGATTTTGTGACCGGATTCGCAATTAGTGTGAGACAGGATTTGCAACGTAAACACAGCAGGATTCGCAACGCCAAGATAATGTCCCCGGTGTTCCGTCGCTGCCCAGCCGCCGCTGCGGTACTGCCGAACGCGGCGCCCCAACCCCCGCACCCGCCCCCCGCACTTGCGAAGCGGCACGCGCGTCTTTAGGAATCCACCATGATTTCGCCATCCCGGGCGCGGTCGTCCCGCCGCCGCCTCGTCTCCCGCCTCGCCCTGCTCGTCGCCCTCCCGCTTGCCCTGGCCTCGTGCGGCGGCGACCAGGTCACCCCGGACTCCCCTGCCGCGCTGGTCATCCATTCCGGCGACGGGCAGACGGCCCGCACGGGGACCGAGGCCGGCGAGCCGGTGCGGGTGCGGGTGACCGCCCAGTCCGGCACCGGGCTGAGCGGCGTCTCGGTCGCCTTCGCGGTCACCGTCGGCGGTGGCTCGGTGCCGTCGTCCACCGCCGTGACCGACGCCAACGGCATCGCATCGCCGGGCCGCTGGACGCTGGGCGCGCCCGGCCCCCAGGAGCTGCGCGCGAGCGTTCCCGGTCTCGACGCCATCGTCTTTCGCGCGACCGCGCTGGGCGTCCCCGCCGAGATCGCCATCGTGGGGGGCACCGACCAGGAGGCCCCGGTCGCGACATCGGTTCCCGTTCCGCCCGAAGTGCTCGTCACCGACGCGAGCGGCGCGCCGCTGTCGGGCATCGCGGTGGCCTTCACGACTGAACGCGACGCGACCGTCGCCAGCCCCGAGGTTCACACGGACGCGCAGGGCCGCGCCAACCCCGGCGGCTGGACGCTGGGAACCGCCACTGGCCAATACCGGCTGATCGCCAGCGTCGAAGGCGACAACATCAAGGGCAACCCGCTCCACTTCGAGGCCACGGCGCTGGCCGGGCCAACCGCTCGACTGGTTGCCGTCGAGGGCGACGGGCAGGAGTCGGAGACCACGCTCCCCGTGCGGGTCGCGCCGCGCGTCCGGGCGCAGGATGCGTACGGCAATCCGACCGCCGGGGTCACGGTGGCCTTCACCGCAGGCGACGACAGCCAGGTGATCCCGACGGAGAGGACGACCGACTCGGACGGGTTCGCGGCGGTGGACAAATGGGTCCTCGGCACCAACGCCGGAGCGCTCTACCGGCTCACCGCCAGCGTGGACGATGGCGACGCGTCCGCCACCGCCATCTTCACCGCCAGGGCGACGCCCGCCGTCTACAACATCGAGATCGTGCACGTGAGCTCGTCGCTGCTGACGGACTCGCAACGAAGGGCGTTCGAGAGGGCGGAACATTTCTGGGAGCGCGCGATCACCGGCAACCTCGCCTGGAGCACGGTGCGCAAGCCCCAAGTGCAGGACTGTCTCGCCAGGAACGACATCACCGAGGAGGTCCCCGACGAGCAGGTGGTCGACGACCTGCTGATCTACGTCAGCATCAAGGAGATCGACGGACCCGCCGGCGTGTTCGGCGGCGCCGGCCCCTGTCTGATCCGCGACCCCGCAACGAGCAACTCGCTTCCCGTGGTTGGGGTGATGTTCTTCGACCTCGGCGACATGGACGGGCTCGAAACCAACGGCCATCTGGAGGGCACCATCCTCCACGAGATGGCACACGTGATCGGGTTCGGGACCCTCTGGGATCACCTTGGCCTCCTGCACGACCCGGCCGGGCACGGTCGCAGCGCCAACACCCTCTTCGGCGGGGAGGCTGCGATCGAGGCCTTCCACGACATCCGCGGAGACCACTACACCGAGAGCGATTCCGTTCCGGTGCAGAACCTGGGCGGCGAGGGCGTGTGGAACGGACACTGGCGCGAGCTCGTCTTCCGCACCGAGCTGATGACGCCGTTCATCGACCGCGGCCTCAATCCGCTGAGCGCCGTCAGCATCGCGTCGCTGGTGGACATCGGCTACGAGGGCGTCGACCTGAGCGTGGCCGACGACTACGTGCTGCCGCCTCCCCTGTACCCGACCGCGGGCCGGGCGGTGGCTCCCGAAGGCGCGATCGACCTGGGCGACGACATCCTCCGAATGCCGATGGCGGTCGTGGACCGCGACGGCAACGTCGTGAGGGTAATTCCGCCGCCGGGGGGATCGCGCTAGTACACCGCCACAGGCGACCACACCGAGCAGCGCCGCGAACATCGGGGCAGGGGCTCGCGCATCCACGGCCTCTGGATCATGACGTCATGCTCATAGTCCGGTTTAGCGGCTAAACCCTACTAAGGCCCTGACACGCCGTGCAAAACATGCTTGGAGGCCGGCTGCCCCAACCCTGACGTTACGTTAGGGTTTGTGTAGCGCGACGTCACTTCCGCCGGTCCACCAGCGCCCGAGCATCCTCCGGGATCGTGCCCGCCTCCACCACCTCCACCCCCGCCCGCACCTTCACGGCCTCGCGGATCCGCGCGGTCAGCCTGTCCACCGCCTCGGCGTCGAACGTGCATCCTTTCGCAGCCTCGATCCGCACGGTGAGCACATCGTGCCCGGCGACCCCTTCGGTCACGACTGCCTGGTATCGCCCCACCGACGCGTCCGGCCCCAGCGCCGCGGCCAGCTCCCTCGGATGCACGAACATTCCCCTCACCTTCACCCCCTCGCCCACGCGGCCCAGGAACCCGACCAGCCGCGGACTTGTGCGCCCGCACACGCACGGCTCCAGATTCCACGCCGACAGATCTCCCGTCCCGAAGCGCACCAGCGGATAGACCTCGTTCGGGCTCGTCACCACGACCTGCCCGACCTCGCCCTCTGCGGCGGGGCGGTCCTCGCCGGGCACAAGCACCTCCACCACGATCTCGATCGAGACGTGCCACCCGTCCTTCGCTTCGCACTCGTAGCCGATCGTGCCGACGTCGGCGGTGCCGTAGGACTGGTAGACGTCCACTCCGAACTCGTCCTGGAGCCGCGCGCGCAGCGAGGGCGGCAGCGGCGCCCCGGTGACGAGGGCCCGTCGGAAAGGCAGCTCCCGTCCCGCCTCCCGCGCTCGCTCCAGCAGGGTGAGCAGGAATTGCGGGGTTCCCGTGTAGCCGGTCGCCCCAGCGGCGCACGCCACTTCGATCTGCGCAGCCGTGTTCCCCACACCCCCCGGAATCACGGCACACCCCACCGCGCGCAGCCCGGCATCGAGCATCATCCCACCGGGTGTCAGGTGGTACGAGAAGGTGTTGAGCACCACGTCGTCGGGACGGAATCCGGCGGCCCAGATCGCCGGCGCCATCCGCCAGAAGTCCCGGCGGTCCCCCTCCGGGTCGGTAATCGGCCCCGGCGACCGATACACCCGGCGGAGCGACCCCGCCGGCACGGCGAGCATCCCCCCGAACGGCGGGTCAGCGGCCTGCAGGGTCGGTAGATCGTCCTTGGGCAACACCGGGATGGACGCCAGGTCGGCCACGCTGGTGACATCGCCCGGCGAGACCCCCGCCCCAGCCAGCCGGCGCTCGATCTCGCGGCTGCGCATGGCCCCGTATCGCACCGCCAGCAGCGCGAGTCGATCCTGGACGGCGGCCCAGTCGGCGGGGGCCTCGCAGTCCGGATCGTAGAGGGGGATTCCGGGGCTAGCGCTCACGACAGCCACCGCTTTCTGCGCCGGTAGTGCTTGACGTCGCGGTACGACCGCCGCCCCGCGTCGCCCAGCCCCAGGTAGAACTCCTTCACGTCCTCGTTGGTGCGCAACTCGTCGGCGGTACCCTCCATCACCACGCGTCCGCCCTCCATGACGTACCCGTGGTCGGCGACGGAGAGCGCCAGCCGTGCGTTCTGCTCCACCAGCAGGATCGTCGTCCCCTCGTCGCGGTTGATTCGCTGGATGATCTCGAAGATGCTCTCGACCAGGATCGGGGCCAGACCGAGCGACGGCTCGTCGAGGAGCATCATGCGCGGTGACGCCATCAGGGCGCGGCCGAGCGCGAGCATCTGCTGTTCCCCGCCGGAGAGGTGGCCGGCGATCTGTCGGCGGCGTTCGGCGAGCGCCGGGAAGTAGTGGTACACCTTCTCCAGATCGGCTTCCGCACCGCGACGGTCGTGACGGGTGTACGCGCCGGCGGAGAGATTCTCGCGCACGGTCAGGTGCTCGAAGACGCGGCGACCCTCCAGCACCTGGAAGATGCCCTTCTCGACGATGCGGTGCGCGGCGACCCCCTGGATCTCCTCGCCGTCGAATACGATGGTGCCGTCGGTGACCTCGCCGTCCTCCACGTACAGAAGGCCCGAGATCGCCTTCAGGGTCGTCGTCTTCCCCGCCCCGTTCGATCCCAGGAGCGCCGCGATCCTTCCCCTGCCCACCTCGAGCGACAGACCCCGCAGGACGAGGATCACGTCGTCGTAGAGCACCTCGATGTTGTTGAGGCGGAGGAGGGGGTCGGCGGGCCCGCGCGGTGTGCCGTTGCCGGTCTCGGTCGCGGCCACGGTGTCAGGGCGTCGCGGGCGCCTGGACGAATTCGGTGATGGGCTCCCACTCGCCTCCCTCGACTCGGAAGATCCGCAGCCCCTTGGCACCCCGGTGATCGGTGGGCGTGAAGGTGATCGGCACGGTCACGCCGCCCATGTCCAGGTCGGTGAAGCCTTCGAGCGCGGCCTTGATGTTCGCGCCGGTCAGCACCTTCCCCGACGCCTGCACCTGTCTCATCGCTTCGGCGAAGATGTAGAAGGTCCACCACGCCTGGGTGTAGGCGTTCGTCTTGCCTTCGATCGGCTCGCCCTTCGCCTCCAGATACTCCCGGATCACGCGGGTGCCGGGCACGTCCACGTTCAGCGGGGCGTACGGAATCGTCCCCATCACCCCTTCGGCCACCTCGCCCGCCAGATCCACCAGCTGCGCGTTGGCGCACCAGTTCAGGCAGATGAAGGTGGCCTCCAGCCCCAGGCTGCGCGCGTTCTGCAGAGCCACCGCAGCCGGCCCGGAGGTGTTCTGGAAGACGACGTACTCGGCGCCGCTCTGGCGAATCCGCGAGAACTCGGCCGTGTAGTCCACCGCGCCCCGCGGCATCTCGTACAGGGTGAGGTCGATCCCGCGCGCCTCGGCGAACTCCACACCACCGTGCCGCGATGGAGACAGCCCGAAGGGGCTCGCGTTGTGCATGAGCGCGACGACCGGCGTTCCGTCTCCGTGGTTGCGCGCGATCCAGTCCAGGGCGATGCGGAACTGGTCGGTGTAGCTGCTGGCGACGAGGAAGTTGTAGGGCGCGTCGGCCGGGTCGCCCAGAACGTGCGACAGCGAGGCCGAGCTGAAGGGGATCTCGTCTTCGGCGATGCGCAGCTGCAGGGCCTCGGTGTCGCCCGTACCCCATCCCATGAAGACGACCGCGCCCTCGCCCACGAACTGGCTGTAGAGCTGCTCGGCGCGGTCGATCTGGTAGGCGTAGTCCTGGTAGATGAGCTCGATCGGCCGCCCTTCAATGCCGCCCCGCATGTTGAGCCAGTCGGCGTAGCCGCGCATGCCGTCGGCGTAGTCGGTCCCCACGTCCGCAGTCGGGCCCGTCAGGTCGAAGATCGCGCCCACCTTGATGGCGTTGGGGGCCGCTCCGTCACCTTCGCCACCGCCGCCGCACGCGGACGCGAAGACGACGAGGGCTGCGGGTAGAAGGCGGGTCTGCCGCGGGTGTCGGCGTCTGGTCATGACTTCGCTCCAGGTCGATTGTTCGGTGCGCCGCTGCTAGACCCGCACCGCCAGCCCGTCGTGGAGGGCCGTGCGGTAGGCCTTGAGCGCGGGCACGAACCCCATGAGGAACCCAGCCGCGACGACCGCGCCCATGAAGAGCAACTCGATGGCACCGGGGGGTCGAATCGGGATGAAGAGGCCCACCTGCGCCTCGACGATGGGCTGTCCGGCCGAGAGCAGCACGTACACCAGCGCTAGTCCGGCGATCGCACCGGCCGCCGCCAGGCACACGGACTCGAGGATCAACAGCGCGACGATCCTGCCCGGCCCCGCTCCGACGGCGCGCAGGATGGCCATTTCGCGACGGCGCTCGTTGAGCGAGGTGTAGAGCGACACCAACATGCCGAGCAGCCCGACCAGAACGACGAAGATCGTCACCAGCCGCAGCCCGGTCTCGGCGTAGCCGATCCCCTGCCACATCTCGTTCAGGGCCAGTCCGGGGATGACGGCCATCATCGGCTCGCCCTGGTGGTCGTTGATGTCGCGCTGCAGCCGGAGCACGTCCCGCCGGTTGGTCGTGCCCACGAAGAACGACGTCACCTGGGTGATTTCGATCTCCTCCATCGCGAGCACTTCTTCGTGCGTGTGCACCTCTTGTTCCATGGGCGGCGCGCCGTCCTCCCATCCGAAGTGGATGGCCTCGATGCCCTCGAGGGTGACGTAGACCGCACGGTCCACGGGCGTGAACGTCTTGTCGAGGATGCCCACCACGGTGAACGGCAGGTTGTCGTGGGTCAGGAACCCCACCTCGCCGATGCCGTGCGTCACCGCGATCTGGTCGCCGAGCCCATAGCCGAGCTCGCTCGCCACGTCCGCGCCCAGGGTGACGTCGAAGACCTCCGACCCGGCACGCCCCTCGGCCAGCGCGATCGCCTGGCCCCCTCGGTAGCGGTAGTGGCGATAGAAGTCCTCGTTGGTGCCGATCACGCGGAATCCGTGGTGGCTGTCGCCGAGTCCGTAGGGGATGGTCCACTCGACCGCAGGGTGCTCGGCCCATTCGCGGTAGGTGTCCCAGGACAGGTTGTTCGTCGGCGATCCCATGCCGAAGACCGAGTACAGCAGCAGTTGGATGGTGCCCCCCTTGGCACCCACGATCAGGTCCGTCTGGCTGATGGTGTTGGAGAAGCTCTCGCGCATTCCCACGCGCACATTTTCGACGCCGACCAGGAGGGCGACGCTGAGGGCGATGGATCCCACGGTCAGCGAGGTGCTGAAGGCGCGGTTGCGCAGCGACTTGAGGGCGAGATCGAGGACGAGCATCAGAGCACCGCCACGTCCGCGGCGACTGGGGCGACCGGGTTGGGGTGGGCGAGGGCGGCCGCGTTGACGTCGGGGAGCGAGATGGTGCGGGAGAACATGGCCTCCAGGGTCCGGTCGTGGCTGACGAACACCAGCGTGGCACCCGCGCGCTCGCACTCCTCGAACAGCAGCTCGAGGAAGGCCTCCCGGCGGTCGAAGTCCAGGGACGAGGTCGGCTCGTCCGCGATGACGAGTTGCGGAGCCCCGATCAGCGCCCGACAGGCGGCGACCCGTTGCTGCTGGCCCACCGACAGCTCCGTCACCGGCTTCCTCAGCAGATCGCCGATGTGCAGGCGCTCGGCGAGCAGTGTGGCGGCCTCCTTCACGCCCGCGTCCCCCAGCCGCGCGCGACGGGCGCCGTTCATGCGCACCGGGAGCGCGATGTTGTCGAGAACCGACAGGTAGGGGATGAGGTTGAACATCTGGAAGACGTATCCGATGTGCTCCGCCCGGAAGGCGTCCCGCTGCGGCCCCGAGAGGGAGGCGAGGTTCCGGCCGAGCACTTCGACCTGGCCCTCGTCAGCATCGAGCACGCCCGCCAGCACCCCGAGCAGCGTGGTCTTGCCGCTCCCGCTGGGGCCGAAAAGGAACGCCCGCGTCCCGGGCTCGAGGGTCAGTTCGGGAATGTCCAGCACCAACGGGCCGCGGCCGTACCGGAAGCGGAGGTGCCGCACGTCGATCGCGAAGTTCATTCGCGGCTCAGGACTGGTACGGGTACACCCGTTGGCCGGTGACCGTGTAGCCGACGTGTCCGTAGACGCTCTCGGTCATCTCGATCTTGAGCACGCCCTCGACCCAGACGGGGTTCCAGCCGTCCATCCTGGCGCGCTTCCCGTCGTCCATCTTGATGTAGACAAGCTGGTTTGGAGGAGGCGGCGGCGTGTGGATGCAGGCACCTACGTAGGGCACGAGGAGGAACTCCGTCGCCGAGGACGCAAAGTCCTCGAGCGGCACGGTGAAGCCGGGGATCTTGACGAGCTTGCCTTCCAGCGCCGCCAGCTCCTCGGTCTTCTCGCCGGTCCGGTAGTTGAGCTTGGCCAGGAGCCGCCAGCCCACCTCGGTGGGCTCGTCGGCCGACGCGACTGCTGGTGCATCGACCGCAGGCACCGCGACGGCTTCGGGACGGCCGCCCGCGCCCGATAGCGTCGCTATCAGCGGCAGGGCGGCTGCAGCTGAGAGAAGTTTGCGACTGGCGTTCATTGGAATCCTCCTATCGTTGTAACCGTCAGCGCGGTCCGTGGTCCTCTGAAATCGGTCGCCTGATCGTTGGATACTTGATCCCCAGTTGTTCCAGATATGTCTCGAAGCGGGTCTCGTCGTAGTAGAAGCGCTCGAGCAGTGGACGGTACGTCTCCATGATCTGTCGGTTGAGATCGATGGGCGGCGGGTCGTCGGGCCCGATGAAGGGCACGTATTCGACGCCCACAGACTGCTCCTCGTGGAAGTAGGTCCAGGCCTGCTCCACGAGCTCCGGCTGTGCGAAGAGCTGGAGCGCGGTGCGCGCCACCACGCGGGCACCGGCGACCGCTCCCTTGTGCGCGATCGGCGTCGCCATCGCCATGGCGCTCGACCAGTGGTGCCCGGGGAGACCCGGCACGTTCGACGGGAATCGCAACGTCACCGTCGGCACGTTCCAGGATATGTCGCCGATGTCGTCGGATCCGCCGCTCCTACGCGGGCCCGGCGTGCCGAGGGGGGACAGCGCGGTCGGCATCCCCGACGGAACGCTCCCCACCGATTCCTGCACCGCGCTGGCGAAGTCGTGGTCGTCGTCGGTCCACTCCGGGAGCCCGACATCCTGGATGTGTTCGTGCATGGTCTCGGCCACGACCCTGTTGAAGTGCCGCGGCCAGGCGGCTCCGATGATCCGGTACGACATCTCGGTGTCGGTCATCAGGGCCGCGCCCTCGGCGATGCGCACGGCGGTGTCGAAGTTGCGCTTGATGTCCTCGTAGTCCATCTCGCGGAAGAAGTACCACACCGACGCTCGCGAGGGGACCACGTTCGGCTGGTCGCCGCCGTCGGTGATCACGTAGTGGGAACGCTGGTCGGGCCGGAGGTGCTCGCGACGGAAGTTCCAGGCGACGTTCATCAACTCGACCGCGTCAAGGGCGCTGCGGCCTCGCCACGGAGCGCCCGCGCCGTGCGCCGCCTCGCCCTCGAAGGTGAACTCCACCGACACGAGCCCCGTCCCGCTGCCCTGGCCCCAGTTCACCGACAGGTTGCTGCTGACGTGTGTGAACAGGGTGACGTCGATGTCCTCCAGGTATCCATCGCGCACGTACCATGCCTTCGAGGCCAGCTGCTCCTCGGCGACACCGGGCCAGAGCACCAGGGTGCCCTCGATGCCCTCGGCCTCCATGACCTCCTTGAGCGCGAGCGCCGCCACCACGTTCACGGCCTGTCCCGAGTTGTGGCCCTCGCCGTGGCCGGGGGCCCCCGGAATCAGCGGGTCGTGATAGGCCACGCCCGGCTTCTGGTTGGCCTTCGGAATTCCGTCGATGTCGGACCCGAAGGAGATGACCGGCTGTCCGCTCCCCCAGCGCGCGAACCACGCCGTCGGTATGCCCACGGGCGCACGCTCGATGGCGAACCCGTTCTCCTCCAGGATTCCGGTGATGTAGGCCGAGGTCTCGATCTCCTGCTGTCCGAGCTCGGAGAAGGAGAAGATCTTGTCGACCATGACCTGGGCCAGCTTGGCGCGCTCGAGCACGCCTTCCTCCACACGGGTCACGAGGGGATCCAGCTCCTCGTCGGTGAGGCTCTGCGCATCCGAGGTGGCCGGCATGACCAGAAGGGCGGCCAGCGTCGCGGTGATCGTCCGGTTTGTCATTGACGTACCATGGGTCATGGGGAAAGGGGCAAGTCGAAGACATTTGAAGATAGGGGCTGGCCGCCCAAGTCCGAAAGCCACCCGCACCGTCACCCCCTTCGGTACGCGAACGGCCAAACGTGGAAGTAGTCCTTCACGTTGCCCCACAGCTTGGACAGGCCCTTGGGCTCGAAGACCAGGAAGAGGATGATCACGACTCCGAAGACCGCCTGCTGGGCATAGGGAAGCAGGCCGGCGACTACCGGGGCGGTGTCCTGCAGGGCGCGTCCCGCGTTCGTGATCAGGGCCGGTAGCAGCGTGATCAGGGCGGCACCCAGGAACGACCCGCGGATCGTGCCCAGTCCGCCGACGATGATCATGGCCAGATAGACGATGCTCGTGTCAAGCGTGAAGCGCTCCCAGGTGATGATGGTGCGGTAGTAGGCGATCATGGCGCCGGCGAGGCCGACGAAGAACGACGAGGTGGCGAACGCCAGCAGCTTGGTGCGGAAGACGTTCACCCCGATCACGCTGGCCGCGATGTCCTGGTCGCGCACCGCCACGAACGCGCGTCCCATGCGCGTGCGGAAGAGGTTGGCCGCGAAGAGCGCCGTGCCCGCCGCCATCGCCACCCCGAACCAGTAGAAGCTGAAGGTCGTGTTCAGGCGCACGCCGAAGAGGCTCGGCGCGGGCAGCACGATCGCCTCGGTGCCGCCGGTCACTGCCGTCCAGTGGGTCATCGCCCACTCCACGATCTCCTGGGCAGCGAGGGTGGCGATGGCCAGATACAGCCCCTTGAGGCGCAGCGACGGCAGGCCGAAGAAGGTGCCCGCCACCGCCGCCATGACGCATGCGAGCGCGATGCTCACGCCCCACGGCAGCCCGAGGTTCAGCGTCAGGAGCCCCGCGCTGTAGGCCCCAATGGCCATGAAGGCGCCCTGCCCCAGCGAGATCTGGCCCGTGTAGCCCACCAGGATGTTCAGGCCGATCGCCCCGACCGTGGCAATGGCCACCTGGTTGGCCAGATCGAGCCAGTAGGGACCGGCCATGAACGGAAACGCCAGCACGAAGACCGCGAACGCGGCGAGCCGGATCCGCTGGGCGGGCCGCGGCCGCAGCCCCATGTCGGACTCGTAGCGGGTGTGAAAGACGCCGCACTCGAAGCTCATGACCCGCTCATACCCGTTCGATGATCTCCTTCCCGAAGAGCCCGTAGGGACGGACCATCAGGACCAGAATCAGCACCGCATACGGCACGATCAGGTTCAGCCCGTGCCCCACGTATCCGCCGGTGTACACCTCCAGCAGCCCGATGATCGCGCCGCCGACCACCGCCCCCTTGATCGAGTCCAGGCCGCCCAGAATCACCACCGGGAAGACCCGCAGCCCGATCGAGGCCACGTTCGGGCTCACGCCGACGATGTTGCCTAGCATGATCCCCCCGATCGCCGCCGACGCCGCCGCCAGCCCCCACGCCACGCCGAAGACGCGCGGGATGCTGATCCCCATGCTGAGCGCGGCCTGCTGGTCGTCGGCAATGGCCCGCATCGCGATCCCGTCGCGGGTGTGGCGGAAGAACAGTCCCAGCGCGGCCAGCACCGCCAGCGCAATGGGGATCGACAGCACGCGTCCCGTGGACAGCACCGCCGGCCCGATCACCATGTCGCCAGCCGGAAGGAACGACTCGAACGATCGCGGCGCCGGGCCCCAGACCGCGTTGACCAGACCCCGCAGGATCGACGAGAGGCCGATCGTCACCATGATCATCGAGATGATGGGCTCGCCGATCAGAGGGCGCAGGACCAGCCGCTCGATGGCGAGGGCCAGGGCAACGGCCAGCAGCACCGTGACGAGAACCCCGAGGCTCCACGGAAGCCCGATCTGAACCACGGCGAAGAAGATCAGGTAGGTCCCGAGAAGCAGAAGGTCGCCCTGAGTGAAATTGATCACGTCGCTGGCCTTGTAGATGACCACGAACCCCGCTGCGGCCAGGGCATAGATCATTCCGGTGCTCAGCCCCGACACCGTCAGTTGGAGGAAGACGTCCATCAGTCGAGCGTCTCGATTCGCAGTTCGTGGGCCACCTGGCTCGTGCGTCCGTCCTGGTAGGTGATCTCGGTCGTGACGGTGACCGAATCCGCGTCGCCCTGAAGCGCTCCGATGATGTCGCCGAAGCGCGAGGCGATGTGGCGTCGGCGGACCTTGCGCGTGCGCGTCAGTTCGGCGTCGTCGGCGTGCAGTTCCTTGTGAAGGAGGAGGAAGCGGCGAATGCGGGCGGCCCGGGGCAGATCCTCGTTGACGCTCTTGACATGGCGGCGAACGAGGCGGTAGACCTCGGCCCGGCGAGCCAGATCGGTGAAGGTGGTGTACGCAATGCGGCGGCGCTCCGCCCATTGCCCCGCGTTCTCCAGGTCGATCGCGATCATCGTCGTGACAAACTCGGCGCCCCCTCCGCCGAAGACCACCGCCTCGCGGACGTAGGGACTGAACTTGAGCTTGTTCTCGACGTACTGGGGCGAGAAGTTCGTGCCGTCGGGGAGCTTCATCACGTCGGCCAGGCGGTCGATGACCACCAGGTGGCCGTCCTCCTCGAAGTAGCCCGCGTCGCCCGAGTGCAGCCATCCCTCCTGGAGCGTTTCGGCGGTGGCCTTCGGGTTGCGAAAGTAGCCTTGGAAGACGGCCGGGCTGCGGCACAGGATCTCGCCCGCCTCCGAAATCCGGATCTCGGTCTCCGGGAAGGCCCGGCCCACCGTGTGGAAGCGGATGTCGCCGTCGCGGTGCACGACCGAGATGCCCGAAACCTCGGTCTGGCCGTACAGCTGCTTCAGGTTGACGCCGATGGTGTGGAAGAAGCGGAAGACGTCGGGGCCGAGCGCCGCGCCCCCGGTGTACGCGCGCTTCACCCGCGTGAGGCCGAGCTGATCGCGGATCGGGTGGAACACGGCCCAGTCGGCGAGGCGGTGGCGCAGCCGCGCGACGGGGCCTGGACGCCCGCCTTGGGCACCGGCTGCGGCGATGGCCGTCCCCTCTCTCATCGCCCACCGCGAGATCCAGCGCTTGAGCGGGGTCGTGTCCTCGGTCATGACCTGCACGTCGGACACCATGTTCTCCCAGATCCGGGGCGGGGACATCAGAAACGCCGGGCCGATCTCGCGCATGTCGCTTCGCACGGTGGCCGCCTCCTCGGGGAAGTTCACGGTGAAGCCAGTCAGCATCGCGCTCGCCACACCGACCATCTGCTCGCCGATCCACGCGAGCGGCAGGAACGAGACGAACTCGTCGTCCGGCACCATCGGATCGACCTGGTTGAGCTGGGTCGCCATCGCGATGAGGTTCGCGTGCGACAGCATGGCGAGCTTCGGGACGCTGGTCGTGCCCGAGGTCGTGCAGAGGAGAGCCGTGTCGTCCGGCTCGACCGCGGCGAGGCGAGCGTCGAACTCGTGGGGATCCTTGGCGTGGGAGTCGGCACCGAGGGCCTCAACCTCCTCGAAGGCCATCAGGCCCGGCGCCTCGTAGGCGTACATGCCGCGCGGGTCGTAGTAGACCACATGTTGAAGCGCCGGTGCCCGTTCGCGCACTTCGAGGACCTTGTCCACCTGCTCCTGGTCCTCGGCCACGATGACGCGGGCCTCGGCGGCCTCCAGCATCCTGGCCAGCTCCTCCGAGATCGAGTCCTGGTAGAGGCCCAGCGGCAGCGCACCGATCGACTGCGCCGCAAGTTCGGCGATCACCCATTCGGGGCGGTTGTCGCCGATGATGGCGATCCGGTCGCCCCTGTCCACGCCGAGCGCCACGAGTCCCAGCGCGAACGATCGCACGCGGCCCAGGTACTCCGCCCAGGTCGCCTCCTGCCAGATCCCGAACTCCTTTTCGCGAAGCGCCACCTCGCGGGGGCGCCCCGCAGCCCGGCTGGCGAGCAGGCCGGGGAGGGTCGCATCCGCGTACGCCCTCGCTGGCCCCGCCCCTTGACCCGTGGTCACGCCCCGGCCCCCGCCGTTACAGCCTCGTCTCGCGCGCGGCCCAGATAGGCGTCGATCACCGCCGGGTCACTCCTCACCCGCTCCGGCGTCCCCTGCGCGATCTTGCGCCCGAAGTCCAGCACGACCACTCGATCCGAGATGTCCATGATCACGTCAATGTCGTGGTCGATCACCACCACCGTGACGCCCCGCTCCTCGTGCACGTCGAGGATGAACCGAGCCATCGACTCCTTCTCCTCCGCGTTCATCCCTGCGGTGGGCTCGTCGAGCAGCAGGATCGTGGGATCGAGCGCGAGCGCACGCGCCATCTCCACGAGACGCTGGTTGCCGTAGGCCAGGCTGCCGACCTCGGCCTTGCGAAGAGGCTCCAGGTTCATGAAGTCGATGACCTCCTCGACGTAGCGGCGATGCTCGATCTCGGCGCGGCGCTGTCCGCCCAGGTAGAGGCCGCCACCGAGCACGCCACCCTTCATGTGGACATGGCGGCCCAGCATGAGGTTCTCCAGGACGGTCATGTGCTTGAAGAGCTCGATGTTCTGGAATGTGCGGGCGACGCCCAGGGCCGCGATGCGGTGCGGGGCGAGGCGGTGGAGGGTGTGGCGGGACCCGTCTCGGGCCGTGAGGGTGATCGTCCCCGCCTGGGGCCGGTACAGGCCCGAGATGCAGTTCAGGACGCTGGTCTTCCCCGCGCCGTTCGGGCCGATGAGTGCCAGCAGCTCGCCCCGCCGCACCTCCATGGTGAGGTTCGAGAGCGCGGTGACCCCGCCGAACCGGAGGGTCAGGTCGCGGAGATCGAGGACGGGGGAGGAGCGGGTGGCCCCGGCGCCGGCGCTGGTGTGGTTGCGATGCAAGGCTTGGCCTGGGTACTTGTGAAGGGCGTGGAGGATAGGATAAGCACGGCGGCGGTCGTTGACAGCCCCCTTCGCTGGAGCTAACGTTATGACCATGGTCATGGCCATAGTCAATTATCATCAATTGTCTCAACCAGACGGTGACAGGAATGGCGATGGAACCCAACACCGGAAGCGCAAGGCGGACGATCAAGGCTTCCGAATTCAAAGCGACCTGCCTGCGACTTATGGACGAGGTCGCAAGAAGTGGAGATGAGATCGTCATCACCAAGAACGGGCGTCCGACGGCCCGTCTCGTTCCCTGCCGTCCCAGGGTCGGGGACTGGTTCGGCGCGGATCGGGGCAGTATCGAGATCATTGGCGACATCGTCTCGCCGACCGAAGCGGAGTGGGAAGCGGAAGCCGACCCGGAACGGGTGCTTGATCCTTGATCCTTCTGGACACCCACGTTCTGATCTGGTCCCGCCTCGGCGTTGAACGCATTGGCCCCGCGTGCAGACAGCTCATGGCGGAGGGATTGCTCGAGCGATCAGTCGCAGCGTCGGCGTTCTCATTCTGGGAGGCGGCCATGCTGCACAAGAAGGGGCGAATCCACCTGGGTCAGGACATGCGCACCTGGCGGACGCGGCTTCTGCAGGACGGGCTCGTAGAGATCCCGGTGGACGGGGACACCGCCATCCGGGCCAACGAACTGACCGACTTCCATGGCGACCCCACCGACCGCCTGATCGTGGCCACCGCCCTCGGCGGACATACGCTGGTCACCGCCGATGAGCGCATCCTTTCGTGGAGCGGTCGCCTGACTCGCGTGGACGCGCGGAAGTAGAATAGCCCTGGGTTAGCTTGAGCCATGGCCGAATACGACGCGATCGCCCGCGAGTACAGCGACTCCAAGCGGCTGCCCTTCCGCGATCTTGTGGAGCGGTACACCCTCTTTCGGACATTCGGCGACATCCGGGGCGCCCGCGTTCTCGACCTTGCCTGCGGAGACGGATTCTACACGCGGATGCTCAAGGAGGCCGGAGCGTCGTCTGCAACCGGGGTGGACATCTCGGCGGAGATGATTCGGCTGGCCGAGGAAAGCGAGCGCCGGCGGCCGCTCGGGTGCACCTACGTTGTCGGCGATGCGGGAGCCTTCAGCCCCGCCGAGCCCGTCGATCTCGTGGTCGCCGCGTACCTGCTGAACTATGCCAAGGACCAGGACGAGCTCGTGCGGCTCTGCCGAACCTGCCGCGACTCGCTGCGGCCCCGCGGGCGCTTCGTGGGCGTGAACGACAACCCGCTGGTTCCGCCCGGGGGACCGGTCGCGTGGCTCAAGTACGGGTTCGACCGCACCTGCGAGCGGGTTCCGCCGCGCGAAGGCGACCCGATCCGCTACACTTTCCCCGCAGCGGACGGAAGCACCTTCGAGTTCATGAACTACCATCACGCCCCCGCGACCTACGAGGCCGCCTTCCGCGAGGCCGGCTTCCGGGATTTTCGCTGGGTCCCCGTCACGCTCGATCCCGCACATCGGGGCGACCCCTTCTGGGACGACTTCATGCGGAGCCCGCCGATCGTCGGCTTCTCGGCCCGCAGGTGACCGGCAGGTGACGGACTAGGAAGCGCTGCCCGGCCTCGGGAAGAACTGGTCGATCAGGATGGGATTCCCGTCCGGATCGGTGATCACGACGCTGGCGGGACCGGTCGCGTCCGGGTCGGTGTCCGTCGTCATCTCGATCCCATCGGCCACAAGGGCCGCACGAATGTCCCTGACGTCGGTGAAGTCGTCGATGCGCGACGTGTCCTGGGCCAGCCCCGGGTTGAAGGTCAGGATGTTCTTGTCGAATAGTCCCTGGAACAGGCCGATGATGGTCGTCCCGTTGACCATGATGAGGTACCGCTTGTCGTCGCCGCCCGTGACCTCGAAGCCGAACTTCTCGTAGAACGACCGAGAGGTGGCGAGATCCTTGACGGCAAGGCTGATCGAGAAGGCTCCGAGTTGCATGGGGATCGTCCTCAGAAGCGGCGCGAGCCCGGCACCCGCTCGCCGCCGATCCACACGCTTTCGATGGTGCGCATGTTGGCGAGATCCCGCGTGGGGTCGGCTCGCAGCACGATGAAGTCGGCGCGGCGTCCGGCTTCGAGGGTTCCGATGTCGTCCCGGCCGAGGCAGTCGGCGGCCACTCCGGTGGCCGAACGCAGGATCTGGTCGGGCACGAGTCCCGCGTCGGCCATCAGCTCCATCTCCATGTGCTCGAAGTAGCCCTGGAAGCGGCCCATCGGGCCGGAGTCGGTTCCAAACGCGATCGGCACCCCCGACTCCGACAGGGTCAGCAGGTTGGCCTGGGCAATCTCGAGGGCACGGCCATATGCCTCGGCGGCCCCGGACGCCCTCACCGCAGTCTGCCGCTCCGGGTCGCCCACCACCATGACCTGGACCGAGTCCACATCCATCGTCAGGAACGGGTCGTCGAAGAAGCTGGGGCGCTCTCCATAGGCGTAGGTCGAGACCTCGCGCGTTAGCGTGGGGACGTAGCAGACGCCGGTTTCGAGGAACAGTCCGATCGTCTCTTCGTCGACTGCGAGGTCGCGGATGCTATGGGCGACCAGGCCGGTGCCGCGGCGGAGCAGTCCCTTCGCGTCGTCCTGATAGAAGAGGTGCGAGGCGACGCGCAGTCCGTGTTCGCCAGCCCGGGAGATGACTGCGGCGTAGGTCTCCGGGGTCATCTTGGTGGAGGTGCCCAGGTTGTCGTCGACTCGGATCTTGATCCAGTCCGGTCCCATGGCGGCCACGGCGTCGGTGGCCACGATGGCCTCCTCGGGCGCCGCTCCCGTCACGACCGGGCCCGCGACGAGCAGGCGCGCCATGCCGGCGCCGTTCTCGCCCCAGCTCGCGTCGCGCAGCGCGAAGGAAGGTTCGCGGTCGCCGCCCAGGCTGTTCACGGTCGTCACTCCGAAGCGGGCGTAGCGCGCCAGTTCCCTGGCCGCGTATTCCCCATAGTCAACGCCGACATCGAAGCCCCAGGTGCCGCCGACGTGGCCGTGCGTGTTGATCAGACCGGGGATGACGTACTGCTCGCTCGCATCCAGGGAAGTGACCCCGGCGGCCTCCGCCAACGCCACGATGTCGGCGTCTTCCGGGGGCGGGGAGACCGACAGGATCCGACCGCCGCCGATCTGAATGACCGAGCGCTCGGCCACGGGCGCACCGGTTCCGTCCCACACGTTCGCGTCATAGATGACGAGGTCGGCCGCTGGATCGATGGTCGTCCCGGGAGCGCAGGCAGCCAGACCGACCGGAAGGGCCACCCACGGCAGCCATGCAACCGCCCGCAGCGCCGGGCGACGTCCCCCACCCTCGCGCCCGCTCACCTTGAGTCTCCCGCTGCCACGTACAGCCTGCCTCCGCCGCGCCGGAACTCCCGCGCTTTTTCCTCCATTCCCTCCTCCATCGCCTGAACCGTGTCCAGCCCACGCTCGCGCGCGAAACGCCGCACGTCGTCGCTGATCTTCATCGAGCAGAACTTCGGCCCGCACATGGAGCAGAAGTGCGCCACCTTGGCCCCCTCGGCGGGCAGAGTTTCGTCGTGGAACTCGCGCGCGGTCACGGGATCGAGCGAAAGGTTGAACTGGTCGCGCCAGCGGAACTCGAAGCGCGCCTTCGAGATGGCGTCGTCCCAAGCCTGGGCCGTCGGGTGCCCTCGGGCCAGATCGGCGGCGTGGGCGGCGATCTTGTACGCGATCACGCCGTCCTTGACGTCGTCGCGGTCGGGAAGCCCCAGATGCTCCTTGGGCGTGACGTAGCAGAGCATGGCCGTGCCGTACCAGCCGATCATCGCCGCGCCGATCGCGCTGGTGATGTGGTCGTATCCGGGCGCAATGTCGGTCGTGAGCGGCCCGAGGGTGTAGAACGGCGCCTCGTCGCACCATTCGAGCTGCTTGTCCATGTTCTCCTTGATCAGGTGCATGGGAATGTGCCCCGGCCCCTCGTTCATGACCTGCACGTCGTACTCCCACGCGATCCGGGTCAGCTCGCCCTGCGTCCGCAGCTCCGCGAACTGGGCGTCGTCGTTCGCGTCCGCGATCGAGCCTGGGCGCAGCCCGTCGCCGAGCGAGAAGGAGACGTCGTACTCGCGCATGATCTCGCAGAGTTCTCTGAAGTGAGTGTAGAGAAAGTTCTCCCGGTGATGCGCCATGCACCACTTGGCCAGAATCGAACCGCCCCGGGAGACGATGCCGGTGACTCGGTTCACGGTGAGGGGCACGTAGCGAAGAAGCACCCCGGCGTGCACGGTGAAGTAGTCCACCCCCTGTTCGCACTGTTCGACGATGGTTTCGCGGTAGACCTCCCAGGTCAGATCCTCGGGCACGCCGCCCACCTTTTCCAGCGCCTGGTAGATAGGCACGGTGCCGATCGGCACGGGCGAGTTGCGGATGATCCACTCGCGCGTGGCGTGGATGTTCTTCCCCGTCGACAGGTCCATGACCGTGTCCGCTCCCCAGAGCGTCGCCCAGCGCAGCTTCTCGACCTCCTCGTCGATGGACGAGGCCACGACCGAGTTCCCGATGTTGGCGTTGATCTTCACCTTGAAGCCGCGCCCGATGATCATCGGCTCGAGCTCGGGGTGGTTGATGTTGGCGGGGATGATGGCGCGGCCGCGCGCCACCTCGTCGCGGACGAAGCGCGGGTCGAGCCCCTCGCGGAGCGCGATGAACTCCATCTCGGGGGTGACCTCGCCGCGCCGCGCGTAGTGCATCTGGGTGACGGGGCCGTTGCCGCGACGGGTGGTGCGGTGGAGGCCGGGGGGGAATTCGAGGGGGTCGTCGCGCTTGCCGGGCGTTAGGGTGGCGGAGCGGCCGGTGACGCGCACGTCGCGCGCCGCGATCCAGGGTTCGCGGAGCGCAGGCAGGCCCTCGCGGACATCGTGGTCGGGCGGGCCGCTGGTGTCGTAGACGCGCAGGGGCGGCTCGCCGCCGGAAAGGGAGATTTCGCGCATGGGGACGCGGATGCCGCCGGGTCCGTCCACATGGACCTTCGCCGAGTTGGGGAAGGCGTCGCGGTAGGCGACGGGTGGCGTGCCTGGCGACGGGAGCGGCGCAACTGAGCCGACTGGCTTGATCATGGGCGGTTTTTGAGCTTTCCCGGCCGCCGCGTCGTCGCCGGACGGGAGCCTCCGGCCGCTGGCGGGCTAGACCCGCCGGAGCCGCGCTCCCTACGCCGGTATCAGCCGGATCAGGTCATTGGGGTTCGGTCTCAATCCCGTGGCCGCCATCGTGCGCGGCGTGCGGGATGCCCCCGGCGACTGCGGCAAAGATAGGGGAAGGAGCGCTGCCTGGCCACGGCGCTCGACCGACCGTGATTGCTCGTCGCATCGAAATCCAGCACGTTGGCGAGTCCGGCCCATACGAGATGGTGATCATTAACCATATTGACTGTATCTAGTAATATGGCTAATATGGGTATATGAAGACGACCATCGAGATTCGCGACGAATTGCTCATGCGGGCAAAGAGGCACGCCCGTGGTGAAGGGATGCCGCTCCGGGCGGTCGTTGAAGAGGGCCTCCGTCTCGTTCTACAGGCCCGCCGACCGGCCGAGGGCTACCGGATGCCGGACCTCAGCGTCGGCGACCCGAACGGCGACGATCCGCTCGAGGCCTACAGCTGGCAGGACCTTTCCGAGATCATCTACGGACACCCGCGCGGCGAATGATCGCGGTTGACACGAACGTTCTGGTGTACGCGCACCGCCGCGAATCCAGCGTACACGAAGTGGCCGACCGCGTGCTGCGGGAGTTGGCGGAGGGAAGCCGGTGGTGGGCGATTCCCTGGCCGTGCTGCTACGAGTTCCTCAGCGTGGTGACCAACCGGCGGATCTGGCACGGTGCCGAATCCTCGCCGGACGAGGCGTGGAACCAGTTGCAGGCCTGGATCGATTCGCCTTCGAACCGACTGATCGGCGAAACAGGTGGCTTCGCCGCCATCCTCGAACGCTTCGTGCGCCGTCCGCGTGTGCGCGGCCCGGTTGTCCACGATGCCCGCGTGGCCGCGATCTGCCTGGCCCACGGCGTGGAAGAGTTACTGACTAGGGACCGCGACTTCGCGTTTTTTCCGGAGCTGAGCACCCGCGATCCGTTCTGAGAGCGCCTTGCGGGGCGAGGGTCAGGTGACCGCCGCCCCAACAGCCTCAAGCCCGGCCCGGATGAAAGCCCACTGGAAGCGCATCTGGTCGCGGACCGGCATGGCCGTGAGTCCGGCCGCTTCCGCTTCTTTCTGGATTGCCGCTTGAACGCGGCCTGTGTCGGCCTCGCCGCGCACCGCGACAAGCCGTGTGTGCCACCGGTCGATGCGCTCCCGCCACCTCAGCAAGACAGGGTCGGGCGGTCCGAGTTCCTCGCCGACGCCAGGCGTCATGAACAGCGGCATCTCGGTCACCAGCGTCAGGGTGTCGCCGCCGCTCAGCTTGCGCACCGCCTCCATCGAACTGGGACGGAACCGCGCCGCCGTGGCGGGGTCGTCCAGACCGACGAAGTGCCGCTTCATCGCGCGGGAGTCGGGGCGGCTGCAGAAGCCGCGGCCCAGGCGATGGAACCCCTTCTCGCCGTGGCGTTCGACGTCGTGCAGCGCGTACCCGGCCGCCTCCACGTCGCGAGTGAGCGCCTGGGCCATCTCGCCGCACCGTGGCCACCACGATCGCTCGACCAGGAAGTACGGCCCCGCCGCGATGCCCATGCCGTGCATGCTGACATGCAGATCGTAGGGCGCGCCCGCCCGCCAGAACTTCCATGCCGCGCGGTTCTCGGGGCGCGCGCCGGCGTCGTCCTCGTCGCGCGGGAAGCCGAACTCGATGTCGTCGCCGGGCAGTTCCCGCACCCGGTGGCGCAGATAGGCCGCAACATCGTAGTGCGCCGCGCCCGGCGTCTGCCAGGCTGCGTTCGCGACCGCGCCGTCTGGGTTGACGTGGGGGATGATCGACCACGTTGCGGCGCGGCACAGGGCGGCGCCGTCCTCGCTGGTCAGATGGCGCACCAGGCACCGCAGGAATCGCGGCCCCACCGGCTCGTCGGCGTGACAGCCGCCGATGAGGCTCACCCTCGGCGCACCGCTGCCGATCCTGTGCGCCACAATCGGTCGCCCCTCGCGCGAGACGCCGATCTGCTCACCCTGCGGGCTCCGTGAACCCCGTCGGGCGTACCCACTCTGCTGGGCGATCCCCTCGTGGGCTACGATGCGAGCGAATTCGGCTGCCGAGTCCCCCACGGTGCGGGCTAGGGCTACGCGCCCCGCAAGCGCCCCGCGATGCCTTCGGGCGTGCCCCCCAGCCGGACACCGACGATCTCCAACTGGAAACCGCACACCGTGCCGACATAGTTGGCGGCGAAATCCGGATCGGACGGATCGAGCGTCGCTGACAGCTCCATGTCGATTTCGCAGTTGCCGGAGCGATCGGCGATCTCCCACGCGACCGTGCCTTGCACCGTGCTATTGATCGTGATGTCGTCCAAGGCTCCGGCGAGGCTGGTTACAAACTCGATGGTCACGTTGGGGGCACCGTTCATCGTCAGGGTGTAGCCCTCCCCGATAAACGAGCAGTCGGTGGGGGTGAGCACGACTTGGATCGCGAGACGCGCCGTGTCGCCAGCAGGCAGGTCTCCGCCCGTGATCACCGCCTCGGCCGATCCACCCGCTGGACACGCGACCTGGACTTCGATCGCCTGGGCGCTCGCGCCACCCGTCGCGGCACCGCCCACGTCCGTGGTCACGTCGATCAGCAGGTGTGATATGGAGACGAACAGCCATTCCGCCTCGTCGCTCGACATGTCGTCGCTGGGCTCGGTGGCGCTGTCCTTGCACGATGCCGAGAAAAGCACGAAGGGAAGCGCGGCTAAGAGCAGGAGTCCCGCCCGGTTCGTCGATCTGTTCATGTCTGATCCTCCCTGGTGTCGTGGAACGTCCTGTGCCCCGGAATGCATGGCGGTGTTACCGTACCACCCGGACGCAAGTTCCCACCCGTTCCATGCGGAAAGGTAATGCATCGAGGGTCGCCGCAGCTCACGCCTCTGGAAACCGCCACTCTCTCGGGAGAGCGCGGTCCCGCCCAACGGATGGCGATGAGGGTGGTCGTCCGCATGGGCGAGATCCTGGGCGCCCGCGAACTCGTCGAAATCGAGTCATCTCACATCGACGGGTGCCTCTACCATGGCGATGGCGGCGTCGAGTTCGCCGAGCGGCTGGTCGAACTGGACGGCAGGGTGTCGGTGCCGGCCACCCTGAACGTGGGCGCGCTCGATCTCCTCAATCCGGCGCGGGTGCGGGCGCGGGGTCACCGACGCGAGATGGCGCTGCGTCTGATGCGCGCCTACGAAGCGCTTGGCTGCGCGCCGACCTGGACCTGTGCCCCCTACCAGGCCGGACACCGTCCAGCACTGGGCGAGCACGTCGCATGGGGCGAAAGCAACGCGGTGGCCTTCGCCAACTCGGTGCTGGGCGCCAGAACCAACCGCTACGGCGACTTCATGGACATCTGCTGCGCCATTGCGGGGCGCGCCCCGCGCACGGGTCTCCACCTCGACGAACAGCGTCGCGCGACGGTCGTCGTCGACACGGACGCCATCGCCCCCGAACTCAAGGGGCAGGATGTTTTCTACCCCGTGGTGGGAACCTGGCTCGGTGCCACGGTGGACGACCGCGTGGCGGTGGTTGCGGGCCTGCCCGAGGGCGTCACGGAAGACCAGCTCAAGGCGATGGGAGCCGCAGCGGCATCGTCCGGCGCCGTGGGCCTGTTCCACGTGGAGGGCGTGACCCCGGAGGCGCCGGACGTGCGCACGGCCCTGGGCGGCACGGCACCCCAGACCGTCTTCGCCCTGACCCCGAGCGCGCTCCGCGCCGCCCGCGACACGCTCAGCACGGCCCCAACCGGCCGCATCGACGCGGTGGCGGTGGGCAGCCCCCACTTCTCGCTGGACGAGTTCGCGCGGCTCGAAGCGCTGTTGCCGGCAGCGCCGTTCGCCGTGCCCTTCTACGTGTGCACCGGCCGCACCGAGCACCACCAGCTCCAAGCCGCCGACCGCCTACGCCGCTTCGAGGAGGCCGGCGTCGAGATCGTGGTCGACACCTGCGTGGTCGTCACACCGATCCTGCCGCCGACCAACGGCGTCCTCATGACGAACTCGGGGAAGTTCGCGCACTACACCCCAGCCAACACCGGCTACGGGGTGGTCTACGGGAGCCTAGAAGACTGCGTCCGGTCGGCCTCCCGCGCCCAAGTCATGCGGGACGAGACTCTGTGGAGCTGAAGATGCCCAAGCACCAATCTGGGCGGGCACCGTGACAGACTGCCTCACCCCAGCCGATTCCGGTTCAAGTGACTCCGACTCCGATTACCACTCGACGTTCCTGCGGCAAGCCACATATCGTTCCAGAAGTGGTGACCACGAACTCATTCAGGGCCTGATCCAGCGACATCGACCCTATCAGCCGGACCTCGCACACGCCCGTACGACCCGCCAAAGCCCAGTCAACGGATCCCGTCATGGTTTGTTCGAAGGACCGGGGCACCCCGCCCGGTTGATCAAGCGGTCCGATTGAGACCATTTCCGTGGAGTCGTCCAGACTTCCGCCCAAGGTAAAGTTGAGGCCCTTGCCCAACGTCTTGCAGTCGGAGTACTGCCGAACCATCGTGATGGTCACGCGAAACGTATCGGCCGCAATTTCCGTTCTAACGTCGCTGGGACTGAAGTGGAGCCGCATCTCGCCACCGAACGGACAATCCAAGACATTGACACCCGGCGCGAGTTCCTGAGAACCACTGGGGGGCGTGTAGACGGAATACATCGCCTCGAGGAGCGCCTCCACCTCTTCCGTCGTCAGAGGCGCGCCAGGGCCCGCTGGCCCTTGGTCGCAGGCCATGATGGAAAGCACCGCAATGCCAGCAAGGAGGTGATCCCGTGTTCGAACTTGGCCGTTGGTTCGCAACATCAGAGTTCCTTTGCCTTCGATACGGGAGGCACGACTGATCATGCTGCCGTCCCGAATCCCCAAGTTGCCAGTCAGCCAATGGTAAGCTGGCGAAGAGCAAGTCGTCAACCGGCCTAATACGTGCGAATACTAGGCACCACCATCCACCCCGGTTCCGGCGAGGGACGCCTCCTCGTGCTGGAGAAACCGATCAGCTTCTGGGGCGGGGTCGACCCCGTCACGGGGCGGGTCAGCGATCCTCGCCATCCGCAGCACGGCACGAGGCTGGGCGAGCGCATCCTGGTGATGGAGCGCACGATAGGTTCCAGCTCGTCCAGCGCAGTGATGCTGGAACTCCTCCGCAACCGCGTGGCGCCGGCGGGGATCGTGGTGGCACGCCCTGACGCGATCCTGGTGCTCGGCCTGCTCATAGCTGACGAACTCGGCTACGACACAATCCCCCTCTTGCGGGTCGGCAAACGCGGCATCGCCCGGCTCACGGCAGCCGACGGCGTGCGCGCGACGCTTCGGGACGGGACTCTCGGCCTCGGTCAGGGCAGCCCGTAGCGCTCCAGCGTCTGAAGGCCGTACTCGTCCATGCGGATCGCGTACAGCACGCCGTCGCCGAAGCCAACCACGCGGCGGCTCATCGGCAGTTCGACGGTCATCCGACGTTCGCCAGCGCCGTCGAAGACATCATACCTGGGAGCCTCGCCGCCCTCGCGGTGCCTGCGCACCCAGGCGCGGCCACGGCCATCCACCGGAATCGTTCCGCCGTAAAAGGCCGGCTTGACCTCGGGCCACGGGTAGCCGTCCAGATCCGGGTCGTCGTCCGACGCGACGCCCCGGGAGGCGCGCACCGTGATGCGGCCGTTGTCGTTGCTGATCCCGATCCCGAGTCCGCCCCCCGTCTCCAGCCGCTCGTGAGCCCACTCCTCGCGCTCCGCGCGCCCGATGGCGACGGGCGTGTACGGAATCGGCGGGCCGCTGGTGACCGACCCGTCCTCGGCGATCCAGTCGACGTGATAGTCGCCCGACCGCGCGATCACCAACCGTCCGTCGGGGGCCGCCCCCCAGGCGTCGGTCGGGGACAGGGGAACCGGACTGATCCGCTCGTTCTGCTCGCCGGGTCCACCGCTCGTCTCCCGCACCGTCTCCGGCAGCCCGTACGACGCCACCGAGTCCAACGCGTCGGACTCCCGATCCAGGCGCAGAATGCTGGAGGAGTCGGCCCCCATTCCACCCATCGCGAAGCCCCGGAAGTACAGCCTGCCCCGGTCGTCGGCGGCCTGCGGCAGCACCAGCACGATTTCACCCCGCGAGAGGTCGCCGATGCTGTAGGGTCTGGTCGCGCCGAACTCCAGCTCCGGGCCCAGCTCCGTGAGCCGTCCGTTGCCCAGATCGACCAGCAGCGTCCTGCCGCCGGGGAGCGGCCAGACGGCGTCGGGCTGCCGGTACTCGGCGGGTCCTTCGCCAACGGCTCCAATCGTGTCGGCGGCGCCGGTGCCCAGATCCAGACGAACGACGACCTGTCCCAGCGGGTCGGCCACGAGCACCCGGCCGTCCGGGAACTCGCGCACCGTGGAGACGACCGAGAAGGGCTCGGGCCAGACCGCCTGCGGGTCCCCCAGCGCCACGACCGCACCATCCTCCGCGTCCGGCCCCCCTCCGCTGCCCACCGTGATCAGCCATGTGCCTGCGGCCAGAACCGCAGCCCCGGCCACTCCGGCCAGGATCCTGCTGCGCACTATGGGTCGCCCTTCCGAGCTACTTCACGAACAGCATGTCGCGGTACGTCGGCAGCGGCCACAGATCGTCGGGAATCACCTTCTCCATCCGATCCGCCACCTCGCGCACCGTGTTCATCGCCGGGATCACGTTGTTGCGCATGTGGATCACCTTCGACGACACCTCGTCGCCGCCGAGCTCCTCGTTCTGGGCGTCGAGCTCGTCCAGCGCGGCGCTGAGCTCGTCCACGAGTCCGGCGACCCGGGCGATGCTGCTGTCGAGTCCCGTCGTGGAGGCTCCGGCCGCCGCCGAGCCGCTCCGCGCCGACGTGAGCTGGTTCAGGTAGGCGACCGCCGCCGGCAGGATCATGCAGCGAGCGATGCGGGCCGCCGTCTCGCCCTCGATGTTGATCTTGATGAAGTACTGCTCGGTGAGGACCTCCAGACGGGCGTCGAGCTCACGCGGCGAGAGCACCCCGTACTTGGCGAAGAGCTTCTCGTTCTTGTGCGACGCGAGGGCCGGGAGCGCCTCGACCGTCGAGCCCGTGTTGAGGAGACCGCGGCGGGCGGCTTCCTCGACCCACTCGTCGGAGTAGTTGTCGCCGTTGAAGATGATCCGCTTGAAGGACGGGATCTCGTTGGAGAGGAGCGTCCAGAGTGCGTCCTCGATCGAGGTGCCGGCATGGACGATTGGCTCCAGCACGTCGGTCCACTGGTCGATCGCCTCGGCCACGATGGTGTTGAGGACCGTCGCCGGAAGCGAGATGCTGGCGGACGAACCCACCGCGCGGAACTCGAACTTGTTCCCCGTGAAGGCGAAGGGAGACGTGCGGTTGCGGTCCCCGGAGTGCCTCGGCAGGTCGGGGAGCACGTTGACCCCCAGGCCGAGCAGGCCCTCGCGCTCCCGCTCCTTGGCGGAACCGGACTCTTCAAGCTGGTTGAAGATGTCCTCGAGCTGGCTGCCCAGGAAGACGGAGATGATCGATGGCGGGGCCTCGTTCGCGCCAAGACGGTGATCGTTCCCGGCGGTCGAGACGCTGGCCAGGAGCAGGTCCTGATGCTTCTCCACCGCACTCATCACCGCCGTGCAGAAGAAGAGGAACATGAGGTTGTCGTGCGGGGTGTCGCCCGGATCCATGAGGTTCCGACCCGAGGTGCCGAACGACCAGTTGACGTGCTTGCCGCTCCCGTTGATCCCCGCGAAGGGCTTCTCGTGCAACAGGCAGATGAACCCATACCGACGGGCGTTCCGCTCGAGCACCCGCATCGTCAGCTGCTGGTGGTCGGAGGCGACGTTCGCGTTCTCGTAGACCGGCGCCATCTCGTACTGCCCCGGCGCCACCTCGTTGTGGCGGGTCTTCATGGGCACGCCGAGCCGGTAGAGGTCCATCTCGACGGACTGGATGCACGCCAGCACCCGCTCGTGGATCGAGCCGAAGTAGTGGTCGTCGAGTTCCTGTCCCCTGGGCGGCTTGGCTCCGAAGAGAGTGCGGCCCGAGGTCATGAGATCGGGACGGCGGTAGTAGAACTCGCGGTCGAGAAGGAAGAACTCCTGCTCCGGCCCCAGGCTGGCCGTCACCCGTCCGGAATCGACCCCGAAGAGCTTGAGGGCGCGGCGCGTGACGCGGTCGAGGGCGTCGATGGACCGCAGCAGCGGGATCTTCGCGTCAAGACTCTCGCCCGCCCAACTGGAGAAGGCGGTCGGAATGCAGAGGTAGGTGGCCGACTCGCCGCCCAGGATGAACGCGGGCGAGGTCGGATCCCACGCGGTGTAGCCGCGGGCCTCGAAGGTCGCCCTCAGTCCGCCCGAAGGGAACGAGGACGCGTCGGGCTCGCCCTGCACGAGCTCGTCGCCGCCGAAGTCGGTGATCGCGCGGCCGCCGCGGCCAACCTTGAGAAACGAGTCGTGCTTCTCGGCGGTGCTCCCAGTGAGCGGCTGGAACCAGTGCGTGTAGTGCGTCGCGCCCCGGGAGATCGCCCAGTCCTTCATTGCGGCGGCGACGCTGTCCGCGATGCTGCCATCGAGTTCCTCGCCGTGGTCGATCGTTCTGAGGATCTGCTTGTAGACGTTTTCCGGCAGCCGCGACTGCATCTCGCCCAGCCCGAAGGTGTCCTCTCCGAACATCCGGGGCAGCAGATCCCGGTCGCCTGATCGGGATTCCGGCCTCTGGCTCCAGGTCTTGGTGGCGCTGATGGAATCGAAGCGTTTCTGGGTGCTCATCGTCGGACAGTCCTTTGGTCAGCGTGAGAAGTGTGTACGACGAACCCGGTTCTGCCCCTAGTCCCCGGGGTAGCCGAAGAAAGCAGTGCTCTTGGGAAGCTGCAACCGTGACGGCTGATGTTCAAGGTTTGTCCTTGACCGGGGCTCCGCGAGCGACCAAGGTACGCCCGGACCCGAGGACCCGCCCAGAGCCGAGGAGGCACCGTGAACGAACAGCCAGGCACCGTGGATCAGTCGGACCGAATCGTCCCGATCAACCTGCGCCAGAGCGGTCGGACAGCGGTCGAAATGCTCATCTCCACCCGCGTACGCAAGTCGCCGTACTGGCACCTGTCCCACCAGGCGGGCTGCTGGCGCGCGACGATCTACAACCGGGTCTACCATCCTCGCGGCTACGTGCGGCCCGAGGACGGTGGCGCGGCCGCCGAGCACGAGGCGCTCACGAAGCACGTCACGCTCTGGAACGTCGCCGTCGAGCGTCAGATCCGCGTCAAGGGACCGGATGCAGAGCGGTTCACCGACTACGTCATCACCCGCGACGCCACCCGCATCGAGCCGATGCACGGCAAGTACGTCATCCTCTGCAACGAGCGGGGAGGCATCCTGAACGATCCCGTGCTGCTGCGCCTGTCCGAGGACGAGTTCTGGTTTTCGCTGGCGGACTCCGACCTGCTGTTCTGGCTGCAGGGCGTGAACGTGGGGATGGGAATGGACGTCGCGATCGACGAGATCGACGTCTGTCCGGTCCAGATCCAGGGGCCGAAATCGCTGGCGCTGATGGCCGACCTGGTGGGCGATGCGATCCGCGAAATCCCCTACTACGGGCTTCTGGAGGCGGAGATCGCTGGGTGCGCGGTGGTGATCTCGCAGTCCGGATTCTCGGGCGAGAAGGGCTACGAGATCTACCTGCGCGACGCCACCCTGCACGCCGAGAAGCTGTGGCAGGCGGTGCTCGCAGCGGGCGAGGCGCACGAGCTGATGGTGATCGCTCCCGGGCACCAGCGTCGCATCCAGGCGGGCATTCTGTCGTGGGGACAGGACATGGACCACGAGACCGTGCCGTTCCAGTGCAACCTCGGGTACCAGGTGCCGCGTGAGAAGGAGGGGGACTACATCGGCCGGGCCGCGCTCGAACGCATGCGAGCCGAGATCGACGCCGGGCGGCCCCCGTTCGCCATGGTCATGGTGGGGATGAAGATGGGCGGCAGGCCGATCGACGACTACGCCCCCGACTTCTGGCTGGTGTCCGGTGCGGACGGCGGCGACCCGATCGGCTACCTGACCTCGCCCTGGCACGCGCCCGAGCTCGGCTGCAACATCGCGATGGGGTACGTCCCGGTGACAAAGTCGGCGATCGGCACCGAGCTCACGGTTCGGCTGCCGGACGAATACGCGAGCGAGGCGGGCGAACCGGACTGGGCGCGGGTCTGCGAGATCCCGTTCCGGCCCTCGGTCAACCCGAGCGCGCGCGAAGTCGCGTTCGCGCGGGGCGAGGACGCGACCAGGTAGCGGCTACGCCCTCATCCGGGCGCCGGTCGGATCGAACAGCGCCCCGCCAACCGCCGCCACGGTCACGGGGAAGCACTCGTTCATGTACATGACCTGCAGCCGTTCGCCGACGCGGGCGTGGTCCACCGGCAGGTACGCCATCAGCAGATAGCTGCCCACGGACGGACCCATTCCGGCGGAGGTGACGCGCGACTCCCTCCCGTGGGCGTCCACGATCCGGTCCCCGTCCCGCGTCAGAATCGGTTCGTTGCCGCCGGTGGGGAAGCGCGCAATGCCCGCCTGGCTCGTGTGGTCGTCCATGGTGAGCGTGCAGACCCTCGCCGCCGGCCCCCGTTCGCGAGCCTTCAGGTAGGCGGCCTTGCCAATGAAGTCCGCCCGCTTGACGCCGCGACGGGCCAGCCCCGCCTCGACGGGCGAGTACTCGGACGTGAGCTCGGAACCCATCAGCAGGTAACCCTTCTCCATTCGCCCGGTGGTACCGTAGACGCCGATTCCGACGGGCCGCGCATCGAACTCCCGGCCCGCGCCCCAAACCGCGTCCCAAAGGGCCAGACCGTGTTCCGTGCGGGTGTAGATCTCCCAGCCCCCTTCGCCCACATAGGAAATCCGCAACATCGTCGCGGGAATCCCGTCGATCAGCACGTCCCGAGCGGTGCCGTAGCGGAACTCCCCCTGGCCGAGTCCGCGATCCGCGATCTTGGAGAGCAGCGCGTGCGCGTCGGGTCCCCAAACGCCGAGGGTGGAGATCGCGGATGACCGGTCCTGGAACTGGACCGAACCGTCGGTCGGCAGGTGCCGGCGGAACCAGAACGCGTCGCGCGCGCCGTCGAAGACGCCGGTGACGATTCGGAACCGGTCCGATGTCAGCCTCTGGATGGTCAGGTCGGCGCGAAAGCCGCCGTCGGGGGTGAGCAGCGGGGTGTAGATCGAGCTTCCGACCGGACGGTCGCACCTGTTGACTGTGAGCGATTCCAGGTAGGGAACCACGCCCGGCCCGGAGACGTCGAAGATCTGGAACGCCCCCAGGTCGACCACGCCCACCTTCTCGCGCAGGTGCAGGTGCTCCGCGTTGATGATCGGCGACCACCAGCGGCGGTCCCACTCGTGCGGCCGATCCGGGACGCCGTAACGCGCCACCAGATCCTGGTTGGACGCGTACCACTGCGGGCGTTCCCATCCCCGCGCCTCGTAGTACTCCGCGCCGAGCGCCTCGGTCCGGGGGTGGAACGGGGACCGATTGATCCCGCGGGCGGACTCCCACTGCTCGCGCGGATGCACGATTCCATACGTCTTGGTGAAGTGCTCGCGGCAGCGCGTGCGGACGTGGTGCCCCTTGCGCTCGTGCGGCTGGAAGCGCGTCACGTCCGAGCCGTGCGGATCCAGGATGCGAGGATAGCCGTGGGTCATCCACTCGGCCAAGAGTCGCGCCGATCCGGGGCCTTCCCGCACCCACACCGCCGCCGCCGACCACAGGTTGGCCACCTCGGCCGTCTCGCCCAGCACCTGCTGCGTGTCGGGGGTCAGCGAGAGCAGGCCGTTCACGGCGTACTGCATTTCGGTGCCGGCCAGAAGCTCTCCCATGATCTCGCGGGCCCGTTCGAGCTGCGGCGCGAAGTCGTCGGGCGTGAAGGGCAGCTCGGTGGGCGAACGCTCCGCCTCGGCGACCGAGGGAATGTCGTCGGGGTGCATCAGAATCGGCCGGTGCGCGTAGGAGCCGACCTCCATCGCCCCGTCGCTCTGCCGTTCGTACATGAACGAGTCCATGTCGCGCACGATGGGGTAGCCGATCTCGTTGCCCGTCCCCACGAGGATCTCGACCGGGCCGAAGTCGGCCATCTGGTGCACCGCCGGCGTGAGCGGGATCGTGGCTCCGGCCATGGCGGCGACCCTCGGGCTCCAGGCACCGCACGCGATGACCGCGTGGTCCACCTCGATCGTCCCCCGCGTCGTCGTCACCGCCCTTATCCGCGGTCGACCGAAGGGCGCGGGCTCCACCTCGAGACCCGTCACCTCCGTCTCGTCGAGCACGGTGAGCACGCCCCGGGCCAGCGCCCGCTCCCGCATGATCGTCCCCGCCCCCACCGAATCCACGACCGAAACGCTCGGCGTGTGGAATCCGCCCAGGATCACGTCGGGGTTCACGAACGGCACCTTGGCGACCACCTGGGCCGGCGTCAGCAGCTCGCTCTCGATGCCCCACACCCGCGCCGAGGTCATGCGCCGCTGCAGCTCCTCCATGCGAGCCTCGGTCCGCGCAACCTCGATTCCGCCGCACGTCGTGTTCACCCCCATGGCCTCGTACTGCCGCTGGCTCTCGAGCGTGAGCAGCGCGATCTCGCGCCCGTGATCGGTCGGGAAGATGAAGTTGGACGCGTGCCCCGTCGATCCGCCGGGATTCGGAAGCGCGCCCTTGTCGATCAGAACGATGTCGTCCCAACCGAGCTTCGCGAGGTGCTCGACGAGACAGTTGCCGACGATGCCGGCCCCGATGACGGCGACCTTGGCTCTGGGTGGGGGGGTGCGCGTAGTCATTTGGTGAATATGGTAGGGGCGGGCAGCCGGGGTGGAAAGATGTGGGGTGGGGGTGGGGATGCGGTCGGGGGAGGTCGCCGGGGTGTCGCCGGGAAAGTTTGTCCGCCATATTCGGGCCAAGATGGCGGACAAACTTCGGATGGTTGCGGTGTCGCCATCTTCGACCGGGTGCGTGAGACCAGGGACGTCCGGTGGCGGAGCGGTGGCCTCCCAGCGACGGACCGGGACCGCTTGCACGCGGTCCTGCTCCACGGTATGGTCATGGGAACGAACCATGACTCGCGAAAAAATCCGCCCGTGCTGAGATTCGCCGAGGAACTCCTCATCTTCCTGCTCGACAAACAGAGCGGGCAGCTGACACCCGTTTCGGACTCGGTTCTGTACTACGCGCTCGCCGGGACCGTTCTGATGGATTTGGCGCTGGAAGACCGGATCGACACCGACCTCGAGCGCCTGGTGCTGATCGATTCGACGCCGTTGAACGACGATCTCCTCGATCCGGCGCTTGCGGTGATCGCTGCGGAGACCGGCGGTCACGACACGGCCCATTGGATCGAACGCCTCGCCACGCCCGAGATGGCTGGGAACGTCCAGGACAACGCGATCAACCGCCTGATCGAGCGAGGCATCCTGGAGCAGGACTCGGGCGGCTTCCTTTCCCTGACGCGCCTGGTGGGGCGAGCCCGCCGATATCCCATGGTCGACGGCCGGGCGGGCCGGGAGGTCGAGGGCCGCATCATGGGGATCCTCTTCGCCGACGACGTTCCGCACCCGCGCGACGCGATGCTGATCGCCGTTGTCGACGCCTCCGGCATCTTCGAGCGCATCCTGTCCCCGGAGGAAAGGGCGGAGGTCGCCGACCGCATCGACCTCCTGCGACGCCTGGACCTGATCGGCCGCACGGTCTCCGACGCGATCCGCGGTCTGGGTGCTCCGGATTCGGACGATGGGTCGAAGCCCGGCGCAATCATTCCGGGCCCCGAAGAGCGTGCCGAGGCGCTCGCCGGGCAACCGGTGGCCACCGGAGGCCTGCCGGTTCTCGGGCACGCGATCGGACTCTCGACCGATCCGATGGCGTTCCTCACCAAACAGTACCGCGCCCTCGGTCCCGTCTTCCGCGTCCGCGTGCCGGGCGACGCGATCACGGTTCTGGCCGGCCCGGAGGCGAACGCGTTCCTGCAGCGCCAGAGTCGCCTGTACCTGCGTTCCCTCGACGCAATGGCACCCATGGTTCGGCGCCTCCGCGCGCACCGCGCCCTCCTCAACATGGACGGCGGCGAGCATTTTCGCTTGCGCAAGGCCATAAACAGGAGCTATTCGCACAACGTCGCGCTCGAACACCTCGACGTCAGTGCGGGAGTCGCCACACGCGCAATATCGGGATGGCCCGAGGAGGAGCCGTTCGCGATCCTTCCGGCGTTGCGTCCCATCCTGGCCGAGCAGGCCGCACGGGTGATCACTGGATCGACCGTATCCGCACGGTTCGATGATCTCAGCCGCTACGTCGACACCGTCATCGCGTACGCCTCCCGGCGAGTCCCCAAGTGGACGCTGCGACTGCCAAGCGTCCGCCGTGCGAGGGCCGTCACATGCCGGATGGCCGAGGAGATGCTGAATGCGCACGACCCTCGGCTGCGCGCCGGCGCGGAGCCGAACCTGATCGACGCCCTGATCGAGCTGCACCGCGCCGACCCCCAGTTCCTGCCACAGAACGAACTGCGCGTCGGCAGCCTCGCGCCGTTCCTCGCGGGTCTCCACACGACCGGGGCCACGGCGGCCTTCATGCTCTACGAGGTGCTGCGGCAGCCCGAGGTTCACGCCGCCATGCAGGCCGAAGCGGACGCGTTGTTCGAGGGCGAGGGTCCGTCACCGAACAAGCTGCGCGGGATGGACGTGACGAACCGGGCCCTGATGGAGACCCTGCGCCTGTATCCGGTGGCCGGGCTGGTGCTCAGGGACGTCGTCAACACCTTCGAACTGGCGGGCCACACGATTCCGTACGGCGAGCAGATCATCATCGCCGCCACCGTGCCCCACTTCTGCGAGGAACACTTCCCCGATCCCCTGCGCTTCGACATCGACCGCTACCTTCCCGAGCGGAACGAGCACCGGGCGCGGGGCGTGTACGCGCCGTTCGGCCTGGGCGCGCACCGGTGCATCGGCAGCCGCTTCGCGGAAGTGCAGATTGCCCTGACCATCGCGACCCTTCTGCACCTCGCCCAGGTCACACTGCATTCACCACGCGGCAAGCTCAAGCCCAAGTACGATCCCGCCCTCACGCCGGGCAAGGCGCTTAGGATCAAGGTCGCCCGCCGGCACCGCTCTTGACGAGAGACCCCCGGCACCCGTCAGGTCAACCCCAGAGGTCGCGAACAAACCCACACGGCGCATCACGTGGACGGGACGGGGTGCGGGTGGAGCTTAGTGTTTCCAACCCGGACATGAGCAAGAACGAGCCGGAGTGAGGTTGAGGTTGTTTGACACGACATGACCGGTCACCAATACTGGTCATATGGAGAAAATGAACGCGACCTACTTCAAGGCCCGGTGTCTGGCCATCCTCGACCGGGTGCTTGAGACTGGCGAGCGCATCGTCATCCTCAAGCGGGGACGTCCGGTGGCGGAGCTTTGGCCTCCCAGCGGCGCGGAATCGCGGTCGCCCCAGTCGGAGTTGCAAGGCACGGTCACCGTTGTCGGCGACATCGTCGGGCCCGCGCTGCCGGAGCATCACTGGGAGAGCCTGGCCGGATCCGACGCAAGCCCCGACCCCGCCGCAGACGACGAGACGCCGGACGAACGGGTCGGCTGGGTGGGCGGCGAGTGACGGTCCTGCTCGACACCCACGTCCTCATCTGGTGGCTCGATGGCTCCGGGCCACTGTCGCCGGCGCAACGGCACCTTTTGGGCGCGGCCGACGGGAGCTCCCCGCTGCGGGTGTCGGACATCTCGCTCTGGGAAATCGCCACGCTCCACAGTCTGGGCCGTCTGCGGCTCACGCTTCCGCTCCGCGACTGGCTCGACAAGGCCGTCGCCCCGCCCCTGGTGCGTCGGCATGGCACCTCCCCGGCCGTGGCAGCCGCAGTGGCCACGCTGCCCGATTCCTTCCCCCAAGACCCCGCCGATCGGATTCTCGTCGCGACCGCCCGTGTTCTCGGAGCCACGCTCCTCACGCGGGACCGCCGCATCGTGGACTCGGGGCTGGTTCCGACGGTGGGTTGAAGTCAGTTGCCCCGGAGCAGCCGGGCAACTCTCGGGCCGTATTTCACAGTCCACTTCACAAACAGGATATCCTGCGATATGATTCCTAGGCGAGCCACCGCATGGCCCAAGCCCCTGAACGGACAAGCGAGTCCCCCCTGAGTGCTCCCGACACGCCTCTGGCCGGACCACCCCCGCCCGAGGTTCCGCTGACTGACCCGCCGCTCGTGCGGGTCATCGCCCAAGTGCGCTTTCCGCTCATCGCGTCGCTGGAGAAGCGGGAGTTCATCGCCCCGTTTCAGGAGGCCATCCGAGGCTCCTATCCGGTTCTGCGGCCCGAGGAGAGTCAAGGTGTCGTCTTCGGCCCGCACGGCGTCGCCGACGCGCGCTCGAACACGTCATGGCGCTTCATGGAGGCGAGCGGAGCGTGGCGCGTGACCCTCGCACCCGATTTCCTCGCGCTGGACACCACGCGATACTCGAGCCGGGACGACTTCATGCGGCGTCTGGAGGTCGTGCTCCAGGCGCTCAAGGACCATGTCGATCCGAAGGTCGTGGACCGCCTAGGCGTCCGTTACATCGATCGCGTGTCCGGGGAGCATTTGACCGACCTGCCACAACTCGTCCGCACAGAAGTGGCGGGCATTCTCGGATCACCACTCGCCGAGCATGCTCGCCATGCGATTTCGGAGAACGTATTGGTGCTGCCGGAGAACGAAGGGCAGGTGACCGTGCGCTGGGGACTGCTCCCCGCCCAGAGCACCGTTGACCCCGGGGGGTTGGACCCGATCGACGAACCGAGTTGGATCCTTGACACCGACGCCTTCCAGTCTTTTCCCGCGCGTGGTCGCGAGCTCAGCGTCAGCTCGGTAGTCGAGAAAGCGCGGGGCTTCGCCGAGCGCAACTACAGCGTCTTCCGATGGGCGGTAACGGACGAATTCCTCCGGCGCTACGGAGGTGAACCGTGACGCTCCAACCGCTGCTCCTTGAGTCTGCGGCCGGCAATCCCGCGACCTCGTTTTCCGGTTCTGCGGCTCGCCGCAGCCATGCCCCGCAATTCGTCATCGTGGTGAGCGGTTCGCTGTCGGTGGCCGGGACTTCGTCTGCCGGGCCGTACAGGCTGTGGGAGGCACCGTACATCCACAGAGCGGATGCGACCGTGTGCGGATTGAACCGGGACCTCACCGGGACCCGGACCGGCTCCGAGACGGAGGTGACTCGTAGGGCTGTCTCCGAACTGCGTCGAATCTCCGGTCTGACTTGGCAGCAGCTTGGCCACCTGTTGGGAGTCTCACGTCGCAGCGTCCACTACTGGGCCAGCGGAAAGCCCGTGAACACCGAGAACCGAGAGCGAATCATCCAGGTCCTGAACATCGTCCGCGCTGCCGACCGGGGTAGCGCGCGGAGCACGCGGGCTGTGCTGCTCGATGCCGGCGAGGGTACCACTCCACTTGAGATGCTGGCGACCCAACGCTTTGACGACGCGCGCGTGGCACTCGGTCAGGGGCGCGCGCGGCCCCTCCCAGCGCTCGCCGGGCTCAGTGCCGAGGCCAAGGATGCGCGCAAGCCGCTGCCCCCGGAGGAACTCTACGACGCGAAGAGCGAGCGTGTGCATCGCGAACCCGGTCGCGCGCGGGCTGCCCGGGCCGTAAGGAACACGCGGCGTGGAAGCGATTGACCATGCGGGCCGCGAGCGGGTCGACGAGCAGCTTTCGGCTTGGCGTCAGGGTGACTGCGTCATCGGCGAACACTGGTTTCTGTTTCGGACCAACGGCGAAGGTCCGCTGACCGCCGAGGCGGCGGTGGCGGTCACCGACGGAGCTGACAACGTCGAGGCTGCCGTGCGCGGCTTCGCGGTCCTGACTCAGACCTGTGACCTTGTGCGAGGCTGCGTTGATCGCCCGTTCGTCGAGGTCAGCCCATTGGTCGAGGTGGATGACCTGGTGCTCCATGAGATCAGGCGGGGTCGAAGGCCGAACTATGGTTTCATCCCGGGAGTGGCCCGCCACGGCCTCGTGGCCGACCTCGACCGGGTCATGACCGTGGAGAAGACGGTTGTAGCCGTTTGGGAACGGATTGCGGGATGCCGGACCGACGATGACGCGCGGCGGCTGTCCCTCGCCTTGGCGCGCAAGCGAGCCAGGACGGCGTTCCCCGACGACTTCGTCGCGTTCGCCAGGCCGCTCATGGACCGCATCTTCCTGAAGCACGACAAGCATAGCGACGAGGGGCACGCCCTCCGCTCTCTCCGCGAGATCCGGGTCAGAGCGGCCCCGTCGTGGGACGCCGACACCGTGGAATTGACGTTCTGGTTCATTCAGAATGAGGACGACGCAGCATTGGAGACCAGCGGTTGGAAGCACTACCAGACAGCTTTACCCAAAGCGCAGTCGAAGCCCGGTCGCTTCGTCCGCGTGGATGGCGTGGTTCAGACTCTGGACGATCTGACTGCGCGCGACTACGTCGAGAGTGACCCGCTTGACCTTGATCACCTTTCGACGCGGCAACCGTAGGCCAGGGGACACTGGCCATGACTACTTCGGGCGGAACAGAGAGGCTTCGACGAATCGCCGCACGACTCGACGCCGGTGAGCGAGTCAAGGTCACAATGCGAACTCTCATAGGGTGGTTCGGCTACCAGCGACGTAGGATGGAGACGGTCGTGCCTGAGATCCTTAGCTTCGCCCCGTGCCGCTCCCACCTGCCTCGCATCTGGGCAGAACACGCTGGGTCAAGAGCACGGGACACGGCGATAGCGCTCCAGGCTGGCCCAGCCTGACGCCACGGCCGAGTACTGGGTAGGAGCGTCGGCTATCGCCGTGGCCGGATCGCAGAGTTGGTAAGGAGCTTCCTCAGTCTGATCTGGACGGTCACTCGTCGCGCGGATCTGGTCAGTCCGAGTAAGGCGCGAGTTGCGTTACGCCAGCCACGACCAGAGCATCGACAACCTCCTGCCTTTCTGGGGTCTCCTCCCCTGCCGCCGACAACGCGCGTAACAGCTTCCCGAGCAAATCCGGCCTGTAAGCGTAGGCATCGATGTACCCGTAGATCCCTACATGCCACCATCCTTGGCCAAGGTCAGCCGCCGCCGAACGGTCTCTGCCGGCTGGGAGGCCCGCCCGGTCTCGAGCAGCTCGTCCAAGAGCGCCAGTGTTCTCCTCTCCGCATCCACCTGGTAGCGCCTGAGCGGTCCGCGGCGCAGGCGGGGCTCGATCCAGCGCGCAGTGACGGTCACGGTCTCCTCGTGCAGGCGCTCCCCGCGCTCCCGGTAGAGCGACAAGCCGACCCAGAAGAACGACGCGGGGAACCGAGTCTCTCACATGCGCCAGACAGGCCCGCGACAGGTCGTGGTGGACGAACCCATGGAAGAGCGAAGGATCGGTCGCCGTCGTGCAGTTCCACCGCAGCGTGTTCAGGAACGCCGCGAAGTACTCGGGCCTGTCGAAGCCGCGCTCGCCGAGGTCGGACCAGGGCTCGTCGTCGAGGATGGCACGGTCGAGCTCGCAGTCCCAGAAGACCTCCAGCTCCTGACCCTGCGCGTCGTCGTCGGCGCACGCGAGGCGGACCCGTGAGGACTCGCCGGCGTCGGAGGCCGGGACGACCTGCTCGACCAGCCACCGCCGTGTGCGGACGCGGACCATCTCGCCGACAACGGGGTCGCGCTCGGGGAGGTGGGGGTGGCGGGTGGGGAGCGGTTGAGGTGAGTTCACAGGGGGGAGCGCAGGTGTCATTGAGAAACAAGGGCTCCGCGGTGGCCGGAGTCGATCCACCCGAATCAATGCGCTCGGCGACCGCGATCTGGGATGATCTCATCGAACGGTTCAGCGCGGACAGCGAGCCCGATGTCCAAGTTCAGGTCGCCAGCGCGTTGACCAAGAAGGCAGCCGCACAGATGACGATGGGTGGAGGCGAGGCGGCGGTCGCAGTCTACGACGATGTCGTTCGCCGTTACCGGACAAGCGATCGGCCAGACCTTAGGCGGGAGGTGGCCATGGCCATGGAATTGAAAGCCAAGAGCCTGAACCGAATGCGACGCGGGCGAGAAGCCCTCGAAGCGTGCGATGTTCTGGTCCGAGACTTCGGGGACATTGCCGGGCAAAGCGGAATACCCGTCACATGGCGTGCCATGGGGGACCGGATACACGCGCTCGTACTCGAGGGTGAGGAGTTGGCCGCGTCCCAAGTGTTCCGAAGGATGTGCGATGACCTTGATATCGCCGACCATGAGATGGTAGGTAAGGTTGTCTGGGACACGATTGATCTGATGGCCGCCGGTGCAACGCCGGGCGTCTTCGCGGACGCGCTCGCCCAGAGTGCCGAGGATTGCCGAGAGTTCGTGCCGTTGCTGGCTGCGCTGCGACAACTCGCGGGGCGGCCCGAAAGGGTGCCTGAAGAGTTCGAGAAGGTCGTGGGGGACATTGTTCGGATGATCGAGGAAAGGCAAGCGTGAGCAGCACTCGATCCCGGTTTGTCCGCCATCTTCGCCCGATTATGGCGGACAAACTGCCAGCAACGGATCCAGCAACGGATCCACGAGGTAGCGCTTGGCGACAGCGACAAGATTGCAACGCGGGCGACTCAGCCCGGCACCTCCCCGCCCTCCCCGCGCAGCAGGAACCCCTCGATCCGCTCCGCGACCGTCTCCTTGTCCTTGGTCTCGCACTCCCAGATGACGAGGACGCGCCAGCCGAGGTCGTGCAGGGCGGTCTCGTTGCGCCGGTCCCGGACCACGTTGCCCTTGAACTTGTTCTCCCAGAAGGAGACGCGCGTCTTGGGGCTGGTGGCGTACTTGCAACCGGGGTGGCGGTGCCAGAAGCAGCCGTGGACCATGATCACGGACTTGTAGCGGGGGAACACGAGGTCCGGGGAGCCGGGCAGGTCCCTGCGGTGCAGGCGGAAGCGAAAGCCGAGCCCGTGGGCGATCCGGCGGACGATCATCTCGGGCTTTGTGTCCCGGCTTCGAATCCGGGACATGATCTCGCTTCGCTTCGCAGGATCGACCGTGTCGGTCATCGTCCGGTCGCGATCCCCACCCTCAGCCCTCCACCGTGAAGTTGAACATCATGCCCGCGTGCAGGTGCTCGGCGATGTGGCAGTGCAGCATCCAGTCGCCGGGGTTCGACATCTCGACGAGGATGTCCATGGTGGACCCGACGGGAACGATCGCGGTGTCCTTCCAGACCATGTTGTCGTTGGGCACGTCGTCGCGCGCGAGAACCACGAACCGCTGGCCATGCACGTGGATGGGGTGGTTCATCGGGTGGAACGAGTCGGGCGAGTTGAAGACGCGGATCTTCACGAGGTCGCCCCGGCGGAAGGTCCACTCGATGTCGCCGTTTTCGCGTCCGGTGCCGAGGTCCCGCAGGATCCAGGTGACCTGGGTCCCCGAAGAGAGCCAGTTCATCATGGGCATCGCGTCGTTCCATTCCATGGGTGGGATGTAGAGGGTGTCCATCTCCATCGAGCGGATGATCGGGAGAGGAAGTCCCTGGACCCGCACGGTGGCTTCGAGGGTGTAGTCCGCCTCGCGGCTCTGATGCTCGCGCATGGCCGCCGCCTCGACCGCCACCTCTTCTATGCCGCGCAGCGTCGCATGGGCCTCCGTGACCTCGTCGGCGACGGGCGGCCCGGCGACCGTGACCAGCGCCAGCGTGTCCACATGCGGGTAGAACTCGCCCCGGAAGTGGTTGATGGCCTGGATCGTGTTCGCGATCGCCACCTCCCCCTCCTCCGGGAAGACCACGTCCACCACATACCGCTCGGCCGGCGCGATCACCACGCTCGACACCCAGCTCTCGCGCTCGAAGCGGCTCACATCCGACGCGACCAGCTTCACCCGCGCCGACCCGAAGGTGACGTTGAAGGTGCGGGTGTTGGCCACGTTGGTCATGAAGAAGCGGACCACCTCGCCCGGCTGCACCTGCAGCCCGTGTCCCGTCGCCCCGTTCACGAGCATCACGTTGCCGAAGCGGCCCATCAGCGCGTGGGTCGGCGCCTCCTTCCCCCACGGGATCAGGCCCCGGTCGTCCATGAGGATGTCGTCCAGGACGAGCATCTCCTCGCGGTGGACGGGCGCGTAGTAGTCCGGGTCGGGCGACGACACGAGCAGGTTGCCGTACAGCCCCAGATCCTGCTGGAGGTCCTCGCGCATGTGGGGATGGTACCAGAACATCCCGGCGTCGGGAACGCGCAGCTCGTAGGTGAACGACTCGCCGACCTCGATGGGGTCCTGGGTCAGCCCCGCCACACCATCGAAGCGGCTCTCCAGGCGAAGACCGTGCCAGTGGACGGTGGTGGGCAGCTCGATCCGATTCGTGACGCGCACCGCGACGGTCGATCCCTGCGGCGCATGGATGAGCGGACCCGGATGCTGGCCGTTGTAGCCGTACATGGCCGCCGTGTGGCCGTGGAGGGTGCGGCGCACGATGGTCACATCCACATCGAACGTGTCGCCTAGTGCGAGATGGACGACCTCGCTGGGCCGGGCCTCGGGCAGCGTCATGACATCGACCCCCGCCGCCGCGAGGAACGGCTCGACCGGGGGCAGCGCCATCTCCAGACCCGGGATCATGGGCATGTTCGGGTCCATGGGGGGCATGCGCCAGCCGCCGCCCATGTCGTGCATGGCGTGGGCGGCGTGGTCCATCTGCTGGGCCATGGCGGGCGGCACCGCAGCGAGAAGGAGGGCGGCCGCAGCTAACGCCATCGCAGGGGTAACCGAGGTGGCGCGAACTTGACCGAATGACATTACCGTACCCTAGAACGCCAGCGTATACTGCGCTTCCAGCCCATTGTATATCAAGATGCAGGAGCTGAGGATATCTCGCCCAATAAGGGCAATGATTCCCTGCTCTCTGATGTTGACTCCAAGTGCCTGGTGAGCGTTGATGACCGCGCTGGTGCCATCGGATGCGCCCGGCAATGCGATCTTCCCCGCGTAGACACTGACCTCGGATGGGCCAGACGCAGACGCCATGCGCGCTGTGTCCACTGCGGGGAGGCCGGCACCGACCGCTGCCCCATCATCAACGCATGTCGCGGATGCGCCCGAGTCAATCAGCGCGAGGCCATTCACCACCGGGACAACATCTCCACGAGCGCTAAGGATGTCAGCCTGCTGATCCAGCACAGAGAGCGCGACCCGAAGGAGCGGTCCCCGCGCTTGAAGGCCCGCCCTGTCAGGATCGCCGTCCTGGGTGGTGGCACGTCCCGTTAGGACGAGCAACTCAGTGGTATCCCGAGAGAAAGGGCGGGGTTGCTCACCACCGGATCCTCCGGCTGGTCGACAGAGCGAACCAAAAACTCCCGGGCGTCAGGAAAACGCTGTACGCCGGCGACGACTCCCGCCTCTCGCGTGTCGTAGGCACCATGCACCCTCGCACCCTTTATGAGGAGGTATTGCCCAGGATACTGGCGACGCAGTCGTTCCTGATTCTCCTTCAGGTAGGCCCTCTCGGCGACTAGAATCTCGCTCATGTTTGCCGTCTCCTCAGTCGTCACACATGGCAACCTACTCATACCCGTAGGCGGCGCAGTTCTTCTCTTCGAAGGGGCCGTGGCCGGCCATGGTGTGCATCATGCCGCTGCGGGACATGCCGCGGATGACGATCGGGCCGGTCCACATGGTCGCGTCCGGGTCGAAGGCGGGCTCCAGCGTGACGACGACGAGGAACTTGTTCCAGGCGACCTGACCCGAAAACGCGGCCGGGTCGGCCAGCTCGCCGGCCAGGGCGATCTGGTCCAGTTCGGGCGTGGTGGTCCACACGACGTAGGTGCCGCCTCGGGCCAGCTTGAGGCGCTCGAAGCGGATGCTGAAGTCGTAGCGGTAGCTGCCGTCCGTCCCGAGGGCGACGCCGTAGGGCGACTGGGCGAAGGCGACCTGGGCGACGCCGGAGGCGTTGCCGGTCCCCGGAACCCGCCGGGTGGAGACCATGGGGAACTGGTAGTACTCGGGGCCGGGCGGGACGGCGCACACGGCCACGTCCCCGGCCACCTCGGTCGGCAAGTCGGCCACGCCCCAGCCCCCCTCGGCGTTCCGGATCGGTGCCGCGACGACCAGCATCACGGCCAGCGCCGCGAACCCTCCCGGTCGCCCAGATCCAGTCATGCTCATCCCTCTCGACCTCCGCCGTTCAGCTCACGGGCCGCCGGATCGGACCCCGGTCCCAGTCCTGGACCGACGAGATGTTGGGCACGCCCCAGTCCTCGCCGTTCCAGCCGCTGAATCCGTCCATGCGGAAGGTCCAGAGGCCGGTGGACATGTCGCTGACGACGATCAGGCCGTCGGCGTTGCGGACGTCGACCCCGAAGGCACCGTTGAAGACGGGGGTGCGGTCCTTGTTGGGCGGGCCGATGTAGGTGTCGTAGTAGCCGACCGTGACGGGGTTCTCGGGGTCCATGAGCGAGAAGATCTGCAGGCCGTCGAGATAGCCCGAGGCGAAGACGTACGGCCAGCGCACCTCGTGGTTGTGGACCAGGTTCTGCCAGTCGGCGGTCCAGGCGGAAATCGGCGTGCGAATGTTGGTCACCTCGCCGTCGAGGGCGGGCTGGAGGTCGAAGATGCGGATGGGAGCGTACTGGTACTCGGTCTCGGCGACCACGTAGCGGCCGTCGGGGCTCGGGGTGAAGGTGTGGCCGCCGCGCACGCCGCTGACGCCCACCAGCGTGATCCGGAGCTCGGGGTTTTCCACGTCGGTGACGTCGTAGATGTAGTAGCCGCCGGAGCCGCCGCCGTAGAAGCGGTCCTCGCCGCTGTCGGGGTGGTATCCGACGTAGAAGTCGTGGTATCCGCGGCCGCCGCGGTTGAATTCGGTCTCGGGCACGGGCACCTGGCCGACGAGGGCGTTGTCGAGGTCGCCCTGGACCACCCGGCCGAGGTCGTAGACGTGGGCAAAGGGGCCGCTCACGGTCGAGAAGAGCAGGACCCGTCCGTCGGAGTGCTTGTAGACGAAGATGTTGTGGAAGCCGCCCGGCAGATCGGGCTCGCGGATCCTGGCCACCTCCTGGACGGCGGAGGGATCGGGAAGGCCCGTCACGTCCAGCACCACTGCGCCCATGTCGGTGTTGGGGCCGCCCTGCCCGAACTGCAGCGACTGCACCACGTAGTAGCGGTCGCCGATCTTGAAGTGCTTCACGTCCATGCCGCCGGTGCGCATGTGGAGGTCCTGGTTCTCGATCCGCCACTCGTAGATGACCTCCGGGTGTTCGGGGTCGGCGATCGAGACGATGTCGAGACCCTTGGGTCCGACGTCGCCGTAGACCATGCGCGCCACGTACGCGTAGGGGCGGTCGAGCTCCTGCTCGATGTCCATGTCGGCCACGGAAAGGCGCGGGCCCAGCGGGATGTGGCCCAGGATCTCCATGTTGTCGCTGCCGGGGCTGGATGCCGTCCATTGGGCGTGGCCCGGGGCGGTAAACAGGAGGAGAAGCGCGACGGCGGCGAATGCTTGCTTGATCCGAACGGACATTGACCCGACTCCCTGCGTGGCTCGGTTGCTGGAGGACCCCCGGCGGGGGTTGTGCCTGGCGGCCGGGGCGGCCACCGGGATTCAAGTTACCCTACGGCGCGGCCGCTCGCACCTGTGCGGGGCCAGCCGGGGTGCGAGGTTCGGGGATCGGATCCCCACATTCGCGCAGCGATTCCAGATGGAAGGCAACAGCTTCGGGCCAGGAACCAACCGTGGATCAGCTTCTGGGGCCAAGCGGTGCGAGACGACAGTTGATTCCGCTTCACCAGAGCAGGCGCTGCATCGCCATCCAGGCCGCGGTGGCACCGGCGACCGCCGACACCGCGCCATTCCACGCCTTCTCGGACAGCGGCAGACCGCGCGTGGCCACCAGCGCCAGTGCGAGCACCGCTCCGGCCACCACGATCTGTGCGAGTTCGAGCCCGATGTTGAACGACAGGAGTGGTACGAGAATGTTGCGCTCCTCGCCAAGCACCAGGCGGAGGAAGCTGGAGAAGCCGAGGCCGTGCACGACGCCGAAGACCAAGGCGACGGCGTAGCGGGTGCGGCGGGCGGAGCGCGAGGCCGTGGGCGGAGATTCCGGACCCCGCAGCCCCACCACGTTGACAATCGCCGTGGCGACAATCGTGACTGGGATGAGGAACTCGACCAAGCTGGTGTCCACCCGCACGAGTCGCAGCGTGGCAAGCGCGAGCGACACCGAGTGGCCGACCGTGAACGCCGTGACGAGGATCAGCAGCTCGCGCCACCGCAGCAGCGAATAGGCCGCGCAGAGCACCGCCAGGAAGAGGATGTGGTCGTACCCCTGGAGGTCGAGGAGGTGCTCGAAGCCGAGACGGAGGTAGACTGCGAAGGTGGTCACGGGTTAGGTGGCTGCCGGGCGGGTACGGGAAGCCCGAAGCGCCGCCCAGATCGCGACCCAGATCAGCCATGACACGCGTTCCGGGAGTGCGAGGGTGCGGAGGTGCGACCACAGCATCAGCGGGACGGTGGCCGCCAGCTTGACCGCCGACCCGTCGTGGTACGGCATCCGCCGTTCCACCACCGTCACCGCCCGGCGCCGCTCCCGGTGCAGGGCCTCCTCGATCGCGCGGCCGAGCTCGTCCGGGGACATGTCGCGCCAGCCGGGAAGCCGCATCACGCTCCAGGCCGGAACGGTGCGTCCCCATCCGTGGACGTTGGTGCCCGCCACCACGGCCAGATCCATGGCATCGGCGAGGGCGAGAATCTCGCCGCGCTCGGTCCGGACCTGCTCCAAGCCGCGGGGCGCGCCGTCGCTGAGCTCGACCCCGACCACGCCGGCCGGGGTGCCGGGTGTGAACGGCACGATCTGGTCGAGGGGGCCGGGGAGCGCGTACAGCATGGTCGGGGGTGCCGCGCCGCGATCGTGCGCGGCGGCGAGAGAGTCCGGGTCCAGGTGGTGCCAGGTGTTGTCCAGCGCGAAGACGTAGCGGGAGCGGTCGCCCAGGATGTTGGTGTGACGGTCTCGCAGCCGCACCTCCATGCCGCTCAGCAGCACGGTGCCGTCGCCGGCGCGCGGCGGGTTCGCGGGCAGAGCCTCGTCGACGCCGGCCCAGGTGTAGTGGTCGGTGACGTAGGCCGCGTGGAAGCCGCCGGCTTCGTGCCACGCGCGGCTGCGGGCCGCCGTGAAGAGCGACCATCCGTCGTGGGAACGGTTGGTGTGCGAATGGAAGTCCACCGCGAGAAGGTCGGGCGCGGCCAGCCGGATGGCGGCCATGGGGCGCGGGATGAGGGCGGCGGCAGCGTAGAAGGCGAGCAGGGCGGCGAGCGCGGCGACGGCGAAGAGGGCCTCCCGGACGATGCGGCGAGGCAGCGAGAGCCGGGAGGCGTGCGCGCGACGGCGTGAGGCGAGGGCCGCGCCGACGCGGACGGCCGGGTACAGCACAATCAGGGTCGCGAGGACCGCGTAGTGCTGGCTGACCGTGAGGAGGGAGAGCGTGTCCCAGAGGCCGAAGAGGGGCGCGCCGAGGAGGTAGCCGAGCGGGTGGTGGAGGGTGGCGGGGGGGAAGGGCTGGAGGGTGGCGGCGTCGCGCAGGGCCGGGACGGCGGTCAGCGCGGAGACCACGATCAGCGTGGCGATCAGCGCTGGTCCTTGGAAACGCCGCATGGAAGAGCAGATCATGCTTCTCATCGAACCGTTCTTGCGCCAGCCAGAAACGGTCGGATCCGCCAACTCCGCCCCCAGTCCAGCCAGAAGGCGAAAGGTGTTGGAGGGTGATACCCCAAGTCCAGCCGCAGCCGCATCCCGTTGAGCGCCCTCCGGCAGCAGCCCCTCGAAGAACGGGAGGCAAAGTCGCGGACTGAAACTCTGCGGCTGCTTGGGCAGCGAGAACGAGATTGGCGGTGCCAATTCGTTCTCGACCCAATCGTCGTCGTAGGCGAATCGCATCGCGCCATGTCGATCCAATGCAAGCCGACCGACGATCCTCCTCCCCCACCAGACGGTTAGCGACCGGGTCATTCCGAAGACCACCTCGGCCTCGGACCACCGCCGCTCCGGCCCTCTGGCCGCTCCCCGACATCTTCAACTGCCGCCGCCTCGCCCGGAGGCATCTCGACCCGTAGCGTGCACCCCAGCGCACCGAGCACTGCGAGCACCTTGTTGAGTCGGACCGTCGGTTTTCCCCTCTCGAGCTCGGACAGGAAGCGGACGCCAACCGCTGCGACCCCCGCCAACTGATCCTGCCGCAGTCCCTGTGCACGCCGAGCCGCACGCACGACGCCGCCAATCTCAGCAGGTGTCATCTTGTACCTCCGGTGCTGTCCCGAACGGGAAAATGGCGATCAACCCGGCCTGGGTCAAGCCTTGAATTACCCGAACGGGAAACCGAGCGTGGCGGTGCCTTCGGCACTCACCTCGCGAACGTGTGCGTGTACTTCACCAGCAGCGCCCGCCCGGAGGACAGCGGTCGTCGGGGCCCCAGCCCGTTGTCGCGCTCGTTGTGGAAACCCTCGTTGTAGACGACCCAGAGGTCGGTGCCCTCCCGGAAGTGATAGCGGAAGCGCACGTTCAGGCTCGTCCTGTCGGTCGCGTTGTTGTACTGGCCGAGGGTGCTCATCGACACCTTGGGGTTGAGCGCCGTCTTGACTCTCAGGCTCCCCAGTTGGGCGGTGGTGGCAACCCCCCGGTCGGCGAAGTCGAGGCGGTTCACCTCGTAGCCCGCCTCCAGCTCCAGGTACTTCGACACGACCCACACCGGGCCCAGCGACAGCCTGATCCGGTTGCCGTCGTAGAAGCTCCCCACCGAACCTTCGAATTCGCCGCGAAAGAGATCGCTGCGGGGCAGTCGGAGCGCCGCGGTCGCCTCGTGGAACCAGTACTCGCCCGCAGGGATGACGACGTCCGAGATTGGGAACGCCTCGCGCACGCTCTCGAAGCTCGACAGCGTCCCCACGGTCAGGTTCGACCCGTTCCTGAAGTCGAACTCGATCTCCGGCTTCAGTTCGCGGGATTCGGCGGTCCGGTCCGCGTTGCGGAAATACTGCGCGGTACTGACCTGCAAGGCGCGCGCAAGCAACGGCGACGCGTCGTCCCGCAACTGGCGGTAGCGCAGCTGGGCGCCGCCATAGGTGAAGTCTTTTCGGAGCTGGAAGCCGAGGCCCGGCAGGTAGTCCTCACCCACGCGGATCCCCTCGGCGTAGTACGAGAACCCCTCGTCGCGGCGGCGCTCCAGCCGGACCCTCCCCAGTCCCGACTCCAGTCCGCCCGCCTGGTGGGCCGCCTCGTCGAAGGTGTGCGCCCACTGGAGGATCAGGTATTCGTAGCCGAACCACCGGATTACGGCGTCCAGGCCGTAGGCGGTGTTGTTGCGGCCGCTCGATCCCAGGCGCGTGGTCAGCATGCCGCCCACGCTGGAAAACTCGTCCATGATCTGCTGGCGCAGCCGGAACACTCCGACGTTCTCGGAAGACAGGTCGCCGTGTGCGGCCGTCTGCATGTTCAGGAAGCCGAAATCGGTGCCGGACCAGCGTCCAACGGCGCGCGCCCCGCCGTAGATGCGCACGATTTGGCCTTGGTCGAGCCCGATCCGGCGGCTGTGGAAGAGGCGGTTGAACATGCCTCCCGTGTTGAAGTCGAAGGTCGAGGCGCGCTCCTGGAAGAACTGCCGCTTCTCGGGGAAGAAGAGGGCGAAGCGGGTCAGGTTGATTTGCTGGTCGTCGGCTTCGACCTGCGCGAAGTCGGTGTTGAGCGTGAGGTCGAGCGCCAGGTTCGACGTGGGCGAGTACTTGATGTCGATCCCCGCCTCGGCCGTGGGGTCGCGCTCGCTCCGCCACTCGGCAGCCGGCGCGTCGGGCGGCTCGGCCAGCACGGGATTCTGCTTGAAGCCGCCCATACTAAACGGGGTCATGTACACCGGCGCGGACTGCCGAACGTCGCGGAGCACCACGCGCTGGGCCTGCGACGGCTTCGCGAATCCGAGCCGTCCCCAACTGGGATCGATGGCGGGGAAGATCTGCCGCTCGTTCTTGCGCGCAATCACGCGGTAGACGATGAGGCCCATTGTGACCTCGTTCCCGGTGACCTGGAATCCCAGGGTCGAGAACGGAATCCTGAATTCGGCGAACCAGCCCTCGTCGGTCTGCGTGGTGACCGCGTCCCAGTACGAATTCCACTCCCAGTTCATCGGCATGCCGTTCGTGAACTCGGCGTCGTTCGACATCGTCCGGTCCTGCCGCACCCCCGAGGGGTTCACGGTGAACCACACCGCGGTCTCGTAGTCGTCGTAGCTGTCGATGACCAGGGACAGAATGTCGTCGCCGCTGTACTGGTCGCGGTAGAACGTCCCCGTCCGGATTCCGTCGGGCTCGGAATCCCACATGCGCCCCGAGACATACAGGTAGCGGTCGTCGTGCGCGATCCGCACCTCGGTCGCCTCCGTGAGCCGACCCCCGAAGGCGGGCGAGTACATGGTCATCTCCAGGGGCGCGAGATCCTCCCACGCCGCCTCGTCGATGACGCCGTCGATCACGATCTCGCCCGAGAGGCGGGGAATGGTGATCGGCGAGTCGGGTGAGGGTTGCACAGGGCGGAGTTGGCCGTGCAGGCCACCCGGAATCGCCAGGAACGCGGCGAGCGCCATCCTGGCCGCCAGAGAGCTGCGTGTTCGCTTCACGTGGTCGTTTGGGTTCGCATGGGTTCCGTTTCGGCGCGGGAGGGGCCGCGCTGCTGTGGTAACATACTTCATGGCCACCCTGCACCATGAAATTGTTGAGGCCCCGGGAACCGCGCCCTCGAGGCGGATGCTCGTGGTACACGGGATCTACGGCGCCGGCAGAAACTGGGGCACCGTCGCGCGGCGGCTCGTCAGGGCGCGGCCCGAGTGGAGCGTGGTGCTCGTCGACCTCCGCTCGCACGGCAGGTCGCCGCGGCTGGCGCCGCACACGGTGGAGGCGTGCGCCGCCGACCTGCAGCGCCTGGAGCGTCACCTGGGCGGCCCCGCCGACGCCGTGCTGGGTCACTCGTTCGGAGGCAAGGTCGCGCTCCTGCACGCCCGCACGTCCCGGGTCTCGCGGCAGCTCTGGATCGTCGATTCGTCACCCGGCGCCGGCCGCCCCGACGGGAGCGCCTGGGGGATGCTGGGCGCGCTCAGGCGGAATCCGGGCCCGTTCGGCGGCCGGGGCGAGGTGGTCGCGGCCATCGAGTCGGAGGGCTTTTCGCCCCTGGTCGCCAACTGGATGGCCATCAACGCGGTACGGACCGACGCAGGGCTGGAGTGGCGCCTCGACGCGGACGAGATGGAGAGCTACCTGCGCGACTACTTCCGCACCGATGCGTGGGACGTCGTCGAGAGTCCTCCTGCGGCCACCTCCGTTCACTTCGTCAGAGCGCTGTCCTCCAGCGTGCTCGACGACCCGGCCACGTCGCGGCTGCGGCGCGCCGCGCGGGAGACCGGCAGGGTCTTCCTGCACGAGGTCGCGGGCGGGCACTGGGTCAACACCGAGAACCCCGACGCGCTGCACGAGCTCCTCGTCGCCGGACTATCGTGAGGACCGCCGATCTGGCCACCGAGGACCCCGGTCGCGATAATGCGGCATGAGCGCCATGCTTCCCATCAACGTCGAAGACCTGCTCCACTGCCGGACCATCGAGTCCGCACGGGTCGAGTTCAAGGCCGCCTGGCACCCCGAAACCACGGGCTTCCAGATCCTCAAGACCTTGTGCGCCTTCGCCAACGACTACCAGAACCTGAACGGCGGGTACGTCGTGCTCGGGGTCGCGGAGCGGGACGGCCGAGGCGTGATGCCCCCCGCCGGCCTCTCGTCTGCGGAGATCGAAGCGGCGGCGAAGTGGATACGGGGGAACTGCAACCGCATCGATCCCGTCTACCAGCCGGTCGTCTCGCCGGAGGTGGTGGCTGGCAGCGACATCCTTGTCCTATGGGCCCCCGGCAGCGACACGAGGCCGCACCAGGCACCGGACGGGCACCGCGGAGGCAAGAGATTCTGGGTCCGGCTGGGTTCGGAGACGGTGGACGCACAGGCCAACGGGCTGCTCCCGCCGCTCCTGGCCCAGACCGCACGAGTGCCTTGGGACGACCGCAGGGCCTTCGACGCCCACGTTGGCGATCTGCGTCCAGACCTGGTGCGCGGATTCCTGCGCGAGGTCGGCAGCAGTCTGGCGGACGACCCGGATCCGGCAGCCATCTTCCGCCGCATGCGCCTCACGATGCGGGCCAACGACCACGAGCTTCCGCGCAATGTGGGCCTCCTGTTCTTCTCGGACGACCCGGAGCGGTGGTTTCGCGGCGCCAAGGTCGAGGCAGTGCAGTTTCCAGACGGACCTGCGGGTGACACGCTCGTCGAGCGTTCGTTCGGGGGTGGGCTGGTGGTGCAGATCCGGGACTGTTTGCGGCACCTCGAAGGCCTGACGACCACGCTGATCAGAAAGCGGGACGACCGCTTCGAAGCGAGTTCCTCCAGGAGCTATCCGCCGGTCGCGGTGCGAGAGGCGCTGGTCAACGCGGTCTACCACCGAGGGTATGAGGCGGACTCGCCGGAGCCCACCAAGGTGTACCTGTACCCGGACCGGATCGAGATCACCAGTTACCCCGGACCTGTGCCTGGAGTCGAGGCTGGGCATTTTCGGCCCGATGTCTCCACCCCGCCGGCACCTGCCCGCAATCGCCGGATCGGCGAATTCCTCAAGGAGTTGGAACTGGCCGAGGGACGACTCACCGGGGTCGGGAAGATCTTCGCGGCGATGGCCCGGAACGGGTCGCCGCCGCCCAGTTTCGACTTCGACCGCAGCCGCAGCTATTTCCGGGTAACCCTGCCGATAAACACGCACCATCTTGGTCTGGGCCCTGGTGCCGTCCGGGGCGCCGCGCCCAAGGGCTGACCATCCCCTCGCCGACGCGAAGAGCCCCCGCGCCGGCACTTCGGCGCGGGGGCCCTCCCGATCCATGACGACGGCGGTGCCGTGCCGCCATCGCCGCCCTTCAGCTAATGGAAAATCTGGAATCCGAAGTTGAAGGAGCGCGGATACCCCAGGAACACCTCGGCGTCGTCGGCCATGTGGTTCTTGCGCCCGGCGGCCCGTTCGCCATCGTCGCGGTAGGCGTTGTACTGGGAGTTGTCGGTGGCGTCCTGGATGTAGATCTCGTCCATGATGTTGAATCCGTGGAGGAAGAGCTGGACGTTGCCACCGAAGGGTGCCGCCAGGTCGTCGGACAGCCGGTACGACACGTGAAAGTCGAAGACGGTGTACCCCGGCGGACTCCAGGACTGGACGCCCGCGTCGGCGTCGGTCGTGCGCGAGAAGGGGTCGTAGTCGGCGTAGTGCTTCCCGAAGGTCTTGCCGACCAGCCGCATGTAGAGGCCACCGGTCGGGAAGAGCGACAGGGCGTAGGCGGCCTGGAACTGGGGTGCGTCGCCCACGTAGAGGTCCTTGACGTAGAAGGTGTAGTCCAGACTCGCGGACTGCCGGTCTTCGGCCCTGTAGCTGCCCTGGACATCGTCGGTGTACACCCAGTCGCCCAGGGACAGCGAGCCATCGAAGCGCATGTAGTCGCTCGGCTGGTAGGCCGCCTCGACCTCGACGCCCATGTGGCGTGCGTCCATGCCCCGAATCGCGATCAGCGCGTCCTGTCCCTCGCCGAAGAAGTCGCGGGCGAACTCCCTTTCGCTGCGGTCGTTCCACTGGGTGAAGTAGATGTTGGCGTCCAGCGACAGCTGCCGGTTCAGGGAGCGGAAGCGCGTGCCCGCCTCGAACGAGGTGAAGGTCTCGTTCGTCGGGTTGTCGATCAGAATGCCGCTCACGTCGTCGATCACACCGTCGAAGATCGGCACCTTGGACACCAGGCCACCGTTGGCGTAGACGGACCATTCGGGATCCAGATTCCGCACCGCGCCGCCCTTCAGCTGGTACCCCGTGTGTCCGCCGCTGCTAAGCTGGTGGAAACCGCCGCTCGACCCGCGGGTGAAGTAGTCGATGAAGTCGTAGGAGATCCGCGACACCCCGAACATTCCGTAGAAGGAACCGTCGAGCGAGGACTTCTCGGCCTGCAGGTGGGCGCCGAGCCAGTTGACGTCGTTCTCGTTGTGGTAGTGGATCTTGTCACCCAGCTTGCGGTCGCCCTGCGCCTCGCTCCAGAAATCGGAGCTGCAGCCCCGGTAGCAGTCGTTGTAGAAGCTGCCGCCCAGCAGGTCACGCACCTCGCGGTAGTGCTCGATGGTCGCCGTCCGCCAGTCTAGTCCGGCCTCGGCCACGACGCCGTTGCCGAACTCCTTCTGCAGCTTCGTGATCGCCCCCCAGGTGTCCTGGTTGTTGACCGAGTTGCGGAGGATTCCGAAGGATCCGCCGTTGTCGCTGCCCTGGTTGCGCGCGATCGTGGCGTTCCAGTCGGCGAAGCGCTGGCCGTAGGTGTAGTCCCAGCGCAGCGACCCGTAGGTGCCGGTGCCGCCGCCGTTCCCGCCTGAATAGTAGGCCACGGTGTTGGCGGTCAGTCCGTCGCCCAGATAGGTGTACCAGTTCAGGTTGACCTGGGGCTTGTGGAAGTAGTTCTCGCGCTCGTTGAGGAAGTTGCTGTTGAAGCGACTGGAGACGCCCGCGCCGGGGCCCGTGCTGTTGTACTGGCGGCCCGCATAGCTGGGGTTCACCCCGTTGTAGTTGGGATTCCAGAAGCGGCCGGCCTCGGTGGCGAAGTAGTCGAGGCCCGCCGGATCGTAGTCGTCCAGCGAGGCCGCGAACTCCCTGTCCCAGGTGGCGATGTTGAGCTTGTAGAGTCTCTGGCCGTGCCGCTGCGGCGCTCCGACCGCGAACAGCTCCAGGATGTTGTTGTCGCTGAATCGGTACTGCGACGCCAGGTAGTACGCCCACGCGTCGGTCCAGGCACCGTCGACCAGCCCGTCGCCGGTCTTACGGATTCCGGAGATCGTCATGGCGAAGTCGCCGATCGGTCCTGTAGACGCCGTCATGGTGGTCTTCAGGAAGTTCCCGGAGCCGAACTCCTGCTTCAGGATGTAGCCGGGGTTCTGGGCGCTGGGGTCCGTGATCACGTTGAGCGTGCCGCCGATGGACGGGGTGGCCAGGTTGATCGCGCTCAGTCCACGCTGCAGCTGGATGCTGGTGGCGGCGTCGCCCACACCGTCCCAGTTGGACCAGTATACCCAGCCGTTTTCCATGTCGTTGACGGGCACGCCGTTGATCATCACGGCGGTGTGCCGCTGGCTGAAGCCGCGCACGTTGACACGCGCGTCGCCGGCACCGCCCCCCTGCACGGTGGAATAGACCGACGGCGTCACGTTCAGCACCAGCGGAAGGTCACGCGACCCGAGCTGGCTCTGGATCTCGGTCTTCGAGACGTCGGTGAACGCCACGGGGGTCCGGCGCTCCTCGGCCCGGTCCGCCAGGACTTCGATGCCGCCCAAGGCCACCGCCGTGGGCGTGAGTGCGAAGTCGAGCGTGGCGGTTCCGCCCGAGTCCAGCGTTACCTCGCGACTGTCGCTGGTGAACCCGATCACCTGGACCGACACTTCGTATGAGCCAGCCGGAACCCCGACGATGTTGTAGCGTCCGGCGTCGTTCGTGAGCCCCCCGTACTGGGCTCCGGTCACCAACTGCGACAGCACCACCTGCGCGCTTGCCAGCCCGGAACCATCGGCGGTCACGGTGCCGGTCACGGTGGCATTCTCCTGCGCGCTCAGCGGCAGCGCCAGCGGCAGCAGTGCCAGCATCAGAAACGGTCGTTTCATTCCCTGCATCTCCTTATGTCTGACGGTATGCGGAACGTGATCCGATTTCGGTCACTCGACAGCGACGAAGCGGCGTACATCGGACACCTCGCAAGGTACGCCGAGTCTGCAACCGGGGACAAGCGGCGGGGCATCCCAATCCTCCGGGGACCGGGCTGGACACTCGTAGACCGAGCCCATAGACTTTCCGCGCGGTTTTCCAACTCTACACCACACTGCACCCTACAGGAGGAAGGATGATTTCGGTTGAAGGGGTGACGAAGCGCTACGGTCCCATCGTGGCGGTCGACAAGGCCAGCTTCGAGGTGGACCGGGGCGAGGTCGTCGGGTTTCTGGGACCCAACGGGGCCGGGAAGACGACCACGATGCGCTTGCTCACCGGCACGCTGCAGCCCGACGAGGGCACCATTCTGTTCGACGGCGCACCCATCGCGGACAACCTGACCGAGGCGAAGTCGCGGGTGGGGTATCTGCCCGAAGCGAACCCGCTCTACGACGAGATGCTCGTGTGCGAGTTCCTGGAGTACGTCGCCGGGCTGCGGGGCATGGACCCCGCCGCCGCACGGCCGGCCATTGGCGACGCGGTGGCCGAAACGGGACTCGACGACGTCTTCTTCCGCCCGATCGGCGAAATCTCCAAGGGCTTCCGCCAGCGCACCGGTATGGCCGGGGCGATCCTTCATCAACCCGAAATCCTCGTGCTCGACGAACCCACCGAGGGCCTGGACCCCAACCAGCGCGTCGAGATCCGCAAGCTGGTCAGCTCGTTGGGGAGCGAGCGTACCGTGATCCTGAGCACGCACGTCATGCAGGAGGTCGAGGCCACCTGCGACCGTCTGCTGATCATTTCGAAGGGGTCGATCGCCGCCGACGGCACGGTCGCCGAGCTGATGGACGCCGGGCGGGGCATATCGCGCTACACGGTCGAGGCCGAGGGCAGCGGAGTGGCCGAGGCGCTGAGCGGGCTGCCCGGGGTCGCCGATCACGCCGTCGCGCGGGTGAACGGGCGCGTGCGGGTGAGTCTGGAGGCGACCGGCGACCACGAGCTGCGTCCCGAGATCTTCCGGATGGCCACGGATCGGGGCTGGGTGCTGTGGGAGCTGCGGCGGGAGCGGGCGTCGCTGGAGCAGGTCTTCCGCGAGCTCACCAGCGACGCCGGGGAGGTGTCCGAGGGCGAGACCGCGAGTGAGGCGGATGCCGCCGCAGGCGCGGAGGAGGTGGACGAATGATTGCCCGGCAGCTCCTCCTCGTGGCCCGCCGCGAACTGCGCGGCTTCTTCGACCAGCCCACCGCCTATGTGCTGGCGGTCGCGTTCCTGGGTCTTGGGCTGTTTCTGGCCTTTCGCTCGCTCTACGCGATGTCGGCCGCCACGCTGCGTCCCTTCTTCGACCTGCTGCCCTGGCTGCTGGTCGTGTTCATCCCCGCCGTGGCCATGAAGAGCCTCGCCGAGGAGCGCCGCGGCCGCACCCTCGAATGGCTCCTCGCGCAGCCTCTCACCGAGGTCGAGATCGTGCTGGGCAAGTTCCTGGGCAACTGGCTGTTCGTCATGATCACGCTCGCGGGCACCCTGCCGGTGGCGTTCGGCGTGCTGGCGGCGTCCGAGGCCGATCCGGGCATCATGTTCGCGCAGTACTTCGGCGCGGCGCTGCTCACGGCGCAGATGGTCGCGATCGGCGTCTGGGCTTCGTCGATGACCCGCAACCAGATCACTGCCTTCATCCTGGGCGCCTTCGTGTGCTTCACGCTCGTGCTGATCGGAACGCCCATCGTGCAGATCGGGCTGCCGCGCCTGATCGGCGGATGGGCGGCGCAGCTCTCGGTCATCAGCCACTTCGAGAATGTGGCGCGGGGCGTGGTCGACCTGCGCGACCTGCTCTACTTCGGGTCCACCTGCGGCCTCTTCCTCCTGCTGGCGGTGTCGTCTCTCAGCCAGGAGCGACTCAGCCGGCAGAGTGGGGCCTTCCGGCGGCTGCGGCTCGGCACCGGGGTGATCGCGCTTGCGGTGCTCATGCTCAATCTGCTCGGCGGCAGCGTTCGCGGGCGCCTGGACCTGACCCGCGACGACCTGTTCACGCTCTCGGACGGGAGCCGCGTCATCCTGGGCGCGCTCGACGACGTGGTGAACCTGACGGTTTTCGTCAGCGACGACCTTCCCCAGGAGATCCAGCTGACGGAGCGCGACGTGCGCGACCTGGTGGCCGACCTTCGGGGTGCCTCGAACGGGATGCTCAACACCGCCGAGGTGAACCCGGACGACGGCGAGGACGAGGCCGACCAGGCGTCCTCGGTGGGCGTCATGCCGATCGAGTTCAACGTGCTGCGCGACGACGAGCTGCAGGTGAAGCGCGGCTACTTCGGGCTCGCGGTCACCTACGCCGACGAACAGGAGATCATTCCGGTGATCGACCGCGCCGACGACCTCGAGTTCCGGCTCGTGTCGGCGATCGCCAACATGACGAATGAGGATCGGCCCACCCTGGCGTTCATGTCGGGGTTCGAGGCCAAGGAATCGTTCCAGTACCGATCCTTCCGCGAGAGTGTGGCCGACCGCTACAACATCACGACGGTGAATCTGGCCGCCGACTCGCTGGGGCCGCCGACGGTGCCCGACACGGTGGACGTGCTGGTGGTGGCGGCGCCGGCCCAGCCGCTCTCGCCCACGGCCGTCCGCGCAATCGAGAGCTACCTGGACGACGGGGGCGCGGCGCTCCTGCTGCTGGAACGGCACACGATCAACCCGCAGTCGCCGATGACAATGCCGGTCACGACCGGGCTCGAGGACCTGCTGGCGCGGCGCGGCGTGGAGGCATCCGACGAAATGGTCTTCGACCTCGCCTCTTCGGAACGGGTTTCGGTGCCGCAGGGCTATTTCAACGTGATCCGCCCGTATCCGCTGTGGCCCATCGCGTTCGCCGGCGCGGATCATGCCATCACCCGCGACCTCAGCAACGCGACCTTCGGCTGGGCGGCGCCCTTCACCTGGGAGGAGGACAACGGCGCGGTGACGCCGCTGTGGCAGACCACCGAGGGCGGCGGCACGCAGCCGGCAGGGGCCGTGATCGACCCGCGCACCGAGTTCGCGACTTCGGAGGACGAGCTGAGCGTCCAGACGCTGGCGGTGGCGATCGACCTGAGTGCCGCCGATGTCGGGGAGACCGAAGACGCCGAGGAGGCCGCCGATCCCGGGCCGACGCCCGGCGGTCGCATCATCGCGATCGGGGACGGCGACTTTCTCGAGGATCGCTTCGTCCAGGCCAACTCGCAGAACGTGATCTTCGCGGCGAACGCCGTCGACTGGCTGGCGCAGGACGAGGCGCTCATCGGGATCCGCTCCAAGGACAGGACGCCGCCGGCGCTGGCCTTCGAGTCCGACACGGGCAAGAACGCCCTCAAGTGGGGTTCGCTCATCGGCGTGCCGGCGCTGTTCATTCTCTTCGGCTTCGTACGTGTCACCGGACGCGCAACGCGGGCCGAACGGCGATGGATGGAGGCGGGGGAAAGCGAGGATGGACGATGAGCGAGAGGACTCTGCGCATTTCGCTGTACTGCCTGGGGGCACTCACGGTGCTGTATGCAGGCACCATGCTCCTGCGCGGTGGTGGCAACGGCGCCGAGGCGTCCGATGCGGCGCTGGCCGAAGCGTTCGCCGAACTGGCACGCGTGTCGCACACGAGCTTCGAGATCGTCGGCCCGCGCGACACCATCCTGCTGGAGAAGGACACGGACAGCTGGACGGTGAACGGCTTCGATGCCGACTCGGGTGCGGTCGCGCGCTTCCTCCGCGCGGTGGAGGAGGTCGAGATCGGCTCGGTGGCGGCGGCGAACCCGGCAAACCACGGCCGCCTGGGCGTGAACGTCGATAGCGCATGGGCGCTGGCCGCAGGAGAGGGTCCGGTCGTGCTCCTGGGTAAGACCGGCAACCGGTTCCGCACTGCCTACGCGCGGGTCCCGGACGCCGATCGCGTGAGCGTGATCGAGGGCGATCTGCGTTCCGCCGCAGCCCGTCCCCTGCTGGACTGGCGCAACAAGGTGATCCTGCGGACCGATACCGCCATGGTGGCCAGCATTCACGTGACCCAAGGCGGCGAGACGGTCGTCTACGAGCGCCAGGATTCGAGCTGGACCGAAGGCGGCGCGGAAGCGGACGCCACCACCGTGCGCAACATCCTGCAGGAGCTGGCGAACATGCGTGCGAGCGGCTTCGCGCCCGAGGACGCCGAGATGCCCGACGAGCCCGAACGGATGGTCGTGGCCGCCGATGTCGAGGGCAACGAGCTGGCTGTGCTTTCGCTGAGTGAGGGCGACGGGAACTTCCGGGTGTCCTCGAGCGACAGCCCCTACGTGTTCGAGATACCGACCTTCCGGGCCAACCGGGTCGCGCCCGCGTCCACGGACGAGGGGTAGCGGTCGTGGCCAGCCCCCGCCGTGCAGCGGCCCGCAACGGGCGGATGTCCGGCGGGGTTCCGGCCAGCCAGCGTCCTGAATACGACGCCGTGGTCGTCGGCTCGGGGGCCGGCGGGGGCGTGGCCGCATTCATCCTGGCCACGTCCGGGCTGAAGGTCCTTCTGCTGGAGGCGGGCCGCGACTACGACCCCGTGCGCGAGACGCCGATGTTCCAGCTGCCCCGGGACGCGCCGTTGCGGGGAGCCGCCACGCCCGAAAAGCCCTTCGGTTTCTACGACGCCACCGTCGACGGCGGATGGCAGGTTCCGGGGGAGCCGTATTCGGTGGCGGACGGGTCCGAGTTCATGTGGTGGCGCTCCAGAATGCTCGGCGGGCGCACCAACCACTGGGGGCGGATTTCGCTCCGCATGGGCGAGTACGACTTCAAGCCACGCAGTAGGGACGGGCTGGGCTTCGACTGGCCCATGTCATACGACGATCTCGCACCCTACTACGACAGAACCGAGTCGCTGATCGGCGTCTACGGGTCGAACGAGGGCCTCGAGAACACCCCCAACTCGTCGCCCGGAGTCTTGCAGCCACCGCCACGGCCCAGGGCCTACGAGCTGCTCACGCGCAAGGCGTGCCGCGGTCTGGGAATCCCGGTAATTCCCGCGCACCTGGCCATCATGACGAAGACCCAGGACGCGGACCACCTTCCCGGCGAAATCTTCCCCGGCAACGAACTGGCCCGGCGGGTGACCGCCGACTCGATGCGGGGGCGAGCGGCCTGCTACTGGGCGACCCCCTGTGGTCGCGGCTGCTCGATCCGGGCCAACTTCCAGTCCACCACCGTACTGCTCCCCCCCGCGTTGGCCACGGGCAACCTCGACGTGCGCACCGGGGCAATGGTGCGCGAGGTCACCGTCGATTCGCAGGGACGCGCCACCGGGGTGCACTACGTCGACAAGGCCACCCTGATCGACGAATTCGTTGGCGCGCGCGTCGTCGTGCTCGCCGCGAGCGCGTGCGAGTCGGCGCGCATCCTGCTCAACTCGACCAGCACAGCGTTCCCGGACGGTCTGGCCAACAGCTCCGGCCTCGTCGGCAAGTACGTCATGGACACGGTCGGCGCGGGTGTATATGCACACATCCCCGCACTTCAATCGCTGCCCCCGCACAACGAGGACGGGGCATCGGCCATGCACATGTACATGCCGTGGTGGAAGTACGGAGACCAGGCCGCGGGCCGACTCGACTTCCCGCGCGGCTATCACATCGAGTTCGGGGGCGGACGTCGCATGCCCGGGTACGGGGCGTTCGCGGGGTTGGAGCCCCTTACGGGCGGCAGCTACGGCCAGCGCTTCAAGGATGACTGCCGGCGCTACTACGGCAGCTTCCTCAGCTTCGATGGACGCGGCGAGATGATCCCGAACGACGACTGCTACTGCGAGATCGACCCGGACCGCGTGGATCGCTACGGCATCCCCGTGCTCAAGTTCCACTGGAAGTGGGCCGACCACGAGCTGCGGCAGGCCGTGCACATGCAGCGGACCTTCGCGGAGATCGTGGACGAAATGGGCGGAACGGTGCTCTCCGCGATTCATTCCGACGGCGAGCAGGCGATCTCGAAGGGCGGCCAGATCATCCACGAGGTGGGCGGAGCGCGAATGGGCGACGACGCGCGGACCTCGGTGCTGAACGAGTTCTGCCAGTCTTGGGACGTGCCCAACCTGTTCGTGACCGACGGCGCGCCCTTCGTCTCGAACGCGGACAAGAACCCCACGCTGTCGATCATGGCGATCGCGTGGCGAGCGAGCGACTACATCGTCGAACAGTTGGCGCAGAGGAGCATCGGATGAGCGACGCCACCAACCCGTCTCCGCGCACGCCGCTCGACTCTGCGACTCCACGCGCCCGCGACCAGGACGACCCAGCGACCCCGCCCCGACCCATCTCGCGGCGTGGTGCGCTCAAGGTGATTGCGACCGGCGCGGCGCTCGGTGCGGCAGCATCTTGTGCGCCCGACGAAGCAACCCAGTCCGCCGACTCCGCCCACCAGACCCTCTCCGGCTTCGAGCCCCTGCCCCCGAGCAACCCCCTTGCTGCCGGCACCGCCGCCGACCCGGACCTGCTGGCACCCGTCGTCCCGTGGGAGATGGTTCTCACCGACGAGGAGATGCGGCTCGTCGCGGCGCTCGCCGACGTGATCGTTCCTGCGGACGAGCGGTCGCCGTCAGCAAGCGAAGTCGGCGTCCCGGACTACGTCAACGAATTCGTGTCGGCACCCGCGCACACCGAACAGTTGACCCAACTGCGCGGCGGCCTTGCATGGCTGAACCGCACCGCACAAGAGCGTTTCGGCGCGACCGACTTCCCCGCCCTGACGCTGGCGCAGCAGCACGAGATCTGCGACCAGATCTGCTTCGAGCCGGACGCTCCAGACGCGCTCAAGCCGCAGGCCCGCTTCTTCGACCAGTTCCGCGACATGGTGTCCACCGGATTCTGGACCACCGCAGAGGGGATGCAAGACCTCGGGTACGTGGGGAACATCCCGCTTCCCAGCTTCGACGGGCCGCCGCCCGATGTGCTGGAGCGGCTGGGGCTGGCAGGCGAGGACCTGGTGTGAAACTCCCGCGCTCCCTCGGACGATGATTCGCAGCGCATCCGTGCCGCTTCGCTGGCTCGCCGTCGCCTGGACTCTCGCCTCTGCCGGTTGCGTCGCGCAGCCCGCCGAGCCCGATCCGGAACTCGTCGAGGCGATTGACTGGTACACGGGGGTGGCGGGTTCGGTGGACGACGTGCGAGCGCGCGAGCTTCTCGAGGACGCGGTGGCGCGCGGTGGCCCGCTGGCCGTGATGTGGCAGGCGCGCGTGCACTCCACCGGGCGAATGGGGTTTGCGCGCGATGAGGAGTTGGCCGGCGAACTCGCGCACGGCGTCATCCGTGAGGTGCAGCGTGCGGCCGAGTCGGGCGTGCTCGAGGCCGTGTTCCTGATGGGCACCGCCTACGACGAAGGTCTCGGCAAGCCGGTCGATCCGGTGCGGGCGGCCTCGTGGCACCGGCGGGCGGCCGAACGTGGACACGTGCTGGCGGCGCACGTCCTCGGGAATCAGCACGCCGAGGGCCGCAGCGTGGCGGAGGATCCGGTTCTGGCGGTCGAGTGGTGGATGCTGGCGGCCGAGAAGGGCGACGCGATCACGCAGCTTCGGCTCGGTGAGGCCTACGAGGCCGGGCGAGGGGTGGCCCGTGACCTGGAACTGGCCCGCCAGTGGTACGGGCGCGCCGCCACCGCAGGCAACGAGCAGGCGCGCGAAGCGCTGGAGCGTATCTCGCCAGCGGAGGAAACGCCGAGCCCCGGCCCGGCATGAGCCGGGCCGGGGCCGCAGTCGGGTCGCCGATCCTACAAGGCGACCGGCGGCGTCACCCTACCAGCTGTAGGTGACCCGCGTGTAGTAGAAGCCGCCGTTGAAGCCGAACGGCGTGAACTGCCCGAAGCGGTTGCCGACGCCCGCCGCCGCGCCCGGATACTCCTCCGGGTAGGTGTTCAAGGCGTTCTGGCCACCGACCGTGAGCATCCAGTGGTCGGCGAAGGTGTGTGCCGCTTCCACGTCGAAGAGGATGCGGGACGGGTAGTCGATGGTATTTCCGGGGTCCGACTCGTAGTAGGGCTGCTCGCCGTCGAAGTAGCCGCCCCAGTAGCTTCCGCGTACCAGGAAGCGGGTTCCGCCAGGGAAGACGTGATTCATGGCGAGGTTGCCGCGAACGTTGGGCAGTCCCTCCTCGAGGATCCGGATCCGGCGATCTGTGAGGGTAACCTGGTTGAACTCTGTCACCGAGGTCCGTGTCCAGTTCCACGCGCTGCTGAAGGTTGTGGTGGAACCGCTCGCTCCCTCGACCTCGTATGCGCCCACCAGGTCGATCCCGTCCGTACGGGTCGCGAAGTCGTTGATGAAGAAGCGGAACCGTGCGAGCACGCCACCGGGCCTGATGATGCCCTCGGCGATGAGCTGCTCGATCTCCGTCGGACTGAGGCTCCGATCCGCGCTGGTGGTCAGGCGATCCGAAACCCGGATCTGGAAGAAGTCCATAGAGAGACTGAACGGACCGTCGTCGTACACGGCTCCCAGGGCCACGTTGATGGATTTCTCGGGCGTGAGCGCCAGGCCGCCGAACTTCTGCGCCAACGGTGATGTGGATGGGATCGTGCCGTTGTTCGTCAGATCGTCGATGACCGGATCGTAGATCGTGGAGATGTTGAACGCGTTCTGCTGCCCCGGCGTGGGCGCGCGGAAGCCGGTGCTTGCACTGGCCCGGAGACCGAAGTTCTCCGACGCACTCACGCGTCCCGCGACCTTCCCGTTGATCGTGGTCCCGAAGTCCGAAAAGCGCTCGACCCGCCCAGCAACGCCGAAGGTCCAAGCGCCGTCGGGTTCGCGAATCTCCATGTCGCCGTAGGCGGCGAAGTTGTTGCGGTTCCAGTTGCCCACGGTGAGCGGCCCGAAGCCGGTGAACCCATTGGAGCCGGGGGTGAATCCTTGTGTGGCGAGCGGGCCCTCGGTCCACGACTCCGTGCTTCCCTGGAAGATCTCGAAGCGCTCGTTGCGCCACTCGGCACCGCCCGCCAGGTTCACCCGCTCGTTCAGCGCGTAGGACAGATCCAGGTTCAGGTTGATCTCCTGCTGGTCGTAGATCCCCGGGTTGAACCAAGGGGTGCAGGCCTGATCCGGCACGACGAAGGACAGCGTCCTGTCCGAGCCGGCGCACGGCTGGTTCGGTCCGAGCGATGCGTTGACCGTGTTGTACATGTAGAAGTCCATGTTGGACTTGCCCCACGCCGCGCTCGCGTCCCAGTTCAGGTCGCCGCTGGTGCCCTTCAGCCCCGCCACTGCGGAAGCGTCGGTGACGTACGAGCCGAACTGCGGGGTGAACCCGCCGGGGAAGAGCTTGCGGAAGGTGAAGCAGTTGGGGTCGTTCATGACCTGGGTGAACGCCGCCTGGTCGGTCACCACGCCGTCGCCGGTAACCGTCACTTCGGGGCAGCCCGCCGATCCGTCCAGCACGCCGTCCTGCGCGTCTAGCATGTCGCCGACCAAGAGGATTCGCTGGCCATCGGCGTTCGTGGTCCCGAATACGCCGCTGCGGGTGCCCGGGTTGCGGAAGTAGAAGCCACCCTCGACCTGCTTGCTGACGTAGTTGCCGTGGCCGTAGAACTGCACGTTGTCGTTGAACAGGTAGCCCGTGTTCGCCCAAAGCTTGATCTCGTCGGAGACCTGCGGTGAACCCCAGATCTGCGCGGGCGACCGAACGCTGGTGTTGCCGGCACCAAGCAGCGCCAAGGCGTCCAGACGCTGCGTGCTGCGATCGGTGGGGTTGGCGTTGCCGTACTCACCGGTCAGGTTCAGGAATCCGGTCTCCCCGAGCGGCAATCCGACGTTTCCGGACAGCGTGTACATCTCGCCGTCTCCCGGAAACGCACCCTCCTCGAAGGGCTCGCTGGTGTCCCCGAAGGGGTATCCGCCGGTCTTGATCTCGATCGAGCCGCCGGAGCGGTCGTTCTTCAGCACGAAGTTCATGACGCCGGCGATCGCGTCGGAGCCGTACTGGGCCGACGCGCCGTCGCGCAGCACCTCGGCCTGCTCCAGGGCCATCCCGGGGATGAGGGCGATGTCGGGACCCTGCGAACCGTCGGCCAGACCGTTGCCGTACCAGGTGATCACCGCCGTGCGATGGCGCCGCTTTCCGTTAATCAGCACCAGCGTGTGGTCGGGGGCGAGGCCGCGCAGGTTGGCGGGCCGCGCGAAGGTCGCGGCGTCACTGATCGGCTGGATGTTGACGTTGAACGACGGAACCACGTTGCGCAGCAGGTTCGCGAAGTCGGTGTCGCCCTGCTGCACGATCTCGCGGGTCGGGATCACGTCGACCGGAACTGGCGACTCGGTCACCGTTCTTGGCTGCGCGCGGCTCCCCACCGCGACGAGCCCCTCCAGTTCGAGCGCCACCTGGGTGAGCGCGACGTCAAGCTGCGTGACCTGCCCCTCGGTGATGGTCACCTGCCGTCGCTCGGTTTGGTAGCCGATCAGCACGACCTGCACTGCGTGCGTGCCCGTCGGAATGTCGCCGATCTCGAATGTGCCGCCGGAGCCGGTGTTGGCCCCCAGGCTGAGGTCGGGCAAGCTGACCTGTGCCCCTGCGACGGGACTGCCCGTGCCAGCCATGGTGACCGTTCCTCGTAGGGTTCCCTGCGCCGCGACCGCCCCAGCCTGACCGAGAGCGAGGAGTGCAGTCAGGATCGCTGTGTTTTTCATCATTTTGCCCCATCCTTTCGGGTTAGATCCACCCCTTGTGGCGGAATTCCTTCAGGGTAACGCAGAACCGCTCCATGTCGTCGGGCAGGCCGAAGGAGAGACGGTTCCAATCGAGCTTCGGCGGGAAGTCCCGCCCCACCAGGAACCCCGCATCGGCCATCCTGTTCCGATACGTGGCCAGATCGCCGTTGATGCGATGCATGAGGAAGTTGGCCTGGGTCGGCATGCGCTCCAGTCCGAGCTCGTCGAGCGTCGCCTCGACCATCTCGCGGGACTGACGGTTGACGTCGCGGCTCTTGGTGATCAGCTGCTCGTCGCGGAAGGACGCTCCGGCCGCCGCCAGCGCAATCTGGTTGGCGTTGTTCCGAGATGCGAAGTCCCTCAGGCGCGCCGCCGTGTCGCGGTGCGCGACCCCGTAGCCCAGGCGAAGGCCCGCCATGCCGTAGATCTTGGAGAAGGTCTTCACCACGACCACGTTGCGCTTCTTGTGGATCCAGGGGAGCGAGCTCCACATCCGGTCGTCCTCCACATACTCGATGTACGCCTCGTCGGAGAGGAAGAAGACGTGCTCGGGTGCGTCGGCGATCCAGGCGTCGATGTCCGCGCTCGGGGTGACCGTTGCGGTCGGATTGTTGGGGTTGCAGAGGTAGACCAGGGCTGGGTGACCGGAACTCTCGGCCGCCTCGCGCATGCGGCCCAGATCGTGCTCGTAGGTGCTCGTGAGCGGCACCTTCACCAGCTCGTAGGCCTCGGTGCGCTGATAGTTGGTCACGGCCTCGTAGGTGGGATCGGCCATCACCAGCTTGGCGCGCGGCGCGGCGTAGGCCTGCACCACCATCTGCAGCACCTCTGCCGAGCCCGTGCCGATCACGATCTGCTCTTCGGCCACCTCGTGGGCAGTGGCCAGCTTGGCAACGAGCTCGGCCTGCTGGTCGGAGGGGTAGCGGTTCGCCACCGTGATCGCCTTGATCACGGCGTCCTTGGCGGCCGGAGAGATCCCCAGCGGGTTTTCGTTCGAGTTGAGACGCACGCTGTCGTTGCTGGTTCGCCTGCCCGGCGCGCCAACGAGCGCAGAAATCGGATCCGCAGAAACACCGAGGACACCGGTGCCCGCCACGATTCCCGAAAGGGTTCCAGTCCTTATGAAATCACGGCGACGCATGTCCCTATCCTCCTCTGGTTCTGTATGTTGCCGTCTTCACCCCGTTCCATACATATTGACTGTTCGCCACCCGTCGCGCAAGCCGTCGCGGGCGGAGCGCGATGCTTGTGGGGCTTACGACACGTGCTTCAGGCGTCGCCGGGACTGTCAGTCAACAGTTCGTCCACGCTCCCGGTCATCTCCCAGCGCGTGAGGACCACGGGAATGACGCCTGCGGCGAAGAACCCGTCGAAGAAGCGCTGGACGGTGAAGCCGGGCCCCTGCTGGAGCGCCCACTCCGCCATCAGCTCCTCGATCTGGATCTTTCCCGTAAGGTAGCTGGTGCCGTAGCCCGGCTGCCGCAGGTAGAGGTGCTGTTCGTTGCGTACCAGGTCGGCGTCGGGGAGCCATCCGCGCGGGGTCCAGGTGGTGGCGTGGGCGACCGCCTCCTCCATGTCGAAGACGTTGCCGTGCAGATAGAGGCCGCTGAGGGCGCGTGCTGCGCGCTGAGCGAGCATGATCCACACCAGCTCGCGCGATCTTGGGCTCCCGTCGAGGATGCCCGCGTGCATCAACATCTCCTCCATGCCCGTGGCCAACCCCTCGGAGCGTGCATCCCAGATGTTGTAGAGAAGAGGCACGCGCCGCACCTCGCTCGGATGCGGTGCCTCTCTCATGGTGGCGAGCTCGATCCAGTGGTGCAGATGGGCCCGCATCACGATGGGGTCGCGGTAGTTGACCTCGCTGAAGAAGTTGCGGATCTCTCCGGGCTCGGCCGGGGTGAAGGTGCCGTTCTTGGCGCGCAGGGCCGGATCCATCCAGGGCTGCACGCTCTGGATCTGGCCTTCCTCCAGGAACGCCATGTATTCGGAGACTGCCGCGTTCAGGCGCTGATCGTACTCCCGCGCGGTCTGGATGCGCGTGAGCTCCGGCAGGTCGCGGTTGCGGTGCTCCTCGAGTCTGAGCGATGCATGGGCTCGCGCCAGCTCGCGCCGCATCAGCGTCACCTGTTCCTCCCAGGAATAGGGGACGAGATGCACGTTGCGCATGTACCACGTGTAGTTCTCCCGGCCGATCCCCGAGCTGCCCGTCTTCGTTGGGGCCAGCAACGCGATCCAGTCGTGGAACTCGTCCGTGGCCACCCGAGCGCTCGCGATGGCCAGGTCCAGCGCCTCGCTCGTGCCGGCCACCCGCTCCGCGAGGTCCTGCAGGTCGGCCTCCTGGGACCGGAAGGAGCGGAGACCCGCTACCCAGAGGTCGTGCCCGTCTCCGGTGAGGTTGTCGCGGGCCCGAGACAGCAACTCGGGAATGGCGCCGATCCGCTCCGCCAGCTCGGCGGCGTCTTCGGGAGACAGCGGGTAGTCGTACGTCCACAGATCGATCCAGCTGTCGATCGTCGGCCCTTCGTGCGCGGGCACGTCGCTCTCTGCGGGGTGGACGCTGGCGTAGAAGGCCGGGTCGTTCGCCCAGGGGCGCCGGATGCGGTGCTCGAAGTCGAGACCGTTCATCTCGGTGCGCAGCAGATACCAGTCGATCTGCCGGGACACCGTCCAATCCGTGGGATCCAGCGCCTCCAAGCGCGCGCGCCAGGCCGGAAGCTGGGCTTGTTGGGCCGCCATGGCACCGGCTGAATAGTCCGGGACGCCTTGGACGTACACCGGCGCGGCGAACTCGCGCCACTCCGAGAAGAGCGCGACGAGATCGCGGTAGCTGCCGCCGTTCGCTGCATCTGGCGAGGGCGCCGCCTCGCAACCTGCGATGGCCAGACAACACACCACGCCGATGAACGCGCCCACGAAGCCATCGGGGCGGCCCGTCCCGCGACGTGGCCTGGGGGTCACATCGACCACGGCGGCACAACTCCGATGCTGCGTGCGTAGGCGATCGATTGGCCGAGGTGCTCGTGGCAGTGCGACAGCGCGAAGGTCAGCCCTCCGCGGACGCTGAGCGAACGACCGAAGAGATCCAGAGCCTCCATCATCTGCTCGTCGGAGGTGTTCTCGATCATTTCGGCCATGTAGTCGAACGAGGCTCCCAGCGCCTCGATGACGGTGGCCTTGTCCGTGATCGACTCGGCATCCTCGCCGTACCAGGCGGGATCCGCTCCCTCCGGAGGGGAAGAGCCCAGCACCCGCGACACGATCCCGAAGTTGCCAACCACGACGTGCATGTACGCCTCCGAGACCGAACGAATGCCCTCGCTGGGGCGCCAGCCGTAGTCGGATTCGGGCGTCGCCTCGGCAAGCGCGAGGTACTTGTCGCTCAGCTCGGCCAGGTCGGCCAGCAGTTCCGACTGCGCGGTCGGTCCCGACGCGGTGGCTTCTTCGGCGGGCATGTCCTCGGGTGCAGCTTCGCCCGTTTCCGCCGGGACGCATGAGGCCAGGGCCAGTAGGAGCCCGGTCGCGCAGGGCATCAGCGTGTCTCTTCTCATTGCACTTCTCCTGAACGGGAATGATATCGGTGGTGGGCGGCAGGCCCCCGCATGCATGGTTGTCCCCGCGGGAGCCGCACGCAAGACGCGGCCAAGTCGGGTCGTGCTACGTGGCCGCGTTCCACCAGGCCGAAGGCGTAAGCCGCCCGCCGCGGTCGCTCACGCGATCCAGCCACAGTGCGAGGCGTCGCAGGCGCGTTCCGGCCAGCCATCGCCAGGCGCGGTTCCACCAGCCGTCGTAGTCGCGGTTGTAGGGGCAGACGCGCACGCAGATCGAACAGTCGGTGTTCTGATTGGCCCAGAATCGAAAGCACTTCTCGGCATCGGTGGTCCACTTGCGGATGCCCTGGATGTTCGACCGGTTGTGGACGACGGTCGAGGGTTCGCCCCCGTCGATCGCCTTGGCCGGGCACCCCTCCGTGCACGCGCGGCAAATGTCGCAGGTCTCCTGCACGCCGAAGCGGATCGGGCGGTCGTGGGCGAGGGGCATGTCGGTGAAGACCTTGCCGAGACGGACGCGGGGGCCGAACTCACGCGTGATCAGGAGACCGTGGCGACCGTATTCGCCCAGCCCGGCCTTGATGGCCAGCGGGATGACCAGCGCCGAGTCGTTCATGCTGGCCACGGCGCGATAGCCGAGGTTGGTGATGTACTGCGCGATCGCCAGCAGGACGATGGTGTCGCGGGAATAAGTGGCTCCGGTGGCCGCCCCGCTCAGCGCCGACGGAGCGGTGCGCAGGAGCCCACGGTCCATGGACTGCGCGATCACGATCACGTTTTCCAGGTCGGTGGAGACCTCCTGCTCCTTCTCGGTCTCGTTCTCGCGACTGTAGGCGTGCGAGTAGAGCCAGCGCTCGTCGTTGGCCGTGATCCCGACCAGATCCGCGCCCAGAGTCTTAGCGGCGTGCTTGACCTCGCGGGCCATGTCCTCGGGCGAGGACACGGGCAGCGCCTCGCCGGGCCCATCGCGCACGACCGTGTACGGGTCCAAGAAGCCTTCGCGCCTGTCCGCCTGCTCGCGCAGCTCCGCGAAGATGTCGGTCACATGCCAGGAAGCGTTGCGCAGGGCGTAGTCGCGCTGGGTGAATCCGTCGACGGAGCGCCACTTGAGCTTCGGCGTCCGGTAGGTCTCGTAGAAGATGTCCGAGCGCTCCGTGCGAACACTTGGATCCCAGAACGACCGGCAGAAGATGTCATCCCTTTGCGAGAAGCGGGCAAAGCCCTCGACTATCTCGAAACCGGCCTCGGCGTCCGAGTCCGCCTGGTCGGGCACCTGGACGGCACGGGAGCTTGGGGATGGATGGTCGTGAGCGGCGGCGCGGGATCTGGGCGGTGCTGCTGAGTCTTTCATGCGGTGCAATCTACCCGTCGTGCGGCGCGTGCGTCACGTCGGGGTCTGCCCATCGCCGGCACCCAGCTCCTCGCCCGGGTTGACGAAGCGATTCATCTCGATCCGGTACTGGCGGTCGTGCAGCTCCTTGTAGCGGCCGTCCAGCGCGACCAGCTCGGCGTGGGTCCCGCGCTCGACCACCAGCCCCTCCTCGATCACGAGGATCTGGTCCGCGCTGCGGATGGTGGAGAGACGGTGGGCGATGACGAAGGTCGTGCGCCCGGTGCGGAGGGTGCGCAGCCCCTCCTGGATCTGGGCCTCGCTCTCGGAGTCGAGGCTGGAGGTGGCCTCGTCGAGGATCAGGATGCGGGGGTCGGCCAGAATGGCGCGCGCGATCGCCAGGCGCTGGCGCTGGCCGCCCGACACCTTCACGCCCCGCTCGCCGATGACGGTGTCGTAGCCGTCCGGGAAGGCGGTGACGAATTCGTGGCAGTTCGCGAGCTTGGCGGCCCGGATCACGTCGTCGCGCGTCGCTCCCGAGCGGCCGTAGCGAATGTTGTACTCGATGGTGTCGTCGAAGAGGAAGTTGTCCTGCAGGACCACTCCCACCTGTCGCCGGTAGTCGGCCAGGCGAATGCCCGCAAGGTCGTGCCCGTCAACCAGGACTCGACCCGCGTCGGGAGCGTTGAACGAGAGCACGAGACTGACCAGCGTGCTCTTCCCCGACCCTGACGACCCTACGAGCGCGGTGGTGGAGCCCGGCGGTGCGTCGAGGGAGACGCCCTTGAGGACCGGAACCTCCTCCTCATAGGAAAACCACACGTCATCGAAGACGATGTGGCCGTCGGTCGCGGCGAGGGGCGCCTTGTCGGTGTCGTGGTCGGCCTCGGTGACCATCGCACGGATCTCGCGGATGCGGTCGAGTCCGGCGAAGGCTTCGGTGATCTGAGTGCCGATGCTGGCCATCTGAACCAGCGGATTGATCATCCAGCCAGTGAGGAGGACGTACATGATGAGGTCGCCAAGGGTCATTTCGCCGGAGAGGACGGACGAGCCCCCGATGAGGATCATGACGCTGCCGATCACGCCGATGATGGCCGTCGAGAACGCCGAGACCGCCGAGACTCCGGTGACGGCCTTGGCGACGTTGCGGAGGAGCCTGTGCGCCCCCCTCGCGAAGATCAGGTTCTCCTTCCGTTCCGAGGTGTAGGCCTTGACGATGCGCACGCCCGAGAGGCTCTCGCCGAGCCGGCCCGTCACGTCCGCGTTGATCTTGCCGCGCTCCCGGAATAGGGGTCGCAGACGCCGGAAGGCGAACGCCATGGCCCCGCCGAAGAGGAGCAGCATGCCGACGGTGTACAGCGTGAGCGACCAGTTGAGGTACAGTAGGACGCCCAGGGAGAGCACCGACGTCGTGAGGCCGCCGGTCAGTTGCACGAGGCCGGTGCCGACGAGGTTCCTGATCCCCTCGGCGTCGGTCATGATGCGCGAGATGAGGACGCCGGACTTGGTGGCGTCGAAGTAGTTGACGGGGAGGCGGGCCACGTGAGCCTGCACCGTCTTGCGCATTTCGGTGATGGCCCGCTGCGCCGTGACGCCCAAGATTCGGGCAAGCGCGAAGGAGCTCCCGCCCTGTGTGAAGGCGGCCAGAGCGACCCCGATTGCGAGCGGGAGGAGGAGGTCGACCCGACCGCCGCCCACCACGTCGTCGATGAGGAACTTGGACGAGGCCGGGATCGCCATCCCCGCGACCCGGCCGATCGCCATGACGACCAGCCCGAGCGCAACGCGACGCCGATAGCGCCAGATGATCTCGCGGGCCTCGCGCCAGACCATCGACGGCCGGAGTCTGTTTCGGTTCTTGTCCGGCACCCGTCAACCCCCAGTGCGAACCGCGACCTGTTCGGTGGTGGCTCGGTCTTCGATGGCGTACCGCGCGAAGCCCCAGCTCGGCGAAGCTCCAGCTCCGCAAAGCCCGGGTGAAAGATAGCGACGACGCCCGCTACCAGCGGCGGGCAACCGTGTCGGCAGGTTCGCCGCCGCACCCCCACAGTTCGTCCAGGTAGGTCTGGGCGAGCGCGGCCGCATCGACCTCGGGGGTCGCCTTCGGGTCCACAATTGCGAGCAGTCGCCGCACGCTCTGGGTCGCCTTGGAGTGGTTGGCGTCCAGCGTCTCGGCCGCGCGGTAGGCTTGCAGTGCCGCGACGGCATGTCCCGCGCCCTCCAGAGCGCTTCCGAGGTTGTTCTGGAAGGTCGCGTTCGTGCTGTCGATGCGAGCCGCCAGTGCCAGCGGTCCGATCGCGTCCTCGTGCCGACCCCGCTGGATCAGCAGGTATCCCAGGTTGTTGAGCGACCAGCGGTCTTCGGGATCGAGCCACAGCGCTTCGTCGTACTTGGCCAGCGCGGCTTCAAGGTCGCCCGCCTCGGCGAGCGCGCGTGCCAAGGTGCGCTTGGCCGCCACCGATCCGGGGGCGAGCGCTTCGGCCACCGTCGCGTGCCTTTCCGCTTCGACGGGCTGCCCGAGCTCGATCAGGACCCTTGCCAGGTTGACCCTGCCCTTCGCGTGGTCGGGCTCGATCAGGACCGACTCCAGCAGGTGCGCCTCGGCGAGATCGAGGTGGCGAGCCTTCCAGGCGGCGATCCCCAGCATGTAGTGGCCCCAAGGGTTGGTCGGCTCGCGTTCGACGTATCGGACGAAGAGGTCGATGGCCTCGCCGAAGCGTCCGGCGCGAAAGACCGACAACGCGTGGTCGTAGGCGGCTGGCGGTGCCTCGGGGAGCGCGTCGCCCGTGTCGGGTGCCAGTGTTGCGATGGACGCTTCTTCGAGGGGGATGGCCGCCTGCGACATCGGTGGCGCGGCGGCCACCGTGATCAACTTGGCCGAGTCGTCTCCGCGTTCGGCGATGTTCTGCTCCCGCTCGCACGCCGCGGTCAGTGCGAACGCCGCAGCCGCCAGCCCTGCGGCGATCCAGCGCAACACCCGCTCCGAGCGATCCTGTCCGATTCCAGTGCTTTCCATGGTGGCCTCCCAGCCTGTCGCCCCGGCGGGTGTCTCGGGCCGGTCCCGGACGCCGCGTGGAGCGGTCGAAGTCGGCCGTGAGGGGTGGCAACCTTTGGGCCAGTGCGCCGGACGCGCGGTCCGGTTGACCATAACTTGTTGCCGTGATGGGACTTGTCGGCAGCGGGCGGGGATGGCAGCCTTTTGGTGCGCGTCGTCCTCGTGACCATTGGTACACAACCGGGGGTGACGGGCGTGATGAATGTGCCACGAGCCCGACGGCGAAGCTTACGGTCGGGCGGGACGGTGCACGCCCAGACGGTTCATGATCTTGATGAGGCTGGAGTGGTCGGAGAGGCCGAGGGCCTTGGCGGTGCGGCCGATGACCCATCCGTTGGCTTCGAGTGCCTTGACGACGATCGCGCGTTCGGCGGCCCGCTTCTGCTCGCGGTAGCTGAGCCCATCGTCGCCGGCCGGGGCTGTGGGCGGGCTGGACCCCGGCGATGTCCGCGGCGGGTGGGGCAGGTCGGGGGGCAGGTGCCCGATGTCGAGCGTGGGGGCGTCCGAGGCGATGATCATGCGCTCGATGGTGTTGCGCAGTTCGCGGACGTTGTTGCGTTCCCAGGTGCGGGTTCGGAGCTCGGCCAGGGCCGTGTCGGTGAGGGGTCGCGGGGGGCGTCCGAGGCGGGCGGGCAGAGTGGCGGCGAAGTGGGCGGCGAGGAGGGGGATGTCGTCGGGGCGGGCACGGAGCGGAGGCGCGTGGATGACGTGGACGTTCAGCCGATAGAGGAGGTCGTGGCGGAAGGTGCCCTCGTCGGCCTCGGCGTCCAGGTCGCGGTGGGTGGCCGCAACGACGCGCGCGCCGACGGAGATCGGGTCCTCGGCACCGAGGCGGTGGATCTCGCCGCCCTCCAGGACACGCAGCAGCCGGGCCTGCACAGCAGCCGGAAGTTCGCCGATCTCGTCCAGAAAGAGGGTGCCCGAGGTGGCCCGTTCGAAGGCACCCCGGCGCGCCTTCAGCGCTCCCGTGAAGGCACCCCGGTCGTGGCCGAAGAGATCGCTGTCGACCAGGCCCTCCGAGATTCCGCCGCAGTTGACTGCCACGAAGGCCTCGTCTCGTCGCGGGCCCAGACGGTGCAGCTCCCGGGCGACCAGCTCCTTGCCGGTGCCGCTCTCGCCCAGCACTAGGACCGGACTGGGGATGTCCGCCAAGCGCTCGATCGCTGCGCGCAGCGCGATCATCGGCGCACTCTCGCCGATCAGGGGGGACGTCCGCGAAACCTCGTTCTCCAGGTCGCCGAGCCGTCGCCGCAGGTCGGTCTGACGGAGCGCCAGCCGCACCTCGTGCACGACGCGCTCCATTGGCTCGGCCTTGTCGATGAAGCTGAACGCGCCGAGGCGGACCGCTTCGACGCAACGATCAAAACTACCCGTGCCAGTGTAGACGATGACCGGGACGTCGATCTCGCGGTGTTCCGTGGCGCGGAGAACGTCGAAGCCGTCGAGGCCGGGCATCTCCAGGTCGAGGATGACGCAGTCCACGACCTCGCGCGTCAGGACCTCGAGCCCCTCCGCCCCGCCCAGCGCCACGCGGGTGCGGAAGCCGCCGAGTCGCTGGAGGTCGTAGGCGTATTGCTCGGCCAGCGGGCGCACATCGTCGATGATCAGGACCAGGGCATTCGCCGGGACCGCTCGTCTTCGCACAGATGTCATGTAGAGCCTCCGGGATCGCCCTCAAGCCTCCTGGGCCGCCTTCAAGATCACATCGACCCGTGTGCCGCGCCCCTCTTCGCTTTCCAGAAGGATTTCGCCGCCCACGTCCCGCACCAGTCGTCGGGCGATCGCCAGCCCGAGTCCGGTCCCTGCTTCGCGCGTGGTGAAGAAGGGTTCGAAGACGCGTGCGCGGATCTCCGGGGGAACGCCAGGGCCGTTGTCGCTGACGGTGAGGCGGTGGCACGGGTGACCGCTGCGCGTCTCGGCTTTGACCGTCACCCGCACCTCGCCCTCGGCTTCGGCCTCGCCGACCGCCGCCACCGCATTGGTCACGATGTTCTCGACCACCCGCCGCAGCGACAACCCGTCCATCTCGACCCACGCGGGCTCGCCTCCGGGATCACCGGTGACACGGATTCCGTCGGGGAGCCCCCGGCTCGCATCGATCACCGACCTAACGACTTCCCGGAGTTCCGAGCGACCCCCGGCGCCGTGGGCGGCAACCGCACGGTACTGGTCGGCCAGATCGCCCAGATAGTCGAGACTGGCCGTGAGAGTGGGCTCGCGCGCGGCGAACGCCCCCGCCAGCTCGTCGGGTCCGCCTCGGTGTGCCTCGGCCAGGTGGTTGACCACGTTGCGGATCGGCACGAGGCCGTTGCGCACGTCGTGATTGACTTGGCGCGCCACTTCCCCCACGGTTGCGCGCTTCTCGGCTTCCCTAACGTGGACCACGCCGTCGCGGATTCGCTGCAGCATGCCGTTGAGGAAGAATCCCAGCTTGTCCAGCTCCCTGGCCCCACCGCGCCCGAACGCCGTGTCGAGCCGCCCGAGATGCACGCGCCGCGCCGTTGCCGCGAGGCGTTCGACTGGATCGGACAGCCGTTGCGCCAACAGTCTGCCCAGAACGACGGCCATGATGGCGGCCGCGAGCAGGGAAAGCAGGAGCACGCGATCAAAGGACCGAACCATGTCGGCCAGCAGCGGATCGTCCCAGGTCATGACCAGATCCACGGGGACCAGGTCCGCCGCGTCCGCCCTGCCCTGCCAGAGCACCCGGCCCACGCGGCGACGTCCCCCATACGCGCCGCCCGCTTCGCCCGCTCGATCAGGCCCCGCGACAAGAACCGCGCCCGCGCCTTCGCCCTCCTCGGCCAGCAGCGACACGTTCCCGCTAACGGGTGCCACGCCCAGCGCCGCGAGCTCCTCGCCCACGATCCCGACGACCTCCACCCCACCGACATCGAATCGCCCTGCCAACGCGAGCACGATCCGATCCGACGCGGGCAAGGACACGCGCGTCAGCACCGGCGCGGCCTCCCTGTCGGCGAGGACCGCCAGCGCGGGGGCGTGCCGACCCGCATCGCCCGGAAAGTGGCTCGCGGCCAGGATCGTGCCTGTGGAATCGAGCACGTAGGTGACGCCTAGTCCGCTGGACGACGCGAATCGGGCGACGGTCTCTCGCAGCACGGCGTCCTGCCCCAGGCGCACGGCGATCCGCGCGGTGTTGTCCTCCACCAGCAGCAGCCGCAGCGCGGCGAGACGGTCTTCCAGAAAGGCCGCACCCTGCACCCAACTCTCGGCGAGACGGTCGCCCCGCTCCTGCATGCGACGCTCGTTTGCGTCGGCCAGGCGCCGGACTCCGGCATGGCGCACGAGCAGGCCGAGGAACAGCACCGGAATCCACGCCGCAACGACGCCGGCGATCACGAGGCGCCTGCGGAAGCTCATGGCAACGGGGATCCCGCTGCGGAGATTTCGAAGACGGCCGTCTCGCCGATCAGGATGACGTTGGTGTTGTCGCCGCCGTGCCCGGGGGCCCAATCGGCCACCATGCGAAGTGCCTCGGCGTAGAGGGAACATGGGTGTCCGGGGCCGGTCGTCACGCGCATGACCGTGCCCACATCGGATGCCGTGCGCGCGGTGTGCCCCGCCTCGGCGGCCCGCACGGCGAGTCTGGCCTCGGTACCGGCACCGGCACCGGCCAGACTCCGCACAAACGCACCATCGCCATCCGTCCTCATCGCGAGCGAGACCAGTCGCTCGGCGATTTGCCGACCGGGCCCGTCGCCCGCCGCATGGCTGATCGTGGGGTCGGCGGGGGCGGCACGACCCGGCAACGCCGCCTCGGTCTTCGGCGACACGGGACCGCACCGCGCGCCCATCGCGCCCCATTCCGACGAGGTGAGCCTGCGCGCACCGGCGGCGCCCCACCCAACCCAGTCCGCGCCGACCGAGCGGCCCAGTTCCCTTGCATCGGCAGCCCCGGCCCGGCCGGCAAACGCCACCAGGTAGAGCTGCTCGAACTGCACCCGCTCGACGTTCCTGCCCAGGGAACGCGCATACTCGATGGAGTCGTCATGGCGCGTCAGGACGGGGCCCTGCGCGGTGTCGATGGCGTCGCGCGCGTCGCCCTCCGCCAGCGCGACAGGCACCCCCGACAGTCTGCGATCGGCGAAGATGCGCGCCGGCTCGTCGTGCGGCTCCCCGAAGTGCACCCGGACACGGCCACTGGAGAGAACGGTGATGCTCTCGACGCGGTGACCCAGCCAAGGGGGGTCGCCGAGCGGCGGCCACGCGGACACGAGTTCGGCTCCGACCGGCCCTTCGACCGCACCGACCGGCCCCGCGCCTTCGCCTGCGGCTCCGAAGGTGAGCGTGATCGCGTTCGCCTCGCTGGACCAGTTCGCCCTGCCCGGCACCAGCTCGCCGTCGCAGCCGACGCGCAGCAGGGCGTGCGCGTACCCGGTGCCGGCCTCCGTGCAGGGCTCCCCACCGCCTGGCCCGGGCGACGTGGGTCCGGCCGCCGGGCCACCGCAAGCGGTCGCGGAGAGCGCCACGGCCACCGCCATCCGCTCGCGCACGGAAAGCACCGACTTGGCAACCCGCTTGCGATTCATGGCTGTGCTCCCAACGGAACAGGGTTGACATCCAGCTGGCAATCCGCGGGGATGGCGGACTACAATGCGAAGCATGGACGCCCCAATGGAAAACCGCAAAGTGGTCCTGCCGGGACCGGCCGTGTCCGACGAGTGGCTAGCCGCGCATTTGGGCGGACCGGACCTCGTCGTGCTCGACGGATCCTGGTACCTGCCCAGATCCGGGCGAGATCCGGCTCGCGAGTTCGTGGAGCGGAGAGTTCCCGGCGCTCGCTTCTTCGACATCGATAGGTGCAGCGACCCGGACGCGGCGTTGCCGCACACGGTGGCGCCACCGGACCACTTTCGGCGCTGCGCCGAAGAGGTCGGCGTCTCCGCAGGCTCCGCCGTCGTGGTCTACGACGCCTCCGGCGTGAACCTCAGCGCCGCGCGGGTGTGGTGGAACTTTCGCTACTTCGGCCACGAAAGCGTCGCGGTGCTCGATGGCGGCCTGCGGCGCTGGATGGCCGCCGGTCGTCCCACCGAGTCGGGTACACCCATGCGCACGCTGGAGGCACCGGCGTCGTTCACTCCGGTTCCTCAGCCGAGGCTGATTCGTTCGGTCGAGGATGTTCTGCGGGCGATCGGCACCGAGGGGACGCAGATCGTCGACATGCGCCCGCCGGGTCGTTTCGCGGGAACGGAGCCCGAGCCGCGCGCAGGGTTGCGAGGGGGCCATGTGCCGGGAAGCAGAAACGTGCCGTACGTGGACCTCGTGGACCGGGCGACCGGCATTGCGATCGACGCCGAGGCCTTTGGGCGACTGGTTGCCGAGGCGGGCGTCGACCCGGACATGGAGTTGGTGGGAACCTGTGGATCCGGGACCAGCGCGTGCGCCTTTGCGTGGCTCATGGCGCGCGCCGGACACGAAGACGTGGCGATCTACGACGGATCCTGGTCGGAGTGGGGGAGTCGCTCCGATCTGCCGATCGACACGGGGCCGCCGGGAGGCTGACGCGGACGCTTTCGTCCCACGATCGTGCCCCGGCGACCGCCCATGAGCCAGTTGCCGGAAACTGACTCGCCGTCCCACGCCAGACGCAGGATCAGACTGCCCTGCCGCAGGGCGGCGCGAACGGTCATGTGATCCTCTCCCGCCTCCACGGCAAAGATGCGAGCCGCCACGCCGCCGATGGCCACCAGGCCCGTGTACCTCCCAGGCTCGCCGCCGATGTCCATTGTTCCTTCGGACACCATGCCTTCGGACGACATGGTGAGGTCGTACCTCCCCACAGGATCGAAGGCGTCGCCGGAGACCGGCGCGGTCCCCGACGGCGGCGCGCGCTGCATGGAGCAGCCGGCGTGGCACAGCGCGAGGAGGAGTGCGGGAGGCAGGATGGCACGCCCACTCCACACCGGCGACCTCATGCAGCCATTGCCGCCATCGCGACCCAGTCGACCGCCGAGCCGACCATGGTCATGACCCAGTCACCCACCGCGGCCAGCGTGTCGGCGACGAAGGTGCTGTCGAGGAATCCGAGCCACAGGGCCACGGCCACGACGATCGCCACCACGGCAAGCACCTTGAGGGCGATTCGCACCAGCTCCCGGAGCACCAGCCAGATGACGCCCAGCACCACCAGCAGAATCACCACTTCGCCGACGATGGCGGGAACCAGTTCGCCCATCTCGCGTCTTCCTGCCGCTACGCGACTATGAGATCCTGTCCTTGAGGCCCTTGGCGGCCTTGAACGCGGGGTACCTTCTCGCTGCGATCTCGATCGACTCGCCCGTGCGGGGATTCCGGCCGGAGCGAGCAGCCCGGTGGCGCGTCTCGAACGATCCGAATCCTGCGATCGAGACCTTCTCACCAGCATCGAGCCGGTCGGCGATGATCCCCGCAACGGGATCGAAGATGCTGTCCAGAACATCGACCGACTCGGCCTGGGTCAGCCCGGATCTGCTCGCCAGCCTGTTGGCCATTTCGGACTTGTTCATGCAATGTGCTCCTTGGTGGTTGCGTTGCCCGAGCTCATGGACGAGTCGGGTCTCGTGGAAGTGGCACCGCCGCGCGGTGATTGGAACAGGTACACTTTCAATATGGGGAAATCGCTTTGAGGGCAGCAATCTACAGGCAGTACAGGGGTCCGATCTCCATCGAGTCCCTTCCCGATCCTGAACCCGCTCCCGACGGGGTTGTGCTCGAGGTCAAGGCCAACGGGATCTGCCGGAGCGACTGGCACGGCTGGGTCGGCCATGATCCCGACATCGTCCTTCCCCATGTCCCCGGTCACGAGATCGCCGGGGTGGTGGCGGAGGTGGGCGCGGATGTGACCCGCTGGCGGAAGGGCGACCGGGTGTCGGTGCCGTTCATCGCGGGTTGCGGGCGGTGCCGGCCCTGCCGCGCGGGCAACCAGCAGGTCTGCGCCCACCAGTTCCAGCCGGGATTCCATGGCTGGGGCGGATTCGCGGAGCGGGTGGCGCTGAGGCAGGCCGACCTGACCCTGGCTGCCCTGCCGGACGACCTCGGCTTCGTGACGGCCGCGAGTCTGGGGTGTCGCTTCGCGACGTCCTTTCGGGCAGTGGCGGCCCAGGGCCGGGTCACGGCCGGGGACTGGGTGGCCGTCCACGGTTGCGGCGGCGTGGGCCTCGCGGCCGTCATGATCGCCCGGGCGCTGGGGGCCAACGTCGTGGCGGTGGACATCCGTGACGAGGCGCTGGCCATGGCGCGAGCCGTCGGCGCGGTCGCTGTGGTGAACGCGGCGCGGTCGCCCGACGTTCCCGAGGAGATCCGCGAGTTGACGGGCGGGGGTGCGCATGCGTCGCTGGACGCGCTCGGCCACCCCGACACCTGCTTCGACTCGGTCGCTTGCTTGCGCAGACGCGGGCGCCACGTGCAGGTGGGCCTGATGACGGGCGACCACCGCAACGCCCGCGTGCCGATGGACCGCGTCATCGCCTGGGAGCTGGAAATGGTGGGTAGCCACGGCCTGCAGGCCTGGGAGTACGACCGCATGCTGCGCACGGTCGCCTCCGGAGTCGTCGACCTCGACAAGCTGGTGACGCGGACGGTGACCCTCGACGAGGGCGTCGACATCCTGATGGGCATGGACGACTACAACGTGCTCGGGGTCGCCGTCATCGACCGTTTCGCATAGCGGAGCAGAACGGCACAAGTCCGTCACGGCCCTCTCCTGGGGTTGGACGGCAGCAGAGCGCGAACCGTCGCTGCCACCTGTCGCATCTCTTCGTGGGTGTTGTAGAGGTGGGGCGACGCCCGAATGCGGCCCCTGCGCAGCGACACGACCACGCCCGCCTCCGTCAGGCCATCGAGCAGCTCCTCGCCGTCGAGCCCGGGATGATGGAAGGTGAGGATGTGCCGCCGCAGCCCGGGTTCGGGGGTCGTGACGCAACCGATCCGCTCGAGACGCTCGGCCAGATCCGCCACGAGCGCGGCGACATGGTCCGCCACCGACTCGATTCCGGCCTCTTCAAGCAGCTCCAGCGCTGCCGAAAGCCCGGCAATGAGCGGATAGGCGAGGCTGCCCTCCTCGTAGCGTCCGGCGTTGTCGAGCAGCTCGAAGTGAACCCGGTCGAAGTTGAAGTTGTCGGTGGTGCTCCTCCAGCCGATCAGCGGAGGGTGGATGCGCCCGACCACGGAGCGGTCGACGAAGACGGCCCCGATTCCCATGACGCCGAGCATCCACTTGTGACTGTCCGCGGAAAGAAAGTGGATCCCCGCCTTCCTCACGTTCGTGGGAAGCGCGCCCACCGTCTGAATCCCGTCGACGCACAGGATCACTCCGCGCTCGCGGCAGAGCTGCCCAAGAGCCGCCACGTCCGTGACCGCCCCGCTCGCGTACTGCGCCGAGCTCACCGCAAGAACACGCGTCTCGTCGCGCAGGGCCCGTGCCGCGGCCTCGACCGTGACGGTTCCGCCGTCCTCCACGGCAATGACGTCCAGCGCCGCGATCCCCCGCCTGTCGAGGTCCATCCAGGGGTAAACGTTCGACGGGTACTCCACCGCCGTCGCCGCCGCGACGCGATCACCGGGCCGCCAGTCGAGTCCAGCGGCCAACAGCGCGAGCCCGTGCGAGGTGTTGCGCACGAAGGCGACCTCTTCGGCTTCGCATCCGATCAGCCGTGCGAAGCGCTCCCGGCACTCCTGTGCGAGCGTTTCCCAGTCGTCGAAGCTGGGCCGCCCGACCGTCGCCAGGGATTCCATGAACCGGTGTACCGCGTCCACGGCGCGGGTCGAGGTGGGGGAGACGCCGGCGTGGTTGAGGAAGATGTGCGTCTGCGAAACCGGGAATTCGTCGCGGAAGGAGTGCAGGGGCTTCATTTCTTGATTCCGAAGGGGGTGCGGGTGACGCGCGCCGAGCGGGTCCGTCGGCGAATCGCCTTGTTTCTGTTGATTGATTCGAGTTCGGCGTAGCCACGCTCGTGGTGGAGGTGGACGCAGAGTGCGCGGTAGCGGACGCATTTGCCCCGGATGCCGGCGTTCTCGAGCCGTTCCCCCAGTTCGCGGTCCTGGCCACCATAGCCCATGCGTTCGTCGAAGCCGTTGGCCGCCACGAGGTCGCGTCGCCATCCAGAGGCATTGTGTCCGTTCCAGCTTGCCCGCGTCGTGGTGAGAAGGTCGGCGGCGGAGGCCCCGAATCCACGCACCGCAAGCTTGGCCGTCCGCCGCAGGTTGCGGGCGCCGCGCGACCGGAGCCACCGCAGCGAAAAGGCCCTTCCGTCGTCCACCTCGGCACGTGTCACCGCCCGGCTGACCCTCCGTGGCAGCTTCACGTATCCGCCCGAAAGGAAGCGCCCCTTGGCGGCGAGCGCTGCGTGCACGGCCAGGAAGTCGGACCGGGGAATGCAGTCGCCGTCCGAGAACACCAGGTATTCGGCGCGGCTGGCGACGATGGCCTTGTTGAGGATTCGCGACTTGCGAAAGCCCCTGTCTGGTTGCCAGACGTGGCGGATCGCCACCCCGTCGTCCCCGTAGCGGCGAAGCAGTCGCGCCGTGTCCTCGGTGGACCCGTCGTCGGCGACGAGCAGCTCGAAGTCGCGGTGTGACTGGTTCAGGTAGCCCCACAGCACCTTCTCGAGCCATTCGCGCGACTGGTAGGTGCTCACGATCACCGAAAGCGTCACAGGTCAGCCCTTCCGTCGCCCGTGGACCACGTTCCGATAGACCTCGAGGTTCCCCTCGACCATGGCATCCACCGAGAAATCGCTCTCGATTCGGGCACGCGCGCGCCTGCCCATCGCCCGGGCGTCGTCGGGCTCACGCAGGAACCGCGCGACCGCGTCCGCCAGCGCTCCCGCGTCGCCCGGCGGACAGAGGATGCCGGTCTCGCCGTCCACGATGACCTCGGGGATTCCGCCCGCACGGCCGCCGGCCACCGGCACACCGGCCGCACCCGCCTGCAACGCCGCCACGCCCAGACCCTCCTGCAGCGCCGGGTGCACGCAGAAGTCGAAGGCGCCCAGCCACTCGTGGAGATCGTTGCGGAATCCGGCGAAGCGGATCAGGTCGCTCACGCCCAGCGAGTCCGCCAGGGTGGCCACATTCTCTCGCATCGGGCCGCGCCCGAAGAGAACCACCGATGGGTTCAGGCCACGGCTCTTGAGTATGGACAGCGCGTGAAGCAGCACCCAGTGACCCTTGCGAGACACGAACTGGGCCACCATGGCACCCGCGGGCCCGCCCCCTTCGAGATCGAACTCCCGATCGCGTGCCGCCGCGCTGCGAGGGGCGAGCCACTTCGACGCGTCCACCGCCGAGTGGACCAGCGAGATCTTCTCACGTGGCACGCCCTGGTCGACCAGCACGTCGCGTACAGCCGCGGAGATGGCCACGATGCGCCGATAGAGCGCATACTTCGCGCCCACGACCCCTTCGACCTCGCGGTTGTCCACCCGGCGCGTGAGCACCACCGGCGCCCGGGTGGCTGCCGCCGCGACCCCACCCAGCGTGTCGGCCCCTCGGCGCGAATGCAGGTGCACGATCTCGACGTCGGGGCGACTGAACCTCCAGGCCATCCTCGCGAGCGCCAGGACATCCGCCTCGCCGCCAAACGGGAACTCCTCGACCCGCAGCCACCGCTCCCGGGCGGCGGCGGCGATCTCCGATCCGCGCGGCACCATCAGCACCGATTTCACGCCCCGCTCCTCGAGGCCCTGCGCGAGGTACAGAACCTGCAGCGCGCCGCCGTAGAGGTGCCGCCCGGTCTCGACGTGGACCACGCTCATGGAAGTGCCACCAGACGGGCCTCCACGGCGGCGAGCACCTGGTCGACCGCGATGTCCTCCATGCAGTCGATCCGGCCATCGCAGACCAGCTTCCCACGGCACGGCGAGCAGCTGCGCCCCGAGTGGAGGATCGTCGCGTCGGGCCCGGGCGGGTCGAGGTAGGGCGTGTTGGATCCGAAGATGAGCACCGCGGGGCGGCCGAAGGCGTGAGCCATGTGGCTCAGCCCCGTGTCCACTCCCACGAGGACGCTGCAACCAGACACGACCGCAGAGGCTTCGCCCAGCGTGGTCCTTCCGACAAGGTCCACCACCGGCCACCGACCGTTCGCCGAATCCGGCACGCCGTTCAGGATCCGGTCCGCAGCGACGCGGTCGGCCGGTCCCCCGAGCAGCACGACTCCCAAACCGATCCTTTCGCGGATCTGCTGGATCAGCGACGCCCACCGGTCTTCAAGCCAGTGCTTGTAGGGGCGCGTGGTGAACGGACACGCGGCCACGAAGCCCCCGCGCACCCCCGCCCGTTCCAGCGCCCCCGCCACCTCCGCGACCTCTTCGGGACCGCGCGGGATCTCCATCGCGAAGGTGTCGGTCGGCAGGCCTAGCACCTCGGCCAGATGCCTGTACTCGGACGAGATTTCGCGGTCGTCGCCTCCCCGCTCGACGACTGCGGTCATCAAGATGCGCGACCCCTCCCGCGATCCCAGCCCGATCCTGACAGGCGCGCCCGACAGGAAGGCCGCCATGCCGCTGCGCAACAGGCCCTGGGCATCGATGACGACGTCGAAGCGACGGTCGCGCACCGAGCCGAAGAACTCGACGAGCTCCCGGGCCAGCGACCCCCAGCGGCCGCTTCGGAACAGGCGCTTCCACGCCGCGCGCTGCCACACGATCACCTCGTCGAGGTGCGGATTGTGCCTGATCACATCGGCAGTCCGCTCTTCGGCCATCCAGGCGATGTGCGCGTCCGGGTAGCGGCGGCGCACCGCCCCGGCAAGCGGGGACGCGAAGACCAGGTCGCCCCTCGCGGAGAGGCGCACCACGAGGATCTTCCGGACGTTGGGAGGAATCATGAATGGAAGGTTATGATTGGCCACTCCCGTTACAACACTTCGTCGCCGATCGCACCTCGCCGATCCCGCACGCCGGACACCCCGCAGATCATGACCGGACAGCTACGCAATCTGGCGCTGGCCCTGGGATTCGCCGTCCATCTGATCAGGAGGCGGATTGCATCTGGGGGGTGGCGCTCCGACTGGCGCACTCGCAACGGCCGCCTCGGTCCCGTGGCCCGGCTCGCACCCGGCCCCAGGATCCTGCTGCACGGCGTGAGCGTGGGAGAGACCAATGCCCTGGAACCCCTGGTCGACGTGTTGGCCGCCTCTCCGCTGCAGCCCGACGTGGTCGTGAGCAGCAGCACCGAGACGGGCTTCGAACGGGCCCGCCGGATGCACGGCGCGCGCCGCGAAGTGGTGCGTTTCCCGCTGGACTTCACCTGGATGGTGGAGCGGTTTCTGGACGAACTGCGCCCCGACCTGGTGGTGCTCGCCGAACTGGAGCTGTGGCCGTCGTTTCTGGCTGCGTGCGCCCGCCGGAGCATCCCGGTGTGCGTGGTCAACGGGCGCATGTCGGCGCGCAGCTTTCGCGGCTACCGCATGTGGCGCGCGCTGGTCCGCCGCATGTTCTCGCGGCTGGCTCTGGTGGCCGCGCAGACCGAGGCGTATCGGGAGCGCTTCGCCGCGCTGGGCGTGCCGGCCGAGCGAACCTGCGTGGTGGGCAGCCTCAAGTGGGACGCGGCGCGACAGGCGCCCGACGCGGCGACGGCCCGGGATCTCGCCGATGCGCTGGGCATCGATCGGTCGCGGCCGCTCGTCGTGGCCGGGTCGACGGGCCCGGGCGAGGAGGACGCCCTGCTGGCCGCTCTTCCGCGCGGCTGCCAACTGCTTCTGGCCCCGCGCAACCCCGACCGCTGGGACCAGGTCGCCGGTCTGCGCGCGGGGATGCCGCGCCGGAGCCGGGAACGGCAGCTCGGGCGTTCCGAGGTCATACTCCTCGACACCATCGGCGAACTCACGGCGGCCTACCTTCTCGCCGACGCGGTGTTCATCGGGCGCAGTCTCTCCCCGCTGGGCGGTTCCAACCCGCTGGAGTCGGTCGCGCTGGGGAAGCCGACCGTCATCGGGCCCCATCACGAGAACTTCGCGGGCGTTGTCGCGGACCTGGTGGAAGCGGGTGGGATGGTTGTGAGCGCGGACCCCATGAAGGTGGTCGGCGAGTGGCTGGCGGACCCTGCGGCGGGCGAAGCGGTGGCCGCACGGGGCCTCGACGCCGTGGCCGGACACCGCGGCACGGCTGCCGCGACCGCCGCGCTGGTGTTGCGCCTGCTGGAAGACCCTGGACCTAGAAGTAGAAGTTCATCGACGTGTACACGAAGCGCGGGATAGTGCCGTACTCCGAGCGGAACCGCAGCAGCGCGCCGTCGAGGACGGCATTGTCGCCCACCCCGGTGAAGCCGCCGAGCCGGAATCCAACGCTCTCGCTGACCGAGTAGCTGAGCGCGGGGCCGACGAGGAAGGAGCCGTCCCGAAGACTCCCCAGGAGCAGGGCGCTGGCCGAGAGAAGGGGGTGGAGCGGATACGACAGTTGAAGCGCGCCGGTATCGCGTCCGAGCACCTGCATCTCTCCCTGCGCGTAGGCGCGGCTCGACGCGGCGGCGAGAAGGTCGTCGGGCGATGCCGCGCCGAGACCATCCCTCTGGTACTCGACCACCACGTACAGGTCGCGTCCCGCGAGCGGGAACGTGCGATCCAGCCCAACCGTGCCACGCAGGACGATCCGGTCGTCCAGATCGCGGATCGCGGCCTCGGCCCGCAGCGCCCACAGCCCCACCGCCCCGCTCAGGGACACGGCCGCGCCGAAGGTGTCGTGCATCAGACCGGCCCACGCGCCATAGTCCCAGCCTGCGTGGTTGGAGGTGGCCCGGCCGAGCAACGTCAGCGTTTCATCGCCGACCGCGCCGACGCGGGCCGGCCGCGCCACAACCTCGAACTGGGTGAACGCGCCCCGGTAGTAGCGCACGCGCACCGCGTCCACGCCGGACCGGTACTCCCGAAACGGATCGGCCGGGTCGAACGGCGAGAACGGATCGGCCGGGGTCAGAAAGAGTGTCGTCGCCCACGAAACGGGCTGTCGGCCCACAACGAGGTCGGTGTTGTCCCCGAGGTTGAATCTGAGGCTGAGGCGGTCGATCCGGTGCCGCCAGTGCACCCCCTCTGCCTCTGCGAGGTCACCGTCGAGCGCGAGCCAGTCTCCACCGGAGAGATCACCGGCCGCTGCGGTGAAGAACTGGGCACCCAGCGCCCCCGCCTCGCGGAGAGCGAGCGTCTGCTCATAACCAAAATCCAGTGCGGCCGGCCCGGCGTCTCCCCTCCACATCACGCGAAAGCGCTGAAGACCCGAGCCGCTGGGGGGACCGAGCAGGCTGCCGCCGACGCGGGTCCACAGGTTGAGATAGTATCCGGAAACCCCCGCTTGCTGGCTTTGCACCGGTGCCGGCATGACCGGGTGAAGCGCCGACAGCGCCAGAAGCACGGACGCCACGCTCGGGCGCGCCGCGCGAGCGCGCACCGACAGAGCCCGCCGGGTTGGACCGTTTCGCGCGGCCGTCTTCATCCCGAGCCCGCTTCCCCCTCCTCGACGCGCCCGTCCACCAGCCGTATCAGCCGGCTGGCACGTTCCATGACCTTGGGGTCGTGGGTCGAAAAGACGAACGTGGTCCCCTTCGTGCGGTTCAGCTTCTCCATGACGTCGAGGAGCGCCTCGGCCGTGACCGAGTCCAGGTTGGCGGTGGGCTCGTCGGCGAGCACGAGCGCCGGGTCGCCGAGAACGGCCCGGGCCACCGCAACCCGCTGCTGCTGACCCCCGGAAAGCTTCGGCGGTCGACGGTTTTCGAGCCCCTCCAGGCCGATCTCTCTGAACAGCTTCCGCACCCGCCGCCGCCGTTCATCCATGCGCACCCCCTGAAGGAGCAGGGTGAATTCGGCGTTCTCCAGCGCGCTCAGCACCGGCAGAAGGTTGTAGGACTGGAAGACGAACCCGATGCGGTTCATACGCACCGCTGCCAGCTCCCTGTCGGCCAGGGCGGTGATCTCGCGGCCCTCGATCCAGACCCTGCCGCGCGTCGGGCGCGTGAGGCCGCCGAGCAGATTGAGAACGGTCGTCTTTCCCGATCCGGACGGACCCGCCATGGCCACGAACTCCCCGCGCGACACCACCAGGTCGACCCCTCGGACCGCCTCCACGGGACGGGGATCCTGCGGATAGATCTTCCAGAGACCCTCGGTGCGCACGGCCTCATCGGCCGCAAGGGCCGGGGTGCCGCCGGCAACCGTCGACGCTTGCATCATTCCACCTTCACAGACTCGGCGGGGTCCAGGACCGCCGCCTGCCAAGCGGGATACACGGAGGCGGACAGCCCTATGACCGCCGTCAGAAACATGCTCTGGGTCAGTTGCCTCACTTCCATCACCGGGTACATCACGGGATTGAAGACGATGCCCCCGAAGGTCAGGTCCGCCGGCATCAGCTCCGTCAGGTCCAGGCCGTTGCGGAAGAACAGCCACACCAGCCCGAAGCCGATCCCCACGCCGGCCACGCCGCTGGCCGCCGTGAGCAGCACCCCTTCGGTGAAGACGACCAGACCGGTCTCGCGCGCGCTCAGCCCAAGGGCCCGCAGCAGACCGAATTCGCGCTTGCGATTGAGCACCGACATGAACACTGCATTGAGGATGGCCAGAGCCACTATCGCGAACAGGATGAAGTGGAATACCCAGTCGCCGGCGTCGTCGATCTTCACCGCCGAATAGAGCTCCGGCGTGGACTCCACCCAGTCCGTGACCTCCACACCCGCAGCCCCCACGGCCGCAGCCGCCTGGTCGCGTACTCCCTCGGTCAAGGTTGAGTGGGGAAGCAGCGCCGCGACGCTCGTTGCACCCTCCACGCCCAGCCATTCCCGCGCGGTGCCCAGAGGGATGTGGACGATTCCCTCGTCGAGTTCGGCGAGGCCGGTGCGGAACAGGCCCGCGACGCGAACGAGCTGCCCCTCGATCCCTCCCGAGGCCACCTGGGCGGTCAGCACCATGCGCGATCCGATGCGGAGGTCGAGCCGCGTTGCCATCCCCTCACCGATGAAGGCGTGGAGACGGTCGCCCTCCTCGATGTAGCGCCCCTCCAGCACGTCGGTGCCCAGCCGCGAGAATGCCAGCTCGACGGCCGGATCGACACCGAGGATCCAAGCCGGGACGGCCCCTTCCGGCGACGATGCCAGACCGCGCGCGCCGACCCGCACCGACGCAAGCACCTCGTCGGGTGCCAGGGCTCCGTGCAGAGCAGCGATGGCAGATTCCACCTGCGCCGGCGACATCCGGTCGTCCAGGCTTCCGCTGTCGCGGTAGCCGGGCGAGTTGAAGACGACGTGCCCCGTGCCAAGCCGCACGCCGGAGTCGATCCAGTCTTCGTGCGCGCCATCCGCAAGGGTGCGCGACACAATCAGCAGCGCCAGCCCCACGGCCATCGCCGCGGCCGTCAGCGCGCTGCGGCGCAGCTCCCTGCCCAGGTTGCGCAGCGCGAGCCACGCCAGGGTCGGCAGGCGGAAGGTCATCGGCTCGCCAGCGCGTCGGCGGGGGGCACGCGCGTGGCGCGCCAGGCCGGATAGAGCGCGGACGCCACGCCGGTGAGCACGAGCGCGAGGGCCGTGACCAGGGGACCGTCCCAGGAATACTCGACGCTCAGCACGGGCCGTATCGCCGAGCCCATGATCGAGTAGGTGCCGACGAAGGCGCTCAGGTCGATGGGGAACTCGTGGAAATAGACGAGCACGGGAACCGCCAGTACGGTGCCGGCCCCCAGCGCCACGAGCCCGAGAAACAGTCCTTCGCAGACGACGACCCGGGCTACGGATCCGGCCGAGGCGCCGAGTGAGCGCACCACGGCGAACTCCCGGCGCCGCTCGAAGGTGGCCAGGAGCATGGTGTTCGCTACGCCGAAGATCGCCATGCCGAAGATCAGCACCGCGACCATCGCGTTCATCGCGTCCATCACGCTGGTCATGAAGTACAACTGTCGGTGAAAGACCGACCAGGGTTCGACGCGCAGCCCTTCGGACACGCTCGCGACGGCTTGTTCGACCCGCTCCGCCACGGCGTCCGCGTCGCCCGTCCGCTCCACGGAGATGGCGACCTCGTGGATGCGGCCGCGATCCATCGCCATCAGGTCCTGCAGCGATCCGAGATCGAGCAGCACGTAGCTGTCGTCGAACCCGCCCATGCCCAGGCCGAAGATCCCGGCCACGGTGAACAGCTCGTTCCCCGTCGACCCGTCCGCCGCGGGCGCCACCAGCACGACCTCCTCGCCCAGCCCGATCGCCATCGTCTCGGCCATGTCCACCCCGACCGCGACCTCACCCGGCCCCGGCAACCGTCCCTCGACCAGCGCCGCGCGGAAGCGGCTGACGCCTCCTCGCGACCGGGGTCCAGCCCCACCAGCACGGCGCCCACGCTCTCGTCCCCGGAGCTCACGAGCCCGCCGCCGTAGACCCGCGGCGCCACCCCGGTCACGCCATCGACCGACGCGACGGCACCGACCAGAGCCTCCACATCGAGCCCGTCCCGCCCCCCCATCGTGTCGTGCAGGCTCCGCTCGGGCTTGTAGCCCTCGGCGTGGATCTGGATCTGCCCCGTGATCACGCGGGTGCCGTTGGAGATGACCTCTTCGCGCATTCCGTCCATCAGCGCGATCATGAGAACCGCCGCCACGAAGCCGAACGACAGGGCGGAGGCCGTGAGGACCGTGCGGCGGCGGTTCCGCCACAGGTTGCGCCACGCCATCCGCCACCAGACGTCGTTGTCGCGCCTCACCTCCGCGCCCGGAGGGTCCGCAGGCTGAAGAAGTCCTCGTCGAGGCCCACGTCGAAATCGAGCTCCAGGTAGGTGACGACCGTGCGCTCATCGCCATCGGTGGGCTCCATGACCATCCGGGTCGGCAGCGTCTTGCCGCCGAGCACCCTGAAGTCGGAGAAGGTCATGGTGCGCACCAGGCCTCCGTCCTCGTCGTAGTAGCGCGCCCACAGCGGCATGCGGTCCCGCTTGCGAACCTCCTGCTCGATCCTGCCCCAGATGACCGGGGCCTCGGGCTTGGGCGTCAGCGTGAACTCCCACACGTCCTCGCCGTCTCGGGGACCCTCGTGGGAGATGACGATGTCGTAGTCCTCGATCAGGCGGCTCTCCTTGACCAGATCGTCGTTGGTGAAGTGCGAGCTCATCCACGAGCCGAGCATCATCGAGGGCGGCACCTTGATGGTGCGGTCGACGTTCGGCAGGTAGTTCCACACTTCGTTCTCGACCATGAGCGTTGCCGTGCCGGCCTCGCGCGGCGGGGTCTCCACCCGGACCAGCGAATGCCGCGTGCCCAGCGACCAGATCCGCATTTCGAGGGACCGGGACCAATGCTCGGTGTCGATCTCCATGCGCATCAGCCCCGCGCTGGACTCGCCCCGCATCAGTCGGTCGACCTCGTCGATGATCTCGAGGACCCGCGGATCGGTCTGCGCCCCCACCGGAACCGCCAGCGCCGGAATGGCGGACGCGATCAGCGCCAACTTCCACCGTGTCCAACGTGCGGCACACGCACGCCCCGCTTGGTTCGTCTTCATGGTCGTTCTCGCAGTCCTGCGGCCGACAGGCCGTCGCAAGTCGTGCCGTGCCGCGCGTCCCGCGACACGGCCCAATAATACTGGCCCGCGTCACGCCGGAACACTATTGTCCCACCTCCTCACGCGGCCCGGATCCGCTTCCCCGCAATCCCTTTCAGAAAGCATCGCATGGTCACAATCGCCGCCCTCTGGCTCCCCATCCTCCTCTCCGCCGTCGTCGTCTTCGTCGTGAGCGCGATGATCTGGATGGCGATGCCGCACCACAAGAAGGATTTCTCGCCCGCGTCGGATCAGGACGCCTTGATGGACGGCGTGCGCGCCGGCACGCCCGGACCCGGCATGTACTACTTCCCGTGGGCCGCCGACGGCGACCAGAACTCGCCGGAGTACAGGGAAGAGGTCCGCAAGGGTCCCGTGGGAATCCTGCGCGTCCGAGACCCGCAGGCGGCCCTCAACATGGCCCCGGCCATGCTCAAGTCGGTCGTTCTGAACCTGGTGGTCGGCGTGTTCGTCGCGTACGTGGCGACGATTGCGCTCGACGCCGGCGCGGCCTACCTGTCGGTGTTCCAGATCACCGGCACGGCGGCGTTCCTGGCCTACGGCTTCGTCGGCTACCAGGAAAGCATCTGGTTCGGCCTCCCCGCCTCGGTCGCCTTCAAGCACAGCCTCGACGGCCTCGTCTACGCCCTCCTCACCGCCGGCATCTTCGGCTGGCTGTGGCCCGCCTGAACACGCACGACCCCAATCACGAGCGACCCAAATCAATGAACGACACCGTCTACGAAGCGAACATTCGGATCGAGCGCACCCGCGGGCCGCATCGGCTCGCCCATCTTCCGGCCCACGACGGACCCGTCGAGTTCGGCGTCCACGGTGCGATCGCGGAGCACTACGGGGTCAGCGGCGTGGTGACCGAGACCACCACCACGCTGGACTACGTGATCGCCGCGACCGGCGGCTGACTCGTCGGCACCTTCGGAGGCGTGCTGGAGGCACGCGGGATCAAGGCGTCGGGCGGCAGGCTGGCGGCTGAGGTACGAGGCCAGGTCGGCAAGGAAGAGGGCGTGCTGGTCATTCGGCGGATACACGTGAAGTACCTGCTGAAGGCGGCCGGCGAGGACGAGGCGACGATCGAGCGAGCGTTCTCGTTGCACCCCATGCGATGTCCCGTCTACCGGACACTCCACCAATGCATCGACATCACGACGGAGCTGGCCATCGTCTGAAGGCCCCGGTGCCGACGCTGGACCGGCGCCGCTGGCTGAGGCTTGCAGGTGGCGTGGTCGCCGGCGGGTGGGCGGTCGGGTGCGCGCCGTCACGGACGGGGGTTCGGGGGTGGGGCGGCCCGGACGGAGCTTCGGTCAGGCTACCCCGGATCTCGGCGGACCGGGTGATCCGCGTGGTCGCGGGTCTGCGGCCCTACCGACGCGACGGCTTCGTCGTGCGGGCCGAGTCCCTCGACGACACGCTCCTCGTTCACAACTACGGCCACGGCGGCGGCGGCGTGAGTCTCTCGTGGGGCACCGCCGAAATGGCCGTCGAACTCGTCGGCGACAGCGGTCGGGAGGGCGATGTCGCAGTCATCGGGGCGGGCGCGGTCGGCCTTGCGACGGCGAGGCTGCTGCAGCGGCAAGGCCGCACTGTGACGATCTACGCCCGCGAGCTGCCGCCCAACACCACCTCGAACGTCTCGGGTGCGCAGTGGTCGCCCACCTCCGTGGCGGACAGCCTCGACGGCCCCTTCGGCACCCGCTTCGAACGCGCCGCCCGCCTGGCCCACCGCCACTTCCAGCACCTCGCCGGACCCGACTACGGGGTGCGTTGGGTCAACAACTACTTCCTCTCGGAACGCCTGCGGGGCGTGGCCGACTACATGGCGCCCATCCGGGACCTGTACCCCGAGTGGGAGGACCTCGAGGGCGACGAGCACCCCTTCCCCACCCGACACGCCCGCAGGGTCGCGACCATGTTCATCGAGCCGCCCCGATACCTCCGCGCTCTGCTGCGCGACTTCCACATCGCGGGCGGCAGGGTCGTGGTCGGCGAGATCGCGGATCTGCGCCAGTTGGCGGCCCTGCCCGAGCCCGTTGCGGTGAACTGCACCGGTCTCGGTGCCCGCGACCTCGTCGGCGACAAGGGCCTGGTCCCCGTCAAGGGACAGCTCGTCGTCCTGCGTCCCCAGCCGGACATCGACTACCTGACGGTCGGCGGCGGCCGCTTTTCCACCGAGGGCAGCCAGTACATGTTCCCGCGGGCAGACGGCATCGTGCTGGGCGGCACCTTCGAGCGCGGGGTGGCGACGCTGGAGCCGGATCCGGCCCAGACGGAGCGCATCGTGGCCAACCATCGGAGCTTCTTTCGGGCAATGGAGGAAAAAATGGGCCGCCGGGCATGGTAACGACCGGAGCCGCGAACCGTAGTGAACCTTTGACAACCTGCCCGCCGTAATGCTCACTTTATCCTCCGCGCGCTGCCTGACCGGGCTTCGCGAGACCGGACTTGAGCGAAGGAACCGAGGCCATGGCTCAAATACTGAAGACTGTCGTGCGCGCCGTCCTGAGGTGGCTCCTGAAGAAGATCTGACGGTGCGCGGTCAGCGTTCAGGCGGCAGTCGATCCGTCGTGCGCCCGTCTGGACCGTCCCACCTGCCGCGACCATCCCTTGTCGCGGCCTGCGCCGCAGCGCTCCATCTGGCCATGCCCGCCCCCGCCACCGGGCAGCTTCCCCGCGCGGTCAATGGCGAGGACCTGGCCGACGCTCCGGGCGAAGCCATTTATTCCGCCGCCTGCGCCAACTGCCACGGCCTTGACGGCACGGGCCTGGCACCCTCGCTGCTCGCCTTCGAGGAAGGGGTTCCCGACTTTACCGACTGCGACTTCGCGGCGCGCGAGCCCGACGGAGACTGGATCGCGGTGGCCCACGAGGGCGGACCCGTCCGCGGCTTCAGCGAGATGATGCCCGCGTTTCGGGGCGCGCTCACCGAGGAGCAGCTGAGCCGCGTGATGGGCTACATCCGCACCCTCTGCACCGACTCCAACTGGCCCCGCGGTGAGCTGAACCTGCCGCGGCCCCTACTGGCCGAGAAGGCGTACCCGGAGGACGAATGGGTGGTGGAGCTGGGTGTGGATCTGGAGAGCGACGGCGGCGCCACGGCTGCGTACGTGTACGAGCGGCGGTTCGGTCCGCGCAGCCAGATCGAGATTGTGATCCCCTATGGATGGCAGAGCGGTCACGCCGACCCCCACGACCACGCGCACGACGATCACGATGGCGACGCGGTCGTCCACGCCGGCGCGGACGAGGGACTGCGACACGGACTGGGAGACGTCGTGGTCGGCGTCAAGCACGCCATCCATCACGATCTCGAAGTCGGTCGGATCTTCTCGGTCGGCGGCGAAGTGATCCTCTCGACCGGCGATGAGCGCACGGGGCTGGGAGCGCCCGGCAGCGCACTGGAGGCGTTCGCTGCCTTCGGCCAGATCCTTCCCGACGATGCGTTCATCCAGGCGCACGCCGGACTCAAGGTGCCGCTCTACGACGGCGGTGCGAGCGAAGGGTTCGGCCGACTGGTCCTGGGACGGAGCTTCACCGAGGGCCAGTGGGGGCGCACCTGGACGCCCATGCTGGAGATGCAGGTCAAGCGCGACTTTCAGTCGGGCGGCGGCACCCGCTTCGATCTCGTGCCCCAGGCGCAGGTCTCCCTGAACACCCGGCAGCACGTGCTGGCCAACGTCGGCCTGCTCGTACCGGTGGCGGGCGATGCGGGAGCGAGGGCGCGATCCGTGCGCCTCGTCACCTACATCCTGCTCGACTGGTTCGACGGCGGCTTCTTCGAGGGGTGGTGACCATGTCGCGGCAAACGCGCATTGACCGGTTTCCGTGGCTGGCCGCCGTCCTGACGGTCTGCCTGGTGGGCGGCGGCCTTTTCGTCGGCGGTGCGGTCGCTCCGCCGGCCAACACGCACAACCCTGACGTTACGTTAGGGTTTGCGATCGCGACCGGGGCGGACACGCCGCCACCGGCCGACACGACCGACGCCTCCGACCACTTCCGCACCGCCGACCGCTGCATCGCCTGCCACATGGGGGTCTCGGCCACCGACGGCACCGACGTCTCCATCGGTTTCGACTGGCGCGCCTCCATGATGGCGAACAGCGCCCGCGACCCCTACTTCCAGGCGGCCGCGCGGCGCGAGGTCATGGACCATCCCGAAGCCGCCGTCGAGATCGAGGGCGAGTGCGCGCGCTGCCACATGCCGATGGCCTCCATAGCCGCGATCGAGGCGGGGCGGCCCGGCGAGGTCTTCGCCAACCTGCCGACCGGCGGCGCGGAAGAACCCTACGCGGACCTCGCGGCCGACGGGGTGTCGTGCTCGCTCTGCCACCAGATCCAGCCCGACGGCCTGGGCACGGAGGAGACCTTCACCGCCCGCTTCCACGTTTCAGCTGAAACGCCGCCCGAGGGCCGCCCGGTCTTCGGCCCCTTCGAGCCCGACCAGGGCGGCATCGGGATCATGCATTCGGCCACCGGCTTCCGCCCCACGCTGGGTGAGCATGTCACCTCCTCGGGGCTGTGCGCGTCGTGCCACACGGTGATCACCCACGCCGTGCGGCCCGGCGGGAGCGGCCCCGCGTTCCCCGAGCAGTCGCCCTACCTCGAATGGCAGGCGAGCATCTACGCGGACGGTGCCGAGCGGGAGCACAGTTGCCAGGACTGCCACATGCCCGAGGTCGGCGAGGACGTCCCGGTCACCCGTGTCCTGGGCCGCGCCCGCCCCGAGGTCTCCCGCCACGTCTTCCGCGGCGGCAACTTCTTCATGCTGCGCATGCTCAACCGCTACCGCGACGAGCTCGGCGTCGTCGCCCTGCCACAGGAAATGGAACTCGCTGCTCGGCGAACCGCCGACCACCTGCGCACGGCCACCGCCACCGTCGAGATCAGCGGGGTGGGCATCGGCGGAGGACGTCTCGAAGCCACGGTGACCGTGCGCAACCAGGCTGGCCACAAGTTCCCGACCGCCTATCCATCGCGGCGCGCGTGGCTGCGGTTTGCGGTGACGGACAGGTGGGGAGACCCCGTGTTCGAGTCGGGCGCGCTCGCACCCGACGGCAGCGTCGCCGGGGACGACCACGACGCCGACGGCTCCCGCTACGAGCCGCACCACACCAGCATCACATCTTCCGAAGAGGTGCAGGTCTACCAGGCCGTCATGGTGGACGGCACGGGCGCGGTCACCACCGGCCTCATGTCGGCGGAGCGCTGGGTTAAGGACAACCGCATCCTCCCCGACGGGTTCGATCGCGCCCGCGCCGACGCTCGCGTGCTGCCCGTCGGCATCGCCTCGGACGACCCCGACTTCGCGGCCGGGCACGACCGCGTTCACTACTCGGTGCCCGTGGGCTCCGCAGAGGGCCCGTTCACCGTCGAGGCCGAGCTCTGGTTCCAGCCGATCGGCTATCGCTGGGCCGAGAACCTCGCCGCCTACGACGCGCCGGAGACCCGCCGCTTCGTCCGCTACTACAGGGAGATGGCGGGCGGGTCGGCGCTGATGGTGGCGCGGGACGAGGTGGTGGGGGAATGAGTCGACCGGCACCTGCCCGGATTCCGACGGTGGCTGGACCGGCATACGTCGGCATGCTATGTTTAAGCTGAGACGTATCGTGCGACCGGCCCTCCACCGTTCGGGACCGTCGCCTCCCTTCTAGAGACGAGGACTTAGCGGTGCTTACAACAACACACGACACACGAGACGCCTTGGTCGACTATACTGCTTCGCAGAATCTCTCTCCTTTGTTTATCGTTGGCGACTCTCTACAGGTATTGCGACAATTCCCCTCTGACGTATTCGATTGCTGTATGACCAGCCCACCGTATTGGCGCAAGCGCGAATACTCCGGCAACGGCATCGGTCTTGAGCAGGAGTATCGTGACTTTATCTCAAACCTAGCAGCAATATGCAGCGAGATACGACGAGTCCTCAAGCCCACGGGCTCCTTCTGGCTCAACATAGGTGACTCTTACTCAAGAAAGCAGCTCTTGGGTATTCCGTGGCGAGTCGCGATTCACCTGATGGACCACCAAGGTTGGATAATGCGAAACAGCGTCGTGTGGAACAAGGTAAAGGGTGGCCTTGACAATGCCCATGATCGCTTGCGCAACGTCCACGAGATCATCTTTCATTTCGTCAAGTCGACCCACGGCTACTACTACGATACCGATGCTATTCGGAATACGCCCAAGAAGGCCCGTGTCGTGAACGGGTCCGTTGTGTCTGCAACTGGAGTTAGCGGCATACGATACAAGAGGCAAATCGAGTTATCCAGCAACCTGAACCCTCAAGAGAAAGATGCTGCCCGCGTCGCGCTCGACGCCACACTGGATCGCGTTCGATGTGGAGAGATCGCTGATTTTCGGATGATAATCAGAGGACATCAGCGGACCACACATTCCAACTCCAAGCGGCTATCCGGTCGCGCGAGGGAGCTGCACGACAAAGGCTTCTATTTCCTGAATTACCATCCGAAGGGAAGCAAGCCTTCCGATGTTTGGGATATCCTACCTGAGGACACCCAAAAGCGTCGGCGTCACTTCGCTCCCTACCCCGAGGATCTCTGCCGCATTCCGCTACTAGCGACGTCTCCCGAGGGCGGGCTAGTGCTGGATCCATTCTGTGGAACGGGAACAACCATGACCGTCGCGAGAATCTTGGGCAGACAATCGGTCGGCATAGATATCTCACCCGATTACGTCACCGTCGCCGAACAACGAAATGCCACATTGCTATGAACAGTGTCCTAGAGCTGTTCGGCAGATCTACTTCGGACCGTTCCAACAGCGGCTGGGATGCCCTCGTTCACAGCCAAGAGTGTCCCTTTCTTCGTCGCCGCTGCATAAAGGTGCGAAAGAGTCAGCCCGAGATTTCGATTGGTACATGTTCCGTCTCTTACGGCAAGTCGGAGGCTCCAATTGTGATCTGTCCCTTTCGCTTACTGGAAAAGCGACAGGTTTTCATAGACTGCATGCACCTGCTGTCCCTTCACGAACCGGGCAATGAGCTACATATAGTGCCGGAAGTTGCCGTTCCGGGCGGCAGCATCGACTACTTTCTTGTTTCCGTGTTTGGAGGCAAGGTACAGGATTTCGTGGGAATCGAGCTTCAGACCCTGGATACCACCGGGACGGTTTGGCCAGCACGGCAACGCTTCTTGCGACAGGTCGGGATCGGCGTCATCAAGGAAGACGCGTCGAGTAGCAAGAGATACGGAATGAACTGGAAGATGACGGCAAAGACCATACTCGTCCAGCTTCATCACAAGATCAAGACATTCGAAACATGGAACCGGCACCTCGTGTTAGTGCTGCAAGACAAGATGCTGGACTATCTGAGCTCCAACTTTCGCTTTTCCCATTTTCGTAATGCCCGGCGTGGCGACTCCATGCAAATCCATGCATATAAAATGACGAAGGCTAGCGATGGCCGTCATTCACTAATCTTGGATTCACGCCTTAGTACGGACGCTGATGGAATCGCCATGTCTCTGGATCTGCAGGCGGATGCAAATGTCGCGATGGAACGGATTGTTGGCCGGCTGGAATCAAAGATCTCCGAGGCTACCCTATTCTCGTTGGGTCTTGGTCGGGACTCTAGCATGTGATCTTGGCAATCACCCCCCCAGCTCCGCCTTCCCCCGAAACCCCTCCAGCGCCTCCGGGTTTGCGAGGGCCTCGACGTTGCGCACCGGTTCGCCGTGCACGACGGCGCGCACCGCCAGCTCGACGATCTTGCCGCTTCGGGTGCGGGGGATGTCCTCGACCTGGACGATCCGCGCGGGGACGTGGCGGGGACTCGCCTGCGTCCTCAGCACCGTGCGGATCCGCTCGCGCAGGGTCGCGTCCAGTCGCAACCCCGGCGCCAGCCGCACGAACAGCACCATGCGAGATCCCGCGCCCCAGCGCTGCTCGATCGCGAGCGCCTCGGCCACCGCGTCCATCGCCTCGATCGGTCGGTAGACCTCGGCCGTGCCGATTCGCACGCCGTGCACGTTCAGGGTGGCGTCGGAGCGGCCGTGGATGACGTACCCTCCCGTGGGCGTCTTCTCCGCGTAGTCGCCGTGATGCCAGACCCCGGGGAACCGCCCGAAGTAGGTGCCCAGGTAGCGGCTCCCGTCGTCGTCGTTCAGGAACCCCAGCGGCAGCGACGGGAAAGGCCGGGTGCAGACCAGTTCGCCCTTCCCCTCATCCATCGAAGAACCGCCGGGCGAAAACACGTCGACGGCCATGCCCAGCACCGGTCCCTGGATCTCGCCGGCGCGGACCGGCCATCCGGGAATCGCGCCGAGGAAGCACGCGCAGAGGTCGGTGCCGCCCGAAACCGAAACGAGGTGCACGTCGCGCTTGACGTGCTCGTACACGTACTCGAAGCCCGTCGCCGCGAGGGGCGAACCGGTGGACAGCAGGGTCCGCACCGACGAGAGGTCATGGCTGGAGCGCGGGCTCTCGCCCGACTTGCGCAGCGCCTCCAGAAGGCCGGGCGAGACCCCCATGAGCGTCATTCCGGCGCCGTCGGCGAAGTCGAAGAGCGCGTCGTTGCCGGGGTGCACGGGCGATCCGTCCCAGAGCAGCACGGTCGCCTCGGACGCCAGCGCCGAGACCAGCCAGTTCCACATCATCCAGCCCAGCGTGGTGAAGTAGAACACGCGGTCGCCGGCCTTGATGTCGCAGTGGAGCCGGTGCTCCTTGACGTGCTGCAACAGGACGCCGCCCGCGCGGTGGACGATGCACTTGGGCACGCCCGTGGTTCCCGAGGAGAAGAGGATGAAGAGCGGGTGATCGAAGGGAAGCCTCACGAAGTCGATCTCGCGGGCTGTGAAGGGGCGGATGAAGGTGTCGAGCGTGACCGCGCCGGGAATTGCCGGCGCATGGCCGCCGAGCGGCGCGGGACGCGATCGCGCGGGATCGGTGGCGGTCTGGTCGGGCGGGTGCTCGCCTGCCGGGGCCAGATTCGGCACCATGACCGTGCGCTCCACCGTGGGCAGCCCTTCGAGGATGGCGGGGACCCGGCCCAGCGTCTCGAAGCGCTCTCCGCGGTAGCTGTACCCGTCGGTGACGAAGAGGAGGCGGGGGCCGACCTGGCCGAAGCGGTCGATCACGCCGCGCACCCCGAAGTCGGGTGAGGCGGTGGAGAGGACGGCGCCGATCGAGGTGGCCGCGAGGAGCACGACGACGGCCTCGGGCACGTTGGGGAGCAGCGCGGCCACCCGGTCGCCCGGGCCGAGGCCCGCGTCGCGCATGGCCTGGGCGAGGCGCGACACGAGGTCGTGCAGCTCCCGCCAGCTCACCACCCGGCGGCGGCCGTCCTCGGCCCAGGCGATGATGGCGGGGTCGTCGGTGCGGCGGCGCAGGAGGTTCTCGGCGAAGTTGAGCCGCGCGTCCGGGAAGTAGCGGGCGCCGGGCATGCGGTCGCCGTCGACGAGGACGCGGCCGCCCTTGTGGCCCACGATGCCGAACCAGTCCCAGGCCGCGCTCCAGAAGGCGGCTTGGTCCTCGACCGACCAGCGCCACAGGGCGTGGTAGGCGTCGCAGGGGGTCGGGGGGGCGGGGGGGATCGGGGGTGCCGCCTTGTTCTGCCAGCCAGGCCGCGAAGGCCACGAGATTACTCGCGCGGGTGCGCTCCCGCGACGGGTTCCAGAGCGGCAGCCTCGCTGCCGGCCCGTCAGGGCTGGCCACGGCGGCCCGCCGCTCGTTCGCGTCTCAACCCCCCCGGGGGGGTGTCATGTCCGCAAGGAGTTGTCAGAAGAGAGACGGTGTAGCTTTCGATTGGTGACATCACTCGCACGGGCCCGGGTGCGGCGCGCCGATAGGCTACCGCTATGGGTACGGGAAACCTCGGAAGCTGACGTCGGCCTCGGGGGCGATCGAGGTTGCGACGACTGCGCCGAACGAATGTTGAATGTATCTTGCCCTCCCTATCTTGAGGAAGCAGTGACAGATTCCGTGACGACCGTCGGCATGAATCGCCGTCTGTTCGTCAGCCCGACACAACCGCACTCTCGGTCCCCCAAGACGATGCCTAGAGCGACAACCGAACCCATCGCAATCGTCGGCATGGCGTGCCGGTTCCCCGGCGCGGACGACATCGAGTCCTTCTGGCGCCTGCTCGAACGCGGCGTGAACGCCGTGACCGAAGGTGTCCTGGGATCCGGCGTCGGGCGCGTGGGCCAGCTCTTCCCCGACGAAATGGCCAACCAGGCCTGCCGGTTCGCCGGCTTCCTAGATCGGCTCGACGAGTTCGACGCCTCGTTCTTCCGCATCTCCCCTGTGGAGGCGCAACGCCTTGATCCGCAGCAGCGCATGATGCTCGAGACAAGCTGGCAGGCTCTCGAAGACGCGGGCATCGCTCCGGACCGGCTTAGGGGCAGTCGCACAGGGGTATATGCGGGCATCAGCAACTACGACTACCGGGCGCTCGTCCTCGACGCCGGAGAGCCGACCGAGCCGGCCGCAAGCCTTTACTCGGTCACGGGAACGTCCTTCAACACCGCCATCGGGCGGGTTGCCTTCGCATTGGGACTCAACGGGCCGGCGATGGCACTCGACACCGCCTGCTCCTCGTCGCTGGTGGCCGTTCACCAGGCGGTTTCGGGGCTGCAGCGCAGGGAGGCGGATCTGGCGCTGGCGGGCGGCGTTCATGTGATCCTGTCGGCCCAACTATTCGAAATGCGTGCGAACGCCGGCATGCTGTCGCCGGATGGTCGGTGTGCCACCTTCGACGCCGGGGCAAACGGCTACGTGCGAGGCGAAGGCTGCGGCATCCTGGTCCTGAAGCGGCTCAGCGAAGCCGTGGCCGACGGCGACCGGATCTGGGCCGTGATCCGCAGCACGGCGGTGAACCAGGACGGCGCGACCCCCGGGCTCACGGTGCCGAGCCAGGACGCGCAGGAGCGCTGCATCGAGGACGCGCTCCAGCGGGCCGGGCTCCAGCCCTCGGATGTGGACTACGTGGAGGCTCATGGCACGGGAACGGAGGTGGGAGACCCCATCGAGGCACGCGCGACGGCAGCAGCCTACGGCAGGGGGCGAGCGGCGGACCGCCCCGTGGTAATCGGCTCCGTCAAGACGAACATCGGGCACCTGGAGGCAGCGGCGGGCGTGGCAGGGATGATCAAGGCCGTCCTGTCGATAGGGCGACGCACAATCCCGAAGCACCTGCACTTCCACAACCCGAGCCCGCAGATAGACTGGGACGGGATCCCCCTGCGGGTGGCGGGGGACCGAATGGAGTGGCCGCTCCGCTCCGGTCGACCTCCGCGGGCGGGGGTGAGTGGCTTCGGGTGGTCCGGAACGAACGCTCACATCCTGTTGGAGGGGCCCGAGTCGGCGGATGGCCCACATGGGGATGGGGATGCCGGTGGCCCAAGGTGGCCCGTGGGTTCCGGGTGGCCGGTCGCCGCCTCGCTGCCGGAGGAGGACGCGGATGGGGCACCTTTGCCCGCGCCCCGGGAGGAGGAACTTTCCGCCCGCGCGACGCGGGTCCTGCCGCTTTCCGGGAGATCCGAAGAGGCACTTCGCGAGCTTGCGGAACGGTATCTCCGTTGGGTGGATGAGGGGGTCGGAAAGTCCTCCGCCGGGAACGGTGCCGGTGACCCGCAGCTCGCGGACATGGCGTGGACGGCCGGCGTGGGGCGGAGCCACTTCGACCACCGGGCTGGGGTGGTGTTCCGAGATGCCGCGTCGTTGCGTGAGGGCTTGCGGAAGGTCGCCGAAGGGGATGTGGGAACGGCGTCGCAAAGGGGCGCGACGGTGGCGTTCGCGTATGCCGGACAGGCCAGCCAGTGGCCGGGCATGGGCGCGGAACTCTATGCCAGCGAGCCTGTGGTGCGGGCGGTGCTCGACCGGTGCGACGAAGTGCTGCGGCAAGAGCGCGCCGCATCGCTGCTCGACGTGATGTTCGGTCGTCCCGGCGCAATGGGAGATCTGGACGATCCGCAGTGGAAGCAGCCGGCGATCTACGCGCTCGAATGCGCCCTTGCCGCCCTCTGGTCGAGCCTCGGCGTTCGGCCGAACCTGGTGTTGGGACACAGTCTGGGCGAGGTCGCGGCGGCCCACACCGCGGGCGTGTTCGGCCTGGAGGATGGTTTGCGGTTGGCGGCGGTGCGGGGCGAGCTGGTCGGCGCCCTGACCGGCGAAGGCGCGATGGGGGCGGTGTTCGCACCGGCTGGCCGCGTCGCGGAGGCGCTGGACGAGCACAATGCGGCCTCCGGGGGGATCGGCCTCTGCATCGCGGTCGACAACGGTGCGCACCAGGTCATCAGTGGTCCGGCGGCGGAGGTCTCCGCGATCCTCGAGCGTCTGGAGGCCCAGGGGATTGGGGTCGCACGCCTGCGCAGGAGTCCCGCCTACCACAGCGCCATGATCGAACCGGTGCTGGACGATCTGGAGGAAGCGCTCTCGCGCCTGTCCTATGCCCCGCCGAAGCTTCCCTTCGTCAGCAATCTCAGCGGGCGGACGATCGCTGCGGGCGAGGCGCTGGACGCGGCGTACTGGCGGCGGCAGATGCGCGCGCCGGTGGCGTTTCGCGCCTGCGTCGAGACGCTGGCGCGGCTGGGGGTGGACGCGCTCGTGGAGATCGGTCCCCACTCGGTGCTCGGGCCGATGACGACGCTCGCGTGGCCCGATTCGGCGGGGGCCCCCGAGGTGCCGGTCGCGCTCTCGAGCCTCAAGCGGCCCGGACGCAAGGTCTCGGTGACGGAGGCCGAAGACGCATTTTTCACGGCGGTCGCAGGAGCGTACGAGGCGGGGCTGCCGCTGCGCTTCGACGGGCTCTTCGCCGGCGAGTCACGACGCAGAATCGCGCTGCCGGGTTATCCGTTCCGCCGCGACCGCCACTGGATCGACGCACCCAGGCGGAGGCGCTCGAGCGCCGATCACCCGCTCCTCGGCAGCCGCCACGAGTCCGCCAGCGGTGAGATCAGTTTCGACACCGAGCTGTATCCGTCCGACCCGACATGGCTCGGCGACCACCGCGTGTTCGATCGAGTGGTGGCGCCCGGCGCGCTCTACGGCGCCATGGCGGCATCGGCCTGCACGGTTGAGAGTTCCGGCCCGGTGGTCGTCGAGGACTTCCAGATGCGCAGCGCACTTGTCTTCCCGGCGGATAGCGCGGATGGACACGGGAGCGGCGAAGAAGGGCGTCGGCTGCAGTTGCTGCTGGACGGAGCCGAAGAGGAGGGGTCGCGCCGCGTCCGGATTCTGAGCAGGGGAGCGACCGACGACGAGTGGACGCTGCACGCGGAGGGCCGGGTGGCGACGGATGCCGGTGTGGATCTGCCGCCGACCGGCGCGACGCCGGATTTCGCACGGCTGAGGTCCGATCTGGCACCTGTCGATCTCCCGGCCTATTACCGAGCCAAGGCGGAGGTCGGGATCGATCTCGGCCCCTCCTTCCGCACCTTGGAGGCGCTCTGGGCCGGGCGTGGCGAAGCCCTGGGCGAGGTATCGCTGCCGGACTCCGCCAGCAGTGGCGGGCTGGCGTTTCACCCCCTCGTGCTGGACGGTTGCTTCCAAGTGATGGGTGCGGCCCGCGAAACGTTCGGATCCGACGATGATGTCACCTATCTGCCCTTCGGATGGGAGCGGCTCTCGGTGCCGGAACGGCTGCCGGAACGGCTGCTCTGTCACGTCCGCATGAGGGAGGCAGCGGGCAGCACGGGCACCGAACTGCCAGAGGTGCTGGCTGCGGACATCACCCTTTGCGATCCCGGTGGATCTCCGATCGGCACTCTGCACGGGTACACGGTGAAGCGGGCGACGCGGAGTGCGCTGCTCCCCGCAGCCGAGGGGGTGGAGGAGCTGCTGTATGAAGTCGTATGGCGCGACCAGGCCCTGCCGCCGGGCATTGTGGCGGCGGATTTCCTCCCGACTCCGTCTGCGGCGGCGGCCCGTTCCCAGCCGTTCTCCCGGTACCTGGCCATCGAGGGAGTCAAAGTCGCAGACGAGACCGGCCTGCAGGAGGACATGGAGCGGGTGTCGTGGTGCTACGCGTTGTCGGCGCTGGAAGCACTGGGGTGGGAGCGCAAGGCAGGCGCGACGGTCGATGCGGAAGACCTGCGTGAGCGGCTCGACGTTCTGCCCGAGCACGTGCACCTGCTCCGGCGCATGCTCCAGATTCTGGCGCGATCCGGCGTCTTGCAGGCGAACGGTGAAGGCTTCGTGGTAGCGGTGGGAGCCGAAGATCCGTTGCCGGAGGACATGCCGCGCGACTCCGAGGGGTTGCTGACCGAGGTCGGGCATCGCTTCCCGCACGCCACGAACGAGATCGGGCTGTTCCGGCGCTGCGCGGGCGCCCTGCCCGAGGTGCTTCGCGGCAAAGAGGATACGCTTGCGCTCCTGTTCGGCGATGCGGAACCCAACGCTGTCGATCTCTACCGGCGGGCACCAGCCTGGCGGGCGGCGAATGGGATGCTGGGCGAGGTCGTTCGGACGCTCGTGGACGAATCGCCGGCGGGCCGGCAACTGCGGGTGCTGGAGGTGGGTGCCGGCATCGGCTCGGCAACCGAATACGTGCTGCCAGAGCTTCCGGCGGGACGTTTCAGCTATACCTACACCGACATATCCGCAGGCTTCTTCGCGGAGGCGGAGACGCGCTTCAGCATCGGGGATGCCTCGATCGACTACCGCGTGCTGGACATCGAAAAGGATCCGGTGGACCAGGGCTTCGAGGCCCACGGCTACGACCTGGTCATCGCGGCCAACGTCCTGCACGCCACGCGCCATCTGGACGAGACGCTCGCCCACTGCCGGTCGCTACTCGCGCCATCGGGGCTGCTGGTGGCCCTCGAAAACCAGCGCGGCAGGGGCTGGATGGATCTGATATTCGGACAACTGGACGGATGGTGGCGCTTCGCCGACCGGTACCGTCCGAACCACGCCCTTGCGGGCCCTCCGGTATGGCGCCAGGCACTCGCCGACTCGGGGTTCGCGGAATCCGAAGTTCTCGGGCTGGACCACAAGGAAGTGGCCGGTTTGCCGGATCGAGGGGTGATCGTGGCGCAGGGACCGGCGGAGGTCGACTTGCCGGAGGGCGTTTGGGTGCTGGCCAGCGACCGGGGCGGTATGGCCGCGGAGGTGGCGGCGGGGCTGGCGGCGCTGAACCAGAGGGTGGTGTTGGCGAGCGACGACCCGGAAGCCGCGAGTTCGCCAGGGAGGAGCGAGCCCGGGATCGTTGTGGCATCGGTCGAGATGGAGCGGCGCGAGTCGTGGCGATCGCTCCTCGAAGGTCTGCCCGCCGATGTGCCCTTCGCCGGCGTAGCCCATCTCGTCGCGCAGGACGGCCACGGTCCCGAGGCGACCACCGCGGACATCGCTGCAGATGCGAAACGGGGGGCGGCGAGCGCGCTCGCGCTTGTGCAGGGCATCGCGGACGCGGACGTCGAGCCCGAAAAGGGCCTGTGGTTCGTCACCCGGGGCGCACAGGTGCTCGAACGGGAACGGACCGGGCGACTGGCCGGTGCCGCTCTCTGGGGCTTCGGCAGGGTGGTGGCACGGGAGGCGCCCCAGCTGCAACCGCGGATGCTCGATCTCGACCCCGAGGCAGCGGGACCGGGGACCGTCCTCACCGATGAGTTGCTGTTCCCGGACTCGGAGAACCACATCGCGTATCGCCAGGGACACCGCCAGGTGGCCCGGCTCGTCCGGACGGGCGATGGCGTGAAGCGCCTTGCCCTGCCGGAGGAGGCGGACTGGGCGCTGGCGCCCGACGAGGGAGGGGCCATCGAGACCCTGCGGGTGGATTCGGTGGCACCGCGTGCCCTGGAGCCGAAGGAGGTGCGCGCCGAGGTGGAGGCCTGCGGGCTCAATTTCCTGGACGTGTTCCGGGCCATGGGACTGGTCGAGGAAGAGGGGATGCTGGGCGAGGAGTTCTGCGGCCGGATCGTCGAGGTCGGGTCTGACGTGACCACCGTGGCGGTGGGCGACCGCGTGGCCGGATTCGCGTTCGGCACCTTCGCGCCGGAGGTGGTGACGCGGGAGGAACTGGTCGCGCTCGCGCCGGCGGGCGTGTCGGCAACGGCGCTCGCGACGATCCCATCGGTCTTCGTGACCTGCGCACTGTCCTACGAGCTTGCCGGGCTGAAGGCCGGGGACCGGGTGCTGATTCACGCCGGCGCGGGGGGCGTCGGGCTGGCGGGCATCCAGTTGGCGCAGGCGGCGGGCGCGGAGGTCTTCGCCACGGCGAGTGCGCGCAAGAGGGGCTATCTCCGCTCGCTCGGCGTCGAGCACGTGTACGACAGCCGCTCGACCGATTTCGGCCAGGAAATACTCGGCGACACGGGCGGCGCGGGTGTCGACGTAGTGCTGAACAGCCTGACGGGCGAGGGCTTCATCGAGGCGAGCCTTGCCTGCCTCGCGCAGGGCGGCCGCTTCGTGGAACTCGCCCGGCGGGACATCCTGACCGAGGACGAGATGGCGGCGGTGCGGCCGGATGTCGCCTATTCCATCCTCGATCTCTACACCCTGAAGGTGCAGGATCCGGCGGGTCCGGGCGCGGCCCTGACGGACGTGCTGGCCCGCATCGCAACGGGCGAGCTCGCACCGCTCAGGCACACCCTATGGCCTGTGGCCGAAACGAGCGCCGCGATGGGCTATATGCGCGCGGCCCGGCACATCGGCAAGATCGTGCTGACCACGCCTCCAATCGCGGCAGGCCGGCTGCGGCGGGATGGGACTTATCTGGTGACGGGTGGGCTGGGAGGAATCGGCCTCGCACTTGCCGAGTGGCTGGCCGAGCGCGGCGCGGGATCGGTCGTGCTGAACGGTCGCCGGGCACCGGACGAAGCGGCGGAAAAGGCAATCGAGTCGCTGCGCGCCCGCGGGTTCAGGATCGAGGTCGAGATCGCGGACGTGACGGACACCGCTGCGCTCGATTCCATGCTGGACCGGATCGACCAATCCTTGCCGCCGCTCGCCGGTGTGATCCACAGCGTCGGCGTGCTGTCGGACGCCGCCCTGGGAAACCAGAGCTGGGAGAGCTTCGAGACCGTGATGTGGCCGAAGATGCTGGGGGCCTGGCACCTTCACCGGGCGACGGTGGATCACGATCTGGACATGTTCGTTCTCTTCTCCAGCGTCGCCGGAGTCCTGGGCAATCCGGGACAGGCCAACCATGCGGCGGCCAACGCGTTCCTCGATCAGCTCGCCGTCCACCGGCGGGCGCTGGGGTTGCCCGGGCAGGCCATCGCCTGGGGAGCGTGGTCGGGGATCGGCGAGGCCGAGGAGCAGCGCGCGCGGATCGCCGGGCGGCGGGAGGTCTCGGGAACGGGCTGGTTCAGCCCGGAGCAGGGTTTCCTGGCCCTCGACCGGCTGCTGCGGGAGGACGGCGCGACCTCGGTCGTGCTGGCCGTGGACTGGCCGGTGTTCGGGGAGACCCTCGGGAACCGTCACCCCCTCTTCGATGACCTGGTGTCGACGGATCAGGATGCCGGAGACGACTCGGCGGAGCCCGACGACGACATCCTGGCCGCGCTTCGCGATGCCCCGCCCGCCGCCCGTGACGAACTGCTCGTGTCGTTCCTGCAGCAGGAAATACAAGCGGTGCTGAGGCTCCCCGGGGTGCCGGCACCAACGGTGGGATTCTTCGATCTCGGCATGGACTCGCTGGTGGCGGTGGAGCTCCGCAACCGGTTGAACCGAGTCTTTGCCGGAGAGTACGCGGCACCCAACACCATCGTCTTCGACTATCCGGACATCGCGTCCCTGGCCAGCCATCTGGCGACCGAGCTGACCGATGAGGATGCCGTCCCCGTTGACGAGCCACAACCCACCGCCCCGGAATCGCAGCCGGCCGTTCGCCAGGCCGAGGACGGCATCGCAATCGTCGGAATGGCGTGCCGCTTCCCCGGCGCGTCGGATCTGCAGGCCTTCTGGAGGCTGCTCGAAACCGGCACGGAGGCGGTGACCGACGGCCGACCGGGGTCCGGTCCTTGGAACGGGGTCTCTGGAGATCCGGCCGACGACGACCCGATTTCCCGCCGTGGCGGGTTCGTCGAGGGAATCGACAGGTTCGACGCTCGCTTTTTCGGCATGACGCCGATCGGGGCACGGACGATGGACCCGCAACAACGCCTCCTGCTCGAGACCACCTGGCAGGCTCTCGAGGATGCAGGAATGGATCCCGAAGGATTGCGAGGCAGCAACACGGGCGTTTATGCCGGCATCGCCGCCAGCGAGTACCGCGACCTGATGATGGATGGCCTCGACGGCATTAACTACCTCGGGACCGCCGGAAGCATGGCGCTCGGCGGAGTCGCCTTCAAGCTGGGGCTGATGGGTCCGACGATGCCGGTTGTCCTCAACTGCGCGGCCTCGCTGGTCGCCGTGCATCAAGCTGTGGGGGCGTTGCGGCAGGGTGAGGTGGACCTGGCCCTGGTCGGGGGCGTGAACGCGATCTTTTCACCTGGGCTGACCCGCGAGATGGCCGGGCTGCAGATGCTGTCGCCGGAAGGCCGGTGCAAGACCTTCGATGCTTCGGCTGACGGATTCGTGCGGAGCGAGGGCTGCGGGATGGTCGTCCTGAAGCGGCTGGGCGACGCCGAAGCCAAGGGCGACCGGATCTGGGGCGTGATCCGGGGATCCGCCGTCAACCAGAACGGGGCAACCGCCGGGCCGACGGTGCCGAACGGCCGAGCACAGCAGCGGGTCATCGAAGAAGCACTCGACCGTGGAGGTGTTTCGCCCGACCAGGTCGACTTTCTGGAAGTACACGGAGCCGGCTCCGCGCTGGGCGACCCGATCGAAGTGCAGGCCGCAGCGGCCGTCTACGGACGGGGCCGCGAGCCGGACCATCCGCTTCTGATCGGATCGGTGAAGACCAACATCGGCCACCTCGAGTCGGCCGCCGGGATCGCCGCGCTGATCAAGGTGATTCTCGCAATGCAGCGCGGTTTGATCCCGAAGCAGCTGCATTTCCGCAATCCGACGCCACACGTGCACTGGGACGAGCTTCCGGTGCAGGTCACGGCGGACACGGTGGACTGGCCACGGCGGCCCGGACAGCCGCCGCGCGCCGGTGTGAGCGCCTTCGGCATCTCGGGGACCAACGCGCACGTCGTGGTTGAGGGCTACGCTCCCCCGGCCCACGACGCCCCTCCATCGGACGTCGGAGGGTTGGCGCGGGGCGACTTCCAGCCTCGTGCGGCGCGCGTCCTTCCGCTGTCCGGCAAATCGGAGGCGGCACTGCGCGCCCTCGCCGAACGGTACCTCGGGTGGCTCGACCGGCAGGCCGGGCCCCTTGCAACTCCGCGTACAGTCGCGGACTCACTGCTCGCGGACATGGCCTGGACGGCCGGCGTGGGCCGCAGCCACTTCGGGCATCGGGCCGGGGTGGTATTCCACGACGCCAACTCGTTGCGGGCCGGACTGCGGGCCGTGGCGGAAGGGGACGGACCGGACAGCCCCCGGGCGGCACCGGATTCCGGGACGGCACCGAAGGTGGCCTTCGTCTACGCCGGCGTGGGCAACGAGTGGACGGTGATCGCTGAGATCGCTGAGCGTCTCTACGAGACCGAACCCGTCGCACGCGCCATTCTCGACCGCTGTGACGCGGTGCTTAACGACGAACGCGGCGACATCTCGCTATTGGACGCGATGTTCGGCAGCACCAACGCCAGATCCGCCTTGCACGATCCCGCCTGGGGACAGCCGGCAATCTTCGCCTTGGAATGCGCGCTCACGGCGATGTGGTCCGGTGTCGGCATCCGGCCCAGCGTGGTGGTGGGGCACGGACTCGGGGAATTGGCCGCAGCCTGCAGCGCGGGGGTGTTCGAGCTCGAAGATGGACTTCGTCTCGCGGCCGCTCGTGGGATGCTGATGGCGGCCAAAGACGACGCTCTTGACGCCCTTGAGGCCACGTGTGCGGAGATCTCCTTCTCACCTCCATCGGTCAGGATGTTGAGCCATGTGACCGGCCGGTTGGTCCCGGCCGACGAAGTACTCGACGGAGCGTACTGGCGTGAGCAGGCGCATCAGCCCGAGAGTCGTCCTCGAGACCTCCGCGCCCTTGCGGATCTGCGCGTGGATCTCGTGCTGGAAATCGGGCCGCAAGCCGCCTCGGGTCCCGTTCCGCTCCACGACTGGCCGGAGGCGGCCGGCAGCGAGGACGTTGCATTCGCCGAGGCGGTGACCACCGCGTATGAGGCCGGACTTCCCGTCTCGTTCGCGGGATTGTTCGCTGGCGAGAAGCGGTGCCGAATCTCGTTGCCCGGCTACCCGTTCCAGCGAAAACGCCACTGGTTCGACGCGGCCCGGTGAGCGTCAGAAGCTCCGATGCGGCCAGCCAGCACCCTCACCCGTCCGAAACCGCCGCGCGCTGTCTCTTCTGCTCCTCCACCATGCGCGCCACGTCCTCGAGGAGCTGCCTGGCGTCGTAGATGATCCCGTCCTTGATCGTGTACCTGATCCCGCCGATGCGCTCCTTTACGCCCGTGTCGGGGTTGAGGCGCTCGTGGCCGGTTCCGTACAGCACCTTGAGGTTGTCGATCGGGTTCTCGGGCGAGATGACCAGATCGGCCAGCAGACCTTCGCGCACGATCCCGAACTCGGGCATCTGGCCCTTGGGGTCGAAGATGGCCTGGGCACCGTGCATGGTCGCGCCGCGGATGACTTCGAGCGGGTGGAATCCGGCCTCCTGGAGCAGTTCCATCTCCTCGATCGTGGAGAAGCCGAAGAGGTTGTAGATGAAGCCGGCGTCGGAGCCGATGGTCACGCGGCCACCCATGTCCTTGTAGTCGTCGAGGAGGTCCATCCAGATGCGGTAGAAGTTCTTCCACCGGATCTCGTCGTGGGTGGTCCAGTCGTAGTAGTAGGAGCCGTGGTTCGCGCGGCTGGGCTCGTAGAAGTCCCACAGGCTGGGCAGCGTGTAGCGCTCGTGCCACTCGGCGGTGCGGGCGCGCATCACGTCGCGGCTGGCCAGATAGGCGGTCATGGTGGGATCGAGGATCACGTTGTACGAGAGCAGCTCCTCGAGCACGGCGTTCCACTCATCGCTTCCCTGCGGGTGGATCAGGTCCCACTGGGCCGCGACCTGGCCGAAGCGGTGCTGCTCGTTCGCGTAGTTCATGTCGGACGGCCAGGGCTGCACATCGTGGTCGTCGTACAGCGCCTCGAAGAGCCCGTAGAAGTGCGTGACGGTGCCGAGACCCAGTCGTGCGGCATCCACCGCGTTCATCTGCGCGACCCCAAGCTGGGCGAGGTGGGCCACGCTGCCCATCCCGAGCTGGTTGGCCTCGTCCAGGAGCGCCTCCATGATCTCGGGCGCATACGCGACGAACTTGATCCCGTCGATCCCCTGGTCGTTGGCCCAGCGGACCCACTCGCGAGCCTGTTCCGGCGTGAATACGGGACCCCGGTCCCAGCCCTGCCCCGGACGCTGGTAGACGAACATGCGCGGCGCGGTGATCTCGTTGTTGTTGGCGCGCTCGCGCTCGGAGAGCGAGAAGTCGACCGGGCCGTACTCGATGCCGCGGCCAGCGGTGACTCCGTGGGCCATCCAGAGCTTGTAGACGTACTCGGCCTTCGGGGTCTTGGGCAGGCCGCCGGTGTGCAGATGCATGTCGACGAAGCCGGGCATCACGTACATGCCGTGCGCGTCGATCTCGTGGTCGCCGGGGGCGGGACGGCGCGCTTCGTCGATGGGCAGGCCGGGGTAGCCGACGCCCGCGATCTGCGCGATGCGGTTGCCCTCGATGACGATGTCGACGGGGCCGCGGGGCGGGGCGCCGGTGCCGTCGATGACGATCGCGCCGCGGATGACCAGACGGTTGAAGGGGCCCTCGCCCTCGGTGCGGTCGGGTGCCGGTTCGACGAACTGGGCGGGGGCGGGGGCGGGAAGTAGGGCGAGCGTGGCTGCGACGGCTAGGGTTCCGAGGGCGGAGATGGGGCTTGGACGGGTCATGGCGGGGCTTCTCGGTTTACTGTGACGGTTTGTTTGGCACCAAGCTGGGCCCGCTGGGACGGCCGCGCCAGCGGTGCCGCATCGGTGTCAACGAGAGCACGGGAACCGTGAATGGCCAATGGGTGTATGCGTGACTACCTTCCCGACGAGTCGACGCCCAACTTCGCTGCGAGCCCGCGCCATGACGACACCAATGCGAATGCACCCGATCATCTCCTCACTGACGATCCTCTGCGCATCCGCCGGACTCGCGTCGCCGGCCGCAGCGCAGCAGCGGGTAGCTGCCTGCGACGACGACGAGGCCCGCATTGCCGGGGTGGTGGTCGACGCCTCGACCGAGGCGCCGCTGTCGGGTGCCTACGTGTCGGTCGTGGCGTCGGACTGGGGGTCACTCACCATCGACGACGGTCGCTTCCTGCTGTGCGGAATCGCGGCCGGCCCGCAGGTTGTCACGGTGGAGCGGCTCGGATACGAGACCCTCGCGACACAACTGGAGGCCAGCGTTTCGGGCGAAGCCGTTCGCCTGCAAATGACCGCCGACCCGATTCTACTCGAGGGTCTCGAGATCGTCGCAAACCGCTTCGAACGCCGACGACGGGCCGTCGCGACCTCCGTCCGCACCTACGACGAGGAGGCGCTCGCCGGCAGCGTCTACTGGTCGGCCGCCGATTTCGTCGACTCGCAACCGGGCGTGATGACGACGCCCTGCGGGATCGAAAGGTGCATCTACTCCCGTGGAAACATGGTCAGGCCCAGGGTCTACCTGGACGAGTTCCCACTTATGGGAGGGTGGACGGAGCTGGAGTCGGTCCCGACGAGCCAGCTCTACATGGTCGAGGTCTACGGCTGGGGAAGACACATCCGCGCCTACACCCACAGCTTCATGGAGCGGGCCGCCAAGGTGCGGCTGGCGCCCATGCCGCTCTGGTATTGAGCCGTGGGCTAGCAGTCCGTGGAATAAGTCCCCGCTGCATTCGGGATGTGATAGCGTCGCTATTCGCCCTGCGACGCGCCTTGTCAGCCCGGCGCCTCACAGCCCTCGGTGCGACGCGGAGATTATCCACGGACTGCTAGTGCGCCCACCCCAGTCCCTCGCGCAGTTCGCCCACGAAGCTGCGGAGACCGCGCCGCACGACAGAGCGGAGGAAGAGGCCGGCGAGCGCTAGCAGGCTCACCAATTGGATCAGGCTGGGCTGTTCCTCCGTCAGGGCCGCGAGCGAAGGCACCGGCAGTGCGCCGAACAGAGCGTTGACCGCGACGCCGGACGTCACGGCGAGCGTCACCATGATTGCGGCGAAGGACATTGCGGCGCGCCTACCGTGCAGACTGCTCAGCAGACCCAGCGTCGAGATGTTGGTCGCCGGCCCGGTGATCAGGAAGGCGATCCCCGCGCCCGGCGACAGACCGGTGGCGAGAAAGGCGGCGACCAGCGGCGTGGCCGAGGCGGCGCACACGTAGGTGGGAAAGCCCAGCAGTGCGAAGAGCATGACATCGGCGATCGGTGGCAGGCTCCCCAGCCAGCCGCTCTCGAGGAACGGGGTCACCAGGGCCGCCACGCCCAGACCCAGAAGGATCCACGGGGCCGTGTGGTCGACCACGTCGCCCGTCCCGGTCCGGAGCGCTGCGGCGAGGCGCTGGCGGGTGCTCGGCTCCAGGCCCGGCGCGTCGACCGACTCGGGGGCCCGCTCGGCCGCCCTCAGTCGCCCACCCACCCACCAGCCCACCAGCAGCGCGACAAGCGCCGCCGTGGCCAGGCGCAGCACGGTGACCTGGGGACCCAGCAGCGGGATGGAGAGCATGACGGCGTCGACGCCCAGCTCGGGCGTGGCCACGAGGAAGGCGATGGCCGCAGCCGGCGGCGCGCCCCGCTGGATCAGGCTGCGGTAGAGCGGCACAACCCCGCAGGAACAGATGGGAAAGGGCAGTCCGATCAACATTCCCCGCCCGGCCTGGGACAGGCCGCCGCCGCGCTCCATCCAGCGCACCGAGCGCGCCGGCAGGAACGCGCTCAGGAGGCCGGCGCATAGATAGGCCAGGAGAAGCGCCGGCGCGCTCTCGGCGGACAGTACGTAGAGTCGCGAGAGGAAGCCTGCGGATCCGTCCGCACCGTCCTCGATGCGGAAGACGAAGACCAACACCAGAAGCGCCACGGCAACCACCGCGCCCCAACCTTCCCGGCTACGGTCAAGCACCGACGTCGCCGTCGGGCGCTGATGCATGGCGACGTGCGCGAGCGACCCACCCACGATGGCCTGATACAGTCTCACCCCGCCCGCATCGGTCGCGGTCATCGCGGCCGCTCCGCCAAGCACGTATCCGGCGACCGTCACCCCCATGAGGACGACCAGCGCGGCAATCGCGGCCCGCCGGTCCATTTCCTTCGTGACCAGCCACCAGACCGCCACGCCCACCGGCAGGCGGTGCAGCACGGCCGCCATCGGGAGCGAGGCGGGCGCGTCGGGCGACAGCGTGGCCAGCACCGCGCCGTCCATCGCGGCGTGGAGGGCGACTCCGGAAAGGCCGGCCAGCAGCGCCCACCTGTGCGTCTTCCCGCCCGCGCGCCGGGTGGTGCGCTCGACCGCAATCGGCAGGACGAACCCCGCCGCGAGGCCCAGGAGGATCCTCCAATCCCCTCCTCCAACGGCCGCAGGCACGAATTCCAGGAAGATGAGCCCGGGGACCACCGTCGCGACCAGCCCGTCGAGCACCGGACCGATGCCACGCCGATGCACCGCCCCCGCATCGAGCAGAGGTCCTGCGGCGAGGGCCAGGAGTGCGGCGATCAGTATGAGCATGGCATGGGGGGGGCGCATGTTGCACCCGCGAAATCCAATCTAATCCCGAGCGCGTGGAGCCCGACCATGTGAAGAATGCGGTCCGCGCCGCCGATCGGACGAGCTATGGGCTCAGCCCGCGTTCCTCCAGAAACTCCAACATCGCCTCAACGCACTCCGCCGGTTTTTCAAGCTGCAGGAAGTGCGTCGTTTCGGGTATGAAGTCGTAGTCGACGCTCTGAATGTGACTGAGGTTGAACGTGGGCAGGTACGCGTAGGGGAGGGTGGGATCGGATCCGATGACCTTGGTCGGACAGGAGAGTGCTCCGAAGTCCACCAGGAAGGCGTAGGTCCTGATGTACGCGATGACCTGCGCCTCGTATTCCCGAGGACAACGCAGCTCGTAGCCCTCTTCGCTCGGGGATTGCGTCAGGATGGTTCTTGCCATCAGGTCGGCAGCCCCCGGAACCGCTCTCAGCAGAATCGGCAGGTAGCCAAGAAGGTCGGTGAAGTCGCTCCTCTTCTCGAACCGGTGCGTGCGGCGGCGTGTCAATCCGGCGGAACGCTCGGCCAGCAGGTCGTAGTCCGGATCCTCGGGACCGGGCCGGTAGAGGGGCGGATCGAACAGAATCCAGGCCGACATTCTGCCGCTTCGACCGGTGGACAGTTCAGACGAGAGCAGCGCGGTCAGCGCGGAAAGCGAATGGAACACCCCGATCGTCGGTCGATGTCCATACCGGCGCTCGACGGCTTCGATGACCTGTTCCTGATCGCGGACCAGGTTGGGCACGTTGTGCTCGTCGCGTGCGCCGACTTCATTCCACCCGTGGTTTCTGATGTCGTAGACGACCACGTCGAAGTCGTCGACCAGCCGTGACCAGAACGGGAAGTAGAGATCGCTCGCCAGCCCGTTGCCGTGGCACAGGATGAGCCGAGGCCCGTCGGGATTCCCGTGCCTGCGGACAATCGTGACGCTGCCGTCGTCGTGACGGACCTCGCACACCGACTGCGGCTCGGGCACGTTCCATGCAGGTTCCGAAGTCACGCCGGGGAACCTTGGTTTCCCGCAGCCGCTGCGTCACGGGCCGCCCCATGGCAGCGGCCAGCGGGATGTCCGGCCAAGTCCGGTGCCGTCAGCCCATCTTCGAGTCGAGATGCGCGACGAGTTCGCGGAAGGTCCCGATCTTGCCGCAGTCCTCGGGCGGGATGGTCACCTCGAACTCACGTTCGACGATCCTCATGAAGGCGACCGCATCCATGGAGGAGATGCCCGAATCGGCGAATCCCCCATCGAGGCTGGGCTCGTGATCGAGAGCCAGGTGTTCGCTGATCAACGCTCGTAGACGGCTTTCGGTTCCGGCCATGACTTTGTTTCCCCTTGGTGGAGTGGTTGCGGACAATGAACCGAAACGATACTGCGTGGATGATGCACCGAAGTCAAGCGAGGCCCCCGACGCCGTTCGCCGGAGCGACTGGAATCTCTGTCGCCATCACCGCTGCCTCGCCAATGTGCGAAGTTTCTTTCAGGGCGGCACCACCACAGCCGTCCAGCAGCCACGTCACAAGGGGTCAGCATGACGACCAAGCCAGCCTCGAAGCCCGGCGGTGACCCGGCGATCCGCTACCAGCCCGACGAAAAGCCTCGGCTCACGTTGACGCTGGGCGTGGGTCTGCAACTGGCGGTGCTGAACATCGCCGCCGTCATGCTGATCCCGATGGTCGTCATGCGAGCCGCAGGCATGACCGACGCCTACCTTTCCTGGGCCGTGGCCGCCTCCGTGATGGCGTGCGGCCTGGGCACGGTGCTGCAGGCCTTTCGGGCGGGTCGCATGGGATCCGGACACGTCATCGTCATGGGCACTTCCGGGGCTTTCATCCCTGCCTCGATCATGGCCCTCGACGCAGGCGGCCCGTCCTTGCTCGCCACCCTTGTCGTCGTCTCGGCACTGGTCCCGCTTGCGCTCTCCTGGCGTCTGTCGCTCGTCCAGCGAATCGTCACGCCCGCCGTGTCGGGAACCGTGATCATGCTCATTCCGGTCACCGTGATGCCGTTCGTCGGCGGCCTCCTTTCGGACGCCCCCGGCGGTGGCACGGCATCGGGCGCGGCGCTCAGCTTCTTCGCGACCGTGCTCATCATCGGCGGCCTCGCCCTCAAGGCGACCGGTGCGCTCCGGCTATGGGCCCCCGTCATCGGCGTCGTCGCGGGTTCCGCCATCGCCGCTCCCTTCGGCCTGTACGAGCTGGAACGGGTCGTCGCGGCTCCTTGGATCGCCCTTCCGCAGGCCGAGGCGCCCGGCCTCGATCTCGGCTTCGGGCCGAGCTTCTGGACACTCCTGCCATCGTTCCTGTTCGTCGCCACGATCGCGGCGATCCGGACAATGAGCAGCTCCCTCGCGATTCAGCGCGTTTCGTGGCGGCGCCAGAACCGCGCGATCGACTTCCGAGCCGTGCAGGGAGCGGTTGCCGTGGACGGCGTGGGCAACCTCGTCGCGGGGTTGGCGGGGACGGTTCCGGGGAGCGCCACCACGACCAGCGTCCCGCTGACCCAGCTGACCGGTGTGGCGGCGCGCACGGTGGGCGTGGTTGCCGGGGCCGCGTTCATAGTCTTCGCGCTCCTGCCGAAGGCCTTCGCTGTCGTGCTGGCCGTCCCCGATCCGGTCTTCGCCGGCTATATGGTGGTTCTGTTGGCCATGCTCTTCGCGATAGGCATGAAGATCGTCCTGCAGGAGGGACTCGGCTATCGAGAGGGCATGGTGGTCGGCATCGCCTTCCTTGCCGGGGTGAGTTTTCAGTACGGCGTGGTCTTTCCGGAGCAGGTCTCCCAGTTCGCGGGCGGCCTGTTGGCGAACGGGATGAACGCGGGCGGGCTGGCCGCGATCCTGATGACCCTCTTCCTGCGCGTCACGGGCCCGCGTCGCAGCCGAATCGCAACGCGGTTCGACACCGCCGAACTGCCGACGATCAGGAGTTTTCTCAGCGATTTCTCGACGCGCAACGGGTGGGGACAGGAGATGGCCGACCGACTCGCGGCCGTTGCCGAAGAGGCGCTCCTGACGCTCCAGGGCGATGGCGACGGCCGCGACGAGGGTGACGGGCGCCTTCGCCTGGGGCTCGTCGCCCGAAGGGAAGGGAGCGCGGCGGAGCTGGAGTTCACGGTGGCACCCCACGGCGAAAACCTTCAGGATCGGAGCGCGCTGCTCGGGGAACCGACGGACAGGACGACCATCGAGCGCGATGTCTCTCTTCGACTTCTGCGCCACCTCGCGTCGTCGGTGGCGCATCGGCAGTACCACGACACCGACATCCTGACGGTGCTCGTCCACGCCCAGAGGTCCGGTTCCAGATGACTCGTCGTTCAATGCGATCCATCGCGGCACACATGCTGCTGCTCGCCCTCTCAACCGGCTGCGACACCGGTCCGCCCGTCCCGGCCTCGGTGTCCCTCTCGCCCGCGTCGCTCCGCTTCAGCTCCCTGGCCGACACCGCTCTGCTCACCGCGACGGTCCGCGACGAGGGCGGCGAAGTCATCCCGAACCCCGTCATCACGTGGTCGTCGAGCGACGCCACGATAGCGCAGGTCGGCCCGCCCGAGCAGCAGACTTCCGCCGGTCTCGTCACCTCGGTCGCCAACGGCAGCGCCACCATCACCGCCACCGCCGGTGCCGTCAGCGCCGCCGCGACCGTGCAGATCGAGCAGGTCGCCACGAGCTTGCACGTCTCCGCACCCCAGGACTCGCTCATCGTCGGCGACTCGATCCAGATGACCGCCCAGGCGTCCGATGCGGTCGGATCGGCCGTGGTCGACGCCCTCTTTTCCTGGGAATCCAGCGATCCCGCGATCGCCACGGTGGACGACGATGGCTGGGTGCGCGCCCACGCCCCGGGATCGGCCGAAATCACCGCGACCTTCGACGAGCTGAGCGCCTCCGCCTCCCTCGTCTCAATCCCGCTCCCCGAGCGCCGGGTCCTCCAGGCGATCTACGAGGCCGGCGGGGGCGCGCTGTGGAAGGACAACACCAACTGGATGACCGACGCCCCGCTCGAGGAGTGGCACGGGGTGCGCGTGGACGAAGACGGCCAGGTCGTTCACCTGCTCCTCACCGACAACGGCCTTATCGGCGAGATTCCGCCCGAAATCGCCAGCCTGGAGCACCTTGAATCGCTCCACCTCGGCCTCAACAACCTCGCGGGCCCGATTCCGCCCGAGATTGGACACCTCAGGCAACTCAGGTCGCTCGAGCTCACGTACAACGCGCACAGCGGCCCCCTGCCCCCGGAGATCGGAAACCTCGCGAACCTCGAATGGCTCGGTGCGTTCGGCAATGACCTGACCGGCGAGATTCCACCCGAAATCGGCAACCTCGCACGGCTCGAGTCGCTGGACCTGTGCTACAACAAGCTGACCGGACCGATTCCGCCCGAAATCGGCAACCTCAGGCAGCTGAGGCGCCTCGCCCTCTGCGGCATCGACACGAACCCGACAGAGGGCAACCAGCTGACCGGCGAGATCCCACCCGAAATCGGCAACCTCGCCCACCTCAGCCTGCTGAGCCTGGGCGCCAACCGTCTCACCGGGCCGATTCCACCCGAAATCGGCAACCTTGCCCAGCTCGATTCGCTCCTCCTCTACAGCAACGAGCTCACCGCCATTCCACCCGAGATCGGCAATCTCGAGAGTCTGGCCTGGCTGACCCTCTACGGGAATCGCCTGACCGGCCCTCTTCCACCCGAGATCGGCAACCTGCACAAGCTGCGCGTCCTGAACATCGGCTGGGGATGGGCCAGCGGCCGCAACCTGATCACCGGCCCGATTCCACCCGAAATCGGCAACCTTGCCGCACTGGAGCGCCTGGACCTGGGAGGAAACCAGCTCTCGGGCCCGATCCCCGCCACCATCGGCAACCTCGGCGCCCTCACCAACCTCGAACTCGGCTCGAACACGCTGTCGGGCGTCATTCCGGTCGAAGTCGGCGACCTCACCCGCCTGACGTCGCTGGCAGTGTGCAAAAACAACCTTGAAGGGCCGATACCGACCGAGCTCGGCAATCTGACCCGCCTGTCGCAGCTCTTTCTGTGCACCAACGCCCTGTCCGGTCCGGTCCCGGAGGATCTCGGCAATCTGAGCCTGCTGCGCCGACTCAACGTCGCCGGCAATCGTCTCACCTCGGCTCTGCCCGCTACCCTGGTCTCGCTCGGCCGCCTTCAGGAGTTCTTCTGGCTCAAGAACGACGGCCTGTGCGCTCCAACCGACGACGATTTCGACGCGTGGCTGTCCGGAATCGCGGTCCAGGGCGGCGAGCGCTGCGTCGAGGCGGCGAGCGGAATCGCCACCATCGCGCCCGCGATCAGCCTGGACGACACCGAGGGGCCTTGGAGGCATGTGACCGAGGTTCGACCCCTGTCGCCCCGCCCGATTCCGGAACCGCTCCGTCGCCAATAGTGTACGGGACGAGTGTGATGGTGGAGTCCCCTTCCCTGCCCGTTTGACGCAACATGGCCACCTGCAGCCTCGCCTCCGCGCCCGTCTCGTTGCACACTGCGCCCGCGTCGGCGCGCCTTCGCCGACCGCTGCCGCTGGCTGCGGCCCTGATGATCGCGAGCTCGGGCGGCGGCGTCGCCCAGAGCGCACCCGAGCGCGCCGGAGAGGACGCACTCCGGATCCACGGCCGGGTCATCGACGCCGGGACCCGCGCACCCGTCGCGGGGGCTCGCGTTTGGATCACCGGATCGGAATGGGTGTCGGTCTCCAACCGCGAAGGCCGCTTCATGCTGTATCACATGGATCCCGGGTTCCATACCGTTTCCGTCAAGCAGCTGGGCTATCGGACCCTGGTCGCGCAGGCGGAAGCCACTGCGGACGGCACCCCGCTCGAGCTGAGCATCCAGCCGGACCCCATTGTGCTGGAAGGACTCGAAGTCGTCACGAGACGCTTTGCGCTGAGGCGGCGTTCCGCCGGAATCAGGGTCATCGAACTGGATCAACAGGAGCTCGCAGCGGCCGGCGAGTCCTCGGCGGGAGAAATGCTCGCCACGCGCATCCCCGTCCAGCGCGCCGTTTGCAGGGACGGAGGTTACGACTGCATTCGGGTTCGGGGCGTCGTGGTCCGTCCCAGGATCTACATCGACGAAGCCCCGATGCTGGACGGCTGGACCGCGATCGAGGCCTACAGTCCGCAGGACTTTCACATGGTGGAGATCTACGGATGGGGCGGTCATATCCGCGCCTACACGCACGCCTTCATGGAACGCGCCTCCAGGACCCGCTTTCTTCCGGTCCCGATCGGATTCTGACAGTTCGGTAGCGGACGCCGCCGGACAGCCGGCGGCGTCAGAAGCTGAGTCGCACCCCCACCACGAACCCGACACCACCCTCGGGGGTCGCGCGAAGGTTCGGGACGACCTGCCAGTCGTCGTAGGGGCTCATCGAGCCCAAGGCGAGGCCGGTCGCGCCACCCAGAACTCCGCCGATGCCTGCGGACAGCACGGCGTAGAGAGCTCCGGCCCGAAGGTGCTCCCGCGTGGAGAAGTCGCACACGTTGTCCCGGCAAATGGGGCCCACGGCCAGCCCGAGGAGCAGTCCCACCGAGGCGCCGCCGAGGCCGCCTCTCACCAGACCCTTCCTGGCCCAAGGGATCGCGTTGCTTCCGGTCCCGATGTCGCGCTCGAGCCAGAGGATGTCGGCGCGCGCGATGGAGCGTGACGTACCGCTGGCGAACTCGATGAGGAAACTGTCGGCGCTCGTCTCCGAAACCCGGCCGATCAGCGTCTCGCCTTCCAGGAGCACGCGAACGCGGTCACCCACCTCCTGACCCCCGCTCGACGACGGCAGGGCAAGGAGAAGCGCAGGCACCAGCAAGAAGGCGACTCGGGAGGCGCACGCATCGCGCGCGACCGTCCAGAGCGTCGAGTCGAACCCGCTCATCATCACTCTTTCGCGGCGAGGCGTGGCCCGACCGTCAGCCGCCGGGAAGGGGAAGCGTCATCTTACCCGAGGGGCGGCACCGCGTGCAAGTCGGGGGACGAGCCGGGACCAGCGGCCCGCAGTGCCCACCGCCAGGACATTCGACCCGCTAGCCCCGGTCCTCCACCCTGATCTCCGCAGCGCGGGCGTGCGCCTCGAGTCCTTCCATGCGTGCGAGCGCGGCCGCATCGCGTGCCACCAGGTCTCGCTCCGGTCCGGCGTCCAGCCTGAGCCAGGTGGGCCTTCGCAGAAAGGAGAACACGGACAATCCCCCCGTGAACCGCGCCGTGCCCCCGGTCGGAAGGGTGTGGTTGGGACCGGCCCCGTAGTCTCCGAAGACCTCGGCGACGGATTCGTTGACGAACGCGGATCCGAACGTTTCCAGCGATCTCTCCCACGCCTCGGCGCGGCTGCCGTGCAGCTGCAGGTGCTCCGGTGCGAGCGACTCGCAGCTTTGCAGCGCCTCGTCTTCGGAGGCGACGACGGCAAAGCCGTTGTGCAGCGCCGCGAGCGCCGTCTCGGCGGTGGGCAGCGTGGCGAGCTGGCGGGCGAGTTCGTACTCGACGCGTTCGACCAGCTCGGGAGAGGTCGTGATGAGAACCGGCAGCGCGGCGGGATCGTGTTCGGCCTGCGCGAGCAGGTCTGCGGCGATCAAGGCCGGGTTCCCGTCCCTGTCGGCGAGCACGGCGAGTTCGGAGGGTCCCGCCAGCAGGTCGATCCCCACGACGCCGGACAGCAGCAGCTTGGCCGCCGTGACCCATTGGTTGCCGGGTCCGACCACCACATCACATCGCGGCACGGGATGGACGCCGAAGGCCATGGCCGCGACCGCTTGCGCCCCCCCCACCCCCAGCAGCCCCGACACCCCCGCCACCGCCCCCGCCGCCATCACCTCGCGGGACGGGTTCGGCGATGCCAGCCAGACCTCGCGCACCCCCGCCACCCTTGCCGTCACGGCCGTCATCAGCACCGACGACGGCAGCGGAAACCGACCTCCCGGCGCGTAGCACCCAGCCACCCCGACGGGCACCACCCGGTCGCCGGCCATGCCCCCCTCCACCGCCACCGTCACCGGGCCGGTCGACTCCAGCTGCGCACCGGCGAAGTGTTCGATCCGGCCAGCGGCACGTTGCAGCACCTCCCGGTCCTCGCGAGACAGCGAGTCGAGCGCCGCCCGCATCTCGCGCGGCGTCCTCGTCAGCGCCCCGCCGGGCTCGAGGCCGTCCCACCGCTCCGCGTACTCGCGCAGCTTCGCCTCACCGCCATCGCGCACGCCCTCGATGATCTCCAGCACCGGCCCGAGGATCTCGCGCGGCACGGCGGGTTGGCGCACGCGGCCGACATCGGCGGGCGCAACGCGTCTCAGGCGCACGGGCCCAGCGCGGCGGACCTCACCCACCTCCCGTCCCCTTCGGCGGCGACGCCACCCGTCGCTTGACCTTGAGGCTTCTGCGGTCGAGCTCCCGCTCCACGTCGGACAGACTCACGCCGGCGCGCTCGAGGGCCACGGCCAGGAAGTACATCACGTCTGCAGCCTCCTCGACCACGCGGCTCGCCGCCTCCCCGGTGGCGCGATCCTCCATGCTGCCGTCGTCCGGCAACTCGCCCAGCGCGTCGCCGAGTTCGCCCGCCTCTTCCAGCAGCTTGCCGCGCAGCATGGCCTCGTCGCCGAGCAGCCGGCTCGTGAGCGAGCCCGGCACCGCCTCTGCGCGCCGCGATTTCAAGGTGCGCTCCAGCCTGCGCAGCCCCTGCGCCGGGCCGAAGCAGGTCCATTCGCCCTTGTGGCAGAACCCGCTTCCGGCCTGAGCGACGGTGAAGCGCAGCGCGTCGCGGTCGCAGTCGGCTTCGATCCACAGCAGCGCCTGCGTGGCTCCCGAAGTCGCGCCCTTTCTCCAGAGCCCGCGCGAGCGCGAGTGGTACACGCCCATACCCTCGTCGATCGCCGTCCGCACGCTTTCGGGGCTGGACCAGACGAGCCCGAGCGCGCCGCCGCGTTCGTCGGTGACGATGGTCGGCCAGAGCCCGTCCGGCCTTTCGCTGCGCAGCGGCGCCGTGAACGCCTCGGCCAGGTCCAAGTGGCCGCGGTAGAGCGCCATCCCCACTTGGGCATCGGCACCGAGACGGTCGAGCCACGCGACCTCGTCGGCGGTGGTGACGCCCCCTGCGACGGTCAGCCGCGATGCGCCCGAGGCCTCCACCAGCGGCGCAATCTGATCTTGGGGAAAGCCGCCCTCCCTGCCTTCGCCCTCGACGAAGGTCACCAGGAAGTCGCCCGCCAGGCCGCGCAGCTCGCGCATTCCGTCGTACACGGTGCGTCCCGTGCGTTCGGTCCATCCCTTGACGACCACCTCGCCCTCCCAGGCGTCCAACGCCGCGACGACCCGATCGCGCGGGAGCCCTTCAAGCACCTCCGGCACGGCGGCCGTGCCGAGCACCACCTTCGCCGCACCCCGGTCGAGCCATTCGAGCGCCCCGTCCCGGTCGCGTATGCCACCGCCCACCCGGCACGGCGCGATCTCGCAGAGCTCCTGCATCACGGCGCTGTTGGAACCGCGCCCCAGCGCCGCGTCCAGGTCCACGACCGCCACCTCCCCCACCCGCCCGAAGCGCTCGGCCAGGGGGCGCGGGTCGCCCGCCTCCAGCACCTTGCGGCGACCCTGGACCAGCTGCACGGCCTGGCCCCCCATCAGGTCGATCGAGGGAACGATCACGGCCCGCGCTCCGCGTGCCACGCCGCGTCCCGCACACCGGTGTGCCCGGGCCGCACCGACACGCCCAGGCGGGCCAGCGCCTCCTTCACCCCTGCGACCGTCCAGTTGCCCTGGTGGAAGATCGACGCGGCCAGTACGGCGTCGGCCCCGGCGTGGACGGCGTCGGCCATGTGTTCGGGGGAGTCGGCGCCTCCCGACGCGACGATCGGAACCTGCACGGCCGACCGCACCGCACGGAGAAGCGTCAGCTCGTAGCCGCTGCGCGTGCCGTCGCGGTCGATGCTGGTCAGCAGGATCTCGCCCGCGCCGCGCTCCACCGCCTCCCGCGCCCAGGCCACCGCGTCGCGCGCGACCCGTTCGGTGCCCGAGCGCACGACGACCTCGTAGGTGCCGCCTTCTCCCAGCGCGTCGATCGAAGCCACCACGCACTGCGAACCGAACCGCGCGGCCAGGTCGGTCAGCAGCGCGGGGCGACGGAGCGCCGCCGTGTTCACGGCCACCTTGTCCGCGCCGGCCTCGAGGAGCGCGGCCGCGTCGTCGATGTCGCCGATCCCGCCCCCGACCGTGAGCGGCACCGAGAGCCGGGCCCGCACGGCGGCCACCGTGTCGAGCCGGGTGCCGCGCCGCTCGGGGGTGGCCGTCACATCCAGGACGACGACCTCGTCCGCCCCCTGCTCCTCGTAGGCGCGGGCCAGTGCGGCCGGGTCGCCCTGATCCCTCAAACCGCGGAACCTCACTCCCTTCACCACCCGACCGTCGCGCACATCGAGGCAGGGAACGATGCGGACGGGAAGCATCGGGACGACATCCGCAGAGGCATAGGCGTGCACGGAGCCGGGCTGCGCGCTGACTGGCATCGTTCAGGCCTCCAGCCAGCGCGTCAGCAGCGCCTTGCCGTAGTCGCCGGAAAGCTCGGGATGGAACTGACAGCCGACCACGGGCCCACGCTCCACCGCCGCCAGGAAGCGGCCGGCGTACTCGCACCAGACCGGCAGCCAGTCGCCGGGAGTGGCGGCGAGGCGGTACGAGTTCGCGAAGTAGGCATAGCCGCGCGGCACGATCTCGCACCCGTCCGACGGGGTCACCAGATTCCAACCCATCTGCGGGACGCGCCAGCCTCCCGTGCCACTCGCGTAGCTCTCCACAACGCCGTCCAGCACACCGAGACCGGGGACTCCGGGCGATTCCTCGCTCCCGTGCGCCATCAGCTGCATGCCGAGGCAGATGCCGAGGGTGGGACGTCCGCGCTCGATGCGCTCGCGCAGGGCATCCTGAAGGCCGTGCGCAGCGATGGCGCGCTGGGCGGCGGCGAAGGCACCGACGCCCGGGAGCACCAGACGCTCGGCCGCAGCCACGTCGCCGGCATCGGCGGTGGTGCGAACCCGGCACCCCAACCGCTCGAATCCCGTCAGGACCGAGGCCAGGTTGGCCGTGCTCGTGCGCACGACGGTGACCGTCGGGACGCGATTCGTCACAGCACCCCCTTCGTGGACGGCACGGCGTCCCCGCCGCTCCGAGCCAGCGCGATCTTCAGCGCCAGCGCCACCGCCTTGAAGCAGGCCTCGATGCGGTGGTGGTCGTTGGCGCCGCGGATCACGTCCACGTGCAGCGTCAGGTTGGCGCTCTGCGCGAAGGACTGGAAGAAGTGCGGCACCATCTCGCACGAGAGCGCGCCCACTCGGTCGCGCCGCAGGTCGAGCTCGCCCGCGAAGGACGCACGTCCGGACACGTCGACGACGGCGCGCGCCAGAGCCTCGTCCAGCGGGGCGTACGCATGCCCGAACCGCACGATGCCGCCTCGCCGCGTGCCCAGCGCCTGCGCCACCGCGCGCCCCAGCGCCAGCCCGGTGTCCTCGACCGTGTGATGGTCGTCGACCTCCAGGTCCCCTGCACAGTCCAGCTCCAGTCCCCACCCCGCGTGGAACGCCAGCGCGTGCAGCATGTGATCGAAGAAGCCGATCCCGGTCCTCACCCGGATGGCGTCCGGGTCGCCCGTAGTCTCCCGCGCCCGCCCGTCCAGATCGATGCGCACCTGCACCCTGGTCTCGCCCGTCTCGCGGGACACCTCGGCGCGCCTGAGCCCGTCATCCATCGAACAAACCTCCGAAGTCGGTGTCAGCCTTCACGACGCGGGCGGCACCCGCCGCCGCCAGCGCTGTCCACACGGTCTCCCCACCCCCCGGCGGAACCACACCCACCGGGACCACCCGCGCCCCAACCGCCGCCCGCACGTCGTCCGGCGTGTCGCCCAGCATCCAGGCGGTGCTCGCCTCCAACCGCTCCAGCGCGATCCGCACGGGCGCCGGGTCCGGCTTGAGCGGCCCGTCCTCGCGGCAGACCACCGCGCCGAAGCATCCTCGCACCCCCTGCTCACGCAGGAAGCGCTCGGCGTCCGCGCGCGGCCTCCCCGTCACGATCCCCAGCTTGCACGACCGCGCCAGCCCCTCCAGCAGCTCGCGCGACGGGATCAGCGTCTCGTGGCGGCGTAGCCCGGGCGCCTCCTCGGTGCCCTGATACACCTCCTCGAAGCGCGCCGTCACCTCGGCCAGCGAAGCCTCGACCCCCGCGTCGGCAAGCACGCCGTGCGTCACCGCCCAGTCGTCGTTGGCGCGCCCCGCCGCCTTGACCGCGCTGATCAGCTCGTGATCGGCCTCCACCCCGAACGACGCGCACGTCCTTACGATCGCCTCCCGGTACGACCGCCGCACGTCGGCCAGCACGCCGTCCATGTCGAAGAGCAGCGCCTCGGGCCCGGTCGCCGGCTCGTCACGCGCCTCCCCGCTCCGCCCCGCCAGGCACCGCAGCGCCCGTTCCACGCGGCGGAACTCCTCGTCGTCGCGCGGCACGGTCATGCGCACATGCTCCGGCAGATGCGGGAAGTAGCGCACGAGCACCCCCTGCGCCGCCATCCCCCGCTGGATCCAGCGCGCGTCCGGGAACGACGCGAGGACGAAGTTGGTCTGCGACGGCTGCGGCACCCCACCCACGCCCCGGATCACCTCGGCCAGCCTCTCGCGCCGCGATCGCACGTACTCGACGAAACCTCGCATCTCATCCACACCGTGGCGCAGCCGGTCCAGGGCGATCGCGATCGAGGGCCCCGTCAGCGCATACGGCCCGCCGAAGCCGCGCAGCACGTCGATCCGCTCCTTCGCGCCCACCGCGAAGCCGACGCGCAGTCCGGCCAGTCCCCACGACTTCGACATCGTGCGGATCATCACCACGCGCGGCACCTCGAGCAGCGCCGCCGTGTGGTCCTCGTCGGCGAACTCCGCGTACGCCGAATCGACCAGCAGAATCACCTCGGGCGGCAGCGCGTCCGCGAGCCGCAACAGCTCCTCGGTGGTGAACGCCCGCCCGGTCGGGTTGTCGGGGGTGAGCACCGCGACCACGCCGGTCCGCTCGTTCACCTCCTCCAGAATCTCGTCGTGCGGCAGCGTCCCCCACTCGTATTCGACCGGCACGAGCGTCCCCCGCGCCATGCGTGCGCACGCCGGGATCATCTCGAAGGTGGGTGTCGGGAAGACCATCTCCTGGTCGGGACCAAGAAAGGCGCGGAACACCCGGTCGATCGCGTCGTCGCCGCCGGTCGTCGCAAGGACGTTGCCGGGGTCGGTGCCCAGGTAGGCCGCGTAGGCCCTCTCCAGCGGCGCCGGATTCGCGTACTTGCGCAGAATGCCGGGGCCGACGCGCTCCAGCACGTCGAAGCACTCGCGGGGCGGCGGCTCGCCCTCGTTCATGCTGAGGTCGATGACGTCTCTCATGGGCGGTCCCTCACGGCACGATCTGCTGCGGCTCGGACACGACCAGATCGGTGCCGCCCCGCGCCTTGACGTCGAGGAGCAGCGCCGGCAGCGCCGTTCTGGGCACCGCCGCGCGCACCGCATAGCCGCTTTCGCCGTGCAGCCGCGACACGGTGGGCTCGCGCATGCAGGGGAGGATCGAGACGACCCGCTCGAAGTGCTCTTCGGCGACGTTGAGCTCCAGCATGACCCGTCGCCGCGCCTCGAGAACCGATTTGAGGAGGAGGACGAGGTCGTCGATCCGCGCCCGGCCGGCCGGGTCGTCAAGGGCTGCGGGGTTGGCGTAGAGTCGGGTGGAGGAATGCATGAGCGTGTCCACGACGACGAGGCCGTTCCCGCGCAGGGTCGCTCCGGTCGCGGTGTTGTCCACGATGAGGTCGGCGTCCTCGGGCGGGAAGACCTCGGTGGCCCCATACGACCGCACCAGCGCCGCCTCGAAGGGCTGATCCCGCGCCCACCCCTCTACGACGCGCACGTACTCGGTCGCCACGACAAGACGGCGGCCGGCGGGGAGCGCCCCGTCCTGCAGCAGCGCCGCAGGTGCAGCGGCGACCACTCGCACCGGATCGAGCCCGGTGTCGAGCAGCTCGACCAGGTCGGCGTCGAGTTCGGCCACCCAATCCGCCCCGGCGAAACCGATGTCCCGGGATCCGGCGTGCAGCATCTTCACCACGTTCTGCGGCTTGAGCAGCTTCGCTTCGAAGCCGGGCCACGACAGCGTGGGCCGGTAGTTGCGCGAACCAAGACGGACGTCGATGCCCGCGTCGGCGAGCAGCGCGAAGACGGCACCCTGCATGTGCCCCTTCGGCAAGCCGATGTGGATGGCGTTCATTTCCAGTTGTGACTCCTTTGGGCCAGCCCACCGGGAAGCGACCGGCGCAAAAAAAAGCGCCGACCCCCGAGGAAGCCGGCATTTCTGGTATCCCGTGCTTTCGTACGGCTACACCGTCACGCGGCCGCCTCTCCCGAGTGGCCGTGATGGTGGTGCGCAGCGGTACAGATGCGGATGCTCATAAGATCGAATTAATCGCGGGATGGCGCGGTGCTGTCAAGCTGGGTGCCGGTGAGCGGCGATCCAAGTCACGTTCGACGAGACCCTCCTCGCCAGACTCGACCGACATCCGATGGTTCGCGAGCGTGGCCGGTCGGCAGTCCTCCGCGAGGCGACCGCAGCCTTTCTGAAGAGCAACGAGGCCGAGGTGATCGACAGACGGTACCGCGAGGGATACGCGGGTGCCGCCGGTATTGACGGCCAGTTGGACGAGAGAGCAGGTGAAGCCGAGGAGTGGGTGGCCCAAGGAGTGTGGCCCGAAGAATGATCGGTAGACCACAGAGGGGAGCGGCCCGCTACGCCACCCCGACCCTCCATCCGCCACCGCTCTCCACCGCGCACCCTCCAACTCGATTTGTCGCCCGCGCCGACACGCAGTAAGCTTCCGTCCACTCCAGAATCCGCCGCCACCCCCAACCGAGGCTCCGCGCACCCATGAACATCCCGCGCTCGCACTACCTTCCCCGCACGCGGAACGGCTGGATCGCGACGATCGCCTTCGTTGTCGCGATGGCGCTCGCCCAGCCGCCGATCGTCCACGGCCTGATGAACCGGATCGAGCCCTGGGTGCTCGGCATGCCGTTCCTCTTCGCGTACCTGCTCGGGGCGTACGTGGTCGGCATTGCGGTGCTGGTCTGGGCTCAGCGGAAGGAGGTCTGAGGCATGGAACCGTGGGTCGTATCGACCGGACTGATCTTTCTCTACCTGATCGCGACCATCGTGATCGGCGTTCTGGCCAATCGCAGGGGCACGGCCAACATGGAGGACTTCTTCCTCTATGGGCGGCAGGCCGGGTTCATCGTGCTGTACCTGACAGTGGTGGCGACCTTCCACTCCGCCTTCGCGTTCCTGGGCTCCGGCGGCTTCTTCTACACCCACGGCATCGGGTTCTGGATGGCCGGAACGTGGACGGTGCTCGTCGGCGCGATCACCTTCACGCTCGGCACGCGAATCTGGGCGCTGGGGAAGAAGTTCGGCTACATCACCCCGGCCGACATGCTCGCCGACTTCTACGAGAGCGAGCCGGTGCGGATCGTCGTGGCGGTGGTTTCCGTGCTCTTCACCCTCATCTACATCCAGGTGCAGGCTTCGGGGCTGGGGTACATCCTGTCGGTGGCGACCGGCGACCGGATCCCCTTCGCGTTGGCCTCGCTGATTCTGCTGGTGGTGGCGGCCGGCTACCTCATGGTCGGCGGCCTCCGGGCCGTGTACTGGACCGACGTGATCCAGGGGATATGGATGTACGTGGCGGTGTGGGCGGGAAGTCTGCTGCTCACGTACAAGCTGTTCGGCGGGCCTGTCGAGCTCTGGCAGCGACTGGTGGCCGAGCGGCCGGAAATGCTGAGCCTGCCCGGCCCCGAGGGGTTCTTCACACCCGGAATGTGGCTCGGGATGACGATTGCCCTCTCGTTCGGGATCATCTTCCAGCCCCACATGATGATCCGCTACTTCACGGCGGCGTCGAGCCGAACGCTCAAGCTGCTCGGCGCCACGACGCCGATCTACCTGATGACGCTCTTCATCCCGGCGGCCTTCGTCGGGCTGGGCGGGGCGCTGATCCTGCCCGATCTGGCCACGCCCGACCGGGTCTTCCCTGAGCTGCTCTTCCGCTACGCGCCCCCGTGGATGACCGGGCTCATCCTGGCAGGCGCGACGGCGGCCGCGATGTCGACGCTCGACTCGATCCTGCACTCGAACATGACCGTCCTCACGCGGGACGTGTACCAGCGCTACGTCGCGCCCGACCGGAGCCAGCGCCACTACCTGGCCTTCGGGCGCTGGGTCGTGGTGGTGCTGTTGGCGGTGGGATGGGTCCTGACCGTCTTCAACCTCGACTACCTGGTGGTGCTGGTGATGCTCTCGGGAGTCGGCGCGCTGCAGCTGATGCCAGCGGTGCTGGGCGTCTGCTATCCGACCCGTCGGCGGCTTACGACGGGGGCGGGGGTTGTGGCGGGCGTTTGCGCCGGTCTGGTCACCCTGTACCTGACGCGTGTGGCGTTCTACCAGCCCCTTGGCATCCACGAGGCGGTCTGGTCGCTCGCGATCAACTTCATCGTGACCATCGTGGTGTCGCGCCGGACGCGGCCGCCGTCGGAGGCCACGGTTGAGCGGATCCACGGAGAGGTGGAGCGTTTCGTCTACGGCGGCGGGGGCGATTGACGGTTCGGGATCGGGCTGTTAAGGCAGATTCGGGCGCAAAACGGTATACAAATCCGTCGTCCACCCTTGCGGCGGCGCGATTCGGTCCCCACGTTCCCCCCGTTCCCCAACATGGTCCACTCCAACAAGAGGAGAGACACGTGGACAAGAATTGGGTAGTGGGATCCGTAGTCGCGGGTATCGCCATCTTCGTGCTCAACCTGATCATGGGCATGTTGGGCGTCGACATCCTGGCCGCCACGATGGAGGCCAGCTTCGGGTGGCAGTCCATCGTGGGGCACCTGTTCACGGGGGCCGTGCTCGCCACGGTGCTTGGCTGGAACGGCGCGAGCGACGCTGGCGGGGCGGGCAAGGCGGGAGCGACGTTCGGCGTTCTCGTCGGCCTTGCGCACGCATTCGGCGGCATGGAGGGGTTCGACGTCATGGCGATCATCGGCGCCATACTCACCGGCGTCATCGTTTACGGGGTCGCCGGCGCCGTGATGACGATGGCACCCACGGGCGGCGGCGACTAGGCCCCGGTCGGCCGAGAGGCCAACACCTCCCGAAGGACCAACGACCGCTTTCGGAACCCAACCGCCGCTGCGGGTCCCCCTAGCCCCGGGATGGCGGAATCGGAGCCCAGACTCCGACGGGGTTCCGGGAGCGGTCGTGCGTGTGCGGCTTGCTGGGTGCTACGCGTCCAGCCGGTCGTCGATGTCGTAGTCGGCGGCAGCCCAGCCCGATGCCTGTCCCGCACGGTCGAACGTCACGTCGACGCGCCCCAGCCGCATGCCGCCCCATCCGACCTGATTCACCACCGTGAAGCCGGTGCGCCCCTGCCCGAAAACCTCGGCCTCGTCCATGAAGGTGTGGGTGTGCCCACCCAGGATCAGGTCGATCTCGGGGACTGCCGCCGCCAGCACCCGGTCGCTGGGACGCTCCGCATCGGAGTAGTCGTACCCCAGGTGCGACAGGCAGATCACCAGAGAGCACCCCCGGTCCCTCAGCTCCCGGCAGGCGGTCGTCGCCGCCGCGATCGGGTCGGTGTGGCGCACCCCCTCGTGCAGGCTCGGGAGCACGAGCTTCTCGAACGCGATGCCGAGCCCGAATATCCCCACCCTCGTTCCGCCGAACTCCCGAATCGTCCAGGGCCGCACCCGCTCCTCCAGCGCCGAACCGCTCACGTCGTAGTTGGCCGACACGAACTCGAAGCCGGCCTCGGGCAGCATCGTCACCAGCCCGTCCACCCCGTTGTCGAAGTCGTGGTTGCCCAGAGTGGCCACGTCGTAGCCCATCGCGGTCATCGCGCGGAATTCGAGCTCGCCGCCGAAGAAGTTGAAGTACGGGGTGCCCTGGAAGATGTCCCCCGAATCAAGCAGCAACACGTGCTCGTTCTCCTCGCGCACGCGACGGACGAGCGTTGCGCGCCGAGCCGCTCCCCCGAGCCCGGCGAAGCGTCCTCCATCCATCGGGAACGGGTCCATGCGGGAGTGCGTGTCGTTGGTGTGCAGGACGACCAGACGGGTCGCGTCGTCGATGAGGGGGCCGAAGCGGCGGGGCACGGGGTCGCGGGAAGGGGGTATGGCGAGCCGCGCGGCGTCGGCACCCCCGATCGCGCCTGGCGACGGTCGAACGCGGTCGGGGCCACCCGGCCCGCCGGTCAGCGCGGACAGCGACTCCGCGTCGGCACCCAGGCCCGCGAGCCCCACCGCGCCACCCGCGCCCAGGGCGCGCATGAAGTCACGCCGGTTCATCGCCGCCTCCTCTCCGGGTCGTCGTCGGAGCGGGCGGGCTGCCGCGCATCGTCGGCCGGGCGTACGCGGCCGTCCAACGTGGGCGTGACCGTTCCCTGCTCCCGCAGGTACGCGACGAAGGCGTCCCGGATGAGCACCCCGAGATCTTCGCGCGGCCGCGTTCCCGCCTCCCACAGCACTGGCCAGTTGCCGCCGCCATTGGCCAGAAAGTCCACCGTGGCCAGGCGGTAGACGCGCGCCGGGTCGATCGGGTCGCCACCGACGCGCACGTTCACCGCGTCGTCGCCGTCGAGTTCCATCGTCCAGCCGGCGATCGGTTCGCCGCGCGTGAGGGCGATCTCGTCGGCGAGACGCTCCAGCTGTCCCCCAGTCAACGACATCACCGCGACATAGTTCTCGAACGGCAGGAGCTCGTAGGCGTGCCGCATCAGAATCGGTCCCGCGGCGATGGGAACCCTCAGGCCGCCATCGTTGAGCAGCACGACGTGCACCGTGTCGTCGGCCAGACCCTGGACCGCGTCGAGGAGCGCATCGGCCACCAGGTTTTCGAGCGTGCCTTCGGGGTCGTCCTTGACGAAGTCGCCGGCCGCGTGGCCGACCACCTGGGCGAGCCGCTCCTCGAGCTGTTCGCGATAGGGCGCGATCATGGCTTCGATATCGGGCGCGGGCGCGATGCCGACATCGATCTCGGTGAAGTCGATGGGCGCTTCGCGGACCGTGAAGCCGGCATCGGGCCGTTGCGGCTCGGAACCCGGCGGCTCCGGGCCCGGCAGGCCTCCAGAACAGGCGGCCAGGACGATCCCGGCGACCGGCACGGCGGCCAGCGGGTGGCGAACGGAGCGAATCGTGTCCAGCATGGTGGTGTCAATCTCGCGACTTGGTGTGCCGCACGCCACTCGCGCGCCCCGCCCAACCACAGGAGATCCCATGTCCCTCGCCCTTTCCCTGCGCGGCGTCCGCGTCCTCGATCTGTCCCGGCTCCTCCCGGGGCCATTCCTGACCATGGTGCTTGCCGACCTCGGGGCCGACGTGGTGAAGGTCGAGGAGCCGCGCGCGGGCGACTACATGCGCGACTTTCCGCCTCGCGGCGAGGGGATGTCGGGCCGGTACCTGTCGGTCAACCGCAACAAGCGATCCGTGACGGTGGACCTGAAGAACGACGTGGAGCGCGAGCGGTTTCTGTGCATGGCGGCCCAGGCCGATGTGGTCGTCGAGAGCTTCCGGCCCGGCGTGATGGAACGGCTTGGGGTTGGTTACGAGGCGCTGCGCGAAAGGAACGAGGGAATCGTCTTCTGTTCGATCTCGGGCTACGGGCAGACCGGGCCGTACCGCGACCGCGCAGGCCACGACATCAACTACCTGGCGCTTGCGGGTGTGCTCGCGATGAGCGGTCCGGCGCCTGACGGCCCCCCGGCGATGGCCGGCGTGCAGATCGCCGACATGGCGGGAGGCGCGATGTGGAGCGCGATCGGCATTTTGGCCGCGCTGATCGAACGCAGGCGCACCGGAAAGGGGGTGCATCTCGACATCTCGATGACCGAAGGCGCCCTGGCGCTGCTGGCCAGCGAGTTCGGCATCCTGGGGGCCGAGCCCACCGTGCCCACCCGCGGCGCCGGACTCCTCAATGGCGGTGCCGCGCGGTACAGCGTCTACCGGACCCTCGACGGCAAGTACCTGAGCGTTGGCGCGCTGGAGCCGCAGTTTCTGGCGCGGTTGGAGGCTGCGGCCGGACTGGATCTGGCGGGCGGCGCCGATCCTGCGGGCGAAGAGGTGCTTCGCGGCCGGCTCGCACGGGTCGTGGCGTCGAAGACTCGCGAGGAGTGGGTGGCCATTCTCTCGGAATACGACTGCTGCTGCGAGCCTGTGCTCGAACTCGACGAAGTGGTCGACCACCCCCTGCACCGCGAACGCGACCTCTTCTTCGAGATCGACGAGGGGGGATCCGCCGGCACCCCCCAGGTGCGCACGCCGCTCGGAATGCCCGCGGCGCGCCGTCCCGCCCCGGCGCTGGGCGAACACAACGACGAGGTGTTCCGGGAGTACGGAGTCGAGTAGCTCCGGCATCGCGAAGCAATCTGTCCCATCCGATCATTCCATCGCCCACGGATCGGTTGACCATTCGTGTGCGGGCAACGGACCCGCCCGCGCGGCGCTGGCGAGCTTGACGCCCGTCGCGCGCGCATCCACGTTCACACGAAGGGAGCCAGACGTGGCAACATCAGCATTGAAGGATACACATCGGGCCGTGACCGAACTGACCGAATCTGGAATGGAGCCGTTTCCGGCCGGGGCGGTGGTCAGGCTTGTGAAGGAGTCCATCACCGAGGGCTGCGCCTCGAGAGCGGACCTCGACCGAACCAGCGCGGCCCTGAGGGCCGACCTCGCGGAGTTCGCCGCAGACATCAACGCGACCATTGCGGCCCACAAGGCGGAGACGGACATGCACTTCGCCCTCTGGGAGGAGCGCAGCAAGTCCTTCGTCACCAGGGACGAACTCGCCGAGGCCTTCCGGCGGGAGCGGAAGCACGCCGACGCACGGTTCGCCCGGGTCTGGGGAGACGAAGGCTTCGGCGCCACCCGGAGCGATGCAAGGGACCTGCGAAGCGAGTTCGGGGGCCTGCGAAGCGAGTTCAGGGACCTGCGAAGCGAGTTCGGGGGCCTGCGGACCGAGCTCAAGGAACTGAGCGGGCGAATCACGGAGCTCCACGAGAAGATGTTCGGCACGGCGGCCACATGGTTCAAGATAGTGGCCGGGCTGGTCGGTTTGATCCTGGTGGTCCTGCAGATCTACCAGGTGTTCGGCAGCTAGGACCTTCGGCGACCTCAGCCCCCCCAGACCTCCTCGAACACGCGCAGGTAGTTTTCGCCCAGGAACTTGAGGATCACGTCGTCGGAGTGGCCCCGCGCCGCCAGCGCTTCGGTTAGGCGCGGCAGCTTCGAGATGTCCTCCAGGCCGGCGGGCGCGAGCTCCTTGCCGTAGTGGTCGCTCCCCAGCCCGATGTGGTCGGGGCCCATCACGTCGAGCGCGGTCTCGATGTCGCGCACCACGCTGTCGAGGTCGCGGTGGGCCACGTGGATGAGGCCGAGCACGCCGCCGTTCTGCGCGAGCGCCTCCAGCATCCAGCGGTCGCGGGGTAGCTCCAGGCGCGGGCGGGGAAGTCGGCCGTCGAGCAGGTCCTGCGCCTCGGGCGCCGTGTCCGGGAACATGGTGGGCGTGGTGTGGGAGAGGATGACCGGCCTGTCCGCGAGCTCCAGGATCTCGCCGAAGCCGACCTCGCCGATGTGCACCAGGTCGATGACGATGCCCAGCGCGTCCATTCGCCGGACGACCTCCTTGCCGAGCGCGGTGAGGCCGCCGCGTCGGTCCGCGGCCCAGCATCCATCGGCGAAGATGTTGCGGCGGGTGTGCGTGAGGCTTCCCGAGCGCAGCCCGAGGCGGTGGTACAGGTCCAGGAAGCGCGGGTCGGTGCCCAGGGCTTCGCACCCCTCGAAGGTGAGAACCAGCGCGACCCTCCCCTCCTCCTTGGCGCGGCGGATGTCGCCGACCGTCGTGGCCAGCACGAGTTCGTCGTGGCGGTCGATCTGGTCATGCAGATTCCACACCATCTCGAAGCCTCGCCGGACCGGGTCGCGCAGCCAGTCGTCGTCGAGGTAGATCGCGCACAGTTGGGCCGTCACCCCGCCTTCGCGCCAACGCGGCAGGTCGTACTGTCCCATGCAGCCGAACCACACGGTGTGCGCGCCCATCCCGAAGTGGACCAACGGGTTGCGCTCCAGACCCGGCGGGGCCTCCCAGTCGAGGTCGGGCACCTCGACGCGCTCGCCGAGGGTCATCTTGCCTTCGGTGACGGGGATCAGGATGTCGCTGTGGCCATCGACGACGACGGCGCGGCGGTGCAGGTCGGCTGCGCGGCGGGCGGCCGTCATTCGGAGCCGCCTGTCAGCCCGCCCTCCACGACCGGCAGCTCGATTCGCGAGCCGTCAGCACCGCCCCGATGCACGGTCAAAGTCGTCTCGCCGTCGACGGGGAGCGGGTCGAACATGCCCGCGTCGGCCCCTGCGACCGCGATCCGAACCCGGTGGCCGGCACGGAACAGCGCCGAGATCGGCCAGAGACGGAAGCTCACCGCGACGGGTTCGCCGGGCGGCATGGGCTCGGCGTCGGCGCGCGCGAAGGAGTGGTACGGCTCCTCGCCCGCGAAGTAGGGGTTCGGCGCGGTCCGGCGGTGGATGAGTCTGAGGCCGCCCTCGGTCACGTAGCGGCTGCGGCCCTCGGGGTCGACATCCTCCAGATAGACGAAGAGGGCGCCGTCCTCCCGGTCCGACGCCAGCCTGAGCGTGACCACGGGGTAGCCGGCGATCTGCAGGTCGGAGTCGAGCGGCTCGGTGGTGTAGGTGAGCATGCGGGCGTCCATCGCGCCGCGGTCGTCGAGGTGCAGGATCGGGTTCCCCATCTGGGCCATCCAGCGGTTGGCGGGACCGGTGGTGGTGCCCGGGTCAACCGTGTAGTCGTCGCTGCCCGCGGTCACCGTGGCCGGATCGTCGGTCAGCCGACCCTGGGCGTCCAGGTGCAGCGTGGTGCTCCCGGTCCCGGCAGGCGGCCACACCTCGGTGTCGTGGTAGGCCTCTTCGCCCAGGTTGAAGAAGCGCATCGAGGGCCAGTCGTCCACGCCGTTGTCCTCGCCCTTGAGGTGGTGGTCGAAGAAGAGGCGTCGCAGTTCCATCTGCTCCGCGACCGGGGGATCGGGCGGAAGCGGCTCCGCACTCACCGAGTAGGGGCTGGCGTGGTATGCGCCCCCGTGCGTCGAGGCCAGGATCAGCACCTTCTGCGGGTTGCCGAAGTGACGGAAGCGCAGCAGCGCCCCGTCGGCGGTCCCCGCGTCCATCCAACTGACCAGCACCAGCATGGGAACGCCCGACGCCTCGATCTCGTCCCGCCAGTGGATCGGGCCGATCTCCGCCCAGCTCTGGTCGCCGCCGACCACGTCGTCGCGATACTCGGTGGCCAGCACCGCCTGGAAGACATCCGGGTTGGCGGCGTGCTCGGCCACGGCCGCCGCCAGGAGCGATCCATCCTCATCTTCGTCAACGCGCCGGACGCCGACGTCCATCGCCTCGACGTCGTTGTCGTCCATCAGGCCCACCAGATCGCCCCAGGTCTCGATGAAGCCGCGCGCCAGCAGGCCGTAGGGGCGAATCGGGCTCGGGTAGGCGTCGAAGTCGGACCATCCCGGGATCACCGCCTTGACGGCCGGGTGGTTCACGGCGGCCAGCAGCTCGGCGGTGGTGCCGGTGTACGAGGTTCCGTAGGCGCCGACCGCCCCGTCCGACCACGCTCGCGACACCACCCATTCCACCACGTCGTAGGCGTCCAGGACCTCCTGGCGACCGTACTCGACGGGGCGGGTGCCGAACGAGGCGCCGCTGCCGCGCGCGTCCACCTTGACCAGGGCGTAGCCGTGGGCGAGGAAGTGGCGGTCCAGGTCCGAGAGAGTGCCGATCCGCTCGCCGGTCGCGGGATCCTCAAGCCCGCGGCGATACCGGGTCAGCGTGAGGAGCGCGGGGTGCGGCGGGACGTGGTCGCTGCTGGGCAGGTACACGTCGGCGGCGAGGCGGGTGCCGTCCTGGGTCGTGATGTAGTGGGAGGCGGCGTCGGGCGGCGGGGTCGGCTGGGGGGCGTCGCCGCAGGCAAGGAGCGCGGCGATCAGACCGAGCGCGGCGATGCGGGGGCCGGTGGTCGGGCGACGGAGCGCAACCAGGCGGGGGACCGTCCCCGGGCAAACCGCCGCAGCCAGGCGACGGGCCGCCGCCGCGCCCAAGGGCCTCCCCATCCTCATTCCGGCACCTTCATCGCGCTGATGATCGGCACCACCGGGAGCGCGTCGAGATCGACGACCTCCCCCTCCTTCATCACCATGTGGATCGCACGGTAGTTGTACGCGCTCTCCAGCGGGTTCGCGTCCAGGATCACGATGTCGGCCCACCTGCCGGGCTGCAGCGTCCCGATCTCGTCGTCGAGCAGGTACGCGCTCGCGATGTTGCTCGTCGCGGACTTCAGCACCTCCATCGGCTCCATGCCCAGCTCCTCCAGCGCCACCAGCGCGTTGAAGTGCCCCTCGCCCAGCTTGACGCGCGAATCGACCGTGTCGGAGGCCAGCGTGGCGGACTCGGCCAGCAGCACCGGGTTCTGGATCCCGGCGTCGGTCGACATGAGCAGCTTCGCGCCCGCCTCGATCATGTTGGCCCGGTTGATCGCGCCGATCTTCATGTACGGCGTCAGCGTCCCCGTCGGATTGTGCTCCTCCAGCGCCGCCAGCCGCCGCGCCGTGATCGGCAGCACCGAGCACGCGATCCCGCGCTCCACCATCTTCCGGATCGACTCCATGGGGATCGGGATCTCCGGCCCCGAAATCGCGCAGTGCGTGATGATGTCCACCCCCGCCTCGATCGCCATGTCGAAGCTCTCGACCGACGTGGTGTGGGTCTGCACGGTCATCCCCGCGCGGTGCCCCTCCTCGACGATCACGCGCTGCACCCGCTCCGAGAACGAGATCAGGTTCATGTCCACGTGCCCGCTGGCCCCGTACTTCAGGAAGTCCATCCCGAGCGTCGTGTAGTTGCGGATCACGTCGGCCACCGAATCGGGCGTCATCCACAGCAGCTCGCGCCCCGTGTTCTCCTCCCAGGTCTCGTTGATCCGGTTGACGAACGCCCTGCTCACGTACGCCGCGTGCGACTCGCGAAAGTCGGGCCCGAGCGGTCCGCTGAAGCCGATGATGTTGCCCGCCAGGTAGATGCGGCTCCCCGGCGCCTCGCCCGCGTTGATCATATCGCGCGCGCGCGCCAGCGCCGCACGGGGTCCCCAGGTGTCGAAGACGGTGGTCTGGCCGGTTCGGAGCGTGATCTGGGCCGCCTCGAGCACGATCTCGTGCAGCCGGTGCTCGTGCAGGATCAGCGTCTCGAGATCGAGGTTGAGGAATAGATGGAGGTTGCCGTCCATCAGCCCGGGGATGACGTACTTGCCCCCGGCGTCGATCGTGGTCGCGTCCGCGGGCACAGGGGTCGTGCTTGCCGGCCCGGCGGCGGTGATGCGACCGTTGGCGACCAGCACCACGCCGTCTGGGACCGGCGCGGCCCCCGTGCCGTCGATGACGGTGCCTCCGGTGATCGCGACCGTCTGTGCCGCGGCGACGGGGGTCGGCGCGACGGCGAGAATCAGGGCGAGGCTTGCGGCGGCGACCGGACGGGCGCAACGGGCCCGATGGGCGCTCACGGCCGGGCCACCCGCCCGCCGAAAGTTGGGGCGAGGCTGGAACATTTGTTTGGCTCCTTGTCCTTCAGTCGGCTCTCGGCACCATGCGGGCGCCCTGGGAGATGTAGGTCATGCGGTCGTCGGCACCAGCGTCGAGAAAGCTCATGATCGCGGCCGTGGCGTTGCCCTCGGCGTCCGGGTAGGTGAAGGCGTCGTTGCCGACCGGCCTGAGCGGCACCGGCGGCGTGGGCTCCATGGGCGTGTCGTCGTAGAAGCGGAACTTGGCCTGCATCGAGGCGCCGATGCCGCCGTCCATCTCCACGATCTCGTAGATCTGCGCGATGTTCTCGTATCGGCCGGCGTAGCGCGCAACGTCGATCCCGGTGTCCACGATGGGCCTCACCTCGGGCTGCGGCGGCACCACCCCGGCGGTCTCCTCCATCCACTTCGCGGCCAGTTCGCCGGCGAGCGCACCCCCGTGCGACGAGTTGGTGAGCACCGCCACCGCAACATTGCTCTCGGGGTGGGCGGTCAGGTTGGCCAGGATGCCGGGCCCGCCGCCGCCGTGCGACACGAAGCCGCCGTCGGAGAGCATCCAGCCCAGGCCGAACGCGATCGGCGGCCCCTCGCCACGCACCCGGGAGGTCTCGGTGCGCATGGCGCGGGCACTTTCCGGCGAAAGGATCGCGGCCCCGTTCGCGCCGGTGCCGTCGCCCATGTGCGCGGCCGCGAAGGTGACCAGGTCGGCGGCGGACATCATCGCCGTGGCCCCCGCCGGCGCAAAGCTGATCGGCAGGAACACGAACGAGGTGCGCACCGGTACGCCGGTTTCCGGGTCGGTGAAGTGGCCGACGCTGGCCCGGTGCAGAAGCGCGTCCTCGGGCAGCACCGCAGCGTGCTCCATGCCGAGCGGCGCGAAGATCCGCTCATTCACCAGGTCGTACCAACTGCGCCCGCGAAGCCGCTGGCACAGGTAGCCCGCGATCACCGTGGCCGCGTTGCAGTACGAGGCGTCGGCGCCGGGCTCGTGGATCATGCCCATGTCGGCGAATCGGGGAATCGCCTTCTCGATGATCTCCTCGTCGTGGCCCTGCTCGGGAACCATCTCGCCATCGATGCCGCTGGTGTGGTTGACCAGCATCCCCACCGTGATGCGGGCGAGGTGCCCGGGATCGGCGAGGCGCAGTTCGGGCAGGTAGGTCGAGACCGGCGCCGCGAGGTCGACCAGCCCTTCGTCGACCATCTGCATGAGGAGCGTGGTGTTGAAGACCTTGGTGATGGACCCGATGTGCATGACCGTCTCGGGCGTCATCGCGACCCCGCTGCTCACGTTCACGAGTCCGGCAGCCGCCGTGCGGATCTCGCCGTTGGCGAAGACGGCCGCGTTGGCGCCGACCACCCGATGCCGGGCGAGCGCCTCCTCCAGATCGGCCTGTAGGGACGGATCGGTCCCAGCGGGCGCGTCGGCCGTTCCCTCGGCGCCTGCGGGTCGGGTCCGCGCCGGCGTGTCGGGCACGCACGACGCGACGCTCGCCGCCGCCGGCACAGTCGCCGCGACCGCTGCGCTCCTGAGAAAGTCCCTGCGGGTGGTGGCGAATCTCACGGGTTCCGTTCCAGCCCTCGAGTCCGTGGCCATGGCTTCCTCCTGGATTGGCGACCGGGAACGTGCCGCGCCCACTGGCGCAACTGCCAGAATAGGAAACCGGGACCATCGCCGCCATTTCCGCGGCGGCCGAGCGAATCGACTCTGTGCCGGACGCCTATGACCGGCGGGACCAGATCAACACCACACCACAGGACGAACCCGTGCCCCAGTATTGCGGGGGTATTCCGGCTGTGCCGCGGTACATCTCCACGCCGGCCACGGCGATCGGATCGATGATGTCGTTGATGTAGGCGGGCTCGCGACCACCGCCGCCGTGCATGCGGATGCCATCGAGGTATACAGCCGGGAAGCACTCCGCGCCCGCTCTCCGGAACGAGAGGTAGCGTCGGCTCGGCATGCTCTGATCGTGCGAAATCTTCACGCCCGTAAACCGTATCAGCGCGTCGGTGAGGTCCATCGGGTTCCACATCTCGATGTTCTCGCGATCAAGGAATTCGCCCCAGCCGTCCTCCTCGCGCTGGTAGAAGCCGACCTCCTGCAAGGCCACATCCTGCCGCTCGACGGTCACCTCGATCGGCGTCAGTTCAATCGCTTCGACGGCGAGGCCCACGTCTAGGCGCGAGACCCGGCCGCCCACGACGGTCACGGTGTCCACCCGCTGCCGATGCGCCAGATGGGCGAAGACGACCTCGTGACTGCCGGGCACCATTTCGGCGAGCCTGAAGCGGCCCTGGGAATCCGACGTGGCCACCCGTCCGAGCGAAGGCACGTTGACCACCACGTCGGGGACCGGCCTGCCGCTTGCCATGTCCCGGACGACGCCGACGATACCCGTCATGGTCTCTCGATCCAGGTTCAACGGCGCCATGGCCATGAAGAACTCACCGGAGCGGTCGATGGTCATTTCGCCCTCCAGCGGCGCGTAGTCGCTGTGCCCAAGCGCGATCGAGTACGTGCCCACAGGCATCGCGTCGAGCCTGAACTGCCCCATCTCGTCGGTTTCGAGAACGGCGGTCCAGTCGCCGCCCACGACACGCACCCTGACCCCGGCGATCGGCTCGCCCGTCGATTCGTGCAGCGCGTTGCCCGTGACCGTCACCACGGCCTCGGGCGGGACGGCGACCTCCTGGGCGGCCACCCTCGCGCCGAGCGCTGGAACGGGACCAACGCCGATCCAGCCCACCACAACCGCCAGCGCCACCACGGCGGGGCGACTCACCGTCCGAGCCCACAGCCTGCCCGAGTGCCCCAGGCTCCCAGTCATAGTTGTCATGCCCGACGCCTCTCTTTTTTTGGAGACCGGCGATTCACTGAGCTATTCGCCCAGCAGCAGGCCCGACTTCAGCGCCAGGTCCACCCAGTCCGACCTGTCATGCAAATCGAGTTTGTCCTTGAGGCGTGCACGGTAGTTTTCGATCGTCTTGGGTGCTAGGAACAGCTTTCCGGCAATCTGCCTTGCCGTGTAGCCCCGAGCCGTGAGTGTCAGAATCTCGCGTTCCTTTTCGCTCAACCGGGAGATGGGGGAATCCGCCTGGGATTCGAATTCCTGCCGTCTCCGCATGTAGATTTGGGTTGCCTCGCTTGGCATCGTCGTCCGTCCAATGGCGATAAGGTCCACCGCCTGGACCAGTTCCTCAGACCCCCGGCTCTTTCTGATGAAACCCATCGCGCCCGCGGACATGATGGGTTCAAGGTACTCCTTGTGGTCGTGCCTAGTGAGGACAAGGATCTTCGTGCCGAGTTCGAGCGCGCTGATTCGCCGGGTGGCCTCAATGCCGTTCAAGCGAGGCATGTCGATGTCCATCAATATCACGTCGGGCTTTAGCTTCTTCGCCAATTCAATCGCTTCTTCGCCGTTGGCCGCCTCGGCGACCACCTTCATCCGATCGGTACCTTCGATGATCGCTCGAAGACCGGCCCGAACCATGTCATGGTCGTCGACTATGAGCACCGTCGTGTCCCAGCTCACAGCTCGTCCTCCGTAGCCCGCTCGCCAACCGGAACGCGAACGCGAACACGTGTGCCATCGCCGGGGGTGCTGCGCACGTCGAAGAGTCCTCCGACCATGGCGGCACGCTCACTCATCCCGAGGAGCCCAATCCCGCTCCCCGTCGCAGTCGCGGCGGCTGTATCGAAACCGACGCCCGTGTCCGTCACTTCGACGTGCACCCAATCGGAATCCCGGGTCGCGGCAACCAGAGCTTCGTCGGCTCCCGAATGCGTCCGTGCATTGGAAAGGGACTCCTGGACGATTCGAAACAGGGCCAGCGCCTTCACGGGGTCCAGGTCACGCCCGACATCGACGACTTCGTCATGAACCTTGAATCCTGCTTCGCCAAGCTGACCGAACAGTATTCTCAATGCCACGGTCAGTCCAAAGTGCTTGATCTCGAGCGGTGTCAGGCCTCGGCAGATCCGCTCGATCGACTCGATCGTGTGATCCATGGCCGAACTCAATTCCAGCAAAGTGTCGTCGTCTCCGGCAGATTTCTTCTCGGTCTGCAAGGCCGTTAGGCGGTGTTTGATGAACACCATCTGTTGGACGATGTCATCGTGCAGTTCGGCAGCGATTCGGGTCCGCTCCGCTTCGGCTGCTTCCACCCTGGCCATGGACATGCTTCTCCAGCGATCGAACAGGGACAGGTCGCGAACGGTGCAGACGACCTTCGGTCCGCCAGAGTCAGGTTGCCAAGGGTTGAGAGCGATCTCCACCGGGAACTGACTTCCGTCCTTTCGCTCCCCTCGAAGAAGCAGTCCGCTTCCCATTTGCCGAGCGCGCGGTCGGCGCACGAAACCCGCCCGGTGTTTCGCATGGCGCGCACGGTGCTGGAGGGGCACCAACAGATCGACATTCCGTCCGATCAACTCCAGACGGTCCCAGGCGAACATGGTGGTAGCGCGCTCGTTGACGTCCCGGATCACGCCATCGCCGTCCACGACCAAGATGGCATCCGGCGACGCATTGAGGACTTCTCTGAGTAGCCTGTCCGCGATCATGACGCATTGTAGCAGCGCATTCACCAGCGTGCCACCGGGGAGGATGTGACGCGAGAAGAGTGCTGGGGGCTCCGTAGGCCGTCGCAGGCCACGACCGCGGAACGGAAGCGCGAGCATGACCTATGACCGGCGGGACCAGATCAACACCACGCCACAGAACGAACCCGTGCCCCAGTATTGCGGGGGCATTCCGGCCGAACTTCGGTACACCTCCACGCCGGCCACGGCGATTGGATCGATGATGTCGTTGATCCCCGCAGGCGCGCTGCTTCCCCCGACGTGCATCAGGATGCCGTCGAGGTATACCGCCGGAAAGCACTCCACACCGGCCCTACGAATCAATAGGTAGCGTCGGCTGGGCATTCTGGGATCGTGCACGATCTTGACGCCCGGAAACCGGATCAGCGCGTCGGTGAGGTCGATCGGGTGCCACAGCTCGATGTCCTCGCGATCGAGAAACTTGCCCCAGCCGTCCTCCTCGCGCTGGTAGAAGCCGACCCGCTGCAAGGCGAGATCCTGCCGCTCGACCGTAACCTCGATCGGCGTCAGTTCGATCGCTTCGACGGCGAGGCCCACGTCCACCCGGGAAACCCGTCCGCCAACGACGGTCACGGTGTCCACCCGCCGCCCATAGCCCAGATGGGTGAAGACGACCTCGTGACTGCCCGGTGCCAACTCGCCCATCCTGAAAAGACCATCCAAATCCGATGTGGCCACGCGTCCGAGCGAGGGAACGTTGACGACCACGTCGGGAACGGCCTTGCCGCTTGCAACGTCCCGGACGACCCCGATAATCCCCGTCATGCTCTCTCGATCCAACGTCAGATCCCTCCGCTCGACGGTCACCTCGATCGGCGTCAGTTCAATCGCCTCGCTGGCAAGGTCCACATCCAGACGGGAGGCCCGACCTCCCACGACGGTCCCGGTGGCACCACCTCGGTCCAGGTTCAAGGGCGTCATGGCCATGAAAAACTCGCCAGAGCGGTCAATGGTCATTTCGCCTTCCAGCGGCGCATAGTCCCGATGAACGAGCGCAATGGAGTACGTGCCCCCAGGTATCCCCTCGAGCCTGAACTGCCCCATGCGATCGGTTTCCACCGCGACGGTCAAGTCGCTGTGGACGAGGCGGACCCCAACCCCCGCGATCGGCGCACCCGTCGTTTCGTGCAGCGCGTTGCCCGTGACCCTCACCGCACGCTTACGAGGCTCGGCCACCTCCTGGGCGGCTGCGCCGAGCACCAGTATCGGACCAGCGCCGATCCAGCCCAGAACAACAACCAGCGTCACCAAGGCAGAGTGACTCTTCCACGGTCCGCCCGGGTGTCCCGGGCTCCCAGTCATGGTCTTCATGGCCCACTCCTTTCGTCTTTTCCGACAGTATACGAACGGCGGCGGAGGGGCTCATAGAGTGGTATACCCATGACATTTTGGCGTGGAACCCACTGTTCAGCGTGGGGTTCTTCCCCGCTTGGCAGGGGGTTTTTCCCCATCGGCTGCGGCAGAGCGCTGACGCCGTAGAGCCCACAACCTCCCGAGGCGGCCACTGGCCACCACTCGGCGGCCTCCGGTTGACACCGCGGCACCAGCCACTAATTCTGATCGCATGGAAACGATGAACGCGTCCTCTTCGAGGCCATCCCGCCGCGCCTTCCTCAAGGCCGGGGCCGCCGCGCTGACCGGCGCGATGATCGCCCCGGAACGCCTGCTCGCCGATCCCTACGCGCCGCTCCCACGCCGATCCGGTCCCTCGCGGCCCGGCGACCCGCGTGGCGCGGCCGCCCTCTCCGCCCCAATCCGCGTCCGCGGCGTGGTGCGCTCCCAGGAAAGGGGACTGCCCCGGGTCTGCGTCTCGGACGGGATCCAGGTCGTCGAGACCGCCGCCGACGGCACGTTCGAGCTCGTCACCCGCTCCGAACAGGGTTTCGTCTGGTTCACGACGCCGTCGGGCTACCGGATTCCGTTGAACCGCCCCGGCACGGCCCGCTTCTACCAGCCTCTTTCGCGGCGCAGCGAACAGACCGCCGTCTTCGAACTCGAACCCGATCCGGTTCCGCACGACGACCACACGCTGCTGCTCCTGGGGGACATTCAGACCGAGGATCCGCAGGAAATGGCGTGGTTCCACTCGCAGTCGGTGCCCGATCTGCGCGAGACGGTGGCAGGGCTCGGCGGCGAGCACGTCTTCGGCATCTCGTGCGGCGACATCATGTTCGACAACCTCGCCCTGTACCCGGACTACGAGCGGGGCGTGCGCGACATCGGGGCGCCCTTCTTCCAGGTCGTCGGCAACCACGACCTCGACATGTCAAGCCTCACGGACCGCGCCTCGACCGAAACCTTCAGCAGCCACTTCGGGCCACGCCACTACTCCTTCGACCGGGGCGCGGTGCACTACGTGGTGCTCGACGACGTCTTCTGGTACGGCAGCGGATACCTGGGGTACCTCGGCGCCGACGCGCTGGCCTGGCTGGAGCAGGATCTGGCGCGGGTGGAGCCCGGCTCGCCGGTGATCGTGGCCACGCACATCCCCGTTCTGGGCAGCCAGCACCTGCGGCGCGGCGAGGACAGCCCCAGAACCGGCCTGGCGATCATGAACCGCGACGCGCTCTACCGCCTCCTCGAACCCTTCGACGCCCACATCCTGACCGGCCACACCCACGAGTGCGAGCACGTCTTCGAGCAGGGCACGCACGAGCACGTCACCGGGGCCGTCTGCGGCGCCTGGTGGAGCGGCCCGATCTGCCACGACGGCACCCCGAACGGCTACTGCGTGTACACCGTGCGCGGCGAAGAGGTGAGCTGGCGCTACAAGGCGACCGGCCACGGACCCGACCACCAGATGCGGCTCCACCGCACCGGACGCGACCCGTCGGCCCGGGGCGAGCTGGTGGCGAACGTCTGGAACTGGGATCCCGAGTGGACGGTGCGCTGGTTCGCGGACGGCGAGGCGCGCGGCGAGATGGAGCGGCGGCGGGGTCTCGATCCGCTCAGCGTCGAGCTGCACACCGGACCGGACCTGCCGCAGCGCCGCGAGTGGGTGGAGCCGGTGCCGACGGACCACCTGTTTCGCGCCGGGCTCACGGGCGAGGAGCGCGAGGTCGTGGTCGAGGCGACGGATCGCTTCGGGCGCGTCTACACCGAGCAGTGGCGGCGGTAGGGCAGAAGCTCCGATGACGGTGGTGCACCTAGCGGGCTGAGGCGACCGGGGACGCGATCAGGCGGTTTCACGGGTATCGGTAGGGGCAGGAGGGGGCGGGGGTGGTGCGGGTGGCGGAGGCTCCGTCGCGGGCGGCCACCCACCGCCGCCAATGCGCCGGTCAGGCGCGGGCGACGGTGGTTGCGTGTCGGGCGGCTTTTGCTTTCCAGTAGGCATAGGCTTCCTCTTGGGCTGCCTGGCTGAGTGCTCGGTCTTCAGGCACCTGGTCCTTCAGGGCCGTGATCTCATTCAGTGTGCGTTCCAGCATCCTCCACTGCGCGATGGCTTCCTGTCGGGGCAGATCGTCGACCTGCTGCCAGAGCTCCCGCCAATCAACGGAAAGGTCGTCAAGTCGCTTTCCGCAGTAGGCGGCTTCCGTAATCTGGCTCCCAAGCCGGTAGATCAACGGGAGCGCGCTGGCGATAGCGGTGAGGATCGCGAGCGCCAACGTGTAGGGATGCGAGTTGATGGCCAATCCCGACGTAACGAGAGCGAGCAGGCAGGTTGCGACCGTCATCCGTCGTTCCCTGCGAGCCAGTTTCCCGGCCAGCTGTCCGTAGTACCGACGCAGACGATCGGCATCGACCATCCCCTCCCAGACATGCGTCCGAGTCTCCGTGTTCCGTGGGTCCACCGCTTCAACTGTGTTCATCGCACCTCTCCTTTCCGGGGAGCGACATCCTAGGGAGCCGTGGGCCACCGCGTCAACGCCCCTACCTATAGCTTGGTACCGTCACGAAACCATCAGCGTTGCGGGCGTCGCCCCGCGAATCGCGCTGATGGCGAGCAGCTTCCGTACCCGAGCAACCGTCCCCGCGCAGCCGTTGTCCGCCATATTGACCCGATTATGGCGGACAACGCACTCGTCGGCTTCACACCGTCGGCTTCACCGATCCCGCACCTCCAACTGTGGGAACGGACGGTTGCCGAGAAAAACGAATCTGTCCGTGGTGACTGAAACGAGGTCGCCCAACTCGTCCGAGATCAGAGCACCCGACCCTGTTTCGACATCGACAAGATACGTGCTGACCGATGACGGTTCACGCTCGGAAGGGGCAAAACGACTGGTCTGGACTACCAAGTGGGCAGGGGGCATCGGCTGGACCGACGACACCCTGTCGCGAACATGGTCGCCCCACACGATGATGCCTCCGTCACGTGGGGTGACCAGCCTGGTCTGCATAAAGCCATCCAGTCGCGCGACCCACAGCAACAACCCGTCGCTGGCACGATAAGCTCTTACAAAGGGAAGAAACTCCGAGGCGTGGAACACAGCCCGTCGCGTCGCCGCGCCTCCGAGGCATCCGACAGTGCCGGTCGCGATCATGCCTCGCACGGCCCAATCGTCAAAGACATAACCAATGCCTACATGACTGACGAGTTCACCGGTTTCAACGTTGACTTTGTGAACAGCCGAGCGCTGAGCCCCGGTGCCTCCAGCGACAAATACATGAACCGGGTCGTTCGAACAAGCGGCATCGGGTGCGTCCACCATCACCTCCATCGGCCTGACAACCCGATAGCCGGCCGGTGTATGCTCAAACAGCTTGCCGCGTCGAGGCCTGCCGAGAACGAGCAAGCGACCGCCAGGGAGCGATTGTATCGCAGTGGCCTCTCTCATCTCGCTTGGTCCGTCGCCATGGCCGCCGAAGGTCTGAAGGTGCCTGCCGTCGGATGCGAAGACGCGAACTTCGCTGGCTTGGTCATCCAGCACGAGGATATTGCCGGCATCGTCAATCGAAACGTCGCGCACGCGCCCAAAGAGCTCTGGGCCTTCCCGATCGCTGCCAATCCGGAGTCGAGGGGACGCGGCAAGCAGGTTGTGCCGAGCATCTCGCCAGCGTTGCAAGGCACGTCCCGAAAGGCCCCTTGGCAGCGTATCGTTCACAATGACCGACGCGTCCGCTGGAACATTCTCCGGAGTGGGATGGAGCACTTCCGCGCCGGACGGACGACACGACTGGTAGGCCAGCACGACCAATGCCAGTTTGGCGTACCGGAAGAGCCACCGGCGCGTCCGAGTGTCGGTGTCCCTTGGATCCACCGCTTCGACTGTGTTCATCGCGCCTTTCCTTTTCCGGGGAGCGACATCCTAAGGAGCCATGGACCACCGCGTCAACGCGCCGCCCGGGGCCATGTCCCCTCCCGAGTCCCCTCTCGAGTGGTCGTTGTCCGCCACATTGGCCCGATTATGGCGGACAACGCACTCGCCGTGCCCAAATTCGGTAGCTTGGATAGCCCAATCCCATCCTTCCGCAGACCACATGATCCTCGATTCAGCGCTTCTACTCGCCGCCACGTTGGGCGCGCAGCTCCCGCAGCAGGTCGGGGCACCCGCCGACTCCGCACTCACGCACACCGACGGCGTGGTTCCGCCGACGGTCACCGCCGTGCGTGCCGACCCCGCACCGGTGCTTGACGGCGTGTTGGACGATCCCGTGTGGCAGCGGGCGATTCCCGTGACCGGGTTTCGCCGCGACCGGCCGGGCGACGGGCTGCCGGCGGCGGAGCGCACCGAGGTCCGGGTGGCGTACACCGACGACGCCCTTTACGTCGGCGCGCGCATGCACGACCGCGATCCGTCCCGGATCTCGCTGCTGCGCGGCCGTCGCGATTCCTTCATGCAGCCGAACGACCTGTTTCTGATCCAGCTCGACTCCTACCACGACCATCGCACCACGTTCGTGTTCGGGGTCACCCCCGCCGGAGGTCGCAACGACCTGGTCGCGCCCAACGACGGGTTCGAGGGGATGGACGCCGGGTGGGATCCCATCTGGGACGCCGCGACCACGGTGGACTCGCTGGGGTGGGTGGCCGAGATGCGCATCCCCTTCTCGCAACTGCGCTTCCGCGAAGGGGAGCGCCAGGTCTGGGGAGTCAACTTCCGCCGCGACATCCTTCACGCGGGCGAGGCGGTGGACTGGGCGTGGCGACCCTCGACCGAGAGCGGACTCGCGTCGTCCTTCGGGCACCTGCTGGGGCTGGAGGGGGTGCGACGGCCGGAGCGGCTGGAGGTGCTTCCCTACGCGGTGACGCGGGCGAGCTTCGACCAGCGCGCCAACCCCGCGAGCCCGTTCGACGACGGCTCGGTGTACGGCGGATCGATGGGACTGGATCTGAAGTACGGTCTCACCGGCGGCCTCACGCTCGACGCCACCGTCAATCCCGACTTCGGACAGGTGGAGGCCGACCCGGCGGTGGTGAACCTGACCGCTTTCGAGACCTTTTTCGAGGAGCGGCGTCCGTTCTTCGTCGAGGGCGCGGGCCTGTTCGGCTTCGGCGGGCTCGAAGGGTTGCGATTCTTCTACTCGCGGCGGGTCGGGCAGCGGCCAGCGCTTTCGGCCCGCGGCCGGGGCCCCTTCGTGGACCAGCCCACCCAGTCCACCATACTCGGCGCGGCCAAGGTGTCGGGGCGCACGGACTCGGGATGGGTGGTCGCCTTCATGAACGCCACCACGCAGCAGGAGAACGCCCGCGTCGCCGAGGGAGCGGGCTCGGCCGTCGCCGAGGTGCCGGTCGATCCGCTCTCGAACATCACTGCGCTCCGCCTGCGCCGGGACATGCGAGAGGGCGACAGCTACGTGGGGATCATCGCGACCGGGGTGGAGCGCGACCTGAGCCACGACGCCTTCCTCGGGCTGCGCGACCGCGCCTTCACCGGGGGGGTGGACTTCCTGCACCGCTTCGCGAACCGGACCTTCGCGCTGCAGGGCTGGCTGGGCGGCTCGCACATCGGCGGCAGCCCGGAGGCGATGCGGCGGGCGCAGCACTCCTCGGTTCGCTACTACCAGCGTCCCGACCAGGACTACGTGAGCGTCGACCCGAACCGCACGTCGCTGGGCGGATACGCCGGCGAGCTGGCCTTCCGCAAGATCGCGGGCGAATGGCTGTACGGCTTCGAGGCGAGCATGCTCTCGCCCGGCTTCGAGATGAACGACGCCGGCTTCCAGACGATCGCCGACATCTACGCGCTCACCCTCGGCGGTACGCGGCGCTGGGTCGAGCCGGGCCGCTACTTCCGGTCCGCCAGCCTGACCTTGGGCGGCTCCGAGCGCCGCAACTTCGGCGGCCTCGTGTTGCAGCGCGAGGTTTCGCTGCGCGGGAACGGCCAGACGGTGGGCTTCCATTCGCTCCGGGGCTCGCTACGCTACGGAATGGAGACTCTGGACCACCGCACGACCCGGGGCGGTCCCGCCATGACCAGTCCCGCGAACTGGGGCGGCAACCTGTGGTTCAACACCGATGGTCGCGCGCGCGTCTCGGGGGGCATCTCTCTCAACTTCTCGGCCGACGCCGAGGGCTCGTACCTCATCTCGGCGGGCCCCACCCTGTTCGGTCGCGGCGAAGGTCTCTTCAGCTGGAGCGTCCGCCCCACCTTCAGGCGGAGCAGGAACGCCGCCTTCTACGTCACGCAGGCGGACGACGCGGCCGCGCTTTCCACCTTCGGCCGCCGGTACCTATTCGCCGAACTGGAGCAGTCGGCCATCGATGTCACGATCCGCATGGACCTCGCGATCACCCCGCGCATGACCCTGCAAGCCTACGGCCAGCCCTTCGTGGCAACCGGCGACTACGAGGGCTTCATGGCGCTGAGCACGCCCCGCACCTACGACTTCCTGCGCTACGGCGAGGGACCGGCGACGATCCAGCGCAACGACGACCTCTACACCGCCGACGCCGACGGACCCGGCCCCGCAGACCCGATCCGCTTCCTCAACCCCGACTTCCGAACGCGCTCGTTCCGGAGCAACGTCGTGCTGAGGTGGGAATACCTCCCGGGCTCGACCCTGTTCCTAGTCTGGAGCCAGGACAGGGCGGACTGGGTCCGCGATCCCGCCTTCGACGGCGCGGGCGACCTCCAGCGCCTGTTCTCGGACCCCATGCGCAACGTGTTCCTGATCAAGGCGAGCTACTGGCTGGACTTCTGAGGGGCTCCAGGTGTTCCACGAAGTACCGCGCCACCGCGTTCTGGAAGTAGGTCATGCTCTGGCCTTGCAGGCCGTGGGCCTGGTCGGGCAGCACCAGCAGGTCGAAGGGCTTGTCCGCGCGGATCAGCGCTTCGGCCATTCTCATCGTCTGTGCGAAGGGCGTGTTCACGTCGGCGGTCCCGATCGTGATCAGGAGTTTGCCGGCAAGCCGATCCGCGATGGTCAGATTCGACGCGTAGGCGTACCCCTCGGGGTTTTCGGCGGGCTTCAGCATGTACGGCTCGACGGGCACCCAGGCGACCGACTCGAGTTCGACCACGGGTGACCCGGACACCCCCACGTGGTAGACGTCGGGCGCCAGCAGCATCGCGCGCAGGGTGAAGTAGCCGCCCCAGGAGTAGCCGTGCACGCCGATGCGGCTCAGGTCCATGTACGGCCGCGCCTCGCCCAGTTGGCGGATGGTCGCGACGTGATCGGGGATCTCGTTCCGTCCGATCGCCTTGTAGACGACATCCTGGAACGCCTTGCCGCGTCCCGGCTGTCCCCGCGCGTCCACGATGAAGGTGACGAAGCCGAGCTGTGCCAGCGCCTGCGCCTGCACTCCCCAGAAGTTGGAGACGAAGTCGCGGGGAACCGCGGTGGTCTGCGAGCCGGGATACATGATCTCGACCACCGGATAACTGCGCGAGGGGTCGAAGTCGGGCGGGTGGTAGACCACGCCGTACAGGTCGGTGACCCCGTCGTCGGCCTTGACCACGAACTCCTCGGGCGGACGCCAGTCCAGGGCGTCGAGCGCGGCGACGTCGGCCACGGACAGCGTCTCGACCAGGGTTCCATCGGCCGACCTCAGCTCGGAGCGGGGCGGTCGGTCCACCGAGGAATGGGCGTCGACGAAGAACGCCTTCGAGGGGCTGAACTGGATGGCGTGCCGACCGTTCCCCTCGGTGAGTCGCTCCGGTTCGCCGCCATCGAGGCCGACCCGGTAAAGGTGAAGGTCGTAGGGCCGCTCCGATTCGCGCTGCGCGGTGAAGTAGACCCATCCGCCCGCCGCGTCGACGTTCACGACCTGACGGGTCACGAACGGTCCCGAGGTGAGTTGGCGGACGAGTTCGCCGTTGTTCCTGTGGAGATAGAGGTGTGAGAAGCCGTCCCGTTCGGAGAGCCACAAGAAACGGTCGTCGTCGATCGGCGTGTAGAAGAAGCCCTGCACCTCGAGCAGGCGCAGCCCCTCGATGTAGGTACCCTGCCGCTCGGTGAGGACGATGCGGCTCTCGCCCGTCTCCGGGTCGGCCTCCATGAGGTCTAGGCGCGTCATGGCGCGGTTCACCCGCTGCAAGAGCAGCCTCGACCCGTCCGGCGCGAAGCCGATCACATGGACACCGATCTCGTCGCTGGTCTGCAGGTCGATGGCCACGGGGTCGCGGGAGTTCACGTCCACCACATACAGCTCGGGCTGTGGCCACGGCCCTCCGGTGTATGGGTACTCCCGCCACTCGACCTCCTCCTCCGGGCCGAGCCAGTGCACGACCGGCATCCGGTGGACCCCCTCGGTGCGCGTTCGCTGCGCGCTGAACCGGTAGCCGTCGGGCGACCAGCGCGCGCCCGCCGACGACCAGGCGTACCGATCCTCGCCGTCGTCGGTGATCTGCACCACGCGCCCGTCCTCCGCTGCACGCAGCCAAAGATCGTTCGCCTGGTGGCGCAGGAACCACGTCCCATTCGGCGACGGCACCTCCATGGCCGGACCGGAGGTCGTGGGCCAGCCGTCCTCGACCATCTGCGGCGTCGTCCGCGCGACCTCGGCCGGAGTCCCGACGGGCAGCTCCTCGATGGCGTAGCCGTCGAGATCGACCCGGAAGCGCCGACCCTCCACCTCGAACTCGGCCGAGGCACCGGCCTCGTCGTAGGTCATGTCGGAGAACGGCAGACCATCGTAAGGGGGCGCGTGTCCGAGAACATCGGCGAGCGACGAGCGCAGGCGCTCGGTGTCGAAGAGCGGCTCGCGCGTTCCGGTGGCCGGGTCGACCCGATGGATGACCGTGTTCCCGGGCCCGCCGTCCGCGTACCAGAAGGACTGGCCGTCCCCGAGCCACCGCGCGCTCACGGCCCCGCCCTTCACGAGCGACGGGAAGGCCATGAACTGGCGGAACCGGGCGAACTGGTCCTCGGGGATCTCCTGGGCCGCCGCCGGTGCGCCGAGCGCCATCGCGGCGATCAGGGAAAACGGGGCGAGGGTGCGGATGTCCGCGCGGGCGCGGTACCGAAGGCGTCGCGTCATGTCGCTCACCTGTTCTGGAGGGTCGGTGGGGGCAATCTGGTCCGGCGGCATCCCCCCGGCCAGCTTTCGCTTTCGCCTGCGGGAACGTAGGTTGGCACCCCACCCCTGCGTTTTGTACGCAACCGTGTACGCAATCAGCCAAGGAGGACTTATGAGATTGCGATACGGCATCCTGGCGGGCCTGGTCACGCTTCTGGGCGCGGGGGACATCCTCGCGCAGACGCGCACCCTCACCGGCTCCGTCACCGACGCCACCACCGGACAGCCCATTTCCGGGGCAGCCGTCGCCGTCTCGGGAACGACCCTCGGCACCTTCACGGAGGACGATGGCAACTTCGCCGTCTCCGTCGAGGCCGGCGAGGTCGTCCTCGAGATCAGCATGCTGGGCTACCAGCCGGCGACGATCACCGTCCCCGCGGGCACGAACAACATCAGCGCCACGCTCCGGATCGACGTGCTCAACCTCGACGAGATCGTCGTGACGGGCCAGGCGACCGGAATCTCGCGGAGGAACCTCGCCAACGCCGTCTCGACGGTGAGCGCGCGGGACCTCGAAAGGGTGCCCTCGGCCTCGGTCGAGCAGGCCCTGCGCGGCAAGGTCGCGGGGGCGAACATCCAGTCGAACTCCGGGGCCCCGGGCGGGGGCATGCAGCTCCAGCTCCGGGGAGTGTCCACGATTCTCGGCAACCACACGCCGCTCTACGTGGTGGACGGGGTGATCGTCAGCGACCAGACCATCCCCTCCGGGGTGCACACCGTCACCGTCTCCTCGTCGAACCCCGTGCGCGGAGGCTCGCAGGACAACTCCGCGAACCGCATCGCCGACCTGAATCCGTACGACATCGAGAGCATCGAGGTTCTCAAGGGCGCGTCGGCGGCGGCCATTTATGGCTCCAAGGCCAACAACGGGGTGGTGATCATCCGCACGAAGCGGGGTCGAGTCGGGGCACCGCAGTTCAACGTCACGCAGCGGTTCGGCTTCTCTCAGCTCTCCAACAAACTCGGTCTTCGGGAATTCACCTCGATGGACGAGGCCGTCGAGTTCTTCGGTCCGCAGGCCGCAGACCACTGGCAGGCGGGCAAGTTCTTCGACCACGAGGAGCTGCTCGCGGGCAACGAGCCCCTCTCCTACGAGACCTCCGCGAGCGTGAGCGGCGGCACCCAGGACACCCGCTACTACGCCTCGGGTCTGGTGAAGCACGACGGCGGCATCATCGACAACACCTTCTACAACAAGGAGTCGATCAAGCTGAACATCGACCAGACGCTCGGCGAACGCGTCTCCTTCAGCCTGAACACGAACGCGATCCACACGCTGGCGGGCCGCGGGATCACCAACAACGACAACCGGAGCATCAGCTACTACATGACGCTCCCGTCCACCCCCAGCTTCGTGGACCTGCGGGCGGTCTGCGCCGACGGCAGCCGCCAGGCCGACATCGACAACTGTCCCAGCGGCACCGGCACCTACCCCCGCAACCCCTTCGCCTCGTCCAACATTCTGGAGACGGCGTCGCTCGTGAACAACGACGAGGAGGTGTGGCGCTTCGTGGGATCGGGGAACCTGACCTTCGACGCCATCACTTCGTCCACCCACACCCTGCGGCTGATCGCCACCGGCGGCATCGACTTCTACAACCAGAAGAACGAGCTCTTCTCGCCCCCGCAGTCGCAGTTCGAGCCCAACGACGGGCTTCCCGGCACGTCGGTGCTCGGATCGGCCTACAGCCAGTACATGAACGCCAACCTCAACGCGGTCTACACCTTCAACTCCGACGCCTTCCAGTCGACGACCTCGTTCGGCACGCAGTACGAGATTCGCGACCTGGACGTGAGCAGCACGATCGCCAAGAACCTCATCGGCGGCCTGCAGAACATCGACCGCGGCACGGCCACCGAGGTCCGGCAGGACCGCGAGCGGTCGCTCGACCTCGGCATCTTCGCCCAGGAGGAGCTGCTGATGCTGGACGAGCGCCTGCTGCTCACCGCCGGCATGCGCGCCGACCGCAGCTCGAACAACTCCGACACCGACGAGTTCCACTTCTACCCCAAGCTGGCCGCCTCGTACCGGCTGCCGGTCGGCAGCGACCTGGTTGAGGAGGTCAAGTTCCGGGGAGCGTGGGGCCAGTCGGGCAACCAGCCCGTCTACGGGCAGAAGTTCACCGAGTACGAGGGGCGGAACATCGGCGGACTGCCCGCGCTGCGGGTCCAGGGCGCCACGGCGGCGACCGATCTGCGGCCCGAGCGGCAGACCGAGATCGAGGGCGGCATCGACGCCACCCTCTTCGAGGATCGCGCCACGGTCGAGTTCACCTACTTCAACAAGACCATCACCGACGTGATCCTGGAGCGCTCCCTCGCGCCGTCCACCGGCTTCGTCGAGGCCATCTTCAACGGCGGCGAGATCAACATCTGGGGGATCGAGACCGCGCTGACGGTGGTGCCGTTCTTCACCCGCAACCTGCAGTGGACGTCGCGCACCACCTTCAGCATGGACCGCAGCGAGGTCATATCGCTGCCGGTGCCCCGGTTCACCGTGCAGGGCTTCGGCTACTTCTACGGAACCACCGCCGTGGAGGTGGGCCGGTCGCTCACGCTGCTCTGGGGCAACGGCCCCAATCCCGAGACCGGCGAGGTCGGCGTGGGTCCGCTGGCCGAATCCAACGCGGACTTCCGCATGGGCTTCTCGAACGACGTCAGCTTCGGGCGGTTCAACGTCTACTCCACGCTGGACTGGCAGAGCGGGGGCACGGCCAACAACCTCACCCAGTTCCTCTTCGACCTGACGCGGAACACCGAGGACTGCAACAACCTGGTGAACGGCGAGAGCGTCTGCGTGAAGCGCAACCGGGAGTTCCCACAGAACACCGGCACCTACTTCCAGGACGCCTCGTTCGTCAAGCTGCGCGAGCTGACCGTCAGCTACGACCTGCCCGAGGACATGGTGGCGAACCTGTGGAGCGGCGCGCGGCACATCCGCTTCAACCTGAGCGGACGCAACCTGCTCACATTCACGGACTACGCCGGGCTGGACCCCGAGGTGAGCAACTTCGGGAGCGAGGCCGTCGGCCGCGGCCAGGACGTGGCGCCCTTCCCGCCGAGCCGGAGCTTCTGGTTCTCGGTGGACGTGGGCTTCTGACAACGTGAACGGGAGAATGAGACCGATGACTAGACAACTGGGCCGTCCAATGCTGACGGCGGGTCTCGTCGCAACCGTGTTCACGGCGTGCGATCTGACCGTACCGGACTTCAACAACCCCAGCGTGGAGGATCTGCAGAACAACCCGACCTCGGCCGCCATCGCGGCCGCGGCGCAGGGCCTCCTCTTCGACACCCGCCTCACCGCCGCCGACATGGTGCAGTGGGTCGGCGCCTTCGGCCGCGAGGTCTATCCCATGGCGCCCACCGGCTCGTCGCTGCCCGGCAGCGTGCGCGACCCCTGGACACAGACGCTCTTCGTGGGCACCCAGGTCTGGGCCGAGGCGTACAAGAACATCCGCAACGCCAACCTGCTTCTCGATGCGCTGGGCGCGGCCGAGCTGCCCGAGCCCGACAAGGCGGCGGTGCGCGGCTTCGCCAAGACCGTCCAGGCCTACGACCTGCTGCACATCGCGGTGACGCGCCGAGTCCTGGGCGCACCGATCGCGGTGGGATCCGATCCCAACGAGCCCCCGGCGCCGATCGTGTCGGAGGCGGAGGTGTACGGGCACGTGGTCGGCCTCCTCGACGAGGCGTACGGCGAGCTGCAGTCCGGCATCTCGTTTCCCTTCGGGGTCACGGCCGGGCTGGCCAACTTCTCGACGCCGGGAGACTTCGCGCGGCTCAACCGGGCGATCAAGGCCCGCGCCGAAGTGCACCGCAGCAACTGGTCGGCCGCGCTGCAGGCGGTGGCCGAGTCCTTCGTGGGCACGAACATGCCGCTCGCCTACGGGGCGCAGCACAGCTGGTCGGTCAACTCGGGCGACCTCGTCAACCCGGCGAACCGCCCCGACCTGCTGTGGGCCAACACCCGCTTCCGCAACGAGGCCCAGGCCCGCGCGGACGGGTCGCCCGACCTGCGCTTCCAGAACAAGTTCAAGGTGGTGCCGGCGTATCAGTTGCTGGAGGTCAGCTCGGACCTGCAGTACACCCTGTACGAGAGCCCGAGCGCGCCGTTCGTCTGGGTCAAGAACGAGGAGCTGATCCTGATTCGCGCCGAGGCCAACCTGGCGATGGGCAACCGGGCCGCGGCGATCGAGGACATCAACTTCGTGCGCGTGAACTCGGGGGGCCTCGAGCCGCTGCCGGACCCCTACGCGGGATCGGACGACGAGCTGCTCGACGAGCTGCTGTACAACAAGCGGTTCTCGCTGGTCTTCGAGTGGGGCCACACCTGGATCGACATGAACCACTACGGGAAGCTGCTGGAGATCCCCGTGCTGGGTCCGCCCAGCGCCGACCAGAGGCTTCACGACGCGATGCCCTACCCGCTTAGCGAGTGCCTGCCGCGCGAGCCCGAGGTGCCGACCGGATGCATGCCGCGGCAGGGATACATCCCCTAGCGGGATTCCGCCGAGGTGTCGCGGGCGCGCTTCTCGCGCTGGCGGTCGCCGGATGCGCTTCCTCCGAGGGGCGCTCCGGCGACCCGTCCGGCGCGGGTGCGGGAGGGAGCGTGCTGCACGTCACCAACCGCAACTGGCTGGACGTGCGCGTCTACGCGATACGGAGGGCGGAGCGCATCTCCCTGATGTCGATCACGAGCATGCGGACCGATTCGGTCGCCCTGCCCGCGACCCTCCTGCAAGGCGGCGGATTCCGGCTCCAGGCCGATCCCGTCGGCGCCGACCCCTATCGCAGCGACATGCTCTACCTGCGCGCGGGCCAGACCGTCTGGTGGCGACTCGAAAACAAGCTGGACCAGTCCAGCCTGTGGGTCCACTGACCGTGCCTGCCCGTCGCCGCAGGGCACCACCATCACGCAAGGAGCAAGAAATGATCAGCTATCGGAAACCGGCGGCCACCCTTCGCCTGGCCACGGCCTCGCCGCTGCGAGCGACCCTGGTCGCGGCGGCCACCTTCGCGGCACTCCTGGCTCCGCTCCACGCCCAGGAGGCCGACGTCCTCACCATCGACCAACTGCTTTCCGTCGAGTCGGTCGTCTCCGGCGCGCCCGCCTGGTCGCCCAACGGCGATGCCATCCTCTTCCAATCGTCGCTCTCCGGCGGGCTGGTCACGCTCTCGCCGGACGGCGGCTTCCCCACCCGCGTGCCGATCGAGATGGGCAGCTCGGGGCACTTCCTGGCTTCGCAGATGCCGGGTTGGTCTCCGCAGGGCAACTGGATCTCCTACGTGTCCGACAAGGGTGGCTCGCCCGAGATCTGGATCTGGTCCGCCGCAGACGGCACCGAGGTGCAGCTCACCGAGCTGGGCGGTCGCATCAACTCAATGACCTGGTCGCCCGACGAGCGCTCGATCGCCTTCGCCGGCGACCGCTACGGCAACTACGACATCTGGACGGTCGAGGTCGCCACCCGGCGCGTCCGGCGCATCGCCAGCGACAAGCGCTACGAGGTCTTCCCGACCTGGACGCCGGACTCGCAGCGCATTCTCTACGTGCGCCTCGACGACACCTGGGAGGACCACGACGTGATCGCGGTGGACCCCGACGGCGGCAACCCCCGCACCGTCCTCCAGGACCGCGACTTCTTCGACTACGGAGCCGGCACCACCTTCGGCTATCCTCGCGTCTCGCCCGACGGCAGCCAGATCCTCTTCCGCTCGCACCGCAGCGGCTGGATCAACTACTGGCTCGCGCCCATCGACGGCGGGGAGCCGCGCCCGATCGCCGCCGCCGAGGCCGACCAGAGCGGAGCAACGTGGTCGCCCGACGGCCGCGCCATCGCCTACATCGAGAACCACAACGGCCACCACGACCTGCGCGTGGTCCGTGCGGAAGGCGGCAGCCCCCGCGTGCTGGTCTCGCCGGGCGGGACCGGGGAACCGTCTGCGGGTGGCGTGGTGTCGAGCCCCTCGTGGTCGCCCGACAGCCGTGCGATCGCCTACCTGAAGGCCGACCTGGTCACGCCGCAGGATCTGCATGTGGTGTCCTTGCGGGGCGGCGAGGGTCGCCAGCTCACCTTCTCCATGCCCGCCGGCGACTTCGGCTCGCGGCTGATCCTGCCCGAGAAAGGTCCACTACCCCAGCACGGACGGATACTCGATCCCGGCCTACCTCTACCGCCCGGTGGGAGTCCCGGCGGGGGAGCGCGCGCCCGGCATCCTGTGGATCCACGGCGGCCCCACGTCGCAGTTCAACGACACCTTCCAGCAGCACGTGCAGTTCTTCGCGCAGCGGGGCTACGCGGTGCTCCTGCCCAACATCCGGGGCAGCTCCGGGTACGGGAAGGCCTTCGCCGACGCCAACAACGGCTGCTGGGGCCACTGCGACCTGGAGGACGTGGTCGCGGGGGTGGAGTACCTGCAGACGCTGCCCGAGGTCGACCCCGATCGCATGGGGCTGACCGGCACCAGCTACGGCGGCGTCATGAGCATGTACGTGGCCGCCTTCGCCCCGGACGTCTTCCGCGCGATCATCCCCGGCTCCGGCTACGCCGACTGGGTGCACTTCTACCACAGCGAGAACGAGCTGCGCCACGTCAAGCTGCTCGACCACGAACTCGGGCCCTTCGCCACCAGCGAACACGTCTGGCGCAACAGCTCGGCCATCTTCGAGGTCGACAAGGTCTCCGCGCCGATCTTCATGGTGCACGGCGAGGGACGCTACCCCGGTTCCGACCAGTCCGAGATCTTCGCCCGGGCGCTGGAGAACCAGTACAAGCCGTTCGAGTACACGACCTACCCGAACGAGAACTACTACGTGCGCGGCAAGGCCAACCGCCGCCAGATGCTGCTCGACATGCTGGACTTCTTCGGCCGCTTCCTCAACGACGAGATGGTGGACTTGAGTGAAAGGATGGAGCGATGAGGTGGCCCGGGTGGTCCGTAGAGCGGCAAAGTAGATTCGGTGTCAAGCATCGCGGCTTGCGGACTGGATGAGCCGGAAAGTCTCTCGCAGACGGGGGATGTCAATGCGCCCCCAGCACCGTGCCGTTAGTTGCGAGCCCATCGGCGGGAAGGCACCGTGTATCACCTTGACACCACGCGTTTCAAGGAATTCGGCCACGGGAACGAAGTCCCGGTCGGACGAGACCAACACCGCCATGTCGTAGTTGTCGACCCAAGCCAAGCTGATCATGTCGGTCGCCATGCGGACATCCACACCCTTCTCCTCTGTGCCCCGCATGTCAGCATTGCAGGCGGGGCACTTGATCACCTCCTTGCGACAGCTGGGACATGCTGGGGGGGAGCGCTTCCTTCGGCGGCGAGCCATCGAGACTCTCACACCGGGAAACGTGTCCACGACTCCTGTTGCCCATCGGTGGAGCTTGCGGTCTGCTTCACTGGCAGGATTGTAGGAGCCGTAGAAATTCAGTCCCTGGTACTCGCCCGTCGCGGTTGGATCGACGACCTCAGCCGCGGCGTGCGACAACACTGGTCCGAGCTTGGACCAGTCCGTGCGGAACCGGCGGTCGACCTTCCGCATGTGGAGGGTGTAGTTCCAGAAATCAACGAACACCCGGACGCGACGGCGAACATCGGCGGAGCGGTGTCGGTTTGCTACGGGCATTCGTCCAGAGTGGGCAAAAAGACAGGGACGCACGAGGCGTCCCTGGGGTAGAAATGATCGGACCCCGTTTCTCCCTGTCTGGGCGGCGGTCCGATGGGTAGTATTGAACGGTAAGTGTAACTGCCGGGCCAGAGGGGCGCAACCTCTCCGATCCCTGAACGACGAAGTAGTGGACTTGAGCGAAAGGATGGAGCGATGAGATGGGTTGCGATGACGGTTTGTGCGGGCATCCTGGGGTCGGCGTGTGGGGACGGTGCCGGGTACGGCGAGACGGGCGAGGCCCCCGAGTCAAGCGACCGGGCGGCCGATGCAGCGGTCACCGCCGCCGAGCTGGTCGACCTGCGCGCCGCGGTGGGGGGCAGCCACGCGCCCAGGTGGGCTCCCGACGGATCGATGATCACCTTCGTGTCGGCGGACGGCGAACTCGTCGGCGTCGACCCGAACGACCCCGCTGCGGCCCCGACGACACTGGCCACCGACCTGTCGCTGAGCGGCGTGGGGTCGCTGGGGGCACCGCAGCCGATCTGGTCGCCCGACGGGCGCTGGATCGCCTACACCTCCGACAAGAGCGGCGCACCCGACATCTGGCTGTGGTCGACCCAGGAGCACGAGGGCACGCAGATCACCATGGACCTGAAGCACACCAGCCTGTCCGCGCGAGCCAACGGTCTGGCCTGGTCGCCCGACAGCCGGTGGATCGCGTTTGCGGGTGACCGCTACGGCAACATGGACATCTGGAAGGTGTCGGTGCCGGACGGCGAGGTCCATCGCCTGACCGACGACCCGCTGTACGAGGGGTACCCCAGTTGGTCGCCGGACGGCCAGTCGATCTACTACGTGCGCATGGACGACCGCTGGGTGGACCACGACGTGATCGAAATCGCCCCCGACGGGAGCGGTCCGCGCACCGTGGTGGCCGACCGGGGCTTCTTCGACTATCGCGCCGGGAGGGCCTTCGGGTCGGCGCGGCCGTCGCCCGACGGCGAGACCCTGCTCTTCCGCTCGCAGCGTAGCGGCTGGCTGAACTTCTGGGTGGCGCCGCGCGGCGGTGGCGAGGCACGCCCCGTCGCCGCGTCCGACCACGATCAGAGCGATGCGCGGTGGTCGCCCGACGGCAGCTGGATCAGCTACACCGAGAACCGGGACGGCGTGCACTCGCTGCGTCTGGTGTCCGCCGACGGTACGAAGAGCAAGACGCTTGTGGACCCGGAGGTCGGGGCCGCGCTCCGTCCCGAGTGGTCGCCCGACGGCGGCCGGATCAGCTACACGATGGAGACGCCGACGCGCCCCGCCGAGCTCTTCGTGATCGACGTGGAGTCGGGCGAGAGCCGGCTGGTGCACAGCGAGGTCGGCGCCGATGCGGCCGAGAGGCTGCACATGCCCGAGAAGGTGGCGTATCCCAGCAGCGACGGGCTCACGATCCCGGCGTACCTGCACAGGCCGCCGGACGCGGAGCCGGGCGAGCGGTTTCCAGGCGTGATGTGGATCCATGGCGGGCCAACGTCGCAATTCGACGACCAGTTTCGCAGACACCAGCAGGTGCACTTCTTCTCACAGCGTGGCTACGTCGTCCTCATGCCCAACATCCGCGGAAGCTCGGGCTACGGCCTGGCGTTCGAGGATCTCAACAACGGCTGCTGGGGCCACTGCGATCTGGAAGATGTGCTCGCGGGCGTCGACTTCCTCAAGACCCTGCCCGACGTGGACCCCGACCGAATTGCGGTCACCGGCACGAGCTACGGCGGGATCATGACCATGGACGCGGTGGCGTTCGCGCCCGGCGTCTTCCAAGCCGCGATTTCGCTGTCGGGCTACGGCGACATGACCGACTTCCACACCAAGGTGCAGGAGCTGCAGCACATCAAACTGCTCGAATACGAGCTCGGGCCGTACCCCGAGAACCGCGATGTCTACCTGAACAGCTCGGCCATCCTGAAGGCCCACGAGGTGACCACGCCCACGTTCGTGATTCAGGGCGAGGGGGTCGCGGCGGACTGGCGGATTCGCGAGGGGCAGCCGCAGGCCGCGCTCGACTTCGCGCGCAAGCTCGACCAGCACTACAAGATCGTGCGCTACAAGGCGTACCCCGGCGAGGGCTACTACGTGTACGGCCGGGACAACACGATCCAGAAGCTCCACGACATGCTCGACTTCTTCGAGGAGTTCCTGGTGACGGAGGTGGGGGAGTGTAAAGTTCGGTTTACATAATGACAGGTATGGTTGTCATTATGGCGTACTGCCGCGTCCCGGTGGGGGTGTGATCGGGAACTGCGTGATCGCGTCGACGATTCCGCGCGCAACACGCTCGGGCTGATTCATGATCACCGCGCGGTCGCCGTCGTTGGTGAGGAAGCCCGTTTCGATGATGGCTGCGATGGTCATCGGATGGAGCGCGTGTTCGTAGCGGCGGTAGTTGAAGGCGTAGTAGTTGCGCATGCGCCGGGTGGTGTCACGAAGCCGCCTGATTCCGGTTGCGGGACCGTAGGTCTGGTGGAGCAGGTCGACGAAGTCCTGGGCGCGTCCGGTGGCATCCCGCCTCGGCGCCGACACGCGGTAGCCCCTCGCGTTGGGATCGTTGCTCGCGTCGGCGTGGATGGCGAGGAAGAGATGGGCGCGGTAGTCCGGGGGCACCACCGCCGGCAGAATGTCGACCACGTAGCCGAGCTCTTCCAGCATGGCAGCGGCACTGCGGACGATCTCGAGGTTGAACTCCCGCTCGTGGGTTCCGTTCCAATTGGCACCGTTGCGACGCAGTCCGGACAGCTCGCGCGGGGCCTCGTCGGCCCGCCAGTGCCCCACCTGCAGAGCGATGCGCACCGGGCCTTCCGGAGGTTGCCACTCCTCGGGCGTGGGGATGGGGCCAGGGTAACGGTTGCGGGACCACCACGAGCGCCTATTTCGCGGCGGGGGCTCCTGGGCTTGCTGGACGACCGGCGTGTCCTGCGCGAGGGCGTCCGTCGGCATCTCCTCGGTGGCGGGCTCCGCGCCGCCGACGAACCCGGCCAGGGAAACCAACCCCAGTGCGGCAACCCCGCTCGACGCGATCTTCTTCATTGCTAATCCCGCGCGCGCCCAATTGTGGTGATGTGGAGATTCAGCCCGTGATTGACCCGGAGGCCGAAGACGCCATTCGCGGCGAGGCCCTCGCGCGGACCACTCCACACCTGCTCGCCGTTCACCGAGAAGCTCAGTTCGTCGCCTGCGGCCTCCAGTGCGAGCACGTTCTTCGCCGTGTGGGCATCCTCTGGCTTGGTCGCGAATGCGACGATCGCCGGGTGGGGGGTCCAGCTCTGGACTTCGGCGGTCTCGGATCCGGCGCGGGTCTTCACCAAGAATTCGCCGCCTTCGCGTAGCAGGAAATAGGTGTAGCGCTGGTCAGGCCCCTGCAGGTCTCTGCCGCCGATGAAGAAACCGAACGCCTCGCGGCGGCCCTGTGGGTCGAAGAGGAAGGTCTCGGACTCGACGCGGAAGTCTCCGGTGGCCACCGAATCCGGGTGCCAGGCGATCATCGCCGGGCCGGTGGTGACGTGGTATCCGGGAGGCATGGTGACCAGGTACAGGTCGTCCATGCTGGCGCCCTCGCGGTCGAATCGAACCTGCCAGCCCTCCGGGAAGGGGAGTTCTTCCATGTCGTCCTGTGCGATGGCGGGCGACGTGGTGGCGGTGAGGATGGCGATCGTCATGGCGACCGCCCCGGCGAAACGGGAAATCGATTTGGGCATGTCAGCTCTCGAGGTCGGATGGCTTTGCGGTTGGCGACGGACGCGCTGCCGCCGTCGCCCAGCCCAAGTTTGGTCGCCGGCTCGCGTGAGACAAGTGCGCCCGGCAGCTCGCGCCCCGGCCATTCGCTTTTCGCGGAATCACCACGACTCCGTCCTTCCCTGTGCGGTGAAGACGAGCACGCGCTCGGCGACCTCCTCGCCCGTCAGCTCCGCCCAGCACTCGGCGTAGAGGTCGACCTGGGTGCGATACCGCCGCACCCTCTCGGCGAAATCAGGGTCGTCGCCGCCGTCGGTCTTGTAGTCCGCCACCACCCACCGGCCATCCTCCTTGAACACGAGGTCGATGACGCCCTCCAACACCTCGGGGTGGTCGTCGCCGCCGTTCCGGCTGATCGCGAACGGAATCTCGTTGTGGCGCTCGTCGCTCGCCTTCGCCCGCGCCCAGATGTCGGAGCCACGCACCGACCCGACCATCGCCAGCAGGGCGTCCAGCTCCGTCGGCGCGCCCGTCGCATCGACAGGACGCTCGTTTTCGATCAGGAGATCCCGGGCCAGCCTGCGCAGCGCTTCGCCCCGCATGCCTTCGCCTGCGGCCGCAAGCACGTCGTGGACCACGCTGCCCCATTCGTAGCCGCCGGAATCGGGCCGCAGTACAGTGGGCGTGAATTCGTCCGCCTGGACATCGCGAACGCCAGTCACGACCCCCCCGCCCCCTTTTGTCCGCCCCGTGACCGTCTCCAGCCGGTAGGTCGCCGCACGGTTCCGATCCACCGCATCCGCCGCAACGGCCACTGGCGCGGCCAAGTCCGTGGACCGATCCAGGCGGTCCGGCACGGGCGGCGGATCGATCGCGAGCGTGTCCAGCACGACACAGCGGCAAGCCGATCCGCCCTTACGCTCGCGCCCGTCCGTGCGTCCGGCCTCCCTCGTCACCCAATCCTCCAGAGCCGCCCACGGCGACGCCTTCACGAACCGGGGCAACCCGCGCCCCCGCGCGATCCAGAGCTCGTGCTTCGCGCGGGTCGCCGCCACGTAGAGCAGGCGCACCTGCTCCGCCTTCTCGAATTCGGCCTCCTTCGTCTGGCTTGCGTCCCAGTCGAGGGGCTGCGCAATGACGTCCTTGGCGAAGCCGCGGCGCACCACGAGGGGAATGGTTCCCCGTGCGCGGCCGCCCCCCTCCCGCGAGACGTGCATGCTCGGCGGCCAGTCGCGCAGGCCGAACGGCGCCGCCAGGAAGACCACATCGGCCTCGAGCCCCTTGGCGCGGTGCAGATTCATGACCCGGACGCAGTTGGGTCTGCCCGGGATCAGCGGTGCCTCGGCGTCGTCCCAGGCCAGCGCCGTCTCCATGGCGTCCACTGCGCCGGCGAGCGACGAGTCCCCCGCCCGCGCTCGCGCCCGAACCGCGTCGAGCAGGTAGACCAGGGCACCCGCCCGCATCTCTCCCAGCGTGCCCGCAGCCGCCAGGGGAAAGAGGCCGATCTCGTTCACCAGACGCTCCGCAGTCACGTCTGCGGGCTCATGCCGTGCCAGAAGCCACCACCCGTGTAGCACCCCGATCGCCCGGGCGACCTCGCAATCCCCCTTGGGCTCGAAGTCGATCGCCAGGCCGCCACCATCGTCCCGGTACCGAACGACCCGGTCGAGCGTCAGTCCAAAGAACGGACCCGTCAGCGCCGCGAGCACGCGGACCTGGTGCCCGGGGTCGGCCAGGCACCGGAAGAGCAGCAGGAACGCGCGCAGCTCGTCCTCGAAGCCGACGCCCGTTCCCGACACTTCGACGGGCAGGTTGCGATCCTCCAGCGCCCTCGCGTAGACGGACAGGTGCTTGCGGGTGCGGGTCAGGATCATGAAGTCGCCGGGCCGCCGTTCGCCGGCCGCGACCCTGCGCGCGACCTCCGAGGCGATGCGCGCCGCGTCGTCCCGCGCGATCTCGTCCTGACGCCTGCCTTCGACAGGGTACGCGGCCAGCAGCCCCCGACCCCTTGTCCGCGGCCTCAGCGGGGCGAACGAGGCCTGGTGGTCCGAGTCCTCCCTCGGGAAGCCGGTGCTCCGGTCGAAGACCCCCTGCACCAGCTCGCCGAAGTCGTTCAGCGAACGGAAGTTGGCTTCGAGGCGCAGCACCTCGCCGAACTCCGCGAAGCGCCGCTTCACGAACTCGTACAGCGAGATGTCGGCCCGCCGGAACCGGTAGATGCTCTGCTTGGGATCGCCCACGACGAAGAGGGCGCCGGGCCTGGGCGAGACACGCCGCCAGTCGTTGCCGTGGGCGTCCGGATCGCTCGCCAGCAGCAGCAGGATCTCGGCCTGGAGCGGATCGGTGTCCTGGAACTCGTCGACCAGCACGCGGCGGTAGCGCTTCCCCAGTTCGGCGCGAGCGCGCGGGTTCTCGCGCAGCAGTTCGGCCGACAGCACAAGCAGATCCTGGAATGTGATGTCGCCACGGGCCTTTCTCTCGCGGGCGTAGCTGTCGCTGGCCGCCCTGGCCACCCCCAGCGCCACGGGATACCTGTAGGCCCACCAGCTCCTGAGCAGCCGGTCCGCCCGACCGCCGTCCGTTCCGAATCGCTTGATGTCCTCGCCGAGTCGCTTGGCCGCAAGCTTGCCGGAGGGGGTGTCGGCCCAGCGCTTCTGAATCGGCTTCGTCTTGATTCCGTGGAGCTTGGCCACCGCGTCGAACAGCACCGAGGGGTCATCCCAGTCGAGCGACCGGCGCCAGTAGAGGAGCGTGCGGATGCGCTTGCCCAGCGAGTCCCATCCGCCCTCGGGATGCCTGCCCCGCATCAGGCGCCCGGCCCGGTCGAGAAGTTCGTCGAGCTCGGCCCGCAGCGCCGCAACCTCGTCCGAATCCGGCGGGTCCGCCGATTCGTGAACGAAGTCCACATCGGGATTCTCGACGAGCTGGTCGAACGCCTCCTTGAGCCGGGCGGGCGGAATGCCCAGACGATTCAGCTCGCGCAGGCGGGGATCCTCGTCGGCCGCGAGCCGCTCCAGGAAGTCGGTCCACGCCCTGTGCTGCGATCTGAGCGCCTCGGTCTCCTGCAATTCGCGAAAGCCGGGGGCCAGTCCAGCCTCGAGCGGCCGTTCGCGCAGGAGCTTGGCGCAGAAGGCATGGATGGTGCCGAGAAAGGCCTGATCGATGCCCTGGATCGCCTCTTCAAGCGCCTCGCGCTCGGGATGTCCGGGTGCGAACCGGGCCGCGGCTCGTTCCAGCTCCACCTGGAACCTCTGTCGCAGCTCGGCGGCGGCCATGCGCGTGAAGGTGACCGCTGCGATCTCCTTCACCTCGCAGGCGCGGTTGCGCACAAGCGCCACCATGCGATCGACCAGCGAGGTCGTCTTGCCCGAGCCCGCCCCCGCCTCGACCAGAAAGCTGCGCTCCAGATCCTCGCGAATGCGAAGACGCGCAGTCTGGTCCGGGGGATCCCCGCCGAGACGTTCCCCCGGCCGACTGTAGGGGACCGCCGCGTCGGCGTTGGAGGACGTCTCCGCGTGCGCTCGTGCAGCCGCACCCGTGACGTGGCCGTCGGCGCTCAAAAGACCGGCTCCTCGGCTTCCCAGTTGCGCGCCCTCCGCAGCAGCTCCAGCTCGTGAAGCCTGTCGAGGTTCCTCTCCGTCCAATCCGCGAAGCGACAGGCCGTCTGGCCCCAGTCGTTGGTCTCGGCGCCGCAGACATCCTGATAGTCGCAGTAGCGGCAGTCGTCGCGGGCGCTGTCGGTGGCAGGGAACCATCCTCGCTCGACGCTGTCCAGAAGTGTGGAGACAAGGTGGCCGCCGTACTTGAGGTCGTCGATGTCATACCGCCTGATCCGGTTTTCGCCCCGCCTCGTGGGGAAGTGGTACTCCATCGCGTCGACGGGCCTTCCACGCATGGCCGCCACCGCCGCGCTGTACACGAAGTGCTGAAGCCGACGGCCTCCGTCGTACACGCCCGACCTGCTATCGTAGCCGTATCCGCTCCCCGTCTTGTAGTCGACCACGCGCAGATGCGTGCCGTGGTCGTCCACCCGATCCACGATGCCGCGCACCCGCACCGACTCGTCCCCCGCCGCGATCCTCGTTTCGTCCTCGCCGCCGAACCGCCACTCCAGCTCCGACCACGGTGGCATCTCGCCCCGGATCATCTCGACGAACGACCGCACGTCGTCGCGCAGCGCCTCCATCTCCCAGCGGTGCAGCGCCTCGCTCGGCGAGGGGGTCCCGAGCAGCGCCCGTCTCCCCTCCTCGTCCACCAGTCCGAGCGCGAGGCGCATGAAAGCGTCGTCCGCCGGGTCCAGTCCACGCGCGCCGGCCCGCTTCAGCGTCTCTTCGTAGACGGTGTGCAGCAGACTCCCCCGCTCCAGCGCGTTGAGCCAGCGGTCGGGGTCGAACTCGGGATCGTCGGGGGGGTATGCCCGCAGCACGTACTTGAACAGAAACCTGCGCGGGCACGCGCCGAGATCGCCGAGACCGCTGGCCGAGAAGGGTCTGTCCGACTGGTTCTGGTAGGACAGAGGTGGCGATTGCGGACCGAGGAACCCGGTATGCACCGAAGCCTCGTCGGTGTCGAGGGCTTCGCCGAGAGCCAGACCCGCGCCAAGGCGGTGAAACGACCGCCCGATGGCCGCCAGCCCGTCGCGCAACCGACCCCGCTCGGTCGCCAGGGCGCGCAGCCACACGTCGCCGGCATCGAGATCCGCGCCGATCTCGGGCCGGGGAAGACGCGATTCGGCCACGCCGAGGTATGCGCTCAGGTCGTCGAATGTCAGCGTCGAGTCGCGGCGACGCAGCCGGAGCGCCTGGAGGAGTTCGGGTGAGGGGGTGAGTTCCCGGCTCTCGGCCGGATCCCAGCAGGCGTAGCTGAGCACTACCGTGCCCCGCAGCCGGGCGAAGAGCTGGGCCAGGTTGAAGCGGGCCTCCTCCGCCCGTTCCGACGCGAGGGGCAGCTCGCCTCGCCCTAGGCGGAACCGCTCCTCGTCTCCGATCAGCGGATCCTCGTGGAGCGAACCGAGCACGGATCCCGCATCCAGGCCGACCAAGAAGGTGAAGCGCCGGCCGGTGGCCCCACCGTGCCGCAGGTCGGTCAGGTACACGTGACCCGGGGCCGAACTCCACGGTGCCGTCCCCTCCGTCCTCGGCGCCGGGATCCGGATCTCCAGGTACGACCGGACGATCGCCGCAGCCGAGGCGAAGTCGGTCACCCTCGTGACGGTCGCCTCGATCCTCGCCAACTGGCGGGCGAGCCGCTGCCGTGCGGTCTCGTCGACGTCGGTTCCGGGGGCGACGCGCTCCAGCAGGCTCCTCACGCCGACCGCGACCTGTGCGGGCGAAGCCGGTCCGTCGGTGGGCGGCGTCGCCGCGAGCACGGGCCGCAGGATCCTCTGGAGTGCGCGGAGCTCGGCGGCCATGCGTTTCTTGCGGCGCATCAGCCCATCCGCGTCCTCGTGTCGCCGCGGCCCCATGGAGTCGAGGTCCGTCAGGGCCCGCTTGATCTTGTCGAGGTGGCGGTCCCTACCCCACCCGATCCGAAGTCGCCTCAGCGCCCGGGCGAGCTGTGGGCCGTTCGTGCGGCGACGCGTGTCACCCTCGTCTTCACGCGAGCCGCTCCTGCCACGACCCGCACCCGGCGGAATCACGTCCCCGGCCTCGACGAGAGCGCGAAAGAGAGACTCCTGGAAGCCGCTCTCGATCCAGCGGAAGTACGTCGAGACCACCCGCCCGGGACGCGTCCGCTCCACCGGGAGACCGACCGCGAAGGTCACCGGCACGTCCATCGTCTCGGCCAGCGCGTGCAGCGCCGAACCGTACGACCACGGATCGGCGGCGATGATCTCGATCTCGTCCCAGCGCGCCCCCATGTCGAGCGCGCGGCGCAGGACTCCGCGCAGCTCGTCGTAGACGGAGGCGGCAGCGAAGAGCTCGATGCGATCGGGCACCACAGTGGAGGGGATCTCCGCCGCGCACCGATGCACCGCGTGGAGATAGCTGCCCGGCGCCTGCGGCGGAGCGACATCCCACAGGATCCCCCTGGGAACCTTCAGGCCCTCGACGGGATCGGTTCTGAGGACCAGCGCGCCGCGCCGTCGCAGCTCGATCAGAAGGCGGCCCTCGAGCCCGCGCGCGACGAGTCCGGGGAGAAGGAAGATCCGCGCCTCTGCGGGAAGCATGTTTCGCTCGTCGTGCGTCAGCGCCTGGATGGCCGTCTTGATCACCCCGGCCAGGTCCGTGTGCTTGCCGTCCCGCAGCAGCGCTTCGTAGCGCGCCAGGACCTGCGTCGCCAGCGACCTCTTGTCGAATCCCCGCCGCGTGGCACCCTCGGGCGAGTCCGACGGCGGATGCACGCCCCCGCTACGCAGCGTCGCCACCGACCTGCGCACCGCGTCGCGGAAGCCCGTCTTCTCGGCCAGCTCCCTGAAGCGCGAGAAGCGCCGCGTCGCCAGCACCTCGTCGATGGCGCGCTCCACCAGCGCGTGTTCGTCGAAGACGTCCATCACCGCGAGCCCGGCGCGAGCGACCCTCGGCGCGGCGATCTGCGTCGCGAGGGTGCGCGGCGTCTTCACCTCGAAGCCGACCCAGGACCGGCCCCGCAGCGCCACCTGACGCAGCAGCTCCTTGCCCTCGCCGCGCGTGCGAGCCACCAGAATCTTCCGGCTGCGGTCGCCGCGCCGAACGATGCGCTCCAGCTCCTGGACCAGGACGCTGGCCGCTGCGTGGTCGGCTGCACCGGGTGGGGGGGGGGCTGCCCGGTCCCGGTCAAAGTCCAGGTAGAGCTGGGTCACGATCGGCCCCGCTCGGCAGCGTCCGCGCGCTCACGGTCGAACAGGGCCGCGAGCCGCCTACCCTCGCGCCGCCGCCAGACGCCACGGTGATAGGCGTCGCTGGCCAGCAGCGAGAGCGTGATCGTGGCCTCGCCATACACCATCCGTTCCCGCGCCGTTTCGACCTTGCCCCAGGTGGTGGCCTCGCGCAGGGTCGAACCCGAGAGGCCGCCGTCGCGTACATCGGCCACCGTGAGCTGCACGGCATACTTGTGCATGGCCACGGAAGCCGCGCGGGGATCGTCGCCCTCCTCCGCCAGCATCCGGGCCGCAACCACCGCGTCCTGCGCGAAGTTCTTGGGCACGCCGCCGCCCACCATGAGCAGCCCGGTGTCGGCGGCTGCCAGCTTGATCTGCGCGAGCTCGTGGAAGTCCTTCCCGGAATCGAAGGCGAGGTGGGGCAAGCCCAGGGCGGCCGCCCTGACCCGGTGCGCGACCACCCCGAATCCGGCTGACGAGTCGCTGAGCGCCGGCACGAAGATCGGCACCTCCTTGCGGTACGCGCTCAGCACGATCGACCGGGCCGCCGGGTGGTGCCGCTCCAGGTGCGCTCCCAGCTCCCGCACCAGCTCGCGGCTGGACCACGGCCGCGGCTCGAGCCCGTTCAGAACACCCGCCACCACCTCGTCGCAGCGCTGAAGCTCGGCCTCGACGATGTACGTGTCGTAGATGCGGTCGATGCCGCGTTCCCGCAGCTCCTCGTCGCTCGCGACCGGCGCGTCCGGCGACCCCGGCGCCATGTAGTGGCGAAACCCCAGCGCCTCGAAGAAGTCCTGATCGACCACAATCGCGCCCGTGGCCACAATCGCGTCGACCATGTCGCACTCGACCAGGGTGACCAGCGCCTCCTTCAGTCCCGCCGACACCAGCGAGCCCGCGAGGGTGAGGATCACCGTGCAGTCGCGGTCGGCAAGCATCTCTGCGAAGATGTCGGCGGCCTCGGCCAGGTTGCGGGCCTGGAAGGCTGCGTTGCGGTACGAATCGATCACCGCGCTGCCGTCGAACGCGGTCACATCGATGTGCTCGACCGGCCTGTCAAGCAACCGACCGACCGGGCCCGAAGACCCGGCCGGCCGGTTTGCTCCCGATGCCGCAGCGGGTGGGACGCGAATCCCACCGCTTCCGGCGGCGGTCACGCGATCCGCCCTAGTTGAACGGCGACGCGTTGTTCGCCACAAGCACCTTGTTCATGTCCACGTGCATGGTCACCTGCGTCTCGATGAGAGGCACGCCGGGGTCAACCCCGTCGTACAGATCGAGCGGCGTGTAGATGTCCATCGCATAGCGCGGGTTCTGCGGGACGTAGCCGGGCACGATCGGCAGGGTGCCCGGGTCTCCCTCGTTGATGTTGTCGTTCTGGTCGATCTCGCGCAGCATCATCGGCAGCTTGATCCCCAGATCACCGAGCCGACGACCCTCCAGGAAGAGGATCTCCTGCCGGGCCAGCCAGAGGGCGTGCCACAGCTCGGCGGTGTTGGAGAGCGCCGCCACGCTGTCTGCGCTCAGCGACGTCGCCGAGATGTTGGGAATCATGAGCCCGTCGCTCGGACGGTCGAGCACCAGACCGGCCCGGTAGGGGCTGTCGGCATCGGCCCTGATGAGGATTTCCTTGCTCCTCGGGCGCAGACTCAGGTCCGCGTTGCGTCGCTCGTCGATGTCGTCGAACGACACGGTGCCTCTGCTGTTCGCCAAGGTGATGGCGCTCGCCAGTTGGCTCTGGGCCTCGCCGACGTTGCCCGACGCCAGCGCGGCCTCGGCCAGGATCAGGTGCATCTCCTCGGCCTTGGCGATGGGGATCGGCGAATCGCGCTCGGTGTACTTCGGATCCAGGAAGTCGAGCCTGGGCAGCGGCTGCATTTCCTGAAGGGCGCGAAGCACCAGGAAGGCGACGGGAGTGTTGGTGAGGAACTGCTGGTCGTAGGCGGGCGCGAACAGGAAGTTGGGCTCGGCGTTCAGCACCGCGTTCGCCGCCGACGCGGCTGCCCCCTGGTCGCCAAGCAGCCGGTGTGCCCTGGCCAGCGCGGCGTTGGCCTGCGCCCCGAACCCCGTGCCCGCCTGCAGGTCGCCGATCGCCTTGCTCAGCGCGGTCTCCGCGGGCTGGGGCGTCCCGTCCTCTTCGTGGGGAACGTTGGAAAACACCTCGCCCATGGTGAGGAACGCCATTCCCCGGTAGTAGTGGGCTTCGGCGACGAGCGCAGGCGGAGCTCCCGGGTCGTTGGGCGCGATCTCGTCGATGACGAAGTCCGCCAGCGCACGCAGCTCCTGCACGTTCCAGTAGATGCCGCTGACGCTTGTCCCCGTCGAATTCACCAGATCTGGGGTGACGACATGCGGCTCGTCCATGTCCACGATGATACCCGTGCCATGGATCGAGTAGTTGTCGGTGATCACCTCAGCGACCACGTAGGCGTTGATCATGCGGGCGAACTGCGCGCGAAGGCCCGGCAGCAGCGCCGCCGTCGGATCGGTGGCGTCGGCCAGATCCTCGTCGGTGGTGGTCGGGTTGTTCACCTGGGTCGGGTCGATGGCGTCGCAGCCGGTCGTGGCCAGGAACGCGACCAGCGCTCCCGTGACGAGCCGCCCGCGCCACTCGAAGATCGAATTGTTCTTCTTGATCATGTTGTATCGTCTCCTTTGGTCGGCCTAGAACACGACCTCGACACCGAGCCTGAAGGTCCGGTTCGGGGAAAGGGTGATGCTGCTCTCGCCTCCCAACTCCAGGCCGCCGCCGCTCAGTCCGTTGAGTTCGCCGTCGATCATCTGGTTCTTGGACCAGATCCACAGGTTGCGGCCGTTGGCATAGAGGGTGCCGCGACCGGCGCCGACCAGACCGACCCAGGCCTCGGGCAGGGCGTACCGCACGGCAACCTCGCGGATCTTGAAGTAGTCGCCATCGTAGAGGAAGGCGCTCCGAGCCGCGCTCTGACTGTACTTGCCGCGCTCGGTGCCGTCCGCTCGGTACTGGGTCGGGAACGCGTAGTCACACCCCTGCGCCGCGCCGTCGTCCATGCCGCAGCGCACCCGCTCGCGACGATAGATGCCGTTGAAGGTCGCCCATATCGAACCGTAGTCGATCACGTCGTGGCCACCGGCCCAGTCAGCCAGGGCGCTGATGGTGAGGTCGTTGCCGAGCGAAATCGTGGTGTTGACGCCACCGCTCTTGTCGGGCACGGGGAACGTTCCTGTGAAGTTGCGCTCGGAACCGTCCGGCAGCCCGTCCCCGTTGGTGTCCGTGGGCATGGTCACCCACCACGCGCCCACGGGGCCGCCGCGACAGGTGTCCTCGTTGCCCTCTTCGGCCTGGGTCCAGCAGCCGCTGACCCGCTTCTGCGAGTTGTCCACCGAGAAGTCAGCCACCCCGCCCATGTCCGTAACTTCGTTGTGGTTGTAGTTGAAGGTCCCACCGATGCTCCAGGCCAGGGCCTGGGTGTTGAGCACCTGCAGGTTCAGCGCCACCTCGACGCCTCGGTTGAGGAGCTCGCCGACATTCTCCTGCTGCGTGCCCTGGCCGGTCACGGGCTGGCGAGGAACCTGGAACAGCGCGTCGGTCGTGCGCGCCTGGTAGGCGGTGAAGTCGAGGCCGATCCTGTTGCCCCACAGGGCCGCGTCGATCCCGGCCTCGATGGTGGACGTCTTCTCCGGGCGCAGATCCTCGTTGCCGGGGTTGGCGAACCTGGGTGCCGATTCGCCCCGGAACGAGGTGGCCGAGAAGGTGCGGTCCTTCAGGAAGGCGCCGGGGAACTTGCCGGTCTGCCCGTAGGCCGTCCTGATCTTGAGTTCGTCCACGAGCGGCAGGCTTATGTCGTCAGAGAGGATGTACGATCCGGTCGCCTTTGGATAGAGTTCGGTTTCGATGTTGTCGCCGAAGCTGGAGCCCGCGTCAACGCGGAAGCCGCCGCCCACGTAGAGCTTGTCCCAGAGGCTCACCTGCTCGTCGACGTAGACGCCGCCGTTGAAGACCTCGACATTCCCTTCCCCCGCCGTGATGACCGCAGCGGCGTCGAAGTCGAAGGTCCCCGGCAGGGCGAAGGTGCGTCCGTTGCCGAAGATGACGCTCTCGTCCTCGCGGAATCCCTGCACTCCGATGGTCAGCGACGAACCGACCGTTCCTCCTGCGCTCTCCCAGGCGTGGGTCGCGCCAGCGTCCAGGGACACCGAGGTGAAGTTCCTGTCGAATCGGCGGAGGTTGCCGGTGGGTTCTCCCGGTGTGAAGCCGATCGGCTGATAGGTGCGCTGCTGGTTGTTCCGGTTGTCGGTGCCCAGCGTCATCTTGAAGGTCAGGTCGTCCCGCACGTTCCAGCGGGCGCCCGCCGAAAAGATGAACCGGTTGACCGATTCGTCGATCAGCGGCAGCAGGAAGATGTCCAGCGCCTCATGCAGCGTGGAGGCGCCCGAGAAGAAGAGGGCGTCGCCAACCTCGAAGGTGGTGAGCGGGTCGGCGATGGCGGCGCCGTTGTAGAGCCGCTCGAAGTTGTGGCGGACGTAGCTCCCGGAGAACTCCAGGGTGAAGTCCTCGGTCAGAGATGCCTGCAGGCCGCCCCGAATGTTGTAGTTGGTGCTGGCGTCGCGGGGTTGGGTGCCGCCGCGATCCTCCAGGCGTCCGCTGACGCTGTAGGTCACATCGGCCGTTCCACCCGACACTCCGACGTAGTAGTTCTGCGTCCGGTCGTTCTTGAAGTAGAGGTCCCTCATGAACCTCTCGGTGATCTCGCCGGACTCGACGCGCTCGGGGAAGATCACGCCCATGTCGAAGATGTACTTGAGCTCCGGCATCTCGACCCCCTGCTCCACGCGGGCGGTGATGCGCGGCGCTCCGGGCGTCCCCTTCTTGGTGAAGATCTGGATTACGCCCGTCGCGGCGTCCGATCCGAACAGAGTCGAGGCCGCCCCGCCCTTGGTGACTTCGATGCGCTCGATGTCGCTGGTCAGCAGATCGGACAGCGCCGACGACTGCTCGCCGCCGGTGCCGCCCGCGGTGGCCTGGTCGTTGTCGACCCGCACACCGTCCACGTAGATCACTGGAGTCTGGGAGCCGAAGACCGACGAGACGCCCCGGAAGTTGATGAGGGATCCGGTTCCGGGCTGGGCCGAGGTGGCGTTCACCGTCGCCCCTGCCACGCGGCCCTGCAGGAGCTGGTCGACGGACTGGACCGGAGCGAGCTCGAAGTCGTCCGCCGAGAGCACCTCGACCGAGGTGCCGAGCGCCCGCCTTGTGGTTTCGGCGCCCACGCCCGTGACGACGATCTCGTTGAGGGCGATGGCCGTCGAGGACATCTCGATGTCGATGCTGCTGGTCTGCCCAGCGGAGACGGTGACCGTCCGCTCGGCCTCGTCGTAGCCGATCAGCGTCACCCGCACGGTTTGCTCGCCGGCGGGCACGTTGAGCAGCACGAAGCGCCCGGATGAATTGGTGAGTTGACCGATCCCGGTCCCCTCGACCAGGACCTGGGCGTTGGACAACGGCCGTTGCGACGCCCCGTCCAGCACCTGCCCTTGTATGACGCCCGTCTGGGCGTGGGCCGGCACCGCGGTGAACACCGCCAGCGTGAACAACGCCGCGAGGCCGATGGCCCCGCTGGTGAGTCGTTCGAGGTGCATGATTCCTTCCTTTGCGATTGGTCGATGGATCTGGTGGGGAGCCTGCCGTTCAGGGCCGTCGCCCCCCGTCGACTGTTGAGTTCCTTCCAGAAGCTGCTCTGACACGATTGAATTCGTTTCTGGCCTCCTTTCCTTACTCGGCAGGTCCGCGTGGGCATCGGCTCCCGAGGTGCCGTGTGCCCTCTGGCCAATGTTTGCGCTTCGTGGCGAATGCGCAAAGGGGACCCGCAAAGATGGGGTCCCTCGGCGCGTGCCCGTGTACCCGGCTAGACGTCCAGGTTCCGGACATACTTGGCGTTCTCCTCGATGAACTGGCGGCGGGGCTCCACCTCGTCGCCCATCAGCCTCCGGAAGATCCTGTCCGCCTCGGTCGCGCTCTCGACGGTCACACGCAGGATCGTGCGCGCGTCGGGATCCATGGTCGTCTTCCACAACTGGTCCGGATTCATTTCGCCGAGGCCCTTGTAGCGCTGGATCGAGACCCCCTTGCCGTCCTTGCCGTTCGAAAGCTTGCCGATCTCGACGTCCCGCTCGGCGTCGCTGTAGGCGTAGCGCTCCGTCCTGCCCTTCTGGACCCGGTACAGGGGCGGCTGGGCGATGTAGACGTAGCCCTCTTCGATCAGCTCGCGCATCTGGCGGAAGAAGAAGGTGAGGAGGAGCGTACGGATGTGCGCGCCATCCACGTCGGCGTCCGTCATGATGATGATCTTGTGGTAGCGCGCCTTCTCGATGTCGAAGTCGTCGCGGATTCCGGCGCCGATGGCCGTCACCATGGCCCGGATCTCGTCGTTCGACAGTATCTTGTCGATGCGGGCCTTCTCCACGTTGAGGATCTTCCCCTTCAGGGGGAGGATCGCCTGGAAGGAACGGTCGCGGCCCTGCTTGGCCGAGCCGCCGGCGCTGTCGCCCTCGACCAGGTAGATTTCGCTGAGCGCCGGGTCGGCGATGGAGCAGTCCGCCAGTTTGCCCGGCAGCACGCCGCCCTCCAGTCCACTCTTCTTGCGGGCCAGATCACGGGCCTTCCGCGCGGCCACACGGGCCCTCGCCGCCTGCAACGACTTCTCGATCAACGCGCGCGCCGACTTGGGGTTCTCCTCCAGGAAGGCCGAGAGGTGTTCGTTCACCGCCACCTCGACCGCTCCGCGCACCTCGGAGTTGCCCAGCTTCGTCTTGGTCTGTCCCTCGAACTGCGGCTCCATGACCTTCACGCTCAGGACGCAGGTCAATCCTTCGCGCACGTCGTCTCCCGACAGGCTCTCGTCCTTCTTGAAGATCCTGTTGCGCCGCGCATAGTCGTTGATCGTCCGCGTCAGCGCCGCCCTGAAGCCGGTCAGATGGGTGCCGCCCTCGTGGGTGTCGATGTTGTTCACGAAGGTGTGGATGTTCTCCGAGAAGCTCTCGTCGTACTGCATCGCCAGCTCGATCTCGGCCTCGGGCCTCGAAGTCTCGAAGTAGATCACGTTCTTGTGGATCGGTGCCCGCGTTCCTCGCAGGTAGGCCACGAACTCGGCGAGTCCGCCCTCGTACCGATAGGTCTCGCTCGTCTCCTCGTCGGTGCGCTCGTCGCGGAGGACGATCTCCAGTCCCTTGTTGAGGAAGGCGAGCTCGCGCAGTCGGGTCGAGAGCTTTTCGAAGGAGAAGTCCAGCTCGGTGAAGACCTCGGAGTCGGGCTTGAAGGTGACCAGCGTTCCGCTGCCGCCGGCGGGTCCCAGCATCCCGAGCTCGGTCGCCTTGATGCCCCTCTCGTAGCGCTGATGGTATCGCTTGCCGCCCCGCCGCACCTCGACTTCCAGCCATTCCGAGAGGGCGTTCACCACGCTCACGCCGACGCCGTGCAGTCCGCCCGACACCTTGTAGGAGCTCTTGTCGAACTTGCCGCCCGCGTGCAGCGTGGTCATCGCGAGCTCGACGCCGGGCACGCCCTCGGTCGGGTGCAGGTCCACGGGAATGCCCCGGCCGTTGTCGTCCACGCTGATGACGTCGCCGGGACGAATGATCACGCTGATCGAGGTGCAGTACCCCGCCATCGCCTCGTCGATGCTGTTGTCCACCACCTCGTACACCAGATGGTGGAGCCCCCGGGCCGATGTCGATCCGATGTACATCCCGGGCCGCTTCCGCACGGCCTCCAGACCCTTGAGCACCTGGATCTGCCGGGAGGTGTAGTCGCTGCTGCTGTTGTTCTCGGTCATTCTCTCATCCCGAATAATCGTCTCGATCAATGCCCGTCCCCGCTGGATCCGATCGCCTGCGCGGTCTCGGCCAGACGGAACCGGATGCCCCCGACGGGCGGTCCGTCACGCGTCGAATTCAGCCGTTCGAGGATAAGTCCCCTCATCATCGAAAGCTCAGCGATCCAAGCGCTCGACAGCACCTCCACCACAAGCTCGTCCCCGCGCACCGCCACCGCGCGCGTCACGCCGCTCACGCGCGGACCCACCACCTTCGCCCACTCGTCGATGGCTCCGAGGCGCTCGATCGATTCGCCGAGGCCGGAGCTGTCGAGGTAGCGGTGCAGGATCTTCCCGACCGGCGTGAAGCGTCCCTCGCGCGATTCCCGAGTCGTCATTCCGGTCACGCCTGAATCGCTCCGGCCTGGATCCGCCACCGCTCCAGAGAGCGCCCCGGCAACCCGGCGTCCGATTCCTTGGGGACCGTGATGATGACCTGGCCCGCCACCTCGGCCTCCAGCAGCGCCATGACGCGCCCCGAGCGCCCGGTGTCCAGCTCCGCGAAGGCGTCGTCGAGCAGCAGGATCGGCTCGCGGCCCCTCTGCCGCCGGATCGTGGCCGCCTCGGTGAGGCGCAGGGCCAGCGCCGCCGTGCGACGTTGTCCGCCCGACCCGAATGCTCGCAGTGGGATGGACCGTCCGCCGGTCACGGCGGTGAACACGAGTTCGTCGCGATGGGGCCCCACCGTGGTCGTCCCGCGTCGCAGGTCGTTGTCCCAACATTCCTCGAGCCGGTTTGCAAACTGCTCGCGCACCGCGCTCTCATCCATCGGATCGGCGTGCCGCTCGCCGCTGGCCGAAGGTGTGCCGAGGTTCGGCGCGTAGGTCAGCACCGCCGAGTCACCCTCGGAGATGGCCTCGTAGTACTCCGTGAAGGTCGGAGCCCAGGCGGCGGTCCAGGCCTGGCGCATGCAGGTCACCTCCGCCCCCCTCTCCACCAATCCCTTGTCCCAGGCCCGGATCCAGGATCCGGCACCGACGCGACCGACGTTGGTCCGCAGCGCCGCGTTGCGCTGGGAGAGCCACTTGCGGTACTTCTGGAGCGCCTGCACGTAGCCGGGGCGGTTCAACGACAGCACGACGTCGAGAAACCGGCGTCTCACACCTGGGCCTCCGTTCACCAGCTCCACGTCCACCGGCGAGAACACCACCGCCCCCAGTCGCCCGAGGGCAGCCGAAACCTTGAGGGCGTCGCCATCGTCCACCGTCACCTTCTTCGTCTTGGTCCTGCGGTCGAAGCCCGCCGCGACCGAGGTCGGCGCATCGCCGTCCATCCACCCCTTCAGGAAGAACACGCCCTCCGAGAAGGCGGTCAGCTGGCCGTCCGTCGCGCCGCGAAAGGAGCGAAAGCTCTCCAGGTAGTAGATCGCCTCGAGGAGGTTCGTCTTTCCCTGCGCGTTGTCGCCGACGACGGCCACTCCCTCCGGCGGGAAGTGCAGTTCCTGGACCCCGAGGTTGCGGAAGTGACGCAGCTCCAGTGTCCTCAAGACCACGAAAAGGGATGGACGCGGGGTATTCCGTACATCCGTTAAATGTAACAGGATCGGACCCCGGCCCGGTCCGTCCCGGCGACCCTGCCACCGCCGCCGTCAGCGGCCCGTGAACTCGGCTTTCCGCTTTTCGAGAAAGGCGGCCATTCCCTCTCTCATGTCGGCGGTGGACGCGAGCAGTCCGAACAGGCTCGACTCGACCGCCTGAGCGTGATCCGTGGGGCTCTCCACCGCCTCGTAGATGGACTTTAGCGCCATCTCCAGCGCGACCGGCGCGTTCCTGACGATCCGGCGCGCGAACGCACGGGTCCGATCCACGAGGTCGTGGTGGGCAACGACCAGATTGGCAAGGCCGATTTCGGCGGCCCTCTCGGCATCGACCATATCGCCGGTCAGGATCATTTCCACGGCCCGCCCCAGACCCACCAGACGGGCAAGGCGCACGGTCCCTCCGTACCCCGGAATGATCCCGAGTCCCACCTCGGGCAGCCCGAACCGCGCCCGCTCGCTCGCCACCCTCAGGTGGCAGGCCAGCGCAAGCTCGCATCCTCCGCCCAGCGCATAGCCCCCGACCGCGGCGATGACCGGCTTCGGGAACATCTCGATCCGCCGCAGGATGTCCTGTCCGTCGCGGCTCACCGCCACACCGCTGAGCGGCTCCATGCGTGCAAGCACGCCGATGTCGGCTCCCGCGACGAACGCCTTCTGGCCGGCACCCGTGACGATGACGGCCCGCACCGCCTCGTCGCGACGGAGAGCCGTGAAGGCACCGTCGATGTCGGCCATCACGTCGGGGTTCAGCGCGTTGAGCTTCGCCTGCCGGTCGATCGTGACAGTGGCGATCGAACCGGTGGTTTCGGTCCTGACATACCTGTTCTCGTTCATGACTTCCCGTCGGTGTGGATGGGACATGCTGATGGGCCGGGCGTAGCGGTCCCGGCACCCCTGCCTTACCTTGCTTTGCACCCGAACCCACCAACCAGCCCCACAGAGGAACCATGGCGCGTTCTCTGAACAAGGTAACTTTGATCGGCAACGTCGGCGGCGACCCCGACGTTCGCACGACCCCCTCCGGTACTCGCGTGGCCAAGCTGTCGCTGGCGACGAGTCGCTCGTTCGCGGATCGTTCCGGGCAGCAGCAGGAGCGGACCCAGTGGCACCGCCTCACCTTCTTCGGCCGCCTGGTGGACGTGGTGGAGCAGTGGGTCAAGAAGGGCGACAGGCTGTTCGTCGAGGGCCGCCTCGAATACTCGCAGACTCAGGACGAACATGGCGGCACCCGATACTGGACCGACATCATCGTAATGGAAATGATCATGCTTGGATCGAGTGGTGGCGCTCGCAGCGCTCCCGATCCATCAGGGCCCTCAGGCTCCGGCGGCGGTTATCGGCCGTCGGCGCCGCAGCGCCCCATAGACGAACCCGACGACGACCTGCCGTTCTAGCGGGTCACAGCAGGCAGCTCAGCGAGGAAAGCGATTCTTGGCGAACGACGCGATCGAGATGGAAGGCACCGTAACCGAGGTTCTTCCCAATGCGAACTTCAGGGTGAAGCTGGAGAACGGCCATGAGATACTGGCCTATCTCTCAGGGAAGATGAGGAAATTCTACATTCGGGTACTGGCCGGAGATCGGGTCAAGGTGGAGATGTCGCCGTACGACCTGACTCGGGGCAGGGTGACGTACCGCTACAAGTAGTCCGGAAGTAGTCCGGCTAGGACTCCTCCAGCTTCCAAAGTCCCATGAGGTAGGGATCGAACTCCTGGGGGTTCGCGCGATAGCGCCGCGCCCACTCCTCGAACTCCGGCAGGTTCAGGCGCTCGCGAATCTTCCCGGTGGCGAGACGGATCGCGTCGTTGTACGAAGCGGGCGCCACCTGCCCGGTCGCTCGCCCCTCCGACTCTGCAAGAGCGTAGATTTCCGTTGGAGACAGAGACAGGATCGCGTCTGCCACACGCGCAGAGCAGTAGTCCCTATACTTCGCGCGAAGTACCGGTTCTCCGTCCTGGCACATACCGTCCTCGCATGGCCGACACGCAACTTGGCCCAAACTGAACTGGTCGCGCGCCCAATCACGGTCGCCCGCCCCTCCAACTTGCGATTATACGGACCGAGGGACATGGTTGTCAACTAGTCACGGCTGCACGAACCCAGAAGCGGCTTCCCCCGCCAGCGTCCGCGAGGCCCGGCCCTCTTCGTCTCTCATTCGGCGATAGATGGTGCGTCGCGTAAGCCCGTACTGTATCACCCGACTCAGGAAATCCGGATCCGTGCGCTGCACGTCCTCGGCTTCGGTGGCCACATCGTTCGGCAGACGGACAGTCAGCTGGACGGACCGGGTATTCCACATGTCGGCTCTTTTCTCTCGGGCATAAGAATGAATGGAATTGCAGGAGGCACCGGGCTGGGAAGCCTCCTCCAGACTTGTCGCGAGGCCACCCTACTTCGATCTCGCGACTTCAACAGTACACGCCCATCTGGATGTTCGCAACCCTGAAGGCTAAATCACGGGCATCGTCGTAAGTATTTGTCGCACAACGAGTTACGAAAACCGGCGGATTTGGTAATCCACTTGTTTCCGAACCCCTGCGGAGTACCCGTCGTGACTGCTCCGATACCAGCTAAGTACGAAACTGATAAGCGTTTGCGGGAAGTGGAATCTCCCGTGGCGGGCAGCCTCGGTGAACATATTTTTCCAAGAAAACGGTATGTGGCCGCACCCCGGCTGCGGGGGCAAGAATCGGGGACTGTCAGGGCAGTACCGACCGCAGAAACGCCCCCAAAGTCCCCCGATCAAACTCCCGGAACCGCTCGCGCACCTTCCGGGCGGTGTCTTCAAGGAAGATGTTGGCCGTGTGATAGCGGCGGGTGTGGCCGACTTCGCGGAATCGGAGGAACCCGCGCCACATCGCTCCTTCGCGGAAGACGTTCAGCGAGGCGACCCAGCTCCGGTGTCCGTAGTCGAAGCGCCGGTCCTCCAATCGCCGCGGATGGGGAACCGTCGGTGAGCGTGGATCATCTCCTCCATCTTCGATGTGGCTCAGAGGATGCCGGGCCCGGTCGGCGAGCCAAACCTCGAAGGGGGGCAGGGGCAGCAGGCTCTCGGCGAAGCTGGTCAGCGTGGCCATCGGATCGCGGGCATCGTGGGTCCCCCGCTCGGCCGCCCAATCGCGCGCCTGTGCGTATAGTTCCCGAATCGCTTCCCGAGGAATCAGATGCAGAAGCCTGGCGACCTGACGGCGCCTGTACCACTGGTATCTCGCAAACAGGATCTCCTGGGTTTCCAGCGACTCCTCGTTGCGTTCCGTCGTTCCCTGCTGCCACGCGTGTTCGTGCATTCCAAGTCCCATTTTTCTCTCGGTGGATCAGTGCACCGACATTCCGACGCCCGCGAACGACCGCTCCAATCCCTGGTCTTCCGTCTCAGGGAAGGTCAGCCGGTTCAGCGTGGCGCGTTCCCCGAAGGTCGAGACCAGACCGCGCACCGCCTGAAAGCGCTCGGGCTCGAAGCGTGCCACAAGGTGACCCAGACCGCGACGGATGACGTGGACGCTCCGCAACAACTCCTCGAACGTGACGGGCACTCCCAGACGTACCTGAAGAGCCTCGCAGCCATCCGGGCCCTCGTGCCTCCTCCTCCGCAGCTCCTTGCCGGGAAAGGCCTGCTCGAGTGCGGCTTCAAACTCGCTCTCGGGACCAGGCCGGGGGCTCAGGAAGACGAGAGCGTTGGCCTCGTAGTCCAGATGGACCCGCGTCACCCTCCCCGCGCCGGTGACGATGCGCACCACCGTGCTCTCGTGGAGATCCAGATCCTGGCAGAGGTCGCGGAATCCGATTCGAAGCAGGGTCGGGCGCGTGAGCGGCGTGAATCCCCGTCGGTTGAGGATCCGGAGCGCCAGATCGAAGCAGTACCGGCGAAGCTTGCCCTCGGACGCCCGACTCGCTTCGGCGGCATCGCCCAGACTACGGAGGTGGGCCAGCGTCGGGTCGTACACCCAGTCCAGAATGACCAGTTCCGACGTCAGGTTCAGGTACTTCACCTCTGCCGAACCCAGATCCATGGCCCGCACGGAAGATGCGAAGCGCCCCGAGACGACGACGGCCAGCCCGATGTCGCGAATGCGGCCCCCCGGATGGTACAACTCGTGGACGTCGCGGTACTGTACGACCCCCCTGGTCAGAGGCAGCTCGCAGATGCCCGGCACGTCGGCCATGGCATCGGGACGGCTTTCGGTCGTGGCGACACTCTGCATGTTCGGGCCTGGCAGGAAGGTACGACGCAGGGGGTTCCCCCAACCACCACGAAACTAAGGGGCTCATATGATAACCAAATGTTTCCGCAGAGGGCAAGGAAGCCGGCGATGACGGTTGGCCGCGATGCAGGCGCTACTCGGACAACCCGGCTCGCCCGACGGTCCCCCGACACCCAGCCCGCCTTGCCAGTCACGGGGCTCCGTGTCTATTATTCAAGGCTAACGCTGAGCGTTTTCGACTGGGGCGGGCCAACGCGGAGTCGCATCCCGTTCCCGACCGGGCGCTCGCCCAAAACACGAACACGGCGGTACCTCAGCAGCGAGGTGATCTGGTTGGAAGTCTTCGTCAAAGAGAATGAGAGCCTGGAGAGGGCGCTTCGCAGGTTCAAGCGGAAGGTTCAGCGCTCGGGGCTCTATTCGGAGCTGCGCAAGCGGCGGTTCTACGAGAAGCCGAGCGCGCAGCGCAAGCGCAAGAAGGAAGCGGCAATCCGACGGGAACGCAGGCGACAGCGTCGGATTCGCCGGTAGTCTCGGGGCCTGGCCCTACAGCTTCAGGGCGACGGGTCCGTTGGGGGTCCAATCGTAGAATCCGCTTCCCGTCTTGCGACCGTATCGTCCCATCGTCACGAGCCTCTTGAGCAGCGGCGGAGCTGAGTAGCGCTCCTCGCGGTACTCTTCGTACATGATCTCGGCCACGCGGTAGAGTGTGTCGATCCCCACGAAGTCGGCCAGCACGAAGGGTCCCATGGGATACCCGCAGCCCAGCGTCATCGCCTTGTCCACGTCTTCAATTGTCGCCACCCCCCGTTCCACCTGCCGGATCGCGTCGAGCATGTAGGGGACGAGCAGGAGGTTGACGACGAATCCGGAGTTGTCCTTCGCGGCGATGGGAACCTTCCCGACCTCTTTCGCGAACCCGTAGGCGGCATCGAAGGTCTCCTGGCTGGTTGCGATGGTGCGGACGACCTCGACCAGCTTCATGACGGGCACGGGGTTGAAGAAGTGGAGGCCGATGAAGCGGTCGGGCCTAGAGGTGGCCGCCGCCATGTCGGTGACCGTGAGCGAACTGGTGTTGGACGCGAAGATCGTCTTCGCTGGACAGACCTCGTCCAGGTAGCCGAAGAGCTCCTTCTTGACCTCGAGCGACTCGATGATCGCCTCGACGACCAGCTCGCAGTCGACGAACATGTCGAGGGAGGTCGTGAAGGTGATTCGCGACAGAGTCTGCTCGCCCTCGGCCTCGCTCAGCTTCCCCTTGGAAACGGCCCGCGCGAGCGACTTCGATATCCGTTTCCGTCCGGCCGCCACCGCAGCGTCGTCGATTTCCCGAACCACGACCTCGAAGCCGGCCTTTGCCGTAACCTCCGCGATTCCGCTGCCCATGAGCCCGCAGCCCGCGACTCCGATTCTCCTGATCTCCAATTCCGATCTCCTTTTGCCTTGCAGGGGTCAGTGTTCGTCCTTGCCCATCATCTCGCGAGCCACGCCGTGAAAGTGGCGCCGCACCCAGCGCCGCCAAGCCGGCGGAGGGGGTTCCAGCCCGCCTTCGCTCTCCAGTCCGTCGAGGATGCCCTCCACCTCCAAGTGTACTTCGCCGAGCCTCCGCTGGAAGCCCTGGGCCACCAGACTCGCCACTACCAGCGCCGCCGCGACCCCGGCCGCGATGCCACCTGCGGCCGCCACGGGCAGCGTGGCCAGCAGGGCGAGTCCGGCACCGACGCCAATCCCAGCGCCTGCGCCGGCCATCGCGCCGCCCAGCACGGCACCCGTCCTGTAGTTTCCGGTCATGCCCGGATCGACGACGATGTCCACCTGCGTGGAATCCGGGTCCAGCTCTTCGAGGCGCACCTCCACCAGTCGCGACGCCGCCACGTAGTGCTGACGGGATGTCGAACTCGCCGCCCGCGCGACCCGCGACGCCCAATCGATCGCGGGACGGTACTGGAGCAGATCCTCCCTCCGTCGAACCCGCTGCAGGAGCTGTCCGCCCACCATGAAGTCGTCCAGTTCCCTGCGGATGCGCGTGCGCGGCCGCTCCACCGTCCGGCTCGAACGGATCTCTCCCTTCGCCAACAGCGCCCGCACCCCGCCGCGCCCCCTTGCCAACCGGCCACGGCCCGAGCGGAACTCGGCCAGCGCCGTGCGCACATGACGATCCGCCAATCCGACTTCGCGCCCGATGCGGACAAGCTCGGCCTCCGTGAACTCTCCTTCCGACCCACCCGGCTCCGTCGCAGCGAGTTCCGAAGCCCGCCGCATCACTGCGTCGAAGTCTCGCCGCGACAGCGGTGCCTTGCCGCTCATTCGCCCATCCGGCGAGCGCCGACCATGGTCAGAGCGCTTCGACCACCACCGCCCCGCCCTGGCCACCCCCGATGCACGCGGCACCGAGACCGTAGCGGGCACCGCGGCGGCGCAGCTCGTGCACGAGATGGAGCGTGATCCTGGCGCCCGAGGCCCCGAGCGGGTGGGTGATCGCGATGGCGCCGCCGTTCACGTTGGTGCGCTCGGGATCGAGGCCGAGCTCCTTCTCGACCGCCTTGTACTGCGCCGCGAAGGCCTCGTTGATCTCGACGAGGTCCATGTCATCCAGCGTGAGCCCGGCCCTCGCGAGCGCGGCGCGGGCGGCCGGCGCCGGCCCGATCCCCATGATCGACGGATCGACCCCGGCGAAGCCCCACGAGACCAGACGGGCGATCGGCTCGGCACCGTTGGCTTCGGCCCAGCCACGGCGCGCGAGCACCACCGAGGCCGCCCCGTCGCCGATGCCGCTGGCGTTCCCGGCGGTGACCAGGCCGTCCTTCTTGAAGTAGGGCCGCAGCCGCGCCAGTGCTTCCATGGTCGTCTCGGGCCGCATGTGCTCGTCGACCGCGAACTCGACGGCTCCCTTCCGCGTCTTCACGGTGACCGGCGCCACCTCGGCATCGTACCGGCCCGCGTCCCAGGCGGCCTTCGCCCGGTGCTGGCTGTTCACCGCCACCGCATCCGTCTCTTCCCGGGTGACCCCGTACTGCTCCGCCAAACGCTCGGCCGTCTGCGCCATCGAGAGTCCGCAGTTCGAATCGGTGAGCGCCTCCCACAGCGTGTCCTCGAAGGCGCCGCCGGCCGGGCCCAGCCGGAGCCCTCCCCAGCGAGCGCCGCGCACCACGTGGGGCGCCTGGCTCATCGACTCGGCGCCGCCGCACAGGGCCACCTCGGCACCGCCCAGCAGGACCTCCTGGGCACCCGAGACGATCGCCTGGAAGCCGGAGCCGCAGAGGCGGTTCACCGTCAGCGCGCCGGACTCCACGGGCACGCCCGCCCGCAGCCCGATGTGCCGGGCCAGGTAGATCCCGTCGGCCGAGGTCGCCATGGCGTTCCCGTAGAAGACGTGGCCCACGTCGCCGGGGTCGATCCCGGCCGAGTCCAGCGCCGCCGTCGCCGAGAAGACGCCGAGATCGGTCGCCGTGCAATCCTTCAGCGATCCACCGAAGGTGCCGAAGGGCGTCCGCTTGCCGGAAAGAAAGACGACATCCGTGTCAAAGCCCTGCGTTGCCATTGTCGCTCCGTGTCGCTGGTCCATTCAGTTGACCCGGCCCCTGCCGCCCGCTCGCGCCGGGGCGTCCAGAAAAGCTAATCCCGGAGTCGGGCGGCCATCCATTCCCCAACCTCGTGGGTGGTCGCGGAACCGCCCAGATCGGGAGTGGTCACGCCCTCGCGGATCGAGGCCACGATGCAGTCGTCGACGTCCGCCGCCGCCGCGTCCTGCTTCAGCCAGCGGAGCACCAGCGCCGCGCACCCCACCGCCGCCAGAGGATTCGCGATCCCCTTGCCCGCGATGTCCGGGGCAGATCCGTGCACGGGCTCGAAGAGCGCCCACGAGCCCGGATTGAGGTTCCCCGACGGGGCCAGGCCAAGCCCGCCGGTCACCTGCGCCCCCAGATCGCTCAGAATGTCGCCGAACAGGTTCGACGTGACCACCACCTCGTACCGCTGGGGCCGGCGCACCAGATCCATCGCCATCGCATCCACGTACATCGCGTCCTGCGCGATCCCGGGGTATTGCGCGCCGACCTCGGCGAAGACGCGCCGCCAGAGCGCACCCTCGTGGGCCAGCACGTTGGCCTTGTCGACCAGTGTGACCCGCCCCCGCGATGTCTCGTCGGCGTGCTCGAAGGCGGCCCGCACGATGCGCTCGACACCCTTGTACGTGTTCAGGCTCTCCTCGGTGGCCACCTCGTCGCGGGTTCCGGTCTTGAAGCTCCCCCCGATCCCCGCGTACAGCCCCTCGGTGTTCTCGCGGAAGAAGACGATGTCGGTGGCCGGGTCCGGATCCCGCAGGGGGGAGAGGGCCGGGACAAGCAGCCGGCAGGGCCGGAAGTTGATGTAGAGGTCGGCGAAGAAGCGCAGGCCGAGCAGGATGTCGCGGGCATGGACATTGTCCGGGACGCGCGGGTCGCCGAGAGCGCCCAGCAGCGCCGCGTCGTAGTCGCCGACGAGCCGGTCGCGCTCCTCGCCCGTGATCGTGATTCCGTCGCGAAGGAAGCGATCCGCACCGAGATTCCAGTGTTCCAGGGTGAGGGCGACGCGGTGCCGTGCGGCGGCGGCCTCCAGCACGACCGTCGCGGCATTCACGACTTCGGGACCGATGCCGTCCCCGCCGATTACCGCTACGCGGGCCACCGGTGGCCACCAATCGAAGCGGGGCGCCGCCCGGCTACGGGGCCCTCCCGAACATGATGCTGCAACGCGGGCAGAAGAAGTCCTTGCCGCGCCGGACCAGGGACGGACCGAGCTCGCCGCGCGGACACATCGGGTCGAGCCCCTCTTCCGCCTGGATGCGCACCTTGCGACGCTCTCTCCAAGTGCTGATCCGGAGCGGCAGCTCGTACCGCAGGGCCGACACCTTGCACTCCAGAAGGATCGTGCTGGTTCCATCGGGCTCCTGACGCACGCCGAGCTCCATCAGGAACCCGCCATTCGGCGACGGAACCTGCCGACCGCTGCAGTGGAGCCGCTCCATCTTCTTGACTTCGGGCAGCTCCTCCTCGCCGAAGCCGACGCGCGCCGGCTTCTCGGCCTTCTTCCGCGCACCCGCCTGCCGCTTTGCCGAACCAGTCACGCCGATGCTCTCTCCGTGCCGGGTTGAACGACGCGGATCAACCGCTTCTCTCGAAGAGGTAGGCCGAGTCCTCGTGGCGACTGTCGCCGTCGTCGCAAACCGCGAATCGGGCGCCCGACCAGATCGCGGCCCCGCCGTACTCGCCGTTCTTGTTCACGGCGTAGTAGTTCACGTTGAAGCTGGGGCGCCCGTCCTCGGTGCGCAGGCGGGGCTCGGTGGTGAAGGTGACGATGCGGCGCAACGCCTCCAGGCAAGCGTCCGTCGGAGACATGCCGGAGCGCATCAGCTCGACCACGCTGTGCGAGCCGCAGGTCTTGATCACGGCTTCGCCCCGTCCGGTGGACCCGCAGGCGCCGACGTCGTTGTCGACGTAGAGTCCCGCGCCCACGATCGGAGAGTCGCCCACCCTGCCGGGCACCTTCCACGCCAGACCCGAGGTCGTCGTGACGCCGGAGAGGTCGCCGTCGCGGTTGACCACGTTGCAGTTGATGGTGCCCTGGGGACGCACGCCGTCGTGGGAGTCCAGGATGCCGAGACCGTAGTCCTCCTCGCGCGGGGACGAACCGGTGGTTGCGTGCCCGGTCTCTTCCAGGGTGAGGTAGTCGTCCCTGTCGCTCATCGTCGCGCGCCATTCGATCCAGCGGCGCCGCGAACGCTCCGTGAGCAGATCTTCGAGCTGGTGTCCCATCGACAGAGCGAACCGCTGCGCACCCTTGCCGACCAGAAGAACGTGGTCGGTGTACCGCATTACATCCATGGCCACGCTGGAGGGCGTTTTGATGCCCTCGATGCAGGCCACCGCGCCCGCACCCCGGCTCGGCCCGTGCATGACCGAGGAGTCGAGCTGCACGACTCCGTCCAGGTTGGGCAGGCCGCCGAAGCCCACCGACGAGTCATTGGGATCGCGCTCCACGATGTTCACGCCCTGGACCACCGCTTCGAGGGTATCGCCGCCGTCGCCCACAACCCGGACGGCGGTCGCCACCGCCTCGAGTCCGTTTCCGCTGGCCACGGACACCGGTGTCACCGCCGAACGACGGATCGCCGGGGCGCCGAGCAGCGGCCGGGTCGACCCGATGCCGACTGCTGCGCCGGCCGCGCCCAACCCTGCTCCGGCGGTGGTTTTCAGAAAGTCGCGTCGGCTGGCCATGGATGGAGTCTCCTTTGCAGAGGGGGGTTGCTGCGGATGCCCGACCGCGTTGCGGCGGGCCTTGAACTTCGGGGAACGTCAGGCTTCTCGGGGCTCGCCCAGCAGGGCCTCGCTCGCATCGCTTGCTTCCGGCTCGGGGGTCGACCGCTGGAGTCGCGAGATCACCGGCTTGCAGAACTGCATCCCGACCGCCTTGAGCTTGCCGAGTTCACGTCGTCCGAGGTCGGGATATCGCTCTCCGAGGTACTCCACCGTCTCGGTCATCCAGACATCCTGGTCATCCGCATTGGCTTCGAGCACGCCGCAGCGGTGAATATGACTGAACAGCTCGTCCCTTGCTCTCTCCATCGGCTCTTGCTTCGCCACTACTCCTCCTCGTAATTGGTCGGTTACCCGGGATGGCCTGCCGGCGGCGCCGGAGGTCCACATGCCTGCGGGGCGAAGCCCATAAGGTACGCAACATCCCGATCAACGCAAGAAAGCCCGGTCTTCCCAATGCACGATCCGAGAGAACTGTGAGAATCCTGGCCTCGGCGGTCTGCGATCACGCCACGGCTTCACCTGACGGCAAGCTCGACATGAGCGGCGTCTTCCACGATCTCTACGCACCGGGATTCCCCGCCCGCCAGGAGCGGATGACTCTGGTGCTGTCGCTGGAATGGGACCGCACCGATTCCGGTCGCTACGCCTTCAAGGTCGATGTCCGCGGGCCGGGCGGACGGCCCACGCTCACGGTCGAGGGGCACTCCGAGGTCACGCCTCGGCCGCCCGGTCGCCCGCCTCCACGCACCCGCCTGGTGATGCCTCTGGAGGACGTGGTGTTCCCCGAGCCGGGTCGCTACGACTTCAGGGTCACGGCAAAGGGACGGACCCTGCGGGGGCCTGTTCTATACGTGATGGAGATGGATCGGAGCTGAGGCGTTACGCGGGATCGGGTCAGCCCGCCGCGGCCTTCAGCGCCAGCAGGACGAAGGCCGCGACCGCACCGAGCAGGGCCTCGTATTCGCGATTGCGGGCGTAGCGGGCGAGCGAGAACGATGTGGGGGCGCGCGCCGCCTCGGTAGTGGGCCGATGGCGGGGGCGGCGGGGGAGAAAGGCGGGCACGGACTTGCGGTAGTGCCGGTAGCGGTCGCCGAAGCGCTGGGCGAGGGCGTCGTTCTCGCGCGTCATGGTGCCCCCGTACATCCAGGCGAAGAAGGCGACGAAGAGCAGGCCGAACCAGAGTCGCCCGCCCGCGACCGCGCCTCCGATACCCGCCACGAAGCTGCCCAGGTAGAGCGGATTCCGGGTGAAGGCGTACGGGCCGGAAACCGCGAGTTCTCGATCCTTCTCGAGGATGCCGGCCGCCCAGCCGCGCACGAGGAGCCCGACCGAGACGATGGCGCCGCCCGCCCACAGCGAAGCCGGGTGCGGCCTGGCGAGCCAGAAGAAGGCGATTGCGAGGATCCAGGTCGTGCCGAGCCGGAGCTTGCGCTGGCCCGGTATCAGCGCGGCCCTCCCGTCCGCTTGGCGGCGGGTCGGCTGGATGCGCCGCCGGCGGTTGCAGCGGGATCGCCGGCACCGGCACCGATCTTCCCGGACGTTCCCGACACGACCGACTCCAGCTCCATTTCCAGCGTCGGCAGCAGGGCACCGAGGTCGGCACGCATGTACACGACCAGGCGCCTCTCGTCATCCGAGAAGTGGATCTCGGCCTCGCCCCCCTCGCCGAAGAGACCGCTGGTGCGAATGATCGGCTGGACAACGATGGTGGGGAACACCCCCGCCGGAACTTCGGTGCTGTCCTTCCGGAGAACATTCAGGATGACGGGATTGCCGTCGTCCTTGTAGAACCGGTTCAGGGTGTGGGTCTCGCCGACCTCGAGAGGCAGCGTCCTAGCGAAGTACACGAACGAGATGTCGTCGAGGGGCAGCGAGGTGGGGAGGGCGAAGGTCGTGTCGTAGTCGATGCGATGGACGAGGCGCTTCTCGGGATAGAAGTCGTATTCTCGGTAGCGCTTTCTCCCCAGCGTTTCCTGGTCCTTGACGAAGCGACGCGAGACCAGGGTTTCCGTGTCCATCCAACTGTAGAACTTGTCGCTCAGGCCGATGCCGAGCGCGCTCCCCTGGATCTGCCACACCACCGGGAAGGTCTCGTGGCCGCGCAGGGTCTCGACCGGGCCAACGGTCATATGCGCCTTGCCGCCCCCGAAGATGCTGGCCCGCAACTTGAACCGCATCTCTTCGCCGGGCTCGAATGGGATGTCGGCGACCTTGTGGCTCGCGGCGGCGAGCGTGTCGAGCACGAGCGTGGCCTGCTGGGCGGCGATGCTCGGCGGCAGCGGCAGCGCGAGCCCCAGTACCAGCACCGCATGTCGGACAGTCGACGGTCGCACGGAGCCGAATCGTCGCGTTTCAGACGGCACGGCGACCCTCCGGTCCCGCCGGGGACAGTCGTCGCAGGCGCAGGATTTCGCGGACGGTGGCGAAGACCCGAAATCGCGAGGATCGCCAGCGAATGTCGTACCTCGTCTCGACCGGCACCGACGCCACCCGACGCGCATAGGGTGTCAGCACCCTGAGGAGTTCCGCGTTCGCCGCCCATCCGTCGGTCGTGACCAGCGCACCGTCGCGAGCTGCGCGCAGCGCCTTGCGCACCACGATGGCACGGTAGGCGCGAAAGCCGTGGAACGGATCGCCCTCGGCAGCGCCGCCGCGTCCTCCGAGCAGGGCACCGCCCAACCAGCGCGCCAGGCGGACGGATCGAGGCGGCGAACCCGGGTTGGAAGCGGACTCCCCGACCACGATGTCGGCACCGCCCTCGAACGACTTGACCAGCATGGGCAGATGATCGGGATGCTCGGTGAAGTCGCCCTGCATCGTGACGATGGCGTCCCGCTTCGGGTAGCGGGTGAACCCCGACGCGGTGCGCAGGAGCCTTTCCACCGCCGCACCGTAGCCAATGGGCTCGCTTTCGCGGAGCACGGTCAGCGGCATCACCCGCTGGTATTTCTTCAGAAGGTCGCGCGTGCCGTCCTGGGACCCGTCGTCGAGCACGACGACGTGAAAGTCACGCTCGAGGCTCGTCATCACCTCACGGATCTTCCAGAGCAGAACGCCGATGGTTCGGTCTTCGTCCCGGCTGGGGATGCATATGTAGACCATGCTCGATGCAGTTGGACACGCGGTTGAGGGATTGGACCGCCCAGCTCACTAAACCTATACCCGATGGGACGATGGCGTTCCGCTCAGGGTTGTCCGTCAGCCATCCGGGAGCGTCTTCCAGCGCCGGTGCAGCCACAGATACTGGCCCGGATGCTCGCGGACGCGCTCCTCGATGCGGTTCGTGAACGCCTGGGTCAACGCGACCACCGCCTCGTCCCGCGCGACCGACCCGCCGCCGCCCCGCACCGTCCTGGCGAGCGGCTCGAGATGCACCGTGTAGCGGGGCCGCCACCCCGGACGCCGGATCGCGAACATCGTGACGACTTCGGCCCCCGCTCTCATCGCGAGCACCGCCGGGCCTCGCGCCGTCGAGGCCGGCCGACCGAAGAAGTCCGCGAAGACGCCTGCGCGGCGCGCGTCCTGGTCGCCCATGATCCCGACCGCGCGCCCCTCCTTGAGCGCCCGGAGAACGCCCCGGCGGGCCTCGCCGCGCGGGATGATCCCGAAGCCGAGCCTCTTGCGGGATCGCGTCAGGTAGCGGTCGAAGAGCTCGTTGCGTTGCCGTGCCACGACGATGTCCATCGGACACCCACGCGCCGCCACCGCCGCCCCGCCCACCTCCCAGTTGCCCAGGTGGGCGCTCACCACCACCACGCCCCGCCCCTCCCGCGCGGCCTTCTCCACGCTCTCGAGGCCGACCACCGTGGTGCGATCCAGCAGCGCCCTGGTGCTCATCCCGGCGAGGCGGAACATCGCCACCGCCTCGGCCCCCAGGTGCGCGTAGCAGCGCCGCCCCACCGCTCGCCGCCAGCGCTCGTCGCGGTCGGGGAACGCCAACCGCAGGTGCTCGCTCACCACGCCCCAGCGCGGACGACCCACGCGCGCCACGATCCACCCCAGCGCCGCGCCGGCCCGGTCCGCCAGGACTTCGGGCAGGAACGCGCAAACCGTCGCCACCACGCGCAGCAGGGCATACTCGATTCGGTGCCGGAGGGCCTTCACCGGAACTGCAGCTCCCTCAGCCGACGGTACAGGCCGCCCTCCGCCATGAGCGACGCGTGGGTTCCCTGCTGCACGATCCGGCCCCGGTCCACCACCACGATCAGATCGGCAAGCTGGATCGTCGACAGCCGATGCGCGATCACGAAGACGGTGCGTCCGGCCAGCAGCCCCTCCATCGCCTCCTGGACGAGCCTCTCCGATTCGGTGTCGAGCGCGCTGGTGGCCTCGTCAAGGATGAGGATCGGCGGGTCGCGGAACATGGCCCGCGCAATCGCAATCCGCTGGCGCTGTCCCCCCGACAGCGTGGCGCCGCGCTCCCCGACCACGGTCTCGTACCCCTGCGGAAGGCTCGTCACGAAATCGTGGGCCAGTGCGGCGCGCGCGGCCGCCTCGACGCGTTCGGCCGGGGCGTCCTCGTTGCCGTAGGAGATGTTGGCGCGCACCGTGTCGTGGAAGAGCACGGTATCCTGTGACACGATTCCCAGCCCCGCCCGCAGCGACGCGAGTTGAAGGTCGCGAGTGTCGATGCCGTCGATCTCGATCGCTCCTGCGGTCGGCTCGTAGAACCGTCCCAGCAGATCCACGACGCTCGTCTTGCCGGCGCCGCTTGGCCCCACGATCGCGACCGTGTGGCCGGAAGGGGCGACGAAGGACAGGTCCCGCAGCACCGGCTCGCCCTTGCGGTACTCCAGGCGGACGTCGCGATAGCGGATGCCGTGCTTGACCCCGGCGAATGGCCGCGCGCCCGGTCGGTCCCGTATTTCGGCCGGGGCGTCCAGGAACTCGAAGACGCGCTCGGCTCCGACCAGGCCGGGCTGGATGAGGGTGGGCAGCTTGCTCAGGTACTTGACCGGCGCATACAGCCTGGTGCTGAGGAAGATGAAGCCGATGAACTCCTCTCCCGTGAGAGATCCGTCAAGCACCACCATGCGCGCCCCATACCATAGGAGCACGGCCGTTCCGATCGCGACGAACACCTCGGTGATCGGGCCGGCAAGGGCACGCAGACGCACCGTGCGCAGGAAGGTGTCGTAGTAGTCGCCCGTGAGCCTCCGGAAGCGGTTGCGCTCCAGTCGCTCCGCCGACGCGGCCTTCACCATGCGGATGCCCGAAACGGTCTCCTGGACATGCGCGTTCACCTCGCCAGCCGTGTTCAGAACCGCCCGGTCGCCGTGACGCAGACGCCGGACCAGGGGCCCCCAGATCACCATCGTCATCGGCACGACGATGAAGGCGGCGACGGTCAGCTGGACGGACACGATCAGCATCCAGTAGAGGGTGGCGGCGAAGAGGAGCAGCGACGACAGCGACTTGATCAGCTCGGCCGTCACGAGCGTGCGCAACTGTTCGATGTCGTGGGTCAGGCGCGACACGATCTGGCCCGTCCGCACTCGCCCGAAGAAGGCGAGGTCGAGCTGCAGCAGGTGCCCGTACACCCGGTTGCGCAGATCCCGCGTGACGCCCTGCTCCACGCGTGCCGACAGGTAGGCGCGCACGAACTCGACCGCGTTCTTGACCGCGACCAGCACCAGAATGAAGACGATGATCCCACCGACGACCGCCTGCGGCTCGCCTTCGAGATCCACGAACCTGCCGACCGTGAAGTCCAGGGCCTGATCGATGCGATCGGGCTCGCCGGCGGCGCCGTCACCGAACACCGTCTCCAGGAACGGGATCAGCACCACAATCGAGAATGCGTCCAGCGCGGCGTAGAGGGCGCTCGCCAGTGCGGCCAGCGCCAGAGGGACACGATGCGGACCCAGGTACGAAAGGATCCTTCGCCAGAGAGCCATGGTCACACCCGGCCCGTGTCCCGTGCGGTCACCGGGGCCGCGGCCTGAGCACCGCGACCGGCACGATCATCTCTTCGGGCGATATGCCGCCGTGGAGGAAGGAGTTCCGATATCGGCGCTGGTACTCGCGCAGCTTGGTCGGATAGACGAAGAAGTAGTCGTCCAGGGCCACCAGGTACGTCATGCCCGGTCGCGCCCCCGGCAGTCGAAGGTCGGTCGCGCGAGTGGTCAGCAGCGCCGAGCTCGGATCTCGCGCGCGGAGGTTGCCGCCGAACTTGTACCGCAGATTCGCGCTGGCGCCGCGCCGGGCGTAGACGGTCGCCGGGCGGCGGCAGTGAATGCTGCCGTGGTCGGTGGTGAAGACGACGCGATACCCCTCGGCGGCGGCCTCCTTCAGCACCGAGAAGGCCGTGGAGCGCTCGAACCACGACCGGGTCAGCTGCCTCAGCGCGGCTTCGTCCTTGGCCACCTCCATCAGGATCGGCGACTCGGAGCGCCCGTGCGTCATCAGGTCCACGAAGTTGAAGACCATGGCGACAACCGCGCCCCGCCGCCGGGCGGCCGCCCTGACCCGGGCTCTCACCTGCTCCGACTTTCTGTCGCTGAAAACCTTCTCGTAGTGGACCGGGACATCCTTGCCAGTCAGTCGGCGCAGCTGCTCCCGGAGCATCTCTTCCTCGAACGCGTTCAGCGAGCCCTCGTCATCCGACGCGTCCCACCACTGGGGCCTCGCCCTGGCGATTTCGTCGGGAAAGAGGCCCGAGAAGATGGCATTGCGCGCGTAGGGCGTCGCGGTGGGGAGGATCGAGTAGTGGTAGCCCTCGTGGACATCGAAGTACTCGCCGAGCAGCGGCGAGATGGCGCGCCATTGGTCGAAGCGCATGCAGTCCAGCACCACGAAGAAGACCGGATCCTTGCCCAGGAGCGGGAGCAGGCGGCGTTCCACAACGTCGACCGACAGCTCCGGTCGCATTCCGCGGCCCCGCACCCAGCGTGGATAGTTGACCGTGATCCAGCGGCCGAAGTCGTGGCGCAGATCCTCTTGCAGCGATTCCACCGTGCCGAGCAGACCGGTCTCGCCCGCGCTCTCCAGGCGAAGATGCCAATCGACCAGCTCCAGATGCAGGCGGGCGAAGTCGCGCGCGCTGGCCGCCTGTTCGCGCATGCGGGCCAGGGCCGGCCATTGGGTGGCGAAGTCCTGGGCCGCCCGTTGCTGCCTGATCGACGATCCCTCGAGTATGCGCGTGACCACCGACAGCACCTGGCGCGGACTGGTCGGCTTCACGAGGTAGTCCTCGACCTGGCGGCCGATCGCCTCGGTCATGGTGCGGTCCTCCTCGGACTTCGTGACCATGACCACGCGGGCGTGCGGATCGTCGCGTTGGATGAGCTGGAGCACTTCGAGTCCGCGCCGACCGGGCATGTGCTCGTCGAGAAGGATCAGGTCGTAGGCCTGGCCGCGCAGCAGCGCGAGGGCATCGTCGCCGTTCGTGATCCCGTCGACATCGTATCCCCGCTGCCGGAGGAAGAGGAGGTGGGGGCGCAGCAGGTCGATCTCGTCGTCCACCCACAGGATTCGCTTGGCCGCTCTTCGCATGGCCTACATGCTGATCTTGTAGGGGAACCACGACGCGACCGGCTCGCCGTCCCTCGTGCCGGGCCGGAACACCCACTGTGCCGCCTCGCGAATGAGCTGGCGGTTGAAGCCGCGGTCGCGGGTCGGAGGGTCGAGGCGGGTGGAGTCGGCCACCACCTGGCCGTATTCGTCGACGAAGACCCAGACCTGCACCTCCACGCCTCGCAGATTCCTGTTGGCGGGTGGGATGATCATCCCGCGGGGAGTCGGAGGAACCAGGCGCCGCAGCCCGGTGTCCGCAGTGCCACCGTCTCCCTGGCCGTCCCCGTTCGCCAGTCCGGGATCGTCCAGGCCGGGTCGCTCGCCTATGACGGCAGCGACATCCACCGGTTCCGGCTCGATCTCCACGGGCTCGATCTCGATGTCGACGATCAGCGGCACCAGGGGTCGCTGGACGGGACGGGGCGGCGGCGTCACGATGTTCATCGTCTGCATTCCACCCGCGGCCGCACGGCTGTCGTTCGCCCTCGGACCCGCCGCCGCGAATGGGGACGGGGGGATGGGCCGACTTCCGCCGGGAAACAGGACCGCAAGGTGGAAGAGAAACGACGCGAGGTACGCGTACCTCCAGTGCCTCCGATCCCTCCGGCGCCGACTGCCGACGTCCAGATCGCTCATCCTATTGCGGTGCCTTCGTCCGGTTCGCTGCGGTTGTCACTCAATGATACTACCAAGGGGCCGACGGCGGGGTTTCCATAGCAAGGGTCGGCTGCGGCTTGCCGCGCCGTCGGGTGGCGAACAACTTTTCCGCCCCCGGGCCTCTGGTCGTGATGCGACCGTGATTTCGCCGACACACAGGAGAATGTCCCTTGGACCTCGGACTTCACAATAGAGTTGCTCTCGTCGCGGGCGCCTCGAAGGGGCTTGGGCGCGCCGTGGCCGAGCGTCTGGCGCGCGAAGGGGCCGATGTTGTGGTCAACTCGCGTTCAGCCGACACCCTGGCCGCCGTGGCCGACGAGATCGCTCGTGAGACCGGGCGCCGGGTCGTCGCGGCAGCCGGAGACGTCTCGGACCCGGAGGTCTGCAGCGCGCTGGTGCGGTGCGCACTCGAGGAGTTCGGCCGTCTGGACGTCCTGGTTGCCAACGCCGGGGGACCCCCGCCGGGCGGGGTCGACGACTTCGCGCCAGGCGCCTACAGGGACGCGCTGGAAGTCAACCTCATGTCCACCGTCCAGCTCACCCTGGCGGCGCTGCCGACGATGCGGAAGAACGGATGGGGCCGGGTGATCGCCATCACCTCCGTTTCGGTCAAGCAGCCCGTGAAGGGGTTGCTGCTCTCGAACACCGCCAGGCCGGGGGTGGTGGGATTCATCAAGACGATCTCGCGCGAGCTTGCGTCAGAGGGCGTTCTGTGCAACGTGGTGGCCCCGGGGTTCATCCAGACGGCCCGCGTCGAGTCGCTGATCGACTCCCAGGCGGCCGCGCGCGGCACTTCCCGGCGGGAGGTCCTGGAGAGCATCGCCGCCGACATCCCCGCCGGGCGCATCGGGCAGCCGGACGAGTTTGCCAACGCGGTGGCCTTTCTGGCTTCGGAGGCGGCTTCGTACATCACGGGACATACCATGCAGGTCGACGGCGGACTGGTGCAGGGGCTGCTGTGACGCTTGAGGACAGGATCCGCGCCGGGCGAATCGGTGGCCTTGGCGCCTATGTGGAACTGACGAAACCCGGCATCACCTCCTTCGTCGCGGTGACGGCGCTGGCGGGATACCTCGTGGCGGCCCTGCCGGTCGTGGCTGTCGCCGATCTCCTTCACCTCACCATCGGTGTTGGGCTTGCCTCGGCCGGTGCGCTGGCTCTGAACCAGTACCTGGAGCGCGGGCCCGACAGCCTCATGATTCGGACGCGGCCACGTCCCGTTCCTTCGGGCCGCATCGCTCCCGGAAGGGCGGCAGCGTTCGGGTGGGTTCTCCTGGTTGCGGGGGTCGGCCACCTGTGGTTCTGGCTCGGCTGGATGCCGGCGCTGGTCACCGCCGCCTCGGCCTTTCTCTACGACGGGGTCTACACTCCGCTCAAGCTCCGTTCGCCGATCGCGACGCCCGTCGGTGCAATACCCGGCGCTCTCCCCGTGCTGGTGGGCTGGACCGCCCACACCGGCGGCATCGATGCACGCGGAATGACGCTGTTCGGGATTCTCTTCCTGTGGCAACTCATCCACGTGCTCGCTCTGGGATGGAATCTGCGCGACGACTACGAGCGGGCAGGCTTCCAGCTCGTTCCGGCGGGGTCGGCGGGACTCATTTCCAGACTCATGACCGGGTACGCCGTGGCTCTGCTTGCGCTCAGCACCGTGCCGGCTCTCCTGGGCATGGCCGACGGCCTGTACCTGGCGGGGGCCCTGACGCTCGGGGTCGGGATGGTTTTTGTCACGCTGGCCTTCCTCGTCGATCCCACCCGGCAGCGCTGCAACCGCGTGTTTCTGGGCTCTCTCCTCTATCACCCCCTTCTCCTCGGCCTCATGGTCGCCGGAGCGCTCTGACCCGTGAGGATCGTCATGCGCCTACGTCGCCGTCCCTGCCCCCCTCCACCGCCGTTCGCCCTCTTCGCCCTCTTTGCCCTGGCACCGCCGATGCTCGCACCCAATGCTTCCGCGCAGGAAGCCGAACGTCCCCGCGCCCGCGACCTCGGGATCGAGGTGGGCATCTTCGCTCCCGGCACGCACAACGCCATCACGGACGTCGCCGGAGTCCTGGTCGGCCACACGACGGTCATAGCGGGCGACGATGTCCGGACCGGCGTGACCGCGATCCGACCGCACGGTGGCAACCTCTACTTCGACCGCGTCCCCGCCGCGATGCATGTGGGCAACGGCTTCGGCAAGCTGCTTGGCGTGACCCAGGTGGACGAGCTCGGCGAGCTGGAGACGCCCATTCTGCTCACCTGCACCCTTTGCGTGTGGAAGGCCGCCGACGCCATGGTCGAGTGGGCGCTCGCCCTCGACGGGATGGAGCGTGTCCGTTCCATCAACCCGGTCGTGGGTGAAACGAACGACGGTGGTCTCAACGACATCCGCAACCGTCCGATCACCGCCGATCATGTCAGGTCCGCGCTCGAGGGTGCTGCGGCAGGCCCGGTGGAAGAGGGCGCAGTGGGTGCGGGCACCGGGACCTCGGCGTTTGGATGGAAGGGCGGAATCGGCACGAGTTCGCGAGTGCTGCCCGAGTCGCTGGGGGGCTACACGGTCGGCGTGCTGGTTCAGTCGAACTTCGGCGGCATTCTGCGGATCGCCGGTGCGCCGGTGGGCGAGGAACTCGGCCGCTACGCCTTTCGCGACCAGGTTGAAGCGGGCCGCGACGAAGACGGGACCGGACGTGGCGAGCGGGACTTCGGAGGCCGGTCGCAGGAGGATCCGGACGGCCAGTCGCAGGGTTCGATCATGATGGTCGTCGCGACCGACGCCCCGCTCTCGGAACGCAACCTGGAGCGCGTGGCCATGCGGGCCGTGATGGGGCTCTCGCGCACGGGTTCCTTCGCCGGCAACGGATCGGGTGACTACGTGATCGGCTTCTCGACCGCGCCCGGCGTTCGCCGACGTCCCGGAGACGTTGTGCGGACTGTCGAGGATCTTTCCAACAACAACATGTCGGCGCTGTTTCAGGCCACCGTGGAGGCGACCGAGGAAGCGGTCTACAACTCCATGTTCAAGGCCACGACGGTCAGGAGCCGCTGGGGGGCGAGGGAAGCGCTTCCCATCGCCGAGACGCTGGAGGTTCTGAGGCGCTACGGCGTGGTACCCCGCTAGCCCCCCTCTTCAGGGGCGTGTCAACACCCGCCCGGCACGCGCTCCGGTGAAGTCGGAGTTCAGGATCGCGGCCTCGCCGGCCACAAACAGATGGACGACCCCCGACGACAGCTGATGCGGCTCGGTGAACGTCGCGTTGTCCCGGAAGTCTTCCGAAAAGACGACGAGGTCGGCGACCATCCCCGTCTCGATCCGGCCCCGGTCGTCGAGGCCCATGACCTGGGCGGGGAGCGCGGTCATCGTGCGCACGGCGGCTTCCAGCGTCAGCACCCCCTCTTCGAAGACGAACCTGCCGATCTTGCGGGCGAAGGCACCGTAGGAACGCGGGTGGGGAACGCCGACCCCGAACAGGGGCAGGCCGCCGTCGGACGACGTCATCGTCCAGTCCTGGACCATCAATCTGCGAAGGTCCTCCTCGCTCATGTTGAAGGAGACGATCGACGGGCCGCCCTGCAGAATCAGTTCCAGCGCCACGTCGATGGGGTCTGCAGCGCTCTCCTCGGCCAGATCCGAGAGAAGGCGCCCCTCGATGGAGGGATCCGGGGCAAAGCGACGGAATTGAATCCGGTCCGCGCCCCCCCGGCGGGCAAGGTTCTCCACCATGGCCGCGCGGATGCGCTCGTTCGTGTCGGGGTCGGCCACGCGTGCAGCGAAGGCCTCGCTCCCGCCAACCTGGGACCAGCGCGGCAGGAGCGCCGCCGAGAGCCCCGTGGCCGATGCCAGATACGGGTATTGATCGGCGTACACGGACAGTCCCTCGGCGCGCGCGGCGTCGATCCGATCCACAATCGCGGTCGAGGCGCCCCAGACCGGCGGACCCAGCGCCTTGATGTGCGTGACGACCGCAGTGATTCCCGCCTTGCGGCCAACCTCGATCACCTCTTCGACCGCTGCCACGACGCCGATCGTGTAGTTGGACTCGTCGCGGATGTGGCTCGTGTAGATGCCGTCGAACTCACCCGCGACCCGACCCAGCTCGACCAGCTCGGAATTGTCGGAATAGCTGCCCGGCGTGTAGAAGGTGCCGGACGACAGCCCCCACGCACCCGCCTCCATCCCGGCGCGGACGAGGTCACGCATCCTCTCCATCTCGTCTTCGGTGGGCGTCCGATCCTCCATGCCGAGAACCTGCCTGCGGACCGACCCGTGCGGCACCAGCAGGGCCACGTTCACACCGAGCCCGTCCGATTCCAGAGAGGCGCGCTGCGCCACGAGATCCACCGGCCCACCGCCATCGGGATTCACCACAACCGTCGTGAGGCCCTGCGCCAGGAGAGGCTCGCCCTGACTGAGTTCACCGGTGGCCAGGGCCGGCCCGGCATGGGAGTGCGTGTCGATGAAGCCCGGGCTGACGTAGAGACCGGCGACGTTGAGGGTGGTCTCGGCGCCGGCGTCGCCCAAGTCGCCCACCGCCGCGATCAGGCCGTCATCGATGGCGACATCCACTTGCCGGGCGGGGGCGCCAGTGCCGTCCAGCACCTGACCGCCCCGCAGGATGGTGTCGTAGGTGGGCGCGGCCTGGCAGGCAACGAGGCCAAGGATGGCAAAGAGGGCCAGCACGTCGACTCTGGGGCACCTCGCCCGCAACCGGCGGCACTTCATGGCCGCTCCCCCGGCACGATCGCCGCCCCCTCCCAGTCCGGGTCGGCCACGCCCACCCTTTCACCCGTGCCGCGGTTCACCCAGATCCCGTGTATGCGTCCGAACGCGCCGTCCCTCTCAATCTCCTCGACCTCCATTCCCCACGACTCCACCTCGGCGATCGCTTCGGTCGACCATCCGATTCCGGGAGACGTCTCCATCGCGATGCCGCCGTCGATGGGGTGGACCCTCGCGGCCGCCAGCGCGTCGGGCAGACTCATGTCCTGATCGACCACGCGCAGAACCGCCTGCACCACCGCCGAGATGATCCTGGCGCCGCCCGCCGCGCCGAGCACCAGCACGGGCTCGCCATCCTGAAGCACCATGAGCGGTGAGATGCTGGAGCGCGCCCGCTCGCCCGGCTCCATGTGACCCAGGTAGCCGCCCAGCGTCGCGGCGTACAGGAAGCCAAGCCCCGGCGTCGCCACCTTGGAGCCGAGATTGGGACCGATCGTCTGGGTGAGCGCCACGTACATGCCCGCGCCGTCGGCGGTCGACAGGTGGGTCGTGTGTCCGTGCGAGGGACCCCACGCGTCGTCGTTCCAGTCGGCCGCCGAGACGGCCGTTGCCACGGCCTGCCGCGCTCCCGGAACCTCGATCCCGGCTGCGATGTCGGCCGCCCATTCCTTGTCGGTCATGAACGCGAGACCGCCGGCGGTGCTCCCACGGGCGCCGGTTCGCGCATCGAACGCCCGCGCGATCGCCGTGCCCACCAGCCCGGCCCAACTGTCGTCGTCGAGCGACGCCATGTCGAAGTGCTCGAGGATGTGGAGGATGCCGATGGTCACCGCGCCGGACGCCGGACTGTCCGTGCCCACCAGGTCGAAGCCGCGGTAGCTGCCGCGCACGACGGAGGCGTCCAGAGCCTCGTAGTCCGCAAGAGCCTGGGCGGTGACCGCTCCTCCGTGCGCCTCCATGTCGGCCACGATCCGCTCCGCGATCGGACCGCGGTAGAACGCGTCGGCCCCACCCTCGGCGATGGCCCGCAGGGTCGCCGCGAGGTCCTGCTGGACGAAGGTGTCGCCGGGCGCGCGGGTGTCGCCGCCCTGGTCGAGGAAGTGGGCGCGCGAGCCCTCGAACTCGGCCAACTCATCGACGCCGGCGCGGTGGCGCGCCGCTTCCCCGGGCAGAAGACGGAAGCCTTCCTCGGCGAGCGCGATGGCCGGCGCCATCACGTCCGCCAGCGGCAGCGTTCCGTGTTCGCGCAACAGCTTCGTAAGCCCCGCAATGGCCCCCGGGACGCCCACGGTCGGATAGCCGTAGGAGGCCTGGGGCGCGGTGTCGGGATCGTAGGTGGCGGGTGCCTGCGTCGTCGCGTCGATCCCCGCCAGTGTGCCGTCCGGCAGCCGCAGCAGGATCTGGGTGCGGCCTCCAATGCTGTTCATCGACGGCTCCACCACCGAAACGGCGAAGGCCGCCGCGACGGCGGCATCGGCGGCGTTGCCACCCGCCCGCAGCATGGCCGCCCCGGCCTCGGCCGCCAACGGTTGCGCCGCCACGACCACACCGCCCGTCGAAGACGCCACCTGCGGCGCCGCAGCGGTCGCCCCGCCACTCGTCGGGTCGCCCTCGGGAGCGCAACCCACAGCGCCCGCAACCACGACCATCCCGAAAACTCGCCAGCTTGCCCTGTGATCCATCAGAACAGCTCCCATCTGCTGAAGTACTGTGCCATGAACGCCGTCCCCGCCGGAAGGTTGTTCCCCTTCAGCGCGAAGCGAGCGCCCACCTCGAACTGCCCGGAACCCACATCATAGAGCACGGACGGCTGAACCTGCACGAGGTCCCTCTGGAATCCGGGCACGGCGATCCCCTCTGTCACCCCCGAGGCGCCGTCCCATCCGTCCAAGGCAACCCTGTAGCCCAGGCGGCCCAATCGCCCGCCCAATTGCAGGTAGTAGAAGAACTCGTTTCCGAAGTCCTTTCTCGATTCCGGATTCTCCTCGCGCCATCGATAGCCGGCCCACCCCGACAGGTACAGCGAGCGGGGCCAGAACGAATGGCCCAGCTCTGCCAGCAGCTCCCAGTCCCGCTGCCCGTCTCCCAGAGGGATGATCTCGGCGTTGACGTCGAAGTCCCCCAGGGGTGCCTTGACGCCGCCCCGGACGGCCAGCGGCAGGTCGGGCGCCAGCCATGCAAGGGGCGCCACGCGCAGCCACAGCCGGGTGTCGCCGAAGCCCGTGGAGGTCCGGTCCCCGGCGACGTCGTCGTAGCGCAGGCGACTGAAGGAGAACTGGGTCCAGAGGTCGATGTTGGGCACCAGCCCGACCGCCGCCGTCAGAAACGACGATGTCGTGAGCGCGCGTCCGTCTGCGAAGAACCGACGCACCTCGCCGGTCGTTCCGAAGTGCTCGCGCGTGTCCTGATGGTAGACGGCCAGAGCGAACCATCCCTTGCCCGGATCCTCCACCCACTGTGCCCCGGCGTCGCCGCCACCACAGGCCAGCGCGACGACCACGGATCCCGCCAGCGACCCGGTCCGGCGGCCGCCCCGGCCGGCGCGGCGCCCCATGGACCGCGTCCACCACACGACGTTCACTCGACGAGAAGCTGCGTCCCTGGGTGGAACCCGGCCCACGCCAGCCAGAACGCGACGTACGCTTCCGGGATGATCGCGAGCCGTTCCCCCGCCAGCGCACCCTCGGTCGCGACGCCGGCCACCGACCACCGCGACCCGGTCTCGGCGTCGACGATCGCGTCCTCCTCGACTCGGAAGGCAAGCCGGCGGCCCCCGGCAACGGGACGCACGGCCACGGCCGCAAAACGGCTGCGGTCCCAGAAGACGGCGGCCGCCTCGCCACCGTAGTCGAACTCGGCGACCCACCTTTCGCCGCGCGCATCCATGGCGTGGAAGGGAAACGCGATCGGAGGCTGGTCCGCGGCCCCCGGAAGACCCAGGACGCGCTCCTTGGGCAGCCGCCGGTCGTCGTCGCGCGGGATTGGAAAGCCGAGATAGTCCGGGTTGTTGGGGTCTTCGTACGCGCTCCCATACGGATTGATCCGGTAGGTATCGTGATCGAACGGCTCGAGGCCCACGACCGACGAACCTGGAAAAACACCCTTCCACCCTGCCCAGGTCATCTCCACAACCGGATGGCGCGCGAGGGCGGCTCCCTCCCGGGGACCGCATGCCGCCGCGCCGTGCATCTGCGGCCAGAGCGAGTCGTCCGAATGTCGGTCGTACATGACGAGGTTGGCCTGAAAAAGCAGTCCCGACACGCCGAACTCGGCGCCTCCGACGGAAGTCCGGTCGAATGCCAGTGCCGATCCCGTGAGGGGACAGTAGGTGACCGCGATCTGGTGGCCCTCCCGGTTCAGATTGACTATCTCGTGACGATACATTATATTGTGCGGAATGGCCAGCCACTCGCCGCCGACCCGGACCCCGATCACCCGATTCGCGCCGGAAAGGTATCCGGCCGCCGATTCGTCCTCTGCAGGCGCAAAGGCAGGATCGGTCAGCGCGGGGATCCCGTCGCGCCCCACGCCGCCATCGGCGAGAAACGCCGGGTCGAGGGTGCCGCAGCTCAAGTCGGGCCGGATGCCCACCACCTCGCTGTCGGAACAGGCGGCGAGGCCGCCCGCAAGCGCCAGGATCAATCCGAGGCTTCGGGTGTGTCTCCTATGTAGCACGTCAACACCTCACTGATGCTGGAGCCCATGGGCAGGACCGAAGAGGATCTCCGACGCACGCTGCGCAGAATCGACGGGCGCGGATACCCCGCCTACAGGGAACTGCGGGGTGCCTGGTCCCTACCGCAATTCAACCTCGAAGTTCGCCGGGTGCAAGGCGACCCCTTCGCCGCGCCCAGCCGCGTGGCCGTCGTGCTCGCTCCGGAAAACGCCGGCTTCGATCCGCCCGTGCTGTCCACTTCCCCGCGGCGGACGGGCGTCTCGTGCCTCCTCGCCCGCTCCTTCGCCACGCGGGCCCGAGCCACTCGTGACCGGAGGATGGGGAGCGGCAGGAGCGGCGAGATCGCCATGGCGGACCCCGGGCAGGTGGTTCTGTCGAACACGGCCGTCATGGTTGCGGCCGACGGCACCGTGGAGGCGCGCTTCACCGTGGGGCTCCCGGCTTCCGGGCGTCGGGTGCGGGGCCGTCAGGCGCAGAGACTGCTCCTGGACACGCTGCCGGCGCTGGTCGCCGCCACGCTGGTCGCTCGTGCGCACGACCCCGCCCAGATCCGCCGCCACGCCGAAGTCAACGAGGACGCCGACCACATGCGGTCGCAGCTGGCGGGTCTGGGTCTGGTGGCGTTCGTCGCCGACGGCTCGACGCTGCCCCGGCGTAGCGGCGTCGATGATCGTCCCCTCGCCGAAGATCAAGCGGTCGCATTCAGCTCCCCGGACAGCCTGCGGGTCGCGCTCGATCGCCTCAATGCCGCTCCGCTGACCGGTATGGGCGTTCCGCGCGGGATCACGCTGATCGTCGGGGGAGGCTATCACGGCAAGTCGACGCTGCTCGATGCCGTTGCCCGGGGCGTGTACAATCACCGACCCGGCGACGGGCGCGAATGCGTGGTTGCCGATCCGGGCGCGACCAGAATCCAGGCCGAGGACGGCCGTTCGGTGGTGGGCGTCGACATCTCGCCGTTCATCGGCAGGCTGCCCGGCGGCCAGGACACGACCCGCTTCGCCACCGCCAACGCCTCCGGCTCCACCAGCCAGGCGGCCGCCATCATCGAAGCGCTCGAGGCGGGATCGCGCCTGCTGCTCATCGACGAGGACACCGCAGCCACCAACTTCATGATCCGCGACCGGCGCATGCAGGCGCTGGTAACGGGAGAGGACGAGCCCATCACCCCCCTCGTCGACCGGGCAAGAAGCCTGTATAGCGACGCGGGCGCAAGCACCGTGCTGGTGATCGGAGGATCGGGCGACTACCTGGACGTCGCGGATCGGGTGCTCGGGATGATCCGATACCGACCCGTCGATCTCACGGAGGCGGCCACAGCCGTCGCCGCCGCGCATCCGACCGGCCGCGAGACGCAGGCGGGCGGCGTGTCGTGGCCGTGGCGGCACCGCTGTCCCGATCCGTGTTCCATCCGTCCGCGGCGTGGCCGCAGACCCCGGCATGTGAAGGTTTTCGGCCGCACGAGCGTGGAGATCGGGAACGACCGCATCGACCTCGCCGGGGTTCGTCAGATCGTTTCGCGCGCTCAGGCTCGCGCGATTGCGCTGGCGGTGGTTCACGCGCAAGAGTTCATGGGCTCGGGAATGGCCGTCGAGGATGTGCTGGACGCCCTGCGCGGTTCACTCGACCGCTCGGGGCTCGACGCGCTCGACCCGGACAACACAGGCGATCTTGCGATGCCGCGCATGCACGAGGTCGCCGCCGCACTCGCAAGACTCCGAAGCCTCACACTGATAGGAGCGAGAAATTGATCGACTCGACACAGACGATTCGCCTCGGACGCCGGACGCCGCCGCGAAGGCCTCGCGCCCAGCGCCCACGCCACGCGTTCTGGCTGTTCCTGTTGTACTTCGCGGTGCCCAGCGGTGCAGTGGAGGCCCAGGAACTCACGCTGGTCACCAGCGTCGAAGGAATCACGGAGTACCGCCTCGACAACGGCCTCCGCGTCCTTCTCTTCCCCGATCCCAGCCAGCCCCAGACGACTGTCAACATCACCTACTTCGTCGGCTCGCGGCACGAGGGCTACGGCGAGACGGGAATGGCGCACCTCCTCGAGCACCTGGTCTTCAAGGGCACGCCCAAACATCCGGACATCCCCCAGGAGCTCACTGAGCGCGGTGCCCTGCCCAACGGAACGACGTGGCTGGACCGGACCAACTACTTCGAGACCTTCCCCGCGACCGCCGACAATCTGGAGTGGGCCCTCGATCTGGAGTCCGACCGCATGATCAACTCCTTCATCTCGGCCGAGGATCTGGAGTCGGAGATGACGGTGGTGCGCAACGAATGGGAATCGGGAGAGAACAGTCCCTTCCGCGTCCTCCTCCAGCGGATGAACTCGATCGCCTATCTGTGGCACAACTACGGCAACTCGACCATCGGCGCCCGGGCGGATATCGAGAACGTGCCTATCGAGCGGTTGCGGGCGTTCTATCGCAAGTACTATCAACCCGACAACGCCCAGCTCGTGATCGCGGGGCTGTTCGACGAGGAAGAGGCGCTGGCCCTGGTCGTCGAGAAGTTCGGCGCGATCCCCCGACCCGACCGTTCCGGCGAGATGCGCATCTACCCGACGTACACGGCCGAGCCGGTGCAGGACGGCGAGCGCACGGTGACGCTGCGACGCTCGGGCGACACCAAGCTGGTCGCGCACCTCTACCACGTCCCGGCAGGGTATCACGAGGACTTCCCGGCCATCGACCTGCTCGCCTGGGTGTTGGGGGACGAGCCCTCGGGGCGGTTGTACGGCACCCTCGTCGACCCGGGTCTTGCGGCCTCCACGTCGGCCCAGGCGGGCCAGAATCGCGAGCCCGGAACGCTCACCACCCTTGCGGTCCTGCGTGACGACGGCTCGGAACAGGAAGTCGCCGCAGCGATGGCCGCCACCATTCAGGACGTGCTGACCAGCCCCGTCACCGGCGAGGAGGTCGAACGGGCCCGGCAGGCGCGGCTGGCCTCGATGGAGCGTCTCTTCAACGACTCGCGCGCGATCGCCTTGCAGTTGAGCGAGTGGGGCGCCATGGGAGACTGGCGGCTCTTCTTCGTTCACCGCGACCGCCTCCGCGAGGTCACCGCCGAGGACGTGCAGCGGGTCGCCGTGAGCTACCTCAAGCCGTCCAACCGCACAGTGGGCATCTTCATCCCGGACGACAACCCCGACCGCGCGGAGATCCCCGTCGCACCCGATGTCGCGTCGCTGGTGGACGGCTACCGGGGCACGGAGGCGGTGGCCGAGGGCGAGGCGTTCGACCCGTCTCCCGAGAACATCGACCGCCGAACCGAGACCAGCGAGCTGGCGAGCGGAATGAAGGTCGCGCTCCTCCCCAAGGACACCCGGGGCGAGACCGTCGTGGCTTCGCTGGTGCTTCGGCTGGGGACCGAGGAGAGCCTCACCGGGCGTGGGTCGGCCAGCTCGATCACCGCCTCGATGCTCATGCGCGGCACGGTCAACCGCACCCGCCAGGAGATCGAGGACGAGATGAACCGACTCCAGGCGCGGATCAGCGTGGGCGGCGGCGGCGTCACGGTTTCGGGCCAGGTGCAGGCCACACGCGAGAACTTCCCCGACGCCCTGCGCCTGCTCGCCGAAGTGCTGCGGGAACCCGCATTCCCCGCCGACGAGTTCGAGACGCTCAAGGAGCAGCAGCTCGCCAGCTTGGAGAGCCAGAAGTCCGAGCCACAGCTCCAGGCCATGCTGGCCCTGCAGCGCCACATGAGCACGCGCGAGCCGGGACATCCGCAGTATGTCTCCACCATCGAGGAGTCGATCGCGGAGATCGAGGCGCACACGGTGGACGACATCAGGGACTTCTACGACACCTTCTACGGCACCGGTGCGGCCACCATGTCGATCGTCGGCGACTTCGACGAAGCAGAGGCGCTAAGCATCGTCGACGAAGCGCTGGGGGATTGGGCTCCATCGGTGACGTTCGCTCGGATCGGCAACGAATACGTCGACGTGGCGCCCGCGGACCTGCAGATCGAGACGCCCGACAAGGCCAACGCCTTCTTCCTGGCAGCCCAGGTTCTGCCGATCGACGACAGCCACGAGGATGCCGCCGCGCTCACGATGGCCAACTACCTGCTCGGAGGCGGGTTCCTGAACTCGCGGCTCGCAACCCGGATTCGCCAGGAGGAGGGGCTCAGCTACGGGGTGGCCTCCCAGTTGGTTCTGCACCCCATCGATGCGCGAGGCCAGTTCGTCGCCTTCGCCATCTACGCCCCCGAGAACCGGGACAGGCTCGAGGCCGCCTTCCGCGAAGAGATCGAGAAGATGCTCGCCGAGGGCTTCTCCGAGGACGAGGTGACGGCCGGCATCCAGGGATACCTGCAGAACGCGAACCTGATGCGGGCGCAGGACTTCGCGCTCGCCTCGACGCTCAACAGCAACCTCTACTTCGGTCGCGACATGTCCTGGCAGACGAGGCACGAGAGCGAGGTCCGATCGCTCACTGCGGAACGGATCAACGCGGCGGTCCGGCGCTGGATCGATCTGGAAAAGATGACCTTCGTCAAGGCGGGCGACTTCGCCAAGGCCCAGCGTGTGATTCCCTAGGGAGCTAGGAGGACACCTTCAGGTGGCCCGCCTCGGCGAGCAGTTCGCGGAGGCGGGCTTCCCTTTCCGGCAGCGCCGTCCTGGCGATGGTCCGCGCCAGCGCGATGCGCTCCTCCGTCGAGATCCTGTCCATCACGGAGATCGGCGTGCCGTAGCGAAGCAGGATTCGCTTGGCGTCAACGGCGACCGAACTTTCCACCTTGCCTCCTTCAGATGAGCCCCTTCTTGCCCGTCCACCCGGCGTCTGCCAAGACCCGGCCCGGAATATCGCGCTTTTGGGTGCGGATTTCCATTATCTTCGCCTCATGAAGCTCACAGGCCTGTCGCGATCCGTCGAAGACTATCTCAAGGCGGTCTACGCTCTGAACGAGCGGGGCGAGGCCGCTGGCACCAGCCAGCTTGCGCAGGTGCTGGACGTCCAGCCCGCCTCGGTCAGCGGCATGATTCGGCGTCTCGCCGAGGACGGGCTGCTCGAGCACGAGCCGTACCGGGGCGTCCGCCTGACCAGCACCGGCAACATGGAGGCCCTCAAGATCCTGCGCCGCCACCGCATCATCGAATCGTACCTGGTGCGGCACCTGGGCTTCGGCTGGGAGGACGTGCACGAAGAGGCCGAGCGGCTCGAACACGCCGCCTCGGACGACCTCGTCGATCGCATGGCCGAGGCCATGGGCAACCCCGCCACGGATCCGCACGGGGCCCCGATCCCAACCCGCAGCGGGGAGATCGATCCCACTTCGTACCCGCGGCTCGACGAGGTCGCCGCCGGAATCCAGGTAGCCGTGATGTCGGTCGCGGACCGCGTCCCGGCGCGCCTCCGCTACTTCGAGTCGGTCGGTCTGGTGCCCGGCGCACGCGCGATCGTGCAGGAAAGTGGAACGGACGGCGACCGCGTGGCCCTGATCGTCGAAGGCGGTGCGGAGCCGCTGGCGATGCCTGCAAGCGTGGCGCGCCGCGTGACCGTCATGGAGGTGTGAGGGCGGAGCTAGGGTTCGGCGCTTCCGCACAGTGGTGGCCGACCCTCGACCCGCCCGCTGGAGACCACCCACACCCGCCTCTGCGTCGCCGTGGCGAACACCCCGGTCCCGTCGCCGAACACGGACGGGATGCGAATCTGTCCGGAAGGGTTGAAGTTTCCGCCCCGCACCCAGTTGGCCCAGTTGCGATCGGTGGCCGCGAACGCGACCTCCGCGCGCGAGCCGTCGGGGAGGCCCTCCTGGAGGGTCCGGATTAGGTCGCGGTTCTCCTCCTCGAAGTAGTCGAAGACGCCGAACTGGCTCGGGAAGACGATTTCGGTGTCCTCGCGTCCAATGGAGAGCCCCAGCAGGTAGAGGGAGTCCGGCGCTTCGATGTCGCGGTCGGCCAGCGCTTCCGGAAGTCCCTCGATGCGGGCGTCGGCAATGTAGGCCCAGGTGTCTTCGGCAGGCGTCCACCGGAAGCGGTAGTTGCTGTCAGGCTCCAACCTGCATTGACTCTGGTCGTGGGTCAGCCCCTCGAAGGCAAAGGCACCGGGCACGCGGCTCGCCGAAGCGAGGACCCGACCGTCTGGGATGGCAACTTCCAGCTCTAGGCGCTCACCCGGTGCGAAGGGCGATGGGGTCACACGAGCCTGGTAGCACGATCCCACGTCGAAGCGGTATTCCGGGAGCGTGTCGTTGATCGCGAGCGGCGGATCGAGACACACCGCACCGCTGTCCTGCTCCACGAGATGAACGACGTTTCCGGACTCGCCCGACACCCGCACCGAAGCGCCGGACACCTCGTCGTCCAGGGAGCGGTTCTGGGTCCTGTGCAGGTAGGCGAGCGCCTCGAGGGTGACCCCTCCGTCGCCCGGATCGAGGACGAGGATCACCTGCGTCTCGGCAACGATCACGTCCTCGGGGGTCGCGATGGTGACCTCGGTGAGTTCGCAGGCGGCGGTCACAAGCACCACGGCCAACAGTAGTGTGCGTCGCATCAGAACGAGACCTCCACGCCGATCGTCGGAAGAATCGGAATCATCGACACGCCGCTGCGCTGCGGAGGATTGTTGTCGTAGTCGAAGAAGTAGAACAGGACGTTCTTCTGGTTGTAGACGTTGATCACGCTCAGGTACGGGGTGATCGTCCCCCAGCTCTTCTCGACGGTCTTCCTGAGCGAGACGTCCGTTCGGTGCCGCGACGGATACCGCTCGCCGTTGCGCGGACCCAGGACCACGGCCGACTGGGAGTCGTACTCCAAGAGGCCATCGACGAGACGGCGATTGTAGACGCGGTAGCTACCCAGCGGCAGGGTGTAGGGCAACCCGGTGCCGAAGTTGGCGCGGATTCCCGCTTCGAGCCCCCACCAGCCCACCGGACGGCGCAGCACCAAGTCGACATCCACCCGGCGATCGAAGATGGGTGGGTACGTGATCTCGGGCTGTGGGACGAGGCCGACCCGCGTGTCGGGGAATGTCCGGTCGGTCTTGAGAAAGGACACCGAGATCCACCCCGTGGTGGCCCCGAGCTCGCGCCGTATGAACAGATCCGCGCCGTAGGCGTTGCCGCTGCCCGCGACGAGATCGTCGAAGGGGTCGTTGGGGTCTTCGGCGGCATTGACCGTGATCACGCCGTCGAAGGTTCGGTAGTAGCCCTCGATAGACGCGAACCACGCGTCGTCGTCGCCGAAGAAGCCCTCGGCTCCAAGCTGCACCTGGTCCGAGACGACCCGCGGGGCCTGCACGCCGGTCAGAACCCAGACATCGAGCCCTAGGGGGAACTCCTCGTCGCGAAGAGAGTGAATGAACTGGGTGTAGCGTCCAGCCGAAAGGCGAAGCGCGGTCCCACCGTCCCCCATGAACCGCTTGACCGCGAACCGCGGCGACAGCGTCGTCTCGGCAATCCCGTCCTGCGGCCGCCAGTGATCGAGCCGCAGTCCGCCCTCGACGAGCCAGCGAGAGCTCGGATCCCAGTGGATCTGACTGTACCCGGCCAACTCCACGCCGCTCCCGGCGTCTTCGTCGAAGAGCGATCCGCCTGCACGGGCCAGATTGTCGTAGCTGCTGCGGTTCACGGCCACACCCGACTTCCAGCGGATGCGCGCGGTCGGCCGGCGCTCCAGGTCGGCCTGAACGCTCGCTCGCTCGACCTGCGTGCCGAACTCGGCGTCGAAGTCCGTGAAGCCGAAGTCGGAGACAAAGCGCGAGAAGCCGGCGCGTACCGACATCGAGCCGCCCCGATGCATGGGATTGGTCCATGAGCCGCCCACGGCGTCGTTCCCCCACGACCACTTCAGCCCGAGCGGCGTGCCGTCCACCTGGGTCAGATCCAGGACATCCCTGCCGCTGTACCCGGTGAACCGGATGCGGTTTCCGCCCTTCGTCCACCCCTCGAAGACGCTCTGCAGGTCGGTGAGGTGGTACGGGAACTCCGTCCAGGGCTTGAGCAGCACGTCGAAGTAGGAGCGGCGACCCGAGACGCGCCAGCGCGTGTTGGCGAGCCCGAGGACGTCCGCGAGCCCCGCCGGCAGCGACCCGTCCACCGCCACGCGCGACGCCAGGACGCTCACGCCGGCATCCACGCTCAGCGCACCGTCGCCCGCATCGGTTTCCACGGTCAGGACCGAGGACACCCGGCCGCCGTATTCAGCCGGGAAGCCCCCGGCGCGCAGCTCCGCCCGGCCCACCATGTCGGCGTTGAACACCGAGAACAGGCCGCCAAGGTGGAAGGGGTTGAAGATGGGGACGTCGTCGAGCAGGATGAGGTTCTGGTCGGCCGAGCCGCCGCGGACGTTGAAGGCTGCGGAGAAGTCGGAGACCGTGGTCACGCCGGGCAGCACCTCGATCGCGCGGAGCGGGTCGCTCTCCGCGATCCCGGGAATCGACTTCAGGGCCTCGCGTCCGATGTCCTGGATGGTGATGCCCGCAGACTCCTCGAACCGTGTCCGAGCCCGACTCCGCTCGGCCTCGACCACAACCCCCTCGAGCTCGATGGCCTCCCTCGCCATGACCGCCACGATTCCCACGGCACCCTCCGCACCCACCTCCACCCTCTCCCGATACTCGCCGTATCCGAGCCGGGTGAGTGTGAGGACGTAGCTTCCCCGGGGCACATCGCGAAACGCGAAGAAGCCCAGCGGATCCGTTTCGGCAAGCCGGACGTCGACCGAATCGGTCACGGGGAAGACCAAGGCGGTGGCACCCTCAATCGGCACGCCGTCCTCGGACCACGCCCGACCGCTCAGCACGCCCTCCTGGGCCGCCGAACCGGTGACTGTGCACACGAGCGGCACCGCCACACACAGCACCCCTCGCGCCCGCCCGAGCAAACGTAATGTCTTCGGCAACTCCCTGATCACCTCTCCGCGTCGACGCCCCGGTTTGGAAGCCGCCGCCTCTGTCCTCGCCGGCTGGCGGTGTCCCCGCTTAACCCGCAATGAATCTACATTCCATTACGGCACCTCTGAACCGCCCCGACTCCTACCCCCACGACACCCCCGTGTTGCCCGACCAGAATCCTGCGCTGCTGAGACTGGCCCGCGTCGGCCGCACGCAACTGGCCAACACCCCAACCCCCCTCCTTCCGGCCCCCGGTCTCTCGGCGCGCATCGCATCCGGAGTGGCGGTCTCGGTAAAGGCCGACGCATGGACGGGCCTCGGCCTCGGCGGCAACAAGGTCCGCAAGCTGGAGTACGAGCTCGACCCGGCCCGGCTTCGAGGCGTGACCCACCTCGTCACTGCGGGGGGACCCCACTCCAACCACTGCCGCGTCACCGCTGCCGCAGCCGCCCACCTCGGCCTCGGCTGCACGCTGGTCATCGACGGCGAACCCGAGGACGAGGCGCGGGGCAATCCCCGCCTCCATCGCCTGCTCGGAGCGCGCATCGTCACCGTCCTCGACCGTGCCCACCGCGCCTCGGGCATGGACGACGAGGCCGCCCGGATCGTCGCGGCGGGCGGCAAACCCCTGGTGATCCCGGTCGGCGCCTCGACCCCGCGCGGCGCGCTGGGATACATCCACTCCCTGAACGAGATGCACGACCAGCACCTCGCCCTGAGCGACTCGCCGAGCTCGCCGCCGTGGATCTTCACCTCGTCCTCCTCCGGTGGCACGCTCGCCGGCCTCATTCTCGGCTGCGCGATCCTGGGCTGGGACGCGCGTCTGGTCGGCGTCAGCCCCGACGAGCCCGCAGCCGTGGTTCGCCACGCGGCGATCAAGATCGCTCGCAGGGCGGCACGCCTTCTCGGCAACGGCGAGGACGGGTCACCGGGTGGAGGGGCCGCTCTCGCCAGACGCGTCGAGGCCACCGCCGCCTCAGTTCGCATCACCGACCGCTTCGTCGGACCGGGCTACGGCCACCCCACCACCGAGGCCGAGGAGGCCATCGTGCTCTTCGGGGCGAACGCCGGGGTCATCCTCGATCCGGTGTACACCGGCAAGGCCGCCGCAGCCCTGCTCGCGTGGATCCGGGAAGGTCGGGTGCCGACCGGCGCGCACGCCATTCTGTTGCACACCGGGGGTCACCCGGCGCTGTTCCGGTAGCCGAGCGCCGAGCGACGTCGGCCCTCCGCCTCAGCGCTCCACCGATACCAGCCGCATGACGCGCACCGTGGGCACGTCCATCTCGTCGGTTTCCACGTAGGCCATCAATCCATCCGGCCCGAATGCGGTGGGAATGCGCGGACCCTCGGGGGGCAGGGTTCCGATGTATTCCCCCGATGGCCTCACCAGGTCCACTGGCCCGTCGCCTGCACCGCCCGCCGCGGTTCGCGCCACCCAGATCCGGTCCTCGAGGTCCACCGCCATGTCGGCGATCACAGGGATCTCGTCGGGAAACAGCATGGCTTCGACCTGGGCCAGCGCGTGTTCGCGCAGCTGCTCCGCGAATTCACCGCCGATGGCCTCCCTGCCTGTCACTCGAATCAAGGACCCCGATGCCGCCGCCCCGGACAATCCCTCGATCCGCCGCGCTCGCTCGGCCTCCTGGATCTCTTGGGTCACCCTTTCCGGCGCGATCGGCCGCGAGACCGTGGCGTCGACGCTGCCATCCACCGCGATGAGCTTCACCGTGTAGCCAATCGAATCCACGACCGCGATCCGCCCGTCCGACAGGACACCGAGATGAAGCCGCGGAGTGAAGGCGCGGGGCCGGTTCAGCCCCAACGAAAAGCTGTTCTGCCCCATCTGGTTGGTCGCCGTCAGCTCTTCCACCTGCTCGGTGGGCGGCAGGTTCCATGCCCGGTAAACCACCTCCTTGTTCGACCCGTCGAGCGAGAAGACGTCAATGTCGCGAAGGTGGTCGTCCACCTCGGGCTCCGCCTCGTCGCCCTGCCCGGCCATGCTGACCTTCATTCCACCGGTCGACACCAGGCGGCCATCCGGCAGCGGCAGGAGCAGCTGTCCAGGCATCCCGGCGAGAATGTCGACCGGGGTGCTCGATACGAACCGGCCTTCCGCGTCGAAGATCTCGAAGGCCCCCGGAAAGCCCATGTCGAAGACCACCAGTCGTCCGTCGTCGAGGACGGCGGAGGCTGCGGGGCCGGCCAACTCGCCCGGGCCCTCGCCCTGCGACCCCACCGTCCGTAAAAACTGGCCGTGTCGGTCGACCACAACCACGCGGTAGGCGCCTTCGTCCAGAATGTGGAGATTGCCGTGCGCGTCGAACGAGACGTTCGCGATGGCACCGAACAGCTCCCAGTCGTCGCCGGCGAAGGCCCCGACCGTGTAGACCTCCTCCACCGTCGCGGCGAGCGGGATGTCCACCTCCTGGGCATCGCTCTCGCCGCACGAGAGCATCAGGGTCAGGGACAGGGCACAGAGCGGCGGAACCGTGGACTTCATTGGCTCAATTCTCCCGGGCGAGTGGCCGAATTATGGGTACCCACTGTTTGGACAACGGCTGCTGGGTGGATGGTTGTCCTACGAAGCGCGCGTGCGTCCTGTTGTCCTTGCGCGGATCCGGCACGTACCTTACTCGGGATTCGCCCCAGACGCGACCCGGCTTCAGCCCCACCACCGGAGAGACCCATGGCCACAACGCGCGCTCGCCTCCTTCCGCACCTGCCCATCCTCCTGCTCCTGTCGGCGCTCTCGCTCCCGACCGCACTCGCGGCCCAGAACGAGCCCGACGGCACCCTCAAGCTGGCGACGTACCTGGACTGGGAGACGGTCTCGAATCCGCAGATCTCTCCCGACGGGAGCCAGATCATCTTCACGCGCGGCTGGATCGACAAGGAGAACGACCGCCGCAGCTCGTCGATCTACATCATGGACACCGACGGCGGCCGCCCGCGCGTGCTGGTCGAGGATGGCTCGTCGCCGCAGTGGTCGCCCAGCGGGGATCGCATTCTCTACACCGCCGAGGGTGATCCCGAAGGCAGCCAGATCCACGTGCGCTGGATGGACGACGAGGGCGCGGCGACTCAGGTCACCCGCCTCGAAAACGCCCCGGGCAACGTGGAGTGGTCTCCCGACGGGACGCAGATCGCATTCACCATGTCGGTCGATTCGGACAACCCCTGGCCCATCAGTCTGCCGGGACGGCCCGAGGGCGCCACTTGGACCGACGCGCCCAAGGTCGTCAAGAGGCTCGTGTACCGGCGCGACCGTCGTGGATACATCGACGAGGGCTACGCGCACATCTTCGTGGTGCCGGCCGACGGGGGCACGGCGCGTCAGCTCACCGACGGCGACTGGAACCACAACGGGGTCGCCTGGACGCCCGACGGTACCGAGATCCTCTTCACGTCGCTACGGGTCGAGGACGCCGAACACGAATGGCGCCAGTCGGACATCTACTCGGTCGCGGTCGCCAGCGGGACCATCACCCGCCTGACGGACCGGTCCGGCCCCGACGGATCGCCGCTTCCCTCGCCGGATGGCAGTCTCATCGCCTTCACGGGCAATGACCTGACCACGGACACCTACATCACCCGCAAGTTGTACGTGATGAACCGCGACGGCTCGAACGTCCGCATGATCAGCGACGGCTTCGACCGCCAGGCATCGGGCATGATCTGGGCGCCCGACGGCAGCGGCTTCTACATGACGGTGAGGAGCGAGGGCACCAGCAACCTCCACTTCGCGTCGGTCGACGGCGGCGTCCGCCCGGTCACCACGGGCAACCACATGCTGAGCGTCTCGTCGATCGAATCCGGCCTCGCCGTTGGCACGCTGAGCGACCCGCAGCGCCCCGGCGACGTGGTCTCGTTCGCGCTGGGCGACCCCGATCGGATCACCCAGCTCACCGAGGTGAACGCCGATGTGTTGGAGGACGTCGCTCTCGGCGAAGTCGAGGAGGTCTGGTACAAATCGGTGGAGGACTACGACATCCAGGGATGGATCATCAAGCCCCCAAACTTCGACCCGTCCCGCAAGTACCCCCTGATCCTCGCGATCCACGGCGGGCCGCATGGCATGTACAACGTCGGCTTCAACTTCGGATGGCAGAATCACGCGGCCAACGGCTACGTGGTCCTCTACACGAATCCGCGCGGCTCGTCCGGCTACGGCAGCGCCTTCGGCAACGCGATCAAGAACGCGTATCCCGGCAAGGACTTCGACGATCTCATGGCCGGGGTGGACCTCGTGATCGAGCGCGGGTACATCGACGACCAGAACATGTTCGTCTACGGGTGTTCCGGCGGCGGCGTGCTGACCTCGTGGGTGGTGGGCCACACTGATCGCTTCGCCGCCGCCTCGGCGAACTGTCCGGTCACGAACTGGCTCTCGTTCGTGGGCACTACCGACGGCGCGAGCTGGTACCGCAACTTCGAGCACTTCCCCTGGGACGACCCCTCCGAGCATCTGCGCCGCTCACCCCTCATGTACGTCGGCAACGTCACCACCCCAACCATGCTGATGACAGGCGAAGGCGACCTGCGCACCCCGATGCCACAGACCGAGGAGTACTACCAGGCGCTGCGGGTGCTCAAGGTCCCGACCGCCATGGTTCGCTTCAAGAACGAATGGCACGGCACCAGCTCGATGCCGTCGAACTTCCTGCGCACCCAGATCTACCTGCGGGAGTGGTTCAACCAGCACCGAAGGGGCGAGTCCGTGACGGACTAGCCCGGCCCGAACAGCCGAGGCCGACCACGGGGCGACGGCGGACCGGACCGTCGTCGAAGCTCAGCGTGCGTCGTGGATGGCCAACCGGAGCGGTGGATCGACCCACCAGTGGAAGTGGAAGCGGTTCTCGCCTTCCACGATGACCGCTTCGCGGCGCTCGCGCGTCTTGGGCCAGTCGTCGCGCTCGTTCGCGACGACCAGCAGCTGCCCGGGCGCCAGTCCGGCGACCCGTTCCTGCAGGGCGTCCTCCAGCTTGGTGAGGAGCGCCTTCTCGGCGTGCCGTTGCACGTCGGCGTCGGCCTCGGCGGCCAGCGCGACCGTCTCCCCCGGCTGGTAGCCTGAATCGAAGTCGGACACCCGGATCGAGAATTCGCGGTCGCGCAGGAACCCGATCTCGGTGATGGCCGTCGGGTTGAAATTGGGCTTGACGCTGTGGTAGAACGCGCCGTATCGCTTGAGGATCATCGCTCTCGCTTCCGTGGGCCGTGGCTGAGAAGCGCGGCCAGCTCGTCGGCGTCCAGTTGCTTGCCGGCCTTGCTGCCCATTCCACGCCCCGACCGCGAACGGCTGCGCGCGGGCTTCCTATCGCTCGCCGTGCCTCCGGCGAAGTCGAAGTCGGGGTGGTGGACCTTCTCCAGCCTGCGTTCGAGTTGGTGTTCGAGGGTGCGAAAGGCGCCCAGGTCGGTCGAGGTCACGAAGGTGACCGCTTCGCCTGTGGCGCCCGCCCTTCCCGTGCGGCCGATGCGGTGGACGTAGTCGTCCGGGTCGAGGGGGACATCGTAGTTGACCACATGCGAAATGCCCTCGATGTCGAGACCTCGCTGCGCGATGTCGGTGGCGACCAGCACCCGCACCTTCCCGTCGGTGAACCGCTCCATGGCGCGGGTGCGGTGCTTCATGTGGCGGCTGCCGTGGATCACGTCGCACGAGATGGCGGCCCGGTCCAGGCGCGTCTTCAGCACGTCTGCGCCGATCTTGGTGCGGGTGAAGACCAGCACCTGCTCCCACCCGGGCTGCGCGAGCAGGTGGACAAGCAGATCGGGCTTCCGCTCGGGACGAACGGAGTAGGCGGTCTCCGATATGCCCTGCACCCTGGAGCCCGACGGCGAGGCTTCGATCCACGCCGGGTCGCGCGTCATCTGGAGCGCCAGGGCATGCACCGGGTTCGGCATCGTCGCCGAGAAGAGCAACGTCTGCGGTCGCTTGCCGAGACCCCTGACCACCTCTTCGATCTGGGGCCGGAAACCCATGTCGAGCATCCGGTCGGCCTCGTCGAGGATCAGGAGGCTGACGCCCTTCAGCCTGGCCCGGCCTCGCTTCTGCAGATCGATCAGCCGCCCCGGCGTTGCAACCACGATCTCGTCGCCGCGAGCGAGCGCGTCGAGCTGCGGCCCGTAGGCCACGCCCCCGTGGATGACCGCGGCGCGGATGCTGGATCCCTTCGCGAGGACCTCCGTGTCGTCGCGCACCTGCTGGGCCAGCTCGCGGGTCGGGCACAGCACGAGCACCTGGAGCCCCTGTCCCGCCTCGATCCGCTCCAGCGCCGGCAACATGAACGCGCCGGTCTTCCCGGTGCCGGTGCGCGCGATCCCGACCACGTCCGTCCCGGCCATGACTCTGGGGATCGCCTGTTGTTGAATGGGTGTTGGGGTCGACCAGTCGAGCGCCTCGACGGCGGCCAGGCGGAGGTCGGAAAGTCCGAATGCGGTGAAGTCCGTTGTTTCAGTCAAATTGAAGCTGGGCCATCCAGTGTCTGTGGTGATGGGGCCATCTCGCCCGCAGGAATGTAATGAAGTCGCCATATTGGAGGATGTCCGAATCCCCCGTTTCCGTGCTCTTCGTCTGTCTCGGCAACATCTGTCGTTCGCCGCTTGCCGAGGGGATCTTCGCCAACCTCGTGGCGTCGCGCGGCCTGGATGACCGCTTCACCGTCGACTCCGCCGGAACCGGCGCCTACCACACCGGAGAGCCTCCGGACGAGCGGTCCATCGCGGTGGCCGCAGCCCACGGGGTCCGGCTCACCGGGGTCGCCCGCCAGGTGACCCGTCGCGATCTGGACGACTTCGACGTCGTCGTGGCCATGGACCGCAGCAACCGGCGCTCTCTGGAGCGGCTGCGCGGCTACGGAGCGAGAGCCGGCAAGGCCGACATCGTCATGATGCGCGCCTACGACCCGCAGGCCGACGACGACGACGTTCCCGATCCCTACTACGGCGGATCGCGTGGCTTCGAGCGGGTCCACAGAATCCTCGAGCGATCCTGCGCCGGTCTCCTCGACGAACTGACCGCTGGGCCGCCCTAACGCCGCACCGCCACCATCAGGCCGTCCCCCACGGGCAGGATCGTCGCCTCGAAGCGGGGGTCGGCGGACAGCGCCTCGTTGAACCGGGCAAGCAGGGCCGCGATCTCGCCCGAGTCCGGGTCCAGCACGCGACCGGACCAGAAGGCGTTGTCGGCCAGGAGCAGTCCGCCGGGCCGCAGCAGGCGCGCAGCCTGTTCCAGGTAGACCGAGTAGCGCTCCTTGTCGGCGTCGAGAAAGACGACATCGACGGATCCGTCGGGGCGCATCGCGCCGAGCACTTCGGCCGCGTCGCCGACGCGCACGTCCACCCGGTCGTCCACGCCCGCGTCCGCCAGCGAGCACCGCGCCACCGCCGCGTGGTCGGGGTCGATCTCGATCGTGACCAGGCGACCGTCCTCGGGCAGCGCCCGCGCGATCCAGATCGCCGAGTAGCCCGCCAGCGTGCCCACCTCGACCACCCTGCGCGACCCGGCGGCCCGCACCAATACCTGCACCGCCCTTGCGGTCGCCGGGGGAAGCTGGATCGTGGGCATCTCGGCCACGGTCGCGCGGGCCCGGCAGCGTCGCAGGGCACCATCTTCGGACGCATACAGACCCTGGACGTACCGGTCGAGCCTGTCGTGGTCCAGCGTGGAAGGGGCCGGGGCTCCCGACGGAATCGACGCCGGATCGGAAGGGCCGCCCTCAGCCACCGGCAACCACTCCCACCCCGCCCAGAACCGTCGCCATGCGTCGCACCCCGGCCTCGATCTCCTCGTCCGACGACGCCGTGCTCATGCGGGCAAAACGCGGATCACCGAACGCCTCGCCCGGCACGATCGCCACGCCGGCCTCTTCCAGAATCCGGGCGCAAACGTCGCCGGCGCAGGTAACATCGTCGTCGAACGCCCCGTCCACGCGGAAGTAGAGGTAGAACGCGCCCTCGGGTCGGATGTACGGGCACCCCGGCAGCAGCTCGTCGAAGAGGCGCGCGACCAGACCGCGGCGACGGCGAAATGCCTCCAGCATGCGAGCCTTGTCGAGCGCGGCCTCGCTTCGCGTCAGCCCCTCCAGCGCGGCCACCTGCGACGGCGTCGCGGCGTTCAGCGAAACATGGCTCTGGAACGCCGACATCTTGCCGGCCAGCTCGGGCGTCGTGTACGAAAAGCCGACCCGCCAGCCGGTCATTGCGAACGCCTTCGACATCCCGTTGGTGACCACGAGCGACCCCACCGAGTCCGGATCCAGATCGAGCCCGCCGGGGGCCTTACCGCCGTCGCCGAAGTAGATCTCCTGGTAGATCTCGTCCGAAATCAACGTGACGTCGCGCGCCCTGGCCCAATCGGCGATCGCGCCAAGCTGGTCCTTCGAGTAGACCGCGCCGGTGGGATTGGATGGGGAAGAAAGGATGAGCCCCCTGGTGCGGGGCGTGGCCGCGCGCTCCAATCCTCGGGCACGAGGAGGAAGTCGAGGGTCTCGCTCCCGGCGACTGGAACCGGTTCTGCCCTGGCCAGCGTGACCATCTCGGGATAGGAGGTCCAGTACGGCGCGCCGATGAGCACCTCGTCGCCGGGCCCGAAAAGGCAGAAGCAGGCGTTGAAGAGGGACTGCTTGGCGCCCGCCGACACCACGACGCGGGAAGGGTCGGCCGGGTAGGACGTGCCCCGGGTCATGTACTCGGCCGCGGCTGCCCGCAGTTCGGGGAGGCCCGCAGCCGGAGTGTACCGGGTGCGCCCGGCGCGGATGCCGTCGATGGCCGCCGCCGAGATCCATTCCGGCGTGTGGAAATCCGGCTCGCCCGCGCTGAGGTTGATGATGTCGCGCCCCTCAGCCGCCAGCTTCTTGGCCAGTGTGCTCACGGTCACCGTGGCCGATGGCCGCAGCTTCGCAATGTTCTCCGAAAAGGTCATCGATTACCCTTAGGCTTCCAAAGTGAGAGAGGGACGGGACAGGTGGACTCCAGCAGCACCGAGCGAACAATAAGCCCGCACAACGAGACGCGCGCAACCTCGGGGTCCGCGCGGAGGACCTTCCATTTCGATTTCGTCGATCCCTGCTCGTACGTGCTCAGCCATCTGATCGACCGGGCCGGGGCCAATTCCGCCTTCGAATGGCGGGGATTCGAGCTCCATCCGCCACCGCTGTCGATGGCCGATCCCCTCTCCGCCGCGTGGCAGGCGCGCACTGCGGAGGCCCACGCCCTTGCCCGGCGCCGGGGCGTCGATCTGGCCGATCCCGAGTTGCTGCCCTGGACCCGCAAGGCCCATGAGCTGTGCGAATTCGCACGGGAGCGAGACCGCTTCCACCGTGTCCGCCGCCGGGTGTTTCGCGCCCACTTCGTCGACCGCGTCGACATCGGGCGGATAGATTCACTGGTCGAGGTCGCGCATCGTGCGGGGCTCGACCGGACCGAGGCGAAGGCGGCGCTGGACGTCGACCACTACACCGGCGCCGTGGTGAGGGACCGGACCGCGGCGCTGGAACGGGGCGTCGGCGATGTCCCCACCGTCGCCGCCGGAGGCTCGCGTCTGGTTGGTTCGGGTTCGCTGCGCGAGATTGAGCAGTTGCTGGCTGGCTGGATCGACAACGACGAATAGGAGAGATCGGAAGCGATGGCAGGGTATCAGCGCAAGACGGCACTCGGCCCGGGCGATGTTCTGGCCAGGGCCGAGACACACCTCCCCAAGTACATCGGACTCATGCGTTCGAAGTATTCGAGCCACGGCGCGACCTACATCGGCCGCGAAGGCACGGTTGTGCTGTCGGCGCACCGCCACGGACCCTACACGGACGTGACCGCGCAGACCGACCGGCTCAGGACATCCCGCATGGACTACGAGATCCAGCGTTTCCTGAACACCCTGCCATACGAGTACGGTGACCCCTCCGGCCCCCAGCCGGGCGACTTCGGCCAGTAGGGCCGAGCACGCTCCATGACGACGTTCGAGGATCTGCCCCTCGGCCCCGAGACCGTCGAGGCGCTGGCCGCCGAGGGGATCGAGGTGCCGACCCCATTCCAGGCGGCCGCGATCCCGGTTATTGCCCGGGGGCACGACCTCATGGGACGAGCCGGGCCCGGGAGCGGCACCATGGTCGCCTACGGCGCGCCGCTCATCGACCGCCTCGAAGGCGGTGCCGGGTCGCCCGTCTGCCTGGTCCTGTGCACGGGACAGCGCCAGGCCACCGAGCTCGCGCGTTCGTTCGCACGGCTGTGCGACGGCTCCGGAGTGCGTGTCGCCGCCCTGGCCGCCGGCTGGAACCTTCCAGAACGCGCCGACTTCCTCTTTGTCCCCGCCGATCGCTTCCGTGCGCTGTACGACCGCACGGTGATCGTCGACGCGGTCAAGGCGCTCGTTCTTCACGACGGCGACGGCGTGGTCAAGAGCGTGCCCGCCGACCATCTGGAAACGCTGCTCACGGCGCTGCCGCGAGAGTGCCAGCGGGTCTTCTGCGGCCTCCCGTTCGGGCCCAAGCTCCGCTCGCTCGCACGGCGCTTCACCACGCGCGCCGTGACCGTCCCACCCGGCGATCCGCCGCAAGAGCGTCCGCACCGGAAGGCGGCAGCGACCCGGGTCCTCAACTTCACGGTGGTCGAGGGGGATCGGGCCGAGGCCGCACTGTCGCTGACCGCCGACCTCCTCGACGACACCGTTCGCCACGTGCTGCTCTACGTCTCGTCCGCCGACCGCGCCGCCGACCTGGGCGACTTCCTGGCCGTCCACGGCTACGCGTCGGGTCAACCCGGCGACGCGAGTGTGCCCGTTTGGCTGTGTCCCGGCGAGGATGCGGCCGCACGCGAAGCTCTCGACGCCGTGTCCGATCCCGGCCGGGTCGCGACGGTGTCCTGTTCGGTGCCCGCCGGAATGGACATCGCCGCCGTGCGTCACGGTGGTGCCAGCGGTCCTGCGTGGGTCCTCCTCGCCGTGCGCGAGCTGGGTCACCTGAAACAGGTCGCCGCCGGCACCGATTTCAAGCTCAAGCGCGTCCGGCCCGAACGTCCGCAGCGGGTCTCAACCACCCTCGACGCGCTTGCCGACCGCATCCACGAGGCGGCCCTGACTCCGGGAGCCACGCCGTACTACCTCCTCGTGGAGTCGTTGCTGGAACGCTTCACGGCTGAGGAGATCGCGGCGGCAGCCCTCCTTTTGCTGGACCGCGAGACGCAGGCGAAGAGCGCGAAGGCTCCGCGCAGCGCGGCCGCCGCTGCGGCGAGCGCGCCCGAGAGCTGGGTGCGGCTGTTCGTTTCGGCGGGACAGCGCGACGAGGTGGGGCCGCGAGAGCTGCTGGGCGCAATCACCAGCGAGTCGACGGTGCCCGGCAAGAGGGTGGGAAGGATCGACGTCCGCGAGAGCCACTCCCTGGTGGAGGTGTACGAGAGCGATGCCCGGACCGTGATCGGCGCGCTGAACGGCATCACCCTCGGGGGCCGCAGCCTGCGCGTGGACTATGACCGGCCCAAGGAGCGGCGGCCGACGCGAAAGCCGAAGGGCGGTTCCGGCAGGCCCCCGTTTCGTCCGCCGGGCGGTCGGCCCTCTAGGCCGCCATTTCGTCGCGGCGCTTCCGGTACATCCGGTAAAGGAAGAAACAGATCGCCACGGGGACACCGATCTTGAGGGCCGTCAGCAGCACGCCGATCAGCATCCCGATCAGGGGGCTCATCGCGGCAACCAGCAACTTCAGCAACAACACGCTGATGGCGCCCGTGGCTGCCACCGCACCTAGAGTCTTCACGTAGCTCATCACATCTCCTCTCACTGCTGTCTCTACGAGTGTGTTCGTGGTGCGTCCCTACCCCCGGAACCGGTAGGAAAGTTTCATGAACACGCCTTCGGCCTCCGGACGCAGGTCGCGGAAGCGGAAGGCCTCCATGTCCTCCATGCGCCGGGAATAGCCCACGAAGAAGACCGTCCCCGGCGACGGCTCGTAGCTGAGCAGCGTCTCCACCGAGAAGTCGTTCGAGGCCGAGCCACCCAGGGCGAAGCACGAATCGGTGCCGCAGTAGGAGACCTCGTGGCCCTCGGTCGGCGTCATGAGCGAACCCCGCCGCTGGCTCCCGTACTCCGCGATCACCCTGAAGAAGAGCGCGCGGTTGAACTGGTACTGCGCGTTGGCTCTGGGAATCGTCGCGCGCGAGTAGAGCGACCCGTCGCGCTGCCGGAACAGGCTGGTGTGACGGACCCCCACCTCGGCGCTGAGATTGGTGGTGGGAAAGAGGTTGAGGCTGGCGTCGCCGGACCACGAATCGGCGATGTCGACCGGCGTGTCGGTGATGAAGTCGAAGAGCGGCGTCTCGGATCGCGTCACGCGCACGTTGCCGCGAATCCGATCGAAGGGGCTCACCCAGATGAACAGCGTTCCCGAATCGAGGCCGTCGAAGAGCGCCTGACTGGGGAAGAAGGGCTGCGACCGCCCGTCGGGTGCTGCGGCGAAGAGACCGTCGTAGTCGGCGGCGTTGAACTGGAAGTAGGCGCGAGAGTAGTTGCCGAAGACGGTGATGTTGTTGCGGAACGAAACGCTGCCGCCGAGCCGCACCCGTCTCTCTTCGGCCCACCTGCGCTGCCAGAACGCGTCGTGGTCCCAGAATCCCTCGGCTTCGAGGCTGGGGCCCCAGCGCTCCACGAGATCGCCGGGCCGACCACGGAAGTTGTAGCTCACCGAGGACCGAAGCTGGGCTGTTCCGGTGCGGCGGATGAAGCCGCTTCCGGCCACGAAGTCGTCGCTCAGATCCTGCACGCTGGCGTCGAACTGCAGGTTGCGGCCCGACCGCGCGAACTGTGCGGAGAAGAGCGAACCGTTCACGGCGTCGACGGTCCCGTCCGCAGTGCGGCTCCCGGCGGCCAGCAGCGTCATGGTATAGCGCTGCCGGAACTGGAAGCGCCCGTCGATCCCGGCCACTCGATTGTAGTGGTCGCCGTGGAAGGTCCTGTCGGTGTAGACCATTCCGACGTTGGAGGTCGTGCCCAGGTCGCGCCGCAGACGGAAGATGTTGACCACGGGCTTGGCCGTCTCGCCGATGGTGGTCGGGTCGGACACGTCGTCCACGGCACCCAGATACCCTGCGTTGAAGCTGCCGATCTTGCCCTGGAGCTTGGCGCCCGCCACCGGATTCACGATGGATCGGGTGTAGACGAGCTGCTGCGGAAGGCGGAAGATCTCGGTGCCCTCCAGGAAGAACGGGCGCTTCTCGCGCAGGTAGAGGGCGAACCGTTCGTTGACGGCAATCTGTCCGGCGTCGGCCTCGACCTGTGAGAAGTCGGGGTTGTAGGTCCCGTCCAGGGTGAGGTTGGAGGTGATTCCGTAGGTGACGTTCAGTCCGAAGTCGCCATCGATCCCGCCTCGGTCGAGCGACCCGGTTTCTCCGTTGTAAGCCCCCTGCTGAGAGAACGTCTGCACGGGGTTGACCTCGAGGAAGAGACCGGGATCGAGATTCCTCAGCCCCGTCAGTCTGCCGAACTGTTCCATCTTGTTGGCCACGTTCGCCGTGACCGGCGCCCACGACTCGGAATACCCGTTGCGCGCGATCCGGCGCTCGATCTGCAGTCCCCAGTCCTGCACGTCCGTCTCGCGGAACTTGATGCTCTTCAGGGGCAGCTTGACCTCGACCGCGTAGCCCCAGTCGTGGAGTTTGCCGTCGGAGTCCCAGACGAAATCGGGATTCCAGTCGATCGGCGGGCCCCAGCGACGCTCCCGTCGACCGCCGCCGCCGACCACCCAGAGACCGTCCTGTTGCACGCCCAGGGGGTTGACCATGATGACGTAGCCCCGGCGACGGTCGTTGAAGGTGTCCACGATGAAGCGGACGTAGTCGTCGGAGCGGGCGAACGAGTCCCGGTCGCCGAGCGTGGCGCGGACCCCGCCATCGACATCGTCGTATGCCTTCACGCTGAAATAGACGGCGTCGTCGGTGAGCAGCACCCTGGCCTCGGTTCGCTGCGTTGCGGGCACGCCCTCCACCGGGTCGAACTGGGTGAACCCGGTCAGAACCGGCGCGCTCTCCCAGGCTGCGTCGTCCAGAACGCCGTCGATGCGGATCTCGGCGTTCGCCAGCGTCGGGTTGGGGACTTCGAGCTGGCCTACGCTGCCGTCGTACTCGACCCCGGTCGGCGCGGCGTCGCCGTCAGCGATCGACGTCCCGGCTTCCGAATCCAGCCGTGCGTCCTGCTTCACCTCCTGCCCCGTCCCCGCGAGCGTGACCGCAATCGCCGCCAGGAGCCCTACCATTGAACCGTGTCTTCCACGTCTGATTTCCTCGTATCGTGTCAGCCGCTCGCCCTGGCGCTTCTCTCTGCGGTGCGAACGGACAGCCGTCAATTATAGTCAACTCTATTACGACACCCCCGCTTGGCGATCCGTTGAGGAACCATGGACGGCTACACCGCCCGCCAGAAGCAGGACCTGCTGGACCAGCTCGCGCAGGGCCCGGCGCCGCCGCGTTGTCCCCGCTGTGGGGCCCGCTGTGCGGTCATTCGAGCCGCGCCGCGAAACGATGTCGCGTACGTTCGCAACCGGGTCGTGATTCGCTGCTCAGGGTGTCTGCGGAGCTGCGCCGTCGAGGCTCGGAAGCGGGGCGCGTCAGGGTGAGTTGGCCAGTCGGTGGCGGGCAGGCTATGGTTGTCGCCGGTCGAAACGCACTGCGGTGCCATCGACCGCCGCGCCACCACGAACCACGCCCACGCCCCCGAGGCAGACCGATTCCAACGCTCCGAATCCCACTCGTGACCGCCCCGGTGCTTGCGGCGCTCCTGGTGGCCCTGCCGGCGGGGATGCCCGGACCTGTCGCCGCACAGGACCACGGGCACTCGTCGCACTCCGATTCCGACCACGGTCCCGGTCCGCTCGTCCTCGGCCTGGCCGCGAGCGCGCGGGCGGCGGCGCTGGGCGGCGCCTTCTGGGTCAGCGGCGACGGCAATCTGGCCATGTTCCACCACCCCGCGCTCATCGGCGGCGAGGGCTTCGGCGGCATGCGGCAGCGATTCGGCGGCAGTACGCATGTCGCTCTCAGTGGCAGCGGCGGCTGGATGGGGGGCACCGTTGCCAGCGGCGTGTCGTTCCTCGAGTACGGGACGTCGGCCGATTCGCCGCTGGAGCTGCCCCGCGAGGTGTCCGAGCTGATCGCTGGCGGCAACCGGGCCGCCTCGGAGTTCCTGGCGGCGCTGGGGTTCGCCGACGAGGTGTTCGGCGCGGATGTCGGCGTTGTCGCCAAGATCATCGGCCAGCGTCTGGGCGAGCTTGCCGGCAGCACGATGGCGGTGGACGTGGGGCTCGGGAGGCAGATCGGGCCTGTCACCGCCGCGGTCACCGTGCAGAACCTGGGTCCCGGGCTCGAACTGGGCCGGTACGAGGTGCCGCTCGCGCGGCGTGTGGTGGTGGGCGCAGGATCGAATGGGCGGGCGCCGGTGGGGCCGTTCGACGTCGGCGCCGCGTTTCAGGTGGCGCGCGAGGGGGATGGGGAGATCATTCCGGGAGGGGGTGTGGAGGTCGCATGGTGGCCGGTCCAGCGCCGGATCTTCATCGCGCGGATCGGCGTGGTTCGCGTGGAGGAGGGGGACGCCTCTCCGATCACCTTCGGAGCCGGGTTCGAGGGGGACCGCATCCGCCTCGACTACGCCTACCGCGACCACTCGCACCATGACCTCGCCGCCGCAGCGCACCAGATCGGGATCGCGATCAGGTAGCGCTATCGCCTGTGGACAAGCGGGGCGGGTATTCGCGGCACGGTGGAACGCGCCCAGCGCCTCGAAGAATGCCTCGAATGCGGTGCGCGGGTTCCGCAGGATCCCGGGTGCATCAGCACGGCGTTGCCAGGTCCGGAGAGCGCGATGGTCGTTCCCTACCACCACGGTCCTGCGTCGGTTCCATCGAAGACCAGGGCGACCGCGCGAAGGGTTGTCGGACCTCACGAAGGCCTGGTTGTCCGCCGCGAAGTCGCGCAGCGGATCGAGAAGTGCTGCAGGATCAGCTCCCACGGGTTGGCGAAGCGGTTGTCCTCCAGGTCGCGGCGGCGCAGCACGCGAATGGTCAGGGGTCTGCGGCAGGGCCCCGTAGCCGGTCAGGCTCACCCGCGCGGTGTCGCCGTCGGCATCGATGGCCGCGACAGTCAGCGCCGGAGCGCTGTGGGGCAGCGCGCGCGGTCGACTTCTCCTCGTCGGCCCGCCCGTCGGCGTCGCCCCGATCCCCCGCGGCGCCCATCTTTGGGCGGCAGGGTCGGGGTGCTCTCGCGGCGGCTCTTCGTCGAGGGCACCCACGGCATCTCCAAGGTGGTTCGAGGTGCGGCCCAGCCGTCGGGTTCAGTCGAGGGCCGCGAAGCTCTCGGGAATCGGCCCGGACAGGCCCGGGTTGTCGCTCAATGCAAGCTCCGCGAATTCCGGTGGCAGGTACAGGCCCACTCCTCCGGCCATCCCGTCGGGGATTCGCGTGACGGTGATCAGCGGCGGGCGGCGCGGGCTCGTCGGAGCCCCGGTGGTTGTTCCAGCCCAGCCAGAGCGCCTGGTCGAGCCCGACGAAGACGTGTCGGCGTTCGAGCGTGGCGGTTGCGGAGCCAGGCCACGGCGCTCGAGCCGGCCTCGAGACGCGCCAGGGCAGCACCGACGCGCCGAAGCCCTGCTGACGCGCCGCCGGGGTCGCGCGCCGTGACCGTCGGCACCATCACCGAACCTCGCCGAGGGTCACGCCCGGGCGAGTCGCCGAACGCTGCTCCGATGGTGACGTCGATGGGAAGCTCCTCGGCTCGTTGCACGCGGCACCCGCAAGCAGTACGAAGTCGGCGAGGGCGTCCGGGGCACGCTATCACTTCCGCGGCACGCGCGCCCCCTGGAATCCCAGGTGCATCTGTGCCAGCCCCACATCGTCTACCACCACAGTGCCTGCGTCGGTTCCATCGAAGGACCAGGGCGACCGCGCGAAGGGTTGTCGGGTCGAAGGCCTGGTTGTCCGCCGCGAAGTCGCCCAGCGGGATCGAGAAGTGCTGCAGGATCAGCTCCCACGGGTTGGCGAAGCGGTTGTCCTCCAGGTCGCGGCGGCGCAGCACGCGAATGGTCAGGGGTCTGCGCAGGCCCCGTAGCCGGTCAGGCTCACCCGCGCGGTGTCGTCGGCATCGATGGCCGCCACGGTCAGCTGCACGGGCGACTGTCGGCCCGCCCGTCGGCGTCGCCCCGATCCCCTTCCCCAAGGGCGCCCACGTGCATCTCCAGGGTGGTTTCGGGCCCGGCGGCCCACTCCTCGGCCATCCCGTCGGGGAGCGTGACGGTGAACACGGCGGGCGGCGCGGGCTCGTCGGAGCCCCGGTAGCTGTTGTTCCAGCCCAGCCAGAGCGCCTGGTCGAGCTGCGACGAAGACGTGTTGGAGCGGTTGCTGGAGCGCAGATCGAGCCGGCCTTCGCGCCAGGTGCTGAAGTCGGCGCCGTGGAGGGTCACGCCCGGGGCCGAACCTGTGGTGACGTCGATGTCCTCCTCGAAGTCGGCGAGGGGTCGGAAGGACGAGTCCATGAACCGGGTGACGTACATGGTCTTGGGCAGCCAGTCGCCCGCCACGCGATGGTCGCGGAAGAGGGGGCGGTAGCGGTCGTCGCCCGTGAGCGCAATCGCCAGGAACGCCGACACGAAGACGCGGCCGAACTCTCGCTGGTCCTCGGCGGGCAACAGGCCATCGAGCTCCAGGATGCGGGGGCTGCGGGGGCCGTTGTCGTGCGCACCCCAGACCGTGTTCCACTGCCCGTGGTTGGCCCGGTAGACGTAGACGGCCGATTTGAACATGTCGCTGCCCGCCGAGAAACGCGCGCGGTTGAAGATGCGCAGGCCGTGGAAGCTGGTCACGTCGCCGTCGTGGGAGCCGTGGAAGACGAGGTAGTTGACGTCGTGGAGGGGGGCGCGCTGGTCGGCGGGGAGGTACTGGCCGTCCACGGGGGCGATCGAGATCACGGCCTTGATGTCGAAGCCGAAGTCGAATTCGAGCGAGGCGTCGTCGGGGTAGCGCGTCAGGCGGTTGAAGGCCGCCGCCAGCGCCACAGCCTCGCCGCCGCGCGAGTGCCCGATCAGCGCGATGTTGCCCATGTCGACCCGGTTGTGAAAGGGTCCGTCCGGGTCGTCGTTGAAGCGCCGCCACGCCTGCAGGTGCTTGAGCAGGAGCCACCCGCGCCCGTCGTTCTCGCCGCGAATGCCGCCGTTGATGAAGTTCATGTCCACCGAGGCGAGGATGTATCCCCGGCTGGCGAGCAGCTCGCCGAGCCAGTCGTAGCCGGGGTCCGAGAAGTCGCGCATGTTGTGGTTGCCGTGCACGACCAGGACGAGCGGGTGCGGGCCGGGGTCGTCGGGGTGCCAGACGCGCGCGTTGATCGGGAAGCTGTCGGGCGAGAACCCCCAATACCTGTTGCGGGAGTTCGCCGAGCCGCCGAGGTCGACCAGCTTGGAGGCGTCCACGGTCTCGGTCACGATCGCCACCGAGTCGCGGTACTCGGCGCGGTTCCTGTCCGTGCCGCTGCCGTAGTAGAGGGTGAGGACGTCGTGCGGGCCGGGCAGGGCGGGGTTGGGGTGGTCGAGGTGGTGGCCGGAGAGGACGGTGGCCGCGTCGGAGGGGGTGAGGTCGAGGGAGGAGGCGCAGGCCGCAGCGAGAACGATGGCGGCCGTGGCCAATGGGCCGACAATGGCGGGTCGGGTGCTCATGGGGACATGATACCAACACGCCCGGCGTTCGACCACCGAAGCGAGGGACGACATGAGCCAACCCAGACTCTGGACCGGCACCAGCGGCTTCTCCTACAAGGAGTGGAAGGGGAGCTTCTACCCCGAGCGGCTGCCCGCCACCAAGATGCTGGCCTACTATTCGCGCCAGCTGCCCAGCGTCGAGATCAACAACACCTTCTACCGCCTGCCCCGCGCCGAACTGCTCGACAAGTGGGCCGCGCAGGTGCCGGACGACTTCTCATTCGTTCTGAAGGCGAGTAGGAGGATCACCCACATGAAGCGCCTCAAGGACGCCGACGAGACTCTGGAGTACCTGGTCACGACCGCGACGGGAGCCCTGGGTCCCCGGCTCGGCCCCCTCCTCTTCCAGTTGCCCCCGTACCTGCGCGCCGACGCCGGCCGCCTCCGCGACTTCCTGGCCCTCATCCCGGACGACGTTCGCGCCGCCTTCGAGTTCCGCCACGCAAGCTGGTTCAGCGACGAGGTGTACGAGGCGCTGGCCGATCACGGCGCGGCGCTGGTCACCGCCGACACCGGCGAGGGCGACGCCCCGGTCGTGGAGACGGCCCCGTTCGGCTACGCGCGGCTGCGGCGGCCCGGCTACGCCGACGGCGAGCTGGCCGAGTGGGCGGAAGCGCTGCGACGGCCCGCGTGGAGCGATGTCTTCGTCTTCTTCAAACACGAGGACGAGGGGTCCGGCCCGCGCATGGCGGCGGCGTTCCGGGAGGTCTGGGACGCGGGCAGCTAGCGGACGCGGCTCTCCAAGCGTGTCAGGCCGTTAGTACGACTTGGACCATAAACCGAACTAAGAGCCTGACGGCCAAGGTGGCCGGCTTCCCTAGGCCCTAGTCAACCTTGACACGCCCCCGGCCCGGATCGAAGATGCACGCTGGGGCGTGGCCGAACCCGCGCCCCGGCCAACCCTGCGGCAGGAAGGAACCCCATGATCATCAGGACCAGGAAGAACAGCGACATCCCCTCCTCGGAGATCACCCCCGAGTGGGCGTACATCGACCGCCGCAAGTTCCTGGGCGCGTCCGCAGGAATCGGCGCCGCGGCCTTCCTGGGCACCGACACGGCCGGGGCGAGCACGGCCCACGCGGCCTCCCGCCAGGACGACGAGCCCAACACGTGGGAGGAGATCACCAGCTACAACAACTTCTACGAGTTCGGCACCGGCAAGGAGGATCCCTCCAAGCGCGCCCACACCCTCGTCACGAAGCCGTGGACCGTGAAGGTCGACGGGCTCTGCGACAACCCCGGCGACTACGCGCTCGAAGACTTCATCAAGCCGTCCACGATCGAGGACCGCGTCTACCGCTTTCGCTGCGTCGAGGCGTGGGCGATGGTCATCCCGTGGCGCGGCTTTCCGCTGGCCGACGTGATCAACCGGGCCGGACCCACTGGCAGCGCCAAGTATGTCGCCTTCGAGACGCTGTGGGACCCGGAGCAGATGCCGGAACGCTCGTGGCGCCCCCGCATAGACTGGCCGTATCGCGAGGGGCTCCGCCTGGACGAGGCGCTCCACCCCCTCACCCTCATGGTCAACGGCCTCTACGGCAAGGAGCTTCCCAACCAGAACGGGGCCCCGCTGCGTCTGATCGTGCCGTGGAAGTACGGCTTCAAGAGCATCAAGTCGATCGTGCGCATCACCTTCACCGAGGACGAGCCGCCCACGACCTGGGCGACCCAGACCCCGCGCGAATACGGCTTCTACTCGAACGTCAACCCCGACGTGTCGCACCCCCGCTGGAGCCAGTCGCGCGAGAAGCGGATCGACGGCAGCAAGCTTTTCGGATACCGCTGGCAGGAGACGCAGTTCCTGAACGGATACGCCGACGAGGTCGCGCATCTCTACGAAGGGATGGACCTGAAGAAGTTTTTCTGAGGTGAAGGGCGACCGGGCGGCTCCGGGAACGCGACCGCGCCGTGCGGCCAGCCCCCGACGCCAGATTCTCCTGCTGAAGACCGCCATCTGGGCGATCGGCCTGGCCCCCGTCCTGTGGCTGGCGGTCGGGTTCTTCCAGCGCGAACTCGGCGTCAATCCAGTCGAGAAGATCATCCACATCCAGGGCCGCTGGACGCTGGTCTTCCTCCTCGCGACGCTGGCCGTCACCCCGATTCGGCGTCTCACGGGCTGGAACCGCATCATCCAGGTGCGGCGCCTGCTCGGCCTCTTCGCCTTCGCGCACGCGTGCATCCACTTCCTGGCGTACGCCGGCATGGATCAGCTCTTCGCGCTCTCGTACATCCTCGAGGACGTGCGCGACCGGCGCTACATCACCGCCGGATTCGCCGCCCTGGTTCTCCTGGTCCCGCTGGCGGTCACCTCCACAAAGGGCTGGATCCGCCGCCTCGGAAAGCGCTGGCAGCGTCTGCACCGGCTGGCCTACGTCGCGGCGGGACTGGGCGTGCTGCACTACTTCTGGAAGGTGAAGGGCGACACCTTCTGGCCGCTGGTCGCGGCGCTGACGCTTGCGGGGCTGCTCGCGGTCAGGGTGGCGTACCGGAAGCGTCGGACCCAGCGTAGTAGGGGAAGACGGACCCGGGTCACGGAGAGATAGAGGGTGAAATTGCAGCCAAGACGCTCCCGGCGGATCGCCACCGCGCGCTTTGGCGCCTCGATGCTGGCGGTCGCGCTGGTCGCGGTCGGCGTGCTGGCCGTCACCGGCGTGTTGGGCCGGGCCGTGACCGACGTGCCGGACGGGCCGGAACGCGATGGGCGCCATGCGCACCGCACGAACGCCTTCATCGCTCCGGTGCCCGCCACCGCTGCCGCGACCGCCAAGCCCGCCCAGCTCCCCCCACCCCCCGAGTGGCACGAATTCTACTTCACCCGCGCGGCGTACTCCTCCGGCGGGGGCGGCTGGGGACGGCGGCGCAACTCCTGGGCGACCGACTATCCCAAGTCCGACCGCCAGTTCCTCACGGTGCTGCAGCGGCTGACCAATCTGGACGCCTACGAGTGGGAGAACGCGGTCCTGCTCACCGACGAGAACATTCGGCGCTACCCGTTTCTCTACGCGCTCGAAGTGGGGTACATGAACCTGTCCGAGGCCGAGGTCGAGGGGCTGCGCGAGTACCTGATGGCGGGTGGCTTTCTCGTCATCGACGACTTCTGGGGATCTCGGGAGTGGGCGGCCTTCGAGTGGAACATGAACCGGGTCTTCCCCGGCCGGCCCATCATCGACCTCGACCTCGACCATTCCGTCTTCAGCACCTTCTACGACATCGAAGAGATCCTGCAGGTGCCGGCGTACGGGCGCTACTGGGGCGGGGCGACCTGGGAACGCGACGGCTACACGCCCCACGTCAAGGGGATCGAAAACGACGAGGGCCGACTGATGGTCATCATCAACTGGAACACCGACCTGGGCGACGCCTGGGAGTGGGCCGAGCAACCCGACTACCCGCTCCAGTACTCCACCTTCGCGTTCCAGATGGGCGTCAACATGATCGTCTACGCAATGAGCCACTGAGCGAACGAGCCCATGAGCAGCCTCTTCGAGTTTCTCTTCAAGTACCGGCCGGTGCTCTTCCAGGAGGGCGACCTGTCCTTCATGTCGCCGTGGCCGGCGATGGTGGTCGCGGGGGCCGTCGTGCTGCTCGGCGTGCCGGCGGTGCTCACCTACGCGCTGGCGCGGGGGCGCACCGGGCGCACCGACCGCTGGGTGCTGGGGACGCTCCGCGCGGCTCTGTTTCTGGTGCTGTTCCTCATCGTCATGCAGCCGGCGCTGGTGCTGACCTCGGTCGTGCCGCAGCGGAATTTCCTGGCTGTGCTGGTCGACGACTCGCGCAGCATGACCATCGACGACCGCGACGGCACCTCGCGGGCGGCCAAGGCGGCCGAGCTGCTCGACCCGGAGGGCGACCTGGTCGCCGCGCTGAGCGAGGACTTCGCGCTGCGCCATTTCCGCTTCTCGTCGTCGTCCGACCGGGTCGAGGGCGTGGACGGGCTGGCCTTCGACGGGAGCCGCACGCGTATCGGCGACGCGCTGGCGCACGCCCGCGACGAGCTGCAGGGGGTGCCGCTGTCGGGGATCGTGGTCGTGTCCGACGGGGGGGACAACGCGGACGAGGCGATCGGCGACGCGCTGCTGCCGCTGCGTGCGGCGTCGGTTCCAGTGTTCACGGTGGGACTGGGCGACGAGGAGATGGAGGCCGACGTGCAGGCGAGCCGGGTCGACGTGCCCGAGACCGCGCTGACCGGCACCTCCATGGTGGTCAACGTGATGGTGGACGCGCGCGGCTATGCCGGCCGGACGGTGCCGATCGTGGTCGAGGACATGGGACGCATCGTCGCGACCGAGGAGGTGACGCTGCCGCGCGACGGGCAGCCGCTGGTGGCGCCGGTGGCGATCACCCTTGACACGCCGGGCGCGCGCGAGGTCACGTTCCGGATCCCGGGGCAGCCCGGCGAACGGGTGCTGGAGAACAACGCGCTGCACGCGGTGGTCCAGGTGCGCGACCGCACCGAGAAGATCCTCTACTTCGAGGGCGAGCCGCGCCACGAGGTGGCCTTCATGCTGCGGGCCGTGCGCGCCGACGAGAACCTCCAGGTGGTCCTGTTGCAGCGCACCGCCGAGAACAAGTTCTTCCGGCGCAACCTCGACGACCCGCTTGAACTGGTCGAGGGATTCCCCACGACCCGCGAGGACCTATACCGCTACCGCGCGCTCGTCCTGGGATCGATCGAGGCGAGCTTCTTCACGCACGACCAGCTCGACATGATGGCGGACTTCGTGAGCGAGCGCGGGGGCACCCTCCTCATGCTGGGCGGCCGCCGCGCGCTGGCCGAGGGCGGCTACAAGGGCACCGCGCTCGAGGACGTGCTGCCCGTCGTGCTCGACGAGCCCACCGGCGCCACCCCCACAGAACGGCTCGTCTTCGTCAAGGTCGCGCCCACGCCCGGCGGCGCGAACCACCCGATCATCCGCATCGACGGCTCGGCCGAGGAGTCGGCCACGCGCTGGGACTCGCTGCCGGCCGTCTCCACCACCAACCCGATCACCGAGCTCAAGCCGGGGGCGACCGAGCTGCTGCAGGGGACCGTGGTCGAGGGCCCGGAGGCGGCACCGGGCCTGCAGGGGGGCGACGCGGAGGAATCCGCACTCGAAGGCGCCGGCGGCACCGCCGACCGAGTCGTCATGGCCTTCCAGCGCTACGGCAGGGGCCGCTCGATGGTTCTCGCCGTGCAGGACACCTGGCTGTGGCAGATGGACCACACGGTTCCGCTCGAAGACCAGAGCCACGAGAACTTCTGGCGCCAGCTCCTGAGGTGGCTGGTCGCCGAGACGCCCGATCCGGTCGAGGCCGCGCCCGCCACCGTGTCCGTCGAGGCGGGTGAACCCGTCACGCTGGAGGCCAACGTCCTCGACGCCGGTTTCGTGGAGGTCAACGGCGCCACGGTCAACGCCCGGGTGACGCTCCCCACCGGCGAGGCGCGCGACCTCGCGATGGAGTGGTCCGTCTCCGAGGATGGCCGCTACACCGCGGACTTCATCCCCGACATGGAGGGGATCTTCGAAGTCGCAGTGGACGCGGGCCGCGACACCATCTCCTTCGGCACCGCCGAGACGAGTGTCCGGGTGGCCCCCGGCGTCGAGGAGTTCCGCGACCCCCACCAGCGCCGCAGCCTCATGGAGCGCATCGCCGAAGAGACCGGCGGCCGCTACTACACGCTCGAAACCGCGTCCGACCTGCCCGAGGACCTGCAGTTCACCGGCGGCGGCGTCACCGTGACCGAGGAGCGCGACCTGTGGGACATGCCCATCCTCTTCCTGCTGCTGGCCGGTCTCATGGGGACGGAGTGGGGCTATCGCCGGAAGAGGGGACTGGCGTGAAGGGCGGCGCGGTCCTCGCGGCGCTGGCCCTAGGTGCCCTCCTCCCAACCACCCTCGCGGCCCAGAACACGCACATTCTGCTGATCTCGGGGCTCGGCGGCGAGGCCGAGTACACGGAGGCCTTTCACGGCTGGCTCAGCCGGTTCGCCGACGCGGCGACCGAGAGGTACGGCGTCCCGCCCGAGCGAATCACCTATCTAGGCGAGAGGACCGAGCTGGACCCGACCCGGATCCGTGCGCGCTCGACGGCCGAGAACATCCGCGCGGCCTTCGTCGAGATCGGCGCGTCCATGGCGCCTGCCGACGAACTGGTCGTGCTGCTCGCCGGGCACGGCACCTTCCGCAACAACGAGGCCCGGTTCAACATACCCGGCCCCGACCTCTCGCCCGAGGACCTGGACGGGCTCCTCGACGGACTCGGGCAGCGGCGCATCACCTTCGTCAACACCGCGACGGCGTCGGGGCCCTTCGTCGCCGCGCTTTCGGCGCCCAACCGCACGATCATCGCCGCCACCCGCAGCGGGCGCGAGCGCAACCTGACCCGCTTCGGCCTGCACTTCGTGGACGCCTTCGCCGACGACGGCGCCGACGTGGACAAGGACGCTCGCGTCTCCATGCTGGAGGCGTTCGGCTACGCGCTGCGCGAGGTCGAGCGCGAGTACGAGGGCGGCAACCTCATCCTCACCGAACACGCCGTGCTCGACGACAACGGCGATGGCGAGGGGAGCCGCGAGGTGGACGAGCTGGCGGGCGACGGGGCGCTTGCCCGCACGGTGTTCCTGGCCTCGCTCGGGGGCGCGGAGGCGGGAGGGGTCGTCTCGCCGGAGCTGCGCGCGCTCCACGAGGAGAAGGCGGCGATCGAGGCGCGCATCGCCGATCTGCGGCGGGTCAAGGAGCAACTGCCGCCGGAGCGTTACGAAGACGAGCTTGAAGAGCTGCTGGTCGAGCTTGCGCTCAAGAATCGCGAGATACGGGCGGCGGGCGGCGGATCGGGTTGACGCTCACTCCGGCGCGCGTCCGGCGTGGACATCCACGCCGATGTCGCTGCCGAGTTGGCGCCGAAGTTGGTGTGAGAGGCTTGTGGGTTTCTGGTTCTGCTGCTTCGCGTGGATTGTACTCATGACGTCGGCGCCAGGCATGGCCAGGTGAAAGACCGGTTCCCCCGGCTTGACCACTGGCTTCGTCGTCGCTCCCAGCACGAAGCTGTCCTCCGGGGCGGTCAGCGTGTTCTGCCTATCGCCGTAGACCGAGAAGTTCGTGGCAATGGCCTCGCCGGCCTCAACAGCTTGGCCGGGGGCTACGTGGTATTGCAGCAGACCCCCGCGCTTCGCTCTGACCCACTTTGTCTTGTCCGCCCGGATCCGATAAGGCGGCTTCTTCGGCCTTCCTTCCACCATCCCGAGCCACTGGAGCACGTTGGTGACACCCTGTACCCCGGCTTTCCGGACGCCTAGCTGCATCTTGAGAGGCTCGCCCGCCTCGAGGACAATCGTGGGACATCCCGCCGCCGTTGCCTCGCGTCGAAGCGACCCCTTGGGCCCCGGGCCGTTGACGAGCACTTCGCTGCCGAACGCCTGGGCCATGCCGAGAACGTGCCGGTCCGACAGGTCCCCGCGGACGTTCGGATAGTTCGTTCGCTGCAAGGCTGCCGTGTGCAGATCCATGCCGTAGTTGGACTTGCGGACGATCTCCTGGAAGAAGATGTGCGCGACGCGGCGCGCCAGACTCCCCTGGGGCGACCCCGGGAAGTGCCGGTTGAGGTCTCTCCCATCCGGCAGGTAGCGATCATGGGTTTCGAAACCGTAGGGGTTGGCGACGGGGACCAGGATTACGGTGCCGACCTGCACATTCAGCGCCCCTCCGAACATGAGTTCATGAATGATCCCGGTCCCGTTGATCTCGTTCCCGTGAATCGCCGCCGAGACGAACACCACCGGACCGGGTCGCCGGGAACGGATCACTCGCAGCGGCAGCGTCACGTCGTCTCCCGTATAGCTCTCGCTGACCTTGAGGCGATGGTTCCAGATCTCGCCGGCCCGGACTCTGACCCCGTCGATCTCGAAGCCTCCGGAGCTACGCAACTGTCTCCGACCCGCGCTCGGGGACCAGGGTATCGAGGACCTGCTGTTCCATGTGCTCGATGATCGCGGCGGCAATGTCGACACCCGTGGCAGTCTCGATTCCCTTGAGGCCGGGGGACGAATTCACTTCGAGCACCTGTGGTCCGTCGCGCGCCTCCAGGAGATCCACTCCGGCCAAGCCGAGCCCGAGGATGTGGGCTGCGTGAACGGCCATTCGCTCGTATTCGTCGTCGAGCTCCACTCGGGTCGCCTTGCCTCCGCGGTGCAGGTTGCTCCGGAACTGCTGGCCCTTTGCCGTTCGCCGCATCGCCGCAACAACGTTCCCCCCGACGACGATCGCCCGAATGTCCCTACCCCGGCTCTCGGCGACGAACTTCTGGATGAGAACATCCTGTTTCGCGCGCTGCAGCGTCTCGATGATCGCCACCGCAGTGTCGGCGCTTTCCGCAAGCATCACCCCGATCCCCTGCGTCCCCTCGAGCAGCTTGATGATCACCGGTGCGCCACCGACCCGCTCGATCGCGGGCAACAGGTCCTCCGTCCTCTGGACGAACGCCGTGCCCGGGATTCCGATGTCGTGGCGGCTGAGGATCTGGATGGCCCTGAGCTTGTTGCGGGACGCCGTGACCGCCTGGGACGAGTTCAGGGCGAAGACCCCCATCTGCTCGAACTGCGTGAGCACGGCGGCCCCGAAGAAGGTGATCGACGCCCCGATGCGAGGGATGACTGCGTCGTACTCGGCGAGCGGTGCCCCGCGGTAGTACAGGACCGGGAATTCCTTTTCCACCTGCAGGGCAAAGTGCAGTGTGTTCAGCACGTCCGCCGTATGGCCGCGCGCGACCGAGGCCTCGCGAAGACGCTTCGTGCTGTATCCCCGCGGCGCCCTGGACAGGATGGCGATCTTCACAGCGCTCTCTCCCGTGCCCCTATCTGCGGAACCGTGCCCGCAAGATAGGACAAGCCCGGGTCCACGACGAATCGGCCGCGGATCGCCTCCCGCCCGAGGAGCATCCGAAAACCCATCGCGGCCCTGGAGACCAGGGTGAGTTCGACGGCCCACCGGTCACCGAAGAGCTCGATCTCCGTGCGGATCACCGGCCGACGCGTCGACCGCCCGGTCGAACTTCTCACTTCGCGAAAGCCTGTCAGGTCCGCGCGGCATTCGACGACGGTACGGGTATCGCGCTGTATCGGATGCACGCGGAAGCTGACGGAACTCTCGTGGATCCGGATCGCGTACGCGTGCAGCGCCGACGTGCGGGCCCCCGTGTCGACCTTGACCTTCATCGCCGGGATTCCGAGTGCCGGCAGCGCGGCCCATTCCCGCCAGCCGATCATTGGCTTCGTCGAGCGCGCTGTCATCGGCTGTGCCTCCCCGCCTTTCTGTACTCCACCCCCTCCATTCCCTCGAAATCGGAGTCTTGAGTCCAAAGCACCGCATCGCAACTGCGCGCCGTGGCCAGGATGATGCTGTCCGCCATGGTAAGCCTGGACTCCACACTGGCCTCGGCAGCGGCGACCGCGAGGTTCGCGTCGAGATCGACCACCGTTCCACGTTGCATCTGCGCCACCGCGTAGAGGGCCGAGCCGAGGTCTCGCTGAATCCGGATCCTCTTGAAGACCTCGAAGATCGTGATGCTCGGGACGATCAGGCGCTCGGTCTCGAAGATGGCGTCGGCGAACTCGCCCGCATTTGGGCCATCGGCAAAGTACTCCAACCAAGCCGAAGAGTCGACGACGTTCATACCCGATCCCCCTCGCGCGGAACTCCGGTGTCGATGCCGGGAACAAAGCCGCGGGCGGCCTCGATGGGCTGGAGGGGAATCAGTTCCACGCGCCCCTTGAAAGCGAGCGCGTGCACCCTTTGCCCCGGTCGGATGTCGAGTTGTTTTCGCACGTCGCGCGGGATCACGATCTGGTAGCGGGAAGAGACGGTGACGACCGTCATGGGCCCCTCCTTGAGCGGTTGGGGCGCAAGACAATGAGTGGCTTCGATTCACATGCTGCAAGATGAATATCGTGTCGATGATCATGGCGCAAGACGGACGCCAGGACCTACTCCGGCTCCGTAGGGGAAGCCGCGGTCCCGTGGTAGCCATCGGCCCCCGCTCGGTACACTATTGAGTATGCCACGCGCCCACACCCCTCCGTTCCGCGCCGCCGCGTACCTGCTCGTGGTGCTGGCGACGCTGCTGGGTGCCTCCACGGAGGCCGCCGCCTTCGCCCAGGATGCCGACGGCTTCGCCGCGCTGAGGGCCGGGCGATATGACGAAGCCGTGCGGACGCTGCGCCCGGCGGCCTTGGACGGGAACGCCGCCGCGCTGTCCGGGTGGGTGGCGGCGCTGCGGGAGACCGGGGACTACGACGGCGCGGTGGACGCAGCCGAGAGGGGGGTGGCGCGGGGGGTGGGCGGGGCGCGTGCGCTGCTCGGGGCCGCGCTCATGGACGTCGGCCGGGTGGACGAGGCGCAGGCCGTGCTCGAGGAGGGGTCGGGGGAGGGCGGCGCCCCCGGCGCAGCGGCCCGGGTCGAACTGGGCGTCCTGCTGTACCGCTACGGCGACCGAGGGAGAGCCCGCGACCTCTTCGAGGGCTTCATCGACTACTACAATGGCGCCCGCAGCCTCACGGCGGCGGAGCTCACGGCGGTGGGTCGGGCGCTCCTCCACCTCTCCCGCTGGGACTACGAGTACGCGCACGACGCGCTGCGCGCGCTGGACGAGGCGGTCGCGGCGGGTCCGCTCGGCCACGCCGCCCGGCTCACGACCGGCGAGCTCTTCCTGGAGCGCTACGACGCGCGCGAGGCCGCGGCCGCATTCGGAGAGATCCTGGCCGAGAACCCGTCGCACGCGGCCGCGCGGCTGGGATTGGCGCGGGTCGCGCGTCTGGAGGGCGGCGGCGGCCCTCTGGAGCACATCGAGGCCGCGCTCGCCGCCAACCCCAACCTGGCCGGGGCCCGGACCCTCCTTGCTCGAATCCGCCTCATGGACGGCGACCGCGAAGGGGCGCTGCAAGAGGCGGAGGCGGTCCTGCAGGTCAACGCCGCCGACCTGGATGCACTCGGCACCAAGGCCGCGATCCTGCACCTCGCCGGCGACGACGACGGCTTCGTGGCCACGATGCGCCGGGTGCGCGCCCTCACCACCACGCCAACGAGGCCGCTCGTGCTGCTCGCCGAGCTGGCCGCCGACCATCGCAAGTACGGCGAGGCCCTGTCCTTCGCGCGTGAGGCAACCGAGGTCGACCCCGGGAGCTGGACCGCCTGGGGACTGATGGGCCTGAACCAGGTGCGTCTCGGCCAGGTGGACGAGGGGCGCGTCAATCTCGAGAGGGCCTTCGCCGGCGATCCCTTCAACCTCTGGTTCAAGAACACCCTCGACCTGCTCGACACCTTTGCGGACTACCGCATCGTCGAGACGCCGAACTTCCACCTGGTGCTGCACGAGTCGGAGGCCGACCTGCTCGCGCCGTACGTGGTGTCCGTGGCCGAGCGGGCGTACGCGGATATGGCTGAGCGGTACGGCGAGGCGCCCGAGTCGCGGATCCGGGTCGAGGTCTACCCCCGCCACGCCGACTTCTCGGTGCGGACGGTAGGGCTGGTGGGGATCGGGGCGCTGGGCGTCAGCTTCGGGCCGGCGCTCGCCATCGACTCCCCGGCGGCGCGCGGTCGGGGCGACTTCAACTGGGCCTCGACGCTCTGGCACGAGATCGCGCACTCGTTCCACCTGGCGATCACAGAGAACGAGGTGCCGCGGTGGTTCTCCGAGGGCCTTGCCGTGCACGAGCAGCGCAAGGGCGATCCCGGGTGGGGCCATCAGCCGGGGGTCGGGTTCATCCGGTCGCTCGCGTCGGGCGAGATGCGACCGGTCAGCGAGCTCGACAAGGGGTTCTCCAGCCCGCGCCATCCGGGCGAGGTGATCGAGAGCTACTACCAGGCGTCGCTGGTCTTCGAGCTGATCGAGGCGCGACACGGGTTCCCGGCGATCGTCGAGATGCTGCGCGCCTACCGGGACGGCGCCACCAACGAAGAGGCGTTCGACCGGGCGCTCGGCGTGCGGCTGGAGGACTTCGACGAGGATTTCGACGTGTTCCTGCGGGACCGCTTCGCCGCCGCGCTGGCGTCGGTGGGCGGCGAGGCCGGGGGGCCGGGGGGCCGACCGGGGAGCGGCGCGATGGGGCCGGGTCTGGCACCCGACATCGCGACTCTGGAGGCCGAGGTCGCGCGCAACCCCCGTCGCTTCGCTCCCCGCATGGCGCTGGGACAGGCCTTGTTCCGGGAAGGGCGCGGCACAGAGGCGGCCGAGCACTTCGAGGCCGCGATCGATCTCTTCCCCCAGTACGGCGGCCCCGACGGCGCGCACTGGTTCCTGGGCCGGATCCGGCACGACGAGGGCGATGCGGCGGCGGCGATCGCGCACTACCGGGCCCTCCTGCGCCTGAATGAAAGCCACTACGACGCTCGGCTCGCCCTGGCGGAGCTGTTGCGCGGCAGCGGCGACGACTCGGCCGCCATCGAGGCGCTCCGCGACATCGCCCACGTCCACCCCTACGAGATCGACGATCACGAGCGACTGGCCGCCCTGCTGGAGACGACCGGCGATCTGGAGGCTGCGGTGCTGGAACGGCGCGCCGTGCTGGCACTCGATCCCGTCGACCGCGCGACCGCGCACTTCCTGCTGGCGCGCACCCTGCACCGCAAGGGGGATCGGGCCGCGGCTCGCAGCGCGGTTCTCGCGGCGCTCGAGATCGCGCCGAACTACGAGGAGGCGCTGGACCTGCTCCTGGAGCTGCGCGGCGGGCGGCCGGGCAGTGCGCCTCCCGCTCCCGGCGGGCCGGCTGGCGAGAGGCCCGCCCGCGACGAGCCAGCCGACCGGTGGCACCCACGATGATGGCGCCGCATCCCAAGGGGTTCCACGTTTCAGCTGAAACGTCAGCGCGACAACGGTTGGCGGCGCAGTCCGGGGTGGCGACAAGCATCGGAGCGGCGGCCATGCTCGGCTTCGGGGCCGCGATGACCGTGGCGACCCTTCTCCTCGTGGCTGGGGCCGGCCCGGTCGGGGACGGCGAAGCGGCGGGGGCCGCGTCGGAGTCGGCGCTCTCCTCCCCACCCCCTCAGGATTTCCTCAACGTCCCCTACGACGCCACGTACACCTTCGTGCGGGTGCGCTTCAACAGTTGGCGCCGTAGCGGCTTTCGCGGCGGCTTCGGGCGCGGCGGTGGCCCGGGGTGGGCCCACGACTATCCGTATGCGGACGACAACTTCATCAAGATCCTCGACGAGATCACGCTGCTCGGACCCAACACCGTTGGCACGAACATCATCGACGCCGACGACCCCGAGCTTCATCGCTACCCGATCGCGTACGTCTCCGAGCCGGGGGAGTGGGCGCCGACGCAGGCCGAGGTGGACAATGTGGCCGAGTACCTGGGCAAGGGCGGCTTCCTGATCCTGGACGACTTTCGCGGAAGCGGCGAGTGGCGCAACGTAGAGGCGATCTTCAACGCCATCATGCCGGGCCACCGCTTCCGGATGCTCGAGCTCGAAGAGCCGATCTTCAACTCCTTCTTCCAAATCGAGTCGCTCGACCTTCCGCACCCGAACTTCCGCCAGGCCAACCCCATGTTTCTGGGGCTCCACGAGAACGACGATCCCACCGGCCGCCTGATGGTGATCGCCAACTTCAACAACGACATCGGCGACTACTGGGAGTACTCGGACCTCGGCTACTTCCCGATCGATCTTTCCAACGAGGCGTACAAGTTCGGCGTCAACTACGTGATCTACGCGATGAATCGCTAGCGAGCCGGCCAGCTGGAGCGGCGCGCCATCGAGGATGTGCGCCCCCCCGCCAACGAACCCGCGCGCTCGCCTGTCTGCCTTGCAACCGACCGATTAGCTTTCCCGCGTGCCGCGCAGCGCGGCTCCGAGCGCCCCAATCCACCCACCGCCCCCGGCTCACAGTGACAGCGACCGCGACCCAGCCCCAGACCCAGACCGCCCCCGACGTGGCCCTTGCGCAGCGCATCCAGGATGGGCGCGAGAAGATCCTCTCCGAGGTCCGCAAGATCATCATCGGGCAGGACGAGGCCGTCGAGCACGTCCTGCTGACCCTGCTGGTCGGGGGCAACAGCCTGATCGTGGGCGTGCCCGGACTGGCCAAGACGCTTCTCATCCACTCGATCGCGCGGGTGCTGGACCTGAAGTTCTCTCGCATCCAGTTCACGCCGGACCTGATGCCGTCGGACATCACGGGAACGGACATCATTCAGCAGCGCGAGGACGGGAGCCGCGGGCTGGAGTTCGCGCCCGGGCCCATCTTCGCCAACGTCGTGCTGGCCGACGAGATCAACCGCACGCCGCCCAAGACCCAGGCCGCGCTGCTCGAGGCCATGCAGGAGCACCGCGTCACGGTGCAGGCGAACACCTACGAGCTCGCGCCGCCCTTCTACGTGTTCGCGACCCAGAACCCGATCGAGCTCGAGGGGACCTACCCGCTGCCCGAGGCCCAGCTGGACCGATTCATGTTCCACATTCGCATGGAGCACCTGGAGGAGGAGGAGGAGATGGAGGTGGTGCGCGAGACCACCGACGAGGTCGAGCCCGAACTCCGTCCGGTCGTGTCGCGCGAGGACATGATCGCCTTCCAGGATCTGGTGAGACGCGTGCCGGTGGCCGAGCCGGTCATGCGGTACGCCGTCAACCTCGTGCGGGCGAGCCGCCCGAGCCCGAACGGCAGCCTCGACTTCGTGAAGAAGTGGATCTCGTACGGCGCAAGCGTGCGGGCGGCGCAGTACCTGATCCTGGGCGGCAAGGCGCGCGCCCTCACCCAGGGCCGCCTCACCGTGAGCTTCGAGGACATCCGCGCGCTCGCGCTGCCGGTCATGCGACACCGCATCATCACCAACTTCCACGCCGAGTCCGAGGGTCGCACCACCGGCGAGCTGGTGGAGATGCTGCTCAATTCGGTGCCGCTGCCGAAGTCGGGAATGTAGCGGGAACGGTGAGCAGCAGCGCCACCGACACCGTGCGTCGGGTCTTCGGGGCCGTGTAGCCGCCATGGCAGCCCAGGCTTCGTCCCCGTCGCGCGCCTCCTTCCTCGACCCCACCATCCTGGCCAGGATCGACAACCTTCAGCTCCTCGCGCGCACGGTGGTCGAGGGCTTCATGCAGGGCATCCACCGGTCGCCGTTCCTGGGCGTGAGCATGGACTTCGCCGAGCACCGCGCCTACATGCCGGGCGACGACATCCGCAGGATCGACTGGCGGCTCTACGCACGCACGGATCGCTTCTACATCAAGCAGTTCGAGGCCGAGACGAACGCCGACGTGGGTTTTCTGCTCGACACCTCGGCATCGATGGGGTACGGCTCCGGCGGGATCACCAAGCTGGACTACGCGCGCTTCCTCACGGCGAGTCTGGCCTGGTTCTCGGCGGGACAGAAGGACCGGGTGGGGCTCTACGCGTTCGACAGCGACGTGGTCGAACATGTGCGCCCCTCGACGGCCCACCTCGAAAAGGTGCTCCACGCGGTCGCGCGGGTGCAGGCGCGGCGCGAGGGCGGCTGGGATCGGCCCCTGGCCCGGGTCGCCAGCACCTTCCGCCGCCGAGGCATCCTGGTGGTCGTGTCGGACTTCTACCACGACCCCGACGAGATCTCCGAGAGGCTCGGCTTCTTTCGCGCCCAAGGGCACGACGTGGTGGCCTTTCACATCCTCGACCCGGCCGAGATCGACTTTCCCTTCGTGCAGGCGGCGAACTTTCAGGACCTGGAGACACGCGAGCTCCTGCCGGTAAAGCCCGAGAAGTACGCCAGCGCCTATCAGGAGCAGGTGCGCCGGCACATCGACGTGCTCGGCAGGCTCTTCGGCAAGCAGCAGGTGGACTACGTGCTTCTGAACTCCTCCGAACCGCTGGACGAGGCGCTGTACGCGTACCTCGTCTTCCGGCAGCACCGTCGCGGCGGTTCCGATCCGGCCCGCGTGTCGCAAGCCGGGAGCGGATAGCGCCAAGTGAGCTTTCTGACGCCCCTCTTCCTGATCGCGCTTGCCGGTCTCGTGGGCCCGATCCTGCTGCACCTGACCCGGCAGGAGCGGGGCAAGCCCATACGGTTCCCCTCGCTGATGTTCCTGGAGAAGATCCCGTTTCAGGAGAGATCGCGCCGCCGGATCCGGCACTGGCTCCTGCTGGCGATGAGGCTGGCCGCGCTGGCGCTGCTGGTCGCCGCGTTCGCGCGACCGTTCGTGCGCGGGGGCCGCCTGGCGTCGGTGGGGGGGCCCGCAGCCGAGGAGGTGGTCGTCATGCTGGACCGGTCCTGGTCGATGGAAATGGGCGACAACTGGGAGGCGGCGGTGTCGCGGGCACGCTCGGTGGTGGGCGCGCTGAGGCCCCGCGACAGGGCGTCGCTCATCGTCTTCTCCGAGACGCCGACCCTGCTGCACCGCTCCGTCTCGGACCCCGCGCGCATCAACGCCGCCCTCGATACCCTCAACACCACCTCCCTGGCGACGCGCTTCGCACCTGCGGTCAAGCTGGCCGCGTCCACGCTGGCGGCCTCGAACCTGCCGAGGCAGCGCGTCGTGCTGATCAGCGACTTCCAGCGCACGGGGTGGCGTCCCGACCCCGACGCGACGCTGCCCGAGGGGGTCGTCGTCGAGAGCGTGGCGATCGGTGGGGAGGCGTCCGCGAATCTCGCGCTGGCCGATCTGGAGCTCGGGCGGCAGGGGGCGGGCGGGCGCGAGCGGGTGACGGTCGGGGCGCGGCTGGTCAACACGGGCGACGAAGCGGTCACCGCCGACGTCGTGCTGTCGATCGACGAGACCGACATCGAGACCGCCACCGCAACGGTGCCGGGAGGCGGCGCGGTCCCGGTCGACTTCGAGCCGTTCACGCTGACGGCGCGGTTCACGCACGGTGAGCTCCGCATCGCCGGGGGTTCGGGCGGCGGCCTGGAGCAGGACGATCGGCTGAGCTTCGTGGCCTCGCCGGGCGGCGACCTGAGCGTGGTCGTCGTGGATCCGCTGGGAACGGGCGACTCCAACCTGTATCTGCGGGGCGCCCTGGCGATCGCGGAGGGCGCGGGGTTCGCGGCTCGCGTGGTGCGGAGCGTCCCGGACGCGGCCGCGCTGGACGGCACCGATGTGGTGATCCTGAACGGCGGCCCCTTCCCGGGCGGGAGCGCCGGTGATCGGCTGCGTGCCTTTGTGGAGGACGGCGGCGGGCTGCTCTTCGCGCTGGGCGAGCGCTCCTCCGTGCCATCGGTCCACGCCGATTTCCTCCCCGGCGTCATCGGACCCGTCGTCGAGGGCGCCGGTGAGCGGCGCCTTGGCTTCGTGGACTACGACCACGCGATCTACGAAGCCTTCCGGGGGCCGCGTTCCGGCGACTTCTCGCAAGCATCGTTCTACCGCACGCGCGCCGTGACCGGGACCGACGGCCAGATCCTCGCCCGCTTCGACGACGGGTCCGCCGCGCTCGTGGAGGGCCGGCGCGGAGGCGGCCGTGTGCTCGTCTGGGCCACCGGGCTGGACCGATTCTGGAACAACCTTCCGCTGCAGCCCGTGTATCTACCCTTCATACACCGGATGACGCGCCATCTGGGCGGTCGCGGCGAGCTGCCCGCGTGGCATCTGGCCGGGTCGACGGTCAACCTCGCCGGCCTCGCCGAAGCCGCGGGCTCGTGGGATATCCCCGCAGGCGCGGTGGCCATGGAGCCGGGCGGCGGGTCGGTGCCGCTCGACGAGGAGGGGGGATTCGCATTGGAGCTCGACCGCCGTGGGATCTGGGAGATCCGACCGCCGGGACTGCGACCCGACCACCCGTTTGCGCTTGCGGTGAATGTGGACGTGGCCGAATCCGATCTGACACGGCTGGACGTGGAGGCATTCCAAGCGGCGGTGGGCGGCGCGGCGGCTCTGGTCGACGGGCGGGGAGGGCTGGAAGGAACGGAAGCGACCACCGAGGTCGCCAACGAGGACTTCGAGAAGAGCCAGTCGTTCTGGCGCTATCTGCTGGCGGCGGTCTTTCTGCTGATGGCCTCGGAGACCATGTTGTCCAATCGGCTGTCGCGCGAACGGATCAAGGAGGGGGAACATGCCAAGGACGGGCAAGTGGCACTCTGACGGCCAGATTCTTCGGGTCGTGCGGCAGGTCCGGCGCCGCTGGCGGCTGAAGCTGCTGCTGCGGGGCCTCGCTCTGACCGTGGCCGGGGTGCTGGCCACCTTCCTGATCTCCGCGTCGAGTCTGGAGGCGCTTCGCTTCGCGCCGGGCGCCGTCACCGGAATGCGCATCCTGCTCTGGGTGGTCGTCGCGTACTTCCTGGCGAGGTGGATCCTCTGGCCGCTTCTGCGTCCCGTCACCGACGAGCGGGTCGCGCTCTACCTGGAGGAGCACGAGCCCTCGCTTCAGTCGCGCGTCCTGACTGCGGTCGAGTCCGCCAGGGGCGGTCGCTTCGCGAACACGGAGCTCTCGCGCGAGGTGGTGCGACGGGCGGTGCGGCGGTGCCGGCGCATCGACTACGGCAGACGCATCGAGCGGCGATCCATGCGGCGCTCCGCCGGCGTGCTTAGCGGCCTGACCCTCGCTTCGGTCGTCCTCCTCCTCGCCGGCCCGGGGTTCCTGCGGCACGGCATGTCGGCGCTCTTCTTCCCGGTCCGCGCGGCCGAATCGGTCAACCCGTACAGCGTCGCGGTCGAGCCGGGAGACACGATCATCTCGCGCAACTCCGACCTCATGGTCTCTGCCGTCCCGCACGGCTTCGCCACCGACGACATCGTTCTGCACACCCGCGCGGAGGGCGACGACGGCTACGCGACCCTGCCCATGATCGAGGACGGCGCCGGCGCCTGGGAGGGCCTGCTTCTCAACGTCGCGGAAGAGACCACCTACTACGTCGAGGCCAACGGCGTCCGCTCCGGCACCTTCACGCTCGGCGTCGCGGACCTTCCCGCAGTGGACCGGCTCGAGATGGTCTACCACTTCCCGCGCTACACGGGCCTCGCGCCGCGTCGCTTCGAGTACGGCGGCGACGTGGCCGCACTGGCCGGAACCCGCGTCGCGCTGACCGTGACCCCCACCCTGGCCACCCCGTCGGCCCGGCTGGTCATGGACACGGGGGACACCATCACCATGGAAGCGGGGCCGGAGGGCGCGTTCGAGGCCTCGTTCATCGTGCGCGACGAAGGCTTCTACGGCATCAAGTTCCTGGCCCGGGACGACGTCTGGGTGGCGGGCGCTCCCGACTACCGGATCGACGTGCTGCACGACCAGGGGCCGTCCATCTCGTTCAGCAGGCCGGGGCGCGACATCGAGGTGAGCTCGATCGAGGAGGTCTTCATCGAGGCGCGCGCCGACGACGATCTGGGCGTCGCCGAGATCCTCCTGGTCTACAGCGTGAACGGAGGGCCCGCCGACACCCTGTCCATCCATTCGGCCGGGGGCGTCCCCCTCACCGAGGTCACGGCGGGTCACACCGTCTTCATGGAGGACCACGAGCTGGAGGTGGGCGACCTGATCGCGTACCACGGGGTCGTGCGCGACAACGCGCCGTCGCCGGGCGAGTCGATGACCGACATCTACTTTCTGCAGGTGCGGCCCTTCCGGCGCGACTACCGCGAGGCCGAGGGCGGCGCGCCCCAGGGCGGGGGCGGCGGAGGCGGTGGCGACATGGAGCAGGACCTCTCCGCGCTGCAGCGCCAGATCATCGCGGCCAGCTTCAACCTGGTGCGCGATCGCGACAGCTACGGCGTCGAGAGCTGGGAGGAGAACGTCGTCAGCGTGGCGCTCACGCAGGAGCGGCTGCGCGAGCAGGTCGAGACGCTCGCCCAGCGAATCGTCAACCGCGGCATCACGGGAGCCGACGAGGCGTTCCAGCACATCGCCGAGGGCCTGCCCGTCGCCGTCGATGCGATGAACGAGGCGGTGGACTCGCTGCGCGGCCTGAGCCCTGGTGGCGCCATCGGTCCCGAACAGCGCGCGCTCCGGCAGCTTCAGAAGGCCGAGGAGACGTACGAGCGCTTCGTGTCGCTGGAGCGCCAGCAGCAGGGCGGCGGCGGCGGTCGCCAGGGTCAGCGGGGGCCCAGCGCCGAGGACCTTGCCGACCTCTTCGAGCTCGAGACGGACAAGCTCCGCAATCAGTACGAGACCGTGCAGCGCAGCCAGCAGGAAAGCGCCGACCAGGAGGTCGACGAGCTGATGGAGAAGCTCCGCGAGCTCGCCCGCCGCCAGGAGCAGGAGCTGGAGCGACAGCAGCGTCGGGCGGCCGCCCAGCAGGGGGGACAGGGCGGGGGCGGGAGCGACGCGGCCAGGGAGCTGGCCGAGGAGGCGGAGGAGGCCGCGCGGCAACTGGAACGGCTCTCGCGCGAGACGGGCGACCGGCAGCTCGAGGAGATCTCGCGCCAGTTGCAGCAGTCGGCCGACGCGATGCGCCGGTCGGCGGCGAACGGGGGCAGCGCCGGTGTGGCCGAGGCACGGTCGGCGCTGAGGCGGCTGCGCGATGCCCGCGACGATCTCGGCGGAGCGCAGGACGAGCGTCTCGAGCGCGACCTGCAGGAAGCGCGCGAGAGGGTGGACGAGCTGTCCCGGCAGCAGGAGGACGTGGAGAACCGCATGGAGGCGATGTCGCGCGTGGGTCGCCCCTCGGCCGATCAGATCGGGCGGATCCGCGAGACCAAGGAGGCCATGGCCGAAGAGGTGGGCGACATCCTCGCCGGGCTGGACCAGCTCGCCGCCTCGGCCCGGCGCGACGGCACCGAGGGCGCCGATGAGCTGGAGGAGGCGACGCAGACGATCCGCGAGACGCAGCTGCGCGAACGGCTGCTCTATTCGCGTGGTCTGGTCGGACGTCCCGGACAGGAGGAGTACGCGGAGGCCTTCGAGAACCAGACCGCGCAGGCGATCCAGTCGCTGAGCAATCGGCTGGACGAGGCCGCCGAGGCGATCCAGGGGCGCGCGCAAGGGGATTCTCAGGAAGAGGCGCTGGAGTCCGCGCGCGACCTGGTGCGAAGCCTGGAGTCGATGGAACGCCGCCTGGGCGATGGCAATCAGGCGGGCGAAGATTCGGAGGGCGGCAATCCAGAGGGCGGCAACGCCGAGGCCGGGGATCGGACGGGCGGCGATCGGGCGGGCGGCGGCGCACCCGGGGCGCGGGACTATCGCGAGGGCGACGCTCGACGGTTCGGCGGCGGCGGTCGGCGCGAGTTCGATCCCGACCAGGTTCGGCAGATGCGCCGCGAGGTGCGCGAGCGCATCGGCGAGACCCAGGCGCTCGGACGGCTTCTCGAACGCGTCGGCGCGAGTCCCCAGGAGCTGCGCGACATGATCGACGCGATGCGCGCCCTGGACCGCGAAGGCACCTACGCCGACCCCGAAGAGGTGGCGCGGCTCCAGCGCGAGCTCGTCGAAACCATCAAGCAGCTCGAATTCCGGTTGCGGCGCGAGTTCGCGGCGGGTGAGGAGAGCGAGATCCTCCTTTACCAGGCCGGCGACGTGCCCGACGAGTACCGGGCGCTGGTCGAGGAGTACTACCGGGCGCTGTCCCGCGGCACGGGGAGGGAGCCGCGGTGAGCGGTGAGGCGTCCGCCGACTCGGCCACGCGCAGCATCGAGGTGGCCGTCGAGATCGACGCGCCGGTCGAGGCGGTCTGGCGGGCGATCACCGACGGCGACGCCGTGGCCAACTGGTTCGCGCCGATCGCGTCCGCCGAGCCGGGCGAGGGTGGTAGTCTGACCGTGTCGTGGGGCGCCGGCGCCGAATGGACCAGCCGGATCACCGTCTGGAAGCCGCACGCTCATCTCGGCCTGGCCGACGAGCTGCCCGAAGAGGCCGCCGACCAGGGCGCCGCCATGCAGCTCGACTATCACCTCGAGCCCCGTGGCAAAAACACCTTGGTGCGCATCGTGAACTCGGGGCTGTCGGCCGATCCCTCGTGGGACGATGCCGTTCACATGATGTCGAACGGCTGGCGCTTCTTCGCCTGGAACCTCAAGCACTTCCTGGAACGGCATCGGGACTCGCGTCGTACCATGATCAGCGAACGCCCCTGGGTGACCGGCACGCGCGAGGAGGTGTGGGACGCGGTCTTCGGCGAAGCGGGATTCGGGACCGTGCACGCGGGTGCCGGCGGCGCCGACGGCTCGCCATTCCGCTTCGTGCTCGACGACGGCATCGTCCTGGAGGGCACCGTCGTACTCTCGGACCGACCCTGGGCGTTCGCGGGGATCGTGAGTTCGCTCAGCGACGGCGTGCTGCACGTTGAAATGGAGGGGACGGGCGAACGGTGGAAGATGGGCATCTGGATTTCGGCTTACGGAGTGGAGGAAGAGCGATGCGACCAAGTCGGCAAGGCCCTGACAAAGACGGTTTCACGACTGTTCCCCGACCAAAGCTGAGGTCCGCGCGTCCTACCGGCCTCGTGCAGCCACTCCTGGCCGCAGCCCGGTGCGCAGCCGTGCTCGCGGCCAGCATATCCCTCGCCTCCGACCCGCTCGCCGCCCAGCAGACCGACGACGACCCGCACCCCCAGCAGGAGGGCCTCCCCCTCGTGCCCGGCCGCACCATCGAGACCACCTTCACCGAAGGCTCGTGGATTTCGGTCGACGTCAGTCCCGATGGCCAGACCCTTGTCTTCGACTTCCTCGGCGACCTCTACACCATGCCGATCACCGGCGGCACGGCGACCCCCCTCACGCGTGGCATGGCCTTCGACGGACAGCCGCGCTTCAGCCCCGACGGCACCCGCGTCGCCTTCACCTCGGACCGCAGCGGCGGCGAGGCGATCCACATCATCTCGCTCGACAAGAGCGACACCGTGCAGGTCACGCGCGGCAAGTCGAGCTCGTACCAATCCCCCGAGTGGACCCCCGACGGCGACTACGTGATCGCCACCAAACAGACGCCCGGACAGGGCAAGCTGTGGCTCCATCACGTCGACGGCGGCACCGGAATCCAGCTCATCGACGAGCCCGCCGACCGCCGCACCACCGGCGCGGCCTTCGGCGACGACGAGCGCTACATCTGGTACGCCTACCGGACCGGAAGCTGGGAGTACAACTCGGGCATGCGGCAGTATCAGCTTGCCGTCTACGACCGCGAGACCGGCGAGTCGACCACCCGCTCCTTCCGCTACGGCGGCGCCTTCCGCCCCACCCTCAGTCCCGACGGGCGCTGGCTGGTCTACGGCTCGCGCCACATCGGCGACACCGGTCTGCGCATCCGCGACCTTGACACCGGCGACGAGCGCTGGCTTGCCTTTCCCGTCCAGCGCGACGACCAGGAGTCCCGCGCCACGCGCGACGCCTACCCGGGCATGTCCTTCACGCCCGACTCGGACGCGGTGATCGCGTACTACGGCGGCGGCCTGTGGCGCGTCCCGGTCGACGGCTCCGACCCCACACCGATCCCCTTCCGCGTCGATGTCGACATGGCGATCGGCCCCGAAGTCGACTTCGACTACCGCATCGAGGACACCGAGACCTTCGTCGCCAAGCAGGTGCGCGACGCGGTTCCCTCGCCCAGCGGCGACCGCATCGCCTTCTCGCTCCTGGCGCGCGTCTACGTCATGGACTGGCCCGACGGCACGCCCGAACGCCTCACGGAGTCGGACGCCAACGAGCACATGCCCACCTGGTCGCCCGACGGCGAGACCATCGCCTATACCACTTGGGACGACGCCACCGGCGGCCACATCTACCGCGTCGACTCAGGCGGCGGCGACCCCACCCGCCTCACCACCGCCCCCGCCCTCTACGACAACCCTGTCTGGTCCCCCGACGGCGACCGCATCATCGCCGTCCGCGGTCCCGGCCGCGCCTACGACGAGGCCCTAGTTCGGGGCGTCCCCGGCGGCGCCGACGACCTCGTATGGATCCCGGCCACCGGCGGCGACGCGACGGTCATCGCCCCGGCGCACGACCGCAACCACCACTTCACCGCAAACCCCGACCGCATCCACGCCTACAACCCCGGCGACGGCCTCGTCTCGTTCCGCTGGGACGGCACCGACCGCAGGCAGCACGTGCGCGTGGTGGGCGCGGGTCCGCCGGGATCCAGCACCCCGCCCCCCGCGACCGTCGTCACCATGGCCCCGCGCGGCGATCAGGCGCTTGCCCGCGTCTACAACCACCTCTACGCCGTCACCGTGCCGCTCGTCGGCGGCGAAGTCCCCACGATCAACGTCGGCAACCCCGAGAACGCCTCCTTCCCGGCCCGTCAGCTCACTGAGATCGGCGGCGAGTTCCCCGCCTGGGCCGCGGACGGCCGCAAGATCCATTGGACGATCGGCAACGCGCACGTCGTCTACGACCTCGACGCCGCAGAGACCTTCGAGGACTCGGTGGCGGCGGCCGCAGAAGAGGAGGAGGGCGACCCGGACGCCGCGGCAGCCGCCGACGCGCAGGACGACGACGATCCCCGCTACGCGCCGGAGGAAGTCCGCGTCCGCGTCGAATTCCCCCGCGACATCCCGAGGGGCGCGGTCGTCCTGTCGGGAGCGCGCGTCGTTACCATGAACGGCGACGAGGTCCTCGAGCGCGGCGACGTCGTCGTGCGCGACAACCGCATCGCCCAGGTCGGAGCCACCGGTTCGGTCACGCCCCCCGCCGACGCCACGGTGATCGACCTCGCCGGCAAGACCATCGTACCCGGCTTCATCGACACGCACGCCCACCTCAGGGCCCAGATCAACATCCTCCGCACCCAACCCTGGTCCTACGCGGCCAACCTCGCCTACGGCGTGACCACCACCCGCGACCCCCAGACCGGCACCACCGACGTCGTCAGCTACGAGGACCTGGTGCGCGCGGGCCGGATCCTGTCGCCGCGCATCTATTCAACCGGCCCCGGCGTCTTCTCGTCCGAGAACGTCGAGGATCTGGATCACGCCCGGCGCGTCCTGCGCCGCTACAGCGACTACTACGACACCAAGACGATCAAGATGTACGCCGCGGGTAACCGTGAGCAGCGACAGTGGATCGTGCAGGCGGCGCGCGAGCTCGGGCTCATGCCCACCACCGAGGGCGGCCTCGACACCAAGGCCAACATGACGATGGCCATCGACGGCTATTCCGGGGTGGAGCACAACATGCCCGGCTTCCCCATGTACGCGGACATGGTCGAGCTCGTGGCGCGCTCGGCGATAGCCTACACGCCCACGATCCTGGTCACCTACGGCGGTCCGTGGGCCGAGAACTATTTCTACGCGACCGAGGACGTGCTCGGCGACGAGAAGCTCGCCCGCTTCACGCCCATGGAGGAGATTCTGCAGAAGGCGCTGCGCCGGCCGGCGCCGGGACCGGGGCCATCGGGCTGGTTCCACCCTGCGGTGCACACCTTCGACCAGGTGTCGGCGTTCGTGCGCGACGTGATTCGCGCGGGGGGAAGAGCCGGCGTCGGCAGTCACGGGCAGCTTCAGGGGCTCGGGTACCACTGGGAGCTGTGGGCAACGCAAACCGGTGGAATGACCGAGCACGAGGCGCTGCAGGTGGCCACGATCATGGGGGCGCACTCGCTCGGGCTCGACCGCGACCTCGGTTCTATCGAGGCGGGCAAGCTCGCCGATCTGGTGGTTCTGGACGCCAACCCGCTCGACGACATCCGCAACACCAACACCGTGGACCAGGTGATGATGAACGGCCGTCTCTACGACGGGGACACGCTCGACCAGCTCTGGCCGGAACAGGTCACGGCGGGCCCGTTCTACTGGCTGCGGGAGGCGCCGCCGGAGGCGCGGTGAGCTCGCAGCCGCCAATGAACCGGCCACGAGTTCTGACCGGGCTCGACGTCTTCGTTCGCGGGGACGGCGATTCGGCCCGGCTCCGCAGTGCGCGCCTGGGCCTCATCGTCCACCCCGCGTCGGTCAACTCCGACCTCGTCCTCTCCGCCGACGCGATCCGAGCCGCAGGCTTCGACCTGCGCGCCCTCTTTGGCCCCCAGCACGGCGCGCGCGGTGAGAAGCAGGACAACATGATCGAGTCGGACCACTACTCCGATCCCGTCACGGGTCTGCCGGTCCACTCGCTGTACGGCGAGGTCCGCAGGCCGACTACCCCCATGCTCGATGGCCTCGACGCCCTCCTCTTCGACCTCCAGGACGTGGGCGTGCGCGTCTACACCTTCGTGTGGACGATGGCGCTGGCGATGGAGGCGTGCGCCGAGGCGGGCGTGCGGTTCGTGGTCCTGGACCGCCCCAATCCCATCGGCGGGACGCGGCGCGAGGGCCCGGTGCTGCGCGAAGCCTACCGCTCGTTCGTCGGCCTGCACCCCGTTCCCCTTCGGCACGGCCTGACCTGCGGCGAGATGGCGCGCTGGCTAAACGCAGAACGCGACATCGGCTGCGACCTGACGGTCATCTCCTGCGAGGGCTGGCAGCGCGACATGTCGTGGCGCGACACCGGCGTGCCCTGGGTGATGCCCAGCCCGAACCTGCCCACGCCCGACTCCTGCGTAGTCTATCCCGGCATGGTGCTGGTCGAAGGCACCAACCTCTCGGAGGGGCGCGGCACCACCCGGCCCTTCGAACTCTTCGGCGCACCCTGGCTCGACCCGATCGCGCTCGTCGCCCGCCTCGATCGAGCCCGACTGCCCGGTGTCGTGTTCCGTCCCTGCCACTTCGAGCCCACCTTCCAGAAGCATGCTGGCGCGCTCTGCGGCGGCGCGCAGTTGCACGTCACCGATCCGGTCGCCTTCGAGCCGGTGCGCACCGCCGTCGAGATCCTTGTCGCGGCCCGCGCGCTCGCCCCTCAGGACTTCGCGTGGCTCAACCCGCCCTACGAGTACGAGGAAACGCATCGGCCCATCGACATCCTCTGGGGCAGCCCGGCACTGCGGGAAGGCGTGGACGCGGGCGCCACCGCCGAGGCGATTCTGCAAGGTGTCGACGCCGAGCTGGAAGGGTTCGGCGCTTCCGTGGAGGGGTGTTTGCTGTACTGATGCCCGGGCGAGCAGTCACCCCGGCTCGTAGCCCTCGACCGTAATATCGTCGGCCCGTGCCCGCATCCGGGTCGCATCGTACCAAGCCTGCATCTTCAGCAGCGTTTCCATGTCCACGCCGAATGCCTTCTCGATTCGAAGCGCCATCTCCGGGGACAGGGCCGAACGGCCGTTCAACAGGTCGGAAAGTGTCGCTCGGCGAACTCCCAGCACCTTCGCGGCCCTCGTCACATTGAGCCCAAGCTCTTCCACGACCTCGGTCCGGATGAAGTCTCCAGGATGGGATGGGGTCATCCCCACCTTCACGTTTGGTGCGGATCCGCTCGTCGGCATCAGTGGTAGTCCTCCAGGTCCAAGGGCACCAGAAGTGTACGGTATTGCCGTACATAGCACAAGCGGAAGTGCGGTTGTCAGCGCACCGCGAAGTCCGCCACCAGTGGCAGGTGGTCCGACTTCTCCGTGTCCGACTCCAGAATCCCGAGCGTCGCGCACGCCTCGGCCGACATGTCCGCTGCGTCGAAGACGAACGCTCGCTCGACCCGTAGCGCCGACTCGCGGTAGAGCACGAAGTCGAGCCGGCCGGGCGAGAACGGGTCCCGTCCCCACGTGCTGCGCCAGGTGACCAGGGATCGGTCGCGAAGCCGCTCCAGTCGCGCCACCCCCAGATCGCGCCCGCCGACCCCGAGCCCACGCCGCAACTCGTCCAGCGGACGAACCGAGCCGACCAGATTGAGGTCGCCGGCCACGACCAGCCCCGCGCCGGGACGATCGCGCAACGCCTCCGCGATGGCCTCGTTCAAAGTGCGGGCCTGCAGCTCGCGCAGCCGGTCCCGAGGCGACCCGTCGTACCCCGCGCTCTGCAGATCGACCGGCACGAAGAGGATGTCGCGTCCGTTCACCGTCACCCAGGCGCCTGTCGCCGAAAGACCGCCCTCCGCTTCGGCACGTGCCAGGCGCGACGGCGGCGCCATCCCCGAAGCCTCCGGCTCATCACCAACCTGTCGCAGCCAACCTTCCAGCGTGCCGGGCCGGTAGCCGATCCTGCCCATTCCAATCTCTCCCCCAACCTCCTGCCCCGCAGCCCCGACAGCCGTACGCTGCCGTCCGCCACCCGAGGCCAGCCACCAGTTCCAGGCCCGCCCTTCCGCCGCAAGGCCCCGCGTGAAGAGCGCAAGATCCTTCGGCGTCACGTCGAAGTGGATTTCATCGAGTAGGAGGACGTCGGGTGCGAGCGCGGCCACGACGCGGCGAAACGCATCGGTGTTGTTGCGAAAGCTCCCGCTGGAGACGTTCCAGGCCACGACGCGGAGAGCACCCGGAACCTTGGCCACCGCATCGGCGCCGAGCAGCGGCGGCACCCCACCCGGCTCGCTCGCGAGCGCATGGGTGAACACGGCCGTCTCGTCCACCAGCGCTCCGGCGCGCATGTAGCGCAACCTGCCGACCAGCGTGCCTCCCGTCCCGGCAACCGCCGCCCGATCCAGCCGCACCTCGAAGCGATCGGACGAGTGCGTGGGAGACACCATCAGGCCCACGCCCGATGCCTGCTCGACCTCGCCCGGACCACCCTGGCCGACTCGGCGAATCCCCACGCCGACCCCGTGGCCATCGCCAGCCGCGTCGGTCTGCCGCGTCAGGACGACGACCAGATCGGCGCCCTCCACACCGCCGTACCGCGCGCCCGTGTCCCCATCCCCGTCGGCGTCCAGCACCAGCTCGACCGAGCCGCGCATGCCCTGCACAGTGACGGTGCGACCCAGGTCGATCAGGAAGTGGAGGAAGCGCCCATCGTCCTGCACGGCCACCGCTTCAAGGTCCACCGGCGAGGCGACCGGAACGTCGCCCGTCGGGTCGACCGCCACCGGCACCACACCTTCCCAGTCGTCGAACGAGCCGTCGGTCCAGATCTCTCGGCCGGGCGGCGTACAGGCACTCAGGACGATCAGGGTGCCTGCGACGAGCGCCCGCAGGTCACCCATCCTGCCGCACGATCAGCCAGTCGCCCCGATGGTCGGGCGGGAAAACTGCCTCGCGCAGCACGGTCGTTCTCCGCCCACCGGCCACATAAGTCACCCGCACGTCCACGCGCTCCACGCCGACCGGAATCCCGAAGTGCGCCGGCGTCGCTCCCTGCGAGCAGTAGCCGCCGCCGGAATCGACCAGACGCGTGCCCAGAATCGCGCCGCTGTCGTGATCCACGAGCTGGATCTCGGCGCCTGGAACCATCGTGCGCCCCTCGGGGTCCATGGCAGCCACCTGCAGCGAACGCCCCGCGGCGTCCGCAGGCAGCAGATTGCGATACAGGTGGTGCGTGCCGCCCGTTTCGTGGTTGTTGGCGATTGCGAGGTCCAGGGCACCGTTGCGGTCGAAGTCCGCCCAGGCCACGCCGTGGCTCGGTCCGTGCTCCAGCAGGTTGGCCGGGAGCGCGTTGGCGAAGCGCCCCCCACCCCGGTTCATGAACAGGTGGTCCTCCACCGCCGCGATCCCCGACAGGTACGAGGTGACGATCAGGTCGGGCAGACCATTGTGGTCGACATCCGCCCAGGCCGCAGTCGTGGAGTGGTAGTCGACGCCCAGCGTGGCCGGATCGGTGACGTCGGTGAAGGTGCCGTCGCCGTTGTTGCTCCACAAAATGTCCGGCCCGTACGTCGCGACGAAGAGGTCCAGATCGCCATCGTTGTCGTAGTCGGCCACCGCCGGGGCCACGCTGCCGTACTCCTCGCCCCGGTTGGGGTGGTTCATTCCGAGCGCTGGGGCCACATCTACGAACGTGCCGTTGCCCTCGTTGCGGTAGAAGGCGTCCTCGTCGCCGTTCTGGTTGGAGACGTGGACGTCCAGGTCGCCGTCCAGGTCGAAGTCGAACCACACCACGCCCACGGTGCGGCGCACGTCGCCCAGGCCCGACTCTCCGGTAACGTCCGCAAAGCTCCAGGCGGGGTCCGAGGCACCGGAACCGCTCGCCGGGCCATCGTTGCGGAACAGGCGGTTGGGCTGGTCGCGCATCGCGACGAAGAGGTCCAGGTCGCCGTCGCCGTCGTAGTCGATCCAGCTGGGCTGGCGCGTGTTGCCCATGAGCGCCACGCCAAGCCCGGCCGAAACGTCCACGAAGATCTGGTCATCGTTGCGATACAGGCGGTTCGGCGCCTCGGCCACCGCGGAATGCCCGACGTAGAGATCGAGATCCCCGTCGCCGTCGTAGTCGCCCCAGGCGGCCGCGCGCGTGTCCTCGACATCGGCCAGCCCGAGCGTCGGCGCCACGTCCACGAAGGTGCCGGCGTCGTTGCGGTATAGCCGGTTGGCCGAGTAGCGCATCCCCACGAAGAGGTCGAGGTCTCCGTCGTGATCGAAGTCGGCCCACGCGTTGGGTTGCGCACCGGGTGTGGCGAACAGGTCCGGTTGGGTGCGGTCGAAGCTGGGTACGGGGACTTCGCCGGGCGCGCGCGCTTCGTCGTTCGGTGGCGCTTCCGGGGCGCAGCCCGCGAACAAGGCGAGCACGAAGAGACGGCCGGACAGCCGTGGTCGAACACGCCGGGACCGCTTCCGGGCGCTGCTCTGAGGTGTTGGTCGGTGCATCAGGGTTCTTCCCCATGGTGAGTGTTTTCCGCAAGATTCGGGCAACGCTCCGGATTGCGCCAGTCCGGCGTCACCGACCTGCACCCTCAGGGAGCCAAAGACCGATGACCGACATGCTCGATGCAGGCAGGAGAATCGTGGCCTCCCAACCGTTCAGCGTACTCCTCGGCGCTGAGTTGACCGGCTTTTCCGATGGAGTGGTCGAATTCACCATTCCGGTCCGGCCGGAGCTGGCCCAGCACCACGGGTTCGTTCACGGAGGCGCGATCGCGTCGCTGGCGGACAACGCGCTCACCTTCGCTGGCGGCACTGTGCTGGGGGTGGCCGTGGTGACCTCCGAATTCAAGATCAACTTCCTCAGGCCGGCGCTGGGAGACTCCCTCGTCGCGCGGGCGACGGTCGTCCACAAGGGGCGGCGGCAGGCCGTGTGCCAGTGCGACATCTTCGCGTCGGACAGTGGCACCGAGATCCTGTGCGCGATCGCCCAGGGCACGATCACCAAGCTCTCGACGCCGCGCACCTCCGACGATTGAGGTGGTGGAAGAGACCCCTCGCTACCGCCCGCAGCCCCTCCCGCCGCGCATTCCGCCGCGGCCACCCATCCGCGTTCCCAGCCGGTACATGACCCTGACCATGAAGTACTGGCCGAGCGATTCGGTGCGCGATTCCTCAATGAAATTGGCCGAATTGGTGACCGCGACGCCCTGATTCTGATTCAGCAGATCGTAGGCCCGCAGCTCGATCTCGGCGCGGTCGTCAAGCACGCGGCGCATTAGCGCGGCGTCCCACCGCGCGACGTTCCGTGATTCCGCGAAGAGTCCCTGGTCGTAGGTGCGGTAGCGGAAGTCCGACTCGAAGGTCCAGCCGCCGAGGTAGAAGGTGCCCTCCGCGCGGTACTGGCTGTTCACGTAGTTGCGGTCGAGTTCCCGGTTCAGGGAGTACTCGACGTCGTTGAAGCTGAAATCCGCCGTCAGCTCAACGTCGAAGCGGTCCTTGACACGGTTTTCGACGCCCACCTCGAAGGTGTTGCGGAGGATCCGGCTCTCGTTGGCAGCGAGGTTCACCAGCTCGGTTCCCTCCGAGTACGTGATCCGGTACTCGATGTCGAGGTCGATGCCCAGCCGCCTCACCGGGGTGCCGAAGTTGGCCCCCAGGTTGCCCGACCATTCGCCGTCGGTGTTGATGGGCATCCGCGTCTGGAAACCCCGCTCGTCGAAGAGGCGCGACGTCGAGATGCTGTTGTGGCTGTAGTCGAAGCGCGCGAAGGTGAACAGGTTAATGAAGCTGAACTGGTCGAAGAAGCGGTAGTCGGCGTTGACCCGGTGCACGTATTCGGGACGGAGGTCGGGATTGCCCGAATAGACGTTGAGCGGGTCGGTGTTGTCGGAGTAGGGCTGAAGCTGCGTCAGCGATGGTTCGCGGCTCGAGCCGTCGTACCGGAACTGCAGATTCTGGCCATCCTTGATCTCCTGCTTGAACTGCGCGTTGGCGAGCAGGTGGACATAGCCGTTCTCTATGGTCTGGTCGCGGTCCAGGATGACGCCTTCGAGCTGCGATCTCTGGAGGCGGAGCCCGACGGTGTACCATTGGGCCTGGTCGTGATGACTGTAGCGCACCCCGCCCAGGAGATAGGTGTACGCCCGTTCGAACCCCGAACTCAGCCGGTCGTTGAAGACGGGGCTGCCCTCGATCAGGTCGTGGACCCTGTTGTCGCGGTCCTCGCGCGTCGCGTTGCGCTGGCCGAACACCTCCAGGGTGTGGCTCTCGGCGAGCGGCTGGGTCAGCGACAGGCGAGCCGAGTTGTTCCAGGTCCGCCCCACCCGCGACTGCTCCTGCAGGATCTCCTCCGGGTCGCCGTCGCGATCGCGCTGCCCGCGCACCTCGCCCGTGACCACGGACGACAGGTCGGAGGACAGATCGGTGTCCTGCAGTCCGCTCCTCAGCTCGGCGACGAGGCTGCGGCCGTCCTCGGCGAGCCGCTTGCGCCAAGTCAGGCGTGCGTTGCCGCCGAGATCGGACCCGTCGACGAGATGGTTGGTGGTGGCCGAGTTGAGCATGCCGCCGCCCAGCGTGTGCGTCTCCCGGTTGGCGAACGAGCTGAGCGACGAGGCCCGCGTGTTGCCGTTCAGACGCAGCCGCAGGTCGTGGCCCTCCGAGAGGGTGGCCTGTGCGTTGAGGTTCAGGCGGTGATTCCGATTGTCGGCCTCCTGGTTGCTCGTCTGATCGACCAGAGACGCGACGTTCGAACCGAATAGCGCCTGCTGCTGCAGGGTCCGGTCCTGCGAGTTGTCGAGCTGGCTGACGAAGTAGCTCCCCCTGATCCAGCTGTCCTCGCCGAAGTCCTGGCTCGCGTTGAGCCCGACGCTCATCGTCTCGGTGAAGCCGTCGTCGGCCCCCCCGCCTCCGCGCCCGCCACCCCCGGCGAAGTCCGCGAAGTCGCCCCAGTTGAACCTCGCCCGGTTCACGTTGTTGGCGTTCGCGGTCAGCGCCAGCTGCGTGCTGGGCGAAAAGCGGTTCAGCGACAGCGATCCGTCGTAGCGCGCCTCGTTGCCCACCGGTGCGGCGATCCGTCCCTGGTTGTCCACGTCGCCGCCGACCCCGCCGTTGGCCCGGCCGAAGTATCCCCGGCGCGCCTCCTCCTTGAGCTTGAGGTCGATCGTGCGTTCTTCCTCGCCATCGGGAATGCCGGTGAACTCGGCCATGTCCGACTGCTTGTCGTAGACGTCGACCTGCTTGACGGCGTCGGCGGGCAGGTTGCGGGTGGCGACGGTCGCATCCTGGCCGAAGAACTCCTTGCCGTCCACGAGGACGTTCTGCACCGCTTCGCCCTGCGCGCTGATGGTGCCGTCCGAGTCGACCTGGATTCCGGGAAGCCTGCGCAGCAGATCCTCGACCGTCGCGTTGGGCTGGGTCGGAAACGCCAGCACGTTGTAGCTGAGCGTGTCCCGCCGGTTCACAAAGGGAACGTGCTCCACGCTTACAACCAGCGAGTCCATCTCCACCGCCGCCACCGAGAGCACCACTTCGCCGGCGTCCACGTCGGCGTTCGCAACGTCGAAATCCCGACGGAGCGTACGAAACCCAATAAGCGTGATCTGCAGGATGTACTCGCCGGCGGTCAGCCCGGTGATGGTGAACGTCCCGTCGCCCCGACTCAGCGAGTACTCGGTCAGCACCGAGTCCGGTCGCGTCAGCGCGACCACCATGGCGTTCTGAAGGCCCGTCCCCAGCGAATCGGAAACGACACCGCTCACCTGGTATTCGCGGACTTCCTCCTGCGCGTTCGCGGGCGCGGCCAATGCGTGGCCCAGCACCGCCACGGCCACAAGGGTCATTATTCGGCCCACGGGCCACCTCCTAGTCCCGGTCGCCTCCTCGGCGCCGGTTCAACTTCTCGAGCTCGTCGAGCTTTTCGTTGACGATCCCCTCGTACTCCTCCCGGGTGACCTCGTCGCCGTCCTCCGGTGCGCGAATCAGCCCCGCGTCCACCTCGCCCAGCGTGATCTCGGTCGCGAAGTACTGGATGTGCCCGCCGTCCACCGACAGCACCAGGATCATGCCGGGAAGCCCCCCGTACGACGCGGGACCCCCTGGAACCGGGATATTGGGCGTGAACCACGCCTCGATCGACCTGCCGTCGCGCTCCGCCGTCGCCTTGATCACCAGGCGTCCCAGATGCTCCGCCTGCTCACCCGTCAGACGCCAGGCGTATTCGGGCGGTACGCCGCCGATGCGAAACGTCCGCCCCATGAACTCGCGCGTCTCGACGAACACCCCCAGCTCGCGGTCCACCCAGGTGTCCCGCACGACTTCTTGATCGCCCCGTGAGGGCGAGCGCGCCTTCAGCCTCATCATCCGTCCGCGCCAGCGATCCGACGCCCGACCGTCGCCCCTACCCTCCTCGGCCACCGAGACCATCAGCGAGGCCGACGGGCCGAAGTGCAGGACCATCGCGCGGGTCTCGGAGTCCGGGACCATGTCCCCCCAGCCGTCTGGAACCTCGAAGTCGTACCGTTGCGAATGCGTGTACGCGATGGTTCCCTGCTGCGCCGACAGCGCGGCTGGAAGCAGCAGGGCGGGCACGAAGAAGCGGAAGACGGTGCGCATATCTCTATGACAGCCAACCAGGGCGAAACGTTCGCCGCCCACCCACCTGCGCCCCCCTATTTGCCCTCCCCTCACCGGCCTTTACGGACGATGATCCTCAACGGCCAGCGGGGCGTGAGCGCCGACACGGCGTTGCGCCTGGCCGCCTATTTCGGGACGACGCCGCAACTCTGGTTGAATCTCCAGAAGACCTGGGAGCTCCGCCGGGTGCAGATCGACGCGGGCCGTGAGATCGCCAGGCAGGTTACGCCGCGGCAGCAGGCCGTATAGGCGCAGGCACTCCTCCGTTCCTCTCGCTCCTTGCCCGGTATATGGCAACCATATACCATATATGGCATGAAGAGGATCAAGACGACGGTGTACCTGGACGCAGCGGACTACCGCAGGCTGAAGTCGCTCGCAGCCGACAAGGGGCGGACCGCGGCCGAGCTGGTGCGCGAGGCGGTGGCGGAGTATGCAGCTCGGGCGACGGAGCGTGAGTGGCCGAGGTCGTTCGGGATGGGAGACAGTGGAGATCCGTACTTCGCGGAGAACTACGAGGACCATCTCGACGGCTTCGGTGAAGTCGGGTTGGATGACGGCTTCCGGTCCCGGGAGTCTGAGCGTGCCGTGGACAGGTCCACGACGATGCCGTCCGGTCCTTACGAGTAGTCGGTGCATTGATAGTGGTGGACACGAGCGCCTTGCTGGCGCTCATGGACCGCAGGAATCGGCACCGGGCAGTGCTTCGATCAGCGTTGCGCGCGGATCCAGAGGGCTGGGTCGTCCCATGGGCTGTACTACCCGAATTGGACTACATGGTGGCCAGGCACCTGGGAGCAGCCACAGTCGCGATGTTCCGCGCCGACGTGACCGAAGGACGATTGCCAATCGAGTGGGGCGGAGCCGACGACCTGCAGAGGGCTCTGGAGCTCGACCGCGCCTACCGCGACCTCTCGCTGGGATTGGTCGATGGGGTCGTCATGGCGATGGCGGAGCGTCTTGAGGCCCGGGCGATCGTGACCCTCGACCTGCGCGACTTCGGGGCGGTCAGCCTGACGGGGAAACCCGAAATCTGGCCGCGGGATCTGTAGGGCGCAGCCGCTGTCCTACGCCCCCACCACCGGCCAGGGCGCCCAGTCCCGCCACTTACCGCGCGTGAAATCGGGGAACTCGACCGGGGCGCTGCCGTTCGCAACGCTGATCTCGGACAGCTCGCACACCGCGCTGAGCGCAGCCGCGTCGTAGACGTTCATGTCGAGAGGCAGGCCCTCGCGCAGGCACTTGATGAGCCGATAGTCCTCCATGAAGTCCATGCCGCCGTGGCCCGCGCCGATCGAAGCCTCGCGGAGCGCCCGCCACAGGGGATGCTCGAACTCGTCGTAGTACGTCTCTGCTTCCTCCCAGCGGTGCGACGGACTACGTCCTTCGACGTACACGCGGTCGGGATAGCCCTGGAACATCCCTCGAGTCCCCTGAACCTTGTTGATGCGATCATAGGGGCGGGGGAGATTCGTGTCGTGGGCGACGTAGATGGTCTTTCCGAGAGCCGTCTGGATGAGGCTGCCGTTCACGTCGCCCAGCGCGAAGGTCTCGGCGCGCTTGGGGTGGCCTTCCGGGTAGTTGGCGGCCGCCCATTCCTGGAGTCCGCGCGAGGGACTGCTCATTGAGACGAGGAGGGCGAACCGGTCCCCGCGGTTGATGTCCATGCAGTTGGCGACCGGACCGAGCCCGTGCGTGGGGTAGAGGTTGCCGTTTCGGGTCCAGGAGTGGTCTCGGCGCCAAAGTCCCTCGCCTTCGTCGGCGAACTTGATGCCGCGCAGGTCGTGCAGGTATCCGCACTCTGCGTGTAGGACCTCGCCCAGCAGGCCCTGCCGCACAAGGTTGAGGCAGAGCAGTTCGGCGCGCCCGTAGTTGACGTTCTCCATCATCGCGCAGTGACGGTCGGTGCGCTCGGCGGTCTCCACGAGTCGCCAGCAGTCGTCGATGGTGTACGCCGCAGGAACCTCGGTGGCCGCGTGCTTGCCGTTCTCCATGGCCGCGACGCAGATGGGGACGTGCCAGCGCCAGGGGGTCGCGGTGTAGACGAGGTCGAGGTCGGCCTCGGCGCAGAGGCGCTCGAAGTCGGTCTCGCCGTTCGTGTAGAGGGCGGGCCGGGGGTGTCCCGCCTCCTCGACGAGGTCGGCCGCTCGCTCCGCATGGGCCTCGCGGATGTCGCAAACGGCTGTGACCGCGCACCCGTCGATGCGCACCAGGTTGCGGACGTGCGCGGTGCCCATGCCGCCGACCCCGACGTAGCCGATCCGAACGTTGTCGATGGGCGGGGCGGCGAGGGGGTGGGCGGGGGCGGAGGCGAGTCCTCGCGGGGTCGCCGAGATGTCGGCCGGGACACCCTGTCCGTCCGCTGCTCGGTCGCTTGCCGAGCCGTCGGCTCCGTCGCCGCACCCGGTGAGAGCGCCCGCCGCGACCCCCACGGCCCCGGCCTTCAGGAAATCCCTGCGCTCGATGCCCCGGGGGCGATGCCCCTTCGCGTCCCTGTTCTCGGCTGGGGGTCGTCTGCCGCTCATTGGTCATGTCCTCGCTGTGGGGGCGATTCGGTGCACGGGGCCGGTTGGCGCGTCACCGCGTCGGGTCATCGTACTTCAACCCGGGGTGCAGCGCCAAGAGCGCGGCGAGGCCCGCCACCGGCAGCGAGAGCAGCGCTGCGGTCTGCGCGCCCGTGACATCCGCGATCGCGCCGGTCGCCATCACTCCTACGGAGCCCACCGCCCACGCCAGGCCCATGACGATCCCCGAACTGGCTCCCGCCGCGCGAGGGTGCATCTCCTGCGCCATGACGACGATCGGCGGCAGTGTGGCCATGCCGAGAAAGCCCGCCATCGCAGTGGCGGTCAGCCCCGCCGCGCCCCAGGGCCCGAGCCACACCGCCAGCAGGTGGGTCGGGAGCGCCCAGGCGCAGAGGTGGAAGAGCAGACGCGGACGGTTCACGCGGTCCGCCAGAACCCCGCCAGTGACCGTTCCGAACGCCTGCGCGCCGAGGTAGACCGTCAGCGCCGCCGCCCCCAGCGTCTCCGACCCGCCCATGTCGGCGACGATGATCGGCTCCATGGTCAGGAACACGCGCTGCACGAAGGCCATCGTCGCGCTGATCCCGAAGATGATCCCGAGCGGCCCCGACAGACGGCGCAGAACGGCGCCCGGCGTGGGGGCGGGCGGTGCGTCCCTGGCTTCGCGGCGCCCGCTTGGGAGCCCCAGGAAGAAAACCGGCGCGAAGACCAGGGCGGGAAGCATCGCCACCCAAAGCCCCTCCATGCCGCCCCAGGCCACCAGCGCCACCGCGACGAGGGGGCCCGCAGCGTAGCCGACGGCGCCGCCGAACGAGAACACCGAGTAGCGCGCGCCACCGCCACGTCCCGCGCTGACGCGGACCGCGTACGAGGCTCCAGGAGGGTGGAACGCCGCCCCTCCGAGCCCACCCATCACCAGCATCAGCAGAAGGGGCCAGAACGACGGCGCGAACCCGATCAGCGAAACGAACACGGCGGTCGTCGCCACCCCGCCCACCGCGAAGATGCGCCGACCGAACCGGTCAGCGAAGTAGCCGAAGATCGGCTGCGGCAGCGCGGTGGCGATCGCGAAGGCCGCGCCGAGGGTTGCCGCCGCAGCGATCGACAGGTCCAGGTCGTCCATGATCCGGGGAAGGAGCGGCGGAACGACCGAGGCGTAGGAGTCGTTGATGGCGTGTGCCACCGCGACGATGATCGCGATGCGGGTGGCGGGGATCACCGCAGGCGCGACCTTCGTCGAGTCCGGGCTAGGCACGGCGCCGCTACGTGTCTTCAGAGTGGAGTTCGCTTTCGTCGGATGACATCCCTGAACGCCCGATTCTACCGACTTGGAAACCCGGCGTCACCGTAGGTAGTATGTTTTGAAGGTTCTGACTCCAGCGAAACAGCCCCCCTGGCTGTCCTTGTGGAGCAGGAAGACTCTACCCGCACCAGGAAACCGGAATGACCCCGATCGCCCACACGAAGCAACCCTCGCGTGCTCGCGGACCCCTCGCGAGCCTTCTTTCCCTCACCGCCGCTCTCGCCACCCTGAACGGCTGCGCCTCTCAGCCGGGCCCCGGCTCGGGTGCTGCTGCCACCGAGATGGCGCCTGCCGCGACCGCCAGCTTCGGCGCGCCAGCGGGCCTCCACGTCAATCCGCCCACCCCGGATCCCCGCGTCGGGCTGAGCGCGGGTCTCTTCGACGCCGGCGAGGCGATCTGGAACCTGCGGATGGTGTCCGTCACGCCCCCCGAGGAACCCTTCGTGGGGAAGACCAACTCCGATCTCGCATTCACGGGCAACTACGCCATTCAGGGCAACTACGACGGCATCCAGGTCTGGGACATCTCCGATCCGGCCAATCCGGTGTCCGTTGTGACCTATGTCTGTCCCGCCTCCCAGAGCGACGTGTCGGTTTACGACAACCTGCTGTTCGTGTCTGGCGAGGGACTCAGCGGCCGGCTGGACTGCAGCGGAGAAGGCGTCCAGGAGCAGGTCAGCCACCACCGCCTCCGCGGGATTCGGATCTTCGACATCTCGGACATCGCCAGTCCCGAGTACGTGGCCAACGTGCAGACCTGCCGCGGCTCGCACACCCACACCGTGCTCAAGCACCCCGGCGACGACGACAACGTCTACATCTACGTGTCCGGGTCGGCCCCGGTGCGGCCCGCCGAGGAGCTGCCGGGCTGCTCCAGCGGAATGCCCGACGAGGATCCGAACACCGCGCTCTTCAGGATCGAGGTCATCAGGGTTCCGCTCGACAACCCGCAGGCCGCCGCGATCGTGAGTTCGCCGCGAATCTTCCAGGATCTGGTCGCGCCGCCCACCCACGGGCCCGCACCCGGTGACATCGCCGCCATGGAGGAGGCCCGTGCGGCCGCCGAGGAAGCGCGCGCCAGCGGGGCGTTCGTCATCGAGATCCAGGGACAGGTGCAGATACTGCCCGATCAGTTCGTCACCCCGATGCTCGACAGCATCGTCGCGGCGCGTGGAGGAGAGGGCCCCGCCACGGCAGCCGACACCACCGCCCTCCGCGAGCACATTGACAATCTGATCGCGCAGGCAATGGGCGGAGGCGCGGATGCCGGAGACGGCCCACCACCGGGTCCCACCCAGTGCCACGACATCACCGTCTACCCGGCGATCGGCCTCGCGGGCGGCGCCTGCGGCGGCTACGGGCTCCTGCTCGACATCAGCGATCCCGCCAACCCGACGCGGCTCGCAGCGGTGGCCGATTCCAACTTCGCGTACTGGCACTCGGCAACCTTCAACAACGACGGCACCGCCGTCATGTTCACCGACGAATGGGGCGGCGGCGGCGCTCCGAAGTGCCGTGCGGACGACCCGATGGAGTGGGGCGCGAACGCCGTCTTCACCATCGAGGAAGGCGAGATGGTCTTCCAGAGCTACTACAAACTGCCGGCCGCGCAGACGGTCCAGGAGAACTGCGTCGCGCACAACGGGTCGCTCATTCCGGTGCCGGGCCGCGACATCATGATCCAGGGCTGGTACCAGGGCGGGATCTCGCTGATCGACTGGACGGACCCGACGAGCCCCGTCGAGATCGCCTACCACGACCGCGGCCCTGTCAACGCCGAGCGCATGCAGATGGGCGGCAGCTGGTCGGTCTACTGGTACAACGGCGTGATCGTCAACTCGGAGATCGCGCGGGGAATGGACATCTTCGAACTGGTGCCCAGCGACCTCCTGACCCAGAACGAGATTGACGCGGCCAACTCGGTCCAGCTCAGACAGCTCAACTCCCAAGGTCAGCCGATCTTCGAGTGGCCGGCGACGTTCGCCCTGGCACGGGCCTACCTCGACCAACTGGAGCGCTGGCACGGCATGACCGCACCGCAGATCGCTTCCGCGCGGGCGGCCCTCGCCGCAGCCGAGAATGCGTCAGGGTCGGCGAGGCGCGACGCGCTGGAGTCGCTCGCCTCGACGCTGGGCGGCCAGGCTGCCGATGCGACCGACGCGGCCAAGGTCGGGAAGCTCGTGGATGCGGTCCAGAGTCTGGCCGACGCTGGGTAGCCCCAACGGTCTCGCGGAGGGTATGATTTCACCGATGAACACCAGACAGATCCTGCTCGTCACGATTCTGGCTGCCGCGACGCACGGATGCGCGGGAGGACCGGGCGTTGCTCCGCCTCCCGCGGCTCCGCCCGGCGCGAGCACGGAACCGACCGCCGTCACCGACCCGGCCCAGACCCCCACCCGGCCCGACGCGGCCAAGATCGCCGAACTGGAGGCGATCTACGAGGCCCGCTTCCGAGCCTCGCTCGAAGGATACCACGCGGCCGACGTCCACTTCATGACCGGCATGATCGGGCACCACGCCCAGGCGCTGGTCATGTCGGGATTCGCGCCCGACAACGGCGCCAGCCCCACGATCCAGGTGCTCTGCGCGCGGATCATCAACGCGCAGAAGGACGAGATCAACGTCATGCAGGCCTGGCTGCGCGACCGTGGGCTCGAGGTTCCCGAGATCCACATCGCCGACGGCAGGCTCATGATCCACGGTCCCCAGCACGCCATGCACATGCCGGGAATGCTGACTCCCGAGCAGCTTGAGGAGCTGGGCCAAGCCCACGGGCCGGACTTCGACCGCCTGTTCCTCAAATACATGATCCAGCACCACGAGGGCGCCGTGACCATGGTCCACGAGCTCTTCGCCACCGATGGCGCCGCCCAGGGCGACTTCGTGTTCAAGCTGGCCTCCGACATTCAGGCCGATCAGTCCTCCGAAATCAAGCGCATGGAGCTCATGCTGGAGGAACTGTCGCAGGAGCCCTCCGCATCCGACGGCCCAACCACATCCAGGACATCGACATGATCCAGATCGCGAACGCCGCTTCCCGGACCCCCACGCGCATCGCCGCGCTACTGTCGCTCACCGGCCTAGCGGTCGCCCTGACGGGCTGCGCCACACAGCCGACGGCCGAGAGCGGCATGACCGGCACCATGCCGGCCCCCGCACCTGCGACCTTTTCCCAACCGGCCGGTCTCAACGTCGACCCGCCCACACCCGACCCGCGCGTGGGCCTGGCACCGGGACTTTTCGACGCCGAGGAGGCCATCTGGAACCTGCGCATGGTTTCGACCACGCCCCCGGAGGCTCCGTTCGTCGGGAGGACCAATTCCGACCTCGCCTTCACGGGCAACTACGCCATCCAGGGCAACTACGACGGCGTCCAGGTCTGGGACATCTCCGACCCGACCGCCCCGGTGTCGGTGATCACCTATGTCTGCCCGGCCTCGCAGAGCGATGTCTCGGTGTACGACAACCTGCTCTTCGTGTCGGGCGAGGGGCTTGGCGGGCGCCTCGACTGCGGCGACCAGGGCGTCCAGGAGGCGGTCAGCCACCACCGGCTGCGCGGCATTCGCATCTTCGACATCTCCGACATCACGAATCCGGAGTACGTCGCCAACGTGCAGACCTGCCGGGGCTCGCACACCCACACCGTGCTCAAGCACCCCGGCGACGACGACAACGTCTACATCTACGTCTCGGGCTCGTCGTCGGTGCGGCCGCCCGAGGAGCTGGCCGGCTGTTCCGGGCTGTCGCCCGAAGAGGATCCCAACTCGGCGCTGTTCCGGATCGAGGTGATCCGAGTGCCGCTGGACGACCCGCAGGCCGCCGCCATCGTGACCTCGCCGCGCATCTTCCAGGACCTGGTGGCACCGCCCAGACACGGCCTCTCGCCAGCGGACATCGAGGAGATCGAGACCGCACGCGCGCAGGGTGCCATCATCGGCTACCGGCGCGGCCAGCCCAGGGTCATGCGCGACCGCATGGTCCGGCCCATGCTTGACAGCATCGTCGCCGCGCGCGGTGGCGAGGGCGAACCCACCGCCGCCGACCGCGCCGCCCTGCAGGCCTTCTTCGACGAACAGGGCCGCATCCAAGCGGAGCGCGCGGCTCAGGAGTCCGACGAGCCGGGCCCCGGTCCCACCCAGTGCCACGACATCACCGTCTACCCGGCGATCGGCCTCGCGGGCGGCGCCTGCGGCGGATACGGCCTGCTGCTCGACATCGGAGATCCCGCGAACCCCTCGCGCCTCGCCGCCGTGGCCGACTCCAACTTCTCGTACTGGCACTCGGCGACCTTCAACAACGACGGCACCACGATCATGTTCACCGACGAGTGGGGCGGAGGCGGCGCGCCCAAGTGCCGCGCCTCGGACCCCATGGAGTGGGGCGCCAACGCCATCTTCACGATCGAAGACGGCGACATGGTCTTCCAGAGCTACTACAAGATGCCCGCGCCGCAGACGAGTCTGGAGAACTGCGTCGCCCACAACGGGTCGCTGATTCCGATCCCGGGCCGCGACATCATGATCCAGGGCTGGTACCAGGGCGGCATCTCGCTGATCGACTGGACCGATCCGGCCAACCCCGTCGAGATCGGCTTCCACGACCGTGGCCCCTCGGACGGCACCCGTCAGGGTAGCGGCGGCAGTTGGTCGGTGTACTGGTACAACGGGGTGATTGTCAATTCTGAGATCTCGCGAGGCCTCGACATCTTCGAGCTCGTTCCCAGCGAAGCCATCACCCAGAACGAGATCGACGCGGCGAACTCGGTCGTGCTGACGCAGCTCAACTCGCAGGGCCAGCCCATCTTCGAGTGGCCCGCCACCTTCGCCCTCGCCCGTGCCTATCTGGACCAGCTCGAACGCTGGCACGGCATGACCGCGCCGCAGCTCGCATCCGCCCGCGATGCCCTGGCCGCGGCCGAGGGCACATCGGGATCGGCACGGAGTGAGGCGCTGCGGTCCCTGGCCGACACGCTCGACGGCCAGGCGTCCGGTGCGGCGGATCCCGACAAGGTCGCGAAGCTGGTGGACGCGGTGCGGCGACTGGCCGACCTCGACTAAAGAGGCCGGCCAGCCAGCAGCCGGTTAGCGTAGCCCGATCGAAACCCCGACGCGGTAGGTCATGAGGTTGGCGTCGCCGACGATTGGGTCGGCGATCCAGCCTCCGCGCGGCAGGCGGCGAAGGTCGCCGTTGGTCAGGTACTCGGTCAGCCCGTTGTGTCGGTACGACGCCGAGAAGTCCAGCGACACCGGGTTCTCGCCGTCCCGCAACGTGACCGACACCCCGCCTCCGCCCGTCAGGGCCAGGGTGAAGTCGTCGTAGTTGGTGGTGGACGCGAATTCCTCGGCGTTGTTGCTTCCCCTCACGCCGCTCTCGGTGACGAAGTACGAGAATCCCACGGTGCCGTAGACGTACGGCTTCACCGATCCGTTCCCCATCTGGATCTGGGGACCGACTCCCGCGGACACGATCGAGTTCGTGGTCCGCACATCGACGTCCACGAAGGGCACGGTCGTGCTCAGCGGGACCCGGACGGACTCGCTGCCGTAGATCAGGAAGCTTCCCTCGGCGCGCACGGCAACGCTCCGGCCCTCGTCCAGGTAGAACAGGCCGCCCATCCCACCGCCGCCGCCAAGATCCACATGGCTCCCGAAGTCGCCGACCGGCACGGCGACATCCGCGAAGAAGAACACCTCGCCGCGTATCGGCCTCCCGTCCATCCGGTCAGAGCGGCGGTCGACGTACTGCGATGCGCCGGTGGCGGGCAGGGCGAGGCACCCCAGCACGGCGACGCCCATCGTCCACGAAGACATGGTCAGGACACTCCGACCGACACGCCGAAGCGGAAGGTCAGTTGGCTGGAGCGGTTCGGCATCGGGGCGAACGCACCGCGATAGTGCCGGTCGCGGAACCGACCGTGGCCCTCCGGGATTCCCGGCTCGTCGAAGTCCGTCCAGATGAAGTGCCCGCTGGCTCCCGTGTTCTGGTACGACGCCGACATGTCCATCGACCATGGCCTGGCCCCGTCTGAAAGCAGCACCGACAGGCCGGCGCCACCCTTGAGGGACAGGCTCCATTCGTCGAAGTCGGCCTCCACAGGAACGGCGAAGTGCTCGATCTCGCCATCCTCCAACCCGGCATAGCTGCTGCTGATTCCTTGCCGGGCGGAGAAGTACGACATGCCGACCGTGCCGAACACGTAGGGCCGGATGGTCCCGCTCGCGAGGTAGACCTGGGGGCCGACGCCGATGGACCCGAGGTAGTTGGAGCTTCCGCCCCCGTAGCCGTCGTGGTCCTCGCCGTAATGCCATTCGTCGCCGTCTTCGGCGAAGAAGACATCGTCGTCCCAGTCATGGCCGAACGACTCGCCACCGAACGAGATCAGGCTCCCCTCGACGCGCAGCGCAGCGAGCCGCTCCTGATGCAGGTACACCAGCGCACCCAGCCCTCCGCCCCAACCCAGGTTCGCCTCATACGCGAAGTCGCCGACCGGCACCGCGAATTCACCGTGCACGAACAGTTCGCCCCAGGGCGATCCCCGTTCCTCCTCTGCGATCTGGGCGTCGGCGGCCATCGGCGAGACGAGGGCAGCCAGGATTGCGGTTCCAAGGAATGCGATTTTCGTGGTGTTGGTCATCTTCTAGCTCCATGCTGTGTCGTATGTGCGATTCATTTCGGGTGCGCCAGCCCAACCACAATCAGTGGCAATGAACGTGCCATACACCATGTCATTCTGTCCATCGTGTTGTGGTACAACGATTTGGGAATGTCGTCGCCCTCCGCCACGCCTAGGTCCCGAGAACGGGCCAAGACCGACCTGTCCCCAGCGAGTGACGCTCACCGTCCCTGCGGCGCCTGTCGAGCACCTCCCCGGGCAGCGCCCCGGTCGGCCTGCCGTCGTCCACCGTGAACCGGCCGTTCACGATCACGTGCTCGATGCCAGTGGGATAGAGGTCGGGTTCCATGATCGTGGCGGGAGAGGTGATGTCGTCGTAGTCGAAGACGACGATGTCGGCCTTGTAGCCCTCGCGCAGATGCCCTCGATCCCGGAGCCCGATGATCTGGGCGGGGAGACCCGTCGACGAGCGGATCGCGAAGGGCAGCGTGATCACCCCGCGCTCCTTGACGTAGTGCGAGATCTTGCGCGCGAACGCCCCGTACGAGCGCGGGTGCTGCCCGGGCCGCGTCCACAGCGAAACGGAACCGTCGGTGGAGGTGGCCGTGTACTCCTGCCGCATGTAGTTCTCGACGTCGAAGCGGTGGCCGGCGACGGGTCGGAAGCGCACGCCGGCCGGCGCGAGCTCGGTCGATTCAAGGGCAAAATGAACGAGTTGTTCGAAGGGCGACCGCCCCGCCTCGGCGGCGATCTCGGCGAGGCTTCGCCCCACCGTCTCGGGAAAGTCGGGCGTGGAGACGACGATGTGCCTGTCCGCGCCACCCTGGAGGCGCAGAATGTACTCGGTGTCGCGTTCGAGCTCCCGCGCGGCGACCGGATCGGCCAGATTGGCGCGCAGCCCGCCCTTCGGGTCGCTCATCAGCGCCGGGTCGCGCCAGAGCGGCGAATCGAGCCCGCCGGAACGATCCGTCCCCGGGGGCGCGTAGCCCCAGTCGGGGATGACGTCGACGGGACCACCGCCGAAGGTCTCGTACGGATACTGGTCGAGGTAGACGTCCACGCCCTCGCCCCGCGCGGCCTCGATCATCAGGATGTCGGTCGTGGAGTGCCCCCAGGTGTCGGTGCCCTTCGCCTTGATGTGCGTGCCCACCACCCGTATCCCGGCCGCGCGACCGATCTCGATGGTCTCGCGCATGCCGTCGGTGCCCGTGAGCGGCTGGCCGTCCACGATGGATGGGATCTGCCAGAGCGGCAGCGGCGACTGCGAGCGCTGGTGCGAGTAGTAGAACCCGTCGTACGGCGCGACCTCCTTCGCCAGCGCGATGAGCTCCTCGGTCGTGCTGAAGCGGCCCGGCCTGTACTCGGGTCCGGCGCCGAGCCCCCAGGCGCCGTCTTCCATCCCGGCACGCACGAGTTCGGCCATGCGCGCGATCTCGTCGGCGGTGGCGGGACGTTCGTACTCGTCCCCCATCACCAGTCCCCGCACGGTTCCGTGGCCGACCATGGGCACCACGTTCGTGGCCACGCCCGGTGTCCGGTACGCCTCCATCTCGTCGGCGATCGGCCACACCGGATTGCGACCGTCTGGGCCGAAGACCGACGTGGTGATGCCCTGCATAACGAGGTTGTGCGCGCGCCGACCCTCGATGTTTTCGGACGCGAAGGCGCGGTCGGCGTGCGAGTGCATGTCGATGAAGCCGGGGACGACTTGCTTGCCGGTCGCGTCGATCACGCGGGCCGCAGTCGCGCCGTCGAGCCTGCCGATGCTGACGATACGGTCGCCGACGATTCCGATGTCGGCGGTGAAGGCGGGGCTGCCCGAGCCGTCAAGAACCTGTCCGCCGCGGATGAGGAGGTCGTACTGCTGGGCCGTGGCGCGCGCGGGCACGAGGGCCGGGACGGCGACGAGAGCGCACGCGGCCAAGACGGCCAGCGCGAAGGGGAGGCGGCGCGTGCTTACCATAGGATCGGTGCGGGGTAGCGGGAGATGGCTTCGTCCGGCGTCACGATCGTCAATCCGTTCAGGATGGCCTGCGAGACGAGCCCCCGGTCGAACGGATCGCCGTGCAGCGCCGGAAGGAGATGATCGTGCGCGGCGGCTCGCTCGTCAAACGGCAGCGGCTCGATCCCGAGCCACTCGCGGCGGCTCGACACATAGCGGCGAGGGGACAGGGGGAGCGGCAACCGGCCGATCCGGTACTTGATCGAGATTTCCCACGCCGAAAGCGCGCTGAGATAGACCGCGTTGTGGGGATCGCGACATGCGGCCACGGCCGTTGGCGACAGTTGTGGATCCGCTACGGCCAGCCACAGGAAGGTGCAGGTGTCGAGAAGCAGCTTCATGACCGGGTGCCAGGGATTGCCGCTGCCCGTGGCCGGAGCATTACTCGCCGCCCATACCCTTGGGACGACCTTGCGTCTCTCGGCCAGACGCTGTGACACCGAAGGCCTGCAGCAGGTCGTCGGGCAGCGGCTCGAAGAAGCTGTCGGGTATCGCCATGCCCCGATCGATGCCGATCGGACGCGGTTCGGCGGCCGGGCTGCGCAGAGGCCGGATTTCTGCAACCGGAAGGTTGCGGCGGCAGAGAATGATCGTCTCCCCGGCTTGGACCCGCGCCACGTAGCGCGAGAGATTCGCCCGCGCATCTGCAATGTTGACTTTGTTCATGGGCATAAAGATAGCCTACTATATGTACATGTTCAAGGCCCAATGCGTTCAAGCGCCCACAGCGCGTGCTCGCGGACCAGCTCCGACCGGTCCTTGGCGGCCAGCTCCAGCACCGGAACCGCTTCCGGCGACCCCCAGTTGCCGAGCGCCACGCAGACGTTGCGGAGCAGGCCGTTGCGACGGGCGCGCGAGACCGGCGAATCGCGAAACTCGCGCAGGAAGGCCTTGCCGGACATGGCGAGCAGGCGCGTCGCGAGGTCGATCAGCGAGGGGTGGTCAAGATCCGCACGCGGCGAGTAGGCGGGCTCGGTCGTGGGTGCCGCGAACCTTTCGTTCCAGGGACACACTTCCTGGCATATGTCGCAGCCGAATACGCGGTTGCCGATCGCCGGCCGCAGTTCGCGCGGAATCGGCCCCTTCAGCTCGATGGTCAGATACGAGATGCACCGCGTGGCGTCCATGACGGGCGCGCCGGTCTCATCGTGGCCGAGGAGGGCGCCGGTCGGGCAGGCGTCGAGGCAGCGTCGGCATGTGCCGCAGTGGTCGTCCTCGAAGGGTCTTGAGGGCGACAGTGGCAGATCGGTGAGAAGGACGCCCAGAAAGAAGTACGAGCCCCGGCGCGGGTGGATGAGCATGGTGTTCCTGCCGAACCAGCCGAGACCTGCGCGCATGGCCAGCTCCCTTTCCAGAACCGGGCCCGTGTCGACGTAGGCACGGTGGCGGATCGGGCGCTTGGCAAGGTCCTCCAGGCGGCGTGCGAACTGCTCGAGGCGGTCGCGCAGGACATGGTGGTAGTCGCGGCCACGGGCGTAGCGAGCGATGATCGCGCGGGACGGGTCGCCGGACGAGGCGGTCGGCTCCCGGTCGGCGTACGACTGCGCGACCACCACCGCGCTCCGAAATCCGCGCAGGGTGCGGTCGAGTTCCGCGCGGCGCTTCACCGCGTCGGGCCGGGCCAGGTAGGCCATCTCCCCGTGAAGCCCCGCCGCGATCCAGCGACGGAAGTGCGCGATGTGGTCGCTGCGCCCCAGCGTGACCACGCCGGCCATCTCGAAGCCGAGGGCGATGGTCTCGGCGACGACGGTTTCGGTGTCGAGGATCATGCTACCATCATTCGTTGGAAGGGGCCGGGACCGCCATGTTCAGCGGATCCGCACCCCTCAAGGCCAGATGTACCTCACACGCCGGAGCACGCCGGATGGCGCCCGACCGCACATCGACAAAAGTGGACCCGCGATCGCCGTCGGCCGGGAGACGCCATCGCGCATTCCGGCGTCGCGGTTCGGACACGCCGGCGCTGGCCGTCCCGTTCTGGGCCGTTGCGCTGGCGGTCTCTTCCGTTTCTTCAGCGTGCGAGGCATTCTCGCGCGACTACGACGCCTGGGTCGACACGCTCTCCACGGGGCTCGTCCGCGTGTACAACCGCGATCTCCTCAGATCCAGCCCGGAACCCGACTTTGCGTTGGTCGAAGAACTCCGGCTAGGGCAAGCACCGAGCGGGGCGGCGACGGAGCGACCGGACGTCTTCGGCGACATTGTCGGACTGGCGGTGGACGACCTCGGCAGAATCTACGTGGCGGACCGGCACAGCCAGGAGATCCGGGTCCTCGGTCCGCAGGGGGACTTCCTCAGGCGTTTCGGCGGCCAAGGAGACCGCTCCGGCGAGTTCCAGGAGCTGGCGGGAGCGACATGGCACCACTCGGGAGTCCTTCTGGCCATGGACATCGGCACCCGCAGCGTGACCTCCTTCGACTCGATGGGAACGGTTCTTGGGACCGCCGGGCACCAAGACGAGACCGAGAACTTCGGCCACGCCTGGAGGACCGAGAGCGACACGCTGGGATTCCTCTACGAACGAGACCAAGATTCCCCGTCCTGGGCGGGGCGGGTTCTCAAGCAACAGCTCCTTGCCGACTTCACCCTGGCCACCGTGGACACCATCGTACTGCCTGAGCGGGAACCCCACTTCGATTCGCTCCCAACCAACTGGCGCGCCCTGTGGTCGGTCGACCCCGACGGGAGCGTCTGGCACGGCAACACGAACAGGTTCCGGTTCCTCAAGGTCGCGGACCGGAGCGACACCACCCTGTCCGTGGAGCTGCGACGCCCCGCCCCTCGGCTGGAGGGCCGCGAGAGGGACAGCCTGGGCGCGGCGTGGGGGCTGCCGTCAAACGTGCTCCCCAGGTACAAGGCCGTCCTGACCTCCTTCCACGTCGCCAGGGACGGAAGGATCTGGGCATGGAATCCGCACGTGCACCAGACGTGGGGCAGGTGGGAGGTCTTCGACGCGAGCGGCTACCATCTGGGCCAGGTGGCAACTCCCGAAGTGCTGTCCACCGTACCCCCTCCGGTTTTCGGACACGGTACGATCACAGGCGTCGTCGAGAACGGTACTGGAAGCCACTACGTCGTTCGGCTGCGCGTCCCCGAAATGAACTGAGGCAGATCGAGCGGCCCCCCTGGGCACCGCCCGATCAGTTCGCCAGGGCGTCCTTCAGGTCCTGAATCCGGGCCGAGGTCACATCCTTGAGATCTTCGATCCTGCTGGCAGTCACGTTTCCGAACTCCTCGACCCTGTCCGCCATGACCTCCTTCATGTCATCGAAGCGCACACCGATCCGCTGTTCGAGGTCCCTGATGTTCTCGCCGATCCTGGCGTGGGCGTCCCGGCTCTCGGCGCGCACCAGCCCGAGATCCGCTCTCAACGCGTCGAATCGGTCGTCCACGGTCTTGAACCGCTCGTCCATCGCATCGAACCGCACATCCATGGTCTTGAACCGCTCGTCCACCGCATCGAACCGCACATCGCGGGCGCGGAGGCAACCCCGAGATGCTATCCTTGGACTGCCGGTGCCGTGCCGCGGACACCCTCACCCTCGCCCGTCTCGCGCAATGACCCTTGATCGAATCCGGGACGAGTTCCCGATCCTGCAGCGCCGCAACTATCTGAACTCGTGCTCGCTTGGGGCGCTGTCCGGGCGGGCGGAGGACCGACTTGGCGACTTCGTGACCAAGTGGCACGACTTCGGCGCATCGGCCTGGTACGAGCATTGGTGGGGATCGCTGGGGGAGCTGCGCGGGCGGATCGAGTCGCTCTTCGGGGCACCGAACGGGACGATCGCGCTCATGCCATCGACCTCGGCAGGTCTGGCCGCGGTATCGTCCAGCCTCGACTGGAGCGGGCGCAACCGTATCGTAACGACCGAGCTGGACTTCCCCACCCTCCTGTACCAGTGGAAGGTGCGCCCGGATGCCGAAATGGTCGTGCTGGAGAGTCCCGACGGCATCCACATCGACCCGCAGCAGTTCGCGGACGCGGTGGACGACCGCACCCTGGCGGTCGCGACCAGCCACGTGTTCTTCACGACCGGTGCGATCCAAGACCTGACGGTCATCGCCGACATTGCGCGGCGAGCTGGCGCGTACAGCCTGATCGACGGTTACCAGGGTGCCGGCCAGGTGCCGGTCGACCTCCCCGCGACCGGAGTCGACTTCTACACGTCGGGGCCGCTCAAGTGGCTCTGCGGCGGGCCAGGCCTAGCATACCTCTACATCCGCGACGCCCTCATCCCCAATCTCAGTCCCACCATCACCAGTTGGTTCGCCACCGAGGACCAGTTCCTGTTCAACCCCGGCGACTTCCGCTACCACGGCGACGCGCGACGGTTCGAGCTTGGGACGCCGGCACTTCCCACCGTACACACCGCGCTCGGCGGGCACGAGATCGTGGACGAGGTAGGGATGGCCGAGATCCGCGCACGGAATGTGGCGCTGACCGAGCGGCTGGTGGAGCGCTGCGCGGCTGCGGGGTTCTCGCTACGCGTGAGCGATCGCCCCGAGACGAGGTCGGCCATCGTCCTGGTGCGCCACGAGGAGCCGGGCGCTGCGGTGGCGACGCTGGCCGGGCGCGGGATCATCGTGGACAACCGGCCGGGCGTGGTGCGTGCCAGCCCGCACTTCTACAACACGCTGGACGAGGTGGACGAGTTCGTGGAGGCGCTGAAAGAGACGGTGTAGCGGCTAGCGCTGCTCCAGCCTCAGACCAACGACATGGGGCATGTCAAGCCGGTCCCGATGGATCCCCCAGGCGTGGGTGTCGGTCGCATCGTGAAAGCGAACCCCTTCGGGAAGCAGGATCCGGACAACGTGGACTCCGCGCGAGCGGATCACCTACCTCCGCGACCCACCCACAACCACCACATACTCCCTTTCGATCTCCCGCAGGAACCGCTTCGGCAGTCGCGCCCAGTCCCGCGCTTCGACGAGAAAGGGAATGTTGGAGTCCCGGACCGCCTCCTCGAAGTCCATCAGCCGATCGGGCGCAATCTTCTTCAGCCCCGGCCCGCGCAGCACCAGATCCAGATCGCTGCCATCGTGGCTCCGGCCGTTCACCCTGCTGCCATATGCCCATACTTCGATACCATGCATATGGTCCCGAAGGAGCTGCTCCAGAAGTGTCCGGTGCCTCGCGGCCAAGTGCAGGCGCCTAGTCATCCTTCCACTCCTTCGATCACGTCCGCCAGCGCCCGTTGTGGCTCTGCTGTTGGTCTGCTTGGCGGGCATCTCCACTCGCACGCTTCAGTCTCGGATCGCCCCGCTCACAGCGGGAGCCCTCCCCAAGATATGACATGTGTCGAGGGACAGCACACCTCGTCGGAACAGGACGGCGGACGGCCTCCCTCAGCTCACCGGTCTTATCCGCTCTTTGAGGACGAACAGGCCCTCCTGCAGGCTGGTGACGATCACGGTGCCGCTCTCGAAGTAGGGGTAGTTGCTCCATGCGCCGCCGAACCCCGGGGCCCTCCTTGAAGGCCCCGCGCGACCGCTCACCTACTCGTCTCGAGCGAATTCAAGCTCGCCGATGTCGTACCAATCGATCGCTCTCTGGGCGATGCCATACTCGTTGGGTTGGCGCTCCACCAGAGCCACGAGAGTCGAGCCCAGGATGTCGTAATCCACGAGTCGGCTGCGAATGCGCACCGTCCCCGCGTACTCCCTGTCCATCCAGACATCGAGATGGGAGACAACGTCCCGGTTGCGGGTGTTGGCCGCCCAAACGCGGTTCTCGCCGTCCAAGTTGAGCGACAATGGGCCACCGAGAAACCACTGATGGGGTTTCGTCCGGTATTCCGCCGCGTAGGCTTCCCTTTGCGCGGGGGTAAGCGATACTCGCCCCCCCCCCAATACGGGCGATTCCGTCCACGTACGCCTCCACGTCGCGTGCACTCGGAAACGCTTCAAAGTAGTTCGGAGCGGCAACTACCGTGGCGGTCGTTGCATCCCAGTGGTCAAGAAACACCATCTCGTGCCCGCAGGCCGTGGTCACAAAACCGCCCTCCGGGTTCAGGATGCCCACGCGCCCATCGAAGCAGTCGCGCCCTACGGTCTCCATGATATCCTCGCGCTCCCACCGGATCTCACCCGAAAGGGCATCGGCCTCCACTGGCACATAGTCGGGCTGATCCTCAGAGCGCGTCCGGTCTATCATCGCGAGTCGGAAGCCAAGCACCCGGTCATCGCGTAGGTCGGTCCAGAGAACGTCGGGCGGCATGCGAGTCTCGGAAACCAAGGTTCCGTTAGGCTCGAAGAATGTCAGCTGTGCCGATCGTAATTCGGAGACCGCCAAGAGCCCGCGTGGGCCACGCATGACCGTGGGAAGCCCGCGAAACTCTCCTGGGCCCTCGCCCTCGCGCCCGAAGACCCCCACAGCGCGGCGGCGGCTATCCACACAGTGAATCCGAGACTCGAACGAGTCGACCGTGCACGCAATCTGTTGGGACACAAGAGCGATGCCGCCACCCCCGCTCAACGGAGTTCTGGTGGACGCGAAGGGCCGCAACAGGACGACAGATTCGTCCGCCACGTCCCGCATGCACGCGGCGGTGGCGACCGTCATGAGGAGGGCAGCCACGGCCGTGCGAGCGGGCACGCTGCGTAACCGAGAGGGGCTCACGCGGCTTCCTTGGCGGAGGGGAGCTCCCATCCGGGAGTGGGCTGTCCCTCAGCTCACCGGTCTTATCCGCTTCTTGAGGACGAACAGGCCCTCCTGCATGCTGGTGACGATCACGGTGCCGCTCTCGAAGTAGGGGTAGTTGCTCCATGCGCCGCCGAAGCCGGGGCCCTCCTTGAAGGGTGCCGTGTCGAAGGCCGCGACCTCGACCGGGTTCTCGGGGTCGGAGATGTCGAGGACGTGGAGGCCATAGAGGTAGTTGGCCTGGTAGACTAGGTCGTCCTTGATGTAGAGGTTGTGGGCGCTGGCGGGGTGCGAGCCCATGAACTCCTTGATGAGCACGGGGTCTTCGAGGTCGCTGAGGTCCCAGATGAGGGTGCGCGTGGTCTCGACGTTGCCCGCGATGACGTCGGACTCGTCGTCCTGGTAGAAGTAGCGGTGGTCGGGGGTGAGCCAGCCCTGGTGCATGTAGGCGGGGTTGGGCGACGAGGCGCTCGACAGGTTGACGGGGTTCTGCTTGTCGGTCACGTCGGTGATCTGGAGGACGCTTCCGTTCGAGTTCAGGCACAGCTCGCGGCCGCGGTAGCGGTCGTCTGGGCCCTGGTAGACGACGCACTGCGAATCGTGGATGCCGTCCGACGAGCCGCAGCCCACGAACTGGGGATTCTTGGGATCCTGGATGTCGATCATGTGGAGTCCGCCGCCGCACCCCTCTCCGCCGCCGCCGCTGCCCACGGCGTAGGCGAAGCCGGTCTCCTCGTTGATCACGATGTTGTGCGAGCTCGCGATCTGCGTGTAGTGCACGTCGGGCTGGAACAGCGCGGGCATGTCGCCGGGCGACACGTCGCGCAGGCGGCTGAGGTCGAAGATCTGCATGCCGTGCTCGCCCGCGCCGTCGGCCACGATGAAGGCGTGGTCCTTGTACGTCTTGATGTCGCGCCAGAGCTGTGACGGCGGAGTGTTGGGCGTCTTGGGCAGATCGCCCACCAGCACGGGATTGGTGGGGTCGGTGAGGTCGATGAAGGACGTGCCGTCGTTGCGTCCGACCAGCGCGTACTCGCGCCCCGTGACCGGGTCGGTCCAGCCCCAGTTGTCGTTGGCGCGCACGCCGCGGGCGCTTCCTTCGGCCCGCAGCAGCGAAGGCGGGATGTACGCCAGCAGCTCGACCTCCTCGCAGTCGAAGGGTCCGGCGCGGCCCTCGGTGCAGCGCCGCTCCTCGCCGACCAGCGACGCCATGCCGTCGGGGGCGCTGACGAGCATGCCGGCGTCGTCCCAGCCCCCGCCGTCGGTGGGTTCGAAGAGGTGGACCGAGCCCGCCTGGTGGTGCATGCCGGGCGCGCCAACCGCGACGATCCCGGCGTCGGCGACGACGAGGCCGCCGAAGCGGTCGCTCTCGACGGTCTCGTCGCTGGGAAGCTGCACGCGGCGCGGGGCGGCCGGCAGGGAAGCGTCCGCGGCGGCCTCGTACACGAAGACGGAGCCGGTCTCGTAGCCGCGCGTCGTGGGCGCGCCGACCCACACGTCGTTCCCGGCGAAGGCCACGGCCGCGCCGAACGGTCGCCGCTCTCGCCGTTCGCGAAGGCCAGCCGTCCGTCGTCGGGGACCCACCGGGCGAGGTCGGCGCTCCAGGAATGCGCGTACACTGCGCCACGGCTGTCGTCCGTTCCCGGTGCCCCGATCAACACCCTTTCGCCCGCAGCCGCGAGGGCCTCGCCGAAGTTCGCGTTGGCCTCGGCGGTCGATTCGAGGGCTCCGGCCTCCTCCCAACCCTCCTCAGTCAGACGGAAGTGATAGACGCGGCCAGCGGCCTCGCCGCCATCTCCGCCCCCGTTCCACTGCGGTGCTCCGATCAGCGCGCCGTGCTGCGTGAAGACCACCGCCGCGCCGAAGCGGTCCCCCTCCATGCCGTCTGCCGGCTGCAGGCTCGCGCGTCGGACCCAGCTTCCGTCGCCATCGCGCTGGTAGGCATGGACCGTGCCCCGGGGAAGGGCCTCCAGCGTGGTGGGCCGTCGCGCGCGCCCGATCCGGGGGCCTGTCCGGGTGCGCCCACCAGAAGCCAGTCCGCGTCGGCGGCGAGAGTCAGGCCGAAGTCGGTTCCGCAGTACCCGTCGTAGCGGCAGGGAGGCGACAGTCCGGCGACCTCTTCGCCCTCGATCGTTCCCGTGGCGCGCCACATGCCGTCGCCATCGCGTTCGAAAACGTGGAGCGGGCCTCCGCGCTGGCCGACGAAGAGGGTGTTGCCGGTTCGGGCCAGCAGGGTGCCGAAGCCGTCCGCGCGCTCGGGGTCGGGAGAGCGGATGACGGAGGACTCTCGCCAGGCGCCGTCGGACGCGCGATAGACGTAGACCGCGCCGGGCCGGAAGCTGGTCGTCGGCTCGGCTATGAGGATCTCGTCGCCGTCGATCAGTACGGCGTGGCCGAAGGCGCCGGACTGGGCGTCCACGTGGGGAGCGGCGACGGCGAGGACTAGAAGCGCGAGCGCGACGGTCGGGGCGCTGGCCGCGAGGCGAGCGAGGGGGCGGCTGACGGCTCCTGGGAACATGGGTTTCTCCTGTTGGACTGGGCGCGGGCCCCGTCGGCCGAGGTCCGGCGTGGGCGGGGCGAATCGGGTCGCAGCGGCGCAGGGCCGAGCCGACCGATGGTGCAACGTCGCGGGAATCGTGCAATAGTAAGTCACCCTTCGTCAAATCTTCGAACCGGAAGACGCTCCCGTGCTATCCTCTCTCGCGCTCGCCACGCTGATCCAACTGCCCGCCCAATTGCCGGAACTGGTGCCGGGGGTCCGCTACGATCCGGCCATCCCCACGCTCGAAGAAGTGGCCGGGCACGGTTTCCGCGAGGCCATCACGCCGCCGGACGACGTGATCCGCTACATGGAGGCGCTGGCCGAGGCCGCCCCGGAGCGCACGCGGCTGGTGCGGTACGCCGAGAGCTGGGAGGGGCGCCCGCTCGTCGTCCTCGTGATCGGGTCGGCGGAGCGCATGGCGCGTCTCGACGAGGTGAAGGCCGGCATCGCCCGTCTGGCCGACCCACGCGGGCTCGACGACGCCGAGGCCGAGGCGCTGCTGGCCGAGCTGCCGGTCGTCACTGCGCTCATGCACGCGATCCACGGCAACGAGATCACTCCGAGCGGCGCGGCCATGGCCGAAGCCTATCACCTGCTCGCCGCGACCGGAGACGCCGACGTCGATCTCATCCTGTCCGAGTCGCTGGTTCTGATCGATCCCCTTGAGAATCCCGATGGGCGCAACCGCTTCGTGTACCAGAACGAGGTGGCTCAGGCGAGATGGCCGGACGAGGCTGCGGTGTCCGCCGAACACGACGAACCCTGGCCGGGCGGGCGGAGCAACCACTACCTCTTCGACCTGAACCGGGATCTGTTCATCCAGAGCCAGCCGGAAACGCGGGGGAAGGTGGACATCCTCCTCGAGTTCCGCCCGCAGATCGTGGCTGACCTGCACGAGATGGGCGGCGACGCCACCTACTTCTTCCCGCCCACCGCGCCACCCTCCAACCCCTGGTACGGCGAGCGCCAGATCGCGCTGATGGACGTCTTCGGGGCGGCGACCGCGGCGCGCTTCGACGAACGCGGCTTCGCGTACTTCAATCGCGAGGTGTTCGACCTCTTCTATCCCGGCTACGTCGACATGTGGCCCATGGGTTACGGGGCGCTCGGCATGACCTACGAGCAGGCGAGCCCCCGCGCGCTGCGCCTCAGGCAGTCGGACGGGGACCTGCTCACCTACGGCGACGGGGTGCTGCACCACTTCACGGCGGCGCTGGAGACGGCCCTGACGGCGGCCCGCAACCGCGAGCGCATCCTGCGCGACTATCTCGCGTTCCGGCGCGAAGGCGTGGAGATGGGCCGGCGCGGCCCGGCGGAGATCGTGCTTCATTCGGCGCACGACCCCGGAATGGCGGAGCGCCTCGCCACGATGCTGGTCGAGAACGGGATCGAGGTGTTCCGCGCGGCGGGGCCGGTGACGGTCGGCGATCGCACGCTGTCGGCCGCATCGAGCTTCATCGTGCCGCTCGACCAGCCGGCGCACCGCTTCATCCACAACCTGCTCGACGCGCACGTCCCGATGGCCGAGGACTTCGTGCGGCGGCAGATCGAGCGCCGCGCGAACCGGCAGCCGGACGAGATCTACGACCTGACGGCGTGGAGCCAGTCGCTGCTGTGGGACGTGGAGGCGATCGAGACCGACGCGACGGGGGCGAGGGGCGAGGCGGTGGCGGGCCGTGCGGCGGTGGAGCGCGCGGGGGACGCGCCCGCGGTGGCGCCGCTGCCCGAGGCGGTGGTCGGCTACCTCGTCCCGTGGGGCACGAACGGGGCCGCGGCAGTGGCCGAGGCGCTGCGGGAGGGATTGCGCGTGCGGGCGGCGGGCGCCGAGTTCACGCTGGGCGGTCGCCGCTACGGGGTCGGCACTGCGATCGTTCGCGTGGCCGAGAACGGGCCCGAGCTGCGCGAGCATCTGGCCGAGATCGCGGCCCGGCACCGAGCCGAGGTCGTCGCCATCGACGACGCCTATGTGCGCGAGGGCATGTCGCTGGGAAGCGGCCGGGTGCGGGCGTTGCGCGAGCCGCGTGTGCTTCTGGTCTACGACGCGCCCGGTCAGAGCTACTCGGTGGGGTGGGCGCGCTACGTCCTGGAGCGACGCTACGGGCAGCGTACGACCGCCGTGCGGGCGTCGAGCCTGGGCCGCGCGCGGCTGGCCGACTACGACGTGGTGGTGTTTCCCAGCGGCAACTACGGCGGGACCGTTGGTGATGGGCTGCTCGATCGGCTGCGGGGCTGGATGCGCGACGGCGGCACCGTGATCACGATGGCCGAGTCCTCGCGCTGGGCGTCCCGAGCCGGGCTGCTGGGGACCGAAACGGAGCGTCGGGGCGGACGGGCCGAGAGCGACGACGCGCCGGACCCCGGCACCCCGGACCAGCCCATCGAATACCTGGACGCGATCTCTCCTGCGGACGAGTCGCCCGAGGGCGTGCCCGGCGCGATCCTGCGCACGCTGCTTGACACCGAGCACTGGCTGGCGGCCGGCACCGACGGCGAGATCGGCGTGCTTGTCGAAGGCTCGCGGGTCTTCCGCCCCATCACGCTCGACAGGGGCGCGAACGTGGGCCGCTACGCCGACCTCGACAGCCTAGTTCTGGGCGGGATCGTGTGGGAGGAGTCGCGGCCCCAACTGGCCAGCAAGGCCTTCCTCATCCATCAGCCCGTCGGTCGCGGACAGTTGGTGGCGTTCGCCGAGGACCCGAACTACCGCGCCTACGCGGAAGCGACGCAGCTTCTGTTCATGAACGCCGTGCTGCTCGGGCCCGGGCGGTAGCCGGAGTTCGGCGACCGGGCCGGGCTGCCGAAGAAAAAGCTCCCGCGGCAGGACTCGAACCTGCGGCCCGACGGTTAACAGCCGTCTGCTCTACCAGCTGAGCTACGCGGGAATTGGTTACTGGACAGACTTAAATCGTCGTGGAATCGATGCGGAGTGTCAATGCTCTACACGTTGAACCGCACGTACATGACGTCGCCGTCGGCCACGACGTATTCCTTGCCCTCCACCCGCATTCCCCGCGCTGCCTTCGCGGCCTGCTCCGACCCGAACTCGGCGAAGACCTCGTACGGGATGATCTCGGCGCGGATGAAGCCGCGCTCCAGGTCGCTGTGTATCCGTCCGGCGGCGGCGCGGGCCGCCGTTCCGCGACGGATGGTCCAGGCGTGCACCTCCTCGGGGCCGACGGTGAAGAACGAGATCAGGTCCATCAGCGAGTAGGCGGCACGGATGAAGCGGGCCAGGGTCGGCTCGGCGAGACCCATGTCCTCCAGGAACTCTGCCTGGTCGTCGGGGTCCAGCGCCGCGATTTCCGCTTCGACGCGGGCCGAAAGCACCATCGCCGCGCCTCCCATTGCCGCGATCTCGTCTTGCAGCTCTGGGCCCAAGGGGTCGCCCGCACGGTCCTCTTCCACGTTCACCGCAGCCAGCAGGGGCAGATCGGTCAGCAGGCCGTACCCCTTCAGGAAGCCCCGGTAGAGGTCGTCGGGGGGGACCAGCCGAAGAGCACGCCCCTCCTCCAGCGCGGCGACCGCAGTCTCGAATGCGCCGATCTCCTGCACGTCCGCGCGTTCCTTGCGAGCTCGGTCGAGGCGCCGTTCCGCGACGCCGAGGTCGGAGAGGACGCACTCGGCGTGGAAGGCCTGCAGGTCCGCAAGCGGATCGGGCGGGGCGTCGAGGGCGGGGTTGACGAAGTCGCGGAGCACGAGGCAAAGCGCCTCACGGTCGCGAATCTGCTGCAGGGCGGCGGGCGAGAGCACCTGCGAGTTGGCACCATACTCCCCCGGCACATCGCGCAGGTTGATCGACGCGTGGGTGGTCTTCTTCGGGGAGCACAGCCGGGACAGGACATCAACGCGGGAGTCGGGAACCCGTACCGTGCCCACCCGCACCTCGCCACCGTAGCCGACCGGCGCGTCGAGCCCGGTCATGGCGTTGAAGAGAGTCGTCTTGCCCGACCCGGCGAACCCCGCGAGCACGAACCTCATGGGCCGACCAGCGCGGGACAGGTGGTGGCGGGCGAGCGCGGGATCGTTCGTTCTCCTGAGGTCGCGGGAAGAGGTCTGCAGCGGCTTTTCGGCGTCAACAATCTGCACCTTGGCCTCGGTCACGATCAAGCGGGCGTCCGGCTGCGGGGCTGGCGAACGGCCCACCGGTCGCCGTAGTGTGCCGGATCGACACCGCACCGTGCACCTCGACCCGGCGCTGCCCCCATGACACCCGACCACTCTCGCCAGCTATCTCGCCGTGGGTTCCTCGTCGCGGGTGCCGCGGGACTCGCAGGCACCTCGCTCACGGCCTGTTCCAGTGCCTCGGACGCAGGCGACTCCAGCAGGCGCCCCGCGTTGACCCGCCCCGGGGGCGTCGAGGACGAAGCATGGGCCCACGTCCGCGATCTCTTCATCCTTGAACCCGGCACCGCCTACATGAATAACGCCAGCCTGGGCATGCCACCGGTTACCGTGGCAGAGGCGGTCGCTGCGGGCTACGAGGCGCTCTCGCGGGAGCCGCTGCGCGGGAAGCGCGACCTTGGCGAGGACGTCGCGGGGGTGGTGCCGAGGCTGGCCGCCCTGCTCGGGGCCGATCGCGACGAAGTGGTGCTGACCCGAAACGCCACCGAGGCGCTGCACATGGGCGCCGTGGGTGTTCGGCTGCGCGCCGGGGACGAGGTGCTGGTCACGAGCCAGGAGCATCCGGCCGGACGGCGACCGTGGGAGTACCGGGCCGTGCGGGACGGGATCAAGGTCAACACGGTCTTCGTTCCGAGTCCCTTCGAGAGCGAGGAACAGATTGCCGGGCTGATCGAGGCCGCCCTGACGCCCGCGACCCGTGTGCTCGCGTTCTGCCATGTCACGCGGGGGGGTCACCTCTATCCCGTGAAGCGTCTGTGCGCCATGGCCCGGGAGCGCGGGATCGTGAGTCACGTGGACGGGGCCCAGGCGGTGGGGATGTTCCCCGTCGACCTGCACGACCTGGGATGCGACACCTATTCCGCCAGCCTGCACAAGTGGCTGCTCGGGCCGATGGGGACCGGGGTGTTCTATGTGCGGCGGGGTGCCCGCGACCAAGTGCGGTCCCCGTTCGCGCACGACGCCACCCCCGAGGCGCCCGCCTATCAGCCGCCCGGCACGACCGGACTTCCGGTGCAGGCCGCGCTGGCCGCATCGCTGGACTTCGTCGAGGCGGTGGGGATCGAGAACATCGCCGCCCGGACGCGCCACCTCTCCGACCATCTCAAGGCGAGCCTTGCCGCGATGCCGGAAGTGACGATCCTGAGCGGACCGACACCCGCCACGTCGTGCCCCGGCTCCACGATCTTCGAGCTGGAGGGTCTGGACGCGGTCGAGGCCGTTGGCCTGCTGGCGGAGCGCGCACGGATCCACATTGACGAGCACCAGCGCGACGGGCACAATGCGATCAGGATTTCCACGCACGTCTACAACACGATGGCCGAGATCGACCGCCTGGTGGAGGCGTTCCGCGGCACCGCAAGGAGTTGAACATGTCTGCAAAGTGGATTCCCGCAGCCGTTGCAGTCGTGGCGGCGAGTCTGGCCGTCACCGCCTGCAGCATCGAACCCGTGGCCGACGCCGCCCCGCCCGCGAGCGGGAGCCCAACCCCCGACTTCACGCTCGGCACCGAGAACACGCACAACCGCTGGAGCCGGACGATCCCCCCCGTGCTCACGGTCCCCTCGGGCGCGGTGGTCGAGGTGCGGACCAAGGAGGCATCCGACGGCCAGATCACCGAGTCCACGACGGCCGACGAGCTGGCGGACGTGGACTTCGGTCTGATTCATGCGCTCACCGGCCCGATCCACGTCGAGGGTGCCAGCCCCGGCGATCTCCTCGCGGTCACCCTCCACGAGATCGAGGTCGAGGGATGGGGATGGGCGACGATCCTGCCCGGCTTCGGCTTCCTGGCCGACGAGTTCACCGAGCCGTGGATCCGGGGGTTCCCCATGGAGCCCGGCGCGACCGAGGTCGCCTTCAACGACGACATCACGATCCCGCTCGCGCCGTTCGCCGGCGTCATGGGCGTCGCTCCCGACACGGACTCCATGCTCGTGACGATCCCCCCGCGCACCAACGGCGGCAACATGGACAACCGCCACATGAACGTCGGGACGACCGTGTACTTTCCGGTGCAGGTCGAGGGCGCGCTCTTCTCGATCGGCGACGCCCACGCCGTGCAGGGCGACGGCGAGGTCTCGGGCACGGCCATCGAGGCTCCGATGCGGATCGTGCTCGAACTCGAGGTCATGGAGAACACGCGCGGAATGGTGGAACCCCAGTACGAGAACGACGAGTTCTACGGCGTGACCGGCTTCGGCACCACCATCGACGAAGCGGCCCGCAAGGCCACGCGCTACATGATCGAATACCTGGTCGCCGAACACGGCCTCACCCCCAACGAGGCCTACGTGCTCTGCTCGCTGGCGGGCGATCTGAAGATCTCGGAGACGGTCGACGTGCCGCACATGCTGGTGAGCATGCACATGCCGAAGTCGATCTTCTGAGCTGACTTGACGGGGCGGGCGGTGCCCGGGAGCCACGCGTGTTGCCGGTGCCGATTCAGCGTACGTCGCCCGCAGCGCCTCCCTGCCGCTTCAGCATGGACCCGATCAGGTGTTTGTCCATGGCGAGGGCTCGCCCGGATTTCTCACACTGTGGCCGAGTGACGTTCTGAGAGCCTTTTGTACCGGCGATTCACGTAACGGAAGGCGTGCACGGTGTCCGAGAACCGCACCAGTCCCACGGACGGACTAAGAAGAAGTCCCACAGGCGGTGGAAGATCACCTCAATCGCCCTCGCGTGCCGCGCTCGCTACCCTCGTCTGGGTGCCCTTCCGCCTGCTGTTGCTATAATCGCCGCCGTCGGGCGTGTTCGGTGCGTTGGCCGTCGGCTGGTGATGAAGTGGACTACGACCTATCACTCATGGCTGTCTCAAACCGAGTCGTCCAATCCAGCCTCAACCTGTCTGAAAGCCCCTTCTGCACTTGATCCGCTGTGCGATTTCCGAGCAGGTCGGAACCTTCGAAGAGAGCGAGCTGGGAAACTCCCTCCCACTTGTGACCGCGCCCTCGATGTTAACCCTCCCAATGCGCGATAGACCATTCCGAGCCAGATCCAGATCGACCGCATCGGGGTTCCCGCAGATCGCCTGAGAACAGGAGGCAGATAGCGACTCACACACTCCGATCAAGCGGCGTTCGCGATCCTTCAGACCACCTTCATGAAAACAGTGGATCATCCGCGGCAACCAACCTCTACGCTTCCGCCCTGCCACCGACGAGAGGTCTTGGAACTTGGTCTCTCGACCTTAACGACACCTACAATAGCACCTCGTGATACCTCGGATAGTACCGCCGGTACCGTTGAAAGCTCTCGACCATTTCCTCATCCATCTCGAAAACAAGATCAACGGGATCCGAATGTTGGTCTAGCCATAGCTTCTCTCTGATCGTCAAAGGAGGTACCGAAATCGTAACCGGTTCGGCCCCAGCATTTACAAAGGCAAGATTCATTACCCCGCTCTCCCGCAACTCCCGAACCCTATCGGCGCTGTCAAGTACCCCTCCCAGAGACAACATTTGCGCTCCATCTTTGTAGCGAAAGTTCACCAACTGTGCAAACTCCAAATCCCCCCGCGTTTCCGTAGCCACGGCGATTTGATTGCCTATAATCTTCGCCAGTGCTCTCGGGAAGGAGTTCGGAGTAAAGTCAGCCAACCGCAGTGGTTCTGCCAACAGTGAACCAAACTGCTCCTCCAGCTGCCCGACGGTCGCCGCCTTCTTTTCGTCTCGCGTCATTCCTGATTTGTCAATGTCGAAAGGAATCCGCGGCTCTCCATCCACAGTAATCAGAATAATGCTTCCTGGTGCCAGAACGCTAATCGCTCCACGTATGTCTTGCATTTGATCGAGTGTTATACCGGTGTCGTAGTCCAACCACATCACATAGCGTGTCTCCCGGTCAAGTTTTGGAAGCACATCGCTAAAAGGTGCCATGTGGAGTTGGATGAAGTCGTACGGACGGTTGAACTCCATCCGTTTCGGAATATCTTCGCTTTCTACGCATATCATTCGATCAATATAGAGGTATTTGTGGAACAGCACAAAATCGGTATAGTATACCGATCCGAATCCCAAGTAAGTATAGCGCCTGATGTCATAAGCACCTATCTCAGTACCGAGTCGATGCAGGAGCTCGATCAAGAGTTTCCGCTCAACTTGCTTCGATGGCCGTAGCGTATAGTCGAATTTCACAAAGCTCGGCAACGCCATTACCCTTCACACTCCTGCTTGATGAGGTACTCGAAAGCGTATTCTCCAACTCTCTTTGCTGACTCACCGTTGAGCTCCTGCACGCAGTGCCGAAGCCGATCGATATCGCCCTCTCGCTTCTTGTATTGGATGTTTATCAGTTTCGCTGCCGGATCCTCCGGCTTCCTGCTCTTCTTGACCGTGAACCCAGCTCCCGCCTCTCCCAAACTCGTTATCGCCTTGCTCTTTGCCTCTCGCATCATTGTACGTTCATGAACATCTTCGGCGGTCTGCTCGCCCGGGTATAACTTGCTAAGGAAGTTGAGCACCGGTCGCATCTGTACCTGCATTTCCGCCAGCGCCTTTTGGTACACGCCAAGCTCAGTTACTACTCCTTGCTTCGTCGTGCGCCATGGTAGTCTTCGGACATCCGCGCTTCTGAAGTACAGATAGCCAACAAAATGACCGAACTTCGTGTGCCACTGCGCCACGTCTCTACCCCAACCCGTCACCGCCGTCTTGTCTGCGTCAAGCACCATCCGGCCATTGCAAAACACGTACCACCCATGTCGCCTTCGGTCTCCTACTGGCGACACGCCTACGATGATGTAGACATCGACCTCATCGGCCGTAAAGTGACTCGGGGCAGACCTGATCTCGTCACTGTCCAAGACCTCTGCTGGTAGGCTATCCACCGCCCTGCTCCCGTTCACTTCAATTACAAGCCCGGCTACGAGAAAGAGTGCGTACGTGGCTTCAATCCTCTTGAGGAGTTCCTTCGCAAATGCTGGTGCCCCAAACCGTCGTCGCGTGTCGGGCGTAAGATCGCCCACCGTCACTACGGTCCCAGGGTCGCCAGCGGCGTCACCTATCTCATCGAATGCGAAATCCCAATCGTCGTCACCCCGATTGGTCCATTCGTCGACATCTATATCCACGCTGAAACGTTCCGTTTCGGTGCTGGACTCCACTCTGATGCTCTTGCCGAGCTTGAAGAACGATCTCTTCATCCCTATGCCGTAGACGCTCAGGCCGCCCTCGGGTGGCCGCTCGCCGGGATTACCGAACCTGAACACCGAGTCTCGAGCCTCTGCTGCAGATATGCCACCGCATGTGTCCTCAATGACGAATCTGTCTTGGTCAATGGTCAACCGTATTATGGCGCTCGCAAACGTCTCTCCGTCGCCATTGCGGCCGGGAAGAACCCCCATGACGTCGACTGACTGCCGTGTGACAGCAGCGTCCACCGCGTTGTCGATTAGATCAAGAATGCAGTCTTCCACCGTTAGATCCCGGGTGATCATGTCGACGAAGAAGAGCTTGCTGGGTTTCCCGCTTGCTCGGCCAGGGCTAGGGCTAAGCTGAGTCATGGCGGCTGGTTACTCCTTGGTGCCTTCGTTAGTGCTGCCATCGGTGAGACGGTCGACTACAATCTCAAGTTGGCTCTCGTCAATGTCGGCCGCAACGGCACGCATCCCTGCATTCTTCGCAGCGATGACCGACGTACCCGCACCCATGAATGGGTCAACAAAAACACCATTCTTCACTCCGCTGATTGCCAATGCCCGGTCAACGATCAGTGCCGGGAGCTCGTTAGCCTTCCGATGCTTGGCCTTCCGGTGTCGTACTGGACTGACGTCATCCCAAAAATCGCTAAGGTTCAGCCCATTGCGAATGTACTTGCGGTAACCGCCGTAATCCTTGACAAGCTTGCCACAATGGCGACACTTAGCAGGGTCGATCTTTGGACGTTGGAAGGCCGCAGGAGCACCTCTTGTGAAATAGAGAAGGGCATAGTGGGCTGGATACAACTTGTCGCCACGGGCGAATCCGTTTTTCATAGAAATCGCAATCCAATGACGGAATGTCAACTTCTCAGCTAGCACGGGAGCCAACTGCATCGCCCACACGGGAATGTGGTACAAATACATGGAGCCACCAGGCTTCAGGATACGCGCTGACTCCGCCATGGTGTCGACGAGATACTGGCGGTAGCTATCCACGGGCATGCGATCTTGGTCGGGGCGGCGGGATCCATACCGCTTTCCGAGATTGAAGGGAGGATCAAGGAAGACGAGATCTGCTACCTTGTCTTGCATTGCCTTGAGCATTTCAAGAGCGTCGGATGTGTAGAGCTCGACGGCATTGTTGCTCCACTGTCTCCCACTTGGACGTTGTTCCCACACAGAGAGATGACCAGTGCTTGCCGAGAGAGGGGCCTCATATTCGGATGTATGGCCACAATCGTCGTCTTTCAAGGCAGTCTCTCCTTTCGTTGTCTCGGTCCCGTAGCAAGCGGAAACGTGATTCCCTTACTTCTCGTGACGGGCGAACGGTAAGGAATGTCGCGTGTTTATGGGCCGGTGTCAATCCGTCCATCGGGAGTCGCCTGAACCTCGCTTGGTGGCGTGCAGTGGTGTGGAGGTCCGGGTCCATTGGTCCAATCCCGATCGCCTCGGCTCCGGGCGGGCTCATGGGTGGGTCCAAGACGTCGGGCAGGGGAGCGGCACGGCGACCTAGGTGCCCTGGAGGAGCGGGGTGCGGGGGGCGTTTCGTCTCCGCTCTTTTTGCTGCGCCACTGCCTGCGGGACGGATGCCGGTGCCACGACTCGGGCTCAACGAGTTCGCGACTCCGGCTTCGAGACGGAAACTCGGGAGCCATGAACCGCAGTCCTCGGCGCGCGGCTGAGGGTTCTCTGGCGATCCTCGGCTGCCGCATGGTTCCGATACCCAGGGGCACTAACGCGGCGTAGATTACGATCGTGCGATGGTTCCAGTGGCGCAGCAAAGTCGTGCCGCGACATTGCTGAGGGTAGTCCGGGTCACCGCCTCCGTCGCTTCAGTTTCCTGACCCCGATCCCGAGAGGGGCGCGCATCTGCTCGTAGAGCATGAAGAGGTGCTCGGCGCGTTCGCGCTCCGACGCGAAACCCGTCCGGCGATAGAGCTGGTCCACAGCGCGGTCGATCGCTTGGTGGGCACGGAGGAGGACGGGCGGCATCAGGTCCGGGTCGTAGAGGTCCGCCAGAGTGGCGTCCGGAAACGCGGCGCGAGCGTCGAGGACGGCTTGGGCCAAGGTGTCGAGGTTCGACAGGTCGGCTTTGGCAGGGGGCATTGGAAAGGTGTTGTAGACAAGGCCGATGGAGTAGCGGTAGTCGCTCTTGAGGCGTCCCCCGATGTGACGCAGCCACGCCATGTGCATCGCGGAGGTGAGGAGCCCGAAGTCCGCGAGGGTGGCGTTCTCCAGGACGCGAACGAGATTGCTCGGAATCGTCGGCGGCTCCAGCCATCCGATGGGTACGTACTCGCGCCTTTCCGAACTGACCTCTGGGACGACGAGGAACGGCGCGGTGGGAATGACGTTGACGTGATACAACGTCGGAGTCTCGGCCAGCTTCCGGGTCGGCGCGCTCCGGCTGGCCTGGCGGTAGGAACGCACCGCCGCGATCCGGTCCCGGACGGCAGGCATGCCCGCCAGGACGTTGGGCGGGGCATCGTGCAGAGCGAGGATCCACCTGCCGCCGCCCTGAAGGTATTCGCGGGCGCCGATGTAGGGCCGCATGTAAGGCTCCGCCGCCGGTTCCGCCGCTACGAACTCGGCCCGCTTCTGTTCCGTCCCGAAGATGTAGTGGCCACCATCGATTGGCTTGGAACCGATGATCAGTCTCGGCAGCCCATTCACGGGGGCTCTCGCCTCCCGCACGGTCAGGTATGGATCGGCTAGCCCGCCGGCGTCGAAGAGGTACGGCGAAAGCACGGCGTGCCGAGTCTCCTCCGGATCGCCGTTGATGTCGGGATAGCTGAACAGACGCTTCCTCCGGGGCACCTCCTCGCGACCATCCAGTCCGACGATGACCACATGCACATGGGCCTTCCCGCGCGCGTCCGATCCCCACGCGAAGGTCCGGTGGGCGAAGGCGATCTCCAGCCCGCAGCGGTCGAACAGGATCGGCCACAGCTGCGCCACCTGTTCGCCCTGAATGATCGAGTTGGTGGCCACGAAGCCGATCCGTGTCCCCGGACCAACGTATTCTCCCGCTTTGATGAACCACGCGGTCACGTAGTCGAGCGTGCCTCCCGTCCCGCCGAGGTCCGCGATTCTCCGCACCTGTGCGCGTTGGGTCGTGCTCTGGAACTTCGAGCCTCCGAAAGGCGGGTTGCCGAACACGAACGAGCAGTCCTCCGACCTCAGGAGGTCCGACCAGTCCGTTTCCAGAGCGTCCCCGTGGACGATGTGGGGTGATGTATGAAGGGGAATCCGGACGTATGTCTGCCCAAACTCCAAGCTCAGCCGGTTATTCATGATGTGGTCCATCATCCACAGCGCTGTCTCGGCGATGCGGGCCGGGAACTCGCCAAGCTCGATGCCATAGAACTGGTCCACGTCCACGACCGACAGGTCCCGGGCGAGCACGTCAAGCTGCTTGTCTGGATGGAGCTCTTTGAGGACGTGGATCTCCAACTCGCGCAGTTCGCGGTAGGCGATGATGAGGAAGTTGCCGCACCCGCACGCCGGGTCGAAGAAGGTCATGTCGCCGAGCTTGCGCTGGAAGCGGCGCAGATCGGCACGGCGACGGTTGTCCTTGCGCCGTTTCAGGCGCTCGAACTCGGCCCGCAAGTCGTCTAAGAATAGGGGCTCGATCACCTTGAGGATGTTCCTCTCGGTCGTGTAGTGCGCGCCCTGCTTGCGGCGTTGGGCCGGATTCATGACCGACTGGAACAGCGCGCCGAAGATGGCGGGCGAGATGTTCGACCAGTCAAATCGGCAGGCGTCCAGGAGCTTTTCTCGCATGGATGCGTCGAACGCGGGGATGCGTAGCGGCTCCTCGAACAGATCCCCGTTGACGTACGGGAACCGGGCCAGATCCTCGTCGAGCGTCGCCGTACGAGCATCTTCTGGGGTATTGAGGACCTGAAAGAGCTGGGCCAGAATCGGCCCGAGATCGATGCCGTCCTGCCGCGTGCGCGTGTCGAGAAAGTCGAACAGGATGTCGCGCGGTTCAAATACGCCCGTGTCGTCCGCGAACAGGCAGAAGACGATTCGGACCAAGAATCGCTCCAGATCGTGACCTCGGTATCCGGCGGCATCAAGCGCATCATGCAGCCGTCCGACCAGCTCGGCAGCCTCGATGTTGACGGGATCTTGATCGCGGAATCTCCGGCGCTGGACGCCAAGGATGAAGGCAAACGCCTCGACATGCGCGGGCAGATCCGTGAGTGAGAAGGCGACGACCTCGCGCTCGTCCAGATCGTGAAGCTCGAAGGTCTGGAAATCGCTCACCAAGATGTAGCGCGGGCGGTCGGGCTCTCTCAGGGCGTCGAAGTACTCGCCTGCCTGTCCGTAGGCCTTCGCGAGATTCCGCCCGGCGCTCTTCTGCTCGACGATCAGCACGCCCGGCCAGAACAGGTCGATGTAGCCCGACCGATTGTCTAGCTTGGCGACGTGCTCCTCGTACCGTGCGACGGATCGACGGCGCACATCGAAAACCTCGAAGAAGTCGTTGTAGAAACTCTGCGTCTCGCCCTTCTCGTAGGCTGCCTCCCGCCATTCCGCGGCGAACGACGCGGCCCGCACGCGCACTTCGTTCCAGGACAGGCGCATCAGTTTACTCCGATCCCAGACTGGTCACCGGATCGGGCCGTCCAACGGCTGCTGGTGGGGGTTCAGCATCGGATTCACCCGCTCAGTCTCAGTGCCGGTCATGATCTCTCCTCCCTTCCGTCCGTCGTAGTTTACCGAGTCCACGTTGCCCCCGCATGCACCTTTCTCTTGCTCGTGTTATCAATGACTGATAACGTTTGGGATGATGGATTCCACCGTGATCCTACGAGGACGCGGCAACGCTCCTCGCGGATTTCTGGAAGGAAGTGGACAGGATGCTTCGGGAGAGGGGATCGGTTTCATGAGGACATTGAAGATCGGAATCGCTGGCTACGACCAGATGAAGGCGCGTACCATGGCCATCGCCCGTGGGGAGCACGCACCCGCGAAGGGCGAGCCGAAGGTTTGGTTCACCTCGATCGAGAGCTTCGCGCAGTTGCTGTCCGAGCACAACAGGCAGCTCCTGGCACTGATTGCCCGTGAGCGGCCGCGTTCGCTCACCGAGCTCGCGGACCTAGCTGGGCGAAGCAAGTCCAACCTGTCGCGGACCCTGAAGACGATGTCGCAGTACGGGATCGTGGAACTGCGGCGGGGAGCCCGCGGCAGGCTGGTACCGCAGGTGGCCTACGACCAGGTGAGGCTCGATGTCTCGTTGACCGGGGCCGGGAGAGAAACGGTGGGTGCCAGCCCCTAGCCGTCCGTGGAATAAAGTCCCCGCTGCATTAGGGCTGCGATGCATCCGCGCTGACCGCGGCGCTCACCCACCTGTACTGTCAAGACAACATTACAGAATGTCAACTTATCTCTACAATTGGGTGCCCATAGCGCCGCTCTGCGTTGCTCCTCGGACGAATAGCGCCGCTATTCGCCCTTAGTCGCGCCTTGCCAGCCCGGCACCTCACCGCCCTCGGTGCGAAGGCGGAGATTATCCACGGACTGCTGGGGGTTGCGCGTAGTGTCCGCTTCCACCACTGCGGTGGAATCCCCTGCCTCGCCCACCCCCTCGCCAGCATCGCCACCCTGCTCACCCACGGCAGCCGCGCCCTCGATCCGCACCTCGCCCGTCGCCGGATCCACGCTCACGACCGTGCGGATCATCGCCCGGTCGGACAGAGTGCGGATGTTCGGTGCCAGCTCGGGTGGCCGCACGAACCTGTTGGCACCCACGAGCTCGCCGGGACGCAGGTGGTGCTCCACGATCGTGAAGCGCACGGGGGCGCTACCGGCAAGGCGCCCGAAATCCAGCAGCACGCCGGCTTCACCGGCCCCCCAGTGTTCAAGCAGCGTGGACCGACCGCCGGCTGGAACCACCCGCCCGTCCACGGTGGCAAGGCGCACACGGTCGTCGAAGCGGAAGAGCATCATCTCTGCGCCCACGCCGGAAGTCACCGACAGCCGGAAGGAGTCGGGAGCGCGAGACGGACTCGCCGTCGCGTCGGCCGCTGAAGCAGACATCGAATCGGCCACATCGGCGGCCGCGCCCGCAGAACCGGCCACGGCATCCACTGAATCGGTCACATCTCCCGCTGAGCCGCCCACATCGCCCGCTGAGCCGCCCGCATCGCCCGTCGTGCCGCTCACGCCACCCAAAACCACCACCGTCGGCGCGGCCACCGCCATCGGCTCCGCCTGCGCAAGCGCATACCTGGCCTGCCCGCGGGTGAACGTCACGAGCGAATCGACCGCCCCGGTCGCCGCAAACGGCCCCACGGCCGCAGCGGCCCAGGCCATCCCAGGGTCCGACGGGTCCCGCGAGGGGTCCGTGCCCCACCAGGCGGCGCCGGTCTCCGTGTCCATGGCGTAGACGAGCGTCGAGGGAGCCGGACGATCTGCCGAGGGTGTCGCGGCGCGCACGCCCAGCGCCAGAAAAGCACCGCCGACCACGAGCGTGGCCACCGGGGCCCACCACGCGTTCGGTTCGCGCAGCGGCTCCAGGGCGGGCACGAGCATGATGAAGCCGATCCCCATCAGGACCGCCAGCGCCGCGCCCATCTCCAGCCCCATGGCCGCCCACACACCCTCGGTCAGGGGTGTCAGCACCACGATCACCGGGATCGCCACCAGCAGCGCCAGCACCCAGCGCCACGGCCCCATGCGCTGCCCGGACTGTATTCCGACCACCGCCATCGCGCCCACGCACCCCGCGATCACGGGCCACTGCAGGTTCATCGCGCCCATCGGGAACATCGCGGTCGCGACCCCGGCCAGAAGCACCGGCACGACTAGTGCTCCCACGGCCAGTTCGGCCGCCGTCAGCCAGCGCCGCAGCACGCCCGCCACGACCGCCGCCAACGCCAGCGCCACCCAGGCGAGCGCCAACATGTACCAGCCCTCGGCGTGGAACATCCCCGCGTGCAGTGCGCCCAGCTCCGGATGCGCCTCGCTCCGCCATTGCACCAGGTAATGGGCGAGTCCCCCCACGACGCCGAGGTAGACGACCGAGCCGAGCGCGCCGATCACCACCGCCCCGGTGCGCGACCCGCTCCTCCTGCCGACGAAGAACGCGAGCCCCCACAGCGCCACCGCCCCGACCCCCAGCACCAAGATCCACAGCGTACCGTAGGTCACCAGCCCCAGGAGCGGGATCGAGATGTAGCTGACGCTCGGCGCGTTCACCGTGGTCAGATCCGCGTTCCCGAAGTGTTCCAGCAAGCCAACCGCGTGCTCTCCGTTGTGCTGGAGCGTCGCCTCCGAAAAGTTCCCCGGCGTGTCGTAGACCTGGTGATACACATGCTTCCGGCCCAGCGCGGCAAAGTTCAGCCCCTGCTTGCCCACCTCCTTGAACGGGGTGAAGTCGGTGTCGTTCCGCATTCGCCGATAGACCTCATGGCTCACCGAATTCGCGGACGGATACGGATCGGCCTGCCGCAGCGCCTCGATGACCCACCCGTTGTCGTCGCCCGTCTCGAACATCATCGAGGGGCCGCCGCCGCCCCTCATTTCGAACGACACCACCAGCGCCACGTCGTCCAGCCACGGATGTTCGTCCACGAACGCGCGCGCGCCGAGCAGCCCGAGCTCCTCCGCATCGGTGACAAGCACGATCAGGTCGTTGCGCAGCTGCCCGCGCGCGCCCAGCGCCCTCACCGCCTCGAGGATGGTCACCACCCCCGACCCGTCGTCTCCCGCCCCGACCGAGATGCCCCGGCTGTCGTAGTGCGCCGTGACGAGCACCGCCCGCCCGCCGGGCTCCGACCCCGGAATCCGCGCCAGCACGTTCTGCACCCTGGCCGCCACCGTGACGCCCGAGCCCGCAAGAAACGACGTGGCGTTGTGCACCTCGGGATCGTGCCCCAGCGCACGCAGCTCGTCCAGCAAGTAGTCCCGGACCCGTGCATGCGCCGGCGACCCGGTGGGCCGTGCCTCCGAGGCGATCCGCACCAGATGCGTCATGGCCCGCGCAGAGGAGAACTCCGACGCCGGGGCGCTGGCAGGAACGGGCGCAGGCAGGGCCCTGTAGGAGCTGGAGAACCAGGCTGTGAGGAGAAGGACGACCAGCGTCAGCAGGCCTCGCAGGCCACCCCACGGCACCGCTCCCGGATGCGGTGCGGAGGCAGTCGCCTGCTCCGCCGCGCCGCCGGCATCCTCTTGTGTGGCCGGCGCGGCCTCGCGGGCAGCCCGAGCCTTCCGTTGGCGCGCCGCCTTCCGCGCCTGGCTGGCTCGACGCCGCCGCTCCCGCCAACCCACCTTTTTCTTCGCACGCGCGGCCTCGTCGGATCGTCCGGCCTCGTCCTCGCGGGACCCGCCTCGCGACGAGGGCGCCTTCGCGGCACGCGCGGGGGCCGGGGCCGCGCCGCTCCGGTCGCCAGGCGCGGCGGGCGCAGCCGCGCGGTCCACCCGGTCTCGCGCAGGCTCACCCTTGTCTCCTTCGCCCCGCTTGCGCTCGGAGACCGCCTCCGCGATCTCCCGCTCGAGCTCCTCAATCTCATCTTCGCTTATGCCCAGCTCGGCGAACGATGGTATTCGCGGCAGCTTGTCCTTGCCCATGTCGTCTCCCCTACAGCGGCCCGTCCTCCCACGGCCCCCACATGGCGTACGTCGCGCTCGCGACGGTGGATCCAATCTCGCGGCCCCCCTGCACGTTGAAGAATAGCACGCGGCCATCGGGGCTGAAGCAAGATCCGGCGAATTCGCCCGGCTGGCTTTCGCCCTCCGCGTGGGGAGACCTCACCAGGTTGATCACCCGCCCCTCGCGGTCGAGGCCGCGGACGAACTGCTCGCCGCTCCCGTCCTCGCACATGACCAGTCCGCCGCGGGGGCTCAGGACGATGTTGTCGGGGCTGTCGAGCACATCGTGCGACGGCGACTCGAAGACGAGCGCGAGCTCGCCGATGTCGGCTGCGGTCGGACGGTAGTGGAACACCTGGCCCGCGGTCGCATCGCCGCCGTTGGTCGAGACCATGTAGATCCCGCCGTCGCCGTAGAACGCGCCTTCGAGACGGGCGAAGCGCGCGGCGCCCCGTGCCACGCCCTGCTTGAAGACGGCGAGCGGGTCGGCTTCGGCGTCGGGGGGGTCCGGATCGTCGATGTCCACCCAGTGAACCGGCAACGTCGTTCCGGCAGTCTGCCCGCGCGCGGTCAGATACCCCGGCTGGCCGGTTACCGCCATCATCTGCAGCCTTCCCCCGGCGGCGAGGACACCGGGCTCGTTGGGGATGAACCGGTAGAAGCCCGCGCCGGGGAGGCGATCCGGCACGTACCAGGTGTCTTCGGTCTCGTAGATGATTCCGGTGTCCGGATCGACGGCGATGGCCTCGTGAATGAAGCGTCCCATGTCGCGCAGGGGAACCGGATCCACGGGACCGGTGGCGTCCGCCGGCACTTCGAAGATGTAGCCGTGCGGCCGCTCGTACCCCCGTTCGGCACCCCAGGTGATCTCCTCGCACGACAGCCAGCTGCCCCACGGTGTGGGCCCGCCCGCGCAGTTCACCGTGGTCCCGGCCAGAGAGACGAATTCGTCCACCAGCTCCACGGTCGGGTCGTCGTCCGGCCCGGAGATGCGCACCTCCAGCGATGTGGTTCCGCCGCTGCAGCGACCGTCGTAGGCGGGCTGCCCGATGGGCCGTCCCTTGTCGGCGTCGTCCGTCATCTCGTGGTTGCGGATCAGCCGCACGTTGCCGTTGGGGAGCGGAAAGGCGGCCATTCCATCGAAGGCGTTAGGAACGTTGAGCTCGGCGCGCACCGAGGACGGGACGCCTCCCGAGCTGAGCCGGATGCAACGGAAGCTCTCCGGGATTTCGAGTTCGGGGCAGTCGGCGCCCGGTGCCAGGCGGCCATAGGGCGTGTAGATGGCGCGCCCCGGGCCGTGCCCGCCGGAGCCGTCGGCCGCGTTGCATGCGACCAGACCCGCCAGCGAGGGCGTGAGGACGGCGCCGCTGCCGGCGACCGCGAACTTCCTGACGAAGGCGCGACGATCCATGGACATTGACTCGAACTCCGGTGCGGCTGTGACGACGGCGGGCTGTTCAACGCTGTAGCCATCGACCCGTGCGGGGCAACCCCAGCGATACAACGCGCTGCCGCGTTGGTTGTTTCGCGGCGCTCGGCGGTACCGTATGTTTGCGGGGGTGTTTCACGGGCCTGAACGCAGGAGGGGCGAGTGGAGATCAACTGGAGCCGGAACTCGGATGTCCTTGTCGCGACGCCCGTTGGCCGAATCTACAGCTCCGACTACCTGGAGTGGCAGAGCCTGCTGGAGGCGGGGATCGGACGGGACGACCAAAAGCTGGTGGTTGACTTCGGGCAGGTTCCCTACATCGGCAGCGCCGGACTCCGGATCCTGCTCGTCACGGCGAAGCGCTTCACCGGCCCCGGGCGCGCGTTCGCCATCTGCAGACTCACCCGTCCCCTTGGCAAGGTTATGAAATCGAGCGGCTTCGACGCCATGCTCTCGGTCCACGACTCGGTGGAGGAGGCGGTGGCGGCGATCGGCGGGTAGGTGAGGTGCCCGGGAGCGCCTACGGCCCCTGGCTCTCCGCCTTCCAGCGATCGTAACGCATCCTCAGGGTCCTCACCGGGTTGGCGTTCTCGCCCTCCTCGATGTTCTCGTCGGTCACGTCGATGTAGAGCGAGTACTCCCCGTCGTTGAACGACTCGCCCTCCGGGTCGTCGGCGTCGGCGACGAGAATGTAGGCCACATGCGATGTCTTGCCGTCGCAGGGCACGTGATCGAGCACGGGGTCGGACTCGCAGGTGCAGCGTCCGTCGCCGCCCTCCGCGTCGGCGGCCTCCATCGCCGCCATGACCCGGTCGGCCATCGTCCCGCCCTCGGCCTTGAAGGCCGCGACCGCGTCGTGCACCACGTCGTCGGACGCCAGGATGTTGCCCTGCACCGAGAAGTAGATGCCCGAGGCCGGGATGCTGTCGGCCACCGCCAGCGACGCCGCCCCGTTCCCGCTGCCCGAGTGGCCGGCGCAGCGACCCTGCAGATCCACGATCCCGAACTGCCGCCGCTCGAAGTCCGGGTCCTCCGAGAGCATCTCGATGATCCGGTCGGGCGCCGTTCCCTTCTTCAGCTCCGCGTGGATCAGCTCCTGGTTGGCGCGGGTCCGGTCCACCCCGGCCTGGGCAGCGGCCACGCCGACTCCCGGCACCACGATGGCCTGGATGTCCATGAGTCCCTTGGACGGGAAGCCTGCGAACCGAGACTGCGCCACGCAGGTCGCCGACGCGATGACCACCTGTCCGGTGCGGGTGTCGATCGCGATCACCGACCAGGTGGCCGAGAGCAGTCCGGGGAAGAGCGAGAGCAGCAGCAGCGAGGCGAACAGGCGGCGGGCTTGCCGCACGGGGGAAGGGCGGGTCATCGTTACCTCCGTTCGTGATTCGTGAACGGAACAACGTCCGGGAACGTCGCCGGGCGCGCAAGGAGCGTCAGGCTCACGCGCCCGAGGCGAGCTCGGCCAGACGACCCTCCAGCCCGACGGAGCACCGCCCGTGTCCGAAAAACTCAGCCGCAGAGACTTCGTGGACCGCACCTCCAGGCTCGCCGCCGGGGCCATGATCGTGCCTCGGCACGTGCTCGGCGGACCCGGACACCAGGCACCGTCCGATCGGCTCAACATCGCCATCGTCGGGGTGGGCGGTCAGGGCACCGAGAACGCCCAGGAGTTCGGCACGGAACACATCGCCGCCATCTGCGACGTGCACTTCGGCATCGTGCACCGGCGCGTCCAGGAGCGTCTCGTCGACGGCGACGGAAACCCGCGAGAGAAGGGGCACCGCTGGCGCGAACAGTTCCTGCAGGCGCGCCAGTACACGGACTTTCGCGAGCTGCTCGACCGCGAGGACGATCTCGACGCGGTGGTGGTCGCAACCCCCGACCACCTCCACGCGCCTATCGCCAAGGCGGTCATGGAAGCCGGCAAGCACGTCTACGTGGAGAAGCCGCTCACCTACACCGTCCACGAGGCGCGCGCGCTGAACGAGATCGCGCAGCGGACCGGCGTGGTGACGCAGATGGGCAACCAGGGCCACTCGGAGGACGACGCCCGTCTGGTCAACGAGTGGGTCCAGGCCGGGGTGCTCGGCGACGTGACCGAGGTCCACATCTGGACCAACCGCCCGATATGGCCGCAGGGCATTCAGCGCCCGGCCCCCTGGAAGGAGGGCCTGAACCCCGGCTGGTACCAGCAGTGGCACCAGGGCGCGATCCTGTCCCTGGCGGCCGACGTCATGGACGCGGGCTATCCGCTTCCGACCGGCATGGACTGGGATCTCTACCTGGGCCCGACCACCCGGGACATCCCCTTCCACCCCGTCTACCACCCCTTCAACTGGCGCGGCTGGGTCGACTTCGGCGTGAGCGCGCTCGGCGACATGGGTGCCCACCTCGTCGACCACCCCTACTGGGCGCTGGGTCTCACCCACCCCACCACCGTCGAGGCCACCTCGACCCCCTGGGGCGGCCCCGCCGACGATCCCGATTCGTTCCCGCTGGCGATGCGCGCGCACTACGAGTTCCCGGCGCGCGGGTCGCTGCCGCCCGTCGATCTCCACTGGTACGACGGCGGCCTCATGCCCCCGCGCCCGGAAGTGCTCCCGGACGACGTCGACCTCAACCGCACCGGCGGCGTCATGTTCGTGGGCGAGCGCGGGATTCTCATGCACGGCACCTATGGCCGCAATCCGCGCCTCTTCCCCGAGACGCTGGCCGCCGAGGCCGAGGAAGTGCCTCCGAGCCAGCCCCGCATCGACGAGACCCACCAGATGAACTGGGTTCGAGCCTGCAAGGAGGGGGGCGAAGCTTCCTGTCCCTTCGACTACGCGTCCCGCCTGACCGAGGTCATGCTGCTCGGCATCGTGGCGCTCCGCACGGGCCAGGGGAAGAAGATCCGCTACGACGCCAACGCCATGCGCGTCACCAACGTCGAGGACGCCAACCGGTATCTGACGCGCGAATACCGGACGGGGTGGGAGGTGTGAGGAGAGTTGCGCCGCCGCCACGGCTGACCCGACACTACAGACAAGCAGTTTCCGGCCCAACCACGCCTGCTTGAGGACCACCGACATGACCCACACACGCCGCCGTTTCCTGGCCACCTCAGCCGCCGCTGCCGGCACCGCCGCCCTGGGACCGGCCCGCGCCCTTGCCGCCTCGGCGTCGCCCGCCGTCACGGCTGCGACCGACCCCACCCCACGCCGCTCCCACCGCCCCCTCAGGATCCTCATCCTGGGCGGCACCGGGTTCATCGGCCCGCACATGGTGCGCTACGCCATGTACCGGGGGCACCACGTGACGCTCTTCAACCGAGGCCGCACCGCCCCCGAGCTCTTCCCCGGCGTCGAGACGCTCATCGGCGACCGCGACGGCCAGCTCGACGCGCTGCGAGGCGGCACATGGGACGCGGTCATCGACAACAGCGGCTATGTGCCGCGCCACGTCCGCGACTCGGCCGAGCTGCTGCGCGACTCCGTGGGCCGCTACCTGTTCACATCGACCGGCTCCGTCTACAACTTCGACCAGGACGAGCTCACCGAGGACTCCGAACTGCTGCCCATCGAGGACCCGACCAGCGAGGACGTCAATCGCTACTACGGGCCGCTCAAGGTCCTCTGCGAGAATGCGGTCATGGACACCTACCGCGAGCGCGGCACCGTCATGCGTCTGCACGTCGTGGCCGGACCGGGTGATCCCACCGACCGCTTCACCTACTGGCCCGTGCGGATCGACCACGGCGGCGAGATCATCGCCCCGGGCAGCCCAGACACGCCCGTCCAGTACATCGACGTACGCGATCTGGCCGAGTTCATGATGCTCTGCCTGGAGCGCGACATCGGGGGCATCTACAACACCGCCGGACCCGCGCTGGACCCGACATCGATGGCCGAGTTCCTGTACGGGATCCGCGCCATCACCGGCACGCCGCTCTCGTTCACCTGGATGGACGAGGAGTTCCTCGCCGAGCGCGAAGCGCGGTTCCAGCTTTGGTATCCGCCCACCGAGGGGCCGATTCGCGGTCTCTCGCGGGTCCGGTCGCACAGGGCGGTCGCGGTCGGGCTCAAGTTCCGGCCGCTCGCGGTCACCGCCCTCGACACGCTCGACTGGTTCAACTCCCTGCCCGAGGAACGCCGCAACGCCTTCGAGCTCAACCTGGAGCGCGACCAGGGGTTGCTGGAGGAGTGGAAGGCCCGGTAGAGCTGACTTGGCCGGATGGCAACTGATGCTGATCGTAATATGATCGGGAACATTGGCGATGCTGTTATCGTATGGCTTGACCCGAAAAGGCCGCCATCCGTGGTATGGTCATCCACCGGAAGCACTGACGCAGTAGGACCAAGCAACCTATCAGGGGAAAAACTGATCCATTCCGTATAATCTCTTGACAGACCCGGATCTCACGGGTCACTTCTCACAACTGACTGCGAGTTCCAGAAGACAGGAAAGGTACCATGGGAAAGAGCAAGGCAGAGATGCTGGAAGTACTGGCAGATGAACCACCCGTATTCGTGAATGGGATGTCCGTGGCGACGGGCCTAGGCGAAGACGGGAACAGGGTCATCACGATTCAATTCTCGACCACCTACCCCGATCCCCGGACAGAGGATTCCGGTGCTGTAGTCCGGCGATATCTGCCCGCCATGATGATGCATCCGTCCGCTGCCGAAGCTCTAGCTGGCCTGCTGGAGTCCACAGCAGAGAAGGAACAGAAGGAAAACGGGGAAGGAGGCTCCTCGTGACCCCCATTCGCAAGCGGAAGCTGTTCGGGAGGCAGCAGTACATTAGCCCCGTGGAATTCGGGGAGCGGTTTACGAGCCACGGGTGGCCCCCTTCTACCGGCTAGGCCTCCGATTTACCTGATTAACGCCCTCCGCGAATTGGCCGAGCTCGATGGCGAGGCCAGGGAATCAGGGTTGCCCGCTCCCACGGAAGACCTGAAACGAAAGGCCGCGGCTGTACTCTTGGCGCTTCCTCGCCACCCGCACCGGCTTGGTGCTCGACGGTGTATTCCAGCTGTCAGAGGGAGAAATCGTTCTCAGCGCGTCGTCAAAGGCGGTGAATGGGTCTGTGCCCGAACACCTTCGGCGGCGACCTGTTGACGCTTCATGTCCTTCGGGCGTGGCCGGATGGGCGAGGTGCAATGCAACGGGATCCGGAATCGACGGAAGGGCCGGCAACGACGATGTCGTGCGATGTTTCGAGCACCCTCACCAGCGCCTTTCCCTATGCGCGGCTCGCGTTCGGCGATCGCCTGTTCACATGGGGCGTCCTCGGCTACGGCACCGGCGAGCTCGGCGTGGCAGGAGCAGTGGAGACAGCGCATCCCGACAGGCGAGCATCACAATGAGAATGGGCGGCCTGGGGATCAAGGCCGAGATCGTGCACGTCCGAGTCCATTCGCGACTGACGAGCTAGCCCTTCGCAACGGATGCCTTCCTCGCGAAAATGAGTTCGCGAGGGAGGTTGAAGGACGCACTGCGAGTTGAGGAACGACGCGAGCCGCGTGCGATTGATGCTCGAGTGGATCGACGCGATGCCAAGAGGTGTCGCCGCCCCAGCACACCCATACCAATCTCGGTGTTCGATAACGGGAAGAACACGGTCTCCGTTGACTGGACCAACTGTGCAAGCCGGGAAGAGCTGATCGCTCTTGGCGAAGAGAGGGCGCGGAAGCGTGGTGTGAACAGGGAATTCCACGGGTGGGTCAAACTGTCGGTTGCAAATGCTAAGCGCAGCGACCGTACCGTGACCCATACTCCTCTTTATGGGACTAAGCACAGCCTTGAGAACCGATGCCATGTCGATATCGCTTTGCCCGAGGGGCTGACGGGAGATGTCCGCACCGAACACCTCCAAGAGCTAGCCTGCGGCCGGCACCGGAAGTCCGTTCGGGCCGATGCCGAACGGCATGCCGAACGACGGGGTCTACGGCTACCAGCTTGGTGGCCGCCTGCATCTGGCGCCTGAGCCTGGCAGCAAACATGGAAGCCGGACGCAGCGCCCTGGCACCGCAGTCCGGCTCGGCGTCATTCGAGCGACGGTGAACCTGTCCCTACGCTGGTAGTTGTGCAGGTATTCGGACAACACGAGCGGTCCACCCTCGACCAGCTCGCACGCGGGTCGCGCGGCGGGCCGACCACGCGGCCCTCATGGCCGACGGCCACCTCGGCTACGTCATGCCGATCGGCGGCGTGGCGGCCTATCGTAACCAGGTCAGCGTGGCGGGGGTGGGATTCGACATCGCCTGCGGCAACGCCGCGATCTCGGACCGATCTGCACGCTGCACGACCTCGCCGGACCGGCCCGGAGGGCTTGCGCCGCAACCTTTGCAACGCTCGCCGACGATGCACTCCAGGGCGGATACCGTCACCTTCGGGGTCGGCGGCACGAACAGGTCGCGCGATGCGCCCGCCGACCACCCCCTTTTCGAGGACTCGGCCTGGGGAGCGGTCCCGCAAAGGCACCGGGCCGCCCTGCGGCACAAGGCGCGCCGGCAACTGGGCACCGTCGGGTCCGGCAACCACTACGTCGATGTCTTCGCCGACGAGCGGCGGCGCATCTGGGTCGGCGTCCACTTCGGCTCGCGGGGGTTCGGCCACACCGTCGCCTCGTCGTTCCTCGCGATCAGCCAGGGGGCGGAATGGGGCACCCGCGTGCGCGAGGCCGAGGTGATCCTCGACCTGGACGCACCCGTCGGGCACGACTACTGGCAGCCTCATGAATCTCGCCGGGCGCTATGCGTACGCCGGGCGGGAGTGGGCGGTGCGCAAGGCCGTCGAGATCATCGGAGGGCGCGAGGTCGAACTGGTCCACAACCACCACAACTTCGCCTGGAAGGAGGAGCACTTCGGGCGCACGTTCGTTGTGGTGCGGAAGGGCGCGACGCCGGCGTTTCCGGGGCAGAAGGGGTTCGTGGGCGGCTCCATGGGCGACGACTCGGTGATTCTGGAAGGGGCGGGCGCCACGCCCGACTCACCCGCCGCCGAACTCCAGACGCGCGCGCTCCACTCGACCGTGCACGGGGCCGGCCGCGTCATGAGCCGCACCGCCGCGCGGGGGAAGCGTCACCGCCGCACGGGCAGGGTGCTCAAGCGCGGGAAGGTGTCCCGCGAGATGATGAACGACTGGGTGGACGGCAAGGGCGTCGTGCTCCGGGGTGGGGGCACGGACGAGAGCCCGCACGTGTACCGCAGGCTGCCCGACGTGCTGGCCGCCCAGGGGGAAACAATCACTGTACTCCACACGCTCCGGCCGCTGGTGGTGGTGATGGCGGGAGCAGCCCGGTAGCGCCCCCTACCCCCGTATCTCCTCGTCGATGCCCTCTTCGCCTTCCCATTTCGCAACCACCGCCGCCGCGCACGAGTCGCTGTAGACGTTGACGGCCGTGCGGGCCATGTCGAGGGGCCGGTCGATCGAGAGCATCGCGGCCACGATCAGCATGGCCTGGGGATTGTCGCCGATGCCGATCGCCCCGAGGATGATGAAGATCACCACCAGCCCGGCGGAGGGAACCGCCGCGGCCCCGATCGACGCCAGCAGCGCCGTGAAGACGACGACGACCTGGGTCATGAACCCGATGTCGGCACCCAGTGCCTGCGCGATGAAGAGCGCACCAACGCACTCCATCACCGCCGTCCCGTCCATGTTGACCGTGGCGCCCATGGGGAGCGTAAACGACGACACGCGCTCGGACACCCCCACCTTTTCCTGCACCGTCTTCAGAGTGACCGGCAGGGTGGCGGCCGAGGAACTCGTCGAAAACGCCACCAACAGAGGCTCCCTCATGTTCATCGCGTGTTTCCAGGGAGACACGCGCGCCCAGAAGTACAGCAGGAGAGGCAACGTGATGAGGAAGTGGATGGCCAGACCCGAGGTCAGCGCCACAACGTACTGGGCCAGGTTGCCGAAGGCCATCAGACCCGTCTCGGTGACCATGGTGACCATCAGCCCGAAGACCCCGATCGGGAGCAGCTTGATGATGCCCGTCGTCAGGGCCATCATCGCCTGGAAGAGCGCGCTGACCAGGCCCGTGATCTTCGTGCGGGGACCCTCGGGCAACGTCGTGACCGCCGCTCCGAAGACGATGCAGAAGAAGATGACCATCAGCATATCGCCGGCAGAGGCCGCCGCGAAGAAGTTGTCGGGAACGATGGTGTAGAGCAGATCGACGAACGACTCGGGTGTCGCGAGGTCGGGCGGTGCCGCTCCGGTGTCGGTAACCGGATACCCCCGGCCGGGATTGATGATGTTGAACAGGAGCAGGCCGGTGAGCGCGGCCAGGAGGCTGGAGACCAGGTAGTATCCCAGCGTCTTGCCGAACATCCGGCCCACGGTACGCCCACTTCCGGCCGATGCCACTCCCGAGACGATGGAGGTGATGACCAGCGGCACGATGATCATTCGGAGGAGGCGCATGAAGAGGCCGCCGACCCAGCCGACCTTCTCCGTCGACGACATCGCCCTCCTGGAGACAGGCCGATGCCGATGCCGAGTAGCATCGCGATCAGTACCTGCCAGTGAAGACGTCTGTACCAGGGGAGATCGGGGTTGTAATCCATGAGTGCTCTCGCAGGAGAAAGGGGGCCGGCGGGCGGCAGGTTCGGGCCCCGAAACGAATCCTCGGAGCCCGTGTGTAGGCGGGAAGGTGGTGCGTGCGAATCGCTTCCGTCAAGTTCCGGGGGCATCTTGAAACGCACACCAACCCCCGAGACCGATCCAAATGACGCGAATGTGCCGAACACTCACGGATTCTCGTGCCCGCAGCGCCGGCTTGTGGGACTTGAAGAGCGCCGTCCTCCTCGCCGCCTCCGTCGCGGCGTTGGGAGCCTGCACCGTTTCCTATGAAGGCGACGAAGAGGAGGGTCGAGCGATTCGCATCGGTTCCGCCGACGCGCCTGGCCGGCTCCGCGTCGCGGTCGCGAGATTCCAGCACGAGACCTGCACCTTCTGCCCCGGTGGCGACACCGAAGTCGAGGACTGGCTGCGCCAGAGCGAGCCGATCTCGGGCGAGGACCTCCTCACCTCGGGCGGCTACCTGGCCGGCTTCACGGAGCGGTCCCGCGAGTTCGGCGACGTGGAGCTGGTTCCGCTCACCTCGCCGGTCGGCGTCTTCGGCGGATCGTCGCGGAGCTGGAACACCAAGGCAACCTTCGACCACTTCCTCGGAGTCATGCTCGCCGAGCTCGAGGCGCTGCCACCGGTCGACGCCGTGTATCTCGCGCTGCACGGTGCCATGGCGGTGCGGGACGTCCCCCGTCCCGAGGCCGAGATCGCGCGGCGCTTCCGCGAGGCGGTCGGCCCGGGCGTGCCCATCGCCGCAACCTTCGACCTGCACGGCAACGAGGACGCCGAATTCCTGGAGCACGCCGACTTCTCCTTCGTGACCAAGCGCTTCCCCCACTACGACGCCTACATCCAGGGTGAGCGGGCGGCCCGCGCCCTGCGGCTCAGCATGCTGGGCGAATACCGGGCCACCACCGCAACCCGTAAACCCGGCATCATCACGGCGACCGTGCTCCAGTGGACCGGCCAGTCGCCGGCGATGGACATCATGGAGCGGGCGCGGCGGTGGGAGGCTCGCGAGAACGACGCGTACGTGAGCGTCTTCTACGGCTATCCCTGGTCCGACGTCCCGGACGTGGGCGCCACGATCCAAGTCATGACCAACGACGACCAGGTCCTCGCGGACCGGATCGCCGACGACATGGACGACTTCATGTGGCAGGTGCGCGAGGACTTCGCGTTGGGCCGCTATCCCGGCCCCACCGAAGCGGCGGGGATCGTTGCCGAGGCCATCGCGCGCGGCGAGACGCCTGTCGCGGTCGGCGACTACAGCGATCGCCCCGGCGACGCCACCCACATCCTGAACGCCTTCGAGGCGGCCGGAATCGGCAATGTCCTGTACGGCACGATCACCTCGCCCGCCACCCTCGAGGCGCTGGCAGCGTCCGGAGCCGGGCCCGGCGACCCCTTCGACATGGAGATCGGCGGCTTCACCCCGTCCGGCGGTTCGCCCCGGCGCATCGTCGGCACGCTCGAATACTTCGGCGAAGGCTTCGGCTACGACGCCATCGCCGCGGTCTCGTTCGGCAACGGCAACGTCGTGTTCCTCACGCCGGCCTACGAGCAGGTCCTCTACCCGGACGCCTTCCGCTTCGGCACGATCGACCCCGCCGACTACGATGTCTTCGTCGTCAAGTCGCGCGTCCACTTCCGCCGCGGCTTCGACGAGACCGGCTACGCGCCCACCATCCTGGTCGTCGAGGCGCCCGAGCCCTTCGTGGGCACCACCTTCCTGGACGCGCTCCACTACGACAACGTGGACCTGAGCCAACTGTATCCGTACGGAGCGCCGGAGAACCGACGATGAGCCGCATGAAGATCGACCGCGAGCAGGTTCGCCACTGGAGGAAGGTCCTCTCCCCCTACTTTGGACCGGACGACCGCCGCAGCGCGCTGCAGATGGGCTACACCGCCGTCCTGTTCGTGGCGGCGTGGGCGCTCATGTACTGGAGCCTCGGCGTAGGCTACTGGCTCACCCTGCTTCTCGCCCTGCCGACGGCCGGCCTGGTGATGCGGCTCTTCATGTTCCAGCACGACTGCGGCCATGGGTCGTACTTCAAGTCCCGCAGACTGGCCTGCGTCACGGGATCGGTGATCGGCGTGCTCAGCCTCACCCCGTATCACTACTGGCGCAAGACGCACGCGATCCATCATGCGCATTCGGGCGATCTGGACCTGCGCTCCTTCGGCGACATCGTCACCGTCACCGTCAAGGAGTACGAGGCCATGTCGTTTCTCCAGCGCCTCGGCTACCGCTTCTACCGCAACCCATTCGTCCTGTTCGGCCCGGGCGCGGCGTTCCACTTCATCGTCAAGCACCGCTTTCCGTGGGACGTGCCCAGAACGTGGAAGCGCGAATGGCATTCGGTGTGGTGGACCAACGGGGCCCTGGCCGCGGTCCTGGCCATCGCGTGGCTGACCATCGGGATCGTCCCGTTCCTGCTGGTCCAACTGCCGATCACACTCATCTCGTGCGCGATCGGGGTGTGGCTCTTCTACGTGCAGCACCAGTTCGAGGACGCCTACTGGCACTGGCACGAGGACTGGAACTACTACGACGCCGGGCTCCACGGCTCGTCCTTCCTGCGCCTGCCGCAGCCGCTCAAGTGGTTCACCGCCAACATCGGGCTCCATCACGTCCACCACCTGAGCGCGCGCATCCCCAACTACCGGCTCCAGCGATGCCACGACGAGAACCCCGAGCTGTGGCAAGCCCCCACGCTGACCTTGTGGGACGGCCTGAAGACCCTCCACCTAGCGCTCTGGGACGAGGGCAGCCGCAAACTGATCTCGTTCCGCCAGTACAGGCGCCTGCAGGCCGCCGGCGCACACACCGCATGAAGGGGCCACGGAGAATGTGGAGGATTGTGGGAAGCGCGACGCTGGCCATCGCGGCGGTGTTTTCATCAAGCTGCGGCGACGACCCAACCGGCCCCGAGGTGATCGAGGAGGTGGAGTTCGCGGCTTCGCTGGGCATCAATCTGGCCACAATGACCCGCACCGCCTCGGGCCTCTACTACGAGGACATCGAGCAGGGGGACGGCGACCCGGCCGCTGCGGGCCAGGAGGTCGAGGTGGCCTACGCCGGGTGGCTGCGCGACGGCACCGAGTTCGACCGGGGCCAGTTCAGCTTCGTTCTCGGCGCGGGCCAGGTCGTGCCCGGCTTCGACGAGGGCGTCCGGGGCATGCGCGCCGGCGGCGTGCGCCGAATCATCATCCCACCGGCTCTCGGGTACGGAAGCAGCGGCAGCGGCCCCGTCCCCCCCAACGCGATCATGATCTTCAGGATCGAGCTGCTGGAGATCGGGTAGAATGCCACCGGCCGCCCCCTGGGGCTTCTACGGCAGAGCCGAGGCGTTCGCGAGCCTGCGCGACAAGCTCCTTCGGGACGACTGGTGCTTCGCGGCCATGCGCGGGCGGCGGCGAGTGGGCAAGACCGAGCTCACACGCCAGGTGCTCGACGCGATTCGCGAGCGGCAACCGAACAGGCCAATCCTGTACGTGCAGATGGTGGAGGAGTCCTGGAACGACACGGCGACCACGTTCCGAAAGAGCATTGCGTCAGAGCCTTCGCTCCGATCGCCAACTCAATCGTGCGCCATGTGCCGGACTACATGCGTCGGTTTCTGACGCTGTGGACCGTGTTCGACGGCGTGCCCACCGTGGGCACCACGTACTGGCAGCACCTGGCAGGGATCGTGGATCTGCTCCCTGATCGCGACCACGACACATGGACGATGGGGCTGGCGGTCGAGACGTTTCTCGATTCAGCCGGCCCCTTGCGCGACGAGGGAGAGCTGCTGCTCGGCCGCGAGTTGGAGCGCGACAACCTGCTCCTGCTGCGCCACATCGCCGGTCGCCGCTTCTCGACCCTGCGGGGCATCCGGCGAGTCTTTCCGGAAATGGACGATGTTCTCGACAGGCTCGACCTTCTCGTGCGCGACCTGAAGCTCGTGGACGAGCGCCTGCCCATTCTTCGTCCCGACAGCAACGTGGCCCGCTACGTCGTCTCCGATCCCTTTCTCCGGTCCTGGGTCAGGGTCTTCGAGCGCGCTGTCCGCATCGCCGAGGTGGAGGACCCCCGCGCCGTGGCCGAAGCGTTCCTGCCCGACCTGCGCACCCTCGAGGGCCACGCGTTCGAGGAATTCGTACGGGCGGCGAGCCAACAGGCATCGCGGATGGGCACCGCCGACTTTCCTCTCACCGACCTTGTCTCCGGCTACTGGAACCGTCCCGAGGCCGGCGGCGACATCGAGATCGACTACGTGGGTTGGCACAAGCGCGACCGGCGCGTTCGCTTCGGGTCGGCCAAGCGCAACGCCCGCGCCCACGACCCCGTCTCGCTCGCCCGCTTCCGGTCGCACGTCGCGCGCTACCTGGAGACGGACGACGCCCGTCGCCTGCGCGAAGCCGACGCCGAGTACGCGCTGTTCGCCCCGGCGTTCACCCCCGAGCAGCGGTCGGCGCTGGAGGCCGAGGGGTACGTGTGCCGGGACATCGCCGACTTCGCGAAGATGCTGGGGGTCGAATCGGACGACTCGTCCGCCGAATCCGCATCCTTTCCGGAGGCTTGATCCCCGCGGGCCCTAAACCCCCGCCAGCTCGCCCAGCACGAACACGTCGGTGAGCAGCGCGCGCACGTGGATCGACGCGTTGAGGTTGTCGATGAGCTGCGACGAGATCGTCGGCTGCGATGCGACCAGGCGGACCAGCGCGCCCGCGGCCTCCGCGTCGCGGCGGAGCACCTCCAGCGCGGCGTCCACCGTCTCTGCCGTGCCGCCGCCGTGGCCAGGCTCGGCGGACCCAGCCGCAGCACCACCCCCACCCTCCAGCAGGCGACCCCGAAACGCCTCCGCGAGGCCGTCCAGCGCCTCGTCGAAGCCGCGCAGATGGGATCGGACTTGTCCCCCCACCTTGCTTGCCGAATCGTCGGTCAGCCCCTGGGCCGCGTAGGCGAGGCAGAACTCGTAGCCATCCTCGATGGCGTCGATGCGGCGTTTCAGATCGTCGAGACCCATGCCCTCAGTCGCCCTCGGCCTCGGCCGCCTGCGAGCCCGCCTCGGCGACCGACCAGCGTGCCGGGTCGTGGTTCTCCAGGTAGCGGTCGCGGTCGATCAGGCCGTGGATCATCGACCAGGTCATCCACCGTTTCTCGGGTCGGATCGCGAAGTAGACGTGGGCGATCACCAGAAAGATCAGGCCGATCCCGCAGATGCCGTGGATCACGTAGATCCAGCCCCACGCCGCGTCGCTGAACATGTAGGTGTTCTCGGCCCACAGGAAGTTGTCGACGCGGAACATCATCAGGACGCCCGTCACCACGGCCCCGAGGGTCGCCACCATGGCCACATGATGGAACATCTTCTGGTCGACCGGATACTTGCCCGCGCGCGGACGCTCGGCTTCGGACCTGCCCAGCGCGGCCTTCAGCCCCTCCTTGCCTTCGGCGATGTCGCGGCGATCGATCCACATCGTCCAGAAGTCCTGCTTGGCGAAGACGTGGTAGATGTGGTAGATGACCGTGAGGATCAGCGCGATCCCCGCGATCCAGTGTATGGTCACCCACGGGAACTGGATTCCGATCACGGGGAAGAAGGCGGTGATGAGCAGCACGAACATCGCGATCGACATGGACCAGTGGAATCCCCGCGCGCCGGGCGTGTGCCGCTGCAGCTTCTCGGGAAGGCCCTTCGCCTCGTGCTCGTCCACCTCGCCCTTGCCGACCTTCTTGGGCACCATGAGCGCATGGTAGACCACGAACACCGCTCCAATGATCACCGCCGCCCAGATCAGATCCCACGACACCCCGATCGGGACATCCTCGCCCCAGGGGTTCAGTGCGCGTCGAAGAAACTCCATGGCCTGTCCGCTCCTTTGGCTGGGGGCGTCTCCGCCGTCTGTCGGTCCGCTACGCCGCGTCCCGTATCGACCGCTTCACCAGGTTCCGCGTCAGCGCGATCTTGTAGTCGTTGTGCCGGAGCGCCCGCGCGCCTTCGACCGCGATCTCCCCGGCCATCTGTCCGGTCTCGTCGCTGGGCTCGCGTCCGCGTATCGCCGCCTCGACCGCGCCCATGCGCACCGGGTACGGCGCGATGCTGTTCACGACCACCCGCGCATCCTGGATCACGCCGCCCTCGACCCGCAGCATCGACGCGACGGTCACCAGCGAGAAGTCCCACGACTTGCGGTCCCGGATCTTCTCGAAGTACCAGCGCGCGCCCTCCCAGGGAGCCGGCAGCACGACGCGCGTGAGCAGGTCGCCCGGCTCCAGCACCGTCATCCGCTCGATGTCGATGTCGGGGCCGATGAAGAAGTCGTTCGCCGCGTAGGTCCGCTCGCCCGACGTGCTCGCAACCACCATCTCGGCGTCGAGTGCCACGAGCGCGGGCGCCGTGTCGGAAGGGCTCACCGCAACGCAGCGATCCGCGCCCATGATGCAGTGTTCCCGATTCATGGAGCGCGAGGTGCCTGCGTAGCAGATGTTCCCTCCCGCGCGGTAGCATGGCCACCCGCTCCGGTAGTACCAGCAGCGGGTATCCTGCACGATGTTCCCCCCGAGCGTGCCCTGGTTGCGGATCTGAGGCGTGGCCACCAGTCCGGCCGCTTCGGCGAGCAGCGGGTACCCGCTCCGCACGTCGGCGTGCTCGGCCACTTCGGTGAGGCTGGTCATGGCCCCGATGTCGAGGCCGCCGTCGGTGCCCTCGGCGATGCCGCGGATTTCGTCCACGGCGGCGAGGTCGATCACCGCCGCCGGGCGCTTGATCCGGTCCTTGAACCAGTCGAAGGTGTCCAGGCCACCCGCCAGAACCCATCCCCGGTCGCCGTAGTCGTCCATGAGGCGAACCGCGTCGTCGACGCCGGCCGGCTGATAGAGCTCGAACGGCGGGATCATGTCGCGAATGACAGCCACTGTGCTTCTCCTTCCCGGTCAGGGTGTGCGCGGGGTCGTCGGAACCCTGCTCACACGTGCGTGTCCAGCAGGCCGTAGGGCCGAGGCCGGCCCTCCAGCTCCGCCAGGATCATGTCGGCGGTGAGCGGCGTCCGGCACAGGCACATGCCGCCCATGGCGTCGGCCACCGCGCACACGTACGCGGCCTCGCCGGCGCCCACCGGAGGCTCGCCGATGCCCTTGGCGCCGACCGGCGTGAGCGGATCGGCCTGGTCGACGGCCGCGAACCGCGGGCTCAACGGCACATCGAGGATGCCCGGAGGCCGCGCGGTGTAGAATCGCTTGGTGAACGGGATGCCCCACTTCGGGTCGAAGACCCAGCGCTGGCCCTTCGCCATCCCGATCCCCTGGAAGACGCCGCCGTTGGTCTGCCCGGCGAGCGAGCGCGGATGCATCACCGTGCCGCAGTCGGCGGTCGAGGCCAGATCCACGATCTCGACCTCGCCCGTCTCCACGTCGAGCTCGACCTGCGCGAAGGTGGCCACCCAGGTGAAGACGGCGCCGCCCTCGGCGTAGTTGTCCCTCGCCGCGGCAATCAGGCCCTCGCCCGCCAGCCCCGCCACGGCCGCCTTGGTGGCGTCGTTGAGGTCTTCGGGCACCTCCTCGCCGCTGAACTTGCCGCCCAGCGCCATGGCGCGCTCCGCAGCCTGGGCGAAGCTGAGCCCGGCCGCGCGGTTGCCGGCCCGGAAGACGCGCCCGTCGGCCACCCGGTAGTCGGCGGGCGATCCACCCAGCTCCCGCGCGGCCAGCTCCTGCAGCAGCCCGACCATGGCCGTGGCCGCCGCGTGGTTCGCGCGGGTGTGGGCGTGGGTGGTCTGGCTGCCCGCCTGCACGGTGCTGAACGGGAGATGCTTGCTGGTGTCGCCCCACACGATCACGACCTCGTCCCAGGACAGGTCGAGCACGTCGGCCGCGGGGCGCGCCGTATCGGCGATCGAGTGGGTGCCGAGGTTCCCGATGCCCTGATGCACGTGCAGCTTGCCGTCGGGGCGTATGACGAGGAGGCCGTCGCGGCCCCGGCTGCCTGCCGTGAAGGGGCTGAGCCCCATGCCCACGCCGGTCACCTTGGTGCCCTCGCGGCGTCCCGAAAGCTGGCTCTTCGTCTCCCAGTCGAAGAGCTCGCCGCCCAGGTCGAGCGCCTCGCGCACGAACGCGCTGGTGAAGGGACTCTGGTTCGCCCCCAGCCAGCCATCGTGGCCCGGCGCGTTGATCTTGCGGATTTCGAGGCGGTCGACGCCGAGCTCGCGCGCCGCCTTGTCCACCACCGGCTCCAGCATGGCGACGATCTGCGCCCCGCCCGGCGCACGCTGCGCCGAACGCGGCGGCGTGTTGGTGTACACGGGGACGCCCCGGAAACGCATGTTTTCGGGCTGGTAGATCGCGGTCGCGACCGTGCCGGCCGTCGTGAAGTCGCTGGCGCGCCCGTAGGGCCCCCCGTCCTGCACCAGGTAGAGGTCGAGCGCGGTCATGCGACCGTCTGCGCGGAATCCCATCTTCGCCCAGCCCTGGAAGCCGGCCCGGGCGCGACCGATGTAGTTCTCCTCGTAGCGCGTGATCCGGAGCATGACCGGGCGGCCGATCTTGCGCGACAGCACCGCCGGTATCGCCATGCTCGGCACGCCCGCGATCTTGCTGCCGAAGCCGCCGCCGCAGTACTCGCCGATCATCACCACGTCCTCGATGTCGACGCCGGCCATGGCCGCCACGGCACCCCGCGTGCGCTCGGTGCTCTGCGTGGAGCCGTGCAGGAACAGCTTCCCGTTCTGCCAGTACGCCATGGCGGAGCGGGGCTCCATGGGATGGTGCGTGACCGACTGGTGGACGATCGTCTCCTCGACGACCACCGCCGCGTCGGCGAAGGCCGCGTCCACGTCGCCGATGGTCCACTCGGTCGCGGGTTCGCCCATGGGCAGCCTGTCCGGCCCGGCCTCGTCGAAGACCGAATCGGGCCACTTGAGGCTGAGGGCCTCGCCGCGCCCGCCGACGTTGCCGTCCAGCCGAGCGTCGGGGCCGCCCTCGCGCAGGCTCTCGAGCGGATCGAGCACGAAGGGGAGCTGCTCGAAATCGACCCGGATCGCCTCCACCGCGGCCGCTGCGGTCGTTTCGTCCACGGCCGCCACCGCGAGGATCGGTTCACCCTCGTACTTGGGCTCGTCGGTCAGCGCCGCCTCTCCGATCCCGTTCTCCTGCAGCGGCAGCTCCGACGCCCTCAGAATCCCCAGAACCCCCTCCATCGCCTCGGCCCTGCTGGTGTCCACGCTCCGAACCTTCGCGTGCGGCATGGGGCTCAGCAGGAGCTTCGCGAAAACCATGCCCTCGGCGCGGAAGTCCTCGGCGTAGCGGGCCCGGCCCGTGATCTTCGCCCGCAGATCCGGTGGGGAGATGTCGGTGCCGATTACGTTCTCAGCCATCTCGATTCTCCTCTCAGGCTCGCGAACGGGACAGCTCGGCCGCCCGCATCGCCGTGTTCAGGATCTTGTCGTAGTCGCCGCAGCGGCAGAGGTTGCCCGAGAGCAGCTCCGCCGCCTCCTCGCGGCTCGGGTTGGGGTTCTTCGACAGCATGCCGACCATGCTCATCGTGAAGCCGGGGGCGCAGAAGGCGCACTGGAATCCGCCCTCGTCGATGACGGCCTGCTGCACCGGGTGAAGCTCGCCGTCCTGCTCCAGCCCCTCGATGGAGGTGACCTCGCGGCCCCGCACCGAGTGCGTCAGGATCGAGCAGCCGTAGTGGGTCACGCCGTCGAGCAGCACCGTGCACGCGCCGCACTCGGCCCGGTCGCACCCCAGCTTGGTGCCGGTGAGGCCGAGCTGGTAGCGAAGCGTCATGGCCAGCGTCTCGTGCTTGGGAACGTCCACCCGGCGCTGCTGGCCGTTGACGTTGAGTGTGACGAGCCGCTCGACCGCGCCCTGGGCGGAGAGCGTCGGCGCAAGCACGCCGCTGCCGCGGAACAGGTATCCGGCAGCCGACGCGGTGGCGCCCGCGGCGATCACCCCCTTGATGAACTTGCGGCGGGTGAATCCCCCCCTCCGCGCCTGGATGACTTCGGGTTGCAACATCTGCCACCTCGCTGGTCCGCGGTCCGCGTTTTCGCTGAAGGAGGCGCGCCGACCCGGTTCCGGGTCCCGCGCCCCTTGCCGGAACATTATATGGCGTGGGGGGAGATTGCGCGAACCCGACGGGTCGTCAGCCTGCAGAACCGCCTCCCAAGCGCGCGTCCAGCGTCATCTCGTCCTCGTCTATCGTCCCCCAGAGCAGCAGCGCCCCCGCCGCGATGATCGCCGACGGGTAGAAGAGCACCTGCGAGCCGTCGAGGAACCATCCCCACGGGTCGAGGATCGACTTCCAGACCCCGATGGCGGTGATCAGGAGGATCGCGAACATCAGCGGGTAGGCACGGCGGCGCCACAGCCCGAGCACGACCAGCGCCCCGAGCAGGATCTCGACCGCGCCGAAGACCTGCTGCACCACGGCCTGCGTTCCGATCCCGAAGTAGAACGCCTCGGCGACCGCCTGCCCGTGCTCGACGTTCTGGAACTTGTCGATGCCCCATAGCACCAGCAGCCAGCCGATCGTGACTCTCAGAAGGAACAGTCCCCAGCGTTTCATGATTCGCCTCCCGGCCGGCGCCACCGCACGGGCGGCGGCGGCTCGTCTTCGAATGTGACCCTTCCGCCGCTCTCCAGCAGGCGCAGCGCTTCGTGAACGGCGGCTTCGAGCTGCGGGTCGCCCCCGGCGATCACCGGCGCGGGGTCGTTGCGCACCTCGATGTCCGGGGCCACCCCTTCGGCCTCCACCGCCCACTCTCCGTTCACGTCGAAGAAGCCGCCGCGCGGGGCCACGAACCCGCCACCGTCGATGAGGGGCGGCGTGTCCCACGTACCCACGAGCCCGCCCCACGTCTTCGTGCCCACCAGGGGACCGACCTCGTGGAAGCGGAACAGGTAGGGGAGTAGGTCGCCGCCCGACCCCGCACGCTCGTTGATGACCATGACCTTGGGTCCGAAGAGACCGGCCATCGGCTGGGTCCAGGGCTTGCGGTCGCCGGCGCGAGAGTTGAAGTAGCCGGTGAGCTCGCGGTCGAGCATGTCCACGATGTAGTCGGCCGCCGAGCCGCCGCCGTTGTTGCGCTCGTCGATGACCGCGCCCTCGCGGTCCTGCTGCGCGTAGTACATGCGGTTGAAGTACGTGTAGCCGCCCTGGCCGGTGTTGGGCAGCCAGACGTAGGCCAGGCGGCCACCGCTCATTTCGTCGACGCGGGCCTGGTTGGCTTCGACCCAGGCCCAGCGCCGGAGCGCGCCCTCGTTGGCGGTTGGCTCGACCATGATGTCGCGGGCGTCTTCGGCCGAGGGCGAGGATGCCACCGTCAGGGTGATGACCCGTCCGGCGGTGCCTTCGAGCAGGCGGTACGGGTTGGCGGGCGCGCGCAGTTCGGCTCCGTTGATCGCCAGCAGATAGTCGCCCTCCCGCACGTCCATTCCGGGGTGGGAGAGCGGGCCGGCCAGTCCCGGAGTCCAGTCGCCGCCGTTGTAGATGTGGGCGATCCGGTAGAACCCGTTCGCCTCCTCCAGATCGGCGCCGAGGAGACCGGTGCGCGGGTTGTTCAGGTCCGGGTAGTCGCCGCCGCGCACGTACGAGTGCCCCACCGCGATCTCGCCGGAGAGCATGTCCAGCAGGTGATTGAAATCGGATCGGTGGCGCACGTCCGGGAGCCACGCGGAATACCAGTCCCACACGTCGTCCCACGGGGCTCCGTGCTGGTTGTCCACGTACAGGAAGTCGCGCATGAAGCGCCATCCGTCGCGGAGCATCTGGGCGTACTCCGCCGTCGGCTCCACCTGCACGCGCATGCCGCCCAAGTCGAGCGCGCCGTCGCGGCCCGATGGCGGGCGGGCCGTGCTGACGATGTTCCAGCCGCCGCTGTAGTAGAGCAGGCTGCCCCGGTCGTGGGACACCGCGAGGCGCCCGCCCCGCTCCAGGAAGTCCTCTGCCTCGCGCTCCTCGATGGAGTACTTGAGCACGGCGCCCCCGCCGAAGCCGCCGCCCTGCAGGACGAACACCGTCCCGGACGGCCCCGGCACGAGCCCGGCGTAGTCGTCCGTGTCGAGACCCGGAGCGTCCACGATGCGCGCGGCGATGTCCTCGAAGTCGATTGTCACCGCAGGCGGGTCGTCGCTCCCGTCTTCGTCTTCATCCTCGGTGCCTTCCTCCTCGTCGCTCCGCGGCAGGAAGGGCGAGGGCTCGTCGGCACTGAGGAGCGCGAGGTACAGGGCGCGGGTCACCGGCCTGTCGTATGAGGTCATGTCCAGCCAGCCGGTGTTGAGCGCGTAGTTGGTGGAGGCCAGGAAGTACAGGTACTTGCCGGACTCGTCCCACACCGGCGTGATCGCGTCCGACATGCCGTCGGTCAGCTGGCGCGTCTCGCCGGAGTCGGTGTCGTGGACGAAGATCGCGCGCAGCTGGTTGTCGAGCCGGCGCGCGTACGCCAGCCAGCGCGAGTCGGGCGACCAGACGGGGTTCATCGTGCGCTGCGGATGCGCGAAGCGGTCGGTGTCGACGTGGTCCACGTCCCCCGACTCCACGTCCAGCACCAGCACGCGGTAATGGGTGTCGGTGAAGGCGAGCTGGGTCCCGTCGGGCGACCATTCGGGGCGGAAGTAGAAGGACGGCTCGTCGATCTCGGTCCGGCGTGCGTCCGACCCGTCCTGCTCTGCGATCACCAGCCCGTATTCGTCGCCGTCGTCGTTGAACCAGGCGACGCGCGACCCGTCGGGCGACCACACGGGGTGCCGGTCGGCGACGCCGGGGCTGCGGGTGAGGTTGCGCCAGGAGCCCTCGTCGGCGGGCACGCTGAAGACCTCGCCCCGCCACTCGAAGAGCGCCCGCTTGCCAGTGGGAGAGAGGCGGGCGTCGCGCAGCTGTGCGGCCGGAACGGCTTCCCAGCGGGGCCGCGACCAGTTCATGTCGCCCGTCACGTTGATGACCAGCTGGCGCGTGGCCCCGGTAGCGGGATCGAGTTCGTGCAGGTAGCCGGCCTGCTCGTAGACCACCACCCCGTCGCCCGCGCCCAGGGACTTGACGTCGAAGTCGGCGTGATGCGTGAGCTGGCGCTCTGCGCCCGTGCCCGGGTCGAACGACCAGACGTTGCTGGCCCAGTCCCGTTCGGACATGTAGTAGACCACGCCGTCCATCCACACCGGGTCCATCTGCCGCTCCCCCTCCCACGGGGGTGTGACCCGTTCCCATGTGGACGTGGAGACGACCGCCACCGGCTGTGCCTGGCCGCCCCGGTAGTTGCGCCACTCCGGGTCCCAGTAGCCGATCTCCTGGTACGCGAGGTATGCGCCGTCGGCGGACATGCCGCCCAGGTAGGCCTGCGGCAGTGCGATCGGTGCGGGCAGTCCTCCCGCAGGCCCCACCGTGTAGAGCTTCCAGAGCTTGGTGGGGACTCCGTCGCGCCCGGACTGGAAGAGGATGTCGCCGTCGGGCGTCCATCCCTGCACGATGTCCTGGGCGGGGTGCCAGGTGAGCCGTTGGGGCTGCCCGCCATCGGTCGGCATAAGGTAGACGTCGGTGTTGCCCCCGTACTGGCCGGAGAACGCGATCCAGCGCCCGTCCGGGCTGAACGCGGCGTCGGTTTCGGCGCCCTCGGAGCTTGTGAGGCGGATCGCGTCGCCCCCGTCCCGCGCGACCTTCCACAGGTCGTTGGCGTGGGTGAAGACGATGTGCGTCGCATTCACGTCGGGCTGACGCAGGAAGCGCGTGCCCTGGGCGTGGGCGGGGGCGGGTGGGAGGGCAAGCGCGGTGAGGATCAGGGCGAGTGCCGTGAGCGCGGTGGCGGTTGGGCGCTTTGGGGCGGTGGTCATGGAGGCGGGGGTGGTGCACATGAGGGGTGACTCCGGGCGGCTGGGGGCACACGGCGTTGGGACGATCACTGGAAGCTGGTATCCGCAACCGGAGGCGCAAGGGCGCGCTGCTCCACGGACGGCCAGTTGAGTCGCTCCGAGCGGCTGGCCAAGTAGAGGGCGATCCTATCCGCTTTGCCTCTGCCCCCCACTTGGTCAGTGACCAAGCTCTAGAGCGGTTCAGAACGCTCACGACGGGATTGAGGACCGGGCGAGACACGGCCAGATTGCTTCATGGCGACCGCGAACCCCGCTACACCACCAAGCGGCCTGCGTCCCGCCGGGGCCGCGTGACCGCGCTTCCCTCGTTCAGGAAAGCGTGAAGCCCACCCACCCCTCCGGTTTGCCGACGTGACTTCGAGGGCCATGCACGAACTCTGGGAGCGAGAGCGATGACATCACTTCAGCTGATCGAGCCGTCACGAACCAATGCCCGAGGGCGATTGACGGACTCCAGCGTGCGGCAGACTTTGCGTGTCCGGGTCGTGAGGCATCCCGAACCCGATTTTTTGTGGACCACGCCCACCCAGTCAGAGGCGTTTCCCAGAGCAACCTCCTGGTTTTCCGATATCGAGGGCGAGATTCGGGGCTATCTGGATCTAGCGCCCGACTGGGACTCATATGGCGGAGGCCCTCCGTCAAGGGACATCGTGGACGCCGCCGTCGTCATCGCGCAAATCATGGCCGACTTCGGCTTCTCACGGCCAACCGTGTGCCCACAGTCATCGGGCGGCGTCATGATGGAGTGGCAGGGGTCACGCAGGGTGCTCACTGTGGACATCGAGGCGATCTGGGAGTGGACCGTGTCGGATTGTTTCTCCTTCGCACTCGCGTCTCCCGGCGAGTCCGAGCGGGAAGGGGATCTTGAGGATTTCTTCGGTCTTCTTAATGCTGGCTTCCAGCCGTTCTGATATCGCTTGAGCCGCACTGGCACGCGGCCTCCGCACAGGCACGATTCGTCTGTCGGGGATGACGCGGAACTGTGGCGACGAATCCCCGCATCCATGATCATCGTGGACGGGTGGACCGGCCAATACAGACCCCTGAGCGGAATGTTCAGCGACTCCCGCGACGCTTCTCCGATGTCGGCGCACCGAGCCAGATGTTACAGCGGCCCGACCGAGGCAAGCGTCGACGACCACCTGATGGTAGCGCTCAACGTTGGCTTCCTACGCAGCCTCCAGCTCGGAGTTGCGACTGAACCCCCAACCGACGATCCCGGTCATGTGTGGGTGTTCGGGCGGAAGACCGCCTCCATCAAGCGGAGGATGGCAGCTTGCGCGACTTGGGTGATCCCGCCCCAATAGTGGTGATCTTGAGCCCTCGGCGGTGGGGTAGCGTCGCGTTGACGGGCTGCGCCGCCCGGGGATAGTTTGCGTGGGCGTAGTCATGCGACCGGCGGGTTGCCTTAGCGATCCGACTGCACGGTCGCCTTGGAGTGGCGGCACTCTCACACGGTGGGGGGCCGCCGCTCTCTTACACACGGTGTTCCCACTTGGTCAGTGACCAAGCCTCCACATGATCACCGACCAAGTACGCAGGAATCACCGGCGGGCTGACGAACCGAATCGGCCCCCCGCCGCCGCCCCGGCGCAGGGGTCGCGGGTGCTGAATGAGCGAATGTTCCCACTCCCTTGAGACCGGACACCCCGCCGGATAGGTTCCCGCGTCGGCCTACCCTCCGAACCTTCCATTGACGAGAAGTCCCGCGAACCCGAAAGACCCGACAGTGCCCCTGACCCCCGAACAGCAAGCCCGCGAGAAGATCGACGCGCAGCTTGAGGCCTCTGGGTGGCTGGTTCAGGACTTCGCATCCATGAACATCTACGCCGGCCGGGGCGTGGCCGTGCGCGAGTACCCGCTGAAATGGCAGGAAGGAGCGGAGACCAAGTCCGGGTCCGCCGACTACCTGCTCTACGCCGACGGATGGGCCGTCGGGGTCATTGAGGCGAAGCGCGTCGGATACACTCTCGAAGGTGTCACCCCGCAGTCGAAGCGCTACACCGAAGGGCTCAACGCGCACGTTCCCGCGCGCTACCGGCCCCTCCCCTTCGCCTATGAGTCCACTGGCGAGGTGACCCAGTTCACCAACGGCCTCGACCCCCACCCGCGCAGCCGGGAGATCTTCACGTTCCACCGACCCGAGGAGCTGCTGCGGCAGCAGGACCTGGGATCGGCACAGGTGCGCCGGTTGCTCGCAAAGATGCCCGGACTGCCGCAGGGCAGACTCTGGCCCGTCCAGCACGAGGCCATCAGGAACCTGGAGCGGTCCCTCGCCCACGCCCGTCCGCGCGCCCTCATCCAGATGGCCACGGGGAGCGGGAAGACGTTCACGGCCGTCACGGCCTGCCACCGGCTGATCAAGCACGCCGATGCCAAGCGCATCCTCTTCCTCGTGGACCGCAACAACCTGGGCCGCCAGACGCTGAACGAGTTCCAGCAGTACCGGGACGGCGGGTCCGCCTACTCGTTCGCCGAGGAGTTCGTGGTCCAGCACCTGCGTGGCAACGCCGTGGATCCGGCGAGCAAGGTTGTCATCACGACGATCCAGCGCCTCTACTCGATCCTGAAGGGCGAGCCCGAGTACGACGCCGCCAACGAGGACGATTCGCTCTTCGAGTCCGGGCGCGCTCCAGGCGGCGAGCCGGCCCCGGTCCAGTACTCCGCGGATCTGCCGCCCGAGACCTTCGACTTCATCGTCATCGACGAGTGCCACCGCTCGATCTACAACGTGTGGCGGCAGGTGATCGAGTACTTCGACGCGTTCCTGATCGGGCTGACCGCCACGCCGAGCCCCCAGACCATCGGGTTCTTCCGCAACAACGTCGTGCAGGACCATTCGCACGTGAAGGCGGTGGCCGACGGGGTCAACGTCGGGTACGACATCTACCGCATCAAGACGAAGATCACCGAGGAGGGCGGCGGCGTGGAGGCGGGGCCGTACGTGCCCAGGCGCGACCGCCGCACCCGCAAGACCACGCTCGCCGAGCTCGAGGACGATCTGACCTACACCGCGAACCAGCTCGACCGCGACGTGGTGGCCCCGGACCAGATCCGCCTCGTCGTGCGCACGTTCCGGGAGCGTCTCTTCGAGGACATCTTCCCAGGCCGCACCGAAGTCCGCAAGACGCTCGTCTTCGCCAAGCACGACAGCCACGCCGACGACATCGTGAAGATCGTCAAGGAGGAGTTCGGCAAGGGCAACGACTTCTGCCGGAAGATCACCTCGAAGACGACCGGGGCCTCGCCCTCACCCCCGAGCAGATCGCGGCGGTGAAGGACGAGAGCATCGACTTCAGCGACATCCCCGAACTGGACGCAGGGTTCTGGGAGCGGGCGGAGCTCGTCGAGCCTGATCGCACCGACCAGATCACCCTGCGCGTCAAACGTTCCGTGCTGACCTATTTCAAGGCGCCGGGAAGGGGCTACCAGACGCGGATGAACCGCGTACTCGAGAGCTACGTGCGGTACAGGACGGGGAAACCCTGACGACGCCGCGAGGCGCGAGCCTCCAGTCAGCCGCTCCGCAACTTGGTCACTGACCATGTCAGGGCGACGGTACCTGCGAAACCAAGGGGGCGCGTCCACGCCCGGCTGGCCGCTCCTGCGATCCGATCAACGTTGTAGTAGGCCCGTCAGCCTCGGGTATGCCCGGCACGCCTCGACCAGCGAGGCCGGGGCCGGCTCCGCGAGCTTTTGTTGCTTGTGGCACATGTCGTACAGCCGGTCGGCCAGTGGCTCGCAATCGGCTTCACGCCGGAGGTGCGGATAGCGGGTCGTTTCGTCGAACTCGTGGCCGCCCAGGTAATGGAACCACGTCTCGATACTGCGGCGCGGAACCACAACGAGAACCGGATCGGACTCTCGAAGAGCTTCGATACCCGTACCGCGCACTGTTGCTGAAGCTGCGTTCGACGAGCTTCCGTCGATTCCGTGTCGGCGTCCGTCACCGCGATCAGGACAAACCCACGCCGGTTCCGAACCAGCTGCGGCTGGTCGGGGAACTGCTCACGCACGCGCTGTTCACCGGATCCACTCCCAGCCGCAAGCGGAAGACTGTGAATCCGGCGACCGAATCGGCGTCCAAACCGACGACGGAGGAAGCGACGAAGGAACATGTCCGTCTGCGAGTCCTCACAGAGCAGGACCACGCTGACGCTCACCGCTCCCAACCCCGCACGACCAAGTCGGAATAGGACGCAGGCCCCGCCGACGGAGGTGGTTCGTACTTCACCCGCGCCAGTCCGTCGTCGTCCCGGAAGAACCACTTGGCCTTGCCTCCCAGATAGTCGATGGTCACGGGGTGATGGGAGATGATGACAGCCTGTTCGAGAGTGTCTCCCAAGGCTTCGGAGAGCGCCACCACCCACGGCTGCACTTCGCGCAGCGAGATGTAGTTGTCGGGCTCGTCGACGAACAGCGAGGCCCTCGCCGCCCCTCCGCCGCAGAAATGAAGGAGGCAATACAGGGCGATCAACGCCCGTTGCCCGTCCGACAACTCCCCGAACCGGTATCGCACCCGCCCGTGGGGCCGCTTGAACACGACCGCCAATGCACGAGCATCTTCACCCGTGGGAATGAGACTCAGTGACTCGAATGAGGGAAGCACGTCACGGAGATCATCCAGCAGGTCCACGGCAGCACCCAGCCGCTCCGGGGAGACCCTGCGGTACCAAGCCACGAAGTTGGTCATTGCCAGCGTCAGAAGCTCGTCCTCCGTCCGGGCCTCCTCCTCGAAGATCGGCGGGCAGGGTCGGACGATGGTCCACATCGCCAACTCCCTCTTGAAGCGGGACAGTCTCCGGTTGTCGCGCCGTTCATGCAGGGCGGCGAGTCCAGATTGCGTCCAATCGAAGGGGTACCTCGGTCCCTTGCTGCCGTCATCCCTGTACAGCTAAGCCTCGCCGATTCGGGACTCGAAGAGCGGTCTCTCGTCGCACAGAAGGACTTCCTCTTCGATTCGCATCTTCCTGGGGTCGCGGTGACCGATGGCCAGTCGATAGCGATACGAGTGGCCATCGATGTGGAGGTCGAGCTCGAATCTCTGCTTCACCCCACCATGCCCATGGTCGCCGGCGCTGCCGTGGTGGTTGCCAGCGTAAAGCTGCGACAAGTCCCTTCGCCGGAAGACCTCGTCGATCCTTCTGCCACGGTGGACGAGGCTCTGAACCTTCAGCAGCACGTCGAACACCGAGGTCTTGCCGGTTCCGTTCACCCCGAGAAAGACGTTCAGCTCGTCGAACTCCAACTCGAAGTTCACCAGGCAGCGAAAGTTGTCCGCGTAGAATCTCCGGATCATGGATCGTCCCCGCGGGTGTTCGACCGGCGCATGGCTACGAGCCCGAATCTAACCCACAGGTGTCCGTCAAGCCCCTCCTACCGCCGCGTTGGCAACCACATACTTCTGATTCGGCGCTCGTGGATTGTCGGGATTCGTCATGCGGACCAGCCCCGCCTCCAGCAGCGGCTTCAGGTGCTTCCGGCGGAAGTGGGAGCGATGTGACACGCCCGCGCGCTGCATCAGCTCGGCCATGCTGCGCGGAACGTCGCACGCCTCCACGATGGCTCGCTGCCGGGCCGTCAGCCGGACCGCAACTTGGTCATCGTCCATGTCGCCGCCCACATGGTCAGCATGGTCACTGTCCATGTCCTCCGGCGACGGCTCCACCAGCAGCGAAATCTCGAACGCGTTCCGGGCCCTGTCGTTGCGAATCACGGGTGGGGCGTGGCCGAGGCCGCGCCAGTTCCCGAAGATGGCTCGGATTCCGGTGCCTGCCTGCTCCGCGAGGCCGATGCTGCGGAACGCCGCCGCGATCAACGGGTTGCGAACCTCCTTCGCCGTCCGGTCCAGCAGGTCGCCGACCGGGACGTTGCTGTCGCCCGGGTTCCAGAACACCATGCGGTCGCGATAGAAGCGGATGAAGGGCGTGCGTCCGTGATCGCCGTAGTCCTGGTGGATCAGTTGGTTGATGACCGCTTCCCGAAAGGACACGTACCCGGGGGGACGGTCGTCGCGGCGCATGGTCCGCATGTCGAGCCGGAATGGGCTCTCGGCGTGCCGGAAGTAGCGCTGGACAAGAATCAGCCACGCCTGAAGCAGGTTCTCCTCGACGACGATGCGGTCGATCCAACGGAGGTCGGGTGACCATTGGTCGTAGGTGGCACCGATGAACTGGTAGTCGATCACCGGGCGTGGCAGGACCTGCAGGACGTAACGGGATCTGCCGAAGACGAGTACCGCCGCCCGGGTCGGAGCGAGCCCGTCGCCGCACTCCACCACCAAACCCCTCTCGTGCAGGAATTCCACGTCGCCCAAATCCTGCTCCCCGTCGAGGTTGTGGTCGGAATAGGCCGACCGGTACCAGCGTACCGACGCGGGATCGAAGAACCGGTGCGCCTCCAGCTCCTCCAGAACCCGGCGCTCGTAGGGTTGCTCGGCTGGCTCGGCGTCCGGCCATTCGGGTCGACCCGCCCGGTCCTCGGTCTCCTCGCGATTCATCTCCTCCGGCTCCAGTCGGCGTCCATTGCGCACTCGCTTCACTTGAACGGTGACCAAGTAACCTGGAAACCGCAAACGGCTTAGTTCACTGACCATGTTGCTGTGGGCCAAGTATCTGGTACTCGGTTCAGGGTGCTCCAACCAACCGTAGGTTGCCGGAGGCCGGGCGCTCCGGTACCGTTCGGTACCACCCGGAAAGGAGGAAACTGAATGAATGCCAACGGAGCCCGCCTCAAGCACCTGATCGCCACAGGCGAGGGAATCGATCGAGAGTTCAAGACCTGCCGCAAGGCACTCAGCAGGACAGTCTACCAAACCGTCTGCGCCTTCCTGAACCGGCAGGGCGGACACCTTTTTCTGGGCGTGGAGGACGACGGAAAGATTCAGGGCGTCGCTCCCACCGCGATCCCGGGTATTCGCAGGGACTTTGCCACCGCGATCAACAACCCACAGAAGCTGACGCCACCAACGTATCTTGCGCTTAACGAAACGACGATCGAGGGGAGGATCGTGTTGTGGGTCTACGTGCCCGAAAGCTCACAGGTGCATCGCTGCAACGGACGTATATATGATCGCAACGAGGACGGCGATCTTGAAATCACCGATCACACCTCCGAGGTCGCGCAGCTCTATCGGCGCAAGGAAACCACCTATAGCGAAAACCGCGTCTATCCCCTTGTGCAGCTCCATGACCTTCGTTCCGACCTCATTCGCCGTTGTCGCGACTATGTGCGCATCAACGGGCAGTCGCATCCGTGGAGCCACATGGATGACATGGGGCTGCTGAAGAGCGCACAACTGCATCGAAGGGATCCGATTACCGGCGAAAGCGGCATAACGCTTGCCGGTATCATGTTGCTGGGTTCGGACGAGCTCATTCTTCAGGTATGCCCTGCGCACCGCACGGATCTCATTCTGCGCAGAACGGACAGCGACCGCTACGACGATCGTGATCTCGTCAGGACCAATCTGATCGAAAGCTACGACCGGATTCTCGCATTTGCTCGAAAGCACCTTGCCGATTCGTTCTACTTGGAGGGAATCGAGCGGAGAAGCCTCCGCGACTTGATCTTCCGCGAGGTCGCCTCCAATGTCCTCATTCATCGTGAATACTCCAGCCGGGCCTCATCGCGCATCGTCATCGAAGGTGACCGCGTGACGACCGAGAACCCGAGCCGGCCCCATGGCACCGGACTGCTCGATCCAGAAACGATGGTCCCGCATCCGAAGAATCCGATCATCGGAGCCTTCTTCCGTGAGATCGGCCGGGCCGACGAGCTGGGCTCCGGCATGCTCAACCTCATGAAGTACGGGCGGCGGTATGGAGGTGGGGATCCACAGCTCATTGAAGGCGACATCTTCCGGATCGTTGTCGCCATCCCGGAGGTTGGAGCACCGTCGGTGGCAAGAGCGGTGGTCACCGTGCGGGCGCGCGGGCAGCCGCTGCCGAATGTGCATCTGCTCGCGGTGTTCCCCAACAGCACCTGGAAGCGAGCCATCACCGACGCAAACGGCGAAGGCGCACTGGACCTCTACACCACCGAACTGCCCATGACTGTGTTCGCAGCGGCCGATGGGTTTGCAGCCGACGTGCAGCGCGAATGGATCCCACGGCAAGGTGCCCTGGCAATCGAGCTGGAGCCCATGGTTGACGGCGGCAGCGTCATCTTTCCAGAGGCGACAGGACGCCTGCCGGGCCTGCGGGGTCGCCTGAATCCCATTCGCGACAGGGAAGGCGGCACCTTTCTCTACGCCTCGAACATCGCGATCAACGATGGGGAGGCGCAGCCTACACCCTTCCACCTGGGAGAGCACCTGACCCTCAAGGATGCGGACGGGAGCGTGGTCGAGGTGTGGATCGTGGAGATCGCGGGCCGATCCGTGCTGATCGAACACCTGTCAGAAGGGAGTAGGGAGGAGGCGAAGCGGGACGCTGTTCTGGACAAGCGGCTGGCCGATTCCGTTGATCGCCTCGACCTTCGATGGGAGGAGTGAACCTCGTCCGGGTCTACGGCCACCTGCGCCCCAACCCTCTTAGCCCCATCCGGCAGCCCCGACCCACCCGCGCCGCCGCTTGCGCCCCCGCCCCCCGCTCCCCATTCTGTCCCGCGACAGTCCCCCCACACGCCGGAGGCGCCCATGCCAAACGTCACGATGACCGTGAACGGGATGGAGCGGTCGGGAACCGTCGAGGGTCGAACCCTTCTCGTCGAGTTCCTGCGCGAACATCTCGGTCTCACCGGAACCCACGTCGGATGCGACACGAGCCAGTGCGGTGCGTGCGTCGTCCACGTCAACGGCAGGTCGGTCAAGAGCTGCACCAGCCTTGCCGCGCAGGCGGACGGCGCGGAGGTCATCACCATCGAGGGCCTCGCGAACGGCACCGAGCTGCACCCCATGCAGGAGGCCTTCCGCGAGCACCACGGGCTCCAGTGCGGCTTCTGCACGCCGGGCATGGTGATGAGCGCGGTGGATCTGGCCAACCGCAACGCCGACCCGAGCGAGCACGAGGTGCGCGAGTGGCTTGAGGGCAACCTCTGCCGCTGCACCGGCTACCACAACATCGTCGAGGCCGTCCGGGCGGGCGCGCAGGCCATGGGAGGTGCGTCATGAGTGCGAACGGAACCGGAATCGGCGCGTCGGTGAAGCGCAAGGAGGACGCGCGCTTCCTCACGGGCAAGGGACGCTACACCGACGACATCAACCTGCCCGGGCAGCTCTACGGCTACATCCTGCGGTCGCCGGTAGCGCACGCCAACATCGGCGGGATCGACACGAGCGCGGCGATGGCGGCACCGGGCGTTCACGCGGTCTTCACGGGCAAGGACATGGAGGGCGTGGGCGGCATCCCGACCGGGTGGCTGATCCACAGCAAGGACGGGTCGCCCATGGTCGAGCCGCCCCACCCCGCGCTGGCGCTGGGCAAGGTGCGCTACGTGGGCGACTGCGTGGCGATCGTGGTGGCCGAGACGATGCGCCAGGCCAAGGCGGCGGCCAATCTGGTCGACGTGGACTACCAGGAGCTTCCGGCGGTGGCCTCGATCGAGGCGGCCGAGGCCGAAGGGGCGGCGGCGGTTTTCGACGAGGCGCCCGACAACGTGTGCTACGACTGGGAGGTCGGGGACAGGGGGGCCACCGACGCGGCGTTCAAGGCGGCCACGCATGTGGTCTCGATCGACGTGGTCAACAACCGCCTGATTCCCAACGCGATCGAGCCGCGCGCCGCCATCGCGAACTTCGACCCCGCAACCGACGAGTACACCCTTTATACCACCAGTCAGAATCCCCACCTCGTCCGCCTGCTCCTCGGCGCGTTCGTCCTCGGACTGCCCGAGCACAAGCTGCGGATCGTGGCACCGGACGTGGGCGGCGGATTCGGCTCCAAGATCCCGCACTACGCCGAGGAGGCGATCCTGACCTGGACCGCCGGGCAGCTCGGCAGGCCCGTCAAGTGGACCTGCGAGCGCATCGACGCCTTCAAGTCCGACACGCACGGGCGCGACCACATCAGCACGGCGCGGCTCGCGCTCGACGCCGACGGCAAGTTCCTGGGGCTGCACGTCTCCACCAAGGCGAATCTGGGCGCGTACCTGTCCACCTTCGCGACCTGCGTCCCGACCTACCTGTACGGCATCCTCTTCGCGGGACCGTACACGACGCCCGCCGTCTACTGCGAGGTCAAGTCGTTCTTCACCACCACGGTGCCGGTCGACGCGCTGCGCGGCGCGGGACGGCCCGAGGCGACCTACCTGCTGGAGCGGCTGGTCGACAAGGCGGCGGTCGAGCTCGGCATGGACCGGGTGGAGATCCGCCGCAAGAACTTCGTCCGCGAGTTCCCCTACCAGACGCCGGTCGCGCTCCAGTACGACCTGGGCGACTACGACGCCACGCTGGATCTGGCGCTTGAGGCGGCGGACTGGGACGGCTTCGAGGCCCGGCGGGCGGAGGCGGCGGCGCGCGGGAAGCGTCGCGGCATCGGCATCTCGACCTTCATCGAGGCGTGCGGGATCGCGCCGTCGGCGGTGGTCGGGTCGCTGGGGGCGCGGGCCGGGCTCTACGAGTCGGGCAGCGTGCGGGTCCACCCGACGGGCTCGGTCTCGGTCTTCACCGGGACGCACAGCCACGGGCAGGGCCACGAGACCACCTTCGCGCAGATCGTCTCCGACATGCTCGGGGTCGACTTCGACGCGGTGGACGTGGTGCACGGCGACTCGGCGAAGATCCCGTTCGGGATGGGCACCTACGGTTCGCGCTCGCTGGCGGTGGGCGGGACGGCGATCTACCTGGCCGTCGAGAAGGTGATCGAGAAGGGCAAGAAGATCGCCGCGCACCTGCTGGAGGCCTCGGTCGAGGACATCGAGTTCGAGAACGGTTCCTTCACGGTGGCGGGAACGGACCGTTCCACCACGCTGGGCGATGTCGCGCTGACCGCGTACGTGCCGCACAACTACCCCGAGGGGCTGGAGCCGGGGCTGGAGGAGACCGCCTTCTACGATCCGCTCAACTTCACCTTCCCGGCGGGAACCCACATCGCCGAGGTCGAGGTGGATCCCGAGACGGGCGAGGTCGATCTGGTCGCGGTGACCGGCTCCGACGACGTGGGTCGCATCATCAACCCGATGATCGTGGCCGGCCAGCTGCACGGCGGGCTCGCGCACGGCATCGGGCAGGCGCTCATGGAGGACTGCCGCTACCAGGAGGACGGGCAGCTGGAGACGGGGTCGTACATGAACTACACGATGCCCCGCGCGGCGGACCTGCCGTCCTTCAGCATCAACCACAACACGACGCTCTGCACCCACAACCCCCTCGGCGCGAAGGGCGTCGGCGAGGTGGGCTCGATCGGGGTGCCCCCGGCGGTGATCAACGCGGTGATCGACGCGCTGCGCCCGCTCGGCGTGGACGACATGACGATGCCCGCCACCTCTCAGCGGGTGTGGCAGGCGATCCAGCAGGCCCAGGGCTGATCGGAGGCGAACGTGCAAGACTTCAACTACCACGCACCGAAATCGATGGACGAGGCCCTCGCGGCTCTTCGCGGCGCCGAGGGCGGCAAGGTGATCGCTGGCGGGCAGAGCCTGCTGCCGATCATGAAGCTCAACCTGGCCGCGCCGAGCGATCTGGTTGCCTTGGCCGGCGTTCCGGGACTGGACGACCTCACCGACGACGGCGATTCGGTCACGGTGGGCGCCATGTGCACCCACGCGCAGGTGGCCGATTCGGCGACCGTGCAGGCGAGGATCCCCGCGCTGGCGGCGATGGCCGACGGGATCGGCGACGCGCAGGTGCGCAACGCCGGAACGATCGGGGGCTCGGTCGCGCACAACGACCCGGCCGCGGACTACCCGGCGGCGTGTGTGGCGCTGGGCGCGACGATCGTGACCGACCGGCGCGAGATCCACGCCGACGACTTCTTCCAGGGCATGTTCATGACGCCGCTGGAGGACGACGAGGTGATCACGGCGGTGCGGTTCCCGGTGCCGGCGCGCGCCGCGTACGCCAAGTTCGCCAACCCGGCGTCCAAGTACGCGGTGGCGGGGGTGATGGTCGCGGACGGGCCCGCCGGGGTGCGGGTCGCCGTGACGGGCGCGTCGGGCGACGGCGTGTTCCGGGTGGCCGAGATGGAGGCCGCGCTGGGGGCGTCGTTCAGCGCCGATGCGGTGGCCGGGATCGCGGTGTCGGCCGACGGCATGCTGTCGGACACCGCCGCCGGTCCCGAGTACCGGGCGCACCTGGTGACGGTGATGGCCAAGCGCGCCGTGGAGGCCTGCGGATAGCGGGCGCCGACGGCAGCGACGCAACGGGCTGCGGGCGGGCCGCAGGATGACGGCTCGTCCGCAGCGTCCTGCGTCCGATCCCGCGTCGGTCGACAGCGCGGTCGCCCTCCTGCGCGACCAGGGGTACGTGGCAGACGTGGGCCTCGGCACGGCGCTGTTCCTCTCCCTGGCGCTGGGACGGCCGCTGCTCCTGGAGGGCGAGGCCGGGGTCGGCAAGACCGAGGTGGCGAAGGCGGTGGCCGCGGGGCTCGGCCGTCCCCTGATCCGGCTGCAGTGCTACGAGGGCCTGGATCTGGCTTCGGCCGCGTACGAGTGGAACTACGCCAAGCAGATGATCCACATCCGCGCGGCGGAGGCTGGCGGCACGGCCCCGGAGTCCCGCGACGTCTTCTCCGACGAGTTCCTGATCCGTCGCCCCCTCCTCGCCGCTCTCGACCCGGCGGACGGCGTGGCCCCAGTCCTCCTCATCGACGAACTCGACCGCACCGACGAGCCCTTCGAGGCGTACCTGCTCGAGATCCTCTCGGACTTCCAGATCACCATCCCCGAGCTGGGCACGGTGACCGCCGCCGAGCCGCCTCACGTCGTCATCACCTCGAACCGCACGCGCGAGATCCACGACGCGCTGAAGCGCCGCTGCATCTACCACTGGATCGACTATCCGACCGCCTCTCGCGAGCTGGAGATCTTGGCGTCGCGGGTGCCCGACGCGCCCGAGCGGCTCAGCGTTCAAGTCGTCACGTTCGTGCAGAAGGTGCGCGAGCTGGAGCTGTTCAAGCGACCCGGCGTGGCCGAGACCCTGGACTGGACACGCGCACTGATGGCCCTCGACCGCCACACCCTCGACCGCGAGACCGCGCACCGAACGCTGGGCGTGCTGCTCAAGTACCAGGACGACCTGGAGCGGATGGCCGAGGGCGGGGTGGAAGAGGTGATGGGGGCAGTGAGGTAACCTGGTCAGCCGCCATCGCGCTGGATATTGCAGCATTCGGGCGCTAGCGTTTCTGGTGTAACCGGGTCCGATAGCCCACTTGGAGACGATCAGGAATGTCGGAAGTCACCGTAATCTCCGCTCCCGCGCCTTGCACCTTCGAGGAGATGCGGCGGCGAACGGCGCCGGTGCTTCGCAAGGCGGGCGTGGAACGTGCCATAGTTTTCGGGTCCTGGGCCCGCAGCGAAGCTGACGGTTTCTCCGACCTCGACTTGGCCGTCGTAATGGACACCGATCTCCCGCGCCCAAAGCGGGCGCTGGCCCTGACCAAGGAACTCGACGAAGCTCTGCCCGTCGTGGTCGATCTCCTCGTCTACACTCCAGACGAATTCGCCGCCTGCGAAGCCGACAGTTTCGGGGTGTTCGACCTGTTGCGCCGAGAGGGCGTCGAGATCCTGCGCGCGGAACGATGACGGGCGCAGTTCAGGCTCGGCGGTGGCTTGACGCCGCAGTGGACGACCTGCGTGACGCGCAGTATGCGGCCAGCGCCATTGCTGGCGCGTCGGCGATTGTGACGGTGGCAAGGCGGTGCGTTTCGGCTGGCAGAATCCGCAGGGGTGAGGGGCCAGATTAGGCTTGGGTTGTTGCCTCACCGCACCCTTCCGAACCTCACGTCCCGTGTCCGCACGTTGCTCAGGTAGAAGCCGATGACCTGTCCGTTGCGGTCGCGCTCGAATGCGAACGACAGGCCGCCACCCGAGAACTGGTCCTCTTCGCCGGGCGTCAGGGTGACTTCGCCGAGCCGGCGCTGGTGCATGACCAGCTCGCCGTCCGCCACCTTGAAGGCGTAGAAGGTCTCCAGCTCGTCGCTGAAGAAGCGTCCCGCGAAGTCGCCAAGGTCGTCCTCGGTGGGCGTCCACTCGGCGGCGGCCTCGCCTTCGAGGCGCGTCGCTTGCTGCTCGACGCCGTTCTGGTGCAGCGTGACGCCCTCGACCGCGCCGTCGTCGCCGTGCAGGAAGGTGACCGAGGCCTCGACCGCGAGTAGGCGGAAGGTGGTCGCCGACGTGGGAACGATCTCGAGTCGCGGCTGGCCGGTGAGCTGCGCGTAGAGGGTGGCGTCGTCGCGTGTGAAGCTGAGCACGATGTTCGGGGCGGCGTCCAGCGCGTACCGGCCGGCATACTCGTCGAACGCTTCGGGATCGTAGCCGTCGGGATCGAAATCGTCCCCGGTGCCGGCCTCGTCGCCCTCTTTCTCCTCCTCCTCCATGGCGTCCTTGAAGAACGCCGCGGCCAGCTCGAAGGCCACGTTGCTGTTGAACTGCGCGTGGTTGCTCTGGGTCGTGATCCCGGCGTTGATCTCGGGGTAGTAGGCCAGCATGGAGCGGTGGGCCACGTCGGCGCCTCCGTGGTGAACCCGCTTGAGTCCGGCCTGCTCGTCGATGAAGAGGCCGTACCCGTAGCCCGTCTCCTCGCCGTCGGTGAGGACGAACGAGGTCATCATCTCGTCGATGCTCTCGCGGGTTCCGACGCGCGGGTCGGCGTAGTTCTCCACCCACGTCTGGAGGTCGCCGATGGTGCTGTAGATCGCCCCTGCGCCGACCGCTCCGCCGAGATCGCCGATCTGCCGGTATCCGTCCGGGGTCGGCGTGTAGCCTTCGGACTGGTTGGGGACGATGTGGCGGACCGACGGTCTCACCATGGTTCCTGTCATGCCCAGCGGACCGAAGACGTTCTCCTGCATGAAGACGTGAAAGTCCTGGCCCGAGGTGCGCTCCACGATGGTCGCGGCGAGGCCGTAGGCGGTGTTGTTGTAGTTCCACTCGGCGCCCGGCGGGTTCTGGAGAGCGGGCTGCCGCTGCACGATGTCGATGAGCTCGGAGCGGTCGATCCAGTCGCCGCGATCGAGGCGGCGTCCGGTCATGCGCAGCAGGTTGAGGAACTCGCGCAGGCCCGACGTGTGCGTGACCAGGTGCCGAACCTGGATGGTGCCGTCGAATTCGGGCAGCTCGGGGAGGTGGGTGCGGATGTCGTCGTCGAGCGACAGCTTGCCGCGCTCGGCCTGGAGAACCAGCGCGAAGGCGGTGAACTGCTTCGAGGTGGAGCCGATGTTGGTGCGCGTGTCCTCTTCGAACGGTAGGTCGTAGCCGAGGTTGGCCATGCCGTAGGTCCTGGAGTACACGGTGCGGCCGTCCCGCCAGACGCGGACCGCCGCGCCGGGGGAATGCGGGCCGTCGAAGCGCGACATCATCTGGTCGGCGAGTCGTTCGGGGTCGGTGGCGACGGGTTCGTGACGCAGCAGGGTAATCTCGTAGTCACCGCCGGTGTCCTCGGCGTCTTCGGCGACGGCGGCGAAGAGCTCGATGGTGTGGATGCCGTCGTCCGATGTGCGGCCGCTGAAGCGTTCGGGGCCGCGGCCCAGGCCCCCGAAGCGACCAAGCTGGTCCTGGTCGGGACCGAGGACGCGAATGGTCACGTCGACCGAGATCTGGTTGACCTCGCCGAAAACGAAGTCGTCCCGGTCCGCGTTGACGGTGTAGCGGGCGGTGTCGCCGGGAGCGAGGGTGCCCGAGAGCGTGCGGCCGCGTTGCAGTTCGGTGGACTGGGCGGCGAGGTCGCCGGAGCCCGCCGCGAAGGCTAAGAGGAGCGAGAGGGTGGCGAGGAGGGGGGTGCGGGTGGGGGTGGCGGCACGAAGGCTCATGTGGTGATTCCAGTCCTGGGGCAAGAGAGATCGTCGCGGTCGGTACGATAGCCGTCTGGGGACGAGGCCGCACGGGCGGGCGCCAGTCACGTTCGTTGGGGGTTCATCCCTCGCGCAGATAGGTGATACCCCTCATTTTGGGGGGAATAGGTAATCGTCTCGCGAGCGAGGGGTGGGGACAGTTTGGCAAGCGAAACCATGAGTCGGCTGTTGGCGGCGGTCCTCGGCGCGGCCACCACAGCCGCGCTGACGCTGTCCTGCGGCGATTCCAACGTCGAGCCCCCGGTGTCCCCTCCCATCGCGACCACTTTGACCGTCACGCCGGCATCGGCGGCGCTCACTGCCCTTGGCGATACCGTTCAGTTCAAGGCGGAAGTACGCGATCAACACGGCCAGGTGATGGTGGGGGCACAAGTCGCTTGGTGGTCATCGGATCCCTCCGTGGCCACCGTGGACGCCTCCGGGCTTGCCACGGCCGTCGACAGCGGGTCGGCCACGGTGACAGCGAGTTCGGGCACGGCCAGCGGAACCGCAACGTTGGCGGTGACCGCTGTCAAAGGGCCGGACCGAGATGCGCTCGTGGCCCTCTACAATTCCACGGACGGCCCCAACTGGACCAACAGCGACAACTGGCTGACCGATGTGGAGCTGGGAGATTGGTTCGGCGTGCGGACGACGGGAGGCCGGGTGGTGGACCTCGTGCTGGCGAACAACGGCCTGAACGGCACGCTTCCGCCCGAGCTGGGCTACTTGACAGCGCTTAGGATGCTGGCGCTGGAGAGCAACCGTCTGAGCGGCCCGATCCCCGCAGAGTTGGGGAACATGAGGAATCTGGTTCAGATTTTCCTGTTTTCCAACGAGCTGACCGGGCCGATCCCGCCTCAGCTTGGAAGCTTGCACGCGCTTGACCAACTGGACCTCGCCGACAATTCCCTGGCCGGCCCCATCCCGTCCGAGTTCGGGAACCTGCGATCCATCAGACAGCTTGGACTCTCGAACAATGAAATCAGCGGCGAGATCCCAAGGGAGCTGGGCAACCTTGGCCGTCTGACGTGGCTGACCCTTGGGGCCAACCGTCTGTCCGGTCCGCTGCCGGCCGAGCTAGGTGACTTGGGCCAGCTCGTTTCTCTCGGCCTGCACGAGAATCTGCTGACCGGCCCGATTCCATCCAGCTTCGGAGGTCTCTCAAGCCTCACGCACTTGATCCTGAGCGGGAATCCCGGACTGACCGGCGCGCTCCCGCCGGAACTGGCCAATCTCGCTCGGCTCCAGGTGCTTGCATCGGTGGGCACGGATCTCTGCGCGCCCTCCGACCCGGCGTTCCAGTACTGGCTCGGCGGCGTGCTCAAGGCCTGGGTGCCTCTGTGCAGCGAAGGCGCGGCGGTCTACCTGACGCAGGCCGTGCAGTCGCGCCAATTCCCTGTGCCGCTGGTCGCGCATGAGCCAGCGCTGCTGCGGGTGTTCCCAACGGCCGTGCGCGCCAACTCGGCGAGCCTTCCGGCCGTGAGTGCGACGTTCTTCATTGACGGGGCCGAGGTCCATGCAGTGGACATTCCCTCGGGCCCGGGTCCCATCCCCCTCGAAGTGGACGAAGGGAATCTGGAGCGCTCGGCCAACGCGGTGATCCCGGGGGAGGTTATGCGGCCGGGACTGGAGACGGTCGTCGAAATCGACCCCGACGGAATCCTCGATTCCGGCCTTGGGGTGACGAAGCGGATTCCCGAGAGCGGACGCCTGAGGATCGACGTGAGGCCGATGCCGGTTCTGAGGCTCACACTCATCCCCTTCCTGTGGGAGAGCGACCCCGATTCGGCAATCATCGGACTGGCGCGGGACATGGCGACCGATCCGCGTGGGCACAGGCTGATGTCCAAGGTGCACACGCTGCTGCCGGTCGGCGACGTGGAGGTGACGGTTCACGAGCCGGTGTGGAGCACCAGCAACCACGCGGCGGAACTCCACAACGAGACCAAGTTGATCCTCGCTGCGGAGGGGGACGAGGGTCACTATGTGGGGATGATGTCCGGGCAGGTGACCGGTGCCGGGGGTGTCGCGTCGTGGCCCGGTCGCACAAGCTTCGCCCAGCCCTACGACTGGGTGATCGCGCACGAGCTCGGGCACAACATGAATCTCGGCCACTCCCCTTGCAGGAGCAATTTCGGCCTGGATAGGGGGTATCCGTACCCGGAGGGCAACATCGGCGCCTGGGGCTACGACTTTCGCGAAGACGGACTTGTGCCGCCCAGCAACCCCGACCTGATGTCGTACTGCGGCCCCCAATGGATCAGCGACTACGGTTTCGTTCACGCGCTACGATACCGGCTCTCGGACGAGGTGGCCGGTCGGGCGGCAGCGTTCGGCCCCGCAAGGGCGTCCGGCCAGGCCGTGGAGTCGCTTCTGGTGTGGGGAGGCGTCGACAACTCCGGAAGACCGTATCTCGAACCCGCTTTCCTGGTCGATGCTCGGCCAGCGCTACCGGACTCGTCCGGCTCGTACGAAGTGTCGGCGTGGGCCGAAGACGGCCGTAGGCTCTTCGCGTTGTCCTTCACCATGCCGAGGACCGCCGACGCGGGCAGGGCATCGTCGTTCGCATTCGCGGTGCCGATGGATGCCGCGTGGGCCGGTCAGGTCGCCGGCATCAGGCTGTCGGGACCTGGTGGCATCGCTACGCTGGACGGCGAGACCGACCGTCCCGTGGCGATCGTCCGCGATCCCGTGACCGGGCGGGTGCGCGGCGTCCTGCGCCACCTGCCCCGTGCCGCCGGGAACCCGTTGGGGGCCGTCACGGTCGAGCCCGGCCTTGAGGTGCTGCTGAGCCGCGGAATCCCGGACCCGGGTTAGCAGGCACCGCCGGCTGATCAAGGCGTGCGGGTTCGCCCCGCTGGACTATCTTCCTGAGAGATACGGAGCCTACGAATCCCTTTTTTGGGAGGATCCATCGACGCCACCCCCACCCCACCCGGCCGCCTCCCCCACAACGTCGCGCACTTCGTGCGCCTGCTGCGTGCCGCGGGCTTGCCCGTCGGACCTGGCCACACGATCACCGCCGTGCGCGCCCTGGCCGCCATCGACGTCACGGTGAGGCGGCAGTTCTACTGGGCCCTGCACGGCACCCTCGTCTCGAAGCGCGAGCACCGGCACATCTTCGAGAGCGCCTTCCGGCTCTTCTGGCGCGACCCCTTCGGCGCGGACGAGGCGCTCGCCACGCTCCTTTCGCGCTCCCAGATCCCGGTCGAGAAGCCGCCCTCGCGCGCTCCTGCCCGGCTGGCCGCCGAGGAACAGACCACGCCTCGCCCGGCACCCGACCGCTCCGACGAGGCCATGCATCAGATCCCGGTGCGCATGGCCTTCTCGCCCACCGAAGTCATCCGCACCAAGGACTTCGAGGAGATGACGGCGGTCGAGGTCATGCAGGCCAAAGAGGCCATTCGCTCGCTCAGCCTCGATCTGCGCCCGGTCCTCACCCGCCGCCACGAACCCGACCCGCGGGGACGCCTCGTCGACCTGAGACGCACCCTTCGCACCAGCGTCCGCACCGGCGGCTTCCCGCTGCCCCTCGAACGCAAGTCCGCGAAGACGCGGCGGCCCACCATCGTGGCGCTCTGCGACATATCGGGTTCGATGGAGTCGTACGCGCGCATCCTCCTTCACTTCTTCCACACCCTCACGAACGCCGCCGACCGGATCCACACCCTCGTCTTCGGCACGCGCCTCACCAACATCACCCGCCTCCTGCGCGACCGCGACGTGGATCGCGCTCTCAACCGCGTCGGCAACACCGTGCAGGACTGGCACGGCGGCACGCGCATCGGCGCCTCGCTGGGAGCCTTCAACCTGCACTGGTCCCGCCGCCTCCTTGCCCAGGGCGCGGTCGTGCTTCTCGTCACGGACGGACTCGACCGCGAGGGCGGCAAGGGCATCCGCCTCGAGGCGCGCAGGCTCCGCAAGTCGTGCCGAAGCCTGATCTGGCTCAACCCGCTGCTCCGCTACCGCGCCTTCGCACCCAAGGCCTCGGGGATCAGGGCGCTGCTGCCCGAAGTCGATGAGCACCGGCCGGTCCACAACCTTGAGAGTCTGGCGCAGTTGGCGGCGGCGCTGGGCGGGCGGGGGAGATGCTTGACGTCATCGTAGGCATATCCTACGATTGCTGTCATTGAAGGCACTTCATGCGGCGGCTCATCCCCCGATGGCGACAACTTCAGCACACAGCGATCATACACATGGCTCAACTCACAGTTCGCAAGATATCGGGTCAGGTCATCGGCCGACTCAAGCAGCGCGCCGCCAAGAACGGCAGGTCCGCTGAAGCCGAACACCGCGAGATTCTTCGCAGGGCGCTGCTACCCGCCGGTGGGAGCTTTGCGGAGCGCGCACGCACGATGCGGCGGCAACTTGCCTCGTCCATTGACAGCACGGACACCATTCGCGCCGACCGCGACCGGACGGACTGACGTGACCGGCTATGTAGTGGATGCGAGCGTGGCGGTGAAGTGGCTCGTGGCCGAACCGCTGTCCCAGGACGCGGCGAAGCTCCTTGATCTGGACGTCACGTTGGTGGCACCAGACCTGCTCTTCGCCGAAGCGACGAGTGCCCTTGTTGCCAAGCACCGACGCGGCGAGATCGACCTCGAAGAACTTGCGCAGGCGGTGGACCTCCTCCGTGTGGCACCTGTGGGTACGCCACTGTCCATGCGGCAGCTCGCCGCCTCAAGCGCGCGCCTGGCGGCCGATCTCCGGCACTCGATCTACGACTGCGTCTATCTGGCGCTGGCCATTCACGAAGCGTATCCCGTCGTCACAGCCGACACCCACTTCCACGGCAAGGTGCGAAGGCACCCCTATCTGGCGGACCGGGTTCTCCACGTCGCAGACATACCGGCACCCCCCAACTGGCGCGCAGCCCCGCCGTAGACTATGATCCCACAAGTTGCGTCGGTCACGGTCGACCGGCGGCGTTGCACTGTCCGCATCCCGGTTCAGAAGGAGACAACAGGATGAACACCAGATTCTCTCGTCGGCATTTCATGGGTGGCGCGGCCGCCGCCCTGGGCGCCATCGGCCTCAGGCCCCGCTCGGCATTCGCGTCGCTCGGGTTGCGGCCCCCGCCGCCCGGGCTCGCCCCCGCCGACCCCTACGACGACCTCACCAAGCTGTCGTCCAACGAGAACCCGTACGGGCCGTCGGAGAAGATGATGGCGTCGATGAACGCCGCGTGGAAGTACTCCAACCGCTACGGCTATCCGGACGGGGACATCCTGGAGAAGATCGCCGAGCACCACGGCGTCGACACCCGCAACATCATCATGCACGCGGGTTCGGGAGAGACGCTCAAGGTCGCGGGCATCGCCTTCCTCGACCACAAGGAGAAGGTCGTCGGGGTCGAGCCCACCTTCCTGACCGTGTACCGGGCGGCCACGGGAGTCGACGCCGACGTGATCGCGCGTCCGCTGCTGTCCGACCACACCCAGGACATCGACGACCTCATCAAGGTCACGAAGCGCAACTACCGCGACGTGGGCATGGTCTACGTGTGCAACCCCAACAACCCGACCGGCGTGGTCGTCAGCGACGACGACATCCGCCGCCTGCTGGACGGCATCCCCGAGGACATCCCCGTCCTGATCGACGAGGCGTACCACCACTTCGTGCAGGACCCGTCGTACGCGACGGCGGTGCCATACATCAAGGAGGGCCGCAAGGTTCTGGTGACCCGCACCTTCTCCAAGATCTACGGCATGGCCGGGCTGCGTCTGGGCTACGGGATCGCCCCGGCGGAGATGATCGACCAGATGCGGACCTACTCCACCGGCACGATCAACGCGCTGGTCAAGTGGGGCGGCGTGGCGGCGCTCGAAGACCAGGAGTCCGAGAAGTGGGTGCGGGAGACCACCATCGCGCTCCGCGACGCCACCGCGAACGAGCTTCGCGGCCAGGGCTTCGAGGTGATTCCGTCCGAAACCAACTTCTTCATGGTCCACACCGGCCGTCCCGCGTCCGAGGTGAGAGCCGCGTTCCGTGAGCGCGACATCGCGGTGGGCCGCGACTTCCCGCCGATGCTCGACTACCTGCGCGTGTCGATTGGCACGGAGGATGAGATGAACCGCTTCCTCGCGGGATGGAACGAGATCTTCCCCGACGGCATGACCGCCGCAGGAACGAGGTAGGCGCAACTCCTCACGCGGAGAGGCCCCGGACGCATGGGTCGCCCACGACCGGTGCGCCCACGATGACGGCAATGGCGGTGTGGATCGCGCTCGCCGCGTGGATCCCCTCGTCGGTCGGCGGGCAGGACTGCCCCGACGGGCTCGAAGTGCTGGTCGAACGGCCCTATGCCGAAGACGCCGGGCTGGCCGTCGGCTCGACGGTCCGGGTGCGATCGGCCGTCGATGCCGAACCCTGCACGGCGTCGGTGGCGGGCATCTTCGAGCCGCCGCCGGACCCTGCCACCCTCTACGCCACGCGACCGCGTGTGCTCTTCCACCTCCCGCACCTGCAAGAGCTGACCGGCCGCGAGAACGAGGTGGACTACTTCACCGTGCTCGCCCGGCCCGACGTCGACATCGCGGCACTGGCCCGGGATCTCGAGCCGCTGCTGCCGGGCGCGCAGGTGCTGCCCGTGAGAGAAGTGGCCGAGCGATCCTCGACGACGTTTCGGGTGGTCAGCCGCTTCCACACGGCGATCGCGGCGATCACCCTGATCGCGGGCGGCGTGTTCCTCACCTGCATCATGATCCTGAAGGTGCAGGAGCGGCGCGTCCCCATCGCGGCGGCGCGGCTCGCCGGGATACCGCGCCGCTTCCTCTTCTGGTGGACCTTCGCGGAGGCGGCGCTGCTCTCCACGCTCGGGGGGGCCGCCGGCCTCGGTGTGGGGGTCGCCGCGTCGGCGCTCGTCAACGCCTACTACCAGCGCTACTACGACACCGCGCTCGTGTTCTCCCAGGTGACCGGTGTGGTGGTCGCCGAGGCGCTGGCGCTGGCCGTCGTGCTGGGCATGGCCGCGGGCGTGTTCGCGGGCGTCAGAATGCTGGCGTCCGATCCGCTGGCCGAAATGGGACGCTGAGGGGACGCCGGAGAACGCATGCTCGCGCTCAATTCCATCCGTGAGTTCCGCCAGCGCCCCCTGCGGACGATCCTCACCCTGGCGGGCGTGGCCGTGACCACCGCGATGCTCGCGGACATGCTCATGCTGGGACGGGGCATCACCCGGAGCTTCGGCGAACTGCTGGAATCGCGAGGGTACGAGCTGCGCCTCACCCCGCAGGGCACGCTGCCCTTCGACACCGAGGCGACGGTGGGCGGGTTCGCGGCACTGCGGGACAGCCTGGAGAGGGTTGCGGGCGTCGAGCGGGTCGCGCCCGTGCTGGCGGCTTCGGTGACGGCCGAGATCGGCGACGGCACCGTCGGAGAGGGCTTGGATAGCATGGTCCAGGTTCTGGCGCTCGGCATGGATCCCGGCGACCAGAGCCTTTACCGGTTGACCGACGGCGACACCCCCGGGCCGGGCGAGGTGCTCGTCGATTCCGATGTCGCGGAGGCTCTGGGGGCGTATCCGGGCAGCACGTTGAGGCTGCGTCTCGCCGGCGGAACCGGCGCGTGGGGACGCCGCACGACGGCGCGCGTTTCCGGCTCGGGGGAGTTCGTCTTCGCGTCTCGCGGCGATCGCCAGATCGTGATGCGCCTGGACGACCTGCAGGCGCTCTCCTCGCAGGAGGACCAGGTGTCCTTCGCTATGATCGGCGCCGGCGAGGGCCACGATGCCGACTCGGTGCGCGCCGCGATCCTGGCCAGCGTGGGCAGAGTCGAGATCGTGACCCTGGCCGGGGTCGCGGAGCGCACCCGCGCACGCCTGTCGTACTTCCGGCAGATTGCGTTGATCCTGGGAACCGTCAGCCTCGTCGTCGCCACCCTGCTGGTCGGCACCCTCACCGCCGTGTCGGTCAGCGAGCGGCTGGGCCTGATCGCGGCGCTGCGGGCGATCGGCCTCTCGCGACGACGGATCGTGAGTGGCCTCGCGGCCGAGAGCGTGGTTCTCTGCACCATCGGCGGCGGCATCGGAGTCGCGCTGTCGGTGCTGGTGGCGACCTACCTCGAATCGATTCTCTCGGACTTCCCCGGACTGCCGCAGGCCGTGCGCTTCTTCGTCGTGGGCACCGACAGCCTCGCCACCGCCTTCGGTCTGCTGCTCGTCGCGGGCGTGACCGCGGGGTTGATCCCGGCGCTGAACGCGACCCGGCTCGAAGTGGCGGCGATCCTGCACAAGGACGCCCCATGAACGAGGCGGCCGCGCCCGTGTCCGAGATCGTCGTCCTCGCCAGGGACGTGACCCGCGCCTACCGCACGGGACAGTCGCATGTGCGGGCGCTGCGCGGCGTTTCGCTCTCGGTCGCACGGGGGGACTTCGTCGCCGTCACCGGACCGAGCGGTTCCGGCAAGTCGACCCTGCTGCACCTGCTCGGCGGGGTGGACACCCCGACATCGGGCGAGGTGGTCTTCCTGGGGCGCGATCTGGCCCGAATGTCGGTCGAGGCCCGGTCCGCGCTGCGCCTCGAGCGCGTCGGCCTCGTGTTCCAACGGTTCCATCTGCTCCCGATGCTGACCGCGCTCGAGAACGTGGAGCTTCCCCTCGCCGCCGCGCGGGTGCGCCGCAAGGATCGGCGTGAACGCGCCGCCGCCGTGCTCGAGCGCGTCGGTCTCGCCGACAGGCTGCACCACAGACCGGGCGAACTCTCCGGCGGACAGTGCCAGCGCGTCGCCATCGCCCGGGCGCTGGTGAACGAACCCGCGCTCCTGCTGGCGGACGAGCCGACCGGTGAACTCGACCGCGCAACCTCGCGCCGGGTCCTCGCGCTCTTCCAGTCCCTGAACGCCGAAGGCGCCACCCTGGTGGTCGCAACCCACGACCTCGAACTCGCGGCAGGGGCGCGGCGGAGCATCGAGGTCGTGGACGGGAGGGCGGCCCCATGATCCGGCGTCTCGTCTGGGCCTCGGTCCGGCAGCGATCAGGACGCAGCGCGCTTCTCCTGGGCGGCTACGCACTTGGCGTCGGGGTCACGATCGTGCTCCTGTCGGTCGGCCAGGCGATGGTCGACCAGGCGCGCGACAGAACTCTCTTCGGCGGCGGCGACCTGATCGTCCTGCCTCGCGGCATCGACCTGGAGACGCTCCGGACCGGCGGCACCAGCTCCATGTACTTCGCCGTCGAGCAGGCCCCCCTTCTCTACCGCGAGGTGCTGGCGGGAACCCGCTTCGACGACCGGATCGCGGCCGTCGCCCCGTGGATCGACGACGAGCTCCTCTACCTGGAGACCGATACGGCACTCGTGGCGATCTCCGCCGGGGCCGCGATCCCCGATCTGGCGGGCACCCTCGACGCTGCACCCGACCTGCTGGCCGGGAACTGGGCCGACCTTGACGCCGACCACCGCTGGCGCAGCCCCTCGGCGGCCGAGTTCCTCGGTTCGATCGACGCCATGCACCTTCCCGGCGGCCCGGCGGCCCAGGACACGACCTGGGCGGAGTGGCACTACTTCAACATCCTGCTCCCCGACTCGGGATGGCTCTACCTGACCTACATGGTGGCCGGGGCCGTTCCCGAAGGGCGCTGGGAGGGCCGCATCCTGGCCACCCGGGTGGTGCCGGAACCGGCGGCCGTGCGCGCGTACTTCCTCGCGGTCGAGCCCGCGCAGGTCGCCTTCGCGGCAGGTCACCCCGACCTCGCGATGGGCTCGTCCAGCGTCACGCTCCAGCCCGACGGCACATACAGGCTGCTCGCACGGGTCCCGGCGGACGGCGGCGGCACTCCGCTCACCGTCGACCTCACGGTTTCCGAGCGCACGCGCCGCCACCTGCCCCCGGTCGACATCGGGAGCACGGACTTCACCTCCGGCTACACGGTGCCCCTGCTCGACGGTCGAGCCACGGGGCAGATCTGCGAGGGCCCGCGGTGCGACCGGCTCGACGACGTGCGCACCTACCACGACCACAACTGGGGCACCTGGTCGCGGGTGACATGGGACTGGGGGCAGGCGACCGCAGGTCCGTACTCCGTGCTCTACGGGGGCGTGACGCGCACCGGAGAAGGTCCGGAGGTCGCGCGGGGAGGCCGATTCCTCTACCTCGCCGACGAAGACGGCTTCGCGGGCGTCTTCACGATTCGTGAGCTCTCGAACCGTTGGCCGGGCCCGGAGGGGGAGGGGTCACCCGAGGCCGTGGCGATTCACGCGGTCAACGGTAGGGATTCGCTGGCGCTGAACGTGTCCATGGACCACGCGCACGTGACTGCGGTTCCGGTGTTCCGGCAGGGCTCCGACGCCCTCTTCCACCAGATGAGGGGGACCCTGGAGCTGTCGGGCCGGCTCTTCGGCAACGCGGTTCGCGAGACCGGCGACGGCTTCTTCGAGACCTGGACTCGTGGGCGGTGACGCAGCTGGTCGGCGTCCACCCGTGGTCGTTCAGCGCCCTGCGGACCGTCCCTTCCCGGAATCGGCCGGGCTCGCCAGTGCTTCGGGAAAGGGTGCGAACAGCGCCTGGTCCAGGATGTAGCTCGATCCGAAGCGAACCGCCCAGGACTCCAGCAGCGACGTGATCGCGCTCGCGGGCAACAGGCCCTCGCGGTAGCGGTCGAGCTGTCGCGTGAAGTGCTGCTTCTCGCCCCGGGTGAGCGACTTTCCGAAGAAGCCGGAGACGTGCTGCAGGACGTTGATGATCGCCGTGTAGCGCGGCGTGTCGCGCATCGCCCGCAGGAACCCGGCGCGGTATGCGGCCATCACCGCCTCGAACGGCTCGCGCTCGGGGTTCGCCACCACCCGGCCCAACCCTCGCAGCCCGCGTTCGCTGTAGGCCAGCAGCAGGAACTTGTACGCTGCATGGAACCCGACGAGGCCCCCCACGCGGCCCGCTTTCGCGACCTCGCGGAGACGCGCCAGCGCGAAGAGCTTGGTGAGGAAGTGCTCGCGGATGCGGTGGTTGCGCAGACGCCCCTCGTCCTCGACGGCGAGGTCGCCGTAGCGCTCCAGCACGGCGGCAGCGAACAGGCCTGCGCCGCGCCTCACCGCCGCGCGGGACTGCGGCCCGTCGAAGATCTTGACGCTGCCCAGCCCGCAGCTCGGGGACCTCGACTTCAGTATGAAACCGTCCACCTCGTCGAGGTCTCCCACATACCGCGCGGCGAACCCCTCCATGACGTCGGTGAGGTCGCGTCCGGTGGACGGCTGTACGAGCAGATTGCGCTCTCCGGATGCCACGACGCGAATCGGATCTCGTGGAACTCCCAGTCCGACTTGGACTTCCGGGCATACCAGCTTGTATTCCACGTAAGGCTCCAACGCCTTGACCAGATCGAACCGGATCCGCCCGCCGTCGTAGCGGCAGGGCTCGAACTCCAGGCACTGGCTCATCACGAGCACGGGCTTCGGGAACGTCACGGCTTCGCGTACTCGCGGATGTAGCCACGCACGCGGTACTTGCGCGCGGTGTTGGTAGAGGTCATGTAGCGGATCTTGCCGAACACGGGCCGCTCCGGGCCCCACGCGCGGTCGTGGAGGCCAAGCACCCAGAGGATTCCCGTGTAGGAATTCGGATCTCGTCCGTCCAGCGCGTACTTGTCGTTCAGGTGAACCATCGTCCGCAGTGCCGCCTGGCCGCTCTCGCTCCACGCCAGAATCTTCTTCCCCCACAGCATGCGGAGGTAGTTGTGGATGCGGCCTTCTCGTCGAAGCTGGTTCTGGGCCGCGTTCCAGAGCGGATCGTGCGTCCGGGCGCGCTGGAGTTCGCCCAGCTCGTAGATCGCCTCGCGCGGATCGTCCTCGTGTTCGGCGAGCGTCTTGCGGGCCCAGGGTGGAAGGGCGTCGAAGCGGTCGTACCCCGGGATGTGCAGGCAGCGGTTGAACCCGAGTTCGCGCCAGGTAACCAGTTGGTCGAGGAACGCCTCCGCGCTCTCGCCCATGCCCCACCAGCCCGCGCGCCGTCCCCTGGCCTCGTCCGAGAGTCGGGCCGGCCGCCACTCCTCGCGTTCCGCGACCTGCGCGAAAATGTGATGAGCCGAGACGTGGCCGAAGTGGAGGTAGGGGGAGAGGCGGCTGGTGGCGTCACGCTCCGGGTGGTTGCGATCCGTGGCGTATTGGGGCAGCAGCCGCGAAACGAAGCGCTCCAGGTGCGCGGCCGCAGCTTCGGAACCGCCCCGCTGCGCGACGGCGGGCACGGAGTGGTCGATCGGCAGGCCGGCGATGATGGCTGAAGCGTCGTCCAGAGCGGCGGACGGCCATCGCTCGAAGATGTCCGCGGGGATCACGACGGTGGGGAGCGGGGGCAGCGCGGCCAGAGGGTCGGGAGCGGGGGCGGCCGGCAGGTTCGCGGGCAGGTGCCGCTGAAGAAAGCGGCGGAACCCGTACGCGGTCGGAAAAGTGCGGTCGGCGGCACGCATCGGAAGCAGGCCATTCGAGTCCACCGCCTCGATGCGAACAGTCAGCCGAGTCGCCACCGCGTGCAGCATGCGCGGCAGAAAGAAGGCGGGGAAGTCGTCCGTAACAACGACCGCCGCGCGCGCCGCCAGGGCCTCGACCAGCCCCTTCCCGGCACCGTCCCATGGCTCGATGTACGGATGGTAGGCCACCCCGCACTCGGCGCAGCGCCTCTTGTTGTCGAGCATTCCGTCGACGATGAAGCGATGGAAGCGGTCGCTCGCCCAGGGGTAGGCCGCACGCAGCGGCTCCAGCACGACCAGCGGCAGGTGCAGCGCGGCACAGTGCTCGACGGCTCTTTGCAACCCGAAGTTCCACTGCGTGCGGCGCGCAGCCGTCATCCAGTACAGGATGAAGGTGCCGCCAGCGGCGACCGGGGCGTCGTTGCACCACCTTATTCGGATTCGAGGTGTCGACATCCGTCCAATGTAGGGCAAGCCGCCGCAGGTTCGCCCATATTCCACCCTCGACTCCACCCGCTGCCCAGAGACCTTCCATGACACGCCACTCGATTGCCCGGATCGCCGCCGATGTCCGGAGCGGCACCACCACCGCCCGATCGCAGGTGGAGGAAGCCATCCGGCGCCACGAAGCCAGCGACCTCGGCGCCTACATCATCTTCGACCGCCGCGGCGCGCGCCGGCAGGCCGATGCGGTGGACGCGGCCGTGGCCCAGGGTCGGGATCCGGGTCCGCTGGCCGGCATCACGGTTTCGGTCAAGGATCTGTACGGCGTCGAGGGTCTCCCGATCCGCGCCGGCACCAGGCGCGAGCTTCCCGAACGGTGGCGGCGCGAGGGCTTTCTCGTGCGCGCGCTCCGCCGACTGGGCGCGGTCATCGTGGGCAAGACGCACACCGTCGAGCTGGCCTTCGGCGGCATCGGCCTGAATCCCAACACCGGAACGCCGGTGAACCCCTGGGACGCCTCGGAACATCGCGCGCCGGGCGGATCGTCGTCCGGTGCAGGGGTGAGTCTGTGGGAAGGGTCGGCCCGGATCGCGCTGGGAAGCGACACCGGAGGGTCGGTGAGGATTCCCGCATCGGCCACGGGGGTAGTGGGCATGCGCCACACCACGGGAAGATGGCCCACCGATGGCGTCGTCCCCCTCTCGACCACGCTCGACACGGTGGGGTTCCTGACCCACACCGCAGAGGACACCCGCCACGCGTTCACCGTGATCGACCGATTGGCACATGCGGGCGACCCGTCCGCCACGGCCTCCGGCGACGTACCCGGCGCCAACGGCCTCGGCGGTCTCCGCATCGGCGTCCCCCGGAACGGGCTCTGGCAGGAGACGCAGCCCGACATCGCAGCCGCCCTGATGCGGGCTCTCTCCGAACTGGACGACGCGGGCGCCCACGTCGTCGAGGTCGAAGCCCCCGAGCTGCGCGAGGCCGGCGAGCGCTATCTGGCCGGCGGACTGCTGGTGCCCCCGGAGCGCTCCGAGTCGCTGGAGCGACACCTGCCCGGATGGACCGCCATCCTGGATCCCACCGTCGGGAAGCGGCTGGAATCGGCCGGCCAGGTGAGCGCGGTCGAGTATATCTCGCTCCTCCGTCTGCGCCATCGCCTGTCGGCGAGTCTCCACGCCCGCATGGACGAGCGGCGCATCGACCTCCTCGCCACCCCCACCCTCCCGATCACGCCGCCCACCCTCTCCTCGCTGGAGGATCTGGACGTCTACCGCGCCGTCAACCGGGCCATGCTGTCCGGCACGGGTCCGGTGAGCATGCTCGACATGTGCGCGGCGAGCCTCCCCGTCGCGCTGGACGAGCACGGCATGCCGGCAGGCTTGCAGCTCATCGGCCGCACCGGCACCGATCACGCCCTGCTAGCCCGGGCCACGGCGGTCGAATCGGCGCTGGGAACGAATGTTCAGCGGATCGGCGTCCCTCCGCGTTCGGCGATGATGGACCGATGACGACCCGGTCTTACCTTTCCTGTCCCAGCGGGCCGCGATTCCCCCACCCTGACTACAGCCGCAGCGCTTCGATCACCTGCGCCAGCACCGCGACCGCGATCTCCTCGGGCGTCCGCGCCCCGATGGGAGAGGCCAACCGGCCCGTGGATCCGGTCCAGGTCGGTGGGCGTGAAGCCCAGGGCACCCAGCCGCTCCCGCCGCGCTCCCTGGGTCTTGCGGCTGCCGAGCGCGCCGATGTAGAAGGCGTTGCTCTCCAGCGCGGCGATCAGTGCGGGGTCGTCGATCTTGGGATCGTGCGTGAGCGCGACGAGTCCGGTGCGGTCGTCGGGCCGCAGCGTCGCCATGACGGCTTCGGGCCATTCGTTCACGAGCGCCGCCCCGGGGAAGCGGTCCGCCGTCGCGAAACCCTGGCGCGGATCCAGCACCGTCACGTCGAAGCCGGCGATCTGCGCCATGGGCACGAGAGCCTGCGCGATGTGCACGGCCCCGACGATGATCAGGCGTGGGGAACGGATGTACGGACGCAGGAACACGGCACCGCGTGGCGTCTCCACCGTCCGCGACTCGCCGATCCTGAGAACCTGCGCGACCACGTCCCGGTCCAGCCCGAACGCGTCTTCGCCTTCGCGACCGCCGGCCTCGATCAGCCGCTGAGCCCCGTCGGCCAGCCTGGTCGCCAGCACCAAGTCGCGCCCGCTCCGCTGCGCGGCAACCACCTCGCGAAGCAGGTCGGCCTTCATCCGACGCTGTGCGGCAACTCGGTCACGACCGCTCCTCGACGACCGGCTCGACGAAGAGGTGCACCCTTCCTCCACAGGCCAGTCCCACTTCCCACGCCATCTCGTTGGTGACGCCGAACTCCAGCGCGCGCGGCACACCCGTGTCGATCACTTCGAGCGCCGTCTGGATCACCGCGCCCTCGATGCAGCCGCCGGAAACGGACCCCGAGAAGTCGCCGTTGTCGGCGATCACCATGTGGCTTCCGGCGCGCCGGGGCGCCGATCCCCAGGTCCTCGTGACGGTCGCCAGCGCGATACGGCGACCGGCGTCCAGCCACTCGGTCGCTTGCGCGAGAACCGGATCGGCGTTCGTCTTTCTGCTGTTCGTGTGGTCCATGAACCCGAAGCTACGTCTCGCGGCGAGGTGCGCAACAAATTGGCAGCCACCCTGAGCGACGAACTCCACCAGGCGGTGATCCGGGATCACTTCCGGCGGCCCCGCAACCGCGGCCCCCTCGACGCCCCGGCCATGTCCGGCACCGCCCACAACCGGTTTTGTGGTGACACGGTGAAGATCTGGGCGCGGGTCGAGGACGGCCGCATCGCCGACGTGAGCTTCGACGGCCGAGGGTGCTCGATCACCCTGGCTGCGGCCTCGATGATAACCACGCTGGTGCGGGACAAGCAGATCGCCGCCGTGGCCGACCTGCGCCACGCCTTCACCGAGGCCCTGACGCCCGACGGACCGGCCATGCCGAAACGGCTGGGCGATCTGCGGGCGCTCGCGGGAGTGAAGCGCTTCCCTAGCCGGGTGAGGTGCGCGGTGCTGCCGTTCGACGCCCTGGAGGACGCGCTGCGGGCGAGCGAGGAGTAGCGCGTTCGCTCCTCGCCCTTCACGCCAACGCCAGCGCCCGTTCAAGATCCTGGTGGGCGAACGCGGACTCCATTCGGTCGGCACCTGCACGGCTCGCGCCCATTTGCCTGGCGGTCGCGCGCCACTCGGCGACCGCCCGGCCCACCTCTCCCGCAATCCGCTTGGCATCGCGCGCGGAGAGGCCATAGTACCCTGCCGTGGCCAGCGCCAGATCCAGCGAGGCCGTGCCGTCGTGTTCGTCGATGTGGGTCGACAGCACACGGGGTCGTTCGTCGGTCGGCGTGGGATTCAGATCGTAGGCGGGGGACAGGCGCCAGCCCGCGGCGCGGCCGTGCAGGAAGCCATGATTGCGCAGGTGGTCGTCCGTGTTCGAGATCAGCACGCTGAAAACGACCCGTCGCCAAAGATCCGGGAGATCGGTCCGGGGTGCCGCTCCATGGGCGCGCAACGCGTCTGCGAGCTCGAGGTAGGAGCGCGTCTCGTTGTCGGCGGCACCCAGCATGCCGAGAGCCGAGAGGAAGGGGATTCGCCGCCCCGGCACGCGGTCGAACCGTCGCACGACGAGCACACGTCGTCCAGCCACCCACTCGAGGCGCCATTCGGGAACCGCGATTCCGGCCCGGTCCGCCAGGGCAAGTGCGACACCCTCCCACAGGACGATGTCGCGGTCGTCCTGCGGACTGGGGAACTTCGCGATCGCCAACGCCCCGTCGCGATCCCTGACCACCGCCTTGGGGCGCGAGCCACCCAGCGACGATCCGGGAGCGAGCAGCAACCGTAGGTCCCGACCGAGCTCCTCGCGCCGTGCGATGCGGTCGCACGCGGCCAGCAGACGACCCAGTTCGACAAAAGGCGGAACTCCCTCTGGACGTGGCTTGGCCAGAAACGGTCCGTCGGTTCTGGTCTGGAACCGGAGTGCGCCAACGCGCAGCTCGTCATCCACCAGAAGGAGGAAGTCGGACTCGAAGAGGGTGCGAGGCATCCTCCCCTCGAGCCTTGCCCGCCGAGTCTCGGCACGGCGCAGAAGGACGCGTCCCCAGCGATCCGGGGCCGAGTCGCCGATTGCCCCGAAAAGGGCAGCACGAGTGTGGAAGGGGCCCGGTCCGATTGCGAGCGCCGGTTCGAGCGAGTAGCGGTCCCGGTGGTCGAGCCACGAGCGGTCATACTCGAACGACGCGCTCTCCCGTCCCCTGCGGACTCGCACCCGCAGGTGCCCGACCAGAACGGTCGAGCCCTCCACCTCCGCGTGAACCAGGATTTCGCGTTCCATGACCCGAAGGCCCTCAACCCTTGTCGGGCGAACCGCGGTCGTGGCTACGGCGAGGCACCCTGACCCGCTGCGGCAGACGCTCCTCCAGCAGATCCAGCCCCAGCGGGTCGCGGCTCCGGTCGGCTAGTTCCGCAATCCCGTCTTGCAGTCCCAGCACGAAGAGGACGGTCGCGTAGTTGCCCATCGAGACCCCGGGTTCACCGCGCTCGATCCTGTGCAGGGTGGTTCGGCTGATTAGGGCGCGTTCCGCTGCGGTCGCGGCGCGAATGCGGCGGCGAAGGCGCGCATCGCGGATGTCGCGACCGAGCGTGCGGAGGAGGCGTAGAACGGGAAGGGGGATGGTTCCTCTGAACGGTGTTGACAATTGTAATAACCATGATAATGGACATAAAAGCAGGTAACGTACATTATTATGGTTTTATCGATGGAACAAGAGGTGGTCGAATCGCGCGCCGGGCAGCGAGCGGCCCCTTGCCTCGTCCCCCGCCGTCGGCTACGATGCGCGTCACATCAACGATTCGGCCGGAGGGGCCAAACGGAAGCCGGTGAGATTCCGGCGCGGCCCCGCCACTGTGAGAGGTCCGGGACTTTCCCGGAACGCCGGTCCGACATGCCACTGGGATCCACCTGAAGCCGCAGGGCTGCCGGGTCCCGGGAAGGCGGATCTGGCGGCCTCGAGCCAGGAGACGTGCCCGTCCGGCACCCATCACAACGCTTCCGCGGGGAGGCGAGGGTGCAAGACGCCACGGCATCACCCTTGCCCTTCACGCGACAAGGGAGAGCCGTCATGACGCGTTTCGCTCACTGCGCCGCCACATCGACCACCCCCCGCGGCCCCAGGGCCGCCAACCCTGTCCGCCCGATCGGCAAGTTCGCGATCGCCTTCGCCGTTCTGGCAGTTCTGGCAGTTCTGGCACCGGCGCCGCGAGACCTGTCGGCGCAGCTTCCCATCAGCCTGGAGGGGCTCGTGGTCACTGCGAGCCGATGGGCCCAGCCGGCGTGGACCGTGACCGCCCACGCCACCGTCATCGACGGCTCGGAGCTGCGGCGCGCCGGGATCGAGTACGTCGCCGACGCGCTTAGGAGGGTGCCGGGCCTGGCCGTGGTGCGCACCGGCTCGTTGGGGGCGTTGGTGTCGGGCTTCATGCGTGGCGGCGAGTCGGACCATGTCCGGGTGCTCGTCGACGGCGTGGCCATCAACGAGCCCGGCGGCTCCGTCGACCTCGGGTCGCTCACCACGGGCGACATCGAGCGCATCGAGATCATCCGTGGCCCCGTTTCGGCGCTGTACGGCTCCGACGCGGTCGGGGGAGTGATCCAGATCTTCACGCGGCGGGGGGCCGGCCCGGCCCGGGGGATGCTCTCCTTCAAGGCCGGCAGCTTTGCGACGCGGCGTTGGCAGGGCACCCTCTCGGGCGGCGGCGACGCCCTCTCCTACGCCTTTTCCCTTGGCCGCAACGACACGGATGGCATCCTCGATTACAACAACAGTCACAGCCAGACCACCTTCACGGGACGAGTGCAGGGACTGCTGGGCCCCCGCGCTGACGCCGCCCTGACCGTCCGCTACGACGACCGGCGCTTCCACTTCCCCACCGATGGCTCGGGCAGGCTCACCGACCGCAACGCCTACACCCACGGCGACGCGCTGACGCTGAGTTTCGACGCGGGTCGGCGCTGGACCGACGCGCTGGAGACTCGCTTCACCTTTGGCGTCAACGAGTCGGACCGGGGTACCGACGACGCGCCGGACGGGCCGGCAGACACCCTCGGCTTCTTCGGCTACACCAGTCTGAACGACATCCGGCGGACGACCGGCGGCGCCCGCACGGTGTGGCGCCCCCGCGAAGGTACGCTGCTGACTGTCGGGTACGAGTTCGAGCAGCAAGCCGTCCGCGCCTTCAGCCGGTCGCTGTCGCAATACGGCCCGAGCTCGTCCAGCTCCGCGAACGACCGCCGCAACCACGCCGGCTACTCGCAGTTCTCGTGGCTGCGGAGCGGGCTCGCCCTGAACGGGGGCGTGCGAATCGAGAGGAACGAGCGCTTCGGCCAGGCGGCCACCTGGAAGGCGGGCGCAGCCTGGCGCTCACCGGCCGAGCGCACTCGCCTTCGGTTGGCGGCTGGGACCGGTATCAAGGAGCCCACCTTCTTCGAGACCTACGCCACCGGGTTCGCCACCGGCAACCCCGACCTCGAACCGGAGCGTTCCACCAGCGTCGAGGCCGGTTTCGACCAGGACCTGGGCGCCTTCACCCTCTCGGTGACCGGGTTCAGCCAAAGCTACCGCGACCTGATCCAATACACCTTCTCTCCGCCTCGGCAGGGCGGCCCCAACTACCACAACATCGCCCGGGCCCGCAGCCGGGGAGTGGAGGCCGAGGCGTCGGTCGGCACCGGACCGCTTCGGCTCGCGGCCGGCTACACCTGGTTGGACACCGAAGTCGAGGACGCCGGGTTCCACGAGGGGCCGGGGGCGACCTTCGTCGAGGGCGAGCCTCTGCTGCGCCGTCCGACGCATGCCGCGAGCGCGACGACCGCGATCCGGGTCACCGAAGCGGTTGGACTCGAAGTGAGCGTGCGCCGCGTGGGCGACCGCTCGGATCGCGACTTCTCCACCTACCCCGCGACGCCGGTGACGCTGCCCGCCTACACGGTGTTGGATCTGTCGACCGAGGTCGAGATCACGGAGAGACGCGGCGCGATGCCGGGCTTCGCGCTGACCGCAAGGGCCGAGAACATGCTGGGTGCGGAGTACCAGGAGGCGTGGGGGTTTTCCGCTCCCCGCCGCGGCCTGTATGTGGGCGGCAGGGTCACCATGGGCGGCGGTGGGTGACGCGCCGCGAGGGTGACGCTGCATCCTTTCGCAGCCCCGCCCTGCGGCGCTACTCTAGGCAGCGAGATTCCGTCGCAAACGTCGCCGCAAGCAAGAGGGCACCCATGATCTTCAGCCATGCCGAACCCACCACGTCGCACAGTGCGGGGGCACCTGCCCACGCCGCCGGTTCCATCCGTGCCGGAGCCTGCACTCGCACCGGTGTCCGCCGCGCGCCAGCGGTGGCCACGCTCCTTCTACTCGCCGCGTCGGCCGCTCCCGGCTCACCCGTCGCCGGGCAGCTCACCTCTCCCGAGGAGCAGTTCGGCCACGAGCTCGGCGCCGACTACCAGCTCGTCAACTACGAAGGCCTCACCGAGTACTGGCATCTCCTCGCGGAGCAGTCGGACCGCATGACGCTCGAGTCCATCGGCAGATCCGAGGATGGGCGCGAGCAGTGGATGGCGACGATCACCTCGCCCGCCAACCGCCCCGGCCTGGATCGTTACAAGGAGATCTCCCAGCGGCTTGCGCACGCCGAGGGGGTCACCGAGGCAGAGGCCCGCGAACTCGCCGCCGAGGGCAAGGCGGTCATCTGGATCGACGGCGGCCTGCACGCGACGGAGGTGCTTGGGATACAGCAGCTCATGGAACTGGTGTGGCAGATGGTCAGCCGCGACGACGCCGAGACCATGCGCTTCCTCGACGAGGTGATCCTGCTGGCGGTGCACGCCAACCCGGACGGGCACGCCCTCGTCGCCAACTGGTACATGCGGCACGACGATCCGCTCGATCGCTCCACTCAGGGCGTTCCGGTGCTGTACAACAAGTACGCCGGGCACGACAACAACCGCGACTTCTACATGGCCTCGCTCGCCGAGACCGAGAACATGAACCGGGTGATGTACCGCGAGTGGTTCCCGCAGATCGTCTACAACCACCACCAGACAGGTCCGCAGGGCACGGTGATGTTCGCCCCGCCCTTCCGCGATCCACCCAACCACAACCTCGACCCCATCATCATCACCAGCCTCGACCAGGTCGGCTCGGCCATGCACCACCGCATGGTCGTCGAGGGCAAGGGCGGCACGACGATGCGCCGCGGCGCCAGCTACTCGACCTGGTGGAACGGCGGCCTGCGGACCACGCCCTACTTCCACAACATGATCGGCCTGCTGACCGAGACCATCGGACACCCCACGCCGATCGAGATTCCCTTCCTTCCGAACCGCCAGATCACGCACGCCGACCTGCCGCTGCCGGTCAATCCGGGCGCCTGGCACTTCCGCCAGTCGGTGGACTACTCGCAGACGGCGAACCGGGCCGTGCTCGACTACGCATCGCGCAACCGCGAGCACCTGCTCTTCAACATCTGGCGCATGGGCGCGAACTCGATCGATCGGGGCAGCCGCGATTCGTGGACGGTGCTGCCGAAGTGGATCGACCGCGTCGCCGAAGAGGTCGGTCCGCGCGGCTCGCTGGGAGACTACGAGGCGCACCTGCGGGACCCCGCCAACCGAGACGCCCGCGGCTACATCCTGCCCTCCGACCAGCGCGGCTTCGCCACCGCGACCCGGTTCGTCAACGCGCTGCTCAAGAACGGCGTGACCGTGCATCGGGCGACGGACGACTTCGCGGTCGCCGGGAAGGACTACCCGGTGGGATCCTACGTGGTCACGACCGCGCAGGCGTTTCGGCCGCAGGTGATCGACATGTTCGAGCCCCAGAACCACCCGAACGACTTCCAATACCCCGGCGGGCCGCCGATCGCGCCCTACGACAACGCCGGGTGGACGCTCGCGCTCCAGATGGGCGTCGAGTTCGATCGCGTGCTCGACGAATTCAGCGGTCCCTTCGAGCAGATCGCCTGGCTGGCAGATCCCATACCGGGCACGGTGGCGGGCGCCGAGTCGCCGGCAGGCTACATGGTCGACCACGTCAACGCGGCCTTCACCGCGGTGAACCGGGTGCTGGCAGGGGGCGGTCAGGCGTTCTGGGTGGAGGATTCGTTCGACGAGGCCGGCGTCTCGTTCGCACCGGGCGCCTTCTTCATTCCGGCCGCCGCCGCGACACGCGCGGAGCTGGAAGGGTGGGCCGCGCAACTGGGGGTCACCTTCCATGGGGTGGCGGCTGCGCCCGAGGCCGCGTTCGAGCTGACCCACGCGCGGGTCGGTCTCTGGGACCGCTACGGCGGGTCGATGCCGTCCGGGTGGACCCGGCATGTGCTGGAGGACTTCGAGTTCAACTTCGAGGTGATCTACCCTCCGGACATCGACGCCGGCGGCCTCAACGAGCGCTTCGACGTTATTGTCCTCCCCGACGGCGCGCTGGGCTTCGGGCGTGGCTTCGGCAGATTCGACGGTCCCGACGAGGACTTCCTGACCAGCCTGCCGGACTCGCTGCGCGGGCGGCTCGGCTCGCTGACCGCCGAGACCAGCACCCCCGCTCTGCGCGAGTTCATCGAAAACGGCGGGGCCATCGTCGCGGTCGGCACATCCACGCGGTTGGGTCAGCAGCTCGGCCTCCCGCTCACCAGCTTCCTCGTGGACGAGGACGGCAACGGGCTGAGCCGCGACGACTACTTCACGCCGGGTTCGATTCACGACGTCCGCATCGAACACGGCAGCCCGATCACCCACGGGATGGGCGAGCGGGCCCACGTCCTGCACAGCCACAGCCCGGTGTACCAGATCGGCGAGGGGGCCGCGAACGTGAGGCGCATCGCGTGGTACGACTCCCCCGAACCGCTCGTCAGCGGGTGGGCCTGGGGCCAGCAGCACCTTGAGGGCGGCACGAGCATGATCGAGGCCGACATCGGTGCCGGAAAGCTCTTTCTGTTCGGTCCCAAGATCACCTTCCGCTCACAGCCGCACGGGACCTTCCCCCTGCTCTTCAACGGGATCCACTACGGGGCTGCGAAGCACCGCCGACCCGTGAGCTGATGGAGGGCGGCCCCGAAAGTCACGTCGCCGCCGATCCATTCGAGCGCCTGCGGACGCGCACAGTCATGCCGTGGATGATCGCGGGGGGTCTGGCCTTCCTCGCGGCTTTCCACGCCTTCGCGCTTCTCACGCCGTTGGACGCGGGCAACCCGCAGACGACGGAAGTCGCGTTCGGCATCGGGCTCTATGCGGCCCTGGCCTGGTGGATCGTCTGGGCGTGCCGGCGCTCGGGCATCGGGCTACGGCGCCTTGTGGGAACGATTCCCGCACGATTCGACGGATCCGCGTGGATCGCCCTCGCGGGCCTGCTGGCGGTCGCGATGGCGTTCTCGTACGGATCGTGGTCGGTCTTCGCCTACGGGCTCGCGGTCTTTGCCCCGGGCGTGCTGGAGTTCCTGATCGAGGCGCTGGCCACCGAGCCGGACCAGACCCTGGGGTACCGGCTCGCGATGGCGGTGATCGCCGTCGTGGTGGCGCCGGTCGTCGAAGAGGTGTTCTTCCGGGGGATTCTCGTGAATCGGTGGGGGCACCGATGGGGGATGCCCACCGCTGTGGTCGCGTCTTCGGTCGCATTCGGGATTCTGCACGCGAATCCGGTGGGGATCGGGATCGTCGGTCTCGTTGCGGCCCTGCTGTACCTGCGAAGCGGGACGCTCATCGTGCCCATCGTCTTCCACGGCGCGAACAACCTGATCGCCACCGTCGCGGAGTCCATGTCCGACGTCTCGGTTCCGGTCGACATGGCCGCCGAGGTCCAGGCGGCGCGAGACGACGTTGCCATCGGGGTAATCCTGGTCGGGTTCACCCTCCCCGTGCTCGTCTGGTACATCCGTCGCCGATGGCCTGCGCCCGAAACGGCGATTCCCTACGCAGGGACGGGGCGGGCCGGTTGACCCGCATCGCGGCCATCGATGCCGGGTCGAATGCGATCCGCTTCGTGGCGGTCGATTTCGAGGCACCGTCGTCCTACAAGGTCGTCCACAAGATCCGCAAGCCGATCCGGCTCGGACACCGGGTCTTCACGTCGGGAGGTCTGGACAACGCCACCATGGACGCCGCCGTGGATGCGTTCAGGTGCTTCCGCCGCGAGATCGACCGGCTGCGTGTGGAGCGCTTTCGCGCGGTTGCCACCAGCGCGACCCGCGAAGCGCGGAACCGCGAGCGTTTTCTGAAGCGGATCCGGGCCGAGTCCGACATCGATCTGGTGCCCATCAGCGGCAGGGAGGAGGCCAGGCTCGTGCATCTGGCCGTGCGCAGCCGCGTGGATCTCTCCGAAGGACGGTGGATCCTGGTCGACCTGGGGGGAGGAAGCGTGGAAGTCTCTCTCGTGGACGACAGCGGCATCCTCTGGAGCGAATCCTACCGGATCGGCACCGTGCGTCTGCTCGAGACCTTTGCCGCCGCCGACGGTTGCCACGATTCGGTCGGTGTGTGGGTGCGCCGTCAACTGGGGGCGCTCACGATCCCTCCGCCCGACGCCTACCCGGGTCCCACCGCATTCGCGGCCACCGGGGGCAACATCGAGGCGATCGGGCGGCTCGCGCTGAGCTACATGGACCCGCTCAAGCTGGCGCTGCTCCCGACCGGCCGCCTCGACGCGGTCATTCATCTCCTCTCGGCGATGACGGTTCGCGAAAGGGTCGAGGAACTGCGCCTACGCCCCGACCGCGCCGACGTGATCCTCCCCGCCGCGTTGGTCTATCGCCACTTCGTGCGCCTCGCCCGTGCCCAGCACGTCGTGGTTCCGAGCGTGGGGGTGAAGGAGGGCGTGCTGCTGGATCTGGGCGCCCCTACTGCCGCACCGCCAGATGTCGGATCTGCTGGATCGCGACCGACAACCCGGCGAGGCTGATCGGATCCTCGGCCTCGACCTCTTCCAGGATCCGGTGGAATCTCGCCATGCGCGCATTCTCTTCCGAGTAGTCCAGGATGTCGGCAAGCTCACCCTCGCCCGCAAGCGCACTCTCGGTCAGGTTGCGTCGAATCGCGCCCAGATCCTGGACCAGACCCAGAGCCCAGCGCTGCTGCCACTTGCCCTCTCCCTCGATGGAGCGGATGAGCCAGGGGATCCTCAGCTCCTCGGTGACCCAGTAGTAGACGCGGGCCGCCTTCACCGGGTCGGTGTCGGTGACGCGGGCCAGGCGGAGGATCTCGAGCAGGTGGTCGAGGAAGCGCAACGCGACCAGATTGCGCACGAAATGCTCGTCGTCCACGCTGCTTATGCCGTCCTGCACCCTGCGCAGGAAGTCCTGCCGATCTTCGCCCGCCACGATCTCGTGGAACTTCTGGCGCAACGCCCCCAGGCCCTTGAGGCTCCCCTGGATCAGGGTTTCGGTGGGCTCCTCGGGGTCGCAGTTCGTCAGCACCCAGCGCGTGGTGCGTTCGAGCACGCGGGCCAGATCCATCGACCAGCGATAGGTCACCGCGGTGGGAACGATCCCTTCGCGGGAACGGATTTCGTTCAGGAGCAGCCGGTGCTGGGTCAACTGGGCCGCGACCAGCCACGCGCGCGCGATCTCCCACGGCTCGCGCCCCGTCTCGTGCGACAGGCGATCGACGAAGGTCGATCCCATGAGGTCCACGAGATCGTTGGTCATCTGACAGGCCACGATCTCACGGCGCAGCCTGTGGTTCGCCGCGCGCTCCCGCCCGACGACGTGAACGGCCTCGAAGGGGAAGTAGTCGAAGAAGTAATCGGCAGCCGATGGATCGTCGGGTAGGTCGGAGGCGAGAAGCGCCGCCTTGAGGTGGAGCTTGGCGTACGAAAGCAGAACCGCCAGCTCGGGCCGCGTCAGCGACTGATTTGCCTCCTTGCGCGAGCTGAGCTGATCCCACGAGGGGAGTCCCTCGGCGTCGCGGTCGAGCAGACCCGACCGGCTCAGGTGGGTCATGAGCGCCCAGAAGTGGTCCACGTTGCTCCGTGCCCGGTACTCGTCGAACGATACCGCCTGGCACCCCGATTCGTTGTCGCGCAGCACGAGCGTGGCGACGGGATCGGTGAGGCGATCGACCAGATCGTTGCGCTCCTCGCGAGTCACCTCCTGGGTGTTGAGGATCTCGTTGAGCAGGATCTTGAGGTTCACCTCGCGGTCGGAGAGGTTCACGCCACCCGAGTTGTCCAGCGCGTCGGTGTTGATGCGGCCGCCCCGCAGCGCGTATTGCACGCGCGCCGTCTGCGTGAAGCCGAGGTTGCCGCCCTCGCCGACCACCTTGGCCCGCAGGTCGTCCGCGTCGACGCGCACGGGGTCGTTGGACGTGTCGCCGGCATCGGCGTGGCTCTCGTGGTCGGCCTTCACGTAGGTGCCGATGCCGCCGTTCCAGAGCAGGTCCACGGGGGCCTTCAGAACCGCCCGGATGAGGCTCTCGCCGTCCAGCGTCGCCACGTCCGCCGACAACCCGAGCGCGTCCCTCGCCTCGGCGGTCAGGTCCACGGACTTGACCCCCCTCCGCACGATCATGCCGCCCTGCGACAGCAGCGAGCGATCGTAGTCGTCCCACGACGACCGAGGCTTGGTGAAGAGGCGCTCGCGCTCCGCGAAGCTCGATTCGGGGTCCGGGTCGGGGTCGATGAAGACGTGGCGGTGGTCGAAGGCGGCGACGAGGCGGATGCGGCGTGACAGCAGCATGCCGTTGCCGAATACGTCGCCGCTCATGTCGCCGATTCCAGCGACGGTGAACGGGTCCTCCTGGATGTCGCGGCCCATCTCGCGGAAGTGCCGCTTGACCGATTCCCATGCTCCGCCGGCCGTGATCCCGACCTCCTTGTGGTCGTACCCGTTCGAGCCCCCGGACGCGAAGGCGTCGTCGAGCCAGAACCCGTAGTCGGCGGCTATGGCGTTGGCGGTGTCGGAGAACGGCGCCGTCCCCTTGTCGGCCGCCACCACCAGGTACGGGTCGAAGCCGTCCCGTCGGAGGACGCGCTCTGGAGGACGCCCGTCGTCGTGCAGGTTGTCGGTGATGTCCAGCAGCCCCCGCATGAGGGTGCGGTACTGCTCCCTGGCCTCGTGGGCCATCTCGTCGCGTTCGGCGAAGGACCTCAGGCACACGAAGCCACCCTTGGAACCACTGGGCACGATCAGGGCGTTCTTGACCATCTGCGTGTACACGAGGCCAAGGACTTCGGTGCGGAAGTCGTCCGGTCGGTCGGAATGGCGAATGCCGCCCCGTGCCACCGAGGCGCCCCGCAGGTGAATCCCCTCCATCCGCGACGAGCGCACCCAGATCTCGTACTTGAGCCGGCTCTTGGAGACCGCCTGCAGCTGCTCGCAGTCGAACTTGAACGACACGTAGGGAACGCCACCCGACAGGCGAGTCGGCGCTCGGCCCCCGTTGCGATAGTAGTTCGTGCGTATCGTGGCCTGGATCACCGTGTTGAAGGCTCGCAGCGCCCGGTCGTGCGCCAGCGAACCGACACCGACGAGCTCTTCGGAGATCTGCGACTTCAACTCCGTTTCCCTCTCCGAGCGTTCCTCCTCGGAGTCCGCGCCGTCGGGATCGAAGCGCAGTTCGAAGAGCGCGAAGAGCAGCTGCCCCAGCCTCGGATAGCTGTCGAGGGCGGTGGCCAGCCCCCGTCGGCTTGGAATCGCTCGGATCTGGAACGCGTAGCTGGCGTAGGCGCGCAGCACCTCGATCTCTCGCCACGCCATTCCGGTCCGCTGCACCAGCCGGTTGAAACGGTCGTTGGTGGCGTCGCCCGCCCGAACCGCCAGAATGGCCTCGGACAGCACTCGTCCACGGCCCGCCACATCCACCTGGCCCCCGTCGGACGTCTGCACGTCGAAGCTGTAGATGACGGAGTCCTCCTGGCCTTCCTCCCGAAGCTCGAAGGGAGACACCGCGATGACCCGGAGTCCGCAGTTCTCCAGCACCGGCATGAAGTCGGACAGGATGATCTGGTGGTGCTTGATGTAGACCTTGAGCTCGCACTTGCCGCCGGCGAAGTGATCGTCGAAGAAGAGCACCGACTCCGTGCGTCCCTCGGTGCGCATGGCCTCGAGCTCGTGGATGTCCCGGATGGCGAACCGCGGCTCGTTGGCGGCCTTGTACTCGGGCGCGAAGGCGCTTGCGTAGTGCCGCGCCAGGCGCGTGGCCTCGTCGGGCGGCCGCGTCTCGGCGAGCAGGTCGCGCAGCTCGTCGAACCAGGAGCGCGTCAGATCGGCCACCGTGGCGCGGAGCTCCTCGGCGTCGACCTCGGCCAGCGCCGCCTTCGGACCGCCAAGGTAGAAGTGGAGGCGGGCCTGGTCGCCCTCGCTCATGGTCAGGTGGTAGTTGAGGATCTCGGCCGTGTAGCGACGGCCCAGCCAGGCTTCGAACTCGCGCCGGAAGCTCCCCGAAAAGCGGCTGCGGGGGAGCACGACCATGATGGACACGCCGCGCCCCAGTGCGTCGCGCCGCACCGAGACGAACACTTCGGCGGTGTTGTAGCGGATCAGGATGGTGCGGATGTCCTTCGCGATCTCGTCCGCCGAAGCGAGGAACAGCTCCTCCTTGGGCAGAGACCCGAAGATCGTGATCATCTCCTTGTAGTCGTGCGATCCCTCGGAGAGCCCCGAACGTTCGAGGATGGAGTCCAGCTTCCGGCGCAGAATGGGAATGTCCTGCGCGGGCTCCGAGTATGCCTGCGAGGTGAAGAGCCCCAGGAAGCGGTGCTCGCCGGCCACCGATCCGTCGGCGCGCAGCTTCTTGACGCCGACGTAGTCCATCCGCGCGCGGCGGTGAACGGTGGATTCGGCGTTGGTCTTGCTGATGATCAGGAGCGGGCCCGACAGCGCGCGCTCGCGCATCCCCGCGGGCAAGTCGCTCATCGGGACGGGGCGGGCGAAGGTTGACTCTCCCTCGTTCTGGAGGATCCCCAGCCCGGATCCGGGCTCCACCATGACGGCCGGCTCGCCGTCGCGTTCGGTCGGCGCGAAGGTGTAGTAGCGGTACCCCAGGAACACGAAGCCCCCGTCGCGCAGCCAGCGCAGGAACGCCTGGATTTCGCGGAACTCGGCGCGGCTGGCCCTCAGGTCGCGCATCCGGAAGCTCAGCTCCGAGACGACATCGCCGATCTTGTCGACCATGAGCCCGAAGTCGTCGGTGGCCTTCACCACATCGTCGAGGCGGCGCCTGGTCTCGTCGCGCAGGTTGTCGAGCATCTCGGGGTCTTCGACCCTGGAGACCTCCGCGTAGACCATGGACTCGGTGCGGCTCTGCTCGCCGGGCGGATGCAGGTCCGTGATCGAGCCTTCCTCGTCGCGCTCCACCTTCATGAGCGGGTAGACGATGTGGGCGATCTTGCGGTCGTGCGAGTGCAGGAACTCGCGGATCGTATCCACGATGAAGGGCCGCTCGGAGACGTTGGTCCGCACGACCGTCACCGGGGCATACCACCCGGTGTCCTCTTCACGCGGGTTGATCACCTCCACGTCGACCCGGTCGGGACGGCTTCGATTCAGGAACAGGAAGGAGTTCAGGCACAGCCGCGCGAGATGCTCGGTCCCTCTCTCCTCAAGGAGTTCGGTCGGGGCCTTGCCCAGGAAGAAGGGGACGAACTTTTCGAGGATGCGATAGCGACCTTCCTCCACCTCTCCGCGAAGCAACCCGAGCACGTCTCGGATGGCTTGCGTCTTCTCGGGAGACTCAACCCCGGGTGCCGGCGGGTCGCCGGACTGTTCGAAGGCTCCCAGCGATGTCACTGCCATGGGTGGCGGGCCTCGGCTCGAGTGTCGTTCGACGGCACGGACGAGCGCCCATCGGATCGCCCCTCTGTGCGAAGTCAAGATTACGGCAGCCCTGCGGATACCGCCAGACGTTACCTTACGGTGCCGAGTCCACCCACTCCGCCGAGCCGCTCCGTGCGCTTCATTCACATCGCCGACGTACATCTGGACACCCCGTTCGGGAGCCGCTCCGAGGCAATGGGCGTTCGCCTGCGCAGCGCCGCGCTCGAGGCGCTGGACCGGTGCGTGGACACGGCCATCTCCGAGCAGGTCGATGCGGTTCTGATCGCGGGGGATCTCTTCGACGGTACCCGCCTGTCGTTCGGCACCGAGCGCTCGCTCCTGACTCGGTTGGCGCGGCTCGCCGACGAGGGCATCCAGGTCGTCTACGCCACCGGGAACCACGATCCGGGAGACGGAACGCGCACCGGCAGCCTAGATTGGCCGGACAACGTCACCGTCATATCGACCCCCGCCGCCGTCTCCGTACCCATCGCGCCCGGCAGCGGCGAGCCGATTGGCCATGTCACCGGCGCCGGCCACGGCACTTCCCGCGAAACCGCCGACCTGTCCCGACTCCTGACGCCTGTTCCCGACAACGACCTGCCTCAGGTCGCGCTGCTCCATACCCAGGTGTTGTCAGCGAGCGCCACCGGCCGACACGGCCCGTACGCGGCATCGACGCTCGACAACCTGCGCGCGGCGGGGTTCCACTACTGGGCGCTGGGGCACGTCCACCTCCGCCAGGAGCTGTCCAGCGATCCGCATGTCCACTACTGCGGCAGCCTGCAGGGCCGAACTCCCGCGGAGACCGGCGCCAAGGGCGGTCTGCTGGTCGATCTGGGCGATCCCGCGCACCCGGTGGTCGAGTTCCGTCCGTTTTCACCGGTCAGGTGGGAGAGGCTGAGCGTGTCTACCCTGGTCGAGGCGCGGTCGCTGGAGGCGGTCGTGGCCGAGGTCGCGGGCGCATGGGAAGCGGCGCGGGAGGAGGACCGGGGCGAGGAGGGCACCGAGTGGATCGTGGCGGTGGAGCTGCTGGGGCCGTCGCCGATGTGGCGCCAGCTGCGCGAAGCGGCGGAGGCCGAGACGATCGCGGACGAGGTTGCGGCGCGTCTGGGCGCGTGTGGCGTCGAGGTGCGGGCGAAGGTGCATCCCCCGGTGCGCGTGCAGGACCACCAGGAGCGGCGCGACGTGCTGGGTGCAACGCTTCAGCTCGCCCGCGAGGTCGCTGAGGGAACCGACACGCTGGGTGTGACCGAGGAGGATCTGGCGGGATTCGACGGCGAGCGTCACGGGACGATTTCCGCCTACTTGGAGCGGCTTCTGCAGGGAGGAAGCGAAGAGATCCTGGCGAGAATGCTCGACGAGGAGAGGGCCGAGTGAGGTTCGACTCCATTCACGTAAGCCGCTACGGGTGCCTGACGGATCTCCGGACGCCCGCCCCGCTGCCATCCATCGTGGTGGTGCTGGGACCCAACGAGAGCGGCAAGTCCACCTTCTTTTCCTTCCTCACCAACCTGCTCTACGGCTTTCAGCCCGCCACCCGCGAGAACCATCCCTACACGCCGTGGTCGGGCGGCGGCGATCCCGAGGGCCAGGCGCGCATCCGGCTCGACGATGGCTCGGTCCTCGACATTCACCGGCGACTGACCTCGAGCGGACGCGGGAGCCTGACGATCGATGGCCGACGCGACGACATTCGCAACCGGGCGCTCCCGGCGCTCGACCATGTCAACCGGGGCGTCTTTCGTCACGTCTACGCGCTCACGCTGGCCGAGCTGGCCGTCCTGGAGGGCGAGAGCTGGAACATCGTGCAGGATCGCCTTGTGGCGGCGCTGGGAATGCGGGGTCTGCGACCCGCGCGAGAGGTGGCGAACGAGTTCGAGGCCGAGGCCAATCGCCTGTGGCGGCCCGACAGGAGGGGCCGGCCCCGGTTTCGTGGCCTGCAAGACGAATTGGCGGGGCTGGACGAGCGGCGGCGCGAAGCACTGGAACGCGATCGGACCTTGCGCGCCAGGGTGGCCGAACGGGTCGCGGCCGAGGCCAGGCTGGGATCCTTGCGCGATCGCCGGCGAAGCGAGCGGGAGCGGCGCGAGGTGCTCGAGCATCGCCTGGGCAGGCTGCTGCATGTGCGTCGCGGCCTGGTCCGGCTCGATGAGCTCCGCAGGGCCGCGGGCTCGCCGGAGGAGCTGGACGGCCTGCCGCGCGATCCGCGTGGCCACCTCGATGCGCTGCGAGGCCGCCGTCGTGCGGCAGGCGTGCGCGTCGAGGAGCTGGCGCGCGAGGCGGCGATCTGCCGCGAGTCCGTGCGGGCCTACGGGGACGGCTTCGAAAGCGCGATTGTCGCGGACGAAGAGGGCGTGCGAAGGGCCGTCCGCCTCAAGGTGGGCATGCCGGAGCTGGAACGGGAGGTGGCGGCCGCCGACAACGAGCTGGCCGAGATGACCGAACGGTGCAAGCGCCTGAGCGGGTGGTTGTTCTCCGTGCCGTTGACCGACGTCTCGCAGGAGGCGATCCGCAGGGTGCCGAACTCGGAGTTGCGCGGGTGCGTGCGCGACTACGAGGGCGCGCGGGCCAAGTTGGATGTCGAAGAGGAGGGTGACGGGGGACGCAGCCTGATGCGACTCCCGGGCGCAATGCGACCCGGGCCGGCGCGGCTGGTCGCCGGGGTGGCCCTGCTGGCGGCAGGACTTGCGCTGAGCGCGTGGCCGATCCTGGTTCCCGACGCGACCCTGGCGCTCGGCGACATTCTGGTCACCGCGACGGTTGCCCTGAGCGCGGCGCTGCTCACGGGCGTCACAGGGGACGATTCTGCTCATCGTGCGCCGGGACGCCGTTCGCCGCTACCGCCAGTACAAACGCGCGGTGGCCGCCGCCGAAAGGCAGCGGACGGACAGGATCGCGGATCTCCGTGCAGGTGCGGAAGCCGCGAAGGGGGCGGTCGCGGCGCTGGTCGCCGACCTTCCCGTCGCGTCCGGGCTTCTGGAGGCGCCGAACCTCGATCTGCCGGCTGGGATCGACAGAATCGCGGATCTCCTGGAGCGGCTGCGGGAGCGGAAGCGCGTTCTGGTGGAGCGACGCGAGAAGCTCGATGGTGCACGCCGCGAAATCCGCCGCGTGCAGGGCTGGGTGGAGGCGCAGGTGGACGACGAATCGTTGGCGGAGCTGGGCGGGCTGACCGGCGTCCTGGAGCAGGCTCTCAAGGCCCGCGAGGGAGCTGCCGTCGCCCAGCAGCACCTTGACCGGATCGAGGGCGAGCGAGCGCAGGCAGAGGGCGAGCGCGAGGCGGCCGCGTGGGAGGAGGACTCCTTCGAGACGCGCCTGGCCGTCTTCGCCGACGACGATCCCGAACGGGGCGCCCAGGCGGCTTCCGAGCGCCTCGATGCCTGGCGCCGGGCCGAGGAGCTGGGTCGGGAGCTGGAGGGCGAGCACCCGGATCTGGCCGAAATGGCGGACGAGATTGCGGCTGCCGAACAGGATGGCGAGACCTGGGACGACCTGCCGGACAGGATCGAAGCGGCCAACGCACGTCGCGACAGCCTGACGGAACGGAGCGAGGAGGTGCAAGCCGAGATCGGCCGGCTGGAAACCGAGATCGCCCGACTGCGCGAGGGCGAGACCGTCGATGCCGTCGAGGGGAGAATTGCCGTCGTCAAGGCGCGGATGCGCGAAGCCAGGGAGGGCCGCGATCGCGCCTTCGTCCTCGCTCGACTTGTGCGCGAGGCGGACCACCGCTTCCGCGAAGCCAATCAGCCCGAACTGCTGTTGCGCGCTGGCCGCTACCTCAGGCACGTGACCCGCGACCGCTACGACCGAATCGAGATGGGCGAGGCCGGTGATGAGTCCTTCTACCTCCGCGAGCCCTCGGGCACCGGGCTGATACCGGTCGGCGAGACGACCTCGCAGGGTACCCGGGAGCAGGTCTACCTCGCCCTCAGACTCGCAATCGTCAACCACCTCGACAGCGGCCGCGAGCCCCTCCCCATCTTCATGGACGAAACCCTAGTGAACTGGGACGCCTGGCGCCGCGACCGCGCCTTCGACCTCCTCGAGCAGCTCTCCGCCGAGCGTCAGGTGTTCATCTTCACCTGCCACCCGGCCATGGCGGCCGAGATGGAGGACCGCGGCGGGACGGTTGTCGCGCTTGGCGGCGGCTGACGGCGGGGCGCAGCCGCTCCCGGGCCAGCGTGTAGAACATCTTCGCGCCAACTCGCAGCGACATTCCGAGACGGCCCGAGATCTTGGACCGCCCCGCCGCACGTGGCCGGTGCGGCGTCTCCACCTCGACGATTTCGAGACCGTGGCGAACCGCCCTGAGCTGCATCTGCAGCGTCCAGCCCCAGTTGCGGTCGTCCATGGCCAGCCGCCGCAGCGCCGAATGCCGGACCGCGCGAAAGGGTGGCAGATCCTCGAACCGGCGCCCGAAGAGCAGACGCACCGCCGCGAGCACGACGCGGTTGCCCCAGCGGGCGTGGAGGTGGAGGTTGCCGTGCCGTCCGCCCCGCGCGATCCGCACGCCGAGCGTCAGGTCGGCACCACGGGTCAGCGGTTTCAGGATGAGGGAGAGGCGACGGGCGTCTTCCGGGTGGTCCGCGTCGAGAAACACCACCGCTTGGGGCGCGGGGTCGAGGGAATTCAGGTGGGCCAGCCCGGCCAGGCAGGCCGCGCCGTAGCCCCTCCTCGCTTCGTGGACGACGACCGCGCCCGCAGCGCCGGCCACCCGCGCCGTTCCGTCGGTCGAACCGTTGTCGGCGACCACGACGCAGCGCAGCCCCCGCATGGGGAGTGCGGCGAGGACAGCCGGCAGCGCCTCCTCCTCGTTGAGGGCGGGGATCACGACGGCGGTTCGCGCCAGCAACGCCACGGTGGCCGAATCCGGCGCGGGCGGGCGGGACGGGTCGCCACGTTGTCGGTGCGGTTGCCTTGCGACCACCTGACCCTCCCTTCGCGCCGTTGCCACTCGCGTGCCCAAGGGCAAAGCTATCCCGAACGGCAGCGACAGCCACGCTCCTCCCCCTCCTCGGCACCACCATGAAGGTCGCCCCTGTCCCGCCTCCGCCGCATCCCGCCGCGAATCCCCTTCCGGCGGCCGTCGTGCCCCTGCTCGGCCTCGGCCTCGTCGCGGCCCTCGGCGCCTTTGGCTGGCTGTCCGACATCGCCCTGCCCCTCCCCCGTCTCCTGCTTCCGGCGGCGGCGTTCCTGTGCTACGGCACCGCGGGCCTCGCCGTTGCGCGCACCGGCACGTCGCTCGCGCTCGTGTGGGGCATCGCCGTGCTGGCCCGCCTCGTGCTGCTGCCGCTTGCGCCCGAGCTCTCCGACGACATCCACCGCTACCTGTGGGACGGCCACGTTCTCGCGCAAGGAGTCAATCCCTACGCCCATCCGCCCAGCGACGACGCGCTCGCACCGATCCGCACCCCCTGGCACGGCCAGATCAACCATCCCGATGTCCCAACCATCTACCCGCCCCTCGCCCAGCTCCTCTTCGCGACGGTCGCCCTGACGGGCGGCGGCGTGCTCGGCGCCAAGATCCTCTGGCTCTGCTTCGACCTGGGCTGCGGTCTGCTTCTGGGGCGGATCGCCGTGCGCACCGGCCGCGCCCCGGTGCCGATTCTCATCTGGTACCTCTGGTCCCCGCTGCTGATCGTGGAGACGGCTTGGAGCGCCCACTTCGACGCGGTCGGCCTCTTCCTTCTGGCCGCGCTCATTCTGGTCGCTCTGCCGGCGGCGCCCACTGCCCGGCGCAGCGACCGGCCCGGCCCGCAAGCCCGACTGCGCCGCAGCGCAACCGGTGCCATCCTCGCCGCGGCCACCCTGGTCAAGCTCGCGCCCGCAGCGGTCCTGCCGGCCCTGGTTCGACGGCGCGGCGTGGCCGCCCTCGTCGCCTTCGCCGTCGTCTGCGTGGCCTTCTACCTGCCCTTCACGGGCGTGGGGCCCACCGCGCTCACCGAGGGCTTCCGCACCTACGCCCGCCACTGGTCGGCCAACGAGGGTGCCTTCGCGGTCATCGCCGCGCTGGCCGGGGACCCCGTGCGCGCTCGCGCCGCCGCCGCCGTTCTGATCCTCGCGGTCGTCGCCTACGCGACATGGCGCCGATTCGCGATCGAGCGGGCGTTGCTGTGGATCATCGGGGCCGGGTTGCTCCTGTCGCCGACCGTCCACCCGTGGTACACCCTGTGGGTTCTGCCGATGGCCGCGCTGCGCGGCAACCGCCCCTTCCTGCTGCTAGGCGGCCTCGCATTCCTCGGCTATTGGGGGCTCGCTCCCTACCAGGCCACCGGGGTCTGGCCACAGCCGCTCTGGGTCCGCGCCGCGATGTGGCTTCCGGTGTGGATCGCGTTGCTGTGGGACACCCACACCCAGCGACAGGTACCCCGCCGCGAATAGCGCCACAAACGGCAGCGACCCCCAGTGCCCCGCGGCCGCGGCCACAACGCCCGATCCGAGCATGTAGGCGCCCGCCGCCAGCGCGATCCAGCGCCCGCGAAACGATTGCCGCAACCCCGCCCGCGAGACCTCGTAGCTCGACCGTCGCGCTCCCCCCGCCTTCGGCGTCCGCTCGAACGGATCGCGGTGCCGCCGCAAACCGCGCAGAACCGCCCGACTCAGCAGCACCGACAGCCCGGCGCCCAGCGCCAGCGTCCCCACCACACCCCTCGCCGTCGCGCCGCGGTGGCGGCCGCGCCTGCGCGCCGCGCTCCAATAGAAGGCGACGAACGGGGCCGTCGCCGCCGCGAACAACGTCAGATCGAGCCACCACAGCCGCTCGAGCCCGAGCCCCCGCCTCGCCATCGCCGCAGGAACGATGAGGAGCGACAGCGCGAAGGTCAGCGGGTGCGCGAGGTGGCCACACAGGTGGACGAACGCCTCGAACTTCACCGCCGGCCTGAACGGACCGCGAAGCAGGCGCGGCAGCACCTTGCGCGCCGTCTGCACGCCACCCTGCGCCCAGCGTCGCTGCTGCACGAGGAGCGCCGCCGGCGTCCCCGGCAACTCGGCCGGGACACCCACGTCGTCCCGGAGCACGAATCGCCACCCCGCCATCTGCACCCGATAGCTGATGTCGAGATCCTCGGTGAGGGTGTCGGACTGCCATCCCCCCGCGTCGAGGAGCGCCTGACGGCGCCACAGCCCCGCCGTCCCGTTGAAGTTGAAGAAGCGGCGGCCTCGGTAGCGTCCCCTCTGCTCCACCAGGAAGTGCCCGTCGAGCAGGAGGGCCTGGGCTCGCGTCAGCCACGACTCGCGTTCGTTGAGGTGGTCCCAGCGGGCCTGCACCATCGCCACGCCCGGGTCGGTCATCGACGGCAGCAGCTCGGCGAGCAGCGATGGCCCGGGAACGAAGTCCGCGTCGAGGATGAGGATGTACTCGCCGGTCGCCGTTTCCAGCCCCGCCGCGAGCGCGCCCGCCTTGTAGCCCGCCCGGACGGTGCGGTGGTGAACCGCGATGTCAACGCCCCTGCGCCGCCACTCCCCGGCCCGTCGCTTCGCGAGCGTCGTGGTGTCGTCGGTGGAGTCGTCCAGGACCTGGATCTGGAGGTGCGTGCGCGGATGGGACAGCCGACAGGCCGCGTCGATGAGGCGCTCGACGACGTGCCGCTCGTTGAAGATCGGAAGCTGCACGGTGACACGGGGCGGAGGGGTGTCGGCGCCTCCGAGCGAAGCCGCGTCGCGAGCGCGTGGGGCTCTTCGTCGCGAAAGCGCCAGCAGCGACAGCCGGTGTCCCGCGAAAGGCAGCAGCAGCGCCAGAATCAGGGCGTAGAGCGACACCGAAACGATGCTCAGGATGTCGCTCACGCCGGTCGGACCCTCCCCCCAACCCCCGATTTCGGCAGGATCCCGATGAAGCCCAGGTGGCGCCCGGCATCTCCGCCCCGGTGTGAGAAGTATCGCCCGTCGCTACAAAGGGTGCACTCGCCGCTGACCGAGAGCCGTTCCCCACCCACGCCCGCCGCAAGCGCCCGCCGCCCGATCACGCCGCGCAGGTCCAGGGGAGTCGGCCTCGTTGGAGCCGTCTCGCCCAGCGCCTCGAAGACCTCCGGCCCCACTTCGTAGCAACGTCCGCATATCGCGGGTCCCAGATGGACGCAGAGTTCGGAAGGGACGCTGCCGAAGGTTCTGGACATCGTCGCAAGGCCCGTCTCCAACACGCCCGCGGCCGTTCCGCGCCAGCCGGCGTGGAGCAGCGCGACTGCGGTACGCGCCGGATCCACAACGAAGACGGGAACGCAGTCGGCCAGGGTGACGGTGAGAAGCAGCCCTGCCGTACAGGTCACGTGGCCATCGCCATCGCCCGCAACGGCCTCGCCCGGCGGCAGATCCGAGTGCACCCGCGTGACCGTCCCGTGCACCTGCCGGCTGCGCACCACCGACCGCCAGCCCGCCCCGAGGAGCCCCGCGCTGGCCGAGGCGACCGACTCTGCGGCTCCGCGCGTCTCCTCGCCGGCGTTCGCGCACGCCCCCAGCGCACGCCGCGTGGTGCCCGCCCGGAGCCACGGGAAGAGACCCTCCCACTCCGGTATCTCGGTCGTCGCCGGTGGATCCCCGCTCGGCATCATGGTGGACCCCCCGCTCGCATTCCCGGGCCAAGGTCGTGTTGCGGATCGCCGACGGCTGCCTCGCGGACCGCAGGCGGTGTCCCGTGGGATCTTACTCTGCCGTGAAAAATAACTACCTTACTGTCCATCATGAGCAGCGCCCACTTCGACAGCCAGAACGCGGCCTACGTCCAGGCTCTCTACGAGGACTTCACGCGCAACCCGGACGCGGTTTCACGCCAATGGCGGGAGTTCTTCGAGAGCGGTGCCCCCGCCCTGCTGGACGCGGGACTCATCGTGGACGGTCGCCGCGACGCGACCCGCTCTTACGACGGTGCAGCGGCGCGTGCACCGGACGGGCCCGGCCGCTCCACGGAGGAGGCCCCGCTCCGCCTCCCGGCACCCGCGCCCGCCCCGACCCCCGTCACGCCCGCCCCCGAACCCCGCACCGCAGTTTCGCGGCACCTCCTCGACCTCGTGGCCCGGGCCGCCCGTCTCCTGCAGGCGTTCCGCGAGCACGGCCACCAGGCTGCGCGGATCGATCCGCTGGGAAGCGAGCCTCCCGGTCATCCCCAACTCGATCCGGCCTACTTCGGAACCACCATGGAGGAGCTGGAGGAGATCCCCACCTCGGTGCTCTTCCCCGAGGGCGGCGAAGCTCCTCTCGCGTTCACCCTCGACCGCCTCAAGGCCACCTACAGCGGGGACCTGGGCTACGAGTTCGAGCACCTCGAGGATCCCGAGAAGGTGGCCTGGCTCTGGGACCAGGTGGAACGCGCCACGCACTTCGCGCAATACGCCGACGCCGACCGGCTGCGCACGCTCGACAGGCTCACCCAGGTCGAGGGATTCGAGCAGTTCCTGCACCGCGCGTACCTGGGACAGAAGCGCTTTTCGATCGAGGGCATCGACATGGTGGTGCCGATGCTCGACGAGGCGATCGAGCTCGCTGCGGCCGAGGGGGCAAGCGAAATCGTCATCGGCATGGCGCACCGGGGCCGACTCAACGTGCTGACGCACATCATGGGGGTGTCCTACGCCGAAATCCTGGCCGAGTTCGAGGAGGGAGCCGCGCCCGGGAGCGCGCTGTGGGTGCCCGATCCCGGCACCGGCGACGTGAAATACCACCACGGTGCCACGGGCGACTACACGCTGCGCTCGGGCGGGACCGTGCGGGTCACCCTCGCGCCCAACCCGAGCCACCTGGAGTTCGTCAACCCGGTCATTCTGGGGATGGCCCGCACGCAGCAGCATGTGGATCGCAACGGAAGCGCCGAGCGGGACCCGTCGCTGGTCGTTCCCATCCTCATCCACGGCGACGCGGCGTTCGCGGCCGAAGGCGTCGTCGCCGAAACCCTCAACCTGGCCCGTCTGCGCGGATACGAGGTCGGGGGCAGCATCCACATCATCGGCAACAACCAGGTCGGATTCACCACCAATCCGAGCGATGGCCGCTCGACGCGCTACGCCAGCGATCTGGCCAAGGGCTACGACATTCCCGTGATTCACGCCAACGCGGACGCACCCGAGGAGTGTCTGGCCGCCGTGCGCCTTGCGATGGCGTACCGGGCCCGCTTCCACGGCGACGCCGTGATCGACCTGGTGGGATACCGGCGCCACGGCCACAACGAGGCCGACGAGCCCGGCTACACGCAGCCCGTGCTATACAAGTGGATCGCCACGCACCCCACAACGCGGATGCAGTGGGCCGGAGAGCTTCTGGGGCGCGGACTGTTGACGGCGGCCGAGATCGACGAGCGCGTCAGCGCGGTGGCCCGGGAGCTGCGCACCGTCAAGGATGACCGGGTGCAGACCGAGGAGGTGTCCGCCCCGCCCTGGACGGTTCCCAGCTACAGCGCGGTCGGCCAGGACTTCGCGATGGAGACGGGCGTGTCGTACGAGCGTTTGGAGCGGATCAATCGAGCGCTGCTCACCGTGCCCGACGACTTCACCGTGCACCCCAAGCTCGCGCGCCAGCTCAAGAGGCGCGGCACCGACTTCAGCGAGGACTTCCGCGTGGTCTGGGGGCACGCCGAGGCCCTGGGCATCGGGTCGCTCCTCGGAGACGGCATTCCGGTGCGGCTCTCGGGGCAGGACTCGGAGCGCGGCACCTTCAGCCATCGCCATCTCGTCCTCAGGGACGCGAAGACCGGCGAAGCCTGCACGCCTCTGGCGCAGTTGTCCGACACCCGCTTCGAGATCTACAACTCGCCGCTCACCGAGGCGGCCACGATCGGTTTCGAGTACGGCGTCGCCGTCGCCGCGGACCGCGACCTCGTGCTGTGGGAGGCCCAGTTCGGCGATTTCGTGAACGTCGCCCAGGTCATGATCGACCAGTTCCTTTCGGCGGGCTGGTCGAAGTGGGGACAGCGGTCCCGGCTGACGCTCCTGCTTCCGCACGGCTACGAGGGCCAGGGCCCGGAACACTCGAGCGCGCGCCTCGAGCGCTTCCTGCAGCTCTGCGCCGAAGACAACATGCGCGTGGTCTATCCGTCCACGCCGGCCCAGTACTTCCACCTGCTGCGCCTCCAGGCCTTCAGCGAGCCCGAGCGGCCGCTCATCGTCATGACGCCCAAGAGCCTGCTGCGGCTCCCGAGGGCGACATCGACGGTCCTCGACCTGGTGGAGGGAGGCTTCCGCAAGGTCATCGACGATCCCACGACCGAAACGGACGAGGCGGCCGCAGCCGTGCGGCGTCTCATCCTGTGCAGCGGCAAGGTGTACTACGACCTGGTGGGATCGGACCTTCGGGAACAGGCCTCCGAGACCGCCATCGCGAGGATCGAGTCGCTCTATCCCTTCCCCGCCGAGGAAGTCCGCGAAGTCGCCGACCGCTACCCGAACCTGGAGACGGCGATCTGGACCCAGGAGGAGCCGATGAACATGGGGGCCCTCACCTACGCGCTCCCGCGTCTGCGCAGCGCGCTCCCGTCGTCGGTGCGGCTGCGCCATCTCTCGCGGCCCGAACGGGCGAGCCCGGCCGAGGGGAACCCCCGCGACCACGCCGTGATCCAGCGCCAGATCGTCGCCAAGGCCCTCGAGGGCTGAGGGGCGTGGGGCCGCGCCCGCGCTTGAACGGCTCCGGAAATTGATGCTGAACGCCGCCGACGTAGCCGCCGCGCGCTCTCGCATAGCGCCGCATGTAGTACGCACCGGCTGCCCGCAGTCCTTCGCAATCGGGCGCGCCGCCGGTTGCCAGGCCTACCTCAAGGCCGAGCTGAGACAGTCGACCGGGTCGTTCAAGGATCGTGGCTCGCTCAACAAGCTGCTCGTGCTGCCCCCGGAGCAGCGCGAGGCGGGCGTGATCGCGGCCAGTGCGGGCAACCATGCGCAGGCGCTCGCCCGTCACGCCGCCAGGCTGGGCATCCCCTGCACGATCGTCATGCCCGACACGGCGCCCCTGATCAAGGTGAGCAACACGCGCGCGAGCGGAGCTCGGGTCATCCAGACGGGCGAGACGCTGTCGGACGGGATGGCCCTCGTCGAGCGCCTGATCGAGGAGGAGGGGCTCGCCATGGTGCACGCCTTCGACGATCTCGCCGTCATGGCCGGGCAGGGCACCATGGGTCTGGAGATTCTGGAGCAGGTTCCCGACGTGAACACGATTGTGGTGCCGATCGGCGGCGGCGGGATGATCTCGGGCATCGCCACCGCAGTCAAGGCGCGGAAGCCGGGCGTCCGCATCGTCGGCGTCGAGGCTGCGGCGTCGCCGGGCGCGGTGCGGTCGCTGGAGGCGGGGGCCCCCACCCACGTCGAACTCTCCGACACCCTTGCGGACGGCATCGCCGTCAAGCAGATCGGCGACCTCACCTACCCCCACATCGCCGCCCTGGCCGACGACGTCGTCCTCGTGGACGAAGAGGAGATCATCCGCGCCATCTTCTTCCTTCTGGAGCGGGAGAAGCTGGTGGTCGAGGGAGCGGGCGCCGTGGGCGTTGCGGCCATCCTGGAAGGGAAGTTCCCGCTGAAGCCGGGCGAATCCGTCGTCTGCGTGCTGTCGGGGGGCAACATCGACATGAACATGGTCTCGCGGATCATAGACCGCGGCCTCTGGGCCGACGGACGCCTTGCGAGCCTCTCGGTCGTGGTGCGCGACCGGCCCGGCTATCTGAACGAGGTCACCGCCGTGGTGGCGATCTCCGGGGCCAACGTGCTGCACATCGAGCACACCCGCGCCTTCGGAGACATCGCCGTCGGGAAGGTCGGGATCGAGATGAAGATCGAGAGCCGCGGCCGCGAGCATGTGGCCGCGATCGTGGCCGAACTCCGTGAGCTCGGGCACGAGGTCGAGGAGGTGCTGTAGCTACCCCTTTTCCGGCATCGCGATCCCGTAGCGTCCCAGCGTGTGTCGGAGGGTGGGGCGTCCCAGGCGCATGCGCTCGTCGTCCAGCAGGAACGAGAAGATGTAGCCGGCGCCGAGCATCAGAATGCCGCTCAGGAAGCAGTACATGACGGCGCGGTCGGGGTAGACGTCCTTGAGGTATCCCACGAACAGCGGACCGCAGATCCCGGCAGCCGACCACGCCGTGAGGATCGTGCCGTAGATCCGGGACATCCTCTGCGAACCGAAGACGTCCAGAATGAAGGACGGCATGGTCGCGAAGCCGCCGCCGAAGCAGAGCAGCACGTAGCAGACCAGGGCGGAGAAGATCCACGGATTCGTCTCGGACATGAGCACGCCGAACACGATCATCTGGCTGGCCAGGAGGACCCGAAAGATGGTCACCCGGCCGAAACGGTCCGACAGCCACGCCCAGAAGATCCGCCCCACGCCGTTGCAGACGGAGCTCACCGCGATCAGCGTGGCTCCGTACTCGGCCAGCACCGCCGGTTCGATCGACGGGTCGGCCAGCCCCCACACCTCCTGCAGGAGCTCGGACTGGAAGCTGATCACCGAGATGCCGGCAGCGATGTTGAAGAAGAACACGATCCACATCACCGCGAACCTGCCGGTGAACAGGTAGGGACGCGCCGATTCCGGCGCGACCGCCGCACGGGCCACCTTGGCCCGCCCCGTCGCCTTCACCGGCCCCGCCTTGGCGGGCGCCGCACCCTTGTCAGGCCCTGCCGCCTTGCCCGCCGCCTTGTCCCCCTCGCCTTCCGGGTTGCTCAGCATGAGGCTGCACGGGATCAGGATGCAGGCGAACACGACCCCCAGCCACAGAAAGACCGTGGCGAGATCACCGTCCGCGCGCGCCACCAGGAACGGGGCGAGCACCTTGCTCAGAATCAGCGCCCCGATCCCGAAACCCATGACCACGACGCCGGTCGCCAGGCCGCGCTTGTCAGGGAACCACTTGGCGACCGTCACCACCGGCGTCACGTACCCCAAGCCGATCCCAGCTCCGCCGATCACCCCGTAGCCCAGGTAGAAGAGTGGAATGTAGTTGAGCTGGAGGGCGAGGGCGGCGATCGCATACCCGGCCGAGAACAGCACGCTTCCGGCCAGGGCCAGCCGCCGGGGACCCACTCGCGGCAGCATCTGACCCGCCACGCCCGCCGAGATGCCCAGGAAGAAGATCGCGAGGCAGAAGGACAGGACGGTCTCGGTGTTGTTCCATCCGTACTGGCGGGCCAGCATGGTCTGGAAGAAGCTCCAGGCGTAGACGGTTCCCAGGCACATCTGCAGAACCATGCAGCACATCGCGATGACGCTTCGTGGAACCTGCATTCGGCTACGGGCCACGCTACCGCTGCCGATCCGCCCCGGCCGCGCGACGATCCACGTGCATGAGCAGGCGGGCCAGTTCGCCGGCCTCGTCGTCGCGCGAAAGCACGGGTTCGTCCCCGGTCACCTTCTCGCCCCCGGCCATCTTCACGGCGAAGTCCAGCAGATCGGCCAGCGGCTTCGAGGCCAGGTTCACGAACCAGAAGGTCAGCAGGCTGCCGATCACGAAGATGATGCCGAACAGCGCCATCTGCTGACCGACCGCCCTCTGGATCTTCAGCCCCAGAAGCTCCTGATCCATGCCCACGTGCACCGTGCCGGCGACCCCGGACAGAATGGGGCTGCCCACCTCCACGAAGTCGCCCAGGCCCGGCAGGCTTCGCTGGACGGTCTCGGTCGAGGATGGATCGCTCGCCAGGATCTCTTCGGGGATGCCGGGGACGAACGTGTGCGCCAGGAACTCGCCGGTGTCGCTGTTGATGTAGATGTAGCGGATGCTCTGGATCTCGACGAACTGGTCGATCAGCGACTGCAGCGTCGCCAGGTTCCGGTTCAGCAGGATGTCCACGCTGGAGTCGGCGATGTTCTTGGCGATGCTGCGGCTGTTGCTCTCGTACTCCTCCGACAGCTCGCGGGACACCGTGGTGATGGACAGGATCGAGACCGAGAGAACGATCAGTCCGAAGAGCGCGAAGAAGAAGAAGCGCGTCGTGCGGAATAGCTTGTGGACTCTCATTTCGGGCATGTCAGCTGAACGTGGCCTCCCAGTCCTCGAGGGGAACGAAGCGATCCCCCTCGACGACGGTGTAGTAGACGCGCTGCAACCCCTGCCGACGCTCCGGACCGAAAGAAACTCTCTCGCCGACGCCGAGGTCGTAGTCGCGCACGGCGAAGACTGCCTCTTCGATCCTGGACCGGTCGGGTTCGTCGCCCATCCGCCGGATGATCTCGGCGATCAGCTTCGCGTTGACGAACCCCTCGAGGCTCACGAAGCTCTGCGGGAACGGGTCGTACGGTTCGCCCGGCGTGATCCGGTCCACGTTGTCGGGCGGCGGGGGGTCGTGGCGCGCCATCAGCTCATGGTATTCGCGCACCGCCGGGAGCGACGCGTCCTCGTAGCTCGGCACGACCTGCGAGTTCACCAGGAAGCGCGTGTGCGAGTTCGGATCCGCGCGCCCCTCCTGGAGCAGCTGGAGCAGATTCTCGCTCCCCACGAAGGACACGTTGGCGACCGGAATGTGGAGTCCGAGATCCACCGCGTCGCGGGCGAAGGCGGCACAGGCCGCGTAGGCGCCGATGCAGATCACCGCGTCGGGTGACTGCGCGAGCAGGATCTCGACCTGACGCCTCATGCTGGCGGTGAACTGGGTGCCTCGCGTGTAGGTGGCCTCGCCGGCGATCGTTTCGCCGTGACGGGCCAGCGCCTCGCGGACTCCCGCCCAGCCGCTGCGTCCGTAGGCGTCGTTCTGGTAGAAGACCGCGACCCGCCGGCGTCCGATCGCCACGAAGTTGTCGACCAGTCCGGCCGTCTCCTGCCGGTACGATGCCCGCAGATTGAAGGCGAATTCGCCGTAGGGGGGCTCGCGCTGCGGCTCCGCCCCGGTGAACGGGAAGAAGAGGTACACCTGCTGGTCGCGGAACTTCTTCAGCAGCGGGAGCACGCGGGTGACGGTCGGGGTGCCCACGTAGCCGAAGAGCAGGAAGACGCTTTCGTCCTGCATCAGCTCGATCGTGTTCGCGACGCACGGATCCGGCTGATAGCCATCGTCGTAGAGCCGGAGCACGATTCTGCGCCCGTTCACCCCGCCGTTCTCGTTCACGTGGTTGAAATACGCCATGGCGCCGCGGTAGAGCTCGGTGCCGAGCCCTCGCGAAGGTCCGGAGAACGCCGCCGACACCCCCAACACGATCTCGTCGTCCTGCGGGGGTCTGGCCGCCCGGCCCCGCAGCGGTCGGGACGCTCCCGCAGGAACGCCAGCCGCGCCCAGCGATTGCGCCCACGGCGCGACCAGCAGAGAGGCGACGCCGGAGCGGATCAGCGATCTGCGGGTGAGCGTGGCAACGGTTCCGACGCGCCCCGGGCCGCCCCGCCCATCGGCACGATCAGCTACTTTCATGCGAGACCCCCTGGAGCCCTAGGGAACGGGTCATTCGAGTGCAAGCGGCCCGTGACGGGCGGCAATGTAGTCCCAATGCGCGCATCCATCAACGGCAACGGTCACGCTTCGACGCCCGGGCGCGTTCACCGCCTCGGAATCTGCCCGCGGGGGAAGGCCACCACGCTCTCGTTGCCGTCGCGACCCACGGCAGCCACGCCGAACAGGTAGTTGTCGATCACCAGCCCTTCAAGCGTGAACCGCGTGACGTCTCCGACCCAGCGCGAATGTTGCCACTGGGGGGCGGTCGTGTCGCGCCAGTACACCTTGTAGCCCGCCACCCTGGGATCGTCCACCGCCTCCCACGCCAGGGTGGTGGAGGGCCGGACCGCACCCCCGATCAGCACTCCCTGTGGGGCCGGAGGGGCCCAGGCGAGCCGCGCGAGCACCGCAGCGTTGAGCGCTGTCATCCTGGCCGCGTAGTCGAAGTCGACGCCGCCGATTACGTCGCCGTAGTCGATGCCGTTCTCGGTGCGGATGTCCTGGTGCTGACGGGTGTAGTTCTCGTGCGTCTCCATGATCCGCACCGCCGCAAAGCCCACATCGTTGAAGGGGCGGTGGTGGCCGCCGCGTCCGAAGCGGTCGAGCCGGTAGATCATGATGGGGTCGAGGTTGGGGATGTAGGCGTCGGCCGTGGCCGCGACGTAGCGGGCGAGCTGGCGGGAGGGTCCATCCACTTCGCCGCCGAAGACGCGGTATCGGGCCCGGTCCCCCTCCGTGTCGGTGACCGGCGTGGGTTCCGAGAAGACGCGGAAGGTGTTGTTCTCGATCACGCCGTCCACACCCTCGATGTTGCCGATCATGTCGTTGTTGAGGACGCCGATCATCTCCCAGCCCTCCTCCCGCGCGACCCGAGCCATGTGACGTCCGCCCCACAGCCCCTGCTCCTCGCCGGACAGGCCCGCCAGAACGACGGTGTTCCCGAACTCGTAGTCCGCCAGGAGGCGCGCCGCCTCGATCGCACCGGCCATCCCAGAGGCGTTGTCGTTGGCACCGGGGGCGTCCGACTCGGCATCGAAGTTGTTCGAGGCGCGGGAGTCGATGTCGCCTGACATGACGACGTAGTGATTCGGATTCTGCGACCCGCGCTTGATGGCCAGCACGTTGACCACCCAGGTGTCCTGCGGCATGCGCCGGCTGTCGACCGGGGTGACCAGGTTGCGCTGATACACCACCTCGTAGCAACCCCCGCACGCCTCGGAGATGCGGTCGAACTCGGCCTTGATCCAGCGCCGCGCCGCCCCGATCCCCCGCGTAGCGGAGAGCGTGTCGGAGAAGGTGTTGCGCGTTCCGAACCCCGCCAGGGCGCGGATGTCGGCCTCGACGCGCTCCGGCGACGCCGCCGCGACGATGTCGTAGATGCGCGTGTCGGTCTGCGGCGGGGCCTGGGCGGCGAGCGGATGAGGAAGAAGGACGCAGACCAGGGCGGCGAGAACGACTGCCGCAGTGTTTGGTAACGGCGACGTCAACGCCCATCCTCCTGACGCGCGAGCCAACGATCCACGCGACCCATCAGCGCGGTTCCCTTGCGGAGAAAGTCCCGCAGATCCAGCAGGATGATGATCAGGAACACGAGCACCCCCAACTGCACCAGCGCCGCGATCACCCCGATCATTCCGAACATTCCGGTTGCGCCGAAATCGTCCATTCTTGTCTCCCTGTTTGGGTTGTGGTTACCAACTCAGCACGATCTTGCCGAAGTTCCTGTTCGCTTCCATGCGGTGGTGGGCGTCGGCCACGCTGGCGGCGGGAAAGACTCGATCCACCGCAGGCTCAAGCGTGCCGTCCGCAAAGCCGGGGAGCACCGATTCGGCGAACTCGCGGGCCAGGTCGGCCTTCTCCTCCACACTGCGCACCCTCAGCACGGTGCCAAAGATGCGCGCCCGGCGGGCCATCAGCAACCGCAGGTCGATCCCCGCACGGCTTCCACCCGGCACGCCCACCACCACGTGCCGCCCGCCCACCGCCGTCGCGGCCTGGTTGCGGGCGAGATAGGGAGCCCCCACGAGGTCGAGGATCACGTCGGCTCCGCGGCCACCCGTCGCCCGCATGACCGCCGCGTCGCCGGGCACCCCCCCGCCCCCCGCCTCCCACGCCTCGCCACCCGGCAGGCCCAGCCCGAGCCCCATCGCCGCAGCCCGCTCCAGCTTCGACTCGGTGCGCGACGTGCCGATCGTCCGCGCCCCCGCGCGGCGCGCCAGCTGCAGGGCCGCGGTTCCCACTCCGCTTCCGACGGCGTGGATGAGGAGCGTCTCGCCGGCCACCAGCGCGGCCTGGCGGAACACGGCGTCGTAGGCGGTCATGTAGACCTCGGGGATCGCGCCGGCCACGGTCATGTCCATGCCCGCGGGGATCGCCACGGCCACCCTCTCGTCCACGGCCACCCGCTCGGCGTAGCCCCCACCCGCCACGATCCCCATCACGCGGTCCCCCGTCCGCCAGCGGGTCACGGCCTCGCCGACCTCGTCCACCACGCCCGCGAACTCCAGCCCCGGCACCTCCGAGGCACCTGGCGGCGGCGGGTAGAGGCCGCGGCGCTGCAGCACGTCGGCGCGGTTGACCCCCGACGTCCGCACCCGCACGACCACCTCGCGGGACGCGGGTCTGGGGTCGGGAACCGAGTCGAGCCTGAGCACTTCCGGCTCGCCGAACTGGGGGATCACGACGGCGCGCATGGCAGAGAATATACACCAGCCGCTAAACTATCCGGGTCATGGAACTGCCCTTCGACCTCGACCGGCCCGTCGTGTTCTTCGACCTCGAGACCACCGGCCTCAGCCTGTCCCGCGACAGGATCGTCGAACTGGCCGTCATCCGCGTCTCCCCGCGCGGCGACGTCTTCGAGCGGGTGCGGCGCTACAACCCGGGCATCCCCATTCCGAAGGACGCGGCCGACATCCACGGCATCACCGACGAGATGGTCGCCGACGAGCCGTCGTTTCGCGCCACCTCCAGGTCGCTCGCCGAGCTGCTGGAGCCCTGCGATCTGGCGGGCTTCAACATCCGTCGCTTCGACCTCCCGATCCTGATCGCCGAGTTCGCGCGCGCCGGGATCGAGTTCGACGTGCGCGACCGCAGGCTCATCGACATGAAGATGATCTTCCACCGCGAGGAGCCGCGCGACCTCTCCGCCGCCGCCCGCTTCTACCTTGGCCGCGACCATCAGGACGCCCACAGCGCCCTGGGCGACATTCGCACGACCGCCGCCGTGCTCACCGCGCAGCTTGCCCGCTACAGCCATCTCCCGCGCGACATGGACGGGCTGCACGGCTACTGCGACGAGATGGGTCCCTACGTGACCGAGTTCGACCGCTGGTTCGAGAGCACCCCGGACGGACTGGTCTTCAAGCGCGGCAAGCACAAGGGCACCTCGCTCGTCGAGGTCGCCAGGGCCGCGCCCGACTACCTGGACTGGATGCTCAGGGCCGACGACATGCCCGCCGACGTGCTGGAGGCGGTGCGCGAAGTGCGCGCCGCGCCGAACGCCCCTGCCGCGCCCGACCCCGAGCAATGACCGACGTCGCCGGGTCGCCCGGCACCCCCACCTTGAAATCACCTGGTCAGGAGAATCACGCACGATGACCGCTCGCCCCCCATCCAACCATTCGGGTCCGCGCCTCGCCGCCGCTGCCGCGCTGGCCATCGCCACCCTCTTGCCGACGGCCACCGGCTCCCTCGCCGCCCAGCAGGCCATCACCTCGGGCGAACTGGCCGCGTTTGGCGTGCGCCATGTCGGGCCCGCGGTCACCGGCGGCCGCATTCACGACGTGGAGGCGCTTCCGCACGATCCCTCCACCATCTACGTGGCGACGGCGTCGGGGGGACTGTGGAAGAGCGTCAACCGGGGCATCACCTGGGCCAACCTGTGGGAGCACATGCCCACGAGCACCTTCGGCGATCTGGCCATCTCCCCGTCCGATCCGGACATCCTGTACGCGGGGACGGGCGAGCAGCAGAACCGCCAGAGCACGTCGTGGGGCAACGGCGTGTACCGCTCCGACGACGCGGGGGCCACCTGGCGGCACCTGGGACTCGAAGGGACGCTGCACACCGGGCGCGTCCAGGTGCATCCGACCGACCCCGACATCGTCTACGTGGCCGCGCTGGGCAACCTGTGGCGTTCGACGCCCGAACGGGGGGTCTATCGTTCTCGCGACGGCGGCCAAAGCTGGGACAAAGTGCTCTTCGTGGACGACCACACCGGCGCGATCGACCTGGTCATCGACCCCTCCAACCCCGAGACGCTCTACGCGGCCATGTACCAGCGCCAGCGCCGCGCCTGGGGCTTCAACGGCGGCGGACCGGGCAGCGGCGTGTACAAGACCACCGACGGCGGCGACAGTTGGCGCGAGCTCGTGGACGGTCTTCCCGAGGGCGACAAGGGCCGGATCGGGATCGCGCTGGCGCCCACGAACCCGCAGGTGCTGCACACCCTGGTCGAGCATCCCACCGAGTCGGGCGGATACCGCAGCGAGGACGGTGGCGAGAGCTGGAGCAAGGTGAGCGACCAGAACATCCGGCCGATGTACTACTCGCACGTCTTCATCGACCCCACGAACGAGAACCGCGTCTACACCCTGGCCACCTCGTCGCATCGGAGCGAGGACGGCGGACGCACCTTCCAGGAGATCGCCGAGCGTCCCACCTACGATGTGGGCGTCCACGCCGACCACCACTCCATGTGGATCGATCCGAACGACCCGGAGCACTTCTACCTCGCCGGCGACGCGGGGCTGCACGAGACCTACGACCGCGGCGTCACCTTCCGGCGCATCAACAACCTCCCCATCGGGCAGTTCTACGGCATCACGGTGGACAACCAGGACCCCTACTGGATCTACGGCGGCATGCAGGACAACCACTCCTGGATGGGACCGTCGGCGACGCGATCCTGGGAGGGGATCGTGGACGACGAGTGGCGTCAGAGCGGCTTCGGCGACGGCATGTACCAGCAGGCCGACCCGGACGGGCGCACCGTCTACATCAACGCCCAGAACGGTTCCTGGACCCGTTTTGACAACAGGACCGGCGACATGATGAGCCTCAGGCTCTCCGCGCCCGAGGGCGAGGACCCGTATCGCTGGGACTGGGTATCGCCGAGTCTGCTGTCGCGGCACGACCCCAACGTGGTCTACCTGGGTGGCAACCGCCTGTTCATATCGCGCGACCGGGGCGACAGCTTCGTGCGCAGCGACGACCTCACGCGGCAACTGGACCGGGACACGCTGCGCATCATGGGCGTGCGCGGCACCGACATCGCCCTGTCGCGCAACGACGGAACCTCGTCCTTCGGCGAGATCGTCACCCTATCCGAGTCCCCCCTCGATCCGGCGGTGCTCTGGGTCGGCACCGACGACGGCAACGTGCAGGTGTCGCGCGACGGGGGCCGCAGCTGGAACGAGGTCTCGGGCGGTGCCCCCGGCCTCCCCGACGGCGCCTACGTCAGCCGCGTGGCCGCCTCGGCCGAGGCGCGCGGCACCGCGTACGTCACCTTCGACGCCCACCGCGACGGCGACTTTCGCCCCTTCGTGTATCGCGCGGTGGAGTTCGGCGCCCGCTGGACGCCCCTTCACGGCGGGCTCCCGTCCGGCTCGGTGAACGTGATCGTCGAGCACCCGGACAACCCGGAGGTGCTGTTCATCGGCACCGAGCACCACGTCTTCGCCAGCACCGACCGGGGCGCCTCGTGGGCCCGGTTTACCAGTCTGCCCACCACCGCCTACGACGACATGGTGATCCATCCCCGCGAGAAGGACCTGGTGCTGGGGACGCACGGCCGCTCGATCATCGTCGTGGACGACGTGGGTCCGCTGGCCCGGTACGGTGCCACCGCAGCCGACGCGGCCACGCTCTACGAGCCACGCCCCGGCACGATGATGAACTACTGGAAGGACACCTCGTACCGGGCGCAGTCCGTGTTCATGGGACAGAACCCGGTCGACGGCACCGCCGTCACCTATCGGCTCGGTCCGGGCTCGGGTCCCGCCATGCTCACCGTGCGCAACGGTGCCGGCGAGGTCGTGCGGATCATGGGCGTGCCCTCGACGCCCGGTCTCCACCGCGTCAACTGGGACCTCCGCCACGGGCTCCCGTCCAGCGATCAGCCCGACTGGACCGCCCACGATCCCAGCGAGGTGCCGCGCCCGCTCGAGATGCGCGGTCCCTTCGTGTCGCCGGGCGTGTACACGGTGGAGCTGTCGGCGCGCGGCCTGGTACGCACCATGCACGCGTCCGTCCAGGGCGACCCCGACCTGGCCCTCACCGCAGAGGACTATCGGGAGAGGGAGGCCTTCCTGCTCGAGATCCTCAATCTCAACAGCCAGTTGCAGGAGGCCGGCGAGGGCACTGCGGAGCACCGCCGCGAACTCATGCAGCTCTACAGCGCGATCAACGGCGGTGGGGTGCGGCAGGGCACGCTGCACCCGCCCACCCAGACGCAACGCGACCAGTTGGAGCGCATCAAGCGGGCGCTGCGCCGGATGGGGCTAGTGGCGTAGCGCCGGCTCCGGCACGGAGAGGGAGCGGGACGGCGCCCGCAGTCTCCAACTCAGCGGAACCACCACCACCCGCCGCCACCACCGCGGAAACGGTTGTTCACGACGTTGTTGTAGATCGAACCGAACTGGAACGAGAAGCCCAGCTGCAGCGAGTAGTTGAAGTCCTGGGAGCGCTGCTGGAGGTTGAGCAGGGCCTCCGCGTCGGTCGCGCCTTGGGCCGACAGGTAGATCTGGTCGTTGACCCAGGAGATGTTCCCCTCGGCGTTGACGCTGACCCCGCGTGCGACGCGGAAATCGATTTCGCCCCCGAGCCTGACGTTGTAGAGGTCGAGGTTGTGGAGGAAGTGGGATCCGGTCATGCTGATGGAGGCGTCTCCCCACTGCTGTCGCTGCGACAGCTCGAACTCGAGCGACTGCTCCCAGCGGGTCTCCTCCATCTCGCCGAAGACCGTCTCCTCGATGTAGCGACGGTAGGCCGGACCGATCTTGTAGAAGAGCGTCAGCGCCCGGCGGGTCGCCTCTTCGTACGGAAAGAAGCTGTACTCCAGGGCGGGGGTGACCTCGGCTCGGAAGTCCTGGTTGAAGCGGACGATCCTGCGCACCTCTCCCTGAAGGCCGATCGACCAGTGATCGGCGAGCGAATACGCGATCAGCTCGCTGAATCCCCAGTCGGTCCTCGAATCGACGAAGGTGGGCGCGTCGGTGAGGTCGATTTCGCGCTGGTTGTAGTTGACGTTCCCGCGGAAGTTCATCTTCCAGGTCGGCGTGACGCGCGACGCGCTGAAATTGCCGTCGATGCGCGTGGTTCGGCGCGTCTTCTCGCCGTTCAGTTCGGTGCGCCCGCCCAGGCGGAACACCCAGAAGTTCCACGGATCCTCCACTTCCTCGCCCGTCACCACCCGCTCCCCGGGATCGATCTCGTCGCTGGAGACGTCAAGCACGTCGGCGATCTCGTGGAAGGCTTCCACGGACTCCAGGAAGCCGTTCACGGTGGCGAAGTGGAGCAGCCCGACCCCGATGGTAAGCGTGATCCCGTCAAGCGTCTCCCGGTCCGTTTCGGTGGGAGGGGCCTGATACGCCAACTGCTGCTCGTAGTCGAAGTCGCCGTTGCCGATGAAGTCGAGCCGGTACTCGCGACCACCCGCCCCCGTGGCCTGGCTCGTCATGATGAGATGCACGTCGGCGCTCTGGGGGATGCGCACCCAGTTCACCCAGGACACCCCGGTCCGGAAGTACGTCTGGTCACAGAAGCGGCTCGCGCAGTCGATGAAGACGCTTGCGCGGTTGCCGTTGACTCCCTGGCCCTGCTGCGCGGACACGCCGGGGGCGCCCGCCCCGAGAAGGGGAAGGCCCAGCAGGGACGCAAGGGTCGCGGGAAGAAGCTTGGTGAGGGGTCGTGTCAGCAAGGGATCTGCCGCGGCAGCGGCACCTGGGTCATCGGCGCCTCGTCGTGATCACGATGGCGCCACCGATGTGGTTGGTGCCGAATCGGGTGGTGGCGTCGGCCGCGCTCATGAAGCGAAGCTCGCTGATCTCGGTCGGAAGCAGGTTCCACATCTCACCCAGACCACCGCGAAGCTGCCCGTCGATGTAGACCCTGGCGGTCTGCGGCTCGGGGCTGCGGAGCGAGGCACTGCTCCTCGCCTGCAACCATCGTGGACGCAGAGCCCGCACGGCCTCGTAGACCGTGCTGTGCGGCACCTCCATCAGTTCCTCGGCGGTGATCAGGTTGCGCGCACGGCTCGGCCCGCCCGACTGCCCCGACGAAGCACACCCCACGGACACGACCGCCACCGCCAGCAGCAGGGAGAGATGATTTCGTGTCAGCATCGCGTACCTCGCTTCTCCAGCAGCGCCGACCGACCGGCGAGATTGCGACCGACCGACCGAACCGATTACTTCAAGATGACACCCGCCGTCGTTGAACCGTTGGCGAATCACGCTCCCAAGGTAGAAGGTGAGGACCCCGTTGAGAAAGACCAAGGCGTTGCCGGCTGCGACCGTGGCCGCCGCGTTCCTCGCCTCGAGCTGCATGTCCGTGCAGCGCATCGCCGTCCCGGAGCCCGAACTCCGAACCGACCTCGACGTGCAGGGGGTGGTGCTCGGCGAGGGCCCCGACAGCGAGCTCTTCGAGTTCTCCGAGGTGCACGAGGTGCGCTGGACCGAGACGAGTCTGGTGGTCGCGGGCGTGGTTCAAGCGCCGGGCGAGCCCGACCACGGGCAGACCACCGCCGTGACCTTCCCGCTGGCGGAGGTCGACGAGCTGCTGGTCCGGAGCATGGACGGAACCCGCAGCTCCATCATCGTCGCGGGCGTGCTGATGGGCGCTTCCATCGCCATTTCGCTGCTCGTGACCGGAAAGGCGCAGGACGGAGTCCCCATCGGGAGGTAGGAAGATCTGCCGCCAGCCCCGGACGCTAACGCCCCCGCCGACCTCCTGGCCGGCGGGGGCGTTCACCGCGCCGCTTCAGACGCGAATCCAGTCTACGTGCATACCGAAGAGTTCTGAATCTCCGGGTTCAGCTGGCATTCGATCTCGGGCACCGGCATGCAGGACACGCGCGGCTCGGCCCCTGGGCCGATCAGCGTGCCGCCCTGCAGGAACGGATGCTGCCACCGGTCCAGATCGAAGAGCCGCCGGCCCTCCATCCACAGCGTTAGGTAGCGTTCCCTGTCCAGGATGGACCAGGCGTCGTCCTGTGCGTTCGGGAACTCCATTGCACCGACCGAACCGGGCTGCTCGATCGGGTCCGCGCCATGGAACGCGCGCACCTCGTTGACCTTGGCCGTAAAGGTCGCAAGGTCGCCCCCCAACAGCGCAGCTTCGGCTTCAATGAGCCTCATCTCGGTGCCGGACACGATCGGAACATCACTGCCGGACTCATTGTACTTGTCCTGCCTGTAATGAGCCGTCAACCCATCCGCGCCCTGGTGCGCGCCGCTCCCCTGGCCAGTGCACGCACCGGTCGGAGTCACTTCTCCCCAGGAGGGGCCGCTGGGGTCGTCCCAAGCTCCGCAGATCGTGTACGGTGCACGTGGGTCACCGTCGAACACTGTCTGGGCGGGTGTGGCCCATAGGCCCACTTCGGCGCGGCCCCAGGACTCGTTCCAGATGCCGTTGCTGTTGGCCGTCAAATGATAGATCGCGTAGTGCACGAAGTCGGTCGGCACCTGTGACGCGGCCTGAACCGCAGCGGACCAGTTGCCGAGCCCGACATTGGCCTGAGCGATTCCACCATGCGCCGCCGTTACGAACGCACTGGCACCGGCAGCGGTTCCGATCGTGATCGCCTGATTCAGTGCGACCATGGCGCTGTCGAAGGCCGCTTCGCGTGGCTGGAGCGGTCCCTTGTCGTAGACGAGATCACAGAAGTTCTCGCCGAGCATGCGGTGCGCCAGCCCCATCAGAAGGAAGACCCTCGCGGAACCGTCAAAGCTGTTGGCCTCGCCCTCCAGCACCGCTTGAAGCCGCTCCCACGCACCACCTGCAGCCCATGCCGCCTCATGGGCCTGCTCCCAGTGGCCTTCAGAATTCTCGTTGTCGAAGACGCCCCTGCGGTACTGCCCGGTGGAGAAGTAGCTTCCCGTGCCGGCGAGGTCGTCGGTGAGGCGGGCGATATCGAAGGCGTAGAAGTCGCCGATGTCGTTGAACTCCGCCGAAACCCCGGAAACGAGGATCGGCATGAGCTCCCGCGTGTTCAGATCCTCGTCCAGAATCGAGCCCGGGTTGAGAATCTCGAGGTCGCAGCCGGTCAAGGCAAAGATGCTCGCGATCGCCAGCACAGCACCCGGTCCGGCCTTTCCAGTTCGATTGGTCATCTTATCTGTCCTCCTCATCAGAAGTTCACGGAGAAGTTCAGAATCAGGATCCTCGGCGGCGCCATGTTGTAGTACTCGTTGGGCGTCGAGTCACCGAAACCGTTGTCGTTGGCCTCTGGATCCAGGCCCCGGTAGTCCGTGAAGGTGAGCAGATTCTTCCCGGCAACCCCGATCTGGGCGCTCCGGGCACCGGGCACCAGCCCGTCGGGCAGACGGTAGGTGACCGAAGCCGAGCGGAGCTTGAAGAAGTCGGCCGCGTCGGTCCACATGCCCTGGTCCGAGTATGGGCCAACGCAACGGGCAATATCGGCTGCGGGAAGGCCCATCGTGGCGACTCGTGACGACCCGGACCCGCTGAGCGAGTAGTACTGGTCCTGGATCGCGGGACATCCGCCACCCGGCCACACGCGCCTGCGCACGTTCTGGTACGCGATGCCAATGGGACGGACCATCCCGTACTGGCCCTCGCCGACCAGATCGATGGTCAGTGAACGCCACAGCGTCAGGCGGGTGTTGATCCCGACCGTCTCGGTGGGGAAGAGACTCCCGAGGTTCCCCTTCTCCCACTGTGGTAGCGCGCCGATTTCGTCGGGATTCTGGAGGATGTCGTCCCACCGGATGTAGAGCGGATGGCCCAGTTGCAGGCTGGTACCCAAGTCCTGGAGCGGCCCGAGATCGGTTATCTCGCTGTCGTTCGTGCTGAAGTTCACTCCGACGTCCCATTCGATGTTGTCTGTGCGGACGGGCACGAAGTTGACCACGGACTCGGTTCCCCAGTTCTTGTTCTCGCCCAGATTGCGCCAAGTGCATTCCTCCGTCCCTCCGGAGGGCGCCTCCTGGACGCAGATCAGCGCGTCGCGGGTCGTCTGGTCGTAGGCTGTGAACTCGACGCTCACCCTGCCACCCAGGAACGAAGCGTCGAAGCCATACTCCACCTCGGAAGACACTTCGGGGCCCAGATCCGCGTTGCCAAGGTTGTCGATGATGACCCCGGGCACCTGTTCATCGGCTGAGATCGCTTCGTAGATGCGCTTTGCGTCAAAGGCGCCGGGAGCCTTGCCCGACTCGCCCCACGCGGCCCGCAGCTTGAAGGTCTCGGCCCAGTCGAAGGGGAAGAAGTCCTCGTCCGAAATGGTGTACGCGGCCTGGAACTTGGGATAGGCCGCCAGACCGAATCCCTCTCCGAAACTGCTGAAGCCGTCCCAACGGATTCCGCCGGTCAGGAAGAGCTTGTCGTTCAGCCCGAGGACCTCCTGAACGAAGAAGCCGCCGTTCCGGGTGGTGAGGCGATTTTCGAAGACCCTCGGGTTGTTACCGCCGCCCAGAACCTGTTCGCCCGGTCCCGCGAAGAGCTCGTCGAAGCCGTTGACGGTGTAGTTGAACTCTTCGTACACCTGCCCGCCCCAGGAGAAGTTCGAGCTGATGTTGTCGAAGGGGCTGTAGGACAGCGTGCCGTTGTAGTCAAAGGTGAGATTGCGGTCGAATTGCTGATCGATCTCGCGATCCCCGGTCGATTCCGCATAGTACCCCCAGCCCTTGAAGTCGATGAAGTCCGAGGATGTGTAGTCGATCCCCATGTTCATTCGGTGGGTGAACAGGCTGTTCGGCGCCCATGTGACGGACAGACCGGTGACGTACTGGTCGAGGTGCGTGAGGACATCGTTTTCCAGCACCAGCGAGTCGTCGTTTCCGGGCGTGTAGCCGGCGGTGCCACGCAGCACGTTCAGGTAGAGGCCGGACGCGTTGTTGCCGTTCGGAATCCAACTGATGTTCCTGCGCGCATAGCTGCTGTTGAGCTGGACGCTGAGCCCGTTGAGCGGCTCGAAACGAAGGTTGGCGCGGATGTTGTAGTTGTCTGCGCCCTGCGGGTCCACGACGCCCTGCCGGTCACCGTACTGGCCCGACACGAAATAGGTCGCGGTCTCGCCACCGCCGCGCACGCTCAGGTTGTAGACCTGGTGGTGGGCGTTGCGGAACCAGCTCCCGCTGTCCGGACATCCGGGTTCGTCGACCCCGATCTGACCGGTCTGGTGATTGAGGATGCCGGGATCCCGGCAGGTGTTGAGGAAGAGCCCGGAAGGATTGACGTCGATCGGCGGGCCCTGGTGGGGCATGACGCTGACGCCCTGCTCGATCGAAGCGGTCCACGCCGGAGCACCCGCGACGCCGCGCTTGGTGAAGATCTGGATCACACCGCCCGCCGCTTCCGTTCCGTACAGCGTCGTGGCAGCCGGTCCCTTGATCACCTCCATCCGCTCGATGTCCGCCGGATTGATCATGTCGAATGCCGAGGGCGTCTGCGCCCCCTCGTCGTCCGAGCCGATCGGGTTGCTCTCCAGCCGGACACCGTCCACGTAGATGAGCGGGTTGTTGCCCTGCTGTAGCGAGTTGTTGCCCCTGAGCCGGATCTGGCTGGCGGCGCCCACCTGGCCGCTGTGGTCGTTGACCTGGATGCCGGTGGTGCGACCCTGGAGCACATCGCCGAAGTCGGTGACGGCCGTGAACTCGATGTCCTCGGCAACGATGGCGCTGATGCTGTTGCCGACTTCACGACGCCGGGCCTGACCCGCGGTGCCCGTCACGACGACGCCCTCCAGCGCGATCGCGTCCTGGCGGACGTTGAAGTCCGCCGTAACGGCTCCGCCCGCCGGAACGGTCACCTCCAGCTCCACGGTGCCGTAGCCGATCATTTCGACCCGCACCGTCTGCTGCCCCGCAGGAACGTTGATGATCAGGTACCGCCCCACGTTGTTCGCCAGGATCCCGAGCGAGGTTCCGACAACGGAGACCTGCGCTCCTGCAATGGGGGCCTGGCTCACCGCGTCCTGGACGGCACCCGTGATCGTTCCGGTCTCTTGGGCCGCCACCCTTTCCGCCAGCCCGAAGGCGAGCACGAAAGCGAGGGTGACGCCGAGCGCGGCCAGACGCCCGGGACCATTCTGTCCATGAATTCGCATGGATCCCTCCTTTGAACGGTGGGGGACGCGTGTACGCCGCCCCGTGCAACTGCTACGTGCCGTCATAGTGAGACGCGAATCGGCTGCGCGCAAGGGAATCCCCCGCGTTCAGCGGCTGGAGCGGGGCGACACCGTGCAGTCCGAGAGTGTGCGGCAGGTCACCGAAAGTCGCACGCGATCCGCCTCCGGCACCGACAGAATCGAGACCGCAGCCACCGCTTCGCGCACATCGACCGCGTGCGGCGGGCGGAAGGTGATGTGGACCTGCCATGCCTGCCGTCCGTCCGCTTCGTAGGGCTCGACGTCGACGTCGCCGATCCAAGGCACCGCGCGCAGCTCTCGGTTCAGCACCGAGATGTCGGCCTGGCTGCGCGGGCCCACGCCCAGTGGCAGCGTCAGCGTCTCGTTGGAGAAGGGATGGTTCTCGCGCCAGCGGTTCACGGCGTCGTTGACGCGCCGCCAGTCGGCTCCCGACCCGAGCAGATGCTGGGCGTAGTCCCGCAAGAGGAACTCGTTGTGCTTCACGTCGGCGTCCAGCGCGTCCTCGAAATGCGAGACGAAGTCGCCCCCGTCGCCCCGCACGAGCGACTGGACCCCCTCCAGAAAGTCCGTGTCCGGATCGTCGGGGTTCACTTCGGCGACGACCTCGGTCATCTCCCTCCAGCGGTCGCTCGCCCAGTCCACCGGCTCTCCCTGCCGGGACAGGTACAGCTCGCGCAGCCCCACCGCGAGGCCGACGCCGTAGATCACGAAGAGAATCCGGTACCGCCCGAAGACGGCGCGCAGCCGCCGGCTCACAGTCCCCCCTGCACCTGCTTGTCCCTCACCTTCCAGATGAAGGAATCGACGTAGTAGTGGAGCAGCGCGTAGGCGTAGAGCATCATCTGGGACCAGAGCTCGTAGCCGCCGGCGTAGTCCAGGGCCGGGATGTTGAACTGCGGGATCGCGGGGTAGGGCGCGAAGTTCACGACACCGAATCCGAACTCGTCCAGGGGACGGTTGATGAGGAGCTGGAAGGCGACCGCGTACGCCCCGCCCAGCACCAGGAACCACCGGAGCCGCCCGCTCCCCGCGAGCCTGCTCCAGAATCCGGGTCTGGACGCGCCCGTGGCAGCCGAGCGGCTCATGAAGGCGTACACCATCACCATGTACTGGACGCCGTGCATGACCCGGTGGGCCACCGCGTACAGCAGGATCGAGTTGGTGTGCCAGGCCACGAAGTACCAGAGGAAGTAGCTCGCGGCGATGAAGCCGTACTTGACGGGGTTGATCTTCGCCCCGGCCGCGACGGTCTTGCGGAGGTGCAGGAGGTAGACGACCAGGTAGCCGCCGGTGACGATCCAACTCAGGATCAGGAGGCCTTCGACGAACCCGGCCGAGATCGGGATCTGCATGCGGTGGAGCTCGCGGATCCACAGGAAGCGGAACATGGGCGCCTGCAGGAACATGTTCCCGTAGAGGATCCAGTGGAGCGCGAGATCGTACTTGCGGGTGCTCTCCAAGCCGGTCTTGGCCTTGAAGTCGTAGACGCGGCTGAAGCCGTGCTGCTGCATGATGCTGTGCTGGTGGTCCCACGCCGAGACCAGCAGCAGGAGGGTGATGGGCGCCCAGATCAGCCCCGCGGCGGTGAACGAGAAGATCGCGATGGGCCCCACGATCAGTCGCGCCCTGAATCGCTCCCACACCTCGGGCATTCCGTAGCTGCGCACCCAGGTGGCGTAGTGGTGGGGCGTCGTGACCCAGAGGTTGATCGACGCCACCGCCACGTACGGAAGCCACGCCTGGAAGCCCAGGGCCAGCGCCACCGCGAAGAAGGGGAGGCCCAGGAACCAGACCGAATCGGCGCGCGGGTTCAGGATGTAGCCGGTTCTGAACATGGTTTCACGGTATCCGCCGATCCGGCGGGGATCAATGATGTGGGGCTCGCGGGTTCGCCTCCGGCCCCTGCGCGGGCCGGCCCGGATGGCGGCGGCGTTTGCCGGGCGCGCGCGCAACCCCCAGACTTCAGCCCGTGCGGATTCCCACGTCAGACTTCAAGGAGCGCCGACCATGCTTTTCGCTGCTCACTCCGGCCTTCGCTTTCTGGTTCTGGTCGGCGGACTGTTCGTCATTCTCCATTCCGCCGTCGGCCATTTCGGCAGGCGCGAGTATACCGCGGCCATTGCGCGGCTGGTGATGGTGTTCACCGGGCTGATCCACCTCCAGCTGCTGGTTGGGGTGGCGGTGATCTTCACCCGTCCGTTCAGCACGGCGCTGATCTGGCACACCCTGATGATGGTCGCGGCGGCGGCCGTCGCGCAGTTCACGGCTTCGGTGGTGAAGCGGAGGCCGCCGGAGGCGAGGAGCTACGGCCCGCACCTGGTCGGCGCGATTCTCGCGATGGCCTTCATGGCCCTCGGGATCGCGGCGATCGGACGGGGGGTGCTGGAGAGCACCGTGTAGACGAGGCGCGCAAACGAAAAGGCGGGGCGCCCCGCTGTCGCGAAGCGCCCCGCCGTGATGCGATGCGGTCCCGTCGGCCGGTCAGCCGGTCGGCCCGCTGATGTTCGGGTTCGTGTCCACCTCACCGCGCGAGATGGGGAAGCAGAGGTCCTGCTGAACGAGGTGCGAGCCCTCGTTCTGGCTCCCCGAAGCCATTTCCAGGGGGTGCCGGTCGCCGGGCGTGTTGTCGCGGTTCCAACGGAAGAAGTCGCCCATGCGGCGTCCTTCCAGCCACAGCTCGACCCCGCGCTCGTGCTTGAGCGCCGTCCACGCTTCGGCGGTGCTGCTGGCCTCGGCCTCGACGAAGCTGACCGCAGCGCGCAGCGCGTTGATCTTGGCCATCGCGCCCTGCCAGTCGCCTGACTGCAGCATCGCCTCGGCCTCGATCAGGCGCATCTCGGTTCCCTTCGACAGCGGGATGTCCGAGCCCGAGTCCGCGTATTTGGTCTGCGGCCACCAGGGCACCTGTCCGCAGCACTGGACTGCGGCGTCGCCCGTTTCGTCGGTCGTCCTGTACGGAACCCGTGGGTCGCCGTTGGCGTTGTTGGGACTGAGGCTGTAGTCCTCGTACTTCGTGAACTTCTGGGTGTGCGCCTTGTACGGCTCGGCCTGTGCCGCGAACTGGATCCGATTCCGAGTTGCGTTCCCCTCGGTCGCGAAGTACGGCATGTTCCAAACGAAGCCGTCGGGAATGCCGGAGGCGTCCGCCACCGCGCCGCCCCAGTCGCCCATGAAGGCCTTGACCGAGGCGCGCGCCGCAACCGCCGCCATCGCGATGTCGCCGGATCCCAGCGATGCCGCCTGGTCGAACCGCGCGACGGCGCGGTCGTAGTAGACGCTGCGGTTGCCCGCGCTCTCGCCGTCGATCACCGAGACGCAGAAGTTCTCGCCCAGAAGCCGGTAGGCGTACCCCGCCCAGAGGTATGCTTCGGCGAGCAGCGCCTGGTCCTCGGCTCCCGTCTCCATGATCTTCGCGATCCCGTCGTCGCCCCACCAGCGGGCGCGCTGCGACAGGTTCCAGTGCGTGTTGACCGTTTCGTAGTCCAGTTCGCCGTTCTGCCACTCGACCTGGATTCCGAAGCTTCCCGTGGAGCCGGAAGGGTGTATCTCCCTTGTCACGGCGGCCCCGGTGTAGCCCACGTAGTTCTGGGCCTCGGCGGCTGCGCGTCCGATGCCCTTGACGATCGCCTCCTGCGCTTCGATCTCGAAGAGGAACTCCTCCTGGACGCGGCCCGGGTTGACCACGTCGATGTCGCAGGCGGCCAACAGCACCACGAGGGCTGCCGGCAGGAGGGCGCCCTTCCTGGTCATCGATGATGCAATTCTTGCCATGTGTCTCATTCGTCTCGCCCCCCCTAGAAGACGACTTGCAGTGCGAAGGTGTAGAAGGCCGGCGGTGGTACGTGCTCGGTCATTGAACGGACCCGCGTGTTGAAGCCGACGTTGCCGCCGACCTCGGGATCCAGCGTGCGCATGAGCGGGTCCACCCAGCGGAAGAAGTTCCGCGCGGAGAAGGTGACGTTGGCTCTCGAAGCGCCCATCATTTCGGGCCAGGCGTCCGGTAGCGGCGCCTGCACGCTGACCTCGCGGATCTTGAAGAAGTCGGCGGGCTGGATGGCGAAATCGGACTGGTACCACTGGAGGTCGCAACGGGAGCGCTCCTCGGCGGTCAGCGCCGCATAGCCCTGCGTCTCCCAGGTGTTGTAGGCCTCGAAGCAGCCCGCCCAGCGCACGGAGCGGCGCGTGGCCGCAGCCTGCGGCCCGTTGTACATGAACGCCCCGCCCTGATACTCGGCGCGAGCCGCGACCGTGATTCCGCCCGGCAGTCCGAAGGTGCTGTGGACCCCCGCGATGGTGGTCGCCTGGTTGGGCCCGTGGGTGCAGTCCTGCTCGATGATCGGATCGGCGCGCGCCTCCTTGTTGGTCACGCAGTCGGAACGGATGACAGGCGCCGGCTGACCCTCCATCACCCATCCGAAGCCGCCGATCGAGAAGTCGGGCGATCCGCCCAGCGAGATGATCTCGGAATCGGTGAGCGAAAGCGTGCTGCCCAGGTCCCAGCTCCACGTGTCGTTGCGGATGATGCTGTAGGTGGCCCCGAGCTCCATGCCGCTGTTCGCGAGCTCACCCACGTTCGCAAGCTGCGAGCTGGTGAAGCCCAGCGAGGGAATCTGCCGGACGCTGAAGAGGGCGTCGGCCGTGTTCTGCGTGAAGTAGGTGAAGTCGAGCGCAAGACGGTCGTCCATGAACGACCCCTCGAAGCCGGCTTCGAGTTCCGAAGTGGTCTCCGGGCCGATCTCGGGGTTGCCGACATTGCTCGGCAGGAAGGCCGGAACGCCGCCCCAGCCCGCCGCGCCGAAGGTTCTTACCGCGTCGAAGGCACCCGGGGCGCGTCCCGCCTGGCCCCAGGCCGCACGGAGCTTGACCGAGCCCCAGGAGTCGTTCCAGAAGTCCTCGTCGGAGATGATGTAGGATCCGGAGACCTTGGGGTAGGCCTGCAGGCCGAAGTCGGCGCCGAACGCCGAGTTGCCGTCCACGCGCACGCCCACCGTGACGAAGTACTTGTTGGAGAAGTCCAGCCGGTTCTCGACGAACAGGCCCGCGTTGACGACCCGCGTGCGGTCCTCGAAGCCCAGCGTGTTGCCCGCGTTGTCCACGTCGGGGTCACCGGGTCCGGGGAAGTTGTCGCCGTAGGCCGTCGTGACTTCGCGACGCTCGGTGATCGACTGTCCGCCGAAGGAGAGGGCGGAGCGGATGCCCGACGGGAGATCGAAGTTCAGCGAACCCACGTAGTCGAAGGTCAGCGTGTTGAACTCGTAGCGCGATGTCGCGAGGATCCCCGTGGGGGCCCGGATGAAGCCGAACGGACGCAGGTTCCGGTTGTCCTGCTGGGCGAGGTCGTAGCCGACGCTCAGCCGGTTGGTGAAGTTCGCCATCGGCGAGTAGGTCGCCGTGAGCCCGGTGATCAGGTGGTCGATCTGCGTCGTGATCTCCTGATTCAGGAACGGGTCGATGGCATTGAACGACTCGTCGTTCAGGTAGTTGCGGTCGCGGCGGAAGGTGTTCAGGGTCATGCCGTGGGCGTTGTTCCCCCCCGCCGTGTGGGCCAGCTGGTCGTTCGTGTACGACGTGTTCCACTGCAACTGAAGATCGTCGCGCGGGGAGAAGGTGAAGTTGCCCCGCAGGATGGTCTTCAATTCGTTGTCGTTCGGCAGCACGCCGTCATCGTTCTCGAAGGCGGCCGAAACGAAGTACCGGACGTTCTCCGCGCCTCCGCCCACGCTGAGCGCATAGTTCTGCTGATGCGCGCCCATGTCGCTGAAGAGCCCGCTGTCGCAGGGCTGGTCCGCGACCACGATGGCATCGTCGCACATCGGCTTGTGGCCTCGCAGCCACGGGTTGATGAAGAGGAAGTCGGAGCGTCCACCCGACAGCGAGGTCGGATTCTCCGAGGGCGGCCTCAGCGACGGATCGGGGCCGAAGGTGAGGTTGCGCGCCAGTCCCTGGTTGATCTGGCCGGTCCAGGTCGCCGCGCCCACGCTGCCCCGCTTGGTGAAGATCTGGATCACGCCCGCCGACGCCTCGGTGCCGTACAGCGTGGTGGCGGCCGCACCCTTGATGACCTCGACGCGTTCGATGTCCTGCGGGGCGATGCTGTTGAGGGGGCTGGACACGTCGTTGTTGCTGCGCCCGGAGTACCCGATCGGGGGCACGTTCTTGGCGAAGCCCTCGCTCCGGACCCTGACGCCGTCGACGTAGATCAGCGGCTGGTTGGACTGGGTCATGGAGACGTTGCCGCGGAGGCGGATCATCGCCCCGCCGCCGACGCTCGCCGAGCTCTGGGTGACGGACATCCCGGGGACGCGCGCCTGGAGCAGGGCGTCCACATTCTGGGGCGGTCCGACGATCTCCTCCTCGATGTCCAACTGGGCGATCGAGTTGCCGACTTCACGCCGCCGCGCCGCGCCGGCCGTTCCGGTGACCACGATCTCGTCGAGGCCGAGCGCCTGCGCGGTCAGCGAGAAGTCCTGCTGCACCGTGGCGTCGGCACCGACCGTGATCTGGGCGTCCACCGCAGTGAACCCGATCCGCTCGGCGCGAAGGGTGTAGTCGCCGGAGGGGACGTTGAGGATGATGAAGCGGCCGTTGTCGCGTGAGAGGGTCCCCAGGCCAGTGCCTACCAGGTACACCTGCACCGAACCCACCGGCCGCTGGCTCGCGGCGTCGGTGACGGTTCCCGTGACGGTGCCGTCCTGTGCCTGCGCGGCGGTGGGCATCGCCACCGCAAGCACGAGGAGCGCCACCCCCGCTACGACCGCCCCGCTCCCGAGGGAACGGACGGATTCCAACAATCGGTTTACCATGTTTGCTCGACTCCTCTCAAACGTGGTGGTACCTGTCGATCCGGACATCGGGACTCTCCCGGGTCGGCATCGACTCATTGACTCTGCTGAATATTTATGATTACTTCGGCGTTCGCCACTCCCTCGACGGCATCTTCGGCCCTGGCCCGCACTGTGAATACGCCCGGCGCCAGATAAACATACTCCCTCGCCCCCGATGCCGTTTGCGCGCCGGCGGTGGCCAGCGAGTCCACCGATCCGTCTCCCCAGGTGAAGATGACCCCGTTCAGACTGCGCCCGGTCACGTTGTAGAGGACCGACACCTTCTCGCCGACCACGCCGACATCCGGTCCGATCAGTTCGATCGACAGGGGTGTCCCGATCTCGTCGTCGTAGCACGCCGCCAGGGCGGTTGCCAGGGCCAGCGAAAGCGCGGCCTTCGTGGCGGTGCGGATCGTCGCGGTGGCAACCGTGTTCATCGCGCCGAGAACGGGATCTGGATCAATACGATCCTCTCTTCCTCGGGTGGCCCGGGCGGCACCTCGCTTCCTCTTCGGGCACCGCTGAAGAACTGGTCCCAGACCAGTGCCCCGAGCGCGGCACCCACGACCCCCGCAAGGGTGTAGGTCCTTGCGCGATCCAGTGACCGCACTTCGACATCCGCCATGCCGGCGACGGGGATTCTGAGGCGCTGACTGTACGAGTCGACCCGGATGCCCTCGGCCACGGTCACCACTGGCACTTCCAGCAGCACACCCTCGGGATCGGCCTCTACAACGGTCCCCTCGACCAGGCGGTCGCCGCCAAGGAGGTGCTCGTCGAGCTCCTCGTACTGGGACTGGGTCAGGAGCGCACGCACGCGGTCGCCGCTGTGCAGTTCCGAAGGGCTGCCGGGCCGGTAGGCATGACAGGCCCCAAAGGCGAGCGGCAGGAGCAGCGCGGCGGCGGCGCGGTGGGGCATCATGGTGACTGTAAACGTAACATGGCGCGCACCTGGCGCATGACCTCGACGATCTCCTCGTCGCCGGGCGCGAATTCGAGCGCGTCGTGGAGCGAGGGCAGCGCCTCGTCGGCCCGGCCCGTGTTCACCAGGGCGACCGCCAGGTAGAAGTGGGCGCGGGCGAGGCCCGGGTCGTTGCGGATGGCGGCCCGGTAGGCGTCGATGGAGCCCGCGAGGTCACCCCTGCGGAAGCGGGCGTTGCCCAGGTTGAAGTGGGCCAGCGCTTCGGTGGGACGCACCTGCGCGGCGCGGTCGTACACCGCTTCCGCCTGGTCGCTCCGTCCCAGCGTCTCCAGTGCGAGGCCGAGATTGACCAGCGCGACCGGGTCGTCGGGTCGCCGGCGAAGGGCTTCGAGGTAGGTCTGCACGGCTTCTTCCACGTTTCCCGTTGCGGCCAGACCCGACCCCAGCCCGACCAGAGTCTCAGCCGCCTCGGGACGCACCGCCTGGGCGCGCCGCAGAAAGTGCAGCCCTGCCTCGGGGCCACCGGTTCGCTCGGCCACCGCCGCCCACTGCGACAGCGCCGCCGCCCAGCGGGCGCGCAACCGATCCGGTTCGGCCTCGTTGCGCGCCAGTCCGTCCAGCAGGGCCCGCACGTCCGGGTGCTCGCCCCTGCTCGCGTGCAGCGCCGCGGCCGCCACCGCACGCACATCCTCGTCGTCGTCCTGCACCATGGCTGCGAGTGCCGCGCCCGGGGGGTCGTCGAGGCCCTGCGACGCGGGCACCGCGCCGGGTCGCGCACCGACCCGCGCCACCCATCCCTGCACCCACGCATCCATCGCCATCAGCTTGGCAAGCCCGTGCCGGGGCCCCAGCGCCGCCACCTCGGTCACCGCGCGGTCGAGGTCGGCAACCCCGGCGCCGGGAGACTTCGCGGCCACCAGCGCCGCCACCTCGGCCCGATGCGGCCTGGTCTCGCCCCACCACAGAGCCACCTGGTCCCCAAGCTGCGCCGTCGTCATGTCGCCGTGGCACCGCGCGCACGCCGATTCGAGTCCCATGCGCTCGTCGAAGCCCGGGCGGGGAATCGAGATGGTGTGGTCGGAGCGCGCGTACGGAACCGCCTCGGACAGTTCGGGGTGCTGGATGTACGGCATGTGACAGCCGACGCATGCCGCGCCGGGGGATCCCTCCGGGTGCCTGGTGTGCCGTTCGGGCTCGGCCGCGATGCTCGCGTGGCAGGCCGTGCACTGGCCATCGTCGAAGCGGCCGTTGAGCGGGCTGCCGAAGACGTCGCGGTAGCCCTGCGAGTGGGGTTCGTGACAGTCCACGCAGCTCATCGAACCGAAGAGGTAGCAGGCGCTGCTGCGATGGGTCTGCTGGTAGCCGAACGTCGCGATGCGACCGTCGGGCAGGTACGGCGAATCGCCGACGAGGGGCAGGCCGAGGCTGTAGTCGCTCGGCGGTCCGCCCGCAGGGTCGTCGAGGGCGCGCTTGAGCGCGTGGCACTGAAAGCAGACTGCGAGCGAGGCGTCCGTGTCCAGGGTGTCGAGCGCGATCAGCCCCGTTCCGCCGGCGGCGCCAACCGCTTCCCCGGGACTGCCCGCAACCGACCCGCCCGGTGGCGTGTCCCGCGCCTCCGCGTCACGGACGTATTCCGCCGCCCAGCTCAGGTGCGCGGACGCCGGACCGTGGCAGGATTCGCAATTGATGCGCAGGCTGGTCAGGCGCGTCTCATAGCGCTCCAGCTCCGGGCGGTACGCGACCTCGATCTGGCTACCGTGGCAGTTCTGACAGTTGGCGAAGCGCCGACTGGTGCCGAGAATCCGCACCGGAGGCCAGTCCCCGCACTCGGTGAGGGCCATTTCGTCCGTCACCGGCAGCCACCCGGCGTCGGCGCGAAGTCGCGCGCGGTCGGCTCCCGGCACCCAGAATCCTCCCACGAACGCAGTGTTGCAGAACCAGGTGTCGTCGTCCTCCGAATAGTCGAACGGAAGAAACCGCTCGGTGCCGTCGGGGAAGCGCGACATGTACCCCTGAGTGCCGCCGCCGACCATGTGACCACGGCCGACCACCCCCGAGACGACCAGCTCGATGGGAGGGCGACCCTCGCGCTCGACGACGAAGAGATAGCGCCCGGCGTCGTCCACCAGAGGCCGCACCACCGCGTCGGCGAACTGGATGGGCGCTCCCCCGAACGGAGCGATTACGGTTTCCGGCCCCGGCGGTCCCCCGGCGGTGCCGTGCGTCGATCCCGCCCAGGCCGCGTACTCCTCGGCGTGACACGGACTGCACGCCTCCGACCCCACGAACTCCCGTGGAGCGACCTGTGGCGCGGCCTGCGAGGGCGCGCTCTCCGCAGGGCGCGATCCGCCACCCGACGCCACGACCGCCGCCGCCAGGACCATTGCGGCCACGGCGCAGCGGCTGCGGAGCAGGGATGATGGTGCCAAGGCACCCTCCATGTTGACGGTGCGATCCAGTGCCCAATCTTATACCGTCGCGACCTCTTTTCCGCTATGGCAGGCACAGGAGCCCGTGGCTGAAACTTCCGCTGCACCCGACCAGGACGCCACGGCGACCGGCACACCGGACCCCGGCTCCCCCGGTCTCGCCTTCGTCATGGGCGGCGGCGGTGCCCGCGCAGCGTACCAGGTCGGGGTTCTTCGCCACCTCTCGCGCCGCTTTCCGTCGCTGCAGATCCCCATCGTGACCGGCGTGAGCGCGGGAGCGATCAACGCCGCGCACCTCGCGGGCCATCACGGCACCTTCGAGCAGGCCACCGAGGAACTTTTTCATCTCTGGACGAACCTTACCGTCGAGAACGTATTCCGCACGGACGCCGGGTCGCTCACGGGACACGTGCTGCGCTGGGGGTTCCAGCTTGTTTCCGGAGGCATCAGGTCTGCGCCGCGGGTCAGGGGACTCCTCGACACGGCACCGCTCCGGGCCTACCTCACCGACTGCATGCACGCCGTCGAAGGTGAATTGACTGGGATCAACTACAACCTCGCCATGGGAAGGCTGCGAGCCGTCGCCCTGAGCACGACCAACTACTCGACCGGGCAGTCGGTTCTCTGGGTGCAGGGGCAGGGTGTGACCGAGTGGGAACGGCCCATGCGTCGTTCCCGCATGACCACGCTGACCGTGGAACATGTCATGGCCTCGTCCGCGCTCCCGATCGTCTTTCCGGCCGTGCAGATCGGCCAGCACTGGTTCGGCGATGGAGGCATCCGCCTGACGGCACCTCTGTCCCCAGCACTGCACCTGGGCGCCGACCGCATTCTTGCGATCAGCACTCGTCACCCGCGTTCCTTCCCCGAAGCCGACTCTCCTGTGGTCACCGGCTACCCGCCCCCGATCCAGGTCGCGGGCGTGCTCATGAACTCGGTGTTCCTCGATCTCCTCGACGACGACGGCCAGCAGCTCGAGCGGATCAATCGGCTGCTGGTGCAGATGCCGCCGGAACGGCGCTCGGGAATGCGGCCCGTCCGCCTGCTCACGATTCGTCCATCGGTCGACCTGGGGCGGCTGGCCAACCGCTACGAACCGCAGTTGCCGCGGGCCTTTCGTTTCATGACCCGGGGACTGGGGACCAAGCATACCAAGGCCCCCGATTTTCTGAGTCTCGTCATGTTCCAGCCGGACTACGTGGCCGAGCTGATGCGCGTGGGAGAGACCGACGCAGCCGAACACGAGGCGGAGCTGGCGGCCCTTCTGGAGCCGGAAGGAAACTCCGAGATTGAGGGTGCGGAGACGCTCGACGAACCTCGACCGAAAAGGGAGGCAACATGAACGCCCCGACAGCCGATGCTCGAACAGACCTCGGCGACGCGCGCGAATCCCGCGAGGTCGCCGAAGGCGCGCGCGAAACCCGGTGGGACAAGCGAAGCTTCATGAAGGAGCTCTTCCAGGGACGCCTGTCGCTCGATCTCATCCACCCGCACCCGCAGCAGGATCCCGATGAAGCCGCCCGGGCCGCTCCGTTCCTGCGACGCCTGGGGGCATTCGTCGTGGAGCACGTCGATGGCGATGCCTTCGACCGCGAGGGATGGGTGCCCGATTCGGTTCTCGAGGGTCTTGCGAAATTGGGCGCATTCGGAATCAAGATTCCACGCGAGTACGGAGGGCTGGGGCTCTCCCAGACTTCCTACAACCGCGCGCTCGGTCTTGTTGCCGGTCGCTGCGCCTCGACCGCCGCCTTTCTCTCGGCCCACCAGTCGATCGGGGTTCCGACGCCGCTGGTCCTGTTCGGCACGGAGGCACAGAAGCGCAAGTACCTGCCCCGGGCGGCCGGAGGCGAGCTCTCGGCCTTCGCTCTCACCGAGGCTCTGGTCGGGTCGGACCCGGCCAACATGGCGACCTTTGCGCAGCCCTCCGACGATGGCGAGCACTATGTCCTGAACGGCGAAAAGCTGTGGACGACGAACGGTCCAAGGGCCAAGCTGCTGGTGGTCATGGCCCGCACTCCCGCTCGCGTGGGCGTGAAGGGCACGCGACCGATCAGCGCCTTCGTGGTCGAGACCGACTGGCCCGGGGTCGAGGTCGGCCAAATCTGCCGCTTCATGGGACTCAACGGCATCTCGAACGGCGTGCTGCGCTTCAACGACGTGAAGGTGCCGAAGGAGAACCTCCTGTGGGACGAGGGCAAGGGGCTGAAGCTGGCCCTGATCACCCTGAACACCGGACGGCTGGCGCTGCCGGCCTTCTGTGCCGCCGGCGCAAAGGGGTTCGTGCGCTCCTCGCGCAAGTGGGCCGCCACCAGGGCGCAGTGGGGAGCCCCAATCGGCAAGCACGACGCGGTGGCGCAGAAGCTGGGACGGATGACCGCCGAGGCTTTCGCAATGGATGCCGTCGTTGAGCTCGCCGCGGTCATGTCCGCCCAAGGCGCCCTCGACATCCGCCTCGAGGCGGCGATGGCCAAGCTGTGGCACAGCGAGAAGTGCTGGGATCTGGTGAACGACGCCGTGCAGATTCGCGGTGGCCGCGGATACGAGACGGCGGACTCCCTGCGGGAAAGGGGAGAGGATCCAACTCCGCTGGAGCGCTCGCTGCGGGATGCGCGCATCAACCTGATCTTCGAGGGCACCAGCGAGATCATGCGCCTCTTCATGGCTCGGGAGGCCGTCGACCACCACCTTTCCGTCGCCGGAGACGCCATAGATCCGCGCCTGCCCGTCACCACGCGCGTCGCCGCTCTGCTCAGGGCCGGCCTGCACTACGCGATCTGGTATCCGGGGAGATGGCTCGGCTGGGGGCGGTGGCCTCGCTACGGAGGATTCGGCCCCCTGGCACGGCACATGCGCTACGCGGACCGCAAGTCTCGCAAGCTCGCCCGCAACATCTTCCATGCCATACTGCGCTTCGGGCCCAAGCTCGAGCACCGGCAGGCGGTCCTGGGCAGGGTCGTCGACATCGGCTGCGACCTCTTCGTCATGTCCGCATCGTGCGTGCGCGCAATGAAGATGCTGGATGAAAACCCGGCGGACCGCACGCCGATCGAGCTCGCGAACGGGGCCTGCCTGCTGGCACGGCGAAGAATCGACGACCGCTTCCGCAAGATCTTCCGCAACGACGACCCGGAGATGTACCGACTGGCCCGGAACGCCATGGCGGATCGCTACGAATGGCTCGAAGAGGGCCTCTGCGACTGATGGTCCGCCCGGCCCTGGTCTTCGTGCTCTTGTGGACCCTGGCGCTGCTGCTGCTCGGCAGCGTGGTGCACGCCACCGAATCCAGCCTGGCCTGTCCCGACTGGCCGACATGCTTCGGCACGATGATGCCCGAGATGACCGGGGGCGTGTTCTGGGAGCACCTCCACCGCCTGTGGGCGGGGGCGCTGGTGCTCTTCTTCGCGGGCACGGTGCTGCTCGTTCGTCGCGCGCTGCCGGAGCGACGGGATCTGCTGCGCCTGGGCCTTGCGGGCCTGGGGCTGCTGATCGTCCAGTCGATTCTCGGGGGCCTGACGGTCATCTACCGGCTGCCCGACGCGATCTCGACCACGCACCTCGCCATGGCTTTCGCCTTTCTGGCGTTGGTCACGATCATGCTGGCGCGCACCGGTCCCGGGCAGGGGCGCGCCGACGGCGACCCGAACGGGGCGTTCGTGAAGCAGGCCGGGATGTGGGCGGCCATCCTGATCTTCGTCCAGTCGGTGGTCGGAGCGCTCGTGCGCCACACCGATTCCGGCATGGCCTGCCCGGATGTCCCTCTCTGCCTGGGTAGGGTCGTTCCCCCGCTCGACCACCCCATGGTCCAGCTCCACTTCCTGCACCGAACGCTCGGTCTGGTGCTTGCGGTGGTCGTGGCGAGTCACGCATGGATGGTCGTCAGACGCAGCCGCGACGCGGTGTCCCGACGGATCGCCCTGTGTCTCGGTGCCGGCGTCGCAGCCCAGGTGCTGCTCGGGTTCCTGTCGGTCGCCTTCCGGCTCGGCGTGCCGTACGTGTCGGCGCACACCCTCGTTGCCGCCACGCTGCTCACCCTGGCCGTCGCGCTGGCCTCCCGCACCGCCAGTCCACGCGCTCCCGACCCGGTGTCGCCATGAACGTCGAGGCTTTGGGAAGTGCGATCGCCGCATTCAACGCCACCCTGAACCTGACCAGCGCCATCCTGCTGATCATCGGCTTTCGCCTGATCAGACGCGGCCGGATCGAGCAGCATCGGCGGTGCATGATCGGCGCCGTGTCGGCCAGCGGGCTCTTCCTCGTGCTCTACGTCGTGCGCTTCTCGCTCACCGGCACCCACGCCTTCGCGGGTCCCGACGGCGTGCGTCGCGTCTATCTGGCGATCCTCTTCAGCCACATGATTCTGGCCGTCGTGATCGTGCCGCTCGTCGTTCGTCTTCTGTTTCTGGCCGGTCGGCGGCGCTTCGAGGCTCACCGGCGTCTGGCCCGCTGGACCTTTCCCGCCTGGCTCTACACCTCCGTGACCGGGCTGCTGGTCTACCTGGCGCTGTACCACCTGTACGGCTGACGCCGGGTTTCCCGCGGGGAGCAGGTCAGGAAGGCGGTTCGGCCGTCCAGCGACACGCCCGGTCGCCCCGGGTCTCGCAACGCCGCATGGTCACGGCAAACCCACCCCCCACGCTGTCGTCCAAGGCCCGCTGACAGAAGCCGGTGATCGTTGCGCACGCCTCGCCGTTCGGATCCACCTGCACCAGCGGCGACGCGGACACCTCGAACACGAACGGCCCCGACACGAATCCGCCCACGCGGCGACCGAACAGCTTCTTCAGGCACCTGCCAATCCGTCGCTTGACCAGATACAGGCGCAGAGCCCGGGGAAGCCAGCGCGTGACGCGACGCACCTTCTTTGCAGCCAGGTGGGACCCCATCGCGAAGAATACCTCGGCCGAGTCGGGACGCCTCATCACTAGGCGCACGAATTCGGAGAATTCGTCGTCCGTCAGCCGTCTCCCCTGGCGGACATGTTCTCGGTAGAGCGCGATCTGGCGCCCGACCACCGCACTCAATCCCAACCGGCGCGGCATGGTCAGGCGCACGTCCTCCGCCTCGAGCCGCTCCGCCGGAAGGTCGATCGCGCGCATGGCCTCGAGCAGGGCCAGCGCCACCTCCGCCGCCACCTGGCGGTTCTGGTTCTCAGTCAACCCGATCCTCCTGGTTCGCCCCGAAACCCGGCAGCGAACATTTGCCCCGTCGGCCAACGTATTCGTAAGTTGCAACGCTCAACAGGCTGTCATTCCTCGTATGGTCACCGATCCAGCCGTGAAGCGCCACCCAGCCTTCGATCCACCCGAGTACCGAAACTGGCAGGCAAGTCGGGAATTGGTCTCGGAATACCGATCTCGACTGACCGCCGATCCCGAGCGCGCGGCCCGGGTCGGGCAACTGGGAGCGCCGGCCCTCCTCGACATCTATCGAGATCTGCTTGTCACCAGGTTACAGGATATCAGCCTGAAGCGCTGGGTGCGTCAAGGAGTGATCAGCAAGGCGTGGCTCGGTGTGGGCGAGGAGGCCGTGACTGTGGGCTGCGTGGCGGCGCTCGACCGCTCCGGCGACGTGGTCATGCCCATGATCCGCAACGCCGGCGCCTGCCACATGATGGGTTTGCCGCTCGAGCAGGGCTTCACCTGCTATCTCGCCACCGCCGACAGCCCCAGCGGGGGGCGCGACTTCCACTACGGCGACATCGGCAAGGGTGTGATCCAGCCGGTCAGCCACATGGGAACGAGCGTCACAATCGCGGCCGGGGCGGCTCTTGCCTTCAAGAACCGGGGAGAGCCGCGGGTGGCGCTCACCTGGACCGGCGACGGCGCCACCAGGACGGCCGCCTTCCACGAGGGCATGGTGTTCGCGTCCCGGCTGCGCGTGCCGCTGGTCGTGGTCATCCAGAACAACCAGGTCGCGCTCGGAACGACGCTGGATCAGCACGGGGCGAGCAAGCCGGAGGACATCCCCGCAGCCTATGGGATCACGCCCCTGAAGTGCGACGGCAACAACGTCCTCGATGTCTACGCCGCCACCGCCATAGCGCGGGAGCGGTGCATAGGCGGGGACGGGCCCGCCGTGGTGGTGGCCGAGACCTTCCGCATGGGGGGCCACGCCACTCACGACGAGCGCGAAGCCCGCAAGACGTTCCCGGCCGAGCTCTTCGCCCATTGGGGCGCGCGCGACCCCGTGGGCCTGTTCGAGGCGTGGCTGATGGAGGAGGGAATCTCGGCCGCCGCGCTGGAGACGGTCGAGGTCTCAGCCGACGAGGCCGTCGCCGAGGCCGCGAAGCGCGCCCTCGCTTCGCGCGACAACCTCCCGGAGCCGGAATGGGCGCTCTTCGAGGGGGTTTCGGAGGGCGACGTTCTTCAGGGCCTGGCCACGCGACTCTCTTCGCCCCGTCGCTCGGGTGTTCTGTCGCGGGGGCGACCCGCTTAGGATTATTGCCATGCTAGAGAATCTGCGCCGGGCCTTCAGCGAGGCCGTGGACAACTTCAACCGCGAACTGGAGCGGGAGAGCGTGCCGGATGCCGTGGACGGACTGCTGAAGGGCATGGAGAGGGAGGCGGTCGCCGCCAAGTCCAGCCTGGAGGCATTGAAGCAGGAGCTGAGCACGGCTCGCGAACGTGCCGCCGCCGAAAAGCGCGAAGCGGAGGTGTGCCGCCGACGCGAGGAGCTGGCGCGGAAGATCGGCGATACGGAGACCGCCGACATCGCGGTGCAGTTCGGCGAGCGGCACGAGCGACGCCACAAGGTGCTGGCCGAGAAGCGTGACGCCATCGAGGCCGAGCTGCAACTGCTGGAATCGGAGTTCAAGGAAATGCTCCAGCAGATCAAGGACGCGCGCGCCAACCGCAGCTCCCTCGAGGCCGCGGCGGGGCGGACGCGTGCGAAGCGGTCGATGCGCGGGGCGGGCGACCTTTTCGACGAACTGGACCGGATGGCGGACAAGATGGGCGACTCGGGGGACGAAACGCAGACCGACCGGGTGCCGTTCGACGACATCGGCGAGTTCGACCAGGAGCGGGAGCGGCGGAAGCGGAAGCGGAGAGAGGAGTTGATCGACGCCAAGCTTGCAGAGTTGAAGCGGCGCATGGGAAGGCGGTAGATTGGGGCCATGGAAAACTGGATCGGTGTGGCCATCTGGATCGTGATGGGCGGGGTCATCGGCCTCGCCATGAAGCTGGTTGTGAAGCGTCCCGAGACGACCCCCGGGCATTCGCGCCTCCTCTTCATCCTCGGAGCCTTCGCTGCGGTCGTCGGGGGGATGCTCGGCGTGGGCATCCTCGAATTCGACGACCCGGTCGCCCTGAGCCCCGGCGGAATGGCCGGCGCCGTCGCCCTGGCGGCGCTGCTGACCTGGACCTACCGGTGGGGGATCAAGGGCCTCACCTGACCCTTGCAGGAGGCTTCCTTGCCCGGCGACATGAACGATCCGATCCGCTACGCGCACGACGAGCGCACCCGATTCTACACCGAGCTCGACGACTTCCTGCGCATTCCCTCGGTATCGGCCAAATCCGAGCACGACGGCGACACGGTGCAGGCGGCCGACTGGGTGCGCGCGCAGCTGGTCAAGGCAGGTCTTGCGGCGGAGGCGTTCTCGACGCCGGGCCATCCGGTCGTGGTGGGCGAGTGGAGAGGCGCCGGCAGCGACGCCCCGACGGTGCTCATCTACGGGCACTACGATGTGCAGCCCCCGGAGCCGCTCGATCTGTGGGACTCACCCCCATTCGAGCCCGAGATTCGCGACGGTCGCATCTACGCGCGGGGCTCCGCCGACGACAAGGGGCAGCTCTTCCTTCACATCAAGGCCCTAGAGGCGCACCTGGCCACGCGCGGTAGCCTGCCCGTCAATGTGGTGGTTCTCGCCGAGGGCGAGGAAGAGGTCGGCTCGCCGAACCTCGTGCCCTTCGTGAAGGAGCACCGGGACAGGCTCGCGGCCGACATTGTGGTCATCTCCGACTCGGCGATGTTCGCGCCGGGGCTTCCGTCGCTCCTCTTCTCGCTGCGCGGACTTGCCTACTTCGAAATCCATGCGTCTGGCCCGTCCACCGATCTGCACTCGGGCGCATACGGCGGGGCCATTCTCAACCCCGCCAATGCCCTGGCGAGGGTGATCGGCGACCTGCACGACGACACCGGCAGAATCACGATTCCAGGCTTCTACGACGACATCATCGATCCATCGCCGGAAACACTGGACGGAATCCGCTCCCTTCCCTTCGACATCGACGAATATGCGCGGGACGCGGGCGTCTTCCCGGCCGGCGGCGAAAGCGACCACTCGCCGCTGGAGCGTCTGTGGACCCGTCCCACCTGCGACGTCAACGGCCTGCTCTCGGGTTACACGGGCGAGGGGGCCAAGACGGTGCTGCCCGCCAAGGCAATGGCAAAGGTCAGCTTCCGGCTCGTGCCGGGTCAGACGCCCGAACGGGTCGGCGAGCTCTTCCAGCGGCACCTCGACCGGGTCGCGCCTCCGGGCGTCGAGCTCCGCCTCGTCGAACTGCACGGCGGCCGCTCGTGGCGCGCGAGCCCCGAGGGTTCCCACTTCGAAGCGGCATCGCGTGCGCTGGAACGTTCGTTCGGGAAGCGCCCCGTGCTGACCGGAGAGGGCGGCACCATCCCGATCGTGGTCGAGCTCGAAGAGATGCTGGGCGCGAAGTCGCTGCTGCTGGGCTTCGCGCTTCCCGGGGCGAACATGCACGCCCCGAACGAATGGTTCGCCACCGACTGTTTCGAACGCGGCATCGACACGCTCATTCGCCTGTACGACGAGCTGGCCGCGTAACCATCGCCGCGGCCCGCAACAGCGCTCGGGCCTTGTTGAGCGTTTCCTCGTACTCCGATTCGGGATCCGAGTCCGCCACGATCCCGGCACCCGCCTGCACCTGGGCCTGCCCGTCGCGGACGACCATCGTGCGAATCGCGATCGCGGTATCCATCTGCGCGCCGCCCCAGCCCAGGTGTCCGACCGCGCCCGCGTAGGGCCCACGCGCCGTGGGCTCGAGCTCGTCGATGATCTCCATCGCGCGCACCTTGGGCGCCCCGGAAACGGTTCCTGCGGGGAAGCAGGCGCTCAGAACGTCCAGCGCCGACAGGCCCTCGCGCACACCGCCCTCGACCTGGCTGCATAGGTGCATGACGTGGGAGTAGAGTTCCACCTTCATGAGTTCGGGCACCGTGACGGTGCCGTACCGCGAAACCCTGCCCACGTCGTTCCTCCCCAGATCCACCAGCATGCGATGCTCGGCCAGCTCCTTCTCGTCCCTGGCGAGCTCCCGGGCCAACGCCCGGTCTTCGGCAGGGTTTCTTCCGCGCCGTCTCGTCCCTGCGATGGGCCTCACGGTCACCACCCCATCCTCTAGCCGCACGAGCACTTCGGGGGACGAGCCGACGATGCTGAAGTCGCCGAGGTCCAGATTGAACAGGTAGGGCGACGGGTTGATCGTGCGGATCGCGCGGTAGAGCTGAAACGGAGGCTCGGAGAAGCGCGTTTCGAGCCGTTGGCTGAGGACGACCTGAAAGGCGTCTCCCGCGGCGATGTAGTCCTTGATGCGCCGGACGCCCGCTACGAAGTCCTCACGCTCGAAGTTGCTCGTGAACTCGGATTCGCCCGCCCTGCGCGGCGCGAGGTCGAGGGGGAGGGGGGCCGCCCGCGAGCGCAGCCGACCCACCGTGTCCTCGAGTCTGGCCACCGCTTCCCGGTAGAGACCCGCGAGCTCGGCGCGCGACCGCCCTTCGCCGGTCTCCACGGTGGTGATGGCCTTCGCGCGGCCGTAGAGGTTGTCCACCGCCACCACCACGTCCGAGAACATGAACATCGCCGTGGGGAGACCCTGATCGTCGGTGGGCCCCTCGCCAAGGCGCTCGATGCGGCGAACAAGGTCGTATCCGAAGTAGCCGACGGCACCGCCCCAGAACCGGGGGAGACGAGGGTCAGGCCGTGGCTCCGCCTCCTTCAGCCGTGTCAACAGGTCCGCGAGGGGATCCGCGGCCGGTTTCGGACGCCAGCCCGCACGCGGATCCCAGATGGCGATTTCGCCGCCGTCGAGCCGCCACACCGAGCGTGGACGGGCTCCCAGAAAACTGTAGCGGGCCCACTGTTCGCCGCCGACCACCGACTCGAGGAGGAAGCCGAAGCGGCCTTGCTTGAGCTTGTGATAGGCCGTGACCGCGGTGTCGGAGTCGAAGAGGAGTTCGCACCAGACCGGGATGCGGACACCGGGATCGGCACGATCGAGAAACGCCTGGAGGGATGGTTTGACGTCCAATGGAAATCAGCCGCGGTTGGGCGGGCGGGCACGCAAACCCGTCGAGGAATGTATATTCGTGACACTCATGGACACGAAAGCTAAGCGACCAGCCGGCGGAGCGGACGCGGACGCCCAGGCGAGCGCAGGACCGCCGTTCGCGTGGGCGGGCGTGGTCACGCTCGCGGTGGGAGCGCTTTACGCGCTCACCCTCGCTCCGACCACCGCATTCTGGGACACCAGCGAGTACATCGCGACGGCGCACATTCTGGGGATTCCGCACCCGCCCGGGAATCCGCTCTTCGTGGTCCTCGCGCGCACCTGGGAGACCATCCTGGGCGTCTTCGGCTTCTCACCGGCCGTCAGCGTCAACCTGTTCTCGGCGCTGATGAGCTCTCTGACCCACGGTCTCTGGTTCCTCGTCATCCATCACGTTCTGGGCCACTTCTCCGACAGCGGGCGCTTCCGCCTGATCGGGGCGGCCGCCGCAGTCCTCGTCAGCGCGACCGCCTTCACCGTCTGGAACCAGTCCAACGTGAACGAGAAGGTCTACACGGTCTCGCTCTTCACGATCGCGCTGCTCTCGTGGCTCGCCTTTCGCTGGCGGGAACGGCTCGGGCGCGGCAAGGACGACAATCTCCTCATCCTCATGGTGTTCATTCTGGCGCTCTCGGTGGGCAACCACCTGATGGCCTTCCTGGCGGCGCCGGCCCTCGTCATCTTCGTCTACCTGGTGCGTCCCCGGACGCTCCTGAACCATCGCCTCTACCTGTTCGGGATCCCAGCGGTCGTGCTGGGACTCAGCATTCACCTCTTCCTGCCCGTCCGCTCCGAGCTGGGTCCGGTGATCAACGAGGCGCAGCCGACCTGCGAGAGCTTCGGCGCCGCCCTGGGCAGCATCGTCACCTACGGGAACGCCGGCTGCGAAAAGCTGTCGTCGGCGCTGAAGCGGGATCAGTACGACAAGCCTCCGCTTCTTCCCCGTCAGGCTCCGCTCGTCGCCCAGGCGCGGAACTGGATGCAGTACTTCGACTGGCAGTGGGCCCGGGGGCTGTCAGCGACGGAGGTGCTCTTCGGCAGATCCCGGATACCGCTGACGCTGCTCTTCATCGGCCTGGGCGTGCTCGGGATCATCGAGCACTACCGCCGGGACAAGATCAGTTGGGCGTATCTGGTGTCGCTCTTCGCCGTACTCTCGGCAGGTCTGGTGTACTACCTGAACTTCAAGCATGGCTTCGCGTTCGAGCCAGACGGAGAGGTTCGCGAACGCGACTACTTCTTCATTGCGGGGTTTTCCGTGTGGGGGCTGATGGCGGGACTTGGGATCGCCAGTCTGTGGCAGCGGGTGTCGCGCGCGTCGGGACTCTCGCTGACGCAATGCGTCCCCGTTCTGGGGCTGGCGTTGATCCCCCTGGTGCTGAACTTCCAGTGGGCCAGCCGATCCCGTGATCATGCGGCCAGAGACTGGGCGTACAACCTCCTGATGAGCGTCGAGCCCTACGGGCTGCTCTTCACCAACGGAGACAACGACACCTTCCCTCTCTGGTACCTCCAGGAGGTGGAGGGGATACGGCGGGACGTGACCGTTGCCGTGACCTCCTACCTCAACACGGACTGGTACGTTCGGCAGCTGCGCGAACTCACCCGTCCCTGCGCCCCCGACGAGGACCCCGACGAGGATCCGACCCGCATCATCTGTCAGCGTCCTTACTCGGCCGAGCACACCGACGCCATGTACGCTGGCGATCCAGCCGAGGCCGAGGCTTCGGGCAAGGTGCCGATCCCCGTCCTGCAGCCCATTCGCGTCCCGACTCGATCCATCTTCGGGAACAACCTGGACGATGCCACGATCGACCAGGCGGTCAGAAACCTGATCCCGCTCGAAGACGCCCAGGAGTATCCGCTGGGCCCCATTCGGGCGAGAATGGCGGGGGGGCAGTACATGTACCCCTGGCATCAATTCGCACTGCTGGCGATCGCCTCCTCGCTCGGTGACCGCCCCGTCTACTTCGCTTCCAGCGGATCGGCCGCGACGACCTTCGGGCTCAGGCCGCACGTCATTCGCCAGGGGCTCGCCTTCAGGCTGTGGCCGGGCGACCCGGGCGAGCTCTTCGACTCGGGCGTGCGTCCCAACAACGACATCTCGCCCCTGACCGGCGTCGTGGGACCATGGGTCGACACCGAGCGCACCAAGCTTCTGGCCCAGGAGGTGTTCGTCCACAGCGCCGGGATTCCGCATGACTGGGACCATTGGCCCGACCGGTCCACCATGGGCATCCCGAACTACTACGCCTGGGTCTACTATGCCCTGTTCAGAGACGCCGAAAGCCGCGGCGACCTTGCCGATCAGAACGATTTCGCGTCACGCTGGAGGGTCTGGACGCTGCTCGGCGGCAGCACGCCCTTCCCGCTGGAGCCCGCAGCGACCAGCGGGCCGTAGCCCAGCCGTCATCGAGGCCGACGCAGCAGCCGAACCGATCGCAGACCCGACCTCTGGTGCCGGATACGCCTTCCCTTGGGGGTGTCCTCGATCCGGAGGATGAGGTCGAAGCACTCCGGCGCTACAGCGGCAACGTGCGGCGTCGCCTTCACCAGGACGAGGGGCACGCGCCTAGTCAGTCGCACCAGCTCCATGAGCACCGAAGGCAGATCGTCGGCGCTGAGCCTCTCGAGACCGGTTGGAACCAGCACCGACTCCAACGTGATTCCGCACTCCGCCGCCAGCTCCACCATCGTGACTCGCGCAGCCAGCTCGACCGCCACCGTCTCTTCGCTGCCTCCACCCGCACCCCTCAGCCAATCCCTGTACAGCCCCGGGAGTGCTCCCAGGAATCGGCCTCCGGTGAGCGCCACGGTCTTGCGTAGTATCCGGTCTCGCACCTCGCGCCGCGTCTCGGCGGCGACCTCGGCCCCGCCTTCCTCCGCCTCGCCCGCTCCCTCGCGCAGCAGCTCCTCGACCCTCACGCGAATCGCCGTCTGCACGGTCCTCCAGCTCCCCGAGCCTCTTCGGCTTCTCTCCAAGCTGGTCCCGCCTCCGGCGCCACCATCGACCGTCCTGCACGATGGCCTCCCACTCCGCCGTGCGGGCTCGTCGCACCGATTCGGCGAGCTCACCGACTACGTGCCCGCAGCTCGGACAGGCGGCGTCCTGCCCGTCCTTCTCGATCCGCCGGATTTGGTCGCGCAGTTCGCGTTCGCGGTCCCGGTAGAGTAGCAGTCTCGTCTCTGCGTCCTGCTTTTCACGAACCCAGGCCCTGGCGGCGGCGGCGGCCTCCGCCTCGGCTTCCGCGCCCCGCTGCCTGAGCTCACGCAGCCGCGCGCCCCCCTTGCCGCCACCCACCTCCGGGCCACCGCTCGGACGACGCTTCGTCGCCTCCCCGGCTGCGGCACGCCCCCGGCGACCTTGATCGGCGAGCGACCCCGCAGCTGCGAGCCAGGTCTCCACCGCACCCGCCCCGAACCACAATGCCGCGTACCCCTCGCGCCCGATCGGATGCGCCTCGAGGACATCGGCCAGGACGGCCTCGAAGGCAGTCGTGCCAACCGGCACGGGGCCGTCGCGGGAGTCGACCGTCGGCCGCGCGCCCGGCCGCCCGGTGTTCGCGTAGGCCGCCCGGAGCGCGGCGACGTGCTCGCGCCACTCGGCGTCGCCCGTAGCCACGAAGGCCACAAGTCCCCGAATCTCGGAGAGATCGATCGTTCCGCCCCGGCTGCCTGCGGGCAGGCTGTGCAACTTCATGGTGCAGCGTTGCGGGCGGGCAGCGCCTCGACCTTGAGCAGGGCTACCCGGCGGCGGATCTGTGCGAGCACCTCCCGGTCGAGAACGGCCATGTCGTCGACGGACAGTCCCCGCACCGGTACGCGCAGGAGCTTCCCGTCGATCCCACCGGGCACGCCTGCGAGCGCCTCGTCCAGGCGACGAGCCACGGTGGCCATCCCGCCGCCGGCGGCTTCCACCGGGGCGAGGCTGACGGCGGCGCGGGCATCGACAGGGCAGAAGCGCACCCTGCCCGTTGCAAGATCCGCGGTCAGGAAGCCCTTGTCCGCCGCGGCTTCGTCCCAGGGGTCCGCCCCGATCCGTTCGAGAGAGCCGGCATAGTGTACCCGGTCGGCCACCCGGGTCCGGGTGTGGTTCGAGCCGAGGGCGACGTAGTCCCAGCCCGCAGCCTGGATCGGCACGCCGCTGCCGCCATCCGACGCCAGCTTGGCGTGCGCGGCCAGGATGTTCCAGTTCGCGCCGGAGTCGGGGACGAGTGCGGGCCGCCTGTGCGCCGCAGCCAGAGCTCCGTGAGGCACCAGGGTTACGCTCGCCTCGCCGTCGCGAAGGCCGATGCGCCGAACCGAGGTGGTCGCGACCTCCACCGCTTCGAGCGCCCCGACGACCGAGACCGGTCCGTGCCGTTCGGGGTCCATGGGCGTGTCCCGTGCACCGGCCACGATCGCGATCACCACACCGGGAAGCCTCTCTCGCAACTTCCGCACTCCCCGCGAGAACACCGCGATCGGGGGCGCGGAAACGTTGGGGTGGTCGAAGACATCGCCCGTGATCACCAGAAGCTCAGGCCCGATTTCGGCAATCCGGCCAAGCGCCGTCTCGAATACCCGCGTCACGTCGTTGGCCCGACCGCGCCCCCGTCCGACCCCACCGTGCCCCAAATGCAGATCGGAGAGGTGGGCGAGCTTCATGGCGCCTCGTCGCGACCCAAAGGCACCCCGGGCGCAACGGCCTCCATGCCCGCCACCGTCTTGGGAGGCGACTGCGAGCGGTCGAGACACCACAGTTCGGCGCGGCGCGGCACCAGGCGCGGTGGTCCGGCCGTGCCCTGCACCGTCCCCTCGTAGCGGGAGGCGCTGAATCCCGCCGTGCGAGCCTCGTCGAGGATGCTTCCGGGGAAATGGCCCCGATGGCCCCCCACCCAGACCCGCTCGACTCCTGCCGCACCGAGCGCATCCATGTTCACTGCGGCGCCCACCTCGCGCTCGACGACCACCGTCCAACCGGGGGTTTCGGGAACGGGCGACCCGGCCAGATCCTCGTCGCTCCAGTCGAATCCGCTGGAGGCGAGCTCACGGACATCCGGATCGGGCTCGAAGAGCCGCCACCGCCTGCCGTCGCCCACCGAAAACCAGCTGCCGACGCCGATGAACAGCACCTTGTTCGCACCGTCCAGGGTGCTCGCCACCCCGGCTCTCCAGTCGTCGGGCGGCGCAGGATCGACCGCGCGGTCGGAACCCCCCTCCCAGAGGACGCGAACGCTGTTCCCGGGCACTGCGGTCAACCAGCTCTCGAAACGCAGCTCGGGACGTTCCGGCACCCGGAGCAGGGTGTCGCGTCGCGGCACGCGGTCGAAGATCCATCCCTGGGTGCGCGCGCCCGCCGAAGCCAGGATCGCCGCGCCGAGGAACACGGTGACGGCCAGCACCGGTTCGCCCAGCAGCCCCAACATTGCCGTGCTCCCGATGGCCATGCCCACGGCGCCGCCCAGAAACACCTGAAGGGTCTCTGCGGCCCCGAGAGTGCCGGCGAAGCTGTTCATCCTGCCCCACACGCCTCCGGCGAAGTAGGCCGGCAGCGCCGAGGTCAGGGCGAGGCCGATCCCCTGCGCGACGGCAGCGGCCCCGAAGGCGTCCATCGCCTCCCACAGTCCCGCAAACGCCGCGCCCAGCAAAAGTGCCACGAGGAGGCCCATCCATCCGCGCGCCGCCGATGTCACGGTCTCGTCGCGGTTGACGCTGCCCATCCAGATTCCAGCGACCAGCGAAACGACGCCGACCGTGACCATCACGCCGCCGGCACGGGTCAGACCCCGGGAATTGTAGAGCAGGATCCCAGCGCTCGTCGCCAGAGCAGCTGCGAGCGCCGCGCCCACGAGGAATGCGGGCAGCCAGATGAAGTTTCGCGCCCGCGTCATGACCCGCGTCATGATTCGAGAGTCTCGTAGCGACCCCGGACAAAGAGGAGGGGATCACCTCCGTCGGCGGCCCCTTCGTGCACCCGTCCCACCAGGATCAGGTGGTCGCCAGCCTCGAAGGTGCGGTAGAGGCTGCAGGCCAGCCAGGCCACGGCACCGTTCAGGATGGGGCCGCCACCGTCCCGCACGGTGTACCCCAACCCCTCGAAGCGCTGGCCCGCCTCCATGTCCGCAAAGCGTCTGGCCGTGGCGGCGCTTCCCGCCCCGAGGACGTTCACGGCGAACGCGCCGCTGGAGAGGATCGCCCGCAGCGAGGACGACTCCTCGGAGACGCACACGAGCACGAGCGGAGGCTGCAGCGATACCGAGGTGACCGAGTTCGCGGTGAGCCCGAAGGGGGTTCCGTCGCGGTGAGACGCCGTCACGACCGTCACACCAGTCGGATAGTGGCTCATGATCGCGCGAAAACGCGCGGGGTCGAGGAGGGCGTCGCGGTCCATGCAGGATTCTACCGCTCCCCTAGTGCTCCGCAAGAATCGCCTTGTAGCTCTCGTACCGCGCCAGCTGAACATTCCCATCCGCCACCGCCGCCAGCACCGCACACCCGGGTTCGTGCAGGTGGATGCAATCGTTGAACTGGCACTGGCCCAGGAAGGGCCGGAAGTCCGCGAAGCAGCGTCCCAGCTCGGACGCCGTCAACCTACCCGGTCCCGCGTCCGAGAATCCGGGAGTGTCGGCCACCTGACCTCCGCCGGCCAGGGGGATCAGCCGACTCGACACGGTGGTGTGTCTGCCCGCTCGCGACCGCCCCCCCACCTCTCGGGTGCGCAGGGCCAGACCGGGCTCCAGCGCGTTCAGCAAGGACGACTTCCCCACCCCCGACGGCCCCACCAGCGCCGATGTCGCACCGTGGATCAGGGCACCGAACGCGTCGATCCCCTCTCCGGTCACGACCGATGTCACCTCCACCCGATAGCCCGCCTGGCGGTATGACGCGGCCAGTTCGGCGGCCACGGCGGGACCGCCCGGCAGATCGACCTTGTTGAGCACCACCCGGCACCCCATTCCCCCGCTCTCGCCCATCACGAGCATCCGGTCAATCACGCTGCGGGTCGGCGGCGGGTCGACGACCGACGCCACTACGATCAGGCGGTCCAGGTTGGCGGCCACCACCTTGGCGAACCGGCTCCACGATGGCCGCCGCGCCAGACTGGTTCGCCGCGGCTCCACGGACTCGATCACCGCGCCCTCGCCCGCCCCGCCGCCGACTTCGACGCGGTCGCCTATCACCACCTTGTCACCCCGGCGGCCACCGCGCTTGAGCCTTCCCCGCAGCGAGGCCTGCACCGCGTCGCCGTCTTCGGTGCACACGCGATACACGCCCCCCAGGACCTCGACCACCTGGCCCCGCGTCAGGCTGCTTGTCACCCCGACGCTCTCCAATCGCAAGACACCCTCGCCACGAAGCCACCGTGGCGAGGGTGTTGCGGTCCTGGAACCGGCAAGCGGCTTCCGGCAGCCGGGCTCAGGCCGCGAAGGACTTGAGCGCCTTGCCCTTGTCGCCCTCGCGCAGACGCCGCAGCGCCCGATCCCTGAGCTGACGAATGCGCTCCCGGGTCACGCCCAGGTGGTTCCCGATCTCCTCGAGCGTGTGCTCCCGCTCCCCCTCGAGACCGAAGTAGAGCCTCAGCACCTTGGCATCGCGCGGGTCCAGCGTGCCGAGCGCGTTGGTGACGGCTTCGGTGAGCAGCCTGTTCTCGACCTCCAGCTCGGGCTCGGCAGCCTCCTCGGTGATGAAGCGCTCCACCAGCTGCGAATCCTCGCTGTCGCCGATCGGGGCGTCGAGCCGGATCTCGGCCGCGTTCAGCGTCTGCAGGGACTCCACCAGCTGCGGGGTCAGGAACGTGGCTTCGCCCAGCTCCTCGCTGGTCGGGTCGCGACCCAGCTCCTGCTTCAGCCGCTCCTTCTCGCGGAAGATCCGCGCCAGATCCGAAGCCCGGTTCAGCGGCACGCGCACCGGGCGGCCATGGTTGGCGAGCGAAGCCAGAATGGCCTGCCGGATCCACCACACCGCGTACGAGATGAACTTCACACCCTGTTCGGGGTCGAACTTCCGGGCGGCCGTGACCAGCCCCACGTTCCCCTCCTGAATCAGATCCGTGAGGGAGACGCCCCGGTTCTGGTATTTCTTCGCGACGCTGATCACAAAGCGCAGGTTGGCCTTGGCGAGCGCCTGAATCGCCTCTTCGTCACCCTTCTGGGCACGTGCGCCGAGGATCTTCTCCATGTCCGGAGTGATCAGCTCATGGCGGCTGACGTCCCGCAGATACTGGTCCAGTGCAGTCTGCTCGTCCAGGCTCGCATCGAAGCCCGTGAGCAGGTTCACCCGCTTCTTACCACGCCGAGTCTTTCTAGCCATCTTTCTTCTCGCTTCTCCATAACCGACCGGACAGGTGGTCCGGCGGCGGCGCGTAGTGTATACAGCCGTTAATGGTACGGCTGCCCCAGCGCCGTGTCAATGTTTGCCCGATCATCCACCAATCCCCGCTTCGATCGTCCCCCGCCCTGCTACTACAGACGTTTCCGATTCTCGCAGGGTTGTCCCCACCGGATCGCCCGCCAACCGGTCCAGAACCCAATCCGGGTCCACCTCCCTGCGCTCGAACGCGAAGAGACGCAGCACACGAGCAGTACGATGCAACTCCTCCGCAAGCTTCGGCAGATCGATGAGGCCGGGGATGCCCCGTCTTCCGAGACGCACGGTGTGGCCAGCCCGGTCGACGAGCAGGTCGAGCTGGAACATGGACTTCGTCACCGGGAAATCGAGGATCACCTCGCCGGGTGCCAGGCCCAGCTCTGCGGCGACATCGTCCTCCCAGCGCCGCTTCTCGGGGGTGTCTCCACTTACCCAGGCCGGCAGGGTTCGTTCCTCCAGCTGCCAGGCCGGGATTTCCGCCACCCTCTTGGGCAGCCTCCGCTGCTTCAGAGCGGGCAGCCAGCGACGACTCAGGCGCTCCGCCACTTCGCCGGATCCAGCATGCGCGCGTCGTCCCAGTTCGTAGAGCAGCTCCTCGTCGGTCGGACCGATCAGGTCCAGCGGCGACAGGATCCCGACCTCCACCGCCGTCTCCACGATTCTCTTGTAGAGCCCCGTGGCCGCGCGCACCGCGTGGTGCCAATAGACGTTCCGAAACATCTGATACTTCGCGAACAGCAGGGTCTCGAGCGTGCTCAGCGCCTTGGCCCGCACCCCCACCTCCCAGGTGCCCGACACGGGATCCTGCAGGATGGCCAGTCCCTGGAGGAGTCGCTCCACATCGACCTCGCCGTACGGCACCCCGCAGAAGCGAGCGTCCCGGCGCAGGTACTCCATCTTGTCTAGATCGAGGCTTCCGCTCACGAGACCCCGCAGCGGCGCGTCCCCCTCGCCCCTGATGATGCGCGAGATCTCTGTGGCGGCACCGTCTCCCAGCGACTCCAGCGCCGCCCGCAATTCGGGCGATTCGAAGAAGAGCGCGCTCATTTCCTCGTGGTCGCCCGCGATCCGCTCGGGTTCGAGTTCCTCCAGAGCGTGGGAGAAGGCATAGTGACCAATGTCATGCAGCAGCGCCGCGTAGGGGATCAGCGCCGCTCCGTCCCAGACGTCGGACGGCAGCGCAGGGCCGGACTTCAGGATCCGGATCGCCCTGACCGCGAGGTGATGGACGCCGAGCGCGTGATCGAAGCGCGTATGGGTGGCGCCGGGGTAGACGAGATGGGCGAGGCCGAGCTGGCGTATGTAGCGCAGCCGCTGAAATGGCGGGGTGTCCATGATCGACGCGGCGACCGCGTCGAGGCGGATCGTGTTCCACACCGGATCACGAATCACAATGGAGCGTTCGTGCCTGACCATGGAGGGCCACAATAGCCGCGCAGACGGCTCGCCGCAATAGTTGACGATTACCGAACAAACAGCGAAGTTGCGGCGCCATGCAAGAAGCCCGTGACAACTCGATCGCGTCGGACTCGGGGACGCCCCTCAGGGACCAGGTGCGCGCCGGGGCCGAGGAGCGTCCCGGAGTCTACCGCTGGCTGGGCGCGGATGGAAGGATCCTCTACGTCGGCAAGTCGGTGCGCATCCGGTCGCGACTCCTTTCCTATTTCCGCGAAGACACCGGCAAGACGGCGCGCCTGGTGGCCGAGGCGGCGGCGGTCCGGTGGGACTACCTCCCCAACGAATTCGCCGCGCTCCTTCGCGAGATGCGTCTGATCCAGGCGTGGCAGCCGGAATACAACGTCCAGCACAAGCGGCACCGCCGCCACGGCTTCATCAAGGTCACCCGGGAACCTGCGCCGCGCCTGATCCCCGTCACCCGCGTCCGCAACGACGGCGCCCGCTACTACGGCCCCTTCGGCCGGACGGTCTGGCTGGGTCGGGCCGTGCACGAACTGTCGCTGGCCACCGGGCTGCGTGACTGCTCCGCCGACACCCCAATCCACTTTGGCGACCAGATCGAGATGTTCTCGGGTGCGCGGACCCCACGGTGCATTCGGGCCGAGACGGGAACGTGCCCCGCACCGTGCGCCGGCCGCTGCACCGCCGCCGAGTACAACCGTCGGCTGAACGTCGCCCGCGCCTTTCTCGAGACCCGCACGCGCGCTCCGCTGCAGGAGCTGGCCGATGGGATGAAGAGGGCGACGAAGCGTCTCGACTTCGAGTATGCCGCGCGCCTTCACGACCGCATGGAGACGCTGGAAAAGCTGAGGGACCACCTCTCGGGGTTCCGCGGGCAGATCGAGAACCTCAACCTCGTCTACGCGGTGCGGGGCTTCGCCGACGACGACCGGGTATACCTCATCCGCCGGGGGAGAATGTGGGGCGAGCTACCCTGGCCCAGGGACGATCAGGCCCGCCGCCGTGCAAACGAAACCGTGGAAGAGGCGTTTCGTCCCGCGCTGGCCGATCGAGACGCCGGGCTGGAGGCCAACGCGGCAGCCGAGGTCCTGCTCACAGTGTCGTGGTTCAACAAGCGACCCGAAGAACGCCGCAGGGCGACGTCGCCGGAAGGGTGGCTGGCAGGTCGGGGGAGGCTGTAGGCAGCCGATCCGGCTACTTCTTCTTCGCCCACCGGAGCGGCGGAAGGACGTCGCCCTCGGCGCACGAGTCGATCAGGATGCCCAGGCGGCGGAGTCGCGTGTCCTCGCGCTTGGCGCTGATCACCCACCACGTCACCTGCTTCCGGTAGGACGGCGTGGCCTGCTCGAAGTAGCGCCAAGCCGCCGAATTCGCCTTGAGCCTGCGTTGGTATTCGGGCGGCAGGGCCACGGCACCTCGCTGCTCGTACGACGCCTGCCCCTCCTTGCGCCGGTCGCGCCGTTCGTAGGCCGCCAGTCCCGGTTCGGCGACGAGTCCCTCGGCGATCAGTTGCTTCATGCGGCCGAGATTCCTGGCACTCCAATGGCTTCGCTTGCGGCGAGGCGTGAACCGCAGCATGTAGCGCTTCTCGTCCACGGAACGCTTCAGACCGTCGATCCAGCCGAAGCAAAGGGCCGCATCCACGGACTCGGGCCAGGTCACGCTGGGCAGCCCCGTGCCCTTCTTGTAGAAGCCCACCCAGAGTTCGGTGACCCTGTCGTGATTCCGCTCGAACCAGGCGCGCAGCTCGGCGGCGGTGGCGAAGAAGCGCGGACTGTCGGCGGTGCCGCTCAACGAGTCCCTCCCGGCGGCACCAGCGTCGTGCGTTCCGCTGCCACCGACTCCACGCGTTCGCGCGAGTAGAAGACCGGGAAGAAGCGGTCGTTGGCCCAGAGCTCGAAGAGGTTGTCGTAGAAGGGCGAATCGGGGTCGCCGGACTGACCGGGGGTGTTGCTGCCGACCGCGCGATCCCAGTCGCCCGTGTCCACGATGATCCGGAACGACGCGCCCGACGTCTGGTTGTCGCCGCCGCCCGTGTTGTTGAGGGTGTAGCTGTTGCCGCCGCGCGGGAGCGGGCCGACGGTGAGGCGGTCGGCGATGTCCGCCGGGACGGCGCGGGAGAGCGGGTGGAAGATGGTTGCGTGCTTGTAGTCGGGCTGGCCGTAGCGCCACCGGTCCACGTCGCCGCCGAGCTTGTCGCGCAGGGCCACGACCGCCGCCTCCAGGCTGCGCAGCAACACCGCGTCGCGCCCCGCGATCGGGTCGTCGCCGAACTCCCCGCCGGGCGCGGTGAGGTGGCCGATCACCTTGACGAGCGCCATCCCGCCCAGGTGGGGCCGCTGCTCCTCCGAGACGAAGAGGTCGCGCACGTCGGACCGCACCTGTGACTCGAAGGCGGCGTAGATCCCCGCCGCGACGGACTCGGGGGCCAGCACGAAGTCCCAGGCCAGGAGCAGTTGGCGGGCCCGCTCCGTGTCTCGGTCCGTGGGCGCGACGTGGCGCAGCATGGGAACGAGGGTCCGCGCCGGGATCGAGAGATAGTCCGTCTGCAGCGCCATCATGTCGGCCATCGAGTGGAGTCGTCCCGAGCCGAGGACCTCTGCGGCGCGGGTCCAGCGATACGGGTCGGACCACTCGAAGCCGATCGCGTCCATGTGGGGGTAGTCGGGGGGCGTGAGGTGGTTGTTGGCGGTGGCGAAGTACCCCTCGGCCGGATTGTAGACGCTGGGCTTGGCCTTGATGGGCAGGTAGCCGTCCCATTCGTAGCGCCCGTCGCCGGGAACGGGGACCAGCCCGGACCAGTTGCGCCGGACCGGCGCGATTCCCACGGCCTGCCAACCGATGTTCCCCTCCCGGTCCGCCCAGATCATGTTCTCGCCGGGGATGTTGGAGTAGTTGCACGCCTCGACGAACTCCTCCCAGGTGCGCGCCTGGTCCATGCGCAGGCTCGCCAGATAGGGAGCGCCGCCAGGTTCGAGCCAGGCCGCCCGCACCGCGTAGGCGACATTCTCATCGTGGTCCTCGAAGACCACCGGCCCATGGCGTGTGTACTTGAACTCGACCCCATGCGGAGCCTGTCCCTTCACTGGAATCTCCTCCGCAATGACCGTCATCTCCTCCCATCCGTCGCGATATCGGTAGCGGTTCGGGTTCCGGGGATCGGTCTCGTAGACGTACAGGTCCTCGCCGTCGGTGCGGAACACGGTGAGCCCCCACGCGCCGTGCTCGTTGTGGCCGATGCTCACGCCGGGGATCTCGGGCTCGCCCCCGCCGATCACGTTCCAGCCCGGCCCCACCAGATGCACCCAGTAGCGGAGCGACGGTGACGACTGGGCGCGGTGGGGATCGTTGGCCATGAGAGGGTATCCGCTCTCGCTTAGGCGACCGCTCACCACCCAGTTGTTCGAGCCGAGGCTTTCGTAGTCGGGCCAGCCCTGGGGGTCCTGCCAGCTGGGGGCGTCCTGCCAACCGGACTCCGCGCCGCGCACCCCCGCCGCAGCCGCCTCCAGTCGCGCAAACGCCTCCTCGTCGCCTCGATGCTCCGGAACCAGGTGCTCCGGGCGGAAGCGGACCGATCGGCGAAACGCGTTGTAGAGTCCGAGGATGTCCTGGCTCAGCAGCGCGCCGTCGATCGCCGGGTCCAGCGCGATGTCGGGGTCCCCCGGATGGAAGTTCGCGACCCGCTTGACGGCATCGGCGCCCACCGCCGCCACGGAACGCCCGTAGTTCAGCTCCGACCCGATGTTCCCGAGCAGGCCCTGGTGCCGGGAGATCACGACCTCGGGCGTCCATCGCTTGGGACGGATGCCGAGCAGTTCGAACTCGAGGGGGAGGAGGCTCGGATCGGCCTCGGTCTCCGCAATGTAGGCGTTCACCCCGTCCACGTACGCCGGGATGATGATCGAGCCCCGGTCGTGGTAGTGGTTCATCTCCTGCGTCATGTCGCCCCGGAAGCGAAAGAGGCGGAAGCCGATGTCGCGCTCCAGCTCGCTCGGACCCAGCATCTCGGCGACGGTCCCGGTGGCCTGCGCCCGCCACACCTCGAATTGGAAGAGGCGGTCGCGCGCGGCCGCGTACCCCTGCGCAAAGAAGAGGTCGTACTCGGTCTCGGCGTAGATGTGGTTGATCCCCCAGCGGTCGCGAATGATCTCGACGGGGGCGTTGAGGCCGGGGAGGGAGATGGAGGAGGAGGAGACGCCGATGGCCGCACCGGGCGACGGCACGGGCCCGACCTGCGAGGTTGCGGTGGACGGGACGCCGAGAAGGACGCCCAGGGCGATCGCGGTCGAGGACGATTTGCGAATGGCTGGCATGGCATGCGGGGCAGTGGGGACGCGGCTGCGAACGCCCGAAAGGTAGCGCCCGACCGACGATGTGCACGATCTTGCCAGTGCCTCGTCCGTTTCGACGAGCACGACGGGTGTCGTGCCGGGCAACTCCAGACCTGCGAAGGGAAACCGCAATGAACATGAATCGGCGACACGCCATCTGTGGCACGATCGCGGCCCTCGTCATCGCGCTCGCGTGCGGTGAGGCGACTGTGGAGGACACAACCTCCGCCGGAATGGACGGTGCCGTCGAGGCGCCCAGGTTCGAGGTCGATCCGTTCTGGCCGAAGCCGCTGCCCGAGCACTGGCTGCTCGGCTCCACGATCGGGGTCGGGGTGGACTCGCGCGATCATGTCTTCATCATCCATCGCCGCGCCTCGATCGACGCGCGCACGGAGCTGGGACTGGAGGCCGATCCTCCGAGCGCCGAATGCTGCCGCGCCGCGCCCGAGGTCCTCGAATTCGATCCCGAAGGCAACCTCGTCAACTCGTGGGGCGGTCCCTCCGACGAGTACGTGTGGCCCGCCTCGAACCACGGAATCACGGTCGACCACATGGACAACCTTTGGATCGGCGGCAACGGCGCAACCGACTCGCACATCCTCAAGTTCTCGCGCGACGGAAGATTCCTGGCCTCGTACGGACAGCCGGAGGTGGGGCTGGAGCCCGACAGCCACAGCGAGACGCGGTTCAACCGGGTGGCCAAGGTGGCGTTCCACGCCGAGTCCAACGAAGCATACGTCGCCGATGGCTACGGCGGGCTTCGCGTGGCGGTGCTCGATGCCTCGACCGGCGCGTTCAAGCGCTACTGGGGCGCCTACGGCAACGCCCCGGACGACACGCCGACGCCTCCGTACGATCCCGACGCGCCGCCGCCCCAGCAATTCCGCACCCCGGTCCATTGCGCCGAGCCTTCGCTCGACGGCCTCGTCTACGTCTGCGACCGCCCGAACGACCGGATCCAGGCGAACCGGTCTTCCGCACCGACGGAACCTTCGTGGACGAGGCGTTCATCGCGCCACGCACACTGGGCGGCGGCTCGACGTGGGACCTCGCCTTCTCACGCGATCCCGAACAGCGCTACATGTACGTCGCCGACGGGACGAACCACCGCGTCCACGTCATGGACCGGGCGTCGCTCGAGGTCCTGACCACCTTCGGCGATGGCGGTCGCCAGCCGGGCCAGTTCATCGGCGTCCACAGCATCGCCACCGACTCGCAGGGCAACGTCTACACGACCGAGACCTACGAGGGCAAGCGCATTCAGAAGTTCGTGTACATGGGTCTGGCACCGGTGTCCGCCGAGCACCAGGGGCCGCCCTGGCCGGGGGCTGCCGGGGATTGAGCCCCAAAGGCTCTTTTTGTCCGCCACATTTGGTCCGAAGTGGCGGACAACGCTCGCGGCTGGGTCTCCACCTCGCCGTGATCCGACTGTCCGCAACTGCCGAACGCTACCGGACCCTGTCCCCGATGCGACCGCCTCGGACCTCGGTGATCCAGGGGAAGGGCCGGAATGAATCGCGGTCGTAGGAGAAGTAGATGAAGGCCACGCGGCCCTTGAACCGCCAGCCTTCCAGAAGGCCCCACACCCGCGAGTCCAGGCTGTCGTCGCGGTTGTCGCCGAGCATGAAGTAGTAGCCGCCGGGAACGACGATGGGCCCCCAGTTGTCCCGGCTGGGCCGATAGTCGTCGCGCGGCCCGCCGACCAGGAACTCCCGCTGCCACAGCATCTGCGGGTGGTGGCCGTCGGCGAGCGGCATCGTCACCACGTAGGGCTCGTCCTGTTCCTCGCCGTTGAGGTAGAGGGCCTTGTCCCGCATCTCCAGCGTGTCTCCGGGGACGCCGACGACTCGCTTCACCAGGGTCATGTTCACCTCGTGATGAGGGTCGAAGACCAGCACATCGCCGCGCCTGGGCTCGGAGTAGCCCGGAATGCGCTTGTCGGTGAACGGAATGCGCGGACCGAGAGCCAACTTGTTGACGGCCAGAAAGTCACCCACCAGCAGGGTGTTCTTCATCGAGCCCGAGTCGATCACGTAGGTCTCGAGCAGGAAGACGCGGAGGATCAGGAAGATGACGAGCGCCCCCACGAGCGATCTGACCCATTCGGTCAGTCCGCCGTGTCGACGCTTGGTCTTCCCTTCGGACTTGTCCCGCTTGTCGTCCCCGCGGCCCTTCGGCGACACCCGCTTCACCCCTTCGCCGCCGAGAACGGTCCGCCCACCGTGCGCTTCACGTCGTCCATCACGGCGCTCGCATCCGGCGGCGGTTTCGTGAACAGGCTCACCACGATCGTCACCAGGAACCCCGCAGCGAACCCCGGAATCATCTCGTACAGGTCGTAGAAGTGCGGCTTGATGGCGAGCACCCACACCACTGCGGTCAGGAAGCCGGCGATCATCCCCCAGATCGCGCCCGCCCGGGTCGTCCGGCGCCAGAAGAGGGAGCACAGGACCACCGGCGTGAACGCCGACGCCAGCCCCGACCACGCGAAGAGGACGAACCAGAAGATCATTCGCGACTCCGGCAGAGCCACCGCGAGTCCGCCAAGCCCGATCACCACCGTGAGCAAGCGCCCGATCAGCGACAGCCGTCGGTCCGACATCTCCGGCCGGAAGACCTTCTGCACCGTGTCGCGCACCACGGCCGACGACGCCAGGATCAGCAGCGAATCCACCGTCGACATGATCGCCGCCAGCACCACCACCAGGATCACGCCCGCGACCACCGCCGGGAAGAACTCGGTGGACATCACCGGCAGCACCGTCTCCGGATCGGCCAGCCCCGGAAAGAGGTAGCGTCCCGCCACGCCGGTCAGCACGGCGCCGATGTCGAAGACCACGATGCACAGCACCGCGATCACCCCGCCCTCGCCGATCTGCCTGCGGTCGCGCGCGGCCATGAAGCGCGTCAGAAGCTGCGGCGCCCCCAGGAACGCCAGACCGATCCCCGCGAAGCCGACCGCGCTCATCACCCCGGCCACGGACCAGCCGTGCTCGCCCATGGGCAGCAGCAGCGCCGGGTCGATCTCCCCGATTCCGGCCATCAGCGCGCCCCAGCCACCCGCCTGCCAGATCCCGAAGATCGGAAGCAGCAGCAGACAGAGGAACATCAGCACGCCCTGCACCACGTCGCTGTACGCGACCGCCTTGAAGCCGCCGATGCTCGTGTACAGCAGAATGACCACAGCGCCGAGCAGCACGCCGCCCTCGTAGCTCGTTCCCAGGAACGACGAGAACGCCTTGCCCGACGCCGTGAGCTGCGCCGCCGTGTACGCCCCCACCATCGTGAAGATGATCACCGCGCTGACCAGCCGCAGCGTGTGCGCACGGTCAGCGAACCGGTCCGCCAGGTAGTCCGGCACCGTGATCGCGTCGTAGCGGTCCGTGAACTCCTTGAAGGGACGCGCGACCACCGACCACGCAATCGCCACCCCGATCACCTCGCCCAGCACGACCCACAGCGCGTGGAACCCGACCAGGTACCCCATCCCGGTCAGCCCCAACAGCAGCCACCCGCTCTCGCCCGTCGTATTCGACGAGAACGCGATCACCCACGACGGCAGCTTCTTCCCCGCAACGTAGAACCCCGCAACGGAGCGGCTCTCGCGACTCGCCCACCACCCGATCCCGATCAGGACCGCAAAGTAGGAGACGAGCACGCCGATCATCGCGCCGCTCCCTCCGGCCTCACCCACGGCGGGCGTCTCCTCGCCGGTGCACCCGGTACGCCACCGTCACCAGCACAATGCCCGGCACAACCGCGAACGCCATCAGCACCCAGGTTCCTGCGGGCAGTCCGCCGATCACCTCGCCGCCTCCACCGTCGCGCAGGCCCGCCCCAGCCGCGCCAGCACCTCGTCCACCTCGGCCTCCGAGATCAGCAGCGACGGGCCGATGCGGATCACATGGCCGTGCAGCCCGCTCAGCCCGATCAGCAGCCCCTCGTCGCGGGCCGCGTTGAGCAGCGTTCCCGCCATCCCCGGCGCGGGCTCCTTGCCGACCGGATCCTCCACGATCTCCAGCGCCTGCATGAGCCCCATGCCGCGCACGTCGCCGATCCACGGATGGGTCCTGCCCAGCGCGTCCAGCCCGTCCCGGAGCTGAGCCCCGCGGCACCACGCCCGTTCCGGCACGTCCTCGGCCCGCATTACGTCGAGCGTCGCCACCATCGCGGCCATGCAGACGGGGTTGCCGCCGAAGGTCGAGATCGTCTTGCCGCGCCAGCTCCCGGCGATCTCGTCGGTCGTGATGGTGGCGGCCACGGGCATCCCGCCCGCGATCCCCTTCGCCATCACCATGATGTCCGGCGTCACGCCCCAGTGCTCGATCCCGAACCAGCGGCGCCCCGTGCGCCCGAACCCGGCCTGCACCTCGTCCGAGATGAAGAGACCGCCGTACGACCGGATGATGTCCGCCATGCGCTGGAAGTAGCCTCGCGGCGGCACGATGTATCCGCCCACCCCCTGGATGGTCTCGGCGATGAACGCGGCGGGTTGCCCGTTGGTCGTGGTCTCAATGACCTCGATCAGGTCGCGGGCGTAGATCTCGACCAGCTCCTCGTCGTTGGTCGCGCCGAACGGGGCGCGGTACGGGTACGGCGAGAGCGCGTGCGTGATTCCCGTGACCGTGCTCGGAAGCACCCGCCACGAGGCGTGCGCGGTCACCGCCGTGGCCATGCTGGTACGACCGTGGTACGCCTGCCGCAACGCGACGATCTCGGTGCGGCCCGTGTGCAGCCTCGCCACCTGCAGCGCCGTCTCGATCGCCTCGGTGCCGCTGTTCAGGAAGAAGGTGCGGCTCAGGTCGCCCGGCGCGATCTCCGCCAGCGCCCGCCCGGCCTGCACCTGGCGTTCGTTCACGTAAAGCGTCGACAGGTGTCCGACCCGCGCGGCCTGTTCCTGCACGGCCCCGACCACCGCCGGGTGGCAGTGCCCCAGTGACGTCGTGAGGATCCCTGCGAAGGCGTCCAGATACTCGCGCCCGTCGTAGTCCCTGACCCAGCACCCCGACCCCTCCGCGATCGCCACCGGCTCGTCGTAGAGCGGCTTCACGCAGTCGAAGATGTACTGCCTCTGCTCGGCGAAGATGTCGGCACCACGGCTCGCTACTGCTTGCATGGGTTCCATTCCACGTTGGGACGCCGGCCGGTCCGCGACCGATCACGAGCGTCCGAAAACAAATGGCGAATCGGCTGTGATATTGTCCACCGACGCGAGCTCGGTCCAGTGCGCGCCCTCGGTCGGATCACCACCGCAGGCTCACCACCGCCAGCTCACCACCGCGAAATCACCACCCGCTGGTCGGTGAAGAACGACACCGCGTCCCGGCCCTGCGCCTTGAGGTCGCCGTAGAACGAGTTGCGGGTGCCCCCGAACGGGAAGAAGGCCATCGGCGCGGCCACCCCGATGTTCACGCCGATCATCGAGATCCCCGCGCGGTAGCGGAACTCGCGCCCGGCCCGGCCCGACGTGGTGAAGATCGAGGCCGCGTTGCCGTAGCGGCTCTTCGCGAGCATCTCCAGCGCGGCCTCGAGGCTCGCCGCCCGCGCGAGTCCGGCGACCGGACCGAAAACCTCTTCGCGGCCGATCGGCATCGCGGGCGTCACGTCCTCGAAGACGGTGGGGCCGACCCAGTGGCCGCGCGGGTACCCCGGCACGCGCAGCCCGCGACCGTCCATGAGCAGGCGGGCGCCGTCGCCCTCCCCCTCGTCGATGAAGGCCGCCACCCGATCCCGGTGCGCTCCCGAAATGACGGGTCCCATGTCCACGCCGTCGTCGAGGCCCCGCCCCACCGTCAGCGCCGCCGCACCGTCGAGGACGCCCTCGCGCATCGGCTCGTAGGCGTCGCCGACCCCCACCACCACCGATCCCGCGAGGCAGCGCTGTCCCGCCGACCCGAACACCGAACCCACCACCGCATCGGCCACCATGGCCGGGTCGGCGTCCGGCAGCACGATCATGTGGTTCTTGGCACCGCCCAGCGCCTGCACCCGCTTGCCGGTCGCCCCCGCACGCTCGTAGACGAGCTTCGCGACCCGGCTCGATCCCACGAACGACACCCCCGCCACGCCCGGGTGGTCGATCAGCGCCTCCACCGTCTCGCGGCGGCCGTGCACCACGTTCAGCACGCCAGACGGCAGCCCCGCCTGCTCGGCCAGCTCGACTACACGCTGGTGAGTGAGCGGGTCCTGCTCGCTCGGCTTGAGCACCACCGTGTTGCCCGCAGCCACGGCGTACGGCCAGAACCACAGCGGGATCATCACAGGGAAGTTGTACGGGGTGATCACCGCGAAGACGCCCAGCGGCTGCCGCACCGTCGCGCAGTCCACGCCGCGCGCGATGTCCTCCAGGGTGTCGCCCATCATCAGGGTGGGCATGCCCGCCGCATGCTCCACATTCTCGATGCCGCGTTGCACCTCGCCCCAGGTCTCGGCCACGTTCTTGCCGTGCTCGCGCGAGAGGCGCACCGCAAGGTCGTCGTGGTGCTCGTCGAGCAGCGCCTTGAGGCGGAAGAACACACGGGCGCGCTCCGGGACGGGCGTGCGCCGCCACGCCGGGAAGGCCGCAGCGGCGGCCGCAACCGCACGGTCGACGTCGTCCCGGCCCGAGACGGGGACGGCGCCAAGCGTCTCTCCGGTGGCCGGGTCGGTCACCGCCAACCTCTCGCAGGCGTCCGATGCCACCCACTCCCCCGCCACGTAGTTGGCCGCGAGGCCGCGATCATCCATCGTCGTTCTCCCGAAACCGAAGTTCCGACCGACTCCCGGCCAACCCGAGAATGTGCTCGTACTCGTCCTTCGTGACCGGCTGCACCGAGAGACGGCTGCGGTTCACCAGCACCATCTCGGCGAGCTCGGGCGTCGCGCGGATCTGGGGCAGGCTCACCTCGCTTGCGAACTTCTCGACGAAGCGGATGTCCACCATGAACCAGCGGGGCGTCTCCTCGGTGGCCTTCGGGTCGAAGTACTTGCTCTCGGGATCGAACTGCGTGTGGTCCGGGTAGGACTCGCGGCACACCTCGGCGACGCCGGCGACCCCCGGCGGTTTGGCGTTGGAGTGGTAGTACAGCACGCGGTCGCCGATCCTCATCTTGTCGCGCATGAGGTTGCGGGCGGCGTAGTTGCGGACGCCGTCCCAGTAGGTGGTGCCGTCGCGCTCGAGGTCGTCGATCGAGTAGATGTAGGGCTCGCTCTTCATGAGCCAGTGCTGGCGGGCCATGGGGCTGTGCTCCTTTCGATCCGGTGCTTTCCCGGTCCTAGCCTGGGCCGGTCTCCTGGTCGAGGCGCGCGTCCACGGGCTCGGTGAGGCGCGCGGCGACGTAGCCGTTCCCACCGTCGGCCAGGCGCACCCGGAACCAGTCGCCCGCCGCGCCGACGACGCGAAGCTGGGTGTTCGGCCCGAGTTCGCGCACAACGTCGAGGCGACTGCCCGGTCCCGCTCGCAGGCGAACCCCCGGGTTGCTGGGCCTTACGCGGGCGCCCAGGAGCGCTAGATCCGCCGTCAATTCCGCGGGCTCGGTGCTCGGCGGGGTGAGGTAGGGATAGGGGTCGATGGGGCCCTCGCCTCGCCGGTAGATGCCGAAGTGCAGGTGCGGCGGCGTGGTTCGCGCGTTGCCAGTGTTGCCCACGAATCCGATCGTGTCGCCGCGCTCGACGAGCGTGCCGTCGCTCACGTGCTGGCTGTCGAGGTGCGCATAGTAGAAGCTGGCGTTCCGCACCGGGTCGCGGATCCAGACGACCTTGCCGCCGAGCCGGGTGGTTCGCACCCGCGAGGCTCGGCCCGCAACGGAGGCCACCACCGGAGTCCCTCGCCGGGCGAATACGTCCACGCCGTGGTGGACGCGCCTGCCTCCATCGCGTGGCGCGCCGAAGAAGCTCAGGATCGATCTCGGGCCGTGTCCCTCGACCGGGAAGTCGAAGACGGCCTCGTGGCCCAGGACAACCCGGTAGCTGCCGCCTCGCAGCAACTCGGGCTGCACGCGGAGCACGTACTCGCCGCCTCTCCACGGATCCTCGTGGGTGAAGGTGCGCGAGAGGGAGTCCGACGAGAAGACGGGCCTGGGCGGATCGTCGTCGTCCGCAGGCAGGCGGAAGAGATCGATGAACAGGCGGGTGTCCTCTGCGGAGTCCAGCGAGACCGAAAAGGTCAGCCGCCGGCCTCGCGGGATGTGGACGCGGTAGGCCACCGCCGACGGATCCTCGGGGGTTATGTACCCCTCCTCCTGGAAGGGGGGCGAGACCGGGACCGGGTCCTCCAGCGCAACCCGTCCGGCCTCCTCCCAGTCCCGCGCAAGGGCCGTCTCATCGAGCCCGGCGGCGGCCAGGGAGGCATGGTAGGCCTCATGCGGCGTCAGGTCACGGAAGCTGTCCTGCAGCTTCTCCGCCTGCTCGCAGCCGGCGAGGACACCGAGGACCGCGACCACGCCGCGCCCCGCGAGCCGTCCGGAGCCACGCCGCCACCGTTGCGGACCACGGCTTGTCGCGGAGACCGCTGCCACGAGGCCCTAGGCGGGACCCGCAGCTCGCACCGCGCCGGACGCCTGCCCCGCGAAGCGCTCGAAGTTGCGCCTGAACATCGCCGCCAGCTCGCCGGCCGCCGCGTCGTAGTCGCTGCCGTCCGCCCAGGTGGCACGTGGAAGCAGCACCTCGTCGGGCACGCCGGGAACGTGGTTCGGAACGCGCAGCCCAAAGACCGGGTCAACCGTGTGGGGGGATCCGTCCAGGTGGCCGTCGAGCGCTGCGGCCAACATGGCGCGGGTGTAGCCGAGCTCCATGCGGCTGCCCGCACCGTACCGACCGCCCGTCCAGCCCGTGTTCACCAGCCAGACCTTGGCTCGATGGGCGCGGGTCCTCTCTCCGAGCATGTCCGCGTAGACGGTTGCCGGCCGGGGCAGGAAAGGCGCTCCGAAACAGGCGCTGAAGGCCGCGCGCGGTTCGGTCACGCCGCGTTCGGTCCCCGCGACCTTGGCCGTATACCCCGACAGGAAGTGGTACATGGCCTGCGCAGTGTCCAGCCGGGCGATCGGGGGCAGCACGCCGAACGCGTCGGCGGTCAGGAACACCACGTTCTGCGGGTGTCCGCCCTGCCCCGAGGGCACGGCGTTCGGAATGAAGTGGATCGGGTACGAGGCGCGCGTGTTCTCGGTGATCTGTGCCGAGTCGTAGTCGATTTCCCGAGTGCGCTCGTCGAGGATGACGTTTTCGAGGATCGTGCCGAACATGCGGGTGGCGCGGTGGATGTCCGGCTCGCCCGTGGGCGAGAGGCGGATGGTCTTGGCGTAGCAGCCGCCCTCGAAGTTGAAGACGCCGTGGTCGCTCCAGCCGTGTTCGTCGTCGCCGATCAACCGGCGGTCCGGGTTGGCCGACAAGGTGGTCTTGCCCGTTCCCGAGAGGCCGAAGAACAGCGCCGTGTCGCCTCCGTCTCCGATGTTCGCGGAGCAGTGCATGGGAAGGACGCCCACGGCGGGAAGCATGAAGTTCAGCGCCGAGAAGATGGATTTCTTGATCTCGCCCGCGTAGGCCGTGCCGCCCACCAGGACCACGCGCTCGGTGAAGTTGACCACGATGAAGGCGCCCGACTCGGTGCCGTGCCGTCCAGGGTCCGCCTGCATCGAGGGGGCGTGGTACACGACGAAGTCGGGCTCGAAGGCCGCTTCCTCTCCGGGATCGAGGCGAAGGAACATGTTGTAGGCGAACAGGTCGTGCCACGGACTCTCTGAGATCACGCGCACGTTGATCCCGTAGCGCGGATCGGCGCCGGCCTTGGCGTCGCGGACGTAGAGGTCGCGCCCGTTCAGTCGTTCGATGACATCGGCTTTGAGGACGTCGTAGTGCCCTTCGGAGATCGGGACATTCACGTCGCCCCAGGCGATCAGCCCGCTCGTGCCGGCTTCCCGCACCACGAAGCGGTCGTTGGGAGACCTTCCGGTATGGGGATCGGTCACCGTAACGAGGCCGCCGCCGTGCGCGAGCCTTCCCGTGCCCAGGCGCAGGGTCTCTTCGTATAGCTCCGCAGGCGAGAGGTTGCGGCGAATCCGCCCCCTGGGCCTCAGCCCCTCGTCACGCAGAGCCATCGTCGGCGCTTCCACAACAAGCATATTGGGTATCCGTATTCAGGGTTCTTCCAGCTAGTCCGCAGCGACGCCTCCGGCATCCGCCAAACTGGTAATCTGATTCCGCGCGTTGCGCGCGTCTACCGATGCGATGCCGACCAGGTGCACGACCTCCAGAACGGAGCTTCCTCGTTGCAGGATGTGGACCGGCCTGTCCATGCCCAGCAGGATGGGGCCGATGACCTCTGCGTTGCCGAGCTGGCTGATGAGCTTGTAGCAGGCGTTGGATGCGCTCAGGGTGGGGAAGACCAGGACGTTGGCGGGCCCGGTGAGGTCGCTGAAGGGATACGTCTCCGCGATGATGCGTTCGTCCACCGCCACATCCGCCTGCATCTCGCCGTCGACCTCGAGCCCCGGCGCGAGCCGCTTGACCCAGTTCACGGCTTCTCGGACCTTGGCGGCCTCCGGGTGTCGGACCGATCCGAAGTTGGAGAAGGAGACCATCGCGATCCGAGGCTTGATGCCAAGGTCGCCCACGAATCGCGCTGCGGAGATCGCGATCTCGGCCAGCGTTTCCGGATCTGGATCGATGTTGACGGTCGTGTCGGCGAAGAAAAGCGGATCCCGGTCCCGGAACGCGACGATGTGGAGCCCGGAGACGCGCCTCACCGAGGACGCCGTGCCGATGACCTCAAGCGCCGGCCTGAGGATCTCGGGGTAGTTCGAGTCGATCCCGGCAACCATCGCGTCGGCGTCTCCGGCCCGCACCATCATCGACGCGAAGTAGACGGGCTGGTAGGCGCGGGCGCGGGCCTCGGCCAGGGTGAGCCCCTTCCGGGCCCGGCGGCGATGGAAGTCGTCCGCGTACGCGTATCGGGTGCCCTCGACCGATGGCGGGTGAATGCACTCGACGCCGTTGAGGTCGATCCCGAGCTCGTCCGCGAACTGATGGATCTTCTCGGGATTGCCGATCAGGACGATCCGCGCCGTCCCCTCCTGCACCACCTGGGCCGCCGCCCGCATCACGCGCTCATTGTAGCCGTCCGCCAGGACGATCCGCGCGGGTTCCTTCCTGGCCCTGCCGAGGATCTGCCGCATCGCCTCGCGCCCAGGCCCGAGACTGGCTTCGAGTTTGTGCCGGTAGTCCTCCAGATCCAGGGTGATCCTTGCCACGCCCGATTCCATCGCCGCCTTGGCCACTGCGGGCGAGACATGCAACAGGACCCTCGGGTCGAAGGGCTTCGGGATCAGGTAGTCGCGTCCGAACTCGAACGCGTCGTCGCCGTAGGCCTTGATCACCGATTCGGGCACGTCGTCGCGTGCCAGCTCGGCCAGCGCCTGCGTCGCGGCCAGCATCATGCGCTGGTCGATCCGGCGCGCCCTCACGTCCAGCGCGCCCCGGAAGAGGAAGGGGAAGCCCAGGACGTTGTTGACCTGGTTTGGATAGTCGGATCGGCCGGTCGCGATGATGGCGTCGTCGCGAACCCGGGCAACATCTTCGGGAGTCACCTCGGGATCGGGATTGGCAAGGGCGAAGATGATCGGCTGCGGCGCCATCGACGCCACCATCTCCGGAGTGATCACACCCTTGGCCGACAGTCCTATGACCACATCGGCCCCGTCCATCGCCTCGGCCAGCGTCCGTTCGGGGCCGCTGGTCGCGTAGGGCACCTTGTACTCGTTCATCCCCTGCTCGCGCCCTTCGTGGATGACCCCGGCCCGGTCCACCATGATCATGTTCTCCGCCTTCACGCCGAGACGAAGGCAGTGCCTGGCAGTGGCCAGCGCCGAGGCTCCCGCGCCGCTGAAGACCACGCGGGCGTCGCCGATGTTTCGGCCCGAGATCTCCAGAGCGTTGAGCAGGGCCGCCCCGGCGATGATCGCGGTGCCGTGCTGGTCGTCGTGGAAGACCGGTATGCGCAGCGTGCTTCTCAGCGTCTCCTCTATGAGGAAGCACTCCGGGGCCCGAATGTCCTCCAGGTTGATGCCGCCCACGGTCGGCTCCAGCAGCTGGCAGAAGCGAATGACCTCGTGCGGATCCTCGGTGCCGATCTCGATGTCGAAGACGTCGATGCCGGCGAACTTCTTGAAGAGAACGCCCTTCCCCTCCATGACCGGCTTGGCCGCCATCGCGCCGATGTTCCCCAGCCCGAGCACTGCTGTCCCGTTCGACACGACAGCCACTAGGTTGCCCCGTGCCGTGTAGCGAAAGGCCGCCTCGGGGTCGTCGTGGATGACCATGCAGGGCTCGGCCACACCGGGGCTGTAGGCGAGCGTGAGGTCCCTCTGAGTGGCTACCGCCTTCGTGGGTACAACCTCGATCTTCCCGGGGCGGCCTTCGGCGTGATACTCGAGTGCGTCGCTTTCAAATCCCGACAACGAATCGTCTCCCTTGATGTGATTGATCCCCGACCGGTCGGCTGAAGCGCCGACATTCCGGCCGGGCATGATCCTACCGGAGCCCCCGAAGGCGCGTCAATCGGTCAGCTTGCCCACAATCCACCGCGATCCTGCGCCAACCCTTTTTCGGACATCGCAGTCTGATCATCTTCAGAAAGGTGCGACTTTCCGCGCTCGCGTTACAGCCCGACCCCTTCGCGCAACGGCCCCGCGCTCCATGAAAACATGACCGCCTCCACCGTCCGTTGGGCGGTCCTCGTGCTTCTCCTCCGCATCGGCACGGCCCACGAGACGGCCTTGGCCCAGGATCCGCCTGGCGGCTCAGGATCCGCGAACCCCTGCGAGCAGGCATCGATCACGCACATCTTCGTCGACAACCATTCCATCTACGATGGTCCCGAACCGGACTCCTCTGGGGGAGGGGGCCTGGTCCGCACGGTCAGCAACTGGGCCCGCACCGCCGCCAACCGGCTGCATCGGCGAACCCGGCCGGGCTTCATCGAACGGGAACTCCTGTTCAAGCCGGGCGACTGCCTGGATCCGCTCATGCTGGACGAGTCGGAGCGCCTGCTCCGCGCCCTGCCCTTCATCGCCGACGCGGACGTATACCCCGTTCCCGTCACGGAAGACGAGGTGCACGTCGTCGTGGACACGCGGGACGACTGGACCCTGAAGCTCGATGTTCGGCCCGAGTGGGAAAACGGCCTCCGGCTGACCCACATCGGCGCCACCGAGGAGAATCTCTTCGGCACCGGGACGCTCTTCGGATTCTACCTCAGCGAACGGTACGAGAAGCGGGACCTTGGGGTGCAGCTTCGCACCTTCCAGTTCGCCGGGACGCGTCTCGACACTCACCTGGCGGGAGGAAGAACGCGCACCGGCGTCTTCTTCACCGAATCCCTTGCCTACCCGTTTGTCGGCGAGGTGGGTCGCTGGGCCTTCGTGGAGTCCTACACGCTGCGCGAGGATCTCTTCTCCTACGCCGCGCCGGCCGGATCCTCCTTCACGAACGCCAGCCTGCCCATCCAGACCCGCTACGGCGAGGCGACCCTCGGGCGTCGCCTTGGCATTCCCGGCGATCTCACCGTTCTGGCTGCCGGGGTATCCTGGGAGGATGTCCGGTTCGAGGGGTTCCCCGGCGGTGTCGAGGTGATCTCGGGCTCCGATTTCTCCGTGCGCCACCAGGCCGATTCGGCCACGGTCGAGGCCATCCGACCGCAGGTCTCGCCCAGGAGGGGCGGCTATGTGAGCATGGTGGCCGGCAAGCGCAAGGTTCGCTTCGTCAAGCGTCGCGGTCTCGACGCCATCCGCGGGGAGCAGGACGTCCGGGTGGGAACGGAGGCGATCGTGGCCTTGGGGGCATCGTTCGGAAGGGAGCGGTCGGCATTGGTTGACAACGGACGTGACATCCGTGGTAGCCTGTCGCTCTTTGCCGGTTCAGCCGGGGCGAACTGGGCCTTCAACACCGAGTTGAGCGTCGAGGGCAGCCGATTGCTGGAAGGCGGTGCCGGCGAAGACGACTTCCGCGACATTCTGGGCGAGGCGGGCGCCTACCTGTACTGGCACCCGGGAGAAAGCCGCCGACACACGCTCGTGGTCGGAGTGTCCGGCGCCGGTGGCTGGAACAACACCCTTCCGTTTCAGCTCACCGTGGGCGGGCCGACGGGGCTGCGGGGGTACGACCGGTATGACTTCCCGGCCGCACAGCGAGTCGTGGTCAATCTCGAGGACCGCATCGCTCTGGACGGGCCGTTTCGCGACCTCTTCGACCTCGGACTCACCCTTTTCATCGATGCGGGCGCGGGATGGCGCGGTCAGGTTCCCTTCGGAACCGACTCGGGACTCCGCGCATCGGCAGGGGCGGGGATCCGCGTGGCCCTACCGTCCGGAGCGCGCCAGGTGTGGCGTCTGGACCTAGCCGCTCCGCTGGAGTGCCGCAGTCTGAGCTGCGTCCAGTTTCGTGCGGGACACGACGTGGTCAGCCTCCTTACCGGATTCAACGATCGGCAGCTCCGCCGCAGCCGCACCGCCAGTCCGGCCGCCGCTTTCCTGGGTAGCCGATAGCGCCGCAGACCGCTCTCGGCGATCGGGCTTCGCGGGCGAAAACATTTGACTTGATGCTCCGGTCCGCGTAGAATGTTCGTCCCAAGCCCCTGTCTCGGGGGTGCCGCTGCCGAAGAGCACCATAGCCGCTGTGTCGGTGCGGGCCTTTCGATTCGTGGGGAACGAAGCAATTCACCCCTTCACAGGAGGACGGCTTTGTTCGCAGCCTCGCGCGGTCTCGATTCCTTCGATCAGTATCTGCAAGATGTGGAACGCTACCCACTCATCTCGGACCCGGAGGAAGAGCGGGCCCTGGCGCGGAGAGCTCGAACAGGTGACAAGGAGGCGGCAGAGCGCCTCGTCACCGCCAACCTTCGGTTCGTGATCTCGTATGTGAAGAAGTACCAGGGTCGCGGGCTGGGACTTGCCGAACTGGTCTGCATCGGGAACGAGGGGCTCCTCAAAGCGGTCAAGAAGTTCGATCCCGACAAGGGCGTGAAGTTCATCTCCTACGCCGTGTGGTGGATTCGCCAGACCGTGCTGCAGGCGCTGGCCGAGCAGACTCGGTCGGTTCGCATTCCGCTGAACCAGAATTCCAACCTCGCGCGACTGTCGCGAACCAACACCGCACTCACCCAGCAGCTTGGCCGCACCCCGACCGATCAGGAACTCGCCAGAGAGATGGGCGAGCCCCTCGAAACGGTGCGCGCCCTTCGGCGGGTCGCCGCCACGGAGCTGAGCCTCGACGCCCCGCTGGATCGCGGCGACCGCGACAGCGCCAGCTTCGGAGAGCGCTTCGCGGGGGCCGAGGGTGCCGAAATCGAAGAGGACGTGGAAGCCGTCGCGCGCCGGAACTACCTGGAAACCATGTTCGACAGCTACCTGACGGAACGGGAGCGGAAGATCCTCTACCTGTACTACGGCCTCGACGACGGCGAGGAGCGTACGCTGGAAGAGATCGGCTCGCTTCTGGGCGTGACGCGGGAGCGCATCCGCCAGATCCGCAATCGCGCCTTCGAGAAGCTCCGCGAGAGCCCTCAGGGAGACTCGCTGCACGGCTTCTGGACCACGAACTGACGGAGGTCACGCGGATCCGCCCCTGGGAGTGAGCATCACCATCTCCCTGGCCCGGATCTCGGCGGTGGGGATCGTGACGCCGTCGCGCTCGTACGAGTCGTACTGGAGGTAGCCCTCCACGAAGAGCTTGTCGCCCTTCGCAACGTACTCTTCGGCCACCTGGGCCAGCCGGCCCCAGAGATTCACCCGGTGCCAGTCGGTCCGCTCCTCCTGGTCCTCGCCCCCCGTGCGCCAGTTGGTGGCCAGCGAGATGCGCGCCACCTTGACGCCGGCGCTTGTGATGCGCACGTCGGGGTCGCTCCCGACGTTTCCGATGAGAATGATCTTGTTTACTGAACGGCTCACGGTGTGTCCTCCGCTTCGGTGTGTGGACGGGCGCCCGCCAACCGCCTTCGGCAGTTCGACGCTAGCGGCGGCGCGGGTCTTTTCTGTCGGCCCTGAAGTGTCGGCCCAACCGAGGGGCGTTCAAATAGCTGGATGGGACAGATTTCGTCCAAGCGGCCGCGGACCAACGCCAATCGATCGATGAATCGACGCAGAGCGCTGGCGTGCCGAGAGCAAAACGTATGGTATACCCGACATTTCGTAAGGTTATTTTGGCATTTGGGGCGGTTGACGCTCTACAGCGGGGTGGTTCTAGCCCTTGCAGTCGTACCAGGTGATTCCGGAGCCAACATCGACGCGGAGGGGGACTTTCAGCTCCAGTGCAGACTCCATCACCTCCACGATGGCGGCGGTGGCGCCCTCCACCCGTTCTTCCTCGACCTCGAACACCAGCTCGTCGTGGACCTGCAACAGCATCCTGGCACCTGGCTCGTCGCCGAGCGCCTGGCGCACCCGGATCATCGCCACCTTGATCAGATCGGCGGCGGTGCCCTGGATCGGGGTGTTCTGCGCGACCCGTTCGCCGAACTGGCGCACGTTCCACGCCCTGGCTTGCAGCTCGGGGATGTATCGGCGCCTTCCAAGCAGCGTCTCCACGTAGCCGGACTCACGGGCCTGCGCGACCTGATCGTCCAGGAAGCGCCGCACACCGGCGAAGCGCTCGAAGTATTGCGCGATGAAGCGCTTGGCCTCCTTCATCGAGATTCCGAGCTGACGCGCGAGCCCGAAGGGCCCCTGGCCGTACAAGGTGGCGAAGTTCACCGTCTTGGCCTGGTCGCGCATTTCCCCCGCCACCTCGTCGACCGGCACCTCGAAGATGACGGCGGCGGTCTCGCGGTGGACATCCTTGTCCTCCTGGAAGGCCCTGACGAACACTTCGTCGCCGGAGAAATGGGCCAGAATGCGCAACTCGATCTGCGAGTAGTCCGCAGTCACCAGCATCGACCCCGTGGAGGCGGTGAAGCCGCGTCTGATCTCGCGTCCCACCGCCGTCCGGATCGGGATGTTCTGCAGGTTCGGATCGGAGGACGACAGTCGGCCGGTCGCCGCCACGGCCTGGTTGAAGGTCGTGTGGATGCGCCGCGTCTCGGGATTGACCAGCGCGGGCAGCGCGTCGACGTAGGTGCCGCGCAGCTTCTCCAGCTGGCGGTAGTCCATCATGAGGCGCGGTAGCTCATGACCCTCGATGGCCAGCGCTTCCAGTACCGAGGAATCCGTTGACGGGCCCGTCTTCGTGCGCTTGACCACCGGCAGCCCCAGCCGGTCGAAGAGCACCTCTCGCAGCTGCGGCGTCGAGTTGATGTTGAACTCGGTTCCCGCGACCCGGTGGATGTCGTCGCGGATGAGCCGCAGTTCATTGCCCAAGCGAGCGCTCATCTCCGCGAAGAAGCCCGCGTCGATGCCGACGCCATGCATCTCCATCTCGGCCAGCACAGGGATCAGCGGCGTCTCCAGCTCCCGAAAGAGCTCCTCCAGCCCCTGCGAAGCCATCTGCCCCGAGAACCTGTGCCACAGCCTCAGGGGCACCTCCACCTGCTCACACGCGAAGGCAAGTGCCTCGCTCGCGGTGATGTCGCCGAAGTGCCGACGCTTCCTGCCGGTGCCGAGCACCTTGGCCGGCGGCGTGACGTCGCGCCCGAGGAAGTCCGATGACAGCGCGGCCAGATCCTGCCGGCGACGCCCCGGATCCAGGACGTACGAGGCCACCATGACGTCGCGCAACGGCCCGGCGAGCTCGAGTCCGGCACGCCGACAGGCGATCACGGTGCGCTTGAGGTCGTGGCCAATCTTCGTGACCGCGGGATCGGCCAGCACGGCTCGGATGGACTCGAACGCGGGGCTGTCCAGCCTCGGGAGGTTGCCCGGAAGACCGTCTTCCATGTCGCCCAGCTCCAACGACATGGCCGCCTCGTGTCCAACCGGCAGGTAGAAGCATCGCTCGGCGTCGGCTGCCAAGGCCATCCCGGCGACCTGTCCCCGCGTGGGCTCCAGGGTGCGGTTCAGGACGATCACCGCCATGGTGCCCGCATCGCGGCACGCCTGGGCGATCTCGTCCAGCTCGCCCGGGTCGGTCACCAGGATCTGCTCCGCCGGATGCTTCGCGGCTTCGGGTCCGCTCACGCCCTCCTCGGCATCCAGGCGGTCCAGCAGAGTGCGAAACTCGAGGTCGACGTAGAGGGCGCGCAGGCGATCGTTGTCGGGCTCGGCAACCCGAAGATCCTCGAGGTCGGCGTCCAGTTCGAGATCCGTCTTGATGGTGACCAGCTCCTTGGAGAGAAGGATCTGGTCGCGATGCCCCAGCAGCGATTCCCGGGGTCGCTTCGCCCTGATCTCTTCCGCGTGCGCCAGCAAGTCCTCGAGCGTGCCGTATTCCCCCAGGAGCTTCTGGGCGGTCTTTGGACCTATCCCGGGCGCGCCCGGCACGTTGTCCGAGCTGTCCCCCACCAGCGCCAGGTAGTCCACCACCTGGCCCGGCTCGACCCCGAACTTCTTCGCTGCCCGCTTCGCGTCCACCCACTGCGCGGCCACCCCGTGAGGTCCGCCCCGCCCAGGGTTGAGAAGGTGCACGCCCTTCCCCACGAGCTGGAAGAAGTCCTTGTCGCCCGACACGATCACGGCCTCCAGCCCCTCCGCCACCGCGCGCGCAGCCAGCGTCCCGATCACGTCGTCCGCCTCCCAGCCCTCCACCGCGATCACGCGATCCCCGAACGCCTCGACGAGCTCCCGGATGCGTGGCAGGCTGTCGCGCAGCTCCTGCGGCATCTTCTCGCGGGTGGCCTTGTAGTCCGGGTACAACTCCTCGCGGTGGCTGCGTCCCGAATCGAAGACCACCGCGATGTAGTCGGGCTGGTGCTGGTCGCGAATCTCGTAGAGGAAGTTCGCGAAGCCGAAGGGGGCCGACGTGTTCTCGCCGCGCGCGTTGGTGAGCGGACGGTTGATGAAGGCGAAGAACGACCGATAGATCAGCGCGTAGGCGTCGATCAGGAACAGTCGGGGAGCGGTCTTGGCCTGTTGGTCGGCGTGGCCCTGCAAGGGTGCCGGGGGCGCTGGGGACCCGGCGGACCGAGAGGACCGTCAGGCGCGCATCACATTCGTCGCCTGCGGGCCACGGTCGGTTTCTCGGATTTCGAACTCCACCTCCTCACCCTCGGCCAGGGTACGGAATCCCTCCCCCTGAATCGAACTGAAGTGGACGAAGACATCGGTGCCCGTCGGCTGGGCAATGAAACCGTAGCCCTTCGAATCGTTGAACCACTTGACCTTCCCTCTCGCCATTCCCGCATTCCCCTGTAGGATCGAGTCATCGTGTCCCGCCAATCGCTGCGCGTCGCGGGGCTGCGGATCCATGATGCGTGCCTGCGGCGCGGGGCGTCAAGCAGCGCCCAGCCGTCTCGATCAACCTGTCCCGCCCGGACCATAGAGCCAGCGGTACAGGGCGCGGTTTCTCACCACGTTCTTCACGTATCCCCGGGTCTCGGAGAAGGGAATGCGCTCCGTGAACCGTCGGGGATCCGCGAGCTCGGGAAAGCGGCGCCAGCGGTTGGCGCGAGTGGGCCCGGCGTTGTAGGCGGACAGCACCAGGGTGATTTCGCCGTCGTAGCGCTCCATCAGCTCGGCCAGATACATCGTTCCCAGGTGGACATTCACCTCCGCAGTGCGCAGGGACTCGCGCCGATATCCTCTGGGTCCGGCCGCCCGCGCCAGTTGTCTGCCGGTGGCGGGCATGATCTGCATGAGCCCAATCGCGCCTGCGGACGAAGATATCGCCGGCACGAAGGCGCTCTCCTGCCGGATGAGTCCGGCGACGAGATAGGGATCCAGCTCGAGCTCCTCCGCTCGAGAGGTCACCAGATCCCGGTAGGGGAAGGGGTAGACGATTTCGAGCAGGGCCCGACTCCACTCGACCCCTCGTTCCCGCAGCTCCAGCCCCAGCCGGATCCCGTCGATCGTGCGGCCCCCCTCGTTGAGAGCCCGGGCAAGCGCGAGCACCAGCTCCGTCGAGTCCCGCACGGCACCCTTGAGGTAGGCAACGCGGTCGTTCGCACCCTCTTCAAGATCCGCTTCGTCGAGCATCGCCACCAGCTCCAGCTCGCGCGACAGCCAATCCGGTGCAGGTGCCGGTCGCTCACCGGTCTGGAGGTTGGGCAAGGCGGTGGCGCCTGCGGCTGGTGCGGCGACCTGCGCGTAGTACGAGAGCGGGCTCTCCTCCAACAGCCGCCCGAGCAGATTGCCAGTCCCGGCGGTGTCGCCCGCAGCCCGAGCGGCCTGAACCGCCCAGTAACTCGCCTCCTCCCAGCGCCGCCCGCTGGGGAAGTCGTCGAGGTAGTCCCGGAAGACCTCGGCTGCGGCGGCCGCCTCCCCCCGACCCAGGTGGATCTGCCCCCAGCGCATCCTGGCCAGGCCTGCACGATCGGCGCTTGGCCCCATTGACGCCGCCCGTCGGTACTGCTCGATCGCCTGATTGAGGCGACCCGCGTCTTGATGACGGTCGCCGCGGAAGAACACCACATCCACCGCTTCGGTCGAGGACGGGTAGCGATCCAGCAGGCGCTCCTGCAGCGTGCGCGCGTCTCCGTGCCGTCCCTGGCGCGTGCGGATCGCCGCCCACGCGCGGAGAGCGCCCGCCCCTACCGCAGGATCCTCCGAAGTGGAAAGCTCCCGGTACACCTCCACCGCCCGGGTACGGTCGCCGCTCCCGTTGTAGGCCCGTGCCAGCGCCAGCCGCTGCGATTCCGAGAGAACGGCCCCCCGCCGTACCGCCACCCGCCACGCCCTGACCGCAAGTCCGAATTCCGCGCTTCGGCCAAAGGCCGTGGCAACCAAGCTCAGGACCTCCGGACCCGAGCCCTCTGCGAGCCGCCAGTGCGCCCGTGCGGCGGAGAGAGCCTCGGCCCCGCCTGTGGTGCGCCGCAGAAGGTTCTCCATTGCGGCCACCGCTCCCGCAGTGTCCCCCAGGGCCAGACGGTACCGCCACTCCCGGCCCAGGACCTCGGCCCAGGCAGAGGCGGTCTCGCGGGGGAGTCGGACATCGTCCAGCGCTTCCAGTGCTTTGGTGGTATCCCCGGCGACCGCCCAGGCGTCCGACCGGAGCGACCACCCCCATCGCAACGTGCCCGGGTCAGCCACCAGGGCAAGCACGCGCTCGACCTGTTCGGGCTCGCCAGCGTCGGTCAGCGACCGGGCAAGGCTCAGGGCGGTCCAGTCGGCGATCCCGGTCGACCGCGCGACAAGATCTTCCAGCGTGGAGAAGGCTTCCGCGTACGATTCCCCTTCGGCCAGCGAGCGCGCCAGAAGAGACAGGGCGATCAGTGCCTCGCGTGAATCCTCGGGGGCCGCCGCCACAAAGCGCCGGAATGCCGCCGACGCGCCCCGCTGGTCGCCCGAGGCGCGGCGAGCGTGGCCGAGCAGATACCAGACCCGGCGCGGGGCCTGCAGAGTGTCGATGCTCGCGACCGACAGAGCTCTGATCGCTCCGTCCCAGTTGTACCACCCCGCCTCGGCCTCGGCGAGGGTCAGCCGGTCAAGGAGAGACGCCGACTCCAGCGGATCCAGAATCGCCCTCAGCGCCAGACTGGCCTTCCAGAAACGGCCGTCGGCAAGCTGCCCGTGCACGGAATCGGGAATCGCGCTCGCCCACTCGCCGGCCGGAGCGTCCTGCGCGGCGGCAGGGCTGGACGACGGAAAGGCGAGCCAGGCACCTGCCGTCATAAGCAGGGCCCAGCTCGCCACCCCCCGTTTTCCTGCGGTCCGGGGCGAGGATGCCCGCTGCATGGTGATCATGCGGGTTCTCGCCACAGACGGCTAACGATTGAAGGGGATCAGTCTCCGCCGACGGACCGCCCGGTCTGCATCGCGAAGAGCGCGTCGATCATCTTCTGCGCCGACTCCTCCATGTCGATGACCAGGTTGTCGATCCGCGACACGAAGTAGTTGTGGGCAATGCTCACCGGAATTGCGATCGCCAGCCCCGCTGCGGTAGTGGTCAAGGCGATCTTGATCCCCGAGGCGACCGTGGTCGCGTCCACCTCGCCCGCGAGCTCGATGGCCTGGAAGGCGGCGATCATCCCCATCACCGTCCCCAGGAAGCCCAGGAGCGGCGCCACGTTGGTCAGGGTCGCCAGGACCACCAGACCACTCTCGAGCTTCGAGAGTTCGATGAGTCCCTGGTTCTCGATCGCCTTCATCACGCGGTCGGTGCCCTCGTCCTGACGCTCCAGCCCCGCATGGAGGATGTTCGCGGCGGGAGAGTTGGATTCACGCGTGACTTCCAGCGCTTCCTTAATCTGCTGTCCCGACAGCAGCTCGTCGACTTCGCGCAGGATTCTTCGGGTGGACCCCGCCTTCCGGAAGATGTCGAAGAACTTCCAGATGATCACCAGGATGCCGACGAGGAGGCACAGACCCAGAGGCCAGCGCATGATGCCGGCGTCCTCCCATGACTGCGCCATTTGCTCGGTGAAGGTGAGATCTGGAGCTTCCATTCCGGGAAGCTGGAGCAGTACGTCAAAGACGGTCATCAAGCTGGCCAAGGAAACCTCCTGCGGTCGGTCCTGTGCTGATGGTGGGTTTGGGCCGCGCAACCCGCGCGACCACGAGTCTATGGGTCCTTGGACCCGTGTGGCAACGGCTTGCCATAATGAGCACCGACATCGGGACTGTCAACCCTGGAGGCCGCGCCAAGCCTCTGGCGCGCACCCGATCCTTGGATCGGAACGGCTTGGAAAACCGTTACCGTCGCCATGTCCACTCCCGAGAACCGTACCGTGTTTCGTATTCGGCGGCCAATGTCTCTTCGCGCCTGGTCATCTTGGCGCGCGTCCAGCTTCCGCCCAGCGAGCGGGCGAGTCCAGCGCTCAAGGCCTCCACCAACCGAGTCCACGAGGGCACCTCGCCGAGCACCTCCGACAGTGTGATCGAGCGCGGCGGGTTGGCCAACGTGTTGCCGTGCTTGCCGTTGCCCCGCTCGCCATTTCGGTGGACCATGCCGCGCGGCAGCTCCTGGACGGTCTGGCCAACTCCCTGGGATCGTGCGAAAAGGGCGCTCTGGTCCGCCACCAGGAGTACCGATCCGTGCTGCAGAAGGGTTTTGCCGATCCGCGCCTGGGCGCTGCCGACCACCTTGCGACTCGCCACCACGACCTCTCCGTCGGCGGGTTCCAGAAAGCAGGGACCGGCGTCCGGGGGCAACGACCGACCGGACGCCGCTCGGGCATCCACACCCAGCGTCCGCAAGCCGGCCACCAACCCTTGGTTGATTCGCCGGTACGCACGCCTGGGACCACCAAGGGCACGCGCCGGAAGCACCACGGAGTAAGTCAACTCACGATCGTGGATCACGGCACGTCCCCCGGTGGGACGTCTTACCACGCCGAGCTCCGGCCGGTTCCGGAGAAGCTCCCGGTATCCGACGGTGACCGGTTCGTTGCGGCCGAGCGAGAGGGTTGCGGGTGCCCAGCGATAGAAGCGCACGGTCCCGGCGCCTGGGCGCGACTCCATGGCGAGCGCGTGGTCCCGGGCCATGTTGCGGGCACCGGGAAGGGCCTCGTCCACCAGCACCCGCCAGGACAGGCTGTCTTCAGGGGGTGAACTCATCTCCCGCCCCCATGACATGAACACGCGCCCGATCCCCCACCAGATCGCGGAACCGCTCGGGATCCTGGGCGATCAGCGGCCACGTGTTGTAGTGCACCGGCACGACGGCCTCGGGCTCGATGAAGCCCACCGCCTCGGCCGCGTCCTCGGGTCCCATGGTGAAGTTGTCCCCGATCGGCAGGATCGCCACATCGACCTTGCCGCGCAGGAGCTGCATGTCTAGGAGCAGGGCCGTGTCGCCGGCGTGGTAGATTCTCTTGCCGTCCAGCTCCATCAGGAAGCCGCCCGGCACGGTCGTGAACTGGCCGGTCGTGTCGCCATGCACCTGCCCGCCGTGCAGGGCGGGGGTCATCTTCACCCGTCCGAAGGGAAAGTCGAAGCCACCGCCGATGTGCATCGGGTGTCCCTTGTCGATTCCCTGGGTCTCGGCGAACGAAACGATTTCGAAGGTCGAAATCAGGGTGGCATCGGTCTCCTGCGCGAGCGGAATGGCGTCGGCGAAGTGATCGAAGTGTCCGTGGGTGCACAGGATGTAGTCCACCGCACCCACCTCGGCCCGCTTCAGGTCCGACAACGGGTTGTCGTCGAAGAAGGGATCGATGACCAGTCGGGTCCCGTCGTCCATCTCGACGGTGAAGGTCGACTGCCCGTGAAATGTCAGTTTGGCCACTTGACTCGTCTCCTTCGCTTTGGGGGTCTCCCCTGCGGGTTGTTGCCGGCGGGGTCTCAGTCGCCGCTCCCGGCCTCGGCGTACAGCTCGGTGGGGGCGCAGGCGCATATCAGGTTCCTGTCCCCGTGAGCGTTGTCGACGCGGCCCACATGCGGCCAGAACTTGTGTTCTCGCAGCCATGGCGCCGGGAAGGCCGCCTGGGCGCGCGTGTACCCGTGAATCCAGGTGTCCGCCGTCACGGTCCGCGCTGTGTGCGGCGCGTTCTTGAGCGCGTTGTCCTGTCGGTCCTGAAGGCCGAGCTCGATCTGCTCGATCTCTGCACGGATCGAGATCAGCGCGTCGCAGAAGCGGTCCAACTCCGCCTTCGACTCGGACTCGGTGGGCTCGATCATGATCGTCCCGGGGACCGGAAAGGCGATGGTAGGCGCGTGGAAGCCGTAGTCCATCAGCCGCTTCGCCACGTCCTCCTCGGTGATGCCGGTGGCCTTCTTGAGGGGACGGATGTCGATGATGAACTCGTGCGCCACACGGCCGCTGCCGCTCCCCCACCAGTACAGGACGTCGAAGTGGTCCTCCACCCGCATGGCCATGTAGTTCGCGCTCAGGATCGCGGTTCGGGTGGCATCGGTGACGCCGTCGCGGCCCAGCAGCGCAATGTAGGCCCACGAGATGACGAGGATGCTCGCGCTGCCCCAGGGCGCCGCGGAAACCGGCCCGATCGCCGATTCGCCGCCGGTGGGCACGACCGGGTGGCCGGGCAGATGGGGTGCCAGCTCGGCCGTCGCGCAGATGGGACCCATTCCGGGACCGCCGCCACCGTGCGGGATCGCGAACGTCTTGTGCAGGTTGATGTGGATGACGTCGGCACCGTAGTCACCGGGGCGGCACAGTCCCACCTGCGCGTTCAGGTTGGCACCGTCCAGGTACACGTAGCCGCCGTGGCGGTGAATGATGTCGCAGATCGTGCGGATCTCCTCCTCGAAGACGCCGTGGGTCGACGGGTAGGTCACCATCACGGCGGCGAGACGGTCCGAGTGGCGGGCGGCTTTTGCCGCCAGGTCCTCCACATCGACGTTGCCTCTCTCGTCGCAGCGAACCACGACCACCTTCATTCCCGCAAGGACCGCGCTGGCCGGGTTCGTGCCGTGCGCCGACGAGGGGATCAGGCAGACATCGCGGTGCTGCTGTCCCAGCGCGCGTTGCCGGGCGCGGATGACGAGGAGTCCCGTGTATTCCCCCTGCGCCCCCGAATTGGGTTGCAGAGACACCGCCGGCAGGCCGCTGATCTCTGCCAGCCACGCGCTCAGATCCTCCACGATCCGTGCATAGCCCCGGGCCTGTTCGGGTGGAGCGAAGGGGTGCAGCTGGCCGAACTCGGGCCATGTGACCGCAGTCATCTGGGTCGTGGCGTTCAGCTTCATGGTGCACGAACCGAGGGGGATCATGCTGGTGTTCAGAGAGAGGTCCCTCGACTCGAGACGGTGGATGTAGCGCAGCATCTCCGTCTCCGAGCGGTACGAGTTGAAGACGGCGTGGCCGAGGTAGTCGGTGGTGCGGGCGAATGGCCGCGGGTAGTCGCCCGGCTCGAATGTCCGGGCCAGCTCGACCGCGTTGGCCTCCGCGCCGAAGACGGCCAGCAGGTCGTCCAGATCCGCCGGAGTCACGGTCTCGTCCAGGGCGACGCCAACGGTGCCGTCGCCGTGGTCCCTGAGGTTGATTCGCTTCGCGCGCCCGCCCGCCAGCACCGTCTCGACCGGTGCCGCAGGCCGGACGCGCAAGGTGTCGAAGTGGACCTTGTGGACGATCTCGTTCCCGGCGCGCGCCAGTCCGCGAGCGAGTGTAGCGGTCTGCTTCCGTATGCGTTGCGCGATCGCCCTGATCCCGTCGGGCCCATGGTAGACCGCGTACATGCCGGCCATCACGGCGAGGAGCACCTGCGCGGTGCAGATGTTCGAGGTGGCCTTCTCGCGCCGAATGTGCTGCTCGCGCGTCTGGAGGGCCATTCTGAGCGCGGGGTTCCCGTGCACGTCCACCGACACTCCGATCAGTCGACCGGGCAACTGCCGCTTGAACTTCGCGCGACAGGCGATGTAGGCGGCGTGGGGCCCCCCGTATCCCATCGGAACGCCGAAGCGCTGCGCGTTCCCCACTGCGACGTCCGCACCGAAGTCCCCGGGCGGCGTCAGAAGGGCGAGCGCCATGAGGTCGGCCGCCACAATGACATGGCTGCGCGCCGCGTGCGCAGCCTCGCAAAGGGCACGGTAGTCGTGAACGCCCCCGTCCGTGGCCGGATACTGCACCAGCGCCGCGAAGACGTCCTGATCGAAGACGAACTCCTGCGCCGGGCCGACCCGCACCTCGATCCCAAGCGGTTCGGCGCGGGTGGTCACGACCCCGATCGTCTGCGGGTGGCAGTCCTCGGCCACCAGGAAGACATGTCCGCGTCTCCGCCGCCCCTGGCCGTGCAGCATGGTCATGGCCTCGGCGGCGGCCGTCGCTTCGTCGAGGAGCGACGCGTTGGCGATCTCGAAGCCCGTGAGGTCCATCACCGCCGTCTGGAAGTTGAGCAGCGCCTCCAGCCGTCCCTGGGCGATCTCGGCCTGGTACGGCGTGTACTGGGTGTACCATCCCGGATTCTCGAGGATGTTCCTCTGGATCACCCCCGGTGTGATCGTGCCGTGGTATCCCATGCCGATGTAGCTTCGCCACACCTCGTTCCGTGACGCGATCTCCCGGAGTCGGCGCAGCAGCTCGGCTTCCGGCACTCCCTCGGGTATCCGGAGCGGGCCCTGGAAGCGGATGCCGGGCGGCACGGTCTCGGCCATGAGGTCGTCCAGTGTCTCGCAGCCGACGACCTCCAGCATCGCGCGGACATCATCCGGTCCCGGCCCCAGGTGCCGGGCGGCGAAATCGGGAGAATGGCTTACCGGAGTGGACATCTAGTCGTCGACGTGGGCCGCGTAGCTGGCCCCATCCATGAGCGCGTCCACCTCGCCGGGGTCGTCCACCCGGAGCGCGATCATCCACCCTTCGCCGTAGGGATCGGTGTTCACCAACGCCGGATCATCGTCCAGCGTCTCGTTGATGTCGACCACTTCGCCTGCGACCGGACAGTAGAGATCGCTCACCGCCTTGACGGCCTCGATGGTGCCGAAGGATTCCATGGGCCCGAATGCGTCGCCGGGCTCCGGCAGCTCCACGTAAACCACATCGCCAAGCTCGCCCTGCGCGTAGTCGGTGATCCCGACATGGAAGACATCGGGCTGGTCGGTCGCTCTGAGATATTCGTGTTCTTCGGTGTACCTTAATCCGTCGGGGATGTGAGACATCGCCGTCTCCGTTGGGGGTTCTGATTCGCTGGCGGCAAGCCGATCGGGAGCGACAGAAAAAAAGCCGCCACAGGCCAAGGCGTCAAGCGTCGGCGGTGGTCGCGCCCGCGCGCCGCGCCGTCCGCGGGGCGTGATCGTTTCGCGTCCGAAGGTGCCCCACGTTAGATTACGGTATCCGGCAACGCTCGCTTGCAGCCGGTCGACGCCGGACAGCCCTCCACGAAATCGGCAACGGTCGCCGCGCATTGGAGCAGGAATGACCACGCTGGCCCATCCTTCCGCACTGACCACGCTCAGCGAAGAAGAGGCGATGTTCCGGGACGCCGTGCGCGAATTCGCGCGGTCGGAGGTCGCACCGAAGGTTCCCCGCATGGAGGCCTCGGGCGAGATCGACTCGGAGCTGATCTCCCACTTCTTCGAGCTGGGATTCATGGGCGTGGAGATCCCCGAGCACTACGGTGGAATCGACAGCGGCTTCTTCACCGCCACGATCGTGGTGGAGGAGCTTTCGCGCGTGGATCCGTCGGTTGCGGTTCTCGTCGATGTCCAGAACACCCTGGTGAACAATGCCCTGCTGCGCTGGGGCACTTCGGAGCAGCGGGCGCGATTCCTACCCAGTCTGGCGTCCGGCACGGTCGGCGCCTACGCGCTTTCGGAGGCGGGCAGCGGTTCCGACGCCTTCGCGCTCGCCCTCAGGGCCGTTCCCAGTGGCGACGACTGGATTCTCAACGGGCGCAAGATGTGGATTACCAACGGGGCGGAGGCCGGCATCTACATCGTCTTCGGCAACGTGAATCCCGAACTCGGCTACAAGGGGATCACGGCATTCCTGGTCGAACGGGACATGCCCGGCTTCTCGGTGGGCAAGAAGGAGGACAAGCTCGGAATCCGCGCCTCCTCCACCACCGAACTGTTGCTGGACGACGTGCGGGTTCCGGGCCAGAACGTCCTTGGCGAGGTGGGAAAGGGCTACAAGGTCGCCATCGAGACGCTCAACGAGGGGCGGATCGGAATCGGAGCTCAGATGATCGGTCTCGCCCAGGGGGCGTTCGACCACACGCTGAAGTACGTTCAGGAGAGGGAGCAGTTCGGGCGTCCGGTTGCCGAGTTTCAGGCTGTGCAGTTCCAGCTGGCCGAGATGGCCACCGAAATCGAGGCCGCCCGCCTCATGGTTTACAACGCGGCTCGCCTGAAGGACCAAGGGACGCGATTCCTCCGCGAGGCGGCCATGGCCAAGCTCCATGCGTCGCAGGTCGCGCAGCGGGTGACCTCGCGGTGCATCGACCTGCACGGCGGGTATGGCTTCACGCGAGAGTACCCCGTCGAGAAGCTCTACCGCGACGCCAAGATCGGCACGATCTACGAGGGAACCAGCAACATGCAGCTTCAGACCATCGCGAAGGACTTGCTCCGTGGCTGACTGCACCACACGCCCCACACCCGTCGTCGGGTGGAAAGGGATCCAATGATCGGGATCGGTGTCCGCGAGGTTCTCTTTGTGCTCGTCGCTGTGGTCGTGATATTCGGGGCCAGGCGCATTCCCGAGCTTGCGAAGGGATTGGGTTCGGGGATCCGGAACTTCAAGGGGTCGATCAAGGCCGGCGCAGAGCGCGATTCCCGAGACGGTGTCGACCCCGACGGCTAGCAGCCCTTCCGCTTCGGATTCGGGTGGGGGCACGGGGGACAGACGCCTGGCCGTTCTCTTCTTCACCGTGCTCCTCGATCTCATAGGGTTCGGGATCGTTCTGCCCCTTCTCCCCCTGTATGCGGCCGACTTCGGTGCGGACGGCCTGCAGACGGGACTTCTGTTCAGCATCTACTCTCTCGTCCAGTTGGTCATGGCACCGATTTGGGGACGAATCTCGGATCGGGTCGGGCGCCGGCCGATCATCCTCCTCGGACTGTTCGGCAGCGCGCTGGCATACCTGATACTGGCTCGGGCGGACTCGCTGACCATACTGTTCGTGTCTCGCATCGTCGGGGGAATCGGCGGTTCCACCATCCCGGTGGCGCAGGCGTACATCGCCGACGTGACGCCGCCGGAGCGACGGGTCGGCAACATGGGCCTGATCGGCGCAGCGTTTGGAATCGGCTTCATCATCGGACCCATGCTCGGAGGAATCCTGTCGGGACTTTCGCCGGGCACCCCCACCGTCCCGGGCTACACCGCGGCCGCCATCTGCGCCGGCAACTGCCTCCTCGCCCTCTTGTGGCTGCCCGAATCGCGCGATCCCGGAGCCGGCGACAGGATCTCCCGCTTCAACCTGCGGGCGTCGATCGCCCTCGCCGCCTCCTCCAGGCAGGTCCTGACGACGCTTGCGGTCTACCTGGCCATCACGATGGCCTTCTCGACCCTGCAGCCGACCCTGTCGCGCTTCGGCGTCGAGCGCTTCGCCATGGGGGCACGCGAAGCCGGATACCTCTTCGCGCTGCTCGGCGTCGTGTCTGCCATCGTGCAGGGGGGACTCGTCCGCAGGGTGGTTCCGAAGACCGGCGAGCGCCTCCTTCTCCGTGCCAGCGCCCTTCCGTTCGCTCTCGGCCTTGTGCTGATGGGACTGTCCCCCACGCCACCATTGCTCGTGGTCGGACTGGTGCTCGTCGGCGTCGGCTATGGCGGGACGGTGCCGTGCATACTGGGCTTGCTGTCGCGAGCGGTCGAACCCGAGCGGCAGGGAGCGATCCTGGGCCTCGGCCAGAGCGTGGGGTCGCTGGCGCGCGTTCTCGGGCCAGCGGTGGCCGGCGCCCTCTTCGACGTGCGGCTCGCGTTCCCGTACCTGGCAGGCGCGCTCCTCATCGCCGTCGGTGCGCTGCTGGCAAGTCGGCTGGAACAGCCGGGCAGGCGGCACGGGTGAGCCTCAACGTCGTGCTGCACCAGCCGCGGCAGCTCGTGAACATCGCGGGGGTCGTCAGGGCGATGGCCAACATGGGCCTGGAGCAGCTGACCCTTGTTGATCCGGCCGAGTTCGACGCCTGGCGGATCACGGGGATCGCGCACCGCACCGACCACATCGTGGATCGGATCCGACATGCCGACACGCTCGCCGAGGCCATCGCGAACGCGACCTATGTGGTCGGCACATCGGCCCGCGCCCGCACCGCCCAGCGAAACTACCGCCGGCCCCGCGAGGTAGCCTCCAGCATCCTGGACCGCGCCCGCGACGGAGAGGTCGCCATCGTCTTCGGACGCGAGGACCGCGGGCTGTCGAACGAGGCGCTCGACCGCTGCCACGAGGTCGTTGTCATTCCCACCGATCCGGTCCATTCGTCGCTGAACCTCGCCCAGGCGGTGCTGCTGGTCAGCTACGAACTTCTTCTGGCCGGTGCCCACGAGCCCAAGGAACTGCCAACGGGCAAGCGGTCGCTTGGGCCGGCCTCGGCCGACGAGCTCGAGGAGATGTACGGGGCGCTGGAAGCGGGACTTGCCCGCATCGAATTCTTCAAGGCGCGCAAACCCGAGAGCGTCATGCGCGTGCTCCGCACGGTCTTCGGGCGTACCGAACTCGACGCGCACGAAGCCAGACTCGTGCGCTCGATGGGATACGAGATGCGTAACTGGGTCGAGCGCCAGCCAACGGCCCCGCCGACCGACTAGCCGACTAGCTCTCGGCCTCCAACGGTTCCGGATCCACCGGCGGCTGCCAGACCTGAATCGCCGGGAACGTGCTCAAGAACCACCGCACCGCGATGAGGAAGAGTCCCAGAAACCCGAGGCCGATGAGCGGAGTCGCCAGCGAGAACACCGGATCGCCCTCGTGGTGCAGCGACGGGAAGATGAGCATGTAGTGCCAGAGCCACAGCCCGACCAGCACCACGCCCGCCAGGGCCTGGAGGATCTGGGGCGTCTTCTTCGGACGCACGCCGAGCAATCCCCCGAACGGCACGACGAAGCAGAGCACGATCACCGCCGCCGAGAGCCCGCCCCAAGGATCGCTCACACGGATGTTCACCCACGCCTGCTCCCAGGGAAGCTTGCCGTACCAGATCACGATGTACTGCGACCAGAACAGGTAGGTCCAGAAGACCGCGAAGGCGAAGGTGAGCTTGCCGAGATCCCACAGAACCGCCGGTCCCACCGCCTGCCCGAAGGCCGCGTTCCGGCGCTTCAGCGTGACTGCCGCGACCGCCGTGGCCGCGAATCCGCCCCAGAAGGCGCCCATGAAGAACCAGCCTCCGAAGAGCGTCGAGAACCAGTGAGGCTCGAGGGACATCGCCCAGTCGAAGGCCAACATGGTCATGACCGCCGCATAGACCAGCACCATCAGCGGTGCCAGGCGGGTCATCAGGCTGTAGCTCCTGTCCTCCTCCACCTCCTGGCCGGCCCATCCCCTCGTGAAGCGCTCGCGCCACCAGTTCCGGCCCCTGGCGGACCGCTCGGCGGCGTTCTGCGGCTGGCCCATACGCCCCAGGTCGGGACGAAGGGCGAGGTACACGAACCCCAGCGCCAGTCCGAAGAGCACCAGCACCCCGACCAGATTGCGGCTGACCAGGAAGGGGATGTTGAGCCAGGCCGCCTTCTTCTGGACGATGTAGTCGTGGGCCATCATCTCGATCCACGGGAAGTAGTCCTCCCGCAGGTTGAGCAGCATGGGCAGGAAGAGAACGAAGGCGATCGGCAGGTAGGCGGCAAAGGACTGGTGGATTCTTCGCACCGACCAGTTCCACTTCGCCTTGACGATCCACGTGACCGCCCCGACCATCACCCCGCCCATGGCGATCGAGGTGAAGTAGTTCCAGTTGACGACGTACGAGCGCCAGGCCAACCCCGGGTCTCTCGACAGTGTGAAGAAGAACGCGACGATGCCGACGAAGACCATGATCCGGAGGATCTGGGTGACCAGGCCGCCTCGCTCGAGGTGGCTGACGGGCACGTCGCTGGGAATCGAATGCTGACTCATCGGTCAGTTCACGGCTTCTTCCGCGCCCGCTCCCAATCCCTGCAGCTGGCGCACGTAGTTGACGACGTGCCACCGGTCGTAGTGGCCGATCTGGTGTCCATACCCCGGCATGAGCGAGCGGCCCACCCGGATCATTCCGTAGATGTAGCCGTCGCTTCTCGCCAATGCCGCCTCCCCACCCAGGGGATAGGCCGCCATCGCCGGATGGAGCTCGAAGATGTAGCCCGTGGTGCCGGCCCCGTCAGGTCCGTGACAGACGATGCAGACGCGTTCGTAGAGCTGCTCGCCGCGGGCAAGCGATTCCGGCGTTGGCGGGACCGGGTTGGTCAGGCTGTCCACCACCTCGGGCCGCTGCGTCATGTCGAGCTGGGTGAACGGTGGCGGCACGTCGGCGCTCCCCTCCGCCTGTCCCACGTTCACGTCGAAGTGTCCCGCCGGATAGTTGCCCGCCGACAGCGGAACCGTGCCCTCGGGCGGAAGCATGGTCATCTCGTAGGGGTCGAACGAGGGCTGGTCGCGCATGCTTCTGCCGAAGATGGCGGCCATCGCGTCGTCGAGCGGCGTGCACGCCCCCGAGCCGAGGCCGACCACGACCGCCGCGAGGGCCATCAGACGCCTAGACATCGAAGCCCTCCGGGTCTTCGCGCAACTCCGCGGGACCGAAGCCGTTGAGGATCTCCTTCACGGCTCGCGCCTTGGCGGGCGGGGCGGTGACGTACACCCCGAACGATCCGTTCGAACACTCGGGGTGGTAGGCAACCATGCGACGAAGGTTGGGCAGTCCCGCGTTGATGAAGAGCCCGATCACCGTGGCCAGCGCACCGAAGAGAATCGCCGACTCGAAGGCGATGACCACGTAGGCCGGGATCGAAAAGATGGGCTTGCCGCCGGTCACGAGGGGCCAGTCCATCGACGTCCAGGTGGTGAAGGCGAAGCCCGTGGCCGCGCCGGTCATCGCGCCGGCCAGGGTGAACACGCGCACCGGACTGTGCTTCAGCGCCAGGCCCTCTTCCAGAAGGTGATGCTCCGGCAACGGTGCGTAGGCCCGGAAGCCCTTGTGGCCCGCCGCGCGCAACGCCTTGCACGCCTCGATCGTCGAATCCAGATGCTCGAACAGCGCGAAGAAGCCCCGGTGCCCGCGGCGCAGCTTGGCGGGGATCATGTCGCGGCCTCCTTTTGGCTGCTCATCGGTGGTGGCACGACCTCCTTCATTTCAGCGATCGCCACGGGCGGCAGGAGCCGGGTAAAGAGCAGGAACCAGAAGCCGAACCAGGCGAAGCTCCCGAGCAGAATGCCCATCTCGACGTATGAGGGTCGGTAGAGCCCCCAGGCCCACGGCTCGTACTCGTGGGAGAGCGACGTCACGATGATGACGTAGCGCTCGAACCACATTCCGATGTTGATGAAGATCGACACCACGAACAGGGCGGCGATGGATCTTCGCACCCGCTTGAACCAGAGCAGGAGCGGGACCAGCCCGTTGCAGGTGAGCATGATCCAGTTCGCCCACCAGTAGTGCCCGAAGACGCGATTCCAGAACGACCCCCTCTCGGGCGGCTCGCCCGAATACCACGCCAGGAAATACTCGGTGAGGTAGGCGTAGAGCACGATGCTGCTGGTCAGCAGACACAGCTTGGCCATGGCCTCGAAGTGCTTGACCGTGAGGTAGTCCTCCAGCCCGAAGTACTTCCTCATGGGGACGGCCAGCGTGATCACCAGCCCCACACCCGAGAAGATCGCCCCCGCGACGAAGTAGGGCGCGAAGATGGTGGTGTGCCAACCGGGCACGATCGCCATGGCGAAGTCCCACGACACCACCGAGTGAACCGAAAGCACGAGCGGCGTCGCCAGGGCGGCCAGGTAGATGTACGCCTTCGAGAAGTGGTGCCACTCGCGATCCGTGCCCCGCCACCCCAGTGAAGTGATCTGGTAGAACTTCTTGCGCAGTCCGCGAGCCTGATCACGCGCCGCCGCCAGGTCGGGGATCGTCCCCAGGTAGAAGAAGACGGCGGAGACGGTGAAGTAGGTGGTGATGGCGAAGACGTCCCAGACCAGAGGGGACCTGAAGTTCGGCCACAGGAAACGGTCGTTGGGGTACGGAATCAGCCAGTAGGCGTGCCAGACCCGTCCCACGTGAATCAGTGGGAAGAGTCCCGCCGTCATCACGGCGAAGACCGTCATCGCCTCGGACGCACGGTAGATGGCCTGACGCCAGGGGGCGCGGAACAGGAAGAGGATCGCCGAGATGAGCGTTCCCGAGTGGGCAATGCCGACCCAGAAGACGAATGTGGTGATGTAGACGCCCCAACCGACCGGCGCGTTCAGTCCCGAAACGCCGATTCCCTTGTAGATCTGGTAGAACCAGGAGCCGAGGAAGACGCCGACGCCCGCCGCCGCCATCCCGAAGAGGATCCACCACCCCTTGCCGGGCCGCGACAGCACCTTCAGGATGTCGCGATTGACGTCCTGGTACGTCCCCACATCGGGATTGGGCAGCGCGCCCCGATGTCTCGACTCTGCGGTGGCCATGGTCTAGTGTTCGCCCCCTTCCACGTCGTGAAAGGTGACCTTCTTGAGGTAGTGGACTGCCGGCTGCGTGTTGATCAACGGGTCGAGAACCCGGTAGGTGCGTTCGTCGTCCGCCAGCGCGGCCACTCGCGAATCGTGGTCCTTGATGTTCCCGAACGTGATGACATCGCTCGCGCAGACGCTCTGGCACGCCGTGTGGACCTCGCCGTCTCGCACTTCGCGGCCACCTTCCACCGCCGCCCGGTTCTGAGTCTCCCTGATTCGCTGCACGCAGAACGTGCACTTCTCCATGACGCCGTTGTCCCGAACCGTGACGTCGGGGTTGAACTGCCAGTTCATGGGCTCGGGGATCGCCTGGCTGTACCGATACCAGTTGAAGACGCGGACCTTGTAGGGGCAGTTGTTGGCGCAGTAGCGCGTGCCCACGCAGCGGTTGTAGGCCTGCGCGTTCAGGCCGTCGGGCGTGTGATAGGCTGCGAACACCGGGCAGACCGGCTCGCACGGCGCGTTGTTGCAGTGCTGGCAGAGCATAGGCAGGAAGCGGATGTCCAGCGGCCCGGAGTGGGACGCGTCGACCGTCTCGTAGTACCGCTCCATGCGCAACCAGTGCATTTCGCGACCGTTCGTGGCCTGGACCTCGCCGACCCACGGGATGTTGTTCTCGGCCTGACACGCCGTAATACAGGCACCGCATCCCGTGCACTTGTCGAGGTCGATGGCCATCGCCCAGCGTGGGTGCTCCTCGCCGTAGGTGCCGAAGTCCGACCCCGGCAGCGGGAAGTCCTCGGCGCGGCCCTCCGTTTCCACCGTGCGGAAGCCCCCGCCCTCCTGCAGCTCGCGCAGCTGGCCGTGACCATCATCGGCGGCGTGTCCCGCTTCCTCGGCGGCGTGTCCCAGTGCGGCCAGCGCGACGGCTGGGGCCACGTTGCGGTCGTCCTGAACGTTCGAGCCCTCGTTCGTGGTGAGGCGGCGCCAGGCGCCCGTGGCCGCGATGTTCGCGCGGGTGGACACAAGCGCGAGCGCCCCCGAGTTCGCATCGGCGACCGTCCCCAGGAGACCCATGGGGTTGACGCCGTTGCCGTTGGCGAAGCGACCGTAGTCGGTATGGCCGCCGCCCATCGCGATGGCCGCCGCATCCTCGTGAATGCCCGGGTAGGGCCAGACCGGAACCTCGACCGACCCCTCGGCCGTCGTCACGCTGACCATGTCTCCCTGTCTCAGGCCCATGCGCTCGACAGTGGCTGGGTTCAGCTCCACCCAGGAATGCCACATCACCTTCGAGACCGGGTCCGGAAGCTCCTGCAACCACGGCCGATTGGCGTGCGTCCCGTCGCCGAAACGCGGCGAGGGGTAAACCAGCAGGGTCAGGTCCCCCTCGCCTCCGAAGCTCGGCGCGGCGAAGTCGACCGCGATGCCGGGCGCCTGCAGGGCCGCGATCTGCGTCGGCTCATCGGTGAACGAGACAGAGCCGGTGCGCAGAGCGGCGCGCCACAGGCCGTCGGGTTCGCCGCTCAGGCCCGCAGCCTCTCCCCCTTCCTCAAGCCAGGCGTCGAAGGCGGCCCGCAGGTACTCGCGGAAGGTGGCCGCACCGAAGTCGTGGCCGAGCCGTCGAGCCGTGTCGAGGAGGACGTCGGCCATGGGGCGCGAATCGAACATGGGAACCGGACGCATGGCCGGTTGCCGGACGGCGTACGTTCCCGGCTGCGGACGGCTGTCCCCCCACGATTCCAGAGGGTGCGCATCGGGCAGGACCAGGTCGGCGAGCGTGGAGGTTTCGTTCAGCGCCGAGGCGAAGGCGACCTTGAAGGGGATCTTGGCAAACGCATCCCGGAAGCCGTAGGCGGGTGGAAGCGAATACGCAGGATTCGTACCCGACACCACCGCCACTCCGTAGGTGCCCGCGTCCATGGCCGCGATCGCGCCGACCAGCTCGGCGTGGGACGAAGCCTGACCGTCGGGAGCGGCATCGATGTGGATCGTCTGCCCGAGGCTTCCCGCAGCCACGTTGAGGATGAGGACGGCCAGATTGGCAGCGGTCGCGCGTTCGTGCTGTCCCGCCAGGCCTGGCCCCAGCGCGAGGGCGCTTCCGGCGGCGAAGTGATCCGCCAGGCTGCTCAGGGCCTCGGCTTCGACGCCGGCCGCCTCGGCCGCGTCCTCCAGGGAATGCCGCGAGACCAGGTCGTTGTACGGGCCGGCGTCGGCTCCCCGTCGCACCAGCTCGCCTGCCAGTGCCAGCGCGATGCCCGCCTCCGACCCCGCGCGAGCCGGAATCCATTCGTCGGCGTTCTGGCCGGTCAGCGAAAGTCGCGGACCCACGAAGACGAATCGGCCCTTCTCTCCGTGGTCGACCCCGTGCATCTGGGCGAAGTCCGCCGAGAAGCGGACGGGCGAAAGCCAGGTCTCGAGGAAATCGGCTCCGAACGAAACCAGGAATCGGGCCGCCGCGATGTCGTACCTGGGCAGGGTGCTGACGCCGAAGGCGATGTTCACCGCTTCGCGCAACGAGGCGTCGTCCAGTGCGTCGTGGACGATCCGCTGGCCGTTCACCGTCGATGCCAGGTCGTCGAGCAGCCGCGCCTCGGTCGGACCCGTGCGGCCGGTCAAGAAGAGGGGGCGTCCGCCGGTGCCAAGCCTCTCTGCAAGCAGTGCCGACGCCTCGTCCCAGCTGATGGGCTCGAATCCGTCGGGGCCGGCCCGAAGTGGGGTGGCGATGCGATCCGGGTTGTAGAGTCCCTGCAGCGCGGACACTCCTCGCGAGCAGACGCCGCCGCGGGAAACCGGGTGGTCCGGGTTGCCCTCGATCATGACCGCGCGTCCTTCGCGGGTTCTGACTCGCACTCCGCACGCGCCGGCGCACTCTCCGCACGTCGAGGCGTACCAGGTCGCCACCCCGGGCGTGATCTCCTCCGGGGGCGTCACGTACGGAATCAGCCGCTCGATCTCGCCCGTCGAGCACCCCGCAACGGTGGCCCCAGCACTGCCTGCACCGAGAACCTTGAGAAAATCGCGCCGCTTGAGACCGTCGCTCATGAGCACATCACCCGGGCTCCTAGTAGTGGCATACCGTGCAGTCGCGGGAGGCCCCGCGCTCCAGGTGACAGGAAACGCACCAACCCATCTTCAATGCTCCCGCCTCCGGCGCCACCTCTGTCAGCACCCCCATCTCCTGGACTTCGCCGTGGCACGTCTGGCACTCGACGCCGGCGGCAACGTGGCGGAAGTGCGGGAAGTTCACGTGGTCGGACACCTTGTAGATGCGCAGCCACGGAATGGGGGTCCCGGAGTTGTAGTACTCCCGAACCTTCATCACCTCCTCAGGATTGCTCCTGCCGTCGATGATGCCCTCGCGGTGACACCCGATGCAGGTCTCCACGGGCGGTATCCCGGCGTCCACCGAGCGCTCGGCCGAGAAATGGCAGTACTGGCAGTCGATCAGCCACTGTCCGGCGTGCGTGTCGTGCGGGAACTGGATGGGTTGGGACAGCTCGTCCGTCGACGCCGTCAGGGCATCGCCCGATTCATCGGGGGCCTGCCAGCCACCGATGGGAGCGATCGCCAGGAGGATCAAGACCGCGCCGGTCCCGGCTACCAGCCACAACCTTTTCATATGAGAGGTAGGCATCGGAGACCCGTCGCCGGGCCTGGTTGGAGGGTCGATTGGGGTCCAACAACTCTGGCGACAAACGCCGACCGAAGGTAGGTGCGGTCCCCGGCGATGTCAACGAGTCCCGGCGACACCGCAGGCGGCGTGGACGCCGGAGCGGGATTCCCCTTTCGCTCGGCGTGCGCCGACGCTTTTGGTTCGCTAGACTACAGGGCATGGACTCCGAGTTCACCCCGCCCCACGACTTGAATCCTGCGGGGTCGTCCGGCCAGACCGGCGACGATTCCCTGGGTGTCCACCTAACGACCTTCCCCCACGAGGGAAGGTTCTGGGATGTCTTTCTGAGGGTGGTCGAGGACCTCGCCGACCCCGAGACCTGCAGGGCGCGTCTGTGTTTTCTGCCGACCGACCGCGCCGATCACGAGGAGCCGGTTGAGACGGCGGTGGTCATCATCGAGCCCAGCTACGAAGAGGCGTTCGAGGTTGCGCGGGCATACGACCGGTACTACCTGTCAGCCATGCTTCGCTCGGTCATCTGAGCGGTCGGGCGACGCCGAGGCCCGCACCACCACGGTGACCCGAACGGCATGACGGGCATGACGATTCCCCCTTCCCAACCCCTGCGCTGCCTGCTCCTGCAGGTCCGCGACGCCGACGATCCCATGGGGCCCCACGAGACCGCCTCCTTTGGTCGCGTCCTGTCGTCCCTCGCTGCGGAGATATCCGTATTCGACCTGCTGGGCCGGTCCTTGCGCCACGGCGATCTCGACGGCATCGACCTGGTTCTGATGGGCGGCAGCGGCAGCTACTCGGCCACCAGCACCGATCCCTGGCTACGGACCGCGCTCGAGTCCCTCCGCCTGGTGCACGCTGCGCAAGTCCCGGCGTTCGCATCGTGCTGGGGCTTTCAGGGCATGGCGGTCGCCATGGGCGGCGAGGTCGTGCAGGATCGTGGGCGCGCGGAGGTCGGCACGCACGAACTCCGACTGACTCGCGCGGGTCGGTCCGACCCCGTGTTCGGGACGCTGGCCACCACCTTCAAGGCTCAGCTCGGGCACGAGGATCTGGTCGAGACCCTGCCTCCCAACACCACCCTGCTCGCTTCGTCGGCCAAGGTCGCAAACCAGGCCTACCGCTTCGACGACGCACCGATCTACTGCACCCAGTTTCACCCCGAACTTGACGCCGCCGGGCTCCGCTCGCGCATGCTCGGCTACCCGAAATACGTGTCCGAGGTTGCGGGCACGACGTTGGAGGCGCTGCTGGCCGGGCTCGAGGACACCCCCGACACCGAGCTGCTGCTCCGTCGCTTCGCGGAGCTGCACGTCACCCGCCGGCGATAGAGGCGGGCCCACGCGCCCGGCAGTATCGACCGGCCCTCGCCTCAAGCGGCCTTTGGCCTCAGCCGGACTTCACCCAGCGCACCAGCTCCCTCAGCGTCGGTCGCTTGCCCTGCATCAGGATGCCCACGCGGTAGATCCGTCCCGCCACCCAGGCGGTTCCCACCAGCGCCAGCACCATGAGCACGAGCGACAGCGCGACCATCCACCAGGGCACCGAACCCGCCACCGCCCGCGGGTACATCATCACCGGACTGAAGTAGGGAAAGACGCCAACCCAGTCCATCCACCTGGGACTGTTCCCCTCGATGGTGGCCATCTGCATGACGAAGGGAATGATCAGGAGCATGACGACTGGAAACTGGGCCTGCTGGGCGTCCTCCTCGGTCGAGCACATGGCGCCCACCGCAGCAAAGAGGGATGCGTACAGGAAGTATCCCAGGAAGAAGAACGTCGCCAGAAGAAGGATCGCGCCCGGACCGGGAAGGTACTGCAGCACGCCGTCCAGCTCGGTCGCCGGCCACTGCGCGACGATCAAGGGGACGCCGATCAGCGCCAGCACCGCGACCGATCCAGCCCAGATGCCCAGTTGGGTGAGCCCCATCGATCCGACCCCGAGGATCTTGCCGAGCATGAGCCGCCAGGGACTGATCGACGAGATCACCACTTCGACCACACGGTTGCGCTTCTCGTCCAGCACCGAACGGAGGACGTATGCGCCGTAGAGCAGCATCGTGAAGTACAGCAGGAACGCGCCAACCACACCGGTCGCGATGCCCGTCACGCGTGCGATTTCGGCGTTCTCGCCGTCGGTGGTCTCGACGAGCGACTCGAAGTCCAGTTGGCCACCGGCGATCAGCGCGCGGACGGACGTCGCGCTTTCGAGCGTCGCCAAATGTAGCTCCAGCGCAGTTTCCACGACCGCGCTCGTGAAGAGAACCGTCCGCAGTGTGCTTGGACGCGACTCGCCGCGGTAGGCGAACACCCCTTCCGCCAGGGTCAGGTCGTCGAGCACCAGATAGCCTTCGAGCTCGTCCTCGGTGACGCGCCGATCCAGTTCGTCGAGCCCCACGTCGCGATCCAGCAGTTCGATGTCGTACCCGGCCGCCGCGATCCTCTCGACGACCTGTTCGCCGAGCATGTCCGTGAAGTCGATGACCGCCAGCTCCTGCTCGGAGCGCTCGGCCTGGATGGCAAGGAACGCGCTCAGTCCCATGAGCCCGACCATGAGCACGGGGATCGCGATGGTGGACAGGATGAATCCCTTCGTCTTCACGCGCTCCAGATACTCGCGTCGCAGCACGATCCAGACCTGTTTCATCGTGCACCTCCCGCCGCCGCCATGGGCGGTTCCTCGGATTGTTCGCCGGCGTGCCGCACGAAGATCTCGCGCAGGCTCGGTTCCAGCACCTCGAAGCGTCGCAGCGCGACCCCCTCCTTCACGGCACCGGCCAGAATCGCGTCGTGCCCGACTCGGTTGCCGACGGGGATGTGCACGGCATCGTCCACTCGCTCGATGTCGCGGATCCCGAGCCGACCGAGCCACCCCCCGTCTCCTTCGAACTCGACCGCCACCGCCCCCGAGCGCTCACGTCTCTTGAGCCTCTTCAGATCGCCGTCGAGCACCTTGTGCGACCTGGAGATGAGACAGACCCGTTCGCACAGGCGCTCCGCCTGCTCCATGAGGTGGGTCGAGAACAGGATGGTCTTGCCCCGCTCCCGCTCTTCCCGCACGATGGCCTCGAGCACCTCCTGGTTGATCGGATCCAGACCGCTGAAGGGCTCGTCCAGAATGAGCATGTCGGGATCGTGCAGGACCGTGCCGATGAACTGGACCTTCTGCTGCATCCCCTTGGAGAGCTCCTGTATCTTCTTGCCCGACCATTCGGCGAGCCCAAGCCGCTCCAGCCAGCCACTCGCCCTGGTCTGCGCCTCGCCGCGGGCCAGTCCTCTGAGCTCGCCGAGGAAGACGAGCTGCTCCAGAACCTTCATCTTTTCGTACACGCCGCGCTCCTCCGGCAGGTAGCCCACGCGACTCCGGCGCGCGAAGTCCGGAAACCCCCCGAACAGCTCGACGGTGCCCCGGTCGGGAAGAAGGATGGCCATGATCATCCGTATCATGGTCGTCTTCCCGGAGCCGTTGGGGCCCAGCAGGCCCACGATCGTCCCCCTGGGGATGTCCAGATCGAAGTCGGAAACCGCCGTGTGCGCGCCGAACCTCTTCGTCACGCGCGACAGCCGCACCGCGAGTTCATTCACAGATCAAGCTCCTTGTCCACCCTGTGGTTGCGTGCCAGGTCATCCCGCAAGGTACGCCTTTCCATCGAGGAGTGTTCACGGCCCCACCTCCGCCAGACGGCGGCGTGACAGCCGATACCGGTCGTCGCAAGCGCACCCCGTGGGGTCCGCCGGACGGCCTTGTGCGTCAGGGCCTTCGTGATCGTGGTCACGTCATCGGCAGACTTTGGTTATTTTCTTGCGGGATTCTGTCCGGGTTGAACGATTACCAAGGAGTCTGCGTGGCGATCTACAGAACGCTCTACTATGGCGATGTTACGGTTGGTACGGGGGGGCGTCTGACGATTCCGTTGGGGATCCGATCGGATTGCGGTATTCGCAAGGGGGACACGTTGACAGTTCGTGTGGAGGAAACACCGAGGGGGACCCGTCAACTGGTGATGTGGCGGAACGAACCCGACTCCGAAGGCTGACCGGTCTCGCCAAGGCGTCGTCGTCGCAACGTCAGCGCAGTTCGGTCCACCGCACCAGTTCGCCGAGCGGCCGGCTCCCGTCGTGGAGCCAGTCGGCTTTGGGGAAGGGCACCTCCCCGAGAGGGGCGATCCTGGTGACGCCCAGCGCGGCGAGCTCCCCGGCAAGCGGTTCACGGTCGCCGCCAAGACCTGCCAGGCCCACCGTCTGAAGGGCTGACGCCAGCGGGGCCAACACCTTCACACAGGACGGCGGATCGGGGACCGGAACGACCCAGGCCGTGCGCTGACCAACCGCTTCGAACGCACCCGGCGGTGCCAGAATCACCGTCCAGCGCGACCCCTCGCGATGCCAGACACCGAGCGTCCCTCGCCCGGCTCCCCCCGCTGCCGCGATCCTCATCGACAGCCGGCCCCTTAGCTGGTGGAGCGCCGAGAGTTCGCCCGCAGTCGCCCGACCGGGGGGCAGTGCCGTTTCGACGGCGGCCATGCGCGCGGCCAGGTCGGCGCACCAGCGCCGGGCCGCCGAGGACCTCGCACCCACGAGCAGGATCAGGTGCGTGCTGACACAGCCGCGCTGGTCGAAGAGCGCCACTGCCCGAGCCGCGTCTGCAGTCGCTTGCGGCGCCCCGCGAGGATCGACCACCGCGACGCCCAGGCGATGGGGGTGTTCGATGAGCCGAGTGGAGGCAGGAGCGCGCGATCGCACCGACTCGATCGTGTCGTCGCCCCCGTAGACGACAACCTGATCGGCAGCGTGGAGGAGCTCCCGTTCCCAGTGTCCCCAGCTCGCTGCGCCCCCGGGCCAGTACTGCACCGCTACCGCCGCCGCCAGGCGAGGGTCAACGCGCGCGAGTTCTCGCGCGAAGCGGGCGGTGAGAGCCACGTCCCCCGCACCCGGCTTGACCAGCACCGCGGACTTGACCAGCAGCGCACGGATGATCGATGTCACGGTCACGCCGGGAACCGTGCCCGCGCCAAGGTGCAGGGTGACAGCCGGCCCTGCCGCCCGGAGCGCCCTCTCTGGCCCGGCGGCGAAGCCGTCCAGGACGCGCGGCTCCGGGAACTCGGCCGCGACAAGGCGCGTCAGGGCGTCGCCGGTCCAGGACGCCGACACCCCCTCGATCACCTCGGCGACCATTGCGCGCGACATCGACGCGTTCGCCGCCGCCTCGTCCAGCGCCGCGCCATCCAGGCCGCGCACGACCCTCGCGCCGGCACGGCTCAGAATCTCGGCCAGTTGCGCGACGGGGATCGCAGTGAGTCCCCGGCTCGCGCGGTGCAGCGAGCCCACCAGTGCCCGGGCCAGCTCGACGTCGGGCGCGGGGTGGCGGACACGGAGTCCTCCGGCTCGCGCCTCCTCGAAGCGGGCGGGTGCCGGGATTGCCGGCGGCCAGACCCACCCGTCGACCTGGAGTCGCCCGGACATGCTCAAGGCGCGACTGCGTGCCCCGCGCGCTGACCTCGCGTCGCACGCAGAAACGCCTCCGCGACCAGCGAGCAACCACGTGGGGCGGCACCGGGCACACGCCCCAGCAACCGGACACCTCCGTCGGCGTTCACGAGTCCGAAGTCCTCGGTCAGGATGTGGCACACCGAAGCCGCATTGGCGAGGTCGAAGTGCGCCAGAAGCCCCGGCTGCCCCGGCGGCAGAGCCGACAAGTCCCCCGGGTCGAGGGCGCGTGTGCGCACCCAGGGTGGAAAGCGATGTACCCGCTCCCCGGCGGGCGGCGCCGTGCCGACAACGCCGTCGTACGCCTGTGAGAGCATTTCGGTCATCCCGTATTCGTTGACGACATGCGACGCGGGGACGCCCAGCCCGTCGGTCACGCGCCGATAGAGGGTCGCACGATCCACCTCCGCCACTCGCCCCTTGAAACCGCCGGTCTCCAGCACACGAGACCCTGCGGGGAGCATGAGCGGAGCCGTGTCGAGCGCGTCGAGCAGGTGGACCAGCGCGAACGCGGTCGTCAGGACGAGGACGGGCCGCGTTGCCGCAGCGAAGGCCCGCAGCGCCGCGCCGACATCCAGGCCCTGGTCCGGGTGGAAGGCCCAGATGGCTCCGATCACCTCCGGTTCCTGCGCGATGAAGCCGGCCATTGCCGAAAGCGAGGAATCGGGCAGCGCCTCGGGATGCGGGACGAGCGAAACCAGGGTCAGCGCGGAGGCATCGAAGAGGTGGCGACGGTAGTTGCCGCGGGCCGACGCTCGATACAGGTCCACGCTCGCGACATGATGCTCGCCGCGCCGCGCCGCCCCTCCCGTTGTGCCGCTCGTGCGGAACACGATCTCTGCCGCACCCGAGGCGATGGGCACTTCCCTGAACGCGGCCACCGGCACGGGGGGAATCTCGTGCCAGGCACCCGGCTCGGCATCGGTCGCCGCGTCCCAGAACCGGCGCAGCGTCGGGTTGGTCGTGCGTTGGAACCGATGCACTTCCAGGGCCAGCCGATTGAAGGCGTCCTCACGCCGGAGCTCGCTTCCGCCAGCCCGAAACAGCGCTGCGAGTTCGTCGATCAGACCCCGGCGCCCGGGCTCCCCCTCGGACTCGGTCCGACGGTCCACGGCAACACTTCGCGCCACGGTATGGCTCTAGCCCGCAGGCCCGGAGCCCCGCACCGCACGGCCGCCCATTCGTCCCGATTGCTCGCCGTCGCGAATCGTGTGCACGCCCGAAACGACGACGTGCTCGATCCCCTCAGGGTATTGGTGCGGATCGTCGAAGGTCGCCCGGTCGCGTACGGTGTTGGGGTCGAAGACGACGACGTCCGCCACGGCGCCCGCCCTCAACACGCCACGGTCGGTGAGTCCGAGCTTCCGCGCGGGGAGGCCCGACATCTTGTGCACGGCTGCTTCCAGGCTCATGACCCGCCGCTCGCGCACGTAGTGACCCAGCACCCGGGGAAAGCTGCCGTAGCCGCGCGGGTGCGGCGACGAGCGCGACAGCGGGCCGTAGGGCGCGTAGGCACCGCCATCCGAGCACACCATTCCGAGCGGGTGGGACAGCATGCGTTCCGTGTTGTCCTCTGACATGCCGAAGCCGACCATGCCCACGCTGCCGTTCGCCTCGCGCAGCAGCCGCACGGTGAGGTGGTAGGGGTCCTCGCCGAGTTCGGTCGCCAGCTCGCCGAGCCGCCGCCCCCGTGCGGCCGCGTTGGGGCCGCCGATCCGGGTGATCTGGACGGCATCCCACGACCCAAGCAGCGCGATCTTGTCACGACACGCGCGCTCGAGCGCCGGGCCGGTCTCGGGATCCGCGAGCCGCGCCATGAACCGCGCCGTGCCGCCAGCCCGCCCCGCGGCGGGAAAGAGATTCGAGAGGCCCGTCGCGTAGGCAACGTACGGATAACGGTCGAAGTGCACGTCGACCCCCGCCGCCCGCGCGGCCTCGATCGCCGCGAAGGCCGCGTTCGCCTTCCAGTGGTTTCGTTCTCCCTGCGCCTTGAGGTGCGAAACCTGCACCGCCACCCCGGCCACGCGGCCCACGTGCAGCGCCTCCTCGAGCGCGGCCAGCAATCGGTCGTCCTCGTTGCGCATGTGCGACGCGTACGGGTAGATGGTGCCGCGCAGTTCGCCGGCGAGCGCCACCAGCTCGTCGCGGCCGGCGAAGCTGCCCGGCGTGTATTCGAGCCCGGTCGACAGCCCCACGGCGCCGCCCGACAGCCCCTCGCGCACCAGGGCGCGCATGCGGTCGATCTCGGGGGCGGTCGCCGGGCGGTTCGTCCCGCCGACCACAAACCCGCGGACATTGCCGTGGCCGATCATCGACGCCACGCTCACCGCAGGCCGCTCCCGGTCGATCCGGTCCAGGAAGCCCCCGACGTCGCGGAAGTCGATTGCCACATCGAAGTCGCGCAGGTACCGGTCGCGCGTCAACTCGAAAACGCCGTCGCTCCACGGCCCGATCGAGCTGCCGTCCTGTCCGACCACCTCCAGCGTGACGCCCTGCCGCACCCGGCTCTCGGCGCGCGGATTGACGAGCAGCGAGAGGTCGGCGTGGGAGTGGATGTCGATGAAGCCGGGGGCGACCGCCATTCCCCGCGCGTCGATCTCGACGGTGCCCGTCGCGGCGACCTCGCCGACCGCAGCGATGCGGTCGCCGTCGACGGCGATGTCCCCGGTGCGCGGCGGGCCGCCCGTGCCGTCGTAGACGATCCCGTTACGGACAACCAGCGTCTGGCGATTGCGCGAGGCCACGACCCAGGGCGCGGCAGGCCGCCCGAGGCCTGCCAGCCCCGCAAGCGTGGCCGTGCCGCGCGCAAGAAAACCGCGTCGCTTCACGTTTCGTCGCTCCGCGCGGTCGCTCTTCCTCGAACCCCCAGTTTCCCCGGGGCGATCCCGCCAGAACGCAGGATCTTCAGTTGCTGCCGGGTCTGCTCGCTCTTCACGAGATCGACGACCGAGGCCAGGTGGTCTTCCATAGCGGCGTAATCGTCGCCCGGAAAGCCGTCGGCTTCGGACTGTGCGAGGGATTTGCGCAGCCCGCGGATCTCCCGGCGCGCCTTCTCGAGGGCGCGGTGGAGTCTGGCGAGTGCGCGGCGGATGTCTGCGTCCGTATTCATGACATGTAAGGATGCACCCTCTGTCAGCGACGGATCAACGGTCAGGCGGGTACGCGGCGTCCGGATCCCCGCCGACCAGCCGCTGGCCGGTGGGCGTGCGATTGCCGGTGCACCCCGCAGTTGCGGCGGTATTGGCCCGCAAGTACCTCTTAACCAGCCTTTGGTGCACTCGTGCGGATCCCGGCGCGGGTTGCCGGTACCGCAGTCACCAGACGATGGAGGAATGACCCGGTGAACCAATTCAGACCATGCGCCCTGGCCGTTCTGGCCACTGCGGCTGCCGCCCTCGCCACCCCCGCCCCAACCGCCGCGCAGGAACGCTACGACATCGTGCTCGCGGGCGGGCGTGTCATGGATCCCGAAACAGGTCTCGACGCGGTGCGGAACGTCGGCATCGACGGATCGGTGATCGTGGCGATTTCGGAAGAGCCGCTGGCGGGCGATGTCGAGGTGGACGTTGCGGGGCTCGTGGTCGCGCCGGGATTCGTCGATCTTCACGCGCACGGGCAGACCAACCGCGCTAACGAGTTCCAGGCGCGCGACGGCGTGACCACGGCGCTGGAATTGGAGAGCGGGGTCGCCGACCTTGGGGCCTTTTTCGCCGAGAGGAGCCGGGGAGCGGTCCTCAACTACGGGGCCACAGTGTCGCACATGTCGACCCGGACCTGGGCGATGCCCGATCGCGCCGACCTCCTGAGGCGGGCTGTCGACATCTTGGACCGAGATGCCGAGGCCGGTCTCCTCGAGCTGGAGTCGATCGCGTCCGGCGCTCGCTACGAGGCGGTGGACCCGGACGACTACGGAGCCCTGTGGGCGGCGCTCGCGCAGGGACTGTCCGAGGGCGCGCTGGGGATCGGGATGGCGCACCAGTACTACCCCGGCGCGTCGCTCGAAGAGATCCTCGAGGTGTTCAAGTTCGCGGCCTACGAGAACACCACGATCTACACGCACGTGCGTGACATGAAGATCAGCGCCATACAGGAAGTCATCGCCAACGCGGCGGTAACCGGCGCGTCGCTCCACATCGTCCACGCGAACAGCTCCAGCCTGTGGAACATCGCTCCCGTGCTGGATCTCATCGGCGGGGCTCAGAGCCGAGGCTTCGACATCACCACCGAGGCCTACCCCTACACGGCGGCCTCCACCGGGCTCCAGTCGGCCATCTTCGACCCCCGCTGGCAGGAGAAGCTGCAGATCAGCTACGGCGACGTTCAGTGGCAGGACACCGGCGAACGGCTGACCGAGGAGACCTTCCGCAGCTATCGGGCCACTGGCGGCACCGTCATCATCCACATGATGAAGGACGAGTGGATCCGGCATGCGCTGGCGACCGATTTCGTGATGGTCGCGTCGGACGGGATGCCCTACGCGCCCGGAGCGCACCCCCGCAGCGCCGGGACCTTCTCGCGCTTCCTGGGCCACTACGTGCGCGATGGCCAACTGATGCCGCTCATGGACGGCCTGGCCAAGATCACGATCATGCCCGCGAAGCGGCTTGAAGGCATGACCGACCAGGCCAGGCGCAAGGGACGCGTCCAGGTGGGGAGCGACGCCGACATCACGATCTTCGACCCTGATCGAATCATCGACACGGCAACCTTCGAGGACGACCTGTCCTACTCCGAGGGGGTGGTGCACGTCCTGGTCAACGGCGAGTTCGTCGTGCGCGACGCAGAGAACGTACCGGGCGCAATGCCCGGCCGCGCCATCATCGGAAGGCTGAGCGCGAAATGAACGTCCCTGTGACCAATCGGGGCGGGCTCGCGCGGATGTTTCTCCCAGCCACCGGCTCCCGCGTCCTCCTATTGGTCCCCTTCGTCGCCCTCGCGCTCACCGTCCAGGCCACCCTCGCGCAGGACCACGACATCATCATCCGCAACGGACGCGTCCTCGACGGCACCGGCAACGACTGGTTCCACGCGGACATCGCCATCGACGGCGACCGCATCGTGCGCATCGGGAGGATGCCCGACGCCACCGCGACCCGCGTCATCGACGCAACCGGGATGTACGTCTCGCCGGGCTTCATCGACCTGCATTCGCATTCGGACCAGGCCATGACATCGGACCACGTCGAGGCACGCCGGGCGAAGAGCCTCAACAGCCAGGGGCTCACAACGGTGATCGGCGGGCCGGACGGGCGCAACGCCAGGTGGCCGCTCAGCGCGGAGATTGCGGCGCTGCGCCGCCAGGGCCATGCCATGAACTTCGTGCCCATGGTGGGACACAGCACCGTGCGCGCCCGTGTGATGGGGAACGACTACGAACGCCCCGCGACGACCGCCGAGGTCGCGCGCATGCGGGAGCTGGTGCGGCAGGCGATGGAAGCCGGCGCGTGGGGGCTCGGCGCGGGCATCGAGTACAGGCCGGCCCGTTTCAGCACCCCCGATGAGCTGATCGCTCTGGCGTCCGAGGTTGCGCCCTACGACGGGTTCTACGTTGCGCACCAGCGCAGCGAGGCGACCATGCCGCTCTGGCAGCTCCCGAGCAATGTGGACGACTGGCCGGTCGACGGGCTGCAGGGCCTGCAGGAGACGATCAACATCGCGCGGGAGACCGGGATCCGCGTGGTGGCGAGTCACCACAAGGCGCGCGGGCGCTCCAGTTTCGGGCGTTCCGGCCACGACACGCTGGTGGTGAACGCGGCGCGGGCCGAGGGGCTCGAGATCTACCTCGACGTCTACCCCTACGAGACCTTCGGGGGCGGTGCCCGCCCCATGATTCCGCGCTGGAGCCTCGTGGCCGACGGCGTGGACGTCAGCGGAGGCCGCGACAGCCCCGTGTACTACGCGGCGGGTATCTTCAGGGACGCCACCGAGCACCTCGAACGGCGGTGGAACGACCCCGAGACGCGTGAGCGGATCGCGCGCGACATCGCCTGGATCGTCGATCACAACGGCGGCGAGGACCGGGTGGTGGTGGTGGATTACCCCGATGCCGCGTTCGTGGGGAAGACGCTCACCGAGTTGGCTGGCGAGATGGGCGTGACCTTCCAGGAAGTCGTGATCCACATGGCCCTCAACGGGTACCCGGATGTAATTGGCGGGGCCTGGACCCGGGGATACGGCATTCACGATGTCGACGTCATCAACTACTACAAACAGGAGTACACGGCGACGGCCTCGGACGCCGGCGTGAGCGGGGTCACCGGCGCGCCGGACTTCGCATCGCGACCGGGTGCGCATCCGCGGCATTTCGGGGCGTTCACGCGCAAGATCGCGCACTATGTGAAGGACCTGAAGGCGATTTCGCTGCCCTTCGCCGTGCGTTCGATGACCGGGCTGCCGGCGCGGATCATCGGGCTGAAGGATCGTGGGCTGCTGCGCGAGGGGTACAAGGCCGACGTGGTGATCTTCGATTACGAGCGGCTGCGCGACCGCGCGACCGTGCTGGAGCCCGACCTTTACAGCGAGGGCGTGGACTACGTCATGGTGAACGGGGTGCTCACGATCGACAACGGCGAGTTCACCGACGCGCTGCCCGGCGAGGTGGTGCTGCGGGGTGGGCGGCCGGTGAGCTGAGGCGCGGCGCTGCAAGGCGGGAAAGACGATGACGGAGAGCGCAGTGACCGCGGACCCCGATCCGCTTGACCTGGTGATTGTCGGGGCCGGGCCTTGTGGCCTGGCCGCAGCGGTGGCGGTACAGGAAGCGGGGCTGAAGTACGTGGTGCTCGACCGCGGGTGCATCACCGAGTCGCTGACGCACTACCCGTACTACATGACCTTCTTCTCGACGGCCGAGCGGCTCGAGATCGGCGGGGTGCCGTTCACGATTCCAGAGGCGAAGCCGACGCGAAGGGAGGCGCTGGCGTACTATCGGCGTGTGGTGGCGCATCATGGGTTGAATGTCCGGCAATATGAGGAGGTGACGGGCGTTGTCCGCCAAAAAAGTGTGAATGTGGCGGACAAATCGCGCTTCGTCTTGCATGCGCGCACACGGGGAGGGCACGGACGTCGGCTGCAAGCGCGGGCGGTTGTGATTGCGACTGGCGGATTCGGCGAACCCAACCGGCTCGATCTGGAGGGCGGCGATCCAGACGGGCGCGTCATCCACTACTACAAGGACCCCTACCCCTTCTTCGACCAGGACGTGACGGTGGTCGGAGGCGGAAACTCGGCGGTGGAAGTCGCACTGGAGCTGTACCGCAACGGAGTCCGCGTGCGCATGGTGCACTTCCTCGACGTGTTCGACCGTGGCGTGAAGCCGTGGGTTCGCCCCGACATCGACAATCGGATCGCGAGCGGCGAGATCCCCATGCATTGGCGGTCGCGCGTGTCGCGGCTTGGGCCGGGCACGGCCACGATCGTGCGCGAGGACGGGGGTGCGGCCGCAGAGGTTCCGAGCGACTGGGTGCTGGCCATGACCGGGTGGCGGCCGGATCGCACGCTCCTGCGCGGCCTGGGCGTGCGGACCGATCCCGTGACGGGCATCCCCAAGCACGATCCCGAGACGATGGTGACCAACGTTCCCGGCGTCTACATCGCGGGGGTGATCGCGGCGGGCTTCAACGCCAACAAGATCTTCATCGAGAACGGGCGGGAACACGGGGGGCTGATCGCGGGGCATCTTGCTGGGCGGGGGTTGGATCTCTCTCCGGGCCACATGGACGGCTTCGGTCAATGACACGGCGGAAGATGGCGTGGGTGCTATCGTGGCTGGTCCTATGCTTGAGTTGCGCCGATGCCCCGACCATCCGGCTCCCCCTCTCCACCCAGTTTCCCGTCGAAGAGGTTCACCTCGGCATGACCTTCGGCGATCTGCGGCAGGTCCGTCCCGACGTGATGCTCGTTCCCGACAGCGCGACAGTCGTGGAGGAACTCTGGCGGGGCCGCTTCCACTACGCATTTACCTCGCACGCGCGGAGCCACGCACCCAGCCGCAGTTCGAGACTGGTCTATATCGACCGGGTGGACGAGGAGGTCCGCGGCGACTACGCGCGCAACCGATGGGACTCGCTCGTGGTCGCGCTCGCCGGCGAACTGGGCGTTGAGCCCAACTGTTCGTCAATCGAGTACGGGAGACTGAGGTGGCGCCGGGCGACCTTCCGGGACGATGAGCAGCCTGTGGCGGCCGCAGTTGACGTGGTTGGCGTTACGATCGGAGACGCCGGGCCGGGTGAGGCGCAGCTCGTCACGCGGGTGTGGCTGACAGATTATCTATCCCCCATTTCACCGCTGCTGGCCGCTCCGGAGGCAGCGGGGATCCCGGCAGACCCGGCGCGTGCCGGGGTCGAGACACAGGAGCAGACATGTCGAAGGGTCGTCCGATGAACAGCGACATCACGCTGACGCTTCCCGACGGTGCCCGGCTGACCGTGGCGTCAGGCACGCCGGGTGGTGTCGTCGTGCATTCCATCAGCGAGGGATTGCTGCGCAGGGCCCTTGCGGTTGAGGTCGACGGCAAAGTGCAGGATCTCGTCACCCCCTTGCGCACGGGGGGCTCGTTCCGGGTCCTCACCGCGAACGACGAGAAGGCTCTCGAGGTCCTCCGACACTCCACGGCCCATGTCCTGGCGACAGCCGTCCGCCGACTGCGGCCCGACGCCAAAATCGGATTCGGCCCGGCCATCGACGACGGTTTCTACTACGACTTCGAGGTCGAGGAGCCCTTCACGCCGGCCGATCTGGAAGCGTTCGAAGGGGAGATGCGACGGGTTTGCCAAGAAGCGAGTGCGTTCGTGCGTGAGGAGGTCAGCCTGCCGGAGGCCCGCAGCCGGATGGCCGACGACCCCCTCAAGCTCGAAAGGATGGCCGACTTCGACGGGGACGACGTCATCTCCACCTACACAAACGGCACGTTCACGGACCTCTGTCGCGGCCCGCATGTGCCCGACACCTCGCATGTGCGGCACTTCCGGCTGCTCAGCACCGCCGGCGCATACTGGCGGGGCGACAGCAAGCGGCAGATGCTGCAGCGCATCTACGGTACGGCATGGTTCCGAGCGAAGGACCTCAGAGTCCACCTGAACCGGCTTGAAGAGGCAAAGCGGCGCGATCATCGGCTGCTCGGCAAGCGGCTCGATCTGTTCGAGTTTCATCAGTCAGCGCCGGGTGCCGCGTTCTGGACTCCCCGGGGCACGGTGCTCTACAACACGCTGCTCAAGTTCGAGCGTGAACTGCAGGAGCGAGATTTCCTCGAAGTGAAGACGCCGCTGATGTACGACAAGTCGCTCTGGGAGACTTCGGGACACTGGGGCAAGTACCGCGACGACATGTTCATGATCCTGAACGATGGCAGCGGGGAGCACGACGCGTCGCTCAAGCCGATGAATTGCCCGTCGCACTATCTCCTGTATCGCTCCAAGCTGCGGTCGTACCGCGACTTGCCGCTTCGGTACGTGACCTTCGACGTGCTGCACCGCAACGAGGTGACCGGGGCGCTCTCCGGGCTGACCCGGGTGCGGCAGTTCCAGCAGGACGACTGCCACTGCTTTGTCACGGAAGAGCAGATTCCGGGCGAAGTGGCGTTTCTTGCCGGCTTCATCGTGAGGTTCTACGCCGCTTTCGGACTTGAGGCGAGAATCCGGTTCGCCACCCGGCCAGACGTGAGGATCGGGACGGATGCGCTTTGGGATCGCGCCGAGGGGGGACTTCTGGCCGCGTTGGAGGAGATCGGGCTGCCGTTCGAGGTCGAGGTGGGCGACGGTGCCTTCTATGGCCCCAAGATCGACTTCGCCATCAAGGACGCTATCGGCCGGGAATGGCAGTGCGGCACGATTCAACTGGACTACGTCGCGCCGGATCGTTTCGAACTCGAGTATGCGGGATCGGACAACAGGATGCACCGTCCGGTGGTCATCCATCGGGCGGTCGCAGGGTCGTTGGAGCGGTTCATCGCGATCCTCATCGAGCACTTCGCGGGTGATTTTCCGCTGTGGCTGGCACCGGAGCAGGTGCGGGTGATCCTGATCGGGGCGGATGCTGGTGAGGCGGCGTCGGGCGTGGCGGAGCAAATGACTGAAGCGGGGCTGCGGGTCGGGCTGCACCCACGCGCCGACGAGGTCGATTTCCGCGAGGAGATCAAGGACGCTTCGCAGCTGAAGGTGCCGTATATGGCCATCGTGGGGCGGCGCGAGGCCAGGGATGGGACGGTGTCGCTACGGGCGCGCGGCGCGAGGAAGAGACAGGTGACGCTGCCGGTTGAGGAAGCGGTGGAACGGTTGCGACGGGAGTCGGAACGGCGGGAGCTTTGGGGAGTAGCGGGGACGATGGAGAGACAGTGAGGTCTTTGTGCTGAGGTCGTCCCCGCGCTTTGCCACGGCTGCGTGCATGGCGGTAGTTCTCGGTGGCTGTGATGGCGCGGAGGTCGTCGGCGGGCCGAGTGCACCAATCGAGTTGAGCGAGTCGGCCATCGAAGTGCTGGGCGGCTCCGACGCCCTTGCCGTGGCCCGGGACCTGGAGGTGTCGAGCGACGGCTCCGTCTGGGTGCTGAACTCGGCCGAACCGTTCTTCGTCGGATTTGGCCCGGACGGCGAGGCCCTGGGTGCCCACGGGCGATCCGGCAGAGGGCCCCGCGACTTTCCGATGCCCGCGGGTTTCGTTACGGGAGGATGGCAGGGGGAGGTATGGGCTCTCGACCTTGTGCGCCATGCGGTGATCCGCGTCTCGCGGCCGGAAGCGGACTGGACTGAGATTCCCTTGCGGTCGGCCTCTCTTCCTCCCGGCACCGTGCGGGGCGGCATGAGCATGCTGGGCTCCAATGTGCGATCCGCGAGGCTCGGCGGGGAGATCATCGTGGCGCGCACGAGCGGGTCGATGGAAGCGGGTGTGCTGAACTACCGCTATGCGCTCCTGCGACCCGATCTGATCGCGGTCGATCCGGACGCAGGTGAAGCGCGAACCCTCCTGGCCTTCGGTGAGGTGCTGGACGACCCCTCCGGTGAATTCATCCCGACCGAAGGCGGGTTTCCGCTGTGGTATCGGTTGTGGACGTCGTGCGGCGACGACCTCGTGCGCGTCTACGACCGGGTGACGAATCAGCTCCGGGGGTTCGACGGATCCGGCACGGAGGTGCGCGCCATCGACCTGCCCGTTCCCTTCACGGAGGTCACTCCACGGCAGTTCGCCAAGGCGGTTTTCCCGATCCGGCAGGCCGAGTTGACAGGAGATGTCTGGAGCCGGCTCAGCACGGAGGACAGCCTTCGAGTCCTGAATCAGGCGACGCGATCGGTTCAGGGCGAGCCGCGCGAACTCGCGAGCTACCTTCCACGTTACGTGGACTTCCGCTGCAGCGAAGACGGGACGATGTGGATGAACCCCGTCGACCTCGACGCCGGTGGACTGAAAGGGGTTTCGGCGTGGCTGCGGATCACGCCCGACGGAGCCATGCGGGAAGTGCGCCTCCCCGAGCGCTTCGATGCGTTGCGCTTCTCGGATACCCGTGTCTGGGGCGTGTACAGGGACGAATTCGATGTCCCGGCGATTGCGTCGATCTCGCTGCCGGGTGGCTGAGCGGGTGCCCGTTGTGGGTTGGACGCCTGACCCCTTACCTTTCCGCCCCGTATTGCACCCCGAAGGAGATCGTAATGCCTACGTTTGTGGTGGTTCGCCGTGTCCGCGCATCGGACGCCCAGGCGCGCCGACCTCTCACAGCACTTCCTGCGGAGCAGGGCGCTTGCCTCTAGCCTGATCGCTCAGGCCCCCGTTGCACAAACGGACCTGGTCGTCGAGATCGGGCCAGGACGCGGCATTCTGACCGGAGAGCTGGCCCGTCATTGCCGCGAAGTGGTTGGGGTGGAACTCGATGGAGCGCTGTGCCAAGCGCTGCGCAGGCGGTTTAGCGACCACACCCGGATCACGATCGTCCAGGCCGACGTCCTGCGTTTTCGGCTGCCGGATGCCCCCTACAAGGTCGTGGGGAACATTCCGTTCAACCGAACTGCCGCGATCATGCGTCGGCTGCTCCACGCCCCCTTGCCACCCGAGGACGCCTGGCTTGTGGTCCAGCGTGAAGCGGCGGAGCGGTTTGCAGGAGGCCCCTACTGTCGTGAAACCTTGTCCTCGCTGCTGCTCAAACCGTGGTGGCAGATCGAGATCGCACGGCGCCTGCGACGCACCGACTTCGATCCTCCTCCGAATGTAGAGGCGGTCGTACTCTGGCTCGCCCGCCGAACCAGGCCGCTCGTCGATCGGTCGCAGGCCACGGACTACCAGCGTTTCATCGGGACTTGCTTTGGGCGAGGCGGCCACACGATCCGGCGGTGTCTGCGGTCGGAGTTCACGCGGACACAGGTCCACCGCTTGGGTCGCGACATCAGGTTCGACCCGTCAGGGCCGCCCTCCAGCCTCACCTTCGACCAGTGGCTCGCGCTGTTCAGGTTTTGGGTGCCGACGCGATCGTAGTGCGGATCAGCTGGCCGACGATTCTCATCACTTCGTCGAGATCGCCCTGATCTGGTTTCCAGGTGCGACCGATATCCTTTGCGAAGCGGTCCAGCATGGCGTCGATGGCGTCCACTGTGGCCGTCTCTGTAAAGGTCTTGAAGAACCGCCGCCAGTAGCGCGCCGGAATGCCGGACAGCAGTCTGTCGCTAGCCGCATCGCAGAATCTGTCCAGCAGACCGGTTCGAGCGATCCGACCGAAGTTTCTGCCCGCGTCGCTCTCGGCCTTGTCCAGGATCTCGTCCGTCTTGGACGGGTACGGCTCACCTGCACTGGACAGTGTGATTCGGGAGGACTCCCGGTGGGACATGACGTGTTCCCAGTGGTAGTTCCGGTAGTCTGCCACGAAACGAGCCAACTCGACGTACGGCTCGGCGAGCCTGGGCACGCCGGAGATTACTTCGCTGAGGTGCCAGGGATACACGACAAAAAGGTCGGCTCTGTCGCAGACCCGGGGCGTGGCAAGGAACCGGAAGCTCGGCTTCTTTTCCTTCGCCAGCAGATACCAGCCCTTGAGTTCGATGCCTAACAGGACATCGGAGGGATCGGCCGAGTTTTGGAGCCGGACGTCGGGAAAGGTCTGTGGCTGGCGGACGAACGAATACATCGCGTACCGTTCGTTGTCGTCCCAGAGTGGGCGCAACGAATTCAGCGTGCTGACCACACCTGTCTCGATCGCGGCACCCAAGAGCGCGTTCAGGTTGAAGAGGTCCGTCACTTGGACCCCGCGGATCACGACGTCCGACCGAAAGTTTCCCGGAACCGCGAACACCGCCTCGCGCACTCTTTCGAACAGGCGACGGTGCTCCCATTCGTTGTCTGGAGGCGTCCGGGACGGAGCGTCGGCCATCGTCCGGTTCCCTAGACCAGCCGTAGTTGCGGGCTGCCCTTAAGCCTCTTGGCCGCTGCCGCAAAGTACTCGGGAAGCAACTCCGCGGAGAAACACTTGCGTCCGAGCTCGGAGCAGACGATGGCGGCGGTGCAGAGGCCGCCGAAGGGCTCCCACACAACGTCTCCGGCGTCGGACGTAGCCTCGATGACGCGACGGATCAGGCGCAACGGCTTCTGGTTGGCGTGAATGAACTTGCCCGAACCGTCCTCCCGTCGCACCCGTTCCTCGCCACGGACCGCCGGATCGCTCCAGACGTTGGTCACCCCGAGCTTGAGACGGAACTTCGATCTCATCCGACGCCATTCGGCGGCCGTCAACGAAACCTTCCCATTCACTGAGAAATAGGGGCGGCCATCGGGGTGGCCGTGGCGATTGGCAAAGTCGACGAGCCGCTGGAAGGCCTCAGGCGGCGGAAAGTACCAGAGGTGATCCTGGGTAAGGTACTTGCGGGTTGCGGCGTTCCTCACACCACATGCCTCGTTTGCACGGTTCAGCGGCAGCCCGGCGCGGGTCCACTCCCAGCGAAGCCATTCCTTCATGTCGCCGACACGACCCGCGACGTGGAACCTCGGAGGTCGGACATACTGGGCACAGACCTCGGTGGCTACCGGGAATCGCCGCAGAGTCTTCGAGTTCGTGTTCCCGGACACGTGCGCAATTCCCTTGTTCCAGACGTTGCAGCCCACGTACTCCCACCCGAAGTCCGCAAGCAGCGGATGGACCGTGGCCCACCCGATCTCGGTGTTCCAGAACCACAGCGTCGTCTCGCCGATCGCCGCCTCCGACCAAGCTTCCACATGCGGACGATACCATTCCGTGAGCCCCACAACCGTAGGAGTGTCACCCGGGAACCCAGACACTCCGTACGCTCCATCGGAGACGATCACGACCGGACTTGGCCAGTGAGGGTACATGTCCAGCGCGTTCCCCAGATAGATGCCGACGCCGCGGCGTTCAGCAGCGCGAAACGTGCGAGGAATCGGTCGGGACCGACTCGGGGCTGGGGTTCTGGCAGTCAAGTGTTTCTTTTCCTATCGACGCTCCGAGCGTGGAAGTAAGGAAGTATAGTGCACCTCGCGACCGAGATCATCAGCGTTGATCCCCCGGGCGATCAACTGATCACCCGCCTCCAGTTCGTGATGATCTTCGGGGCATCCTCCAGCAGGTCGTTGAGGTCGGCGATCACGCCGTTCACGATGCCGGAGAGTTCCTCCGCACGCTGGGCGGCACCGGCCTCGATCTCGGTGAGCACCTCCATCTGCCCGACGGTGGGCCGCGCCTGCGGGCCCGACACCGCACGGGAGATGTTGCGAAGCTGCTCGATGAGACGAGGCCAATCGCGGTAGCTCATCGACCCCGGCGGACGGCGAACTTCGCTCGAGACCGCCGTGAGTTGATTCTGCGCATCTCCGGCTACGGACCGCACCTGCTCCTCGTTGGACAGGTTCTTGCCTTCAATGGATTCGAGGAGCCCGTCGATCTGCCCGTCGAGGTCGTTGATCGTCCCGACCATCTGATTGAGCTGCGTCTCGAGGTCGCGCGCACGCATCGCTGCGGTGAAGCGCTCCTCGTACACGGCCTGCGACGCTGCCACGTTCGGGTCGCCGCGCAGCTGGAAGTCCTTCGACATTTCGCGTTCGCCCAGGTCGACCGTCGCCGTGTAGGTGCCCGGCACCGCAGGCGGTCCCGTCGGGCCGAAGAAGAAGAACCCGCCAGCCGGAGGACCCTGTCCCGGAATCGGCTCGGCACCGCTCCAGCGGAGGTCCCATATCGCACGGTTCACACCCGCCCCGACGCCACGGTGCTGGAACTCGCGCACGAGCGCGCCGCTGCCGTCGGTGATGCGCACGTCGACGGAGTTGCCTGCGGCCTCGGCGGCTTCTTCCGAGAGGTGGAAGTGGATCCACGCGCCGGGGTCGGGGTTGTCGCCCGCAAAGCGGCTCTGACCGAAGTTGCTGGTGCGACCCCACATCTCCCACTCCGTGGCCGTGCGGATGTCGAACAGATGCGCGTCCTGGCCAAGCGCCTCCGTCAACTCGACCATCGGCTGGATGTCGTCCAGGATCCACGCGCCGCGCCCGTGCGTGCCAATGACGAGGTCGTTGTACTGGCGCTGGATCTTCACCCCGCGTACCGACACGCGCGGCAGGTTCCCGCGGATGTCCACCCACGTGTCGCCCCGGTCCCACGAGGCGAAGATGCCCCGGTCCATGCCGACGAAGAGCAGGTTCGGGTTCGACGGGTGCTGCCGGACGACCTTCACGTAGTCGTTCTGGGGGAGTCCGGCCGAGATGTCGCGCCACGTCTCGCCGTAGTCGCGCGTCTCGTACAGGTGCGGCGTGAAGTCGTCGAGCCGGTGGTTGTCGACGGCCATGTACGCGGCTCCGGCGTCCGTGGGCGACGCCTCGATGTTGCCGATCCAGGTCTCGGCGGGCAGACCGGGAACGCGGTCGCGCACGTTCGTCCACGTCGCGCCGTTGTCACGGGTGATCTGCACGTTGCCGTCGTCGGTGCCGACCCAGATCACGCCCGGCTCGAACTCGTCCTCGGCGATGGTGAGGATCGTGGTGTGGAATTCGGCCGCGGTGTTGTCGAGGTAGATCTCGCCACCGGAATCAAGCTGCTTCTCCGGGTCGTTCGTGGTGAGGTCGGGGCTGATCACGTCCCACGAGTGGCCGTAGTCCGTGCTGCGGAAGACGACGTTGCCGCCCCAGTACACCGTGCCCGGGTCGTGCGGCGAGATGACGATCGGCGCGTCCCAGTTGAAGCGGTACCGCGCCTGGAACATGCCCTGCCCCTGCGACCCGATCATGAGCGGCCACGGCTCGATCGACCGCATCTGTCCCGAGTTGATGTCCGTGATGCGGAAGTAGCCGCCCTGGGCGTTCGAGTAGATCAGGTTCGGCTGACCCGGCACCGGCACGGTGTAGAAGCCGTCGCCGCCGGACACCGTGTAGAAGTAGCCGGGCAGGATGCCGCGGCGGTCGTTGAGCCGGCTCGGACCGCACCAGTTGCCGTTGTCCTGCAGCCCGCCGCACACGTAGTACGGATCGCGGTCGTCCACGAAGATGTGGTAGTACTGCGCGAGGCTGAAGTTGCGGAAGATGTGGAAGTTGGCGCCGCCGTCGTACGACACCTGCATGCCGCCGTCCGAACCGGAGAGGATCCGCTCGCCGTCTTCCGGATCGATCCAGTACGCCTGGTGGTCCCCGTGCACGTCGTTGGCGATGCGGTCGAAGGTGCGACCCCCATCGGTCGACTTCGACAGCCCGCCCGAGAGCGTGTACAGCGTTTCGTGGTCGGACGGGTCGACGAAAACGTCGGAGTAGTAGAAGGGCCGGAAGTTGAGCTGGTTCTTGTTGTCGTTGATCATCTCCCAGGTCTCGCCGTAGTCGTCGGACCGGAAGAGCGTGCCCGCAGTCGGGTATTCGGTGATCAGGTAGACGATGTTCGGACGCGACTGCGCCACGCTGATGCCGATCCGGGCCATGGGCTCGTCCGGCGTGGTCGTGATCTTCTTCCACGAGATGCCGCCGTCGCGCGAGACGTAGAGCGCGGTCTCCTTGCCTCCGTCATCGAAGCGCCAGGGCTTGCGGCGGAAGGTCCACATGCCGGCGTAGACGTTACGCGGGTTCGTCAGGTCGATGTCGATGTCCGAGCACCCCGTGTCCTCGTCGATGAACAGCACGTGGTCCCACGTCTGGCCACCGTCGGTCGTGCGGAAGACGCCGCGCTCCCGGTTGGGCCCCCATTCGTGGCCCATGGCGCAGACCAGTGCCACGTCGGCGTCGCGTGGGTCCACCACGATGCGCTTGATGCGCTCGCTGTCATCCAGGCCGAGGTGGGTCCAGGTGGCACCGCCGTCGGTCGAGCGGTACACGCCGTCGCCGTACGAGACCGAGTTGCGCGGGTCGCCCTCGCCGGAACCGAGCCAGACGACGTTGTGGTCGGAGGGGGCCAGCGTCAGCGCGCCCACCGAGTAGGTGTTCTCGTCATCCCACTGGTGCTCGAATGTCACACCGCCGTTGGTGGTCTTCCAGACGCCCCCGTCGGCCGCTCCGACCCAGAAGGTCCGCGGGTCGCCCGGCACGCCAATGATGGCGGAAACGCGTCCGCCCATGTTCACGGGACCGATGTGACGCCACTCGATCTCGCCGAGGGCGGCCGAGATGGCTTCGGCGTCCTGGGCGTGGGCAGGTGGTGTGGCGACGAGAGGAGTCAGGAACGCGAGGGCGAGCCAGAGTGGGCTGCGGGACGACTTCATGTTGAGTTCTCCGGGGATGGATTCCGATGACTTGCGGGAAGGCAGTGGGTGGCCCCCCACTAACGTAATAGCCGGATTCGGGATTCCTGCATGTCGGTTACTCCCCGAGGCTGTAGCGCCGTCGCCGGTCCGGCACCATGGGCACCACCTCGAATCCAGCCTGAGAAAAGTGGCGATCGGTCGTCAGCGCTTTGCGGAGGCTCAGTTCCTCCATGACGACGAAGCTCGTGAAATCTGTAAACGAGAAGTTCTTGTCGGTCCACTCTAAGAAACGCGTCCGGGCCTTCTCGCCCCGCGAGGCATCGATGCGTTCCCAGCGAAGCCGGGGACTGGTGTCGACCTGGGCCCACCACCTCTCAGCCGCACGCAATCCCAACCGAACCCGAATGAGCGTCAGCGTCTCGTCGATCACATAGTCTGTCGAAACCAGCATCCCCCCAGTCTCCAGGCACGAATCGCGTTCCCGACGGCTGGCCTCATGCGCCGGATCAGCGGCGTCCGCCATGGCCATCCAGCCGGCCGTGTCGACGAAGAGCGCCCGGCGACTCGCCGCCCTACTCGCCGCCCCGCCCATAAAGAATCCGGTCGTGATCCGCTGACGTCAGTCCATCGGTCGACCGGCCCAGTGCTTCCGCACGGTAGAGCGAATCGTCCTCCAGAGGGCCAAGCGCGACCCCGCCATGCAACGGCACGATCCGAAAGGCCGGGCGGCTCCGGTAGAGCACGGTGAACTGCTCCCCCTTCCTCACCCTCTCAATGACCCGACGCATTTCGTGCCGGAGCGTCTTGACGTTGATTGTGTTCGCCATGGGTGCGTCCCCGTGCTTCCTAAAGGTTAACTTAAGATAACCTTGATCGTTCAGAACAGCTCCTCTCCGGGCAGCGCCGATGCCTGTTCGAGCCAGTTCACAAGGAGCGCTTCGTCGGGCTCGTCGTCCTCGTGAATGTGGAAATAGCGCACCTGCTCGTGCTTGGAGGCCACCGGCGGGACCGGACGCAGCGACGCTCCGTTGAGCAACGTCACCTTGATGTACTTCGTGAAGCAGTGGAAGGACAGGAACCAGCCCCGGTCCTCGATCCCATAGAAGGGCGAGTTCCACCGGACCGCCTTGCGGACGGCGGGTACGGTGTGCTCGATGAGCGTGTCGAGGTAGCGGCCGACCCCCCGCTTCCAGCCCGGCATCGCCGCGATGTAGGCCTGCACTGGCGCATCCCCGTCACCCTTCGGGATCTGGGGATTGCCGCCCGAGAGGAGTCTCGCCTCCGTCACCGGTCCGCGTCCGGGGTCAGCTGGCCGCAGGCATCATCCGGTACTTGTCGAACCACGCCACGATGTTGGCGATCTTGGCCATCAGCTGGCTCGGCCGGCGGCTCATGTCGTGCGACGCGCCGGGCAACCGGATCACCGCCGTGTCGATGCCGCGCATCTTGAGTGCGTGGAACATCTGGTAGGATTCGGACAGCGGCGTGCGCAGATCCTCCTCGCCGGTGATGATCATCGTCGGCGTCTCGACGTTCCCGACCAGCGACAGGGGCGAGAACTTCCAGTACGGCTCCGGGTTCTCCCACGGCAGACCCTCGTACCGGCTGAAGTAGTAGCCGTACCAGTTGTCGGCGGTCAGCGTCTTGCTGATCCAGTTGACGACGGGCTTCTGCGACACCGCGGCCCGGAAGCGGTTGGTCTTGCCCACGATCCACGCGGTCATGATCCCGCCCGCGCTGCCGCCGGTCACGAACAGGTTGCTCTCGTCGACGTACCCGCGTTCGATCACCGCGTCGACGCCCGAGATCAGGTCGTCGTAGTCCTGGCCTGGATAGTTGTGGTAGAGCAGGTCGCCGAACTCTTCGCCGTAACTGGTGCTCCCCCTCGGGTTGGCGTAGAGCACGACGTAGCCTGCGGAAGCCAGCAGCTGCATCTCGGCGGAGAACCTGTCGCCGTAGTTCGACACCGGCCCACCGTGGATCTCCAGGATGAAGGGATAGCGGCGGTTCGCGTCGAAGCCGGGCGGCTTGACGATCCATCCCTGGACCGGACGGCCGTCGAAGGACGACTCCCACCAGATCTCCTCGACCTGGCCGAGCGTCTTGTTTGCGAGCAAGTCGGCGTTGAGGGTGGTGATGGTGCGCGCGGCCGCGCCCCCGCGCCTGCCGACGGCGAGTTCGCCCGGCATGTCGGGGCGGGTCTGGTTGAGGGCGAAGGTGCCGTCGTTCGCGACCGAAAACGAGCCGCCGCCATAGGGACGGCCGTACGATGTGCCGCCCAGGTCGCGCAGCGAGGACCTCTGTGTCGCCGTCGAGGGTGGCGAAGCCGACCTTCGAGTTGCCCTCGTCATCGTACTGGAAGTAGATGCCGCTGCCGTCGGCGGCCCAGACCGGGCTGGACACGCTGCGGTCGAGTTCGGCGGTGATCGTGCGGTGGCCGCCGCCATCGAGGTTCATCACCTGGAGGCGGCTGACCTGGTAGGTGCGCGTGCGATCCTCGTAGCCGACGAAGGCGACCTGGCGACCGTCGGGCGACACCGCAGGGCTGCCGTCCGGGCCGGGGCGGTCCGTGAGAGCGCGGATCTCGCCTGTGATAAGCGACGCAACGTAGAGCTCCGAGTTGCGGTAGTCGTGCTCCCAGTTCGGGTTGCGGTTCGACGAGAAGACGAGGTGGGTGCCGCCAGCGACCCAGGCGGCTGGGCTGGAGTGCTGGAAGTCGCCCGACGTGACCTGCGTCGGCGTGCCGCCATCGACGGGGATCACGAAGATGTGGTTGTAGCCGAAGTCCAGGTAGCCAACACCGTCCTGCCGGCTCTTGAAGCGGTCCTCCATGATCGGCGGGTCCGCCCATTCGGCGCCCGCAGGCGGCTTCGGGGGCGCGGCCAGGCTCGGCGGGGCGTGCGGCACGAGCATGTTGAAGGCGAGGTGGCGGCCGTCCGGCGACCACCGCAGTCCGCTTGGCGACTCGGTCAGCTGCGTGAGCGCGGCGGTCTCGCCGGTGTCCATCCAGCGCAGGTGGATCTGGCCGTCCGCCGTGTACGCGAGCCGCGTCCCGTCGGGGGACCAGCGCGGGGAGCCCCCGGTCCCGAGCCGCCGGTGGTCCGAGCCGTCTGCGTCGATGATCCAGAGCTCGGAGCGCTTGCGGTCGCGCATGATGTCCATCGAGGTGCGGACGTAGACGACCTGGGCGCCGTCGGGCGAGATCTGCGGGTCGGCGGCGTATTCGAGCTGGAAGACGTCCATGGGCTCGAAGCGGGACTGGGCGTGGAGGGGGCCTGATGCGGCCGCACCCAACATCAGGATGGCGGCTGCGATGGCGGTGGTCGCCACCGCCGAGAGGCGGCGGACGGGACGGAGTGTTGCGAACTGGTTTCGGTCGATCGTGGGCATGGCTGCGCTCGCGAAGTCGGGTGGAGTGGAATGCCCCAACTTCCGCATATTGGCCACGGCAGGCAACAGGCGCGGACTCGCGGACGGCGTGCCGTGGGGCCAACGGTTACCTTGCTGCCCCTTCACCTCCGTCCCACCACCTCCGTCCGCGAGACGGGAACCGCTCCCTCGGTGTCGGCGATCAGGCAACCCGCGCCCGAATTCGCTGATGTGACACCCGAATCGGCCGAACGGCTGCGCAGGTATTTCTTCGCCTTCGGCCACGCGGCCCGGATGCTGCACCATCGCCGACGGGCACGGCCTGAAGCGGACAGCGAGTGAGAATCAGCGGGAACGATAGGCTTCCCGCCGGTGCGCGACGCGAACCACCAGGACAACCAGCGCGTCATCCAGCACTTCGTAGACCACGCGATGGCGACCGACCCGAATCCTCCTCAGTCCGCGCAGTTCGCCCTTTAGCGCGCTGCCAGCCCAGGGATGCTCCGCCAAGCGGTCGATGGCCTGCACGATGCGAACCCGGTCAACGCGTTGCAATCGGGCCAACTCCTTGGCCGCGCTGCGCTTAATCCGAATCGAGTAGTTCACGCCGGACTTCGTCCCAGTCGAGGACAGGGTCGGAGGGATCCCGGAGCCGCTCCAGGGCCACGGCCAGATCGTCGTAGTCCTCTAGGTAGCGCTCCAAGGCATCGCGGACGACCTGGGCGCGGCTGCGCTTGAGACGAGCCGCCGCAGCGTCCAGCGCGTCGACGAGCGGTTGGGGCACGCGGGCAGTGATTTGGTTCACCGGGGGGTCCTTCTCCTAGCGACTACGAACGAATGTCTGGTAATGTCATGTAATGACACCGACATCAAGTGTCGGCGCGGTCGCGCCCTTGTGTCAAGATCGGTGACGGTTACCATGATCGGCACTTGCCCCATCGCCGCACCCTTTGGCTCCAGGAGACGACGACCATGTGGACCCGAATTCTCCGGCTCGTCGTGCCGACGATCGCGCTGTTGACGGCACTGTCCGCCGGCATCGCCCCGGCCCAGCAGCAGTACGACTACCCCGACCCCTTCCCGGGCGGCTACCCCAACCTCACGGGGCACCAGCGGCGCGGGCCGCATGTACATGGAGAGCTACTTCCCGCCGCCGGTGACCGCTTCGCCCACCTACCCGGCGTGGTCGCCCGACGGCGAGTCCATCGCGTTCGCGTACCAGGGGCGGATCTGGGTCGTGCCGGTCGAGGGAGGCACCGCGCGCCAGATCACGACGGGCGCTGGCTACCACTCGCAGCCGAGCTGGTCGCCCGACGGCAGCCACATCGCCTACGCGGCCGACATCGACCGCAACTTCGACATCTTCGTGACCGAGGTGGGAGCGGGTGGCAGTGAGGCGACCGGGGAACCGCGCCGCCTCACCACGCACCCCTTCCTCGACCTGCGCCCGCGCTGGTCGCCCGACGGGACCCGCATCCTCTTCACCACCGAGCGCGACGGCACCTTCGACCTCTGGGCCTACGACATGGAGCGCGGCGAGGCCGAAGCCGTGATCGCCGACCCGGAGGCCAACGACATGGCCGGGGATTGGGTCGGCCGCACCGGCGACATCGTATTCGTGTCGCGGCGGGGCAAGGCCGCGCTCGGCTCCGGTTCCCTATGGAGATGGCGTTCCGGTACCGGAGAGGCGGAACTCCTCATTCGCATCGAGACCAACTACCAGGCGGCGCCGGTCGTCGCCCCGCATGGGGGCATCGTCTCCTACATCACAGACTCCTCGGGCAACAACGACATGTACGCCGTCCCCAGCGAGGAATCGCCCCGGGGCATCCAGCCAGTGCGGCTCACGCACACCCGCACGGACGAGTACTTCCCGTCGTGGTCGCCCGACGGCGGCCACATCGTGTACGCGCGCAACGGGGGGACCGACGACCAGCCGCGCACGATCGACAACGGGATGGGTTTCGGGCTCTACATCGTCACTCGGGGCGGCGGCGAGCCCAGGCGGGTGCGGATCGACGACTACGCGTGGTCGGAGCCGGTCGGCCGACTGCGGGTGCGCGTCACCGACTCCGACGGCGAGCTGCTGCCGTCGCGCATCTACCTGACCGGCGCCGACGACCGCGCCTACTTCCCCCACAGCAGCTATCCCCGCGTCGTGAGCGTCACCGAGGACTACTACTTCCACACCGACGGCAGCTTCACGGCAACGCTGCCGCTGGGCGAGGCGCGCCTGGAGGTCTGGCGGGGCTTTGAATACGAGCCCGTCTCGCGCTCGGTCGAGGTGCGGGCGGGCGAGCACACCACCGTCGAGGTCCAGCTCGACCGCTGGATCGACATGGCGGCGGACGGCTGGTACTCGGGCGACAACCACATCCATCCCAACTACGGCGGCCACTACTTCGTGACCCCCGAGGACCTCCGGAACAAGGCGCACGCCGAGGATCTGAACGTGGCGAACGGCATGATCGCCAACTACTGGGGCAACAGCCGGGTCGAGGATCTGGAGCACTTCCTGGGGCACCCGCACCCGCACACCGGTCCCCGCACCATCGTCTACTACAACGAGGAGTACCGGCCAAGCTTCTTCGCCCACCTCTCGCTCCTCAATCTGGTCGAGCTGATCACACCCTTCTACATCGGCTCGGTGGGGACCGCGCACCATGCCCTCTACCCTGACAACGCGAACGTGCTTCGGAGGGTGCATGAGCAGGGCGGCATTGGCGGTTACGTCCACCCCTTCGGGCTCGTGCATCGCGATCTGGACGCGGCGGGGGTGGGATACGCGCGCGAGCTGCCCGTCGACGCGGTTCTCGGTCTGGCCGACTTTGTGGACGTCGCGTGCATCTGGAGCGACGAGCTCGGGACGGCCGAGGTGTGGTACCGGCTCCTCAACACGGGTTCGCGCATTCCGGGGACCGCCGGCACGGACGTGATGTCGGACATCTGGCGGCATCCCGCGGTCGGCGCCACGCGGACGTATGTCCATACCGGCGAGGATCACCTGCACTACGACGCCTGGGCCGACGCGATGGCGGCGGGGCGCGCGTTTGTCACGAGCGGGCCGATCATGACGTTGGAGGTGGCGGGCCAGGGAGCCGAATCCCCCAAGGGCATGGGCGAGGAGCTGGCGGTGTCGCGCGGCGATGTGGTCACGGTGCGTGCGACGGCTCGATCGCTGTTTGTCATGCATGGGCTGGAGATCGTGCGGAACGGCAAGATGGTGCACAGGGTGGAGGCTGCGGGCGATGGGCGGTCGATCGACGCCGAGCTGGAGATCCCGGTCGAGGGCAGCGGGTGGATCGCGGCGCGGGCGCTGGGGCCGGCGCAGCACGGAGCCATGGACAGCTACCTCTTCGCGCACACCAACCCGGTCTTCGTCATCGCCGACGGCGAGCCGATCCGGTCGCGGGAAGACGCCGCGTTCTTCGTGCGGTGGATCGATCACGTGCTGCTTGAACTGCGCGTGATGGACCGCTGGGACGATCCGGCCCACAAGGCCGAGGTTCTGGCGACGTTCGAGGAAGGGCGGCGGCTTTACCAGGCGCAGGTGGATGCGCTGGGTGGGAGTGCGAGTGGCAGGTAGGAGCGCGTCGACACCTCAGACTCAGGCTGAACGACCCCGCACAGCCGGACGATGCCTTTTGATGAGCGCGAACACGCCGACCCCGCAAACGACGATGCCAACCACCGTGGCCCACAGCTGGAACGGAGTGCTATCGGGGTGGCTTGCCGGTGTTATGAGCCAATTGCCTCCCCGGGCTGCGAAAATAAGGAGCATCCCAGCCAACATGCCCGCATCAAACCGATTCACGCGCCTCATCCGTGTTCTCCCAGTTTACTGACGGAAACTGTAACACCAATGAACCAATCTAGACCTGGTCCAGCCAACTTCGCATCTCGGGCACCATCGTCGCCGGATCCAGGATCGCCGCCGTCTCTGCCCCTGGGACTTCACGCACCGTCCAGCCCATCGCCTCCAGCCGTGGGCGGGCCTCGCGCAGCCGTTCCACCAGCCGCAGCGGAATCCCCGCCACCGAGCTCTCGGCGTTCGCGCCGATCAGGGCCATCCGGGGGCAGGTGATCGCAGCCGCGACATCTTCCTCCGGCCACTCCTGCATGCCGCTGTAGAAGGTGTCCCACTGCGCGTATTGCCCGGGGTCGCGCAGAATCACCATGGCATGGGGTGGGGGCTCGGCGAGCTGCATTTCGACGCCTCGGAGCATGTCGGGATAGGGCGCTCCGAGCGGCGGCCAAGTGCCGCAGATCAGTGCCGAGACGCGATCCGAGCGCGATGCAAGCAAGAGTCCGTTGATCGCGCCCCAAAGGTGGCCACAGTAGGCGAACCGGTCGAAGCCGGCCGCATCCGCGACGGAGAGAAGGTCGGCGTAGACGCGGTCAGGGTTCATCTCGCCGGGCGGCGGAACCGTGGTTCCACCGACGTTTGGATAGTCGACTAACAGGACACGGTAGCGATCGGTGAGGCGGGCCAGGAAGCCGTCCTTCACGGTTCCCTGCTCCTGGCCGAAGATCTCGGCGTAGGACGCCATGAGCGGGAAGCCGAGGAAGAGGGGGACGCCGTCTTCGGGACCGTGCACCTCGAAATGGATGGGGGTTTCTTCGGCGGTGCGGCAGGTCGCGAGGGCGGTCCCAGCGGCGAAGGTGGCCGAAGTGCGGATGAAGTCGCGTCGTTTCATGAGCGGGATGGGTAGAGACCCGGTGACCGCCGCACGCTCAGGTGGCCGGCCGCGATCAACCGCTGCGGCGCATGGCGAAGACGCCGTTCAGGTAGTGCGTCGCGCGACCGTTGCCGTCGTCGCCCCAGAAGGCGACGTCCCAGCCGCGGTTGCCGCCCATCGCCGGATCACGCGGCAGGAACCGGTCGCCGCCGAGCGGTATCAGCTCGGACTCCAACGCGCTGCCGATCTCCGATCTCGCCATCAGCCGATCACCATCCACAGAGAACGAGAACCGGCTGCCCACCGCCTCGAAATGCCCGACGTAGCGCTCGAGCTCGACCCCCTGCGGCGTCACCGAGTCCGGCTTCGGTGTCTGCGGCTTGTCGATGCCGAAGACCTCCGGGAACAGGGTGTCGAACACCTTGTCGGCCAGCGGATAGCCCTGGCTCGGCACGTTGGCGATCGTCGCGGCCGCGACGCCCTTGTTCGGACACCAGAGCAGCAGGGACGACCCGCCGCTGTTGGTGCCGCTGTGCCCGTAGATCACCTCGCCACCCCAGCGCTTCCAGTAGGGCCCGGTGCACCACCTCTGAGCGATGATCCGGGTCGGTATGTCGATCTCGGGAGTGTGCATCGTTTCGACGGCCTCCTCCGACAGCACCCGCCGCCCGTCGGCCGAGCGCCCGCTTTGCAGGAACATCCCGGCGAACCGCACTAGATCGCCGGCGCTGCAGCACAAGGTTGCTCCGGCCGGGGCGATGCTGCGCGGCAGTCCCCAGAACGGCACGCGCTCGCCTGCGGGGTTCGAGGGGGTCTGCGAGTAGCCGAGCGCCACCGGATGATAGAGCAGGTCCTCCGGGAAGGTCGCCGAGTGATCGAGCCCGAGCGGCTGGAGGATGCGCTCGGCAAGCAGCGTCTCCCAATTCCGTCCCATCACCCGCTGGGCCGCGAACCCGGCGACGGCGGTGCCCGCGTTCGAGTAGCCGTAGGCCGTACCCGGCTCGAAGATGCCGGGAATGTCGGCAAGCGAAGCGACGTACCGGCCCAGGGCGTCATCGCCGCGACCGTGATCCGTGTACGGCCCGTTGTCGAGTCCCGACGACATCGAGAGCAGTTGGCGCAGGGTCATTTCGACCGGCGGGACATCGCTCGTCAGTGGCGCACCGTCGAGGTAGTTGCCGACCGGTTCTTCCAGGTCGAGCGTTCCCTCGTCGACCAGGGCCATGACCAGGGCGGCATTGAAGACCTTGGTCGTCGAGCCGATCTGGAACAGCGTGTCCGGCGTGACGGCCAGGTTGCGCTCGCGAATCGCGAGACCGGTTGCGAACTCGTGCACCGCCTCGCCGTCGAACACCGCGAGCTGGGCACCCACGATGCCGAGGCTCTCGGCCGACTCGTCGAGAAGCTGCTGCAGGTCGCGCGGAGTGACTGGCACCCGCGCCGGCGCCGCGACCGCCGCGAGGCCCCGCGCCGACGAGATGATCGGCAACGCGGCCGCGGCCGCACCGGCTTTCAGCAAGGCACGTCGATTCATCAGGAACTCCCAGATCCTAGTTCGGACAACAGTTGGCAGATGACAGCCAGGACGAATTCCGGCGTCTCGTACGGGTAGTTGTGGCCGGTCCCCGGCGGGGTGTGGACGAGCCGGGCATCGCTCGACACCTCCAGGTACCGAACGCGCATCCGCACGAAGAAGTTCTTGGCCCGGCGCGCGGCGGCTTCATCCATCCCCAGCGGGTCGATGATGGCGTCGGCCGGATCGTCCGGGATCACCACCAGGACGGGCATATCGCCGAGTTCGCCGTCGTAGACCACCAGGTCGGGGGCCGCCGACGAGACGATCCCGGGGCTGAATTCCTGAAAGATGGATGCCGTGGCGAACGAAGCTGCCGGACGCCGTGCGTTGGCCGCCATCGCCTCGCCGACATCGGCCAGAAGACTACGCTGCTTGCGCAGCACCTCGCCGATCTCGGTCTCGGTTTCGGCCATCTCGATCTCGGGATTGATCCACCTACCGAAGATCTTGTCGAGACCCTGCCGCTCCGCATCGCGTACCAACCCGTCGAGCGCCGCCGCACCGTACGCCGGGGCGTAGATGAATGCGTCGGGCGGCGAAGCGTCGAGGAGGACGACGGCCGCAGTGCGCTCCGGGTAGCGGCGAGCGTAATTGGCGGCCAGCAGCCCGCCGTAGGAGTGTCCCGCCAGCACGAAGGGGCCTCCCTCTCCGGCCGCTTCCAGCAGGGTCGCGAGCTCGTCGGCCTCCGTCGCGGTGCGCCTGGGGAACGGTCCCGGATCGCTCCACCCGGTGCCGGGACGATCGAAGAGGATCGAGCGCGTCTCGTCGCGAAGCGCGGCGTGCAGGTGATGGAGCGCAAGCCCCTGTGCGTGCCCTCCGGGGATCCAGATGACGGTCGGCCCGTCGCCTGCATCTCCCTCGGCGAGCATGTGCATCCGGTAGCCGCCCACATCGACCAGCGTGCCCGGGGGTGGATGTTCGCTGGCCAGGCGGCGGATCTCGATCATGGAGACGGCCGCGGCGACGAGAACAATGACCGAGAAGGCTGCAACGAGGACTCCCAGCGCCCGGGCAAGGCACATCCGTCCCGTCGACCGGTCGGACCGCGACGACCGGGAGACCGTCAGGAGGGCGACGGCAACCGCAGCGCCAGCCAGTCCGATGACGACACCGCCCCACGGGTGCGATAGCAGGGGATAGAAGGGAGTCAGCATGGCACTGGCGAAGCTGTGACCCCGGTCGCAGCCACGCAAGGCGGAACCGCAGGCCGTCGGCGAACGGGCGTCACGGTGCGTTGCGACCCTTTGCGGCACCCGCAGCGATGGTGGCGGAGCCCTGGGTGGGCGGCATCGATTCGAGACTGTCCCATCCAGCCATTCAATCGCCCCCGGTCTCCGCCCACGTTGTTCGTCCCCCCGACGAACCGGAGACCGCCCGTGCACGACCCCGCGTTCAAGACCGTCTTCTGCCACCCGGCCGCAATCGAGAGGCTGGTCCGCCGCTACGCCGCCGAGCATGCCGACAGGATCGACTTCTCGACGCTGACGAAGCTGGACGCCGAGCTCGTCGGCAACGCCCTCGTTCGGCGCTACCCCGACATGCTGTGGATGGCCAGGGTCCGCGACGGCGACGGCCGCATGGTGATCCAGCTCGAGTTCCAGGGCGACTGGGACTGGCTCATGAGGCTCCGGATGGCGATCTACCAGCTCATGACCGCGCAGCAGATCTTCCAGCGCAGGCCGTCCCTGCGGCGCGAGGGCTCGCTGGAGGTGCTGTCCTTCGTCATCTACCACGGCCGGGGCACCGGGGAGGGGGCCGTCGGGCTGCGAAAGCTCTTTCCGCGCTGGGCGGCGGGCGAGTACCGGCTGATCGCCCGGCACGGCAGCGGGTTCGAGGGCGATCTGGCCCAGACCGTACTGGCGCTCGAGCTGGACCGCTCGGTCGAGGGGACGCAGGCGGTGCTGGCGGAGCTGACGCGAATCGCGGAGCGGACGGGCAGCGACTACGCCGGCCTGATGGCCGAGGGCGTGGCGGAGATGCTAGTATCAACGGGACGAATCACGAGAGAACAGGTGCGGGAGGCGAAGACGATGGCCGAGGTGACAACGACCTACCAGCAAAGCCTGGAGGAGTACGGGAGAAGGCAACGCGAAGAGGCGATGGCAGAGGCGGCAGCGACCTACCAGCGGAGCTTGGAGGAGTACGGGAGAAGACACTTTCGCGAGGGGCGTGACGAGGGGCATCGCCAGGGGCGCGACGAAGGGATCCGTGTGGGACGCGACGAGGGAATCCGCGTGGGGCGCGACGAGGGAATCCGCGTGGGACGCGACGAAGGGCAAGTCGCCTTGCTGCGTCAGCAGGTGCTGGAGAAGTTCGGGCCCGAGACGGCCCAGGCGCTGTCATCGGTCCTCGGCGAAGCCTCTGACTCGAAGCGTACGCTTTTGGCTGCCAGCGCAGTGCTGGAATCGGCCACTGCCGACGAATTCTTCGCACGCTTGCGAAGCCTCTGAGTTTACTTTGTCCGCCATCTTGGGCGTTTCATGGCGGACAAAAAGGTGCATATTGCGGCATTTTGCATATTGCGGCATTGACCCCCCCCCCGTTCCACCCCTTCCCGGCGACATGCCATGCATAGTGCTCCTGCAGCCCCCGTGACGTCGTCAATCGACAGGCGATCCTTTCTCGGGATCGCCGCCTTCGCGGCCAGCGCCAGTACTGCGTCGGTGTTTCCCGCGCTCGGGGCGGACTCCGAACCCATCGAGCCACGTTCGAACGGCATCCAGAGCCAGGACGGCCTCGCCATCAAGGGATACGTCAGGCCCGGCCTCGAATCCGTACGCGAGACCTTCGCGGCCAACGCCCGTCTGATGGGCACCGGCGGGGCCGCCTTCGCCGCTACCCACCAGGGCGAGATGGCGGTGGACCTTTGGGCGGGCATGGCCGACCATGATCGCCCGTGGCTGCGCAACACCCGCGTCCACGTCCAGTCCACCAGCAAGGCGGTCACTGCGGCCACCGCCATGGTGCTTCATGATCGCGGCGAACTCGACCTCGACGCGAGGGTCGGCCACTACTGGCCCGAATACGCCACAAACGGCAAGGAGAACACCACGGTCCGAATGCTGCTCAGCCACGCGGCCGGGTCCACCCGCCTCCCCGGGTACACGGAACTGCTCGACCTCGACGGGAACGGCTTCGACCAGTACGACGAGATCGCGCGACGCCTCGCTGCGGCCGAGCCCGACTGGGAGCCGGGCACCGCCCACGGCTACCACGGCTACACGTACGGCAACCTGGTCAGCGAGGTCGTCTACCGGATCACCGGGCAGCGCGCGGGAGAGTTCCTGCGCGACGAGATGGCCGGGCCGTGGCAGCTCAACACCTGGCTGGGCACGCCCTACGAGGAGCAGCGCGATCTGGCCGCGATCAAGCCGTGGCCGGAAGCTCCCCCCCACGAGTCCGTGGCCGAGATGTATGCCAACGTCACCGCCCAGATGGAGGAGATGGGGGTCTCGGCTCTCACGGATCCGGATAACTGGCAGTACGACGCGGCGTTCCGTGGGCTGCTGGGTGGCCCGATGGATGTCTTCATGCTCCAGATCGGACGCCTGTGGAGTCAGCCGAAGGCGCTGGCAGCCGAATTCGGTGCCGCCAACGTGACCACCGACGCACGCAGTCTGGCGCGCCTGTACACTCCGCTCGCGCTCGGAGGCGTTTTGGACGGACGGGAGGTGGTCGGGCCGGAGACAGTCCGCGAATTCACCACCCCGACGCCGCCCGGCGGCCCCGACCTTCTAATCGGCCTCGAGCAGAAGTGGACCCCCGGGAGCCATCATGCCAATAACTCATTCTTTCCAGCGCTCCCGCCCATCTATGGTCCGAACCCCGACGCGTTCGGCATGAGCGGCGGTGGTGGCAACTACGGCTTCGCGGATCCGGCGGCAGGGATCGCGGGCGGCTTCGTGCGCAACCACTACAGCAACACGATGGGTCTCAGCGCGCTGCTGGTGGACGCGCTCTACAGGGCGATGTGAGCGGGCTGGACGACGCGCTGCCCAGGAGGACGCCATGAACCGTCTGCCGAATCTCCCCACCCTGTTGTCGACCGGCCTTGTGGCGGCGGGACCGTTCGCCCCCGATCTGGCACCCCAAGAGATCCTCATAAGCGGTGGCACCGTGGTCACTGCGGAGGGACGGTTCGCCGCCGACGTGCGCGTGCGGGACGGGACCATCGTGGAGATCGGGACCGGGCTGGCTGCGGGGGCCGGCGCCCGCACGATCGACGCCACAGGGCAGCTCGTCATGCCGGGCGGGGTGGATCCGCATGTCCACCTGGGGGGAAGCACCCGCGACGACTACCGCACCGGGTCGCAGGCGGCGCTCGCGGGAGGCATCACCACCATCTCGAACTTCGCCTTCCACACGAGCAGCGGCGGGTACTGGCGACCCGGCTCGGCCGAGGGACGGACCCTCGCGCAGCCCATCGAGCGCGAGGCGGCGCTCATCCGCGAGCAGGCGATCGCGGACGTCATCCTGCACGCGGGCATCACCCCCGAGACCCAGGAAGGCCAGATGGCCACCCTGGCCGCCCAAACCGGCCAGACGAGCACCAAGATCTTCATGGTGTGGACCGTGTTCGACGCCGCAGTGCCCGACTACATGGCGACCATGGACGCGGCGGGGCGCGCCGGCATTCTGACCATGGTTCACTGCGAGGACCGGCCCATTCTGGCTCACGCAGGCGCTGAACTCACTGCTGCGGGACATACCTCGCTGGAGTACTTCCCGGACAGCCGTCCGGTGATCGCCGAGGTGGTGGCCACCCAGCGTGCGGTCGCCATGGCCGAGGCCACCGGGGCACCCATCTACGCGGTTCACGTCTCCTCCGAAGGCGCACTGCGGGTGCTGCAGGACGCCCGGGACCGCGGGCTCAGCGTCTTCGTCGAGACCCGGCCCATCTACCTCCACTTCACGCGCGAGCGCTTCGAGGGCCCCGACCGCGGGCTCTACGTGGGACAGCCGCCGTTGCGTGAGCAGCGTGACCAGGACGCGCTTTGGGCGGGCATCGCGAACGGATCGGTCGATGTGCTGGCCACCGATCACGTAGCCCATCTGCGCGAGGACAAGATGGATCCGTCGCAGACCATCAGCCGGCACCGCGCCGGCCTGAACAACCTCCAGGTGGTGCGGCCGATGCTCTATTCCGAGGGCGTCGTTCAGGGTCGGATCTCCGAGGAGCGGTTCGTGGCGGTGACAGCCACCAACGCAGCCAAGCTCTTCGGGCTCTACCCGCGCAAGGGCACGATCGCGGTGGGTTCGGACGCCGACATCGTCCTCTGGGATCCGGACGAGACGCGCACCATCCGCGACGAGGACATGTTCTCCGGGGCCGGCTTTTCGGTCTACTCGGGGTGGGAAGTCACGGGCTGGCCCGTGATGACGCTGCGCCGAGGCGAGGTGGTTTACGAGAACGGGGAGATCCTGGCGGGCCCGGGCAGCGGCAGACTGCTGCGCCGCGGGAGATGGCAGGTACCGTAGGAGCCGATCGTCGAGCGGTGGCGACCGTTTTGGAAGCAATCGTTCGCTTTGTCCGCCACCAAGGGGGCTTTGTGGCGGACAAACGGACAGGAAAGTCTGCCTCGACACGGACGTTCTGGTGAGCGCCGTGGCGACCCCCTACTACGTCGCCCGCCTCCGCGCACGCACGGGCAGGATTATCCGCGACGGATGCCCTTGGCTGTGATGGATGATCTGGTTCGCCGTGTTCCACTCCGTGTCGGTCGCGACCGGGTTGCCGGTGTTCTGGTTGGGCGCGATATGCGGGTAGGCGCTGCTCGTCAGGTCGATGCGGATCTTGTGGCCGGGTTCGAATGAGTGGGCGATGTGTCCCAAGTCGATTTCGTAGCGCGCGACCTCGCCGGGCGTGAGAAGCTCCTCGCGCTCGAAGCCGTTGCGGTAGCGGGCGCGGACGACGCCGATGGTGGGGCCGAGCTTGACCGCCCTGCCATCCGGATACACGTCCATGATGCTCGCGACGAAGTCCGTGTCGCGGGCGTCGGTGGCCGCGTGGAACTCGATCACGACCCGGCCGACCACCTCGATGGCCTCCGTGACCTCCTCGCTCGTGTAGACGAGCACGTCGTCGCGGCGCTGAAGCGGCGTTCGGTCTTCACCCAGGTACATCGTGCCGACGGAAGCGGGAACCGGCCGCTGCGGATCGAAGGTGAAGCGGTCGGGCGGGGTGTCGGCCTCGGGCGGCGTCCATGCGAGGGCCCCGTCACCCACGATCGAGTTCGCCCTGCCGCCGCTTGACAGGTACAGACTGGTAGCCTGCACGTCGGCCGGAGGATACTGGTCGAACTCGCGCCACTCCTCGGCCCCCACCACGTAGATTCGGGCCCGGGGCTGGTCGTAGGCGTCGGCGGTACCCTTCAGATAGTGATCGAAGAAGGCGAGGTGCTCGGCCTTGTTGTCCACGATGGAGTGGGGCTCGAACTCCATATCCCCAAGCGTGAGGGTGCCGCCGATGAACGTCTCGGCGTGACCCCATGGTCCCGACAGCATGTACTGCTCGTCCGCCGCAGGCGAGTGGGCCATCATCCCGTCCCAGTAGAACATGGCACCCGGCTGGTCGCCGTCGAACCACCCCGTGACGTGCAGGACGGGCAGGTCGAGTCCCCGAAAGTCCTCTTCGGTGAAGTGCAGCCGGCTCCAGTACTCGTTCATCGTGGAGTTTTCGAGGAAATCGTTGAAGAGCGGCATGTCACGGCCCATCGCGTCGTCCTGCGTGATGAGCGGGCGGTGCCAGTAGACGGAATCCAGGTCGATGCCGGCCGCGTTGGCCGTCTGCATGTTCCGCCCCGACGTTCCGTTGATCCAGTCCAGCGCCCACGCCATCATCCAAGCGCCGCCGTAGTAGGGCAGCTCGTGCATCCAGCGCCCGGCGGCGGCGGTCGCGACCATGCATTTGAGCGAGGGCGGGTGCTCGCGCGCCGCCAGCCACTGGTCGGTCCCGAGGTACGACACGCCGGCCGTGCACACGTTGCCGTTCGACCAGGGCTGGGCCGCCATCCATTCGATGGTGTCGTAGCCGTCCTCGCCCTCCTGGAAGAAGAAGTCGAACTTTCCGTCCGAATCGCCGCGTCCGCGCACGTCCTGCATGACGACCGCGTAGCCGCGCTCCGCGAAGTAGGTCGCCCAGCTGGCGAGCGTGAAATCGCCGATGGCCATCGTCTTCAGATACGGGGTGCGGACGATGATGGTGGGGAACGGACCGCCTTCGGCCGGCATCCAGACATCTGCCGAAAGCTCCACGCCGTCGCGCATGGGAGTGCGCACGTCGAAGATCCGCTCGATCTGGTCGGTTTGGGCCGACGCGGTTGTGAGCGGCATGGCGTGCAGAAGGAGCGCGGTGACGGGCACCGGTACCAGGCCCGCAAGTCCGGTCAGCGGCATGCGTCGCCGGGATCGAAGAGCTCTATCGGGACGATTGCGTCTCACGGTCCTGTTCCTCCGTCAAATGGCTTCGTAGGGGTAGCCTCTACTCGCTGACGCTTGCCTGGAACGCGCCGGTGAGCACTCTTCCGGCACGCTTCACCTGCACCCAGATGGTGTACGCGCCGGGCTGCGGGAACGCGTACGGGAACTCGACCACGCCTGCGCCGGCACCATCGTCCGGGCCAGCGTCCATGTCAGCCCCCTCTTCCATCGTCGTCTGCGACTGCGGTGCGAGGACCGCCAGCGAGCCCATCGAGATCGTGCCCGCAGGGTGGAGGTGCACGAAAACCGAGCCATCGTCCCGGGTCACGGCCGCATGGCTGACCATGCCCATGTAGGGCTCCAGCGCGGCGGGTTCCCCGTCCGGGTTCCGCACCGCGAACGAAAGCACGGTCTCTTCGTCGACGCGCAGCTCCGGTGCTCCGAGCCACTCCAGGGTCGATCCGTCCGAGAGAAGCGCCTCGGTGCCTGGACCGGACAGCAGGGCCGGCGCACCCTGCCACGACGAGTCGTCGGCGTCGACTTCCAGGCCGGGACCCGATTCCCCCTCTGCAAGCGCCGCCGGATCGAACCGCACCGTGTCGACGACCGTCTGCGCGAACCCGGACTCGTGCACGATGTCGCCGTAGATGCGGTACTCTCCCGGCGGCAGGTCGGGCCACGGCACGCGGAAGGTGGCCGAGTCGATCGGCACGGGGTGGAGGTGCGCGAAGGCGTCCATGCCGGGCGCGCCGATCACGAACATGTGCATGAGCTTGCCGTGGTCGGGCACCAGGGGACTCCAGCTCCGGCCGAGCCAGGAAGGATCGGTGATCCGGACCTCGAGGACGGGACCGCCGCCATCGCCGGTCACCGCGCCCTCGACGGCAAGGCGCTCGAAGATGCCGCTCCGGACATCGCGATCGACCGCGTCCCACCAGGCGTTTCCCCAGTAGGTCGCAGCAAGCAGCACGGCGGCGGTGCAGGTCATCGCGATCCAGCCGCGACGCCGATGGCTCGTCTGCACCGCTTCCTCGGGCCCCAGCCGGCTCTCGCGCACCGCCGCGCCCGCGATCGTGACCGCGCCGGCAAGGAGCAGCCCTCCCAGCACCAGCAGCACCGCACCGAGCGCGGGAGGCAGGTCGCGCACACTCAGCATGACCGATGTCACGGGAACGGAGGCCGTGCCGGCTCCGCGGGAACCCTCCACCATCACTTCGATCCGGTACGCGCCCACGGTCATCAGCCAGAGCTCGGCGCTGTAGAGTTCCGGGTCGCCCGGCACCGGCGTGGCCGCATCTGGCGGGGGCGCCCCTACCTCGGGCGCGGCATCCCAGCGGACGGGCCGCACGGCTACGCGCTCCACTTCGCCCTCGCCGCCCGGCACCCGCACCGAGATCTCCGCCAGCCCGGGCACGACATCGGGCGGCCGGACGACCACCGATACCGCGTAGGGACCGGCCTGGCCCGCGAAGAAGACGTTCTTGCTGCCTACGTGTCCCGCGGTCGCGAGGTAGAGCCCGGCGACGAGCAGCGCGGCGCGCCTCATCTGCGGACAGCCAGCATCCAATTGCCCACCCACAGGCCGACGCGCGCCGACACGAACCCGATCGGCACCGCCCACCACACCGTCGACCAGAAGTGCGAGGCCGAGAACTCCGCTCTCGCGAACCGGCCCCCGTGCCAGAACTCGTACTGCCAGGCGCCGGGCGGGTTGAAGTAGGCCCAGGTGTCGCCCTGGAAGAAATAGTTCCGCGCCCCTTCGGACAGCATGAAATCGCCGAAATACCAATGAACGACGCCGAAGATGCCGACGAACGCCACGGCGCCGAGCGCGGCGAGTCCCCAGTCCGCCGAACGCCGGGCCGGTGCCTGACCGGGAGGCGACGCCCGGCGCAGCATCAGGTCGAGCACGATCGCGGGCGCCACCAGCACCAGTGGGAACTCGGGCGGCGCCATCGACTCCATCGGGCGCATGATCGGCGCGAGCAGCGGCTCGGCGGAGAACAGGGGGAGGATCCACATCATCACGAGCGTCACCCCCATGTAGGCGACCGCCGTCCAGGTGGCTGGCCAGCGCAGCCGCGCCGCCCGCCCCACCGCGAACAGGACGACCGGGTACACCCCCGCCGTGATCAGGTGGAACCTGGCACCGTGCCAGTCGTTGGGGAACGTGTACTCCATCTTGAGCACCCCGAGGGTGAGCAGGAGCATTCCCGCGCTGTACGCGTAGGCGAAGCCCAGCAGCCGCTGTGCGCGCTCCGACGCCCGATTCTGCCACGACAGCGCCATCAGCAGCGCCCCGAACTGGATCGAGCAGATGCCCAGGGCCAGGACGATGTGGGGCGGACTCAGGATCTCGACGTCGAGTCCGTAGGCGTTGTGCCACCAGTCGTCGAGGGGCGCGGAGGTGAGCATCGCGATGGCGCCCCAGATCGCCACCCAGGCCCCGAGCGGCGCGCGAAAGCCCCACATGCGCACCGAGCGCCCGACTTCGCCTCCGGTGCCCGAAAAGGTCGTCTTGAGAGCCAGCCATCCACAGGACAGCCCCGCCGCGAGCCCGCCCGCGTAGATCGCGAGATGGGCCGGTGTCCAGAAGGAGTCACGCCCGATGGTGCGGTGCCACGAGATGTCCCAGATCACGCCCACGATCACGCTCGTGGACGCGAAGAGCACGGCGGTCAGGTACCAGGGGACTTTCTGGGTCTCGCTCTGGAGGTTCTGCTCGGTGGCTTCGGGGGTGTCGGGCAAAGGTGATCCGTGGGGATGCGGTCGATGATGGGTGGCCAAGGGTCGTAAACGTTGAGCCGTGATCGGGTGGGCGGCAAGGGGAAGATGTCCCCCCTCACTCCAGCACCTTGAACACTCCGTCCTGCGCGTCGCGGTAGAACTCGATGTTCACCTTCGTCCATGGATCGAGTCCGAGTTCGTTGCGGCACTCGATCCGGGAAGGCGGTCAATTCAGCCATGGTGCCGCCCATGAAACCGGTCCATACTACGGCGTGGATTGCCGTCCGCCCGCGTCGTTCGCACCATTGACGCGCCCATCAACGGAGCTCAGCCGGTGAAACGATCCCGCGTGACTCAGACTCGGCCGGACGACCGGGACGAGACGGAAAAGGACGATTTCGAGCAGCGGATGGCTGGCGTATCGCGTCTTCCGGGGCGTGGCCGCCTAGTCGAGGACACGGTCGTCAGGACGCGTCACGGCGGGGCGGTCCGCGAGCGCCGCGCAGCTTCCGCACGGAAAGGTCCCCTGCATCGAGATCGGCTCGGTCGCCGGGCTCAAACGGCGGCAGGCCGACGCGTTGCGTGGAGGCGATATTGCGATCGAAGCCCGGCTGGACCTGCATGGATTCTCACGCAGAGAGGCTGCGGGCAAGGTGGCTTCATTCCTGGCCCAGTCCACCCGGTGCGGTCTCCGCTGCGTCCTCGTCATTACCGGGCAGGGAAGACGCGATCCGCTTGCCGAGGCCCAGGGCGTGCTGCGCGGGGGACTCGAAGCGTGGCTGAACGAGCCCGCAACCCGCCCGCTTGTGCTGGCGTGCGTGCCCGCGCAGCGAAGGCATGGCGGCCAGGGGGCGTTCTACGTGCTGCTGCGGCGGAGGGGGAGGAATCGACCTACCCCCCAGGATTCACCAGCACCGTGATGTGCGTCGGGTGCTCCGCCGACCGATACACCCTCTTCGTCGCCTTCGCGAAGTCCCCCTCCACAGCCTCGAAAATGTTCGGCACCCAGGTCTGCGGGTTGCGATCAATGATGGGGAACCAGGTGCTCTGGACCTGCACCATGATCCTGTGGCCGGGCAGGAAGCGGTGGTCGCGGTCGCGCAGGCTGATCGCGTAGGGGGTGACCTCGCCCGGCACGACGGGCTCGGGCTCGCGGAAGCTGTTGCGGAAGCGGGCGCGGAAGACCTCGCCGGCGACCATGTACTGGTACCCCCTCAGCGCGGGATTGGGGTGATCGTCGGGGTAGACGTCGATCAGCTTCACGATCCAGTCGGCGCCGCTGCCGCTGGTCGAGGCGTAGAGGTGGGCCACGATGTCGCCGGTGATCGCGAATCCCTCCTCAAGCGGCTCGGACTCCCAGGTCAGCACGTCGGGACGGCCGTCGACGAAGCGCTGGTCCTCGGCCTGCCAGAAGTGCCAGCGGTCGTAGTGGATCGGGCGGTACTGATAGGGCACCGGGTTGTCGGGGTCGGAGACGTACTCGTCGTAGGCGGTGTCGTCTGAGGCGGACTCGGGCGGCGGGTCGAACGAGACGCCGCCGTCGGCGTGCAGATAGACGTTGCGCGGCACCATGCCCTCGGCGGGCCAGCTGTCGTAGTGCTTCCACTCGTTGGAGCCGGTCTGGAAGGTGATCGCCTCGGCGGCGGGCAGCGCGCCCTTGTCCTTCAGCCAGTAGGCGAACCAGGGAGCGTGGATCTCGTCGCGGAAGTAACGGGCGGTGGCGTTGCCCAGGTCGAACTCCAGCACCTTGTCCCCCACCTCGTCGAAGGTCCAGCCACCGTGCCGCCAGGGACCGAGGACGAGAAAGTTCTCGTTGTTGTCGTCATCCGCTTCCAACTGCTTGTAGACCTCGATCGGGCCGTAGAAGTCCTCGGCGTCGTACCAGCCGGTGACGTGGAGCGCGGGAACGGTCATGCCCTGCAGGTACGGGAAGACGCCGCACATCTCCGTCTCCCAGTACTCGTCCATGTTGGGATGCGCCACGTAGTCGTTCCACATGCGCGACCGGCCGCGCAGGATCTCGTTGGTGACCCGGGAGAGCGGGCCCATCTCCAGATACCGCCTGTACTTGTCCCATGGGCCGTCGGGGGGCCACTCCTCGGGCGGCATCTCGAACCGCACCGCGGCCTCGTAGGCGTAGCTGAACCGGAAGGCGCCGTTGTGGTGGAAGTCGTCGCCGATGAACATGTCGGCGCAGCTCGCCTGCGGTGAGACGGCGGCCAGGGCGGGGTGGGGGTCGACCATGGCGCGCGTGGCCAGGAAGCCGCCGTACGAGATGCCCCACGTGCCCACGCGGCCGTTGTTGGCGGGCACGTTGTTCACCAGCCACTCGATGGTGTCGTAGAAGTCGGTGGACTCGTCGGTGCCGTCCACGTCGTCGGGCTTGCGGTTGGGGCGCAGCGTGACGAAATCGCCCTCGGACTCGTATCGGCCGCGCAGGTCCTGGAGGACGAAGATGTACCCCTCGTCGAAGAACTCCTCGTACCAGTCCAGCCGGATCGAGTACTCCTGGTCCTGCGGGTTCGCGTAGTACGGCGTGCGTTCCAGCATGATCGGGAGCGGCTCGGTCTGACCCCGCGGGATGTAGATCTCGGTGTGCAGGCGCACACCGTCGCGCATGGGGACCATGACGTCCCACTTGGGCTCGAAGATGGCCGCGAGGTCGAGGTCAGCGCGGTCCTCGTAGGGGTACCTCGTCATCAGCTCTTCCTGGGCGCCGGCAGAGGAGGCCGTGGCCAAGAGGAGGAGTGAGTACACGAGCATGTGGGTACGTGGAAAGCTCGGGCAGGATCGTCGCATTCTCTGGCCTTTCGGGAATCGGTGCGGCAAGGTCATTGTTACGACGCGAAACCTTGGGGAGCAACCGGCCCGTCGGGATTTGATCCGCAACAGGCGAACCGATCAGCAACAGGGAGCGATTCATGTCACGCACGCTGCGCACCGCCGCAATCACACTCGCGGCATTTCCGGTGAGCCTCGTCCTCTGGGGATGCCAGGCCGATACCGGGGGCGAGCCCACCTACAGGGAAGCCGCCGCAGGAGAGGATGACTTCCGCCTCAGATCCGACGTGGAGGCGGTCCTGCCCGCCCGCGCCGAAGCCTTCGCGGCCGACCCCGAAGACGACCATGCCCGCTGGGCCTACGCCGACATCCTCTTCAAGCTGGGTGACATGTGGGAGGCCGACGAGGTCATGGCACCCCTCGCCAGCCCCTCTTCGTGGAATGTGGATGACGTTCACCTCGCGGCCCGGCTGGCCTACGTGCTCGGCGACTACGCGCGCGCCGAGCCGCTCTACCGCCGCATGTTGGAGCTCACCACGGAGGGCTCCGAAGCCCACGCCGACGCGACGCGGGGCCTGGCCCTCACCTTCTACCAGACCAACCGGTTCGCCGACGCGCGGGAACTCCCCGCACCCGAGGACAGCGAGGGCGTATCGAGCCTCATCACCTTCATGCAGGCCTTCGAGGGCGAGCCCTACGGCATCGAGTGGGCCGGCGACGAGCGCATTGCCCACCTCCCGATGACCAACGACATCACCCAGCCCGGCACCCTCCCCATCGTCGACCTCGAGGTCAACGGCCAGACCGTCTCGCTCATCCTCGACACCGGCGGCGACCGCCTCTACCTGGACAAGGGCATCTACGAGAGCCTGGGCCTCAACACCCTCACCCACCGCCAGGCACGCTACGCCTACACCGGGGGCCAGACCGTCGAGGAGCCCCTCGGCGTCGCCGAGTCGGTGACCATGGGCGACGTCACCCTCACCAACGTCCCCGTCGTCGGCGCAACCTGGAAGGAGATCGGCCAGACCAGCGACGGCGTCCTCACCACCCAGTTGCTCAAGCAGTTCCTGAGCACCATGGACTACGACAACCGCCGCATCACGCTCCGCGAGCGCACCCCGGAGGCCCTCGCCCAGGTCATGGCCACGCTCGGCGACGCCCCACCCGTCGAAACGCCCTTCTACATGACCACCACGCACCTCATGTTCGCCAAGGGCAGCCTGAACGGCCACGAAGGCATCAACTACTTCCTGGATTCGGGGCTCGCCATGAGCATGCCCATGATTGTCGTCGACGAAACCGTCGAGCTTCTGGGCCTCGAGACCAACGCCATCGAAGGCACCAACTACTACTGGACGTCCATCGAGTCCCACGGCCTGAACGGTCTGACCAGCGGCGCCACGCAGGCCCTGGGCAACGTCTTCGTCGAGGACGACTTCTTCTGGCAGGGCGGCTTCATGGCGGACGCCCTGATCTCCCACCAGTACCTCTGGCCCCTCGGATCCTGGACGATCGACTTCGACAACCGGATGTACTACTTCCCCGCACAGGACTCCGAGGGATGAGAGTGCGTGACCGTCCTCCCGGAGCGATCTCCGAGCCGGAGCTGCGGCAGCGCGAGACCCCGATGCGGGACCAGTTGATCCGGTACCCGCGGTAAGCGAGGAGGGCGTCCGGTGAGCGTCACCCGCACACTATGCCTGACAGCCGTGCTCCTGGTGATCGTGGCCCCCGCGTCCGCCGACCAGGTCACCATCCATCGCGACCCGTGGGGCGTCCCCCACATCATCGCCGACACCGAGGAGGCCGGCTTCTACGGTCTCGGGTACGCGCAAGCGGAAGATCAACTTAAGTTTATCTTGACGATGTTCCTCGCCGGGCGGGGCGAGATGGCGGCGGCGTTCGGGACAGAACCGACCAGGGGCTTCGGCGGGCCGCCCACGGCGAATGCCGTCCCGACGGACATCCAGTCGCGCATGTGGCGGCACGTTGAGGAGGCGCAGGCGGGGTGGGAGCGGCTGAGTCCGCAGCTCCAGCAGAACTACATTCACTACGTCGCAGGAATGGAAGCGTGGATGGCCGAGCACCCGGACCGCACCCCGGACTGGGCGCCCGATCTCGAGCCCTGGGACCCGGTGGTCCTCTCGCGCTTCGTGCTCTGGCCCGGCTACCAGGCCGGACAGGGCCTCCAGGACTGCGCGCGCGGCGGCGTCCAGCTCGCGGCCATCGACCGGGACGGCCTCGCCCGCGCCGACCAACACGCCTCCAACGAGTGGATCCTGGCCCCGTGGCGCACTCGCGACGACGCCATGATCGTGCTCAGCGACCCGCACGGCGGCATCGACGGCGCGTTCACCTACGAGTCGCGCATCCACGCGGGCGACCTGCACGCGGCGGGCTTCTCGCTCGGCCCCCTGCTCATCCTCACGCACACCCGCGACGTGTCCTGGGGGATGACCACCGGCGCCCCCGACGTCGCCGACTGCTACGAGGTCGAGGTCGACCCCGCGGACTCGCTCCGCTACCGCTACGACGACGAATGGCACCGAATGGAGACTCGCGACGTCACCATCGAGGTGCGCGGCGGCGCCCCGGTCACGCAGACCTTCGCCTACACCCGCCACAACGGCGTCCTCTCTCCGGTGGTCGCACGGCAGGACGGCAGTGCCTACGTGGTGAGCACGTCCTACATGCACACCGCCGGCGACTTCGACCAGGAGGTCTACGAGATCAACCACGCGGCCAGCATCGCCGAGGTGAAGCAGGCCATGCGGCGGCTCGGCATGTTCCCACAGAACGTCATGTTCGGCGACCGCCACGGCGACTCGTGGTACATCCGCGCGGGTCGCGCTCCACAGCGTCCCGACGGCTACGACTGGAACCGACCGGTCCCCGGCAACGCCTCCGCGACAGCCTGGCTCGGCATCCACCCCCTCGAAGACCTCGTCCAGCTCGAGACCCCCACTGCGGGCTACATGCAGAACAACAACATCGCGCCCGACGTGATGCTCGAGCACAGCCCGCTCACCGCCGACCGCTACCCCCCGTACATCTACAACGACACGCCGGGCCGCCGTAACTCGCGCGGCGTGCGCGCCGTCGATGTCCTCTCGGGCGCGTGGGACTTCACCTTCGACGACGCCGTCGACCTCTCACTCGACGAGATGTGGGTCGGCACCGCCGCCTGGCAGACCGCGCTCCGGCAAGCCCTCAACGCCGACCTCGCCCGCATCCAGGCAGCCGCGCCGCAGTTCCGCACCCTCGCCGCACGCATCCTCGGCTTCGACGGCCACGCCCGCCAGGAATCACGGGCCGCGCACGCCTACCTCGTATGGCGCGAGCAGATCTTTTCGCTCCCCGACCTCGACGACGCGGCCCGCGCGGCCCTCAGCGACCCGCTCTGGGAGAAGGACGGCATCCCCACAGCGCTGCTGCCGCACCTGCTCGACGCCCTCGACGCTGCCGCCGCATTCATGCTCGACACCTACGGCTCGATCGATCGCACCCTCGGCGACGTCTTCCGCATCGGGCGCGGCGGCCGCACCTGGCCCCTCGGCGGCCTCTCGATCGTGCCCCCCGGCGGAGGCGGTGTGGGCTGCGCGCTCGAACTCAGCTGCGTCTTCACCCTACGTGCGATGAGCACCTTCAGCCCACCCGACTCACTGGGCCTGCGTCACGTCGAGATCGGCTCGCGCCTCCTGCGCCTGGTCCAGTTCACCGACCCCATCCGGTCGTACACCCTCCACAACTACGGCCAGAGCGAGCACCCGGACTCGCCGCATTATGTGGATCAGGCCCAACTCAGCAGCGAGCGACGCCTCAAGCCGACCTACTTCGACACCGCGGAGCTCATGAACCATGTGGTCTCGACCAAGGTTCTGGCCGTCAGCGTGCCCTGACGGAGTGGGCGGACACCAGTGCGACGACATGGCAGGGTGGCGCGTAGTCTTCCTGAGACCTACCGGGGCGTGATCGCAACCTCCAGCTTGGCGACCGCGGGCTGAAACGTCTCGTAGTCTAGGAAAGAGGCCAGGTAGCGACCGTCCGGGGTCTTGTTCCAGACGTGGTATCCCGTGTCCACCCAGGTCCGGGCGAGCATCTCGCCTTCCGGGGACACCACGATCCAAAGGCTGCGTTGGCGCGCGCCTCTCTCGGCAGGCCAGAAGAACGCCACGTTGAGGATTCGGCCGTCGTCCAGCTCGCCGACGTAGACCGACTTGTTCCATCCCTCCGTGTAGGCGATGCGGTCGCCTCGCCTGACGACCGCCTTGTCCAGTTCAGCCCGCGACAGCACCGTCTCGTCCTCGATCACCACCTTCGCGCCGCTTCCCGCAAGGTCCGAATACCGAGTGATTCTGAACGGCGCGGCGTCCGACACGAGCAGACCGCCGTCAGCCGTTACGGCGACGGGGCCACCCGAAGTGGACCGCACGACTTCCCAGTCCTGATGATCCACTGCGGGATGCCAGCTCGCGACGTGCCTGGCGCTTCCGTCAAAGCGGTGCACGGCGTACCCCGTGTTGTCCTGGCTCTGGTCCGAGCCCAACCCGCCGCTGACAACGATCCCGCCATCCGGCACTGCGGCGAATCCCCACGTCCACACCCGCCAATTGCGCGAGAACCTGCGGCGAAACCGCTTGTCCGGACCGAAGCGATGGACGTGCGAGCCCGCCTCGATGACCACGCCACCACCCGGCACGGCATCCATGCGATGGACGCGGCCAACCTCGCCCGGGCCCTCGCCTTCGCGGAGAACGACATCGGCCTTCGAGCCATCGGACTTTATCTCCACGACCTCGGCCAGGCGGTTGTCGCCGACCCAGACGGTGCCGTCGGGCCACTGGACCATGCCGGCCGGTCGACTGAATCCGGGATCTCCGTGACTGCGCCAAAGCTCGCGCACCACCACCTCGAACGGATAGTCGCCCTGAGACTGCGCCAAAGCCCGAGAGCCGTCGACTCCGGGCGCGAAGAGCGCGCAGCCGAGCACGATTCGGCTGCAAATGCGCATGGCGGATGTTGGCATTCTCGTCACCACCTCCTCACCTCCTCGGTTTGTTGCCGAGACAACCCTCACGTAACGTCAGGGTTGTCCAGCGGGTCCAGTGGCCTCCACCCCCACCACCGCCCCGTCCCCGCTGCCCAGCCGCAGCGTCGCGGGCGGCTCCACTTCGCGCCGCACGTAGCCCAGCCCGACCACCTGGCCGAAGCGCGGCGAATCGGCCACCGAGGTGACGCGCCCCCGCACCTTCGTACCGTCGGCTTCGAACAGCTGCGCCCCGGGCCGCGCGGCCACGTCCCCGAACCGCAACGCGCGCAGATGCCAGTTCACGCGGCCCCGGTGCCGGATCCGCACGATCACCTCCTGGCCCGTGTAGCACCCCTTGTCGTGATCGAACGCGACATCGACGAGCCCCGCCTCGACGGGGATCGTGCCGTCGTCCATGTCGACGCCGAACGCCGGAAACCCCGCCTCCACCCGCAGCGTGTGCCATGCGCCGGCACCCACCGGAACCGCGCCGAGTTCCCGCAACCGCGTCCACACGGCCGCCATCCGCTCCGCGTCCACCCACGCATCCCACGACGACACCTGACGCAGCCCTCGCGCCACCAGCGCGCCGTCGTCCAGCGGCCCCCTGTCAACCAGCGCGAATCCGTCCCCCGGTGCCTCGCCGAACGCCGCCGCAACCGTCTCGCCCGCGCCGGGTCCCACCACCGTCAGCAGCCGGACGCCCGCGCCCAGATCGTCGAATCGCGCCAGCCTCGGGGGGAGATACCGCCTGAAGTGCGCCGACACCGCCTCGTGCGCGACAGCGGCGACACTCAATCCCAAACCCTCCTCCCCATCGGCCCCCAGCCAGTGCGTGACGACATCGGTCACCATGCGCCCCTTGGCCGTGAGAACGGTGCCGTACACCGCGTCGCCCCGACCCCCCGCCGGCACTCCCGGCACCCTGCTCGTCACGATCCCGTTCAGCATCTGCGCGGGGGCGCGCCCCCATACACGCAGCATCCGCCGATCCTCGCGGACCACCACCCCGCACCCCTCCATCGCCGCTCGATGCTCCCCGGCCGGATCGCCGTAGTGGCGCTTCGCCTGCAATGTCACCCTGCGCCCCGCCCCGTCACCGCTTGCCGCCGGGCTTCCCGTTCGACTTGAGTTCGTGGACCAGCGCCTCCACTCGCTGCACGTCGCGGGCTGCGGGGGCGAAGGTCAGATACGTCTCCAACTGCGCGACCGCCTCGTCGGGACGCCCCAGCCGCGCCAGCAGGTACCCGCGGTCCCGGATCTGGGTCGGCGCGGTCGGCCGCACGATCAGGATGCGTTCGACGGCGGCCAGCGCGCGGGCATGGTCCCGCGTGCGATGGTAGATCCCCTTCAGGTTGAGCAGCAGCCGCACGATCATGTCCCGCTTCGTGGCGGTCCTGAGGTGACGGTCGTCGAGCCGCACCACGCCGCCGTGCTGCCGGTCCAGAATCTTCTGCGCCTCGGATCGCAGCCGCACCTTCCCGCCATGGAACGGATCGATCAGAAACTCCACCGCCTCGCCCCGGTAGCGCACCAGGAAATGGCCCGGAAAGTTGACGCCCTCGACGGGCAGATCGAGGCGCCATCCGACTTCGACTAGGATGATTCCAAGGGTGAGGGGTATCCCGAGGCCACGATCCAGCACGTCGTTGAGAAACGAATTGCGCGGGTCGTGGTAATGGTCGCGATTCCCGCGCATCTTGCGGACCGCGAACAAGGTCCTGAGCGTCTCGGTCAGAACGACCGGCGGCCCCCGCTCCGACCCGAGCCGGTCGCACGCCTCCTCGGCGAGCACATCGAGCCGCACCAGGTAGCGGTCCACCGGGAGCTGGACGTACTCCTCCCGTGCTACCAGCAGCGCCGCCCGCGCAAGGTCGAGGTCCTCTTCGGGACGCTCCACCTCGCGGGCGAACTCCTGCCGCGCGGACCATGCGGGTGCGTTCATGGGTTCCACGATGGCCAGCGCTCCGGGCAAAGTAAACCCCTCCATCCCGGACATCCGGCAACGCCGGGCATCCGGTTACATTCCGAGCATGAGCACCTCTCCACGCGACCAACGACCCAGGATCAGGCTCAGCACCCTGTCGCACGGCGCCGGGTGAGCCTGCAAGCTCGGCCGGGCCGAGCTGGCGCAGGTTCTGCGTCACCTGCTTCCCACCGACGACCCCCGCGTTCTGGTCGACGCCGGCACGGGGGACGACGCGGCCGTGTATCGTCTCGACGATGGCCGCGCGCTGGTCGTCACCCTCGACTTCTTCACCCCCATCGTCGACGACCCCTACGACTTCGGCCGCATCGCCGCCGCGAATGCGCTGTCCGACGTCTACGCCATGGGAGGGCGGCCGCTCTTCGCGCTCAACCTGCTGTCGTTCCCGAGGAAGCTCCTGCCGGACGGCCTGGCCGAGGAGATCGTGCGCGGCGGCGCCGAAAAGGCCCGCGAGGCCGGCGCCCCGGTGCTGGGCGGCCACTCGATCGACGACGCCGAGCCCAAGTACGGCATGGTCGCGGTGGGCGAGGTCGATCCCGCGACCATGCTCTCGATCGACCGCGCCCGGTCCGGCGACGATCTCGTGCTGACCAAGCCGCTCGGATCGGGGATCGTGGCCACCGCGATCAAGGCGGACGCGTGCCCGCCGGACGTGCTCCGTGCCGCCGTCGAGATGATGGCCCGCCTGAACCGGGCCGCCTCCGAAGCGGCGCTGGCCGCAGGAGCGCGGGCCGCCACCGATGTCACCGGCTACGGGCTGATCGGTCACCTCGGCAACATGCTGCGCGCATCGGGCGTCTCGGCGCGGGTCGACGCGGCCGCCGTGCCGATCCTGGACGGCGTGGCGGCGCTGGTCGAGGCGGGCCATGTGCCGGGCGGCACCCGTCGCAACCAGAAGGACGCGGCCGACAGCGTCAGCTACGCCGAAGGGGTGGACGAGGCAACCCGCACCCTCCTCGCCGATGCGCAGACCTCGGGCGGCCTCCTCATCGCCATCCCGCCGGACCGGACGGCGGCGCTGATCCGCGAGCTGGAGGCGCGGGGGGAGGGCGGCGCCCACATCGGTCGCGTCACGGAAGGACCGGCCGGCCAAATCGCGGTCGGGTAGGCCCCGGGCGCCGAGGCTACGCCTGGATCGGCGCCACCTCCTCGGGCGTCACGGTGGCGCGCGCGGAGAGCGTCTTCTTCGGGGGCCGCCTGACCGACAGCTCCACCACCCGGTGCAGATCCTCGACCAGGTGGACCGTCAGATTGTTCCGCACCGCGTCAGGCAGATCCTCCAGGTGGGCCTCGTTCTCCTGCGGGAGGATGATGTCGGTGATTCCGGCGCGCACCGCGCCCAGCACCTTCTCCTTCACCCCGCCGATCGGCAGCACCCGCCCCGTTAGCGTGAGCTCGCCTGTCATGGCCAGATCCGCCCGCACCCTGCGTCCCGACACGGCCGAGATGAGCGCGGTCGCCATCGTGATCCCGGCGGAGGGTCCGTCCTTGGGCACCGCGCCGGCCGGCACGTGGATGTGGATCTCGCGCTTCTCGAGCGCGTCCTGGTCGATCCCCAGCGTGCGGTAGTTGCTCTTGGCGTAGGAGAGCGCCGCCCTCGCCGACTCCTTCATCACGTCGCCAAGCTGGCCCGTCAGGACCAGACCGCCCTCGCCGGGCATGACGCTGGCCTCCACGAACATGATGTCGCCCCCCATGGGCGTGTAGAACATGCCCGTCGCGACCCCGACCGCGTCGTCGGCCGCCCGCCGCTCGGGGAAGACGCGCGGACGCCCCAGCAGATCCTTGGCGACCCGGCGGGTGACCTCGAGCCCCTCGCTCTCGTCGGAGGCGATCTTGCGGGCCACCTTGCGGCCGAGCTTGCCCAGCTCGCGCTCCAGCTGTCGGACGCCCGCCTCGCGCGTGTAGTTCTGGATCACGCTCAGGATCGCGTCGTCGCCGATCGTGAGCTCCTCTTCCCGCAGCCCGGACTCGCGCAACTGCCTGGGCAGCAGATACCGGCGGGCGATCTCCAGCTTCTCCTTCTCGGTGTAGCCGCGGAACTCGACCGTCTCCATCCGGTCCAGCAGCGGCGGCGGGATCCGGTCCTCGTAGTTCGCGGTCGCGATGAAGAGCACCTCGGAGAGGTCGAACGGCACGCCCAGGTAGTGGTCGATGAAGGTCGAGTTCTGCGCCGGGTCGAGCACTTCGAGCAGCGCGGCGCTGGGATCGCCCTGAAAGGAGACCCCGAGCTTGTCCACCTCGTCGAGCAGGAAGACCGGGTTCTTGGTGCCCGCCTCCTTCATGCCCTGGACGATCCTGCCCGGCATCGCGCCGACGTAGGTCCGGCGGTGTCCGCGGATGTCCGCCTCGTCGCGCGCGCCGCCCAGCGAAATCCGCACGTACTTCCGACCGACCGACCGCGCGATCGACTTGGCAATGCTCGTCTTGCCGACCCCGGGAGGCCCGGCGAAGAGCAGGATCGGCCCCCTGCCCCCGTTGGACAGAGCGTCTTCGGCGGAAGCGGGATCGTCATGCGACGACGGTTCGTCGGCGGTGGACGGTTCGTCGGCGGTGGATGGCTCGTCGCCGGACGATTCGTGGTCAGGCGACGACAACTCCTCCGCAGCCGCCGGCGACTCGGTCGCCTCATCCTCGTCCTCCTCGAACCGCTCCTGCTGGAGCTTCCGCACCGCCAGGAACTCCAGCACCCGGTCCTTCACGTCCTCCAGACCGTAGTGGTCCTCCTCGAGGATCTCCTGGGCACGGTGGAGATCGAGCTTGTCGTCCGTGCGATCGCTCCAAGGCAGCTCCGTGATCCATTCGAGATAGGTGCGGATCACCTGGTACTCGGCCGACTGGGGCGCCGTTCGGTTTAGCCGGCGCAACTCGCGCTCGACCTCGTTCCGCGCCGTCTCGGTCAATTCCAGGTCGGCGATTCTCTCGCGAAGCTCGTCGGCCTCGTCGCGGTCCCCCTCCTCGCCCAGCTCCTTGCGGATCTGCTTCATCTGCTCGCGCAGCAGCATCTCGCGCTGGCGCTCCCCCAGCTCCTCCTGGACCTTGGCCTGGATGTCCTCGTGGGCCTCGATCCGCACCAGCTCGCGCTCGACCGCCACCAGCGCGGCCCGCATGCGGTCCTCGTCGCCCAGGGTTTCCAGAAGCGTCTGTTTCTCCTCGGTCGGCAGGTCCAGGTAGAAGGCGACCAGGTCGGCGAACGCGCCCGGCTCGTCGACACCCTGGATCAACTGATTCAGCGCCTCCGCCGACACGCCCCGGCGGGTGCCCAGCTCGGCCGCGCGCTCCCGCAGCTCGTGGTCGAGCGCCTTGAAGCCGGGATCGGCGCTGTCGGCCGGACTCTGGCGCTCGATGGCCACCAGCGTCGCCCGCAGCATGGACTCGCCGTAGTCGGTGTACTGGAGCGCACGCGCACGCGCCTCTCCCTGCACCAGCAACTGAATCCCGCCCCGGACTCGATGCGTCTGAATGACCCGGACGACCGTGCCGACCGCGTAGAGGATCCGCGGGTCGGGTTCGTCCTGATTCTCGTTCTGAGCGACGGCGAAGAGTCGCCGGTCGCCGTCCAGGGCCTCCTGCACCGCCTCGACCGTTCCGGGACGACCCGCCGAAATGGGCACGGCGACGCCAGGGTAGACCACCGTGTCCCGCAGCGGCAGCACGGGAAGAGAAAACCGTCGGCTCATGTTCTAATTGACCTCGTGTCGCCACAGCGGCGAGTTGCAGGCTTCGGTGATTGACGAATAAGGGCGGCAGGGGATGCACGAACCTTGCCAAGTCTCTACGCCGGGTCCACGCATCCGGTTACCGCTCATAGTACTGCCATAGCGGCAGAATCACATCAGCAAGGGCGGCCAATCTGTCAGGGAGCCCCGCTGCGGGCTGCCATTCTGGCGGGGTGTCGGCGGCCTCCCGTGCGCGGGAACGCTGGCCCTCGGCGCGCTCCGTCATCTAACTTGAGCGGTCGGAAACCTCAAACCTCAGGATAGCAAGGACACAATGCGATGCGGTCCCGCCAACTCCTCCTCGCCGCGGCCATCGCGGCCCTGGCACCCATGAACGCGCAATCCCAGCAGCAGGACATGGGGCGCCGCTCCACCGTCTACGCGCCGCGCGCGGTCGCCGCCACCAGCCAGCCCCTGGCCACCGCCGCCGCCCTCGAGGTCATGCAGCGCGGCGGCAACGCCATCGACGGCGCCGTGGCCGCGGCGGCGGTCCTCAACGTCACCGAACCGCACATGACCGGCATGGGCGGCGACGCCTTCTCGATCGTGTGGTGGGCCGAGACCGGCGAGCTCTTCGGCATCGACGCCAGCGGCAGGAGCGGGAGCGGCATGACCGTCGAGGCGCTGCGCGCGCGGGGTCACGACCGCGTTCCGGGCTCGGGCCCCGAAGCCGTCACCGTGCCGGGCGCGGTCTCGGGGTGGCACGCCCTGGTCGAGCGCTTCGGCAAGCTCACCCTGGGCGACGTGCTGCAGCCCGCCATCCGCATCGCGAGCGAGGGCTTTCCGGTGACCCCCGTCATCGCGCGTCAGTGGGCCGGCGCGACCGAGAAGCTGGCCCGCTACGAGGGCGCCCGCGCGACCTACCTGGTGGACGGCGAGCGTGCGCCCCGGGCGGGGGAGTGGCACACGAATCCGGACATTGCCCGTTCCTTTCAGAGGATCGCCGACGAGGGGCCCGACGTCCTCTACGGCGGATCTCTGGGCCGCGAGCTGGTCGACGGCCTCCAGGAAATGGGCGGCTTCCTCACGCTGGAGGATCTCGCCACGCATCAACCGCGCTGGGTCGAGCCGCTCAGCACCGACTTCCGCGGCTACACCGTCTGGGAGCTTCCCCCGGCGGGACAGGGAATCGCCGCGCTGGAGATGCTGGAGCTCCTCGAACCCATGGACCTCGCGGGCATGGGCCACAACTCCGCCGACTACCTCCACCACCTCATCGAGGTCAAGAAGCTCGCCTTCGCCGACCTGCAACGATACGTGTCCGACGCCGACCACATGGAGATCGACCCCATGTCGCTCCTGAGCCCGTCGTACATCGACGCGCGGCGCGCGCTGATCGACCCCCGCGTCGCGGCCGACCGCGTCAACCCGGGCCGCGCGGTCACCGATTCCGAGACGATCTACCTCTCCGTGGCCGACGCCGACGGCAACATGGTGTCGTTCATCAACTCGGTGTACTCGGGATTCGGCTCCGGTGTGGTGATTCCCGGGCTGGGCTTCGCGCTGCAGAACCGCGGCGCCGGCTTCGTCATCGACGACGGCCACCCCAACCAGGTCGCGCCGCGCAAGCGCCCCTTCCACACGATCATACCCGGGTTCGTCACCCGGGACGGCGAGCCGCTGATGGCGTTCGGGCTCATGGGCGGGTCGATGCAGCCGCAGGGGCACACGCAGCTTCTGCTCAACATGTTCGTCTTCGGGATGGACCCGCAGGAGGCGGTCGACGCGGCCCGATTCCGGCACCTTTCGGGCAAGCGTGTCGCCATCGAGCGGATCAGCGACGAGGTCGCGGCGGATCTGGAGGCGCGGGGGCATGAGCTGGCGGACTGGACGCGCACCGACTTCGGGGGCGCGCAGGTGATCCTCCGGCTGGAGAAGGGTTGGGCCGCGGCGTCGGAGCCCCGGAAGGACGGGCATGCCGCAGGGAACTGATCAGATCGGATATGTCGCGAGACGCTAACCGAGGCCGGCCCGCAGCCACTGACGGGCCGCGCCGCCGTACGAGATTCCTGGAGGAGCGGCTGCCGCCGGGCTTCGTCGAAACGCTGGGGAACGCGCCGGAGACCCCCGCCGTGCCGATTCCGTCGGCGACGGTGGTGGTCATGCGCGAGGGCCGGGCCGGGCCGGAGGTGCTGCTGCTGCGCCGCAATCGCGCCACGGGGTTCGTCCCGGGTGCGTACGTGTTCCCGGGTGGGCGGGTGGACGCGGCAGACGGGCAGGACGCGCTGACGCGGTGCTGGGACGGACTCACGCACGAGAGCGCGACAGCGCGGCTGGGCCTCGCGCCGGACGCCGATCCTCCCGCGATCGCATACTACGGGGCCGCGCTGCGGGAGGCCATCGAGGAGACGGGGCTTCTGCCCGGGGTGGTCGCCGCGAAGGGGTCGCTGGGCGATGACGTGGTGGGCGAGGCGAGGGAGGCCTTGTTGGGGGGCGGAGCATCCTTCGCCGCCGTGCTGGACACGCTCGCTGCGCGGCTGGACGGCACCGCGATCGAGTACATCGCCCACTGGGTCACCCCCGCCATCGAACCCCGCCGCTACGACACCCGCTTCTTCGCGGCCAGGGTCCCAGCCGGGTCGCGGGCCGTCTACGACCGACGCGAGATGACCGATGCGGTGTGGCTCACACCCCGCGCCGCGCTGGATCGACATGCGCATGGCCGCCTGCCCATGATCTTCCCCACGATTCGCACGCTGGAGGATCTCTGCGACTTCGCGTCCGTCGAGGATCTCCTGGCGCACTACCGGGCCCGCGCGATCAAACGAGTGCAGCCGACCATCGAGCGGACGGCTACGGGGGTGAGGCTGCAGGTGCGGTGAGAACGTCGATCCAGTTGGCCGGGGCCGGCCTTGGTGCCGAGGGCCCCGCAGCACGGACGGACCGGACTGGCTGTGTCTGGAAAGCGGACACATTATGTGCTTACTGTCGTTAGGAATGCGACGACATCAACGAACAAGTATATGAGGATTGTCTGGATGACACGGAATGGTGGCATCTGTGGGAGAAGTTCAAGTGCCGTCTTTACTACGAACTCGCTTCAATCAGTTGCGGAATGATGGCTCCGTGCTCAGAAGAAACGCATTGACCGCGTGCTATCCAGGCAATTGAAAGATCCCGGCAGCAACCCTCGCACCCGGCTCAGCGCGATCGTGGTATGGGGCGCTGCCTTGGTCTGCCTTGGTGCGCTTGCCTGGGCTGTCGTCGTCGCCGCCAACGTCACCCGCAGCCCCACTCGCCCTCAGCAGTCGTCTCGGGATGCGCATCCGTCGCCGGCCCATCCCCCGTTTGCCGCCATGTTGTTACCACCCGTGGCGTCGGTACGGGACGCGGATTTTCATGATCGCGTCTGGTTCATTCTGGATCGCGCCAACTCACAGGTACACCGCTTGACCGCGCAGGGTGCTTACCTCGACAGCTTTGCAGGCCACGGGGACGGGCCCGGCGAGTTTCGGTCAGGCAGGCTGCTTGTCGCGCATGGGGACACGATCATCGTTGCAACGAGGAGACGACTCCATCTGTACCGGCCGGACGGAACTGGTCTCGGCAGTCGCAGAACAGAGCCTCCGCAAGATTGCGCCGTACCCAGACTGGCCGATGTCGCGTCTACCGCCGCAGGGCTCCTCTTCGCGTATGGTTGCGATCGGGGCGAGAGATTCGAGGGCCTTGTGGTCCTCGAGGGGGCCGAGGGTTCCCACCGTCGACTGGCGGAGCGGCTTGCCCGTTCGCGCAACGACAGATCGTGGGGGCCATTTGACGAAGCACTGGTGGTCGCCGAGCATCCTCGTGGTTTTCTATTCGGCCATCCCAACGACCAGTGTCTGAACGTCTTTGACCTCACAGGACAAGTGGTTGATCGGGTCTGCCACGATTGGATCGAGCACCAGCCGGTTCCCGACCCGGTGGGCGAGGAGTGGAACGAACTGGCCGCCGTCGCACGTACAACCGGGTTGTCCCTGGAAACCCCGGAACGCTATCCGCCGTTCGACATGGTGTTCGTCCGGCCAGATGCCGGACTGGTCTACCGCGCGCCGGCGACCGAATCCGCTGGCATGTTCCGACTTCTCACTCGGGACATCGATTTGTCGGACGTGATACCACCGGCGTCCACGTTGTTCATGGCGGAAGGAATCGTCTTCGCGGCATGGTATGACCTCGCCGGGACCCACGCCATGGTCTATGAGACGATCGACGGCTAAGGCGAACGTGGACGAACACCTAGTCTTGGTCCGGGACCTGGTTGCCTCGTACCCAAGGCTTTTCAGAGGACAACGGGTGCTTCGCGGAGCAACGCTCACGGCCCGGACCGGTGAGATTACCGCCGTCGTGGGCCCCAACGGCGCTGGCAAGACGACCCTTTTCAGGATCCTGCTCGGCTTCATGCAGGCGCAGAGTGGGTACTGTCTGGTGGGCGGACTTGCTCCGCTGGATTACCGGCGGCGACATGGAGTCGCGTACGTTCCCGAGTTCCCCAAACTGCCGCGCGGATGGACGGGACGGGATGTGCTCGGACGTGGAGCGGACCTGGCTGTCGGACGAGAGAAGCGTCGAGAAGCGTTTGTTCAGTCCCTCAAGCGAGTTGCTCTTGATGACCGGACTTTGTCGAAGGATGTCCGGAAATGTTCCCACGGCACGCAGCGGAGGTTGTGGGTCGCCTGCGCACTGATCGGCGATCCCGTATTCCTGGTACTCGACGAGCCATTTAGTGGGCTTGATCCACCGGCACGGGCGGCGTTGCGACGCGAGATGCTTGCCGCCCGGGCCCGCGGAGCCGCTGTGCTCGTCGCGACCCATGACCTCGGAGAAACGGCACGCCTCGCTGACAAGATCGTGTTGCTGGAAAATGGTCGCACAAAGGCTGCGAGGCCCCTGGGCGGCGCAGTGTCCGGGGAGGGGTTGGAGAAAGAGCTTTTCGGGGCAAGCGATGACACGATGTCCGGGAGTTCGTCATGAGCATTCGGGCGACGTTGCGACCTGGCCGAAGGATCATCCCCCTTCACAAGCGCATATCGCTTCTGGTCCGGTCCCGAACGAAGGGCCTCGGAGGGGTTGGCGCCTTCATGATGCTTATGGCCCTGACCGTAAGCGACAATGACTTTGTCTTCTGGACCGCCGGCATGGCGGTCGCCTACGCGGCCATACCCCTGATCCTGGCAGCCGGCCATGCTGAACTCACCGGCTCCGACGCCGCGCTGTGGCTACACAAGCCGGTACATGAAGTGCGCTTCGTGCTGGCGAGGTTCGCAGAGACCGTGGCGGCAACAATGGGACTTGCGTTGTTGGTCGGCACTGCATGGGTAGCCTCCGGCTCGGCACTGGGATGGGAGACGGTCAGATCCCCCGTTCTGACTCTGCCTGTCGGCGCGCTGGCTTCGGTCGCCATAGTCTCAATGGCCTTCGGGACAGCCGCGTGGCTGCCGCGCGGCAGCCGGGTGGCGGTTGTCGGTCTCATTGTCTTGGGGCACGTCGTCTTCGGTCCAGAAATATCTCAGCCGGAACTGGTCAGGGGCGGGCCCGTGCTCCTGGCGCGGCTCGTCCTGTTTCCCTTACCGGATATCCTGCGATTCGGTCTCGGACTGACGGGTGACCTGCCTTTCCGCATTCAGCCCTTGCTGGCAATCCTCGCGTACTCCCTGGGCTGGACCGCGGTTGGCGTACTGGGCGTTTGGCGCTCGGCAGCAACGGGGCGGATCGGCTACTCCTGAGATCTCGCCCCAGCTCTCTGCCGGACTAGGCCCGGATTAGCACTAGGCTTCCTTCATCGCCTCCAGCACAGTGTGCACCACGTCCGTGAACGCCCCGCCCCGTATCCAGCGGCAGACGATCACGAGTTCGTTCTCGGGGTCCACGTAGATCAGGTTCGAGCCGGCACCCGTGTGCGTCCATGTGTACTCGGGGGCGTTGGAATAGCGGCGTCGGTCGGTGTTGAGCGAGTAGTTCATGAAGCCGTAGCTCCGGTTGACCTCGCCCGGCGTGGTCGCCATGTCGAACCAGTCCTCCGAAAGCAGCTGCCGGCCGTCCCAGTTGCCCTTGTGCATGGTGAAGAGACCGAAGCGGGCCTGGTCGTAGGCGCTCAGGATCATGCCGCCGCCCCAGTGCGCGCCGCCGCTGACCGCCTGAACCTCGCGGCCGTCCAGGATGACCCACGAGTTGCGGTAGCCGTGCCAGCCCCAGGTGGTCGACGCTCCAATCGGGTCCATGACGTGCTCGCGCAGGACTTCCGGCAGCGCCCGCCGCCACACCGCCGTGGCCGCCAGCGCCAGCAGGTTGACGCGCGTGTCGTTGTACTCGTAGACGGTGCCGGGCTTGTGGCGCGCGCGCGTGCCCCAGGTGGAGCGATCCTGGTCCGGGCGGTCGGCCCACTCGGGCTTGCCCCACAGCGTCCCCTCCCAGTCGCTCGTCTGCCGCAGCAGGTGGTCCCAGGTGATCTTGCGGTTGTGCTCGGACTCGAAGAGCAGCTTCGGACGGCGGCCGTTCTCGTCGCCGGGCTCGCCGTCGCCGGTATCGAGGATGATCGGCGGCATGTAGTCGCGCACCAGGTCGTCGACGCCGCGGATGAGGCCGCTGTCCCAGGCCAGGCCGATGGTCGTCGACAGGAAGCTCTTCGAGACGCTGAAGGTGTTGTCGGCTTTGGCCGGGTCGCCCCACTCCGCAATGATGTAGCCCCTGTGCACGATCAGGCCGGACTGCGGACCCCGCGTGGTGAACGGCCCGACGGCGTCGCCCAGGGGTTCGCGGCCGAAGGTGCCGAGGTGGTTGAAGGAGAGGTCTCTGGGTGACTGCGATTCCCCCGCGACCGCAATGTCAATGGCCCTTTGGATCCCTGCCGGGTCGAATCCCGCCTCCTCGGGCGTGCGACGCTCCCAGTCCGGGTGGCGACCGGGAAAGTATGTCTGGGCCGCCATCGACTGAGCGGCGGTGAGGAGCAGGACGAAGACTGCGGGGATCGCGCGGGCGGCGAATGCCCCGGCGGCGAGTGGACGGGCGGCGAGTGCGGTGCGGCGCATGACGGGTTCTCCAAGCGGGCTTTGGTCGGCAGGGACTCGGCAAGCCAATCTACGCGCCGCGCCCGTCTGGCGCCCCTGTCCGGCGCCCCCGTCCCGCGCCCCAGTCGCTTCAGCGAACCTCGGTCGGCAGCCTCCGGACCACCACACTGGCCACGTCATATTCGTCAAGCTCGATGAACGCCGCCAGTCCGTCCGGGCCGAAGGCGTCGGGCATTTCCGTCGCTCCGGTCCGATAGGTGCCGACGTATTCGCCTGCGGCGGTTACCACATCGATGGGGCCATCGCCGATCAACTCGTCCCCCCCGGCGCATGGCCCAGATCCGGCCCTCCCAGGTCGTGAAGAGGCTCTGGAGGACGGGGATCTCGTGGTAGAAGGGCGGAGGCGCCATGGTCAGCGAAATGGACGCCGGACCGCCCGTCGTGGGAACGCCGCCGCTCGCGCTGGAGGTGGTCCTGAACTGCACGATCCCGGTTCCCCCGGCGGGCCGACCGCCGCTCCGGCCCTCCTGGCGCCTCGCCTCGCGCAGCTCCTCGTACTCCTCCTCGACGCCTGGGGTCACGGGGTCGGGCGTGAACGGCCGCGTGATTGTGCGCACGACGTCGCCCGTCCCCGCCCGGGCGACCTTCAGGGCGTATGCGGAGGAATCGGAGTAGACAACGCCACCGTCGGGCAGGACGCCCATCAACAGCGGCGGCTCGAAGGTGGAGGGCCGCGACAGGCCGCTCAGCATATTGCCGAGGTCGACTCTCTGGCCGTCGGGCGTGGTCAGGTCGCCGCTGAACGGGTTGTCCGCCTCGGGGCGGGGCGGAAACCAACCCCGCACGACGGTGTCGGTGCGCACGGCCTCGCCGTCGAGGCTGTGTCTGGAGATGGGGCGGGAGGCGGGCCGCTCCTGGTCGCCGCCGGTGCCGAGGCTGATGCTACCTCCCGACGACCGCGCGTAGACCGCGCCCCCCCGAGGGTCGGGGAGGATGGCGCTGGCCACGCTGACCGTCCGAACCGCCGTCCCCGCCGCCCGACTTTCCGTCGTCCCCGCGGCCCTGACCATTCGCACGAACTCGCCGGATGCGTCGAAGATCTGGTATGCACCGTGACCCATGTCGCCCACGACCGTCGTGCCGTCCCGAAGCACCGCGTGGCTCATCGGCATGTTGAACTCGCCCGGCCCCTCCCCCGCGGTGCCGAACTCGCGCACGAAGCCGCCGGCAACGTCGAACACCAGCACCCGCAGCTCCGGCGCCTCGTCGAACACGTAGAGGTTGCCCTGCGCGTCGAAGGCGACGTGCTCCACCTGGCCGAACATCTCCCACGACTCCCCGTCGAGGACGCCCACGCGGTAGACCTCCTCGAAGTCCGGGTCGATCCGCTGATCCCGGCCCGGCAGCTCGATTACCTCCTGGGCGGGCAGCGCCGCGGCGGCGGCGAACATGAGCGCGAGGGTTGTCGGTGCGATCTTGTCCAGGCGGGCCGATCTCATGGGATGTTGCCTCCTTCAGGTTCTTTGCAGCGGATTGGGACGGGTTGCGGCGGTCGTGGCGGCTCCGCCTTGGGAGGTCGCCGTGATTTAGGACGCACTACCCGCGCGGCAGGGTTGTCCACCATTATTCAACGTTGCACACGCCGGGGTGAAGACCCGGTCGCCGGGTGAAGGCCCGGCCCACACACCGACCTTCGGAGGCATCCATGGCCCACGCCCGGATCCGAAGCCGCTTCCTCGCTGCCGCCCTCGCGCTCGCGGCGGCGGCCCAGACTGCCGCCTGCGACCCAGGACCGGACTACAATCCCATGCTTCTCACCCCCGACGCACTGACCGCCACCGCCCCCGACGTCTTCCAGGCACGATTCGAGACCAGCAAGGGCACCTTCGTCATCGAGGGGCACCGCGACTGGTCGCCCCACGGCGCCGACCGATTCTACAACCTGGTGTCGAACGGCTACTACGACGATGTCCGCTTCTTCCGGGTGATCGACGGGTTCATGGCCCAGTTCGGCATCCACGGCGACTCGACGGTGGCCGCCGCCTGGCGCGAGGCGCGGATCCCCGACGACGAGGTGCTGCAGAGCAACACGCGGGGGTTCGTCAGCTACGCGATGGGCGGTCCGGGCACCCGCACGACCCAGATCTTCATCAACTTCGTGGACAACAGCCGGCTGGACGGGATGGGGTTCTCGCCCTTCGGGCAGGTGGTCGAGGGGATGGAGGTGGTCGACCAGCTCTATTCCGGGTACGGCGAGGGCGCGCCGAGCGGCAACGGGCCGAATCAGGGGTTGATCCAGTACCGCGGCAACGCGTACCTGAACGACGACTTCCCGCGCCTCGACCACGTGGTCAGTGCGACGATCGTCAGCGAGTAGCGTGCTCGGATCCATTGCGCGCGTACCCCTCGTGGCCATGGGGGCGGTGCTCGTCGCCATGGCATGCGCGGACGCCGAGGGCCCCGACCCCGCGGCTGGCCCCTCTGCACCCGGCCCCACCGGCACGCCCGCGCTGCGCGCCGCGCTCTTCGACACCATCGTTGCGCGCACCGAGCGCCGCGAAGCCTTCTCGCCCGTCAAGAACGGGCGGCTGGGGTTCGACCCGATCGGCGCAATGCGGGTGCTGCGCGACGATGTCGTCGCCGCCGAGACCGACGACGAACTCTTCTACGCGCTCGCCCGCCTGAGCCACGCCCGCCGCGACCGCCACCTCGACCTGTTTCTGGTGACGGACGGGCTCGCGCCATCCGACAGCGCGGGGCTGGACGTGGCCGGCGGGCCGGATCCCGCACCGCCGCGGCAGGTACCCGTCCGGATCTTCCCGGACTACTCCGACGGTGCCGGCGAGGCGGACTACTTCGTGGGCGACGTTGCCTTGGCGTCGCCTGATGAGGACGCGACAGCGGAGCTCGTCGGCGCCCGCGTCGTCGCCGTCAACGGCATGCCCGTCGCCGAATGGCACGACTCCGCCACCGCCTTCATGCGCCATTCGACCCGTGCGCACCTGCGCTGGAAGCTGGCCGAGGCCATGACGCTCGCCACCGCCGGATTCCCGCCCCGTCTGCGCAGCGACTCGCTCCGGCTCCGCCTCGCCGACGCCGGTGGCCGCGAGCACGAGCACACCCTCCCGTTCGCCGACCCCGCCACCCTCGCCTGGACCGGCATCGGCGAACCCTCCTACCCGGGTCTTTCGGTCGCGCTCAGCACCCCCACCTACGACCTCCTCGCGCCCGACGACGACCGCCGCTTCCTCGTCCTGGTCTGGCGCGGCTTCCGCAAGACCATGGTCGCCGACGTCGACCGCCTCGTCGCCTTCGCGGCGGAGCGCGGCTTCCTCGACCACGCGCTCGTCATGGATGTGACGCGCAGCCGGGGCGGCTCGCTCGGCGCCTACGCCATGCAGCGGCTGCAGCCCAGGCCCTTCCGGACCACCTTCGGCAACCTGCGCATCAGCGACATCATCCTTCCCTTCATCGCGGACAAGCGGCGCGACTTCGCGGAGCGCGACATCAACGATGGCGGTGTCCCCGAGACCATCGACGACGGCACCTGGCTGATGGAGTGGTTGGAGGACGACGTGATGGGCGCATTCGAACGGGGCGACGCGTACAGCAACAACGTTCCCTTCAAGCTTGCGCACGCTCCGCGTGACTCGGACGGGACTCTGGCACCGGCGGCCGTGCACTTCCGTGGCCCCCTCGGCGTCATTTCAGGGCCGAGCGGCGGCTCCCACCTCGACCAGTTCGTGTCGATCGTGGTGGACAACGGCCTCGGCCCCGTTGTGGGGATGCCTCCCGGCGGCTATTCCAACACCTGGGAGTGGGACGAGGTGCTCACCTTTCCCGGCACGGACCAGCCAGTCGTCGGGTTCATGTGGAACATCGGTCACACGATCCGGCCGAACGGAGAGATCGCCGAGGGCAACCCCGTGATCGTGGACGAATGGATGCCGCTCACGCCCGAGAACGTGGCCGGCTACTACGGCGAAATGCTCGCCCGCGTGCTGGAGCTGATGGCCGCCCCCGGCTAACTGCCCTTCAGCGCGTCCAGTCCGTCCAGCACATCCAGGTGAACGTACTCCTCATAGGCATCCCGGACCGGCAGATCGAGCGCCCTCGACAGCATCTCCCTGGCCCGTTCAGCACCCGATTCTTCGTCGAGCCGGGCGAGCCGGACCCCGTACTCCATCAGCACGACCTTCGAATCGGGCGCGAGTTCCAGGGCCCGCTCAAAGTGGACGACGGCGTCCTCCTTGTTTCCGCCGTACATCCATCGTGCGACGCGTCCGGCGGCATCGACGTCGGCGTGCCAGCTCGCCAGCGCCATGTGCGCAAGGGCGTGGTTGGGGTCGCGGGCAAGCACCGCCTCCAGCAGATCGCGGATCTTCCCACCCATGCCCTCGCGGAGCGCGGTGATCGCGCCCGCGCTCTGAGCGCGGCGGCCGAGCGCGTGGGCATGCTCGAATAGCGCCCTGATGTTTGTCGAATCGGCGCGCACCGCCCGTTCGGCCATCTCGACCGCGCGTCGCAACACGTCGTCCCGATCCTCGTCGTCCGCCACATAGTGACCGTGCACCGCCAGTGACTGGGCCGCCATGGCGTAGCCGTCGGAGGTGCCAACCGCCTCGGCGACAGCCGCCGCTTCAAGGAACTGACCCTCGGTGAGCGCCGCCATCGCCTCGTCGAGCGATTGTGCGCTGGTGTCGGCCGCGAGGAGTGCGATGCCCCCCGCCATCGCAAGTCGGGTAGCTGTCATCTCGATCGATGTCCTGGTGGAATTCGTCGTTTCGGTGGGCGCCGGCCGCGACGGCTCCGGCCCCGACAATTGGCCAGCTTCGGCGCGTGGCTGCAAGTTCCGGGATGAAGAGAATCCTGGTCGGGATGCTGACGGGCGTGGCGGTCGGCGCGGTCATGGGCGAACGCGTGGCGGTTCTCCAGCCCCTCGGCGACCTCTTCATCAACCTGCTGGTTCTGGCGGCGGTGCCGCTCGTTTTCTTCAACCTGCTCGCGGGGCTGACCGCGCTGTCCGACATGCGCACGTTGGGGCGGCTGGCCGGGAAGACGGTGGGCTACTTCCTGACGACCGACGTGATCGCGCTGTCGTTGGGGATCGGGGCGGCGGCGATCCTCCAGCCGGGTGCGGGGATGCAGCTGACCGAACAGGTGGCGGGGCCGGTCGGCGAGGCGCCCTCCGTTGCCGAGATCCTGCTTGGGATGATCCCGACCAACGTGTTCCGGGCGTTCAGCGACGGCAATGTGGTGCAGCTTGTGGTGCTGGCGCTGCTTCTCGGCGTCGCGACGATGGCGCTGCGGGGCGGAGCGCGCGAACGGCTCGCGACCGCGTACGAGGACCTGGCGAACCTTTTTCGGCGCCTCGTCCACATCGTGCTGTGGACGGCCCCGGTCGGGATCGGCGCCCTGATCGCGGTGACGGTGGGGCGCTACGGGGCCGACCTGCTCGGGCCGATGGCGCGCTTTCTGGGTGGCCTGTGGGCCGCGCAGCTGGTGATCTTCGCCGGGTACATGACGCTGCTGCGCCTCTTTGGCGACATGCGCCCAGTGCCCTTCCTGCGGGGAACGGGTTCCCTGTGGGCGACCACCGCAGCCACGACGTCGAGTCTCGCATCGCTCTCGGTCGGGATGGAGACGGCCCGGAGGCTTGGCCTGCCTCGCAGCGTGTACTCGTTCACCCTCCCCCTCGGGGCCCAACTCAACAAGGACGGGACGGCGGCGATGCTGGGCGCGGTCCTCTTCTTCACCGCGCAGGCGGCTGGCGTCACCTTCACGCCGGCGGACTTCGTCGCGATCCTGCTGCTGGGACTGCTGCTGTCGGAGGGGTCGGGCGGGATTCCGGGCGGCGGTTTCGTGATCGCGCTGATCTACGTGCAGGCGTTCGGGCTGCCCGTCGAGGTGGCGGCGATCGTGGGCGGGATCTATCGGCTGGTTGACATTGGCAACACGACGGTGAACATCATGGGTGACATGGTGGGGACTTCGCTGATCGCTCGTTCGGAGGCAAGCACCAATGAATCCTGAGATCCGGGCGCTTTTTCCCGGTGCCGAGGAGCAGGCGTACTTCGACATCTCGGCACGCGCGCTGGTGCCCGAGCCGGTGCGGGCGGCGGTGTCGGACCACTTGCGGATGCGCATGCTGCGCGGCGGGGACAAGGACGCAATGCGGGCGGTGGTCGAGCGCGCGCGGTCGTCGTTCGCCGGGCTGATCGGTGCGCGGCCGGACGAGGTCGCGATCACGAAGAACGTCTCGGAGGGGCTGAATCTGTTCGGGGCCAGCCTGCCGTGGAAGGCGGGCGACAACGTGGTGCTGTGTCCGGCGCTGGAGCACCCCAACAACATCTACCTGTGGCACAACCTGGCCCGGATGCACGGGATCGAGGTGCGCACGGTGGCGCCCGAGGGCGGCCGCGTGCCGGTGGAGGCGATGGGCGCGGCGATGGACAAGCGCACCCGGCTGGTGACCGTCCCGAGCATCTCGTTCGCGCCGGGGTTCATCACCGATGTCGCGGCCGTCGCGGCGGCGGCCCGGCGGGTGAGCGCGCTGACACTGGTCGATGCGGCGCAGTCGATCGGGGCGCTGCGCACCGATGTGCGGCGTCTGGGCGTGGACGCGTTGGCCGTGGCGACCCAGAAGTGCCTGCTTGCCGAATACGGTTTCGGGTTTCTATACGTGTGGCGGGATGTGGCCGATACGCTGGTGCCGATCCACCTCGCCCGCTTCGGGGTCGATCTCGACGGGCACGAGACGACGTACACGGTGGGCGATCTGCGCTACCGTCCGGGCGCGCTGCGGTTCGACGTGGGCAACTACAACTACCTGGGTGCGGCGGCGGCGGACGCGGCGCTGCAACTGCTCGAGGGCTGGGAAATCGGGCGCGTGGAGCGGTTTGTCCGCCATCTAGCGGCCAATATGGCGGACAAACTGGCGGATCTGGGCCTTCCGGTGGCGGGCGGGCGACCCGGACCGCATCTGGCGCACATCGTCTGTGTTGGGAAGAGCGGCAGCGGTCGGCACTACACGGCCGACGATCCGGCGATGAATTCGCTGCACGCCCACCTGACTGCCGCGGGCATCCGCCTGGCGATCCGGCGCGGCGCACTGCGCTTCTCGGTGGGGGTCTACAACAACGAGGACGACGTGGAGCGCGTGGTGGAGGCGGCGCGCGAGTGGCGGAATCGCCGCGGCTAGCTCGCCGGCGGGCGTGGGTGTGCGGGGGGCGTCACCGAGGCGTGTGGCCGTTAGTTCGGTTTAGGGGCTAAACCGAACTAAGAGCCTGACATCATCAGAAAGCCTATGGCCCGGCCGAGGTCTTTACCCGTCTGGCGCCGCCCACCAAGCCCGTCCGTCGCGCACGTCCAGCGGCGTTCCGTAGGCTTCCGACATCTCCGCGAGCCGCCGCAGAATCCCGTCCGCCACCTCGCCCTCCGCCACCTCGGGGTAGCCGCGCGTCTCGAGGAACAGCTCCCCCGGCGTGCCCTCGTCGAGCACGACCGGCGTGAATCCGGCTGCGCGCACCCCGTCCGCACCCACGGCCACCGTGACGACCGCGCTCTCCCAGACCTCCGGCGGGTAGTTCCCGATCTCGGTGCGGCTGTGGAAGATGAAGTTGCCGAGGCCATACAGAATCAGCCCGCCGCCGTAAGCCTCGACGGCCGCCAGCATCGGCTCGCCGTGGGCCACGTACAGATCCGCGCCCGCGTCGATGGCCGCCCGCGCCCACCGCTCCTGCCAGCCGGGGCCCGCGTCGATCTGGTAGTGGTGGTAGGCGATGAGGACGTCGCTGTTCGCCGCAGCCCTGCGGATCGCGCCGATGTTCCGGTTCCAGGCCACGGTGTCGTCTGGAGGCATGAGATTGACGCCCGTCTCCGTGTCCGTCGCCATGGCCTCGGGCGGCGCGTTCACTGTGGCGACGGCGACCATCCCGATGCGCAGACCGCCGATGTTGCGGTACGCCGGGGCCACCGCGTGGGCGATGGTCCGCCCGGTCCCCGCGTGCGTGAACCCACGCCTCGCGGCCTCCTCGAGCGTGGACACCACGCCCGCGTCCCCGTAGTCCCACGAGTGGTTGTTGGCCAGCGACAGCAACGAGACACCGATATCGCCCAGGTAGTCGAGGACTTCGGGCCCGGCACCGTGGAAGAAGACGTCGTCGCGGGTCGGCGAGCAGTTGCACCCGGGTCCGGCCACGGCGACCTCGAGGTTGGTGAACACGGCGTCGGCGGAGTCGAGGATCGGCACGACGGTGGCGAGCGGGGTGTCCAGATACCGGCGCGGGTCGTGCTCGATGAGCGCTTGGCCCAGAATGGCGAGGGTGACGGTGGGGGTTGCGGCCGCGTCGTCGGTGGCTGGCCGGTCGCAGGAGGCGGATAGGGCGATGGCGATGGCGACCGCGACCAGGGATTGGGTGCTGGACGTGTGCTTAATGGCGGAATCCTCGTGCGTTGAAGTTGACTTGCGAATCGACTCCGTTCGGCGGCACAATAGCCCCGTTCGCCATGATCGTGCACGCCTCGCGGAGGAGATGATCGGATGAGCGAGATCACGCTGAGGGTCAACGGAGAGAGCCACACGGTCGCGGTCGATCCTGCGACGCCGCTGCTGTACGTGCTGCGCAACGATCTTGGTCTGCGGGGGCCTCGGTTCGGCTGCGGGCTCAGTCAGTGCGGGACATGCACCGTGCTGATGAACGGCAACCCGGTGCGTTCGTGTTCGCGGCCGGTGTCGCGGGCGCAGGGCACCGAGATCACCACGCTCGAGGGGCTGTCCGGCGACGGTGAGCTGCACCCCGTGCAGCAGGCGTGGATCGACGAGCAGGTGCCGCAGTGCGGCTACTGCCAGAACGGGCAGATCCTTACGGCGGCGGCGCTGCTCGACGACAATCCCAGTCCGAGTGACGACGAGATTCGGCAGGGCATGAACCGCGTGCTTTGTCGCTGCATGACCTACTACCGGATTCAGGCGGCGGTGAAGCGGGCGGCGGACGCAATGGCGAGCGGGGAGGCGGACCGATGAGGGCCGGACGCGATGGCGGGCGGCCCGCCGCTGTGGACGTCGCGCTGGCGCCGTGGGACGGCACCTCGTCGCGGCGCGACTTTCTCAAAACGTCGGGGCTGTTCGTGCTCGGGTTCAGCGGCGCGGGGGCGGCGGATGTGGGACGGTGGGGGGTTGCGGGCGAAGCCGGGGAGCCGGCGCCGTACCCGGAGCTCGACTTCCTCCAGCTCGACTCGTGGCTGGTTGTTCACGAGGACGGCAGGGCAACCTTCTACGTTGGCAAGACGGACGGTGGGCAGGGCACGGGTACGGCCACGCGGCAGATCCTGTGCGACGAACTCGACATCGCCTACGACGACACGACGCTCGTGATGGGGCGGACCGACATGACCGTCGACCAGGGCGGATCGGGTGGATCGGACGCGATCGAGCGCGATGCGATGGCCGCGCGGCGGGTGGCGGCCGAGGCGCGGCGGGTGCTGCTCGAGATGGCGGCGGAACGGTTCGGCGTGCCGTTGGAGAGGCTCGCGGTTAGCGACGGGTTGATCTCGGTGCGGGGCGATGGTTCGCGCAGCGTCGGCTACGGTGAGCTTGTCGGCGGAGGCCGCTTCGACGTGGCGCTGATGGGCGCGAACGTCAACGCGACCACCGGGCTGGCGCAGGTCAAGGCGGTCCAGGAGCTGAACCTGGTCGGGCAGTCGATTCCGCGCTACGACATTCCCGGCAAGGTGGACGGATCGCTGGAGTGGGCGGTCGATGTCGCGCTGCCGGGCATGGTGCATGCGCGGAATGTGCGGCCGCCGTTCGCTGGCGCGACGCTGGTGAGCGTGGACGAATCGTCGGTGAGTGATCTGCCTGGATTGATCCGGGTGGTGAGCGAGGGCAACTACGTGGCGGTGGTGTGCGAGCGCGAGGAGCAGGCCATCGAGGCGGCGGAACAACTCGCGGTGGAGTGGGAGAAGCCTGCGACGGCCCCGTTCCCGAAGTCGGAGGATCTGTTCGACTACATGCGGGGCGCGGGTCCGGCCAGGGGGGCGGGTGGGCGGCCTGGGGGTGCGGGCGCGGCGGGTGGGCGGCCTGGGGGTGGAGGCCGTGCGGCGGCGTCCGCACGTGTGCAGGGCGACCCCGACGCCGCTCTGGCGGACGCCGCGGCGGTGGTCGATGCCGCCTACGACATCCCCTTCCAGGGCCACACGGCGATCGGTCCCGCGCACGGCCTGGCCGACCCGTCGGACGGCCAGATGACGATCTACACCAACGACATGAAGCCGTACAGCCACCGGACCGGGATCGCCGAGTTCGTGGGCATGGCACCGGAGCAGGTGCGCGTCATCTGGATGGAGGGGCCGCAGCTCTATGGGCGCACGGCGGCGGATGACGCGGGCTTCGAGGCGGCCTATCTGGCCAAGGAGCTGGGGCGGCCCATGCGAGTGCAATGGTCGCGAGCGGAGGAGACGGCCTGGGACACGAAGGGCCCGGCCTTCGCCATCGACCTGCGGGGAGGGCTCGACGCCGACGGCAACGTGGTCGCGCTGGACTACCGGGCGCGGATCGCCAACTACGCCCACGTGGGGTACAACCAGGCCGACACGGTGCTGATCGCCCAGCTCATGGGGATCCGGCCCGAGCGCCCTTCGCCGGGCGGCGGTCGGGGCCCCGACGAGATGTACCACATTCCGAACCGGCGCCAGGAGACGCTGCCCGTGCGCTTTCCGCTTGCCTTCGAGACGCCGCTGCGCACGGGCAATCTGCGCGATCCGAACGGCCCGCAGACTGCCTTCGCCGGCGAGTCGTTCATCGACGAGCTGGCGGCCGCCGCGAACGCCGACCCGGTCGAGTTCCGGCTGCGGTTGCTGCGCGGAAGCAGCGACGACGACGAGGCCCACCGCCGCGCCCGCTCGATCGCCGTGGTCGAGGCCGCCGCCGAGGCCTACGGGTGGGATCGGCGGCCTTCGCCCAAGGCCGTGGGGAGCGGGCGCGTCCTCACGGGTCGCGGCATCGCCTACGCGTACCGGGCGCGAACCACGGTCGCCACCATCGCCGAGGTCGAGGTGGACCGCGAGACGGGGCGCGTGTGGGTCAGGCGGATGGTGTGCGGTCACGACTGCGGGCTCGTGATCAACCCGGACGGCCTCGAGAGCACCGTGCAGGGCAATCTGCTGCACGGCATCAGCCGCACCCTGTACGAGGAGGTGCAGTTCGACGGCGAGAAGGTCACGAGCGTGGACTGGCGCACGCATCCGACCCTTACGCACATGGACACGCCCGAGCGCATCGACGTCGTGGTCGTGAACGGCGACCCCAATCCGGGCCGTCCGGATCTGCTTCCCTACGGCGCGGGCGAACCGTCGCACCGAACGGTTCCCGCCGCCATCGCGAACGCGATCCACGACGCGACGGGCGTGCGCATGCGGCGACTGCCGCTCAGACCCGAGCGGGTACGGGTGGAGCTGGAGAGGGCTACGTAGCGCGACGGACGCGGTTATCCCTACCATTGGAGTGACGACGCCTCCCCACGACCCGGAGTCCCAGCAATGCGGTCCACGCCGACACTCGTTTCCAAAATCCTGCTTGCCGTTCCCGCAATCGCGCTCGGCGTGCCCGCCCCCTCGTTCGCGCAGGATCGCCAGAATCCGCCCGGCGAATGGCGCTATCAGAGCGCGGACGCGTGGGGCACCCGGTATTCGCCGGTGGACCAGATCGACGCGGGCAACTTCGAGAGTCTGGAGGTGGCGTGGGTGTGGCGCGCCGACAACTTCGGGCCGGACGTGGACCCCCAGATGAAGTCGACGCCGACGTACATCGACGGGTTGCTGTACACGGTGGCGGGGCAGCGGCGCACGGTGGCGGCGATCGACCCGGCGACCGGCGAGACGGTGTGGACCTACCGCGAGCCGAACACGACGCGCTGGGAACGGTCGATGCGGCAGAACTACGGGAAGGGGGTGGCCTACGGGGAGCTCGACGGGCGCGGGGTGATCTACTACACGTCGCCGGCGTTCTTCCTGCACGCGCTGGACGCGAAGACCGGACGGCACATCGAGGGATTCGGCCAGCCGGTGCCGATCGACGGGTTCCCGGAAACGGGCGTTGTGGACATGCTGCCGCCCCTTCTCGATGGCTGGGGACCGTGGGAGGGCACCGAGGATGACTACGATCCGGACTACGGCATTCCGCGCGACCTGGGGTACATCACGACCTCGTCGCCGCCGATTGTCGTGGACGGCACGGTCGTGGTGGGCAACTCCGCCGAGCAGGGGTACTACCAGACGCGCATCGAGAATGTGCCGGGCGACATTCTGGGCTTCGACGCGCGCACCGGCGAGCACAGGTGGAAGTTCCACGTCATTCCGCGTCCCGGCGAGTTCGGGCACGACACCTGGGAGAACGACGCGTGGCAGTACACGGGCGACGTGTCCTCGTGGGCACCGATGTCCGCCGACTACGAGCGGGGCATCGTGTACATCCCCACCAACCCGCCGACGATCGACTACTTCGGCGGCTTCCGTCCGGGGCACAACCTGTTCTCGACCAGCGTGATCGCCCTCGACGCCACCACCGGCCAGCGCGTGTGGCACTACCAGATCGTCCACAACGACCAGTGGAACTACGACCTGCCGAACGTGCCGATCGTGGTGGACCTGACGGTGGACGGCGCGCCCGTTCCGGCCGTGATCCAGACCAACAAGACGGGCCTCATCTTCGCCTTCAACCGCGAGACCGGCGAGCCGATCTGGCCCATCGAAGAGGTCGAGGTGCCGCAGACCGAGGTGCCCGGCAACTGGACGGCCGCGACCCAGCCCGTGCCCAACTGGCCGGAGCCCATGGAGCCGATGTCGCTCTCCGACGACGACATCATCGACTTCACGCCCGAGCTTCGCGCCGAGGCGATGGAGATCCTGAGCCGCTATCGGGTGGGCGGTCCCTTCGTGCCCCGCCTGTACGAGGGCTACGACGGGCCGGTGGCCGAGAACATTCGCTGCTACGGCGGGCTGAACATCACCCATCCCGCCACGCTCGACCCCACGACGGGCATCCTGTACGCGTCGCACCGGCGCAACTGCAGCGGCGGTCGGGTCGGTGCCGGCGCGGACGCCGACGATCCCGACGATCCCAAGACGACGGGCGTCACCATATCCGAATGGGTCGCGGGCGTGGGCGGCGGGCTGCCGCGCGTTCAGGGGCTGCCGATTCCCAAGCCCCCGTACAACCGCCTTTCGGCGTACGACATGAACACCGGCGAGCGGCTTTGGTGGATTCCTGTCGGAGAGGTCGACGAGGCCGTTCGCGACCACCCGGCCACGCAGGGCGTCGACCTGTCGCGCGCGGGAGGAGGGGGCCTGTCGATCCAGATGGTGGCGGGTGATCTGCTCTACACCACCGAGGGCGCGAACGGACCGCCTGTGCTGAACGCCTACGACAAGATGACGGGCGACTTCGTCGGCACGGTCGAAATGCCCGGCGCCGGCCAGTACGGCATGATGACGTACAGCCACGAGGGGCAGCAGCACGTCGTGGTGCAGGTGGGACGGCCGGGGCGGCTGGTGGCGCTGAGGTTGCCGGAGTAGGGGATCAGAGTTTCCTCCACATCGCAATCTGCTCCCTGAGTCCAATCAGGAATTCGGGCATCGAGTTGTGCTCGGCCTCGGTCCTCCCGACAATCCGCGCGATTCCGGGCACCTCTCTATGGAGCACGGCAGCGAAGCTCCCGAGTGCGGTCCGGGCTGCGTCCCGCTGTTTCACCGCTCCCTCGGCGAGGCGATCCAACTCCGACATTGCGCTCTCCATCTCGGTCACCTCCAAGCCCAGTTGAGGAGCGTATGTGGCGGGGCGCTTCCCGAGTCTTTCCCAGATCCACTGCTCGGGAGGCGACTCGCCGGGGAGGAAGAGGGGTTGCACGCTTTGCCCGAAACCCTCTGCAATGGCCTTGATTCTGCTTTCGAGGTCGCGCGAATCGCCGTCCAACACCACGATGAAGTCCTTGAGCTTGCCGAACTTGCCCAGTGCGCGGACGTGGCCGGGGAATTCATCCCTACCGGTATTCCTTCCAATCATCACGTCCTCGTGGCGCAGCCCAAGGTCGACATTCAGCATGTCGAGCACGCCCCGAATCAACCCTTCGCCCACAGCATCCTCACAGAGAATGGACAACTGGTCTCGCGACTGGCCGTACAGCGCCTTCTGAAAGATGTCCCGGTAGACTGGAGCAAGTCGCACTTCTCCCGTCGCGTCGTCACGATCCAGGAAGATCCGGCCCTCGGGAGGAACGCTGTCGATCACGACAGGGCTGTGGGACGCAACTACGACCTGCAACCCTTGGCGGAGCGCGCTGCGCTGCAGTTCCAGCATGGTCTGCTGTTGGGTATACGGGTGGAGCCCAGTGTCGACCTCGTCGATCAGGACAAGTGCGTTGGACAGTCCCGAAATGTCCTTCGAGATGCGGAGAACGCTTCGTTCCCCGGACGACATGTGGAACTCCGAATAGCTGGCGGCCCCGTCCAGGTCGGCGAAGAGCAGATCCCTTGTGGGCCTGTCACTTATCAATGCCAGTTTCCGGTACCGCCAAGGCAGAATGCGGTGGGCGAAGATCAGGAGTTCCGGGCTCAGTGTTCGCGTCTGGAAGTCCTTTCTTCCAAGTTGGAGAATGCCTCGGACCTCTGAGGGGTTGGTAAGGTTCGCCAAGGTCCGGAGATAGACATCCCTCTCCGGCTGCTTCCCTGCCTTCCGGCCCATGTAGCTGCGATTCCACGACTTGCGTCGGCGCCAAACCATGGAGACCCGCTTGTCACCATGAACGTAGTGGAACTCGAGTTCAGTTCGACGTACAGGGTCGGCGAGATCCTTCGGCTGTTGGTGCGTGAAGTTGGGAAAGAGAGTGGCGGGTGTGAACTCTCGCGGGCTGCGGCCGGGCACCCGGTAGGCACAGGCACAGGCAAAGAGAACCGTGGACTTGCCGCTCCCGTTGGGCCCCGCCAGCACGGACACGGGATATTGAAATGGAACACGCAGGTCCACGATGCCCCTGAGCTTGCGGATGCGAACCTCGGCCAGAGCGTCGTCGCGGTGACGCTGACTCGCACGGAGCGCGTCCCAGGCCTCCGCGAGCTGCTTCTTGATGAAAGACATGGACGGCCCTCGTTCCTCGGCACCTCCGGCGCGAATCCATCTCTACCAACCTATTTGATTCAAGATCATGGCGTGATCCCGATTCGCGCGAGATCAGCCAGGGCCTCAACCCTAACGTTACGTCAGGGTTGGCCCCCCGGCAGCCCCCGTCCCTTCCACACGTAGAACGCCACCGGGAAGAGTAGCAGCACGACGGCCCCCGACGTCACCACGCCGCCTACCAGCGGCGCGGCGATCCGCTTCATCACGTCGGCGCCGGCGCCCGCGCTCCACATGATGGGCAGCAGGCCGATCACGTCGGTCGCGATGGTCATCATGATGGGGCGGACGCGCTGCACCGAACCGCGCCGAATCGCCTGTGCGAGGGCGCGGCGGTCGGTGAGCAGGCCCCGGTCGCGGTAGTCGCGCCAGGACACGTTCAGGTAGAGGAGGAAGACGATCGCGGTCTCGGCGTAGAGGCCGGCCAGCGCGATGATCCCGACCCACACCGCGATGCTGAGGTCGTAGTCGAGGATGTGCAGCAGCCAGAACGAGCCGGCGATCGCGAAGGGGACGCCCAGCAGGACCAGGAGGGTCTCGGGGACGGAGCGGGTGGTGAGGTAGATCAGAATGAAGATCAGGAAGAGAGTGAGCGGCACCACGTACGCCAGTCGTTGCTGGGCACGCTCCAGGTATTCGTACTGGCCGCTCCAAGAGAGCGTGTAGCCGGGCGGCATTGCGACGGCTTCGGCCACGGCCTCGCGGGCCGCCTCGACGTAGCCGCCGACGTCGATGTCGCGGATGTCGATGTACACCCATGCGTTGGGCTTCGCGCCTTCGCTCTTGATGCTCGGCGGACCCACCACGTACTCCATCCGGACCAGGGTTCCGAGCGGCACCTGGTGGCCCTCGGGCGTGGTGACCAGCACGGCGCGCAGCCCGGGCAGGTCGTCGCGGAGCTCGCGGCCGTAGCGCAGGTTGACCGGGTAGCGCTCCAGGCCCTCGACGGTGGTGGTGACGTTCATCCCGCCGATCGCCGTCTGGATCACCTCCTGCACGTCCCTCACGCTGAGGCCGTGCCGGGCGATTGCGCCGCGGTCGATCTCGAAGTCCAGGTAGTTTCCGCCCATCACCCGGTCGGCGTAGACGCTGGCGGTGCCCGGAACGTCCCGCACGACGCCCTCGATCTCGCGGCCCAGGCGCTCCAGCACGGCCAGATCGGTACCGGCGATCTTGATGCCCACCGGCGTGCGGATCCCGGTCGAGAGCATGTCGATGCGGCTTCGGATCGGCATGGTCCAGGCGTTCGTCAGCCCCGGCACGCGCAGGGCCGCGTCCAGCTCCTCGACGAGCCGCTCCGGCGTCATGCCGGGCCGCCACTCCCGTTGCGGCTTGAGCGCGATCGTGGTCTCGATCATCGACAGCGGCGCGGGGTCGGTCGCCGTGTCGGCGCGACCCACCTTCCCGAACACATGCCGCACCTCCGGGAAGGTGTGGATGATTCGGTCCGTCTGCTGCAGGATCTCGCGCGCCTCGGTGATCGAGACGCCCGGCAGCGTGGTGGGCATGTAGAGCAGGTCGCCCTCCCAGAGCGGCGGCATGAACTCCGATCCCAGCCGCGACAGCGGGACCACCGTGGCCGCCAGTCCCACCACCGCGGCGACCACCACCCACGCCCGGAAGCGCAGCACGAACCCCAGCACCGGCCAATACGCGCTCCCCAGCAGCCGGCCGACCGGCGTGTCCGTCGCCGGGCGGATCGCTCCACGCACCCAGTACCCCACCAGCACGGGGACCAGCGTCACCGAGAGCAGCGCCGCCGCCGCCATTGCGTAGGTCTTGGTGAACGCGAGCGGCCTGAAGAGCCGCCCCTCCTGCGCTTCGAGCGCGAAGACGGGCATGAACGACACGGTGATCACCAGCAACGCGAAGAAGAGCGACGGGCCCACCTCGCGCGCGGCCCCGGCGATGATCTCCCAGTGCGGACGTCGTCCCCCGTGCTTGGCCAGGTGCCTGTGCGCGTTCTCCACCATCACGATGCCAGCGTCGACCATCGTGCCGATCGCAACCGCGATCCCGCCCAGCGACATGATGTTGAGGGTGATCCCCTGCAGCCGGACCACGATCAGCGCCAGCAGAATGCTCACCGGCAGCGCGATCACCGCCACCAGTCCGCTCCGCAGGTGGAAGAGGAAGACGAAGCACACCAGGCCCACGATCAGCAGTTGCTGCCCGAGGCTGGTGCGGATGCTCCCCACCGCCCGGTCGATCAGGGCACTGCGGTCGTAGGCCACCTCGATCTCGACGCCCTCCGGCAGACCCGGCGCGATCTCCTCCAGCCTGGCCTTCACGTCGCGAATCACCCGCCTCGTGTCCGCACCCGACCGCACCACCACGATGCCGCCCACCGTCTCGCCCTCGCCGTTCCACTCCGCCAGCCCGCGCCGGCTCTCTGGGCCCACGCTCACCCGCGCCACGTCCTGGAGCAGGATCGGGGTCCCGTCCGCACCCACGCCGAGCCCGATCCGCCGAATGTCGTCCAGCGAGCGGATGTAGCCCAGGCCGCGGATCATGAACTCCTTCTCGCCGACCTCGATCAGGCCGCCCCCCACGTCGCTGTTGCTCTCCCGAATCGCCGCGTGGATCGCCGCGATCGGCAGGTTGTAGGCCCGCAGCCGGTTCGGATCGACCGTCACCTGGTACTGGCGCACGAATCCGCCCACACCGGCCACCTCTGAGACGCCCGGCACCGCCGTCAGCTCGTACTTGAGGAACCAGTCCTGGATCGAGCGCAGCTCGCCGAGATCGTGCCGGTCGGACCGCAGCGCATACATGAACGCCCAGCCCACCCCCGTCGCGTCCGGTCCCAGGCTGGGGGCGACGCCCGCGGGAAGCTGCCCGGAGATCGCGTTCAGATACTCCAGAACCCGGCTCCGCGCCCAGTACAGGTCGGTGCCGTCCTCGAAGATCACGTACACGAACGACACGCCGAAGAACGAGAACCCGCGCACGACCTGTGCGAACGGGGCCGCCAGCATCTGGGTGGTGATGGGGTAGGTGACCTGGTCCTCGACGATCCTCGGCGCCTGGCCGGGGTATTCGGTTTGAATGATGACCTGGACATCGGAGAGGTCGGGGATCGCGTCGACTGGCGTGCGGGTCAGCGCGAACACGCCTGCGACGACCACCAGGACGGTGCTGAGAACGACCAGAAGTCGGTTCCTGATCGACCCGTCGATGATCCGCGCGAACATGCCCGTGCCCCCGTCAGTGCTCATGGGGCATCGCCGCGCCCGTGTCGGGAGCCGCGCCCAGAAGCTGCGAGATGGCCGCCCTCAAGTTCGCGTCCGAATCGATGAGGAACTGGGACGACACCACCACGCTCTCGCCCGCAGCCAGTCCAGCGACCACCTCGTGCACCCCCTCGCTCTCGGTGCCGAGCACCACCTCGCGCGGCTCGAAGACCCCGTCCCCCCTGCTGACGATCGCCACGGTGCGCGTCCCGCTGTGCAGGACCGCCTCGGCGGGCACCATCACGGCGTCCGCAGCGCCCCGCGCCCGCGCGGTCACGTTCACGTACATGCCGGGACGGAGCAGCAGGTCCGGGTTGGAGACCTCCACGAACGCGGTAAGCGTCCTCGTCTGCGCGTTGACCGCCGGCCGGAAGAACAGGATGCGCCCGCTCCACTCCCGCCCCGGAAAGGCGTCGGCCTCGACCGTCACGGCCTGCCCTTCGCGCACGTGCCTCAGGTCGTCCTCGTAGAACTCGGTCTCGGCCCAGAGGGTCGAATGATCGGCGATCTTCAGGATCGTCATGCCGGGGCCGAGCCTCATGCCCTCGAGCGAGTCGCCCATCTTCTCCACGATGAATCCGGTGGCGGGCGAGAAGACCCGAACCGTGCGCGCCACCGTTCCCGACGCGGCGAGCTCGTCGATCTGCGCCTCGGTCATGTCCCAGAAGAGCAGCCGCTCCCTGGCCGCCTCGACCAGCGACTGCGCCCGGTCCACGGCCTCGGCGTAGGCCCCGCTCTCGCGCAGGCGTCCCACGTAGTCCATCGCGCCCAGGAACTCGCGCTGCGTGGTAACGAGCTGCGGGCTGTAGATCTCGAACAGGACGTCCCCGCGCGCGACCGTCTCGCCGACGTTGTTCACGCTCGCCCCCTCGATCCACCCCTCGTACTTGGTCTGGACCGAGACGACGCGTTCCTCGTTGTGCGCCAGGATGCCCACCGTGCGGATCGACACCGGAAGCGCGCCGCGACCAACCTCGGCGGTGCGCACCGCGAAGTTCTGCAGGAAGCTCCGGCTGACCCGGACGCTGCCCTGCGCGCCCGCCTCGTCCGCAGGGGCCTCGTCCTCGTAGACCGGGATCAGGTCCATTCCCATGGGGGACTTGCCCGGCCGGTCGGAGGTGTACGTCGGGTCCATCGGCGCCCGCCAGTAGAGGATCCTGCGGTCACCGCCGGTCTCGGATTCGCTGCCGGTCGGTTCGGCCGCCTCATCCCGCAGCAGCAGCGCGGCGGCTCCCGCCCCGATCACGACGCCCAGCGCCAGCAACCCGGCCCCCCGGCCCCTGCCCGTCCTTGCGCGGTTCATGATTCCTCCTCCGGGAACGCCGAGCCGATGGCCCGCTCCATCTCCGCCAGCGCCTTCATGTAGTCGGCCCGCAGACGCGCCAGACCGAGGCGCACATCGAGCAGGACCTCGTCGCTGTCCAGCAGCTCGACCACGCCGGTGACACCCGCCGAGTACGCTTCCTCGGTGGCGCGGAGCGCCTGTTCGGCCTGCGGGAGCAGCGCCCTCTCGAACAGGGCCAGCTGTTCCTCGATCGTCGTCAGCCGGAACGCGGTGGAGCGCACGGCGAGCGCCACCGCGTCGACCGCGCCCCGGTGCGCCTCCTCGGCGGCGGCCAGGTGCGCGGCGGCCTCGCGGACCCCCGCGTCGTAGCTGGACCTGAACACCGGAATGCTCGCGCCGAGGGTGAAGCTGTAGGTGTCCCGTCCGTTGTCGGGTGGGGGATCGGCCCTACCGAGGTCGTCTCGGCGGCCCAGCACGTTCCCCCACGCGACGCCCACGGTGAAGTCGGGCCTGTACCGGCGACGCGCGAGCCGCAGCGCCCGTTCGCCGCCCTCGATCCGCAGTCGCGCCGCCCTGACCTCGGGCCTTGCGCCCACTCCCGTCGCCCGGAGTCGTTCGCCATCGAACCGAGCTGCCGGGCGCTCCCCGAAGTCGACCGGAGGGATCGTCGCCCCGACCGGTCGCCCCGCGAGGATGTTCAGCGCCGTCTCGAAGTCGGTCCGCTGCCTTAGCAGCTCCTGACGGCGGTTGAGCACGCGGGTGACCTCGGCCTGGAGCTTGAGAACCTCCTGCTGCTGGCCGAAGCCCTGCGAGTAGCGCGCCCGCGCCAGGGTCTCGTAGTGGCGTAGGAGCTCGTCCTCCTCGTCCGCGATGCCGAGCGCCTGGTCGAGGTACGCGAGATCGTAGTAGGCCAGTTTGACCTGGCGGACGACCTCGGCCCGCCGCTCGGCATAGGACTCGCCGCGGCTCGCGGCCTCGGCCGCAGCGACCTCCCTGCGGTCCGACAGCGTCCCGAACCACGGCACCGCCTGCGAAAGCGAAAGGCTCGAGAACTGGGGCCCCACGCGGGTCTGCGGTCCGACCACATGCTGGGTGAACGAGAACGTCGGGTTGGGCAGCGCCGCTGCCTGGGGCACGCGTGCGCGGGCGGCCCGGTACTCCTGGAACGCCCCGCCCAGGTGCGGGTTGTCGTCCAGCGCCTCGGCGATGAGCTCGGCAAGCGTAGAGTCGCCGTTGGCGGTGTAGGACGGTGCCTGTGCGGCGGCGGTCGCTGGGCCTGTGGTCGCCGTCTGGACCACGCATGCGAGCGCGGTTGCGAGAACCTGTTTGACGGACATGTGCACCTCGCCATCGGTGGGTGACGGTGTCCCGTGAAGGGAGTCCTCACGGGTGGCGGGCGCCCCGGAGCGGGACGCCGATGGTCACACCGTGAGGCGAGGCGGCGGCGTGTCGACCGCAGTCTCGACCGCGATCGGGATGCCGGCGGCGGAGAAGTCCGCCGTGAGAAGGATGTCGAGAGCGCGCACCATGGCGGTCCGCGTGGCCGGGCGCGCCGATGCGGCACCGCACGCCAAGACCATGAGACAGGCATCGGTGCCGCCATGGCCGCCGTGGGGGGCCGGTGGACCCTCGCTGGGCGGCGGGTGGTGGTGCTCGGTAGTCGGCGCGTGCTGGACGGTGCCGCTCTCGGACGCAAGTCCGTCCATGTCGCAACGGAGTCCGACCAGTTGCGACCACGACAGAAGCGAGAGGGCGAGCAGTGCTACGGAACGGCGCATGACGCAATGTGAGGGCGGACCCCGCGCAGCGTCAAACGGCGTGGGGTGTCAGGCTACGCTGCGACCCGCTCGAACACAGCCACCCGCCAGACGAGTCCCTCACGCAGATGCCGCCGCGACAGCCCGTGTCTGGCCAGGACGGCCTCCATCCCGGCCGGGTCGTGGACGAACACCCGGAAGGGGTGCCGCCGCAGCCGCTGGATCAGGTTCACCAGCGCGACCCCGGTACGTATGAAGCGGGTCCGGCGCGGAAACACGAGCCCGAGCGCGCGACGGGCCAGCGGAGCCGCCGCGTTCAGCATGGCGGGCATGTCGGGGTAGCAGCACACGACACGATCCAGCGTAACGATGTCCGTCGCCTCCAGTTCGGGGGCCCGCTCCACGAAGTCGCCATCGACGTAGCGCACGCTGTCGGCGTGGCCGCGTGCCTCGGCCTCGGCACGCGCCGCCGCGAGGTAGGCGGGAGAGGCGTCCACGCTCGTGCCGCCCGTCGCGCCGCGATCCATGAGTTCGTGCTGGATCGCGCCGACCCCGCCGCCGACATCCAGGAAGGTGCGCCCCTCGACGCCGTCCTCGCTCACCGCGTCGATGAGCCGCCGCGTGGCCTTCGCCGGGCCCTTCCGCCGGTACTGGCGGAGCTGCCGCCGTGCCGTCTTGTCGCCGAACATGTCTTCGATACCACGACACTGTGCGCAGCAGCTCATGGGCTCTTCTCGTGGCTATCCGGTTCTCGAAAGCGAAGGTCTGACCATCAAGTCTACGCCGGACAAGCTCTGCCCGACATCGGTCCGCCCGCACGCAACCATACGGCTACTGCCGGTGTCTCCAGCCGTGAGTGAGAAGTCGAGACCTTACCCCCGCAACGGAACGGCCCTCAAAGGAGGACAATCGTGAGCACGAATGCCGAGCAATTGACACGTAGGATCCGCTGGCTCCAGATCTACGCCGCAGTGCTTACCATCGCGCTTGCCGTGCTGTTCGTGAGGGGCGGGACGACTACGGACGGTGACGGTGTGCTCAGAGCGCGCGGGCTGATCATCGAGGACGAGGCCGGGCGAGAGAGGATTCTCATCGGCGCCCCGATTCCCGAAGCCGCCAACCGCTTTCGTACCGATGATTCCCGGATCCGCGAAGTCTGGGCTTCCCGGTATCCGGACCCGGACGCCTACATGGGCTACTACCAAGACTACAGCCATGAAGCCAACGGCATGCTGATCCTCAGCGAAGACGGGTTTGATCGGCTCGTGGTCGGAGACCCGGTGCCCGATCCGATCGTCGGCAGGCGCATCGCGCCGAGCACGGGCATGGTGATCAACGACGCCGAGGGACTTGAGCGGACGGGGTACAGCGTGAAGGTCGTGAACGGCTACCATCGCGTTGGATTGGGCCTCGACACGGATCGCGTCCAAGAGGGGCTCATCCTGACGCTGGACGATGACGGCCTGCTCGGCGTCATCGTGGGCCATGGAGGGGATCGCATCCATCTTGGCAGCGCGCCCGCCGGACACGAATGGACCGGCCTTGCGGAAGAGTTCCAGGGACTAATGGTCCGGCGAGATGGCGAAATCGTGCATCTGATGAATTTCGCGGCCGGCAATTGACGCTCGGTCGTTCACGCGCAGCTTCATGGTGCTTCCCTGCCCCGCCTCATCAGCAGCACGCCAACGGCCAGCACCGTCAGCGCCCCGATCACGTTGTGCCAGAGGAACGACACGTCGGGCGCGCCGAAGGTCACGGCTGCGACTGCGCCCATCCCCGCGACCAAGCCCAGGAAGGCGCCGGCGCCGCGCGCACGAGGCACCATGGCCAGCAGGAAGACGCCCAGGATCAAGCCGTAGAAGAACGACCCGAAGCGGTTCACGACCTCGATGAGCGAGCCCAAGCTGACGGCGTAGACCGCAACGACGCAGACGAAGACGCCCCAGAACGCGGTCGCGACCTTCGACACCGTGAGGTAGTGGGCGTCGGTGGCCTCGGGGCGGAACCAGCGCCGGTAGAAGTCGATGATGCTCGTGGTCGAGAGCGAGTTCAGCTCGGACGAGATGCTGGACATTGCCGCGGCGATGATGGCGGCGATGAACAGGCCCGCGAGGCCGATCGGCAGCTCTCCGAGGACGAAGCGGGGGATGATGTAGTTCACGTCGCGGGAGGGTTGGCCGGTCACCTCCGCCGCCATGGCCAGCGCCTCGGCGCGGATGAGCTGGACGGACGCCTCGCGGGAGAGGAACTCGTCCATGGCCGCCTGGCGGGCCGCGTCCTGGGCGGCGGGTCCGGACGCGACGGCCACGGTCGCCTCGGCGCCGACGGATGGGGGCGGCGCGGTCTGGTCCCCCATCCCTCCCATCGCCGCGCCGGCTCCCTCCGCCGCTCCTCGCCCCATCAGGCCCGCCGCGCGGCGAGCGGCGCTCTCCCTCAACTCAAACGCCTCTCCATAGCGATCCCGGAGAGCCTCGTACTCGGCGCCCCGGGCCTCGACCACCGCGCTTTCGTGGGCCGGATTGTACAGCAGCGGGGCGGGACGGAACTGGTAGTAGACGAAGACCATGACGCCGACGAGGAGCACCAGCGCCTGGAGCGGGATCTTCCAGTAGGCGCTCATCAGCAGCGACGTGCGCGCGGCGTTGACGGACTTCGCGGCAAGGTACCGCTGCACCTGGCTCTGGTCGGTGCCGAAGTACGACAGCATGAGGAAGGTGCCGCCGATCAGGCCGGACCAGAAGGTGTAGGTCTCGTTCAGGTTGAATGAGAAGTCGAAGACCTTGAGGCGGCCCGTCGCGCCTGCAATGTGGAGCGCTTCGCCCGGGGAGACCGGCATCTGTGCGATCAGGACGACCACGACCGCCAGGAGCGCGAATACGATCAGGATCATCTGCTTGACGTCGGCCCATGTGACCGCCTGGATGCCGCCCAGCATGGTGTAGGCGACGGTCGGGATGCCGATTAGGGCGACGCACCACACGAGCGGCCAGCCGAAGATCGCCGAGAAGACGACGGCGGGCGCGGCGATGATGACGCCGCACGACATTCCGCGCGAGAGCAGGAAGAGGAGCGCGGTGAGGGTGCGCGTCTCGGGTCCGAAGCGACGTTCCAGGTACTCGTACGCGGTGTAGACGCCGGCGCCGCGCAGGAACGGCACGAGGGTGACGCCGAGGATCACCATCGCGAGCGGCAGCCCGAAGTAGAACTGCACGAAGCGGAGCCCGTCGGTGGCACCCTGGCCCGTCGTGCCGATCATGGTGACGGCGGAGAGCTGCGTCGCCATGACCGAGAGGCCCACGGCCCACCAGGGAAGGGTGCGGCTCGCCAAGAAGTAGCCCTCGATCTCGTTGGTGCCGCGCGCTCGGCGGATGCCGTCGACGAGGACGTATGCGACGTATACTCCGACGATCAGCCAGTTGATGGGGTGCATGTGAGCCTGGACTCAGGAATGGAACGTGGCTTGAAGGAGCCACAGCAGGGCGAGTGTGACGACCTGGACCAGGAGCACCCGCAACAGCGTCTTGCGGAAGCGGGCACCCTGGTCCGGGCCGGCCGTCGGGCCACTGTCAGGCGTCACTGGCGGTTCCTCCAGCGCGCTTCGTTCGCCCGGATCGCGTCCTGGACGAATGCCGCCAGCCCCTTTGCGCGCTTCTCGAAGTATTCCTCGAAGCGCGGATCGGCCGTGTACATCTCGGCCAGGTTCCGGTGCATCCCGTGGCTGCACTGGTAGAACCAGCGGTCGATGTGACACCGATGCTCCTCGGCCAGGTCCATGGCGGCACGCCCGGCGGCCTGTGCGCCCTCGGCCATCAGCTCGGCCAGCCTCGCCACCACACCTTCGCCCTCTTCCTTGATTCGCGCCCAGTCGCCCTTGCCGTACCGGCGCGTGCGCCGCATGGACTCCTCGTATTGGTCGGTGTGGCCCCAGCGCCGCTCCGCCTCGTCCTGGTACTGTTCGTGGTCGAACTCCTCCAGCCCTTCGAACATCTCCGTCCTGTCCATTTCCGTCTCCTGTTCCATCGCCCGCAGGGCCCGGTCGACCCCGCGAATGATACTGTCTGTCCGCTCCTGCCGCTCTCTGAGCAACTCCCGCTGCGCCTCCAACGCGCTCCGCCGGTCGTACGCCGGGGCATCGAGCATCTGGCCGATCGCATCGAGACTGAACCGCAGTTCGCGCAGCAGCCGGATCTGGCGCAGCCGCTCGAGGTCGCCGTAGTCGTACAGCCGGTAGCCGTTCTCCGACCGCCCCGAAGGGACGAGCAGGCCGATTCGGTCGTAGTGGTGCAGCGTGCGCACCGTGACGCGGGCCAGCGCGGCGACCTCGCCGACGGTGTGAAGTTGCCGGGTTTCCATGCCGGCCAAGTTAAACCCTGACGTTACGTCAGGGTCAAGCTCGGTTGCTCCACGGGCTGACGATGCGGTTGGCCGTCGATTGCGTCGGCGAGCGTGCGCCATGCGTTGGGAAGCGTCTGCGGCGGCAGTATCTTGGAAGGCCGTTTCCATTCGCGCAGGACCGCGCGACGATACTCCAGACCGCAATGCGCGAGAATCCACTCCTCGTAGTCCGCAACGCGCCGAATGGCGGCGACGGTCAGGTCAACCGGTATGCGGAGCGACGGAGGTACCTGGCCAGTCGGGATCATGGTGGGCTTCCAAATCGGCCCCTGGATCGTCTCCGACGGCAGCCAAACGGGTCGGAACTGGTAGCGGTTGAGGTAGACGCCACCCGTCTGCGGCGTTCCGTACAGGAGCCCGAAACCCCACAACATGAGCCTGTCTCCGTTGGGTAGCGCGAGCGTGTAGCAGCTCGATCCTGCTTCTCCCCCGGGTGGCCTTTGTTTGAGGAAGCCCGCTTCGAGCAGGAGGTTGCCTTCCGGTCGCACGATGTCTTGGCCCCAGTTCCAGCACTGCTGGTGTAGCAGCTGCTGCCCCTTGCGTCGGCGCGGGCCGGAGACCGGGCTTACAGCCATGCCCCGCCCCAGGCCAGCAAGGCGCTGAACGCGGTGGCCGCAACAGCCTGCCGACCCACCAGCCGTAGCGCGAACGCGCCGCCCTGCTCGCGCGCAATCGTCAAGCAGGTGACCAGGCAAGGCAGCAGCACGCCGGCCAGGTAGACGGCCGTCAACAGTTGAACGGCGCTGAGGCTTGCGGCGACTCCCGGCTCCGCCAGCAACAGGATGCCGTCCTTGCGCACGCTCGCCATGACCACCGCCGTAGCCGCCTCCGAGGGCAATCGAAAGACGGCCATCACCGGCTCGACGACGGTCGACGCGGCTTGCAGCGCGCCCAGCCAATGCAACAGAGACGCCGCGGCCGTGATGAGAAAGAAGATCGGCACGGCCCTGCGAAAGAACTCCAGAATCACGCCCTGCGCCTCCAGCCAGACGGCTTTCGGGCGCGGCCAGGTCAATAGTACCCGGATCTCCGTCGACAGCACGTTGAGGGCAGAACGCGCCGCTTTCGGCGCGGTGAGGCGTGCGTAGGCGACCGTCGTGACGCCAAGGTACAGCAGGTAGGCCACGACCAACTCGGTTCGTCCCGCCACGGCGAAGACGGCCAGCGTGGCTCCCAGCTGATACGAACAGGCCGAACCGAAAGCAATGGCCGAAACGCATGCGCCACGCGAACAAGCCGGCGACGAGCGCGCGCTGATGACGGCGGGCACGTTGCAGCCGAACCCCATCACGACCCGCGCCAGCTCCCGTCCCGTCACGCCGAACGGCCGCAGCCACGGATTCATGGCGGTTGTGAGTCGGTCGAGCAAGCCGCTCGACCTGTACGCACCCATCAGCAGCGCGTGGAGCACGACGACCGGAGTCGCCCACACCAGCAGCAGCGGCCCCATCGTGACGAAGCCGTAGTCGCCGGCCAGGATCGCTGCAAACGGCTGCGGCCAACTCGTCAGCAATTCGGTCAGCGGCTCGGTCCGGGCGCGGACCCAGGGGTCGATTCGATCCGCGAGACGGTTGGCCGTGTCAACCGCGACCCAGACGGGTGCCAACAGCAGCAGCAGCGCCCAGAAAGGGCCAAGGGCGGAGCGCTTCACGGCCCATTCAACAGGCGCAGGCATCTCCGCAGCACGACAGATCGTCGAGGTACATACTGTGCCGGCGGTACAACTCCAGCGGCTCCGTGCTCACTCGCAGGCGGCGGGCGATCTGGTTGGCTACGATGGCGAAGCGTTGGCGGAACTTGTAGATGAAACAGAAGATGAGATCGCCCTGGCGCACCTGCGGCCCGATCAGGAAGAGCCCCCTCGTCACGGTGGACTCGTCGTTTTCCGTCAGCAACGGAAACTCCTCATCTCGCCAATCGAACAACGAGCGAACGAGGCGTGCCGAACCGACGAATCCGGTGGCCAGGATCGGCCTCTCGGGGCAGTCGATGACTTCGCCGTCCTCGAGCGTCACCCGATAGCCGTTGCCGTTGCGGCGAACACCGGTGACGGCACAGCCGCCGGACAGCGTCACCCGACCCGAGTCAACGGCCGGTTGCAGGCGCGCCCGCGTAAACGGTGACAGGAGTTGACTGGGGTCCGAGCCACTTCGGTTCCACGGCTCCTCGCGGTCGAAGACGACGGCTCGCCGACCGGCTGCGGCCAGCGCGACGGCGGCGTCGACGCCGCTCTCGGCACCGCCGATGATGCATCTTTCGCCGCCGTCGAGATCGTCCCATGAGCTCACCTTGGAGTAGTGCAGGCAAAGCTCGGCGCCGTGGAAGCCGCTGGTCCGCGGATACTGCATTTCGCCGCCCGCCCATACCACGAACCGCGCACGGATGTCGCCGCGACTCGTCTCCACCCGAAACCGCCCGTGCCGTGCCGGCCTCGTGATCGAGCGAACCTCGATCCCGGTCGCTATGGGCAATTCGAAATGCTCCGCCACCGCCTGCAGATAAGCGGCGTACTCCACCCCTGAGGGGTGCTCGATGCCGAGCGAGTAGGCCGGCGAGGTTTCCAGACAGACGGCGTTCAGGTCCAGCTGGCCGAACTGGTTGCTGGCGAACGACGGCGTGATGAAGCGCGTTTGTCGGGGCCAGCGCAGGAATGAGGCACCGACGGCGGCGCGGTCGAGGATCGCAAAGTTCTCGATGCCCAGGTGGCGTAGTGTCACACCGAAGCCGACACCCGCAGCCCCGGCTCCGACGACGACAACGTCGGGTGACCTGATTTCTTTCGTCATCGGCTCAGAGAGATGGGTCGTCAGCTCAGAACCGGAAAGAGGCATCGGGCGCGACGCGACCGGCCGCCTCGCCTAAAGCAGTGAACACGGTCAGGTCCACCTGCTCCACGTCGGGCAGTAGGTCCGCGAACCGCAGGCTCGCCGGTCCGGTGGGCTCGCGGGAACAGGTGAGGGAGGCGAGGAGGCGCACGTCTTCGTGTTGCTGGCCCTCGTCTTCGTGCTCGTGGCCTTCGTCGTCGTGTTGGTGGGCCTCGTCCTCCTGCTCGTGGCCTTCGTCTTCGTGCTGGTGCTCCTCGTCCTCGTGCTGGTGGCCCTCGTCCTCCTGCTCGTGGCCTTCGTCTTCGTGCTGGTGGCCCTCGTCCTCGTGAGGCTGCTGGTCCTCGCCGACATCGTCATCTTCGAAGCCTTCGGGCACCTCCACCTCCGCCGAGTCCAGCGCACAGGTCGCCTCGTCCGGAAACGCGAGGAGACTCGCGCCACCGGTTCGGAGTCTGTCGAGGGCCTCCGCTACGGCGGCCCGCTCCTCCGCCGAGCGGGGAGCGTGCTCGAAGCCGAACACGGATTCTGCGGGGAGTTGCAGGTCGACCGTGAGGCGGGTGCCGTCCACGGCAAGGCCCATTCGAGCGATGCCGTGTTCGTGGGCCCCAACCGTCCCCAGCCGTTCGCCCTCGACCACGGGGGGACCGGGACGCGAGGAGGATGAATCGCCGCATGCGACGAACAGCAGGAGACACGGGATGGTCCACCCGACGAAAGGAGTGCGGACCCGGGGTCGATCGAGTGTGGAGAAAATCATCGTGAGGGACCCGGTAGGGGGTTACGTGCGCACGGATGCAGGTACATTATAGATGCAGGTGCATTGTAATGATAGTGCATTCTCGCTATCACCCCCTAGTTCCCCGAAGGGCGGCGATCCCGTCAGATGCCAAAGCCACGCGGTCGATTCCCGATTCCCTGGAAGCTCGTCCAGTTCGCCCTGGTCATCGTGGGCGGCTGGCTCGTGCTCACGTCGGGCCCCCGCTCCGTCCAGGCCGATCCGAGCGATGGAGCGAGGATCCGCGCGGCCGGTGTCCCCTGGGACTCCACCGAGGTGGATTGGCAGTTGCTGGCCTCCCTGGATTACAACACGGGCGAGATGTCCCCGGAACTCGAGGCGGTCGTGGGGCGAGAGGTGAAGGTGCCCGGATACATGGTCCCCCTGGAGGACTGGGCCGGCGAGGTCTCGGAGTTCCTCCTGGTCCCGTACGTCGGGGCCTGCGTGCACACCCCGCCCCCGCCCCCGAACCAATTGGTCTACGTCAAGATGCAGTACGGTCGACGCGTGCCAGTCTCCTTCTGGGATCCCGTCTGGATCCACGGCACCCTGACCTTGGAGGAGACGACGAACGTGTACACATCGGTGTCCTTCAAGATGGTTGGCACCTCGATCGCGCCCTACGAGTGGTGACGGGCCGCAGCCCTTCGATGCAACGAGACACCCGTCAACGTCGGGCGATCCGCCGCGTGTTCCTGGACGCTGGGCGCGCTCTCACGTGTGACGAGGTCCTCCGGCACGGCCAACAGATCGTGCCGTCACTCGGAGTGGCGACGGTCTACCGGAACGTGAAGATGCTGGTAGGCGAAGGGTGGCTGTCGGAAGTCGAGCTCCCGGGCGGCGGGCTTCGGTACGAGTTGGCCGACCGGCCGCATCACCACCATTTCCTGTGCCGCTCCTGTGATCAGGCGTTTGACGTCCATCAGTGCCCGCCCGAACTCGAGACGCTTGCGCCCGACGGCTTCGAGGTCGACAGCCACGAGCTGGTTCTCTTCGGTCGCTGCGCGACGTGTGCGTGACGGGCTTCACGACACTCTCCCTTGACCCTTATCGATAAGCCACTATCATTAGGGTCCCCAGGCGCTCGCCTGCTCCTTCTGCTCCTGTCGGGAGCGTGACACCATCGGTCGAAGGACTTGTCCACGGTTGCGGCGCTGACGGCGCACCCAACAGGAGACAATCATGTCGTCACCCGGTATTCCCGTCCCCTTCTTCCTCCTCGGAATGATCCTCGCGGGCGTTCCGGCACCCTCCGCGGGCTCGACACCCGTCGAGCAGCAGGCTGCGGACACCATCGACCATGTAGCGGGGATCGTCCGGTCCGTAGACAGCGGGACGCCTCTCGCAGGCGCGATGGTGGTGGTCGTCGGCACGGGCGGCATCGCAGTTACGCACGGCGACGGGTCGTTCCGTATCGCCGTGCCGGATGCGGAGCGGTATCGGCTCCGGATCGATCGCCTCGGGTACGCGATGACTACCGTCGAGGTCGAACAGGGGGAGCTGACCATGGTCGACCTGGAGGTGGCAGCCATCCCCTTGTCGGACGTTGTCGTCACGGCGGTCGTGAGTCCCAGGACTGCGAACGAGATGATTCGGCCTGCCGCCGTTTTCGCGCAAGAGAAGCTGCAACGGCAGCCCGGGGCAACGGTGGCGCAGATGGTCGCATCCGTTCCGGGGGTAGACGTGAGCAGCATGGGGCCGGGCACCTCCCAGCCGGTCATCCGCGGCCTCGGCGGAGACAGGATCCTCATGCTTGAAGACGGCCAGCGGGTGGGCGACGTCGTCAATAGCGGCCCGGACCACGCCACCGCGCTCTCCCCTTTCTCGGCTCGGCGGATCGACGTGATTCGCGGACCAAGCGCCATTCTCTACGGCAGTAGCGCACTCGGCGGCGTGATCAACGTGGTTCGGGAAGAGATCCCCCGCGCCGTGCCCTACCGCGCGACCGGTTTCACGTCGCTTCACACGCAGACGGTGACCCGGGCCATCGGGGGGAGCAGCCAGTTGACGGTCGGGGTCACCGAGCACATCCCTCTTCGCGTCGAGGTGTCGAGACACCAGGGAGGGGACTTGCGGACGCCCATCGGGACGCTTGCCGGAACCCAGACCGACACGTGGAGCGTGGCGGCCGGGACATCGTGGGTGGACGACTGGGGCTACGCGGGCGGTTCGTTTCGCTACTACGCGAACGACTACGGGATCCCCGGAGGCTTCCTGGGTGGCCACTCGAGCGCGGTGCGCACGGAGCAGGAGAGAGCCGCAGGTCGATTTCGCAGCGTCATCCGGCCCGGGCGAAGCCTGGAGGCGATTGAAATCGACGCCGGCTACACGTGGTATCGGCACAACGAGATGGAATCCCCGGAAATCCTGGGTGCGCGATTCGAGCGCCAGATCCTGAGCGGGGAAGCTCGGGCGCGACATGCGCGCTGGGGGCCGTTCGCATCGGGCGCCATCGGAGCGAGAGTCTCGTTGGAGGACTTCGGATTCGGGGGCGCGCTGTACACCCCGAACTCCCAGCGCAGGACGCAAGCCGTGTACGTCCTCGAGGAGATCCAGCTTGATCCGGTCTCGATCGAGGCCGGGCTCCGCTATGATCGGGTCGAACTGGAACCGGACAAGGAGGAAGTGTCCGACATCGGGCACATCCGCGCACGTTCCTTTGGCGCGGTCTCCGGATCGCTGGGCGCACTTCTGCGGTTGACGGGGCAGTTCACCGTGGGAGCGAGCGTGGGCCGGGCCTTTCGCACCCCGGATGTGGGCGAACTCTACTCGAAGGGGCCGCACCTCGCCGCCAATTCATTTGACGTTGGCAACCCCTCGCTCGATACGGAAACGGGACTCGGAATCGACGTGTTCGGACGCATCACGAGACAAAGCCTCAGCGCCGAGGTGACGTGGTTTCGGAACGCGATCTCGGGCTACATCTTTCCACAGGCGACGGGGGAATTCAGCCGCATACTGCTCCCCATCTATCAGTACGTGGGCGAGGACGCCCTTCTGACCGGCTTCGAGAGCCTGCTCGAGTGGTCGATCCCCGCCGGATTCAAGGTTGAGGCCGTCGCGTCGTATGTGCACGGCACGATCCGCGCCACGAACGAACCTCTTCCGTTCATGTCCCCGCTCCAGGGTCGCCTTGCGATCGGCTATTCGCCGGTGGACTGGTTCGTTGAGGCCGAGGCGCGGATGGCCAGCAGCCAGGAACGGACGGGACAGTTCGAGGAACCAACCGATGGATACGCGGTCCTTGGCCTCTCGGGCGGCGTGCGTCTCACGTTGGCCGGACGGCTGCACGTCGTGACGCTCCACTTGGAGAACCTCGGCGATACCGAATACAGGCGTCATCTATCTCGGGTGAAGGAAATCATGCCCGAGGCCGGGAGGGGCCTGCGCGCCACGTACCGAGTGGTGTTCTAGGGATGTGACGCGGCTGGAGCGGGAAACCCTTACGTTACGTCAGGGTCATCACCGAGCCACCTCCCCACAGCGAGGACACCATGACCAAGTACATGTTTCGAACCAGCTACACGCAGGCCGGTCTCAAGGGACTGCTGGCCGAGGGCGGAACCGGCCGCGAGGCCGCTCTGCGCCAGACCATCGAGGCCGCAGGTGGACGTCTGGAGGGCTTCTACTACGCCTTCGGCGACTGCGATCTCTATCTGATCGCCGATCTTCCCGACGAGGCCACGGCGACGGCTCTCTCCCTGAACATCGCCGCTGCGGGCGCGCTCACGGTGTCGGTGACCGTTCTGCTCACCCCGGAGACCGTGGACGAGGCGGTCGGCAAGTCCGTGCCGTACCGGCTGCCCGGCGCCTGACCTCGGATCTGCCCTGCCGCGAACGGCCCGGATCGCTCGCCTGCCACCGCGACTCGTAGGTGCTGAACCCTAACCCGGCACCGCTCGGTTCGCCCCCGACTGGTCCAGGTTGACCGGAGCGCGCCGGACGGCATATATCGCACGCATGAAATCCTTCTTCCCGATGAGGCGCAGGGAGGCCGGAGCGCTCGTCTTCCTCGTCGCCTTCGCCACGTTCGCGTTCGTCCCCGCATGGCGCACCGTCGAGGTCGGCGGAATGGCCGTGTTCGGGTGGCTCATCGCCGCGCTCATGCTGATCTCGCCTGCGCTGACCCTCGTCGCGTTCCTGCGGCGGCGGGGCGATGACGACGGCGGGGGCGATCCCCGCTGATGCTCCTCGAACGCGTCCTCGTCGGGATCTACCTGGCCGCCTGCATCGGGATCGGGATCGCGGCTTCGAGGAAGGTCCTGGGCTCGGGCAGCGAGTACTGGGTCGCGGGACGGCGCATCGGGACGGTCGTGAACTCGATGGCGATCATGGCGGCGCTGGCGAGCGGCGGCTCCATCATCGGCGTCATGGGGCTCGCCTACGCCCAGGGGATCCCCGCCACGCTGGCCCTCTTCGGCGGGGCCGTGCTCGGCTTCCCCCTCGCGTCGGTCCTGGTCGCCCGGCCGCTGCGGAACTTCGGCAGGTTCACGATCACCGACTTCCTGGGCTTCCGCTACCCGCACGCCCTGGTCCGGTACCTCGTCCCGATCCTGATCGTGGTGGCCTTCACGGTCTACATCGTGGCGCAGCTCAAGGCGGCCGGCATCGCCGCCGAGGCGCTGCTGGGAATCCCCTACAACACCGCGCTGGCGCTGGCCACGGTGGTCTTCATCGTCTACGTCTCGTTCGGGGGCATGGTCGCGATCACCTGGACCGACGTGATCCAGGGCTTCCTCATGGTGCTGGTCGTGGGCGGCACCGCGCTCCTGCTGGTCTGGCGGGTGGGATCGCCCTTCGAGATCATGAACCAGGCGACGGCGGTCGCACCCGAGCTCGGTCAGGTCGCGCACCGGCCCGTATCCGGCTACCTCGGCTACTTCGTCATCTGGGCGACGGCGATCCCGGTGATCCCCCACATCGTCATGCGCGTGTTCACCGCCCGCGACGCCGAGAGCGCCCGTCTGTCGCTGAACCTGTCGATGCTTGTGTACAGTGCGATGATCCTGGCCGCGGTGCTGGTGATCGTACCGGTCGGCAGGATCGACTTTCCGGGGCTGCAGGATGCCGACCAGCTCTTCCTGCGCGTGATGGAGACCCAGTTTCCACCGGTTGTGCGCGGGATCGCCGTCGCGGCAGTGCTCGCCGCCGTCATGTCCACCACCGACGCGCTGCTGCTGGCGTGCAGCTCGGCGGTCGCGCACGACATCGTGGGCGGGGCCATGCGGGGCCGGGCCAGCGAGCGCACCCTGAGCCTCGTGCGCATCGGCTCGACCTGGGTGATCGGCATCGCGGCGCTGCTGTGGGCGTTCTCGCCGCCCGAGCTGATCTCGGAGTTCTACACCGCGGGCGTCGGCGTGCTCAGCGCCAGCCTGTTCGTCCCCACCATCGCCGGACTGTGGTGGAAGCGCGCCAACCTGGTCGGCGGGGTCGGCGCGGTGGTGTCGGGCGCGGGCGTCTACCTGCTGGTGCAACTCGGCATCTTCGATGTCGGCGTGGCGCCGGTGGTCGTCGCGCTCGCGGCCAGCGCCGCCGCCATGATCCTGGGGGGCCTCTTCGGGCCGCCGGAATCCCGGGAGATGGTCGGGCGCATCGAGGCGCTGCACAGGTAGTCGTTCGGCAACTGAAAGGAGTCCGCACATGGATCAACCTGGAGGAAGAACCGTGAAGACCACCCTGCTTGTCGGAGCCCTGCTCCTCACCGCGATCCCCGCCACGGCCCAGCAGCGCCCGGAGCGCGACCCGAACAGCATGGGTGGCGGCGACTGTGCCGCCAACGTCTACAACTGCCGGGACACCCCCAACCCGCTTCCCGCTCCGAACACGGTCTGGATCGAGGAGATGACGTGGATGGACGTCCGCGACGCCCTCGCCGACGGCAAGACCACGGTCATCATCCCCACCGGCGGCGTCGAACCCAACGGACCCTGGCTGGCCACCGGCAAGCACAACTACGTGCTGCGCGCCAACTGCGACGCCATCGCGCGGGAGCTGGGCGACGCGCTCTGTGCCCCGGTCATCAAGCTGGTGCCCGAAGGCAACATCGACCCGCCCAGCGGTCACATGACGAGCCCGGGCACACTCAGTCTGCAACGGGAGACCTTCGAGGCCCTGCTGACCGATGTCGCGCACAGCCTGAAGATGCACGGGTTCCGCAACATCGTCTTCATCGGCGACAGCGGCGGGAATCAGGGCGGCCAGCGCGCCGTGGCGGAACGGCTCAACGAGAAGTTCGCGGGCGCGGCCGTCGTGGCGCATGTGCAGGAGTACTACGACTACGACGCGGTGACGCGCTACATGGCCTTCCGGGGGCTGGAGAGCGGCGAGGGCAACGGCCTGCACGACGACCCCATCATCACGCTCAACATGTTCTACGACGACCCGTTCTCGGTGCGCTACGACGAGCGGGTCGCGGCGGGCAAGGCGACAATCAACGGCGTTTCGATCGAGGACCGGGTCAGGTCGCTCGATCTGGCCCGTGAGATCGTGGCGTTCCGCGCCGAGCACACCGCCGACGCGATCCGCCAGGCAATCGCCAACCGGGGGACGCTGCCGGCACCCGACCGATCGGCGCAGTTCGCGGCCATGCGTCGCGGGGGCGGCGGTCAGCGTCCGGCGCCCGATCCGCGCTCAATGGGAGGCGGCGAGTGCAGCGCCAACATCTACAACTGCGCCGACACGCCGAACCCCCTGCCCGCAGTCAACACGGTCTGGATCGAGGAGATGACCTGGATGGACGTCCGCGACGCGCTCGCGGCGGGCAAGACCACGGCCATCATCTCGACCGGCGGGGTCGAGCCCAACGGCCCCTGGCTGGTCACCGGCAAGCACAACTACGTGCTGCGCGCCAACTGTCCGGCGATCGCGCGCAGACTGGGGAACGCGCTCTGCGCCCCAGTGATCGAGACCGTTCCCGAGGGCAACATCGACCCGCCCAGCGGTCACATGACCAGTCCGGGCACCATCAGCCTGCGCCAGGAAACCTTCGAGGCGGTGCTCACCGATGTCGCGCAGAGCCTGAAGGTGCACGGCTTCGAGTACATCGTCATGATCGGCGACAGCGGCGGGAACCAGCGCGGCATGGCGAACGTGGCCGACGCGCTGACCGAGGCGTGGGACGGCGAGGCGACCGTCGTGTTCATCCCGGAATACTACCGGATCCCGCCGCAGACCCAGAACGTGCTGCGCGACATGGGCATGGTCACCGACGTGCTGCGCGACATGGGCCTCGTCACCGACGACATGCCACAGGACGGGCTGCACGACAGCCCCGGCATCACCTTCAACATGATGCTCGACGATCCGGCGTCGGTGCGCTGGGCCGAGCGGGTGAAGACGGGCCAGGCGACCATCAACGGGGTCTCCATCGCCGACTTGGGCAGGTCGCTGGAGATCGCGCGCCAGATCTCCGACGCGCGGACCGAACGCACCGTGTTCTTCATCCAGGAGCGGATCCGCGCCTACCGGCGAGGGTCGTAGCAGTCCGTGGAATAAGTCCCCGCTGCATTCGGCCTGTGATGCATCCGCGCTGACCGCGGCGCTCACTCACCCGCACTGTAAGGACAACATTACAAAAGTCGTGTTGTCTTTACGCTGATGAGAGTGCCCATAGCGCCGCTATTCGCCCTTCGTCGCGCCTTGCCAGCCCGGCAGAGCACCTGAAGCCCAAATCACGGTAGGAAGTCACGTAAAGTCAATCAGGGCTGCACGATCTGCGTTTCCTACCGTTGGACTGGACCCTGCTGGACCGTGCCGCGAAAGCGGGAAAACCGGACCTGAATGGCGAGACTCCCGAACATGGCCCGGTACGTTGCCTTATCGTTCTTAGCACCGACTCCCCGCTGGGGGAGGAGTACCTGTGATGACCAAGACCCAGATGTGTGACGGCTGCGGCCGCCGGATGCTTGATGGGCTTGCCCGATCCGCGAGGTCCGGCAGCGTGAACAGGCGGGACTTGGTAGAAAACCGAGTCCAAGCCTAGGGCCAGAGCGGCGCCGGGAGGCTATCCAGGCGTGGAATGAACCACCTGGGGGCTTTGAGTAGTCGGGTGCAGAGGCACGCATCCCGGTTTGATCCAGCTACCCTCATCCAATCTCGGCCTCCGGTGCCTAATGTCCGTGCATTTGACGAGGGCAGAAGGAAGTCTCCAGCTTCGTGCCATGGAAACAGACTTGACACGGCGGAAGCCGCTCAGGCGCTGGTTGAAGCGGGCAATCGACCTGCCCGGAACGCTGAGCCACCTCAGGGTGTGGGCTGCGTGGTTGTCCAAGGCTTGGGCATGGTTACTGGTCGTCATGCCCGGTCCAGTGATCTTGCTCCGCGGCTGGCTGGTGGACCGGATTCTTGACGTCGTGGTCATCGGATTGAGTTTCGTCGTGTCGGCGGCCGGGGTACTTCTGCTTCGATCACAGGCGAAGCGTCCGAACCCAGAAGTGGAACGTTTGAAGGCCTTGACCCCTCGGATCCGAGAAGCACGGGACACCTTCCATGAGATGGGACCCAGTGGCGGCCAACGCTTCATTTCGCTGACTATCGAACTCGCCGCGCACTTGGAAGCGCTACGCGTTCACTGTCCGGCGAGCTGGGAACGGGCAACCGTGTCACGCAATGGGTTCGTTTCTTGGATAGGCTGCTACCGCTGGCCGAACTCGGACGACTTGAAGAAGCTCGCGATCTGTGCGAGCCAAAGCGCCCCGAGGCTAATCTGCGGTGTACCGTCAGGTTTCCGTGAGGGATTGTGGAGGACGGGCGTGGCGACGCGGTGGAGGGACTGAGGCCGCACTGGCCCGTCCACGTCCGGTTTAAGGAATAGGTGGAGGTCGCCTACGCGTGTCGATCTGCTGGACCGGTGACGGGAGGTCATGCAAGCGTGGTGGGCTACCTCCGACAGTTGAGGGTGGCTGGCCCACCGCGTAGACCGCATCCAAGTGGCGGTCTCACCTGGTCCGACTCTCCCCCGTTGCGGATTCCACCGCATGCCGATCAGTGATTCCGATTCAAGCCGATCGCCGATTCCGACGGATGCCGATCACGGATTCCGACATGCCGATCGCCGATTCCGACATGCCGATCACCGATTCCAAAGCATGTCGATCACCGATTCCGGGGCATGCCGATCACCCTGGAGCAAGCGAGTGGCGGCGCTGGAGAACCTGACGTAGCGACGCCCTCTTCCGTCCTCGCCGGAGGTCCCCCGAGACGAGGAGGAAGAGGGTGTCGCAGAAGAGGTTGTCCATGCGCAAGATTCGAGAGCTCCTGCGCCTGAAGCACGAGCTCGGGCGCAGCCACCGCGAGATCGCGGGGTCGCTCGGCATCGCCAACAGCACGGTGAGCGACTACGCGCGCCGCGCGGCGGCGGCGGGCTTCACCTGGCCGCTGCCGGAGGGGCTGGACGACGGCGCGCTGGAGGCGGCGCTGTTCCCGGCGCTGCCGCCATCGCGGGTCGCCCGGCCGGAGCCGGACTGGGCGGATGTCCACCGGGAGCTTCAGCGCCACAAGGGCGTGACGCTGCGGCTGCTGTGGCTGGAGTACCGGGAGATCCATCCGAACGGTTACCAGTACAGCCGGTTCTGCGAGCGCTACAGGGCGTGGCGGGGGCGGCTCGACGTGGTCATGCGGCAGGTCCATCGGGCGGGCGAGAAGGCGTTCGTCGACTACGCGGGGCCGAAGGTCCCGGTGGTGGACCGGAGCACGGGCGAGGAACGGGGCGCCATGGTCTTCGTCGGTGTCCTCGGCGCCTCGAACCACACCTTCGTGGATGTGACCCGGAGCCGCGGCCTGCCGGACTGGACGACATCGCACGTCCGGATGTTCGAGTTCTGGGGCGGGGTGCCGGAGCTGGTGATCCCGGACAACGAGAAGGCTGCGGTCCACAGGGCCAGCCGCTACGAGCCGGAGCTGAACCCGACCTACCGGGAACTGGCCGCCCACTACGGAACGACCGTGCTGCCGGCGCGGCCCGGGGCTCCGCAGGACAAGGCGAAGGTCGAGGCCGCGGTCCAGAACGTCGAGCGCTGGATCATGGCGCCGCTTCGCAACCAGACGTTCTTCTCGCTCGGCGAACTCCGCGAGGCCATCGCGCCGCTGCTGGCCGCGCTGAACGAGCGGCCGTTCGACAAGACCGAGGGCAGCCGCCGCAGCTGGTTCGAGGATCTGGACCGCCCGGCGCTCGGGCCGCTCCCGGCCGATCGCTACGAGTACGCGGAGTGGCGCAAGGCGCGGGTCAACATCGACTACCACATCCAAGCCCGGCACGCGCTCTACAGCGTCCCGCACGCGCTGGCCCGCCGGGAGGTCGACGTTCGGATCACGGCCCATGCCGTGGAGATCTTCCACAGGCACCGCCGCGTCGCCGCGCACCCCCGGATCCACAGGAAGGGCGGATACGCGACCGACCCGGCGCACATGCCGGCCGCCCACCGCGCCCACGCGGAGTGGACGCCGTCGCGGCTCATCGCCTGGGGCCGCAAGGCCGGACCGCACACGGCCGCGTTCATCGAACGACTCATCGAGAGCCGGCCCCACCCCGAACAGGGCTACCGCAGCTGTCTCGGGCTCATGAGGCTGCTGCGCGCCTACTCCCGCGAACGCCTGGAGGCCGCCTGCCGGCACGCGCTGGACATCGGCACGCTGAGCTACGGGTCCGTCAAGTCGATCCTCGCCACCGGCCGGGATCTGACCGCGGCCGCCGAGCAGCACGAACTGTCCCTGCCCACCGAGCACGCCCACATCCGCGGGCCGGAGTACTACGCCACCTCCCAGAACGGAAAGGAATCCTGACGATCATGCTTCGCCAACCCACCCTCGACCTGCTCCACGAACTCCGGCTCTCGGGCATGGCCCGGGCCTTCGAGGAGCAGGCCGGCATGCCCGACATCGCCGAACTCTCCTTCGACGACCGCCTCGCCCTGCTCCTCGAACGCGAGAGGACCGAACGGGAGCAGCGCCGCTACGTGCGTCTCAAGGGCCACGCCAGGCTCCACCTCGACGCCACCATCGAGGACCTGGACTTCAAGGCCCCCCGCGGGCTGGACCGGTCCCTCGTGCTCCGCCTCGCCTCCGGGCAATGGATCAGGGACGGCCAGACGGTGCTCGTCAGCGGCGCGACCGGTTCCGGCAAGTCCTACCTCGCCTGCGCCCTCGGCCACCAGGCCTGCCGCCTCGGCATCTCGACGCGCTACTACCGCGTCTCCCGCCTCCTCGACGAACTCACCCTCGCACGCGGCGACGGTTCCTACCCCAAGCTCATACAACGGCTCGCACGGACCTGGCTCCTCGTCCTCGACGACTGGGGCCTCGCCTCCCTCTCGGGCCAGGGACGGCACGACCTCCTCGAGGTCCTCGACGACCGCTACGCCCGCCGCGGCACGCTGCTCGCCAGCCAGGTCCCCGTCGAGCACTGGCACGACGTCGTCGGCGACCCCACCTTCGGCGACGCCATCCTCGACCGGCTCCTCAACAACGCCCACCGCATCACCCTCAAGGGCGGATCGATGAGGAGGCTCTACGACTCGACGAAGCAGCCCCGCACCGCCCCCGGCGACGCATGATCCACCCGAGAACCGGGCCGAGGCGGGCCACCGACAGTGCGGCTCTCCCCGCGATCCGGGGGAGGGGAACGAAGGGAACGGCCGCGAGCGGCCGATACGACCGCCCGGGAGTCCGCCGCCGCCCGCCCGGATCTCTCCGGATCCCCGAATCCCGGAGCATAAGAACCCGGTTCCGGCCCAATCCGACCCCCAGAGCCCCGAAAACCCCGCCTCAGAGGCCGTCCGGACCCCTTCACCCTACCTCCACCCCTCCGGAAAACCCACCCTCATCCGTCTCGACAGTCCCCCCGCCGAGGCCACGCCACTCGACGAAGACCCACTCCAACCCCTACACTTCAACTCCGAACCCCCACCACCCAGCGCCGCCATGGACCTCCGCTTCCCCCAGGGCGATCGGCATGGTCCGGAATCGGTGATCGGCATGTCGGAACTGCTGATCGGCATCGTCGGAATACGGACCCGTTGGCTAGCTTCCCGGCCAATGATCACCCTCGGCGTCGACCTTGCATCTCAGCCGGAACGGACGGCCACCTGCCAGATCCGTTGGCGCGCACCGCCTCCGCGGCGACCGACTGTCGACGCACTCTCGAAGGGCGCCACGGATTCACGTCTCCTTGAGCTGTTCCGAGGATCAGATAAGATCGGAATCGATGCCCCGTTCGGATGGCCTGTGAGCTTCGTCCAAGCCATTCGCGGCTACTCGACCGCCACGGTTTGGCCAACCTGTGACGTTTCCGATCTGCGTTTCCGCCGAACGGACCGAATGGTCAGGGAGAGACTTGGTCGATGGCCTCTCAGTGTCTCGGCGGACCGGATCGCCATGACCGCGATGCGAGCTGCCCGTCTGCTGGCGAAAGTGGCTGAAGAGGGTGAAGAAGTCATTGATCGGAGCGGAGGTGGCCGGTTCGTCGAAACCTACCCTGCCGTGGCCCTCTCGATATGGGGACTGCCCTCGAAGTGCTACAAAGGCGAAACGGAGGAGGCGACCGCAGTTCGGTTGGAGATCGTGGATGGCCTTGCCGAGAAGCTCGGCTCCGGGCTCATCCTCTCCGAAGAGGTTCGGCGCAAGTGTCTGGAGTCGGATGACATGCTCGATGCACTCGTGGCCGCTCTGGTGGCTCGCGGGGCGGCACGTCGTCGCTGCCAACCGGTTGCACCTGACGACCGCCGTCTGGCCAAGGAGGAAGGTGGATCGCGTGCCCGCACGCGAATAGTCTTGAGAGGCTCTGAGGACGAGCAAAGCAGCCAAGGGACAGGTCCGCTTTGAAGTTCTTGACTCGCTCCTCGCACCGGATCCGGCCCTGTTCCCGCTCGTAGCCCTCGGCCCAGCGCGACAGCCGGTGCTTGCTGTTGCCCAGTTTCGCCGCTATCGCGGTCTCGCGACCGACCCGGTTGGTGGCCATTTCGACTCCGTTTGCCGAGGAGGAAAGAAGGGCTGCGACCCCTCGGCGCTCCATGAAAAGCTGCCGAAGCCCAGTCGTCAACTCGGCGCGACCGCCCCTCCCGGCTGCGAGTGTCCGACCATCGTGGTCGACTTGGCCGGAGTCCCCGAGCCGCGAGGTGCGGCACCCCATTGGCGCCCGGCTTCTCCCTGTTGTACCGTCTGAGGCTGAACAGCTTTCGAGGGCCTGCGAATGGCCCGGCTCCAATGTCCAGCCGAAGAAAGGGGATCACGATGTCCCATTTGTCCTTCACGCTCGTAGGCCTGTTTCTTCTGAGCTTGGTTCTGGAAGCTCACCAGGAACCGACCGAGGTCAAGCAGGAACGGCAGCATCCATCCATCCAAGAAGCCTACGCGCAGGTGATCTACTGCGAGGTCTTGGAAAACGAAGCGATCATGGCCGCTGACTCAAGCTGGACAGAGATCCGCTTCACAGTACCTCTCGCGACCGAGGAGGGGGTTGAGAAGATGCGCAGCCACAACGAGCTTCTGGTCACGCTGGAAGATGCACGAATAGCAAACCGAGCCGCCGTAGCGCGGCTTACCGGGCTGTTGGAAAAGGAAGGCCTGATAGAATTTGGTTTGACGGAGGAACTTGATCCAGAGAACTGCGAATCGCGCCGGGGGGGCCTAAGACCCGCCCGCCGTCTTCGGCCAACGCCACGGTGAGGGCCTCGGAGGGCCCGTTTCCGGGGGGTGGACGCACATTTCGGGGTACATATTGGCGGTAGAATCGCCTCAGAGCGACGATCGCCGTATGGGTAGGCCGGAATTCGATCGCGCAACAGGAGCGCCGGGGATACGTCGTCGTCGGGCCAGAGGCTGGCGACCGGGAGGCCGACGGGCTTGCCCGCGACGGCCCTGTGGGAAGCCGTTCCGGGCCGTGTCCTGAAAGGCCGTTTCGGCGGCTCCGCCGGGGGCTGGCCTGTCCCTTAAGGTCGCTAAGCCAGCATACTCCTTGGGGCCACACTCCGTGCGTCCCCTGCGGAGGCTGGCGAGGGGCTCCGCCCCCTCGACCCCTGGAAAGACCGCGCTTCCGGCGCAAGCGGCGAGCTGCCGCGCGACGCTGGTCCCGTCCGGCAGCAATAAGGCGTTCGCATCGCAAACGGGAGCGGGGCGGGACTGCTCCGCCTTGAACGCACCGCTCGCGAACCGCCTTGCAGGGGCCACGAAATTGGGCCTACTTGGTTCGGCATGAACTCGTCTGAAGAACCGGAGCCTTCCATGGCCTCGTGGCGGCCGCCCGACATCGTGCTGGTCGGATGCGTGAAGACCAAGCGCAGGGTGAGGAGCCTGGCGAAGGATCTCTACAGCTCACCCCTGTGGCGCTACCGGCGGGCGTATGCCGAGTGCCTGGGCGTTCCGTGGTACATCCTCAGCGCGTTACACGGCCTGCTGGACCCTGACCGGCGCATTGATGCCTACGAACTCGCGTTGACGGATCTCCGGGCCAAGGCCCGGCGGGCTTGGTCGGCCCGCGTACTCGCTGACTTGAAGCGTCGGGTGCCGTCGATGCGGGACAAGCTGATCGAGATCCACGCTGGCGCGACCTACATCGACCACGGGCTGGAAGCAGGGTTGCGCGACTCGGGGGCCGCAGTTCATCGGCCACTCGCTGGCATTGCGGGGATCGCGCGCCAGCAGGCTTGGTATCGGGAGAGGTTGGACGCCGACGGAAAGGCGGATCAACCCCACTCACCCGTTCGCTCCCATGCTGGCAGAATCGCGAAGCTGATCGCGGATGACTTCTACGGAGACGGCCTCGACCTGGCTTCGCGCGGCATGGCTCCAAGCCAACCATGGCTCGACATGCCCGAGGTCGAGATCGTGCATCGGCTGCGGGCCGCCGGGGCGAAGTTCCGCTTCCTTGGGGGTACCGACCGCGCCGCGCGCCTTTTTCTCACCTTCGTTGCCGCGATGGACCGGGCGCGGGACGCCACCCAACTCTGGCACGCCGGGGGTCGTCTCTACGAAGACCACCCGGAGAGCTTTGATCCACAGCATGTAGCCGGGCTTGAGGTCGACGAGCTTCGCAGGCTGTTGAAGGCCGCAGGCGTTAGCCGAAGGCACGGTCCCGACTCGAATGCGTGGCACCAGATCGGCAAGAGCCTGTCCACCCGCCTCAAGTCTCCCGTGAGTCGGGTGATCGACGCTGGCACCGGCGAGGCCCAGGAACTGCTCAGGGACCTCAAGTCCCGCGACAAGGACGGGCGCGCTCGCTTTCCGATGCTACGCGGCCCGAAGGTCGGACCGATGTGGGTTCGAATGATGGCGAATCCGGGTCGAGCGGAGATTGATCGCATCGAGACCATCCCGGTCGCTGTGGATGTTCAGGTGCGTAGGGCCACGGAGAGTTTGGGAGTGACGCCGACGCGCGGGTTGCCTCTTCGGAAGGCCAAACCTGTCATCCAGCAGACTTGGCGGCATGCCGTATCGGAGGCAGACATCGCAGGACCAGTCGGAATCGAGGGCACATGCGCGGCCCTTGACCCGGCGCTGTGGTTCTTTGCCTATTCCGACGAAGTCGTCCACCCATTCCGGGCGAAGCCGTCCGGCTGTTCCGGGCCAAGTCGTCCACCGATTCCGAGCCAGGTCGTCCGGGTTGAGCGGTGATCCTTGGAGGGGTGCCGGACATGGATGGATCAGGCGTGGTCGAGAGGGTTGCGGGCCTCCTTGGTTGAGTCGTAGAGCCGCCTCATGGAGCCACCCTTGAGGGTGATGCGATGGGCGTTGTTGAGGACCCTGTCGAGGATGGCGTCTCCGAAGGTGGGGTCGCCGACGACGTCGTGCCAGTGTTCGACGGGGAGCTGGGAGGCGAGGATGGTTCCCCTGCGGGCGTAGCGATCGTCGAGGACCTCGAGCAGATCGTGTCGGCTCTGGCCCGACAGGGAGGCGAGGCCCCAGTCGTCGAGGACGAGGAGCCAGGTCTTGGCGAGCCGCTGAACGAGTTTCGGGTAGGAGCCGTCGGCGCGTGCCAGAGCGAGAGCGTCGAGGAGCCGGGAGACGCGGAAGTAGCGTGTGGAGATGCCGTTGCGGCAGGCCTGGTGGCCGAGGGCGCAGGCCAGGTACGACTTGCCGGACCCGGTCGCGCCTGTGACGAGCACGGTCTGGCCGTCCCTGATCCACTGCCCCGAGGCGAGGCGGAGGATGAGGGATCGGTCGAGACCGCGGGCGGCCTTGAAGTTGAGGTCCTCGATGGTGGCGTCGAGATGGAGCTTGGCGAGCCCCTTGAGGCGCAGGTAGCGGCGTTGTTCCCGTTCGGTCTTCTCGCGTTCGAGGAGCAGGGACAGGCGGTCGTCGAAGGCGAGTTCGCCGATGTCGGGCATGGCGAGTTGCTCCTCGAAGGCCTGGGCCATGCCGGCCAGGCGCAGTTCGTGGAGCAGGTCGAGGGTGGGTTGTCGAAGCATCTTCGTCAGGTCTCCTTTCCGTTGTGGGAGTTGGCGTAGTAGTCCGCTCCGCGGACGTGAGCGTGATCGGCGGGCAGGGACAGCGAGCGTTGCTCGCCGGGGTCGGTCCGGTCGAGGCCGGCGGACAGGATGGTCTTCACGGACTTGTAGCTGTGGGCGCCGATGTCCAGCGCGCGGCGGCAGGCGGCCTCCATCCGTTCGGGGGGGTAGGCGCGGGCGAGCCGCATGAGGCCGAGGCAGCTGCGGTAGCCCTGTTCCGGGTGGGGCCGGGTCTCGAGGAGCGTCCTCGCGAAGTCGGCGGTCCGGGGCCCGGTCTTTCGCGCCCAGCGGACGAGGCGCGACGGGGTCCATTCGAGGTGGGCGCGGTGGGCGGCGGGCATATGGCCCGGATCGGTCGTGTATCCGCCTTTCCTGCGGCCGCGGACATGGGCGGCCACACGCCGGTGCCTGTGGAAGATCTCGACCGTGGTTGTGCCGAGCCGGACCTCGACCTCCCGGCGGGCAAGTGCGTGAGGGACGCTGTAGAAGTGGCCGTCGACCTGGATGTGGTAGTCGATGTTGACCCGCGCCTTGCGCCACTCGGCGTACTCGTAGCGATCGGCCGGGAGCGTCTTGAGCGCCGGACGGTCCAGATCCTCGAAGAGGCTGCGGCGGCTGCCCTCCATCTTCTGGAACGGCCGCTCGTTGAGCGCCGCCAGCAGGGGCGCGGCCGCCTCGCGGACCTCCGACAGGGAGAAGAACCGGTGGTTGCGCAGCGGCGCCAGAACCCATCGCGTCACGTTCTGGACCGCCGCCTCCACCTTCGCCTTGTCCTGGGGCGAGCGCGGCCGGGCGGGCAGCACCGCGGTTCCGTAATGGACCGCCAGGTCATGGTAGGTCCGGTTGACGTCGGGTTCGTAACGGCTCGCCCGCCGCACCGCCGCCTTCTCGTTGTCCGGGATCACGAGCTCCGGCACGCCGCCCCAGTACTCGAACATCCGCACGTGCGACGCCGTCCAGTCCGGCAGCGACCGGGTCCGGGTCACGTCGACGAACGTGTGGTTCGACGCCGCCAGCACCCCGACGAACACCTTCGCCTCGTGGATCTCACCGGTCCGCCGGTCCGTCACCTCGACCGTCGAGCCCGCGTAGTCCACGAACGCCTTCTCGCCCGCCCGGTAGACCTGGCGCAGAACCACGTCGAGGCGGCCGCGCCACTCCCGGTAGCGGTCGCAGAACCGGCTGTACTGGTACCCGTCGGGATGAGCCCCGCGGTACTCCAGCCACAGCAGCTGAAGCGTCACGCCCTTGTGGCGCGCCAGCTCCCGGTGCACCCGCGCCCAGTCCGGCTCCGGCCGCCGAACCCGCGACGGCGCCGTCGGCGGATACAGCACCGCTTCCAGCCGCGCGTCGTCCAGGTCGTCCGGCAGCGGCCAGGACACTCCCGCCTCCCGGGCCCGCCGGACATAGCTGCCGACCGTGCTGTGGGAGATCCGGAGAATGGCCCCGATCTCCCGGTGGCTCCGGCCAAGGCCGTACTTCAGCCGGAGTACGTCTCGAATCTTGCGCATGGACAACCTCTTCCGGGCCACCGTCTTCCTCCTCGCTCAGGGATCTCTCGCAAGGCTGAAAGAACGGCTCCCTACATCAGGTCATCCAGCACCGCCTCCCCACCCGCTCGAACCCTCCGTTCCGACGGCACTTCCAGGTGGACGAAATGCGTCGGAACGGGTGGACGAAATGAATCGGAACGGGTGGACGAATTGAATCGGAATCAGTGGACGACATCCGTCGGAATGAGTGGACGAAATGCGTCGGAATCAGCATTCTTCGGCAGGCACGGTTGCGGACATTGCAGGAAGGCGGACGAGCAAGTGAGTTTCGGTCGCGCCTGCGACTTCTGCGTTCGCTTCCGGTAGTCGGTCGGAAAGCTGGCAGCCAGCGTCCTCCACCGCGCCGAATGCCGCTTGCCGGCAGCCCAGGGGTCCAAGGGGGAGGAGCCTTCCCCTTGCCAGCTGCAGTGTTCAACACTGCGTAGGCTGGCTTACGCGCCTTAGGGGCGTGAGCCAGCCCCGGTGCTGGGCGCGGTTCCGACCGCCTGGCACCCGGCCCGGGACCGTCCCGTGCCGCCCTCGGGGACGGTTCCGTTCTTCCGCATCCGGCACCGAGCCGGTACTGGTCGCAGCTCAGGGATTTCGATTTGGGCTTCAAGAATCGGCGGCAGTCTAACGGCGACCAAACGAGATGGTCTAGAGAGACCCGTCACAGGTCGACGAACTCGGTGAAGTCGGCCGAACCATTGGATTGGATCGCATACCGGAATCGGATTTCGTCTCGGTCGTCGTGACGGCTGTCATCTTTGATTCCTAGCACGTGAACCGCAGCGTAGAAGCCCCCCGTGTTGCGCAGTACGACGATTTGGCCGACGGACGGAGTTCGATGGCGTGATGTGTAGTCCAGCAATGCGGCGCTCTGTACCTGCGAAATCGACTCGCATCCTCGGGCCACAGCGACGCCGTTTACGGACGGCGGGTCGTTTAGCACGTAGATACTCGTGTCGCTCGCCTTCGTCCACTTCGTTTCGAACTCAAGCACCCCGGAGCCGATGACGTAGCGTCCGTCGAAGCTGCTGTAATCGAACACGACCTCACCAGTCGGTGATGTCATTCTCGGAGGCGGCACCTCGGACGCTTTGCCTGCGAAAGGCTGGACGCCCAGCTTTTGGGCGATCATCGTCGCGAGTTGCGCGGGCGTGTAATCATGGGCGCTGAGGTAGAGGGTGTCCGCAGGCAGACCGGGGACTCGGGTATCATCGAAGCGCACCGGAAGGATGTACTCGTCCTTTTCCTCGATCATGCGGCTAAGCGCAGACCGCCTTTCGTGATTGGGCCAAGCCTTTGACATATATGCCTCGGAAATGAACATCACGACGTAGGCGCTCTGTTCGGCGAATGCTGCGTGGAATGCCTCCACGCCGCTCCGGCCCCAAAGGCCGACCTCCTCGAAACCATCGTAGAACACGGCGATCGAGCGGCTCTGGAGATGCCGCGCGACCTCTTCCACGTAATCGCGCTGTTCCCCGGCAAACGACAGCGCCACCTGATACCTTGGGGCTTCCGTCGGACTCCTTTTTGCCCGACCCGTGGTCTCCGACGTAGTCCTTCCACTCCGAAAGGCCATCGATGCGGTTGCCTTCTCGGTGATATGGCCGTCGATGAGTTTCCAGCCGATGCCATTCTCCGCCAGGAAGTCGTTCAGGCGACGCGCGAACTCGGGTGCAGACTGAGAGTACCTACGGCGAGGAGCGGCGAGCTCGGCATAGAGAGCCTCGACGATGCTGTGTACCTTGTCGCCCGAGGCGTCGTCCATCAGCCAAACGACCTCGTCCCAGATGTTCGGGTACTCGGACCAGTTGTTCGGATCAGGTAGTACCAGCAAGACGCCGCAGATCACCTCGCGGATGGCGGACGGCTTCATTCCGGCCGCCTTTGCAAGCATGAGAACGGCGCCTCGCACTTTGGAGTCAGGCATCGGTCTACCCCTTCGGGTCGTCGGCTACCAGCCGAGCGGCCTCTTCCAGCACGGCGGTCAGCGCCCACAGGGCGGCTTCCACGACTTCCCGGTCGTTCACGGGAGTCGTCAAATAGGGCGGCACTCGCGGGCCGGAGCGGTTGATGGCGTGGATGTGGGCGAGCAGCAGCTGCGCGAGGGCGTCACTCCCCACCAAGTCCGTCACCCGCCGGTCAATGCCAATTCGGCCGTCGGGCGCCAGCAAGAAGTTGAGGTTGCGACTGCCGAGCAAGGCGTCGAACGCTTTCTTGGGCCGTGCGATTTGCTCCCGAGTCAGTCGCACGACGGTACTTCCATCGGTTCTGTGGGGCATTTTCCTCCGCTCCGGTTTTCTGTGACGAGTGCTCTAGGCGTATCAAGCGTAACACTTGCATCAGAAAGGGGCAACAGATGCTGATCGAGGCATGCCGAGATGGGGGTCGCTCCCAGCCACATCCAAGGAGCGCGGATCGGCGTCCGTGCTTCGCTGGCCGTGGCCCAACCGCAAGCGGGCCGGCGGCTTGGACGACTGGGGCTGTTGTCCGGTCGAGCGGCGATTTCGTGTCCGGCCACCCTCGAAGTGAGCCGGACACGTATGGATGGGCGCCGGGAACGTCGAAACTGCCTCCGAATCATGGCCTCCTGCTCGAACATCGATCGCCTCAGGGACGGTGGCTCAGCACATCGTCGCCGCCGCGATTTCCGGCAGGATCCCACCGCCCGGAGCCTCACATCTGGCGGACAAGGCTTCTCTCCGCGACCTTTCGAACGCGCAGATCGCGCAGTCCATCGAGAGAGGAATCGAACGATGGCACGCACGAAACGAAGCCGCCGGAGCCTACGGCGCCGGCGAGTGGGGCCGGAATCGGGTCCGGGTCTTCCCCGACCCGAAGACCGGCCTTTACCAGTTGGAGTGGCGCGAGAACGGGCGCAGGCTCACCCGGTCGCTTGGACACCGCGAATGGGTGAGGGCGAAGCGGCGGATCGCCAGAGGCCTGAATCACGGCAGGAAATCATGTAAAGTCAACCGGGACTGCACGATCTGCGTTTCCTGCCGTTAGACCGGATCTGATGTCGGCGTGTCGAAATGGCCGGATTGCAGCGGTGAAAGGCGGGAGTCTGGACGGACCGTTTCGCCGTGTCGTTCGGGGGCTCAGGGGACCTCCTCAATCGTCCTACCCACGGAACCGTAAACCCGGTTGAAGTGTGCCTTTACCCGAAATCACGTTCAGGCTGTATGCTCGAATCGCGCGGCTACTGAGCTGGGCCAAGCCCAACCGCCTGGGCGGGGGCAGGTTGTGAACAACACAGCTACGTCGAGATCAGAGATCGCCAGCACAGTGCAGTCGTCCTTCCTCCGTCGCGTACTCTCGCAGCGGGTTGATGGAGCCGACCACTATGGCGCACTCTTCAGGAGGATCGTCCGCCGAGGTCACTATCGAGAATCCGGTAGAGTCCACTGCGGTTAGCTCCATGCTGAGCCCATCGGGCACGGTGAGCCGCGCATGATCCAGCAGCTCCTCCTCCTCCCCTTCCGTCGCATAGCGACCGTTCACCGCCACAAAATACGATTGAGCGACGACGAGGTCGCGAAGGAACGCTCGGGCCGGGGAGGGGTCGTAACTAGGGCTTTCCTGCTCATCCGTGCCGTGCGAATGTCCGGTAGACGCATGCTCTACAGCACCTTCCACGTCTGGCCGAGAAGTCTGATCAGCGGAGCCACTTTCCCTTCCGCACGTCACGCAGACGACGGCAAGGCTGATGGCCAAGTATCGACCCAGTAGTTGGGTACTCACTGTTCCACTCTCTCCAATCCGTTGGTCTGGTTAGCTGGACACCAGCGCTGCAACCCATAGAACGGTTCATCTGCGGCGATTCGCCCCTGTGGCTCCATCGTGACGACATACGCGCAGCGGTCATCGAAT
>CAXXCM010000007.1:0-684945 GCA_963662845.2 Longimicrobiales bacterium | reverse complement strand
GCATCACCGGGTTCAATGCGGGTCCGCCGATGACGCCGGGCGGCTACAACAACAACGTCCAGATCTTCCAGACCGAGCACTCCGTGGCGCTGCTCAACGAGATGAACCACAACGTGCGCGTCGTGCCGCTGGACGGCCGGGACCGCCCCGGCATCCGGCAGTGGACGGGCGAGTCGCGCGGGCACTGGGACGGCGACACGCTGGTGGTCGAGACCGTCGACTTCCACCGCGAGACGAGCTTCTCGCAGGGCCGGACGGACCAGCACCTGACGCTGACGGAGCGCTTCACGCGCGTGTCGCAGGACACGCTGATGTACACGGCGACCATCGAGGATCCGACCGTCTGGACGACGGCGTGGACCTACGAGATCCCGATGCAGTTCAACGACCAGCCGCTGTACGAGTACGCCTGCCACGAGGGCAACTACGGGCTCTACAACATCCTGGCCGGGGCGCGCGCCGAGGAGGCCGCGGCGGCGGCGCAGGCCGCATCGAAGTAGGCCGGGCAAGCGCGGCGGCGGCAGCGTTGCAACAGCGGATGAGCAGCTTCGCCGCCATCGATTTCGAGACCGCGAACGGCGACGGCGACAGCGCCTGTGCCGTCGCCGTCGCGGCCGGTCGCGACGGCCGCCTGACCGAATCGTGGTCCTCGCGCATCCGGCCGCCGACATCCCTCTTCACCTTCACCCACGTCCACAACCTGGCCTGGGAGGACGTCCGGGACGCCCCGGCCTTCGACGAGCTGTGGCCGGAGCTGGAGCGCCGGCTGCGCGGCGTTGACTTCGTCGCGGCCCACAACGCGCCGTTCGACAGCGGCGTGCTCGCCGCCTGCTGCCGGCGCTACGGCCTGCGGCCCCCCGCGTGCCGTTCGAGTGCACCGTGCAGATCGCGCGGGCGCAGTGGCGCATCTACCCGACCAAGCTCCCGGACGTCTGCCGCCGCCTCGGCATCCCGCTGCGCCACCACGTCGCGGAGTCGGATGCGGAAGCGTGCGCGCGGATCGTCCTGGCCGCGCAGGCGGCCGGATGGCGCCGGCCGCGGCCCGCTCCGCGGCGGAGCTGATCAGAACCCGACCACGGTCTGCAGGTAGAAGAAATCGGCGGAGCGGAGCTCGAAGTCCGCGTCGCGCAGGTAGGCGCCGCCGAAGAAGCGGCCGTAGCCCGCCTCCAGGCCGACAGGGCCGACCGTCGCCCGCACGGTCACGTCGATCTCGTTGCCGACATGCGCCGAGACGTCCGCGCCGGCCGCGCGATGAACGATGCCGGCGCCCGCGTTGTACCAGGCGTCGGCGCCCGGCGCCGCCAGCGTGAAGTCCTGCCAGGCGACGCGCAGGCTGGCGCCGCCGGGCAGCGCCGTCTCGACGCTGAGCTCCACGTTGCGCAGGTTCTGCAGCGCGAACAGGTCCATGTAGCCGTAGTAGACGTGGTTCAGCGGGTACAGGTTGTCGAACGTCCCGTGCACGCCGTCGCCGGGATCGCCGTCGCCGCTCCCGGCGTTGAACGCGGCGCCGATCCTGGGGCGGCCGGGCAGGGGGGCCGTGTAGGAGCCGCCGGCGTGGACCATCAGCGCCCGGTGCGGGTCGCCGCCGTAGCGCCCGGTCTGCCGCGCCGCCTCGCCGTCGATGCGCCACGGCCCGTAGACGGCGTCGATGCGGGCGCCGGCGGTGTGCACGGCGTCGCCCGCCCGCGCCGCGCGCCGCAGCAGCCAGTATGCCTCCAGGTCCGCGCCCGGCAGCAGGCCGTCGTCGGCAACGTAGACGCCGTGAAGCTGGCTGTTGAACATCCGGCTCGGCGTGGGGCCGTGATCGTTGAACCCCGCCGGCGTCACCGGCACGAGCCGGCTGGCGAATGCGTCGAGGGTGCGGCCGCCGCCGCCGACGGTGAGCGCCACGCCGTCGAAGACGCGGGCGGTGTTGACCCACTCCAGTGGGGAGACCAGCCGTTGCGCGCCGTACGACAGCTTGATGCGGCCGGCGCGGACGGCGACCGGGACGCGCGCGTCCGCGGGCGCGCGGATGGCGAGGTACGCCTGGTGGATGTCGAGCTGGTCGGCGAAGATGTTCGGCGCGCGCGTCTCGCTGATCGCCGTCTCACCGTGGATCCGGGCGTCCTGGAACTCGACGACGCCGGTTACCGTGTCGCTCGGCGCCCAGGTGAGCCCGAACCGCAGCCGGGAGAGCAGAAAGTCCTCGTCGTTCCCCGGCCGGGCGTCGTCGAACTTGAAGTTGCGCCGGCTCTCGGTGCGCAGCCGCAGTTGGGCGCCCAGCGTGACGCCCGGGAGGATCTGCCGCCAGTCGCCCCGCTCGTCCGCGCCGGACGCCGGCGCCGCGCCGCCCGCCGAGGCTGGGGAGGAGTCAACCTCGGCACTGGCGGCGGGCGCCTGCGCCTGGACAACGGAACCGCAGCCGAACGGCAACGCCGCCAGGATCAGCAACCCGGCCAGCGTGGCCGGAACCGACACTGACGAACGCCGCATGCATCAAGAGTTAAAGCAAGTAGTGTGCCAACTCCGGTTCGCCCGGCCGGCGCACTTCTCACGGTCTCCTGCCCCAGCCGGCGCGGGCCACAACAGCGGGCCATAACAGAGGATGCCGCGCGTCCGGCGGCCGTTCAGGCGGCAGCGGAGCGAACCCGCCGGAGTGACCACCATCTGCGCGATCCGCGCGAAAAACCGGCTGCAAGGTCCCATTTTGTAGAGGCGATCCGCTGAATTCACAATTTTGTTTCCGGCTTTGCGGGTGTAGCGGCCAAAATCGGCTGAATCGTTGTATGAACCGGTTAATTTCGACAAAACTGTCCGATTAGACGCCCATCGAGCGGGTTGTGCGCCGGTCATGGCGCACGGTCGAGGTTGTTTGGCCCGCAAAACCGGAAAAACAGAGCGGAAAACCGATGAATCCGGTGGATCTTGCCCGCCTCGTGGCATTTCTGGCCCGACCTTTGCAAAGCATATTGGTCAGTCGACAGGCGTCACTTCCGTTGGCGCCCTGACGGCGGCCACCGAGAGCCCGCGCATCGCCTCCCAGGTTGTTCGGCTTGTCTCTCGTTCAGGTCGATCGACATATCCGGCGCGCGTTTTCGTCGTCTCGCGCGCCCGCGCGGAGGTTCATCGTCATGGAAACGGTCGGCAAGGCAGTTCGGATACGGCTCTTCAACTTCTCCACGCCGCAGATGCGCGCGTTCCACATGAGCTGGTTCGCGTTCTTCCTCTGCTTCTTCGCCTGGTTCGGCATCGCGCCGCTGATGAAGGTGGTGCGCGACGAGATGGCGCTGACGCAGTCGCAGATCGGCTGGCTCGTCATCGGGTCGGTGGCCATCACGGTGGCCGCCAGGCTGCTGATCGGCTGGCTGTGCGACCGGATCGGCCCCCGGCGGGCCTACACCTGGCTGCTCGTGCTCGGCTCGCTGCCGGTGATGGGGATCGGTCTGGCGCAGGACTTCCAGACCTTCCTGGTGTTCCGCCTGCTCATCGGCATCATCGGCGCTTCGTTCGTCATCACGCAGTACCACACGTCGGTCATGTTCGCGCCGAACGTCGTCGGCACCGCCAACGCCACCACCGCCGGATGGGGCAACCTGGGCGGCGGGGTGACGCAGCTCGCCATGCCGATCGTGCTCGGCATCCTCACCGTCGGGGCCTACGTGCCGTTCACCGACATCCGCTTCCTGCCCGGTCTCGGCCTGAGCGACGCGGCCGGCTGGCGGGTGGCGATGGTGCTGGCGGGCCTGATGTGCGCCGCGGTGGGCGTGGCCTACTACTTCCTGACCCAGGACGCGCCGGAGGGCAACTACCGCGAGCTGCGGGCGGCCGGCAGGCTGGCTCCGCGGAAGAGCGTCAAGGGATCGTTCGCGGCGGCGGCGCGCGACCCGCGCGTCTGGGCGCTGTTCGTCGTCTACGGCGCCTGCTTCGGCATCGAGCTGACGATCAACAACGTGCTGGCGCTCTACTTCCTCGACTACTTCGCCTTCTTCGAGTCGATGAGCGCCGTGCAGGCGGTCCAGTGGGCCGGGGCGGCGGCCATGCTGTTCGGCCTGATGAACGTCTTCGCGCGCACGCTCGGCGGCGCCTGCGGCGACCTGTTCGGCCGCCGCTGGGGGCTGTCGGGGCGCGTGCGCTGGCTGTTCATCGCGCTCTTCGCCGAGGGGCTGGCGCTGATGTTCTTCTCGCAGATGTCGGGGCTCGCCGCCGCGATCCCGGCGCTCATCGTCTTCAGCCTGTTCGTGCAGATGTCCGAGGGCGCCACCTTCGCGGTGGTGCCGTTCGTCAACAAGAAGGCGCTCGGCTCGGTCGCCGGCATCGTCGGCGCCGGGGGCAACGCCGGGGCGGTGGCGGCCGGCTTCCTGTTCCGGGGCGCCGTCCCCTGGCCCACCGCGTTCCTGGTGCTCGGCGCGCTGGTGACGGTCACCGCGTTCCTCGCCTTCGCGGTGCGCTTCTCCCCGGCCGCGGAGCAGGAGGAGCGCACGGCGCACGAGGCGGCGCGCGCGCGCCGGGATGCCGGACTGGCCGGCGCCCGGCCCGCGGAGGCTGCCGGCTAGCGGCCCGGCGCAGGAGCGGCCCCATGAGAAACCCCGCCGAGGTCTGGAAGGCGCAGAAGCACGGGTTCGACGCCTGGCCCGACGTGCTGCGGCACGCCGCGGCCGGCACGGCGATGAAGGACATCGCCACCCCGGACCTGGAGCGGATGAAGTGGTACGGCTACTTCTACCGCAGGCGGGACGAGCCGGGCCGCTACATGAACCGGATCCGCATCACGGCCGGCGAGCTGAGCTCGGCGCAGGCGCGCGAGGTGGCGGCCATCGCCTACGAGCACGGCCACGGCATCGTCGACGTGACGACGCGCGCGAACCTCCAGGTGCAGGGGCTGGAGATCGGCGGCGTGCCGGCGGTCGCCGACCGGCTGGATGCGGTCGGCCTGACCTCCATGCAGACCGGGCACGACAACATCCGCAACGTGTTCGGGCATCCGTTCAGCGGTCTGCTCGGCGACGAGCTGATCGACACGCGCCGGCTGTGCCGCGCCGTGACGGAGCTGTTCATCGGCAACCGCGACTACGCGGACCTGCCGCGCAAGTTCAACATCTGCCTCAACGGCGCCGCCGAGCATTCGCTCCACTTCTGGACGCAGGACCTCAGCTTCCTCGCCTGCCGCTCGGGCCGCGACACCTTCTTCCAGGTGCTCGTGGGCGGCAACCAGGGCCCGAACCCGCACCTGGCCTGGCGCCTGCCGGTGCTGGTGCTGCCGGACCAGGTGGTGGACGTCACGCGCGCGCTGCTCGACCTGTTCCGCCGCGCGGGCTCGCGCGAGAAGCGCCACCAGGCGCGCTTGCGCTACCTGGTCGAGCAGATCGGCGTCGACGGGGTGCTGGAGGCGCTGGCCGAGCGCGTGCCGATCCAGATCTGGCCGGACCTGAAGGGCCCGGGCCCGGCGACCCGCTACGACGACCTGGTCGGCTGGTTCCGGCAGCGCGACCCCCGGCCTGTGGACGATGGGGCTGTGCGTGCCGCTCGGACGGCTGACCTGGAAGCAACTGGAGGCGCTGGCGGTGCTCGCGAAACGCTGGGGCGGGGGGCGCCTGCGCACCACGCACGAGCAGGGGCTCGCCGTCATCGACATCCCGGACGGCTTTCGGGACGCGGCGGCGACGGATGCGGCCGCCGCCGGCCTGAGCATCTACGGCGACACGCTGGACCGCAACACCGTGGCGTGCACCGGCGCGCAGTTCTGCAACATCGCCGTGACCGAGACCAAGGGCACGATGCTGCGCCTGATGGAGAAGCTGCGGCAGCGCAAGGTCGCGCTGCACGGCATCCGCATCCACATGAGCGGCTGCCCGTCGAGCTGCGCCCAGCACTTCACCGCCGACATCGGGCTGAAAGGGGTGCGCGTCCGCCGGCTCATCGGCGCGCGGGAGGGCTACGACGTCTACCTCGGCGGCGGCCTGGCGGGCGACGTCCATCTCGGACTCCGCTACCGGCTCGGCGTCGACGTCGATCAGCTCCCACTGCTGATCGAGGAGGTCGTGAAGGAGTACTACCTCAAGCACCGGCCCGGACAGACGTTCAGCGCCTACTGGCGCACGCGCCTGCGCGAGGCGGAGGCGACGAAGGTCGGCGAGGACGACTACCGGCCCGCGACGTGGTTGTGCGAGCGCTGCGGCTACCGGCACCTCGGCGAGGACCCGCCGGTGTTCTGTCCAGGCTGCGCCGGCGTCCGCCGCCTGTTCGCCCGCATCGACCCGGACACGCCGGAGGAAGCAGCCGAGGCATTGCCGCCGCCGCGCCCGGACGGCTTCGTCCCGGTGGCGCGGGAGGCCGCGCTGGGCGACGGGCGGTCGGGCCTGGAGGTGCAGGCGGGCGGGCGCACGTACGCGCTGTTCCGCGAGCCGGGCAACGGCGGCGTGCGCGCCGTCGACGGCACCTGCCCGCACGCCGGCGGGTCGCTGGCCGAGGGGACGGTCAGCGGCAAGGTCGTCACTTGCCCGCTGCACGGCTGGCGCTTCGACACCTGCACCGGGTGCAGCCTGGACCAGCCGGGCAACGACATCGGGCATTACGAGGCGCTGGTGGAGGAGGGCATGGTCTACATCCGGCCGGGCAACGTGCGGGCGGCGCCCGCGGGGAAGCTGACATGACGACCGCCGGGCCCCCCGCCGCGCCGGCCGCGCTGGTCGACCGCTACCTGCGCGAGCAGCAGGCCACGGCGGTCGACCGCTTCGCCAGCGCCCACGACGCGGCCCGGACGGATGGAGCCGCCCCGACCGGCCGCTACTCGGCGCTGATGCCGGCCGCCGCGCCCGCCCCCGGGCAGCAGTACGCCTTCGAGGTCGACCTCGACGCCTGTTCCGGCTGCAAGTCGTGCGTCGCCGCCTGCCACGCGCTGAACGGCCTCGAAGAGGAGGAGTCGTGGCGCGACGTCGGCCTGCTGCACGGCGGGAGCCGCCGGCTGCCGGTCGTGCAGCACGTGACCACGGCCTGCCACCACTGCCTGGACCCGGCCTGCATGCACGCCTGCCCCGTCGACGCCTACGAGAAGGACCCGGCCACCGGCATCGTGAAGCACCTCGACGACCAGTGCTTCGGCTGCCAGTACTGCACGCTGGCGTGTCCGTACGAGGCCCCGAAGTACAGCCGCGCCAAGGGGATCGTGCGCAAGTGCGACATGTGCAGCGGGCGGCTGGCGGAGGGCGAGGCGCCGGCGTGCGTGCAGTCGTGCCCCAACGGCGCCATCGCGATCCGGGTGGTCGACGTGGAGCAGGTGGTCGAGGCGTCCGAGACCAACCTCTTCGTGCCGGGCGCGCCCGAGCCCGGCCTGACGCTGCCGACCACCACCTACCGGACCGAGCGCGTCCTGCCGCGCAACATGATCCCGGCCGACTACTACGCCGTGCGCCCGGAGCAGGCGCACTGGTCCCTGATCCTGATGCTGGCGCTCACCCAGTTGTCGGTCGGGGCGTTCCTGGTGGAGCGCCTGCTGGAGCTGTTCGTTCCGGGCGCGCTGAGCGCCGGCATCCGGCCCGTGCACGGCGCGAGCGCGCTCGCGTTCGGGCTGCTGGCGCTGGCCGTCAGCGTGCTGCACCTGGGCCGGCCGCTGCACGCCTACCGCGCGGTCATCGGCCTGCGGCACTCGTGGCTGAGCCGCGAGATCCTGGCGTTCGGCCTGTTCGCGGCGCTGGCGGCGGCGTACGCCGCCTGGCTGGGAACGGAGCACGCGGGCTGGCGCGGTCCCCCGGGCGGGGCGGGCGCCGCCGCCTGGCTCGGCTGGGGCGTGGCGCTGTCGGGCGCCGCCGGCGTGCTCTGCTCGGTGATGGTGTACCAGAGCACGAAGCGCGACTTCTGGAACGGTCCGGCCACGGCCTGCCGGTTCCTGTTGACCACCGCGGTGCTCGGCCTCGCGGCCGCCTGGGTCCCGCTGATGATCGCCACCGCCGCGGGCGCGGATGCGGCCGCCGCCGCCATCGACGGCTACGGCGTCCTGCTGTGCCGCGGACTCATCGCCGCCACCGCCGCCAAGCTGGTGTTCGAGGCCGCGGTGTTCCGCCACCTGGCGGCGCGGCAGACCACGTCGCTGAAGCGGACGGCGCTGCTCATGAGCGGCCCCCTGCTCAATGTCACGCTGGCCCGCTTCGCCGCCGGCTTCCTGGGCGGCGTCGCCGTGCCGTCCCTGCTGCTGCTGAGCCGCGTGCCGAGTGCCCCGGCGCAGGGCCAGGACCTCGTCTTCGCGGTGCTGGTGGCCATGCTCTTCGCGGCCACGCTGGCCGGCGAGCTGCTGGAGCGCTTCCTCTTCTTCGCCGCGGTGGCGTCGCCCAAGATGCCGGGAGGGCTGTGAGCGGCATGCTGCGCCGGCGCGACGGGCATCTCACGCGCGACCTGCTGCGCGAGCCGGGCGGCTTCGGCCTGGGCCAGGTCCCGGCGCGGCTGAAGCCGGACGCCACGGCCGAGCTGGTCTGCGGCTACTGCTCGACCGGCTGCGGCCTGACGGTCCACCTCAAGGCCGGCGAGCCCGTGAGCCTGACGCCGGCCCCGGACTATCCCGTCAACCGCGGCACGGCCTGTCCCAAGGGCTGGGAGGCGCTGGCCGTGCTGGCGGCTGCCGATCGCGCCCGGTCGCCGCTGCTGCGCGACGCCGCCGGCGTGCGGCGGGCCGTGGACTGGGACGCCGCGCTGCGGGCCATGGTCGAGCGCTTCAGGGCGATCCAGGCGCAACACGGACCCGAGTCGGTCGCGTTCCTGAGCACGGGACAGATGCCGACCGAGGAGATGGCGCTGCTGGGGTCGCTGGCGAAGTTCGGCATGGGCATGGTGCACGGCGACGGCAATACGCGCCAGTGCATGGCCACGTCGGTCGTGGCCTACAAGCAGGCGTTCGGCTTCGACGCGCCGCCCTATACCTACCGGGACTTCGAGCAGTCCGACGTCATCGTCCTGGTGGGCGCCAACCTGTGCATCGCCCATCCGATCATGTGGGAGCGCGTGCTCCAGAACCCGCATGATCCGGCCATCGTGGTCATCGACCCGCGGGTGACGGAGACCGCCATGCAGGCGTCGCAGCACCTGCCGCTGCGTCCCAAGTCGGACCAGGCGCTGTTCTACGGCCTGGCCCACCTGCTGATCGAGCGCGGCTGGATCGACCGCGGCTACGTCGCGGCGCATACGCGCGGCTTCGACGAGTACGCCGCGGCGGTGGCGCCGTTCAGCATCCAGCGGACCTCGGCCGAGACCGGCCTGCCGCCGGCGGACATCGAGCGGCTCGCGGCAACCATCCACGCCGGGAAGCGGGTCTCGTTCTGGTGGACGATGGGGGTGAACCAGAGCTACCAGGGCGTGCGCACGGCGCAGAGCATCATCAACCTGGCGCTGATCACCGGCAACATGGGGCGCCCCGGCACGGGCGCCAACTCCATCACCGGCCAGTGCAACGCGATGGGCTCGCGCCTGTTCAGCAACACGACCAAACCTGCTGGGCGGCCGCGACTTCGAGAATCCGGCGCACCGCGAGACGGTGGCGCGCACGCTGGGTCTCGATGCCGCGGTCGTTCCGGACCGCAACAGTTGGGCCTACAACCGCATCATCGAAGGGATCCTGCGCGAGGAGATCAGGGGCCTCTGGATTGTCGCCACCAACACGGCGCACTCCTGGATCAACCAGGGCCAGGCGCGGGACATACTCGGCCGCCTCGACTGTCTCGTCGTCCAGGACATGTACGCCTCGACCGAGACGGCGCGCATGGCGGACGTGGTGCTGCCGGCCGCCGCCTGGGGCGAGAAGGACGGCACCTTCATCAACTCGGAGCGGCGCATCGGCACGATCCGCAAGGTGGCCCGCCCGCCCGGCCAGGCGTTGCCGGACTTCGCCATCTTCAAGCTGGTGGCCGAGTACTGGGGCTGCGGCGGGATGTTCCGCGCCTGGGAGTCGCCGGCTGCCGTTTTCCAGATCCTCAAGCGCCTGTCGGCCGGCCAGCCGTGCGACATCACCGGCATCGCCGGCTACGACGCGCTGGAGGCGCAGGGCGGCATCCAGTGGCCGTGCCCCGCCGGCGGGCCGCCCCCCGCCCCCGCGCTCCGAGCGGCCGCCTGTTCGAGGACGGCCGCTTCTATCACCCGGACGGCCGCGCCAGGCTGCTCTTCGAGATGCCGCGCCCGCTCCCCGAGCCTGCAACCGACCGCTTTCCGCTGATCCTGCTCACCGGCCGCGGCAGCGCGGCGCAGTGGCATACGCAGACGCGCACGTCGAAGTCGGCGATCCTGCGCAAGCTGTACCCGCCGCGGATCTACGTGGAGATCAACCCGGACGACGCGAAGGCGCGCGGCATCGGCGCCAACGACAGCGTCCACGTGGAGTCGCGCCGCGGACGCATCGCGGCGAAGGCGTTCGTGACGCATTCCGTCCAGCGCGGACACGTCTTCATACCGATGCACTACGAGGCCGCCAACCGGCTGACGGACGCCGTTTTCGATCCCTACTCGAAGCAGCCGTCGTACAAGGCCTGCGCCGTCGAGCTGCGCCGGGCCGCCGCCGCCGCGTGACGTCCGCCGCCGCCGGTCCGGTTCAGCGGAACACCTCGCTCATCGGCTGGCCGGAGTAGCCCGTCATCTCCAGGTAGCCGCGCCCGGTGACCTGCCGGCCGCCGACCTGCCCGGTCACGTTCACCGCGCCTTCCCAGTAGGTCACGCCGGTGGAGGCGTCGGTGTGCAGCTCCTGCGCGTCGAGCGCCGCGACGACGTCGAAGCGCGCCCGGCGCCCGGGCACCTCGACGCGCCATTCGACGGGGTAGGCGGCGCCGCTGGAGGGCGAGTTCCAGCGCCGTCCGGCCAGCAGTCTGAAATCGCTCCGGCCGAGGCCGGCTCGGCACGCCGTCGCGGCTCTATCCAGGTGCCGGCCGAATGCACGTCCGGCTCGGCCGTCCGGTGCGCCGGAGCTGGAACATCATCAGGTCCGATCCGTCGTCGAGCTGGATCGAGAACCAGTCCCAGCCGACCTGGCCGGGCTCCAGGAAGCTGGTGCCGAACTCGTGGTCCATCCAGCTTGCGCCCGTCACGTCGGTCCACTCGCCGTCCAGCAGCACGCGGCCGGTGGTGGGCATGCGCGTCAGCGAGTAGTAGTACGAGGCGTTGCCGTCCGCCGGCCCCTTGCGGCTGAAGCCGTCCGCGCCGTGGCGCACGGGCCCCTTCCCCGGATCCAGGCTGAGCGCGACGCCGAAGTCGCCGTCGGTCGCCTCCAGGCGGTGGCGGTCCCCGTCCAGCGCCGCGCGCCAGCCGCCGTTCCAGACGTCGAGCGTCCCCGTGCGCGCCCCGGCCCAGCCCAGGCCGCCGCGGTCGAGCCGTTCCGCGGTCAGGTGGCGCCGGCCGTCGAGGTCGGTCAGCGCGAGATGCGCCATGTAGAGGTCGCGGACGGCCCAGCGGGACGGGTTCGCGGGCGCCGGGTCCACGCCCACGCGGAAGAACGTCACCTGGTAGCCGAACCGCCGCCCTTCCGCCGCTTCCAGGTTGCCGGTGTAGTACCACCACTCGATGCGGTACGGCGGGTGGCTGCCGTGGTCGCGCGGAAACGCCCAGTCGTAGCCCGGCGCCGCCTGCCGCCAGCCGTCCGCCGTCATCGGGCCGGCCGCTTCTTCCTGGCCCCGCGGAACCGCCGCCACCGCGAGCCAGCCGGCCACGGCCGCCGCCGCGCATGCCGCGATGCACGGCCTGCCGCCGGGCGCGCGCCGCCGCCCGCTCACCGGTCCGCCCCCGCCACCATCCGCGCGGCCACGCGGGCCGGATACAGGCCGGCCAGCGCCGTCGCCACGGTGATGAGCAGCGTCGACTGCGCGAGGAAGCCGAGCGGCAGGTGGAACTGGATGGTCCACCCGAAGCTCTGCACGTTGATGACGTAGATCAGGATCAGCGACAGCGCGACGCCGACGACCAGGCCGGCGCCCTGGCTGACGATGCCGATCAGCGCCGCCTCGATCACCACCATGCGCCGGATCTGCCGCCGGCCGGCGCCGACCAGCCGCAGCATCGCCAGCTCGCGGCGGCGGTCCAGCGCCAGCGTCAGCAGCGTTGCCGCCACGCCCATGATCGCCACCGCGATCGCGATCGCCTCCAGCGCATAGGTGATGGCGAACGTGGCGTCGAAGATGCGCAGCACGGTCGCGCGCAACGCGGCGTTGGTGTTGATGAAGAGCTGGTGGTCCGCGCCGCCCGCGGCGAGCAGGTCTTCGCGCACCGCCTCCGGGTCGGCGTCCGGATCGAGGTAGAGCGTGAGGCCGCTCGGCCGCTGCGCGCGGTAGTGGCGGGCGAAGGTGGCCTCGTCCATCACCACCAGCCCGCGGTCGCTGGAATAGTCGTAGTAGACCGCCGCAACGCGGAACGGCCGCGGACCGCGCGGCGTGTCGAGCTCGATCCGGCCGCCGGCCGCCGCGCCGTGCTTGAGCGCGAAGCTCTCGGATACGACCACCGCGTCGGCGCCGATGGCGTCGCGCAGCGCCGGCCGCCCGTCGGCCGGATCCTTGAAGAGCAGCCCGCCGCGCTCGGCCATCACCGCGAAGCGGCCGGCGCCCAGCAGGATCAGGTCGCCGTCCGGCCCGTACGGCAGATCGACCGTGCGAAAGCCGTCCACGGCAACCACCGCCGGATGCGCCGCCAGCCGCCGCTCCGTGGCTTCGGAGATGCCCGCCAGGCTGCCCGCGCCGACCGGCCCGCGCCCGGCGGCGGATACGAAGAGGTCGGCCTGCAGGGTCCGCCCGACCCAGTACGCCACGGTGTCCCGGAAGCTGCCGACCATGATGGCGACCGCCGCCAGCATCGCCAGGCTGACGACCAGGGCCGCCACGGAAACCGCCAGCCGCGAAGCCGCCGCCGAGAGGTTGGCGTGCGCCAGCAGGCCTTCGACCCGCAACCCGCGCGCGAGCACGGACCGTCCCCGCCGCCGGAGCAGCTCCAGCAGCGCCGGCACGCAGGCGGCGGCGCCGAACAGGACGGCCAGCGCCGCGCACAGGCCGAACAGCGGCAGGCCGCCGACCGCGTCCAGCGTCGAGAGCCAGCCGGCGGCGGCGAACAGCGCCGCGCCCAGCAGCGCCGCGCGCCACGGGAACCGCCGCCGCCCGGCAGCGCCCGCGGCAGCGCGCACGGCGTCGACGGGTGTGATGCGGGACGCCTCGGCGGCGGGAATGACCGCCGCGATCAGGGCGAGCGGGACGGCGACGGCGCCGGCCAGCAGCACGTCCGCTGCGCCCAGCGCCGGCACCGCGGCTTGGGACGTCACGTAGAGCGTGTTGACGGTGCTGGAGGTCAGGCGCACCGCCCCGCGCGCCAGCAGCCAGCCGGCCGGCGCGCCCAGCGCCGCCCCGGCGCCGGCCAGCAGCGCCGCTTCGCCCAGGAACAACCCGAGGACGAGCCGGCGCGTCGCGCCCAGCGCGCGCAGGGTGCCGATCTCGGTGCGCCGCGCGATGACCGCCACGGCGACGGTGTTGTAGACCAGGAACAGGCCCACGATCAGGGCGATGTAGGACAGCGCGGTCAGGTTGAAGTGGAACGCGGCGAGCATCTTCTCGACCTCGCGGCCCCGCTGCGCCGGCCGCTGCACGCGCAGGCCGGACGGCAGGCGCGCGGCGATCTCCCGCTCGCCGGCGTCGATTGCCGCCGCGTCGAAGAGCTGCACCTCGACCCGATCGACCCAGCCGAGCCGGTCGAACAGCCACTGCGCGGTGGCGATGTCCAGCAGCGCCAGTTGCCCGTCCACCACCTGCGCCGGGCCTTCGTCGAGCAGCAGCCCCTGCACCACCATCCGCCGGCGCGTATCGCCGGCGACCAGCGTCACCGGCGTCTCGATGTCGATGCCGCGCCGCCGCGCGAAGCGCTCGGTCAGGACGATGGACGTGGAATCCAGCAGGACCGACAGCAGCTCCTGCGGCCGCGGGTCGCGCCCTTCGCGCGCGAAGCGCAGAAGCTGGTACTCGCGGAACGGCCGGTCGCGCAGCAGGTCGACGCCGAGCACCCGCAGCGGATGCTCCGCGCCGTCCGGGCCGGCGAGGCTCACCGTCTGGTCGATGATCGGACTGACGCGGCCGTACTCGCGCAGCCAGCCCATGTCCGCCAACTGGCGCTCGGGCACGCCGACGCCCGCGCCGACGATCTCCAGCGACGTCTTGCCGGCGACCACGTCCAGCGCCGTCTCGAACCCGCGCACGGACGCCGTGTTGGCGAGCCGGATGGCCACGACCACGGCCACGCCGAGCGTCAGCCCGGCCACGGTGACCAGGGCGCGCCCGGGGTCCCGGGCGAGGCCGCGCACGATGAAGCGGCGGAAGAGCGCCAAGGTCAGGTTTCGAGCGCGGCGGCGGGAAGGAGCTCGGCGGCCGCCTCGCGCACTTCCGCGCCGTCGCGCATGCGGATCCGGCGGTCCGCGGCCGAAGCCAGCACGGGGTCGTGGGTGGCCAGCAGCACGGCCACGCCCGTCTCGCGGTTGAGGCCGCGCAGCAGCTCCAGCACGCGCGCGCCGTTCTCGGAGTCGAGGTTGCCGGTCGGCTCGTCCGCTATCACGAGCGCCGGCTCGTGGACGAGCGCCCGCGCCAGCGCGGCCCGCTGCAGCTCGCCCCCGGACACCCGCGCGGGATAGTGCGCCAGGCGCTGGCCGAGCCCCACGCGCCCGGCCCACTCGCGGGCGCGGTCCAGGGCGGCGGGGCTGGACACGCCGGCCAGCAGCAGCGGCAGCGCGACGTTCTCGGCCAGCGTCAGGGTGGGCAGCAGGTTGAAGAACTGGAAGACGAAGCCGACGCGCTCGCGCCGCAGCGCGGTCAGCGCTTCGTCGTCCAGTCCGGCCAGGTCCACGCCGTCCACGGCGACGGTCCCGGCGGTCGGCCTGTCCATGCCGCCGCAGAGATGCAGCAGCGTCGACTTGCCGCAGCCGGACGGACCCACGACCGCGGCGAACTCGCCGGCGGCGAGCGTCCAGGCCGACCCCGCGCACGGCGTCGACCGCGCTGTCGCCCTCCCCGTAGCGCTTGTGCAGGCCCTCGGCCCGCAATACGGCCATGCGACCAAGATACACCGTGAGCGGCAGTCGCCGTGCGGCCGGCCGCGGCGGCGCCTCAGCGCCGCTGGCAGCGCGGGCAGAAGTGCGTGCCGCGTTGGGCGACGACCACGCGCCGCACGGGTGCGCCGCAGGTCGCGCACGGCTCGCCGGCCTTGCCGTAGATCCGGATCTCGTGCTGGAAGCCGCCCGGCGCGCCGAAGCTGTCGCGGTAGTCGCGGATGCTGGTGCCGCCCGCGCCGATGGCGTTGCGCAGCACCGCCTGGATGGCCGCGTGCAGGTCGCGCGCCTTGCGCGGGCCGACGCTTGCGGCGCTGCGCAGCGGGTGCAGGCGCGCGCGGAACAGCGCTTCGTCGGCGTAGATGTTGCCGAGCCCGCGCAGGAACGCCTGGTCCAGCAGCAGCGTCTTGAGCCGCGCGTTGCGGCCGGCGAGCCGCGCCGCGAAATCGCCGGGCCCGATCTCCAGCGGGTCCGGTCCGAGGGCGGCCAGCCGCGGCGGCAGGTGCTCGGACCACTGCCAGCGGCCGAACTTGCGGATGTCCTGGAAGACCAGCAGCGCGCCGCCGTCCAGCGTCATGATCGCCCGCGTGTACTGCCCGCGCTCGCCGTTCAGCAGCAGGTTGCCGGTCATCCGCAGGTGGACCACGAGCAGCGAGTCGCGGCCGTCCTTGCGCAGGCGGAACAGCAGGTACTTGCCGTGCCGGTCGAGCCGCTCGATGCGCTGTCCCGCCAGCCGCCGCTCCGTTGCGGCGGGGTCGCCGACGCAGGTGCGCGGCCAGCAGAACGAGACGGCGGCGATGGTGCGTCCCTCCAGCTCCGGCGCCAGCGTGCGCCGCACCGTCTCCACTTCCGGCAGCTCGGGCATCGACGCTATACGAGCGCGGGGAGCACGTCGCCGATCTCGCCGTGCACGACCACGTCGGCGATGACGTCCAGCGGGGTCGGCTCGCGGTTGACGATGACCAGCCGCGCGCCGGCGCGCTTCGCCGCGCGCGGGATGGAGGCCGCGGGCTCGACCACCAGGGAGGAGCCGACGGCCAGCAGCAGGTCGCAGGCCTCGGCGGCCGCGTACGCCCGCACCATGACGTCGTGCGGCAGCGCCTGCCCGAACGACACGGTGGCCGGCTTGAGCAGCCCGCCGCACGACTTGCAGCGCGGGGCGGGTTCGCCATCCGTGACGCGCCGGCACGCCTCGTCCATCGGTATCCGGTCGCCGCAGGTCAGGCAGACCGCCTCGGTCGAGGTGCCGTGCAGCTCCATGACCAGCTCGCCCGGCAGTCCCGAGCGCTGGTGCAGGCGTTCGATGTTCTGGGTGATCATCGCCGCCAGCCTGCCCTGCTCGTGCAGCGCGGCGAACGCGCGGTGCCCGGCGTTGGGTTGCGCCGCGCGCATGGCGGGCCAGCCCTCGACCTTCTGCCGCCAGTACTCGATGCGGTCCGCCTCGTTCGCCAGGAACTCCTGGAAATACACGGTGCGGTTGCGCGCCCACACCCCGTCCGGGCTGCGGAAGTCAGGGACGCCGGACTCCGTCGAGATGCCGGCGCCGGTGAAGCCCACGATGCGCGACGCACCCGCGACCAGCTCGCGGGCGGTCCGTTGCGCCGTGCTGCCGCCGGTCACCTCTCCGCCCCCATCGACCGTCAATCACGCCCGGACGGACGGACGGCCGCGCCGCCAGCCGCCGGTCATGGACCGACCTGCCCGGCGCGCCGCCGCTGCAGCCACAGCACGAGCCATGCGGGGAGCGAGACGGCGCCCGCGTAGATCCAGATGCCGGGCGGTCCGAAGAGGCCGCCGGCGGTGGCGGCGAATACGGTCAGCGGGCCGAGCACTGCCGCGCAGGTGATCGCCGCCGGCCGCGAGCGGGCGTGCAGCCGCCGCAGCGCCAGCGTCAGCGGGATGCCGCCCGGCCACGCCGCGATCAGTCCCAGCAGCGCCGGCGCCGAGAACAGCCCCGGTTGCGGGCCGAACCGCAACAGTCCCAGCCCCGCCACCCCGAGCGGCAGCCACAGCGAGAGCAGCAGCGTCCGTCGCATGCGTAGCGAGCATACTACGCCGCGCCGCCGGTCCCGGCGGGCGCCAGCCCGCCCGGCCGCGGCGTCGGGCCGGCGCGCGATGCGGGATAGACTGGAGGGATGGCACTCGATCACTACCTGACACTCGGCGACTCCGGGCTGCGCGTCAGCCCTTTCTGCCTCGGCGCAATGACGTTCGGCGAGGACTGGGGATGGGGCTCGGACGTGGCCGCGTCGGAAGCCATCCTGGCCGTTACGTCGAACGCGGCGGGAACTTCATCGACACGGCGAATGCCTACACCAGGGGGCATTCCGAAACCATCATCGGCGACTGGATACACGCAGGTTGTCCGCCACGCCGCTCGCCTTCCCGGCCCCGTTCCTGCAAGCCGCCTCGACCATCATGCACGCCGGCGCGACCGTCGACGGCGAGCCGTCCGCCGTCTGGCCGCTGTCGCTGGCCAGCGACAGCGAGCGGTATTAGAATGACGAATCACGCTGGCGCTTCCAACTGCCAAGAAAGCCGTCGGGCGAGAGGATACGAGTAGTGGCCACAAGAACACCGTTACGTGCAAGGAAACGGGACATAATCCAGGTAAGGAATCCGAAGAGCAACCGCTACGTGAAGATCGACAGGAGTGCGGGCAGGATTATTTCCCACAAGAAATCAGCCGGACCCTACAAGGGCGTTCCCGTAGCCAGGACTAGGAAAAGTAGATGATCATCTACAGTCCGCTGGACGGTGACGCTCTCACCACCTCCATACCAAGCCGATCGAGATGCTGCTTCCTGATGACACCGCTTGGGAGACATGTGCCTGATGAAATTGAAGCCATCGGCCAAGCAGTTTCCGATTCATGTGCGAACTTCGACTATGAGGGTAATTGATGCGCGTGCGCGCGTTACCGGACGGGATTTCCTGATGAAAATATGGCAACTGATCGCATCCACGCCGCTTTGCGTCGGCATATGCCACGAAGAAATCCCGTTTTCTACACAGGCAAACATTTATTATGAACTCGGCGTTGCGCAGGCGCTCGTAAAGGAGACTCTGCTCGTCAAGTCTCCAAAGGCAAGTGTACCGAGTGACCTGGTAAGGACCGAATACGTTGAATTCAATGGTCAGTTCGGCGCGAATTTCGAGCTGTATCTTGAGTCGCTGCGAGAACAGGCGGACCACTACGAGGTGGTCGCAGATCAGCTCGACCGGAATCCGATTCTCGCCATCGACTATCTGAAGCGGGCGTTTCTGATTACCGGCGAAGAACGGCTTCGCGGCAAGGCACAAGAGTTGCTCGGGGCGGCCGGGTTGGAGATGCGGGCGAGGAACAGTGTGGAGCAACTTGCGGCGGATTTCTGAACTGATGCCGCACGTTGCGGCGTGTCTGACGGGGCTGCCGATGGGAGGTCACCGATGAGAACTGCGTTCACGCGGATCGCGCTGGCGGGCGTTCTGGTGGCTTGGGCTGGCGGGTTGCGGCGCTGGCTCGTTCATGCAACCGGAGGACCGGGCGCCGATCTCGGTCGAGCAGTTCCACGCCTGGATGGAGGAGCTCTCCAACTGGGGGCGCTGGGGCGAGGACGACGAGCTGGGCGCCGCCAACCTGATGACGCCGGCGAAGCGCAAGGAGGCGGCGGGCCTCGTGCGCAGCGGGACCACCGTGTCGCTGGCGCACGACTTCCTCTCCGAGGAGGCGGCGGACGTCCGCGAGCCGTATGAGCTCCAGATGAGCATCAACCACGAGGGCCAGAACTCGGGCGACCGCATCGAGGTGTACTTCCACGGCATCCAGTACTCGCACCTCGACGGCCTGTGCCACGTCTTCTACAACGACCAGCTCTACAACGGACACGACTACCGCGACGTCGTCACCGAGGACGGCTGCGCGCTGATGGACACCGCCGGCATGAAGGACGGGCTTGTCACGAAGGGCGTGCTGGTGGACATGCCGCGGCTGAAGGGCGTGCCCTGGCTGGAGCCGGGGACGAAGCTCTACGCGGAGGACATCGAGGCCTGGGAGGAGCAGGCGGGCGTCAGCATCGGCTCGGGCGACGCGCTGCTGCTGCGCACCGGCCGCTGGGCGCGGCGAGCCGAGTTCGGCGCCGGCGAGCCGATGTCCGGTTGGGATGCGTCGGTCATGCCCTGGATGGCCGAGCGCGACATCGCGCTGCTCGGCGCCGACTCCGTGCACGAGGCGCCGGACACGGTGCCCGGCCTGGGGTTCAACCCCATCCACCGCTTCGCCATCGTGGCGCGCGGGATGAACCTGCTGGACAACCTCGACCTGGAGGCAGCCGCGGAGACGGCGGCCCGCCTCGAACAGTGGGACTTCATGCTGGTGATCGCGCCGCTGCGCGTGCCGGGCGGCACCGGCTCGCCGGTGAATCCGCTGGCCGTTTTTTGAGCGGATCAGCGGCCGACGGCGCAGTCGCCGTAGTACTGCTCCGGCCGCGACGTGAAGCCGATCAGCGAGACATCGGTGTACTCGTGCCGCGTGTGGACGGCCATGAGCTTGCCGTCCGCCGTCTCGCGGTCGAACACCGTGGTGCTGTACAGCGGCCCCGCGCTGAACATCTGCAGGAAGTGCAGGTAGTCGCCCGTGTGCCGGGTGATGATGTGCGACGGGCCGAACGGGCCGATCACCTCGGCCGTCGCCTCCTGGGTGTCGACGTCCTCGAAGCGGAAGGAAAGCTCGGAGGCGTCCAGCTTCGCCTCGGGCGCGCCGCCGGTCCACGTGCCGACGGACATCAGCGTGAACGTGCAGTCCAGGCTGCGCACGTCCGCCAGCCCGCCGCCCTGCGCGCCGGCCGCGAGGGCGGGCTGCACGCCCGCGCAGCACCACACCAGCACCGCCGACGCCGCAACCTGCCGCATGCGTGACATGGCCGTCCCCCCCTGGCTGCCGAGCATTCTATACGGGCGGCCGCCGCGCGCCGTTTGACCGCCCGCCCGGCGGGCCGCATAATCTCGGTTTTGGCATGGCGCGGAATACGAAAGCCCTGATGGTCGCGCTGGCGTTGGCGGCGGCGGCCGCCGCGGCGGGTCAGGTCCCGGTCGACGACGAGCTGCAGGAGCAGCTCGCGCAACTGTTCCCGGAGGCGACGGCGTTCTCGCCCAAGGAGGGGCAGCCGCCGCACTTCAAGGCCTTCGCCGGTCCCGCGCGCAGGCTGCTCGGCTACGTGTTCTGGACCACCGAGCTGGAGCCGCTGGAGCGCGGCTACGACGGGCCGATCAAGATCCTGACCGGCGTCGATACCGACGGCGTGCTGACCGGCATCGTCGTGGTCGACCACCACGAGCCGTACGGCTACTTCTCCATCGACCTGCCGAAGTACGCCGTGCAGTTCCGGGCCAAGAGCATCCGCGACCCGTTCCGCGTGGGCGGCGACATCGACGCCGTATCGACGGCGACGATCACGGTGACCAGCGCGACGCGGGCCGTGCGCAACGGCGCGCGGCGCATCGCGCGGCAGTTCATCGTGCCGCCGGAAGCACGCTGATGCGCACGCCGGCGGCCGCCGCGCTGCTCTGCATCCTGCTGCTCGTCCAGCCCGCCGGCGTTGCCGCGGCGCAGCCCGCGCCGGCGGTTCCGGATCAGCCCGCCGCCGCCGCCGACCTGTGGAACTTCGAGGACGAGGAGGAAGTGGTCGAGACGTGGGGCACGCTGCTCCGCGACCAGGCCGGCGACATCCTGCTGTTCGCCGCGTTCGCCGCCCTCGCCCTGTACAGCTTCTTCCGCAAGAGCGTCCGGCTCAAGTACGTCACGCTCGCCGCCGCGGTCGTCTACCTCGGCTTCGCGAAGAGCCAGCTCGTCTCGATCGTCAACGTCTACGGGCTGCTGACGGGGAACCTGCCGGTGTTCAAGTACAACCTGGCGTGGTACCTGTTCGCCGGCTTCACGCTCGTCTCGACCGTGCTGTGGGGCCGCCTCTACTGCGGCCGGGTGTGCGCGTTCGGCGCGCTGACGCAGCTCATGGACCGCATCGTCCCCGCGCGGCTGCGCGTCGAGGTGCCGCAGCGGCTGGAGCGCCGCGCCGCGCCGATCAAGTTCGGGCTGCTCGGCGCAACGCTGCTCTACTTCTTCGTCACGTCGGAGATCGCGGCCTACCGCTACGTGGAGCCGTTCTGGATGTTCACCCGCCAGGCGTCCGCGGGCATGTGGATCGGGCTGGGGGCGCTGCTGGTCGCCACGGTCTTCGTGCGCAACCTGTACTGCCGCTTCCTGTGCCCGGTCGGCGCCTTCCTCGGGCTGATCTCCAAGCTGACGGTGTTCCGCATCAAGCGCTGGTCGGAGTGCAACACCTGCAAGATCTGCGAGAAGACGTGCGAGTGGGGCGCGATCCGCGGCCCCGAGATCGTGATGACCGAGTGCGTGCGCTGCGACGACTGCGAGCGGCTCTACGCGGACACCGCGAAGTGCCCGCACTGGCTCATCATCGCCAGAAGGGCGCTGCGCCCCCCGACCCCCCGGGCCGTCAGGCGTTCGTGACGAAACCCCGCGTCGGATCCTCCGTTCCGAACAGCCGCCGCAGCGTCCGCTGCACGTCGTCCAGGATGAGGTACGAGACCGGCACCAGGATCAACGTGATGAAGGTGGCGAACAGCACGCCGAAGGCCAGCGAGACCGCCATCGGCACCAGGAACGCCGCCTGCACGCTGCGGTCGAGCATGAGGGGGGCAAGACCGACGAACGTCGTCAGCGACGTGAGCAGGATGGGCCGGAAGCGGTTGCTGCCCGCTTCGCGGATGGCGAGCTGCAGCCCGCTGGAGGCGAACGCGTGGGGGTCCTCCTGCCTCCCGCCGGCCTCTCGAATGCGGCGGCCCACGTCGCTGTGGACGGCCCGCGCGCGATTGATGAAGTCGACCATGACCAGGCTGTCGTTGACGACGACGCCGGTCAGCGCGACCAGGCCGAACATCGACATCATCGTCACGTCGAGATCCATGACGATGTGCCCCCACATGGCGCCGACCAGGCCGAACGGGATGGCGGCCATGATGATCAGCGGTTGCAGGTACGAGCGCAACGGGATCGCGAGCAGGGTGAAGATCGCCAGGACGGCCAGAATGAACCCCCGCTGCAGCCCGTCGACGCTGTCCACCTGCTCCGCCTGGGCGCCCTCGAACGTGTAGAACACCCCCGGATGGCCGGCGAGCACCTCCGGCAGAATCCGGGTCCGCAGGTCGGCGATCACCGTGCCGGCCGAGGTGATCGCCGGGTCGACCGCGGCGGTCACGTTGACTGCCCGGTTGCGGTCGACGCGCTTGATCGACGCGAAGCCGCGGCCCGGCTGCGCCTCGGCCACGTGGCCGAACGGCACCTCGCCGCCGTTCGGGGTGCGGATGCGCATGTTCTCCAGGTTGCCGAGCGACCGGCGATCGTCGCGCGGATAGCGCACCATCACGCGGATGTCGTCCCGGCCGCGCTGGATGCGCTGGGCTTCCTCGCCGTAGAAGGCCTGCCGCACCTGGCGCCCGAGGTCCTGGAGCGTCAGCCCCAGCGCGTAGGCGGCCGGCTTGATGGCGAGCCGCATCTCCTCCTTGCCGGGGCGGAAGGAATCCGTGATCTCGTGGACGCCGGCGTACTCGGCCATGCGCGCCTTGAGCTCGTCCGCGGCGGCGCGCAGCCGGTCGATATCCGGCCCGGCGAGCTGCACGTCGATATCGTCGCCGGGGTCCATGATCGACATGGAGAAGTCGACCTCGACCGCCTCCGGAATCGCGCCGGTGGTTTCCCGCCACAGGTTGCCGAGATGCTCGCTCGTGTAGTTGCGCGTCTCCGCCCGTATCAGCTCGACCGTCACTTCGCCCACGTGCGAGCCGGCCTGGCTCTCGGGCGGGCCCGTCGGCATGTCGCCGCGTCCGACCAGGGGCCGGTCGCCTATCGCGGCCGACACGTGCCGGAAGTAGTCGATCCCCGTCTCCTGCTGCAGTCGGGTGCGCAAGCGGGCGGCGCTGTCCTCGAGCCTGGCGACCGCGCGGGACGTGGCCGCGACGGGGGTGCCCTGCGGCATGGTCACCGACGCGACCATGAAGTCGGCTTCGATGGACGGGAAGAACTGGAAGTTGATACCGCCCCCGAGCACCACGCCGCCGGTCAGGATGAGGCTGGAGAGGCCGACCGCCGCCGTCAGGTAGCGCCACTCCAGCGCGGTCTCGATGAGCGGCGTATATACCTTCCTGACAACAAACTGCAGGCCGCGGGAGAAGAGGCTCTGAAAGCGGCGCCACGGACCGGGCCGGCCGCGCCGGCGGACGTGCGAGAGGTGGGCCGGCAGGATGCCGAGCGACTCGACCAGCGAGAAGAGCAGGCAGGGGATGACGATCAGCGGAATGACCCGGAAGACCTCGCCCATCACGCCGGGCACGAACATCAGCGGCGTGAACGCGGCCACCGTGGTCAGGACCGCGAAGATGACCGGCTTGGCAATCTCGCGCGCCCCCTCGATGCTGCCCCGCAGCCCCTCGCCGTGGTCTTCCTGGTGGCGGTAGATGTTCTCGCCCACGATGATGGCGTCGTCGACCAGGATCCCCAGCGCCACGGTGAAGGCGAACAGCGAGATGACGTTGGCCGAGACGTCGAGCGCCGGCATCACCGCGATGGCCCCGAGGAAGGAGATCGGGATGCCGAGGCCCACCCAGAAGGCGAGCCGCAGCTCCAGGAACAGCGCCAGCACGATGAAGACCAGCACGAACCCGGCGGCGCCGGTGCGCAGCATGAGGCTGAGGCGCTCGTTGAGCACCTCCGCCTCGTTCAGCCAGATCGTCATCGAGATGCCTTCCGGCAGACTGGGGCGCGTTTGCGCCACGTAGCTCTCGACCGCGGCGGCGATGTCGAGCGCGCTCTGGTCGCCGGTCTGGAACACGGACACCAGCACCGTCGGCTGGTAGTCGAAGCGGGTCTCCTGGTCGGTTTCGGCGAAGCCGTCGACGACGGTCGCCACGTCGCCCAGCCGCAGCCGGGTGCCGTCGGGGCGGGCCCAGAGCGAGAGGGCTTCGTACTCGGCGCCGCGGTAGGCCTGTCCGACCGTGCGCAGCAGGACCTCGCCGCTCTCGCTGCGGACCGAGCCGCCGGGCAGGTCCAGCGAGGACCGGCGCACCGCGTCGGCGACCTGATCGAAGGTCATGCCGTGCCGCCGCAGGGCTGTCTCGGAGACCTCGATCGAGATCTCGTAGGGCGGCGCGCTCACGATCTCGACGTGCGTCACCTCCGGCAGCGAGGCCACCTCGTCGCGCACCCGTTCGGCGAGCGCTTTCAGCGTGAAGATGTCGGCTGCCCCCGAGATGGAGATGTCGGTCACCTGGTTGCGGGCGATCAGCTCGCGGATGATGGGCTTCTCCGTCTCGATGGGGAGCGTCGTGAGCGCGTCGATACGGGCCTTGACGTCATCCATCACCTGCCGGATGTCCGCGCCGAGCTCCAGCTCGACCAGGACCGACGCAGTACCTTCGGCTGCGATCGACTGGATCTCCTTGATGCCGTCGAGGCTCTTGATCGCTTCCTCGATGCGGATGACGACCCCTTCCTCGACTTCTTCCGGCGCCGCGCCGAGGTAGGGCACCTCGATGCTGATCCAGTCGAGCCGGACCTCGGGCATGACCTCTTCCTGGACGGTGGTCGCAGCGCTGAGGCCTACCACGATGATGAAGGCCATCAGCAGGTTCGCGGCCACGGGGTTCCGCGCCAGCCAGGCGATGGCGCCGTGGTTCATCGTCTCTCCTCCCGGATGCCGCCCGGACAGGTCTGCGTCAACCGCCCGACCTGCAAGCCTTCGCCGTTGCCCTGCATCTTGGCCTCCAGGTTGACGCTTCTAGGTTGACGAGATCGAACGTTGAGGGGTGCTCGGCCGAACGGATTGGAATCTGCTGTCGGCCAGCGCCAGGTTCAGCCGGTACTGCGAGGTCTGCCGCCGCAGGAGAAACGGCGCGAAGCGCGCCGCGAGCCGGAGCGGCAGCGGGAGGCGGTCGAGCAGGTCGCGGTCGGCGTCGAGGAACGTCTTCGACGCCAGCAGGCGCAGACCCGCCCCCCACGATTCGATCTCCCGCGGGTCGTCGCAGCGCCAGCGGAACCAGCTCTCCCGCGGGAGGTGGCGCATGGCGTCGTGCCTGTGCTGGGACTCGACCATGCGCGTCGCGGTCGTGTCGAAGGCGATCCGCGCGCCCGGAAAGTGCTCCGCCATCCCGACCATCGCGCGGCGCGCGTCCGCGGCGTCGAGGTACGCCAGCACGGCCTCCGCGACGAACATCCAGGGGCCGCCGGCCGCCTTCACCTGCGCCATCCAGCCGGTCTCCAGGACGGACGCGGCAATCATGGTGCGCCGCGGCTCGTCGTCGAAGAAGCGCCGGCGCAGCGCCATCGTGTCGGGCAGGTCGAGGTCGAACCAGCGCAGTTGGCCGTTGTCGACCCGGTCGAAGCGCGTATCCAGGCCGCAGCCGATCTCGACCACCGTGCCGCGCGGATGCGCTTCGAGGAACTGCTCCACGTAGCGGTCGAACATGCGCGCCCGGAGCATGGCGCCCTTGAGGCTGCGTCCGCCCTCCCACTTCGCGAAGTCGTAGTCGAGACTGCGCACCATGGCGGCGGCGCGCGGGTCGCGCAGCAGGCCGCGCGGGTTCTCCGTCTCGCGGGCGCGCGCCAGGAGCGGGATCAGCAGCGTTTCCTGCACCGGGCCGAGGTCCACCTTCATGGCAGCTCCGGTCGCCGCACCCGTCGATCCGGCGCCCGCTGGCGGGCTACTGCGACATCCCGGTGTAGAGGAACCGCTGCGCGCGGTGGTTGCGCTGCGCCTCCGCCGTGTAGAGGTTGCCCTTGCTGTCGACCGCTATGTGGTGGAGCGCGTCGAAGTCGCCCGGCGCCTGGCCCAGCTCGCCCCAGGTGTCGAGCACCTCGAGCGTCTGGCGGTCCAGCACGTGGATGTGCAGGTTCGCCTGGTCGGCGACGTACAGGTAGCGCTGCTCCGGGTCGGGCGAGAACGCCATCCCGGCGCAGGTCAGCGAGCGCCCTTCGTCCGGGTTGACGAACACCTGCCGCTGGTAGTTCCCCTCCAGGTCGAACACCTGGATGCGGCTGTTGTTGCGGTCGCCGACGTAGACGAGTCCGTCGTTGGACACCTCGATGGCGTGCACGGTGCCGAACCAGGGCGGACCGTCCGGGTCGTCGGGATCGGCTTCCGGCTCGGTATCGCTGGGATCCTTGCCGAAGGCCGCCCACATGCGCTTGAACTCGCCGCTGTCGGCGTCGAATACGATGACCCGGCGGTTGCCGTAGCCGTCGGCCACGAACACCTCGTTCGTCGGCTCGTAGACGAACATCTCCGCCGACTTGCGGACGCTGTCGGTGGTCAGGTTGCCGGTGCCGAGATTCCGGCCCCCGATCTGCAGCAGCGGCTCACCGGTGTTGGTGAACTTCAGCAGCATGTTGTCTTCCACCTCGGAGGGCGGGGTGCGGCCGGTCGGGTTGTTGCCGCCGACCCAGACGTGCCCGTCGTGGTCCACGAACAGGCCGTGCTCGTTCCAGGGCCAGTCGAATCCGTCGCCCTGACCGCCCCACGCGTTGACGAACGCGCCCGTGTCGTCGAACTCGATGATCGGCGGCGCCGAGTTGTCGCGGTTCTCCTCCGGCACCGTGTGCGGGCGGTGCAGCACCCAGATGTGGTCGCGGCCGTCGACCGAGACGGAGGAAACCTCTCCGGTGACCCAGCCGTTCGGCAGCTCCGGCCAGTCCGGATCCAGCTCGAACAGCGGATAGCTCGGACCGGACGCCGCCGGGGCGGCCTCGGCCTCGGGCATCGCCTCATCGGGCATCGCCTCCTCGGCGGGCGGCGCTCCGCCGCAGGCCGCCAGCGCCAGCACGAGCAGGGGCGCAACGCTCTTGAGCATCCAGTTCATCGCGTTTCCTCCTTGCAGCACGCGGCATACGACCGGTGGCCGCGGCCGAAGGCTGGTGAGATATGCGGGTTACGGCTGCCCCGGCGCGCCGGTGCCGGACGAGCCCACGTAGAACTGCGAGCCGTCGGGCAGGGTGATGTCGCGGGCGTTGGCGGTGTTCGAGCCGTCCTTGGCGCCGTAGCCGTCGACCACCAGCTCGGTGCCGGCCGGGATCGAGTTCTTGTTGAGGCCGCGGCGGATCAGCGCGTTGGGCGCGCCGCACTCGATGGCCCAGCTCTGCACGTTGCCGTCGTCGTCGGTGACGTCGATGTGAATCCAGGAGTGGGGGTTGATCCACTCGGTGCGCGTGACGACGCCCTCCAGCAGGAGCGGTCGGTCGGCGTCGAACTCGGCCGAGAACGCGTGGTGGGCCACGGCGGGCGGCGTGGCCAGCAGCAGGCCGAGCCCGAGCAGGACAGCGAAGATGGTGGTGCGCATCGTGGTTTCCTCCTACGTTTTCCTACCGGCTCACGGTCGGGACGTGGCCCAGCGCGACGCTCGTCGGCGCATCCGTGCCGGTCATCAGCTTCAGGTTGCGTGCGTTCCCCTCGTGGCACGCGTACTCGTACAGGATGTGGTCCTCGTCGCCCCGCATGAAGGCGTTGTACGAGATGGTCCAGGGCTGCGTGAACACCTGCGGATCGGTGATGGTCGCCTCGTAGTGGATCGTGTCGGCGTCCACCAGCGTGTAGCGCTCGACGACCTTCAGCTCGCCGCTGTGGAAGACGCCGTGGCCCGAGGTGAAGGTGTGCGCCGGCTGGTTCTCCGCCGGTGCGCCGTGGCCCACCACCCAGGTGTTCTCGGTGAAGTTGCTCGCCTCCACCACCAGCGTGTCGCCTTCCCAGCGCCCGCGCGAGTCGCCCATCCCGAGCCGGATGTCCGACGCTACCGCCGGGCGCCCGTCGAGCGGGATGTAGCGGAACAGGTGGTTCCACTCGTAGAGCAGGATGACGGCTTCGGGCGTCTGCAGGAACTGGTAGGTGTTGTAGCCCACCGGCAGGTTGCCGCGCGGCACGGCGGCCGGCAGGCACTTGACGCGCGGGTCGAGGAACTCCAGCTCGTCGCGCTTCGCCATGATCTCTTCCCGCCTCTCGGCGGCCCACTCCTGGAGCGGGATCTTGCCGTCCGGCGGGTCCACGACCATGGGCCGCTCCTGGCGCACGATGTCGGGCGCGTCGGAATGGCCGGGGAAGAACCGGAAGCGCGGGCCGAGCTCGCGTTCCGACTCCGGACGCACCCAGCTCTCGCCGCTGGCGGGGTTCTCCATCGGCGCGGCGGTGCCGGGCATCCAGTGGCCGCGCAGATCGGGATGGCCCCACTCCGTGCGCGGCGGCGTGAACGCCGCGTCCTGACCCGCGGCAACGGCCGGCGCGAGCATGGTCAGCGCGAAGCCTGCAAGCAGCAGGCAGACGGCGGCGGCGGATCGGTTCAGCATGCGGCGGCCCTCCTTCGCAGACCCCACTAAGTATACCGGCCGCACCGCCATGTCAACGACTACGCGTCGGTGTAGGAGCAGCGCTCCAGCAGGCGGGCCTGGGCGTCCACGGCGGGCTCGTCCGGCGGCCCTTCCACCGGGCGGTAGCTGCCGTCGGTGCGCAGCTCCATGGCGCGGCTGGTGTCGGTGAACAGCGTTCCCAGCACGTCTTCGACGAGGTGGTTGCGGATCGCCGGATCGCGGACGTAGCACAGCACCTCCACGCGGCGGTCGAGGTTGCGCTCCATCAGGTCCGCGCTGCCGATGAGCAGCTCCGGGCTGCCGCCGTTCTCGAAGTAGTACATCCGCGAGTGCTCCAGGAAGCGGCCGACGATGGAGCGGACCCGGATGTTGTCGCTCACGCCCGGAATGCCCGGCCGCAGGCAGCAGACCCCGCGCACGATCATGTCGATCCGCACGCCGGCGCGGGAGGCCCCGTACAGGACCCGGATCATCTCCGGGTCGGCGACGGAGTTGTTCTTGACGATGATGCGCGCCGGGCGCCCGGCGCGCGCGTGGGCCGCCTCCCGCTCCACGAGCGCCGTGAACTTCGCGCGCAGGTTGAGCGGGGCGACGAGCAGCGCCTCGTAGTCCTTCTTGTTCGAGTAGCCGGTCAGGTAGTTGAAGACGTCGCTCACCTCGGTGACCACGGCCGGACTGGCCGTGAACAGCCCGATGTCGGTGTAGACGTGCGCGGTCGTGCGGTTGTAGTTGCCGGTCCCGACGTGCGCGTAGCGCACGATCCCCTCCAGCTCCTTGCGCACGACGAGGCACAGCTTGCAGTGGGTCTTCAGGTTGACCAGGCCGTAGACGACGTGGATGCCCGCCGCCTCCATGCGGTGCGCCCAGACGATGTTGTTGCGCTCGTCGAAGCGCGCCTTCAGCTCGACCAGCACGGCCACCTGCTTGCCGGCCCCGGCCGCCTCGATCAGCATGTCCACCAGCGGCGAGTTCGACCCGATGCGGTACAGCGTCATCTTGATGGCGATGACCTGCGGGTCCCGGACCGCGGCGCGCAGGAACGCCTCGACCGAGGCGAAGGAATCGAAGGGGTGGTGCACCAGGTGGTCGCGCTCGCGCACCTCGTCGAAGATCGAGTCCAGGTTCTCGTCCGACCACAGCGGGCGCGGCGAGAACGGCGCGTCCTTGAGCTTCGGACGGGGCAGGCGCGCCAGGCTCAGCCAGTGCCCGTAGCCCATGCGCGACGGCGTGCGCTCGACCACGTCGTCGTCGATCTCGAAGTTCTCCAGCAGGATGTTGAGCACGCGGTGCGGCATGCTCGACTCGACCACGAGCTGCGACAGCGCGCCGTAGCGCAGCTCCTTGAGCGTGCGGTCCACGGACTCCAGCAGGTCGTCCGCCTCGTCTTCCTGGATCACCATGTCCGTGTCGCGCACGATGCGGAACAGGTGCACGCCCTGCAGCGTGGCGCCCGGGAACAGCATCCCGACGTGCTCGCGCGCGACGTCCTCGAGGAAGACGAACGTCTCCTTCGGCCGGCCCGAGACCTCGGGCGGAAGCTGGATGAAGCGCGGCAGCAGGTCGGGCAGCTTGACGCGGGCGAACCGCGTGCGGCCGTGGTGGCGCACGACGACGGCGAGGTTCATGCTCAGGTTGGAGATGTACGGGAACGGATGGCCGGGGTCGAACGCCAGCGGCGTCAGCACCGGCTGCACGTTCTCCACGAAGTGCCTGCGCAGCCACTCGCGCGCCGTATCCGGCCACTCGGAGCGTTCCAGGAACACGATGTCGTGCTGCGCCAGCTCCGGCTGCAGCACCTTGCTCCAGCAGCCGGCCATCTCCTGCATGATCCGCGAGGCGCGCTCCCGGATGGCGGCGAGCTGCTGCTCGGTGTCGAGGCCGTCCGGCGACACGTCGAGGGAGTCCGCGCGGTACTTCCGCAGCAGCGTGGCGACGCGCACCATGAAGAACTCGTCCAGGTTGGTGGCGACGATCGACAGGAACTTGACGCGCTCCAGCAACGGATGCGCCGGGTCGAGCGCCTGCAGCAGCACGCGCTGGTTGAACTCCAGCCAGCTCAGCTCGCGGTTGATGTAGAAGTGGGGGTCGGTCAGGTCCGGCGGCGGCTCCGGCTCGCGGACGGCCGTGCGCGCCGCGGCCGGCGTCAGTGCGCCCGCATCCGCGGCCTTCTCCAGCACGCCGGGCGGCTGTTCCACGCTGCTCCCATGAGCGCTACCCGTCGCCATCGGGACATCATATCCAACTGCCGGTATTATCGGCCGATCCGGGTAGACTGATGCGCAGCCGTTCATGTTGCGGGAGCGTTCGATGACCGATGCAGGCAAGAAGCTGGAGAAACCGGCGGGCGCGTGGCGCGAGCTGCTGTCGCCCGAGGCATTCGCGATCCTGTTCAAGGAAGCCACCGAGCCGCCCGGCACGAGCGCGCTGAACCACGAGCACCGCGCCGGCACGTTCGTCTGCGCCGCCTGCCACCTGCCGCTCTTCGAGTCGGCCGCCAAGTACGAGAGCGGCACCGGCTGGCCCAGCTTCTTCCGGGCGATCGAGGGCAGCGTGGGGACGAAGACGGACTTCAGGATGATCCTGCCCCGGACCGAGTACCACTGCATCCGCTGCGGCGGCCACCAGGGGCACGTCTTCAAGGACGGCCCGGCGCCCACCGGGAAGCGCTACTGCAACAACGGCAAGGCGCTGCTGTTCATCCCCGAGGGCGAGCCGCTGCCCCCGCTGCGCGACTGAACCGCCGGGAGGCGGCGTTCCCGGTCAGTCCGGCAGCGCGAGCGCGACCAGGGCGCCGGGGTGGTCGTTGCTGCCGATCGGGACGGCGATGTACTGCCTGCCTTCGTGCATGTAGCTCATGGGCACGCTGTTGGAGGGCGCCGGCATCTCCACCGATCCCAGGTGCTCGCCGGTGCGCTTGTCCACGGCGTGGAACAGCGGCCGGCCGCCGCGCCCCTCGCCGTACATCAGCAGGGTGCTCGACAGCAGGGTGGTGGCGTGCGTCGGCTGTCCGGTGTTCGGGAGGTCGACGCCCTGCAGCAGCGGATGGCCGGCGAACCGGTCCGGCGTCGTGCCGTTGGGGACCCACCACAGCGTGTCGCCGCTGTTCAGGTCGATGGCCGTGATGCGCCCGTAGGGCGGCTTGACTAGCGGCAGCCCCTCGACGTTGGGCCGGCCGCCCGTCGTGCTGACGTACTTCATGACCGTGCGGCCGATCGGGTTCGGGTCTTCCGCGTCGACCTCGGCGCCGGGCACCAGGTTGGGCGTCGTGCAGCCCTTGACCGACGCCACGTAGAGGATGCCCGTCTCGGGATCGACCGATGCGCCGCCCAGGATGTTGGTGCCGCCGCCGTAGCCGGGGCAGAAGATCGAGCCCCGCTTGCCCAGCTCGTTGTCGCGGTGCAGCGGCGGGGTGAACAGCGGCCCGTACTCGTACTGCTCCAGCAGCTCGCGCGCGCGCCGGTTCAGCTCCGGCGTGAAGTCGATCAGGTCGTCCGGGCCGATCCCCTGCATCTCGTAGGCGGCGGGCCGCGTGGGGAACGGCTGCGTCGGCGAGTAGTACTCGCCCGGCACGTGGCCGCGCGGCACGGCGCGTTCCTCTATCGGCCAGACCGGCTCGCCCGTCTCCCGGTTCAGCACGTACGCGAACGCCTGCTTGGTCGTCTGCACCAGGATCGGAATCCGCCGCCCGTCCACGGTGACGTCGACCAGGTTGGGCGCGGTCGGGTTGTCGTAGTTCCAGATGTCGTGGTGCACCGTCTGGAAGTGCCAGGCGCGCTCGCCGGTGCGCACGTCCAGGGCGATGATGCTGGTGGCGAACAGGTTCTGGCCGGGATGGAAGCCGCCCCAACTGTCGTTGGTGGGCGGGTCGGTCACGATGTAGACGAGGTTCAGCTCCGGATCGGCCGACAGCGGCGCCCAGGCCGAGACGTTCCCCGTCCACCGCCAGGCGTCGTTCTCCCAGGTGTCGAAGCCGAACTCGCTCTCGGACTGCGGAATGACGTTGAATTTCCAGAGGTGCTCGCCGGTCGCGGCGTCGTAGGCCAGGATGTGGCCCGGCACGTTCTCGCGCCGCGTCTGCCGGTAGCCCTGCTCGTGCGAGTTGCCCACCACGATGACGCCGTTGACCACGATGGGCGGCGACGAGTTGGTGATGTAGCCCACCTCGGCCGGCAGCCCGTCCTCCGGATGGTACGGGTAGCCGAAATCCGCCAGCAGGTCGACGGTGCCGCCGTCGCCGAAGCCGTCGAGCGGCAGGCCGGTGGCGGGGTCCAGCGCGTGCAGGAAGAACCCCGGCGTGACGACGTAGATGCGGCCGGCGCCGTTCACCTGCGCGTAGGCCACGCCCTTGCCGTAGTTCTTGCGCATGGAGTCGGCCCAGCGCTTGGTGGGCGGCTCGCGGAACGTCCACAGCGTCTCGCCGGTGGCGGGGTCCAGCGCAGCCACGGTGCGGCGCTGCCCGGCCACGGTGAACAGCTTGCCCTCGGCGTAGATCGGGGTCGAGCGGAGGATGTAGTCCACGCCGGGGCCGAAGTTGTCGCCGCGCCAGACCCAGGCGGTCTCCAGGCCGCCGAAGTTGCCGGCGTCGATCTGCGCGTGCGCGGTGTAGCGCTGGCTGGCCGCGTTGCCGCCCCAGTGCGTCCAGCCGCCGTCCTGCGCCGCCGCGGGCGCCGCGCCCGCCGCCAGCAGCAGGAGCGCCGTGCCGATGCGAGTGCCGTGAGTCACGCGAATCCTCCCTGGCGGGCCGCGTGCCGGGACAGGCGCCCCGGGCCTGCCTGCGCAACAGCCCGCCGCAACCGGCGCCGGGCCGGCTGCTAGTCCGGCAGCCGGAACGCCATCAGCTCGGAGTCGCGGCCCCGGCCGCCGATGGAGAGCACGATGTACTGCGTGCCGTCGATCATGTACGTCATCGGCGTGCCGGTCTGCCCGGAGGGCATGAACACCTCGCCGACCTCGGCGCCGGTCGCCTTGTCGTAGGCCCGCAGCATGGCGCCCTCCGCGCCGGACGGCGTCGTGAACACCCCGCCCTCGCCGGCGATGACCAGCGTCTTCGTCACGAGCGTTCCGATGCGGCCGACGCGGCCGGTGCGCGGGATATCGACCCCCTGCAGCATTTCATGGTTCCGCACGTGGTCGGGCGTCTCGCCGTGCGGCGCCTGCCAGACGATCTCGCCGCTGTTGAGGTCCACGGCGGTGATGCGCGCCCACGGCGGCTTGATGATCGGCAGCCCTTGCACCGTCAGGGCGAGATCCATGGGACGGACGCCGCGCGGCCGGAAGCTGCTGACGTAGTCCATGTCCGACCGTTCGGGGTCGTTGATCATCCGCAGCGCCGTCACTTCGGTCTTCGTGTACTGGTACAGGATGCCGGTTTCGGGATCGAGCGCCCCGCCCGGCCAGTTCACGCCGCCGGTTGCGGCGGGCACGATCAGCGTGCCGAAATTGCCCGTGCCTTCCGGATCGAACAGCGTCGGCGGGGTGTAGATCGGGCCGAGCGTGTACCTGTTGGCGATCTCCTCGGCCGCGGCGCGCAGCTCCGGCGTGAAGTCGATCAGGTCGTCCACGCCGATCCCCTGCCGGTCGATCGCGGGCGGCTTCGTCGGAAACGGCTGGGTGGGGGACAGCACCTCGCCGGGCACGTCGGAGGCGGCGACCGGACGCTCCTCGATCGGCCAGACCGGCTCGCCCGTCTCCCGATCGAAGACGAAGATCCAGGCCTGCTTGGTCGGCAGCGCCACCGCCTTGATGTCGCGGCCGTCCACGGTGATGTCCGCCAGGATCGGGGCGGCCGGCAGGTCCCAGTCCCACACCTCGTGGTGCGAGACCTGGAAGTGCCAGAGCCGCTCGCCGGTGTCGAGGTCCACGGCGACCAGGCTGTTGGCGAACAGGTTGTCGCCGATGCGGTGCCCGCCGTAGTAGTCGCCCGTCGGCGTCTCGGTGGGCAGATAGGCGATGTTCAGCTCCTCGTCGATGCTCATCTGCGCCCAGACGCCGGTGTTGCCGGTGTACTGCCACGAGTCGTCCAGCCACGTATCGACGCCGAACTCGTCGGAATCGGGGATCGTGTGGAAGATCCACTTGCGCGCGCCCGTGCGGGTGTCGTAGCCGCGCACGTGGCCCTTGACGTTCTCCCGGGACTTGGGCGCGGTGCCCGGCAGGTGGGCGGCCCCGATGACGATGGTGTCGTTGCCGACGACCGGCGCGGCGTGCAGCCCGACCTCGCCGGTGACGAGGTCGATGTCCTGGTCGAACTCCAGCTTCAGGTCGACGATGCCGTCCTCGCCGAAGCTGCTCACGCGCAGCCCGGTCGCGGCGTCGAGCGCGATGAGGCGGTAGCCGGGCGTCACGTAGAAGATCCGGCCGTCGCCGCCGTCGTCCCACCAGGCCAGGCCCCGGCCGGAGAGCCGCCGCGGCGCCGCCTCGCCCCGTTCGCCTTCGTCGAGCCGGTGCATCCACAGCAGCTCGCCGGTGGCGGCGTCCAGCGCGACGACGGAACGCCGCGAGCCGACCGTGCTGTAGACCACGCCGCCGACCATCAGCGGCGTCGACTGCAGGATTACCTCCGGCCGCGGGCCGAAGTTGCGGGTCGAGAAGCGCCAGGCGACCTCCAGGTCGTTGAAGTTGGAGGCGTCGATCTGGTCGGCCGGCGAATAGAAGGTGGCCGCCTCGTCGGCGGCGTACGACCGCCACTCCACCGTTCTGCCTTCCTGCGCCGACAGCCCGGCCGCGCCGCAGGCGAGCAGCGCGAGCAGACCCCAAACGGGATGGAACACTCTTCGCAGCATCAAGCACAAACCTCCGAGCATGGCGGTATCGAGGGAACCACAGCATACTGCAATCGCTTCCGGGATGACTACCGCGGGCAGCCCCGCCGCCGCCGGTTGCGGCGCGGGCGTGCGGCGGGCGTGTAGAATGAGCGGTTCAGAATCTTGACCACACCTGCCGGCGGGCAGACCGCCACGCTCGACGAGCTCCCCGAGGTCGCCTTCGACCAGTTGCCGGACGCGTTGCGGCAGGGCGCCGCCCGCGCGGGCTGGTCCGGCCTGATGCCGGTCCAGGCGCGGGCGATCCCCTACATCCTCGCCGGCCGCGAGATGATGATCCAGGCGCGGACGGGCAGCGGCAAGACCGGCGCCTTCGTGCTGCCGATGCTGGAGCGCATCGATCCGGACGAGGCGCGCTGCCAGGCGCTGGTGCTGGTCCCGACGCGCGAGCTGGCCCGGCAGGTGACGCAGGTCACCGAGACGGTGTGCAGCGGCACCGGGCTGCGCACGATCGCCGTCTACGGCGGCGTCGGCTACGGCCCGCAGCTCGACGCGCTGGCGGGCGGCGCGCAGATTGTCGTCGGCACGCCGGGCCGCGTGCTCGACCACCTGCTGCGGCGCACGCTGGTGCTCGACGCGCTGCGGATGCGCGTATTCGACGAGGCCGACCGGATGCTGTCGATGGGCTTCTACCCGGACATGCAGGCGGTGCAGGGGCACCTGCCGCCCGCCACGCTGCGCAAGCTGCACAACAGCATGTTCTCCGCCACCTATCCGGCCTTCGTCAAGCGCACCGCGCGCGAGTTCATGCGCGCGCCGGAGTTCCTGTCGCTGAGCGGCGAGCAGGTGCACGTCACCGACACCGAGCACCTGTTCTACACCGTGCCGTCCATGGAGAAGGACCGCACGCTGGTGCGCATCATCGAGGTCGAGAACCCCGCCTCGGCCATCATCTTCTGCAACACGAAGACCGCCGTGCACTACGTCACGGTCGTCCTGCAGCGCTTCGGCTACGACGCGGACGAGCTGAGCGCCGACCGCTCGCAGACCGACCGGGAACGGATCCTGAAGCGCGTGCGCGACGGCACGCTGCGGTTCCTGGTGGCGACCGACGTGGCGGCCCGCGGCCTCGACATCCCGGAGCTGTCGCACGTCATCCAGTACGAGCCGCCGGAGGATCCGGAAGGCTACATCCACCGCGCGGGGCGGACCGGCCGGGCCGGCGCGGCGGGGGTGGCGCTGTCGCTCGTGAGCGAGGCGGAGGCGCTGACGCTGGACGGCATCGCCAGGCGCTACTCCATCGAGTTCCAGCAGCGTCCGGCGCCGACCGACGCGAACGTGCAGGAGGTGGTGGCGGAGCGGGTCACCACGCTGCTGGAGCAGCGCCTGCGCGAGCGCGACCGGCTGCAGACGGAGCGCAGCCAGCGCTTCGTGCCGCTGGCGCGCGAGCTGGCCGACAACGAGGACGAGTCGGCGCTGATCGCGATGCTGGTCGACGACTACTACCAGGAAACGCTGCACGCGCCGCCGATGGTCCGCGAGGCCGCGCCGCAGGACGAGCTGCAGAGCCGGCCGCCGAAGCCGCGCGCCGCCGGTCCGCGCCGCCGGTCTTCGCCGCGGCGCCCGCGGCGCGGCCAGCGTTAGCAGCCTGTGGTAAGACCCCGCGTCGCACCGAGAGCGGCGAGGCGCGTGGCTGGCAAGGCGTGAAGAGCGAGCATACTCGAAGATATGTGAGCGATGAACAACGCAGTCCAGCCGCGATGCAGCGCCGCTCGAATGCAGCGGGGTTTTACCACAGGCTGTTAGGCGGCCGGCGTCAGGAGGAGAGGCAGATGAGCACCGTGGCAACCGAGACAGTCCACCCGTTCGATGCAGCGGTCCGGGCGGGAAGGCCGCCGCACAAGGTCGCGGACCTGCGCCAGGCGCCGCGCGGGCGCGGCGAGATCCGGCTGGCCGAGCACGAGATGCCCGGGCTGATGGCGCTGCGCCGGCAGCACGCCGCGGCGCGGCCGCTGGCCGGCGCGCGGGTGATGGGCAGCCTGCACATGACCGTGCAGACGGCGGTGCTGATCGAGACGCTCGCGGAGCTGGGGGCCGACGTGCGCTGGGCTTCCTGCAACATCTTCTCGACGCAGGACCATGCCGCCGCGGCGGTTGCGGTCGGCGGCCCGGAGACCGGCGGCACGGCGGAAGCCCCGCGCGGCGTGCCGGTGTTCGCCTGGAAGGGCGAGACGCTGACGGAGTACTGGTGGTGCACCGCCGAGGCGCTGCTGTGGCCCGACGGGCGCGGTCCGGACCTGATCGTGGACGACGGCGGCGACGCCACGCTGCTGGTGCACAAGGGCTACGAGTTCGAATGCGCCGGATCGGTGCCGGCGTTCGACGCGGCGCAGGATTCCGAGGAGTGGGAGGTGATTCTCGACCTGCTGCGGCGGACCCAGGGGGAGGACCCGACCCGCTGGCGGCGTCTCGGGCCGGCCATCCGCGGCGTGAGCGAGGAGACGACGACCGGCGTGCACCGGCTGTACGAGATGATGCGCGACGGGACGCTGCTGTTCCCGGCGATCAACGTCAACGACTCGGTCACCAAGAGCAAGTTCGACAACGTGTACGGCTGCCGGCACTCGCTGCCCGACGGCCTCGCGCGCGCCACCGACGTGATGCTGGGCGGCAAGGTGGCGGTGGTCTGCGGCTTCGGCGAGGTCGGCAAGGGGTGCGCGCAGTCGCTGCGCGGCCAGGGCTGCCGCGTCGTCGTGACCGAGATCGACCCCATCTGCGCGCTGCAGGCGGCGATGGAGGGCTACGAGGTCGATACGCTGGAGAACCGCATCGAGACGGCCGACATCTTCATCACCGCCACGGGCAACAAGGGCATCATCACCGCCGCGCAGATGGCGCGGATGAAGGACAAGGCGATCGTCGGCAACATCGGGCACTTCGACAACGAGATCGACATGGCCGGCCTGAAGAAGATGCCGGGCATCGAGCGCATCCCCATCAAGCCGCAGTACGACGAGTGGCGGTTCGCGGACGGCCACGGCGTGCTGGTGCTGGCGGAGGGCCGCCTGCTCAACCTGGGGTGCGCCACCGGCCATCCCAGCTTCGTCATGTCGACGTCGTTCACCAACCAGGTGCTCGCGCAGATCGCGCTGCACCGCAACAGCGGCGAGTACGAGAAGAAGGTCTACATGCTGCCCAAGCAGCTCGACGAGCAGGTGGCGCGCCTGCACCTCGACCACCTCGGCGTCAGGCTGACGGAGCTGACGCCCGAGCAGGCGGCCTACATCGGCGTGCCCGTCGACGGCCCCTACAAGCCCGAGCACTACCGCTACTGACGTTAGCTTGGGGCTGCGCCCCAAACCCCCGGCGGCGGCGGGTCTGGACGGGTGCGCGCGTGCGTCCGAGAACAGGGGTAGCGGGCCGCAAAAAAGGGGGAGCAATCCGGGCGGATTGCTGATAGAATGACCCCGAGTCACTCGAAACATAATGGCCTCCGGGTGCGTCCAGGGCACAGGGGTCCATGTTTGTCCCGCCACTCCATGTCCGTCGCCTGATGGCGGTCCGGGCAACTCGGGAGGAGCCAATTTGCTGACGCAGGAACGCCACGATCTGGTACGGGAGCTGGTTGCCGCGGGCCAGGAACGCGGCTTCGTGACCATCGACCAGGTCATCGAGCACGTCGCTTCGGACATCGACTCGGACGACCTCGCGCTGCTGCTGCAGGAAATCGAGAACCACGGCATCGAAGTGGAAGGCTCGACCGATCAGTTCGAGGCCGAAGCCCGCCCGCACCCGCCGCTGCGGGTCATCTCGGAGGGCGAGGTCCACGCGCCCGGCGAGGAATCCGACCAGGGCCAGGACCTGGTGCGGACCTACCTGCGGCAGATGAGCCGGGTGCCGCTGCTCACGCGGGAGGGCGAGGTCGCCATCGCCAAGCGCATCGAGCGCGGCGAGCGCCGCGTCATGACGGCCCTGTCGCAGAGCACGATCGTGGCGCGCCGCGTCATCGAGCTGGGCCGGCGGGTCGGGAGCGGCGAGTGCGAGCTGCGCGACATCGTCGTCATGCCGGACGACGAGCTGACGGAGCAGCAGCTCGCCGCGCGCAAGGCGCAACTGGTGGCGGACGTCGAGCGCATCGAGTCGCTGCTCAAGGAGCTGGTGCGGCGCCAGAACCGGGCCGCCGCCACGATGCGCCGCTACGGCCACGTCTCGAAGCGCACTTCCAAGCGCCTGCTCCGGGCCCGCGTGGCGGTCGCGCGCGCCGTGCGCTCCATCGAGTTCACGCCGGACGTGCGGCAGGAATTCTCCGACCGGCTCGATGCGGCCATCGGCGCGCTGCGGCAGACGGAGCTGCGCGTCGACAACCTGCGCGCCGCCGCCCGCTCGGAAGCGGAATCCGACAAGCTGCGGGCGACGCGGCTGGAGCTGGAGGAGCTCCAGCGCTCGGTCGGCGAATCCGCCGACCAGCTCGCGCGCAGCCAGCAGGCGATGAAGATCGGAGCGCGCAAGGCCGACTGGGCGCGCAAGGAGCTGACCGAGGCCAACCTGCGCCTCGTGGTGTCGGTGGCCAAGAAGTACGCCAACCGCGGACTCGCGTTCCTGGACCTGATCCAGGAAGGGCAACATCGGCCTGATGCGCGCCGTCGACAAGTTCGACTACCGCCGCGGATTCAAGTTCTCCACCTACGCCACGTGGTGGATCCGCCAGGCGATCACGCGGGCCATCGCCGACCAGGCGCGGACCATCCGCATCCCGGTGCACATGATCGAGACGCTCAACAAGCTGAACCGCGCCGGCCAGACGCTGATGCGCGACCTCGGCCGCGAGCCGACCGTCCGCGAGCTGGCGGAGCGTTCCGATCTGCCGATTGCCGTCGTGCGCAAGGCCCGCCGCATCGCCCAGACGGTGGTGTCGCTCGATTCGCCCATCGGCGACGGCGAGGAAAGCCAGTTCGGCGACTTCATCGAAGACCGCCAGGCGGTCAATCCGTCGGACTCGACCATCGCATTCGATCTCCGGCGGCAGACCGAGTCGGTGCTCGACACCCTGAGCCCCAAGGAGCGGGAAGTCATCCGCATGCGGTTCGGGCTGACCGACGGCGCGGAGCCGACGCTGGCCGAGCTGGGCGAGAAGTTCTCGCTGACGCGGGAACGGATCCGCCAGATCGAGGCGGCCGCGCTGCGCAAGCTCCGCGAGCCGACCCGCAGCGGCCGCCTGAGCACGTTCGTGGAGCCGCGCCGGCCGCTCACGCGCAAGCGCCGCCGCGGCGCCGACGCGAACGATCCGGGACAGCCCGCCCCCGCGGGCTAAGACCCGCCATCCGCAAATACCCCGGCTTTTGGCGGCTATCGGGCGTCATAACAGTCCGATGACACGGAGGCAGCGATGAGCGCTACGGATTCCGGTTCCGGGGAACCGATGATCGAGGCGAGCGGGCTGAGCAAGTACTACGGCCCGTTCGTCGCCGTGCACGACATCTCGTTCGTGATTCCGCAGGGGCAGGTGGTGGCCTTCCTCGGCCCGAACGGCGCCGGCAAGACCACGCTGATGCGGATGCTCACCGGCTACCTGGCCCCCAGCGCCGGCCGCGCGTCCATCGCCGGCTTCGACGTGCGCACCCACCGCATCGAAGCATCCCGGAAGCTCGGCTACCTGCCCGAGAACGGCCCGCTCTATCCGGACATGACGCCGCTGGAGCTGCTCAACTTCTGCGGCGAGGCGCGCGAGCTCGGGGCGGCGGTGAAGCGCCGCATCGACGAGGTCGTGGACATCTGCGCGCTGCAGCTCGTGATCGAGAAGCCGGTCGGCAAGCTGTCGCGGGGGTTCAGGCAGCGCGTCGGGCTCGCGCAGGCGCTGCTGCACGACCCCGACGTGCTGATCATGGACGAGCCCACGGCCGGGCTCGACCCCAACCAGATCCGCCAGTTCCGGGAGAACATCCAGCGCCTGGGGCATACCAAGACGCTGCTCGTCTCCACCCACATCCTGCACGAGGCCGAGGCCGTGGCGGACCGGGTGCTCCTGGTCAACAGCGGCCGGCTGGAATTCGACGGCCCGGTGAGCGATCTCGAGGAGAACGGCTCGATCGAGCAGGCGTTCTACCGCCTGACGAACCACGGCGACCCGCCGCCGCCGCAGGCCGCCGCCGGCAGCATCGAGGGGCAACAGCCATGAGCGGACTGCCGAACACCCGCATCGTCCAGGCCATCGCCCGGCGCGACCTGCTGATGTACTTCAGCAATCCGACCGGCTACGTCTTCATCACCCTGTTCATCTTCATCAGCGCCGGGGCGGCGTTCTGGCAGGAGCGGTTCTTCCTGCAGAACCTGGCCAACCTGGAGCAGCTCAACAACGTCTTTCCGTACCTGCTGCTGTTCTTCATCCCCGCGCTCACGATGAGCGTCTGGGCGGAGGAGCGCAAGCTGGGCACGGACGAGACGCTGCTCACCCTGCCCGCGACGGACCTGGAGGTCGTGCTCGGCAAGTACCTGGCGGCGCTCGGCATCTACACCGTCTCGCTGGCGCTGGCGCTGAGCTACGTGCTGGTGCTGTTCTATCTCGGCAGTCCGGACCTCGGCCTGATGTTCGCCAACTACGCCGGCTACTGGCTGATGGGAGGGGCGCTGATCGCGGTCGGGATGCTGGCGTCGCTGCTGACGCGCAACGCGACGATCGGGTTCATCCTGGGCGCGGCGTTCTGCGCGGCGCTCATCGTCATCGGGCCGGCCGCGGGCGCCGTCGCGCCGGGCCTGGAGCGCACGCTGCAGGCCGTCGTGATGGGGACGCACTTCCGGGACTTCGCCCGCGGCGTCATCAGCCTGACCGCCGTGACCTACTTCGCCGCCGTCGCCGCCGCGTTCCTGTATCTCAACGTGCTGGTCCTCTCGCGCCGCCACTGGCCGGCGCAGGCGGACGGCTACCCGATGTGGACGCACCAGGCGGTGCGCGCCGTGGCCGTCGTCGTCGCGCTGCTGAGCTTCGGCGTGGTCGTGTCGCGCGCCGGGGTGCGCGTCGACGTCACGGCGGAGCAGCTCCATTCGCTGAGCGCGGAGACGCGGCGGCTGATCCGCGAGCTGCCGGCGGACCGGCCGGTGTTCATCCAGGCGTACGTCAGCCCCGAGGTGCCGGAGCCGTTCGTGCAGTCGCGCGCCAACCTGCTGAGCGTGCTCGACGAGATCGACGCGCTGGCCGGGCCGCGCGTCGAGGTGCTGGTCCACGACACGGAATCGTTCACCGACGCCGCGCGCGAGGCGCGCGAGACGTTCGGCATCCGGCCGCGGCCGTTCCGCGACGTGCGCTCGACGCGGGCCGACGTCACCGAGGTGTTCATGGGGCTGGCGTTCACCTGCGGCGCCGAGGAGCAGGTGATCCCGTTCTTCGACCGCGGGCTGCCGACCGAGTACGAGGTGGTGCGCAGCATCCGCGTGGTGGCCGGCACGGAGCGCAAGCGGATCGGCGTCGTGCGGACCATGCTGAACCTGATGGGCGGCGTGGACTACCAGCAGAACCGCTTCGACCCGTCCTGGCCGGTCGTGGAGGAGCTGCGCAAGCAGTACGAGGTGTACCCGGTCGATCCGGAGTCGCCGATCGTGGCGGAGCTCGACGCGCTGCTCGTGCCGCTGCCGTCGTCGATGCAGACCGACGAGATGGGGCACGTCGCGGACTTCATCCGCCAGGGCACCCCGGCCATGCTGCTGGTCGATCCGATGCCCGCCGTCAATCCCCAGCTCTCGCCCACCGAGTGGGTCGGCGACGGCAACCCGTTCGCCTATCCGCCGGGCTCGGCGCGCCCCGGGCCGCGCGGCAACGTGCGGCAGTGGATGGCCGACCTCGGCGTCGACTGGGAGCCCACGCGCATCGTCTGGGACAGCTACAACCCGCACCCCGGGCTGGCGCACATGCCGGACGACGTCGTGTTCCTCGGCCGCGGCAACGGCAACGAGGCGACGTTCAACGAGGCCGACAACGCCACGGCCGGCCTGCAGGAGCTGGTCTTCCTCTGGCCGGGCTACCTCGGGCCCGCGGAGGATGCGGACGTCGAGTTCCAGCCGCTGCTGCGCACCGGCATGCTCTCGGGCACGAACGGCTACTTCTCCATCGTCCGCAGCACGCCGTTCGGGCCGCAGATCAATCCCGAGCCGCCGCGCGAGCAGGACGAGGACGACTACGTGGTGGCCGCCCGCATCCGCTCCACCGGGGCCGCGGCCCCCGCGGCCGATGAAGAGGCCGAAGCAGCGGAGGCCGATGCCGAATCCGGCGCAGCCGAGGCTGACGAGGCGGCGGAAGCGGGTCCTGGCGGCGAAGAGCCCGAGGCCGCCGGCGGCGCGCAGGAGTCCGACTCGGTAGACATGATCGTCGTGGCCGACCTGGACTTCGTCGGCGAGCAGTTCTTCGCCATCCGCGAGCAGGCCATCGCCGACCTGAACTTCGACAACGTCACCTTCTTCCTCAACGCCATCGACCTGCTGATGGGCGACGACTCGTTCATCGAGCTGCGCAACCGCCGCGCCCGCCACCGCACGCTGGAGCGCGTCGAGGCGCAGACCGCGCAGTTCAACGAGGCGCAGACCGCGGAAGAGCAGCAGGCCGAGGCCGACGCCGAGACGGCGATCGAGGAAGCGCAGGCCAGGCTGGACGCGCGCGTCGAAGAGCTGCGGGGCCGGGAGGACATCGACGCCCAGACCATGCAGATCATGGTGCGCAACCTGGAAGGCGTCGAGAACCGGCGCCTGGAGGTGCTGTCGGCCAACATCGAGGCGGAGAAGGAGACCCGCATCCAGGCCAGCCGCGAGAACATGGAGTCGCAGATCCGCCAGATCCAGACGTCGATCCAGACGTTTGCCGTCTTGCTGCCGCCGGTGCCGGTATTCATCGTCGGCGTGATGATCCTGCTGCGCCGGCAGCGCCGCGAGCGCGAGGGCGCGGCGGCCGCGCAGCGCCTGAGGGACGAATGATGAGCGACATGAGCGAACTGAAGAAGACGCTGAGCATCGCCGGCATCGCCGTCCTGCTGGGGGCGGTGGCCATCGTGAGCGCCCCCCGGCGCGCCGCGCCCGATGCGTTCTTCGACGTGGGCGAGCCGTTCTTCCCGGAGTTCACCGACCCGGAGGAAGCCGCCACGCTGGAGGTGATCGAGTTCGACGAGGAGCAGGCCGCCGCCATTCCGTTCATGGTGACCAACCGCAACGGCCTGTGGACCATCCCGTCGCACCACGACTATCCCGCCGACGGCGAGGAGCGGCTGGCGGACGCGGCGGCCAACATCATCAGCGTGATCAAGGACGACTTCCGCTCGGACAACGTGGCCGACCACGAGGCGCTGGGCGTCATCGACCCGACGGACGACACGGTGAGCTCGCTCCAGGGGCGCGGCTCGCGCGTGACGTTCCGGGCCGCGGACGAGCGCGTGCTGGCCGACCTGGTGATCGGCCGCTCCGTGCCGGGCCGCCCCGGCCTGCGTTTCGTCCGCGCGCCGGACCAGAAGCGGGTGTACGCGGCGCGCTTCGAGGCCGACATCTCCACCGCGTTCGAGGACTGGATCGAGACCAACCTGCTGGAGGTCGAGCGCGAGCAGGTGGACCGGATCACGCTCAACGAGTACTTCATCGACGAGCGGACGCTGTCGGTGGTGCGGCGCGGCGAGTTCATCATGTCGAAGGACGGCGAGGACGCCTGGAGCGCCAACGCGGTCCCGGCCGGCCAGGAGGTGGACACCGTCCAGGTGAACCTGCTCGTCGGCGCCGTCATGACCATGCGCATCGCCGGCGTGCGCCCGAAGCCGCCCGGCCTGTCGGGCAACCTGCGCGAGGCGTTCGAGCAGGGCCAGATCGGCCAGTCCGACGTGCAGACGCTGACCAGCCGCGGCTTCTACCCGACGGCCGAGGGCGGCCTGCTGTCGAACGACGGCGAGCTGCTCGTGCGCACGAACGAAGGCGTGCTCTACACGCTGCGCTTCGGCGAGATCGTCTACGGCCGCGGCGACGCGGTGGCCGTGGGCGACGACTCCAGCGACGACGAGGAGACCGGCAGCGGCGAGAACCGCTACGTCTTCATCACGGCCGAGTTCGACGAGTCCGCGCTGCCCGAGCCCGACGCGTCGGATGCCGATGCGCACGCGTCGTGGGAGAACCGGGTGCGCGAGGGCCGCGAGAAGGCCGAGCTGCTCGCGAGCCGCTTCGCCAACTGGTACTACGTCATCCAGTCCGGCAGCTACGACCGCATCCACAGGCCGAGCGCGGAGTTCCTGAAGGACATCGAGGAGGCGGAAGCGAACTAGCGCTTCAGCCGCCGCCTGCTTGCTCGGCGCGTCGCGCCGGCCGTTCGCGCCCGGTTGCGGGGCGTGCCAGAATGTCCGCGTGAACGTCTTCCTGGTCGACGGAACCTACGAGCTGTTCCGGCACTTCTTCGCCCTGCCGCGCGCCGCCGACGCCGACGGCGCCGAGGTCGGCGCCGTGCGCGGCGTGGCCGGGTCGCTGCTGGGGATGCTCGAGGAGGGCGTCACCCACGTCGGCGTGGCCACCGACCACGTCGTCGAGTCGTTCCGCAACGAGCTCTGGCCGGGCTACAAGAGCAGCGACGACATCGCCCCGGAGATTCTCGAGCAGTTCCGCCCGCTGGAAGAGGCGCTGGAGGCGCTCGGCGTCGTCGTCTGGAAGATGGAGCGCCACGAGGCCGACGACGCCCTGGCCTCGGCGGCGGTGCGCGCCGCGGCCGATACGCGCGTGGAGCAGGTCTTCGTCTGCACCCCGGACAAGGACCTGGCGCAGGTGGTCGACGGCCGCCGCATCGTGCAGTTCGACCGGCGCGCCGCCGCCGTGCGCGACGCCGACGGCGTGCGGGACAGGTTCGGCGTCGGCCCGGCGTCGATCCCGGACTACCTGGCGCTGATGGGCGACTCGGCGGACGGCTTCCCGGGCCTGCCCGGCTGGGGCGCCAAGTCGGCGGCGACCGTGCTGGCCCGCTACGAGCACCTGGAGGCCATTCCGGACGACGCGTCGGCCTGGGACGTCAAGGTGCGCGGCGCCGCGCGCCTGGCTTCCGCGCTGGCCGGCGCGCGCGACCGGGCGGCGCTGTTCCGCGACCTCGCCACCCTGCGCACGGACGTGCCGGTGTTCGACACCGTCGACGAGCTGCGCTGGCGCGGGCCCCAGCCGCGCTTCTTCGAGTTCTGCGCGCGGATCAACGCCCCCGGCTACTTCAAGCGCGCCCAGGCCGCCGCCGCGGCCCGCGCCTGATTCCCGCTGCGCTCCGCCGCCGCGGGCGCCGCCGGGTACCTCCGTTCGCTGCCGGGCGACCGCCGGCCGGCGCGCCCGTCCGGCTCGCGCGGCTGCCCGCCGGCGGCGGCAACGGGTAGAATCTGCGCATGGGCAGGACCCTGTTCCGGAAGGTCTGGGATCTCCACGCCGTGCGGCGGCTGCCGAGCGGACAGACGCAGCTCTTCATCGGGCTGCACCTGATCCACGAGGTCACCTCCCCGCAGGCGTTCGACATGCTGCGGCAGCGCGGCGCCCGCGTCGCGTTTCCCGATCGCACCTACGCCACGGTCGACCACATCGTCCCGACGCTGGACCAGCGCCGGCCGTTCGCCGACGAGCTGGCCGAGCAGATGCTGGCCGCGCTGGAGCGCAACTGCCGCGAGTTCGGCGTCACGCTGTCCGACCTGAGCACCGACCGCCAGGGCATCGTGCACGTCATCGGCCCGGAGCTGGGCCTGACGCAGCCGGGCATGACCATCGCCTGCGGCGACAGCCACACCTCGACGCACGGCGCGTTCGGGGCGATCGCGTTCGGCATCGGCACGTCGCAGGTGCGCGACGTGCTGGCGTCGCAGTGCCTGGCGATCGACCCGCTCAAGGTGCGGCGCATCGCGGTGTCCGGCGCGCTCGGCCCCGGCGTCTACGCCAAGGACGTCATCCTGGAGATCATCGCCCGGCTCGGCGTGCGCGGCGGCGTCGGCTACGCGTACGAATACGCCGGCCCGGCGGTCGAGCGGATGACGATGGACGAGCGCATGACCATGTGCAACATGTCCATCGAGGGCGGGGCGCGCATCGGCTACGTGAATCCCGACGAGACCTGCTTCGAGTACCTGGCCGGCCGGCCGTTCGCCCCCGGCGGCGACGCGCTCGAGCGCGCGCAAGCGTGGTGGCGCTCGATGGCCTCGGACCCCGACGCGGACTACGACGACGAGGTGGAGATCGACGGCAACGCGATCGAGCCGCGCGTGACGTGGGGCATCAACCCGGGCCAGTCGGTGGGCGTGTCGGAGCGCATCCCGGCGCCGGGCGAGGCCGGCGGCGACGCGGACGCGGTCGGCGAGGCGCTGGCGTTCATGGGCCTGACCGCCGGCGCGCCGATCCGGGGCACGAAGGTGGACGTGGCGTTCGTCGGCTCGTGCACCAACTCGCGGCTCTCGGACCTGCGCGAGGCGGCGCGCGTGGCCAGCGGGCGCAAGGTGTCGCCGCACGTCAAGGCGCTGGTCGTCCCCGGCTCGAAGGACGTCAGCCGCGCCGCCGAGGCGGAGGGGCTGCACGAGGTCTTCCGCGAGGCCGGCTTCGAGTGGCGCGGCGCGGGCTGCTCCATGTGCCTGGCCATGAACCCGGACCGCCTGCAGGGCCGCGAGGTCTGCGCCTCGTCGTCGAACCGCAACTTCAAGGGCCGCCAGGGCAGCCCGACCGGCCGCACGCTGCTCATGAGCCCGGCCATGGTCGCCGCCGCCGCGGTGGCGGGCGAGGTGACCGACGTGCGCGGCATGCTGGGGTAGCACCCCGCGCCGGACCGCGACAGGAGCCGCCGATGAGCGCCGCAGACAGCACCGACCGCCGCATCGACCGCGTAGAGGGCACCGCCCTCCCGCTGCGCGGCAACAACATCGACACGGACCGCATCATCCCGGCGCGCTTCCTCAAGGCCATCACCTTCGACGGCCTCGGCGAGCACGCCTTCGAGGACGACCGCCGCTCGATGCCCGACCACCCGTTCGCCAACCCGGCCTACGCCGGGGCGTCGATCCTGATCGTCAACGAGAACTTCGGCTCCGGCTCGTCGCGCGAGCACGCCCCGCAGGCGCTCAAGCGCCGCGGCATCGGCGCCTGCGTCGGCCAGTCGTTCTCCGAGATATTCCTCGGCAACTCGACCACCATCGGCCTGGCCTGCGCCACGGCGTCCGCCGCCGACATCGAGCTGCTGATGGCCGCCGCCGAGCGCGACCCCGCGGCCGTCATGACGCTGAGCGTCGAAGCCCGGTCGATCCGGGCATCCGGCCGCACGCTGCCCCTCGACATTCCCCCCGCCGTCCGCGAGTCCCTGCTCACCGGCCAGTGGGACGCCACCGGCCTCCTCCTCGACGACTTCGCCACCGTCCGCCGCCTCGGCGCGTCCCTGCCCTACGTGGGCGGCTTCTGAGGCGGCTGACCGTCTACGATTCGACGCGCCCACGCGGAGGCTTGCCCGTGACACTTGATCAGATACTCGACTGTCTCAACCGCGAACAGATTCGTGCTACCTACGGAGCGGTCGGTGAGGTCATTGGCATACCGGCAATAGGCGTTGGGGCCGCTCTTGGAAGACGCACGCAACGCGCTTCGTGGGTCGTGAACGCCCGGACCGGGAAGCCGACCGGCTACAACTGCCAACAGGAACACCCCGATCTCCGTCGCAAGTTGCGCATAATCACGACCGGCGACGAGCTTCGGCGGCTCTGCTCCCAATGCACCGAAAGCCGCTCCGTTACGCGGACTGACCGGCCGCCGAAACTCGTCGCTCACGCCGATTGGAGCACCGACCCCAAGAAGCGGTGGTGCACGATTGCGGTCCTTGATGCGGATGGATGCTATCGGAGTGATGCTCCGGAACTCGTTGGGGATCTTGGAACCTACTTCAAGAGGCTGCAGCGGCGAGCCGGCCTTGAGGCCGTTGTTCTCTGCGGCTTCGACTTCCCGATTGGCCTGCCGGCGGGCTACGCCGGCGCGGCCGGATTAACGAAATTCCAGGATGCGCTGTGCCGGTTCGGCCGCGAAGAATGGCGTGACTTCTTCAACCCGGCCCCGTCGTCCGAAGCCATCTCGGTTGCAAGGCCTTTTTATCCGCAACGACCCGGTGGTAGCAGGAAGCACCATCTTGTTACAGGGTTGGGATTGAAGACCGGCGGTGATCTCTACCGCCGTTGCGATCGGCACCCGGATCGCGCTCCTGCCGAAGCACTGTTCTGGCTCATCGGCCCCAAGCAGGTGGGACGAGCGGCGATTGCCGGCTGGCGAGACCTGTTGGCGCCCGCCGTTGCGAGCGATGCACCGCCAGCGATCTGGCCGTTCGATGGCTGTCTGACAGAACTTCTGGCACGCCCCGGCGTCGTTGTTGCCGAGACCTACCCGGCGGACGTCTATCGGCATCTGCACCTTGGGATCGGTGGGAGTGGTCGGTCGAAGCGCAAACAGTCGGACCGCGGCGCGGACGCGGATGCGTTGCTGGCATGGGCGGAAGTTAACGGAGTGCACCTGACAGATCGGCTTCGCGCCACGATCGTGGATGGCTTCGGCGAAGGCAGCGACGGCGAAGACCGCTTCGACGCCCTTGTCGGCCTGTTCGGCATGCTCGACGTCGTGCTCGACAATCGCCCGTCCGGCGAGCCGGATGACGCCGTGATTCAGGTGGAGGGCTGGATCCTCGGGCAGCCTGCGGCGGCAGTCAGCGAACTGTAGGAATGCCTGCCGATTCCCGCGATGCCGCCGGGCGGGTATATCAGCGGATCACCTGGATATCGATGCCGACGTCTAGCTTGGACCATGCGCGGTCCGCGGTGACGACCGGGGCGCGCTCGCGCAGGGCGAGGGCGAGGCACGCGCGGTCGCCGAGCGACAGGCCGTATCGCCGGGTTGCCGCGCGCAGGAAGCCGGCCTCCACGGCCAGCGACTCGTCGAACGGCCGGATGGTAAGGCCGTAAGTCTCCAATCGCTCGCGGGCCTGCTCCGGGCTGGCGCCCTCGTCGATCATCCTGGTGATCACTTCGGTTACGTTGACGGCCGACATGAGTGCACCACGCGTGGCGCGCAGCGCCACGGCGGTGCCGTTCTCCCCGAACGTGATCGCCAGCAGCGCCGAGCTGTCGAATACGACGCTCACTCCTCGCCCCACATGGCCCGCCGTTCGGCCAGGAACTCGTCGACTACGCTGACGCCGGGTTTCTTGAATTGCCGCATGAATTCCTGGGTCTTCCTGATGGACACCAACTGCGCCAGGACGCGAAGCTCGCCGTCAACCACGTGCACGACCACGTGGCCGCCGTCTGCGAGCTGCATGGCCTCCCGCATGTCGGCGGGGATCAGGAGGCGGCCGTCGGGTGCGACCTTGAGCGGTCGCCGCGGACCGTTGCCGTTGCGGAGGGCCCGCCCACCGCAGCCGCACGGACGGGTCCGAGGCCGCACTCCGTCATCGCCGCCGCCCGGCGGGAGGGCCGCGTCACGCTGGCCGAGACGGAATCGCGCACGCTGCTGGGGGACGCCGGCCTCGCCTTCGCAGCCATGGAGGTCGTGGGGTCGGCGAGCGAGGCGGCGGCGGCGGCGGAACGGGCGGGGTGCCCCGTCGCGGTGAAGCTCCTGTCGCGCCACATCGTCCACAAGTCCGATGCGGGGGGCGTTGTGCTGGACGTGGCCACGGCCGCCGATGCCCGCGCGGCGTACGAGGCCATCGTGGCGAACGCCCGCGCCCATGCGCGCGCGCAGGGGCTTCCCGACGATGCCCTCGCCGCCACGGTGTCCCCGATGCAGGCCGCACCCGTCGCCGAGCTGCTGGTGGGCGCGTGCCGCGATCCCCAGCTCGGACCCGTGCTCACCATCGGGGCCGGAGGGATCTGGGTCGAGGTGCTGCGCGACGTCGCGCACCGGGTGCTTCCGGTCGACGCGGAGGACATCGAGGCCGCGATCGGCGAGCTGAGGGTGAGCGCCCTGCTGGCCGGTGCGCGCGGAGGGGAGGCCGCGCGGCTGGGGCCGATCGTGCGGGCGGCCGGAGCGGTGGCCGCCTGCTTGACGCGGTGGCCGGATGTGGTCGAGGTCGAGGTCAACCCGCTCTTCGTGTACGAGGAGCGCGTCGTTCCGGTGGATGCGCGGGTGGTGCTGCGCGACGCCTCCGTCAGGGACGCAACGCCACCTTGACCGCCCCGCTGCGGCGATGATTGTACGCGGCGCGCAGCGCGTCCCGGTACTGCGCGAGCGGGAAGACATGGGTGACCATCTCGCCGAGCGTACGGGGATCGTCGCGCATTCGCCTGAGCGTGATCTCGAAGGTGTGCGTCCGGCCCCCCTCCCACTCCTCGGCCCCGTAGCCGACGTATCCCTGCACGTGCAGCTCCTTGGCCCACAGGAAGGTCAGGTCCAGCTTGGGCAACTGCCCGGCGCACCCCAGCACGACGATGCTTCCCCGCGGCGAGCCGTACCCCAATGACTGGGCCAGACTCGAACGATTCCCGACGCAGTCGAAGATGACGTCGAACCCTCCGCCCGCGTAGACCTCGGGACCGACCACGGGCATGTAGGCGAGGGCACCGGTGTCGATCAGCGCCTGCCGAGCCTCGTCTCCCGGCGTGATCGTCTGGTCGGCGCCCAGCGCCCCGGCCAGCGCCACCTCGTGCGGACGCTTCGCCTGCGCCACAAGGCGACCCGCGTACCCCAGCGTGCGCAGCGCCCAGATCGTGCCGAAGGCGATGGCGCCGCTTCCGATCACGAGAATGGGCCCCCCGGACCGAAGTGCACCGCTCTTCCAACACGCCGTGCACCCCGATCGACAGGGGCTCCGTGAGCACGGCCACCCGGTCGGGCACATCGTCGGGCACGACGAACACCTGGCGCTTGTGGGCGATCATCTCCTCGCCCCAGCCCCCGGCCAGATCGCGGTGGTAGCCGATGGTCAGCCCCGGAGCGAGGCCCCGGCCACGATCCCGCGACCCGTTCCTGCCCATTTCAAGCGGGCCCTCCTCGCCCGACATCTCGCAGGTGGCGTGACAACCGGCGACGCACGAGGGACACCATGACTCCCTCTCCCAACCTCGGACCTCGCAGTGCAGCATCGGGTCGACCACGACCCTGTCGCCCACCGAGACATGCCGCACGCCGGATCCCACCTCGGCCACCCGCCCCAGGATCTCGTGGCCCAGCACGGCGGGGAACGATCCGAAGGGCTCCATCGCCGGACTCGACCGGTAGGAGATGTTGCCCAGATCGCTCCCGCAGATCCCGCACAGCAGCACCTCGATCCGGACCCAGTCGGCGTTCGGAAGCTCCGGCGGCGCCTTCTCGACCAGCCCCAGTCGGGACATGCGTCCGTAGACGAAGGAGTCGTTTGCGCGCCCCAAGCTCCGGGCCAGAATGTACCCCGGGATGGTTACGTTAAACTCGATGGCTCTCACTGGCTCATTCGTCCTGTGTGCGGTTGGGATGACTTTGACAAGGTGGCGCTGAGCAACGCTACGGGGAAGGATGTCGTATGAAGACCGCGATCATCGCGGGGTGCCGGACCCCCTTTGTGCGGGCGGGCACGCACTTCCGCGACCTCACCGCAATCGACCTGGGCCGACACGCGGTGAACGAGCTCCTGGCGAGCGCCCAGCTCTCCGCCGAAGTGGTGGACCACCTGGTCTACGGCACGGTGATCCACGATCCCCAGGCGCCGAACATCGCACGCGAAGTCGGGCTGGCCACGCTGCCGAAGGAGGTTCCCGCCGTCACGGTCTCGCGGGCCTGCGCGTCGGCGAACCAGGCCATCGCCGACGGGGCCAACCTCATCGAGACCGGTTCCGCCGACGTGGTGGTCGCGGGCGGGGCCGAGTGCCTGTCGCGCATACCCATTCTGGCGTCGGACCGACTGGCCCGGACGCTCGTCGCCGCCTCCCGCGCCAAGACCCTGGGCGCACGCCTCCGCAGCCTCACCCGCATCCGGCCCCGCGACCTGGTTCCCGTCGCCCCCGCCATCGCCGAGCACTCCACCGGCGAGACGATGGGCGCGGCGGCCGAGCGCATGGCCAAGGAAAACGGGATCTCGCGGGAGGCTCAGGACCAGTGGGCGCTGGGGTCGCACCGGAAGGCCCACGCCGGAACCGAGGACGGCCGCCTTGGCGCGGAGATCGCCCCGCTCCATGTGCCGCCGCGCTACGCGGCTACGGTGGATCGCGACAACGGCAATCCGCGCCGACACCTCCATGGAGGCGCTGTCCGCGCTGCGTCCGGTCTTCGATCGCGAGTTCGGTTCCGTCACCGCGGGGAACGCGTCGCCCCTCACCGACGGCGCCTCGGCCGTACTGCTCATGTCCCCCCGGCGGGCGCGCGACCTGGGGGTCGAGCCGCTCGGCTATCTCCGCAGCTACGCCGTCACCGCCCTCGACCCGGCCGCGCAGCTCCTGCAGGGGCCGGCCTACGCCGCGCCCCTGGCCCTGGACCGCGCCGGCCTCGACATGGCCGACATCGATGTGCTCGAAATGCACGAAGCCTTCGCCGCCCAGGTCCTCTCCAACCTTCAGGCCTGGGATTCGGACCGTTTCTGCCGCGAGGAGCTGGGCCGCCCCGGCAAGCTGGGGCACCCGGACCCGGAGGCCGTCAACGTCATGGGGGGCTCCATCGCCATCGGCCACCCCTTCGGCGCGACCGGCGGCCGCCTGACGACCACGCTCCTCAACGAGCTGCGGCGGCGGGACGGTCAGTTCGGCATGGTGACGGTCTGCGCCGCCGGCGGTATGGGCTTCGCCATGGTGCTGGAGCGGGCGTAGAGGGCTACTCGGGCGTCGCGTCCCGCTCCGCGCCCCGCATCGCCGTCCGGATCCGCTCCTCCAGCCGTTGTGGGAAGCGCGACCCCACGTAGACCGCCTTGCCGCTCTGCAGGGTCACCTTCACCGCCTGGTTGCCCCGGATCGTCCACGCCGTCTTCGATCCTCTGGGCCGAATCCCCCATCCGCCGAACTCGCGAAGCGGGCGATAGGTCAGCCCGCGCACGGACTCGATGTCGGCGAAGGCGATCCGCTTGCGGATCAGGTGAATGGGGCCGAAGGCGATGAACAGGCGATCGGTGCGCACCTCCACATCGAGGCGAGTGAACAGCGCCGTGATGAGAGCGGGAAACAGCAGCACGAAGCCAACCGTCACACCCGCTCCCAGCGCCGACGCCGAACCATCCCCACCGGCAGTCTGGTAGAGATCGTAGGCCGCGGCCACCGCTCCGGCGAGGCAGGCAGTCCACAAAATTGCGAACACCCACAGCGGGGCCCAAGTGCTTTCGCGGTAGAATGGGCGTTTCTCGTCCATGATTCCTACTCCACGCTCTCGGGTAGGCGCCGGTCGGTCCGCCCTTCGGCCAGCTCCGCCAGCGCGCGCTTCACATACACTCGAACCATCGCCCGCCGCCACTCGGCGTCCACGATGATGTTCTCCAACGGTCGACACTGCGCATGCGCCCGGTCGGCCAGCGCGTCGATCACACCGCCACCCAGCCGCTCGCCCACCGCAATCTCGCTCCAGCCGGCCAGCAAGCGGGGCCGCGCGCCCAGCGCCGACACGACTCCTGCAATACGCCTCACGCCCCCGTCTTCGTCAAGGTCGCAGACCACCGCGACCGAAAGCAGCGGGAAGTCGATCGAGCTGCGCTGCCGCAGCTTCCGGTAGGCGCTCCTCCGACCCGGTCCCGCGACAGGGATTCTGATCTCGGTCAGGATCTCGTTCCGCGCCCGCACCGTGTTCCAGATCCCGTCGGTGACGAAGAAGTCGGCGGCGGGGATCTCGCGCGCGCCGCCGGGCCCGACCAGCGTCAGCGTCGCGCCGAGGGCGATCAGACTGGGCGGCGTGTCCGCCGAATGCGCGGCAACGCACTTCCTCCCGACCCTGGTGACGTGACAGACCGTGCCGTCCTTCTTCAGGCAGTGCCCGAGCGCCCCCCGCCAGAACTCCGTCTGGTTGTAGTACGTGCACCGCGTGTCGAGACAGACGTTGCCGCCGATCGTGCCCATGTTGCGCAGCTGCGGACCCGCGACAAGCCCCGCCGCGTCCGCGAGCCCGCGAAAGTGACGCCGCACCAACGGGTTGGCCGACACGTCGGCAAGCGTCTCGAGCGCTCCGATCCTGAGGTGTTTGCCCGATGGGCCTAGGGCGACGCCCCTCATCGCGGCGATGCGGTTCAGCGAGACCAGGTGCGCGGGCGTGAACAGGCGGTGTTTCATGTTCGGCATCAGGTCCGTGCCACCGGCCATGGGCATGGCCTCGTCGCCGAGCCCGGCCAGGAGCGACACGGCCTCGTCGACGGTGTCCGGGCGGTGGTAGCGGTACGGGTGAAGCCTCAACATCGCGGCTACCGGCTCTGGCGCGGATCCCGCCGCGTGGCCGCGTCCTCCGAGCCCGCCGCGCCGTCCCCCGCGCCCCGCGCCCCCGGCACCACCGGCCGGGCGACCATGATCCCGTCCTGCCCCTCGATCCGCCGGATCCGCTCGGCGAGCGACTCGTCGCTGATCTGGACGTGCGAGCCCACCAGGGGAGCATGGAGGAGCCGCAGCGCGCCGTCCCGCCACACGGCGATCCCGGTGTGCGCGATGTCGAGGCCGGGCACGGTGCTGGTCGCGGCGATGATGTCGCCTTCGCGCACGCGGGGCGCCGCGGCGGCGATGCCGTCTTCGGGAAGGTAGTGGCGGGCCACGGACGCGAGCCGGGCCTCGATCTCGACAATCTCCGCCAGCGCCGCCGGATCGGCCAGCTGGCGGTACGCGTCCGGGTGCGTGGACATGAAGTCGATGGTCGACTCGTCCACCACACCACCCAGCTCGCGCGAGATGCCGTCCACGAGCCCCTTGGCGTCGTTGTCGCCGATCCACTCGCTGAAGTAGTGGAGGCGGCTGGGGTATCCGTTCAGCACGCCGTCGCGGTAGCGGATCGCGGTGAGTTCGCGGCGGTATGCGGCCTCGAAGAGGTCCGGGTCGGCGACGAGGGCGGGGTCGGCGGTCCAGGCGAGCCGGGCCATGACCAGCACGTTCTCGACGAAGGTCACGCAGTCGAGCGCTTCGAGGTTGATCACCAGGCGCTCGGGTCCGGGGAGCTCGAGCGTGTGCGGCTCGTAGCGGGTTCCGACCAGACGTTCGCCGATGGCGCCGAGAAGCTCGCCGAACTCGGGCTGCGCGTCGCGACGGTGCGCCAGAGCCCAGGCCACCTGTTCGCGCGCGGTCTCCCAATCCTTCGCGGTTCCTGCGGCGGGGCGTTGGGCGTCCGGCCTGGAACCGGGCTGCTGGGCCGACGCGCCCGAGCCGGCCAGGCCAACCGAAGGGAGAATCGCCAGGCCGAGGAGCACGACGCGCACTGCACGCCCCCGAGCACCCGAGCGGCCGGTTCGCCGGCCCCTTCGCCGCGCGTGCAGGCCCACCCTCACGGCCGCCCCCCATTGCCGGCGGTCTGGAGCGCGCGCCACACCCTCGGCGGCGAGAACGGCAGCGAGTTCATGCGCACGCCCACCGCGTCGTGGATGGCGTTGGCGATCGCCGGTATGGACGGGTGCAGCGGGCCCTCGCCGGCCTCCTTGGCCCCGTACGGCCCCTCGGGGTCGATCGACTCGATGATCAGCGATTCGAGCGCGGGGGTGTCCAGGCTCGTCGGAATGCGGTAGTCCAGGAGCGACGGCGCGTTGTGAAGCCCGGCGCGTCCCTGGTCGGCGGTCTTGAAGATGTGCTCCTCCATGAGCGCCTCGGCGAAGCCCATGTACGCCGACCCCTCCATCTGACCCTCGACGAGGACCGGATTGAGCGCGCGGCCGCAGTCGTGGGCGATCCATATCCTGTCGACGGTCACGAATCCCGTCTCGGGATCCACCTCGACCTCGGCGACGTGCGCGGTGAACGAGTAGGCCGGCGAGGCGCCGATGGTCGCGCCCCGATAGCGCCCGTGCACGTCCTTGGGCGTGTTGTAGGAGCCGGTCGCTCCCAGGGTGCCGAACTTCGCCTCGGCCAGGTTGAAGGCCTCGCGCAGCGGCATGCTCGTGCCCGTGTCGCCCGCCCGCACCGCCAGCCCGCCCGCCAGCAGCACCGCGCGCGGCTTCGTCCCCCACGCCTCGGCCACCGCCTCCTGCACCATGGCCTTGATGCGGCGGGCCGCGTCGATGCACGCGTTGCCCAGCATGAAGGTGACGCGCGACGAGTAGGCGCCCAGGTCGACCGGCGTGAAGTCGGTGTCGCCGGCCAGAACGCGGATGTGCTCCAGCGGCACCCCCAGCTCCTCGGCGACGATGTAGGTGACCATGGAGTCGACGCCCTGCCCGATCTCGGAGGCGCCCGAGAAGACCGCCACCCGCCCCGAGCGGTCCACCTGCAACTGGATGCCGGACTGCGGCATGTCGTTCGGATAGACCGGGTAGTTGGTGCCCGAGATGTACGTCGAGCCCGCCACGCCGACGCCGCGCCCGTGGGGGAGGAGACGGAACTTGCGCTTCCAGTCGCTGGCGCGCTCCACGGCGTCGAGGCACTCCAGGAAACCGTTCGAGGTCACGCGCAGGTCGTTCACGGTCCGCGTGTCGGAGCCGATGAAGTTGCGCCGGCGCAGCTCGATGGGGTCGATGCGGAGAGCTTCGGCGATGCGGTCGAGCTGCACCTCGAAGGCGAAGCGCGGCTGGACGGAACCGTGCCCGCGCTTGGGTCCGCAGGCGGGCTTGTTGGTGTAGGCGCGCGTGGAGTGGAAGCGATAGGCCGGCATCTGGTAGGGCGCGGTGAGGAGCTGGCCCGAGTAGTAGGTGGTCACCAGGCCGAACGAGGCGTACGCGCCGCCGTCCATGACGATCTTCGAGTCCACGGCGGTGAGTCGGCCGTCGCGGGTGGCGCCGGTGCGGTAGCGCATGTGGAAGGGATGGCGCCCGCGGTGCGAGTAGAAGACCTCTTCGCGCGTGTAGAGGATCTTCACGGGCCGACCGGTCATCATGGCGAGCTTGGCCACGCAGAACTCGAGGTCGAAGGGCTCGGACTTGCCGCCGAACGCGCCGCCGACCGGGGGCTGCACGACCCGCACGCGGGCGGGATCGAGCTCCAGGACGCGCGCCAGCTCCCTGTGCAGGTAGTGGGGGACCTGCGTGGCCGACCACACCGTGAGCCTGCCGTCCCGCTCCGCGAGCCCGATGGCGCAGTGCGGCTCGATGGGCGTGTGGGTCGTCCCCTCGAAGAAGTAGTCGCCCTCCACCACCAGGTCCGCGTCCTCGAAACCGCGCTCGACGTCGCCGAACGCGAGTTCCACGACCTTGGTCACGTTGCCGTTGCGGCCCCTCTTGCGGGGCTCGTGGATGTACGGGCCGTCGGTGGCGGCGATCGCCTCGTGGGGATCGAGGTAGGCCGGCAGCTCCTCGTAGACGACATCGATGAGTTCGAGCGCGGCGTTCGCCGTGTCCTCGTCCACCGCCGCGACAGCCGCGACCCCGTCGCCCACGTGGCGCACCTTGTCGACGCAGAGAGGATGCTCGTCGGGGGTCCAGGGGATGATGCCGTAGGTGGTAGGCATGTCGCGCCCGGTCACGATGGCGTGCACGCCGGGCAGGGCCTCGGCGCGGGATGTGTGAATGGCGACGATGCGGGCGTGGGGATGGGGGCTGCGCAGGATCTTCCCGTGCAGCATGCCGGGAAGGCTGATGTCGTCGGTGTAGCGGGCCCGACCGGTGGCCTTGGCAAAGCCATCGACCTTGCGCATGCGCCGCCCGATCGTCGCGAGGCGGCCGGGTTCGCCGCTGCCGTTGTCGCGCTCTGGACGCCCGTCGGTGCGAGGCGGCTTCGGGGCCGGTGCGTCCGCGAGCCTCGTGCTCATCGGGCCTCCAGCCGCGCGGCCGCCGCCTCAACCGCATCGTAGATCTTCTCGTATCCGGTGCAGCGGCACAGATTGCCGGCGAGCGCGACCCGAATCTCGGCGCGGGAGGGCGAGGGGTTGCGGTCGAGGAGCGCCACCGAGCTGCAAAGGATGCCGGGCGTGCAGAACCCGCACTGCGCCGCGCCGTTGAGGTCGAACTCGTCCTGCACCGGATGAGGCTGCGTGCCGGTCGCCAGCCCTTCCACCGTGCGCACCTCCTTCCCCTCGGCCTCCCAGACCGGCGTGATGCACGAGAGCACGGCCCTGCCGTTCACGATCACCGTGCAGGCACCGCAGTCGCCCTTGTCGCACCCCTGCTTCGATCCGGTCAGGCCGAGTCCGTAGCGCAGCGTTTCCAGCAGCGTGTAGTGGGTCGGAACCCCGCAGACGCGCTCGTCCCCGTTCACGCGCAGGCGAACTACTTCCATCCGGGCCTATCCCCTCCCTTCAGACAGCCAGTCTCGTTGGCACCCCTGTCCACTCCGAGCATATCTTACTTGCGTGCGCCCCGCGATGTCCACGCCGTCCCGCTTCCCCACCCGTTGCCCGGCATGATCCAGCCCAGTTCCCGCACAGTTCCGCCTGCGCGAATCGAACGCCTCAAGGTGGGCAATTTCCGTGCCCTGCAGGATGTGGAGTTCGGCCAGCTTCAACCCATGACCGTGTTGCTCGGGCCCAACGGGAGCGGCAAGTCCACGGTGTTCGATGTGTTCGCGTTCCTGGCGGAGTGCTTCGAAGGCGGGCTTCGGCGCGCCTGGAATGGCCGCGGTCGGGCCAAAGAGCTCATGACACGCGGCACAGACGGTCCGCTTACGATTGAGATCGAGTATCGCGAGCAGCCCGGGACTCCGCCGATCACCTACCACCTTTCCGTCAATGAGACGGAAGGGCAGCCCGTAGTCACGCATGAATGGCTGCGTTGGGAGCGAGAGCGCAACGGAGCCCCTTTTCGCTTCCTCGAAAACCGGCGAGGCCAGGGCCGGGCAGTCAGCGGCGAACTGCCCGATGAAGAGGACCAGAAGGTGGAGGTAGCCCTCAGCTCGCCCGACCTCCTAGCCGTCAATGCGCTCGGACAGTTTCGGGAACACCCCCGTGTTGGTGCTCTTCGCAGCTTCATCACGGGTTGGCATGTGTCTCATCTGTCGGCCGACGGCACCCGCGGTCAGCCAGAAGCCGGACCTCAGGGGCGACTGACTAGGAGCGGAGGGAACCTAGCGAACGTCATCCAATACCTTGAGGAACAACGACCGAAGCGCCTGGAGAAGATTCTCTCGTCACTGCGGGCGCGGATTCCGAGGGTCGAGAGTGTCCTCGCCGACACGATGCTCGACGGCAGGCTCCTGCTGCAGATCAAGGATGCCCCGTTTGATCGTCCCGTGCTTGCCCGTTTCGCTTCCGATGGAACACTCAAGATGCTGGCCTATTTGGTGCTGCTTTACGATCCGGCACCACCGACCCTCATCGGCATCGAGGAGCCCGAGAACTTCCTGCATCCAAGGCTGCTGACCGGTTTGGCAGAGGAATGCCGTGCGGCATCCGAACACACGCAGTTGCTGGCAACCACTCATTCTCCGTTTTTCATCGACTCGCTGCATCCCAGCGAGGTCCGGGTTCTTTGGCGTGACGCGCAGGGTCACACCCAAACACGACGCGCCGCCGATCTTCCCGGCATATCGGAGTTCGTCTCGGAGGGTGCCCTGCTGGGAGATCTGTGGATGGAAGGCCACTTCGGCGTCGGTGACCCGCTGACGGAGCATGGCGATCCCACCCTCTTTCGCGCCTGAAGTGGAAGCGGTCAAGAGCCACTTTGAATTCCTGGTCGAAGAGCCCTCGATGGAGGCGTTCCTTCGAGTTGCTCTCCCTAGGATCATCCCGGACTGCTCCTTCGGGATTCATGCCTTCAAGGGCAAGCCAGATCTTCTCGGGAAGCTTCGCAGACGCTTGCGGGGGTACCAACACTGGATTCCGTCAAGCTGGCGAATCGTTGTGTTGGTGGACCGCGATGATCTGGACTGTCAGGCTCTGAAGGCGGAGCTGGAAGCGGCGGCGACGGCATCAAGCCTTCCCACTCGCTCTCGGGCTGGCGGCGGTCGGTGGCGAATCGCCAATCGGATCGTCGTCGAAGAGTTGGAGGCTTGGTATTTCGGCGATTGGGACGCGGTCCGCCGAGCCTATCCGCGAGTCTCCGAGGATGTCCCTCGCCAGGCCCGCTATCGGGATCCCGATGCTATCAAGGGAGGAACCTGGCAGGCGTTTGAAAGAGTGTTGCAGAATCATGGATACTTCACAACCGGCCTGAGAAAGGTCGAGGCTGCGGAAGCCATCGGCGCTCACATCACCCCTGGCCGCAACCGCTCCGGGAGCTTCGGCGTCTTTCGGAGTGTGCTGGCGGAGGCGACCGCAGGCACTCATCGTCGAGAGCGACTGGAAACTGGCCCGGTTCCCCGGTAGCTTCGACGGTAGAAACAACGCACCGAACTCCACAGAAGGACACGATCGATATGCCGTACCCCGAGATGATGGTCGCTCCCATGCGAGCAGACATGGTCCGCATGGGCTTTCAGGAGCTACACGACGCCGGGCAGGTCGAGCAGGCGATGGACGCGATGGAGGGGACCGTGCTCGTCGCGGTGAACTCCGTGTGCGGATGCGCTGCGGGTATCTTCAGGCCCGCCGTGGCCATGGCGCTTCAGGGGGACAGCCAGCCCGACCACATGGTCACCGTCTTCGCTGGTCAGGACCTGGACGCCACCGCTGCCGCCAGACGCCACCTGATCGGCTACCCCCCCTCGTCGCCCTCGATCGCGCTGCTGAAGGACGGCGATGTGGTCTTCATGCTCGAACGCTTCCAGATCGAGGGGCGGTCGGCCCCCGCCATCGCCCAGGATCTGCAGGGCGCGTTCGCGGAGCACTGCTGACCAGAGCCAAGGATCCCTAGGCTGGAGCAGCGGCTGCGGTCGACCGGCCCCTGCTACAGCCTCAAGTCGCTCCGGCCCTGCTACGCACCCTTCTTGGCGGCCAGCTTGCTATCGACCGAGTACTCGCCCGGTCCGTGCGCGAAGAAGAACAGCCAGGTGAAGCAGTAGAAGGCCGCCAGCTCGCCCCGGTTGAGGATCGGCCAGAAGCCCTGCGGCATATGGACCATGAAGTACGCGACCGCCATCTGGCCCGACACGAGGAAGGCCACGGGTCGGGTGAACAGGCCGACGGCGATCAGGATTCCGCCGAAGAACTCGAGGATCCCGGCCAGACCCATGAGGCTCGCCAGGCTGGCCTGGTTGCCTTCCAGCACTCCGAAGAGCTTCTGGGCTCCGTGCAGGGAAAAGAGAAAACCGGCCACGACCCGAAGGGCATTGTGGCTGAACGTCTTGAGTCCGGCGTGGTCCGCGTTGAACATGTTCCGAAGGCCTCGTGGAATCGGGGGAAACAATCGACGTGAACGAGGGGTCAGGATACGGATTCGGGAGGCCCTGTGCAAAGGGCGGCGTGGCCGGTCACCGCCGGAGGCGCTTGCGCTCCCGTTTCTCCCGCCGACGCCTCATCCGCGCCTCGCGCCTGGATTCGTCCACTAGCCGGCGCTCGACGGCCACCGACCCGAACAGGGCGAAGCCCTCCACGCGGACGGTCGGCGCACCAAGCCCGACCGGCACCGGCGCGAACTCCCGCTGCTCCTCGAAGGCCCCGAAGACGGCCGAGCCGGAGCAATCGACGTGCATCCCCGGCGGCACGATCACCTCCACCGCGCCCATGAAGGCGAACGCCGACACCACGGTCTGTCCCGGGCCCATCAACGCCTCGCGCAGGTCGATCACGGCGGAGCCCCAGGCCGCCACGACCGTGTTGCGCCGCGCCGGAATCCACCGTCCCTGGCGCTTGGTCTCGCTGAAGGCCGCGATGGCATGGTCGTGGGGCTTGGTCGACACGCCGGGGGCGGCAGCCGCGGCAGGGCCGCCGGCCTGCGCCTGGAGCGCCCCCGTCGGGATTCCGTCGATCGCCGCGCCCAGCTCCGCGACGGTGCGGGCGCCATGCGCCAGATCGGCCCGCCGCTCGAAATCCTCCATCGTCAGCACGTCCCGCGCGAAGCACTCGCTCAGGAGCGCGATGGCCTCGTCCCGCGCGCCGGCCATCGCCTCTTCATCCAAGGAACCTTGCACCGGGAGCGCTCGGTCACGCCCGTCCGGAGTCGTCGTGTCGCTCATTTCAGTCCCTATTCCGGCAGGATTGCGATGACCGTGCCGCCGCACTTCTTGCAGAAGCGCGCGTCATTGTCGTGTCCACCCGCCCGGCACGCCGTGCAGATGTGGTCTCCGGTCGCGGACTGGCCGCCCGTGGTCCCCGCCGCTTTCGCCGCGTAGGCCAGCTCCACGCTCACGATACCCGTTGGGACCGCGATCATGCCATACCCCATCAGCATGATCACCGACGCCAGGAACTGCCCGACCGGCGTGCTCGGCGTGATGTCGCCGAATCCGACCGTGGTCAGCGTCACCACCGCCCAGTACACGGCCGCCGGAATCGAGGTGAAGCCGGCGTCCTGGCCCTCGATCAGATACATGATCGAGCCCAGCACGACCACCATCGTCACCACGGTGATGAGGAAGACGACGATCCGGTAGCGGCTCGCCGCCATCGCGCGCGCGAGCGTCCTTGCCTCGCCCATGTATCGCACCAGCTTCAGCACGCGGAAGATCCGCAGCACCCGCAGCACGCGGATGATCGCCAGCATCTGGCTGCCGGGCAGGAGCAGGCTCAGGTAGGTGGGGATGATCGAGAGGAGGTCGATGATGCCGAAGAAGCTCAGCGCGTAGCGGCGCTTGGAGTGCACCGACGCGAGCCTGGCCGCGTACTCGAACGTGAACAGGATCGTGAAGACCCATTCCATGAAGTGCAGCAGGAAGCCGTGCCGCGCCACGATCGACTCCACCGAGTCGAGCATCACCACGATGACGCTGGCCAGAATCGTGACGATGAGAACGATGTCGAACGCGCGCGCGAGCCCGGCGGTGTCGGTCTCGAACAGGATGGTGAAGAGGCGACCCCGCCACTCCGGGCCGTTTCTGGGGCGATTCGAAGCCGGCGTCATGCCAGCCTGCCGTCTGCCATGGGGTGCTCGCCGCCTAGTCGACCGCGCCGACATCGCCGCTGGGACACGAGACGCCCGTCCCGCCCAGACCGCAGTACCCTCCGGGATTCTTGGCCAGGTACTGCTGGTGGTACTCCTCGGCGTAGTAGAAGGGCGGCGCCTCGACGATCTCGGTCGTGATGGCCCCGTAGCCCGCCCGGGTCAGTTCGCCCTGGAAGCGGTCGCGCGAATCGGTCGCCAGGCGGCGCTGGCGGTCGCCCATGGTGTAGATGGCGGAGCGGTACTGGGTGCCGACGTCGTTCCCCTGCCGCATGCCCTGCGTGGGGTCGTGGCCCTCCCAGAACGCCGCGAGAAGGGTGGCGTAGCCGATCGCGTCTGGATCGAAGACGACGAGCACCACTTCGGCGTGCCCCGTCCGCCCCGAACAGACCTCGTGGTAGTCAGGGTTGGGGGTCGGTCCGCCCTGATAGCCCACCGCCGTCGAGTACACGCCGGGCAGCTCCCAGAACGTCCGTTCGGCGCCCCAGAAGCATCCCATTCCGAAGTGGGCCCGCTGCAACCCGTCGGGGAAGGGAGGCTTGATTCGGTTTCCGTTCACATGGTGTCTGTCGGGAATCTTCAGCGGCTCCGTTCGTCCGGGCAGCGCTTCGCCGGGATCCGGACGCCGCAGCTTCATCCGACCACCAAACATTTGACGTAGATCCATAGCCCAAGGAAGGTAATAGAGTTCGCCCGTTTTTTCCTGCCCGTTCCGCCGCGAGTTCGCCGTGCCCTGGACGATCAACCCGATCTGCGCTCCGCCCGGTCCGTACCCGCCCCGGCTCAGGGCAGTCATCGATCTGGACGCGCATCGGGTGGCGCGCGCCGAAATCACGTCGTGGTCGGGGTATCGCGCGACGCCGCTGAGGTCGGCGCACCGTCTGGCCTCGCGGCTGGGGCTGGCGTCGGTTGATGTGAAGGACGAGAGCGGCCGCTTCGGACTGGGCAGCTTCAAGGCGCTCGGCGGGGCGTACGGGGTGCTGCGCGTGATGAGGCGGCGGGGTGCGGACGCGGCGAGCGGGGACTTCGCCGGGCCACGGCGCAGCGCGCGGGACGGCCCTCGCGGCGACGACTCCACGCCGGCGGCGAGGCCCACCGTCACCTGCGCGTCCGACGGCAACCACGGCCGCTCCGTCGCGTGGGGCGCCCGCATGTTCGGCCTGGACGCGGTGATCTACCTCCCGGCGCACGTCACCGAGGTGCGCGCGGCCGCGATCCGTTCGTTCGGCGCCCGCGTGGTGCGCGTGGACGGCGAGTACGACGACGCGGTGGCCCGGTCCGCCCGCGACGCCCGCGCCAACGGGTGGACGGTCATCTCGGACACGTCCTACCCCGGCTACATGGAGATCCCGCGCGTGGTCATGGTCGGATACACGGTCATGGTGGAGGAGGCGCTGGACGCGCTGGCCGAGTCGGTGGCGCCCGGGCCCACCCACGTCTTCGTCCAGGGCGGCGTCGGCGGCCTCGCAGCGGCCGTGATCGGCCACCTGTGGGAACGGCTCGGACGGGATCGCCCGATCGCCGTCGTGGTCGAGCCGGACTCGGCGGACGGGCTGTACCGAAGCGGGTGCGCGGGGGAGCCGCGCGTCGCCGGCGGCGACCTGCACACGATCATGGCGGGGCTGAGCTGCAGGGCGATCTCGCCGCTGGCGTGGGAGATCGTCGGCGCGGGAACCCGCGCCTTCATGACCGTGCGGGACGAGGGGGTCGCGCCGGTCATGAGGGCGGCGGCCGGCGGAGAGCTGGGCGAGCCGTTCGAGGGCGGGGAGTCGGGGGTGGCGGGGCTGCTGGGGCTGATCGAGGCGGCGGGCGACCCGGAACTCCGTCGCGCGGTCGGGCTGGACGGGCGGTCGCGGGTGCTCGTCTTCAACACCGAGGGCGCGACCGACCCGGAGCTGTACGCGCGGATCGTGGGTTCCGGCGACGGCGCGTCCGACGTACCTTCGACGGAGCGGTCGCGTCCCTGATCCCGCCGCGACCATTCCCCCGCGATCACGAGGTGGCCCCATGAGCGCTCCCTTCTACACCGCCAACGCCGCCGTCGCCAAGATCGCCGGCGTTCACCGCCGCGCCACCCTGCCGGACGGCACGCAGGTGGACTTCGGCGTCCACGGCCCGATCAAGGCCCACTACCGGCTGGACAACGAGCCCGACCGCCCCCTCCCCGTCGACTACATCGTCGCGGCCGCCGCCGGCTGACTACTGGGGACCCTGAACGGCGCACTGGAGGTGCGCGGGATCCCGATGGCGAACGACGCGATCAGCGTGAAGGCGGAGGGCGTGAACGAGGTCGTGGACCGGATGGTGGTTCTGACCCGGATCCACGCCCACTACAAGATTCGGCTGCCTGCCGGCGCGCCCCGCGACAAGGTCGACCGCGCACTGTCCACGCACGTGGCAAAGTGCCCGACGGCACGCAGCCTGAAGGGTGCGGTGGAGATCACCTGGTCGGCGGACGTAACGTAGCGGAGGCACCAGCACCCCGGATGGGCGAGCCTCTGCGGAGCCTCACGAGTCGGAGCTTCGCGAGTTTGTCCGCCACCAAGAGCGTTTTGTGGCGGACAAACGGATAGGGGCGGGGGCCTTTCGCGCCCTACCGCACTAGCCCGTCGGAGAAAATCTCATTCTGACAACGCGCTGCACACCGAGCGCGTCCGCAGTCACCCCGTAGAGGACGGATTCGTCGGCCCAAGGCCTCGGCCAGTCCTCGATGCGCCGCGGCCAACGATACCGTGCCGCGAGGTTCGTGCCCTCGTAGACGTCGGCCTCGCGCATTGCCTCACCGTCCGCCGCCGTCTTCTCGACCCACAGGCGGCCATCCCTGTCGAAGAACATGCTGGCCAGGGGAGGCTTGCGCTCGGGAATCCCGAATGGGTGCTCCGCGAGATCGGCACGCTCCAGTTGGCGGTCGATCCAGTCTTGCGCCCAGGCGCGTTCGTCCGGGCTCAGCGTAGGTCCCTGGAACGCCGGACCCTCGATCGACGATACGGTCCCGTCCGGCATGTGGTAGGTGATCGAATACTCCGAAGTGACCGCCTCGGCCCATCTGCCGTCGCCCGCGTGAGCGTGTATCCAATCGGGTCCATGGGGCTGATGGAGGTAGAGATTGGTTGTTAGTCGGCTCCCTGCCCTCTCGATTGTCCTTTGTACCGTCGTCTGGCCGGAGGACTGACGCTCCGGATCCGCCGCAATGACGGTGTCCACCACCCCGTCGGCACCCACATGGAGTCGCGCCGTGACGCTTTCCCCATCCTCGGGGCGCACCGGTCCCACACTGACGAGGTTGCCCTCCACGTCAAAGGCGAGCGGGGCCATCACGCCCACTGTGCCGAGGTGGGGAGTCACGAGCGATCGTTGGTACTCCGCATCCGTCGCACCCAGCGTGAACACGCTGTACCGAGCGCTCTCGCGCACCCAGAGCGCACCATCGGGGCCGAATCCCAGACAGCACGGGTCGGTCAGTTCACCGGGGCCCTCCCCGTGCCCACCGAAGCGGAACGCGAAGCTCCCGTCGGGCTCGAAGACCCGGATTTCGCCGCTTTGGACGTCCGCGACGATCAAGCGTCCCCGATCGTCGGCCACGACGTCGCCAATGTTGGTGAACAGGTAGGGATCTTCCCCGTCGAGCTCGCCGATCTCGAGGTCGATCACGCCCTCGAAGGTGGGCGCCACCGGCATCGCGACCTGTTCCGCGCCATCGTTGCAGGCGGTTGCCGCCGCAAGCAGCACGGCGGCCAGGATCGGGGGAACCTTGATCGGCGGCATCGCGCACCTCCCTGACTGGAGACAAATGGGGTCCGCCCAAGGATGGTCTCGCCGCCGAACGCGGGCAAGCCTGCGCTCCGCCGCTCGCGAGTCCCGCACGCACTGGATCAGGACACGCTCAACCGTTCCCGCAGGATCTCCATGAGGAACTCGGCGGCCCGTTCGGACCCCGTTCGTCCCAGCCAGTAGACCGCTCGCTTGCGCACCTCCGGATCGGCCTCCACGCGAGCGAGTTGGATCATCTTGTCGATGACCGCGGAGGCATTGTCCGGGTCGGCCTCGGCCTTGCGGTACAGGGCATAGAGCAGCCTGTCTCTCAGATCGGCCTCCTCAAGCTGCTCGTAGATCCCGTCGACCTGTTGCAGATCCAGCGATGTTCCCGTGAACGACGCGTTCAGGGCTGCGGCACGCACACCCTCGGACTGTCCCGGATCCAGAGTCAGATCGAGGAGCCACTGCGCGACGCTCGGCTTGTCCTGTGCCCCCCTAGCCAGCACATCCACGATGCGGTGCCTCACCAGTTCGGAATCCACGCCGCCGAAGATGCCGATCAGGACCTCGGACTCGCCGGGAATCCGATCGGCGACCGCGCTGGCGGCCATGTCGCGGAGCTCATCCGGCTTGGAATCGTCGGTTACAAGGCCCACGAGAGCATCGGTTGCGTCGTCGTGTGGACTGTGCCAGAGCGAAGTGACGGCGGCTCTCTGGACATCGGCGTCCTCGTCCCCCAACAGGTTCGTCAGGACATCGAGGCTTGCACGAGTCTGGGATTGCGCCAGACCCGAAATGGCCCATTGCCTCGTCCTGCCGTCGGGATGGCTCGTGGCGGCCTTGATCAGTTCCTGCTCCGCTTCATCCGTTCCCTCGCTGGCAAGCCACATGATCGCCTGACTGCGCAGGTACGCGGAGCATTCATCGTTGCGGGCAAGCACGCTCCGCACGGGTGGCATTCGATCCGTTTCCAGCGCCAGCAACGCCGAGAACGCCTCCTGTTGTATCAGCAGATCCTCGCACTCGTTCGTCTGCGGCATCCACGTCCACACCTCCAGAGGGGGGCGATGCAGAGTCGGGAAGTGGCCGATGCTGTCCGCGTGCGCCAGCGAGTCGACACCCAGCGAATCCGCGTGCCCCCACAGCGCTCTGGTCGTCGCCTGTGCCTGCCTCATGGCCGCTTGCGTCTGCTGTGCCGAGAGCGCTGCGAACCGTGCTTCCATTCTGGCTTGCTCGGACTGCATCTGAGCGAGCATCTCGCGCTGCCGCGCCTCGACCTGTCTCTGCATTTCGCGCAACGCCGCGGTGTCGGGCATCGACTGGGCCTGGGATTGCAACTGAGCGAGCATCTCGCGCTGCCGAGCTTCGACCTGCCTCTCCATCTCACGTTGCCGGGCCTCCAGCTGCCTCTGCATTTCGCGCAACGCTGCGGTGTCGGGCATCAGCAGCGCTTCGGACTGCCGCAGCACCTCCTCGGCGGCACCCGGCTCGCCCCTCTCGGCGAGCTGTCTTTGAAGCCTGAGGCGGAGATCGCGCACCTCGCTGTAGACCCGGCCCTGGCGTGTCCTCCCGGCCTCGGTCACGTACCGCCTCGCTTCTCGCTGGACCAACGCGAGATCCAGCAGCGCGAGCGCCTCGTGCAGATTCTCCTGCCGATACCGGGCGACAGCCTCCCAGTAGTAGGACTGGGCGACGAAACGCCCGTCGTGGTACTTGCCTCGAAGGGCCTGGAAGAGTTCGGCCGCCTGGTCGAAGTCCTCCTTGCTCAGAGCCCGCCGGGCCTCCAGAAACATCTGTTCTTCGTCGAGACGGCTGGATTCCTGCTGCGCGGACAGCGGGTCGGCCCCGAGGCGCGGGAACGTTCCGGTCGCCGTCAAGGCGCTCTCGGATGCGAGCAGGGCAAAGAGGACGAGCCCCGCCGTCAGGAGATTGGGTGTCTGGTTGCTCATCCTATGCCTCCCTGGAGAATGATATGCCATGTTGGGTCGCGCGAAGGCGTGTTAGAGTCCGCCGGCACTCCTCGCCTGCCGGAGCCGCGCCAAGGTGCCGTTCCACTCCATGCTCTCGCGTGCGAGTTGCCATTCGAAGTCGGGTGAACCGGGGCCCAGGGCCGAGATCTGGAGCAGCACGAGCTCCAGATCCTCGAGCAGGGCATGCTCCGCAGGCGGCCGGGTCACCGGGACATCCAGATGGATCCGCGTCTCGACCAGCACTTCGCGGGCCCACCTGGCAAGATCCCGCTCCGATGCGGGTGTCCGTTGGTCGATTCTGAACGCGGTCAGCATCGTCGCCGCCCGGTCGAGGTACCGGGCGGTCTCGTAGTCCCGGTGGAGCTGTGTGGTGTTGCGTTGGACCGCTGGGGGCTCCGCGTCCATCGCACCCGACGGCTCCCCCGTCCGATCAGCCGGGGGAACAACGGCCGCCGTCGAGACCTGTGAGCTCGCTGCCGCGAAGTCTTGCGACGAGGGGGGAAGGGCTGTTTGCTCAGGCGGCACGTGCAAATCCGCGTCCCGTTCGGCCACCGACGCTGCCGGCGAGGCCACGATTGCCGTTTCCTGCTGCCGCGCCGGATCCGTCCCGCGCCCGATGGCCAGTCCCAGCACCAGCGATGCCGCCGCAGCCAGCCCCACGGCCCACGCCGCACGGCGTCGCGTTCCGCGCCGGGTCGGGAGCCGCTCGCCGGTGGCGGCGACGGCTGGCTGCCCGTGCGACAAGCCCGGTTCGATCCGTGCCCACATCTCGTCGCGCGGTGTCGGTGGCGGGGCATGGTACCCACGCACGTCGAACGGAGCGGCGTCCGCGAGGTCGGCTGCCGCAGGCGCAGCCGAAGCCCTAGGTCCGTCGGGCGTGCCCGAAGACGCAGCCGCGGCGTCGGCCAGACCCTCCTCCACACCCCTCCAAATCGAATCCGCAGGGGCGTCCGGGGGCCGGTTGTACCCTGCCCCCTCGCGGCGCAGTAGCTCGGCGAAGCGATCGAGGTCGGTCATGACGCCCACTCCTCGGCGTGGACCGCCAGAGCCTTGCGCAATCGCGCCCGCGCGCGGAAGAGCTGCGACTTGGAGGTGCCCGGATGGATGCCGAGGATCGCGCCGATCTCCTCGTGGGTGTAGCCCTCCACGTCATGGAGCACGAAGACCGCACGGCTGCGTTCGGGGAGTCGGTCGATGGCACCGTACAGGTCGGCGCGGAGGTCGGGTTCGACGGGGCTGGGGCCGTGCCCGCCGCACAATTGGTCGTCCAACGGGATCTCGCGGGTGCGGAAACGCTTGATCTTGCGCAGCTCGTTCAGGGAGACCGTCGTCGCGATGGCGGCGATCCAGGTGCCGAACGCCGACTCGCCGCGAAACGTGCCGATCTTCGTGAAGGCGCGCACGAAAGTCTCCTGCGTGAAGTCCTGGGCCAGATCGTGCTCGCCCGCGAACCTGTAGCACAGCCGGAAGATCCGGTCGACGTGGCCATCGTAGAGCGTGCGCGCAGCCGTCTGATCGCCGTCCTTCAACCGCTTTATGAGTTGCGCTTCGGTCACCGAGCCGAGTCTCCGGTCTTGCGCCGGTTCTCCTGCGTTCTGCCCGATGACACCTCTTCGGCGCCGATTGGTTGCACTGGCCTCGTCGGACGTCGGCGCTCCGAAGATTCCGGGGGCCAGCGGGCCGGGGCTCGCAGCGGCGGAGGAGCTCGATGTCGACATTGCTACCGCCTGATCCTGAGTCGGGTGACGATGGGCATTCCCGCAGCGTCCTCGCCGGCGAAAAGCAGGTAGTCCGTAGTGGCGTACCCAGCACGGATCCGCGCGAGGGTGGCCGTTTCCGGTACCGCGAGCCGTCCGACGAACACACCGTCGTCCCGGAAGACATCGATGGCGGTGCCGGCCTTGGCGCGCGCCGTCTCGGGCATCACGAGCACGTGGCCCTCCCCGTCCACAAGGAGTCGGTCGATGATCGGCTTGCTGGCCGGAAGGGTGCTCAGGTAGTCTGCGGCCAGATCGGGGCGCGAGGCAAACCGGTCCCGAATCTCGTCGCGGTCGGCTTCGGTGATCTGGGCGGGCAGGGCGTCCAGCGTGGCGACGAGCGTGGTGTCGCCCTCGAGCGAGCGTCGGTACAGGCGATAGTCGCCGGTGTGGGCGAACCATAGTCCGCCGGCACAGTCGAAGGCGCGCGCGAGACCGGCGCCGAATTGGACCGGGCGGCGCAGGCCCATCGACGGCATTTCCGCCATCTGCTGAATGAACTCCAGCGTCGGCAGGGTATCCTGCCTCTCGCCGTCGGGCGAGACGCGAACAGGATGGTAGTGGATCAGATCGATGTCGGAGAAGTTTCCCGTTCTTTCCTCGTTGGGGAAGCGCACGGCCCAATCCAGATGGCTCCCGTCGGCCTCGAATGCGCAGCGCCCGGCGCTCTCACCGGAGTTGATGCGGCGGGTCATCCCCCTGACGAACCCACCGTCCGGCCCGAACACCGAGTACCGTCTCGTCATGGGATCCACGACCCAGAGGGTGTCTCCGGCGGCAAGGGTGAGAGCGTTCGCCATCCGGAACTCTCCGGGGCCTTCGCCCTCTCCACCGAACGTTCGCTGGTGGACCCCCTCGGAGTCGAAAACATGAATCTCCTGTGCCAGTGCATCGAGGACAAGGATGTTGTCGCGGGAGTCCGCCGCGACGGAGCCGACCGTGCCGAAGTGGCCTGCCGGCGGACCTCGGAGCCGCAGATCCTCTTCCAGGGTCCACTCGCCGGTGGACTGCCAGCTGGACGCCAGGGCGTTCTCGACGACTCGGAGACCGTGGTCTGCCCGCGTCGACTCGCACGCCACAATGCCAAGCATCGCGAAAAGCGCCGCAAGCGGGCGCTCGTGCAGGACGCGGCGTGGACGCATGGCGCTGGCCTCTCGATGTCGGATTCGCGGCTGGCTGACGATATCGGGTGGACACCACCCGTGGCCGAATGGTTGCGCGGGGGGTGGAAGCGTAACGCGGCGAGGCCCGTTACGTTGGCCCGTTCCAAGAACCCGGAGCCGCTCGCATGACCTTCCAACCCCTCGACCTCGCCGCCTTCGTCGGCTTTCTGCTCCTCGTGGTGGGCGTCTCGCTGTACGCCTCGCGCGGAAAGCACGACGCCGCCGACTACTTCCTGGCCGGACGCAACCTGCCGTGGTGGCTGATCGGCTTTTCGCTGATCGCGTCGAACATCTCGACCGAGCACTTCGTGGGGATGGCCGGGCGGGGCTACGAGCTCGGGCTCGCCATCGCCAGCTACGAGTGGATGGCGGCGGTCACCCTCGTGCTGGTGGGCCTCTTCTTCCTGCCGAGGTTTCTCCAAGCGGGCATCTACACGATCCCGGAGTACCTGGAGTTCCGCTACGACACGCGCACCCGCACTCTGATGGCCGCGTTCATCATGGGGGCCTACGTGTTCGTCGCGCTGGCGACGGTGCTGTACTCCGGTGCCCTGGCGCTCGAGTCCATCTTCGGAATCGACACCAACCTGGGCATCTGGCTGATCGGGATTCTCGCCGGGGGCTACACGATCTACGGCGGGCTCAAGGCCGTGGTGTGGTCGGACCTGATCCAGGGGGTGGCGCTACTGCTGGGGGGCGTCGTGGTGACGGTGCTCGGCTTTCGCGCGATGGGCGGGATCGAGCCGTTCTTCGAGGCCGCCGACGGCAAGCTGCACACCGTCCTCCCGTGGAATCATCCGGAGATGCCGTGGCTCGCGGTCTTCGTGGGCGGGCTCTGGATCCCCAACCTCTTCTACTGGGGACTGAATCAGTTCATCACGCAGAGGACGCTGGCGGCGCGCAGTCTGGCGGACGGGCAGCGCGGGCTGTTTCTGGCCGGATTCATCAAGCTGGCAATCCCGTTCATCATCATCTTTCCGGGGATCATGGCCGCCGAGCTCTTCGCCGACCAGGTGACGAACCCCGACCAGGCGTACCCGGTGATGATGCGCGAACTGCTCCCCGCAGGGCTCACCGGCGCGATGTTCGCCGCGCTCTTCGGCGCCGTGATGAGCTCCCTGGACTCGATGCTCAACTCGGCCGCGACGATCTTCAGCGTGGATCTGTACAAGCGGCACCTGCGGCCCGAGGCTTCGTCGCGCAGGCTGATGGTCGTGGGGCGCTGGACGACGGCGGTCCTGGTGCTGGTCGGCTGCCTGTGGGCACCGGTGGTGGCCAGGGCGGGGAGCGTCTTCGAGTACATCCAGATGTTCTGGGGATTCATCTCGCCGGGGATTGTGGCTGCGTTCCTGTTCGGGCTGTTCGTGCCGCGAACGCCGCCCGCGGCCGCCTTCGGCGGGATGATCCTGGGGATCCCCGTCTACGGGCTGCTGCTCTGGCTGTTGCCCGAGGTGGCGTTCCTGCACCACATGGCGATCACCTTCCTAGTGATCTCGGCGTTCATGGCAACCCTGACGTTACGTCAGGGTTTGGCGGAGCCGCGTAGGCTGCCCCGCTCGGCGGCTCAGGTGGATCTGACGCCGGCACCGGGAGCGAAGTGGTGGGCGGGTGGGGTGATCGCGGGGGCGGCCGTGCTGTACGGGATCTTCTGGTGAGGGGGGTTGGCGTCCATGTTACCAGATGCCCGTGTTGCTGCCACGGTGGCTGGCCCGGGGCTCGCCGTGGTAACTTCAAGGATGAGTGAACTCCGCGCCACGGTCGTCAAGACCGTCAATCCGCCGACCGCTAGGCTCCGATGGAGCAACGAGGACCAGTTGTTCGTGGCGGAGGCGCCCGAGCTGCCAGGGTGCATGGCTCACGGGGACGATCAGGAGACGGCGCTGCGGAACATCAAGGACGCAATGCAGTTCTGGACCGATAGGGCACGCGAGTTGGGGCGACCTGTCCCGGAACCGTCATTCGCAAACTCAGTTCGTCCATGAAATCCGACAGCGTTAGGCCAAACGCCTTAGCGAACTTGGTCGCTGCCTCAACGGTGAGGCGCATTCCCTCCTTTTCCAATCGGCGGACGTGTCTATCGGATAATCCCGGGATCTCCGTTTGCTTGAGTCGCCGATCGTTCCTCATGTCACGGAGGGCCTGCGACACGTTCTCCGTTGCGTGCCGGCGGATTTCCATTTCGGACAGATACCTGGGATCAACGGCCTGCAACATTTGAGACGGACCCATATGCACATCTCGGTCGGGCCAATACAAATAGGAACCGGCTGAATCAATCTCAAAGTGACCAAGCACTTCCTGCTCAAAGTCTCCCACTTTGGGTAGTTTACCGATCGGGAATTCCCGTACGGTCATGTCCCCGAACACCACTACGAGAGTCTTGCCAAGGACATAAGCGTCGAGAATGCCCTCCCAAGGGGCCGGTCGCGCGAGGGCGATGACAAGACGCTTCACAACCAGCGGATCTCGGCACACCTGCAGCCGTCGATCCGGCTTGTGAAGTCGAAGCATCGAGGCAAGGCGTAGTGTTGCCTGTTCCGGCACGTCCAGCACAACTAGGTAGCGGGTCTCGGCATCCACCCAATCCGGCAGCCTCAGTCGGCCCGGGCCTAGCAGGTCACTCGCTCGAGCCACGACCAAGGTCGGTGCCGGCTCCGTCTGGATGGTAGCGGACAGCTGCTTCGCCAGCGCACGAAACTCTGTGTTCGGCAGGCAATCCTCCACCCTTCCGCAGAAGGCAATGCGGCGGAACGGTCCTTGGGGTGGTCCTACTTCTTTGGACAGTCCGAGGGCAAAGTTAAGGTGGACTCCGACTGGGTTTGAGAGCCCTCGGGAACCTTCGCTGCGTGTATCGTAAGCCCCGGTCGCCGGGAGGGGAACCCGACCGGCGACCGGGGCTTGCCGGCGGGTGGGGAAAACGCGTGGAGCCGACGAATGGGACGACGTGGCTCCAGCCTGCGGCCTCGTGGGTGTGCGCCCCTGTGGGCGGGGACGTGCCGGGACGGGAGCCCGCGGGCAACCGGCGCCGGCCGGCTGGACGCGACGCGGGCCGTTCATGCCGCCCTCGCCCCGTTGCGGTACGTCTCGCCGGGCGTCCGTCCGCCCAGCGACGAATGCGGGCGGACCTCGTTGTAGAAGTCGATCCACGAGCCGATGATCCGCCTGGCGTCCAGCCCGTCGCGGAGCTCGTGCAGGTACACCGCCTCGTACTTCAGCGACCGCCACAGCCGCTCGATGAAGATGTTGTCGAGGAACCGGCCCCGGCCGTCCATCGAGAACGCCACGCCCGCCCCCAGCACCCGGTCCGCGAAGGCTTCGCTGGTGAACTGCGCGCCCTGGTCGGTGTTCAGGATCTCCGGAGTCGCCCGGAGGAGCGCGTCGTCCAGAGCCCCGACGCAGAACCTGGCGTCCATCGTGTTGGACAGCCGCCAGGAGAGGACGTGCCGGGTCGCCCAGTCCATCACCGCCACAAGGTAGAAAAACCCTTGTGTCACAGGGATATACGTGATGTCCGCGCACCAAACATGATCCGCTCGCGAGATCTCAAGGTCGCGCAGCAGGTAGGGGAAGATCTGGTGCCGCCGGTTCGCCGCGCTGGTCCGCGGCCGCCGGTAGACCGCCTCCATCCCCATGAGGCGCATGAGCCGCCGGATCCGGTGCCGGCCGACCGTGACGCCCTCGCGGCGCAGATGCCGCATCATCTGCCGGCTCCCGTAGAAGGGGAAGTCCATGTGGAGCTCGTCCATGCGCCGCATCAGCGCCAGGTTCTCCGCGCTCTCGCCCTTCGGCCTGTAGTAGAGCGACGACCGGCTCACGCCCAGCAGCACGCTCTGCCTCGACAGGCTCAGCGGTCCGTCCGGCTCGATCATCCCCATCCGCTCCGCCCGGCTCAGCGCTTCAACCCGCGCCGAAAAAAATCCCGCTCGACCGTCAGCTCCCCGATCTTGGCGTGCAGGTCGTGGATCTTCGCCTCGTGCTCCCTGGCGAGCTTCCGCCTCCCACCCCCGGCGAACACCTCCGGCACGGCATCCAGCAGTTGCCGCTTCCACGCGCTCACCTGGTTCGGATGAAGCTCGTGCCGCGCCGCGATCGCCTGAACGCTGTCGCGCTCCTGCAGCGCCTCCAGCGCCACACGGGCCTTGAACTCCGCCGTGAACCGTCGTCTCTTCCTGGCCATCTCGGTGCCTCCTGTTCCATAATGGAGTCCACCTTAACGACCTGTCCAAAAAACCGGGACCACCTCACCTGTTTCACTCATTCGTCTGACTGGGCCAACGGTCGGAAAGCCCCAGCGCAGCCGCAGGGCGTTAGCTTGATGGCCATGTCGCCAACCCACCGTCTGTCCCGACTCCTTGTCGCCGCAGCGACCGTCGCCGTTTCCGCGTGTGGCCAGCCGCGCGAACCCACCCCCTACTGGGAAGACCCCGCCGTGTTCGCGGAGAACCGGGAGCCGCCCCGTGCCTCGTTCACGCCGTTCGCGACCCGCGCCGAGGCGCTCGCCCACCGCCCCGAGGACTCCCCGTTCCGTCTCGGCCTGAACGGCGACTGGCGGTTCCACTGGGTGCCGCGTCCCGACGAGCGGCCCAGGGACTTCTTCGCAGAGGACTTCGACGCGTCCGGTTGGGCGGTCATCCCCGTTCCCAGCAACTGGGAGTTCGAGGGCCATGGCCATCCGGTCTACCGCGACGAGTTCTACAGCTTTCCTCCCAACCCCCCCGACATCCCGGACGATGACAACCCGGTGGGATCGTATCGGCGGACGTTCGAGCTGCCGGCGGCCTGGGACGGGCGCGAGATCTTCCTGCACTTCGACGGGGTCTACTCCGCGTTCTTCGTGTGGGTGAACGGCGAGCGGATCGGGTACAGCGAGGGGAGTCGCACGGCGGCGGAGTTCCGGGTCACCGATGTGGTGCGGCCGGGAACGAACGTGGTGGCGGTCGAGGTGTACCGGTGGAGCGACGGGAGCTACCTGGAGAGCCAGGACTTCTGGCGGGTCAGCGGAATCGACCGGGATGTGTACCTGGTGGCGATGCCTCCGACGCATCTGCGCGACTTCTTCGCCGAGGCCACGCTCGACGATGCGTACGAGAACGGGCTGCTGCGGCTAGCCGTCAGTGTCGCGAATCGCGGGTTGGGGACGGCGGGCGCTTACGAGGTGCGCTACGAGCTGCTGGACCCGGCGGGGCGGGCGCTCTGGGACGAGCCGGAGACGATTTCGGTGGAGGTGCCGCCGGGCGGCGAGGCGGACGGTGTCGGGACGATCGTTGTGGAGCGACCGCACCGGTGGACCGCAGAGACACCGTCGCTGTACAGGCTGGTGATGTCTCTGGTGGGGCCGGGGGGCGAGGTGGCCGAGGTGGTGTCGGCACGGGTCGGATTCCGGCGGGTAGACATCGTCGACGGCGTTCTGAAGGTGAACGGGCAGGCGATCGTCGTGCGGGGCGTGAACCGGCACGAGCACGATCCCGACCGGGCCCATGTGGTCGACGAGGCGTCGATGGTCGAGGACATCCGGTTGATGAAGCGGTTGAACATCAACGCCGTGCGAGCCGCCCACTACCCCAACGTGCCGCGCTGGTACGAGCTCACCGACGAGTACGGTCTCTACGTCGTGGACGAGGCCAACATCGAGTCGCACGGCATGGGATTCGAGCCGGGCGTGACGCTCGCGGGGCGTCCCGAGTGGCTGGCCGCCCACATGGACCGCACGGTGCGCATGGTCGAGCGCGACAAGAACCACGCCTCTATCATCGTCTGGTCGTTGGGCAACGAGGCGGGCGACGGCGAGAACTTCGACTCGACGGCGGCGTGGATCCGCGCGCGCGACCCGAGCCGGCCAATCCTCTACGAGCCGTCGGGCGAGCGCGACAACATCGACATCGTGGCACCGATGTACGTGCGGCCATACTGGCTGGAGCGGTATGCGCGGTCGGGGGCGGAGAAGCCCTTCCTGCTGGTGGAATACGCCCACGCGATGGGCAACAGCGTCGGCAACCTCGCCGACTACTGGAAGGTGATCGACGCGCATCCGCAGTTGCAGGGCGGGTTCATCTGGGACTGGGTGGACCAGGCGATGCGCGCGACCGACGAGCGTGGGCGGGAGTACTGGGCCTACGGCGGCGATTTCGGCCCTGCGGGTGTGCCTACGGACGGCAACTTTCTGGTCAATGGGCTGGTGTCGGCTGACCGGCAGCCGCATCCGCATGCGTGGGAGGTCAAGAAGGTGTACCAGCCGGTGCGCTTGTCGGCGGTGGACCCGGCGGCGGGCCGGATCGCGGTCGAGAACCGGTACGCCTTCCGCGATCTGGGCGGCCTGGCGGGGAGCTGGGCGGTGCTGGCCGATGGAGAGGTGGTGGCTTCCGGTGGGCTGCCGCAGTTGACGACGGCACCTGGCGGGGTCGACACGGTGGCTCTTGCCCTGCCGCGGATTGGGGGTGGGGTGGAGGAGGGCGTCGAGTACCTGCTGCACGTCACGCTGCGGAGTCGGGAGGACGCCCCGCTCGTCCCGGCGGGCCATGTGGTTGCGTGGGAACAGTTCAAGCTGCGGCAGGAGCCGCCCGTCGAGGCGGTCCCTCGTGCCGGGCCGTTGCGGGTGCGCACCACCATGGCCCGCACCCTCGTGACCGGAGACGACTTCACGCTCGGGTTCGATCGCGCCTCGGGCATTCTGGCCTCGCTGGAGGTGCGGGGTCGCGAGCTGCTGGCCTCCGGCCCGGCACCCAACTTCTGGCGCGCCCCCACCGACAACGACTACGGCAGCGGCCTCCCCGTGCGCTCAGGGATCTGGCGTCTGGCAGGTCGTCCGCCCGGACGCCATCTCGACTCGATGACGGTGGCGACCGCGCCGGCCGGCACGAACGTCTCGGTCACCAGCCACTTCTCGCTGCGCTCGATCGGTGCCCGCTACGCCCTCGCGCACAGGATCCACCCGGACGGCACGGTCGCGATCTCGGCACGCCTCGCCGACGTGGACGAGGACCTCCCCGAGATGCCCCGCTTCGGGACGATCCTCACGCTGCCGGGAGACCTCGATCAGGTGGAGTGGTACGGTCGCGGCCCTCACGAGAACTACTGGGACCGTCGCACGGGAGCCGCCGTCGGCCGCTACGCCGCTCCGGTGTCGGCGCTCGCGCACCCCTACGTGCGCCCCCAGGAGACCGGCACCCGCACGGACACCCGCTGGGTCGCGCTCACCGACGGCACCGGTACCGGCCTGCTCGTCACGGGGCTGCCCACCGTCTCGTTCTCGGCGCTTCCGTACACGCAGGAGGATCTGGACGCGGGCGAGCGGAAGGCGCAGCGCCACTGGACCGACCTGGTCCCGCGCGACGAGGTCACCCTGCACGTCGACCACCGGCAGCAGGGCGTGGGCGGCGACGATTCCTGGGGTGCGGTGGCACACCACGAGTACACGCTCTGGCCGCGTGACATGGGCTTTCGCTTCCTGCTGCGACCGCTGCGCGCCGGCGAAGACCCGGGCCGGCTCGCACGCGTCGCGCCCGACGCCGAGGCCGCCGAGGCGATGGCGGCGCGGTCGCTCGCGCTGGACGACTTCGGCGAGGTCAATCGCGTCGAGCACCTGGCGCGGGGGCGGCCGATCGAGGTGGAACCCGCTTCGTCGTCTCCCTACTCGGCGGCGGGGAACGCCGGGCTCGTGGACGGGGTGCGCGGCTCGATCGACCGGCGCGGAGGTCACTGGCAGGGCTACCGGGCAAACGAGATCGCCGCCGTGATCGACCTGGGCGAGGGCACGGCGGTCAAGGCCGTGAAGGTGGGGTTCCTGCAGCATCCGGGATCGGGGGTGTACCATCCGCGCCGGGTCGAGGTGGCTGTGAGCCAGGACGGGGTGGCATTCGGCGAGGCGGTCGGGGTCGACGTCGGCGTGGGCGATGCGGGAGCCGCGCCGGGACGGGATGCCGGACCACCGGCGGGGGGACGGGTGTATGTCGAGGTGCCGGTCGCGGCCGCGAGCGCGCGCTGGGTGCGCGTGCGGGTTGTCGCGCTCGGCACCGTGCCGGGCGGATGGCCGTCCGGCGGCGAAACCGCGTGGACATACTTGGACGAGATCATCATTCGGTAGGGAGCTCCGCACAATGGCCGACGATCCCGCCGGCGCAGCCACACGCCCTGCCGGCCTGCCGCGCCAGCGGTTCGCCATCGTGCTGTGCACTCTGGCCGGCTGCGTCACCTCTCCGGACGTGCCCGATCCCGCAGTCATCGAGATCGTGTCGGGAAACGACCAGGTTCAGGGGCGCGGCCGGCCCCTTCACGAACCCGTCGTGGTGCGCGCGCTGGACGAACTGGGCGCGCCGATCGCCGGGGCGCGTTTGCGGTTTTCCGTCGGCCCCGGTGGCGGTGCGGTGGACCCGCAGGACGCCGTGACCGATTCGGTGGGCGTGGCCGCAGTGAGTTGGGTGTTGGGCGATGTCGCGGGCATGCACAGGATGGTCGCTTCGGTCCCGAAGCGCCGAACCCCATTTGGAGGGCTTCGTGACCCATACTCTCGGTCACCTGCTCGGGTTCGGATGGCGATGGCGCGACAGGCTCGAGAACCCCGTGCGCACGCTCGGAGTCGGGGCGGACACCCATTTTCCGGATCCGGCCACGATCGCCGCTTTCAACGCCGCCGGGGGCGCGAACTGGAGTGGCTCGAAGGTTCCCGTCGAGAATCACGGTGGTGAGACGCGGGTCGACGTGCACTGGCGCGAGTCGGTGCTCGGCACCGAGATCATGAGTCCAGAGTTTACGCTTGTGGACACGCGGGGATTCCAGCTCAAGGACATGAATCGGCTGCCGATAAGCGCCATAACGGTGCAGGCGATGGCCGCCATCGGCTTCGAGGTCGACGTGGGCATGGCGGAGCCGTACAGGATCCCGCCTGCCGCGCTCGCCGCCCCCGGGCCGGTGCCGGCGGCGCGATCAAGCTTGTGGAGCGACCTCGGTCTGCACACCATCGACGTCTTCGACCAATCCGGCCAACTGGTCGAGGTGGTGCACCGCCGGTGATCGGGCGGTGGCGCCGGCCTGCTACCGACGCAGGCGCAGCGATACCGACGACACCGGCTCCCCCGCGAACATCGCGACGTCCGCCGAGGCACGGCGCCCGTCCGCCGACGTCGCCACAACCGCGATGCTCCCACCATCGACGGGAACGCCGCACACCCGAAAGGCACCCAGTTCGTTGGTCGCCGTCTCGACCGTTCTGGTTTCGGCCTGCAACTGAGTCCGCAGCCGGTTGACGCGCATCCATTCGACCGACACGGTGGCCCCGGTCACCGCAACCCGCGAATCGGCTTCGACCACATCTCCCAGCAGAATCCCCGTGCCGGGAATCCAGGCGTCGGTGCCGCACGCCGCGGCCAAGACAGCGCTCGGATCGGGAGCCTCGAGCCGCATCCGCACCGTGTCGCCGGGCAGAACCTGCGCGTCCGCGAGCGCATGGCCGCGGTCGAGGCCACGCAGGGATGGTTGCAACAGGGCGATCTGATACGCGCCCGCGGGCAGGTCGCCGAACTCGAACCGCCCTGCGCCGTCCAGCTCGACCTCTGCGGCCGATCCCACGAGAGTCACGCGGCCAGGGGTGAACGGCGCACCGCGATCACGATCCCGAACCTCTCCCGTGATCGCGCCACTGGCGTCGGCGTAGGCGGTTCGGCCCGTCGCCGTGCTGATGGCCCTGACCACTCCTCCTCCATCCTCGGCGATCCCGTGCAGCGAAGTCCGCATTCGTCGGAAGACGCGGTCCCGCTCCGAGGTCAGCAGCGGCATTCGGATGTACCAGTCGGAGACGAACCAGGTGCCGTCGGGCAATCCGTGGAACTCGACCCGTCCCCCGATGTGATCGCCCCTGTATTCGTTGGCCGCCCCGGGCAGGTTGAGATAGGTGAAGTCGAGCCATTGGAGCGCCCCCGTTTCGCGGGAGAGCCAAAGGACGCCCTCGATGTCCGTGCGGCCACTGGGGGTGGCGACGGGGCGGAATTCCAGGCCCACCAGATCGGGTTGCGTTTCGTCGCGTGCGCGAAGTTGGAAACAGTAGTTTGCCAGGAATTCGTCCGAGAGCAGCACATGCGCGTCGGGCGCGAAGTAGTGCTCTCCGACCTCGGTCGACGTGGCCCATCCCTCGTCGAGGAGAAAACCCACCGGAAGGCTTTCGATGGGGCGGCGACTGTTCGTTTGACGAGAGGTGCGGGTCTCCTGGCGAATCCTGAGCGAGCGGGGCTCGATAACGCGGGAATACCTTTCGAGATCGTACCGATAGGTGCCGGACGACTCCGTGAAGCGGGCCGCGTTTAGGGTCGTGCGGGCTGCTTCCCAGGCTCTGTGCGTCTGCTGGCCGATGTCGGCCTCCAGCTCGCAGCGCCTGTCTCCGGACGCCTCGATGCCCTTGAGTGCGATCGGCCTGTGTTCCAGCGAGATTCTCACCGAAACCGTGTCCGAGGCGGCCACGGTGAGGCTTTCGACCATCCGAGTCCCCATCCCGAGGCGCTCGGCGCGCAGAGAGTAGGCCCCGGGAGCGGCCAGGATGAAGCGGAACTCCCCGTCGGGCCCGACCATGAAGCGCTGTAAGTCGCGGTTGTCGCCATCGACGAGCGAGACGAGCGCGGCGGGGATCGGCTGCCTGCTCGCGGAATCCACAACCACACCTTGAAGGATCTGGGCCTGCGCCTCCGAGGGTCCCCACGCGGGCACCGCGGCCGAAGCTAAGGCGGCGGCGAGGATGGTGCGCTTTCCGATCATCGCGGCTCCTGTCGCGTTGCAAGCATTGGGGCATCCCCCACATGATTCTACACGGACCGCCCGGACAAACCCCCACCGACGAGAACCGCCATGATGACCCGCGCCAGTATCACCGTCACGCTTGCCGCGCTCGCCCTGACCGGTTGTACCCCGGTCGCCGACGACCGATCCGAGGCTGACTCGGCCCCGGAGGCCGCCGAATCCGACGCCCGCACCGCTCACATGCCCACCGACGCCGAGCGCGATGCGATTCTGGCTGCCGTACAGGGCATCTTCGACGCGCTGGCCGCAGGCGATGGCGAGATACTCCGCGAGATCATGCACCCGGATGTGCTGATGCACTCCGTCGAGAGGGCGGCCGACGGCACGCGATCCAGCTCCACCTCCACCCGCGACCAGTTGATCGCGCGGCTGGAAGGAAGCGAGCAGGTGCTGACTGAACGCATGTGGGATGCGGAGGTCCGCGTCAGCGGCGACCTCGCCATGGTCTGGACGCCCTACGACTTCTATGTGGGCGAGGAGCTGAGCCACTGCGGGGCCGACGCGCTCCTGCTCACTCGGAACGACGACGAGTCGTGGACCATCGTGGCGCTGTCGTGGACGCGCCTGCAGCCGCCCGAGTGCGAGCTGCATCCGGACGGACCGCCAGCGAACATGGACCAATCATAGCCATTCCCGGAGAGACCATGGACCGGCCATCGCACCGCACTCGCCGCCACTTCCTGCAGTCGACCGGCACCGCCCTGGGGCTCGCCGCCGCAGCGTCCGCCTGCGCGTCGGGCACGCGGTCGAGCGGCCCGGGTTCCGGCACCACCGCCAGCGCGCGCGTCTCCGCCACCCGCGCCACGAGCGCCCGCACCTACACCCCCACGCGCTCCGACCCGTGGATCGAGCTCGACCGCGCGGCCTGGACCCACAACGTCCGCGAAGCCTCTCGCCTGGCGAACGGCCGTCCCATCCTCGCGGTCGTGAAGAACAACGCGTACGGCCTGGGCGACCGCGCCGTCGGGCCGCTCCTGGCCGGCATGCCCGAGGTGGGCGGCCTCGCCAGCGTGCGCGTCGAGGAGGCCCTGGCCCTGCGCGAGGAGGGCGTCGCCAAGCCGATCGTGGTCATGGCCGAAGGGTCCGAAGACGAGATCGAGGAGATGGCCCGGCAGGACGTGCTGCCGTCCGTCTGGCTCGACGACGCGCCCCGACGGCTGCGGGCCGTGTCCGCGCGACTGGGTCGCCCCGTGCCCGTCCAGCTCTTCGTCGACACGGGGATGAACCGCGAGGGGATGCCCTACACGCGCGCCCGCCGCTGGATCGAGGAGCTCGTGCAGAGCGAGCACGTCGACGTGAACGGCACCTACACCATGTTCACCCACGACCTGGACTTCGACCGGGAGCAGCTCGCGCGCTTCGAGGAGCTCCTCGGCTGGGCACGCTCCCGGAATCTGCCGCTCGGAACCATCCACGCCGCGCCCACCTACGAGCTCTTCCACCTGCCCGAGGCGCACTACGACATGGTCCGGCCCGGGAACGCGCTGTTCGGGAACCCCCCCGGCGACGAGGACGCCAAAGACATGGCCGATCCCAGACCTGTGTTCCGCTTGAACGCTCGGGTGGTGCGGGTCGAACGCCTCGAACCGGGCGACAGCGCGGGCTTCAATCGCACCTTCACCCCCGACCGGGCCACCTGGGTGGCGCTGCTCCCGATCGGCCGCACGGACGGATACCCGTCCGCGGCGAACGACACCTGCGAGGTGCTGATCAACGGCCGCCTCTACCCGGTCGCCGGAGGGGTGAACTCGGCCCACACGATCCTCGACATCGGTCCGGAGAAGACCGTCGAGGTCGGCGACGTGGCCACCCTCATCGGGCCCGACCACCCCGCCGTGCTGCCCCACACCGTCGCCGAGCGCACCGGCCTCGGGTTCCTGCGCATCATCCAGGCCATGAACCCCCGGCTCCCGCGTCGCGTGGTGTAGCACACGATCACGCCAGGCCGAAATGCACCGGCCACCCACCCACGGCTCGCAGGCGATCGGCCTGCTCGGCCTCGGCGTCCATCTCCCCGAGCGCGTCATGACGAACGACGACTGGGCGGAGCACGTCGACACCTCCGACGAGTGGATCGTGGCACGCACGGGCATACGCACGCGGCGAATCGCGGCGGATGACGAGAGCACGGCGGACCTGGCGCTGGCAGCGGCCCAGGCGGCTCTGGCGGACGGCGACTTCGAGCCTGCGGATGTCGACGAGATCGTGCTGGCCACCGACACGCCCGAGGTCTACCTGCCGGACACCGCCGCGTATGTGCAGGCGCGCCTCGGCGTCGGCCACATCCCATCGTACGACCTTGCCGGCAGCGGCTGCGCGGGGTTTGTGCTGGCCCTGGACGTGGCACGCTCCCGGGCGCGTGCGGACGGCCGCCGGGTGCTCGTGATCGGCGTGGAGGTCCTCACCCGTCTCATGAACTGGAAGGACCGCAACACCTGCGTGCTCTTCGGCGACGCTGCGGGGGCGGCGGTCGTCGGACCGGGATCGGACGCGGTCGAGATCGTGGCCGCCACGGCGGGAACGGACGGCAGCAAGAGCGACATACTCGGGCTGGAGGTCGGCGGCACCCGTTCGCCCGTCACCATCGAGAGGGTGCGGCAAGGGCTCCACAAGGACATCGTCATGCAGGGGCGCGAGGTGTTCCGCGAGGCGGTGAAGCGGATGAGCGTGGCGTCTCTGGAGGTGCTGGCGCAGGCCGGAGTCTCAATCGACGACGTTGCGCTCGTCGTGCCCCATCAGGCCAACCTGCGCATTCTGAACGCGGTCGCGAAGCGGCTGGAGGTGCCCGAGGAGCGCGTCTTCGCGAACGTCCAGAAGTACGGCAACACGGGCTCGGCGTCCGTTCCCGTCGCCCTGTGGGAAGCTCGGGAACAGGGGCGAATCAAGCGCGGCGACCTCGTCCTGCTCACGGCCTTCGGGGCCGGATTCCACTGGGCGGCCGCGCTGCTGCGGTTTTAGTCCCCCACCCCCGCAAACTCGCCCTCGTCGATGACGACGAACGTTGCGCTCGTCGTCGCCACCACCTTGCCGTCGGTGGCCCGCCTCGCCGTCCCCTCCATCTCGACCAGTCTCCGCTTGCGCGATTTCTGGCGGCCTTCCAGCAGCAGTTTCTCACCCTCCCGCGCGGGCCTGCGGTAGCGGATTTCACACCGGGCGGTGTAGGCGCGGGCGCCCCGCAGGTACAGCCAGTTGGCCATGACGTCGTCCAGGACGCTGTAGATCATCCCGCCGTGGATCACGTCCGGGTAGCCCTGATGGTTCTCGCCGGGGGTGTACTCGGAGACGCAGGCGCCGTCTTCGAGCCGGAAGGTGAGGTGCAGGCCGATCGGGTTGTCGGGGCCGCAGACGAAACACTTGCTGGCGGCGACGGGAGGTCGGGAACCGCCGGAACGCGGGTCGGAGCCGCTCAACTGACAGGCCGCCTCCCCGGCACCGCCGGGATTCGGATGGGCGCGAGCCCGGCGGACTCGAGCTCGGCGTTCAGCTCGCCCACTTCGTCCGTGTACACGGCGCGCAGCCGCGTCAGCGCGCCTTCCAGGGCAACCTCCAGGTCGACCAGCCGTTCGAGGAGCTGCTCGGTGGGGCGGGCGTCCAGATCCTCGCCGCGTTGCGAGCTCGCGGCGGTCATCACGAACCGCAGGTGGCTGCGAATGCGGGACGGATTCGCGAACCCGGCCCCGCGCGGCTGCACCAGAACCTCCTCGACCGCCGTCAGCGCCGCCGAAGCGCTCGCGGCCGCTTCCCGGATCGCTTCGGTCGCGTCCGCACCGCTCGAAGCCGTTCGAGCCTCCTCGCGAACGCCCCGCAGCCCCGTCAGCGCCTCGTCGAGCGCGTCGAGCCGGTCCCGCGCGCGGATCAGGTAGTCGAACTGCGCCTGCAGATCGGCCACCGTGATCTCCTCTTCCAGGCGCGGGTCCATGAGGACCTCGAAGTCGGCCGATGCCTCCCCCTCCGGCGCCTCGATCACCACCGTGTAGCCTCCCGGCACGGCCCGAGCGGCCACCGCCGCCGAGCCCGCCGGGTAGTCCAGGTTCCAGTTGAAGCGGTTGAGGCCGGGCCCGGCGGCGACGTCGGCGAAGGTGCGCACCGGGTCGCCGTCCCGCTCGACGATCGACACCGCGACCGTCCCCTCCGCGTCCGCAGGCCGCCTGAAATGGATGGTCGCGCCCTCGGGCGGGTTCATCGCCTTCATGTAGCGCGGGATCATGGCGCCGTAGACGTGGTCGCGCACGTAGTGCCCGTCCCGCTCCTGGGCGGCGGTCCGGTACGCGGGTCTCACCGGGTAGAGGACGAGGCCTTCCGCCGGCTCCCCCACGGCCACATGGCGCAGCGGCGTGATGTCGTCGAGGATCCAGAAGCCCCGACCCTGGGTCCCCACCACCAGATCGCCGCGGTGCACCACCAGGTCGGTCACGGGCGAGGGCGGCAGATCGAGCTGGAGCGGCTGCCAGTTCGCACCCGCGTCGAACGATGCGAAGAGGCCGAACTCGGTCCCGGCGTAGAGCAGGCCCTCGCGCTCGGGGTCGGCGCGGACCACGCGGGTGGGATGGTCGCGCGGGATGCCGTTGGCCCCTTCGGTGAGCAGGGTCCAGGTCGCGCCGAAGTCGTCCGTGCCGTAGATGAACGGGCGGAAGTCGTCCAGCCGATAGCGGTAGACGGCCAGCCAGGCGGTGCCCGGCCGATGCGCGGACACGTCGATCCGGTTCACCGTGCTCGGCTGCGGCATGTCGGGCGGCGTCACGTCGGTCCAGGTCGCGCCGCCGTCGCGGGTCAGGTGCACCCGCCCGTCGTTCGAGCCCGTCCAGAGCACGCCCGGATCGTGCGGCGACTCGGCGATCTGCAGCAGCGACGAGTAGATCTCCACGCCGGTCACGTCGGGGGTGATCGGACCGCCCGCCTGGCCGAACTTCGTCGTGTCGTTGCCGGTGAGGTCGGGCGAGATCACCGCCCAGCTTCCGCCCTGGTCGCGGCTGACCGCCACATATTGCGAGCCGTGGTACAGAACGTCCGGATCGTGGCGAGAGAACAGGACCGGCGCGTTCCACTGGATCCGGTACCGCAGCTCGCGCTCCGGCGCGCCGTCCTGCCGCTCGGGATAGGGTCGGATCTGGCGGAACTGCTCGGTGCGGCGGTTGTAGCGGGCCAGCCGTCCCCCGAAGCACCCCGAAACGACGATCGCGGGGTCGCGTGGATGGACCGTCACCGGCCCGGTCTCGCACCCGCCGTGCGACTGCCAGTGCTGGAGGCTGATCCCGGTCCCCGTGGCCGCGCTCGGCAGCGAAAGCGTCGAGTTGTCCTGCTGCGAACCGTACACGCGGTAGGGGAACTGGTCGTCCACGGTCACCGAGTACATCTCGGCGGTGGCCTGGTTGAGCTGGCTCGACCAGGTGCGCCCGCCGTCCACGGTCACCACCGCGCCGCCGTCGTTGCCCTGCACCATGACCGCCGGGTTGTCGGGCGAGATCCACAGGTCGTGATGGTCGGAGTGCGGCATGGGGACGCGGCTGAAGCTCTCGGCTCCGTCGGACGACCGGAAGAACCCGCCGCCGGCGACGTACACGACATCGGAGTCGGTCGGATCGGCAAAAATGTTGTGGAAGTACCAAGGTCGACCCAGCAGTCTCGGGTCGTCGTTGACCAGGGTCCAGTTGTCGCCCCCGTCGAGCGAGCGATAGATGCCGGACCCCGGCTCGGCCTCGATGATCGCGTACAGGCGACCCGGATCGGCGCGGCCCTGCGCGATCCCGATCTTCCCGATCAGCCCGGTCGGCAGCCCCCCGCCGAGCTTCTCCCAGGTGTCGCCTCCGTCGCGGCTGCGATGGATGCCCCCTTCCCGCGCTCCCGAGATCATCGTCCAGGGCTTGCGCTCGGCGCGCCACATGGCGGCGAAGAGCTCGTCGGGGTCGTGCTCGTTCATCAGCAGCTCGATCGCGCCCGTCGAGTCCGACACGAAGAGGACCTTCTCCCAGGACTCGCCTCCGTCGCGGGTGCGATGGACGCCGCGCTCCGGGTTCGAGCCGAACGGATGCCCCGTCGCGGCAAGATAGGCGATGTCGGGGTCGTCGGGGTGGATGCGGATGCGCCCGATCTGGCCCGCCTCGCGGAGTCCCAGGTAGCGCCAGGTGGCACCGTCGTCGTCCGAGCGGTAGACGCCCCGGCCCGTCGAGACGTTGCCGCGAATGGCGTCGGAGCCGGTGCCGACGTAGAGGACGTCGGGGTTCGACGGGGCCACCGCCACCGCGCCGATCGACCCGATGGGTATGCCGCCGTCGGAGATGTTGGTCCACGCCTGGCCAGCGCTCTCGGTCTTCCAGACGCCGCCGCCGGTGGCACCGAAGTAGAAGGTGTGCGGTTTGCCGCGCACGCCGGCGACGGTGGTGACGCGACCGCCCCGGAAGGGACCGAGCTCGCGGAACTGGAGCGCCTGGAGCTCGGCGGGCGGGACGAGCCAGTGGGAAGGGTCGGAGGGGTCGAGGGCGGGTCGCGGCGCGGCCTGGCCGGGTCGCGGCGGCGGCTGGGCCGATGCCGGGGTTGGGGCGGCGGCGGCGAGGAGGCCGAGGGCGAGTGCGGTCAGTGCAAGTGCGCGGGCCAGCGGGGCTGCTCGGTTTCGAAACCCTGACGTTACGTCATGGTTGGTCACAGTGTGCTCCTGTCGTTGGTCTCTCGCTCCACAACTCGTCGAGGATCTCCTCCTCGGCGGCGCTGTGAAAGGTGACGGTCGCCCAGTCGGCCTCTGCATCGGCCTCGGGAAAGTGCCAGACGCCGGCGGGCACGATGTCCCAGTGGCGTTCGAGATCGGTGGCGCGGCCCGGACTGCGGATCGCCCTCGGGCGCAGGTCTTCGGGGTCACCGCGCGCAACCGCCTGATGAATGCGGCCCGATCCACGGTACGAGACGAGGCGCTGGATGCTGTTGCGGTGGATCTCCGGGACCGCCATCCGCGCTCCGGCGCGCAACAGAAAGGCACGGCAGAGACGGACCTGTTCCGCCATGTCGGGCGCACCTTGCGTGAACAGTTCGATTGGAACGACGCAAGTAGCATGGGGCGGATCCTCGCCGGCTCTCAGCTGCTCGGCCAAGTCCACGAAGGCCGCGTCGAGCACGGCGCGCACCGGAGCCACCTCGAAGACCCTCGTGTGGAGGCGATGGAGCAGCGACAGCGCCTCGCGATCGGGCCTCACGAGACGCGTCGCGGCGTGGGCGCGCTCACACTGCCGCCGCTACCTGCCCGCAAGATCGCGCGGCATCCCCGCCGCCGTGAAGTTCGGGACAACGCGCGGACGACACGGCTGGTACTCGAGCGACCCGCACGCCGGGGGCGGTCCAGCGGCCGAGATGCTGGGCACCACCGGCAGCTCCAGGCGGGACGGGTGGTCCGCGGAGTGATGCACCGTGTTGATGCCTGGCAGGTCGATGGCCATCGGACCCCAGTCGGTCGCGGGCGCGAAGCTCGGCGCGAGAACCGCGAGCTCCAGGGCGTGACCGGCACGGAACACGTGGCCGACCTCCGGGAACGAGATCACGAACTCGTACACTTCCCCGGGCGTAAGCGGCTCGGATCGCTCGTGGGGGTGGTGGGTCCAGTGTTCGGACGACTTGGCGGGATCGATCGCGCGATGCGACGCACGCAGGAACGCCCGCTGAAGGTACAGCGTCTCGCCATCGGGACCGATGTCGTGGAGCACGACCATGAAGTCGGTGTCCTCGGCCTCGGCGCTGGCGTGGAGCACCAGACGCACCGACCCCAGAATGGGCAGGTCGTCCTCGAAGGGTGCCGTGCGGTAGATGAGCGACCCGAGCGGCGAGGGCGGGACCGCGAACATGTCGTTGTTCCCCACCAGCTCGGTTCCCATGGGATAGACGTAGGTGAGTGGTCCGCTCTGTGCCTCCCCCAGTGCCGACGGGCTCAGAGAGCCATCCGCAGTCAGGTGGAAGGTGCGGCGTTCGGTTTCGGGGACGGGCCAGTCCGAGAACGTCTCCACCCAGTTGGGCCTCAGTTCGCCATCGACGACCCCGGTCTCGAAGAGCACGGTGACATCGGGCTCGTCCTCGATCCCGTTCTCCTCGCCCTTGAGCCACCGGTCCATCCACCGCAGCACCTGCTCTTGGGCCAGGGCATTGCCGCCCACCCCGTGACCGCCGTTTTGTAGAATCAGCTTGCGCGGCCCCGTGACCTGCTCGTACAGCCTCGGGCCACCCATCGCGGTCTGCTGGTCCTGATATCCCTGGATGATCATCATGGGAACCTCGACCCGATCCGCGTAGCTCTCTGGCGAGCGATCGTTCCAGTACTCGTCGTGGTACTCGTGCACTCTCACCTCGTCGAAGGTGACGTTGCGGGGCTGAGCCGCCTGGACGGCTTCGCAGTGGGCGTCGCCCAGCCCGATCCGCAGCGCCACGCCGACCTCCTCGATCCACGGTTGGGCCATTTCGCCCCACCAAGCTGCGAAGCCGACGTTGAACATGCCGCCCGGGCGCAGCGCCTCGCGGTAGATCGAGGCGGTGAGTCCGCCGGCGGCCAGCGCCTTCAGGTGCGGCGGGTGCTGCGCCGCGGTGAAGAACTGGGTGTGGCCCGGGTACGAGACGCCGTACATGCCGACGTTGCCATCGCTCCACGGGCGTGTCCCCAGCCATTCGACCAGCGCCGCGCCGTCGGGCCCCTGTTGGGGATGGAAGAGGCTGAAGGTGTCGCCCTCCGAGCAGCCGCTCCCGCGCACGTTCGCCCCGACCACCGCGTAGCCGCGCCTGACCGCCGTGTGGAACCAGCTTCCCACTGCGATGTCGGCGCCGCCGCTCTCGTAGGCGTCGTAGTCGAGGATCACGGGGTACCGCCCCTCCCCGGCCGGACGGTAGGCGATGTAGGCGAGCCGCACGCCGTCGGGCATGGGTGCGTATCCGATCTCGCGGAGGATGCCTTCCAGTCCCTCTCCAACCAGCACCTCGGACGAAACGATCTCGGCCACGGCGTCGCCGCCGGGCACGGACTCCGCCTCCATGACAGCGTCGGCGGCATCCGGGGCACCCCCACCCGAATCACATCCCGCAATCCCGGCGACCGCCACGATCCCGACGAAAACACCTCGAACACGCATGATCAGCCTCCCCAGATTTGCTCGTACACACGGAGCCAGTTGGCCCCCATCGCCTTGCGGACCTCCTCGTCGGTCCACCCCCGCCGGCGCAGCCCGTCGATCAGATTGGGCAGCTCGGCGATGCTCTCGAAGCCGCGCACGAAGCGCCACGGCTCGCTCACCATGTCGGCGGGAATGATGTCGTGGTTGATCCCGCCCCCGTAGGGAATGGGGATGCCGTCCACGAAGTCGGTGCCGAGTCCCACATGGTCCACACCCACCCGCCGCTTGATGTAGTCGTACTGGTCCACGTGCTCCTCGATGCCCACATGCGGCACTGCGCCGGTGTTGCCCCGGGCGCGCACGTGGAAGTCGTTGACCGCCGTGATGCCGATGACGCCCCCGGTCTCGGCGATGGCGTCGATGACTTGGTCGCTTGTGCAACGCGCGTTGTCGGCGATCGCGGCCACGTTCGTGTGGCTGCAGACGACGGGCACGCCCTCCGAGATGGCGATGGCGTCGAGGGTGGTTCGCTCTCCGGTGTGACCTCCGACGTCCAGCACGATGCCGAGCGAATGGATCTCCTCGACCAGTCGCTGCCCGGCGCGGGTCAGGGGACCATCGGGTTCCAGGCACCCGGAGCCGAAGGCGTTCGTGACGTTGTAGCAGAGGCCGACCTGTCGCAGCCCCACTTCGTGGAATGCGCGCAGGGCGGTGCGCGAGCTGCCCAGGGGTGAGTTGAAGCCATCGCCCAGAGTGGTGGCCGACTGCCAGCAGAACACATTCGAGACAAGCCCTCGGGCGTGGGCGTCCCGGATCTCCGCCACGGACTTGGCGTGGACGACTTCGCTCGCGTGCTCGTCGAAGAAGTGCAGCAGTGCCGCGAAGCTGGCCATGTCGGTCGGTCCGCTCGCTACGCCGCAGTGGGCCCCGCCCTCCTGCATGCCCCGCAGTTGAGAGAGCCGCATGGCACCGGCGAAGAGCCCATCGACGACGATGTCGTCCTGGGTGAGCGCCGGCGCGGCTCCGTGACCTCCGACGCCGCCGCCGGCCTCCGTGCGATCCTGTGCCGCGGTCCCGCCAGCCCCCGCGCCAGGCACCGCAGCCGATGCCGCCGCGCCGGCCGCCGCCACCCCCCTAACGAAATCGCGCCGATTCACGATGCCTCCTGACCCGCTCGGCCGCCCTTTCCCAGATCGCGTCGAACATAGGTTCGGTGAGCTTGCCGGTAAACGTGTTCTGCTGGCTGGGATGATAGGACGCGATCACGCTCACGGCACCCAGGCCCACCTCGGCGCCGTGGCCGAAGCGCGGGCGCGGACGCGGAAGGGCGATGCCGCGTCTTGCCAGCGAGGTGAGAACGACCGCGAAGGCGAAGCCGCCCAGCGCCACGATCGTGTGCAGGCCGTCCCACAGGATGTCGATCTCCCGGCGCAGAAAATCGCCGCACAGGTCGCGTTCCGCCGTGGTGGGCCGATTGCCCGGCGGAGCGCATCGCACGCCGGCGGTGACATACGCCCCGGTCAGTGCCAGCCCGTCGCTGCGGTCGCGGCTGAGCGCCTGGTTCGCAAACCCGGCCTTGTGCATGGCACGGTAGAGCCAGTCCCCCGCGCGGTCGCCGGTGAACATGCGTCCCGTGCGGTTGGCGCCGTGGGCGGCGGGCGCTAGACCGACGACGAGCACGGTAGCGTGCGGATCCCCGAAGCCGGGAACGGGCCTGCCCCAGTACTCGTCGTCGCGAAAGGCGGCCCGCTTCTCTCTGGCGGTCTTCTCGCGCCACGCTACCAGACGCGGGCATCGGCGACATCGAACCAGTTCGTCGCGCACGATGCGAATGTCCTGCGCCGCGCCCACAGCGTTCGCCTCGGCCAGGTGCCCGCCGGGGGCCTAGGCCGCCCCCTCGGCGTAGGTCTTCACGGCATCGAGGTCGGCCGCAATCGCCTTGGCCACGACACCCTTCATGAGCGGGACCATGATTCGAGCGAACAGCCGATGGGGACGTGCCTCCATGACCATGTCCAGGCGCGTGGCTCGGTCGTCCTCGCTGGCGCTCACCGAGAAGACGGTGTCCCAGACCGTGCCTCCCTGGTCCGACACGATTCGCACACGCTCGTTCGCCACGAACTCGGTCACCTCCAGCTCCGTCGTGGCCCGTCTGCTCCCCATCATGCGCGTCTCGCGGAACCGCGTGCCCACCCCTGTCCTTCGCTCGGAAAGAAACTCCACGGCCTCGATGTGCGGCACCGCCCTGGCATAGTTCGAAATGTCGGCAACGGTCGAGAAGACCAGCCCCACGGGCGCGCGAATCGTTCGGCTGAGTTCGGTTCTGCTCGGCATCGCTGCACCCCCTGCTCCGCGTGGATCTCGGCACGGACTTGCATCCCAGGCCGTGGCACGGTACCTATCGCCCCGCTGATCCTACCGTCATCCCCGCGCCCGGACCACCCCGTCATGACCCGACCCTACTTCACCCCCCGCACCTTCGCCTTTCTGAGCGAACTCGCAGCGAACAACAACCGCGAATGGTTCCACGCCAACAAGTCCCGCTACGACACGGACGTCAAGGAGCCGGCGCTGGGCTTCATCAGCGACTTCGCCGAGCCCCTCAAGGAAATCAGCCCCCACTTCCGCGCCGACCCAAGGGTGAACGGGGGCTCGCTCTTTCGGATCTATCGCGACACCCGCTTCTCGAAGGACAAGAGCCCCTACAAGACGGCGACCGGCATCCACTTTCGGCACGAGGCGGCGAAGGACGCCCATGCGCCGGGATTCTACCTTCACATCCAGCCCGGCAACTGCTTCATGGGGGGCGGCATCTGGCGTCCGGGCGGCCCCACTCTGCGGCTGATCCGCGAAGCGATCGACGAGGGTCCCGAAAGCTGGAAGCAGGCCTCGCGGGACTCGATATTCCAGAAGGTCTTCGAGCTCTCGGGCGATTCGCTCGTCACGGCCCCGAGGGGCTACAGCGTCGACCACCCGCTCATCGTGGACCTGCGCCGCAAGGACTTCATCGGGGTCGCGCCGCTAAGCGAGGCCGATCTGACCTCGGACGGTTTCATGGGCGCCTTCACGCGACTGTGCCGGGCGGCCGCCCCGTTCCAGCGCTGGCTGTGCCGGGCGATCGGGGTGCCGTACTGACCGCGAGCCGCAAGCGCCGCGCCCCCCTCCTCGCGGCTGCTATCCCCCCGCCAGATCGACCAGCGTGGCCGTGACGATGTAGTCGAGTTCGGGGAAGTCCTCCTCCAGGTACTCGTTGCCCCTGGCCGCGATGTTCTGCACCATGGGCCCGTTTCCGCCCCGGTCTGCCAGCTCGCCGTACCCGGAGTGGATCTGGTCCACGACCTCCATCCCCTCCACGACACTCCCCACGGGCGCGAACCCCATGGCGTCCAGGTTCGAGTTGTCCCCGAAGTTGATGAAGAGCTGCGTCGTGCGGGTGTCCGGCCCCCTCATCGCGAACGTCACCGTGCCGCGGGTGTTGGAAGCGACCACCGCATCGTCCATGATCGCCGCGCTCGACCATCTGACCTGGACCTGTGGCTCGCCGTGCATCCCGAACTGGGCCATGAAACCTTCGATGACGCGAAAGAAGCGCACGCCGTCGAAATACCCGTTCTTGACCAGGTTGTAGAACCGGTCGGCACCGTTGGGAGCCCACGCCCGGTTCACCTCGATCACGAAGCTCCCCTTGGTGGTCTCGAACCGCGCGCGGAAGGATTCGGGAGCAGTCTCCACGAGGCGGTCCGGAAAGTACAGAGCCCGATTTGCAGGGAGCTCGGCGTCCTCGTCGCTGCCCGCGCCGTCTCCACCGCAGGCCGCGAGCAGGAACACGGACAGGTGGATCAGAGCCACCTTCCAGAGTGTGGGGGGATTGGTTTTCATGGCCTCGTCGTCCTCGCTGTTTCGACGGTTCCGGGTCGCTCTGCCGCACGCAGAGCCTTGGCCGTCAACGTAGGGTACGTGGCGGCCGGGCGACAGCCAGCGCCGACTCCGGGCCACTTCTCGCCAATCTGTCCCATCCAGCCATTCCAACGCCCACGACTCGGGGCGATCGTTTCCACCCCCCATCCGACCCGGATTGGCAAACCGCATTCACAGGAGTATAGTCAGGTGACGCTAGGAGTTTTGACCCAGGAGGAACTAAGCGTGGGCACCCAGTTCTGGGAGTCGGTCCCGACCTCGGTACAGACCTTGGTCGGCCTCGTCGCCATCCTCGGCGCTGGCTGGACGTGGTTCGTCCGCCCCCGAATGGCGACCATCGTGGCCGATGCCATGGCCCAGAACAGCAAGGATTTCCGCGAGCAGTTGGCCGCGACCCGCAACGAGCTGTTGGCGGCCATCCACAAGTTCCGTGACGAGCTTCGAGCCGAGATCGCCAAGGTCCGCGATGAGCTCGGCGCCGAGACCGCCAAGGTCCGCGATGAGCTCGGCACCGAGATCTCGGCACGAGGGTCCGTGACGAGCTCGGCACGACCCGCAAGGAGCTATCCACACGGACCGACAATGTCCGCAGCGAGCTCGGTGCCGAGATCGCCAAGGTCCGCGATGAGCTCGGTGCGACCCGCGAGGAGCTATCCGCAGGGACCGACAGCGTCCGCGACAAGCTCGGTGCCGAAATCGCCAGGGTTCGCGATGAGCTCGGTGCCGACATGGCCAGGGTCCGCGACAAGCTCGGTGCCGAAATCGCCAGGGTTCGCGATGAGCTCGGTGCGACCCGCAAGGAGCTATCCGCAGGAACCGACAGGGTCCGCGACAAGCTCGGTGCCGAAATCGCCAAGGTCCGCGACGAGAGCCACCAGGCGCACGCGGCGATCAGTGAGCGCATCAACGGCGTTCAGATGTACATCGGCCAGGAGAGCACGGCGTTGCGGGCGCAGACGGCCGAACTGAAGGAGGACACCGCCACGCTGGCGGGCGCGGTCGATGTCCTGACGGCTTTCATTCTCGGCAGCAAGGATTCGGCGGACATCGTGGGCACCGAGGGGCATCCGTAGCAGCCCGATGCCCAGAGCGCACCGAACCGCCACCACACGGACTGTCGTCTTGTTGATGGCCGCGACGGCATGCAGCGACGACTCATCCCCCACCCCGCCCACGGGAACCCCCAATCTGCGACCTACGGCGGCGTTCAGCACGGACGTAACCGAGGGGTCCGCGCCGCTCGAGGTCCGCTTCGACGCCAGCGCTTCGGCCGACCCCGATGGCAGCATCGTCAGCTACGAATGGGCCTTCGGCGACGGCGGCAGCGGATCGGGCCGGACCACCACCCACACCTATGCCGACGCGGGATCGTACACGCCGAGGCTCACGGTGACCGACGAGCGTGGGGCGTCCCACTCGCAGAACGGCGCACCCATCACCGTGAACAGCCCACCCGGCACGGGCGAGCACAGCATCGCCGGCGTGGTGTGGCACGACGCGGATGCCGACGGGGTGCACGACGAGGATGAGGAAGCGATTCCCGCCATGGTGGTCTTCCTGGACGAGAACGAGGACGGGGTGCGCGACTCGACGGAGGTCACGGCGATCACCGACGACGACGGCAAGTACACCTTCGAGGGACTCGACGGCGACCGCTCCTACACGGTGACCCAGCAACTCACCATCGGGTGGACGAACACGGCTCCGGGTCGCCCGGCGGACCCGTCCGAACCGGCCGTGGCCGCGATCATCGGCGGCGAGGAGGCCCAGCCGGGAGAGTTTCCCTTCCAGGCGGCACTCGTGAACGCCGCGACCCGATTTCAGTTCTGCGGCGGCACGTTCGTCGACGGCGACTGGGTGATGACGGCGGCACATTGCGTTGACGGCGTCAGGGATCCCGAGAACATCAAGGTGCTCGCCGGAGCCCACAACAAGCTTACCGACGGCGAGGTGCTCGACGTTGAGCGGGTCTACATCCACCCCGCCTACGCGTCGGAGGCGACCATCTCCAGCGATGTGGCGCTGCTCAAGCTGGGCGGCGAGCACATGTACCCGCGCATCGAGCTGCTCACGCCTGACCGGGTGGACCTGTCGGCCCCCGGCACGATCGCAACCACCATCGGCTGGGGCCTGACGTCCGACGGGGGCCCGTCCTCGGCTGTGCTCAAGAAGCTCGATGCGGAGATCATCTCCAACGACGAGTGCAAGACTCATCTTGGCGACAACATCCTGGACTCGACCATCTGCGCCGGCAAGCTGGGCTCCAACGAGTCGATCTGCAACGGCGACTCGGGCGGACCCCTCATGGTTCCGTACCGCAACCGCTGGATGCAGGTGGGCATAACCAGCTTCGGCACGAATATCTGCTACCAGCCCACCGCGTTCGCACGGGTGTCGTCGCTCGTGGACTACCCGTTCGGTGTCATTCCGGCCGAGCCGTCGGGATCGGTCGTGGTGGACTGGAGCGACGGGAGCAAGGTGGCCGAGGTGGACTTCGGGAACTTCCGGTAGGTGGAGGGTATGTGTATGATTGTACCCAAGTCGTTCTGAAGGGCTCCGTTGACTCGAAGGCAGGGACCGTGTGAATTCTCAGTACACTACTAAGACCATCGGACGGCCACTTTGGCGGTTCTGCGTACTCGCCGGAGCCACGCTGCTCCTCGCTGCATGCGAAGCGCTTACGCTCGACCGCGAGCCCGAAGTCGCCCATGTGGAACTCGACAGCCCCAACGTGAGCAGCGTAACGCTGATCACCTCGCGCTGGTTCATCGAGATCGAGGATCCAGACTGTGAGAATCCGGGCGACCCAGGGTGCCCCACCAGGACTCAACTCGTGGAGGCAGACACCAGCACCGTGTCGCTACCATTTGCGGAGTCGTACCCCTTCGACTTTCGACTCCAATTCTATGCTGAGGCCTTCACCACCCCCCCCGTCGAGGCCACCATCGCGATGAAGGTGTACTTGGACGATGAGGAATGGTACAACGACTCCCGATTCCTCCCGATCATGAACGCCGATGGAGTTCAGGAGACGATCAAGTTCCAGTATCAGTACCATAACCTCAGGCTGCCGGGCGGTTGATCAAAGGAGAGCCAGCGGCTGGCACACCGTTTCGGTGGCACCTCGGTGCACCGCTTTCATGGGCCTTGTTCGCATTGGCCTGCCAGGCTGAGCCCCCTTTCACCGAGACCGAGCCGGGACTGCCACTTCCCGGCCTCAGCGAAGGCGAGCTGAACGCCTTCCAAAGAGGCCAAGCTCTGTTCAACAGGCCATTCTCGGTCGAAGAAGGGCTGGGTCCTCTTTTCAACCAGGATCGGTGCGGATCCTGCCACGACCTTCCCACCAGCGGTGGCCACGGGGCCGAGCCGGTCGTCAAGGTCAGCCGGTTCGATCCCATCGAGGGATGCAGCACGCTTCCCGAACTTGGCGGTGACCTTCTGCAACAGGTGGTTACACAGCGTGGACGAGAGGTCGGATTGACGATCGAGACGATCCCTGAGGGTGCAACCGCCGTTTCGGAGATTCGTGCGCCAGCCGTATATGGCCTAGGTCTCGCCGCGCGGATCAGCGAGGCCGAGATTCTGCGGCGCGCCGACCCCGATGACGTCGATGGTGACGGAATATCTGGCCGTGCAAACTTTGATGCGACCGGCAGGGTGGGTCGTTTCGGGCGCAAAGCCCAACATGCGACGCTGCACGAATTCATCGAGGAAGCGCTACGACTCGAGATGGGGATCACGACCCCGGAAACCCCAGTGGAGGAGCGTCGCAACGGATCACCATTGCCCGCAGGTGCCGACATCACCCCGGACCCCGAGGGAACCGAGGAGCAGTTGAGATTCCTAGTCGACTACATCGACTTGCTCGCCCCGCCTCGGCGACTGCTCCCGGAGGAAACTGAAGCCCTAGCCAACGTCGAAGAGGGCGAGCGCATCTTTGCGTTCATGGGGTGCGATGCCTGCCATACCCCATCTTTCACCGTTGGCTCTGCCGAAGCAGCAGCGTTCGCCAACGTACGCTTTCGCCTCTACTCGGACCTGCTCCTGCACGACATGGGGCCCGAACTGGCCAGTACCTGTACGCTACGCGCTGCGCCGTCGGAGTGGAAAACCGCCCGTCTGGTCGGCCTTGGCCACCGCTCGGAATTCCTTCACGATGGACGCGCGCAGCGCATACAGGACGCAATCGAAATGCACGGCGGCGAAGCGGCCGGGTCACGCGACATCTTCCGTCGGCTCAATGCCCGGGCAAGAGATCAGGTTCTCGCGTTCCTGCGGTCCTTGTAGTGACGGGACACAAACGCCCACGCTCCGACATCTCAGCGGGACAAGTCACTGCTCGACTTGGACGGGCGCCCCCTGCCCGGGGCACCTCGGCAAGGGTCCACCAGCGGCTGACCCTCCAATGAAATGAACAGTTAGGCGAAACAGCGCCCGGAGAACCGGCTCTGCCGTGGTGGCGTCGCCTGACGGCGCTTCACAGCACTGATCCCGTCTGAATTGGCGCTCTGCGTTGCAAACAACGCGAGGGGCGCGACCCCGATACCGCCGGGTCGCGCCCCTCTCTGGTCGCTACGGGAACCAACACCGCAGCCGGGGACTTATGCTCTGGGCAGACACCTCCGCAGCAAGTCGTCCTCGATGTTCGGGTTGTACACCGCTTCGGCCGAAGTGAGCGGGAACTTGGTGGGACGGCCCACCCCGATCCGCTCGGGATCATTCAGTGCCTCGAAGATATCGCGCACCAAGCCATTTCGGTGCAGGTCGATCATGCGCTGCCCTTCCATGAAGTGCTCGGCAAACCGCTCTCCAAGGATGATCTCACCCATCTTGTTCGGATCGGTCGGAACCTCGTGGCCCGGCAAGCCTACCGCCGCCCGCAACTGATTGAGAATCCCGGTCGCGCCCGCGAAATCTCCGCTTCTCGCCATGGCTTCGGCGATGATCAACTGCATCCCGTCCGAATGCAGCATGGGGATATCGTCGGTCTCCAGGTTGTACTTCCACTGGCTGTAGTGAGGCGTCTCGTTGTCCGTCGCCACCTCGCCATCGAAATACACCGGAATACGCATGTCGGGCATTCCGCTGAGCCGATCCGTCATATACCCCGGCTCGTCGCTCTTCTCGATCAGAGGCCACCATTTGTGTAAGAGACCAGCGGCCTCGTTGAAGTTCTTGGTGGTCACCAACACAATCCAGTTGATACTCTCCTGGTTGAAGATCGCGTCGTAGGAAAACCCAGCTTCGATGGTGGAAGCATCCGCGACGGCACCCGACCAGTCGCCAAGCATCATCCGAGTCTGTGCTCTCGCGGCGGTCGAGGCTGCCGCATAGTTCGGGCGACCCGCAGCTTGCGCGGTCGAGATGGCCGTCGTGAGCTTGCGTTCCGCTTGCTCAAGAAGCTGCATATCGGTGACCAGTGAACCGGTTGGTTCAGCCACGGACTCGCAGAACGTCATGCCGTTAAGCATGTCCGCAATGCCGCCGCTCATCTGCACCTGCGCGGTGAGCGGATCGGACGCGGCTTCCGCGTCACCCAGCACCCTCCTGAACCGTGCTTCGGCGTCTACAGCGAACCACTGAGCCCTCAGCCACGCGCTTTGGGTACCGCCGAGCGTGTTGCGGGTGTAGTCCATCCGCCCGTGATCAGTATCGTCGTAGCCGGACCAGGTTCCGGTATGCTGGTAAACATCAGCCAGCAGGGCCTGGTAGACCACCCAGTTGTCCATGAGCTCGTGCACCGCCCCCTCGACGCCGTTGGCTATTGCGGGCAACGCACTGTCAAGGTCGTCCGCAGTGTAGCGCGACGGATCCTGAACCGTCAGGATGTCGCAGGCTCCGAGAGTCAGGATGCCGACTAAAACCGCCGTCAACCTTCCAAGTCTTGATGTGTTCATGGTCTGCCTCCCCTAGAATCTGGTCTTGAACGAAAGCAGGAACCGCCTCGGTTGTGGCATCCCGAGGAAGGGCGACGTGCTGAAGTCGTCGCCCCCTCTGTACTGCTGGTTCGGATCCGGGCAGTGACAATCGTCCCACCAGTGGAGATTGTAGCCCGACAGGGTCAACGAGGATCGGCCCAGTCCAACAGCGCTCATCAGATCCTGCGGGAGGACATAGGAAACGGACAGTTCCTGTAGGCGTACATGGTCCCTTTTGTCGATCGGGTAGAGAAGCCTGAACTTGTCGAGCAGCGAGTCGCTGGCAGGCGTTGCTTCCCCGCCGGGCCCCAACAGCTCGAGGTACTCGTCGTAGGCCAGCTGCCGTACGCCATAACCCCGGTCGGAGTTCCTCATGACAGCGCCCCATTCACCGCGGAACTGCAACGCGACTCGCAGAGACTGGCCGATCGCAAAGTCGTGGAACATGGAAGCCAGCCTGTCGGGCTGTGCGTTTCCGACATATGTAAGGTAGTCCGATCGGCTGTGTCTGCGCGAGTTCGGATCCCAACCGGTGATGACGCGGCTCCGCACCTCGAAGATGGGGAGGCCCACATAGAGTCCACCGATTCTACGGTGGTAGTTCCAGCCGGTCAGTTGCCCGTCGGCCGAGTATATCGGCAGGGAGTCCTCGACGGCGGTCTCGCCAAGATCCAGGATCTCATTGTCGATCCACTCGAAGTTCACGCCCGTCGACCAGCGGAAGCTGCTCCGGTCCATGATCGTGGATTGAAGGCCTACTTCAACGCCCCTATTGAGGATCCTACCGACGTTTTCCAAACGGCTCGAGCTGAACCCCTCACTCGGTGGCAGCGCGATTCCCAGCAGCGCATTCTGCGTCTCGGCATGCCAGTATGTACCCTCCACACCGATGCGGTCGTTCCACAGTCCCATTTCCAAACCGGCTTCGTACTCAATCTTGTTTTCCGGCTCGAGATCGGCGTTCCCCGGATTGCTGGGACGCACACCAGCGAGGTCATCCAGCACCGTGTTGGGCACGTAGGTCTGGAACTGCGCAAACGCACCTGGCGCCTTGCCAGCCATGCCGACCGCCGCACGCACCTTCGTGCTGCTGATCAGGCCGGGGAGAAAGTCTGTGGGAAGATTGTAGGCTGCGTCGAGCTTGGGGTAGAACTGGAAGCCGTAGTTGACTCCGAAAGCGCTGTTGCCGTCCATGCGGACTGCAGCAGTCAAGAAAAGGTTGTCGAAATCGAACCGATTCTGGACGAACGCGCCGATGTTGATCTCCTCGAAGAAGGTCTCGCCAGCGAACGTTCTCGCTGCACCGGACACGGTTGTTACACCCTCACCGGCGTAGTCCTTGCCGGTCGCCATGGAGGTCGAGGTGATGTCCCAGTACCCCTGTGAACCGAATGCGAGGGTTCCGCCCAGCCCACCTAGGAAGGGCAGGTTCCAGTCGAGGTTGCCGATATACTCGGCCGTGAACTTGCGGGCCTGCCGGTACCCGATGTTCCGCTCGCCGTTCCTGCCGATATAGGTGTAGTGGCGACCGAAGGGCATCCATCGGGTCTTCTGGTCAGCAACCGCGTCGAGACCGATGGTGGCTCTGTGCGTGAAGTTGGGAAGCGGCGTGTAGTTGAGGCTGATCGACCCAGTCCAGCGATCCGCGTCGGAAAACGTTTCGAGGGCCTGGGCGTCGGCCACGTTCACGTCCAAGCCACCACCGTATGGCTCTTCAGCCGTCGCGTTGAGTGGGTTGGTCAGCAACGCGTTGGTGTAGATCCCGAGCCAGTTGTTCCCCGATTGCACCGCCCAGATGCGATTCCTGACGTACCCCGAGGTGACCCCGACGGTCAGGTTCTCGCCCGCCGTCCAGTTCAGATTGACACGCAGGTTGGCCTTCTTCTGGTCATTGGGCTTGATCGATCCTGCTTCGTAGGCGAAACCGCCGGAAACGAAGTAGGTCACCTCTTCCCCACCGCCATCGACCGTGAGGTCATACGTGTTGATGAGGCCGTTCTCGATCAGCGTCTCGTTCGGATCCCACGCAACCGTCCCGTCCGGCCCACGGAAGTTGTCCCGTAGGCTGGTCGGGAAATTCTCTCTGTGCCGATTGAATCCGGTCGTGACGCTCAGGGAAAAGTTGGCCGGGCTGTTGCTGCGGCCACGCTTGGTGAAGATCTGGATCACGCCACCGGAGGCCTCGGAACCGTAGAGCGTCGACGCTGCAGGTCCCTTGAGAACCTCGACACGGTCGATCTCATCCGGGTTCAGGTCGGAAAGCCGATCTTCGCCGGCACCGCCGCTGAAGGCGCAGCAGGTGGTCGACCCACCGGCCGAGCTGCCCCATTCCGTTTGTCGCGAGTCGACGCGCACCCCGTCGATGTAGATCACGGGACGCTGTCCGAGGCTGAACGAGTCCGTGCCCCGAATTCTTAGTTCGCGTCCCGCCCCGACGCCGCCGACCGTGCCGATGGACCGGACGCCGGGAATGCGACCTTCGAGGGCCTGGCCGAAGCTTGCGAGCGGAGTGACTTCGGATACACTCGTCACGTCCAGCGAGGCCGCCGAGGTCCCCAGCTTCCGCCGCTCCACCGCGCCGGCCGTTCCCGTGACGATCAGCTCGTCCATCGCCACGGCCGAGACTTCCAGCTCGAACTGGACGGTCGCGGCACCGCCCGGTGAGACCGTCACCTCCTGTGTTTGGGTGCCGTAGCCGACGTACACGGCCTGCACCGTGTAGGTTCCAGCCGGCACTCTCTGAATCAGGAAGCGTCCACTGGCATTGGACAACCCGCCCAGATTCGTGTCCATGATGTTGATCTGGACACCGTTGACGGGCTGCCCGGTTGTCGCCGCAACGACCTGGCCAGTGACGGTTCCATCCTGCCCGATCGCCTCGGTCGGCAGAAGGAACGCCACTGCGGCCGCCACAGCCAGGAGGGAGGTTGCCCTCGCTCCCTTGGTAGGGTTGTAGCGTTGCGTCATGTCGCCTCTCCTCTTGGAGTTGGAATCGGTGGCGGCGAAAGGCCCCGTGCCACTCGCCGCTATCATTACCGCAAGCGCACTGCGGTGATGACCGATCCGTACCTCGACATAGTACGGCGCGTTTCGCACGCACGCAAGCTCAGAAGACTTCTTCGAGCCCCTCCCGCACCCGCTCGGCCAAGGAGGTCACCGCGTACGCCACGATGCGCGTGGTCTCACTCCGTATGAAATAGGGATCCTGCTCGGCCAGGTCGTCGTGGAAGAGTTCGACGAAACCAAGTTGCTCACCAGCGTCGTCGAGGTAAACCACCCGTAGCAAGGAAAGCGTGGTCGTCGGGCCGGGTTCGGCACCGTATCCGCCGATGGCAAGCTGGTCCACACGCTGCATGAAGTTGGCGAAGGCCGCGTCGGGAACATCACCATCCACTTCGGTCCACTCACCGTCCTCCGTTCGAGCCATCTCCCGCGCGTCGCTTCCGGGGGTCGTGATCTGCACCGTCGCCACCTCGTCGTCAACGAAGCGATGCAGCCAGCGCTCGCGCAGCGCCCCTTCACCGATCGACAGAGGGCGTGTGATATCGCTGGCGATCACATAACCTGCACCAGTCGCGAGCTCCATCGCGTACCGATCTTGGCCACCGAACGCCGAGTCGCCGACCGCCAGCAGGCGCTGCCCGTCAATGAAACTCACTTGGATCGTCTCCGCAGCTTCAGCGAGCCCGAACCGCTCTACCATTTCGGGTGACAGGTCCCCCAAGTCACGAATGACCCTCAGGTTCGCGAGGCGCCCCACCAGGGTGCTGCCCGGCACCCCCACCGGGTACACAAGAGTGTCCGTCGATTCCGTGCCCCCGACCTCGATACCCCACAGGAAGGAACCTGCATCGTCGGTGCGCCGCTGAATCTGCAAATCCGTTCCCGGGGCGCGGTAGCGCACTGACACCACTTCGGTCGTGTCGCGCTCCCAGACCAGCGGGTGGCCCTCGTCGGCTTCGTTCGCCGTGTCCCGCATCCATGTCAGCAGCGCACCGATCACGGCCAGCACGAACAACGCCGCGTGCATCTGAATGGTCTTCACGAGGAACTCCCCTCCTCCTCCTGCGCAGGCGCGACCCTCCGGCGGCCGTAAAGGATGAACACGCCCACACCCATCACCAGCGCCGGCGCCCCGAATATGATCCCGTAGAACCAGGCTACGTTTTCGGACTGCGTGTGCTGGATGGGCACATCCTCCTCCGAGACCACCTCGCCCGCGAAGTCCTCTTCCCCACCCAGCCAACGGATCCCGTCCGCGACGACAAACCTGTTCAGCTGAAAGGCCAGCACCTGGTCCGCAAACATCTCCGCGTCGCCGTACAGGAGCGCCCGCATACCGGGTTGCCGGACGTTCCCCGGGGTGTCGGGGGCCGCCGAGTCGACTGCCTCGTCAATGCCCACCCACTCGATCGCGGCTGCCAGACCGTACCTGTCCTTCACTTCGGTCCCATCGTTGAAGCGATAATCGCCATTCACGTCGGCGTAGCTCGAAGGCAGGGAGTTGATGATCAGATTGGTACGGAGCCCTGGAACGGTGTCGGCAACCGCAAAGCTGCCGGGGCCGATCATCACGATCTCGCTGCCGCTACGGCTCGCTGTGGTCACCGACGGGTGCGTCGAAAATCGATTGGTGATGATACGGCGACGATCAGCGACGGTCGGCGGATTGCCGGGAATGAAGCGCTGGTCGTCGATGGTCATCGCGGAATTGTACTCAACGCCCAGGTAGTCCCGCAGATCTTCCAACCGGAATTCCGAGGCGGGCTCCATGGCGACCAGCAGCGAGCCGCCCTGGTCTAGGTAGTCCCGAATGGCATTCATCTCAGCATCGAGAAACGCTCGCTGGGGGCCTAGGATCATGACCATCGCGGCATCGTCGGGGATCCGCTCGCCCAGTCCCTCGCCGATCCCAATGTCGCGCGCCTCGTAGTTGAGGAACTCGATCATCTCGCGCAGCAGCCTGGGAGGCGGCCCCTGGTCCAGCTCCGACTCCATCCCGGGGCGCCATGGCTCCCTGAGCGACGGAGGCTCGTTGTCTTCGGGCTCGTCGGCCGAGGCGGGATCGTTGAATTCCCCGTGGCCCTTCGTGAGGTAGGCGTAGCGGCGGGCCCTGTTGAGCTGCAGCAGCGCCTGCTGGACGAAGCTGTCGAGCACCCTGAGCCTGCCGCGGGCCTCGTCGAGGTCCAGCAGGAAGCCGATCTGTTCGGTGCGCCCGTTCACCCTCAGGAAGAGCTCGCCGTCGTTGCGGGCGTTGAAGTCGGCGGCGGCCTCGGGGTCGGCGAAACGGTCGTACTCCGCGATCGACACCTTGCCGGTGGCGCGCGCCAGCTCGTCCAGGTAGTTGCGGACCTGGTCCTTGACCTCGTTGACCTCCGGGAAGAAGAGCGCCGCCTCCACGGTGCCGTCCATGTTGCGGACGATCTCGCGCACGGACTCGCCCGGGGTCGCCGTCTTGAAGTAGCTGAAGTCGGCGGTCTGGTTGAGGGCCGCCGCGATGTAGCCGATCAGGACCAGAGCCGAGCCGGCCAGCGCCACGCTCAGGGTGTTGGCCACAGTCTCGCGAACACGTAGGGCGTCGACCTGGAGCGCACCGCGACTGCCGCCCCTCGCCAGCGCCCACTGCGCGCCCAGCACGGGCAGCAGCGACGCGGCCAGCACGATCGGCGAGGCCACGAGAAAGAAGCGTCGGAAGCGTATCTCGTCCCTGATCCCCTCGAACTCCAGGCCGAGCAGCTCGAGCCCGCCCTCGGTGCCGGGAACGTAGCCCGCCAGGGCCAGCCCGCATCCTGCATACCCAAAGGCGAACACCGCCGCGACCGAACGCTCGTCGCCTTCGGCATCACGCCACAGCGCGAATCGCCATACCGTGGCCGCGAGCACGGCGCCGCTGCCCAGGAGGATGAGGGGGAGGCGCAGCGCATCCACGCCGTCGAGGATCCGCACGCCGGCGAAGACCACCACTAGGCCCGCGAGGAGAAGCCAGGTGAGCCAGGAACGCTTCATTCCCATCGCTTGGCCTCCATGACCTTGGTCGCCGCGAAGAGGAAGAAGTAGGTAACCGCGACATAGTACACCACGTCGCGCAGGTGCAGCAGGCCGGACATGAATCCGGCGAAGTGGCGCCCGTGGATCGCGAGGGCCGCGAAGACCCGGGACAGCGGCGCGCCCACGGCCTGCGACAGCTCCCAGAGCAGGAACATCACGCCGGTGACGACGGACGCGACGGCCACGGCGACGAGCTGGTGGCGTGTGAGCGCGGTGGCCAGAACGCCGATTGACAGAACCGCCGCGCCCAGCAGGATCAGGCCGAGGTAGCCGATCAGGATGTGGCCGATCGCGATCTTGCCGTTGACGAGGATCAGAAGCGGCATGTAGAGGGTCGCCAGCGTGATCGCCGACAGGAAGGCGAGCGCCGAAAGGAACTTGCCGAGGACGATCTCCCAGTCGCGCACCGGCGAGGTGTCGAGAAGGAGCTGCGTGCCGGTCTGGCGCTCCTCGGCGATGAGGCGCACGGACAGCGCGACCGCCGCGATCGAGGTCATTCCGCTCGCGAAGTAGAAGAAGCGTCGCAGGACTTCGCCCGACAGGAGCTCGCCGGCGTCGGGTCCCAGCGCGATGGCGTAGAAGATGACACCGTCGAGCAGCAGCACCACCGCCGCGACGATGTATCCCATCGGCGAGCGGATGTAGGCTTGCAGCTCGCGCCGGAAGATGATCCCGGTGGCTCCGATGTTCATGCCGAGGCGGCCCCCTGGTCCATGTCTGTCTCCACGCCTGCATCGTTGTTCGTGGGTTCGCGCCCGCCCACCAGGCCGACGAAGACGCGCTCCAGCTCGCGCTGGGCCCGGTTGAGGGCGATCACGTCGTGGCCCGCCTCGATCAGGGCACGGCACACGGCAGCGCGGAGATCGGCTTCGCCCTCGACATGGTAGGTCGCGGCGCCCGCCTCGCCGGTCGCGCGCTCGGCGCCCTCGGCCTCCTCGACGCGCACGACCCCCGGGACCGCTGCGATCACGGCCCCCGGAGAGCTCGCGGCCGCGGTCTCCGCCCCGCCCGCCCGCACCGTCACCGCCATGCGGCGCGACATCAGCAGCCGCTCGCCCAGCTCGGCCTCGGTGCCCGACGCCACGATCTCGCCGTCGTTGAGGATGAGCAGCCGGTCGCACGTCTCGCTGATCTCGGGCAGGATGTGGCTCGATATCAGGATGGTGTGGGAGTCCTTGAGGGCCCGGATCATCGCGCGCATCTCCATGATCTGGACCGGATCCAGATCGTGGGTGGGCTCGTCGAGGATCAGAAGCTCGGGTTCGTGGATGATCGCCTGCGCGACCCCCACCCGCTGCCGATACCCCTGCGACAGGTTGCGGGTCGGCATGTCGCGCACCTCGCTGATGCGCGCGTACTCCTCGACCTCGGGGATCCGCTGCGCGACCCTCTCCCGGGACATCCCCTTCAACTGGCCCACGAAGGCCAGATAGTCGCTCACGGGCATGTCGCCGTACACGGGGGGCAGCTCCGGCAGGTACCCCACGCGCTTCCTCACCTCGTGCGGATCCCGCAGCACGTCGAGGCCGTCGATCGTGACCGTCCCCGACGAGGGGCGCAGACCGCACGCGAGGATGCGCAGCAGGGTCGTCTTCCCCACCCCGTTCAGGCCCAGAAAGCCCACCGTGTCGCCCCGGTCGATCTCGAACGAGACGGGGCCGAGGGCGCGCTTCCTGCCGTAGTACTTGGTGACGTCGGTCAGTTCGACCATTCGCATCGGTTGGCTGGGAGACGATAGCGGGCGCGCACTCGTTGCACGCCGCCGACGCCGGCAAACATCTGCCGCAGAAAAGCTAGATAGAGAGAGGATGGGGTCAAGGTTGGCGGTCCCCTTGCGGCTCGTCCTCAGCGCACCCGATCGAAGCGGACGTTGCGGACACGGCCTGCGGCGAGCACGAAGGCCGTCGCCCGGCCACCGTCCAGCACGAAGGCGACCTCCAGGCCCCCGGCTCCGAACACGGTCTCGCTCCTCGCCGGCAAAGTCCGCGACTCGCCGCTCGGGTGGTGCAGGACGAGCTCTCCGGCCCCGGGCTCGATTACCCACGTCGCCCCGATCTCTTCGGAGCGGTAGGAACCGGCGAACGCGGCGAGCATCTCGGGCGAGACCTCGACGTTGGCGTCGTCCGCAGCGCCCTCGGCGGCTCCGGCGGCCCCCGACGGCCCCTCCTCGGCAGCCGGCTCGGTGAACGCGCCCTCGAGCACGATGTCCTCGACCGCCATGCTCAGCCGCCCCGGGTTGGCGGTACCCACGTTGCACAGCGTGATCACCGTCGTGCGCTGGTCGGGGTAGCGCGCGATCATGGTGCGGAAGGCCATGAGGCCCCCGGCGTGGGACACGCGGCGCAGACCGCGTCGCTGGCCGACGCTCAGCCCGCGCGCGTACGCGATTGTGTCGCCGCCGGCGAGAACTCCCCGCTCGTACATCCGTTCGGCGAAGTCCGGCACGCCCAGCACGTCGCCGTAGAAGGCGCCGTCCCAGCGCGCCAGATCCTCGACGGTCGAGTACAGGCCGCCATCGCCGACCTTGTCGAAGTTGATCAGGTAGTCGGTGCGCCAGCCGCCCTCTTCGCGCGGATGGTAGCTGAAGACGCGGTCGCGCACGATTTGGGTGCGGTCGTCGTGGAAGTGGGTGCTGGTCATTCCCAGCGGGCCGAAGATCTTCTCGTCGGCGTATTCGCGGAGCGACCGACCGGTGGCCCGTGCGACGATCTCGGCCATCAGGACTTAGCCGGAATTGCTGTACAGGTGCTCGGAGCCGGGTGCGAAGTTGAGTTCCTTCTGGCGGGTGATGAGCCCCAGCATCGCTTCGTCGGTGAGGATGTTCTCGAACGGCGTGCCCGCGAGCGTCATCAGGGTGAGGTAGTCGCGAACGCCGCTCGTGTGGTGGACGAGGTGGCGGACGGTGACACGGCCCTGATCGTAGGCGGGGAACTCCGGGATGTGGTGCCGGATGTCGTCGTCGAGCGAGAGGTGCCCCTCGTGGGCGGCGATCACGATCGCGGCGGCCGCGAACTGCTTCGAGACGGACGCGAGGTAGAAGGCCGACCGTTCGCTGATGGGGATGCGGTGGTCCATCTGTCCCATTCCGTAGCCGCGGGCGTGGACAAGGTCGCCGGCCTCGACGACGCCGAGAGCGCAGCCGGGGCCGCCCGTGCGATCATACTCGGCGAAGACCTCGTCGATGCGCTGGCGCGTCTCGGCGCCGAGCTGGAGGGCGGGGGCGGGGGTGGGTGGGGAGAACGCGAGTAGCAGAGGAAGCAATGCATGGACTGCATGTCGTGATGGGCGCATGAGCTTGGCCTTCACAGAGAGAGCAGGAATCGGACGACGGCTTGCCGTGCTTCGCTGGGGAGCGCCAGAAAGGCGTTGCGGGCGGCCGCGGCCTCTCCGCCGTGAGCCGAAACCGCGGCCGGGATATCCGTGGCGCTGCCGTCGTGGAGCAGACGGTCGCGGTGGCGCAGTCCCCAGAGTGGTGCGGTGCGGAGTTCCCCGGGATCCGCGTCGGCACCGCAGACATCGGCCAGCTCCGCGCCCATATCGTGGAGCAGCATGTCCGAGTAGGGGCTGATGGTCCGTTCCGCCAGCGCAGGCGTCTGCGAAGGACCCGTCCGCAGCGTTTCGCGGTGACACGAGGTGCAGCCGATCTGCCTGAAGAGGGCGGAACCCCGCGCGACGGTGTCCGCAGCGGCCGCGGAGAGCTCCCGTTCGCGCGGCGGCGGAGCCAGGAAGCGGACGTAGTCGGTGAGCTGGCCAAGGGTGGGGGCGTCGATCTCTGGGTCGGGCATGGGGTCGGCGGCCGCAGGGACGGGGACGCCGTTGGCGGCCTCTTCGGTCGGGTGGCCGGGGGTCGTGAACCCGAGCTCGAAGCGGAGCGCGGTCACCACGAAGTCGCGCACGGTGGAGGCGTCTCCCTTGCGCCCGAAGCGTGCCGTGCGGCCATCGGTCAGGCGCGGCAGCCGACCCGAGATGCCATCGCCGTCGCCATCGTCCGGGTCGGCCCATTCCTCCAGGACGTCGTCGGGCACGGCTTCGAGAAGGCCGAGGCCGAGCAGCGGGGGCGCGGTGACGCGGGCGGTGGCGGTCGCGGCGGCGGGCACCTCTTCGGGTCCCATGCCGTGCGCGACGAGGAGGTCCGTGGCGCGGCGCTGGATGTTGTCGCCCCCCTCGGCTTCGAGGAGGTCGCAGCGCCCGTCCACGAAGCGGGTCGCCTTGAGAACCCTTATCCTGGTGCCGCCCCCACCGACCACGGGCTGGTCGTGGCAGTCGCTGCAGCGTTCTGCGTTGTACAGGGGACCGAGCCCCTCGTCGGCGGTCGCGAGACGCTCGAAGAGCGCGCGGCCTAGAAGAAAGCGGCCCCTCTCCCCCGTGCTCAACCCGGCGACCGACTCGCCCGGCGGCCGTGGCGGCTCCGCCGGCTCGGCGTCGCCGCAACCCGCAATGGTCGCGCAGACGAGGAGCCAGCCGCTCGCGCGGCGAGGCACGGGCCTCACGACCCGGATGGGGCCGCGTTGCCCGCTTCTGTCAGCATTCTGCGCGCGATCACGATCGCGGCCAGAACGCCGCGGGGCCGCACCCGCGTGTCGATGCGTCCCAGCACCCAGGCCTCGAAGAGCGGCGGCATCGACCGGGCCGTTTCCCGCCGCGCCGCGACCGCCTCCATGTACCCGGCCAGCGCCGGCCCGGAGGGAGCGTCGGGCCCATCCAGCTCCAGCACACGAGCCCAGTACTCGATCTCTTCGTCGTGCAGGCGTGACAGATTGTCGGCGACCGCCGGGTCGAGAACCGCGCCCCGCTCGGCGGCATCGACGATGCGGAGCTCGCGGGTGCCGAGGTCGTTCAACAGCTGCGTCCGCGCCTCTTCGTCGGCTTCGATCAATTCGACCAGCGACTCGGGGGGAAGGAACAGCAGCACGCGCGCGGCAACCCGCGCCGAGAGCGTGCCGCCATCCCAGGTTGCGAGCACGTGATCGGATTCAAGCCACGCGGCCGGGTCCTCGGCCATTCTGGCGATCACCACCTGCGCGCCCGCAGACACCATGAAGCCTCGCGCGACTCGCGCCCCTTCGGCGGCCCCGACGTCCGCCTGGGCCAGCGTCCTCTCGAACAGCAGCTCCGTGAAGAGCGTCTCCACCTCGTCCAGGCGGGGGCGGTACAGCAGGTGGTATCCCTGGCCGCTCTGGGTCACGCCGGACACCTGGCCGGGCTCGAGGCGGAACGCGACCCGGTCCAGCGTGGAGGGAAGCTCCCCGGCCGCGAAGAGACCCAGCAGTCCTCCTCGCTGCCGCGATTCCGGATCCTCGCTCTCGGCCACGACCTGATCCCAACCGCCTCCTTCCGCCAGCGTCGCCAGGAGACGTTCGGCGGTGCGTTGCTGAAGCAGTCTCTCGCTCGACGAGGTCTCGGGCCCGACGCGGCGCAGCGTGTGGGCGATCAGTCGCAGGGTGCCCTGCCGGAAGACCTCGTCGACCGGTCCAGCCTGTCGCGCGGCGTCGGCCCCCAGGCGCTCCCGCCGATCCGCTTCCAGCAGCGCCTCGCGCCGGTCCAGCCAAGTGGAGGCGTCGCGAGCCTCCGAGCCCAGCAGCGAGTCCCCTGCGGCGGCGCGTTGCGACAGCGCGGCCGCCGACACCCACAGGTCGGCCAGCTGATCGACGGCCAGGGAGTCGAGCGGATACGGCTGAGCCAGCACGAGAAGCTCGGCAAGCCGCTGCTCGGTGAGGGTCCAGTCGCCTGCACGGGCCGCCAGGCCCCGGTCGGAAAGGTTGCTGCATGCGACCAGCCACGGGAGCGCGGCCAGCATGAGACGTGAGCCGCCGCCGCGCGTCGAGGCGCCTGCGCCACCTGCCGAGCGGCGAGGTCGTATGCCCACCGCCTTCCTACCGGACGGTGATCGTGATCGTATCGGCGACGGGAGGATCGAGCGGGATGTGCACGCCGTCGGCCACCACCGCAATCACGCGGTGTTCGCCAGGCGTCAGGTCCTCCAGGGTGAATTCGGTCTGCGCCAGACCCATGTGGTAGTGGACGCCGGGATCGTTGGGAATTGGCAGCTCCCAGTCGACGTCGCCATCCACGATCAGGTGGTGATGGCCGGTCCCGGCATCCATGTTGCCGGCCTGCACGATTTCGAGGCCTTCGGTCTGCATGACAAAGAGCACGGGGCCGGCGTCGACTTCCGCGCCATCGGCCGGCTCAACGATCATCACCCGTGCGGGCATCGTCTCCTCGGCCATGGCGTCGGCTTCCGCAGCCTGGTCCTGACCGTCTCCGGTCCCCTCTCCGCAACCCAACACCATCAAGGCGATCCCCACTCCGACAGTGAAACGCATTGCTCGCTCCTCGTGACCCGAAGGCTGGTGGTTTCCTGGCAACACCCCGACCGGGTTTGCCGACCGTCCCACAAGTTGGGGAGAAGGTGCCATCTGCGCCAGACTGGTCCCGGTGCGGTTCCGACGCGGTTCCGGTCGCTAGCCCCCCCGGCGAAGCCAGATGAGGACCACGCCGCAGCTCGAGACCAGGCCGGAGTACTGACCCGGCACGCCGGCCAGTCCGCGATACAGTTCGATTCCCGCCACCGAAAGCGGATCGACGATGTCGTTGATCGAAAAGGCCCTCAGTCCGGTGAGCATGACGCCGTCGAGGTAGATGGTTGGCGAGCACACCCCACGGCCCCTCCCTCGGAGCCGCAGACGGCGGTCGATGGGACTGCGGGCATCGGCGACGATCGCTACGCCCGGGAAGCGGATCAGCGCATCGGTCAGGTCGATCGGGTTCCACTTCTCGATGTCTTCGCGATCCACGAAATAGCCCCAGCCGTCTTCTCGTCGCTGGTAGAAGCCCGCATCCTGAAGGTTCCTGTCCCGCCTGTCCACGGTCACTTCAATCGGGTCCAGCGCTATGGCGTCCACGGCCAGGACGATCCTGGCGCTCGCAACCCGCCCAGCCTCGACCCCGATCGATTCCGCGCGCTCGATGTATCCCAGGTGCGAAAACACGACTTCGTGGCGACCTGGCGGCAGATCGGCCAGACTGAAGCGACCCTCAGCATCGGTTCTGTCCACGCGCCCCGCACCCGTGGCGTTCACAACCACGTCGGGGATCGGATCGCCGCTCGCCTGATCGGTCACGATGCCCACGATTCCGGTCACCATGCCCGCGGCCGGATTGTCGAACGGGGTCATCGCCAGAAAGAACTCTCCAGGTCGGTCGACCGTCAGATCGCCCTCCAGGCGCTCATAGTCACGGTGAATCAGCTGGAGGTCGTACACCCCGCGGACGACTTCACTGAAGACGAACCGCCCCTCGGCGTCGGTCACGAAGGTCAGGCCCCGCGATTCCACAACGACGATGACTCCCTGGATTGGATCTCCGGTCGCTTCGTCCACGACGTTCCCGGTGACGGTCACCGTATCGGCGTCCAGGGTCTCCTGCGCAACCGCCTGCGGCACCGCGACCGCGCCGGCCAGTGCACACAGCAGTACGCCACGACCAAGGGACATGTCTTAGCTACGCCCGCCGAATCCAGATTAGAACGACCCCGCACGAGGAATTGACACCCCAGTATTGGGGCGGCAGTCCCGCCTGGCCACGGTAGACCTCCACGCCCGCCACCGCAATCGGATCGACGAGGTTGTCGATTTCGGCCGGCTCGTCGCCTCCACGATGCATGAGCGTGCCGTCGATGTAGACCGCCGGGTAGCACGTCGCACCCGCACGGCGGAACATTACGAAGCGTTGACTCGGCATGCTGGGGTTGCTGACCACCCTTACGCCGGGGAACCGGATCAGCGCGTCGCTGAGGTCCGTCGGCGCCCACCGCTCAAGCTCGTCGCGGTCGACGAAGTTGCCCCATCCGTCGTCCTCTCTCTGATAGAATCCCACGTCCTGCAGCGTCACGTCCTGTCGCTCCACCGTTACTTCGATGGGATTCAAAGCGATCGCCTCGACGGACAGGACCACACGCACGTTGCTGACGCGGCCCACCTCGATATTGACCGAGTCGGCACGCTGCTCGTAGCCCAGGTGTGAAAACTGGACTTCGTAGCGGCCGGGGAACATTTCCGGAAGGGTGAAGCGGCCCGTGGCGTCGGTCCTCGCGGTGCGGCCCTGTGCCGGAACGTTGACGACCACCTCGGCGACCGGATCGCCGCTGATCTGATCCGTCACGACTCCGGCGATGCCCGTCGCCAGCCCCTTGTTCGGGTCATCGACCGTGGTCATGGCCAGGAAGAATTCGCCCGGCTCGTCAACCGAGAGGCTGCCCTCCATTCGCTGGTAGCTCTTGTGGATGATCTCGAGTTCGTACACGCCGCTGGGAACGCGGTCGAGGACGAACCTCCCGTCGGCATCGGTGACCAGGGTTAGCTCCATTCCGTTCACGCGAACGATCGCACCCTCGATGGGCCGGGCCGTAACCTCGTCGAGCACATTGCCGGTCACGGTGATCCTCTCGATCTCGGGGACTTCCTGCGACTGCGCGGGAGAGGGCGACACCGCGCTGGCCAGCACGAGAAACAGGGTCGGGACAAGCGGCAGGCGCGGTCGCGGGACTGTCGTTGTTTCCACCGTTCGGGGCATTCAGGGCTCACTTTTGATGTTTCGGGATCGGGATCGGCACGCAGTGCCTGGCACGAGGCTCGGCCAGCAGGTTCGCGAGAGTAGGATACCCATTTCGGAGCGTCCGAGTTCCCCCGTTCCGGGGCCCCGAGCGCGGATCCACCAGCTCGATCTACGCGATAGTCCCATCTGGCTATTCCATCGCCCCTCATTTCCCGGGACAGTGTCTGTTCCACCGACACGGGCAAGAGCTCCTCGACGGGACTGTCGGGGACCGCCCGATTCTGCTTGACACTGATGGAGGAGGAACAAATGTTACGAGTTATGGACGAGTCTGGTTTCGACACGCTGCAGGCCACACGGGCGCTCGAAGCGGCCGGCATCGAACCGCGCCATGCGGAAGCGATGGTGACCGTCATCGTGGGTCTGGGACAGCTTCTGTAGCGATTGGACACTTGCCGCGGCCGGTCGGCCATCCTTCGCGCTTTCGCACTCTGTGCGCTCCTCGGTCCGTCTCCGGCGGGCCTGCTGGCGCAGGTCGTTGCCAACGGCCCCGTCGATCCCGACACGATCCCGCGCCCCACCCTTGAAGCCCGCCGAGCGATCTCCCCGATCGTTCTCGACGGCATTCTTGCGGACGAGGCTTGGGCGCAGGCCGACTCGACGAGGGGAGTCTTCTACCAGTCGATCCCCGCCCAGGGCATTCCATCGTCCGAGCGCACCGTGGTGCGGATCCTCTACGACGACGAGCGCCTGTACGTCGGTGCGACGATGTACGACAGTCAGGCGGAGGCGCTCGTTTCCGCCGGGATGGAACAGGACTTCGCCACGCAGGACTCGGACATCTTCGGATTCGCGCTGGACACCTACCTGGACCGTCAGAACGCATTCCTGTTCGCGGTCAATCCGGCGGGTGCCCTGTTCGACGCGCAGGCGTTCAACGACCAGCAGTCGGTCAACCGGGCCTGGGAGGGCGAGGTGGAGGTGGCCACGGCGGTCAACGACTGGGGTTGGGTGGCGGAAGTCGCGGTCCCCCTGACCACGCTGCGATTCCGCGAGACGGATGGTCCGCAGAGCTGGGGACTGAACTTCTCTCGGCGCGTCCGACGCATCTCGGAGGACTCGAACTGGGCAGCGCTCCCGCGCCAGTTCCGGGTCTACAAGATGTCGCGGGCGGGGACGCTGACCTCGATCGAGGGGATTCGACAGGGACGGAACCTGTGGGTGAAGCCGTTCGTGAACGGAGTCCGGAGCGACGGCTGGCGGGCAAGCTCGCCGGGCGAGAAGATCGAGGGCGGCTTCGACCTGAAATGGGGACTCACGCCGCAGCTCACCCTCGATGTGACCGCGCTGACCGACTTCTCGCAGGTCGAAGTCGACGAGCAGCAGATCAACCTGACCCGGTTCTCGCTGTTCTTCCCGGAAAAGCGCGACTTCTTCCTCGAAAACGAGGGGATCTTCAGCTTCCAGGACGCGCGCGTGCGCAATTTCCGCACCGGTTCGGGCCCGCAGAACTTCAGGCTGTTCCACAGCCGCCGCATCGGTCTCTCGGCGGACCGCACTCCCGTGCCCATCGCGGGCGGTGCCCGTCTTACCGGCCGGGTGGGGGGCTACGCGATCGGCGTCCTCAACATGCAGACCAGGGACGACCCCGGCGCCCCGGGGGAGAACTTCTCGGTTGTGCGGCTGAGGAAGAACATCCTCGGTAGCAGCGACATCGGCTTCATGTTCGTCAACCGCGAGGGCACGGGCGCGAGTGTGGCCGACTCCTACAACCGATCATTGGGCACCGACGTGAATCTGAGGCTCGCGGGCGGGCGCATGCTGCTGAACTCCTACGTGGCGGCGACCGATGAGCCCGAGGTGTCCGGGGACCGGATGGCGGGTGCCTTCGAAGTCGCCTGGCGCGATCCGGTATGGGCTGCGTCCATGCTGCTCAAGACCGTGGGTGACGATTTCAACCCGGGCGTGGGCTTCGTGGCGCGACGGGGAATTCGCCAGGGGTTCCTGACGCTGGGCGCGCACCCGCAGCCGGCGATTCCGCATGTACGGGAACTCAATCCCTATGTGGACGTGAACCTGTTTTCGGATGCGGGCTGGACGATCGAGAGCCGCGAGGTCAAGCCGGGGCTCGCCGTCTCGTTCCTGGACAGCAGCGTGCTCACGCTCGAATACTCCGCGTCGTACGAGCGTCTTGCCGAGGCAACCCCGATCGCGGGAGTGGCGGTGCCCGAGGGCCGGTACGACTTCGGCGCCTTCACGACCAGCTACCAGTCGAATCTGGGGCGGAAGCTGGGGGGCAAGCTCTCGCTCACGCGGGGCGGCTTCTTCGACGGCGACAGGACTTCGGTGACCGGCAGCGTCACGTTGCGGCCCAGCGCGCACTTCTTCCTCGAGGGCAGCGCCCAGCGAAACCGTCTCAACCTGGCCGGACGCGCCTTCGACGCCAACCTCCTGGGCGGGCGGTTCCGGTACGCGCACAACACGCGCACCTTCCTCAGCGCGTTCGTGCAGTACAACGAGACGACGGACGAAGTGCAGACGAACGTCCGCTTCAACCTCATCCACGCGCCGCTGAGCGACGTCTTCCTGGTCTACTCCGAGCGGCGCGACCGGAGCCCCGAGCCCGGCCGCACCGCCCTCGCCGACCGGGCCCTGACGCTGAAGGTCACGAAGCTGCTGGCCTTCTGAGGGCCGCGGCGCGATGCCCTACCCCTCGCTCGTCATCCTCGGCTGTCCCCCGTGCTCCTCGAACCACTTCATCAGGTAGAGCTGGGTGCGCATGAAGTTGGACGGCTTGGAGCCCGTGCCGTGGGCCTCCTCGTGGAAGCGCAGCATCTTCGTCGGCACGCCCAGCTGCTTCAGCGCCTGGTAGTACTCCTCGGTCTGGGCCATCGGGGTGCGCAGGTCGTCCTCGCCCGTCATGAGGATCGTCGGCGTCGTGACGTTCTCGACGTACATCAGCGGCGAGTGCTCCAGGTACTTGTCGGGGTTGTCCCAGGGGTAGCCGTGGTAGCGGTAGTAGCCCCAGACGGTGATGTCGGCCGTGCCCGCGAAGCTCATCCAGTTGATGACCGGACAGCGCACGCCCGCCGCGGCGAATCGCGTGGTTTGGCCGATGACCCAGCTTGAAAGGACGCCACCGCCGCTGCATCCGGTGACGTACATCTGGTCCTCGTTGACGTAGCCGCGGTCGATGAGCGCGTCCACCCCCGCCATGAGGTCGTCGTAGTCGACCGAGGGGTAGCCGTTGTCGATTGCGTTGCCGAAGTCGGTGCCGTAGCCGGTGCTGCCGCGCGGGTTGGTGTAGAGGGTGACGTAGCCGTTGGCGGCGAAGTTCTGGTAGGGGTAGCTGAAGGCGACGTTGTACATGGCGTGGGGCCCGCCGTGGATGTGCAGGATGAGGGGATAGCTCCGGGCCGGGTCGAAGTCGGGCGGCTTCACGATCCAGCCCTGCACCTGCGTGCCGCCGGTGGACTCGTACCAGATCTCCTCGACGTCGCCGAGGCGCTTGCCAGCGAGCACATCGTCGTTGACGCGGGTGAGCTGGTTCAGGTCGCCGGGACTGTTCAGGTCGTAGGCGACGACGTCGCCGGGCCGGTGCGGCGAGGTCAGCGTGCCGACCGCGTGCCCGTCGCGCGCGGCGGAGGTCAGCGACAGCATGTGGTTGCCCTCGGTGACCTGGTTGACGGTGCCGTCCCTGGTCGCGTAGTGGACGTTCATGGTGCCCCGGTCGCCCGCCGTGAAGAACACGCCCCGCGAGTCGTCGGCCCAGTGCATGCCGCCCACGTCGCGGTCGAGGGCGCCCGAGACCAGGGTTGGATTGCCGCCGTCGGCGTCCATGAAGTACAGCTCGGTGGTCTTGTAGGTCTGCGAGGTCCACGGGTAGCCGGTGTAGGCAATGCTGCGGCCGTCGGGCGAAACGACCGGACGCCCCCAGGGTCCGCGCTCCGAGGTGAGCTGGCGGATTTCTCCGGACTCCAGGTCCATGGCGTAGACGTGCGACTCGCGGTACAGGCCGTCGGCGTCCTCCATGAGGCCGTCGAAGACCAGCGTGCCCCCGTCGGGGGTGAGGTCGTAGCCCACGCTGCCCACGCCAGGAGCGAACGTGGCGCCGGCGTTCCACTCCCCGCTCGTGAGCTGCCGGGCGGTGCCGCCCTCGCTCGGGACGCGGAACAGGTGCGTGAAGCCGTCTTCGAGGAACCCGATGCGGTCGTAGCGATAATGGATCCGGTCCACGATTCGGGGCGGAGGCGTCCAGCTCGCACCCTCGGGAGCCGGCGGCAGATCGATCGGCCACGGATTGGCGTGCGGTACCCGGCGCTGGAAGTAGATGTGCGCGCCATCGGGAGACCACTTGAAGTTGCTCGGCGTCTCGATCTCGCGGGTGACCTGGCTGGTGGCGCCTTCGCCGTCCATCCAGCGCACGAAGATCTGCTGCCCGGCGGGTTCGCCGGGGGCGAGGTACGCGATCCGCGTGCCGTCGGGAGACCAGCGCGGACTCGACCCGTCCAGCAGGAACCGCTGCCGCCCGCCGTCGGCGTCCATGATGCGGACCTCCGACTCCATCCGGTCCTCCATCTTGTTCACCCACGATCGCGTAAAGACGATCTGGCTGCCGTCGGGCGAGATCTGCGGATCCGCGACGCGCTCCATGTCGAGGTAGTGCCCCACGGTCAGGAGGTCGTCGGCGTGGGTCTCCTGTGCGGCGGAGTGGGTTGTGGGGATGAGGGCGACCAGGGCGGCCGCGGCCACCATCGCGACGCAAGTCCGGGCCGCCGTCGCGGTTAGAGTGAAGGGGTGGGTGGTTGTCGCGCCGGGTCTGCGGCTCATGGGTTGCTCCTGTTGCGCTCCGTGCCATGCGGGGACGACCTTGCGGTCGCCGCGAATAGTTCCAGTGTCATAGTAGGCCACGAGGGCCCGCTGCGCACCGACCGGACATCCGCGCCATGAACGTCCACCTCATCGACGGCACCTACGAACTCTTCCGTCACCATTTCGGGGCGCCGCCCGCGACGGACCGGGACGGCAACGCGGTGGGTGGCATGCGCGGCGTGCTGGCTTCGCTGCTCTCCATGCTCGAGTCGGGGGTGACGCACATGGCGGTGGCCACCGACCACGTCATCGAGTCGTTTCGCAACGAACTGTGGTCCGGCTACAAGACCGGCAGCGGGATCCCGGCGGAGCTGCGCGCGCAGTTCGGGCCGCTCGAAGACGCGCTGCGGGCGATGGGCCTCCAGGTGTGGGCCATGGAGGAGCTGGAAGCGGACGACGGGCTGGCCTCCGGCGCGGCGCGGGCGGCCCGCGACCCGCGCGTCGAGACCGTCTACATCTGCACGCCCGACAAGGATCTGGCGCAGTGCGTGGTCGGCGAGCGCGTGGTGCAGTGGGACCGTCGTCGCGGCGAGCTGCGGGACCACTGGGGGGTGGTGTCCAAGTTCGGCGTGCCCCCCGCGAGCATTCCGGACTACCTCGCGCTCGTGGGCGACAGCGCCGACGGTTTTCCCGGCGTCCCGGGCTGGGGCGCCAAGTCCACGGCCACCGTGCTCGGACGCTACCACCATCTGGAGCACATCCCCGGACTGGTCCGCGACTGGGACGTCGACGTGCGGGGAGCGAAGCGGCTGGCCAAGTCGCTGTTCGCGAACCGCGCGGACGCCTACCTGTTCCGGGATCTCGCCACCCTGCGCGACAGCGCCGTCCTCTTCGACGACATCGACGAACTCGAGTGGCGCGGCCCCGAGGCCGGATTCAGGGAGGTGGCCGAGCACCTGGGCGCGCCAGGGCTCTGGCGACGCGTCGAGCGGCTCTCAATATCGCAGGGCAGAGGTCGTGGCGTTGGGCGATGAGCCGCCAGGCCGGGTGAACCGAAGGCACCGTTGTCGCTGACAGCTTGATGACGTACTGTCTAGAAACTATCTGGGTCCCTAGCCCTCGTCTCCCGACAGCGACCACGAGCTGCCATGGCCCGTATGCGCCACCTTTCTAGAGCCCCAATCCGGGAAGCCGTTCTGGACGTCAGGATCGCAGAAGAGAATCCTATCGATGCAGGTCACCTGCTGAGCGCACTGGAATCGCAGGAGGGCTTTCCTGAAGTTCGCGAGCTTACGGCGGACTCGGTGCCGACACAGCTTCCGACTGAATCAGAAGCGGCAGGGAATCCCAGTAGCGGGAAGGTGATCGGTGCTCGTGGATTCAGTCGGGATCGGGATTGGGTGATCGATTTCCGGACAAACGGAGTCACCTTCAGCCGACGATCACCGTACCCGAGCTGGGAGGAGTATTCAGAAAAGGCGCGGCCTTTGGTCGCGCAGTTCCTGGACGTTGCCAGACCCCGTCGTGTTGTTAGGCTGGCGCTGCGGTACATCAACCATTTCCGGCTATCATACCGTGATCCGAAGGACTATTTCGGAACCCTCCCTTCCCTGCCCGACTCCTTGGGTCTGCGGGTAGACAGCCTGCTCTCCACGATCACGGCTCACGACCTGGAGTGCGAACTCTCAGCTCACGTCACTCATTTTCTCCTGGACGACCTCGCTCCCGACAGGATCGGATTCCTGTTGGACATTGACGTCTTCTCGGACAACCAGTTCGGTCCGCAAACGGATCAATTCTGGGGAACCTTCGAAGAATTGAGGAAGTTCAAGAACAGGATCTTCTTCGAGCTCATAACCGAAAGGAATGCGGTACTTCACGAATGATTCTGGCACGACAGATCTCGCGGGCTCGTCTTCGGCGACGTTCCCGGGCGTCCGATGACAGGGCGATGGAGGCAGACCGGAGGATCGATCACCTTGCTCGAAGAAGCAGGGGTGTCGGCTTCTGGGCCGCCCGGTCGGATCTTGTCGACCTGTTCGCCGAGTCCGCGAGCATGGCACGGGAAACGATGCTTGCCACCACCCTTGCCAGGGCAAGGAGACTGCTCGACACGATTCCCAATGGGTTCCCGGTGCCCGAAGTAGGCTTGGATCCAGATGGCGAGGTGGCCTTCGACTGGATTCGTCGTGACCGGACCATGGTTTCCGTCAGCATCGGTCCCAGTGGTCATCCCAGCTATGCGGCTGGTCTTGTCGACGGTACGGCTCACGGCTTTGTCCGTTGGACAGACAGGTTCCCGACCGCGCTTACCGACCTCCTGCGGCGTCTCTACCACCCCGAGTAGGATGGGCGAGATCGCACGATTCCTGTTTCACCGCAGCGATTATGCTCCGGCCAAGCAGATAGTCAAGCCTGGAGCGTTTCTCCCTAGGAACGGACAAACTTCCGTCTTCGACATAGGGGGCTTGGCAGAACCGCGCGTCAGGGACATCGGGAAGTCGGTCGGCTCGCATCGGGGAATCGCCCCGCGTGGACGTGGCGAGATCACACACGTCGACGTCGAGCAGGTGGGACTGCGCTTTGAACGGGACGATACGCCTCCGCGACACGGTAACCTGATCGGGTGGCCTTCGGGCGGGAAGCGAAAGGACCTCAACAAGGATGTCGCAAGACGCCTTGCGCAGAAGGCGGTCTTGGTGCTGCACGAATGACGAGGGTGGCGAAGGATTGCATCGCCACCCTACCGCCCCGCGACCCTTAGGATCCAGTCCGCGATCAGCTCCATCGAGTCCACGGCCCAGGTCTCGTCGATGGTTCCGTATTCGCTGGGGGAACCCGTCTCCGAGTGCTGGAACAGGTGGTTCAGGCCGGGCAGCGCGTGGATCTCGTAGTCGGTGTTGCCGCCTCGCCGCAGGGCCGCCTCGATCTCGCGGAGGTTCTCTTCGTAGGGGACCTGCAGGTCGAGTTCGCCGTTGATGGCCAGCACCGGAACCGAAACCCGTTCGATCACCGGGGCGGGATCGTAGGTCAGGAAATACCGGAACCACGGCGTGTTGACCTGCTGGACCTGCATCGCGACGACCCGGTCGAACGACGCCTCGTCGGTGATCCCGGCCTGGGTCCGTTCCGCGTCGGTGAGCGCCTCGAACGCTGCGCGGGTCTCGCGCTCGATGGCTTCGGCGGCCCGAGCGAGATCCGGTTCGGTCTTCAGGATATCGTAGATGGCGCGCTGTCGGGCCTCGTTCGTCGCAATCGTCTCTTCGGTGGCACCCTGGGCGCGGGCGATGAGGGCACCCTGGGCGTAGAGGATGCGCTCGCCGTTCACACCCGGTCCGGCCATCAGCACGATGTAGCCGACATCTTCGGAATCGACGGACGCCATGGGGGCGATGAGACCGCCCTCGGAATGTCCCGCGAGGCCGATCGCTCCCGTGTCCACGTCGTCGCGGCCCTTCAGGTAGGCCACGCCCGCCAGGACATCGGAGGCGAAGTCGCGCGAGGTCGCGGCGGCGAAGTTCCCGGTCGATTCTCCCACGCCGCGATCATCGAAGCGCAGGACGGCGATGCCGCGCCGGGTGAGGTGGTCGGACAGGACCAGGAAGGGACGGTGTCCCATCAGGGCCTCGTCCCGATCCTGGGGGCCCGATCCCGAGATGAGGATCACGGCGGGGAATGGGCCGCCTTCGGTTGGCCGGGTGAAGGTGCCGGCCAGCACGTGACCTCCGTCCGGGTTGGGGTAGCTCACCTCCTCGGCCAGATAGGGGAACGGCTCGACCGGATCCTGGGGTCGACCCGCACTCGCCTCCTCTTCCGTGATCCGTTCGAGGACCAACGGCAGCGAGGTGCCCATCTGGGTGAAGGTGCCCTCGATGCTGGCGCCGTCGTCCGCGAGCGTCCCCTCGTAGGAACCGCCGATCATGGGCATGGTCATCGAGATGGTCGCCTCCGCAACGTCGAGGGTCGCGACCGCGATTTCGGCGTTCCCCTGGTCGACCGAGTACATGGTGGCGCTCAGGCTGCCGTCGTCGGTCTCGACGTCGAAGCGCATGCGGAGCTGCACGCCTCCGAGCTCGAGCGTTCCCATCCAGTGACCGACGAGCACTTCCGTTTCGGGTTCCTGGGCCATCGCTCCGGTACCCCACGGCGCGAGTGCCAGCGCCGCGCAGGCCAGGAAGGTCCTCATGTTGCTGTCCTCCGAGTTCACAGTGTCAGGTGTCCCACTCACTACTAACGGATCCTACCACCAAAGTGTCGTTGAATGGAACGATGGCCCGCCCGCCTGGGGCAGGTCCGCTTCCGCCCCACTACGAAGGAGACCGACAATGACCTTCAACCGCGACCCCCGACGACTCCTCTCACTCGGCATCGCCGCGGCGGCCATCGCGCTCGCGACGCCCGATCACGCCGCCGCACAGCAGCGTCCGGGTGGGCCGGGCGGCGCCATGGCCAACAATCCGGGCATGCGGCTGTGGAACGCGCTGGACCAGCGCTTCGATGGCCTCGCGGAGCAGCTGGCCTTCACCGACACGCAGACCGAGGCCGTGACGGCGTTGGTCGATGCCTTCCGCGACGAGAACAAGGAGGCGCTCGGGCGCTTCGAGGTCATGGCGTCCGAGCTCCGCTCCCGGGGACGGGGCGCCGGGGGGCCGGGCGCGCGCAATCGAACCCAGCGTCCCGACCGCCAGCAGATGCGGCGCTCGTTGACCGGATTCCGCGACCTCGTCCAGGAACTCGCGCCGAAGTTCGAGACGCTGCGCACCGACATCAACGGGCTGCTGGAGGACAATCAGGTGGAGCGCCTCGACGAGTTCCTGGCCCAGCGTCGCCCGGGCTGGTAGGAGCGCGCCTCAGGTCTTCGCCAGCTCCACCCTTCCCTTTCCGAACACCGCTTCCAGCGCCCGGATCGTCTCGCGGTCCGGCGTCACCCTGAGCGTCCGGGACCGCAGGCGCGGCGCCGGCGCACCGTTGACCTCGCCGACGCGCACTTCCACGGGGGCGTGCCCGGCGCGGTCCTCCATGACCGTCCGGGCCCTCCCGAGGGCGTCGTCGGCCAGATCGGCGTCCCAGCCCATCCAGATCCGCACGGCGAGACGTCCGCTCTCGCACACGTCCTTCAGGGGCTCGGCGGCATCCAGGAACACCGGCGGGTCCTCCTCGTCGCGGTCGCGGTCGCTCACCTTGCCGCGCAGGAGCACCACGGCGTCCGTGTGCAGCGCGTCCCTGTAGGACTGCCACACGTCCTTGAACGCCAGGATCGTGGCGGTGCCCTGGAAGCCCTCGACGGTCACCTTGCCCCATTCGGACCCGTCGCGCCGCGACACCTGTCTGGCGACCGCCGTGACCACGCAGGCCATCTCGACCGTGTGGCCCATCCGAGCCTTGAGGGCGTCGGCGTCCAGTTCGTCGAAGAGACGCACGACCTCGCGGTAGCGGTCGAGCGGGTGTCCGGAGATGAAGAACCCGAGGGCCTCCTTCTCGCGGGCCAGACGCTCCCGGTCCTCCCACTCGGGCACGGTCGGCAGCTCCGGCGCGGATCGCTCCACACCCATCGCCTCGCCGAACAGCGTGGGCTGTCCCATCTCGGTCTCCTGGAGTCTGGCCATGGCCTCGCCGTAGGCAGCGTCGAGGCCTGCGAGCATCTGCGCGCGGTGGCCGAACGAGTCCAGCGCACCCGACGTGATCAGGGCCTCGCAGGCCCGCTTGTTGAGCGCCCGAATGTCGATGCGCTCGAGGAAGCCGAACAGGCTGTCGAACGGACCGCCCTCGACTCGGGCCGCCAGGACCGACTGCACCGCCGCGCTACCGACTCCCCGCACCGCGCCGAGGCCGAAGCGGATTGTGCCGTCGCCGACGACGGTGAACTTCCAGCCGCTCTCGTTCACGTCGGGGGGCAGGACCTCCACGCCATCGTCCAAACCGGAGAGATGGCGGCCCAGTTCGCGGCACTCGCCGATGTACTTGACGACATCGTCGGTCTTGTCCAGGACCGACGACAGCAGGGCCGACATGAACTCGGCCGGGTAGTACCGCTTCAGCCAGGCGGTCTTGTAGGACAGCAGCGAATACGCGGCCGAGTGCGACTTGTTGAAGCCGTAGCGGCCGAAGGTCTTGATCTGCTCCGCCAGTCGCCGGGCGGTCCGGCGGTCGTGACCCCTGGCCACGACCCGCTCCGTGAAGCGGCCGAGCTCCGACTCGATCAGCGCCGCGTCCTTCTTGCCCATCGCCTTGCGCAGCACGTCGGCTTCGCCGAGCGAGTAGCCCGCCAGGTCGTTGGCGATCAGCATCACCTGCTCCTGGTACACGATGATGCCGTAGGTGGTTTCGAGTATGTGCTCCAGCCCCGGCGCGGGGTACTCGACCCTCTGGTCGCCGAGCTTGCGCTGGATGTACCGGTCGGTCATGCCGGAATCGAGCGGGCCCGGCCGAATCAGCGCGTTCGTGGCGACCAGATCGTCGAAGCGGTCGCAGCGCATGGCCCGCAGCTTGTCGAGGGCCAGGTTGGACTCGAACTGGAAGACGCCCGAAGTCCCGCCGGCGGCGAGCATCGCGTAGACGGCTGGATCGTCGAGCGGCACGTCGTCCATTGCATCCGACTCGAAGACCGCACCCGTCTCGGGGTGGCGGAACTCGCCGATGCGCTCCTTGACCGCCCGCACCGCGTCGTGGATGACCGTCAGCGTCTTGAGGCCCAGGAAGTCCATCTTGAGCATCCCGGCGTCCTCGAGGCAGTTCATGTCGTACTGCGTGACGATGTCCGGCCCGTCCTGGTCCGACCTGCCCCGCCCGTGCCTGCCCCCCTTGGTCTGCGTGCAGATGGGCACGTATTCGTCGAGCGGCCCCGGCGCGATGACCACCCCTGCAGCGTGAACCGACGCGTGGCGCGAAAGCCCTTCCAGCGTGATCGAGTAGTCGAAGAGCCGCTTGTGGCGATCGTCCAGTTCGTAGAGCGTCTTGACGTCGCGAATCCGCTCCACGGCTTCGTGCACCGTGTAGCTCTGTCCCGGCTGGTTGGGGATCATCTTCGCGATCCGGTCGGTCTCGCCGACCTCGAAGCCCAGAACGCGGCCCACGTCCCGGATGACCGCGCGGCTCTTCATCGTTCCGAACGTCACGATCTGCCCGACCGCGTCGCGCCCGTACTTCTGGCGCACGTACTCGATCACTTCACCCCTTCGCTCATAGCAGAAATCGATGTCGATGTCGGGCATCGAGATCCGCTCGGGATTGAGGAAGCGCTCGAAGATGAGTCCGTAGTCGAGCGGGTCCAGGTCGGTGATGCGCAGAGCGTAGGAGACGAGCGAGCCCGCCGCCGAGCCCCTCCCCGGACCCACCGGAATGCCCTGTTCGCGCGCCCAGCGGATGAAGTCCCAGGTGATGAGGAAGTATCCGGCGTACCCCGTCTCGAGGATCACGTCGAGCTCGTAGCGGAGCCGTGCCTCCACTTCGTCCGGCAGCGGATCGCCGTAGCGCTCCCTGGTCCCGACCTCGGCCAGGTGCACCAGGTAGTCGTTGTCGTCACGGAAGCGGTCGGGCAGCGGGAAGCTGGGAAGCTGGTACTTCCGTTCGAGACTCAGCGAGACCTGGTCGGCGATCGCCAGCGTGTTCTCGATCACGTCGGGGCGGTCGGGGAAGGCGGCCACCATCTCGTCCGGGTTCTTGAAGTAGAGGCCGTCGTCGTACTTCAGCCGATTCTCGTCGTCGTGGTTCTTGGCGGTGCCGATGCAGACGAGGATGTCGTGGGCCGGATGATGGTGGTGATGCAGGAAGTGGGCGTCGTTCGTGGCAACGACCGGCAGTCCCAGATCGTCGGCCAGAGCGAAGACCTTCCGATTGAGATCGGCCTGGCCGGGGGTCCCGTGGGCCTGCACCTCGAGGTAGTAGCGGTCGGGGAAGGCGTTGGCGTACCACTCCGCCGCCTCGCGGGCCATGTCGTCGTTGCCGGCCACGAGGTTTCGGGCCAGCTCGCCGGCCATGCAGGCCGAGGTGACGATCAGGCCCTCGGAATGGCGGGCCAGCACCTCGCGGTCGACGCGCGGATGATAGTAGAAGCCCTCGGTGTACCCGATCGACGACAGCTTGATGAGGTTGCGGTAGCCTTCCTGGTCACGGGCCAGGAGCACGAGGTGGTAGTGCGCCTTGCCTCCCTGCCCCGAGCGCGCACGCTCGCGCCGATCTCCCGGCGCGACATACGCCTCCATCCCGATGATGGGCTTGACGCCTTCCTTGCGGGCCTCCTTCTGGAAGCTCCACGCGCCGTACATGCACCCGTGATCGGTGAGCCCGAGCGCGGGCATTTCGTACTCCTTCGACTTGCGGACCAGATCCTTCAGGCGGTTCGCGCCGTCGAGCAGGGAGTATTCGGAGTGGGTGTGCAGGTGGACGAAGGACAATGCCCGCCCCTAACGCCGCGCCATCACGGTGTAGCCCGCGACGACGTCGTACCTCAGCACCGAGGCGGCGTCGCCATCTCCCTCGAAGGTCAGCGTCGCGCCATCGCCGGCGAAGGTCGTGCCGCCACGGTAGTCGAGGGTCTGGGTCTGCTGCCCGTCCTCGGGAATGTCCTGGTCGGCCTGCATGATCATGGTGGCCGTGAGGATATCGCCGTCGGCCGCGATCCGCACCACGGCCTGGCCGGCGCGGGCTGGGCCCCCGTAGGTGCCCTCGAAGTACGCCAGGTCGCCCTCAAAGGTGGCGGGCTCCGGCGTCGCGTCGCCCACCATGGCCTCGACGATCTCGTACGCCAGGGCGGATGGGCCGGGCAGGGCCGTGGTGTTCATCAGCACCACGACCGCGAGCTCCTCTTCGGGCAGGTACAGCGACTCGGACAGGAAGCCGTCGATGCCGCCGCCGTGGTGGATCGCGCGGTGTCCCAGAACGTCGCTCACCGCGATGCCCAGGGCGTAGCGGAGCCTGGTCCGGTCGTTGAGGTCGCCGGGTTCGATTAGCTGCCGGTAGGAGTCGGCGGTCAGCACCTCGCCGCCGTGAAGCGCGCCGAGCCAGGTTGCGAGATCGCCCGCGCTGGAGCACAGGGAACCCGCCGCGAAGGGAATGTTGTGGACGATGTATCCCTTGTGCGCGAGGCCGTCCTCACCCGCCGCGTAGCCGGTCACCTTGCCCCGGTGGATCTCGGTCTCGCTGCAGTAGTGCGAACGGTCCATGCCGAGCGGCGCGAAGATCCTCTGCTCCACATAATCCTCGTAGCTGATTCCGGACGCGTCCTCCAGGATCATTCCCGCGAGGTAGAAGGCGGAGTTGTTGTAGATCTCGTGTTCGCCGGTCGCGAAGTCGAAGGGGTGGGCCGCGACGAGCGCGAGCAGGCTGTCCCGGGGCACGCGCCGGACGAAATAGGGCCGGGCCGCCGCCATCTCGGTGTAGCCGCGGATCCCCGACGTGTGGTCGAGGAGTTCCCGCACGGTGATCTGGTTGCCCTGCGTGGGGAAGTCGGGGAGGTAGGTCGCCATGTCGGCATCGAGGTCCACGAGACCCTGTTCCTGCATCTGCAACAGCCCCGCCGACGTGAACTGCTTCGTGATCGACCCGATCTCGTAGATCGCGTTCTCGGGGGTCGGGACGCGCAGCTCCAGATTCGCCCATCCGTAGCCCCGCACCGCGACGGTCTCGCCCCTGTGGACGACCGCAGCCGACGCGCCCGCGATCTGGCCGTCGCGAATGGGGGCCATCATGATCTCGTCGATCAGTTCGACGTGGTGGGTGTGGTCGGGGTTTCCGTAGCCGACTCCTTCGGCGCCGTGCTCGCCGACGGGTGCATCGGTCCCGGCTGGGCCGGCGCAACTCGCTGCCGCCAGGAGCGCGACGGCCAAGGCGATTGCGGGGGAGGTGCCCGTGCTGGGGATGCCGCGCTTGCGCGGTCTCTTGGCTGACATCGCGAATACTACTCCGTGCAGTGGAATGAACCGAGGATTTCCTCGAGCTGGATCATGTATTCGTACTTGTCGCTGGACGGCGCGTAAAGCCACGCGTCGATGAGGTACATGCGCTGCTGCGGTCTGCAGACCGTTGCGAGCGTGATGAACGGACCCGCTGCAGGGTAGCTTCCGGGAGGATTCTGCCAGACCGCCCGGACGCCGTAGGCCCGTATGCCGCCAAACTCCTCCGGCCCGGCGCGCATGTCGTCAAGCTTGACCACCTGCGGATAGTCGTAGTACCGCTCCACGATCTGCGCCCGCCAATCCAGCAGCGCCTCCGTCCCCAGCGCTTCTGGCACCGGCGTCCGCCAGGTAACCGCGAACTGGCGGATGAGCACGGAGGGGTCCGGGTTGTCGTTGCGGAAGATGTGAACCGAATCCTGCACCAGGTAGTCGTAGACCTCGGGCACGAGCAGGCCGAAGCCGTGCTCCCCGCGCAGGGTTCTTGCCAGCGCGGTGTCCCCTCCCGTCGCGAACATCCTGGCGACGACCCATTCCCGGTACTGGCTGTCGAAGACGCCCCAAAGCTCGGGGAGCAGTCCGCGAACCGCCGCCGCGTCCGCCTCCAGGTCGGTCTCCTCTTCCAGAACCACCAGGGTGACCAGCTGCTCGCGTCCCCAGACCTCGGGCACCTGCACGATCCCGGGCGGCGCGACCGGCTCGTCGTAATCGGCCAGCGGCGTGGCCATCCACGGATCCGAGGCCTTGCCGATCAGCAGAAGCTGCTTCAGCCGACGAAGCCCCGCCCAGGCCGAGTCGGTCGGCTCCTGGTAGCTGACCCGGAAGGTGCGCTCGTCGCGAACCGTGAACACCGTGGGACCCAGCGTCGCCAGCGCGTCGGGCCCGACTTCGGCCCACAGCTCCGGCGCTCCGGTGACCACGATGGCATGCACGTCGCCCATCGAGAGGGGGAGGTTCTCGCAGGCCGCCACCGCCATAAGGCCGGCCGCGGCGAGCGCGAGTCGTGTGCTGCGATTGCGTGCGCGCGTTGATGGCTGGCTGCGCATTTCGTTCATTCCCCTGTATCTTGGATTCACGCCGGCCCGCAGTGGGCCGGAACGAAGATTCTACACCAATGGAGGGCCTCCGGTCCATGACCCGGCAACGTCTTTTGCGGGCTCGATTGTCCGTTCCTCTCGTCCTGGCCGGCCTCGTTCTGGTCGGATGCGCCTCTGGCGGTCCCGAAGCGTCGGTCGAACCGCCCGAGCCCGCCAGCACTCCAACGGAGACTCCCGAAACTCCTGCCGCCCCGACCCCCTCGGAGGACCCAGCGACCCCCGCCGCCGGCATCTTCACCGACGCGCAGGCGAGCCGGGGACGGACCATGTTCAACGAAGTCTGCTCCGAGTGCCACACGACCAGCGAGTTCAGGGGGCGGGCGTTCCAGTCGAACTGGGGGCGGCGCACGGTCTACTCCTTCTACCGCACGATCCGCTCGACCATGCCCGACGACAATCCCGGCGGGCTGGAGGAGCAGGTCTATCTCGATGTCTCGGCCTACATTCTGAGCCTGAACGGCCACGACGGTGGGTCGTCGGAGCTGTCCGCCGACTCGCCCATGCGAGAGGTTCGGATCGCGCCGCCCGAGCCACAACCCTGATCGGACCGCCGGCGTTGGACGAGCTCGAATGGTCGGGCGTGCCATGACGGGGCGCGCGCCTGGCGATAAATTGAGGTAACACCCGGACCCGGAGGGACTCCATGCGCCTGCGACACCGGCAACTTCTGCTCGTCTTCGCCCTCGTCCTTGCGCTCCCGATTCCGGGGCACCAGGACGTCTCGGGACAGGACGCACGCGACCCCTTCGCCGGCTTCGACGGCTTCATGGCTCGGGTCATGGAGGACTGGCAGGTTCCGGGTGTGGCCGTGGGCGTCGTTCACGACGGGGAGATCGTCCTGGCGCGGGGCTTCGGCTACCGCGACGTCGAGAACCGGCTGCCCGTGACCGAGCGCACGACGATGGCGATCGGGTCGAACAGCAAGTCGTTCACGGTGACGCTGATGGCGATGCTGGTGGACGACGGCATGCTCGACTGGGACACGCCGGTGCGCGACTTTCTGCCCGACTTCCGGCTGCACGACGAATTCGCCACCGCCGAAATGACGCCGCGCGATCTGGTCACGCACCAGTCGGGGCTGCCCAGGCACGACAACGTGTGGTACGGCCGGGCCGCCACGCGCGAGGAGATCTTTCGCAAGCTGCGCCATCTGGAGCCGAACGCCTCGTTCCGGAGCCGCTACCAGTACCAGAACCTCATGTTCCTCACGGCGGGGTACCTGGCCGAACGGCTGACCGGGCGGGGTTGGAGCGACCTGATCGACGAGCGCATCTTCACGCCGCTCGGGATGGACCGGTCCAATACCTCGGTCGACGATTCGCCGGGCTCGGGCGACTACGCGTTCCCGTACATCCTGCGCGACGGGGTGCTGGGGAAGGTGCCCTTCCGCAACATCGACAACGTGGGGCCGGCGGGCTCGATCAACTCGAACGTCGTGGAGATGCTGGCCTACATCGAGGCCCACATCGAGGATGGCGTGTACGACGGGCACCGCCTGATCTCGGAGGAGAGCTCGGCGCAGATGCAGCAGCCGCAGTTCGCGATCCCGGGCGATTCGGAGTTCCCGGAGGTGGGACCGGTCAGCTACGGGCTGGGACTGCGCGTGGGCACCTACCGCGGACACAAGATGGTGCAGCACGGCGGCGGCATCGACGGCTTCATTTCGTCCATGTCGTGGCTGCCCCGCGAGAAGATGGGCGTGATGGTGCTCACGAACCGCTCGGGCGGCATGAATCCGGTGCCGATCATGGTCGCGTACAACGTGTACGATCGGCTGCTCGGGCTGCCGGAGGTGGACTGGAACGCCCGCAACATCGAGCAGCGCGCGGAGCAGGAGGCCCGCACCGCCGAATCCGAAGAGGAGATGCTGGCCAAGCGGGTGGCGGGAACCCGGCCGGGCCACGCGCTGGCATCGTACGCGGGGACCTACAGCCACGCCGGCTACGGAGACATGGAGATCGCCGCCGGCGCGAACGGGCTGACCATCGTGTACGACGAGTTCCGGCTGGAGCTGGAGCACTTTCACTACGAGGTCTTCAGGATCACGTCGCCGCCCAACATGGTGCCGGTCACCGGGCTCGTGACCTTCACCACCGACCGGGACGGCAACGTGACCCGCGTGGCGATTCCGTTCGAGCCCAACGGAGCCGACATCGTGTTCGAGCGCGTGGGGTCCTGATGCTGCTTCGGTTGAGCGCCGCGCTGCTGCTCGCGGGCGCCCAGCCGCTCGCGGGACAGGTGGGCGCTTCGCTCCGCGGCCTTGTGCGCTCGGGCATGACCGGCGAGCCGGTGGCGGGTGCCGTGGTCCAGATCGTCGGGACCGACGCCGTGACCGTCACCGACGCCGATGGCCGCTACGCCATACTGACCGTGCCGATGGGCGTGTCGGTCGTGCGCGTCACCCACTCCGACCACGTGGGTCTGGTCGAGCGGCTGGGAGTGGAGCGGGCGACGGTGATTCTGCGCGACTTCGAGATGATGCCGCCGGCCTACGTGCTCCAGGAGGTGGTCGCGCGGGCGATCCGGCGGCCGGACATTCCCGGCCCCACGATCAAGGGCAGCGAGCTGGAAGGGGGGCGCGGGGTGCGCGAGGTGCTCGACGGCGTGACCGGCGTAACGCTGGTGCGGACCGGGGGCGCCGTGGGGATGGGGTACTTCCTGCGGGTGCGGGGCGCGAAGAGCTTCACCTTCAACCGGCCCCCGGTCGTCTTCGTCGACGGGGTGAGGGTGCGCGCCATGGGCGTCGAGGGCGGCCTGGGCGCGCTGGAACTCATCGATCCGGGGACGATCGCGCGGATCGAGGTCGTGAAGGGGCCTGCCGCAGGGGCGGAATACGGGCCCGACGCGGCGGACGGGGTGGTGCTGATCACGACTCGGCGAGGCGGGCGGGCGCCGTAGGCCGCGGAGGCGCCCGCCCGCACTGTGATGATCAGCCGATGTTCTCGTTTCCGTTGGTCTCCACCAGGGGCAGCGCCCAGCAGGTGACCGTCCCGTACTCGGCACCCGTCTGGTCGAGTCCGTTGGGATGGATCGAACCCGGTTCACCCAGGAACGGGATCTGCTGAGCCGAACCTCGGTACTGGAGCATGTCGTTGAAGCGCCAGCCCTGCTCGACGAACAGCTCGCGGGAGCGTTCCGCCAGCACGGCCGCGATCACGTCGGCCTGCGACGCCGAAGCTCCGGCCGCCCATTCCGGCAGTCCGGACTTGGCCCGCAGCCCGTTGATGACACCCACCGCCGTGGCCAGATCGCCCATCTGGGCGGCCGCTTCAGCGACGATCAGCTGAGCGCCCTCCCACGATGCCATGGGCGCGGCGTCGCCCCGCGAGGTGTACTTGTCCGTGAAGTAGTGGATCGTCGAAAAGTCGAACGCCTGGTTGCCGATGGTCTGGACGGGCACCCGCGGGTCGGGCATTCCGTCGTTCTGGGTCAGTTCACCGGCGTCGTTGACGGTCAGGTCGCGGAAGTGGTCCGCCACGGACCCGTGCTTGCTGATACCGTCGTTGGTGTCGTTGAGCCAGCGATGCAGATAGTTCTGCCTTCTGTCCAGATCGCCCGCCCGGTCCGCCCCGAACTTGAAGCCTTCGGGCACCTGCTGTGCGTCGGCGATGGCGCCCGACCAGTCGCCCATGTCCAGCTTGGCGCGCGCCCGACCGGCATATGAACTGGTGACGAGGGCGGCGTCCCCCGCCCCCGATATCGCCGCGCTGAAGTTCTGCACCGCGACATCCAGCACCTGATCGGGCGTCATCTCCGGCCCGCCGTCCAGCGCCATCGAGCAGAAGCCCTCTCCGAGCGCGATCAGAGCCCAGCCGCCGTAGGCCCTGACCCTCCCCTGCATGGTCGCCTTGTTGGGCACGTCGCCCGCGTCGAATTCGGCCAGCTTGTCGAAGACGTCGTTGTTCAGGAAGCGGGCGGTCTGGAGCGGCGTGTAAACGCCGTAGTTGGACTCGCAGGAGCCCGTGGCCAGAACGCCCCCCGACAGTCCCTGCGGATCCATCTTGCGCTGTCCCCACTCGCGCATGTTCAGATTCCCCGAAGTGGGAATCCACTCGTCGGAATGATGTGACGACGCCGCCGCGTAGTTGCTCCACGCGCACTCCGCGTCGCCCACCACCGAGTTCACGAGCACGTCGGCAAGCGTCGGGTCGTTCAGCGATTCGGCGTCGACCTTGCCGGGAATGTCGACCGCCAGAATCTCTTCGAGGTCACACGCTGTGGTAAGGAGAAGCATGCCGGGCACCACGAGGCCCAGCCACGCCATCCGCGCGTTGCGCTTGATCTTCGTAATCATCGGATTGCTCCTTTCCCTCAGAATGTGAGCCTGAAGGTGGTCGTGAGGGTCCTGAGCTGGGGCCAGCCCTCCTGGTTGTAGGCGGTCAGCCCCGCCGTCGCTCCGCCGACCTGGTTGGCCACTTCCGGATCCATCTGCTTCACGCCGAAGCTGTCCGGTTGTCCGACCCAGATCGTCCAGGGGTTCTGGATGGCGACGTTGATGGTCGCACGCGAAGCGTTGAGCCTCTGGGCCCAGCTATTGGGCACAGTGTAGTTGAGGGAAACCGTCCGGAGCTTCGCGAAATCGCCGCTGATCACGCCTGGCTGCCAGAGGCCGACGCCGCCCAGAGTCTCGTAACCGAGCAGGATCGGGTCGGTCCGTTCGAGGATGGCCTTCGAGTTGATGAAGAACCGGTGCTGCGCGGCGATGTCGCCGCTAATCAGCGTGCGTCCCCCCACGTAGTCGACCATCGCGTACAACTGGAGGTTGTTGCCGATCGAGATCGTGGTGTAGGCGCTGCCCTCCTTGTCGGGGATCGGCTGTCCCCAGAACACGTTCGGGGCATCGGCGCACGGAACGGGTGCGCCACCGCCAGCCGACGCTCCCGCCGTCTCGCCACTTGGAAGAATCGACCCACCCTCGCACATCACGTTGGTGGCGGAACTGCCGTCAAGCGTGGCGCTGACGATGCGCTTCATGTAGATGCCCGCCAGCGGCTGTCCCTCGACGTGATACTGTCCGAAGGTGCTCGTGTGCACCACGGCGGGCTGGCCGCCCAGGTCCGTGATCTCGTTGTTCGTGGTGGAGAAGGTGCCGCCGATGTCGACGCTGACGGCGTCGCTGTTGAAGACATTGGCGTTGATCCCGAACTCGATGCCGCTGTTCCGCACTTCCCCGATGTTCTGGAACTGGACCCCGGGGAAGCCGTTCGACGGAATCGCGGGCACCGAAACGATCGCGTCCTGGGTCTTCTGGTCGTACCAGGTGAACTCCAGCCCCACACGATCGTCCAGGACGCTGGCGTCGAAGCCGATCTCGACCTCGGTGCCCACCTCCGGCTTCAGATCCGCATTCCCGATGTTCTCGGGCGTGACGGTCGAGGACCCGCCCGGCCCCACCGAAGGTTCATAGGTTCTGAGGGCGTCGAACACATCCGGCTGCTTGCCGGCCTGTCCCCAGGCTGCCCGCAGCTTCAGCTGCTCGACGAATCCCACGCTCTCGGCAAAGAACTCCTCGTCGCTGATCACGTACGAGCCGGAGAACTTCGGGTACACCACGAAGTCGAAGTTCTGCCCGAAGGCCGAATTGTCGTCCCCCCGGACCGCGGCGGTCAGGTAGAGTCTGTCACCGAACCCGATCTGCTCCTGTAGGAAGACCCCGAACGTCTTGTTCTCCAGGTACTCCTCGTCGGCGCTTCGGGTGGCGCCGGAGGGAATGGTCTCCAAGGACTTGACCGGGAAACCCTGACCTCGCGCCCAGAGGATCTCGGTCTTCTTCGAGTAGAACTGGAGTCCGCCACCGGTGCCGAAGCTGATGCTCTCGAACGGCGACCACGTGCTGCTCGCCTGGTAGTCCGCGGTGATGAACGAGGTGCGTTCGTTCGCCACGGTCTTCTGGCCAGTGTTGAAGAAGTTGCCGAGGTTGCCGGTCGCAAGGTAGAGTTCGGTGTTGGTCCGCGTTCCGAAATCGCCGCCCAGAACGAACTTCTGCGCCAGCCAATCCCGCGGCTCCCAATGTGCCTGCAGACTGTAGGTGGTCCGGTCGACGTCGACGATTCCCTCGATCTCGTCCTCGTAGGCCTCCGGGAGGTAGGCGATGTATCCCCGCGAGGGCCCGTCGAGAGCCTGTGGGGTGCCCGAACCGGGCTCGCAGCCGGGGGCGGGACAGGACCAGATCACTGCGGTTAGCAGGGGTTGCTGCGCCGAAGCCGATTCCATCTTCGATCGGTTGGCGCCGAGGCTGAAGTCGAACCTGAACGCTTCGCTGGGGGCGTAGGTCAGATTCGCGCGTCCCCGAAGGGACTTCTGCCAGTTGTAGGGGACGGGTCCTTCCAAGCGGTCGAACTCGCCGCTCACGAAGTACGTCACGCTCTCGGTCCCACCGCTGACATCGGCTCCGTACGACTGGTTGTGGCCGGTGCGGAACCAGTCACGACCCCCATTCGCCTGACAGCCGGTGTAGGTCGCCGGGTCGCAGTTCAGCAGGCCGAAGGTGTTTTCCTTGTCGTGCTTGAGCACGTTGACCTCGACGATCTCGCCGGACGAGCTCCTGTAGTAGGTCGGCGGCACCATTTCGATGGGGTTCGGCATCCACGAGGCGCCTTGCCTGATCCGGGCGTTCACACGGGGAGCTCCCCGCGCGCCACGCTTGGTGATGATCTGGATCACGCCGTTGGAGGCCTCGGTCCCGTACAGGGTCGCCGCGGCCGGTCCCTTGATGACCTCGATGCTCTCGATCTCGTCGGGATCGAAGTCGTTGATCCGAGACCCCGAATCGCCGCAGTCGGCCCCGATGCCACAAAGCAGCGACGGGTCCCCGTCCGCACCGTTCACCCGAACGCCGTCCACGACCACGATCGGTGTGGCCACCAGCGTAAGCGAGGCGACGCCGCGGATGCGCGTCACGCCACCCTCGCCGATGGCACCGCCCGTGTTCATTATGCGCACGCCGGGTACCGTCGCGGACAGGAGCTGCTGCACCTCCTGAACCGGCGCCTGCTCCTGAATGACCGCGGCGTCGACCCGTCCGATGGCGTTCCCGACCGACCGCGCCTGCTGCTCCCCGACGGTTCCCGTCACGATGATCTCGTCGAGGGAGATCGCCGTCTCCTGAAGCTCGATCGTGACCGGCTGGTCGGCGCTGGCGGTCGCGGTGGCTTCGCGGAAGCCGATCATGACGACTCGGAGCGTGACCGTGCCCGATGGCGCGTTCAGGATGAGGAAGCGGCCGCGGTTGTCCGTGAGGCTGCCGAGCTCAGTGCCCTCTATCAGAACCTGGGCCCCAGGCAGCGGTCGCTGGGTGGTGCCCTCGACGACGGTGCCGCTGATGTTGCTCTGGGCCGCGAGGGGGGCGACGGCCAGAGCCAGGGCCAGGAGACCTCCGGCTCCTCCTGCGACAAGGCCCCGCAGTGCAGGGCCAAGCGGTTTCCGACTCGCTTTCGGATTCATGGCAAACCTCCTGTTGGGTGTGGCCGCGCTCCCCTTTGAGCGCAAAAAAGGATCGGGGCCGCCACCGGTCGGGCGGCGACCCCGTTGCTCCTGTCATCCGGGTTGATACCTACCCGCTGATGTTCTCGTTGCCTTTGATCTCTACTTCCGGAAGTTGGAAGCAGGTTACGTCGCCGTACTCCGCCCCGGTTTGGTCCAAGCCGTTGGGATGAATGGAACCCGGTTCACCGAGGAACGGGATGTCGAAGCGAAGCATGTCATGCAGGCGATGTCCGCCGAGCACGAACAGCTGACGCCGACGTTCCTCCTTGATCAGGTCCATGATCTCGCCGGCACCGACCGCCGCCGTAACTGTGGGAAGCCCCACAGCCTCGCGCAAGCCGTTGATCTTGCCGAGCGCGCCATCGACATCGCCCTGCATGGCCAACGCCTCGGCCTCGTAGATGCGGCCTTCGTGCCAGTGCACCAAGGGCAGTGGGTCGCTCCGAGAACCGTACTTGTCGTGATAGAACAGCGTCGTCGCGAAATCCGCAGCCAGATTCCCGTCGGATTTGACGTTGACACGGGTGTCCCTGACACCATCACCGCCATCTGTGGGCATGCCGTCCGCGCCGATGGTCAGGTTCTGATAGTTGTCTGCGACGGAGCCGTGAGCCCGAAACCCGGTTGGCGCGTTGAGCCGCTCGAAGTAGTAGTTGTACCGCCTCGGTTCGGCCGCGTCACGGGTCACGTTGACGACGAAGCCGTCGGGAATCTGGGATGCGTCGGCAATGGCACCGGCGTAGTCGCCCCTCGCGACGCGCACCCGCGCCCTTCCCAGCATCCCCTGCATGGTCAGCGTCTCGTCCCCCGCCCCCTGCGCCAGGGAGATTGCCGAAGTCAATCGCGTTTCGGCCTCGGCCTGGACTTCGGCCGGCGTCATCACGCCACCGCCGTTGATCGCCATGCGACAGAAGCCCTCACCCATCGCCACGAGAGGAAACGCTCCCCACGTGGCCGCCGTCGCCTGAAGGGATGCCAAGCCCGGCACCTCATCGCTGGGAAACTCCGACAGTCTCACCGACACGTCCTCCGCCTGGAAGCGCGCCGTGTGAAGCGGAGTGAACATCGGGTAGCCCCAGCCGCCACAGGTGCCCTGGGAGTATCCGGAATCGGAGGCGTAGATCTTGCGCTGCCCCCAGTTCCGCATGGTGAGGTTGCCGGAAGTCGGCACGTACTCGTCGGAATGGTGCGCGGCACCCGCAACGTACTGGTTCCAGCTGCACTCGACCTCCGCGACGACCCCCGTCGTCAGCACTTGCGCCAGCGAAGCGTTGTTCAGGGCCTCTTCGAGAACCTTGCCGGGCACGTGCACCTCGAGAATTTCATCGAGGTTGCACCCGGAGAGCACGAGGGTCGAAGCGGCGAACAGAGCCGCGCCAGCCAGCCTGTTTCTTGCTGTCATTTTCTTCTCTCCTTGTGATCTAGAAGGTGAACCGGAGGGTGGACGTGAACCGGGTCATCTGGGGCCAGCCTTCCTGCACGTAGCCGTTGAGCCCGAACTGCCCGGGGCTCTGGCGTGCGCGCTCGATGTCCATGATCGGATGTCCGAAGGACTCAGTGGATTTCTGCCAGATCGTCCACAGGTTGTCGACCGAGGCTGTAAGTGACACACGGCTCGCCCACATTTGCTGGGCCCACGATTCGGGCAGCGTGTAGGAAGCCGAGACCGTGCGCAGCTTCACGAAGTCACCCGCGACGACGCCCGGCTGCGCCAGGCCCTGGGCCCCGAGCGCCTCGTATCCGAGGAGAATGGGGTCGGTACGTTCGAGGATCGCCTTCGAGTTGATGAAGAACCGATGCTGAGCGCTCACGTCTCCGAGGCTCAACGTGTGGCCGCCCACATAGTCGACCAGCCCGTAGAGCGTGAGGTTCTGCCCCACTCGCAAGTTGGCGTACAGGCCGCCCTCGATGTTCGGTATCGGCTGACCCCAGTAGACCTCTGGAGCGTCCGCACAGGGGACCGGAGCACCCCCACCCATTGAGAATTGGGAGTCGCCCACCGTTTCCCCGCCCTCACACATGAGGTTGGTCGCCGTGTTGCGCCCGCTGGATCCATCGAGGTCGGCACTGACCACCCGCTTGTAGAAGCTGCTGCCCAGCGGGAATCCTTCCACATGGAACTGGCGATTGAGGCTCGAAGAACTCTGGACGATCGGCGGCTGGCCGCCGAGGTTGGCGACTTCGTTCTCGAAGGTGGAGAAAGTGGCACCCATGTCCAGACCGAAGGCGTCGGAATTGTAGACGGACCCGTTGATCCCGATCTCGATGCCTCGGTTCGTGATCTGGCCAATGTTCCGGAACTGCACTCCGGGGAACCCCATGGACGGAATGACGGGGACACGGACCAACGCGTCGTTCGTGGTTTGGCTGTAGACTGTGAACTCAAGCGCAAGCAGGTCGTCCATCAGACCGGCGTCGAAGCCCAGTTCGATCTCGGTTCCGACCTCAGGCTTGAGATCCGGGTTCCCGATGTTCTCGGGGGTCAGGACCGAAGCGCCTTCCGGGCCAACCGTCGGAGCATAGGTCTGGATCGCGTCGAACACGTCTGGCTGTTTGCCGGCCTTCCCCCAAGCTGCTCGCAGCTTGAGCGTGTTCACGCCGGGCACGGCGTTCTGGAAGAAGGGCTCGTCGCTGATCACGTAGGATGCCGAGAGCTTCGGATAGACCACGAAATCGAAATTCGTACCGAACGCGCTGTTGTCGTCTCCACGTACGGCACCGGTCAGGAACATCCTGTCGCCCCAGGCAATCTGCTCCTGGACGAACACGCCGAAGGTCTTGTTTTCGAGGAAGTCCTCCGCCGCCTGCTTTTCAGCACCGGAGGTAACGGTTTCCAGGGCCTCGACCGGGAACGTCTCCCCGTGCGCCCGAGTCGATTCCTCACGGCGCTGGTAGTACTGGACGCCGCCAGAGGTGGTCAGGCTGAAGTCTCCGAAGGTAAGTGGCACGTTAGCTTGGTAGTCCAGAGAAAAGAAGCTCGTGCTCAGGCTGATGACGGTCTTCCGACCCCACGGAGTGAACTGCCCGGGAGGTTCCCGATTGGTCGTGCGATACAACTCCGAGTTCCTGACCACACCGAAGTCGCCGCCCATGATGGCGCGGTGCGTCAGCCACTCGTATGGTTCGTGCCTGGCTTCTAGAGAGAAGGTCGTGCGGTCCACATGCTGGAACCCCTCGATGTCATCCTCGTAGGCCTCCGGCAGATAGGCGATGTAGCCCCGGTAAGGTCCGTCGATGCGGTTCTGGGAGTTCGAGCCCGCTTCACAGCCGGGCGAAGGACACGCCCAGATGATCGCCGTGGGCAGAGCCTGCTGAGCCGAGGCCGACTGCGCCTTGCTACGTATCGCGCCGAGGCCAAAGTTCAATTCCAGCTTCTCAGATGGGGTGTACGTCAGGTTGGCGCGCCCACTCATGCGGTTCCGCCAGTTGTACCAGACGACCCCCTCGTCCCGGTCCCAATCTGCAGATACGTAGTAGGTGATCTGCTGCGTCCCGCCGGTGACGTCTGCGCCGTAGGACTGGGCGTGGCCCGTCTGGAACCACTCGTTGCCGTACACGTCGCGGTCGGTCTGGAGGACATTGAAGGAAGTCACTTCTCCAGGGTTGCAGCGCAGTCGGTCATCGACGTCGACCGTCTGTGACACTCCGTTGCACATGTACCACACATCGGGGAACATGTTGTAGACGTTCGGATAGAAGTTCGCCCCCTGCTTCATGGTGACGTTGATTCTCGGTGCCCCCGTTCGTCCCCGCTTGGTGATGATGTTGATCACGCCGTTGGACGCTTCGGTGCCGTACAGCGTCGCCGCCGCCGGTCCCTTGATGATCTCGATGTTCTCGATCTCGTCAGGGTTGAAGTCCTGGAGGCGCGAGGGCTGGGCGTTGCCGTTGAACCCCCACCAGCCGAAGGCCGCGTTGCTCTCCTGGCCGTTGACGCGCACGCCATCCACGTAGACGAGCGGCTGGGCTCCAAGGGAGAGGCTTGCGATCCCACGTATCCGTGTGGTACCGCCCGCACCGACCTCGCCACCCCCCATCGACACCCTCACACCGGGCACGGTCGCGCTTAGCATCCGCTGGACATCGACCGCTGGTGCCAACTCCTCGAGATCGGCGACGTTGACCTGCCCGATTGAGTTGCCCACCGCCCGAGCGGCTTGCTCGCCGACCACCCCAGTCACCACGATCTCGTCGAGCGATATCGCGGTCTCCTGCAGTTCGATGGTCACAGGCTCACCAGCCGCAGCCGACGCTGTAGTCTCTCGGTAGCCGATCATCATCACCCGAACCGTCACGCTCGCGGTGGGCACGTTGAGCACCAGAAAGCGGCCGCGATTGTCGGTGAGGGTGCCAAGCTCCGTTCCCTCGATGACCACCTGAGCGCCCGCGAGCGGCTGCTGGGTTCCGCTCGCGACCACCGTTCCGGTGATCGTGTTCTGTGCGGACACGGGTGCGGAGCCCAGAGCCAGGGCCAGCAGGCCCGCGCCCGCAATGAGGAACCCTCCTGGGAACCTCGGTCTCGAACGCGAAGACGGTCTCATGTGACTCTCCTTGTGGGTTGGTTGTGGCATGGCTGGGAAACCCATTGTTTCCACGGCGCGCCAAGATACGGACCTGCGGCCCGAATCGCAACAGGTACGCACTATTGTATACAGCCGGGTGCCGAATCGGGCAAGCGGTTTCCGCAAGCCCCGCGCTAGTGCCGTCCCCCTCACGACGGCACCACCCGGTAGTCCTGCGGCGGCTCCGCCCCGATCAGGTGCTCCACGAAATAGTCCCAGCGGCGGCGGATGTAGTAGGGGTCGGCCCCCGCCCCGTGGTTCAGGTTCGGCAGGATCAGCATGTCGAAGGTGCGGTTCGCCTTGATGAGCGCGTCCACGACCTGCATCGTGAGCGCCGGACTCACGTTGTCGTCCATCTCGCCGTGAATCAGAAGGAGCTTACCCCTCAGGTTGGCGGCGTGGGTCGCATTGGCCTGCTGGATGTAGTTGGCGCCGTCCGCGTCCATCAGGCCGTGGTAGAGTTCGCCCCAGAGCGCGATGTAGCCGCGCTGGTCGTGGTTGCCGGCGCCCGAGACGGCGACCTTGTAGAAGTCGGGCTGGGTGAGGATGGCGTGGGTGGACATGTATCCGCCCCCCGAGAAGCCGTACACGCCGACACGCCCCAGGTCCATCCAGGGCCGCGACGCCGCCAGCTGCTTCATCGACGTTACGTGGTCCGCCAACCCCCCGGCGTCCTGAAGATTGCCGTACGAGACGTTGTGGAACGCCTTTGAGCGCAAGGGCTTGCCGAAGCCGTCGAGAACCACCACGACCGCGCCCAGTTCGGCCGTCGCCTGTGCGTCCCATAGCACCCGCGACAGGGGATCGGCGATGCTCTTGGGCACCCACGCCGTCTGGGGACCCGGGTAGACGTAGTCGATCACGGGGTAGACGGCATCGGGGTCGAAGCCGGTGGGCTTCACGATAAGACCGTAGAGGTCGGTCACGCCGTCCCGCGCCTTGGTCACAACCATCTCGGGCGGACTCCAACCCAGCGCGTCGAGGCCGTCCAGCGACCCGGTCTCCAGCGTCATCACGATCGCGCCGTCCGCGTCGCGCAGCACCGTTGCGGGAGCCGTATCGATGCGGCCGTGGGTGTCCACGAACCAGGCACCGCCGGGGCTGGCCGTGACGAGGTGGTGGGAGTCCTCGGGCGTGAGGCGGCGCACCGGTCCGCCGTCCAGCCCGACGCTGTACAGCTGCATGTAGTACGGGTCGCCGCCCTCGCGTCCGCTTGCGGTGAACCAGACCGTGCGCGCCTCCTCGTCCACATGCAGAATCTGCCGGACCAGCCACGGACCGCCCGTCAGCTGCCGCTTCAGTTCGCCCGTGCCGCCGTCGTAGAGGTACAGGTGGCCCCATCCGTCCCGCTCGGACCACCATACGACCTCGCCACCGTCCAGCACCCGCACGTTGGGCCGCGAAGCCAGAGACGGCGTGGCCTCGCAATACGTCGTGCAGCTCTCCTCGATGATCGTGCGCACCTCGCCGGTCGCCGGGTCTGCCGCCTCCAGGCTCACGGCCTTCTGTCCTCTTGTGAAGCGAAGGGCGTAGAGGGCCGATCCGTCCTCCGCCCACCACACGTTCTGGAAGGTGAAGGGCGACTGGAAGATGGAATTGAGCGGATCCGCGTTCAGCCGCGTCACCGCGCCCACTTCCGTGTCCACGATGACCATGTGGGCCATGGGGATGATTGAATCGCCGGGAAGCGCGTACCGGTAGGCGTGGTGCCGGGGCCGCTTGGAGCCGTCCTCGGGCGCGCCCTGGACCAGATGCATCTCCAGCACGCCGCGCTGGTCGAGCTGATGCGTGGCCACGTAGCGACCGTCCGGCGACCAGAGCGCCGCGGGAGGCACCGGAATGCCGAAGCGCCGGATCGTCACCGCCGACGTGTTGCCTTCGGGCGACGATGCGTAGTCCCAGTACGGCTCCCCGTCCTCGGTGAGCTGCGTGGCCTCCTCTTCCGCCTGCCCGGCGGCGCGGACCCAGAGGTTGTGGTCGCGTGTGAAGAGGGCGCGCGCGCCGTCGGGCGACGCGAGCTCGGCCGGGCCGAACTCGGCGGAGGCGTCGCGCTCGGTGCAGATGTAGGAGGCAAGGTCGCAGCGCCACTTCGCCGCGCCGACGTCCAGACGGATCCCGCTGCCGCCGTCGATGAACTCGAAGGCGCTGAACGGCATCCGCGCCGGATCGTAGGCGGTGTCCGCAGCGGCGGAGAGCGCGGCGGCGAGACGACCGTGGTCGAAGGCGTCGCTCCGGGTCCGCGCCCCGGGGTCGACGAGGATGAAGCGCTCGCCGTCCGCAGTGCGCACCCGGTACCAGAAGCGGTCGCCGTCGCCGACCCAGGTCACGGGGCCGAGCGGCACCCCGGTCACGAGGCGTCCCGCATTGCCGGGCAGGAACCGCTCGGCGCGCGCGTAGTCGGCGGCCGTGACGACCGGGCGGTTGGTCGACTCCTGGACCTGCGCCTGCAACCCCGGGCCGAGCGCGAGGAGGAGCGCCAGAACCCCCGTCGTTCCTTGCATCATCCTGCAAGTCCCCCCATTTCTTTTCGGGTGTCCCACGTCGAACGCGCCAGCGAAGATGCGTGTCCACGGTACAGCGCGCCACCCGGCGCCCCGGCACACCGCGTCCCCACCCTCAACGGAGGCCAAGAATGATCCGCCGCACCGCCGACCGCCCACGTCCCCACCTCGCACCCGGTCTTGCCCTGGGTTTCGTCGCCGCGTGCGTCCTGGCCCTGGGGGCCACCGCCGGCTCCGTCGCCGCACAGGACGAGGGCAGCGTCAAGGTCGGCGGACCCGGCTCCGCCAACTTCGAGCAGGCGGCCCGCTTCGCCCCCTACAAGGTCCGCGACCTCGTGCATTCGCTCCGCGTGACGCCGCGCTGGATCGAGGACACGGACCGCTTCTGGTACGAGTGGGAAACCTCGGAGGGCAGGCACTTCCACCTGGTCGACCCGGACCGGGGCACCCGCACCGAGATCTTCGACAACGACAGGATCGCCGCCGAGCTGACCCGCATCACGCGCGACCCCTGGGACGCGCAGCACCTGCCGATCCGCGCCATCCGCTTTACCGGTCCCAACACCATCCAGTTCGACGTCGAGTCGTCGCAGGACGAGGAGGTGGAGGAGGAAGAGGAGGACCAGGACGACGAGGAGGACATCGAAGAGGACCAGGAGGACGAGGAGCAGCGCGGCCCGCGCAGGCCCCGGACGCGCAAGAAGGTCCACCACTTCGAGTACGACGTCACCACGCGGACGCTGCGTGAGCTCGAGGACTACGAGGAGCCCGACAGCCACCCGAGTTGGGCAAGCGTCTCGCCGGACACGGCATGGGTCGTCTTCAGCCGCGAGTTCAACCTGTGGATGATGAGCTACGAGGAGTACGAGAAGATCGTCGAGGCGCGGCGAGGCAAGACCGGCGACGAGGCCGAGGAGGCGGAGGAGGACGTCGAGGTCGAGGAGATCCAACTGACCACCGACGGCGAGAAGGACTTCAGCTGGGGCTCGCAGGGCCGGGGACAGAACGACGAGGAGACCGAAGAGGAGCACAAGAAGCGCCAGTTCTCGGGCACGACCTGGTCGCACGACTCCCGCTACTTCGCGCTCACCCGCCAGGACCGACGCGAGGTGGACCACCTGTGGGTCGTCCACGCGGTGGGCAACACGCGCCCGAAGCTGGAGAGCTACCGCTACGAGATGCCGGGCGAGGAGAACGTCACCCAGACCAGCCTCCATGTGTTCGACATGGAATCGCGCGAGATGACCCAGATCGACGACGAGCCCTGGAAGGACCAGCGGATGGGCATCTTCAGCGCGCCCCGGGGCGGTGGGGGCGGCTTCTTCTTCTTCGGCGGCGGCGGTGGCGTGGGGCGCGACGAGCCCAACATCACCAAGTGGCTGTCGGACAGCGGCAGCGAGCTCTACTTCTGGCGTCGCAGCCGCGACCAGCACCGGGTGGACGTGCTGAGGGCCGACCCGTCAACCGGCGAGGTCACCGCCGTGATCGAGGAACGCCTGAACACGTACGTGGAGCACCAGGCACCCCGCCGCCTGGCCAGCGGCGACCTCATCTGGTGGTCGGAACGGGACGGGTGGGCGCACCTCTACCGCTACGCACCGGACGGAACGGTTCGCGCTCGTCTTACCGAAGGCCCCTGGCACGTCGACGCATTGATGGGAGTGAACGAGGAGGGCGGATACGCGATCCTGCGCGGCAACGCCCGCGAGGAGGGCGAGGACCCGTACTACATGCACCTGTACCGGGTCGGCCTCAACGGCGGCAACGTCACGCTCCTCAACCCCGGCGACTACGACCATCAGAGCGTGGTGCCCGAATCCGCGCGCTACTTCGTGGACAACTACTCGCGGGTGGACGCCACGCCCGCCTCGGCGCTCTTCGACGCTTCCGGGCGCAAGGTCATGGACCTGGAGACCGCCGACCTGTCCGCGCTGGAGGCGGCCGGGTACCACTTCCCCGAGACCTACACCGTCAAGGCCGACGACGGCGTGACGGACCTCTACGGCGTCATGTACAAGCCCTACGACTTCGATCCGGCGAAGCAGTACCCCATCGTGGCCTACGTCTACCCCGGTCCGCAGACCGAATCGGTGTCGAAGTCGTTCTCGCTGAACCCCACCGAGCAGGCGCTGGCCCAGTTCGGCTTCATCGTGATCACGATCGGGAACCGCGGCGGCCACCCGGACCGCTCGAAGTGGTACCACAACTACGGCTACGGGAACCTCCGCGACTACGGCCTGGCCGACAAGAAGGCCGGGATCGAGCAGCTCGCCGACCGTCACGCCTTCATCGACATCGACCGGGTGGGGATCTACGGGCACTCCGGCGGCGGCTTCATGTCCACCGCGGCCATGCTCGTCTACCCCGACTTCTTCAAGGTCGCCGTCTCGTCCGCCGGGAACCACAACAACGACGTCTACAACGCGAACTGGTCGGAGAAGCACGACGGGGTCAAGGAGGTGAAGGACTCGACCGGGGCCGTCACGGGGTTCGAGTACGACATCGACCGGAACTCGGACATCGCGGCCAACCTGAAGGGACACCTCCTGCTCACCACGGGCGACGTGGACAACAACGTCCACCACGCCGGCACCTTCCGGATGGCCGAGGCCCTGATCCGCGCCAACAAGCGCTTCGACTTCTTCATCTTCCCCGGTCAGCGCCACGGCTTCGGGAACATGAGCGACTACTGGTTCTGGCTGCGCGCCGAGTACTTCGTGAAGCACCTGCTGGGCGACGACCAGTGGAACGTGGACATCCTGGAACTGCAGGGGGACCGGCCGAAGGGGTAGTTGGGGGGGCGTTGGGAGCGGCCTGGACGACGGGGCAGCCAGTGGCCCTGGGCGATGGAAATCGGCGGCTGACTGGCGACGGAACCGCACGGGACCTCGGTGTTGCGTTACTCTTGTTAACACGTATATTACTCCTACCACCTCGAGTACCCGAAGCGTCGAACGGTGAGGCCCCCTGAATACGAAGGATCGAGGCTAACGATCAGGTGCATGGTACGGAGCAACGGCAGCTGTCCGGCGGGCGACCTGGAGGAGAATCCATAGTGGCCAACGAGGCGTGGATCACGCGACAGACGGAAAGCCCCGAGGCTCGTCGACGCTACGAGGAAGAGCGTCTGATCCTGTGGACTACCGAGGCGATCTGGAAGGCAATGGACGACGGGGGTCTCACCCGGGCCGAGCTCGCCGAAAGGCTGGGCACCAGCCGGGCCAACGTCACTCAACTCTTGAGCGGAACTCGGAACATGACCCTCAGGAGCCTGGCAGGACTCGCACACGCCTGTGGGCTGCGAGCGGGCGTCCACCTTGAGGAGCTCGTGGATTCGGTTTTCACAGAGGTGGATGACCCTACCGACGGCCGGTCAGTACGCTTCCCGATGCGTCGCGCTGCGTGGCTGTCTATTGGCGGTGACGAAGCTGCCGATGATCCCCAACTCTTTCCTGCAGACATGAACCCTATCGCTTCCGAACCCGAAGTGGACCACCCCACTCGCACTCTCCAACTCGTCGCCGCGTGAGGGAGGCGATGCCCACCAACCTCGAGCGCGCCAGCTTGGTTTCACGGACCGTCGAGATCGAGTCGGTCACCCTTACCGACTTGGCCATGAGCGCCGATCTGGGGGCGGGATTCCAAGATGAGCTCCTGCGGTTGAGCCAGCGATACCGAGCCAGGTACGACGGCCGAGCGTCAGGTTCCGGCAGGGTGTTCGTACATGTGGACTTCAGGTTCGAGGCTCACTCCGAGAGCGCCGACGGGCCCGAACATCGAGTTACCGACATCGAAGCCGGTTTTAGGGTGGTGTATCGGACCAAGGCCGTCTCGGAATTCCCGCCGGACGCGCTGCGATACTTTGCCGAACTCAACGGCACCTACAACGCGTGGCCGTATTGGAGGGAGCTGGTGCAGAACATGACCGCTCGAGCGGGCATGTCCAACGTCACGGTGCCAGTTTTTAGGCCGACCGTACGGCCGATCGAGGTGCAGGAAGACATGCCGATCCAAGTCGGCAGCGACGCCTCCAGCGCTACCCGTGCCACCGGGACAGGTCAACCCTAGCACCCCAACTCCCGCCAGCCCCGCTCGCACCCCAGCGCCCTGAGCGCCTCCGGATCGCGCTCCGTCACCGGACCCTTGCTGCCGCGCAGCACGATGGGCAGTTCGCCGGACGGAGGACGGTCTCGCTGAAGGGCAGCGGGTTGGGCCAGCTGTGGGTCACCCGTCATGAGGGCCTGCAGATTCGCACACCCCGGGCCGAAGCCCAGACGGCAGGCGCGCTCGAACTCGCCGATGGCACCGCGGAAGTCGCGGTCCGTCTCGGCCATTAGGACGCCGAACTCGTTGCACGCCCACCCCGATCCGCGGTCGCAGAAGCTCTGCTGCATGACCCCCGTGTAGTCGCAGGCGCGCTCGCTTCCCGCCTCGCACGCGTTGCGCCAGAACGGGTAGTACTGGCCGGGATGGTCGTCGCCCAGCGCGCCCGTGAGGCTCAGCGTGGCGAAGATCGCGGCCCACAGCCCCACGGTCGTCACCCGGCGCCGGGCGGGCACCATCTCCTTCGCGGCGGCCCACGCGATCCCAAGCCGTCCCGCGAGCGCGTCGGCGGCCCGATCCAGCGCCGGTGCCAGCAGGTTGAGGATCGGCACCGGCAGCAGCTTGTCGTAGAAGGGCGGCGCGCCGACCGCGTTGAGAGCGAAGACGCTGGCGACCACCCCCGTCCCGTACAGCACCGCGAAAAGAACGCGGCCCAGCTCCGACCTCGGCGACGTGGCCGGATCGGTGAACAGCAGGTGCAGTCCCAGAAAGACCGCGATCGGAATGTGGGCGTCGTAGAAGAAGAACTCGCCGTTGACGGCCAGGTACGCTGCGCTGAAGCCCCAGATCGTGACCACCGCGGGCATCGTCATCGTGGCCACGCCGAAGAGCAGCTGCCCCGGCAACGCCGCCAGGAAGATCACCAGGAAGATGTGGGGCGGGACGTACTGCGACTGCGCGATCTCCACGCCCTGGGTGATCTCGGTCGTGCCCGTCGCGATCAGCGCCACCGAGGCCACTGCGAGCGCGAACGCGGACGGGTTGAAGATGTGGCGCATCCGTCCCCCGACCCTCCAGCGGATGAACTCCTTGCCGACGTAGACGAGCACCACCATCGCCAGTTGGAAGAAGAACCATTCCAGGTGGAACCAGAGGAAGAGGTTCAGACTGAAGACCACCGGCACGGGCCCGAACCCGAGCGTGTGGCGACCGCGCCGGGTCCAGCCGAAGAGCGCCTCGACCGCGACCGCGAGGATCAACTGGGCGAAGATGAAGGGTGCGAACTCGTATACCGCCGGCACGAACCATCCCCACCATGCCAGCACGGTTCCCTGCGCCAGGAGCTGGACCCAGTGCGGTCTGATGGCTCGGAAATCGAGCACGAGAGCTTCCCCGCGACGCTGCCGGGACAGCGCGAGCCAGGCCGTCCACACAAGCACTCCGGTCGACGCCCCGACGAATCCCCACAACAGACCCGGTGTGGCCCGCACTCCCGGAATCAGCAGATAGGCGGCCAGGATCCCGGCGACGCCGCCAGGCAACAGCAGGGGCCGCATGTCAGCTACAACCCAGCTCCCGCCAGCCCCGCTCGCATCCAAGCGCCCTGAGCGCCTCCGGATCCCGCTCGGTGACGGGTCCCTTGCTGCCCATCAGCAGGATCGGCAACTCCGTCTGAGGCGGTCCGCCGCGTCCGAACGCCGCCGCGCCACGGGCCAGGCGCTCGTCCCCGACCGCCAGCATTTGAAGGTTGTCGCAGCCCGGGCCGTATTCCAATCGGCACGAGCGTTCGAATTCCCCGGCGGCACCGACGAAGTTGCGGTCCAGCGTCACCAGGAGCACCGCGAACTCGTTGCACCCCCACCCCGAGCCCTGGTCGCAGAAGTTCTGCAGCATGACCCCGGAATAGTTGCACGCCCGGTCGCTGCCCGCTTCGCAGGCACCCCTCCAGAAGGGATAGTACTGGCCGGGATGGTTGTCCCCGACTCCGCCCGAAGCGCTCATCGTCGCGAAGGTGGCTCCCCACAGCGCCACGGTCGCAAGGCGCCGCCGCGCGCCCCCCGGCGTTTGCAGCCGGCCCGCCGCCGACAGCTTCTCGCCGAGCAGGTTCGCGGCCCGGTCGAGACGCGGGGCAAGCAGGTTGAGGATCGGCACCGGCAGCAGCTTGTCGTAGAAGTTGGGCGCGCCGATGGCGTCCAGCATCGCGGCGCTGACGACCACGCCGGTGCCGTAGATCAGGCCGAAGAGGATCCTGCCGCCGTCCGAGCGGGGCGAGGTCGCCGGATCGGTGAAGAGCAGGTGCAGCCCCAGGAAGACCGAGACCGGGATGTAGGCGTCGTAGAAGAAATAGATGCCGGTGAGCGACTGGTAGGCGAGGCCGAATCCGAGGATGGTGAGCACGGCCGGCATCGTCATCATCGCCACTCCGAAGAGCAGCTGCGCCGGAACCGCCGCCAGGAAGATCACCAGGAACATCTGCGGCGGGATGAACTGGCTCTGCGCGATCTCGATCCCCAGGGTGATGTCGGTGCGCCCAGTCGCGATCAGCGCCACCGCAGCCACCGACAGCGCCAGCGCCGACGGGTTGAAGATGTGGCGCGACCGTCCGTCCAGCTGCCAGCGGATGAACTCCTTGCCGGCGTAGACCAGCACCACCATCGCGAACTGGAAGAAGAACCAGGGTCCGGTGAACCACAGGAAGAGGTTCACGCTGAAGATCACCGGCACGACGCCCAGTCCGGCGGTGTAGCGCCCGCGCCGCGTCCATGCGAAAAGCCCCTCCACCGCCACGGCCAGAAGCAGTTGCGCCACGATCATCGGCGCCCACGACTGCACCATGCTCACGAACGTGCCCCACCAGACCAGCAGCGCCCCCTGCGCGAGCGTCTGCATCCAGTGGGGCGTGCGAATGACCAGCTCCAGCACCAGGCCGTCGTCGTCTCCGCGCCGTGACGCGAAGAGCCATCCGGTCCACACGAGGATTCCGACCGCCGCCGCGGCAATCGTCCAGAACGCGCCCGGTTCCGCGCGCACCCCGGGGTGAAGCAGGAATCCGGCTAGCCCCAACGCCGCCGCGCACGGTAGGAGAAGGGGCCGCATCCCGACGACCGAACGCATCAGTTGCCCTTGGGCCTGCCCGGATGCACGCTGACGATTTCCACCGCGCCCGACCGGCCCGCCTCTCCGTAGCGGAAGAAGGCGTCCGCCGGCGACAGGACGCGGATGCTGCGGATCTCCTGGGGATTCTGGTTGAGGAGCAGGGCGGCGACATCGGCCGGGAGGCTGGGCGGTTCCATGCTGGCCATCTCCGACATCGCCGGCGGCGCATAGACGATCACGCCGTCCAGCGCGAGCAGCGCCGGACGACACCCCGTGCCCTGCTCCATCAGCTCCTGCACCGACGGTCGGCGCCGCGAGGACTCGATGCAGAAGGTCACGCCGCCGTGGCCCCCCTGCTGGCGAATCCGCAGTCGCGGTGGAGCCTTCGACCTCAGCACCTCGAGCACCTTGTTGGTTCGCTCGGCGGCCTCGGCCACCGTGGACGGCGCAATGAAGTCCGAGCGGCGTCCGGTCAGCGCCGCCTCGCGCTCCGGCCCGGTCGCCGCCTCGACGCTGACGCCCGGCAACGAGACCGCCACCGGGGTGAGGCGCACCTCCCACACCTCGCCCAGCACCACCCCCACCACCTGCTCCAGCGCCTCGTAGCCGGGGCGGTGCACCGCCAAGACCTGTGCTCCGCGCGGAACCGCATCCAGCACGAAATAGCCGAGCTCGTCGGAAATGCTCCCGACAGCCAGATCGGGCAGGTGGATGATCGCCCCGGCGACCGGCAGCCCGGTCAATCCATCGAGGACCTCGCCCTCGACCCTGATCTGGGCGAAACCGGGGACACCGCCGGCAAGCACCAGCAGCACCCCCGTGAGAAGGCCCAACCGCCCCCCGGAACGAACCCACCGGAGGGCGGTTGCAGCCATCGTCAAGACAGTCTTCGCCCCGCTACACGCTGAAGCAGAGGCTGGAGACCTTCTCGTTCACCTGGCACTCGTCCAGGGAAATCGGCATGCACGAGGCACGGCGCGCAACCGTCGCCTTGTACACCACGCCGCCACCGTCGAGGTGCGGGTGGTCCCATCTGTGCAGGTCCCAGAGACGGCGACCCTCCAACCAGAGCGTCAGGTGCCGCTCGCGGTCGAGGATGTCCCAGCCCGACATCGATGTCGGGTTGGCGCCGCCTCCGTCGCCGCCCGTGATCTGCCCGACCGTGCCGTCGGACTCGAGCGGATCCAGGTTGAAGTGCGCCCGCATCTCGTTGATCTTGGCCATGGCAGTGGCGAGGTCGTTGGACCTGAGCGCCGCCTCGGCCTCGATGAGGCGCATCTCCGTCCCCTTGACGAGCGGAATGTCGTCGTCGCGGGTCGGGTACTTGTCCTGGCGATAGTGGATCGTCTGGCCGTCCGCACCGTTGCCGCTGGCACAGCCGCTGCCCTCGGCGGAACAGTCGGTCCAGGGAGTCCTGGGATCGCCGGCTCCCACCGTGCCCGCGAGGGTCATCCAGGCGGAAACCTCGTGCCGCCCGTGCGTTTCGTTCCATATCTGGCTGGTTTCCCGGCTGGAGTTGGACGAATACGCTGCGGCAAACACAAAGTCCGTGGGCACCTTGGCGGCACGGGAAGCCGCGTTGGCGAAGTCGCCCAGACCCATGTAGACCTGGGCCAGACCGCCTTCGGCCGCATTGACGATGTCGGATCGTCCGGCCGAGCTTCCGTGCTGAATCGCACGCTCCAGCAGCGCAATGGCCCGCTGGAACGCCGCGTTTCGATCCATGGCTTCGCCGGTGTCGGTCTCTCCGGCGGGTCCGGGGTTCTCCGCGTCGTAGGGCTGGCTGAAGACGACCTGGCAGAAGTTCTCACCGAACCAACGGTTGGCGAGTCCCCCGAAGAGGTGCGCTCTCGCCGTCTCTTCGTTGCCGTCGTACTGGTAGCCCTCGATCCCCTGCATCCGGAGAAGTCCCGCCTCGGCCACCCATCGTGCCCGCTGCACGCCGGCCCAGAAGCCGTTGGCGTCCTCCGAATCGAAGAGGCCCCTGCGATACCGGCCCGTGGAGAAGTAGCTCCCCGAGCCGACGATCTCGTCGGAAAGCCTGGCGGTGGTGAAGGAAAGGTCGTCGTAGGACGCCGAGAAGTCCGACGACATGCCCGTCACCAGCGAGGTCACCCCCTGGACGGTGTTGAGGTCGTCGTCCAGGATCTGTCCCGGGTTCTTGACGTCGAAGATGCTCTCGTCGCAGCCGGTTCCCGCGAAGGCGGCGAAAAGCGCGCCCACGAGCAACCGACGTGAGTTCATTGCATTCATGATTTCGTATTCTCCCGGGCTAGAAGTCGACCTGAACCGACAGCAGGAAGCTGCGGATCGGGGGCAGGTTGTAGTACTCCTGCCGGAAGAGAACTTCGGCAGAACCGTCCTCGAACGCCTCTGGATCGACGCCTTCGAAGTCGGTCATCGTGAACAGGTTCCTCCCCTGCAGTCGCAGCGTGGCCGCGCGGATCTGGCCGGGCAGGAAGTTCTCGGGCACCCGGTAGCTGATCGACGCCGAACGGATCTTGAAGAAGTCCGACGGCTGCGTCCACATGCCGTAGCGCACGACCGAAGGATCGCACAGCGCGCGCTCGCCGGCCGTCAGCGAGTTGCGCTGGCCGTTGGCGATGGCGTCGAAGGTCGACCGGCAGAGGGGCCACACCCGCCGGCGGGTGTTCTGATACGCGGTTCCCGAAGACAGCCACATTCCGCCCATCCCCTCGCCCACGACGTCGAGCGTGAGGCGCTGCGACACGGTCATCGTGGTGCTGATGCCGTAGGTGTACTTGGGGGTGGTGGAGCCGAGGCAGTGCTCGGTGTAGCTGGGCGCCGCGACTTCGTCCGGATTCTGCACGCGGTCGTGACAGAACGCCGGCAGCGGGAAGTACACCATCTCGCCGGGCGTGCAGCCCTGGCCGATGTAGCCGTTGCCGTCGAAGGTCACGCCGTTGGCGAGCTCCGAGGTGCACTCGATGGGCGCGCGGACGTAGTTGCGCCAACCGATGTTGATGCTCTCGAGATCGCCCAGGTCGATGACCCTGGACTCGCTGGTGGACAGTCGCAGGCCGATGTCCCAGCCCAACTGCTCGGTGGCGAGCGCGGTCAGATTGACGAACACCTCGTGGCCGGCGTTGCTGACTTCGCCCACGTTTTCGAGCTGGGTTCCCACGAAGCCGCCCGAAGGCAGCTGGGTGACCGGGATCAGGGCGTCGAAGGTGTTCTGGTTGAAGTACTGGTATTCGAAGGCGATGCGGTCGTTCAACGTCGTTCCCTCGAACCCGAGCTCCCACTCGCGTGTCCGCTCCGGACCCAGCACCGGGTTGCCCAGGTTGCTGGGGGTCACTCCAGGCTTGCCGTTGTCGCCGGCGACGGACGCCCATGTGCGGGCCGCGTCGAACAGCCCCGGGGCCTTGCCCGAGTCGCCGAACGCACCGCGCAGCTTCAAGGTGCCGAAGGCCGACGGGAAGAAGCCCTCGTCGGAGATCACATACGAGAACGAACCCTTCGGATAGGTCTCCAGTCCGAAGTCCTGGCCGAAGGCCGAGTGACCGTCGACGCGCAGGCCGCCGGTCAGGAAGAGTCGGTCACCGATTCCCACGACCTCCTGTACGAAGAAGCCGCCGCTGGTGACCGTGCTGTTCACCTCGAAGGCCTCCGTGATCGCGCCGGACTGGAGGATCTTGGCTCCGGGACCCGCGAAGTCGTTGCCGAAGCCGTTGGTTCCGGTCACGAAGTCGTTGTAGAGCTGGCCCCCGAGCGACAGCGAGGACGAAAGGCCGAACAGGTCGCGGCCCCACGTGCCGGCGTAGTCCAGCGTCAGCTTCCTGAAGGTCCGCTCGTCGGTCTCGCGGTTGCCGCCCTGTACGTAGAAGTAGCCCCACGGGCGCTCCTCGAAGTACTCGTTGCGGACCCAGTCGATTCCGGCGTTCAGGCGGTGGTTCATCCCCTCCATCGGGTTCCACAGCACGTTGATCCCGCTGGTGAAGTGGTCGTTGATGTTGGTGATGTCCATGTCGAGGAGCTTGCCGTCCTCGTCGTTCGTGTAGTCGCTACCGCCCCGGAAGACGTTCAGCAGCAGCCCTTCGGCGTTGTTGCCGTCCGGAACCCAGGTGACGTCCCTGTGCGCGTAGAAGGTGTTGAAACGGATGTCCAGATCCTCGGCGGGAGCGAAGGAGAAGTTGCCCCGCAGGTTCCAGGTCTCCTGTCCCTGCGTCGGGCGCGCCACGCCGTTCGCGTCGACGCCGGTGTCGAACACGCCGTCCTCGGCGCCCCACTTGGCGGACATGAAGTAGTTCATGCGCTCCGCGCCGCCACGAACCGAGAGGTTGTAGCTCTGCAGAGATCCGTTCTTCAGCCAGGATCCGCTGGCGGGACAGCTCGGGTCGGCCGGGAACTGCGGGTCACCGCCCGGGAAGTTGCCGTCGCCGCTGAAGTTGCAGCTGTTCATGCCGAGGCCGGTCGGGTTGACGTCCGGAGACGGTCCGATGTGGCCCAGCGTGTTCAGCCCCTGGTCGATGGTCAGGGACCACGCCGGCGCTCCCGCGACTCCGCGCTTGGTGAAGATCTGGATCACGCCGCCGGCCGCCTCCGTGCCGTACAGAGTCGTGGCCGCGGCGCCCTTGATCGTCTCGATCCGCTCGATGTCGGCGGGATTGATGTCGTCGAAGGGATTGGTCTGCTGGTTGGCCTCGTCCGAGTGGATGAGACCGCGCTCGCGGATCCGCACGCCGTCCACGTAGACCAGCGGCGAGTTGCTGAACGACACCGAATTGTTGCCGCGCAGCTTGATCGTCGAGCCGGCACCGACCTGGCCGCCGTTGGACAGCACGGTCACGCCAAGCGCGCGTCCCTGCAGAATGTCGGCCACGTTCTGGATCGGCGCGGATTGGAACGCCTCCTCGTTGAGCTGGCTGACCGAGTTGCCGATCTCGCGCCTTCTCGCGGCGCCGGCGGTTCCGGTCACCACCACTCCCTCGAGGCTGATCGCTTCCGAACGAAGCTCGAAGTCCTGGATGGCGGCGTCTCCCGCACCGACGGTCACTTCGGCGGTCGCCGCCGTGTAGCCGATGTACTGCACCTGCACGGTGTGGGTGCCGGCGGGGACGTTCTGGAGCAGGTACCTGCCCACGTTGTTGGCCAGAATCCCGACGTTCAGGTCGGGAATGGCGACCTGGGCACCCGGGATGGGCTGCCCGTTGGTCGCGCTTCGAACCGTGCCCGTGACCGTGCCGGTCTGCGCCTCGGCGGACGCATGGACCGTGCCGATCAGAAAGGCTGCGGCCAGAAGCGGGGTGAGGACAGTCCGGCCGACTGCCCTGCGGATGCTTTCTGGGGACATATTGCCTCCGTGTTGGGGTGGAAATGCCGGGACGCCATTGGGGCGCCGCCGAAACAAGGTTCTGGACCGCTCTGGATTTCGCAAGTCCGCAGGCCCACGGCGTCGTCAGCGCCCGATGGGAATGACGACGCGGATTCCGGGCACCAGTTGGTCGGTGATGTCGTCGTCGGGGGCGGGCTCGCCGCTTTGGTCGCCCTCGAAGCCGAGGTAGGCCAGAGCGGCGACGCCACCGACCAGCACGGTCGTCAGCAGGATGCTGCGGCCGTGGCTGGGATCCTGCCGCTCGAGCGCCAGGATCGACGTGCGCGGAACACTTACCTGAGCGTGCGCGGTCGGGCTGGAGAGCACGAAGGTGGCGGAGTCGGCGCTGAAGTTGACGAACCTGCCATTGACGAACCCCTGGTTGCCGCTGGCGAAGGCGATGTGCCGGGCCAGCTCCTCCGGGGCAAGTCGCAGGCGAACGCGCTGCTGGGACGGGAGATCCTCGACGCTGGCCGGCCGATAGGAGGCGCAGCCGCTGCCGAGCAGGGCGAGGAGAACTATGAGGATGCGGGTCATGTGGGAATCGAACGGGTGTGGGATGCCAATGCGTCTAATGAATATTCGAACATCGGGCCTGTTTCTGTCACGACCCGACCCTCGACTCGGCCTCGATCTCTTCGAAGACGGCGCCCGGATCGTCCAGCAGCGGTGCCGCCGCGCCCTTCAGGTAGCGGTCGAAGAAGGCCACCGTGAGCGCGTTGACGATCTCGTGGCCGCGCGCCGGCTCGATGCCGGGCGAAGAGCCCGGGATGAACAGCACCAGGTCCGAGAAGCTCCCGTGGTTGGTACCGGCGATGGTGATGTCGTACCAGTCCCCGGTCGAGGCCGCCTTGAGCCCGGCGTCGGTCTCCCGCACGTCGGCCATCAGTCGCTCGATCGCCTCGTCGTAGGCCGCGGCCGAGTCGGGGTCCTCGAAGGGATTCTCCGGAGTCTCGGCGCTGTGCATGAGCATGAAGGGCCGGGTGGTGCCCTGCGCGGGCGCGTCGCCGAAGAGCTGTCCGTCGTGGTCGATCGCCGCCTTGACGCGCTCGTCGATGGCACTCATCTCGATCGAGGTGGCACCGCCGAAGGACCACCCGTACATCCCGATGCGGTCGAGGTCGAGGCGCCCGGCGAAGGGACCGTCGCCCGCGTTGAGCGCTTCGAGCCGGTCGAGCACGAAGGCGGCGTCCGCGACCCAGGCGGGGAAGACGTGCTCGTCGAGATGGTCCCAACTGCCGACCGCGTCGCTGTACAGGTCGCCGCTGGGTTCGGGGAAGGAGAGGGTGTCCGCGACGACGGAGGACCCGTCGGGCAGATACTGCGTTCTGTTGAAGCCGTTGTGGCCGACCGAGACCACCACGTAGCCGTGGCTGGCCAGCTCCTCGGTGGTGAAGGTGCTGGTGAAGCGCGTCCAGCCGCCGCCGTGGTTGTACACCAGCAGCGGGAAGGGTCCGGGGGCGGGGGCCGCATCCTGGAGCGCGTTCGTGCGGACGTGGGTGACCGCGAGGAAGTCCTGACCGTCGCCGAACTCCGCCATGTCCGGCAGGTACATCGCGCCGGCGTCGCCCGCCTCGTCGGTCGGGTACCAGATCCGCACCGCGACCGAGCGCAGGTCGTCCGGATCCCGGGTGAAGCGCTCGGGACGGCTCTCGTCGGTCCACTGGTACTCGGTCGTGCCGAGCCGATGGGGGCCGGTGGGCGGCGCGAAGGGGCGCTCCGCGATCTCGGGCGGGGGCGGGGGCGCTTCGCGGATCGGAGCTGGCACCGGTGCCATGGGTGCGGGGAAGGCCTCGTCGCCGGACAGGGGGCCGTCCAGCCTGACGAAGAGCAGGTTGCGCACGCGGCCGCCGCCGACGCGCATGGTGATCACCGCGCCGCCGGTGCCGCGCTCGAAGCGCACCTCGCGCATCCACCAGCTCTCCGTGGCGAACTCGTCGGGGGAACGGGGCCGCAGCGCGATCTCGCCGTGACGGACGTGGTGCGCGACGAGCCCGCCGTCGCCCGCCTCGATGTGGTAGAGGGCGTCGAGCTCGGGGCTATAGTAGCTGCCGGCGTATCCCGCAAGCGTCGCGGGGTCGGGCGTCTCCGGTGGCGCGGGGTTGGATGCCGGGTCGGGGGGGTCGGCCTCCTCCTCCGGCTCCTCCGGGAACAGGCCCGCGAGGACCACTTCGGCCACCTGGCGCGCGCGCCCGCCGGGATTGCCGTTGGCCACGTTCGTGAGCACGACCACGCCGACGTTGGCCTCGGGGTACCAGTTGACCTGGGTGCGGAAGCCCGCGTCGCCACCGGAGTGACCGATGGTGCGCAGGCCGCGGTGCTCGCCGTGGATGAGGCCGTGGGCGTAGGGGATCGTGTCGCCGCCGTTGAGGACGCCGCGGGTCTTCATGGTCGCCATCACGTCGGGGCCGCCGACGGTCTCGTGGCGGAAGTTGTCGAGCCAGCGGGCGAGGTCGTCGGCGGTGGTGAAGAGGCTGGTGGCGCCGGCGTTGGCGTAGCTGAGGACGGACTTGGTGAAGCGGGGGCCGGATTCGTCGGGGTCGGGCACGGGCGCGTAGGAGTAGGCGCGGTCCGGGACGATGTGCCGGTGGTCGTCGTGGAAGTGGGTGCGGTTCATGCCGAGCGGGCGGAAGATGCGCTCCGCCGTGAACTCGGGGAACGATGCGCCGCCGACGGCCTCGACGACCTGTGCCATGAGGGTGTAGCCCATGTTCGAGTAGAGGTACTCGGAGCCCGGCACGAAGTTGAGGTCGCGCTGGCGGGCCATGAGGCCGAGGATCTGCTCGGTGGTGATCACGTCGTCGAGACGCCAGCCCGAGATGCCCAGGAGCTGCCACTGGTCGCGGATGCCGCTGGTGTGGTGGATGAGCTGGCGGACCGTGGTGGGGTGCTGGAACCACGGCACGAAGTCCAGGTGCCACTGGACGTGGTCGTCGAGCGAGAGGGCGCCGTCGGCGGCCAGCATGGTGACGGCCATGGCGGTGAACTGCTTCGACACCGAGGCGACGTGGAAGACGGTGGTGGGGGTGACGGGGACGCGGTGCTCGATCTGGGCGTAGCCGTAGCCGCGCGAATGGACGATCTCGCCGTCGCGGATGACGGAGACGGAGGCACCGGGGGAACCGGGGCGATCGAGGTCGGCGAAGACGGCGTCGATGGCGCGCGAGAGGGAGGGCGAGCGGGGGCGGTCGGGGGCGCAGGCCGCGAGGAGGGCCGCAGCCAGAAGGACGACGCGCCTCATCGCCACGCCTCCACGATGTCCTGCGCGATCTTGCCCAGCGTCTCTTCGAGTTCGAAGAAGTCGCCCCGGCTCTGGTTGGTGAACACCGAGATGATCGTCGGGCCTCCTTCGTGAAGGAGGATGCCGACGTCGTTGCCGGCGTAGGGCGGCCAGTCACCGGTCTTGTGCGCCACGGTGACGCCCTGGAAGCGGACCATGCGGGGCAGCCGGGTCGTGTAGAACTGCTGCGCCATGATGTCGACCATCTCGTCGCTGGCGGCCTGGTCGGCGAGCTCGCCCTGCAGGATCTGCTCCAGCAGGCGGCCCATCTCGCGTGCGGTGGTGCGCCCGAGCCAGATCGTCGAGTCGCCCTCGATCGCGAAGAAGCGCTCGGCGGCACCCTCGTCGGACGGGAAGCCCCGCTCGAAGACCTCGCGTTCCGACAGCGCGGCGTGGGCGGGGTCCGTGCGGATCCAGGTCTCCAGGAACAGGCGGTGCGTCGTGTGCTTGAGCCGAGTCTGCTCGTAGCCGTTCGCCGCGAGCATCTCGTTCACCCGCTCCATGCCGACCAAGTCGATCACCATGTCGGTGGCAGTGTTGTCCGACGTGATGATCATCTGCGTGACGAGGCCGCGCAGCGTGGGGTTGAGGCCGGGCGCGAAGGTCTGGATCAGCCCGCTGCCCCGGCGCATGTCGTCGGCCCCGACCGTATGGCGCGCGTCGAGGTCGAGGCGCCCCTCGGCGTGGTCCTGAAACGCCTTCACCATGATCGGCACCTTGATCACGCTCAGGGTGTTCATGGGCAGGTCGGGCCGGATCGCGATCTCGCGTCCCGTGGGGATGTGCTTGGCCCAAAGCGAACTGGTGGCGTCCAGCGTCGCGAGGCGGGCCTCCACGTGCGCGGCCAGGTCGGTGGGGGCGGCCGCGTCGCCAGCGGGGGCATCGCCGTCGCCAGCGGGGGCTTCGGCTCCCTCCGGTGCACACGTCTGGAGCGCAAGTGCGCAACCGAGCAGGAGGGTCAGTTGGATCGAGGACGACCGTTTGGCCGCAGTGGACTCGGGGCGCATAGGGGGTCTCCTGCTGCGGGTGCGAGTGGATGGACATAGTCGGAGGCACGGTGAGGGTGGGCAAGCGAGGGGGCCGCTTTGCGTGCAAGGCCACCTGCGCGACAGGTTGGCGAGGCAGACCTGTCCGCACCGAATCCGCCAGCAACGAGATCCCCATGATCCCCATGAACGACGGAACATCCGCGCTACTGTGCCTCCGCCGGCTCCCGACGTTGGTCGCGGCGGCGGCTGGTGACCACCGCCACCGCCCCCCACACGGCTACCGTCTCCGCGCAGGAGACCCCCACCCCCGCCCGCCTCGTCATCCTCGGCACGGGAACGCCCAACGCCGACCCCGACCGCTCCGGCCCGGCGGTGGCCGTCGTGGCGGGGGGCCGCGCCTACGTGGTCGACGCGGGTCCGGGGATCGTGCGGCGCGCCGCGGCCGCCGCCCGCGAGCACGGCATCGACGCGCTGTCGGCTTCGGGACTCAACCGCCTCTTCATCACCCACCTGCACTCCGACCACACCGTCGGGCTGCCCGACGTCATCCTCTCGCCGTGGGTGCTGGAGCGCCCCGACCCCATCCAGATCTTCGGCCCGCCCGGAACGGCTGCCATGGCCGAGCACATCCAGGAGGCGTGGAAGGAGGACATCCACATGCGGCTCTTCGGCCTCGAGCCTCACGACTACAACCTCGACGCGTACCGGTCGCCGGTCACCGAGACGGTCGGCGGCCCGGTCTACGAGGACGAGAACGTGCGCGTCACGGCGATCCGGGTGCAGCACGGGTCGTGGCCGCACGCGCTGGGCTACCGCTTCGACGCGCTCGGGCCCGACGGCACCACGGCGCGGTCCATCGTGATCTCGGGCGACGCGCGGCCCAGCGAATCACTGGTCGAAGCGTGCGATGGCTGCGACATCCTCGTCCACGAAGTCTACTCGGCAGAGGCGTTCAGACAGCGCCCGTCGGTGTGGCAGGCCTACCATGCGGACTCGCACACCTCCACTGTCGAGCTCGCCGACATCGCCACCCGGGCCCGCCCCGAGCTCCTGGTCCTGTACCACCAGCTCTACTGGGGCACCACCGACGACGACCTGCTGCGCGAGATCCGCGAGGCGGGCTACGCGGGCCGCGTGGTCTCGGCCGCGGATCTGGATGTGTACTGACCTCAACAAGAAAACCGAACTTTTCCCGAACTGTGGTGTACAAGGAGGTGAGACAGCAAACCGACCGCCCATGACCACGGGATCCATGACAGCCATGCAGACCACAACCACCGCGAACGACCCGACCGCGCCGCCCGCCGCAGCCACCCCCTCGACCCCCGCAGCCACCCTCTCCACCCCCGCCACCGCCGACGCCGACCCCCTCGGCGACGAGATCGCCGCGCTCTGCGCCCACATCAACGCCGCCACCCACAGGCTCCTCGTCCTGCTCAGGGCCTACGACGAGCAGGAGCGCTGGCAGGGATGCCGCTCCTGCGCCCACTGGCTCTCCTGGCGCACCGGCATCTCCCTCGGCCCCGCCCGCGAGAAGGTCCGCGTCGCCCGCCGCCTCCCCTCCCTGCCCCGCATCTCCGCCGCCCTCGAGAAGGGCGAGATCTCGTACTCGAAGGTCCGGGCCATGACCCGCATCGCCGACGCCGACAACGAGGCCGAGCTCCTCTCCTTCGCCCGCCACGGCACCACCGCCCACGTCGAGCGCCTCGTCCGCGAGTGGCGGCGCGTCGACCGGTGCGACGACGCCCACGCCGCCCGCGCCGAGCGCCGGGGCCTGTCGCTGCACCTCGACGACGACGGCAGCTACCGCCTGCGCGGGCGGCTCGACCCCGAGGTGGGCAGCCTGCTGCTCAGGGCGATCGAGGTCGCCGAGGCGAAGCTGTACCGCGCCGAGCGCGAGGCCGGCACCGAGCACGAGACCACGACCGCGCAGCGCCGCGCCGACGCCCTGGGGCTCTGGCTCGAGGAGCGCGTCCGGCCCGACGTGCAGCTCGTGTTCCACGCGTTCGAGGGCGGCGCGTCGGCGAAGGGGGGGCCGCCGTCGCTGGTCACGGAGGAGGGTGCGCGCGTTTCAGCTGAAACGTCCGCGCGGCTCTCGTGCGACGCCGAGGTGGTGCGGGTCGAGCGGGGCGGCGACGGCTCGGTGCTCGACGTCGGCCGCCGCCGCAGGACGGTGGGATGGCGGCTGCGCAGGGCGCTCGAGGCGCGCGATGGCGGGTGCCGCTTCCCGGGATGCGGCTCGCGGCTGCGCACCCAGGCGCACCACGTCAGGCCCTGGTCCGAGGGGGGCGAGACCGCGCTGGGGAACCTGGTGCTGCTGTGCCCCTTCCACCACCGGGCGGTCCACGAGGGGGGGTGGCGGGTGGAGCTGGACGATCGGGGGCGCGCTCGCTTCTTCAACCCGCTCGGGGTGCGGATGCCGGAGGTGCCGGAGCCGCCGGAGGTGGGCGGTCTGGTGCCGGCCGACGCGGCGGCGGGCGAGGGGCACGACCACGGGCTGGCGCGGTGGCATGCGCAGCGCGGCATCGGCGCCGGGACCGGGACCCCGCTGTGGCGGGGCGAGGTCATCGACTGGGGCTGGGCGCTCGCCTGCTTCCGCCAGGAGGAAGGGGGGTGAACGGCGGCGGATCCTCCGCCTTGAGCCGCAGGATTCGCTCGACCATGCGGTCGCGCCACTCCGACAGCGCGGCCACCGCGTCTTCGCCGTACATCGCGGTCGTTCCGTCCGCGATGGCGTCGATGACCTCGTCGCCGAAGTCGGGGTCCGGGTCGAGATCGCGCCAGATCGAGCGATAGGCGTCGCCGTACATGCGGTAGTAGCTGCCGACGCCGCCGTCCGCGTTGGCGTGGCCGGTGCCAAACGGTCCCATCAGCGCCCAGCGGAGGCCGAGCCCGTCGCGCATGACGGTGTCGACGACTTCGGGCGAGGCCACCCCCGCGCCGACGAGCGAGACCGCTTCACGCAGGACCGCCGCCTGCAGGCGGTTGAGGACGAAGCCGGGCGCGAAGCGGTCGAGCACGACCGGGGCCATGCCCGCGCGCCGGAGAAGCGCCACGGTGGAGGCCGTGACGTCGGGGCGGGTCTCGGCGCCCGCGAGGACCTCGACCAGCGGGATCACGTGCGGCGGGTTGACCGGATGCGCGACGATGCAGCGCCCGGCACCGGGGAGTCCCCGCGCGATCTCGGTCATGTCGTGCGCCGAGGTGGAGCTGGCGAGCACGGCCTCGGGCGCGGCGGCACCATCGAGCTCGCGATGGATCGCCCGCTTGGCGGCGATGGCCTCGGGGCCGCTCTCCTGCACGTAGGTCGCGCCGTCGAGCGCCTCTTCCAGCGTGTCGCAACGCACGATGCGGGTGGCGAGGTCGCCCCGCGCTGCATCGCTGGCCCGGCGCCGGGCCCAGGCCACCGCGCGGTCCAACTGCGCCGCGTCGATGTCGAAGACGCGAGTCGAGAAGCCGGCCCGCGCGAAGACGCGGATCCAGCTGCGGCCGATCACGCCGGTGCCCACGACGGCGATCGTGCCGGGTGGGGTGGCGGACGCGGACGGTGCGGACATGGAGCCTTTCGGCCCGGCGCTGCCCGCGCGGGAGCGGCGGTGCTCCCCTCGCGGAAGCGCCCACGGGGGTGAATACTGCTTGCGACACCCCCACGTTACCCGCCGGGACCGCCGATGACCAACCTTCACGACCGCTGGAACCACGCCGACGCCTTCGAATACCTGGCGCGGGTAGGGCGCATGCCGCCCACGATCATCTGTGTCGCCTGCAACGGAGGCATCCAGGGCAAGGAGTCGAATCCGAACCTGCCCGAGACGCCCGAGGAGATCGCCGAATCGGTGGCGGGGGCGTACGAGGCGGGCGCGTCCATGGTCCATGTGCACGCACGGCAGGCGGAGTTTCCCACGCGGCCCGCGGTCACCACCGAGCGCTGGCTCGAGGTCAACGCGAAGATCCGCGAGGCCTGCCCTGACATCATCATCAACGACACGACCGGCGGCGGCCCCGGGATGACCAACGAAGAGCGGCTGCAGTGCCTGAACGCCCACCCCGAGGTCGCGTCGCTGAACCTCACGCCCGACATGAGCCGCTTCCGCATACCGGCCCGGCCCGCGCCCCTCCCCGATCCGCGTCCGGAGACAATCTACGACGAGTGCCTGCCGTTCTCGTACCATCAGATCAAGCACTTCGCCACCGAAATGAAGGCGCGCGGAATCAAGCCCGAGCTGGAGACGTACCATCCCGGAGGCGGCTGGGTGATTCGGTTCCTCATCGACGAGGGGCTGGTCGAGAAGCCCTACTGGATCCAGACGGTCATGGGGTACCAGACCTCGAGCCTCCCGACCGTCGACAACGTCCTCCAGATGGTCCGCGAGTTTCCCGAGGATTCGGTCTGGCTGACGTCGGGGATCGGACCCCACCAGCTCCCCATGACCACGCTCTCGACCATGCTCGGAGGGCATGTCCGGGTGGGGCTGGAGGACAACGTGTACTACCGGCGCGGCGAGAAGGCGCAGAGCAACCGGCAGCTGGTGGCGCGCGCGGTGCGCATCATCCACGAACTGAACCGCGAGGTCGCCACGCCAGCCCAGGCGCGCGAGATGCTGAACCTTTCCCCGACTCCGACGACCTATGATTGAGCGACGACCGACCGAGCGACGACGACTTTCGACCTCCCTCGCGGCCGCCCTGGTCCTGGCGTCCGCCTGCCGCCCCGCCGACACCGGACCCGACGCCGCCGCAGAGCCCCAGCTCCCCTTCCCCCGCCCCGGGGGCACCTTCGAGGTCCGCCTCGACCCCACTCACATGGTTCCCATGCGCGACGGCGTGCGCCTCGCCACCGACTTCTACTTCCCCGAAGGCGCCGACGAACCGCTTCCCGTCATCCAGATCCGCACCCCCTACGGCAAGCTGCCCCACCGCGGCCCGAACTCGGCCGCGCGCTGGTTCGCCAGCCACGGCTTCGCGGTCGCGGTGCAGGACATGCGCGGCAGGTTCCAGTCCGAGGGCGAGTACTTCGTCTCGCGCGACGACCGCCGCGACGGCTACGACATGGTTTCGTGGCTGGCCGAGCAGCCCTGGTCGAACGGCCGCGTCGGCACCTACGGATGCTCGTATCTGGGCGAGAACCAGATGCAGCTCGCGGCGACCCGCAACCCGCACCACGCCGCCGCGCTCCCCCAGGCCGCGGGGGGCAGCCTGCGCTATTTCGGCGTCGTCTTCGGCGGCGCGACCGAGCTGGCCGCGAGTCTGGGGTGGTTCCGCGGCGCCGGCACCAAGGTCTTCTACCGGGTTCCACCGGGAACCCCGCGCGAAGTCGTGCTCCAGGTCGAGGAGATGATCAACCCGGCCCCCGTGCCCGGCGAACTCGACTTCCAGGCGGCGTGGCGCACCCTGCCCTACATCGACATGCTCAGGGCCGCCGGCGCGCCCCCCACCGACTTCGAGGCCTTCGTCTCGCACGAGCCCGGCGACCCCTGGTGGGACCACATCGGCTACGTCACGCCCGACGATCGCTTCGACGTCCCCGCCCTTCACGTCAACTCCTGGTACGACCTGGGCGTCTCGGAGACGCTCAAGCTCTTCAACCTGCTCAGCGACAACGCCGAGTCCGACCGCGCCCGGAACAACCAGTTCGCGATCATCTCCCCCACCGACCACTGCACCTCGGAGCGCGCCACCTCGCACACCGTGGTGGGCGAGCGCGACCTCGGCGACGCCCGCCTCGACTACTGGAACATCTACCTCCGCTGGTTCGACCACTGGCTGCGAGACCCGGACGAGCGAGACCCCGGCGACTTCGACATGCCGCGCCTCCAGTACTATCTCATGGGCGCCAACGAGTGGCGCACGGCCGACTCCTGGCCGGTCGAGGGCACCGAGTTCCGTCCCATGTACCTGCACAGCGGCGGCAACGCCAACACCCGCCACGGCGACGGCCGTCTCGCCTGGGACGCCCCCACCGCCGACCAGCCCGCCGACGTCTTCACCTACGACCCCGACGATCCCGTCCCCACCATCGGAGGCCCCGTGTGCTGCACCGGCACCGCCGACGCCCCGGCGGGCGGCTTCGACCAGTCCGCCGTGGAGGACCGCGACGACGTTCTCGTCTACACCTCGGAGCCGCTCGCCGAAGCGCTGGAGGTGACCGGTCCCATCGAGCTGGTGCTCCACGTCTCGTCCGACGCCCGCGACACCGACTTCGTGGCCAAACTTGTGGACGTGCAGCCCGACGGCACCCCGATCAACGTCCAGGAGGGCATTCTGCGGGCGCGCTACCGCGAGGGCTACGGGCGCAAGGTTTGGATGGACGAGGGCGAGATCCACGAGCTGCGCATCGACCTGCAGGCGACGGCGAACCTGTTCCTCCCCAGCCACCGCATCCGCCTGGAGGTAACCTCGTCGAGCTTCCCCCGCTGGGACCGCAACCTGAACACCGGCGGCAACAACTACGACGAGACCGAGTGGGTGGTGGCGCGCAACTCGGTGCATCATGCGCCCGGTCGCGCCTCGCACGTGGTGCTCCCGGTCGTCCCCGGTTCCGGCCAGGGGGAACGCAACCCTCGGGCGGGCGGTAGCAACTAATGGGTGTCACCTCAGCGAAGGAGCGGTTCATGGGAACCAAGGGATTGGGAATGAAGGGCGGCGTCCTCGGAGCGGCGGCGCTGTTCGCCATCGTCGGCGGTCTGGCGTGCGCGTCCACCGGGGAAGGGGGGGGACTGTCCACGCGCGGCAGCGGCGACATCACCAGGGAGGAACTCGAGGCCACGTCGGTGGACGACGCGATGGAGGCCGTCGTCCTTCTTCGCCCTCACTGGCTGAGAACGCGCCCGGCGCGGACGCCCAGCGACCCGTCGCCCGTCGTGGGGGTGGTGATCGACAACATGGCCCGCGCGACGCGCGAGGACCTGGCCCAGCTTTCCATCGGCGAGGTGGAGCGGATCAGCTTCATGAATGCCGGCGACGCCACGATTCGCTTCGGAACCGGGTACACCGGCGGGGCGATCATCGTCACCACGAGGAAGTAGCCCGAGCCCGAACCGTTGCCCCGAAGTGGGCTGGTGGCTAGAATGGGCGCGCCGAAACGGCGATATTGAACAGGCTACCTTCGTTCGTGCCAACTGCCCTTCGGGCGAGGACAATGACGCGGCTCACCACACGGCATTCCTTCACCCTCATCCTCGGCGCGGTCGCCCTGATCGCGTCGGGATGCAGCGGAGCGGCTCCGGGCCTGGCCCGGGGCGAAGCGCTCTTCGACACCTGCTCCCCGTGCCACGGCGATGATGCCGCCGGCGACCAGATCCTTGGCGCCCCCGCGATCGCCGGCGCCTCGGACTGGTACCTGACCTACCAGATCGAAAAGTTCCAGACCGGCGCGCGCGGATACCACTACACGGACGCCGAAGGGTTGCGGATGCGCCCCATGTCCCGCGCCCTCTTCGCGGAGCGGGGCGACATCGAGTCCATCGTCGAGTACGTCGTCAGCCTCCCGATCCCCGATCCTCCCGCCACGGCCGAGGGCGACGCCGAAGCCGGCGAGGTCGACTACGCGGCCCTCTGCTCGAACTGTCACGGCATCGACGGCCGCGGCATCGACCAGCCGGTCCCGGAGCTGAACGCGCCCTCGCTGCTGCACCTGAACGACTGGTACATCGCGTCGACGCTGCGGAAGTACCGCGACGGCGTGCGCGGGACGCAGCCGGGCGATCTGGCCGGGGCCACCATGCGGGGTCCGATGGCGGGCATGTCCGACGAGCGCATCGACGACGTGACCGCCTACATCATGACCATGCGGCGCCTGCCGCGCCGGATCCCGGGTCCCCCGCCCGAGCCGCTCCCCGCGCTCGTCGTGGACGCGTCCACGCTGCCGGAGGGGGTCACGGTCGCCATGGCCCAGGAGGGTCAGGAGATCTTCCACGGCCAGGGCATCTGCGTGACCTGCCACCTTCGCGGCGGCACCGGCGGGCCGCTGGCTCCGGACCTGACCGACGATGTCTGGCTGAACGTGGACGGCGACTACGAGTCCATCGTCGACATCGTCATGACGGGCGTGCCCCAACCGCAGGAACACCCCGGCCAGATGCTCGCCCGCGCCGGAACTTCGATCACCGACGAACAGGTGCGCGCGGTCGCCGCCTACGTCTACACCTTGAGCCGCTGAACCCATGGAAGAGCAAGCGTCCCCGGACACCCCGACTCACGCGGAGCTCGCGGCGCAGATCCCTCCCGCGCCTCCGGACGACACCAATGACGCCATCGTGTTCGCCAAGAAGACCATGAGGGTCACCCTGCTCCTCGCCCTGGGCTTCATCGGCGCCGCCGTGGTCTGGACCTTCGTGCTGCAATCATGAACGCATTCTTCGAATTCTTCACGACCGAGTGGTTCGATCCGCTGATCGAGGTCGCGTCGTCGTACGCGGCGGAGATCGACGGCCTCATCCTCACGGTGCTGATCATCGTGGGACTCTGGTTCCTCGCGGCCGAGTACATCTTCCTCCACTTCATCGTCAAGTTCCGGGCCAAGCCGGGCGTGAGGGGGCAGTACATCGACGGGAAGAACAAGCGCCACAAGCGGTGGATCACGATCCCGCACCTCTGCGTGCTGGTCTTCGACATCCTGATCATCCTGGTCTCGTTCCGGGTCTGGTACAAGATCAAGATGGACCTGCCCGAGAACCCCGACGCCGTGGTGAGGATCATCGGCCAGCAGTGGGCCTGGACCTTCCAGCACCCCGGCGCCGACGGCGAGCTGGACACCGACGACGACATCTTCACCGTCGACGAGCTTCACGTCGAGAACAACAAGATCTACCACTTCGAGCTCCAGGCGACGGATGTCCTGCACAGCTTCTCGGTTCCGGTGTGGCGCATCAAGCAGGACGCAATTCCGGGCCGGAGCATCACCGGCTGGTTCGAGCCGACCAAGACGGGCACGTTCGATGTCCAGTGCGCCGAGATCTGCGGCTTCGGGCACGGGGTGATGGCCGCCGAGGTCATGGTGGAGGACGCGGAAACGCACGCGGCCTGGGTGGCGGCGAACACGGAGGACGGAGATGGTTGAGCCCGCGGTCGATCTGACACACGGTCACGCCCACGACGACCATGCCGACCATGGTCCCCAGGGATGGCTGAAGTACCTGTGGTCCACCGACCACAAGGTCATCGCGATGCAGTACCTGTTCACCGGCATCTTCATGGCCCTCATCGGGGGCTTCATGGCGTACGTCTTCCGGATGCAGCTCGCGTTTCCGGGGATGCCGGTGCCCGGCTTCGGGATCGTCTCGCCGGGAGAGTACAACGCACTGGTGACCAACCACGGCACCATCATGATCTTCTGGGTGGCCATGCCCGTGCTGCTGGCCGCCTTCGGGAACTTCCTCATCCCGCTCATGGTCGGCGCGGACGACATGGTGTTCCCGAAGATCAACCGCCTGTCCTTCCAGGTGTTCTTCGTCAGCACGATCGTCATTCTCGCGTCGCTGGTCGTCGAGGGAGGGGGCTTCGCCGGGGCCTGGACCGCCTATCCACCCCTGTCCGCCGACTCCACCTACAACCTGACGCCCCTTGGGAGTACCCTGTGGGTGATCGGGGTGGGATTGGAGTTCGTGGCCTTCCTGTTGGGCGGGATCAACTTCATCACCACGCTGATGAACTCCCGGGCACCCGGCATGCGCGCCTTCGACGTGCCGATCGTGGTGTGGATGATCGTGGTCGCGAGCATCCTCTTCATGCTGTCGGTTGGGCCGCTGCTGGCGGGCGCGATCATGCTCATCTTCGACCAGACGATCGGCACCGGCTTCTTCAACCCTGCAACCGGCGGCGACCCGATCCTCTGGCAGCACCTCTTCTGGTTCTTCGGGCACCCCGAGGTGTACGTGGTGCTGCTTCCCGCGATGGGGGTGGTGGTCGAGATCATCACGACCTTCGCGCGCAAGAAGCTCTTCGCCTACCGCACGGTCATCTTCACCATCGTCGCGACCGGCGTGCTCAGCTTCTTCGTCTGGGCGCACCACCAGTTCATCGCGGGAATCGACCCCCGCATGGCGAACATCTTCACCGTCACCACGCTCCTCATCTCGGTGCCGATCGCCGAACTCTGCTTCATCTACATCGCCACGCTATACGGTGGCTCGATCACGCTGTCGACGCCCATGCTCTGGGCCCTCGCCTTCGTGGCCGAGTTCCTCATCGGCGGCGTCACCGGCATCTTCCTCGGGGCCGCGGGTGCGGACATCTACTTCCACGACACGTACTTCGTCCTCGCCCACTTCCACTACACCTTCTTCCCGATCGCGATCATCGGGACATTCGCGGCCTTCACCTACTGGTTCCCGAAGATGTTCGGGAAGATGATGGACGAGCGCCTCGGCAAGATCCACTTCTGGCTCACGATCATCCCCTTCAACATGATCTTCATCCCACTCTTCGTGCTCGGGATGGGGGGCCAGCACCGCCGCATCTACAACTACACGCACTTCCCCGAGCTGTCGGGCGACATGTTCCAGAACATGCGGGTGCTGGCGACGGTCTCGCTGCTGGTGATGCTCGCCGCGCAGTTCATCTTCTTCTACAACTGCTGGAAGTCGTGGCGCTCCAAGGAGAGGGCCCCTCGGAACCCGTGGAAGGCCAACTCGCTGGAATGGACGACCGAATCGCCCCCGCCGCACGGCAACTGGCGCCCCGAGAGGATGCCGGTGGTCTACCGTGGTCCCTACGAATACAGCGTGCCGGGTCGAGAAAAGGACTACTGGCCGCAGGACGAACCCAAATGACGAGGTCGCCCAACACATGAGGCCGATCGCAACGACGCGCGCCGCCACGGGGACGGCCACCGGTAAGCTTGCCGTGTGGTGGGTCCTGGCCTCCGAGGTGGTCATCTTCGGGGGTCTGCTGGCCTCCTATGTCATGTTCCGGCTCGGCCACCCCGAGTGGGCGGACGCCGCGGCGGTCACGAACACGACCATCGGTGCCTTCAACACCTGGGTGCTGCTGACCTCGAGCCTGACGGCGGTGCTCGCCCACCAGGCCGCCGAGCGCGGCGACGGCAGGAAGGCCGCGACGTACCTGTACTGCACCATCTTTGGCGCTCTCGTCTTCCTGGGCGTCAAGACCTACGAGTGGTGGTACGAGATCAGCCACGGCTACACGATCACCTCGAACGGTTTCTGGGCGTTCTACTACACCGCCGCCGGCCTCCACGCCTTCCACGTGATCGCCGGAGCGGTGATCATGGCCTTCGTGGCGCGGGACGCCGCCAGGGGCCTCGAACTCCACCGGGTCGAGCTGATAGGGATCTATTGGCACTTCGTCGACATCGTGTGGATCTTCCTCTTCCCTCTGCTCTACATCGCGAAATAGCTCATGGCCGGTCATTCGGAAGACAAGGGACTCCTCGGCAACCACTACGTGAGGGTCTACCTGGTGCTGCTGGTTCTGCTGGCGGTGAGCATCGTGGGACCGGTGGTGGGCGAGGCGCTGGACCAGGACGTCGTGATCTTCGGCATGCGATTCGGCCTCGGCATCACGCTGACGCTGATCACGGCATTCGGGATCGCGGTGGTCAAGGCCTGGCTCGTCATCAAGAACTTCATGCACCTGACGATCGAGCGGATCGTGCCGAAGCTTTTCCTGGCGGCGTCGGTGCTGCTGCTGGCGCTCTTCTGGGGCGGCGTGGCGCCGGACGTGCAGCTGCACTCGGGACGGATGTGGGAGAACGACGCCGCGCAGGCGGCCGTCGATCGGGGGATCGCGGCGTCCGACTACGCCGAGGAGGACGACCACGCCGACGAGGCGGAACACCTGGCCGAGGCGGAGGGCGAGCATGCGGACGAGGTCAGCTACGCGGGCCTCGTGCCGAGCTCGAAGTCGACCGGCAACCTGCTGCCGGGCGGCTACAACTTTGTGCACGGCGCCTTCTGGTTCGTGGTGGTGCTGGTGGCCGTCGGGACCAACGCGGTGGCGATCATCCTGTCGATCGGGCTGCTGCTGCTGGCCCTGGAGACCCTAAGCAGGATCCCGATGCTGCAGAGAATGTTGGGCCCGGTGATCGAGCGCATCTTGCGCCTTCCCGGCATGGGGAGAATCCGCAAGCTGCTGCCCGGTGGCCAGGAGGCCTGACGAGAGGTAGGGACCATGGCTGCACAGGCGACGATCCTTCCGTTCCGGCCCCGGCCGCAGAAGGCGAGAAAGCTGATCTCGAACGGGGTGCTCGGCATGATCCTCTTCGTCTTCGTCGAGATCATGCTCTTCGCCGGATTCATCTCGGCGTTCGTGATCATCAGGGCGCGCGCCATCGGCTCGGTGTGGCCCCCGCCGAACCAGCCGCGGCTGCCCTTCGCCGAGACCGCAGTCAACACCACGGCGCTGATCGCCAGCGGGATCGTGCTGCTGATCGCCCATCGGCGGTATCAGCGCGGCCCGGGGCCCGGCACCGCCAGGCCCGGCGCCGCCAGGTCCGCCACCGTCGGCATCCTCCTCGCGACGGCCACCCTGCTCGGTGGTGCGTTCGTGGCCCTGCAGGGCGTCGAGTGGCTGGCGCTCATTCGCGAAGGGCTGACGATCACGTCGTCCACCTACGGCGCCCTCTTCTACACGATCATCGGGGCGCACGCGCTGCACGCCGTCGCCGCGATCTGCGTCTTGGCCTGGGCCCTGGCGCGTCTGAGAGCCGATCGCCTCACCAAGGAGGCGCTTTCGGTCGTGGCGCTCTTCTGGTACTTCGTCGTGCTGGTATGGCCCTTCCTGTACTTCCAGGTGTATCTATGAGCATGAGGAATCGCCTAGCGCTGACCGCGACGACGCTCGCCCTGGTGGCGACCGCCGCCTTCCCCGAGGCCCTGCACGCCTGTCCCGTGTGCTTCGACCGCGACGACGAGGCGCGCATCGCCTTTCTCGCGACCACCGGTCTGCTGACGCTGCTCCCGCTCGGCCTGGTGCTGGGAACGGGGATGTGGCTGCGCAGGCGCGCCCGTGAGCTGGAGGAGGGGGAGGGCACCACGCCGTCCGATGGGCGCGACGGTGGGCGGTTCTCCTCGTAGAGAAGCGTGGCCCAAGACAGGAGGGACGGCTATTGGCTGCATATCGTAGCATGTGGGCGACGCCCAGCTCAGGCGGCGTACTGGATCAAGCGATTCTGGACCTGCTCGTTCAGCGCGTAGTCGAGGTTGTTCAGCCCGAGAAGATCATTCTCTTCGGTTCCGCCGCCCGCGGGGAGATGGACCGACACAGCGATGTCGACCTACTGATCGTAAAGAGTGGCGTACACCGGCGTGAGACGGCGAGGCTCATTAGAGCGAAGCTGCGTGGGGCCGGTGCCGCAGTGGACGTTGTCGTGGTGACGCCAGATGACATCCGACGGTATCGCGACAGCCACGCACTCGTCATCAAGCCAGCCTTGCAGGAAGGTAGCCTTGCAGGAAGGTAGGGTCGTGTATGAAGCCGCATGAGCGGTAGTCTCAAGGGGCATCGAGTTTCCGTACATACACGAGCTCGCACGGTTGATGGACATTCTCGAGTCCGTGGGAGAACGCATCCCGGCGACCGTCCGCCAGTCAGATCGCCTTACGCAATACGCCACCGCCACGAGGTATCCCGGTGTAGAGGAACCCGTTGGCGAACAGGACTATGCAGAGGCCGTCCAGCTCGCTGAGGCGGTGGTTCACTGGGCGGAGAGAACTATATGAACCCTCCGTGCAGAAAGTGGCTACCCTAGTCCGGAGAGGCTGACGAACGGGGGCCGATCCTCAGCGTTCCAGCGCAGCCTCCAGTCCCGCGACGAACGTGGGGTCGTCCTCCGGGATCGGGCCGATCCAGCTGAACGCGACGGTTCCGGTGCGGTCGATCAGGACCGAGGTGGGCAGGCCGCGCGCAAGGAAGAGGTCCCGCGACACGGCCTCGGGGTCGAGCGCGATGTCGTACTCGACGCCGAACTCCTCGACGAAGTGGACCACGGCAGCCGAGTCCGCCGGCAGGTCCACCGACACTCCCAGGATGCGCAGGCCATGGTCGCGGTACCGTGCGTAGACGGACTGCAGGTAGGGCGTCTCGGCTCGGCAGGGATGGCACCAGGTCGCCCAAAGGTTGACGAGCAGCGTCTGGCCGAGGTAGTCCGAGAGGGAGACGGGCGATCCATCCTTCAGCGAGGTCGCGGTGAACGCGGGGGCTGGGTCGCCGCGCCGCAGCGTGGTCTCCTCGGAGGGGATGCAGCCCCACCACGGCACAGCGATGGTCGCCGCGAGGAGCGGCGGGATCAGCCTGCGGCGCGGGGACGCACGCATCGTCATCCTTCCGGCGGCGTGATGAAATTGGTGGTGAGCGGTCCCGTGCCGTGCACCTGGACGACCGTTTCCTCTTCGGCCCACATGTACGCGGGCGCTCCGGCCGCGATCGCCAGGTAGCTGCCCGGGCCATAGGCCGTGGCGGCCTCGCGGTCCAGCGTCTCGCCGAATCCGACGAAGAAGTTGCCCGAAAGGACGGTCATGTGCTCGGTGATGGGGTGCGTGTGGGGTCCCAGTTCGAACCCGGCCCCGACCTTCAGGCGAAAGACGAACGACCGGCCTTCGGCACCCGAATCGCCGTAGAGCGCGAGGTAGCTCATGCCGTTGCTGGGCTCGCCCCAGGGCAGCGCGTCGCCGTGGTGGATGACGTTTGCCTCGGCGGGCGGCGCTTCCGTGGACGGCCCTTCGGCGGATGGCGCGTCGCCGGGCGGCGCTTCGGCGCAGGCGGCCAGGATCAGCGGTGCGAGCAGTGCTTCGACACGGCGTTTGGATCGGCAACGGGTCATTGGGGCATACCTCCGGTTGGACCGTGTGATCGGGCTTCAGGAAGATAATGTTCGTTGGGCCACCCTTGCCGCACCCGACCAGGCTTGGCAATGCTTACCCCTCCCACGCCGCCAGGAGCTATGCCGTGAAGATTACGTCGCCATGGGCCGCATGCGCCGCCGTTTCGGCCACCCTCACCATTCTTCCCGACGCCGCGTCCGGTCAGTGGCGGAATCGCTACCCCCACGTCCAGGGATACGGTCATCACGTCTACCTCGAAGGCTACGAGCTCCCGGTGCTCACGAACGGACCCATCGATCCGGCACCGTCGCCGGACGGGCGGCACATCGCGTTTTCGGCGCGGGGGTGGATCTGGATCATGGACATCGCGACCGGAACCGCGCGTCAGCTCACGCAGGGACGCGACATGGATTCCCGTCCGGCGTGGCATCCCTCCGGCGACCGGCTGGCCCTGGTGCGCGACAACGACCGCGACACCCGCATCGTCGTCGTCGACGCGGTCACGGGTGCCGACATCCGCACCATCGACAGCCCCGCTCTCGACCTCGATCCCGCGTTCTCGGCCGACGGCGGCACCCTCCTCTACACCTCCGGGCGCGCCGGAACTCTGGACGTGTGGGCGATCGACCTTGCAACCGGCGAATCGCGGGCGCTGACCAGCGAGCCGGGGATCGAGATGAAGCCGCAGCCTCGCGCCGACGGCAGCTTCCTCACGCTCGTCAAGCGCGGCGGCGACCGCGTCGAGCTGCGTTCGGCCGACGGTGCCCAGACGCGAGTGCTGGCCGCGGGGAGCATCGCGTCGATGGCGCGTCCCGCCCTGGCTCCCAACGGACGGACCCTCGCGCTCAACTGGCCCACCCAGGACGGCTGGGATCTTCGCGTGCACGACGTCGAGCTGCCCGGCCCATCGGTGCTGCTGACCGGTGGCGGGCTGCCGCTGACCCCAGCGTGGAGCGCCGACGGCGAATGGATCCACTACTCCGAGGCCGACGACAACGAGGTCATGCGGCTGAAGCGCATTCGTGCGGACGGCGGGGCCGTGGAGGATGTCGCGGTGCGCGCCTGGGACTGGGCGGCGGACATGGCTCGCCTGCGGATCCGGACCGAGGGCACGGGGGCCGACCTCACCCCCGCCCGCGTCAACGTGCTCGACGGAAGCGGTCATCCGGCCGTCCCCGACGAGGGGACCGTCCACTTCGACGGCGCGAACGGGCGCGTCTTCTTCTACAGCGCCGGGCTGGTCGAGGTCACCGTGCCGGCGGGCGAGGTCACCGTTTCGGCGGTGCAGGGACTCGCCACGCCGGAGGCGACCGCCACCGTCACCGCAGCGGCCGGAAGCACGACCGAGGTGACCCTGGCGCTGGATCCCGTTTGGGACGCGCGCATGGCCGGATGGGCCTCCGGGGACCACCACTTCCACCTCAACTACGGCGGCCAGACCGACCTCGACCCGACGGACATGGTCGCGAAGATGCGGGGAGAGGCGCTGGACATGGCTTCGCCGCTCCTCGCGAATCTGCACAATCGCTACGAGGACCAGGGGCTGTGGGGATGGGAGAAGTCGGACGCCTCACCCTTCATCCGGTTCGGACAGGAGATCCGATCGCACTTTCTCGGCCACATGGGATTGATCGAGACATCGGAGCTGCACTGGCCCTGGGTATGGGGACCCGGCTACGAGGTCTACGGAACCGACGACCGCACCAACGCCGAGGTCCTCGACTTCGCGCACGACCAGGGTGGGCTCGGGTACTACGTGCATCCGGTGTCCGTGCCCGACCCATTCGCCGACGAGGGCCGTGCACGGGTGCCGGTCTCGCTGGTCGCCGACGCCGTCATGGGCGATGTCGACGCGCTCGAGGTCATGTGTCTGTGGAGCAACTCCGACGGGACCTCGGCGCTGTGGCACCAGTTCCTGAATCTGGGGCTCACCGTCGCGCCCTCGGCCGGCACCGACGTGATGCTCAATCTCTACCGTACCATGGCGGTGGGAACGACCCGGGTCTACGTGCACACGGGGGATCGGCTCAACTGGCCGGCCTACATCGAAGGGCTGCGCGAGGGACGCTCCTTCGTGACCAACGGCCCCTTCCTCGACTTCCGTGTGGGCGGGGTGGGGCCGGGCGGCGTGGTCGGGACGGACGGACATGGCGGGGCGGACGGCGCGGCCACCTGGACGCTCGAACTCGCCACCGCCACCTCCGTCGACACGGTGGACATCATCGTCAACGGCCGCGTGGTGGCGTCCCATCCGGGTATGCAGTCGCCCGGCAGCCGCAGCTACACCGGCGACATCGAGCTGCCCGTCGGGGGGTGGGTCGCAGCCCGCGCACGGGGCGGCGAGACGCGGTGGCCCTCGATGGACACGGCACCGTTCGCGCACACCGCACCCGTGTGGATCGGGGCCCGGGGCGCCACCGACCCCGCCGTGCGGCGCGAAGCCGCCGCCGAGCTCAGCGCCATCCTCGCGGCTTCGCTCAATCGGCTGCGCATCGGGTACTCCGGGAACGGACATCCCCCGCCTCGAGGCCCGCTTCGCCGAGGCGATGGCGCGGCTGGAGGGACTGGCGGGGTCGGCGCCCGACGCGCGATGACCGGTCGGCGTCCGCTCGCCGTCGCGCTCGCCCTCGCGGCCTGCGGCCCCTCCTCCCCCGCCGCGCCCGCGCCCGAGCCCCCACCCGATCCCGACCCGTTGCCCCAACCCATCGCCATCCCCGCGCAGGGCACCGCGGCGACCTTCGACCTGGTCACCTGGAACCTGCTCAACTTCGGATCGACCGGGCAGGGACCGCGCGACGAGCCCCTGCAGCTCGCACGAATACGCGACGTCATTCTCGGCACCGACGCCGACCTCTGGGGCGTGCAGGAGGTGTCGAGCGCGGACGCCTTCGCCACCCTGCTCGCCAACCTCCCGGGGTACGCCGGCCTCCTCGCGAACGACTCCAGCGTCGTGGGCGGCACGGACTCCTACAGCGGCGGCGAGATCAAGGTCGGGCTGATCTTCAAGTCCGCGGCGGTCGAGGTGACCGGCGCGCGCGTCATCCTCGCCGAGCTGGACCACGAGTTCGCGGGCCGCCCGCCCCTCGAGGTGCGTGTCCGATTGAACCATGGCGGCGTCCCACGCGCCGCGGTCGTGATCGTGCTGCACGCCAAGGCCGATCAGCAGGTCGCGTCGTGGGAACGGCGCGCCGCCGCGGCCGCAGGGCTGAAGGCGCACCTGGACTCCACCCTGGCCGACGACATCGTCCTCGTCCCCGGCGACTGGAACGACGATTTGGACGAATCCATCACCGCGGGCCGCGACACCCCCTACCGCCCCTTCGTGGACGCCGCCCCCGACTGGGTCTTCCCCACCGCCGAACTCACCGCGACCGGCGCCACCTCGATCCTCGGCTACGACGACGTGATCGACCACATCCTCGCGTCCGACGAGATCATGCGTTGGTACGAGCCCGGGTCGGCGCTGGTCTACCGCGTCGACGAGCACATCCCCGACTACCGCGAGACCACGAGCGACCACCTCCCGGTGCTGGTGCGCTTCAGTCCGGGGAGCTGACCCGCCCTCCCGGCACCGTCGCCAGCAACAGCACCGCCGCGACGCCCGCCATGCCCGCCCCGAAGACGAACGGCGCCGCGGGCCCGAACCCCTGCCACGCGAAGAGCCCCTCCCACAGGATCCCCGCCAGCACCGACGCCGGCAGCGTGGCCAGACCGATCGCCGCCGCGTAGCCACCGTAGGCCGTCCCACGCCGCGACGCCGGCACCAGATCCGCGACCAGCGCCTTCGCCGCGCCCGCCGCCAACCCGTGATAGCACCCGTAGAGCAAGTACAGGATCGTCACGTGCGTAGTCGTGCCCGCAAGCGCAAAGCCAAGGTACACAAGCGCATACAGCCCCCACGCGCCCGCCACGACACGCTTGCGGGGAATCCGGTCGGCCAGCGCCCCGGCGGGCGTCGAAACCAGCGTGTACACCACGTTGAAGGCGAGCAGCAGCCACAGAATCCCGGCCACCGAGAAGCCGCGTTCCTGCGCTCTGAGCACAAGGAAGGCGTCTGCGGAGTTGCCAAGCTCGAAGATCACGGAGCAGACGACGAACGCCGCAAAGCCCCGGCCAAGTCCTCGCAGCCCCGGACGAGGGGGCGGCGCCGCGTCACGGCCCCCCGAATCACCCCTGGCCTCGATCTTCCGCACCCCGACGTCCCGCGCCCCCACCGCCAGCACCACCACCCCCAGCAACGCGGGCGCCAGGCTCCACACCACCAGCGAGCGGAACGTCTCGGCCTCGAGGAGCGCCCCACCGCCCTGCACCTGCTGCACCACCCAGATCGACACCGCGATCCCGATCACGGCCCCCGCCGTGTCGGCCGCCCGGTGCAGCCCGAAGGCGAGTCCGCGCCGCTGCGGAGGCGTCGAATCGGCGAGCAGCGCGTCGCGGGGCGCCGTGCGCACCCCCTTCCCCACCCGGTCCCCCCAGCGGATCGCGGCCACCGCGCCCCACGTCGTCGCCAGCAGGTAGAACGGCTTGGACAGCGCCGAGATCGCGTACCCGGCCACCGCAGGCCACTTGCGGGTCCCCAGCCGATCCGACAGCCAGCCCGAATACAGCTTCAGGATGCTGGCCGTCGCGTCGGCGAGCCCCTCGACCAGGCCCACCGCCCAGACCCGCACGCCCAGCACATTGGCCAGGAAGAGCGGCAGCACGTTGAGTAGCATCTCGCTCGACACATCGGTCAGGAAGCTGGTGCCGCTGGTCGCCCAGACATTGCGGTGGAGCTTCGCGGGGCGTTTCCCCTTCACCATTTCTTGACTCACCTTTTTTCGCATTTCCGGCTCCCTATACTACGATAATTCCCATCTCGCGAGCGTTCGGCTCCCCAATCGGCAGGAAATTCCATGAATCCGGTGCTGGGCAGTTTGCCCGAAGCCTTCGTGTCCAACACGGCGATCAGCCGTGTGGTGTCCAGGGCCGTCGCGGCCGGCACGGTGCGAAAGCTCGCCTCGCGGCTCTACACGAAGAATCTTGACGATGCTCCCGAAGTCGTGGTCAGGCGCAATCTGTGGGGCATCGTGGCAGGGTTCTTCCCCGGGGCGCTTGTGGCCGATCGCACGGCCCTCGAAGCGCGTCCCGCTGCCGATGGTTCCGTTTGCGTCGTCAGCGACCGCGGCAGGATCACCGAGCTTCCCGGCATCGTGCTGCGTCCAAGGCGGGGCGCGGGACCGCTCCCGTCCGACATGCCCTTTGTCGACGGTCTGTTCCTCAGTTCACGGGTCAGGGCCTTCCTGGAAAACATGCGTCCGTCGCGGGCCCGCGGGGAACGTGTGCCGCGGACCCTCACGCGCTCCGAGATCGAGGAGCGACTCGACGGCCTGATTCGCACTGCCGGTGAAGCGGCCGCCAACCGACTGCGGGACGACGCCCGGACCCTGGCACCCGCGCTCGGCATGGAAGCCGAGGCCGCTCGGCTCGACGCCCTCGTCGGCACTCTTGCGCGGGCCCGCAGCCGGGGACGCCCCTACGATCCCGCCCGGATGGCGCTGTTTCAGACGCTGTACGAGGCGCTCCGCCGCCGTCCACCCCGGACACGCCGCGCTCCTGAGCGGGATGCCCGCGGGCAAGCGACGCTGGCCTTCTTCGAGGCCTACTTCTCCAACTTCGTCGAGGGCACCGAATTCCTCGTGGACGAGGCCGTGGAGATCGTCTTCGAGGGCAGGATTCCGCAACATCGCCTGCTCCGCGAGCGGCACCGGAGGATCATGGGCGGACGCCCCGGTCTGCATCCCGGCGAGTTCAAGGTGGATCCCAACCGGGCCGGCCTGACCGAGTTCGTCGCTCCCGACCTGGTTCCCGGCACCTTGGAACAGGGCTTCTCCCTGTATCCGAGTCTGGAGTCGTCCTTCGAACGGGCGACGTACATGATGTTCCTCGTCAGCGAGGTCCACCCCTTCGCGGACGGCAACGGTCGCCTCGCACGGGTGATGATGAACGTAGAACTCGTCGCTGCGGGCGAAGAGCGAATCATCATCCCGACCGTCTTCCGCAACAACTACATCGCCGCGCTGCGGGCGCTATCGCGAACCGGCCGCCCCGGGCCCCTGATCCAGGTCCTGGACTATGCGCAGCGCTGGACCCGTGCCGTGGACTGGAGCTCCGTCGCCGAGACGCAGCGCGAGCTCGACGAATGCAACGCGTTCCTGGATTCGGACGACGCCGAGGCCGAGGGCAGGCGGCTGCGGATGCCTGACTGAGGTGGCCGGCGACACCCGTACAACGCACATTGCCACGGCACGAAGCCAATCACGGAAAACGCGCCGACGAGTCGCTCATGGCACCTCACCTCCCCCACCACCCCGCCCCCGACCGCCGCGCCTTCCTGCGCTGGCTCGCCGCCAGCCCCCTGCTCGCCACCCTCCCCGGCTGCGCCCCGCACGCCGCCTCACCCGGCCCCGTCCCCACCTCACCCGACCCAGTCACCCCCGACCCCACCCCCGCCGACGCCCTCGACGTCTTCGACATGGAGAGCGTGGCCGAGACCACCGTCCCCCCGGCCCACTTCGGCTACATCCAGACCGGCGTCGACGGCGAGGAGACGCAGCGCAACAACCGCACCGCGCTGGAGCGCATCTACATCCGCGCCCGACGGCTCGTCGATGTCAGCCGCATCGACACCCGCGTCACTCTCTTCGGGCGCGAATGGCCCACGCCCATCGTGATCGCACCGTGCGGCAGCCAGAGGGGCTTCCACCCCGAGGGCGAACTCGCCACCGCGCGCGCCGCACAGGCCGCCGATCACCTGCAGGCGCTCTCGACCGTCAGCTCCACCGGCGTGGAAGAGGTCAACGCGGCGCGCGGCGAGCCCGTGTGGTACCAGCTCTACGCCACCTCGAACTGGGACGTCACCCAGGCCATCGTCGACCGCGTGCGCACGGCGGGATGCCCCGTCATCGTCCTCACCGTGGACCTGCCCGGCGGCAGCAACCGCCTCACCCTGCAGCGGTGGTCGCGCACCGACGACCGCACCTGCACAAGCTGCCACCGTCCCCGCGGCCGTGCGCCCACCGTCAAGCCCATGTTCCAGGGCACCAGCTATCGTCCCGGCGACTTCCGCGCCCCCGGCATGACCTGGGACTTCATCGGACGCCTCCGCGAAATCACCGACCAGCGCATCGTGGTCAAGGGACTCGTCACGCACGAGGACGCCACCCTCGCGCTCGAGCACGGGGTCGACGGGATCTGGGTCTCGAACCACGGGGGCCGCGCAGAGGGCAGCGGCCGCGCGACCATCGACGCCCTGCCCGAGATCGCCGCCATCGCGTCGGGCCGGGTCCCCATCATCGTGGACGGCGGCTTCCGTCGCGGCAGCGACATCTTCAAGGCGGTCGCCCGAGGCGCGGACGCCGTGGCCGTGGGGCGTCCCTACCTGTGGGGTCTCGGCGCCTTCGGCCAGCCCGGCGTCGAGCGCGTGCTGGAGATCCTGCGCGACGAGCTCGCGATCACCATGCGCCTCGCGGGCACGCCCTCGCTGGCGGGCATCGGCGAGTCGTCGATCGGGACGGATCGTTAGCTTCCTGAACCGCAATCGACACCAGACCAAGGAGAAAACGATGCGCAACGCCCTTCACAGCATGCTCGCCATGGCCACGCTGGCCTGCGTCGCGTGCGCCGCCGACGAGCCGGAAACCATCACCACCGAGAGCGGCCTTCAGTACGAGATGCTGCGCGAGGGCGACGGTCCCAGCCCCACCGCGACCGACCAGGTCGTCCTCCACTACCGCGGCACCCTCACCGACGGATCCCAGTTCGACTCGTCCTACGACCGCGGCGAGCCCGCGACCTTCCCCGTGAACGGCGTCATTCCGGGCTTCGGCGAAGCGCTCCAGCTCATGTCGGTCGGCGGTCACATCCGCGTCACCATCCCGTCGGAGCTGGCCTACGGCGAAGCCGGCGCAGGCGACGTGATCGGTCCCAACGAGACCCTCGTCTTCGAAATCGAGCTGCTGGAGATTGTGGGGAGCTAGCGTCGGTCCCGCCGCGGCGGCCGCCCCACACCACGCGCGGCACCGCCACGGCGCGAGGATGATGGTCACCCGGTCCCCCACGGCCCTGCTGCTGGCGCTTGGCCTCGCCGCGTGCGCCGGTGCCACCGGTGCCCCGGCCTCTGCCCCCACCCCCGACGCCGACGGCTACCTCACCACCCGGAGCGGCCTGCGATACCGGGTCATCAACCAGGCCACCGGCCCCACGCCCACCGCGAGGGATCGAGTCGTCGTCCACTACCGGTGCACACTGGAGGACGGCACCGTGGTCGACTCGTCCTACGACCGGGGCGCGCCGGACGTCGTCGCGCTGCGCGATCTGATCGCCGGCTTCCGCGAGGCCCTGCAACTCATGTCCGTCGGAAGCCACTTCCAGGTCGTCGTCCCCGGACGCCTCGGCTACGGCTGGGAGGGCATCGCCGGCGTCGTCGGCCCCAACGAGACCCTCCTCTTCGAGATCCAGCTCTTCCGGATCGTGGAGCGGGGGGAGCCAGCGCAATGAGTGGGTCCGACGCAACGCGGCCGCCCGCAGGCGCCGACAAGGTGCGCGCGCTCATGCGCTTGCTGGGCAGAGCGGCCCGAAGCGAGGGCAGGATCTACCTGGTGGGAGGCAGCTCCGCCGTGCTCGTGGGCTGGAGAGAGACGACCGTGGATGTCGACCTCAAGCTCGACCCGGAGCCGTTGGGCGTCTTCGAGGCCATCGCGCGCGCCAAGGAGTCCCTGCGCATCAACGTGGAGCTGGCCGCGCCGGACGACTTCATCCCGCCGCTGCCGCGATGGCGCGAGCGCAGCCCGTTCATCGATCGCATTGGACGGGTCGTCTACCATCACTACGACTTCTACGCGCAGGCGCTCGCGAAGATCGAGCGGGGGCACGAACAGGACGCGTCCGACGTGCGAGCGATGGGCAGGCACGGTCTGATCCAAGGAGCGCGACTCCTCGATCTCTTCGGGTCCATCGAGCCATCGCTGGTCCGCTTTCCCGCCATCGACCCGCCAAGTTTTCGGAGCAGCGTCCTGCGCACGGCGAGAGAGATCGGCCCATGACCGCCGTGCCCCCCGACCTTCCCGGCGCCGATCTGGTCGCCGCCGGAATCGCGGCGCTGCGGCGGGGCGAGACGACCGTGGAAGCGCTCCTCGTGGCGGTGGGGGCCCCACGCCTGCGCGCGGCCGGGGTTCACGTGCCCTCACCACCTCCGCTCGATCACTCCCCCGAGATCTCGCTCTACCTAGCGATCGGCGAGTCCCATCCCGAGGACGCGCACTCCCGCTACAACGCGCTGATCCGTCGCCTTGTCAGCTTCGAGCGGGCGCTGGAACGGCATGTGCGGACACCGTGAGCCGCTCGCCGGTCTCGGGGTCCATCTCGTTCCGCATTCTCACAGGATGAGAGCCGTGCTGGTTGCCCCACCGTTTCGCCCTTCTTTAGCTTGGGGACGGTTACTAGTCGAGGAGGAACCGATCCATGACGAATTGGTGGGCAAGCTACGGAGCGCGGGGGAGCTCGGGCCATCACGACCGGCGGAGTTCCGTCGCCCACAGGGCAACGGCTGGAACGGTCCGCCATGTAGCAGGATCGAGGCGGTGAACCCGCTGTGCCCAATGGAAGGCTGTTGCGCCAGTTGTTCCGCTCGGGGGCGGAAGGGAATCTCGAAGTCTTCCGTCACGTGGCCGATCAGGTGATCGCGGCGGAACGGGAGAAGCACCACCACCTGCTGGCCAACGACCTCGAGCGAATCTTGTATGGGGGGGCCCGTCCGGCCCCCTCGTCTGCGCTCAAGACGCTGATCGCCAGTGTCCCCAAGGATCGCGAGCGGGGCTTCCCCCTCCTTTCCGTTCGGGACCCGACACGAGGTCTCGAAGATGTTGTCCTTTCCGACCGGAACATGGCCAGCGTGACCGATTTCCTTCGCGAACACAGCCGCGCGGATCTCTTGCGGGCCCACGGGTTGCGACCGATCGACCGGATCCTCTTCTGTGGACCGCCGGGGTGCGGCAAGACGCTCACTGCCGAAGTGATCGCGCGCGAGCTGGATTGCCCGTTCGCCGTTGTCCGCACGGACACGGTTGTCTCTTCGTTTCTGGGTGAGACCGCCGCCAACCTGCGGAGGGTCTTCGATTTCGCGGCCGCCTATCCGGTGGTTGCCCTCTTCGACGAGTTCGACGCGCTGGGCAAGGAACGGGAGGATGCGTCCGAGCATGGCGAGCTTCGTCGGGTGGTCAACGCCGTGCTGCAGATGCTCGACGCCTACCAGGGGCGCGGCATCATCATCGCGGCGACCAACCATGAAGGGATGCTCGACTCCGCCATTTGGCGCCGGTTCGAGGAGGTGTTGTTTCTGGCGCCACCGTCCCGCGCCGAGCTGCGCCGGCTGCTGGGTGTGAAGCTTCGGGGCCTACGCCGCAGTTTCGACATCGAGGAGGTGGTGGGTTTCGGCTGGTTCGAGGGTGCCAGCCATGCTCATGTCGAGAGAGTGCTGCTTCGAGCGGTCAAGGACATGGTCCTAGAAGGCGGTGAACTGCGGCTGGGGATCGAACACGTCCACCGGGCTCGTTGTCGCGAGGCTGAGCGGCTTGAGGAGGCAGCGCTCCGGTAGGGCCACTGCATGGATCCAAGCCAACACAGCCATCCGCATCTGGAGCTGGCGCGGGAAAGGCCGGTCAACGAACGACGACCTCCGTCGGGCTACCCACGCATACGTCCACCGGATGACGCCCAGGCTCATGCGGGCATGCTCGGAAGCCGATTGCGCACGCAGCTGGACACGCCTCCAACCGACCTCGCCGGCTACGATGATCGGCGACTCATCAAGATCGATCTCAATCAGAAGATATCTCCAGAGGACGTGGCCAAGGCCTGCGGTGGCGTGCAGGTCGTGAGTCAGGATGACGACAAGCTGGTTCTTGCGTTCGCCACCGAGGATCAACTCGAGCAATTCGAGGCGCGACTCTCTCGCCTTGCCGCTGGCGGCCACATCACCCACCAGAGGCTCCTTTACGCGCTCCAGGATTTCGATCAGTGGACGCCCGACGACAGAACCGGGCTTGCGCTCAAGGAGCACGGATTCCCCACGCAGCCGAAGTTCGCTATCGACGCGGAGTTGTGGCCCTTGGCGTTACTGCGTGACGCGGAACGCCAGCGTCAGGCGTTTGAAGACTGGGTGTCGCGGCAGAAAGGTGAGGTGCTCGATTCCGTCAGGCAGCCGTACCTCACCGTGTATCGCATACGATGTGATCTTGCGGTGGCGAAACTGCTGCTTCGTCACAGGGATGTCCGTTCGGTGGACCTTCCGCCTCGGCTGGGCTTGGCACGACCTCTCGTCTTCCAAGACATCCAGGACGTAGCCATCGCCCCTTCCCCTCCTGACAATGCACCCGGGGTAGTCGTCCTCGACACTGGCCTCGCCACGGGTCATCCGCTGCTCGCTCCTGCAGTCGGCGATTCGCAGAGCTTCCTCGACGGTGCCCCTGCCGCTGACGACCATGGCCACGGCACCTTCGTTGCGGGAATCGCGCTCTATGACGACGTGGCCAAGCTGAATCGAGATGGCCAATTCTTGCCGGAACTCAGGATTTTCAGCGGTCGCGTCCTGGACCACGAGAATAGGGCCGATCCCGGCCTGATCGAAAACAAGGTGGAGCGCGCCGTGCGGTATTTCGTCTCCACATACGGTTGCCGCGTCTTCTGTCTCACGTACGCCAACCCACACCAAGTATACCGGGGCCGCCACGTCTCCGGACTCGCCGTCACCTTGGACGCCCTGAGCCGCGAACTCGGCGTGCTCTTCGTGGTGCCTACCGGCAACTATGAGGGTGATGAGGCTGGCCCCAAGAACTGGCGCGAGGACTATCCGAGATATCTCACGAGTCGGCACGCCCAGCTCATTGATCCAGCACCGGCGCTGAACGCACTCACGGTCGGAAGCCTCGCTCGGAATGAGCGTAATGAGCGGTGGCCCGATGATCCTGGATATCGCCCAATCGCCCGAGCCGGGCAACCATCGCCCTTCACCCGTTGCGGTCCCTCCGTCAACGGGGCCGTGAAACCCGAACTGGTCGATTATGGGGGGAACTGGATGGTCGACGCTCGGGCGGGCGATCACGTATCTGGGCGCACGCCCGGTGCGGGAGAGCTGTCCGTCTCACATGAGTTCGCCACGGGACGGCCATTCGCAGAAGATTCCGGCACCAGCTTCGCCGCACCGCGAGTTGCAAATGCCGCCGCCAGGGTGTTCGCGGCGTTCCCGAAGGAAAGTGTCGATCTCTGCCGCGCCCTGCTGGTCGCCCACGCACGCACCCCAGAACAGTGCCGAACGCTGTTTGGAGGGGACACGGAGGACCTTCGGAAGGTTACCGGCTACGGATGCGTGAATCGGTCAGCATTGTACCGATCCTTGGATGACTACGTGACTCTATGGGGATCCGATGCCATCCCGGACCGACACCACCATTTCTTCGAGATTCCGATCCCGGACGATTTTTGGCGGGGTCAACACCGGGTGCGCGAACTTACGGTTGCCTTGGCCCATCGTCCTGCGGTGCGGACCACGCGAGTGGACTACCGCGCGTCGAAGATCAGCTTCAAGCTCGTTCATGCGGAGTCGCTCGACGAGGTGGCCACATGGTTCAACGCGGCGATCGAGTCAGACGACCTTGAGAGAATTCCAGAGCGCGCCAGCGGGCGTGGACTCTCGGAGACCGTGCGTTCAAGGGGCACTGTCCAGGCGTCAACATGGAGGTTTACGCGGCCCTCGGCGGCCATTCGGCGGGCTCAGTGGTTTGTCGTGGTCACTCGCAATGACCCGCCATGGGGTCGGGCCCTCGCCAGTGAGAAGGAAGGCTACGCATTGGCGATCACTCTGGATGATCGCACCCTACCTCAGCTGCGAATTGGCACTAGCCTCTACGCGCAGATCCGAGCTCGACTGCGAGCGCGCGCCCGGGCACGGGCACGCTGATGGCGGATCTCCACTCGCCCTAGGCCGCGTCTTCGGCCGACTTGACTTCCCGATCTGTATCCCAACATCTCTGTTGCCAACAATGTCGTTGCCAACGAATATGATGGGAAGAGAGGCGGACCATGACGATCGCGGCCAAGAGCCACAACCCCGGATTCCTGACGGACGACGAGCTCCGGGAGATGTTCTGCGTGAGGGTGGAAGAGTTCGAGTCGCTTCTCGAAACCCTGCGCGAGAACACCGGCGAGTCGAACCAGCACGCCATCGTGATCGGGCCCCGGGGCAGCGGCAAGACGACGCTGCTGCTGCGCCTCGCACTGGAAGTCCGGTCGGATCCGGCACTCTCGTCCCGACTGTATCCGATCGTCTTCGCAGAGGAGAGCTACTTGATCGGCACTTGCGGCGAGTTCTGGCTGGAATGCCTCTCCCGCCTGTCCCAACAGGTATCCTTCCGCCCCGGAGAACCGGACCTCCGGCGCACCGTCGAAGACGTGCGAACGGAGCGGAACGACCGGATGCTCCGCGAACGCTGCCTCGGCGCACTGCTGGACTTCGCGGAACTGGAGGACAAGCGCCTTGTGCTCCACGTGGAGAACCTCAACATGCTGTTCTCCGACATGATGGATCCCGATGCGGGCTGGTGCCTGCGAAAGACGCTCCAGACGGAGCCGCGAATCATGATGATCGGGAGCGCGACGAGCAGATTCGGAGAGATCGACAGGCCGGATCGGGCACTCTACGACTTCTTCCGCGTACTGCAGCTGCGGCCGCTCAATCGGAAGGAGGGCGCCGCGCTCTGCGAAAGCGTGTCCGGGAAGACCGTGGATCCCGGCGTGGTCCGCCGACTTCAGATCCTCACTGGCGGCAGTCCCAGGTTGCTCGCGATTCTGGTCCGGTTCGCGGCTGCAAGATCGTTTCGGACCCTGCTGGCCGACCTGCTCGACCTCGTTGACGAGCACACGGCCTACTTCAAGAGCCATCTGGAGTCCCTGCCCGCCCAGGAGCGCCGAGTCTATCTGGCCCTTGCAGAATTGTGGAAGCCAGCGACCGCCCGGGAGGTCGCCGATCGCGCGCGGTTGGAGACCAGCAAATGCAGCGCGCAGCTCAGGCGTCTGATGGGGCGCGGCGTCGTGTCACATGTGGGTGGCACCCATCGCAGGAAGGAGTACTACGTCAGCGAGCGTCTCTACAACATCTACTATCTGCTACGCCGGAGCCGCGGCAGAGACAGCTTGGTCGCGGCGCTGGTGCAGTTCATGGATGCGTACTATTCCCGGTCGGAACAACTCAGCGCCCTCCCGGAGGTGGCTTTGGTTGACGAGGTGCCCGATTACGATGCAAGTGCCGTTCTCTCACTGCGCTTGGAGACACACGAGATTCGAATGCTTGCCCATGCCAAAGCAGGAGACGACGCCGCGCTTCTCGTCGAGACCCGGATCATTCTTGGAATCCTTCCCCAGCTCGCCACGATACCGGCTAGAACGATCCGGTGCTTCATGGCAGCGAGCATTGCACTCGGTATCGAGCAGATGGCACTACTCATCCGGGAATCGCCTTCGGCAGATCGGCTCCTAGCACTGACGACCGCCCTCGACTTGGAAATGGGTGATGAGCCCAGAGTCGCGAAGGAGATCCAGGAGGTTGCAGACGATCTCCGACGGGACCTCGTGGAGATGCGATCACTAGCCGGTAGGGCAGTAGCTGCCGACAAGCAGCGAAGTACCTAATGCGCCCGCCTCCCCCTCCCGCACGGCGAGCTTGGGCCACACCCTTGCCACCGGGCCGCGAAGGCGCCCAGTAGGTCGAAACGCCCCTCACATGTGGCCGCCGGGCGGCGCGATCCTCGCAAGGATCACCCGGATCTCGGCCACCTCCTTCCGAAGCGCTCCCAGGTCGGACCGGAGGGATCCCATTTCTTCGCGCAGGGCACCGATCTCCGACCGAAAATCCGACCGGAGTCCGGCGATTTCGGATCGAAGTTCCGACCGGACGCCGGCGATCTCCGACCGGAGTCCCTTGTAGGCATCCGTCATCTCTGCCCTGGACTGCCCGTGGGCTTCCCTCATCTCCGTCCTGAGCCCGTCCTCGGCATCTTCGATCTGACTGCGGATGGAGGAGGTCACACTCACCGCCGCGATCACGATCGCCAGGATCAGGGAGCCCAGCCCGACGATCAGATGTGCCATGTTCAGGGTTAGCGAGATCAGCTTGGGGTCGGCCGTCTTGGTCATCGTCCACATCCCCTCGTTCTCCATTGGATTGGCCGAGCCGCTCCACGCCTGAAGATGCGTCGGCGACGACTCGGATGGCAAGTGGCCGGAAGGGTACCGAGGAATCGAGGGCGCTTCCATAGCTGGATGGGACTGATTTTGGGGGGGACCGCCCGGTCGCGGTCCTGCCCGCGTGCGCGCCCGCGTGCGCGCAACGCGTTGTCCGCCATTTTCTGCCCAATGTGGCGGACAAACCCCGATTTGACACGGTTTGACACGGTTTGACTCACGCTACGACAGCCACACGTGCCAAATCGCAATCGACCCCGGGCTGTTCGGCGGATAGCCAAGCCGTCACGCGTCGGCGCCACCCTTCAGCAGATCGACGTGGGACCAGATGATCCGCTGTGCGAGCAGCCGAGCCTGGGTCGCGCTCCAGTGGCGGCGCTGTGCGAGCCGCCCCACCAACAGCCTGTTCGGTCCGTCGTCTAGCAGGATCTCCGATGCGGCGGTCTCATCGGCAGCCTCCAGCAGGCCCTCCCAGTCGCTCGGCAGTACCGTCCGCCCCGGTTCCCGAATCGCGTTTCGCACTTCGATTGACTGCCACGGCGCCATCTTCGGGGAGCGAATCTGCTCCACAGCGAGCGCCGAGTCGAAGCGTTCACACCACGGGCTCAGCTCTTTCCGAAGTACTTCGCAAAACCGTTCCCGCTCGTCCGAGCCGGGCACCTCCTGTGCGCTTCCCTTGTTCTGGGCGAATGGTAGGCCGAACTCGAGCGTGTCGAAGACGACTTGCCGATCCCGTGCGCCCAGGCCGTACAAGTCCATCACCCATTCATCCACGTCGCTCCACGACGCGTCTCCGGAATCCAGCCCGTCCACGAGCCTCTCGATCTCGTCACGCTGACTCTCTGTGAGTCTGTCGAAGTCCGGGAGTGGAATGCGATTTAGCGCCAGCATTTCGACGACATCCCGTTCAAGGCCGAACTTGCCGCTGGTGACAAGCGCCAACCAGACCACCATCTTGCTGCCGAAGACCAGTGCGAGATAGCGAACCAGTAGGCCTGCATCGGGATGCCCGCCTGGACTGTACCCATACAGGCTCTCATTGAAGACAGCGTCGTCGTCCGAAATCGCCACGCGGATGCGCCGTGTGGCGGCTGGCAGGGATTGGTGAACGACCACCAGCGGTCCACGGTACAACTCGGGTGACCGGGCACGGTTGAGACGCTCATGCGAAAAGATCGGCAGACGCTGCGGGTCGACAAGGATGTTGCCGAGGGATCGCACCGTGATCTCGGGCAGTCCGTGCATATGGCTGGCATCAAGACCGGGTAGACCATCCCCACGCTTCCGGATGTGACCGCTCGGCGTGAGTGTTTGGTATCCTCGGCCAACACCCCGCAGCTGCTGCCCGGGTCCGGCCCCCACCCTCTCCTGCCAGAATTCGGCCAGCGTCGGATGCCCTTGCGTGCGAATCCGTTCGACGAGGCCGAGATCGGCGTTGGTTCCCCGGAACAGTATCTTGAGGATGTCCTGTTCGTGGCGAACAGAATGCAGAATGGCGCTTTGATGTGTGGCCAGACCGCTGTTTGGCGTAGTTCGGCGCCGTTGATGATCGACGTGACGTCGATGGCTTCAAACAGGGCCTGCCGTGCGTCGGGCATGCGGTTCCCCTGCTGAAAGAGCAGGCGGGCGTGCAGCGCCAGGGCGATCTGGCCGTCCGGCTTTGCCCAATCCATGGCTCGCCACACCGGTCGAGTCGCGCTCACCCAAGGTGGATTTCCGATGACGAGATCGTATCGTCCCTTGTGTTCCTCTCCGACGAGCGGACCCAGGCTGCCAAGTTCCGTGCCGTCCCCGTTGTCCGTCTCAACAAGTCGGTAGAGAACCTTGTTGCGAAGAACGTCGAATCTCAGTTCCACCCGCTTTGGATCGGGGTCCAGTTCAATGGACAGCAGATACAGTCCGAGCGCGGCGTATTGGAGTGCCGACTCGTCGATGTCGAAGCCGACCAGCTGATTGGAGAGGATCCGCCTGAGGTCGCGGGTGTCGGGTCGCTTTTTGTCGGCTCGCCAGTGCTCCGCCACCAGCTCGCGGAACGCGGTCAGCAGGAAGACGCCGGCCCCGACCGCCGGGTCGAGAACCTTTGCGGATTTGCCCATGTCCCTTCGCCGCAGGGCGCGAAGTCGAGATGGGCCCACTTCTGCTGCCAGTTGAAGAAGAGCTGGTCGTCGGGAGCCTTGCGAAGGACGTTCCCCAGCGCGTGATAGCCATCGTCGGGCAACATCTCGAAGACACGGTCGTCCGACAGAGGCAGCAGGTCGCCGTTGAAGACCTCAAAGAGCCATTTCGACGTCCTTTCCGCCTCGTCGCGAGTATCGAACAGGCGCGCGGTCGTGTCGGGATCCGACATGTCGTCCGGCAACAGGTCCCGGTCCGCCAAGAAACGAGTGAAGAGCGCTCGACCGACAAGTGAGAACGCGTCTGCTCGTGAGACAGTTTCTCCGTGTCCCAGCGGGAGTCCCTTCAGGCGATCCGTGGAATCGGTCAGGAGGTCCAATACGACGTTGGAAATCCAGTTTTGGCTGGGGACGGCGGGACGCTCGTTGCCGAGCCGCGGGAACACCGCGCGCCGGGCAACAATCGCATCGTCCAGGTCGACGCGCGCCCGTTCGACAGGCTCGTTGTCGAGAGCAACGCCATAGACCTCGATATGGCCCGGCGCCACCAAGGCGACATAGGGCGCGTCCCCGCGCATGGCGAGAAGACGCCGAATGCGCCGGAGCTGCTCGTCGTCCTCCACCGAGTCCCGGTGGACAATGAACGCCAGTGGTGCCCCCTGCCATTCGTACACGGCCTCGACCGCGCGCAACGTGGCGGCGCGGCGGCGCGCGGCGGTGAGCGTCGCGTAGGGCAGCAGCTCTGGATCGTCGTCGTCGAGCAGGTGCACGGCCGAGCGATTGGCCCCGAATTCGGCGAGCAAGGAACGCAGGTCAGGCATCGCGACGTTGGCCCTCAATCCCCTCAGCCGGTGCCGTCGGCGGTCAGCCTGCCCTTGATGAACGACACGTCCTCGCTGGTCCGGGCGAGCCTGACCTCCAGCGCGTCGATCCGCTCGCCAAGCTTCTCGCCCTGGGTGTCGATCCGCCTGCTCAACTTCTCGCCCTGGGCGTCGATCCGCTCGCGCAGTTCCTTACCCTGGGCGTCGATCCGCTCACCCTGGGCGTCGATCCGCTTGCCCAACCTCTCGCCCTGGGCGTCGATCCGTGCGCGCAGCTGCTCGCCCTGGGCGTCGATCCGCTTGCCCAGTTCCGTACCCTGGGTCTCGATTCGGAGACCGATGGTGTCATGGGCCTGCTGGTTGCCGTGGGTCAGTGCGTCCATCCGCTGGTCCATGTGGCTGCGCAGGTTCCCGATGCTTCGCGATACAAGAGTCGTGACCGTCGCGGCGGTCGCAATCGTGCCACCTATGGCGGCACCCACCACAGTGATGATCGTCGTGTCCATTTCCTCGTCCCCCTTCCTCGTCCAGGAGTTCAGTTTGCGACGGTTCGCCCGTCAAGGCAAGAAGGTATTCCGTTTGAGGGGCGCTTCCATAGCTGGATGGGACTAATTTCGCCGGAGGGGCGCTGGCCGCCGCCGGAGGGGCGGTCGCGGGCCACGAATGGCACCCGCGACTCGCCCTCGGCGACATGATCAGCCGGGGTGTGGCGTCGGTCTCAGCCCCGCGTTCGCGTAGCGGAACGCGTGCGCAGCGCGGTGGCGCGCTACTACGGATAAGGGCGATCCCGGCTGCGTTGATTCCTCATCCTGGAACGGCCTTCATCAGTCCATTTGGTGGACCAATCATGGATCCACTCGGCCCTTGAGATATTCGACATCGGCGCTCACGCCGTTCAGAACCCCATGCAGATCATCCAGTTGCCGGTCAAGTGAGGCGAATCCAGCCCGCATCTCGGTTGCAAGTTCGCCGAGTGCGCGGTCCTTGGCAGCGAATCCAGCCCGCATCTCGGTTGCAAGTTCGCCGAGTGTGCGGTCCCTGGCAGCGAATCCAGCCCGCATCTCGGTTGCAAGTTCGCTGAGTGCATTGTCCTTGATACTCCGATAGACACGCTCATTGGCGGTGGCGATCAAATCGGCGATCCATTCTCGGTCTTTGTCCGTCAAGCTCACGTTTACCCCCCCTCGCTCTCCATTGCTCGGCTTCAAGCGAGCCGAGCCCACGTTGGAAATGTGGCCGAATCGGGCGAGCAGCGCAAACCCAGAGTGATCGCTTCACGGACCACACGCGCGCTACGCCGGCCCCAAGTCGCGAAGGCCCATGGCGGATGCACGGTTGTCCGCCATTTTTGGCTCAGAATGGCGGACAAGCCGTAATATCGGACTAACTTCGAGCGCGATTCCCGAGGAAGTAGCCGAGCGCAAAGAACGCGCCACCGGACAGCAAGTAGCCCGTCAGGGCGAACGCTGTCTGACGCTGTGCGACCGTTGGAGAAACTCAGCCACCAGAGGATGGATCGGGGTTGAGGCAGCTCGAACGTACGCCTCTGTAAAGACGCTGTGGACAACGTAGCCACCAAGGGGGGATTCGGCGATCTGAGTGATTGCTTCGCGGGCTGGCGGCGAGAGCTTCCGCCGGTGTACCTCTTCAATCGCCTGGTGAGTCCATGGGCAACCTACAGTCTGCGGAGGTTCGCCCGTCGAGGGGCGCTTCCATGGCCCCAATCCCCTACCGCAGCCGCAGCCGTCCCCTCACCCCGACGGTGTGCGCCGCCGCGCCGAACGCGCCTTCGCGCCGGGTGCCCTCGATTAGCAGGCCGAGTCCCGCGCCGAGATCGTACCGTACCCCGCTGCTGAACGCCTTCGTGCCGCCCTGGCCCAGGTGGAAGCCGCCGAACGGCGTGCCGCGGAACCCGGGCAGCCCGTACGCGACCTCGCCGTCGAGGCTCGGGTGGCCGGCGTGCCGCATGTCGGGATCGCGCACCGCGTCCGACACGCCGCGCTCCCAGAGAGCTGGTTCAGGCCGCCCGCCGCGTCGCCGTAGGAGGGGGACAGGCGCACCGACTGGCCGTCACGGTGGCGACAACATCCGCGACGCCGACCGTCCAATCGCTTCGACAATAGGCACGGCCATCGCAACGGAGCTGCGGCGGAATCGGTCGGTGGTTGCCGAGACGAGAACTGGTGAGGAATGCGCTCAGGAGCGCTGTGAACCATTCAGGATGTCGTACAGCTCCTCGTCCACACCGTGCGTCTTGGCGTCCGCGAAGAGATGCACGATGTCAAAGTAGCCCCGGTGGATCTCCTCCAGAAGGATGAGGATTTCGCCTCGCACGAAGCACCACCTTCCGACTCCAATCTTCTGGGAACTGAACCCAATCCGGTGGAATGCTTCTAACACATCGTGAACGGAGAGTCTTGAATGCTGAACTCCTGTCATGCCGCTGCCGCCAAGTGGTGATTCGCGGCCTGTTCGACCCATTCCTCGGCATCATACGTGGCCAACGCCTGAGCCGAATCAGCCGGGGCGGTCTCGTTCGTGTTCTCGTATTCCGGCCCGTCGTCAGGGTATTCGTCGGCCCAGTGCCACTGCACGCCCAGCCGGTCCAGGGTGCTCTCGAGGAGCTCGAATTCCCGGCAGGAATGGATGAAGGCGTTGAACATCCTCTTCACCTTCGTGATGGCGTCCTCCGGGGTCTTCCCGAACGATGTCAGCCCGAGTTCCCCAAAGCGAGCCGCGTAGATGTCTTCCGCCTCGCTGTGGGCAAGACTCAGCGGCGAGATTACCACTACCAGCCTGTCGGGTGCGTCCATTGTCAGCAGTCCTCCGTGGGGAAACTTGATTCCAGAATGACTTATCCGGGAAAACCTCCCCCTCCTTCCCGGAAACGCTCGCGTCGCGACGGCCCGAACTTTAACACAGTGTCGCACCGATCGCAACAACATTAAAGTGTCCACTTTTCCCCCTCTACCGCAACAGCAGCCGCCCCCTCACCCCGACGGTGTGCGCCGCCGCGCCGAACGCCCCTTCGCGCCGGGTGCCCTCGACGCGCAGGCCGAGTCCCGCGCCGAGGTCGTAGCGCACCCCGCTGCTGAACGCCTTCGCGCCGCCCTGGCCCAGGTGGAAGCCGCCGAAGGGCGTGCCGCGGAACCCGGGCAGTCCGTACGCGAGCTCGCCGTCGAGGCTGGGGCGGCCGGCGTGCCGCATGTCGGAATCGCGCACCGCGTCCGAGACGCCGCGCTCCCAGAGCTGGTTCAGGCCGCTCGCCGCGTCGCCGTAGGAGGGGGAAAGGCGCACCGAGAGGCCGCTGCCCCTCGTCGCCGGGTCGAACTGGACCATGCCGCCGACGCCCCACTCCTCGTAGCCCTCGCGGGCCGCGATCAGGAGTCTGCCGCGAGCCTCGGCGGTGAGCCCCAGACCCGCGTTCGCGTAGCGGAAGCCGCCGCCCAGTTCCATGCCGACGCCGTTGATGCCGTCGCCGTTGTCGTAGCGGGCGCCGCCTTCGAGCTGCAGCCCGATCTCGTCGCCGCCGAGGGAGCGGTAGCCCTGCGTCCACTCGACCGCCAGGCGCGCGCGCTGCATGCCGAGCGTGACCGCGTCGATCCGCTCGCCGCCGTCGACCGTCACGCGACCGGCCCACCCCTCGGCCTTCAGGCGCATGCCGCCGGCACCGACTTCGAGGAGCTGGTAGCTGCCGCCCGCGGCGCCCGTCATCATCCGTGCCGGGCTGGTGCGCAGCGCCTCGCGCGAGTCCTCGACCTCGATGTCGCCCCAGCCGAAGCCGCCGGTCGCCCACGCCGCGTTGCCGCGTCCGCCCGAGAACCAGGCCACATAGGGATTGATGCTGGTCATGGCCGTGCCGTAGGTGCCGGTCACCGGGCTCGCGCCGGTCCTGTCCGTGAAGTCGAACGTGCCCTGCGAATGCGACGCCGCGACGCCCGCGAGGATGTCGGCGGCCACGCGCACGTCCGCGCCGACATGGCCGGTCACCAGACTGCCGCTCCAGCCGAGGTCGGTCGCGCCGGATTCGCCCAGGTTGTGGTACTCGCCCGCGCCCCAGCTCGCCATCGAGAGACCGCCGACCGGCATCTGGAACGAAGAGCCGTCGAGAAGGGTGGCTGCGCCAGAGCGGCCATGGCGCCCGAGGCCGCGTCCGCCCGCGCCGGGCGACGACAGCATCGCGGCCATCGAGGAGAGACCGCCCGCCTCGACGCGGCGCTCCATCCCCATGCCGGAGGCCACCGCGTCCACCCGTTCGGCGATCGCGCCCACCGTGCTCGATGTCATCGCCGCCGCGACGTGCGGCAGCACCTTGGCATTGAGCCGCCCCGCACGCTGGACGGGGTCGTCGGTAGCCGCCGAGGCCACCCCGGACGCCTTCCCCGCGCCCGCACGGTTGATTGCCGAGACGCGGTAGAAGCGCTGGCTGCCGGGAAGCAGCCCCGTGTGCGCGAAGGAGGTGCTCGTCGTCGCGGTGTTGGGACGCAGATCGCGCCAGGCGGCACCCGTCTCCGAGACCTCGATCCGGTAGCCGGTGATCGGAGCGCCGCCGTCGTAGGCGGGCGCAACCCAGGCCAGGTCGATCTGCGTGGGCGAGGTCGCCGTGGCCGTCAGGCCGGTCGGCGCGTCGGGCACGGTCGCGTCGGTCGTGGCGCTCGCGACGCCCGACGTGCGGCCCACCCCGATCCGGTTGATCGCCGCGACGCGATAGTGCCGCGTGCTCGCGGGCGCGAGGCCGGTGTGCGAGTACGCGATGACCGAGGCGTTCGTGCTCGCCACCAGTGTCTGCCAGCTGGTACCCCGGTTCTCCGAGACCTCGATCCGGTAGCCGGTGATCGCGGCCCCGCCGTCGGTGGTCGGGATGCGCCAGGAGATGTCGATCCGTGACGTGCCGTTCGCCCACGCGGTCAGGTTCCGGGGGACGCCCGGCACGGTGGCGTCGGTCTTGGCGCGCGCCACGTTCGAGGGCGGTCCGGCACCCGCCGCGTTGATCGCGAGGACGCGGTAGAACCACTCCGTGGCGGGATCGAGGCCGGTGTCCGACCAGGTGGTCGCCGTCGATTTCGTGTTGCTGCGGCGGTTCTCCCAGTCTCGGACGCCGTCGCTGGACCTCTGGATTCGGTAGCCGACGATCGGCGTGCCGCCCGTGCTGGCGGGCGTCCTCCACGTCAGGTCGATCCGCGAGGTGCCGCTCGCCCGCGCCACCAGGGCGATCGGCGCTCCGGGCACGTCGGGGTGCGTCTGGGTCCCGGCCTCGAGCGACCACTCGCCGACGCCCACCGAGTTGATCGCGGCGATCTGGTAGCGGTAGCCGGTCGCCGGCTGCAGACCGGTGTGGTCCTGGAAGGAGCGGGCCGTCGAGCCCGTGTTGCTCCGGATCGTGGTCCACGCGCCACCGGCGGCACGCCTGCGGATCCGATAGCCCGTCACCGGCTTGCCCCCGTTGTCCGCAGGCGGCTCCCAGGTCAGCGTGATGCTCCTCGGTCCGTCGGCCTTCGCGCGGAGTCCGCGCGGCTGGCTGGGAGCCGAGGCATTCGTGGTGCCTTCCTCCGTTTCCGACCACGGACCCCTGCCCTTGGCGTTGATCGCAGCCACTCGGTAGTGGCGCGTCGTGCCGGGGTCGAGGCCGATGTCCGTGTGGGTCGTTGCCGTGCCGCTCGTCGTGACAAGCAGGGTCCAACCCGAGACTCCGGTCCTCGACACCTCGATCCGATACCCCGTGATGGGACTCCCGCCGTCGCTGGACGGTCTCGTCCAGCTCAGCACCAGTCGGTCCCTCCCCCCCGTTCCGCCCGGCGTCACCCGAAGGCGCGACGGTGCGCCCGGAGCGGTGGTTTCGGTCGTCGCGCTCGCGGTTCTCGACCAGTCGCCCCTGCCCTCGCTGTTGATCGCCGCCACCCGGTAGTGCCGCGTGGTGCCGGGATCGAGTCCGGTGTGCGTGTACGCGGTGGTTCTGGACCGGGTGTCGGCTTCGAGCACGCTCCAGCGGCTGTTTCCGGTGGGCGACACCTCGATCCGGTATCCGGTGATCCCGCCCCCGCCCGACGTCGGCGCGCTCCAGTCCAGCTCGATGCGCGACGCGTCCCTCGCCGCGGCAGTCAGACGCAGCGGCACCCCCGGCAGGCGGCTCGTCGTGGCGCTCGCCGTGTTCGACCAGCCGCCCGGCCCGTGACGGTTGATCGCCGCGACCCGGTAGTGGCGCGTGGCGCCGGGCGCGAGACCGGTGTGGAAGTAGAAGTGGTCGGCGTGGTCGGTCGTCAGCAGATCCCAGTTCGCGCCCGCGTCCGCCGACACCTCGATCCGGTAGCCGGTGACCGCCGCACCCCCGGTGTCGACCGGGGCCCGCCACTCGAGGTAGATGACCGACGAGCCCTCGGCGTCCGCGGTCAGGGTCCGGGGGGCTCCGGGCGGGGTGCCGCCGCCCGTCGTGGTGGCCCGCACGGCAGTCGTCCAGGCGCTCGCGCCCTTGCTATTGGTCGCCCTGACCCGGTAGTGGCGCTCGGTGCCCGCGACAAGACCCGACTCCCTGAATGTTCTCACGGACGATGCCGTGGTTCCCAGCGGCTTCCACGCGCTGCCGTTCGCGGAGGCGTGAATCTCGTAGCCGGTGACCGTCGGCGAGGTCGACGGCGGTGCGTCCCAGGAGAGCTCGATGACCGACGTTCCGAGCACCGTCGCCGTCAGCCTTTGGGGCGTCCCGGGCACCCCGGCACCCGACGTGGTCGCCGACGTGACGGCCGACCAGACCCCCGGCCCGTTGGTGTTGTGCGCTCTGACCCGGTAGTGGCGCTCGGTGCCTCCGGTGAGGCCGGAGCGCGTGAACTCGGTCAGCAGTGCACCATGCACGGTACCCACCTTGGTCCACGGAGCGTTGCCGTCCGTGGACTCCTGCACCTCGTAGCGGAGGATCGGGCTCCCGCCGTCCGACGACGGGGCCTGCCAGCGGAGCTCTATGATGGTGGGACCCGCGCCGTTCGCCGTCAGATTGCGGGGCTGACTTGGCCTCCCACTCTGAATTCCGGGCGCGCCCGAGGCCGCGACCGCACCGGACAGCGTCCAGCAGACTGCCGCAACTGCAATCACGAGGGAACGCATGTCAATGTGAAGCTTGCTCGGAACCATTCCGCCTCTCCTGGATGCTGACGCTTCTTGCATTCGTCCGGACGGTGAGTACCGCCGCAAAGTGCACCACCCCCCGCCCGGAGATCCCGGACGGGGGGTGACGCGTACTGCTTCCTGCGACCATCAGCCGGGCTGATGGTGTTGAAGGGTTAGGACGACTACTTCAACTCGGGGACCGTCACCGGTGCGGAGCGGATCCACTTGTCGTCGCCGGTCTGTCGCACCTCCACCCAGACGCGGAGGGCCCTCCGGAGCGCGGCTCCAGTGACGTCAAAGGATTGTGTCCCGCTGGCAAGCCGCCAGTTCACAGTGCTAGCCGCAGCAGGGAGATCAATCGCCCACCCTCTTGGATCGTCATTGAGAGTGGTATCATCTGGGGCTGTGTACGAGAGGTTGAACTCGTACTTAGTGGTGTCGTTGTCAACGACGACCTCGGCCTCAACGATGACCCGCTGTTGAGTCTCGGCGTTCGTCATTGCCGTCCACGCCAAACTGAGGGAGTCGGTGTCTGGATCCGTCGTCGTATCAACGCCCCGGACCGAATCGGCCTTCGTGGTGATCGTGGCCTTCGGAGCGAGGGCATCGGGAGTAACCACATCAGACGTCGGGCTATCGCCTGAGGAGAATGTCGGGGCAACCCGAATACTGTCGGGAACAGTGAGGGACTCAATGACGGCCTTGTTCACGCCATTTGCCACGTTGCTGGCTATGTCTGCCCAGGAGCCGCCGACGTCTTTGCCCTGGACGGCGTATACCAGGCCAGTGGTATCCGCAGGATCCACACCGGTTCCCCAAGTAACCGTCAGGGTGTCAGTCTTGGTCCACTTCGCCGACACGTTGAAGGGCATCCGGGTCTGTGCCACGATCCTGCCGAAGTCCACAGGCTGGCCGGGACCGACATTCACTACCTGGGGTCTCGGATACTTGAAGGTGTGATCCTCCTTCACGGCCCTGATCGTGTAGTCGCCGAACGCCACGCCGAGGCTGAAGTATCCGGTCGACCCGGTGGTGTCCGAGGCAACTATGGTAGAGTCCGCGGTGCCTGCGCCCTTTACCGCGTCGACCACCACATCCTCCATCGCACCGCCGCCCGGAGCCCGGACCGTACCCGAAATCGTGGCGAACATGTGGCCGGTGAACGCGATGCCCGACGTCGTCGATCCGTCGATGGCCGAGACCGGGTAGCTCGCGGGTGAGAAGGAGTACCCCTTCTTGGACGCGCTCATGCTGACGGTCTTGCCCGCCGCCACGGCCGGGACGACCGCCGAGAAGGCACCGTCGTCGTCCGTTACGAGCTTGCCCTTGTTCGCGCCCTTCGTCGCGGCGTTGATCGGAGCCTTGCCGCCCGCCATGATCGACACGCCGGCGATCGGCGTGCCCTCAGCCGTCTTGACGGTGCCGTTGACCGTGGCGGTCTTGTCCGAGCCCGTCACCTTGAAGTTGTACGGCGTTGGATTGTTCGCGGCGATGGCCAGCGAATCCGCCTTCATGTTCTTGAAGCCGTCCTTGGACGCCGACACGAAGGCCTGTTTTCTCAAGGGGACGATGTCGGTGATGATGTAGCGGCCCTGGCTGTCGGTCGTGCCTTCCACCTCGTTGATGGTCACGGTCACGCCTACAGCCGGGAATCCGGCCGATTCCCCGCCCTCGATGGTGACGCTGCCGTAGACGGTTGCGGTGGAGGGCGTCACGACGATGTCGGTGTCCCCCGTGAGGTGGAACTCCTTGCCTGTGCTCGCCACCCAACCTGCCGGCACGCCGACCTTGTAGACGCCCGCCGCCATCCGACCGTGGTTGAAGTTCGTGGTCTCGTCGATGTCCTTCGTCTTCGAGTTGTCCTTCTCCGCAGCCGTGTAGGACTTCGCCGCGCCCGCGAGGTTCTTGCCCTCGACCGGATCCACGCTGACGGTCGTTCCGGCGTCCCCCGAGGTCTTGACGGCACCGAAGCCCTCACCGGACTTCGCGATCACCTTCTTCGTCACGCTCCCGGTCACCGCCCAGGTGTTGACGAAGGCGAACGACGCGCACTCCCCGAAGTTCTGGTCGGTGGGATCGGTCTTCTGCAGCGGACAGAGCGACACCGTGTGGCTGACGCCGCCCATGTCGCCGAACGCGCCGCCCATCACGCCGTTGGCCTCCAAGTGGTGGTACGTCGCGAGCTCGTCGCTGTGCCCACCGCTGTTGAGGACCATGATGTTGGCGGCCGTGTCCTTCGCTTGGACGATGATCTTCTTGTCGTAAGGCAGACTGGCGAAGGTCACCACGCCGTCCTTGTCGCTGGTCTTCTTGGCCGCGTCCCACTCCTTCTTGGTGAACGCGCGGGAGCGCCCGTCGGCGTCGATGTAGCGGACGGTGACCTCGACCTTCCCGGAGGCCCGGGTGTCGCCTTCAAGGATGTTCCCGGTGTAGCCGAACACCTGGTCCTTCTCGTGGTGCACGTAGACCTTGAGCGTCTGGGTCGTGTACTTCGCCTCGAGCGTGCCGAGGTCCATCGTGCCCTTCAGCGAGAGACCGTCGTGCGTGTACTCGAGCGGCTCGTCGGCCTCGACGGTCTCGCCGCGGTCCAGCTTGTCGTCCTGATCCTCGGCCAGCGCGAACGTGTACGTCACCGGAAGGTCGTCCGCCGCGACGGTCCGCATGAACTCATACATGCCGTCGTCGTCCAGAGCTTCCGCAACGTCGTCGCCCTCCAGGGCCTCGGCGTCGTCGCCCTCGCCCGTCATGACGCTGACCGCCCAGCCCTTGAGCGCGTCGCCGCCGCCCGCGTCCGTCGTGATCGTCGCGCCTGCGAACGACACGTCCGCCGTCAGGTTGAGGATGTCGCCCTCGTTCGCCGCTGCCGACTCCGGCGCCTGCGCGTTGAACTCGACGGTCTCCATGCCGTCGGCAACGTCGTAGTCGTCGGTCTCGACCGAAGCGTAGACCGTGGTGACCGCGTTGCCGTCCTCGCCGCGCGTCCGCGCGAACCGGATCTCGGCCATGCCGTCGTCGCCCGTCGCCTTGTCGGCGATCTTGAACTCGCCGTCCATGTCGCGGTACAGCGTCACCGTCGCGTCCGGAATCGGCGCACCGGCATCCTCGCCGGACCGCAGTGTGGCCGCGAAGTTCACCGTCTGGTGCGTGATGTCGACCGGGATGTCCTGCGTGGCTTCCTGGCCAACCGCGAGGGGGATGGAGTAGCCCTCAGTGGGGCCGCCGTAGGCGAAGTCCGGCATCATCGCGGCCATCTCCGCCGGGATCTGCACCACCACCTGGTAGGCTCCCGCGCGCAGGGCCGGGAACATGTACTGGCCCATCTCGTTCGTGAAGCCGGGAGTGATGTCGTGGACCCCGGGGCCCACCAACGTCACCGGAACGCTAACGCCCTCCATCGCGAAGGGCGTTTCGCCCTCGTCCATCATGTCGTTGTTCGTGCCCTCGTCGACGTACAGCGTCCCCGAGATGCTCGCCGTCGTCGCGTGCGCGCCATTGAAGTTCACGATCGCCGCCTCGTCGTCTTCAACCGTCACGTCCTTGCTGGTCGTGTCGAAGACGTAGGCCTCGGCGTCGTAGCCCGAGATCGCCACGGTGTAGGCACCCGCGGCAAGACCGGCGAAGGCGTAGACGCCGGCGTCGTCCGTCTCGGCCGTCATGTCGGCCTCGAGGTCGCCGCCCGAGAGCGTGACCGTCACGCCCTCTTGGGCCTCATCACCCGCGACGGTCACACGACCGCTGATGCCGGCGGTGCGAAGCAGCGTGCCCTCAAACGGAACGTTCGCCGGCTCGCCCAGCGCGACCGTCACGCTCTGCGACGTGACCTCGAACTCGTAGTCCTTCGTGTTGTAGCCCGAGATGCCGACCTGGTAGTCGCCGGCGCGCAGCTCCGCGAAGGAGTACTGGCCGCTGGCGTCGGTCGTCCTAGTGTCGCTCAGCGCGCCCGGCCCGCCGGTCAGGCTCACCGTGACGCCCGCGAGACCCTCGCCCTCCACGCTCACCTGCCCGCTGATGCTGGCGGTGCGCAGGTAGGTGCCGTCGAAGCTGACGATCCCCGTTCCGCCCACGTCGACCGACACGGTCGAAGCGGTGGCGGAAAACCCGACCTCGTCGCTGTCGAAGCCCGAGATCTCGACCGAGTAGTTGCCCATCCGGAGGCCGGTGAAGGCGTACTGCCCGCTGCCGTCGGTCGTCGTCGTCGCGTTGGAGACGCCCGAAAGCGTGACCGTCACACCCGAAAGCCCTTGCTTCTCTACCGTTACGGACCCCATAACGCTGGCCGTACGGATATAGGCTCCGGTGAAGTTGACGGTAGCGGACTGGCCGGCCGACGAAATCGTCGCCGCGGCCGAGGTTGCGTCGAACGTGGCGTCCGACGGATAGCCGCTGATGGTGACGGTGTACGCGCCGCCCTCGACGTTGTCGAAGCGGTACGCGCCGCCACCCGAGGTGGTGGTGGAGTTGCCGTTGCTCAGGTTGACCGACACTCCGTCGATCCCTGTTCCCTCGATCGTCACCGTACCGGCGATCGAACCGACCGGCGGAGGAGGCGTCTGCTCCTCACAGGCAGCGAGAGGGATCCCAAGCAGGGCAACAGCCGCGAGTAGCTTGAGTCTGTTCACTCTGGTTTCATCCTTGTTTTGGATGCGTGTGTTGGCTCGCGCCGTCGTGGGCGAGACCGGGAAAAGATCATCTATGTCAAACGCTCCGACTCGGGAGCGATCTTCGAAGGCGTCCTTTCGTGCAAGAGCCGTGCCACGTCGCCGTGACCGTTAAATGCGCCCGAGGGAGGCTCCTGGGCCGTCATTTCCGCCCTCCGCAGGTCCAGATTTCCGAACCGGGTCAGTTTTTCCGCTCCCTCTCCGGATGTGGAGCAAGCAGGGGCGCGCCCCGAGTCCGGAATGCTCGGGGCGCGCCCGCGTCGCGAGGGGCCGTCGATGGGCCGATCGCTGACGATTGACATTAACGCGCGAGGGCGTCGCGCGCGAGGGGGGGCCGCAAGGTCGCAGGTCCGGCAAGCCTGGGCCGCCGGTCCGGTTCCACTCCCGGCGACCGGGGTTTAGCTTTGCCCCCGGACTGTCCAAACGAAGTGGAACCACCACCTCACCTCCAACCCAGCGAAACATCGAAAATGAACTCACACACCTTCGGGAACCGGCCATCGGGCCATTTCTGGAGCCAGCGCCGCGAAGAAGCGGTCATCGACCAGTGGCGGTGCGAGAATCCCGACTGCGACGACAATTCGCGGATTCTGAAGACGCGATCGGTTGTTCCGTCGTCCGTCCCCAAGTGCCACCGGTGCGAGGAGCCGCTCACGCAGGTTGTTGGAGAAGAGCAGTTGCAGTTTTCCAGAGGGGGAGGATAGTCCCGGGGGGAGGCCAGCCGAAAGGGCCGAGGGCGGCGACCGCAGCGCCGGAGGCCTCTCGGGACCGAAAGCCAGCGCCGCGTGGGGATGGCGGCTCTCCTCCATGGCCGCGAATGGGGTATACGCCGAGCGCAGCACGGCCACGAGCTACACGGACCCCGACCTCAAACCCGGCACGACCTACCACTACCGGGTTGCTGCGATCAACTCGGTGGGCCAGGGCGCGTACTCGAACGTGGCCGCCGGGACGACCAACGCCGCCCCGCCCTCCGCGCCTCGCAATCTGCGCGTGCGGGCGAGCGGGCCGAAGAGCATCGACCTCTCCTGGGAGGAGCCGCAGAATGACGGCGGTGCCGAGATCGCTGGCTACCGTATCCAGAGACGCGCCGCCGCCAGCGACAACTGGGCCACGGTCTGCGGCGCTGGGGCTGACGGCGGAGCCTCGCGGCAGGCTACTCATCGCCGCCCGCGAGGGCTACGAGGAGTGGGGCGTCGGCGGCATGGTCCAGTTCGACCCGGCGACGCGGGGCAGCGGCCTCTCGGTGCGCCTGTCCCCTCCTACGGCGATGCGGCGAGCGGCCTGAACCAGCTCTGGGACCGGGGCATCTCGGACGCGGTGCGCGATCCCGACATGCGGCACGCCGGCCGACCCAGCCTGGACGGTGAGCTCGCGTACGGGCTGCCCTGGTTCCGCGGCACGCCCTTCGGCGGCTTCCGCCTGGGCCAGGGCGGCGCCAGGGCGTTCAGCAGCGAGGTGCGGTACGACCTCGGCGCGATGGCAGGTCGCTCTCTCTATCCGCAGCGACGCCGATCCTGTAGTATGCCGGACGATATGCGCCGCCGATGAGGGCTCGGGGAATACAAGGAGCTGTCAATCTGATGATACGTCGCCAAAAGGCCGTCCTTGGGATCACGGCTCTCCTAGTCGCCTTGTGGGCCCACGCCTGCGGCGACGGAGCCGTCGAGCCGCAACAGCCACCCTCCGATCCACCCCGCCCCACGATGGTGGTAGTGACCCCCGCGACAGCTTCCCTGACGGCCCTCGGTGCCACGGTGCAGCTGGCCGCTGAGGTGCGCGACCAGAACGGACAGGTGATGGCGGGGGCTGCGGTCGCGTGGACGAGCAGCGACGCTTCGGTCGCGACGGTGGCCCCTACGGGACTGGTGACGGCGGCAGCCAACGGCGTGGCCACGATCACGGCGACAGCAGGCTCCGCTTCCGGGACCGCAGCTTTGACGGTTGCCCAGGAGGTAGGCGCGGTCACCGTGTCGCCCGCTGCCGACACTCTGGTCACGGCAGACACCGTGCGCCTTGCGGCCGAGGCGGTCGACGCGAACGGGAATCCGGTGGCGGGCTCCGAGTTCGAGTGGGCGTCGGGCGACACGCTCGTGGCCATTGTGGACGAAGAGGGCCTCGTGATCGGGATCTCGGCGGGCGAGGTTGAGATCACGGCCATGTCGGCGGGCGTGTCGGGAAGCGCACAACTCACGGTCGTGGTTCCCCGACCGACAGCGGTGGCGGTGACTCCCGACACGGTGGCGTTCACCGCCATCGGCCAGACGAAGCGACTTGCCGCCGAGGTGCGCGACCAGGCCGGACGTCCGCTGGAGGGCAGCGCGATCTCTTGGTCGAGCGGCGACACCCTCGTCGCACTGGTGGACTCGGCAGGCCTAGTGACGGCGGTGGGCAGTGGGGTCGCGACGGTCACCGCGATGGCAGGCATGGCGTCCGGGGCAGCCACTGTGATGGTAACACCGTCGGCGGGTTCGGTCGTCGTGTCCCCAGATACGGCCCGAATCGCTCGGGGCGACACGCTACGGCTGGTCGCCGAGGCGTTCGACGAGAACGGGCATGTGGTCGAAGCAGCGATGTTCGAATGGGCGTCAAGCGATGTCTCCGTGGTGCAAGTGGACGCCGCAGGACTGGTAACGGGCGTGGCCGAGGGACGGGCGAGCGTCACGGCGGTCGTCGGAGATGTGCAAGGATTGGCCGAGATCACTGTCGAGAATCCCGATCGCGCCGCGTTGGTGGCGCTCTACGAGGCCACCGACGGGCCGAATTGGGTAAACAGCGAGAATTGGCTGACGGACGCACCCTTGGGAGAGTGGCACGGCGTGGAAAGGGATGGTGGTGGGCGCGTTGTGCGGCTGGATCTGATGCGTAACAAGCTAAACGGCCCAATCCCCCTCGAACTCGGCTACCTCACCAGCTTGAGGAAACTCGACCTGTCCTTTAATCAACTCAACGGCGCTATTCCGCCTGAACTCGGCAACCTCGTGAGGATGTGGGAACTTAGGCTCGATCGGAATCTACTCGCCGGGGCAATTCCGCCCGAACTCGGTAGCCTCACCAGTTTGCAGCGGTTGAGATTGGACGATAATCAACTCACGGGGGAAATCCCCGTCCAACTAGGCAACCTCGTCAGCTTGACGAGCTTGGTTCTTGCGCGGAATCAGCTAAGTGGCCCTATTCCCCCCCAGCTCGGAAACTTGGCTAGGCTGCGGGTCTTAGTGCTCCAGTATAACGGGCTCACCGGTCCGATCCCGTCCGAGCTCGGCAACCTCGTGCGCATGCGGGAGCTGCGCTTGCACGACAATCAACTCACCGGGGCAATTCCCAACAGCTTTCTGCAACTCGAGGGACTGGACGTATTCAACATCGCATACAACGCAGGCCTTTGTGTCCCTGGGAGTTCCGTTTTTCTCGCTTGGTTACGGAACATTGAGCGTAGTGAGCATGAATCGCAGGTTTCTTGCAATGTCAATGACGTGGCTGCGCTGAAGTTGCTTTTCAGCGCGACAGGCGGTACCGGGTGGACCGACTCGGGTGGCTGGCTGAGCGATAGCGCGGTTAGCGAGTGGTACGGGGTGGCAGCCGACTCCCTCGGTCGGGTAACGGAACTCGACCTAGCCGGGAATGGGCTGTCCGGCACACTGCCCTCGGGTCTCGGCGACTTGACTCGGATGACGGCTCTGCGGATCGGCGGTAATGCCCTGTGGGGCCGCTTGCCGCTATCTCTGGTGGCGGTCTCCCTGCGAGAGTTCCAGTACGCGGACACGGATCTGTGCGCGCCAACCGAAGCATCGTTCCAGAACTGGTTGGGCGGCATTGCCTACCACGAGGGAACGGGTGCCGAGTGTCCGCCCCTTCCGGACCGCGAGATCCTCGAAATTCTCTACCAGGCGACGGACGGGCCGAGCTGGACCGTCAGCGATAACTGGTTGACCGAAGCGCCGCTCCGGGAATGGTACGGGGTCAGTGCGGATGCCTCTGGGCGTGTGGCTGCGCTTGATCTGCGCGAAAACAATCTCGCAGCTCGCATTCCCCGAGAACTCGGGAGCCTGGCCAAGTTGGGTATATTGGACCTTCGAGGGAACGACCTCTCGGGTCCTATTCCGCCTGAACTGGGCAATCTGGCCAACTTGGTGCGGTTGGAGTTGGGAGGCAATCGACTGAGCGGCCAGATTCCGTCCGAGCTCGGGAACTTAGCCAAGCTGGAAGGATTGGACCTTCGGTGGAACAACCTGTCTGGTCCTATTCCGCCCGAACTGGGTGAACTGGCTAGGTTGGAGAATCTGTGGCTGGTAGGCAATCGACTCGGCGGTTCGCTCCCGCCTCAACTCGGTAACCTCGCCAACCTAGTGAACCTCGATGTGGGGCGCAATCAACTAGGCGGTTCGCTCCCGCCTCAACTCGCCAACCTCACCAGCTTGGAGAACCTGTGGTTGGGAAGCAATCGACTCAGCGGCTCGCTCCCGCCTCAACTCGGCAACCTCGGCAACCTCGTGAACCTCGATTTGGGGGGGAATCAACTCAGCGGTCCGATCCCACCTCAATTCGGTAGTCTCACCAACCTGGTGAAACTCGATTTGTGGGGCAATCAACTCAGCGGTGCGATCCCGCCTCAACTCGGCGACCTTGTCAGCCTGGTGAAACTCGATTTGGAAAACAATCAACTCAGCGGAGCAGTCCCCGGCCAACTCGGCGATCTTGCCAGCTTGGAGCGCTTGGAGTTGGGAGAGAATCGGCTCAGCGGCCCGGTCCCACCCCAACTCGGAAACTTGGCCCAATTGGAAGAACTGTACCTTGCATCGAACGAACTGTCGGGTCCTGTGCCGCCTGAATTCGGTGGCTTGTTGAACCTACGGAATCTCATCCTCACGAACAACAACGGGATGAAGGGCGCCCTTCCCGGCGAACTGACCGCTCTAGCGTGGCTGGAAGGGCTGATGGCTGGAGGCACGGATCTATGCGCGCCTGCGGAGTTGGGCTTCCAAGACTGGCTGAGTGGGGTCGTCAGGCGCAGGATTGCCGGCTGCGCGGAGGCCGGTCCGCTGGCAGCGTACCTAGTTCAGGCGGTCCAGTCGCGGGAATTTCCCGTGCCGCTCGTGGCGGGAAGGAAGGCCTTGCTCCGGGTGTTCCCGACGGCCAACCGAGCGGTCAGCGCCGGCATCCCGGCGGTCCGTGCGCGTTTTTTCCGTAACGGTCGGGAGACCTACGTGGAGTACATCGCGGGCAAGTCTGCGGCCATACCGACTGCGGTGCACGACGGTGATCTCACCCAGTCGGCAAACGCCGAAATACCCGGCCATGTAGTTCAGCCGGGGCTCGAGATGGTTATAGAGGTCGATCCAGAGGGGAAGCTGGATCCGGCGTTGGGGGTCGCAAGGCGGATCCCTCAAGCAGGCCGCTTGGAGCTGGATGTCGGAGAAATGCCGCACTTCGACCTAACGCTGATTCCGTTCGTATGGACCCAGACGCACGACTCGACGATCACCGGCATCGTCAACGCCATTGCCGACGATCACGAGGATCACGAGGCGTTCAGTTTCATGCATTTGCTTCCATTTGGTGAGATGAGCGTGACCGCCCACGAGACCGTTCTGAGTTCGAGCAACAACGCTTCTGAGCTGCTCCGCGAGACCGAAGCCATCCGTGTGATGGAAGGTCGTGCGGGTTACTACATGGGCATGATGTCGGGACCCACCATCGGTCCCTCTGGCATAGCCTACCTATCCGGCCAGTCAAGCTTTTCACTTCCTGGCAACTTTGTCATGGCCCATGAGCTTGGTCACAACCTGAGTCTGCTCCACACGAGGTGCTACGGGGGGAGCGACCCTGCCGCCGATCCCTTCTTTCCCCACTTCGACGGATCCATCGGTGCTTGGGGTTACGACTTCCGTGACGGTAGCTTGGTGGCACCATCGGCGGGGGATCTCATGGGGAACTGTCTCCGCCTTCCAGTGGGGATCAGTGACTACCACTTCACCAACGCCCTGAGCTTCCGGTTGAACGACACGGAGAACGTGGGGCTGGCAGACTCGTCGCGGCCCAGATCTCTTCTCCTTTGGGGTGGCATCGGTGCCGAAGGGACGCCCTTCCTGGAACCTGCCTTCGTCGTCAACGCCCCGCCGAAGCTGCCGCAAGACAATGGCCCGTACCGGCTCATGGGCCGGACTCACGCTGGTACGGAGTTGTTTTCCTTCACCTTCACCATGCCAGAGACGGCCGACGGCGACGGAAGCACCTCATTCGCATTCGTGCTCCCATTGAGTGACGGATGGGCAGGCAATCTCGGCTCCATCACGCTGACCGGACCCAACAGCTCGGTGACGATGGACGGGGAGACGGATCGTCCGATGGCAATCCTGCGCAATCCCCTTGGGGGAGAGGTGCGCGGTTTCCTGCGCGACTTTCCACCTGCGTCCCAAGCCGTCATGGACATGGCGGGAGGAGTTGCCGGTTCCGGGCTGGAAGTTCTTTTCAGCCGGGGCATTCCAGATGCCGCGGCGTGGAGGCGGTGATCGGTAACCCGGACAACTCGCCGCTTCTAGACCAGGTCGATCACCATGGAAGTGGCCGACCCGGCTGTATCCGGGTCAACGTGAACGCGTGAAGTTCGAACGTGTGATGGGCCAGCCGCGCGGTCGCGGAGCGTTTGTCCGCCAGCCTGGGCGCAACGTGGCGGACAACACGCAGTCCGGCACCCCGCGCCTGCGCTCCGGTGACTCTACCGGCTAACGCAGATGGATTCGCGAGGTATTTGCGCCGTCCCCACGATGCCAAGTGGCGTATTGGTCGGGTGGAATCGGTGCGTGCCGCGCCATCGTGGGTCATGGCGGTGAATTATAAGGACACTGGCATCGGCTCGGGTGCGGCGGCGCCGATGTCGCGGAGCCCGGTGGTGCCGTGCGTCATGCGATGAACCTACGCCGCCGAATGGGGCTTTACAACCTTGCATGCGTTTCCGGTGCATTGGTCCGGCGTGCGTCGCCTTTCGGGGCCGAAGGCCAGCGCTACGCTCAGCGGGAGCCGTCCCGTGGCAATCGAAACACCCTTTCGGCGCCCCTTCCGAAAAATAGTCCCATCCAGCTATGGAAGCGCCCGCGATTCCTCTGCAACCTTCGTGCGCCCGTATCCGAGATCCCGCCCGCAGCCGGAGACCCGCGTGCACGACGCCGTCTACAAGGCGCTCTACTCCCTTCCCGAGACGATCGAGGCCCTCGTGCGCGTCGTCGCGCCGCGCCTGGCCGCGGACATGGACTTCGCCCGGCTCGCGAGGCTCTCCACGGACTACGCGACCGCCGGGCAGCGCTCGCGCTACGGGGACATGCTCTGGGAATGCCGTCTGCGCGACGGCACCGCCGTTCTGGTCGTCGTCGAGTTCCAGTCCGACGTCGATCACACCATGCCCCTGCGGCTCCTCCAGTACACCGGCGCCCATCCTGCCCGCGGCGCGCGCCCGGTGGCTTGCGGTGCAGCCCGGCTACGAATATCTCTTGTTGGAGGAGCGGCGCGGGGGGACGAGGGAGCTGCCGGAGGACAACCTGGTCGGCGAGCTGATGGCGGTGGCCAGGGCCCGCGACGAGGAAATGATCCGTGCGGTCGCGCTTTTGCGGGACCGGATGCGCGGGCGAGAGGGCGGTTCGCTCGACCGGGCCGTCGCCGGATGGCTCAAGTCCGTGATCACGGATCTGGAACCCCGACTGGCCGCCGGGGTGGAGGCGGCCACCACGACGATGGAGGTTATGGAAGTGATCAAGCCGAAGGGGAAGTGGTCGGTGCGCTGGTACGAGGACGGCCGGGACGACGGTCGGGTGCAGGGCTTCGAGGAGCAGCTGCGTCGGCTGGTCGCCCGCAAGTTCGGCGACGATGCTGTTGGGAGGCTGGCTGATATCCTGTCCCCGCTCCCGGACTCCGATGTGGTCGACGCCGTATTTGACGCCGCGTTCGACGCCGTGCTCGACTGCGACGGGGCGGACGAGTTCTTCGCCCGGATCGCTGGCGGGCGGATGTCGGCGGCACCGGCGCCCGAGGGCTGAGGGCGACTGTGCTTAATGGCGGCGTGAATCGCCGACCCCATCGATCTGGTGGCCAAGGGGACGGCATTCGAGCGCCGCGTGGGGATGGCGACCCTCTCCTCCATGGCGGCGATGGGGTCCACGCCGAGCGCGCGGGAGTCCGGACCGGACCGTCACGCTCGCTCTGGCGCAGCCCCTCCTCCTCTGGGACTTGCCTCGACGGGCGAACCGCCGCACACTGAAACGCCTGGGACGACGAGGAGGAGGGGACGAGGGAATGGCCATGACGAATGCCCGGAGCTCTGCCCGTCAGGACGGTGAGTGGAAGGGGAAGGTCGATGCAGACCGCAGGAACTTCAAGGAGTTCATGACCGAGGTTCGCAGGGACATTCGCGAGCTCCGCGGAGATGTCAAGAAGATATTCGACCGATTGGCGACACCTTCCAGCATCATTACCCGACGCAGTCCGCTGAGGCTCACAGAACTCGGCGAGGCAATCTCCAAGGAGATCGGCGGCAAGGCGTTGGCCAGCCGGATCGCAACCAACCTGGGGAGCTGGGCCACGGACAAGGATGCCTACGCGATTCAAGAATACAGCTTCGAGTACGTCGAAGAGTTTCAGTACTCGGATGAGGAACGAAAGACAATCAGAAAGAGTGCCTATGACAACGGACTGGACGTGTCAGTAATCCGTAGAGTCCTAGCCATCGAGCTCAGGGATAAGCTGTTGAAAATCACAGACTTGGAGGCCCCCTAGCGAGGGTAAAGGGATCAGCGGCGGGCGACAGGAAGATGATCGTGCGGTCGCGCTTCTGCGGGACCGGATGCGCGGGCGAGAGGGCGGCTCGCTCGACCGGGCCGTCGCCGGATGGCTCAAGTCCGTGATCACGGATCTGGAACCCCGACTGGCCGCCGGGGTGGAGGCGGCCACCACCACGATGGAGGTTATGGAAGTGATCAAGCCGAAGGGGAAGTGGTCGGTGCGCTGGTACGAGGACGGCCGGGTGGAGGGCGTCGAGCGGCAGCTGCGTCGGCTGGTCGCCCTCAAGTTCGGCGACGATGCGGTCGGGAGGCTGGCTGAGATCCTGTCCCCGTTCCCGGACTCCGATGTGGTCGACGCCGTATTTGACGCCGCGTTCGACGCCGTGCTCGCCTGCGACGGGGTGGACGAGTTCTTCGCCCGGATCGCTGGCGGGCGGATGTCGGCGACCCCGGCGCCCGAGGGCTGAGGGCGTGTAGCGAAGCTTGCGGCACCGTCCGCCGCGCTGCTACCGTGGGGGTCCATGAGTTTGGGGTGATTCCAGAGGGTGGAGGAGGCGGTGGACACGAAGCTCAGGACTGCCGTTTGGGACCAAATGGCGGAAACCGACCGGGTGGCCCGGTACTACGGGCGTCTGGCCGGAAAGCTCGCAAGAAGAGAGAAGTGGGCCTGGGCCTGCTGTCGTCGAAGTGCAAGGAGCTCTGGCTCGGGCGGGACAGCATCGACTCGGAACAGGCGCTCGACATGTGGCGTGCCCTCGAGAGGGAGCGATCCGAAATCACGGCATTCCAGTCCGCCAGGCCCCTCGACCGGAAGCTGGCGAGGGCCACGGAGCAGGAATCCCATGCATTCTGGGATGCTGAGGCAAAGCGCCTCAATCGAATCGCGAAGAAGAGGAGATCGGCGATCCAGGGCGAGGCCGGGCGGGCTCAAGCCTAGTCCTCGTCGGGAAGCGGAGGGAGGTTGTGGGAGTGATCAAGCCCAAGGGGAAGTGGTCGGTGCGCTGGTACGAGGATGGCCTGGACGATGGCCGTGTGGAGGGCATCGAGCGGCAGCTGCGTCGGATCGCTGGCGCGCTGACGTCGGCGGCACCGGCGCCCGAGGGCTGAGGGCGACCGTCTGGCGGTCGCGGAGCGCGGTTGTGGAGCGTTTGTCCGCCATCCTGGGCGTTATGTGGCGGACAACGGGGCGTTTGGGCCAAAATTAGTCCCATCCAGCTATGGAATCGCCCACGATTCCTTCGCAACCTTCAGGCCGGTCATCGTACCTGCACCGACACCGAAAAAGGAGACCGACGAATGGTGACGATCTGGGGAGGCGTGATTGGGTTCGTGGTTCTGGCGCTGGGCCTGTTCGGCGTCTGGAAGAGTATCGGTGCTTGCACTGATCGTCTTGGTGCTCGCACTGAGCGCGTCAAAACACGCCTGGGAGACCGCATCGGAAGGGTGGAGAAGCGGCTGATGGATGCGTTCTACCAAGCCCTCGAAGAGCCCGACATCGGCCCCATCTCTCGCCAAAGTCCTCTCCAACTCAACGAGCTTGGCGAGGCCGTGTCCGCCGAGGTCGGAGGGGCCGAGTGGGCAGAGCGCGTGTCAGCCACGCTGGCAGATTGGATCGAGGGCAAGGATGCCTATGAAATCCAAGAGCACTGCTTCGAGGTCGCCGAGAACTTCTCCTACACACCGGAGGAAAAGCGGGGGATCCACCAGAGTGCCTTCAACCTCGGCCTTCCTGCGGAACAGGTGCGTCGCGTCCTCGCGATCGAGCTTCGCAACGAGTTGCTGAAGCTCGCAAGGTTGGACGCCGGTGCCGGAGGGCTAAGGGCGACCGCCTCGCGGTGACGAATGGTGACGATCACCCCCCGAAAGGAGAAGAACGAGAATGTACTGGCAACCCGAGACCGGGACCGGTCCTCCGACTTGGATCTTCATAGCTCTGGCCTCCGTCGTTGCTCTCGCCGCCTTCATTAGATCGCTGTGGAGAGCGCACTTGGAAAGGGAAACGGAGAGGGCGCGGTGGAAAGGGGGGATTGACGCGGATCGGAAGGCATGGGGTGGTCCTACTTCTTTGGACAGTCCGAGGGCAAAGTTAAGGTGGACTCCGACTGGGTTTGAGAGCCCTCGGGAACCTTCGCTGCGTGTATCGTAAGCCCCGGTCGCCGGGAGGGGAACCCGACCGGCGACCGGGGCTTGCCGGCGGGTGGGGAAAACGCGTGGAGCCGACGAATGGGACGACGTGGCTCCAGCCTGCGGCCTCGTGGGTGTGCGCCCCTGTGGGCGGGGACGTGCCGGGACGGGAGCCCGCGGGCAACCGGCGCCGGCCGGCTGGACGCGACGCGGGCCGTTCATGCCGCCCTCGCCCCGTTGCGGTACGTCTCGCCGGGCGTCCGTCCGCCCAGCGACGAATGCGGGCGGACCTCGTTGTAGAAGTCGATCCACGAGCCGATGATCCGCCTGGCGTCCAGCCCGTCGCGGAGCTCGTGCAGGTACACCGCCTCGTACTTCAGCGACCGCCACAGCCGCTCGATGAAGATGTTGTCGAGGAACCGGCCCCGGCCGTCCATCGAGAACGCCACGCCCGCCCCCAGCACCCGGTCCGCGAAGGCTTCGCTGGTGAACTGCGCGCCCTGGTCGGTGTTCAGGATCTCCGGAGTCGCCCGGAGGAGCGCGTCGTCCAGAGCCCCGACGCAGAACCTGGCGTCCATCGTGTTGGACAGCCGCCAGGAGAGGACGTGCCGGGTCGCCCAGTCCATCACCGCCACAAGGTAGAAAAACCCTTGTGTCACAGGGATATACGTGATGTCCGCGCACCAAACATGATCCGCTCGCGAGATCTCAAGGTCGCGCAGCAGGTAGGGGAAGATCTGGTGCCGCCGGTTCGCCGCGCTGGTCCGCGGCCGCCGGTAGACCGCCTCCATCCCCATGAGGCGCATGAGCCGCCGGATCCGGTGCCGGCCGACCGTGACGCCCTCGCGGCGCAGATGCCGCATCATCTGCCGGCTCCCGTAGAAGGGGAAGTCCATGTGGAGCTCGTCCATGCGCCGCATCAGCGCCAGGTTCTCCGCGCTCTCGCCCTTCGGCCTGTAGTAGAGCGACGACCGGCTCACGCCCAGCAGCACGCTCTGCCTCGACAGGCTCAGCGGTCCGTCCGGCTCGATCATCCCCATCCGCTCCGCCCGGCTCAGCGCTTCAACCCGCGCCGAAAAAAATCCCGCTCGACCGTCAGCTCCCCGATCTTGGCGTGCAGGTCGTGGATCTTCGCCTCGTGCTCCCTGGCGAGCTTCCGCCTCCCACCCCCGGCGAACACCTCCGGCACGGCATCCAGCAGTTGCCGCTTCCACGCGCTCACCTGGTTCGGATGAAGCTCGTGCCGCGCCGCGATCGCCTGAACGCTGTCGCGCTCCTGCAGCGCCTCCAGCGCCACACGGGCCTTGAACTCCGCCGTGAACCGTCGTCTCTTCCTGGCCATCTCGGTGCCTCCTGTTCCATAATGGAGTCCACCTTAACGACCTGTCCAAAAAACCGGGACCACCTCAGCATTCAGCGACCTTCTCAGCGAAATTCGTGACGACGTGAAAAGACTCCTGCGACGAACGCCCGGAGGCACTGTGGCCGGCAGGGGTCGACTGGGGCTTACCGACTTGGGTAAGGAAGTGTCGGAGAAAATTGCTGGTACCGAATGGGCCAGGAGATTGACAGCCGATCTGAAAGAGCAAGCAGCGGGAAAGGCCGCCCACGAAATCCAGGCCATCTGCATGGAATACGCGAGAACCCTAGAGTTTTCCAGTGACGAAAAGACCCTGGTGCTGGAGGTGGCATTCGAGCACGGATTGGCCGAGAGCGATGTGCGCGAAGTCGTGGCCATCGAGCTTCGCGACAGGTTGCTGAAGCTTGCGGAACCGGAGGCACCGGACGAGGCGCGGGACGCGGACCGCACCACAGAATGACCCTGACTTAGGCCCTCGTGCGCGTCGTCGCCCTGCGCCGGACACTTCGAGTGGCCTGACTGCGGCGCGTGCCCGGAGGCTTGCGGTGCAGCCCGGCTACGAGTATCTGTTGTTGGAGGAGCGGTGCGGGGGAACGGCGGGGCTGACGGAGGTGGAGGATGTGGACGTGATGAAGCCGAAGGGGAAGTGGTCGGTGCTCCCCGAAATCAAGACGCCAACCAAAGTCCCGGTGGATTGCCTCCGCCTGGACCGAGAGCATCCGCGGCTGACGGGGCGCACGCGTCACCGCTCCGACGAAGCGCTGGTCGCCGAGCTCTACGACAGCGCCGATCTCGACGAGCTTCTCCACTCGATGACCGCCAACGGGTATCTCGACATCGAGCCGTTGGTGGTCATGGAGGCACCGGAGAACGGTGGACTTGTGGTGCTGGAGGGGAACCGGCGCCTCGCGACCGTCCTTCTGCTGTCCAATCCGGATTTCGCCTCACGAGTCCGCCGCGAGCTGGGCCTAAGCCGTCTGACCATCCCGGCGATACCCGACGATGTACGCCCCACCTTCGAGCAGGTCACCGTCTACCGGGTTTCCGACCGGACCCAGGCGCGGCCGCTGATCGGCTTCAAGCACATCAACGGCCCCCAGAAGTGGCAGGCCTACGCGAAAGCCAGGTTTGCGGCGAAGTGGTACAGGGACTCGGATGTCGGTCTGGACGAAATCGCGGGGGCGCTCGGCGACCGCCACGACACGATCAAGGGCATGGTGTCGGCGATCTACGTTCTGGAGCAGGCAAGCGCGGAGGGACTGTTCGAGGTCGAGGACCGGTTCGCGAGCAAGTTCAACTTCTCCCACCTGTATACCGCACTGGCTCGGCCCGAATACATGGCCTACCTAGGCTTGTCCAGACGCTGGGCGCGGTACGATCCCGAGCCCAATCCAGTACCGACCGAGAAGAGGGAAGAGCTTCGTCAGGTGCTTCGATGGATCTACGGCTGCCGGCCCGACGACGAACGGCAGGTCGTCAAGAGACAGAACCCGGACATCAGGCGGCTGGGCGAGGTGCTCGCAAAGCCCGAGGCGGTTCATGAACTGAAGGTCACGGCGGACCTTGATCGCGCGCATGGGTTCGCGAAGCCCGCGAGAGTGCGGTTCACCAGGTCCCTCGTCTAGGGGGTGCAGGGAAGCGGAAGTGGTCGAAGCGCTGGCACGAGGACGGCCTGGACGACGGCCCATCAACGCGGTCGCCACGGCATGGGATTCGAGCGAAGCGTGGAGATGGCGGCTCTCCTCCATGGCCGCGATGCGGCCCCCGCCAGCCGCTGGTGAGGTCAGGCCTCGGCTGGCACGGTCGCTCTGGCGGAGCCTCCTCCTCCAGGGTTCCTCGCGCTCGACGGGAGCCGTCCCGGAGGCACCCGAACACCCTCCCCGTGCCCCTTCGGAAAATTAGTCCCATCCAGCTATGGAAGCGCCCGCGATTCCTCTGCAACCTTCGTGCGCCCGCATCCCAAGACCCAGGCCCCACGCCGACCACATCATTCGGTGTTGAGAAAAAGGAGGCTAACCAATGTCGTCAAGCCGCAGGGCAGTATTCACTCGAGGGCGCTTGGCAACCATCGAGGTCATCGACGCCGACCATGACGTGACTCTCGGGTCCGCCTTCGCTGTAGACCGAAGGCACGGCCCGGGAATCATCGTCTCTGCGGCTCACGTTCTGCAACCAACCGACGAATCGCCACCCACCCACTTTCGCTTCGTTGCTGTGGACTCCGACCCCGTCACAGGCGAATGGGTTGCGAGTAGCACGCTCGTGAGAATCGATCCCTCGGCGGTTGTAGTCCACGAGGAACATGACTTGGCGGCGATACAGTATCCCAATGCCCAGTTTCCGGACGGACAGGCGTTGGAGCTTGCGACACGGAGTGCCCCTGAGATCGGCGATCAGGTTGCGACATTCGGCTGGCCGGCCACCACTCCAGACCTCCTAGAACGGGAAGTCATCGTCGCACCCACAGCCTGTGCCGGAATCGTTAGCGACATCTTTCCCCACCCTGAAATGCCTCTCGACACCCACGCGTTCTACTTGGTGCAGCTACCGCTCCATCCAGGAAACAGCGGTGGTCCGATCTTTGACCTGCGTACAGGCAGCGTAGTCGGTGTCGTGAGTCAGAGGCTGGCTCAGGAGGTTGTTGGGGTCATCGATGACAGCATCATGATCATGCACGGCTTGACCAGCGCTGTGCCGATTCATCACTTTGACGGTCTTGATTTCCCCCGCCGGAGGAGGGCAGAATGAGTGAACCAATTCAAGGGGTGGAGAAGAAGATCGTTGCGACATACCCCGGTGACCGCTCCGAACCCGAACGCTTCCGCCGCTTGCTAGGTCGAGTTTACGGCTCCCCTACCCCACCGCCACCGCCAAGCAAGCTGACGAGGCGTGCTCCCAAGCCCTCTGCGAAGCCCCCCGTGGCCCCAGGTGCCCCCGGAGCCTAGTTGGGTGCCGAACGCCTCGCGGTGACGGATGCGGTCACTGAGCGTTTGTCCGCCATACTGGGCATTATGTGGCGGACAACGGGGGCGGAGGGGGGATGGCAAAAGGATCAGCGGAGATCCCGGAACTCCCGATGCCCGGCCGCGAGAAGCCGGTCGATGAACGAGCGGGCGTGGGCGCGAGCCGACGGGCTTGCCAGCGCCACCTCGATAATCGCGCGCGCCGAGTCGGTGCGTCCGCGCAGCACGCGCTGGGGCGACTCCGCCGCATTGACCCAGGACTCGAAGACGGTCAGGGTCTCCTCGGGGTGGCCGTCCGACAGCTCGACCAGGCAGTCCATCACCTGAAAGTGCGGCTTCGCCGAACCGGCCGACTCGATCAGCCGTGCCAGTTGCGCCAGCGTCCACTCCGCCTCGTAGCGCCCTGATGCGATCCATCTTCCGAGCGAGCCGAGATGTCCCATGCGGTCGCGTCCGGTCTCCTGCACGAAATCGATGAGCGCTTCCGCGAGTGACGCCAGGCGGGCTGCGGACTCGGGCGGAAAATGTTGGTCCTCGTTGGCGAGATCCCTGCCGATTCGACCGATCGCACCCCCAGCGTCCTCGGGTTTCGCGTTCTCGAAGTAGCCCCTCAGAAGCGAATCATCGTCGCTCCACGACAGGAATCCGCGGGCGGCCATGACCAAGAGATGCTCGCCGAGGTGCGCCGCAGGCCGGCCCCGGTTGTCCGCCGCGTCTGGCTCGCGGGCCGGCAGGCGCCTGACCGCCGCCGCGTACTGTTCGCGCAGCAGTTGGAAGGGTGTGTTGTAGACGGGACAGAATCGCACGTAGGTCTCCCACGCGGCGTCGCGAAGCTCCGGGTGTTGATCCGGGAAGATCCTCTCGACGTTGCGCTCGGCCCAGTTCGCGTCGAGCAGGACCAGATACGGGAACCACCGGCCATAGACCGCCCTGACCGCCGGCGAGGGATCGATGTCCGAGTCGAGGTGGCGGTCCAGCCGGGCGCGGACCTCGGGGATCGTGTCGATGTCGAAGGTGACGGCGTCGGTTCTGACGCCGCCCACCAGGGACCGATAGACCCACAGCGCGTAATGGATCACGGCATGCAATGCGTTGCCCCGCACGCAGTTGATCGACTTTGACGCCACGTCGTTGGTGGGTTCCGCGTCGTCTTCTGGGGTGGGGTGGGGGTCGTCCGCGACCGCGTCGATGATGGCCCAGACGGCGTCCCGCTGGTCAAGCTGGATCTCGTCGTCTCGAAGGCCCTCGCTCAGCAGGGCCACGCCCCCTTGACGTGCGAACCGCCATTCGGGGTCGCTCGAGCGACTCGTGGCGATTTGGGACAGGAAGGCGACGAGGGCGGCCCAGTCGACGGATTCTTCCTCCAGATCGGCGTGGCGCAGACCCCGGACCAAGGCCGCGACATAGGGTGCCGGCAATTCCAAGAACAAGTCGTACGTGGCCACGAAGCGCGCCGGGGAAGCCTTGACCACCGCTTCCAGAACGTTTGCGAGCCCGTCTTGGTCCGGCGACATGGGATCACCGGAGGGCTCCCAGGACTTCAGGTAGGCAGCCACCTCGGGAGTCGACATGGCCTGCAGGTACGCGGTGCCCACCGGGCTCCTCGGACCCATCCACGTCGCGCTGTACCAAGCGAAATCGGGATGTTCGGGTTCGCCCACCTCTTCGACGATCCGAGCGTAGCGTCGCTTCCATTCGTCGTCCAGATCCCTGCGGATCCAGGCAAGACGACGGGCCTGCCAATGGAGTCGCAGCTTGCGGCGCTTCTCCTGATCGCCGGCGAACTGCTCGTTCAGCGACGGGCCGCGCAGAATCCAACCAAACACGAGATCCCTTTGGGACGCGTCCAACTTCGGGAAGACTGCCCCGAGCAGCCTGCTGTACTCGTGCAGCAGACGATCATCGAAGAAGCGATCCTCGCTCACCGCCAGTTCGGCGGCGAATCGGGGATGTATCGAGCACCGCTCGGTGGCCAGGTGCAGTAGGATCCGGGTAAAGATGGCACCCTTGCGACCATTCAGAATCCTGGCGACGCTTCGGATGTCGGTTCCGGCATCGACGAGCTGCATCGATCCGTCCCTCACCGCGTCGATGAGGAAGTCGGCCACGTCGTCCCCGTGGTTCTGGACGTGCGATTCAATTGCCGGCCGGCAAGCGGTGTCCGTGTACTGTTCCAATCCGTCGGAGTCGTGGGGCCGCTCTAGGACATCGCACAGCATTTCGAGCGCCTTCGGCCCGCCGTGCGTGAGGAGCACGGGCACCCTCCGCCGGACGAACTCCTCGTACTCGTATTCGTCGATACGCGGGACCAGGCGGCTGAGCAGTCCCGCGGCGACCGCCTGGCCCGCCAACGCCACGACCGCAGGATCGTCCCCGGCCCCTTTCCTGCCGTCCGAGGTTGTGGGGTCGCTCCGATAGGCCGGGGACGTCTCGCGCAGCAAGCGCCTTCCGGCCGAGTCCATCACGAAACGAAGTTCCAGCAGGGATCTGGCCAGAGCAATGGCGGCATCGGTCCGGCCCGACGCGGCGAGGCGTTCGATCACCGGGCCGAGCGTTTCGGTGACGGGCCAGTGCACCCGCCACTGCTGCGACAGCCATTTGGCCTCCCTCAACGCCCACTTCGCCGCCACTTCCACAGGAACGTGGATCGCCGCCCGCGCAAGATCCTGACGCACCGAGATGTTTTCTGTGGCCGGAATCCGCAAGATGGCCGCTCCGACCCTTTCTGGCGCGAGCCGGGCCATTCGCTCTAGGTACTCCGATTCCGGCCACGCGGGGAAGCTGATCATGTCTCCCTCGAGTTGCGGCGGCGGCGGCGTTTTGAAGAGCCCCGCTTCCGCGAGGGGATCAATCCAGTCCGGCGTGTCCAGCTTGGAGAAGAAATAGTCGTGGTTGACGGCACGCTTCTCAATCAGGGCCAGGGCTCTCGAAACCAGTTCTGGGCTAGGCATCGCGGGCCTCCTCAAGTAGGTCGTCGATCGCATCCCATTCCTCGGCGGTTCCGGTAAGGAGTAGGTCGGCGAGGAAGGTCTCAAGTTCGGCGATTTGTCTCTCTAGCGTCTTGGGATCGGTGGGCTTGCGATGGTGTGAGACGGCCACGAAGTAGCTCCTTATCTCATTCCATGCCTCCCAGCTTCCACGCTTGAGCCGCGCAGACAGGGGTCGCCTGGTGTGGTCGCGCTGGCTCATCGTACGCTCGAACAGCTCCCTACGCCGAGGATGGACTTCGGCAAACCAATGGAAAAACCTATCCAAGCCGGCGAGCAGTTTCCGCAGGTGGTCGTCGATCTCACCGCTCCACCTAGCCTCAGAATGACAGCTTGTTCGTTCCGTCCCGCTGCGGAACAAATCTTCAACCTCTATGACCTTGGCCTTCAGGGGGACCATCTGGGCCGTCGCGGTTCCTGCCGTACGGATTTGTGTCTGGGGCTGCTCGGTGAACTTCTCCATCAGTTCCCTCATGCTGTGGGCCGACTGTGCGAGTCGGTCTGGATTCGAGTCATCTTCAAGGACGCGGAGTCCTCCGGCGTAGATCGGGCCAAGGTGTGAGCCGTAACCGCAGAGCGCACTATACAGCTCCTCCTGTCTGCTAGACAGCCAGCTTGGCGCTTCGGATTGGGGTCGGGACATCGGATGCCTGAGGGGGGATGGTACCGGGGTCCGAAATCAGGGGGTGCAAATCTAGCGGTAGGAGGTCGAGTCACCCATCAGCAGTAATGGCGCGGGTGTGATCCGAAAGCGTTTGTCCGCCATATTCGGCGAAAGATGGCGGACAAAATGAAACGGCTGGCTCTCAGAAAGGTCCAGCGCTCACCCGTAATACCGCGCCACCGCGCCGCCCCCGACTGCCTCCTTCCGCGAATAGTGCGCGGGCATGCGCTCGGACTTCCAGCGTCCGGCGACCATGATCGCGACGAGACCCGCACCCGACGCGGTGAGGTCCTGGGCCATCCCGACCCGCGGAGAGTGTCCCGAGAAGCCGTCGCCGAGTCCGGCGGCTCTCGCGGCGGCGGCGATCCGGTAGGACACGGTGCCGCCCCGGCGGAAGCCGAACACCCTGGCGTTCGGGTCGGGCGGTTTCGGGCGGATCCGCTTCAGGTCAACCGTCGCGTGCACACCGAGGTAGAGCACTGCGGACGAGTTCGAGGTCTTCGACCGACGGATCGTGACGCGGGAGGTGCCGTCGCTCTGGAAGTCCACGTCGCCCCAGCGCAGCGCGACGGCCTCGCCTCGTCGCAGAAGGGCGTCGCGCATGACGGCGACGAGCGCGATGTCCATGTCTCCCCGCCTCTTTGCCATCTCGGGCGTCTCGGTGCGGCCCGATGGACCGCTTCTCGGCAGATGGGCCGTCTCGCGTATCGCCTCCAGGTGGGCGGCCGTGAGTCCCCGCGCCTGGCGCGGCTTCGCCCGTCCGCACGTGATGGCCTTGTTCCTGAGTCCGGCGGCCGTCCGTCTCACTGCGTCCGTTGTAGTCGGCGACGGCAGTCCCACCGCCCGATGGTGATGGCCGATCGCCCTGAGATCCATCGAAAGGGTCGAGGCCGAGCGACCGCAGGCGTCCCGATGAACGATGTACGCGGCCACGGTGAGAGGTTCGGCCGGCAGCGATGACAGTCCTTCGCCCTCCGTCCACGCCTTGAACTGCCTCCACATCACGTCGTACACCCGCCGGGTGGCGGGGCGCTGACTCTCCGCGACGGCGGCGGTAACCGCCTCCACATGGAGGGGCGAGAGTTCCTTCGGTGAGCGAGGCATGGCCGTTGCTTCGTTCATCATGATCCTCTTTTCAGGTCCAATGGTCTCGCATTCTTCCCCGCTTATATGGGGTCCGTAACAGTTGAAAATACTGGACTTAGCGGTGTGACGGTCACGCTGTCGGGCGTTTCCAACGCCACGACGACCACCGACGCCAGCGGCCAGTACGCCTTCACCGGCCTCCGGATGGGCAACTACTCGGTCGAGATCTCGGGCTTCGACAACGACGAGATCGGGTTCTCCGCCACCGCTTCAGCCGTTGCGGTGGGCGTGGGCGAGTCCAAGGTCGTCAGCTTCGACGGCACCTACCTCCGCACGGCCGGCATTCAGGGCCAGGTGAGCGTGGAGGGCGAGGGGCTGTCGGGCGTCACGGTGAGCCTGACGGGCGGACCCGACGCGACCGACATGACGACCACCACCGACGCCAGCGGGCAGTACTCCTTCGCGAAGCTGCGCGCGGGCGACTACGCGGTCGGCATCTCTGGCTACAACACCAAGGACTACGAGTTCGAGGTCACGTCGCAGAACGTGACGGTCGCGCTGGGCGAGACGGCGACGGTTCCCTTCGAGGGCACGCTGCTCCGCACCGCCGGCATCAGCGGCCGCGTGTTCGTGGCGGGCGTGGGCCATCCGGGCGTGACGGTCACGCTTTCGGGCGGCGACCTCGAGGCCGACATGACGGCCGAGACGGACGACGCCGGCGTCTACGCCTTCTCCGGTCTTGCGGCGGGCGACTACTCCGTCGCGATCTCCGGCTACGACGACGAGGCCTACGTCTTCGACGAGACCAGCAAGGACGTGACGGTCGCCGACGACGAGGCGGCGATCGTGAACTTCGAGGGTTCGCACGCGACGACGGCAAGCATCTCGGGGATGCTGTACGTCGACGAGGGCACGAACAACGACATGATGGACGAGGGCGAGACGCCCTTCGCGGCGGCGGGCGTTCCGGTGACGCTGGTGGGTCCCGGGGTGCACGACCTGAACACGGCGCTGACCAACGAGATGGGCCAGTTCATGTTCTCGGAGCTGCGCTCGGGAGCGTACCAGCTCGTGGTGCAGATCCCCGACGCGGTCGCCGGGCTGATGCCGGACTACGCGTACGGCGGCCCGTCCGAGGGCTACGCCATCCCGCTGGCCGTCGGCCAGGCGGCGACGCAGAACGTCCCGATGGACATCACGCACCAGACGGTGAGCTTCTCGGCGACGCTGAGGTCCGGCGAGACCGCCGGCGCGGCGATCCCGGACGCGACCGTGACGCTGTACCGCGACATGGACGGCGAGTTCAAGATCACCGACGGTGAGACGGGCGACGACGGCATGGCGGCGATCCGGTTCGCGCGGACGCGCGGCGAGGACGGCAACGCGGCCACGACGGTCTACGCTTCGGTCGCGACGGACGACTACGACGTCGCCGACGGGATGGAGACCGTCGAGTTCAACGCGCAGGTGCCGATGTCGGCGGCGGCGAACGCGGGCGACATCCTCAACCTGACGGCGGACGTTTCGTTCTCCGGCGCGACGATCACGACGGACGCGGGCGGCGGCGACGCGCTCGCGGGCTGGGCGGTTAGCGTCATGATGGGCGAGGGCGACGACGCCGCGGCGGTCGAGGGCGACGACGTTCCGGAGGAGCTGGACGACATGGGCATGGCGTCGTTCATGCGGACCGTCGATGCGGCGGACGACCTTCCGGTGACGTACACGTTCGCGCTGGCCGAGGACCAAGACGACAAGCTGGACGGCGGCGAGACGGTCGAGACGGACGATCCGATCGAGTACGTGCACGACGGCCTGTCGCTGAAGGGCACGATGGACCTGGGCACGCTCGAGGCGAGGTACACGACTCAGTCGATCATGGTCTACGTCCACCACGACAGGGATCAGGTCAAGGGCTACACCGGGAACATCCTCGGCGAGGACTACCGGGACGACAGCATGGTCAATATCAGCGTCCGGCACGTCGACAAGGACAACGGTCGCCACATGCAGTTCGCAGCGGACGTGTGGAAGGACACGCCGAAGAAGACCCGCCACCACCTGGGGCCCGGGATCATCAAATTCACAGGCGTGCCGGCGGACGCGAACGTCGTCGTCAAGGCCGCCAAGGACACCTTCGACATCATCGTCCTGGGCTCGAACCCGGAGTACGGGCACAACGACGAGATCCACGCGTACAGGAATCTGGAGGAGAACGGCGTCGAGGGCGGCGCGTTCGGCGACCAGGGCGGCTTCAGCTCCACGGTGTCGCTCTGTCCGCTGAAGGACACCGAGCCCACCGGCCAGTTCCACGGCCAGTGCGCGACGTTCGCCTACGTCGAGACCTTCAAGGTCTCGGGGACCGTGACGAAGCGTGCGGTCAAGATGGCGAACACGGGCGCCGCCGACCAGGACTTCGTGGGCGCCGGCAACTTCGACCCGGTGGTGAACGCCAACACGAACACGGCCGACGAGGACCCGGGCACCCCCGTGGACGGGAAGACCGTCACCGTGACCCCGGTCGACGGCAGGAACCTCGCGGGCGAGGAGATGGACGCGACGACCGCGAAGAAGGACAACTCGAAGACGAAGACCGTCAACGAGACCTTCGAGTTCGACTTCGGCAAGCTGGCGGAGGGCCACTACGCGATCGACGTTCCGGCCCGCTGGGAGACGCACGTCGGTGCCCTGCGGCCCGTCGCGGACGGCAAGGAGTACCACCACGAGGGCGCGGCCGCCACACTCGACGTGAAGCCGGCGACCGGCTACGTCTACGGCAAGCTCTGGAAGAAGGAGGGCGAGGCGTACTTCGGCGTCGAGGGCCTGACCGTCAAGGTCAAGTTCACGGACCCGGCGACGGGCAAGGCGGACTCGGTCTCGACCGTGACCGACGATCACGGCCGCTACATCCTCGAGGGCTACTACGCCACCGGGACGGCCTCGGCGGCCGGCGGCGAGGGCGACCACAAGTACGCCAAGGACGACCCGATCGCCACCGTGACGATCTCCAAGGACGGGGACTACAAGCCGGTCAGCAAGAAGGTGAGGTTCGCGAAGAACGATCCGGTCAGGCTCGACGCGAGAGTCGCCGTTCCGGGCGAGACGGCCACGATCAGCGGCACGGTCACGGACACCGACGACAACCCGCTCGCCGGTGTGCAGATCCTGGTGGACGGCGAGGCCCCGGCCAACGCGGCGACGAGCGGCGCGAACAAGGGCATGGTCGTGACGAAGTCCGACGGGACCTACACGGCGGACGTCGACGTGTCAGGATTCGGGGAGTACGAAACGAAGACGGTGAAGGTGAGGGCGCAGATGCCGTCGAAGACGCCCCGGACGAAATGGCGGACCTTCGTGCCCAACGACCTGCCCGCCGTCATCGGACGCACCATCAACGATCCCGACAACGTCGACTTCGAGGGCCGGTTGAACGGCATCGTCACCGGCCAGATCGTTCGCCCCGGCGGCTCCAACCAGGGCCCCATGCAGGGCGTCACGGTCACGGCGACGCCGTCGGACGCCACGTACGCGAATTCGGACAAGGTGGTCACGGGCACGAACGGAACGTTCAGCCTCAGCGTCAGCCCGCAACTCGTGGCCTACACGATCACGGCCACGTACGAGGTCGTCAAAGACGGCTCCGATATCGCCACCAATCCCGCGGAGAAGGACGCGGACACGCTCCGGTACGCCTTCGACTACCCGGGTCCCAACGACAACCAGACGGTGTCGTACATCAACGAGGGTCAGAGGCTCAGCTTCGGCGTCACCCTCGCGAAGGGACCGAAAGGCCAGATCATCTCCGCGAAGCGGCACCTGACGGCCGGCAACGACAACCTAAATACAATCGAATTCGACCCGAGTGCAAGCATAGACTCCGTGACGGTGATATGGGTCAGCGGCTATCGGACCACCGTTAGCGACGCCGGGACATCGGCACTCCAGAACGTCACCAACACCCTCCAGTATCGGACGAGCAAGGCTGGCGCATGGGTGGATGTGCCATCGACCACTGTCTCATACACCCCTGCTGGCGGCGCCCCAGACGTCGATGTTCCAAGCCGTGATCTATCTCTTGAGGTCGATGCAGCCGACGATGAGGCGAAGAAGCTTACGGCCAGGTGGATGCAGCCATCTGACGACTCACTCTACTTCCGGGTGAAGAACGACGTCACTGGTTTCACCGACTTCCAGACATTCACCGACGATCACGTGGCGATGCTCCGCGGAGTCGATCCTACACCGAGCACCCCCACTGTGAAGCGTGGTGTCGCTAAGGCTGTCGACCACGATAATGACAGCAACACCGAGGCTATCGATGTTGACACCATCGGTGTTTCCTTCACCGCCACGGGGAACTTCAACTCCCAGTTCCGAGTCGCCATCCAGGTGGGCTCGAGCTCGAATTGGCTGCTGCCCGAAGACCGAAGCGGCACCGCGTTGGAGGTTTCCAAGACCTACAAGGGGTCTAAGATCACGGGAACCATGTCGATCGTCATCGATGCCCTGGACGAGAACGGCACCGCCAACGTTTGGAGTATCGTCGGCGGAGGATCGATTCCCGTCACCAAGAAACAGCTCCGAGGTGAGATCAAGGTTCGCGTGGAGGCGAATCAGGACGGAGTCGACGGCACCGACGCCAATGATCGGACCTGGCCCAAGGCACGGCAGAAAGAGGTGCCCGTCAAGGCGAAGTCCTAGCAACATCACTTCAACCCCATCGGCCCGGCCGGCTTCCGCCGGCTGACGGCCGGTGGGAACGCTGGCCCCCCGTCCGAGTCACCGGGCGGGGGGCCAGCGGTCTATCGGCGCGAAGCGCCGCTCACACGGCCTCCAAGGAGACGATGGAATGACCCCGAAGAATCCTGCCACGACGATTCGTCTCCTCTTAGCGGCTGCAGGGGTCTGCTGGATCCTGGCCGGGTCGGCCGCGGCCGCGAGCGCGTCCCCCGAGGCGACGAGCGCGGAGCCGCCGGGGGCTCCCCACAGCCTGACGGCGACCAGCATCAGTGCGTCGACCATACTGCTGCGCTGGACGGCACCGAGCACCGGAGGCACGGCAGCCTACTACGAAGTCTGGGAGTCCCCGAACGGGACCACCGGGTGGGCGCTGCTGGACAACGTCACCCAGACCATCTTCACGCGGACGGGCCTCAACTCCGGCGACACGCGCCACTACAAGGTCCGCGCGGGCAACGAGGACGGGGTCGGCGTCTTCTCCACGTCGATATCCGCCACGACGGGAGGCGGGACGCCCAGACAGCCCCGGAACCTGAGGGCGACCACCTATGAAGGGGCGTCGACCGTGCGCCTCGACTGGACGGCTCCGACCTCGAGCAGCGGGATCGTCGACTACGACATCGACAGGTCGACGAACGGCGGCACGACGTGGGTCTACCGCGGGTCCACCGTGACGACCGAGACAACGTACACGGACACGGGCCTGCTGCCCGGAGTCGTATATCACTACCGGGTGAGGGCGTGGTACGGTCAGAGCGTGGGCCACGGCGCCCCGGCGATCACGAGCGTCGTCTCGACGAACACCGGGGTGCCGTCGGCGCCCCGGAGCCTGACGGCGGAAGCCGTGGGCTCGACCGCGGTGATCGACCTCGAGTGGAGGGAGCCGGCCGACTCTGGAGCCGCGACGGTCACCGGCTACGAGATCGAGTGGTCCAGGGACGGCAGCACCACGTGGACCGACCTGGTGGACAATCACACCAGCACCAGCTACCGCGACACCGATCTCTTTCACGGCATCACGTATCACTACAGGGTCGCGGCGAAGAACCGGTTCGGGCGAGGGGACTGGTCGGAGACGGCGAGCGCCACGACCAGCAGCCTGCCCGGCACGCCGACGGGTCTGACGGCGAGGGCCCGGGGCACGTCGACCATCGAGCTGGACTGGGACGCGCCGTCGTCGGGCAGGGCGTCGATCACCGGGTACCGGATCGAGGTCTCCCCCACCGGGACCGGACGCTGGACGGTGCTGGAGGACGACACGCGCTCCCGCGCCACCCGCTACACGGACGAGGACCTCGACCCCGGCAGGACGCGGCACTATCGCGTCGCGGCGATCAACAGCACGGGCAGGGGCGGCTGGTCGAGGTCAGCCCACGCGACCACCGAGACCACCGCTCCGAGCGCGCCGTCCCGCCTTCGGGCGACGCCGGGCGGAGTGGGGGGGAAGGACCGCCTGGTTCTGACATGGACGCGGCCGTCCAGCGATGGCGGGAGTCCGATCACCGGCTACCGGGTGGAGTGGGCGGCCAGCCGGGGCGGCGCCTGGCGGACCCTTGTGGCCAACACGGGCGGCACGGCGACGACCCACACCGACCTCGGACTCGACCCCGGCACCACGCGTCACTACCGCGTGGCCGCGATCAACGCAGAGGGCAGGAGTCCCTACTCGAACGAGGCCACCGGCACCACCAACGCCTCGGTTCCGGGCCAGCCGCGCAACCCGCGCGCGAAGGCGGACGGGCCGAGGGCCATCACCCTTTCCTGGGAGGCGCCGTCGGACGATGGCGGCAAGCCGGTGACCGGCTACCGTATCCGCAGGCGCGCCGCCGATGGCGCCTGGACCACGATCCGGACCAACACGGGCTCGACGGCCCGCTCCTACCGGGACAACACCGGCCTCCGGCCCGCGACCGGCTACCGCTATCAGGTCGCGGCGATCAACTCGGTCGACGTCGGCCCTTGGTCGCTCGAGGCGGGCACCCAGACCCACCCCGACGTCCCCGGGGCGCCGACCGCCCTGACGGCCCGGGCGGCGGGCACCTCGCGGATCGACCTGTGGTGGAGGGCGCCCGCCAGCACGGGCGGCGTCCCCATCGTCGGCTACCGGATCGAGGCGTCCAGCGACGGCGGCCGGAACTGGAGAACCATCCGCAGCAACACGAACTCGAAGGCGACCGCCTGGTCGCACACGGGCCTGGGACCGGCCACGACGCGGCACTACCGGGTCTCGGCGATCAACGCGGCCGGGGCCGGACCGGCCTCGAACGTGGCCCGCGCCACCACCGACGCCACCGTGCCGGGCGTGCCCCGGAACGTGTCCGCGCGCGCGGAAGGCACGTCGCGAATCGACGTCTCCTGGCGCGCCCCCACCGCCGACGGCGGGGCCGCGATCACCGGCTATCGGATCGAGGTCTCCGAGGACCGCGGCACCACCTGGCAGACCCTGGTGGCGAGGACGAACGCCTCGGTCATTGCGTACTCGCACACCGGCCTCGCGCCTGCCAGCACGCGGCACTACCGCATCTCGGCGATCAACCGGATCGGCGCGGGTGGCACTTCAAGCGTCGCGAGCGCCACCACCGACGCCACCGTGCCCGACGCGCCGACCGGCCTGACGGCGACGGCGACCTCGCCCACACAGATCGATCTGGCCTGGGTCGCGCCCGCCTACGACGGCGGTGCCCCGATCACCGGGTACCGGGTCGAGGTCTCGGAGACCGGCACCGCCTGGCGCGACCTGCGGCCCAACACCGCGACGACGACCACGTCCTTCGCGCACACCGGACTGCTCCCCGGCAGCACGCGGCACTACCGCGTCTCGGCGATCAACCGGGCGGGCACGGGCAAGGCGTCCGGCACGGCCTCGGCGGCCACGGACGACCCCGTCCAGCGCACGGGGCGGCTGAACGCGACGGTGCTGCCGCTCGTCGCGTCGGCGATGACATCGAACACCATCGGGGCGATCGCCGAACGGGTGGACGCGGTCGCCTCGGGCATGGGGTTCGAGCGCCGCATGGAGATGGGCGGCCTCAACTCGATGGCCGCGATGCTGTCGTCGCCCGGCGCGAGCCAGCGCGGCCTTGACCGCCACGGTCGCTCCGGCGGAGCCACCCCCCTGTTCGCAGGCTCCTCGTTCCAGCTCCCCCTGGGCGATACCAACGCACCCGCGCAGATGGGGAGCCTCACCGAGATGGCCGCGTGGGGCGCGTTCGACTACCAGCACCTCGGCGAGCCCGGCGCGAGCGCGCTGGACTGGAGCGGCAGCCTGGCGAGCGGCCACGTCGGCGCGGACGTGCGCGTCGCGGCGGACATCCTCGCGGGCGTCGCGGCCTCGCACTCGCAGGGCAGCTTCGACTTCACCGACAAGACCGGCGCGAGCCCGGTCAAGGGCACCTACGGCACCGCCATGACGAGCGTGAACCCGTACGTGGCCTGGTTCTGGGGCGGGCGGGGCAACGCGGCCTGGGCCACCGGCGGCTTCGGCTGGGGCGACGTCGAGGTCGAGGACTCGCGCGAGGCGCTGCGCACCAGCCCGGCGCGGACGATGACCGGGGCGGCGGGGGGCTCCTACCAGCTCCTCGAGATCGGGGGCGGCGGCGTGCGGCTGAAGGCCGAGGGATGGGCCGGTCGGGTGATGGTGGACGGAGGCGCGCGCATCGACTCGGTGACGCTGGACATGCAGCGCGCTCGGCTCGCGGTCGAGTGGACGCAGGGGTACCGCTCGATCAGCGGCGACGAGATCGGGCTCCAGCTCGAAGGCGGCGCGCGCTACGACAACGGCGACGGCATCAACGGCGTCGGCATGGAGCTGGGCGGCGGCTTCCGCTATGTGAACGCGGGGCTGGGGCTGACTGCGGAGGCTCGCGGCAGATTCCTCATCGCGGCCCGCGAAGGCTACGAGGAGTGGGGCGTCGGGGGCATGATGCAGTTCGACCCGGCGACCCGGGGCAGCGGTCTCTCGGTGCGCCTGGCTCCCTCCTACGGCGATGCCGCGAGCGGCCTGAACCAGCTCTGGGAGCGCGGCGTCTCGGACGCGGTGCGCGATCCCGACATGCGGCACGCTGGGCGACCCAGCCTCGACGGTGAGCTCGCGTACGGGCTGCCCGGGTTCCGGGGGACGCCCTACAGCGGGTTCCACATCGGCGCGAGCGGCACGAAGGCGTTCAGCAGCGGGGTGCGCTACGACCTCGGCTCGGGACTCGGCCTGCGGGTCGAGGGCACGCGGCGCGAGGGCGCGTTCGGGGCGGCGGCGCACACGGTCAGTGTGAGAGGACGGTTGCGGCTGTGGTAGGGGCGAATCAAGCCGAGACACTCGATTGAGCACCGCGAAACCGCGAAAATCCGAGCTTGTCCGCCATCTTGGGCGAAAAATGGCGGACAACGGTCTCCCTGACCCGGATTTCTCCCCGGTTCGCCCTCTACCTTCTTGCCTTGATGGGCGAACCGCCGCAACCTGAAACTACTGGACTGTCCCGCGACGGCCACGACCGACCACCTGGTACCAAGGGGAGGGACCAGCATGGCAACAACGAAAGAGGATCTGCGTCGGAACATTGAAGCGTTCAAGAAGCTGGAACCGGAGCTTCAACGCAGTAACCCCGGGGATTACGCCGTGCTCTACGACGAAGAGTTGGTGGCCGTCTACCCCGACAAGGAAACCGCGCGAGTCGAAGCAGCGCGGCGCTATCCCGAGGGAGGGTATGCGATTTCCCCCGCCATCGGCTCACCGCCCGCAACCTTGGGGGCAGTCGGCTTCCTCCTGCGGCCGGCGGAGGCATTGTAGTGCGGACATTTCTATTGCGGTACGATGGCACACCCGTGCGGTTTGTCCGCCATCTTGAGCCAAAAATGGCGAACAACCGCGCACCCGCTGCGAGCCGCCCCTCCCCCACCCCTCACCCATAATACCGCGCCACCGCTCCCCCCCCGACCGCCTCCTTCCGCGAGTAGTGCGCGGGCATGCGCTCGGACTTCCAGCGTCCTGCGACCATGATCGCGACGAGACCGGCACCCGACGCGGTGAGGTCCTGGGCCATCCCGACCCTGGGCGAGTGGCCCGAGAAGCCCTCACCGAGTCCGGCGGCCTTCGCCGCCGCCGCGATCCGGCACGAGGCGGTGCGGCCCCGGCGAAAGCCGAACACCCTGGCCTTCGGGTCGGCGGCCTCCGGGCAGATCCGCTTCAGGTCGGCCGTCGCGCGGATCCCGACGTAGAGGACGGCGGACGAGTTCGAGGTCTTCGACCGGCGGACCGTGACGCGGGACGTCCCGTCGCTCTGGAAGTCCACGTCGCGCCACCGCAGCGCGGCGGCCTCGCTGCGGCGCAGAAGGGCGTCGCGCATGACGGCGATGAGCGCGATGTCCAGATCTCCCCGCCTCCTTGCGGCCTCGGGCGCCTCGGTGCGGCCCGAGGGACCGCTTCTCGGCCGATGCGCCGTCTCGCGTATCGCCTCCAGATGGGCGGCCGTGAGTCCCCGCGCCTGGCGCAGCTTCGCCCGTCCGCGCGCGACGGCCTTGTTCCTGAGTCCGACCACCGTCCGTCTCACGGCCTCCGAGGTCGTCGGCGACGGCAGCCCCACCGCCCGATGATGGTGGCCGATCGCCCTGACATCCATCGAGAGGGTCGAGGCCGAGCGGCCGCATGAGTCCCGATGAACGAGGTAGGCGGCCACGGTGAGCGGCGCGGCGGGCAGCGATGACAACCCTTCGTCCTTCGCCCATTCCTTGAACTGCTTCCACATGGCGGCGTAGGCCCGCCGCGTGGCGGGACGCTGACTCTCCGCGACAGCGGCGGTCACCGCTTCCACATGGTGGGCGGGAAGCGTTTCCGGCGCGCGCAGCGTGGCCCGATCTTTCATCATCATGCGCCTCCGTTTTCCATCTTGCGGCTACCGTCGCAATGGCGCGCCTCTCATTTGGGATGGAATTGGGCATTGCCATACACATATGGGGTCCGTAACGGTGGAGAAGACGGGGCTCAGCGGGGTCACGGTCACCCTTTCGGGCGTGTCCAACGCCACGGCGACCACCGACGCCAGCGGCCAGTACGCCTTCACCGGTCTCCGGATGGGCAACTACTCGGTCGAGATCTCCGGCTTCGACAGCGACGAGGTCGGGTTTTCCGCCACCGCTTCGACCGTGTCGGTCGACGTGGGCGGAACGGGGATCGTCAGCTTCGACGGCACCTACCTGCGCACCGCCAGCATCAGCGGGCAGGTGAGCGTGGAGGGCGAGGGTCTCGCGGGCGTCACGGTGAGCCTGACCGGCGGGCCGGGCGCGCTGAGCGACACTAGGACAACCGACGCCAGCGGCCAGTACTCCTTCGCGGAGCTGCGCGCCGGCGACTACCAGGTCGGCATCTCGGGCTACAACACGAAGGACTACGAGTTCGAGGTCACGTCGCAGAGCGTGACGGTCGCGCTGGGCGAGCCGGCGAACGTTCCGTTTGAGGGCACGCTGCTTCGCACCGCCGGCATCAGCGGTCGTGTGACCGTCGCGGGTGATGAGGCCCAAGAGGGCGTGACGGTCACGCTCTCGGGCGGCGACCTCGAGGCCGACATGACGGCCGAGACGGACGACGCCGGCGTCTACGCCTTCGCCGGTCTTGCCGCGGGTGCCTACACCGTGGCGATCTCGGGCTACGACGCCGAGGCCTACGTCTTCGACACGACCAGCAAGGACGTGACGGTTGAAGACGACGAGGCGGCGATCGTGAACTTCAATGGCGCGCACGCGACGACGGCGAGCATCTCGGGGACGCTGTACGTCGACGAGGGCACGAACAACGACATGATGGACGAGGGCGAAACGCCCTTCGCGATGGAGGGCGTTAGCGTTCCGGTGACGCTGGTGGGCCCCGGGGTCCACGACATCACTCCCGGCTTCACGAACGAGATGGGCCAGTACATGTTCCCGGCCCTGCGCGCGGGAGCCTACCAGGTGGTGGTGCAGATCCCGGCGGAGATGGCTGCGCTGATGCCGGACTTCGCCTACGGCGGACCCACCGAGGGCTACTCCATCCCCCTCGCGGTTGGCCAGGAAGCCACGCAGGACATTCCGGTCGACATCACGCACCAGACGGTGAACTTCGCGGCCACGCTGCGGTCCGGCGACGATGCCGGCGCGCCGATTCCCGACGCGACGGTGACGCTGTACCGCGACATGGCCGGCGAGTTCAAGATCACCGACGGCACAACGGGCGACGACGGCATGACGGCAATGCGGTTCGCACGCACGCGTGACGATGACGGCAACGCGGTCACCACGGTCTACGCCTCGGTCGCGACCGACGACTACGACGTGGCCGACGGCATGGAGACCGTCGAGTTCAACGCGCAGGCACCGATGTCGGCGGCGGCGAACGCGGGCGACATCCTCAACCTGACGGCGGACGTGTCGTTCGCAGGCGCGACGGTCACGACGGACGCGGGCGGTGGCGACGCGCTCAAGGGCTGGGCGATCAGCGTCATGATGGGCGAGGGCGACGACGCGGCGGCCGTCGAGGGCGACGACGTTCCGGAGGCGCTCGACGACGACGGCATGGCTTCGTTCATGCGGAGCGTCGAGGCGGACGACCTTCCGGTGACGTACACGTTTGCGCTGGCCGACGAGCAGGACAACAAGCTGGACGGCGGCGAGACCGTCGAGACCGACGAGCCGATCGAGTACACGCACGACGGCCTGTCGCTCAAGGGCACGATGGATCTCGGCACGCTCGAGGCGAGGTACACGACCCAGACGCTCAAGGTCTACGTGCACCACGAGCGGGACCAGGTGTTCGGCTACACTGGGAACATCCTTGACGGCGATGTCCGGGCGTCCGGGAAGCTCGAGGTCACCGTCCGGTACATCGACGGCAGTGGGCGCTCCCGCGCGTTCACTAAGAAGGAGTGGGACGCGGCCAAGAAGACGAGCGACAAGGCCGGCGTGGTCACCTTCACCGGCCTGCCGGCCGACAAGGACATCATCGTCCAGGCGGAGGACACGGTCGCCAACATCATGGTCCTCAACACCGGTGGGCACAGCGACGAGCTCGCGACCTATCGGAACCTGGAGGACAACGGCGTGATGGGCGGCGCGTTCGGCGACATGGGCGGCGTCGGCCACACGGTGTCGCTCTGTCCGCTGATGAAGACCGATCCTACCGACCAGGACCACGGGGCGTGCGCGTCGTTCGCCTTCGTCGACACCTGGAAGGTGACCGGCAACGTGAAGAAGCAGGTGGTCGCGAAGTCCGGCACGGGCTTCGGCGAGGTCAAGACCTCGGGAGCCGCCGGGACGAAGGTCACCGTGGATCCGGTCGAGGGCAAGAACCTCGCGGGCGCGGCGAAGTCCTACACGGCCGCCGAGAAGGACAAGAAGGGTGGGGTCGACGACCGCACGAACTTCGACCACGGTCGGATGGCGGCGGGCGTCTACAAGGTCGGCGTGCCGGCGGGTTGGAAGGCGGACACCGGCAAGGAGCTCAACCTCATGGCGGACACCGACATCGAGGTGAGGCCCACGACCGCTACCGTCTACGGCAGATTCACCATCAAGGAAGGGGGCTCGAAGGGATTCCCGGCTGAAGGCGTGACCGTGACCATCAACGGTAAGGAAGACACGACCGACAGCCACGGCCGCTACCTCATCACCGGCATTCCCTCCGTGCGAGACAAGGTCTTCGTGTCGGCGTCCAAGGACGGCTTCAACAACATGAAGACCGACTCGATGAAGGTGACCTTCGCCGCGAACGCTCCGGCGAGGCACGACTTCACGGTGACGGGCGCGACCAAGACCGCCACGGTCAACGGCACCGTCAGGACGTCCGAGGGCACGCCGATCGCTGGCGTGGAGATCAAGGTGGCCTACCCCGACCACCCGCACGCCGATACCACGTTCAACAAGCCCGAAGCACCGCTCAACGCGACCAAGGGCAAGCTGGTGACGGATGACGACGGTGCCTTCTCGGCGGTCGTCGAGGCCGTGGCACCCGGCCAGACCGTCAACCTGAGCGCGTCAAAGAACGGCTACTCCTTCTCACCCGCAGAGTATCCGGTCTCGGCCATCGACGGATCGACGACGTCGGGCATCGCGATCACCGGCCACATGTTCGCCACCGTCTCGGGTTCGGTCCGGGCTCCGGCCGGCGGTCCGCTTAAGGACGTGGTAATCGAAGCCATTAAGACAATAAGCGCGACTAAGAGTGACACGGTTGCCACCGACACCACCGACGCGGTCGGATACTTCAGCCTCAGCATGGCGTTCGGCGACTACACGATCGCGCTCAAACCGCTGGGTGCCAACTACGAGATCACGCTCCCGAAGGGCCGCTCCACCTGGGTGGTGAATGTCGGTCCCGGCCAGAGCGTGGACTTCGGCAGGATCGTGGTCACGACCTATGCGGCCATGAACGTCGAAGCGTTTAGGGGGACGGACACCACCATTGTGGATAGTGATACTACCGTGACATATGACGGCAACGCCACGGTTAGCTGGACTGCCGGTACAGTGCCCGAGGGTTCCACCGTCGAATACCAGGCCCAGACCAAGGTGGGCACCGCCGGTAGTTGGACCAACTTCGGCTCAGCGGTGGCATCGACTGCCACCAATCAGTCCGTCACCGACGCCACCCCCACCAGTCTCGAGTTCAGTGTTCGCGTCGTATCCACGAGTAACAAACAGGACACAGAGGATATCAACTCCGCCCCGGTTGACGTAGCGGCAGTCGTCGCGACGGTCAGCGGCGTCAAGGCGGGACGCGGCACCAACGATCACGACAACGACACCGCCACACCGGCCCAGGACACTCTCCGTGTTACCTGGAAGACCCAATACTCGACTTCCGACACGAACCAGCGGGTTGTCTTCGAGGTCGAACTGACCAGTGGCAACAAGGAGTGGCTCGTCGCCAACGACAACGCTACGGCGGGGGAATGGACCCTCAACATCAGTACCATATCGCTTACCAATGGCAACTTCTCGTGGCCGCGTGCTGACGGAAGCGGTAACATAGACATCCAGCCAGCGACTCTGCTGAAGGCGCTCAGGGTTGCCATCGAGTCGGTGCAGGGCACCGCCACTGCCGACAATCCATGGAAGCGCTCCGACGCATTCTCCCTCGCCGCGAAACCATCGAGCTAATCACCCTTCAACACCATCAGCCCGCTGATGGTCGCAGGAAGCAGTAGGCGTCACCCCCCGTCCGGGACCTCCGGGCGGGGGGTGGTGCACGTTGCGGTGGTCTTCACCCGTCCGGAGGGACAGAACTTCCCCATCGTCGAAGGAGGCGGCAAGATGATCAGATCCGGCGTGACAGTCCGCTCCCTCTTGGTCGCCGCAGTGGCCGCATGCTGGATGGCGTCCGGCGCAGCCGCCGCAACACCTGCTGTTCAGGGCGGGAAGCCCGGTCCGCCCCGAAGTCTGACGGCGACGGCGGAGGGTCCCACAGCCATCGTGCTCAGGTGGACCGCCCCGTCGTCGAACGGCGGAAGCCCGATCCTCAGCTACGAGGTGGAGGAGTCCACGGACGGAAGGGACCCGTGGACCAACGTGGGCACCTTGTACGGTGGCCTGCTGAAGGAGTTCACGCGCCCGGGCCTCACCGGAGGCACCAAGCGCTACTACCGAGTCAGGGCGACCAACAAAAACGGCGCGGGGGCCTGGTCGGACGTCAAGTCGGCGACCACTTCGGGCGCCGACACCCCCGGGACTCCGCGCAATCTGACGACGACGGTGTCCGGAACGTCGGTCATCGAACTCTCCTGGGACGCGCCGACGGCGGGGCCGACGGTCACCGGCTACCGGATCGAGGTGTCTCCGAACGGCAGCGCGTGGACCCTGCTGGGAACCACGGCATCGTCCGTGAGGACGTTCAGGGAGTCGGGTCTTGCCGCTGGCACCACGCGCCACTATCGGGTCAGGGCGACCAACGCCCAGGGCGGGAGCGCCTGGAAGACCGTGCGGGCCACCACGACGGGCGGCGGCACCCCGCCCGGAGCGCCCCGGACCCTGACCGCGGACGCCGAGGGCTCGTCGGTCATCTACATCGAGTGGCGGGCCCCGGCCGACACCGGGGGTGCGGCGGTCACCGGCTACCGGATCGAGGTGTCGGCGGACGCGGGCGCGAGCTGGGATCTGCTGACGACCGACCACGCCGACCACTTCTACTTCCACACCGGTCTCGCGCCCGGCGCGACGCGCCACTACCGGGTCGCGGCGATCAACCGTCACGGGCCGGGCGGCTGGTCGAACACGGCGAGCGCCACGACGAGCCGCCTGCCGGGGGCGCCGCTGCGTCTGACGGCCGCGCCGAGGGACGCGTCGCGCATCGAGCTGGACTGGAGCGCGCCGTCGTCGGGCGGGGGCGGGATCACCGGGTACCGGATCGAGGTGTCGCCCACCGGAAACAGCCGCTGGACCGTGCTCGAGGCCGACACCCGCTCCAGAACCACCGCGTACACGCACACCGGACTCGACCCCGGCACCACGCGGCACTACCGGGTGGCGGCGATCAACACCGAGGGCAGGGGCGACTGGTCGAGAACCGCGAGCGCGACAACCGAAACCACCGCTCCGGGCGCACCGTCGCGCCTTCGGGTGACGCCGGGCGGAACGGGGGGAAGGGACCGACTGGTTCTGAACTGGACGCAGCCGTCCAGCGACGGCGGGAGTCCCATCACGGGGTACCGGATCGAAGTGTCGAGGACCGGAGTCTCGGGGTGGACCCTGCTTGTCACGACGAGCGGCACGGCAACGACCCACACGGACATCGGCCTCGACCCCGGCACGACGCGCCACTACCGAGTGGCTGCGATCAACGCCGAAGGCAGGGGGCCCTACTCGAACACGGCCGCCGGCACCACCAATGCTGCGGCACCGAGCCAGCCGCTCAGCCTAAGGGCGAAGGCCGACGGACCAAGGAGCATCACGCTGACCTGGAGGCCGCCCGCGGACAACGGGGGCAGGACCGTCACCGGCTACCGGGTGCAGAGGCGACCCGCGGCCTCGAATCAGTGGATCACGATCGCGAGCGACACGCGCTCGACGGCGACCACCTTCCAGGACAACAGCGGCCTCCACCCCGCGACCGGCTACCGCTACCGGGTGGCGGCGATCAACTCGGTCGGCGCGGGTGCGTGGTCGCTCGAGGCGGGGACCGCCACGGACCCCGACGTTCCCGGCGCGCCGACCGCCCTGATCGCCCGGGCCGTGGGCACCTCGCGGATCGATCTGTCGTGGCGGGCTCCCAGCAGCACCGGCGGCGCGGCGATCACCGGCTACCGGATCGAGATGTCGGACAACGGCGGCGGCCAATGGAAGCCCCTGGTCGCCAACACCAAGGCCACGGGCACCACCCACTCGCACACGGGCCTTGAGCCCGCCACCACGCGGCACTACCGCGTCGCGGCGATCAACAGGGCCGGCCCGGGACCGGCCTCGAACGTGGCCCGCGCCACCACCGACGCCACCGTGCCGGGCGTCCCCCGGAACCTGACCGCGCGGGCGAACGGCACGTCACGGATCGACATTTCCTGGCGCGCCCCGACCACCGACGGCGGGGCCGCGATCACCGGCTACCGGATCGAGGTCTCGGAGAACCGGGGTGCCACCTGGCAGACGCTGGTGGCGAGCACGAACGCCTCGGTCATCGCGTATTCGCACACCGGCCTCGCGCCCGCGAGCACGCGGCACTATCGCGTCTCGGCGATCAACCGGGTGGGCGCGGGCCGCGCCTCGGGCGTCGCCAGCGCCACGACGGACGCGACCGTCCCCGACGCGCCGACCGGCCTGACGGCCACGGCGACCTCGCCCACGCGGATCGACCTGGCCTGGGTCGCGCCCGCCTACGATGGCGGCGCCGCGATCAGCGGCTACCGGATCGAGGTCTCGGAGACGGGTGCCGGATGGCGCGATCTGCGTCCCAACACGGGTTCGGCGACAACGTCGTTCGCGCACACGGGGCTGCTTCCCGGCAGCCAACGCTTCTACCGCGTCTCGGCAATCAACCGCGTGGGCGCGGGCGAGGCGTCCGGGGTGGCCTCGGCGGCCACCGACGACCCCGTCCAGCGCGCGGGACGGCTCAACGCGAAGGTGCTGCCGCACGTGGCGGCCGCCATGACATCGAGCACGGTCGGGGCGATCGCCGAACGGGTGGACGCGGTGGCCTCCGGCATGGGCATGGAGCGCCGCGTCGAGGCGGGCGGTCTCAACTCGATGGCCGCGATGCTGTCGTCGCCCGGCGCGGGCGGACGCGGCCTCGGCCGCCACGGCCGCCCTGGCGCAGCCACCCTTCTCGACGGTTCTTCCTTCCAGATGCCGGTCGGCGGCCTCTCGATGGCGAGCTGGGGCGCGGGCGAGTACCACAACCTCGGCGAACCCGGCGCCGGCGACCTCGACTGGAGCGGTTCGATGATGAGCGGCCACGTGGGTGCCGACGTGCGGGTCGCGGCCGACATCCTCGCGGGCGTCGCGGCCTCGCATTCGCAGGGCAGCTTCGACTTCACCGACAGGACCGGCGCGAGCCCGGTGTCCGGCACCTACGGCACGGCCATGACCAGCATCAATCCCTACGTGGCCTGGTTCTCGGGTGGGCGCGGCAACGCGGCCTGGGCGACCGGCGGCTTCGGCTGGGGCGACGTCGAGGTCGAGGACTCGCGCGAGGCGCTGCGCACCAGCCCGGCACGCATGATGACGGGCGCGGCGGGCGGTAGCTACCAGCTTCTCGAGGTGGGCGGCGGCGGCATGCGCCTCAAGGCCGAGGGTTGGGCCAGTCGCGTGATGGTCGATGGCGGCGAGCGGATCGACGCGGTCACGCTCGGCATGCAGCGCGCCCGGCTCGCGGTCGAGTGGACGCAGGGGTACCGCTCCCTGGGCGGCGACGAGATCGGGCTGCAGCTCGAAGGCGGCACGCGCTACGACAACGGCGACGGCATCAACGGCGTCGGCATGGAGCTGGGCGGCGGCTTCCGCTACGCGAACGCGGGGCTGGGACTGACGGCCGAGGCTCGCGGCAGGCTCCTCATCGCGGCCCGCGAAGGCTACGAGGAGTGGGGCTTCGGCGGCATGGTCCAGTTCGACCCGGCGACCCGGGGCAGCGGCCTCTCGGTGCGCCTGTCCCCCTCCTACGGCGATGCCGCGAGCGGCCTGAACCAGCTCTGGGACCAGGGCGTCTCGGACGCGGTGCGCGATCCCGACATGCGGCACGCTGGCCGACCCAGCCTCGACGGCGAACTCGCGTACGGGCTGCCCGGGTTCCGCGGCACGCCCTTCGGCGGCTTCCACCTCGCCCAGGGCGGCGCGAAGGCGTTCAGCAGCGGGGTGCGCTACGATCTCGGCTCGGGACTCGGCCTGCGGGTCGAGGGCACCCGGCGCGAGGGCGCGTTCGGCGCGGCGGCGCACACGGTCGGGGTGAGGGGACGGCTGCTGTTGCGGTAGAGGATTGGGGGGTCGCGGGTGGCATTTGTGGCCCGCGACCGCCCCTCCGGCGGCGGCCAGCGCCCTTCCGGCGAAATTAGTCCCATCCAGCTATGGAAGCGCCCCTCAAACGGAATACCTTCTTGCCTCGACGGGCGAACCGTCGCAAACTGAACCCACGGACGAGGAGGGGGGACGAGGAAATGGACGCGACGATCATCACTGTGGTGGGTGCCGCCATAGGTGGCACGATTGCGACCGCCGCGACGGTCACGACTCTTGTATCGCGAAGCATCGGGACGCTGCGTAGCCAGATGGACCAGCGCTTCGAGGCGCTGATCCACGACAACCAGCAGGCCCATGACGCCATCGGTCTCCGAATCGAGACCCAGGGTGGGGAACTGCGCGAGCGGATCGACGCCCAGGGCGAGAAGCTGGGTAGGCAGGGCGAGAAGCTTGGCAAGCGGATCGACGCGCTGGGTGCCGAACTTCGCGGGCGGATCGACGCCCAGCGGGACGAGCTGTGCGGGCGGATCGACGCGCTGGAGGTCAGGCTCGCCCGGACCAGCGAGGACGTGTCGTTCATCAAGGGCAGGCTGACCGCCGACGGCACCGGCTGAGGGGCGATGTCAGGACTGGCGCTGCGCGACACCGCAACCCGGCATGGAGATGCCAGCATGGCCACAACGAAGGAAGACCTGCGTCGGAACATTGAAGCGTTCAAGGCGCTAGAACCGGAGCTCCTAGCCAGCAACCCCGGGGACTATGCCATGCTCTATGACGAAGAGTTGGTGGCCGTCTACCCCGACAAGGAGACTGCTCGGGTCGAAGCAGCGCGGCGCTATCCTGAAGGAGGGTATGCGATTTCTCCGGCCATCGGCTCACCGCCCGCAACCCTGAGGGCAGTTGGCCCGACCCCGGACGCGACGATCTCGTCGGAACCGGCGCGGCGGGTGACCCATGCGCGGCGGGTGACCCAGTAGTTGTCCGCCACTTCAGGCAGAATATGGCGGACAACGTGGTCCTTCCCGACTCGAAGCAGGGTCGCGTAGGACACTCTGTGACACGGCAAATGCTTCCACCGACCGCCTGATGGGACTTCGGCTCTCGCACGAGGACGCGTTCTAGCTTGTCGACCGAGCGATCTTCACCCGATTCCTGGCGGATCGAGACCGGTTGCCGGACCACATGTCGGACTCCGGCACGACCGCGCGCCTGTTCGACACTCGCCACGAGGGGAACGGGGGTGGGAACGTCAAGGCACCGGAGCCAGGAGCGCTTGACGGGCGACATGCGGGGCACTAGCCTTTGGTGGATTTCGTCCACCGCCGATTGGGGGTGCCGTGACGGCTCACCACCACATGTGGGGGAGTAGGGGCTTCCGGGCCATCATTCCCCTGTTTTCGGTCGTTCGGCACCCCTTCCGTCCGGGATTGCGCTCCGGACGGATTCCGATCACCTTTTCTGCCCTTCTCCCCCGAATCAGAAGAAGGCCCCATGTCGAACAGGGCGGTACCGCATCCCCACATCCCTCCCGTCAGTGTCCCGCTCGTGTGGAAGCTTGGCGAGACGGCGACACAGCACGCCACGCAGTTCATTCTACAGCAAGATGACGATCTGTATTACCTGACCGTGGGAGCAGTTGCTCCCCCCTTGCTGATCGGCACACCGGAGGAACAGGCCGAGCAGGCCAGCAAGCTGGAATCCGTTCCGGTAACGGTCCTAGCGAGGTTCGTCTTGAGCGCCAAACACATGAGGGAACTTCAGGATCTGATCAAGAGGATGGTCCCATGAGCAACGCCACCGCAGTAAACGCGTCCCTCTGTCCCGGGGCCGTGATCTCCTCCACCATGGATCCTCTGCGATGTGTCACCCAGGTGCCACCGGGAGCCCGGCCCCATGTGGTCGTTCCAGAGAATCAGGTCTACTACTGGAGTCATGAGTGGCAAAACGCCGAAGGGGCAGCACTGGACGAGTTGCGGAGGGGACTCGGAGTGGAATTCGACAGTGTGGTTGAGGCCGTCCGCTGGCTTCTGACCGATGATGGCTGACCATCTCAAACTCGTCATTCCTCCGAGGTTCAAGAAAAGACTGGGCAAAAAGCCGCCCCGGCTGGCAGCCGCAATCATCAAGTGTGTCCAGCGGGTGGCGGAGAACCCCGGACACCCAGGCTTGGAGACCCACCGAGTGAGAGGGGTGCCGGGAGTTTGGGAAGCGTATGTGGACAAGTCCAACCGGGTGACCTTCCACTACGATAACGGGGCGGTCGTGTTCCGTAACCACTGCAACCACGACATAATCAGCCGCCGCCCATAAGCCCGCCGGTCTGACCCCGTGGTTGCAGGTCAGCCCGCCACCGCCGACCGCCCGGTGTCGGCGACCAGATCCCGGTATATGGAGCATCGGAAAGCTGCGTAGCCACATAGACCAGCGCTTCGAGGCGCTGATCCACGGCAACCAGCAGGCTCCATGACACCATCGGTCTCCGAATCGAGGTCAGGCTCGCCCGGACCAGCGAGGACGTGTCGTTCATCAAGGGCAGGCTGACCGCCGACGGCACCGGCTGAGGGGCGATGTCAGGACCGGCGCAAACTGAAACCACGGACGATGACGAGGAAGAGGGGAGGAGCGGATGGACACGACGATCATCATCACACTGGGCGTCGCTGTGGGTGCCACGATTGCGACCGCCCTGACGATCACGACGCTGGTGTTGCAGAGCATCGAGAAGCCTGCGCAACCGCATGGACCAGCGGATCGACGCGCTGATCTACGGCAACCAGCGAGCCCACGACAATGGCGTTCTCCGGATCGACGCCCAGCGAGAGGAGCTGCGCAAGCGGATCGACGCCCAGAGCAAGGAGCTGCGCGGATCGATCGACGCTCTGAGGCGTGATGTCAGGACTGCCATCGAGGGACACCGGCACCCGGTGCAACCAGATCGAAGACCAGGGTAGCGATGCCTGACGGCGCGTCACCGGAGTTTGTTCGCCATATTCGGTGAAAGATGGCGGACAAACTCGTTCCTGCGCGCTCGGGGGCGGTCAGGAGCGCGCCGGGCCCCACAAGACCGGGACCGAACGGCGGCTACGCCTCCGGGGACGAGGCGGGTGCCGTCGCACAGCCGCGAACCCGGGCGAAGAATTCCTCCGCCTCGTCGCAGTCGATCGCGGCTTCGAAGACCGCGTCGGCGACTTCGGGTTTCTGGAGCGGTGCCGAGTGCTCGGCCAGTTCACGAACCGCCTCTTTGCCGAACCGGAGTGCCACCAGCCGGCGCAGCAGCCGCGACCGTTCCTCATCCCGTCCCTCGTCCAGGCCGTCCTCGTACCAGCGGATCGCCCATTTCCCCTTCGGCTTGATCACTTCCATCACCTCCTTCGTCGTGGTGGCCGCCCTCAGTTCGTGGCCCAGTGCGGCGTCCAGGTCCGCGACCACGGCCCTGAGCCATTCGGCGACCGCCCGGTCGAGCGCGTCGCCCTCCTCCCGCCCGTCCATCCGCTCCCGCAGACGCGAGACCGCGCGGACCATCTCCCCGCCCCCCCGCGCCCGGCACACCGACACCAGCTCGCGGACCAGGTTGTCCTCCGGCAGATTTCGGGTGAGGGGCCGATTGGTCCGCCCTCACGCCTCCGGAAACGAGGCGGACGGCGTCCGGTAGCCGCGAACCTTCGCGAAGAACTCCTCCGCCGTGTCGCAGTCGATCACGGCATCGAAGACCGCATCGACGACTTCGGGGTTTTGGAGCGATACCGAGGTCTCGGCCAGCTTCCGAACCGCAGCGTCCCCGAATCTGCGACCGACCTGCCGACGCAGCATTCGCAACTCCGTCTTCCTGTTCGCGATCTGCTGCTTGATCTGTCGCTCGATTGACTGTTCGAGCTTCGCCTCCGCCTCCTCGTCCTCCTCGTCAAAGCCGGTCTCAAACCAACGCCGCACCCACTTGCCCTGGGGCTTGATCACTGCCATGACCTCGCCGGTCGTCCTGGCCGCCCTCAGTTCGTTGCCCAGCTCTTCGTCTACCTTTGTGACCAGGGACTTGAGCCATCTGGCGATCGAGCGGTCGTCCCCACCGCCCTCCTCCTTGTCCATCCGACCCCACACGCGCAAGATCGCCCGAATCACGGACTGGATACCTTCGTCCCGGCCGTCCTCGTACCAGCGAATCGCCCATTTCCCCTTCGGCTTCACCCTCCCCTTCCCCTTCGGCCTCATCATCGCCTCCACCGCCTTCCCCGTCGTGGCGGCCTTCAGATGCCAAGCCGCCTAGAGCATCTCCGAAAGCTAGAAGGACGTGAGCTTCACGGCTATGGCTAACGCTAATGAAGTACCATCGATGCATTGTTCATTCAGTCCATCCGCCAGGCTCTCGACAAAATTACAGAATTGCAAAACGCAGGCTGCGCGCATACCTTGCAATGATCGGGCGGTTCGGGAGATTCCGGGCCGACGGGGTCCGGGGCATGAGGGGAGGGGGAAGATGATCAAGGCGACCGACACCAAGCTGATCTCGCTGGCCATCGGGCTGGCGGGTGCGACCATCGGGCTGGTCTGTGTGGTTCTGGCGCTCGTGATTGCGACGGGAAGCGCCAACTCGACCATCCGCAGTCAAATCGACGACGTCGAGGACGAGCTGAGGGCGGAGATGAGGGAGAGCCACCGCGAACTTCGCGCGGAGATGAGGGAGGGTAATCGCGAACTGAAGGCGGCGATGGAGGCGGGTCACAGCGAAATCCGGGAGGAGATCGCAAGCGTCCGGGCGGAGATCGCGAGCGTCCCACCGGAAGTTCGGTCCGAGACGCCACACCCCAGTGCCGACGAGGAGAGTTCTGAGGTGGATCCTGCCATCGCCGCCCTTTTCTTGGTTTGCCTATTCATCTGGATCTGCACTTTGTTAGAGGTTGGCTGACGACGGGGCTTCTGGCGAGGATCGCGCCGCCAAGCGGCCACCCGTGAGGTATCGGTGATCGCGCTGGATATCCGACATTGCTAGGCCCTGGGAGACATTGGTTGACTTGGCGATGGCGTCGTGATCCTGCGGACTACTAGTGATGGGGGCTTGGCGGCGAGCACACCACTACATCAAGGGTGGTGTCCCTTGAGCCCCGAGCGGTCATCGGCGTCACCGCCTCTCCCCTCTGAGGGGAAATCTTGCGTCTGCCGTACTTAAGTGTCCATCCTTTGGTGCGTTCCCTGAACCCACCCCTTCCAAGTACAGAAAACTCAACAGATCAGACATGAGAGACGAAGCGAGCATCGGAGAGAGAGTTACCGAAGGCGTCACGAATGTCGCGGCCACCGTCGTGATGAGCCCGGAGGCGGCGATGGGTGTGGGCCAGAACTTGCTCGATTTCGCTACGGACACGGAGGGCGACGAGTAATGAGCACGGAGTCCGTGTCTAGCAAGAATCCCTCCCAGCCCGCTCCCAGCGGCTCGGTGATCCAAAAAGGCTACGGTCGTGCGGCCAGCCGGCCACCCGCGGTGAAAACCACCTCTGTTCGTGGACTTGAAAGCCGAAAACACCAGTTCCATGACTCACGCCACTACGATGCAGCAAGCGCAGACTATGCATGGAATCGTGCCATCAAATGGATCCTTGAACTGGTATCCCGCTCCAAAGCATCTCCGCCCGTCGAGCCCAAGTCCACCGAAGTGCCTGCGGAGGTCTTGGACGAACTAGCTGCCGTCCAGGACGAAGCGCGTGAAGAGGGATATCCCGTACCCTCGAACGCGCTTGTGGACGATGTCCGTGATCTCTTGGACAAGCTATGTCGAGTCGCCCCACTTAGCTACACGGTCTATCCGATGGAGAAGGGCGAAATCGCCATCGATGCGCGCAACGAGCCCGCTGGAGGTGTGGTGCTGCTCTGCCACGAGAGGGAGACTTGGTGCATCGTGAGCATAGGCGATAGCCCATGCAGGGCTTGGTTTCGCGACCGGGATAGGCTCCCCGAAGCGTTCATCACCAGCGCCCTGACCACCCTTGCATCCGGCAGGGCTTGGTGATCGGGCCGGACGAAAGGTTGGGTCGCCGTATTTCTGGAAGCAAAACCCGGAAAAAGGTCATCCGTGTGGTTGAGCAGGAGCGTACCACGCTCCCGCCCAGTTTCTTCAAGCCTGACGAGCACGGCGATGTTTCAATGGACAGGCTCAAGGACGAGAACGCCCTCCAATTCCTCACGTCTTTAGCGGAAGAGCTTAGCAGGCTTTTTCAAGGATGGGCAGTACTATCGGCTACGCGTCTGCAGGAAAAGGAGTTCGAGCTTGTTGCATCAGGCGATGAGGTCAACCCGTACCACGCGCATGTAGCTTTGGCAGAGTGGCAAGACTACGGCAGGGCCCAAACCTACGCGGCGGAGCTCACGAGGTGTATCGTAGACTATCAGCCTCCCGTACAAGACTTGCCTCGATGACCGAACCGTCGCACACTGAACCCGCCATGATCTCACCCGTCATCGTTGTGCCCGGAATCACCGCGTCCGATCTGGACGACGAGTACACGCTGCCGCCCGAGGCGGTCTGGACCACGGTCCGGAAGCGCAGCTACGAACGAATTCTGCTGCACCCGGAGGACCAGCGCTACGAGCTTGTCGAGCCGGCGCGGGTCGCGGCGCGCGGTCCGTTCCCCCTGGTCTACGAGGAGATGATCGAGGAGCTGCGGGACGGCCTTTCCGAGGATCAGCCGAGCGGCCCTGTGCCCGTGTACCCCTTCGGCTACGACTGGCGGCTGCCGCTGGACCGGATCGAGGAGCGGTTCGGCGCGTTCGTCGACGAGGTCGTCGCCCGGACCCGCCTGATGAAGCACTATCGCGACAGCGAGTTCGCCGACAACCCGAAGGTCAGCCTGATCGGACATTCGATGGGAGGCCTGATCATCGCCGGGTACGTTGAACGGACCGATGGCGGCATCGTCGACAAGGTCGTGACTCTGGGGTCGCCCTTCCAGGGCTCGCACGAGGCGATTCTCAAGCTGGCCACCGGCACGGCCGACCTGGGCGACGACTCGGGCAACGCCAGGGAAAGGCGCATGGCCCGGACGACTCCGTCGCTATACCACCTGCTGCCGAACTTCCCCGCCGCGCTTGACGTCGACGACGGCCTGCCGGCGGACATCTTCGACCCAGAGGCGTGGCAGCCGAACGTGGTCGAGACCATCGAGCGTCAGGTGAACGACTGGAACGTCTCGGGCCGCGAGCTCTTCAAGCAGATGCTCGACGTGGCGGCGGAGCACCGGTCCCGCACATCCGAAATGAAGCTAGCCGAGCACGGGCTGACGGAGACCGACTGGCTCGCGGTCGCGGGTGCCGATGCCGAGACACGCGTCGGGCTGCGGGTGCGCGCCGGCGACAAGGGCCAGCCCCGGTTCGACCTGAGGTCCGCCGAGCGGAAAAACGAGTGGAAATCGGACGACGAGAGCGTCCGGCGCGAGACCGGCGACGGCACCGTCCCGCTGGCAGGCGCGATCCCGCCCTTCCTGGACGAGTCGCGTCTGGTGTGCGTGACCCCCGGCGACTTCGGCTACTGGGAGCTCCGGGACCGCGCGCTGACGAAAGTCTCGGGCTTCCACGGCCTGCTGCCCAAGATGAACATGCTGCACCGCCTGATCCTGCGCTTCCTCCTGGAAAAGGACGACCCCTACGAGAACACGTGGGGCCGCCCGCTGCCGGGAGTCGAGGAGTGGGATCCGCCGCTGGCGCTGCGACACAAGGGGGCGGGGGGGTAGTGGGGGTAGCGTCGGAGGGCTACGTCGGCCGACGGAACCAACGCGAAGTTCTGGCGAGCCTGTTCGCAACATGTTTTTGGAACGTGCGCTCCGTGCTAGGCAGCACGATGTCGGCGTGATAACGGTTGCCGGTCTTCGGGGACGCCCTTACCTCCACTCCCCGACCACTCTTTTCCGCATCAGCTACTGAGAGCTTGGCCCACCCATAGAATGTCTTGGACCGTTCAGCCGCGCGCTTCTCAGCGAGGCGCACCAACTCCTCTTCTGGGGCTTCATCGGTGCGATCAACCGACAGGCGTTGAACATGTGGTGCTTCGAGAAAAGCGTTGGGCTTAACTCTGCCTATGGTGTCTGCGAATTGCCTTCGGCTGAACACTCCTCGCGCGATAGTTTCCGTTGGGCCGACTCGATCATTTGTCATCAATAGTCAGGTCGGTACACGCCAAAATGTGCCTCGATCTCGATCCCGACAAACACCGTCCAGCTGGACGATGGAGGCCGGAGCTTGGCCAAGGCGTCTTGCAGAAACGCACCCAACACTTCTTCCGCGTTGCGATACCAGGCGTGGCTCTGGGAATCATCCGTGTCCACGAAACACTCTGCGGCCCCATCGGGGTGGCTATACAAGATGATCGAGATGTCGTCTGTCGTAATGTCGATGGCGATTTCTGAGTTGGGCGTGGGGTACACCGTGTAGTCAGCGGGGGCCATGCTGTACACTTGACGAAGCAGGTAGTCCGCCTGCTCTATTTGCGCTTGATGGGGTATCGGGTATCCTTCCTCCACCGCGTGCTCGGCCACGCAGGCCAACTCGCGCCGTGCCTTCTCTAGGGCGGCCTTGGACTGCCCCATGGACTTGACGTGCTCTCCGGTCACATGATGCTTTTCGACATGGCCGAGGCGCTGGTCGGCAGTAAAGTCGATGCCGATGATGTGAAGCGGATCGTTCGCAGGTCGGTGAAACTGTTGGAACCCACCGCCCCCCACCGGTGCGCGGCTCATTGGGCTTCCTCGGCGGCTTCCTCGACAACCTCCTCCGCGAAGGCGTTGCCAAGCGAGGTGAGCAGCTTTCGGGCGGTGGCGTGAGACATCGTCACGGAGCTGTGAATGGTCGCCGAGGGTCCAGTGGCCTCAGATTCTCCAGAGAGCGCGCCGTCCGACAGGTCGGGTTGTCCGGAGATGAAGTAGATGGTAATCCTGTGCCTGCTGTGGCCAACGGCAAACCCATCCGACCAGACGGGAGGGGGGACGGTGTTGGAGGGGGCATTCATCGGGCGGGCCTTTCCCTTTCCTGGGTGACATTACCGTTTGGAACAACCTAAGCTTATCAGAAGATGTCATGAGTAGCGATCATCGTTGCCCCGTCAAGGGGTTCGCCTAATCTACGGCTGCCAGCGCCCCCGCCGTCCACTCCGCCCGCCTTCCGCCGCGGCAGTGCAGCAGCTCCACGCGCCAGCGGGGCTCGGCCGCGCCCCCGTCGCCCCCGCCGCGCGGGACGGAGGTGACGCGCCAGCGGCTGACCGCGCCACGCACGCCCGCTCCACCGCGCTCCCGCCGTCTTCCACCGGGCCGGTGCCCCCCTCCACCACGCCGCCCCCGCCCTCCACACCACCCCCGCCCGTCGCCGCGCGACAGCACCAGGCCCAGCGTCCGCGTTCCCTCGGCGGCGAGCATCAGGCGGCGCCCGGCCGCGAGACCGACCGTCCCGATCTCGGCGACGACCCCCGTCACGGCGCGGCAGCGGAGCGTTTCCTCCATGGCCCACAGCATGTCGTTTGGGTGGTGGAGTCGCGAAACGACCAGTAGCTGACCGGGGGCGATGCCATAGCGGACCAGGCCGGGCGCGTACAGGTCGTTGCCCCGGGCGAGCCAGAGGAGCGCACCGGGGCGCTGGCCCCCGTGTGAAGCGGTGGCCAAGGCGCGCGCGAGCAGGGCCGCGCAGAAACCGGTGGCGGCTTCGTCCCCGGCCACCTCGTGGATGCAGCCCAAGCGCAGACCGCCGCCCGGAAGGGCCCGGTCCATGCTTGGGACACCCAGGGGCAAACGCGGCTGCTCCGGCGCGGCGGCCTCCTCGATTCCGCGGATCTTCCGGCGCAGCGCCTCGGCGGCGTCTCGCTTCGTCTTCGGCAGATGGGACATGGGCCGGACAGAATACCGAACGAACGCCGAAATAACAAGTCCGGTTGCGGATTGACAATCGGGGGCGAGCGGCCTCCACTTGTCGGGTGCCCGTCAAGAACTGAACCGTGGAGAGGGGTCGCAATGTTCGCAAGACTGCTTCTGATTGGAATGCTGTTGCTGTCGTCGGGGTGCTCGCTGGCGCTTGTCAACGGGCCGCCGGACTTCATTCCCGCCGACCAGCCGGCACCCATCCTCCCCACCCGGTGAACGACGCCCTCCGCGACGCCCTCCGCGGCCGTTTCGGCGACCGCTTCTCGACTGCGGCCGCCGTGCGCGCGCATCACGGCAAGGACGACTCGCACCACCCGCCGATTCCGCCCGACGGGGTGGTCTTCGCCGAGTCCACCGAAGAGGTCGTGTTCGCGGTGCGGGCCTGCGCGCGGCACGGCACGCCGGTGATTCCGTTCGGGGCCGGAACCGCGATCGAGGGGCACGTGCAGGCGGTCTGCGGCGGGGTCTCGCTCGACATGAGCGGGATGAAGCGGGTTCTGGCGGTGCGTCCCGACGACCTGGACGCGACGGTCGAGGCGGGGGTGACGCGGCTGCAACTGGATCGCGAACTGAGGGGCACGGGGCTGTTCTTTCCGGTCGATCCGGGGGCCGACGCGACGCTCGGCGGGATGGCGGCCACGGGCGCGTCGGGGACGACCACGGTGCGATACGGCACGATGCGCGACAATGTGGTCTCGCTCACGGCCGTGCTGGCGAGCGGCGAGGTGGTGCGGACCGGAGGCCGGGCGCGGAAGTCGTCGGCCGGGTACGATCTCACCAACCTGCTGGTCGGGTCCGAGGGGACGCTGGGCGTGATCACGGAGCTGACGGTGCGCCTGCATCCGGTGCCCGAGGCGATGGCCGCCGCCGTGTGCTTCTTTCCGGGACTGGAGGAGGCCGTCCGCTCGGTGGTCGAGGCCGTGCAGATGGGGGTTCCCGTGGCCCGCGCGGAGCTGCTCGACGCGACGGCGGTGCGCGCGGTCAACCGCTATTCGGGGTTCTCATACGCCGAGTCGCCCGCCGTCTTCTTCGAGTTCCACGGATCGGAGGACGATGTGCGGACGCACGGCACGCTGGTTGAGGAGATCGGCGTCGGGCTCGGGGGCACGGCCTTCGAGTACGCGCGCCGCCAGGACGAACGCGCCCGTCTGTGGAAGGCGCGCCACGACGCGTATCCGGCGATTCTGGCGCTGCGACCGGGCTCCCACGGCCTGACGAGCGACGTCTCCGTTCCGGTCTCCAGGCTGGCGCAGTGCATTGCCGAGACCCGCGAGGACATGGCGCGGGCGACGATTCCGTGGGGCGTCGTGGGGCATGTCGGCGACGGCAACTTCCACGCTGTGTTCATGATCGACCCCGATTCCGAGGCGGAGCTGGCCGAGGCGGAGGAGATCAACGAGCGCATCGTGCGCCGCGCGATCGCCATGGAGGGGACCTGCACCGGCGAACACGGGATCGGGATGGGGAAGATCGGCTTCCTCGAAGACGAGTTCGGGCCTGCTGGCGTGGCGGCGATGCGGGCGGTGAAGTCGGCGCTGGACCCGCAGGGGATCATGAATCCGGGCAAGGTGGTTGCGGCGGCGGGTTAGCCCGCGGCGCAGTCCGGCAGCCCGCGGCGCAGTCCGGCAGCCCGCGGCGCAGTCCGGCAGCCCGCGGCGCAGCCCTCTGGGGTGGCCAGCCTACTAGTAGGATCTTGAGACGTCATGCTCTTAGTTCGGTTTACGGGCTAAGTCGTACTAACGCCTACACGGCTTGTGTGCGACATGCCCGGGGTCCATCCACGATCCGCGCCGCCGGAGGCATCCCAGGGCTCCATGTGCTACTTTTCGAGGCCGAGCGGGCTTTCCCAGCAACCCAGCATGAGAGGAGGTGTGCAAGATGACTTCAATCGTCGGCAACCATCGAATTCGAACGGGGAGGTTACTATCATGAGTGGCGAGATGTGGGGAGGAATAGCGGCATTCTTAGTCTTGTCCGGGGGCCTATTCGCCATCTGGCGCTCTCTCTCGAAGGAGATTCGAGAAATCAGGGACAACCACTTGAAGCACACGGACGAGAAGATCATTGCAATTGGTGCCCGGTTGGATCAGACGGATCAGCGGATTGCTCGCGTGGACGAGCGACTCAAGGGGGCAAAGTCCGAGTTGCGGGCGGATATCCAGGCTAGTGAGGCGCGGCTGAAAACCGACATTCAGGCCAGCGAGGGACGCCTGCTTACGGCGATTGAGAGTCTCCGTCGAAGTAGCGCGTAGGGTGGCCGGTCACGCCTGACTGCGCTTGGCATCCCTGGCAGTTTGGAGCATGAAGTGGCGTGATTTGCTAACTTGTTGCCATGAAATTCTCCAAACTGCTCGAAATCGTGGCAGACGAGCCCGTTTTTGAAACCGGATTCCTTCGGGTGGGTCGGGCTGCGGACCCCGGGCTGGCTTCGCAGTTGTCGCGATGGTGCCGGGGCGGGAAGCTGTTCCAGTTGCGGCGCGGGCTGTACGCGCTGGCGCCGCCCTTCCGCAAGGTGAGGCCTCACCCGTTCCTGGTGGCGAACCACCTGGTGCCGGGGTCGTATGTGAGCGGACTGTCCGCGCTCGCCCACGCGCACGCGATCCCCGAATTCGTGCCCGAAGTCACCAGTTGCGGTCCGGGGCGCCGGCAGGTCGCGAACACGCCCCTCGGACGGTACTCCCACCGACGCATCGTGCGGTCGCTGCGTTTCGGATACCGGCTTCGCGAGCTGGGGCGCGACCAGTGGGCGTTCGTCGCGACTCCCGAAAAGGCCTTCCTCGACCTCGTTCATCTGCGGCCGCACGGCGACGATCCCGCTTGGATCAACGAACTGCGCCTGAATGGCGAGGTCTTCTCGGCCGAGCGTCTTACCGCGACCGCCGCAGCTACGGGCCGTCCGAAGCTGGTTCGCGCGGCCGCCCATCTGAGCTCGCGCATGAGCGATCGGTCGTTGGCCTTCGAGACGCTGGCCTTCGATTGCGGGGTCGCCCCGTGAAGGACTACCTCGGGACGCTGCTGCGCGGGGTGGCGCCCATGCACGCACGGAACGTGGTGCGCGAGTATCTACAGGCTCGCATTCTGCAGGAGCTGCAACGCGCCGGAGGCATGGCCCCGCTCGCCTTCCAAGGGGGCACCGCCCTCAGATTCCTCTACCAACTGCCTCGCTTCTCCGAGGATCTCGACTTTGCGCTCGAGGGATCGCCGGACTCCTACGCCCTTCGGCGCTGGCTGATCGCCATGGCCCGCCAGTTCGACCGCGAGGGGTATTCGGTGCGCGTTTCGGTTCGCGAGCGGCGCGCGGTGCACGCGGGATGGATCCGATTCGACGGGCTCCTGGCGGAGCTGGGACTGTCGCCGCACCACGACGAGGCCCTGGGCATCAAGATCGATGTGGACACGCGCCCTCCGGTCGGGGCCGTTACCGAAACGCACCTGGTTCGGCGTCACCGGATCTCGCTGCGGCTTCATCACCACGACCGGGCGTCGCTGCTGGCCGGCAAGGTCCACGCCGTGCTTCGGCGTCCGTGGATCAAGGGTCGCGACATCTACGACCTGACGTGGTATCTGAGCGATCCGTCGTGGCCCGCGCCGAATCTGGCCATGCTGAACGCGGCGCTCCGCCAGACGGACTGCCTGCCGGCCCACCCCGCGCTGACACCCGACACTTGGCGCGGCGCGATCGTGGAGCGCGTGGCCGCGATTCCGACGTCGTGGGCCGAGGTCGTTACCGACGTGCGTCCCTTTCTGGAGCGCGGGGACGACGCCTTCTCGCGGGACGAGGTGATGGCAGTGCTGGAGGGGCACCGGAGGGTGGGGTGAGGAGGGCCGACTCAGGTCGCCCCTCGCACGCGGCCGAGGCCGACGCCCGCGCCCGTGCCCACCAGCAGGACGAGTCCCCCCAGGACGGTGAGCGGAACGGTCGCGCGGCGTCCGACGGCGCCGGGTTCCTCGTCCGCGAGGCGAAAGCTCGGGCGATTGGGGAGCACGCTGGCGGTCATCTGCTCGTCGGCGAGGATCGCGGGCACGAAGAATCCCCGCCATTGCTCGGCGAATGTCCGCACCTGCGACTGAAAGTGGGCGAAGCGCGCGTCGCCGGTCCCGGCGGCGTCGATGAGCACTTCCTGGGCTAGGAGCGCCGGCGACAGGAAGCGATAGCGGCGCACCAGGACGATCTGCTCGGCGCGGCGGGCATCGTGTTCCCCCGTCACCTCCTCCAAACGTCTGTTTACGGCGTCGGTGGCGGCCCAGGCGAGCGCGCCCAGACCGGGCTCGTCGGCCACCACGCCCTCGGCCATTTCGGGATGGTCCTCGAGGTATCGGGCGAGCAGTTCGGTGCGCTGGTTCACGGCTTCGTTCGAGGCCTCGCGCTGGGCGGTGATCATCTCGACGCGAGACGGCAGCGGATGCAGCAGGCCCGCCGCGATGTTGATCGCCGCCGGCATCACCACCACGAGAACCAGCCACGCACCCACCAGAACCGTGGCGTTCCAGGCCGAGGACCGCCCCAGCGTGTTGATCCACGCCGCGAGCGCGAACCAGAAGAGCGAGTAGGCGACGATCGTGGCGCACCAGAGAAGGACCCGGCCAGGCGAGTCGAGACCCCCTGTGGCCAGAACGCCGAACAGCGAGAACGCCAGCACCATTCCCACAACCAGAAGTCCGCGGAAGGCGAGCTTCGCCGTCACGACGCTGCGGGCCGACACGGGTTGCGAGAGGGTCAACGCCAGTGTTCCCCGCTCGCGCTCCTTCGAGAGGACGTTGAAGCTAAGCGCCAGAACGAGCAGCGGCAGCAGATAGACGACCACGAAGGCCAGGTCGAAGCGGCCCACCATCAGGTTGAGGGGGTTTTCGACCTCGCCATTCTGGTGAAACGAGGACTCGTTGGTGTAGATGTTGACGTCGTAGTAGTACGGCAGGAGGTCGCTCTGCCCGACCGCCAGGGCCGTCAGTGGACCCGGCTCCAGCGCCGCGGTGTGGCTGCCGCTGGGCCCACCCAGCACGAGGGGCGAGCGTGGATCGGCGAAGGGCGAGGACGGCTCGGCACCGTTCGCGATGGCGGCGAGTTCCTGCTCGAAGGCGCTGGTGCGCTCGACGTTGCCGCTCTCAACGGCCTCAACGGTGCGCTCCTGAAACCGCAGCCAGACCATGCCGTTCGCCAGCGCGTAGACGAGGAGCAGGGCGAAGAGCTCGATCGCGATCCGGAGCGCCCGGTCGGCCATGAGCAGGCGCCACTCGTTCTTGAGCACGGTTCGTGTCGTCATCCTACCCCACCTCCGCGCGCCGTACACGCGCTGCGGCGACGAGGACCGCCCCGACCAGCCATGCTCCTAGCACGATGAGCGACAGGATGCGGTTGCCCAGCACCCAGCCCAGCGACGGGGCGGCGTACTGCAATGGCGGAACCGCTTCCCAGACCTCGGCCCCAACGGCGTAGGTGAAGTCGCCGGTCAGGGAGTTTTCGGTCATGTCGCCGTTCATTTGTCGCATCAGATCGCGGCGGTACGTCTCGGCGGCGGTGGCGAAGTGCCTGTGCTGCTCGACGTCGGTCCCGGCCAGTCCCATCGAGAGCGTGCGCACCGCGAGGAGCGGCGCCACCACGGCCAGCGTCTCGTGCACGGAGCCCTGGCGCTCGAAGGCGTCCCACAGCGCGCCGTAGTTGCGGTCGAAGATCTGGTTGCCGAACTCCTCGCTCTCCTGCAGGTAGACGCCCACCGCGTTGATGGGCAGGTCCTCGACCCGCTCCACGCCGTACTCGGCCAGCAGACGCTCGGTCGAAGCGTCCATGTCCGGAGGGGAGATGCCCTCGACGCCGGTGGCCATCTCGCCCTGCACCGTGCGGGCGAACTCGAATGCGGAGGGCGTGGGGTGGAGCCATTTCGACAGGTCCACCGCGACGCGCGGCGCCACGAGCCCGTTCACGACCCACACGGCCAGCAGGATCACCAGCGCGGTGCGCGCGGTGCGGGCCCACGCGGACACGGCCAGGGAGAGCGCCAGGAAGGCGGCGAAGTAGGCGAGGTAGACGCCGGCGAGGACGGTGCCCCGGGCCAGCGGGGACGCGGCCGGACCGGGATTCGCGACGACCAGCGCCGCCGCGCCCACCAGCGCCGCCGGCACCAGCAGCAGCGCCAGCGCTCCGGCGACGCCCAGCGCCTTGCCCAGGGCCAGCTCGCGCCGGCCGACCCCGGTGGCCAGCAGTTGGCGCAGCGTCCCGCGCTCCCGCTCGCCCGCGAGCGCGCCGAAGGTCAGCAGGATGATGAGCAGGGGCACGAGATGCTGCAGCACCTGTGCCGCGGTCAGGGCCCCGATGCGCTGCGCAGCCGTCGCGTCCTGGGCCGGACGCAGCAGGAAATCGTTCTGTCGGTGGGCCTCGAGCCACACCGAGGTGCCGGTGTACGGGTCCACGCCCTCGTCGACGAAGGACAGCGCCAGGCGGGGCTTGAACGCGTAGATGCCGTAGTGCGCCGCCGAGTGGGGATTCTTCTCGCCCTGCGTCTCCCAGTGCTCGCGGGCGGTGGCCTGCGCAGCCGCGTGCTCACGCTGGACCTTCCGTGCCTGGACCCAGCCGTGGCCCAGGGAGATCAGCAGCAGCGATCCCACCAGAATCGAGCACCAGCGGAACCGGCCGTCCCGCACCACGTCGGTGAACTCCTTGCGGATGATGTGCTTGATCATCGAACAGCCCCCCTAGTCGTGCATGTGTTCCAGGTAGATGCGCTCCAGATCGGCGTGGCCGATCTCGTCCGTGCTCAATTCCTTGACCAGACGCCCGTATCGCATGATGCCGACGCGGGTCCCGGTATCCTTCGCGCGAAACAGGTCGTGGGTCGCCATGAGCACTGCGACGCCGCGCTTCCTGAGCCGCTCGACCAGCGCCGAAAACTCGTTCGAGGCCTTGGGGTCGAGACCGGAAGTCGGCTCGTCGAGCAGCAGGGCGTCGGCCTCCTTGGCGATCGCGATCGCAATGCCGACCTTCTGCCGCATGCCCTTGGAGTACTGGGACACGCGCCGGTCGACCGCGTCTTGCTCCAAGCCGGCTTCGACCAGGATCTCGGTGAGTCGTTCCCGGCCCAGCGAGCCCTTCCCGCCCAGTGCGGCGAAGTACTCCAGGTTTTCGAGTCCGCTGAGATTGCGGTACAGCATCACCTGCTCGGGTATGTAGGCGAGCCGCTGCTTGGTCTTGCGGTCGTGCTCGGACACGTCCAGGCCGGAAACGAGGGCCTGGCCGGCCGAAGGGGCCACGAATCCGAGAAAGAGGTTGATGGTGGTGGTCTTCCCCGCACCGTTGGGGCCGAGGAGGCAGAAGACCTCTCCCGGCGCTATGGCCAGGTCGAGGGAGTCGAGGGCGCGTGTGTCTCCGTAGTTCTTGCTGAGTCCGCGGGCTTCAAGAAGGGGCGCGTGCCCCGCCCGCGCGTCGGCGTTCTGCATGTATCTCCATCTCTCGCGTCGGTTGCGCTGCTGCCGACGCTCGGGTCGGCAGAGGGGTCATTGCCAGGGAGAGATGGGAGGCGGCGGAGCGCGACTGCGATGAGGGGAGAGGTGGACGACTCCGGGAATCAGCCCGCTTTCGGGAAGCGCGGGAAGGCGAAGCGCGACCGGCTCGACGATGATCGGCGTGTACACAGGCGGTGTCGGCGCACCCTGATGACCGAGCTTGCAGACGGAACACACGGTCGACAGGTCGGATTCCGTGTGCGAGTGGCCGGCCTCGACGGTCGTGGCGACGAGCAGCGAAACGACGACGGCGATTCCAATCGACGCACGGATGCCCCCCTGCGATCGTCGTGGACCGACCAAGTGGACCATGCCTCGCTCTCCCTTGCCGCCGCGGACTGCCGCACCGGCCTCGCGGGGCCGGCGCCGACACGGATGTTGCGGCGAGCGGGTTGGCCAGTCAAGCCGGGCGAGCCAGTCAACTGGTTACTGATGTGATTGCACTGCAATCATTGTATACTGTTTGTTTACTGTCAAACGGGAGGAGAAAGCAGCCATGGCCAGCATGACGATCCGGAATCTCGACGACGATGTGAAGGCGAAGCTGCGCGTGCGTGCGGCGACGAACGGCCGCTCGATGGAGGAAGAGGCGCGCACGATACTACGCGATGCGGTGGAAGAGGAGGCGGAGCCGCGCGATCTGGCCCAGGCCATTCGCGATCGCTTTGCGCCGCTCGGCGGGGTGGAATTGGAGATTCCGCCACGAGAGCCGATGCGCGAACCGCCTGATTTTGGTTGAACCGTCCTCGCATGTTCGTTCTCGATACCAACGTCGTTTCCGAGCTGATTCGCCCTCATCCGCATCCGGCGGTTGTGGCGTGGGTGCGTGCTCGTGCGGCCGGGAGCCTGTTCTTCACAGCAATCGGAGAGGCGGAGATGAGGTTCGGGCTCGCGATCATGCCTGCGGGGGCGCGTCGCAGTGCCCTTGCCGCGCAGATCGAAGGGATGTTGAGGGAGGACTTCGCCCGTCGCGTGTTGCCCTTCGACGGTTTGGCGGCACGCGCCTATCCGGAGATCGCGGCAGGGCGGCGACGGGCTGGCAGATCCGTTTCATTTGCTGACTGTCAAATTGCAGCGATCGCTGGTTCACGAGGCGCGACGGTGGTGACGAGGAATGTTCGCGACTTCGAGGGGACCGCGATCGCGGTCGTCAACCCGTGGACAGGTGCTTGAAGATGACGAGACGCGATTCACTTCGGTCCTGCTTGATTTTGGCGCTGGCGTTTGTCGGGTGCGCTCCGGCCGCCGCGCCACCGCAGTCCCTCGACCTGACGCTCGAGAACATCTTCGGCCCGCGCGGCCGCGCGGGGGGCAGCGTAATCAGTCCCGACGGGCGGCACGTCGCGGTGTCGGCCACGGGGCCTCAAGGGTCGGGGATCTACCTGGTGGCGACCGCGCCGGCCGCGCCGACCACGGGCAGCCTCTGGGTCGAGGGCGGTTCGCCTTCGTGGTTCCCGGAAAGCGACGGCATCGTCTTTCGGCGGGGGGGCGACCTGTGGCGGATGGCCGTGGGCGGCACGGAAGCCGTCCGGCTCACCGCCGACGAGCACGACGAGCGCGCCCCCCGGGTGTCGCCCGACGGGAGCCAGGTCGCCTTCTACTCGGGGCGGTCCGGCCACCAGGACATCTGGGTGGTGTCGGCCGAGGGGTCGGATGGGGCGGCCGCCGCCGATCCCCGTCAGGTCACCTTCGACGCCTTCGCGCCGGACGACTTCCGGTGGGCGCCCGCGTGGTCGCCGGACAGCCGGCGCATCGCCTACGTGTCGAACGCGGCGGACTACTGGCACGACGACGTGTGGGTGGTCGACGTCGAGACGCTGGAGAACCGGCAGGTCTCGCGCGGCCTGATGGCCTCGACCGAGCCCACCTGGTCGCCCGACGGCACGAGGATCGCCCTGCTGGGCACCCGCAAGGACGGCTACTGGTACGAGGATCTCGCCGACATCTTCGTCCTCGACCCGGCGGCGGGGACCGAGCGCGCGGTGGAGATGCAGATCCATGCGACCGACTGGCTCCACCGAATGCGCATCTTCTGGTCCGGCGACGGCGAGCGCATCTACTTCCCCTACCACGAGCGCGGCGACTTCGACCTGTGGTCCGTGGCCGTCGCGGGAGGGGTGGCCACTCGCGTGACCAACATGGGCGGGTCGCTCGGCTCCGTCTCCGCTTCGTCCGGGGCCGAGGTCTTCGCGTTCACGCGCGCCACACCGACCCGCGGCTCCGACGTCGACCTCATCCCATCCAAAGGAGGTCCCCTGCGTCGGCTCACGAGCTTCGCGGCGGAGTGGAGGACCGTGGTCGATCCGGTCGAGATCTCCTTCCGCAGCCACGACGGCCTCTACATCCAGGGATTCCTGTACATGCCGCCCGACCGCGCGCCGGGCGAGCGCCGTCCGGCTCTGGTGCAGGTGCACGGCGGCGGGACGAATTCGTACCTGCACGGCGAGAATCTGTTCGAGCAGTACCTGGCGTCGAAGGGGTACGTGGTGCTGGCGGTGAACTACCGCGGCGGGTCGGGATTCGGCCGCGAGTTTCAGGACCTGGGCATAAACGATTGGGCCAACGGGCAGGCTCGGGACGCGGCGGCGGCGGGCGAGTTTCTGCGCACGCTGGACTTTGTGGACGGCAAGGTGGGGATCTACGGGTACAGCTACGGGGGCATCACGAGCATGGCGGCGATCGCGCGGGTGCCCGGGGTTTTCGACGCGGCGGTGCCGATGGCCGGCATCTACGACTTCGGCGACGCGTACACGAACGCGGACCGGCTGGGGCGCATCTTCATCAGGACGGGTCACTCGGGGTCGCCCGACGAGCGGCCCGACATCTACGCGGTCAGCAACACTTTGGCGCGGATCGCGTACATCGACACGCCGCTGCTGATCATGCACGGCGAGCTTGACGTGCGGGCGCCGTACCGGCAGTTCGAGATCGCGGTGGCCGAGCTGGAGCGCCACGGGAAGGTCTTCGAGAGCCGCAGCTATCCGGGCGAGACGCATGGATTGCGACCGGCGGCCAGGATCGACATGTACAGACGGGCCGAGGAGTTCTTCGACCGGATGCTGAGGGGAATGACACCATGAAGGGATACAAGTGCAGGACCGTTGTCAGAAGCGCTGCCGTGCTGTTGCTGGGAGCGGGAATCGGGTCGTGCAACGAGGCCGCCGTGGCCCCACCGGACATGTCCCCGATCACGATTGCGGGCAGCCGCGCCGCGACGGGATCGCTGAGCGCCGAGGGGCTGAACATGGAGCGGGGCATGCGTCTGGCGGTGGACATGCTGAACGACGCCGGCGGGATCGGGGGGCGGCCGGTGCAGCTCGTGCTGCGCGACGACGGCAGCGATCCCGAGGCGGCGGCCGACATCTACCGGGAGTTGGCGGCCACCGATTCGATCGACCTGCTGATCGGTCCGTACGCGAGCTCGGTGACGGGCGCGGTGGTGCCGGTGGTCGAGGCGGCGGGCAGGCCGCTGATCGCGCCGCTGGCGGCGTCGCACACGATCTGGGGCGGGCAGAGCCGCGAGTGGAGCGTGCAGATGCTGAACAACGCGCGCGACAACCTGGCCGGGGCGGTGGTGGTGGCGGCGAGGGAGGGGGCCGAGACGGTGGCGCTGGTGTACGAGGACTCGCGGTTTCCGGTGTCGGCGGCGGCGGGGGTGCGGGACGCGGTGGCGGAGCAGGGGCTGACCCTGGTGATGGACGAGAGCTACGCGATCGGTGCCGCCGACCACGTGGGACTGGCGACGCGGGCGCGCGAGCTGGGGGCCGACCTGTTTCTGGGCGGCGGCTACACGCCCGACGCGATCGCGTTCACGAAGGCGGTGGGCACGGTCGGGTACAACCCGCTGCTGACGAGCTGGAGCGTGGGGCCGAGCGAGCCGGATTTTCCCGATCGGGTGGGGCAGGATCTGGCCCGATGCGTGATCGGGAATGCGCCCTGGGTGCCGTCGCTGAACACTTCGGGGGCTCTGGCGACGAGCGCGGTGTTCGTGAGCCGCTACGAGGACGCCCACGGGCGGGTGCCCGCGTACACGGCGGCCGCCGGGTTCGGGGCCGTGGAGCTGCTGGTCGATGCGGCGATGGCGTCGATGGTGGCGACCGGCGAGATCGATGACGCCGCGGTCCGCGACCACCTGTTCAACACGGCGACCGAGACGGTGCTGGGGCCGTTCGGGGTGGTGCCGCGCGGCGAGCCGGACGCGGGGAGCCAGCGGTTGCTGGTGCGTCTGCAGATGCAGTGGCAGGACGACGGCCAGGGCGGACTGGTGCAGCGCGTGATCCATCCCGACGCGGCGGCCGAGAGCGAGGCGTGCGTCAACCCGCCGGCGGAGATCGTGGTCGCCGGGACGATGTCGCTGACCGGTCCGTTCAGCGCGGACGGCCAGATCGCTGCGAACGGCTATCGCCTGGGCGTGGACATGCTCAACGAGGCCGGCGGCATCGACGGCAGGCCGGTGCGCCTGGTGCTCCGCGACGACGAGAGCAGCGCCGAGAAGGCTGCGGAACTGTACTTCGACTTCGTCTCGGGCGACTCGGTCGATGCGGTGCTGGGGCCGTACACCAGCACGGTGACCAGCCGCGGTCGTGCCGGTCACCGAGGCGGCGGGGTGGCCGCTCGTGGCCGAACTGGCGGCAGCGCCCGCGATCTGGGAGGGGCAGAACCGGAAGTGGACGGTCCAGATGCAGCCTTCGGCGGGCAGCTTCCTGACAGGTTCCGTCGAGGTCGCCGCGGCCGGGGGGCTCAAGACGGTCGCGCTGGCACACCACGACTCGGACTTCCCCCGGGCGGTCGCGGCCGGCGTGCGCGCGGCAGCGGACCAACACGGCCTGGAGCTGGTCCTTGACCGGTCATTCCCAGATGGCGCGGACTATGGGGCCATCGCGGCGGCGGCCCGCGACGCGGAAGCCGATCTCTTCATCGGCGGCGGCTATTCCCCCGACGCGATCGGGCTCACCAAGGGTGCCGACGCCGCCGGGTACGTGCCCTCGCTGATGAGCTGGGCGATCGGCCCCAACGTGCCCTCCTTCCCGGACGAGGTGGGCGGCCTGGCGCGGTGCGTGGCGGGCTACACGGGCTGGCTGCCGACGATCCCCACCGCCGGGGAGATCGCCGACAACGCGACGTTCGTGGCCCGATACAAGGCCAAGCACGGGGCCTCGCCCGACTTCCAGGCCGCGAGCACGTTCGGCGCGGTGGAGCTGCTGGCCGAGGCGCTGCGGGCCTCGGTCGCCGCCACGGGCGGAATCGACCACGCGGCGATGCGCGACCACCTGTTCACGGTCACCACGCAGACGGTGCTCGGCGACTTCAACGTGGTGCCCGCCGGCGAGAGCTCGGCCGGGGCGCAGCGGGCGGCGAAGGGGCTGCAGATCCAGTGGCAGGACGACGGGCAGGGCGGACTCGTGCAGCGCGTGATCCACCCCGCGTCGGCGGCCGACGCCGAGCCGTGCCTGCGGTGAGTCGCGGCTGGCGGCGAAGGCGTCAGCAGACGGGCGGCGCCTCGTAGTCGAGCCCCGACAGCCGGAAGTAGTTCTCGCCCAGCGCGATGTTGCGGAAGGCCTCGTCGTCGACGAAGCGCAGGATCCGGCTCGTGACTTCGAGCTCGCCCTTGTAGACGTCGAAGTCCTTGTTCGACGAGGCCAGGAAATCGGTGCCGGGCAGAATCCGGTCCGAATAGGCGTTCAGAAACTCGACGTACAGCGGCTGGTTCTCCGCCTTCGAGAAGTAGTTGTCGTCGATGATCCGCCAGGTGATGTCGAGGAAGAGGTTGGGGTGCCGGTCGAGCATCGACGACATGATCGCAATGTGCTCGGCCGCCGGCAGCGCGGTGAGTTCCAGCGACAGCCCCATGTGCATCCAGACGATACTGTTGTCGGGATATAGGTCGAGGACTTCCTGCATGAGGGGGAGGTACAGGGTGGGCTCCTCGTCGTTCCCCAGATCGGAGTGAATGGCGATCGGGATGTCGCGGTCGCGAAGGAGGCTCATGAAGGGCGCCCATTCCCGGATCGCATCGCCTGGCACCGGTTCGTGCGCGTTCCCGAACAGCGCCTGCTTCACGAGGTTGACCTCGCCCATCCAGCGGAACAGGCCGGGGTATTCGCGGTCCAGGAGCTCGATGCCGGGCAAGATCGTCTCGGGACGCGACAGGTCCGGGAAGGTCATCGCGAGCGTGGCGTGGACGCCGTGGGGCGGGTTGGCGACCAGGTTCGCCGCGTTGGCGAAGTCGTTCTTGAGGGTGGGGATGACGGGGGTGCCGACGCAGTCGAGGTAGTAGGTGCAGGGCGAGTCCACGGGAAGCATCTGGCCGATCCCGTAGATGTTCACGAAGCGGACGCCGGTCTCGCGCAGATAGCCCATGACCTCGTCGAAGGGGACGGGCGCGCCGCCGAAGGGGCGAAAGTGGAGGTGGCTGTCCACCACCGCCGTCTGAGGCTGGGTGGAGCGGTCGTAGCACGCCGGGACGGGGGACGCGTGGAATGCCTCCAGTCCCGGGGCAGCCGGGGCGCAGGCGGCGACGGGCGCGATGGCCGCTGCCGCGAGGACCGCGCGAAACCTGTTCCTCATCACACCTCCTCGACCGAGACCGGTCACACTGTTGCCTGCTTCCACTTCCCCCGCCTGAACAGAATCGCGCTCACGACGGCCAGCGTCGAGAACGACACCGTCATGGCGATGAACACGCCGGTCGCGCCGAGCCCGCCGGAGACGGAGAGCGCCCACGCCAGCGGAATCTCCCAGAGCCAGAAGCAGAAGAAGTTGATGATGGTGGGCGTCCACACCGCGCCCGCGCCGTTGAACGCGGCGGTGAGCACCATGCCGTAGGCGTAGAAGACGAAGCCGATCGAGACGATGCGCAGGCCGGTGACGGCGACGTCCGATGCGCCGGTGGTTCCCCCGAAGAGGCCGACGATCGCGGGGGCGAAGGCGATGAACAGCACGCTGACCGCGCCGAGGAAGGCGAGGTTCATCTTGCACGAGATCCAGACGGCGCGTTCGGCGCGCGCCGGGTCGCCTGCGCCGAGCCCCTGCCCGACCATGGTCGAGGCCGCGTTCGAGAGCCCCCAGGCCGGGAGCAGCGCGAAGAGGATGATGCGGATCGAGATCACGTACCCGGCGAGCGCCTCGGCGCCGGACATCGCGGTGACCCGGGTCAGCCCGATCCAGCTTGCCGTCGCGATGAAAACCTGCAGCATGCCGGTCGCCGACAGACGCACGAGCCGCGCCATGATGGCCGGCTGGATGCGCAGGTGCGGACGCCGGATGCGGAGCCGTCCGCCCAGCCGGAACAGCGTGTAGATCTGCACGAGGACCGCCGTGCCGCGCCCGATGGTGGTGGCGATCGCCGCGCCCTGGACCCCGAGTTCCGGGAACGGTCCGAGCCCGAAGATGAGCAGCGGGTCGAGAACGATGTTGAGGCCGTTGGCGATCCAGAGGACGCGCATGGCGATCGCGGCGTCGCCCGCCCCGCGGAAGGCGGCGTTCTGCATGAACAGCAGCAGGATGACGATGTTCCCCCCGAGCAGCACGCGCGTGTAGGGCACGCCTGTGGCCACCACGTGCTCGTCGGCCCCCATGATTCGCAGGATGTCCGGCGCGTAGACCACGCCGGCGACCCCGAACACCACGGCGAGCAGCACCCCCAGCAGAATGGCCTGCGCGGCCCCGCGCGCCGCCCCGTCGGGATCGCCCTCGCCGATCCGGCGCGCCACCATGGCCGTGACCCCGATGCTCAGCCCCATCGCCACCGTGTAGATCAGCGAAAGCACGGACTCGGTCAGCGCGACCCCCGCCATCGCGGCGTCCCCGAGCCGCGAGACGAAGTAGATGTCGACCACCGCGAAGAGCGACTCCATGACCATCTCCAGCACCATCGGAATGGCCAGGAGAATGACCGCGCGCCGGAGCGGACCGTCCGTCGGGTCGCCCCCGGTGCCCTTCACGGCGTGAACGAAGACCTCCCACCAGCTCTCGACCACCCCGGCAGGTTGCGCGGTGCCCTTCCCCGGCTGCCCGTCGCCCCCTGCCGCCCGCTGATCCGCCGCCCGGTTGTGGATTTCTTCGGTCTTGTCCATAGTGGGGCTAAAGCTAGCGCGAACGTTCGACAGCAAAGGACGACCATGATCGGGACGGACCTCACCCGCCGCGCGTTTCTCCACGCATCGACCGTCGCGGTCGGCGGCCTCGCCCTCGGCTCATGCCGCTACGGCGACGAGTTGGCCGCCACGCGTCTCCGCATCCTCATCCTCGGCGGGACCGGGTTCGTCGGCCCCAACCAGGTGCGGGCGGCGCTGGCGCGCGGCCACGAAGTCACCCTATTCAACCGGGGCCAGACCAACCCGGACCTCTTCCCGACCTCGAAACCCTGATCGGCGACCGGGACGGCGATCTGGCCGCCCTCGAAGGGCGCGAATGGGACGTCGTCATCGACAATTCGGCCAACATCCCGCGCTGGGTCCGCCTCTCGACCGAAGCGCTGAGCGGATCGGTCGCCAAGTACCTGTTCGTCTCGTCCACCGGCGTCTACATCCCGTACCTGACCACCGACATCCACGAGGACGCCCCCGTCGACACCATCGAAGATCCCGAAACCGAAATCGTCGACGGACGCACGTTCGGAGCGCTCAAGGCCCTCGCCGAGGACGCCGCCCGCGACGCCTTCCCCGACGGTCACCTGGTCCTGCGCCCCACCTACATCGTCGGCCCTGGCGATCCCACCGACCGCTACACCTACTGGCCGGTCCGCCTGTCGCGCGGCGGCGAGGTCCTGGCCCCCGGCACGCCCGACGATCCCATGCAGCATGTGGACGTGCGGGATCTGGCCGCGTTCATGATCAAGGCGGTGGAGGACGACCTGACCGGCACCATGAACATCGTCGGCCCGCGGGAGCCCCTCACCATGGGGAGCCTGCTGGAGAGGACGCGCGCCGCAATCGGCTCCGACGCCACGCTGGTCTGGGTGGACGCCACATTCCTGCGGGACCACGACCTCCCCGCGCTCACCTACTGGACCGAACCGTCCGGCGACTACCTCGGCATGATGCAGGTCAACGGCGACAGGGCCGTCGCCGCCGGCTTCGAGATGCGCCCCCTGGAGCAGACCGCCATCGAGACGCTGGAATGGTTCAACGCCCAGGACGCCGAGCGCCAGGAGCTCCGCGCGGGCCTGTCCCCGGAGCGCGAGGCGGAGCTGATCGCAGCGTTTCGGGCGGAGCGGTAGGTTGGATCGGAGAGAATGGGCGGCACCGAACCGGCCGTTAGGCAGGCGATCCGATGACAGAATCCCAGCACCTCGAGTGGAAGTCTTCTTGGCACGATGGCAACCTGAAGTCCGTGTGCGCGTTCGCAAACTCGGGAGGTGGCGTATTGGAAATCGGTCGCGACGACGAAGGCGGAGTCGTCGGGATCGGTGCCCGCGAAACTCGGCGTCTGTTGGAGGAGCTTCCCAACAAGCTCCGGGATCTGCTCGGCGTCGTTGCCGCCATAGATGTTCGAGAAGAGGACGGGCTCTCCTACCTGCGCATCGTCGTCGAGCCTTACCCGCTTCCGGTCAGCTATCGGGGGGCCTACTACCAGCGTAGCGGTAGCACGAACCAGAAGCTCCGGGGATCCGCTCTCGACCGCTTCCTGCTCGGCAAGACTGGCAGGTGTTGGGACGGTATCCCGGATCCGCGGACGGCGTTGGAGGATCTTGACGCGGCCGCAATCGCAGGGTTTCGGAAGCGGGCCAGCAAGGCGAGACGACTGTCCGAAAACGCGCTCGACGAGGACGATGCCGGCCTGATCGAGAAGCTACTCCTCACGGACGCCGGGTACCTCACAAAGGCGGCGATTCTCCTTTTCCATCGCGAACCGGAGCGGTTCGTGGCGGGCGCGCACGTCAAGGTTGGCTACTTCGCCAACGAGTGGGACGTGCGCTTTCACGACGTCATTTCGGGCGACCTCTTCACGCAGGTCGACAAGACCATGGAGCTGCTGCTGTTCAAGTATCTGAAGGCGGGCATCAGCTACGATGGGATCTACAGGGTCGAGAGCTATCCGATGCCAGAGCCTGCGCTTCGCGAAGCGCTCCTGAATGCAGTGGTCCATCGCGACTACGCGATTCCCGCACCGGTACAGATTCGAGTCCATGACGACCGCCTGCGGATCTTCAATGCCGGTTCCCTGCCCGAGGGCTGGACGGTTGAACGGCTACTGGGGCCGCACCCTTCACGACCCCACAACCCAAGCATTGCGAACGCCTTCTTCTGGGCGGGCGAGATCGAAACGTGGGGACGCGGAATCGACCGCGTTCTCCGCGCTTGCAAGCGGGCCGGGACACCCGAACCTAAGGTCCGGCTGGAGCCCGGGGGCCTCTGGTTCGAATTCAGGTTTTCGGATGACTACCTGAAGAGCGTGGGGATGGGGCCGCGGGAACGGGTGCCAACGGTGCGCGAAGGCACGGCGGCGGCCAAGGCCGACCAGATTCTCACGCTGTTGCGCGAAGATCCGACGCTGACCCATGCGGCCTTGGCCAAGGAGATGAACACCTCGCCATACAGCGTGCGCCATCACCTGGACAGGCTTCGGGAAGACGGCAGAGTCAGGCGTGTCGGTTCCCGCCGGAAGGGCCGTTGGGAGGTCGTGAAGTGAGCCACAGATAAGCCACAAATAACCACAGATACACCACAGATAGACTCGACCGCGGGCGGCGGCCCATCGCCCTACATCTCCGCGCGGCGGAAGATCGAGTGGCCCATGAGGCTCTGTAGCAGCGCGCTGCGAGAGCGCCCCAGGAGCACGACGGGGCCGCTCCAGCGCGCGGCATCGGCGGCCGGGGGCCCGTCCTCGCGGCTCACCACGATCACGATCTTGTTCCAGTGCACGGGGGCGGCGAAGGGCTCGCCGGGGGTGACGGCGCCGAGCGGCTCGATCCGGTCCAGCGCCGGGGTGGCGACCCAGGCGACGTAGCGGGCGCCCGTGGCGGGCTGGCTCTCCAATGGGGGCAGATCGACGACGAGGCGCAGCTCCTGGTCGAGGTGGCCGGAGCGCATGACGGCGAGGCCGAACGGCGACCACGCGCCGACGAGTTCGGCCAGGCCGCAGCCCTCGCGTCCCGGGGCGGGACCGAGGTTGAAGCGCGCGAGGTGGGAGACTTCGGCGGTGGCGCGCTCCATGACGGGCTCGCATGGAGGCACCACGGGCTGGGCGATGGCCGGGCCCGCCACGGTGGCATCGCCCAGGGCCGCGCCCAGGAGCGCCGCCAGGGGCGCGAGACGGTTCACGCCCCCTATGGAATCACCCGCCGGGGCGCGTTGTCCCAGTCCTGGACGCTGGAAACGTTGGGCATGCCCCAGTCGGCGCCGTTCCATCCGTCGAAGCCGTCGAGCTTCATGAAGTGGACGCCGGTGGTGAAGTCGCTGACGACGATGAGGCCGTCGGCGTTGCGCACGTCGATTCCCCAGGCGCCGTTGAAGCCGGTGTCGCCCTCGCCGAGGGTGCGGGGGTCGAGGCCGCGGCGCTCGGGACCTTGGTAGGTGTCGAAGTAGCCGACCGTCGAGGGGTTGGTCGGATCGCGCATGTTGAAGACGTACAGGCCATCCTCGAACGACGACACGAAGACGTAGGGCCAGCGCATCTCGTGGTTGTGGGTGAAGCCCTTCCAGTTGGGCGTCCACACCGCCATCTCCTCGTTGATGGTCTCGACCTCGCCCGACAGCCCCGGCTGCAGGTCGTAGAGGCGCACCGGCGAGTACAGGTACTCGGTCTGGCCGACGGCGTACTTGTGATCGGGGGTGGCGCTCATGGTGTGGGCCAGTTGGACGCCGAGGACGCCGACGATCGAGGTCTCCAGGACGGGTGCCGAAGGGTCGGTCACGTCGTAGATGTAGTAGCCGTCCAGCCCCGCGCCGTACGCCATGTCCTTGCCGGCGGCATGGTCGAACGCGACGTAGAAGTCGTGGTAGCCTTGCAGCATGCCGTAGGGGGAGGGGGTGGCGGTCGAGGGCCACGGCATCTGGCCGACCAGTCCCTGCGCGCTGTCACCCGCGACGAAGAGCGACATGTCGTACACGTTGGCGTGCTGTCCGCTCGTGGTGGCGAAGAGCAGCGGCGCTCCCGACGAGTGCTTGTACATGAAGATGTTGTGGAAGCCGCCGGGAGTGTCGGGCGCACGCATGCGGCCGACTTCGCGGACCCCCGAAGTGTCCGGCAGCGAGGTCACGTCGAAGACCACCGCGCCGAGATCGACGTTCGGGCCACCGGGCGCGAACTGCATGGACTGCACCAGGTAGTACCGGCCGTCGTGCTTGAAGTACTTGGGGTCCATGCCGCCGAGCCCGACATGAAGCTCCGCGTCCTCGATCCGCCATTCGTAGATGACCTCGGCGTTGTTGGGGTCGGCGATCGAGATGACGTCGAAGCCGAAGGTCGGGTTCATGATGCGACTCGCGTAGACGAACGGGCGACTGAGCTCCTGCTCGATCTCGACGTCGGAGCGGCTGAACTGGGGACCCATCTCCAGCGGCACGTGCTTGAGGCGCTGCAGGTTCGACGTGTTCTCGCTGGTGGGTCCCTCCTGGGCGGCGGCGGGCGGGGCCAGCAAAGTGGACGCGGCGGTGGTTGCGGCGAGGATCGCGGCGAGGACGGCTCCGCCGGATGGTTGGCGCGTGATCATGCTTCCGACTCCTTCGAGGATCTGCGGGCTTCTCGAAAACAAGACTAAGGCTCCCGCTGCGGTCGCGCGACCGGACGAGTGGGATGGGCGAGGCGGGCACGAGGAGCCGCGTGCGCGAGCCGTCATGCTCTTAGTTCGGTTTAGGTGCTAAACCGTACTAACGGGTACACGGCTCCGGGGGGTACCGCATGGGGGGCACAGGGGGGACCGGCCCGGGCGGCTCTGGCGTCGGCGCGCGCCCGCTACGTGCCGCTGGGCTGACCCTGCGGCGCAACAACCGTGAACGACCCCATCATGCCGGCGTCCAGGTGCTCGGCGATGTGGCAGTGGATCATCCATTCTCCCGGATTGGACGCCTCCATGAGCAGGTCCACCGTGGAACCGACCGGGACGAGGACGGTGTCCTTCCAGGCGAGATTGCGGTTCTCCACGCCGTCGCGCGACAGCACGAGAAAGCGCTGGCCGTGCAGGTGGATGGGATGGTGCATGGGGTGGAAGGCGTCGGCGTCGTTGCGGAGCCGGATCTTCACCACGTCGCCGAGGCCGAACCGCCAGTCGATCTCGGCGTTCTCGGTGCCGCTGGCCTGGTCCCGCAGGATCCAGCGCACCTCGTTCGACGTGGAGAGCCAGTTCATGTTGGGCATGCCGTCGGTCCACTCGACGGGGGGCCGGTAGATGGTGTCGATGGAGATGAACTGCTGGACCAGGATCGGCAGGCCCTCGATGTCGACGGTCAGCAGGATTTCGTGGTCCACGGGGCGGTCGAAGTGAGGGCGGAATTCCGCAAGCTCGGCTTCGAGAACCGCATCGGTTCGCATGATCGAGTGGGAGGAGAGGAGGGCGTCGGCCTCTTCAACCGCAGATCCTTCGACAACGACTGCGCCCAGAGTGTCGACGGCTGCGTAGAAAGTGCCGCGCATGTGATCGACGACCTGGACCTGGTTGAGTAGCGCAAAGGTCCCCGCAGCGGGGAATCGCACTTCGACGATGTAGCGCTCCGCCGGCGAGATGACCAGCGACTCGACCATCATCTCGCGTTGGTAGCGGGAAAGATCGGTCCCGACCAGCTTCATGTCGTGCCCGGCGAAGCTGAGGTTGTAGCTGCGCGTGTTGGAAACGTTGGTGACGAAGAAGCGCACCACCTCGCCGGGGCGCACGGTCGCGGCGTAGCGCTCCTCGCCGTTGACGAGCATGACGTTCCCGAAGCGCCCCATGATGGTGAAGTTCGCGGCGTCGCGGCCATACGGCAGGAGCTGTTCGCCGTCGACGAGGAGGTCGTCCAGCATGAGGAACTCTTCGCGGCTGGCGGGGCCGAAGTAGTCGGCGCGGGCCGGGTCGACGATCATGTTGCCGTAGAGGCCGCCGTCCTGCTGGATGTCTTCGCGCACATGGGGGTGGTACCAGTACAGACCCGCGTCGGGGAAGACGATCTCGTAGACGAACTCGCCGCCGGGGGGTACCGCCTCCTGGGTCACGTCGGGGACGCCGTCGAAGCGGTTGTCGAGGCGGAGGCCGTGCCAGTGGATGGTGGACGGCATGTCGATGGCGTTGCGGAAGCGCACCACGATGCGCGTGTTCTGGGCGACGCGCAGCAGAGGGCCGGGGTACTGGCCGTTGAAGCCGTACATGACGAAGGTGCGGCCGCCGATTCTGCGCTTCACGATGCGGGCTTCGAGGGCGACGGTGTCCCCGTCGGAGACATGGAGGACTTCGCGGGGCACGGCCCATTCGAGGGACGCCGTGTCGACGCCTTCGCCCGGCAGGAAGGGGTCCACCGAGGGGCTGACGCCGCGCAGGCCGGGCAGCATGGGGTTGCGCAGCATGGTCATGATCATGTCGCCGGAGCCGCGAATCGAGTCCGCCGACATGGACATGGACATGGACTGGGGCGCGGCGGGGGCGGGGGCCGCCAGGGCTGCGGCGGCGATGACCGCCAGGGCCAGCGCGGGATCCGGCGAGGGCTTCACCCGAACCGCGCGTTCAGCTCGACCAGGGCGGCACCACGTGGTTCATCCTCGCGTATGCGATCGACTGGCCCAGGTGCTCGTTCATGTGCGTGAGTAGCTGGAGGAGGACCGCCCAGCTTGCCACCTGCCGCCCGTACAGCTCGACCGGCGCGGCCAGATCTTCGTCGCTCATGGCGTCCACCACCGCGCGCACATGGTCCATCGACGCGGCCAGGATCGGGGCCACCTCCTCCTTCGTGGTGATGTCCTGCTCGAACGACTGGTAGTCCAGCCCCTCCGGCGGCGGCTCGACCCCGAGGTTGAGGTGCGGGTACATGTAGTTGTAGCTGGCGATGTGCATGTACATGTGGGCCACGGTCATCACGCCTTCCATGGGCGACCATGTATACGACTCTGCGGGCATGGCCTCGGACAGCGCCAGCAGCTTGCTGGCCGTGACCTCGAACTGGCCCTTGAACTCGGCGCGGAAGTCGGGGGTCTCCTGGGCTGCGGCGGGTGCCGGGCCGGTAATGGGCGATGCCGCGACGAGAAGCACCGCGACGCTCGCGCAGATGCTCGGGAAAGGGGTGGGGATGGTGCGCATGGGCTGCTTCATTCCTTGGCGGGAGAAATCGGTCGGTCGGGTCATCTTGCGGCAGTCAATGTGGGAAGGCGGCGCGCGTGGTGGCAACCCGGCGGGGCGCGCGGTGGCAACCCGGCAGCGCGCGTGGTGGCAACCCGGCAGCGCGCATGGTGGCAACCCGGCAGCGCGGTTCGTCCGCGGCGGCCGCCCGGTCGCGCACCTCGCGCCAAGCTCGGTGAATCGCTATCGCTACTTCAAATGATCATGATATATTGAAGTGCATGTTCAAGCGATCACTCGTGCTACCGCCTTCCGGCAGCGAGACCTTCTTCCTTTGGGGGCCGCGGCAGACGGGGAAGAGCACCCTCCTGCGGCACCATTACCCCGACGGACGCTGGATCGACCTCTTGAAGAGCGACGAATTCAGGCGCTACGCGACCAGACCGGAGCTGCTGCGCCAGGAGGTCGAGGCGAAGGCCCCGGATCGTAGTCGGCAAATCGTGATCGACGAGATCCAGAAGGTGCCCGCGCTGCTGGACGAAGTGCATTGGCTGATGGAGAACCGGCGACTCCACTTCGCGCTCTGCGGGTCCAGCGCCAGAAAGGTGCGGCGGGGTGCGGCCAACCTGCTCGGTGGACGGGCGATTCGCTACGAACTGCGGGGTCTGACCGGGCGCGAGCTGGGGAGAGACTTCGAGCTCGATCGCCTCCTGAACCGGGGCTACCTGCCACGCATCCACCAGTCGGCCAGGCCGCGGCGGCTCCTTGACGCCTATGTGGCCGACTACCTCAAGGAGGAGATCGCGGCCGAGGGGCTGGCCCGCAACCTTCCCGCCTTTTCCCGATTCCTGGACGTGGCGGCGCTCAGCGACACGGAGCCGATCAACTTCTCCAACGTCGCCCGCGAGTGCGGCGTCTCCAGCCATACCGCCAAGGCGTACTTCGGCATCCTCGAAGACACCTTGCTGGGACGCTGGCTCCCCGCCTGGCGGAAGCGCCGAAAGAGGCGGTTGGTCGGCGCTCCCAAGTTCTACTTCTCCGATGTGGGGGTCGTGAACCGTCTGGCCCGGCGGGGAGAGATCGTCCGGGGCTCCGAGCTGTACGGAAAGGCCTTTGAGAACTGGATCCACCACGAATTGGCCGCCTACGCCGCGTACACCGAATTCGACGGCGACCTGACGCACTGGCGGCTGCCCAGCGGCGTCGAGGTGGACTTCGTGCTCGGTGACATGACGCTGGCCGTGGAAGCCAAGGCCACCGCAAGGGTCGGCCGGCACCACCTCAAGGGGCTGCGCAGCCTGATGCGAGAACATGACGTCGGGCGTCCGGTGATCGTGTGTCTCGAATCCCGGTCGAGGCGCGAACCCGATGGAATCGAGGTCATGCCCGCCGAGACGTTTGTCCGGCGGCTCTGGAACGGTGATCTTGTGTCGGTGCCCTGATCTACGGAGGACCGATGCAGATGACGACGACCCACCCGCGCACCCTGGTGTCCCTGGCCACGCTGGGCGCGCTCTTCGTGCTCCCGGCCTGCACCACCTTTCGGCCGCTGGCGACGAACCCGAACGCGGGCGAGCAGATCCGGGCCCGGTTGACCGTCGAGGGCCAGGTGCGGGCCGCGTCGGCGACCGGGGCGGCCAGAACCAGCCTGGAGGGCAGCGTGCTGGCCGTTGGGCGGGACACGCTGGTGATGGAGGTTCCCATTCCGGGACTGGTGCCCGAACTGCAGCGCAGTCCCAAGGTGGCAGACACGCTGCACGTGCTGCGCGCCGACGTCACCGGCATCGACGTGCAAAGGTTTTCTGCGGTACGCAGCGGCTTGCTGGCCGGCGGGGTTGTGGCCGCCGGCGTGTTGGGCGTGCTCCTGGCGGGGCACATCGGTTCGTCAGACGGCGGGATCTCGGACCCGACCAACCGGAACGCGCTGCGGCCGATCATGAGCATCCCCATCGGTCGGTAAGGGCCGCGACGCCCTTCAACTCACTTCAGTTTGTCCGCCACGAAGCGCCCAAGATGGCGGACAAACTGGCTTCGGCGGCCCAGAATGGTCGCGGCCCAGAATCAGAGATTCAGAGGCTGCGCAGCCGTGCGATGAACTCGTCGGCGCTGGCCGATTCCAACATTGCGCTGGCAACCGCATCCGTGCGCCTTGAGTCCGAGGTCCCACCGAGGACCGGTGACAGCGCCTTCGCCGCCTCGGATCCGAACTTCTTCAGCACAAGCTGACGCAGCAGGGCGACTTGCCCCTCGTCGTGGCCCTGGCGGATTCCCTCGTCGTGGCCCTGGCGGAAGTGCTTCTTCCCGTACTCGTCCAGACTCCGCTGGTAGGTCGCTGCCGCCTCTGCCATCGCCTCTTCGCGTTGCCTTCTCCCGTACTCCTCCAGGCTTTGCTGGTAGGTCGCTGCCGCCTCTGCCATCGCCTCTTCGCGGTGCCTTCTCCCGTACTCCTCCAAGCTCCGCTGGTAGGTCGCTGCCGCCTCTGCCATCGCCTCTTCGCGGTGCCTCCTCCCGTACTCCTCCAGGCTTTGCTGGTAGGTCGTTGCCACCTGTGCCATCGTCTTCGCCTCCCGCACCTGTTCTCTCGTGATTCGTCCCGTTGATACTAGCATCTCCGCCACGCCCTCGGCCATCAGGCCCGCGTAGTCGCTGCCCGTCCGCTCCGCGATTCGCGTCAGCTCCGCCAGCACCGCCTGCGTCCCCTCGACCGAGCGGTCCAGCTCGAGCGCCAGTACGGTCTGGGCCAGATCGCCCTCGAACCCGCTGCCGTGCCGGGCGATCAGCCGATACTCGCCCGCCGCCCAGCGCGGAAAGAGCTTTCGCAGCCCGACGGCCCCCTTCCCGGTGCCCCGGCCGTGGTAGATGACGAAGGACAGCACCTCCAGCGAGCCCTCGCGACGCAGGGACGGCCTGCGCTGGAAGATCTGCTGCGCGGTCATGAGCTGGTAGATGGCCATCCGGAGCCTCATGAGCCAGTCCCGGTCGCCCTGGAACTCGAGCTGGATCACCACGCGGTCGTCGCCGTCGCGGACCCTGGCCATCCACAGCATGTCGGGATAGCGCCGCACGAGGGTGTCGCCGACGAGCTCGGCGTCCAGCTTCGTGAGCGTCGAGAAGTCGATCCTGTCGGCATGCTCGCCGGCGTAGCGGCGGACCAATCTCTCGATGGCCGTCGGGTGGCAGAAGACGGTCTTGAACGCGGGGTCGTGCACGGGTGGTCTCCGGTTCGTCTGGGGGACGAACAACGTGGGCGGAGACCGGGGGCGATTGAATGGCTGGATGGGACAGTCTCGCGGGGGACGCTGTATGCGCTTGCGTATGCGGAATCGCCGACATAAGGTGAACCGACCTTGCCAAGCCACGGAAGCACACTTGCCAAAGGAGGCCCACACATGAGAAAGCCCATCGTAACAGCCCGGTTCATCCGGGAACTCGGGATGCCGAGGCTGCTCATGTTCACCGCCGCGCTTGCCGTGCTCGCCGTGCTCCTGCCGTCGGTCGTCGCGGCGCAGACGGGCAGGGTGGCGGGGAGCGTCCTCAACGCGTCGAACAACTCCCCCATCGGGGTCGCCCAGATTCGGGTGGGCGACACGGGGCTCGGCGGCGTGACGGGCGACAACGGTCGCTTCATCGTCCTCAACGTCCCGGTGGGCACCCACGAGGTGTTCGTGCAGCGGATCGGCTACCGCACGGTTAGCGAGACCGTCCAGGTCTCGGCCGGGCAGGCCGCGGTGGTGGAGTTCCGACTGAGCGAGACGGCGCTGGAGCTCGACGAGATCGTGGTGACCGGCACTCCGGGGGCCTCGTCGCGGCGGGAGCTGGGCAACAGCGTCGGCAGCATCCGTGCGGCCGTGCTCGACTACACGCCCTCGCAGTCGCTCACCGAGATCCTGAACGGGCAGACGACCGGCCTCCAGCAGTGGCGCAACGAGGGCCAGGTCGGCGGAGGCTCGAAGATCGTCCTGCGGGGGATCAACAGCATCAGCCAGGACGTGCAGCCGCTGATCTACGTGGACGGCGTGCGCATGAACAACAACCAGGGCATCTACAACAACCGGTCGAGCATCAACCCCGGTCCCCAGGGCGCCCAGACCTCGCCGAATCCGCTGGACCTGATCGACGCGAACAACATCGAGCGCGTGGAGATCGTGCGCGGCTCGGCGGCCACGACCCTGTACGGCACCGAAGCCGCGGGCGGCGTCATCCAGATCTTCACCAAGCAGGGACGGGCCGGCCAGGACGCGACCTGGACCGCCGAAATGACCGGCGGGACGCGCTTCATGACCGGGAACATGATGGGCCCGATCCTCGGCGCCACCGACGACTGGGGCTTCACGAAGCCCTGGTACAAGTACGGCGGTCTCGGCGAGGCCAAGCTCTCGGTCTCCGGCGGCACGAACCTGGTCCGCTACTTCGTCTCGGGGGCGCTCAGCTACGACGACGGGGTGATCGACAACAACGACGACCGTTCGTACAGCATTCGCGGGAACTTCGGGGTGCAGCCGGCACCGTCGCTCAACATCAATCTGAACACCTCGTACATCCACCGCACCACGAACTACATGGAGATGGGCGACAACGGCTCGGGCTTCATGCTGAACGTGCTGCGCGGCTCGCAGGACTACACGAACGCGGCGGTGGACCGCGACAACTTCCAGGGCGACCCCGACCTGATCCTCTTCGACATCACCAACAGCGGCCGGGTGGAGCACTTCGTCGGCGGTCTGACCACCACCCACCGGGCCGACGCACTGGGAATCACGACGCGGCTCACGATGGGCCTCGACTACACGACCGCCTTCAACCAGCAGAACTTCCCCTTCGACCACGTGCTCCAGCCCCGCGGGCTCCGCAACCTGAACGAATGGGAGCACCGCACGCTGACCTTCGACCTCGGCACGACCTGGGACTACGACATCAACGAGACGCTGTCGTCGTCGTTCTCGGCCGGCGCACAGCTCTTCAGCGACTGGGACCACACCACCTACGGCGTCTCCGAGGACTTCGGAGGACCCGGCGAGAAGACGTTGACCTCGGGCGCGACCACCACATCGAGCGAGGATCTGCTCAAGGTCGTGAACGCCGGCTTCTTCGCGCAGGAGGTGCTGGGGGTCAGCGACAACCTGTTCCTCACGGGCGGCGTTCGGGTGGACGGCAACAGCGCCTTCGGGCAGGATCTGGGACTGCAGGTCTACCCGAAGATCAGCGCGTCGTACGTCCTCTCCGACGCGGCCTTCTGGAACTTCGACTGGTGGCAGGTGATGAAGCTGCGCGCCGCCTGGGGTCAGTCGGGCAAGGCACCCGGCGCCTTCGACGCGGTGCGCACGTGGAACCCGATCTCGGGGTACGAGGGCCAGGCGGGGGTCACGCCCGCGAACCTCGGCAACCCGGAGCTGGGTCCCGAGCGCTCCACCGAGCTCGAACTGGGCTTCGAGGGGTCGATGGTCAACGACCGCATCGGCTTCGACGTGAGCTGGTACAACAGCGTGACCAGCGACGCCCTGATGCCGGTGACCGCTGCGCCGTCCGAGGGCTTTCTCAACTCGCAGCTGCGAAACGTGGGCGAGTTCAAGAACACCGGGCTGGAAGTGTCGGTGACCGGTGTGCCGGTCGCCCTCGAGAACCTGCGGTGGGAGGTGACGGGCCAGGTCTCGACCACCACCAGCGAAGTCCTCGACCTGGGCGAGGCGCCCGAATTCTTCCTCGGCTGGGGCTCGATTCTCGGCCAGTGGGTGCGCGTCGGCTATCCGATCGTGTCGCTCTGGGGCGAATACGTGTCCAATCCGGATGCGATCGCCGATCCGGTCATCGAGAACGACCACTACTACGGGCCGATCTACCCGACCCACGTGCTGAGCGCCAGGACGTCGATCAACCTCTTCAAGCGGCTCACGATCTACGCGCTGGGCGAGTACCACGGCGGCCAGTACCAGTTCAACATCATGCCGTGGCAGCAGGTGCGGCGCGGTCTGTGGCCCGAGTGCAACGACCTGGGCCTCGACAACGCGGACGACGCGGCGGCCTGGAACTCGGCTCCCGCCATCTGGAGGGCCCGCTGCCAGCTGCCGACGCCGAACTTCGACTTCTGGATGAGGCCGTCGGACTTCTTCAAGATCCGCACGGTGTCGGCGTCGTTCCTGATCCCCGACAACGTGATTCCGGGCGCGACCGGGAGCACCCTGACGGCCACGGTGCAGAACCCGTACAAGTGGTCCGAGGGCGCGGGGATCGACCCCGAGCTCACGGTGGGCTACTACGGCGGCGTGGGGACGTTCCCCGCGCGCTACGAGTACTACCAGCTTCCCACCCCCGTGATGTTCTCCATCAGCCTCCGGGCCAACTTCTAGCCCCGAGGGGAGAAAGGAGAGATACCATGAACACGTGCCGCAATGGATGCCGGACGATTCTCGGGGGATGCCGGACGAATCTCCGGAAATGCCGGACGATTCTCGGGGCGCTGGGGCTTGTCACCCTGCTCTCGGCGTGCGACCTGTTCGACGTCGTGAACCCGGGGCCGATCGTGGACGACGCCCTGAACGAGGAGGCCGCCGGGAAGACGGTGCTGGTCGGCGTCGTCGCCGACGTGGAGGTGGCGGTCGACAACCTGGCCTGGCTCGGCGGGCCGGCGTCCACCGACCTCGACGCCGACGCCACGCAGCCGTGGCTGCAGGACGCCGGCGAGGGCCGCCTGACCGTGGTCAACGCCGAGACCAGTTGGAACCCGTTGCAGTTGGCGCGCTGGGGCGCCGCGGCGGGGATCGCGCGGCTGAGCGAGACCCAGTCCGACGCCGCCACCAACCAGTACCTCACCGCGGCCTACATGTGGGCCGGGTGGGCCAACCGCGTTTCGGGCGACAACCTCTGCATCGCCGTCTTCGGCGGCGAGGACCGCGACGGCGACGGCACCCCCGATCCCGGCGAGGTCATGGACATCGGCGCGCACCACACGCGCGCCATCGAGCGCTTCGAGACCGCGATCAGTCGCGCCGCGGCGGGGGGCCACGATTCGATCACCGTGGCTTCGACCGCCGGCATGGCGCAGGCGCACCTGCTGCTCGGCAACTACTCCCAGGCTCAGTCGCTGGCGTCGCAGATCCCGGACGACTTCGTGTGGCGCGCCCGCCGGTCCAACAACACGGGCCGCGAGATCAACTCGGTCTACCAGTTCACGCACGAGGGCACCAAGCAGATCACGGTCTGGGGCATGTACAACGACAGCATCGGACCCGACACGGATCCGCGCGTGCCCTGGAGGGACATGAACCAGACGTCGGGCGGAGGCGTGAAGCCGTTCTACCGCCAGCTCAAGTACACCGACCGCGGCGACGACTACGCGCTCGCCAAGGGGCACGAGATGCGGCTCATCGAGGCCGAGGCCATGCTGCGGACGGGCGACCGCGCCGACGCGATCGCGAAGATCAACTACGTGCGCGACCGAGTGGGCGTCCCGCCGGTGTCCGCCGCGACCGACGAGGAGGCGTGGCTGGCGCTGGATCGCGAACGCAACTTCGAGCTATGGCTGGAGGGTCGCCGGCTGAAGGACAACGCCAGGTTCGCGGCCGAGGGGCTCAGTCCGTGGGCGGTGGGCTTCATGCAGGGCCGCCACAGTTGCTTCCCGCCGAGCCTGGCGGAGTGCAGCGCGAATGAAAACGTGACCGGAAACGCCTACTGCAGTCAGAGTTGATCCGAGAAGGTCCCGTCGTCCAGCATGCGCGCCGCGAGGCTGGGCGGCGGGATCTCGCAGGCGTCGGCGCGCCCGAACCAGCGATTGCGGTTGCGGGCGAAGATGTCGTAGGCGGCGTCGCGCAGGGGGCGGGGGACGAGTAGGGCGACGGAGAGCGCCGGGTAGGGAAGGCGCAGGAGCTGCGCGAGCCGCAGGACGGCGGTCGAGGCCGTGTGGACGCCGGCCCGGTCGACGAGTACGATGGCGTCGGGGAGCGAGTCGAAGTCGAGGCCGGGGTCGGCAAGGGCGACGACGTGGCGCGCGGCACGGGAGCCAAGGGAGGCGAAGCGCAGCCGCGCGAGGGTGTCGCGCTTCACCAGCCACCGCACGGTGGAGTTGCAGAAGGCGCAGTCGCCGTCGAAGAGCACGACCGGTCGAGGATCCTTCACAAGACCTCTCGCAGGGGGGAAGGGGCAGGACGGTAGAATGAGCGTAAGGCTGATGGTAGGGACGGGGAAGGGCGGATTCTGGGTTTCCAGCGACGATCGGCGCGCGTGGAAGGTGAGCGGACCGTTCTTCAAGGGATGGAAGGTGACGGCCGGCGTGCGCCTCGCCGATGGCCGCTACATGGCCGCCGTGGCGAGCGACATCTACGGGCCCGCGCTGCATGTTTCGCGCGACGGCGTGGACTGGGAGCAGCTTCCGAACGGCCCCGCCTACCCGGACGGGAGCGACAGACGGCTGCGCCAGGTGTGGACGCTGCGCGAGAATCGGGGCGTCGTCTACGCGGGCGTGCAGGACGCGGGGCTCTTCACGAGTTCCGACGGCGGCGAGAGCTGGGACGCGGTGGCCGGGCTGAACGAACACACGAGCCGGGCCGCCTGGATGCCGGGCGCGGGGGGCCTGTGCGCCCATGCCCTCCTGTTCGACGACCGCGACCCGGATCGCATGTGGTGCGGCATCTCTGCGGTGGGCGTCTTCCGCACCGACGACGGCGGAGCGACCTGGACACCGAGGAACGAGGGCGTCCCGGCGGCGCTCGAGGACGAGCACCACAAGGGGATCGGCACCTGCGTGCATGCGCTCGCGCAGGATCCCGACGACTCCGACCGGATCTTTCGCCAGGACCACCTGGGCATGTTCCGCAGCGGCGACGGGGCGAACCGCTGGGAGCGCAACGAACGCGGGCTCGACGCGGCGTTCGGGTTCCCGATCGTGATCGACCGGACCAGCAAGTTCCTCTTCGCGGTGCCGCTGGAGGCGGACCAGTACCGCGTGCCGCCCGGGGGGGCGCTCCAGGTCTTTCGCAGCACCGACGCCGGCGACAGTTGGCACTCCGCATCGGCGGGGCTGCCCGCCGCCGACGCCTACGGCACCGTCCTCAGGGGCGCGATGGCGGTCGACAACCTAGAGCCGGGGGGCGTCTACATGGGGACGACGGCGGGAACCCTGCACGTCAGCGCCGATCTGGGAGAGAGCTGGACCAACCTGCCGGTCACCCTGCCCCGCATCCTGCACCTGTCGGCGTGGGTCGACCCATTCATCCCAGCGCCTCGAGGCGGTCGCCCACCTCCCGGACGAGCGCTTCCACGAGAGTGAGCGTCCCGGGCCGGTCTATGGGCTCGTGGCCGGACCCGACCCCTTCGTACCGAAATTCGACCGCGTAGGGAGTGAAGGGCGACAGCGGTCGATAGAATCCCATGGCCAATCCCTCTTCGTCGAGCAGCGCGAAGAGATCGTAGAGATTGTGGGTCAGCGGGTACTTGCGGCCCAGGGCAGCCAACCACGCCTTGAGTGCCTTCTCGACAGCCTGCTGGACATGGAAGCCGAAGGATTCATCCGGGACCCTGGTGCTCATGTCCAGCAACGTCACGAGGTCTCTGCGAGCGGCCTCCAACATCACTCGGGCGCACTTAGGATCGCTCATAGAGAACCTTGCCCTCGCGAAGTGCCCGTGCCAGGACATGGTTGCGCGAGTCGCGCCAGTACTGCACATCGTCGAGAGAGTAGGTCAGGATGTCCGTCGGCACACCAAATCCCGCCACGGCGCGATACAGCCTGTTCATCGCCGCGTGCCGACTCCGGCCAGGCCCGAAGGGCGCGGCCTCGACGACGATCAGGTCCACGTCCGAGCGCTCCGTGAAGTCCCCACGACCCCGGGACCCAAAGAGGATCACCTGCTCCGGGTCGCTGGCATCGACGATGGCCCGAACCATCCGCCGCAGGAGGGCGTCGCTGACTGGAGTCATCGGTCCCCGTGCTGGCGATTCCATTCTCTTGGCAACCCTTCTAATTTCGGTTGCGTGTCGCTCGACCGGAGCGAAGCACCCGATCTCCAATGTAGCATTTCTCGGAGGGCTGCGGTTGCCCCGAATGTCCATGCCCACGGTAGCCGTCAGCCTTCCGTCGCTCCTTGACCCGGCGACCGGGGGCGTCCGCGAGATGGCTGTTTCGGGGGCGAGCCTGCGGGAGGTTTTCGCGGATCTCGTCAACCGCGAGCCCCGGCTGAAGCCGCACCTCTTCAACGAGGCGGGCGAGCTGCGTCGCCACGTGCTGTGCTTTCACAACGGCACCAACACCCGCTGGCTCGACGGGGGGGACGGACCGGTGGCGGACGGCGACACGGTGCTGTTCATGCAGGCCGTCTCGGGGGGCTGAAGCCAACCGCACTCAGCCTGCGCCCGGTCCCGCTTGGCGGAGCGGAACGCTCTGGGTAGCTTGGGCCTGTTCGGGCATGGCACCACCACGAATCGGAGGCTTTCGGAGAATGACCATCGCACCACTTCGCGCTCTGCGCCTGTTTGTTGTGCTGTGCGTCCTATGCCCGGCTGCGGCTGCCGCCCAGGAGTCGGGGGCGGTCACGGGCATCGTTTCGAGCACCACGACCCGCGTCCCCGTGGCCGCCGCGACGGTCGAGCTGCTCGATCTCGGAGTCGGTGTCCTGTCGGATTCGGACGGTCGCTACCGGCTGTCCGACGTGCCCGCGGGCGTCCACCGCATTCGCGCCAGCCAGCTTGGCCACCTCGTCCAGACCGCGACCGTCACGGTCGTCGCGGGCGAAACGACCGTCTTCGACATCCAGCTGACGCCATCGGCGATCGAGCTCGCGGGCGTGGTCGTTACCGGAACCGCGTTCCCCGAGTCCCAGGTGGAGCTGCCGTACTCGGTTGCGGTCACCGGACGGGAGAGACTGGCCGAACGAGGCTCGCCGCTGACCGTGGACTTCATCAAGAGCCTGGGCGGCAGTCACGGAGTCATCGGGGAGGCGTCCGCCAACTTCAACGGCACGAACGGGCTCGTCCCCTCGAACGTCGCGAGCGTCAACCTGCGCGGGCTGGGGCCGGCGCGCACCCTCGTGCTGCTCAACAGCCGGAGACAGGTCTACGCGCCCGCCCGGGTCGCTGGCAGGTTCGTGGACGTCAACGCGATCCCTTCGGTGGCCGTTGAACGGGTCGAGATCCTGAAGGAGGGCGCTTCGGCCGTGTACGGGTCGGACGCCATCGCCGGGGTCGTCAACTTCATCACGCGCTCGGACTTCGAGGGCTTCGAGGCATCGGCCTCGCACAACCATATCGCGGACGCCGGCGACACACAGCTCTCCGCGATCTGGGGCGGCGATCTGGGCGGCGCCCACGTCACCGTGTCCGGCGAATGGCTGCATCGCCGGCCGCTGTCGACCGTCGAGCGCCCCCGCTCGTTGCAGCCCTACCTGCCGGGTGTGGCCGGCGGCTGGTCCTACACGGGCAACCCGGGAGCCTTCCTCATGCCGCAGCTGACCGGGACCGAGGACAAGACGGCGTTCAACAATGCGCTGTCGCGCGAGCACCGGGCCGGAGGACGGGTGTTCGTCGATCCGTTCTGCGAGGAGTTCGGCGGTTATCGCGAGGCCGCCACCTGCCGCTACAGCTACATGCCGTGGAGCAACCTGATCGAGAGGGCCGATCACGCTCGGTTCTTCGCGGAGGCCAACCGGGACTTCGGCGAGCACACCAGCTTCCACCTGGAGGGGCTTTGGGCCGAGGCCGGGGCGAGCATGTACACGTCGCCCTCCTACCCGTCCATCCGCATCTACGACGGGATCCAGCTCGTGTCGCCCGAGCACCCCGGCAGGCAGGCGTTCTGCGCGACGGACTGGCGGCGGCGGGGATTCGCGGATGTCGGCGCCTGCCTCGAGGACGACTGGTACTTCACGGGGCGCATGGTGGGGAACAGCGGTCCCGGACGGACCTTGTCGCGGAGCTCGCGCACGCAGCGACTGGCCGCCTCGCTCGATCACGAGTTCGAGGCCTTCGGAGGCCGCGATGCGCGACTGTCGGTGGGGCTCGGATACTCGCGATCCTCGAACGAACACCCGTGGCCGGTGGAGTACTCGTACCGCAGGTTCCTTGCCTTTCGTGGATTCGGCGGGCCGGACTGCGGCGTCTCGGTCGTGGCCGATCCATCGTCGCCTTCGGGAATGGCGCTGGGACCGCTGAACGGCGCCAGGCCGGGCGAGGGCGCCTGCATGTACTACAATCCGTTCAGCAACGGGCACCAGTACTCCGCCTACCCGGGCTCGTCGTTCGAGAGCCAGGCCAATCCTTCGTACGCTCCCGCGGTGCGGAACGATCCGAGCCTGCTCGACTGGATCATCGACGAGGGTCTGGCCAGAAACCACGCGGGTCTCTTCGTTGCCGACGCGGTTGTCGGCGGCACCTGGGTCGAGGACAGGCTCACCTACGCCGTGGGCTACCAGTATCGCAACCTGGGGGTTTCCGTGGACCCCAGCGACGAGGCCAACCTGGATCTCAATCCATGCGCCGTGCCCCGACAGCTGGGCTGCCCCGACGCCGAGAGGACGGGGCTCTTCACCTTCACGGTGGGCCAGCGTCCGTACGAGGCGTCGCAGGCGGTGCACCGGGTCTTCGCCGAGCTGCCCGTGTCGCTGGCGGATGGGCGGTTCGGCGCCCAGGTCGCCGCCAACTACGAGTATCATTCGCTCGCCAGCAGCTTCGATCCCAAGATCGCCGTTCGCTGGCGCGCCCTGGAGCCGCTGACCCTGCGGGCGTCGCTGCAGAGAACCTTCCGCACGCCGTCGGTGGACAACATCAGCGAGGAGCGGTACTCGACGGTCAGCTTCGTGCGCGAGACGGGGACATGGAAGGCGGTGGACAACTACGGGTCGCCCGACCTGAAGGCGGAGCGCGCCTTGACCTACAACATCGGGCTTGGCCTGGTCGGCGACCGCTACAGGGCGTCGGTGGACTACTGGAACTACGACCTGGTGGACATGATCGATGTCTTCCCGCAGGCCGCCGTGACGCGACTCTACGCCCAAGGCGGCGCGGCGCGCGAGGTGGTGCGAGCCTACGTCGCGTGTCCCGACGGCCTGGGAACGGGCACGTGCGACCCCCAGCAGATCGAGCGGATCAGGGTGTCCATGATCAACTGGCCCGGCATCGAGACGTCGGGGTTCGACCTGCACCTCAGCTCGCGGTGGCCGGTGGGGCGGGCCGTCATGTCCGCAGGGGTGGACGGCACCTACACGCGCAGCTTCGTCGTCAAGCCGCTGTCGCTGGACGACTTCGAAATCCGTGCCGGGGGCGAGTCCGTGGGGCTGCTCAACAAGTATCAGCCCGTCGCGCCCCCGCTTCCCCGGTCGAAGGGCGGGCTCTGGACCGGCGTTCAGGGCAATCGCTATGGCCTGTTCGTGCAGGGCAACTACATCGCGGGGTACAAGGATCAGTCGCTCGAGGGTCTGGATCCGTCCAACCCGGTAAGGCAGCTGTTCTACGACATCGACGGGGTGCTGACCTGGGATGCCACATTCCGCTGGCGCAGCGACGCCGGCGCGGGGTTCGCCCTTTCGGTCCTCAACATCGCCGACACGCCGGCCCCTCTGGTCAACAGGGAACAATTCCTCGATGCGCTCACGCACAGCGCCAAGGGCAGGCAGTTGAAGCTGGCCGCGACCTACGCGCTGGGACATCGAGCGCGTTGAGGGCGTCCCCGTCCGTCGGCGATGGCCCCGCCCGCACGAGGGCGCGCTGACCCATGCCTTCGTGGTTCAAGCGCTACCTGCTTCCGGGCGTGGTCTTCCAGTCGATCATCATTGCGGGCGGCTACGGCACCGGACGTGAGCTCGTCGAGTTCTTCCTCGAATACGGGGTGGTCGGCGGCCTGATCGGCATGATCCCCGCCACCATCCTGGTGAGCCTCACCTGCATGGTCGGCTTCGAGTTCGCGCGCGCCCACGCCAGCTACGACTACCGCTCCTACTTCAGGCACCTGCTCGGGCGCGGGTGGTTCTCATACGAGATCGGCTACCTCACCGCGCTGATGCTGATCCTCGCGGTCATCGGCGCCGCAGCCGGCACCTTCCTGTCGGAGACGTTCGGGCTGCCCGGTTGGGTGGGCGCGGCGGGGCTGCTGCTCGCGATCGGCGCGCTGGTCTTCAAGGGCACGCCCACCATCGAGCGCTTCTTCGCGGGGTGGTCGTTCCTGCTCTACGGCGCGTACCTGGCGTTGTTCGCGTGGAGCATCGCGCGGTTCGGCGACCAGATCGCGGGCGGGCTGGCCGGGGGCGAGATCCGCGCGGGCTGGTTCTCGTCCGGGGTGCGCTACGCGGCGCTGCTGGTGGCGCTGGTGCCGGCCATGCTCTTCGCGACGCGGCACATCCGCGAGCGGCGCGAGGCGCTCTGGGCCGGGGCGCTGGCCGGGCCGATCGCCATGATTCCGGGCGTCCTGTTCTACCTCGCGCTCGCCGGGCAGTACCCCGGCGTCCTGGATCGACCTGTTCCCGCCAACCACATGCTGGAGGTGCTCGGCTCGCGGCCGTTCCAGATCGTCTTCCAGCTCATCCTCTTCGGCACGCTCATCGAGACCGGGGCCGGGCTCATCCACGCGTTCAACGAGCGCATCGACGGCGTGTACAGGGCCCGCGACGGAGCGATGCCGGCGGGTCTCCGCCCCGTGGTCGCCGTGGTGCTGCTGGTGGCCGGGTACCTGCTGTCGCGCGTCGGCCTCGTGGACCTGATCGGCACGGGATACAACGCCATGAGCTTCGTCTTCATGGCCATCGTCGTCGTCCCGCTGCTCACGGTGGGGGTCCACAAAGTCCGAAAAGTGGGCGAATCGACCGGTGGCCCCGGCTAGCCAGGCATCGAAGTCGCCTATCCAATCCACCCATTTGGGTGGCGCTTCCTTGGCGTCGATGCTGTAGTCTACCGGCTGTACGCTGGCTACGGGTTGTCCGCGTCGAAGCGACAAGGAGGGGCGATGAGTCGGCAGGATGCGTTCGAGATGGCCCTCGTGCTGCTGCACAGGGCGGCGCTCGGTGACGCCGAGTGGCCTGCTGCGGCGGGCATGATCGACGAGATCAGCCAGACCAGGGGCACCGCCCTGGTATCGGTCCACGGGAACTCCCAGCCCGAAGCGGACTTCTTCTTCCTGCGGCTCTGCATGGCTGGACGGCGTCGCGAGGACCTGGAGCGAGAGTACTTCCAGGAACACTGGCTCAAGGACGAGAGCATACCGCGCATCGGGCGGCAACCGGACGGCCAGCTGGTGCACACGGGCGATCTGTACACCGCTCAGGAGAAGAAGACCTCCACCGCGTACAACGAGGCCAGGCGTCATACCCGGATGCAGAACGGCCTCAATGTGCGTCTGGACGGCCCGCACGGTTCACACATCGTCTGGAGTCTTGCCGACTCCGTTGCACCCGGCGGAAGCTGGGGCTCCGATCAGATCAAGGCGATCCAGCACTTTCTGCCGCATGTGCGCCATTTCGTGCGCGTGAGGCAGGTGCTTTCCGAAGCCGGGGCGCTGGGCAGTTCGCTCGTGGGCATGCTCGACAATTCCAGTTTCGGCATCATCCAGCTGGACCGGCAGGGTAGGATCGTGGTGATCAACGACCGGGCCCTGCAACTCCTGAAACAGTCGGACGGACTCATGGATCTGGGCGGCTTCCTGAGGGCTCGAGCGGTCGCCGACAACGATTTGCTGCAGCAGTTGCTTGCTCAGGCGCTGAACCCGACCGGCGTTGGAGTGTCGGCTGGCTCAATGACGGTCCAGCGCTCATCGGCGCGTTCGCGACTGGCGATCCACGTCAATCCCGTGCCCGGTTTCGAGCGTCCATCCGCTCTCCAGCGAGTCGCCGCGCTCGTACTGATCATCGACCCGGAGACTCAGGTCACGATCGACCCGAGAGTGGTTTCGGAGGTCCTGGGACTTACCCGTGCCGAGAGCGTTTTGGCGGTCATGCTCGCCTCTGGTCACAGCGTGAGCCGCATCGCGGCGCTGACGGATCGGTCGGAAAGCACGGTGCGATGGCACCTGAAGCGGGTTTTCCGCAAGCAGCAGGTGACGCGTCAAGCGGACTTGGTGCGGCGAGTGCTCGCGTTGAACGGCTTCCCCAAGCCCCCGAGCTGAGCGTTTCGTCCCCCAATTCGGATGGCGCGGCAATCGGGCCAGTCCATTACAGTTGGATCCCTTGGATACCAAAGGGGCCGGGCCAGCCAGCAAGCGACGGGGATTCAACCCAGTGATCCACCCCTTCACTTGCCCCGACTTGCCGGGCAGCCCGGCTCCATCTCCACGCGCACCGTCCTGGAAGCGGCCAACCGGACGTCGTCCGTACCGAGCAGGATGCAGATTCTCCGCGATGCGCGTATGATAGCTCGTATGATGGCTTGCAGCACGGCCTGAACGCTCCCGGACGAGTAGAAACGAGTGCATGAGCAGATGAGCAACCCGCGAACAAGACCCGAGGACGCGCTTGCGGAGGCCGCGCCGACGAGCACGATCGAGCGCCGCCGCTTCCTGGCCACCGCTGCGGCTGCGGCTGCGGCCGGCACGGTCGATCCGGCATCGCTGAATGCGAGCACTGCCCCGGCCGCGCCGCAGCCCGGCCCCGCGCTCCAGACCCCACCCCAGGAAGTCGCGCCGCCGGTCCCGCTCGGCAACGGCGAGCCCCCCGCGCTTCAGTTCCAGGCCCATCCGGGCGGGACGGGGGCTCTGATGGAGAAGCTGTGGCACGAGAGCGGCGGCGATCCCTTTGAGCGCGCCGAAATCGACATCGAGCGCTGGGACGGGCCGGTTCCGACCCGCGAAGAGGACATCGTTTTCCTCCCCGTACACCGACTCGCGGCGCTGATCAGGGAGCGCAGGATCACGTCTTCGGAGCTGACCGAGGTCTACCTCGGGCGCCTCAAGCGGCTCGACCCCGTTCTGCTCTGCGCGGTCACGATCCTGGAGGGGCGTGCGCAGGAAGAGGCGCGCCAGGCCGACCTGGAGATCGCCGCGGGGGAGTGGCGGGGACCGCTGCACGGGATACCGTACGGGCTCAAGGACCTGTTCGCCGTCGCGGGGACGCGCACCACCTGGGGGTCGGCCGAGTTCAGCCACCAGTTCACGCGTTTCGATTCCGAGGTGGTGGTGCGGCTGCGGCGGGCGGGTGCGGTGCTGGCGACCAAGCTCGCGACGGGCGAGTTCGCGCGGGGCGATCGGTGGTACCGAGGCCGCACCCTCAACCCGTGGAACCTGGACGAGGGGTCGAGCGGATCGTCCGCGGGTCCCGGATCGGCCACGGCTGCGGGGTGCGTGGCGTTCGCGATCGGCACCGAGACGCAGGGGTCGATCGTGTCGCCCTCGCGGCGCTGCGGGCTCACCGCGCTGAGGCCCACCTTCGGGCGTGTGAGCCGCTACGGCGGAATGGTGCTTTCATGGAGCATGGACAAGACCGGGCCGATGTGCCGGAGCGCGCTCGACTGCGCCCTGGTCTTCAACGCCATCCACGGGTCCGACGAGAAGGACCCGGCATCGCTCACGGTGCCCTTCCGGTTCGACTCCGCCGCCGACATCGGCACGATGAGGATCGGCTACACCGACGACGCGCCCGAGTCGTTCGTCGAGGCGCTGCGCGGGCTCGGCGCCGATCCCCAGCCCATGCCCGAGATCCCCGGCGGGCGTTCCAACTCGCTGGGGGTCGAGTCGTCCGCGGCCTTCGACTTCCACGTCGCGCGGGACGGCGAACCCGAGCCGATCCCCCAGGACCTCGACGACGACGAGCGGCGCCGGCGCAGCCGGTTCCGGGGCGGGAGGGACGTGCGCGCGCTCGACTTCGTGCAGTCGCAGCGGCGCCGGCACATCCTCATGAAGGAGATGGCCAAGGTCATGGAGGACTTCGACATGTTCGTCAGCGGTTCGGGGCTGGTGGGACTGACAAACCAGACCGGCCACCCGGCGGCGGTGGTGCCCTACGACTTCGGAGTGCGGAATCCGGATTCGGAGAGCCCGACCGAGATGCCGCTCACCACGACGCTGATCGGCAACCTCTTTGCGGACGACAAGATCCTGAGCGTGGCGCATGCCTTCCAGCGCGGGACGGACTGGCACTCGAGACGGCCGGACATCGAGTGAATTCGAGCATGGGTGGAGAATCCCCCTAATTTGGGAGGCGCAGGGTTGATGTCGGTGCTTTAGTATCCCTCTCCATAGCAGGTGCTCTAAGTCGAATCGTCTGGATCAGAGGGGGCGCGATGAGTTTGCGGGACGCGTTCGAGGGGGCTCTAGCGATACTCTACAAGGCTGCCCTTGGCGACGCCAGGTGGTCGGACGCAGCCGGCGTGATCGACGAGGTCGCTCGCATCAAGGGCAGTGCTCTCGCCTTCGTCGAAGGGACTTCCCAGCCCGAGGTGGACTTCTTCTTCCTGCGGCTCTGCCTGGGTGGGAAGCACCGCAAGGACCTGGAGCGAGAGTACTTCAAGGACTATTGGCTGTGGGACGAAGCCCTGTTGCGGGTCGGGCCGTTGCCGAGCGGCCAGTTGGTCCGCACGGACGACCTGTACACCGACCACGAGAAGAAGGTCTCCGCCGCCTACAACGAAGCGCGGAGTCAGGCCCAGATGCAGCGGGGCCTCACGGTGCGTCTGGATGGTCCACAGAGCTCGCACATCGTGTGGAATCTGGCGGACTCCGCCGCGTCCGGCGGTTGCTGGGACTCCGAGCAGCTCGAGACGATCACGAGGCTTCTTCCACATGTGCGCCAATTCGTGCGCATGAGACAGGTGCTGGCTGATGCCGGGGCGCTGGGAAGCTCGCTCGTGGACCTGCTGGACAATACCAACTTCGGCGTCATCCAACTGGACCGGCAAGGGCGGATCGTGGTCACCAACGACCGGGCCCGCGAGCTGCTGAAGCAGTCGGACGGGCTGTTGGATTCGGGCGGCTTTCTGAGGGCTCGGGTGCCTGCCGAGAACCAGGTGCTTCAGCGCCTGTTGGGCCGGGCGCTGCGTCCGCTCGGCGTGCGGGCGTCTGGCGGCTCGATGACGATCCACCGTGCGATTGCGCGTACGCAGCTGGGCGTCCAGATAAATCCCGTGCCCAGACTCGAGAGTCAAGCGGCCGTCCAGGGCGCAGCCGTGCTCGTCCTGGTTGTCGACCCGGCGACTCCGGCTCCCAGGATCGACCCGGAAGTGGTGGGGATGGCACTCGGACTCACCCCCACCGAGAGTGCATTGGCGGTCATGCTCGCCGTCGGTCACAGCGTCAGCCAAATCGCGGCGCAGACGGGTCGGACCGAAGGTACCGTGCGCTGGCACCTGAAGCAGATCTTCCAGAAGCTGCACATTACGCGCCAAACGGATCTGGTGCTGCGAATCCTGGCGTTGAACGGGTTCCCGAGGCCGCCTCAATAGCACTCCGGCCCGATCTTCCGCATCCACCCAATTTCGGAGGCGCGGGAATCGGGATCGGTCCCCTACTGTTCAAGTCATCTGGATGGAGAGGAGCCGGGCCAGCCAGCAAGCACCGGGGAATCAAACCAGTGAACCGCCCCTTCACTGCCCCGACTTGCCGGGCAGCCCGGCTTCCGTTCAGATGGCATCTGAATCTAGCTCAACGCAAGTTCGAGGGCCGCAAGAGCCTCGGAGATGCCGTCCCCGGCAAAGCGGAATTCATCGGGGATCGCCGTCTGGCGCGCATTGGCGCGTTGCAGCACATCCCGTCTGATCCCGTCCTCGACATCCGGATGCCAGTCATACCGCCGCCTGGCTTCATCGAACGATGCCAACTCCGATTTCACGTACTCCTTGAAGCTGCGGAGAACGGCCTGCTGGCGCGTGAATTTCTCGCAGTGATGACCCATGCTGGCCAGACGGATGGCGAGCGGGAGAAATCGAGGGTGATCCTTGGCCACCCTGGCGATGTAGCGCGAGAACGCCGGCAACTGTTCTGATGTCAGACGCTGCCGGATGCCCATGATGCCGGCATAAAGGATGTGCTTGCTCACCGGCTTGTAGAGGTGTGGTACCGGATTGAGGTTGTCCAGCATGGTCAAGCAACGATCGAAGTAGTTCTCGAGAGTCGAATCGTAGATGGTGCTTATGACCCGGAGATAGCCCTCCACCAGAGTCCTGGGGTCCATCTGCGGCTTGAAGTTGAGGGCGGTGTCATCAAGTTCGACCGGCTTGTCCAACAAGCGATCCTCGCGCTCCAGCCGTGCCCACAGGTTGGTTCCCTTGAGGGCTGTCAGCAATCCGACCAGGGCGATCGGAATCCCGGCCGTCTGAATGAATTCGATCTGCGCATCGAACGCATCGTCATCGTCGTCGTCGAGGCCGAGAATGAAGCCGCCCAGCACCTGCATGCCCTTTTGTTGAATCTTGCGCACGGATGTCAACAAGTAGTTGTCGTCGCGCATGTCGATGTTCTGAGGCTTCTTCATCTTCTTGAGAGCCTTCGGGTTGGGCGTTTCAATCCCCAGAAACACCGCGTCGAAGCCGGCGTCGATCATGACATCCATCAAGTCGTTCATCCGTACGAGATTGACACTCGCTTCGGTGAAAAGGGAATAGGGTCGGCTACGCTCCTTTTGCCATTCGGCGATCGCGGGAAGGAGCCTCGTCACTTCTCGCTTGTTGCCGATGAAGTTGTCATCGACCAGAAAAAGCGGGCCCCGCCAGCCCAGATCGTACAGGTGGTCGAACTCGGCCACCATCTGTTCCGGCGATTTCGTTCGGGACACACGCCCGTACAGCTTCGTGATGTCGCAGAACTCGCAATCGAATGGGCATCCCCGCGAGAATTGCAGACACATCGACCAATAGTCGTTCATGTCGATGAGGTCGAAGCGGGGAAGCGGAGCGTGGGTTACATCCGGCTTCCTCGGGGCGCGATAGACGGCTTCCGCAGTGCCGTTCTCCAGATCGCGAAGGAAGGTCGAGAAGGTCTCCTCGACCTCATCCAGTACGAAATGATCGACGCCCTCCATCTCATCATGAAAGGTGGTGGGATGCGGCCCACCCGCGATGACCGGTACCTGCGCGCGATTGCAGCGCTCAACGACCTGTTCGAGTGAGGGGCGTTGGGGAATCATGGTTGAAGTGAAGGCCAGATCCGCCCACGCCAGATCGGAGTCCTCGAGTGGGGTGACGTTGAGGTCCACCACGCGCAGGTTGTACCGGGGCGGAAACATCGCGGCGACGGTGAGCAGACCTAGAGGAGGGAATGCCGCCTTGATGCCCAGCAGGTCCAGGGCATAATTGTTGCCCCAGTAGGTGGGCGGCTGCTTCGGGTAGAGGAGGAGGGCGTTCGGCATGGCTCACAGCAGCGACGCTCTGCGGTCGCCCTCCGATAGAAATTCGCGATACCGCGCGAAAGCGGCGTCGATCATCGTGCGTGTCAGTCCGTAGTCCGCAATGTCGTACTTGTGCCGCTTCTCGTTGCGCCGACGCTCGCCCTGCACGTCCAGCCAATCCTCCATCCGGGTCACGGCATCCTGCTTCAACTCCCAGCCGAAACGGTCATAGATGCGGGCGACGACCGCCATCGGCTCCTGGACCAAGGTGTAGTAGCTGACATCGATCCACCGGTCCTCCAGTTCCGGGTGTGACTCGCGGAAATCCACTGCGCGGTCGAGCAGGCGACTCATGGCCCGCAGTTGCTCTTGGCCAAGCACATCCCGTGGCTGCGGCTCGCTGGTGTCCGACCGAATCCTCTCCACCAGGCTGCTCCACGATCCCATGAACTGCCCGGGTTCGCGGTGCGTCTGGACGAACAGCGCATCGGGATACGCCTTGATCAACGCCTCGAGCTCCCTGAGGTGGATCGGCATCTTGAAGAGCCACTGCCCACGGGCGCCGGGATCGCACTTGCTACGTTGGTAGGTATAGTGTTGCATGATGCGCCGATGGAGCGCGTAGGACTCTTGCGAGCCACTTGCCTCTAGCTCGCTCTCGTACGTCGGGATGTGGTAGCGGGTGGCGAACATCCACGCCCTGAACGACATGCGCAGGATCGGGATGTCCTCTTCGGGCTCGTCGATTTCGATGTGGTGGATCCCGGCAAAGGAGTCGATGATGCCGGAAGCCTCAAACACATCGACCGCCAACGGGCGACGGGGGTCGTCGGGGGTGCCGGCGGTGCCAGCGTAGTCGCCCCCCGGAATAACCGGTTCCACGTACTCATAGGCCCGCAACGCCCAGAAGCGGTCGTCCCGGGCCATGAGGCGGTGGAGATAGGTTGTCCCGGTCCGGTTGATGCCGACGATGAACACCGGCTGCTCGATCTCCTGCCTTGCTATCTCCGGGAACCGCTGGCGTTCGGCGGCGAGCTCGGCATGGTTGCGCAGTATGCGGCAAAAGTCGAAGGCGACGTGGCCGATCCGGGTTTCCAACAGGGGGGACGCGGGTGACTTCAATGCCTCGACCAGCCGACTCATTCCTTCGAGCAACCATTCCGGGTATATGGAATCGAAGGACAGGCCGCGACTATCCGCGTAGCGCCTCGCTTGCCTGAGCAGATGCTCAAGCCTCAGACGGGAACGGGGCACCGGATGTGGCCACTGGTCCTGGTGTTCTCTGATCCAGCGGGTGCGGCGAACATACCTGGTGAGTGGGCCGGGCCACTCTATGACGTTAGGAGAGTCCTCACGTATGGTGCGGTCGCTGATCGGCAGCGTCGTGACCGAGTCGCTCCCCCGCAACCAGTAGCGGTTGAAGTGATCGAAGAGCGGCCAGTAACCGGCGAGCGGAGAGGCCGCGCCCCGCTTGTGACAGGCCTGCTTGAAGGTTTGGTAGGAGACCTCCGGGTAGTCCAAGCCGAGTTCCTCCACGCGGATGTTGCGGTAGGACGGGGTTGGGTTGCAGCAGTTATAGACAGTGAATCGACGTTGCGGGTTGAATGAGATCTCGGTGCAGATGCGGGTCAGGATGTCGACTGGATCTTCGGTTGACTGCAGTGTGAAGCCGCGGGGGATCACCTCTGCGTCAACCACCGCCGAGAACAAGCGTTGCGTGACGTTGGCGGCCTCCGTGTATCCGGTGGAGGCCATGCTGGTCTGCGCCAGGCGAAAGACCGCGACAGGCAGGCCGGCGGCGTGCGCGAAGAGGATCGCCTGCTCCGCAAGCAGCTTGGCCCACGGGTACCCGACGAGGCCCAGCGGGAACGTCCGCTTCATGTCGCCCAGATCCGGCTGCACCTGGTCGCCGATGCGGTGATCCCGGTACTCATGCGCGAACGTACAGAAGTACTCGGGGAAGATCCCCATCGTCGAAAAGTAGAACAGGTGCTTGCGGCGCACGTTCAGGCACAGTTCCAGCACGTTGCCAATGCTGAACACATTGTCCCGGCGAATGGCCGTGTAGCCCGCTGTGAGACTCAACCTGGCTGCCAGGTGGTAGACCGCGTCGATGCGCTGGCAGAGCCGGTTGAAGTCGGGGCTTGACTGGCCCAACCGGGGTTGGGTGATGTCCCCTGCGTGCACGCGGATGCGCGGCGCAAAGGTGTCGTCCCAGATGTCCGCGTGTTCCATCGCTGCACGCACGCGCTCGAGGCCCCGCTCCGGGCTGTCCGCCCGCACGAGGCAGTGCACGGTGAGGACGGGGTTGTGGGTGAGCAGGTCGCGCAGGAGGAAACGGCCAACCCAGCCGGTAGCACCGGTAACGAGGACGTGTTGGAAATCGACGGGTGAGACGGCATCCGCCGCTGTCCCTTCGGTGACTGCGGAGCGAACGAAGCCGCGTAGCGCGGTGAGATCCGCTCGGCAGTGCGGCGGCAGGGTCCCGGTCAGCGGCGCGACCTGGTCGCCGGGTGCAGCGGTCCCGACGTTGCCCCCATTCAATGGCCGGCACCGTTGGGGAAGTGATCCTCGGGGGCGTTCGCGAAGGGGGAGCGACGCGTGCGCACCCGCCGTCGGATTCGCTCGCCGGCACTCGCCGCATCCGGCGCGCTCGTGGCCCCCTCCTCAACGTCGGAACCGGTGCCGTGTACGATGGCTTGGGCAAGGGAAAGCGCAGAAGCTGTGGTCATCAGCTCGAGCGCGCTGACCTGGTGGTTGAACTGCGTCTGCACGAAGGCCCCCAGCTCGGCCACCGAAATCGACGTGAGACCGAAGCTGGACAGCGGCTCGCTCACGTCGCCTTCGTCGTGACCACACAACTCTGCGACCTTGGTCGAGATCTGGGCCACGACACTCTCGAGCGTCAGTTCCGCACCGCCCTCCACCTCGAAGGCCGCCTGGTTGTTCAGCAGGCGGCCGTTGCGCATGTAGTCGGGAGAATCGATGGTCCACCGCGGTGTGGAGAACAGAGCCGTGACGAGGTGGTCGTGGTCCGCCATGGTGCGCATGGCGAAGTCGAGGTTGGCGATCGCGAAGTTCGCGCTCACGGTGGTCATTCCGGCGGCCCTCATCATGCGCATGACGTGAAGGCTCCTAGCCGCCATCCCGACCTCGGTGACGGGGCCGAGGTTGTACGAGAGACCCGGGAGGCCGCGACGGCGACGCCAGGCGGCGAGTCCGTCGAGGTAGCTGCTGGAACCGCTGTAGTTGATCTGTCCAGGGTTGCCGAAGGTCGAGGCGATCGACGAAAACAGCACGAAATAGTCCAGGTCGCAGTCGGCGGTGGCACGGTGCAGGTTGAGCGCGCCCCGTGCCTTGGGCGTGAACACCGTTGACAACGAGTCCGGCGACGTGTCAAGGAACGAGCGATCCTCCAGCGTGCCGGCGAGGTGGAACACACCCTTGAGCGGACGCTTGACCCCGGCGACGCAACGGCGAACGTCCTCATCGTTGCTTACGTCCCCCGGCACGATGTCGATCTCGTAGTCGCGGGTCATCTTGGACAGCGTGGTGACTTGGCGGAGCCACTTGACATCGCGGCTCCGCGTGGGGTCGCGATCCATCAATGTCAGGTGCCGCGCCCCCACCGCGATCAGATAGGGGACGAAGCGGAGACCGAATCCCCCCAGACCTCCGGTGACCAGATAGGTTGCGTCGGGGTCCAGGAACGGCCGGGTGTCGGCGACGCCGAATCCCCGATCTGCGGCATCCTGCGGGGCTTGCAGGACCAGCTTGCCCTGGTGCTGTCCCGTCGTCATCAGACGGAGGGCCTTGGCGCAGTCTCTGTAGGGGAAGGCGGTCAGCTTCGGCGGCGCGACCGCGCCCTCGTCCATGAGATCCAGGCAGGCTTGGGAAAGCATGTGCGACAGAACCGGGTCGTCGAGCATTAGGCGGTCCACATCGATCGCGGCAAAGCGGAGATTCTTGCGGAACACCCGCATACTGAGCGCGTTGTCGGTGTAGATGTCGACCTTGCCGATTTCGCAGTGCCAGCCCGAGGGACGCAGGGCCTCGAGGCAGAGGGCGATGTGATGACCGGCCAGCGAGTTCAGCACCACATCGACGCCTTCGCCGTTCGTGGCCGCCATCAGGTCGTCGTACCACTGGTGGCTGTGCGAGTCGAATGCCCCGCGCACGCCCATGGCCAGTAGTTGCTCGCGCTTGCTCTCGTTGCCCGCTGTGGCGTAAATCTCCGCGCCGATGTGCTTCGCGAGGGCTATTGCGGCCTGTCCGACCCCGCCCATGGCCGAATGGATGAGAACCCGCTGGCCCTCCCTGAGGCGCGCGAGGTGAATCAGCGAGTAGTACGCTGTAACGTAGACGGACAGCGCCGATGCCGCTTCCTCCATGCTCAGACGAGACGGCTTGAGGAAAGCCAGATGTTCGTTCACCAACACCCGATTGGCGATGCAGCCGCCCACCGTGAGCGCCACCTCGTCGCCCACCTTCAAGCGCTTCACCCCCGGGCCGGCGCGCCGCACCACGCCGCTGGCCTCGATGCCGACCTCGCGTCCGAGTGCCGAGCGCTCGTAGGCCAACGCCGGCAGAAGCCCCAGCGTAACCATCACATCGCGGAAGTTGAGCGCGGCCGCTGCGACCTCGACCTCCACCTCCGAAGGGCCCGGCACCGGGAGTTCGAACGTCGTCATCCGGAGGCCGCTCACCTGGCCGGGATTGTCCAGGCGGAGCCGATACGCCGGGTCCTCGCCCTCGGGCACAAGGGGTGATCGCTGTCGCACGCTCACGATGCGCGGAACCCACAGGCGTTGTTCCCTGACCGCCAGCTCGCGCTCGCGCAGGTCGCACCGGGCCAGCCGAGCCAGGGTCGCCAGGTCGTCCTCCGCGGCGATGTCCACAAGGCGAAAATCAATCCGGGTGTCTTCGGCCTGCAGCTCCAGGGCGATGCTGCGGACCGCTCCCCAGAGAGCACTTCCGCGCGGATCGTCCACGCCGCAGACCGCGCCCTGCGTCACCACCGTCAGGCGGCATTCACCGGTCTCGCTCTCAAGCCGTTGGGGCGCAAGGGCCTGCAGAAGGGCTACGAGTCGCCAAATCACGCGCTCGCCGGTGGGATCTTCCGAATCCGTGCCGACGAAGAAGTCGATTGCCCCAACCTCGGTGGCACTTGGCCACTCCTCCAGCCAAGTAAAGTCTCCCGCATCGAATGTCGGCCATGGGACGGGGTGTACCTCCGGCGAATCGAGGAGGTCGATCCAAGCCGGAGCCAGACTGCCCGGTTCGCCGATCACCCGTCGGGGTCCCGGGGTTGCCATGGCTTCCGTCACTTCGGCCTGGGCATCGGGGGCTTGCAACAGCGTGGCGCACGACCCCTCATGCAGCGTTGTCCAGGCGGACTCGGGCTGCACGACAGCCCCCTCGTCATGGCGTACGAGCACGAGGCCGCCGGGCACCGTCAGCCGACCGACGAGCGCCCACTGCTCAGATCCGAAGTTGCAGGCATCGTCGTGTAGCAGCACAAGCTCGGCGGCGGCGCGGCGGAGCAGGCCCGAATTCATTTCGAGCCTGTGGGCTCCTTCCGCCCACGGATCAAGAGTATCGAACCGAATGGCCGCGTAATGGTTCTTGAATGCGTCGTAGAGGGCGTGCGTGCAGTCCTCGTCCTCGCCGAGAAGCCAGTATTCGGACTGGGCATCCGGACCCGACAGAGGTTCCAGACACTGTTTGAGTATCGCTTCAGCGGGCCCGCGTCGACCCGCCATCTCAATGACATGGCCCGCGTACCGGTTGCCGAAGGCTCCCTCCTCGAGAGCCGCGATCAGGGCGGCAGGATCGACCTCTCCGTTCCTCGCAATGTCCCCGACCGGGGGTGGCGGCGGCACGAACTTGGGCTGCCAGCGGATGAGGTGCTTGCTGTCCGGGACATCGCTCCAGCGGGGATTGCTGTTGAAGGAGTGATACTCTCCGATGTGGGCGATCAGGTGTCCCGTGTCGCGATCATAGAAGCTCAGGCGGCCGATGTAGAGTTCCCCAAGGGGCTTGTTGTACTGGCCCCGCTCGTCCACGTCGAACCAGTCGCCGGTGTCAACCAGGAAGCAACTGATGCGGGGCCCCGTGGGCGGGCGCAGAAAGGTGATGTCGCACGCGCGCTGGGGCATGGAGAAGAAATCCGGCAGACGCATCAGGTAGCGGAGGAATATCTGCAGCCCGCCGTCGGTCAAGGGAGGGTACAGGAGATAGCCTTCCTCCCGGCCGGATGCCCACAGCTTCTCGTCCACCTCGATCTCCAGCAGCATGTCCGTCGATCCCGTGTCCATTTGGATCTGGCGGATGCTGCGGAACTCGGGGCCGAATTCGAAGGCGTCTCCCACGACCGCCTCGATCTGGTCGTAGAACTCGTCTCCAGTCGCGAGAGGCGAAGGATCGAAGTCGGAGGCGAGGACATCGCGCAGCGTGGGCCGCGTATCGACGGTGTGGTCCTCTTCCACCCGGCGAACCGTGCCGCGGCAGTGTAGCGTGCCCTCGTCGTCGTCTTCGAAGGCACGGGTGGAGATAGTGAAGGTGAACTGGCCCGGGGCGTTCGGGACCGGGAAGAGGGCCGTCTGAAGTCGCACCGGTGTCTTGCCGACGGGCGTGTGCTGCAGAAACTCGATCTCGTCGATATGCACGGGACTGCCGGAGAATGCCTGCAGCAGTAGTTCGATGTAGCCTGCGGCCGGCATGATGGGTGCCCGATGAACCCGGTGGTCGGTCAGCCACGGAAAGTCCCGCTCGGAGAGCCGCGCTTCGAAGAGAATGTGGTCGCAGGGCACCCTGTGGCCGACCAGCGGGCCGTGCGAGTACTGTCCGCGCTGAACGAACATCTCGTCGTCGACCAGATCGTCGTGGGTCGTCGTCTGTTCCTGAGGATGGCCCGGGAGGAGGTGGGTGATGGGCTCCGGCCGCGGATACTGGGAGGCGAAGTCCAGTTCGACACCGGCTTTGTAGAGCGCCCCCAGGGCCTCCTGGAAGCCGAGACAGACGTCCTGATCCTTCATCAGCGTCGCGATGCAGACGGGGGCCGGGTTGCCGCCCTCCAGGCACTGGCGGATAAGCGGCTGCAACGCCCCGTGGGGGGCGATTTCCAGAACCACGTCGGGTCGGTGGTCTCGCCGAAGGGTTTCCATGGCCGCCGCGAAACGCACCGGCTCCCGGATATTGGACCACCAGTATTCGGCATCGAGGCACTGCGTCACCTCGCCGGTTACCGAGGAAACCAGGGGGATGTCTCCTCCGAAGGTGTGCCCGTCGAGGAAGGACAGGGAGGCCATCACGTCTTCGTGCAGCGGGTCCATCGCGGTCGAATGGAAGGCAATGTTGCCTGGGATCAGCCGATTCTGCAGGCTCCGCCGGTCCAGCTCTGTCATGATGGGCTCGAGCGCGGCTTCCCTGGCGCAGATGACGGTGTTGGCTGGAGCGTTCTCACAGGCGATCTCGACCTGCGCAGGGTGGTGATTCCCGGACCGGAACGAGACCGCGAGTTCGTCGAGCAAGTCCTCCACACCGGGCCGGTCCAGGCCGATCGCCAACATCCGTCCCGAGCCGGCCACCCTCTGTTGCAGGGTGGCGCGGTGATATACCAGACGCGTGGCATCCTCCAGGGACAGGGCTCCGCTGGCGTACGCGGCGGCCACCTCGCCCGAGCTGTGTCCGATTACCGAGTCAGGTTGCACGCCCCAGGTCGAGAGCAGCTCGACGAGTGCGCACTGAATCATGAAGATGGCGGGCTGGGCCAGCTCGACCTCGTTCAACTCCTCCTGGCTTGCCGTGAAGCAAGCATCCCGCAGAGACGTCGCGGAATGCTTCCGCCACTCCATCTCGATGGCGTCGACCACCCGCCGGAAGACGGGGTCGGCATTGTAGAGTGCACGCCCGCAACCGGCCCACTGGGTGCCCTGCCCCGAAAATACCATCGCTACCCGTCGCTCACCCTCTTCCACGGTGGAAATCTCTAACGGATCTTCCACGAAGGCATTCAGCGCTTCGGCGAGATGTTCGCGGTCTCGCACTGCGAAGGCGGTCCGTGCGGCGAAATGGCTGCGTCTGCGACCGAGGTTGCCCGCCAGCGTATAGATGTCGGTTTCGCACTCGTCAAGGAGCTCGTGAAGGCTCCGCGCACTCTCGACAAGAGCGTTCGTGGAGCGTGCGGAAAGCGGGATCATGTATCCGGCCCCCCCCGCCAGGGGCACCGACCATGTCCTCGGCCGCTCGGGCCGGTATTCCCTCACCACACAGTGCCCGTTGGCGCCGCCGAACCCGAAGGAGTTGATGCCGACCACGACTGGGTAGTCCGGGAAGGGTTCGCAGGCAGTCTGCACCTGCATGGGGCAGCTTGCGAAGTCGATCTCGATATTCGGTGTCAGGAAGTTCTTCGAAATGGGCGCGAAGGTCCGGTGCCGCATCATGAGGACGACCTTCAGCAGCGCGGCGCTGAACGCCGCCGCCTCGAGATGTCCCACGTTGCTCTTGACGCTGGCAACCCGCAACGGAACGGCGCGCTCTACGCCCCCGAACGCCTCCGCAATCGCGTTTCCCTCGATGCGGTCACCCACGACGGTGCCGGTCGCGTGCGCTTCGATGTAGTCGAAATCCGCCGGGCCGAGTCCCGCACGCTCACAGGCCGTGCGCATCAGGTCGATCTGTGAATGACGGGTCGGCGCGGTGATGTACCGCCCCTGGGCCATCCCCGTCGCTTCGTCGGCGGTCCCGGCCGTGTTCACAGCGGTGGCCTCGATCACGGCGAAGATGTGGTCGCCATCCCTTTCGGCGTCCTTCAAAGGCTTGACGGCGAACACGAACGCACCTTCGGCACGCATGTAGCCGTTGGCATCGGCGTCGAACGAGTGGCACCTGCCGTCAGGACTGATCACGCCAAGAGCGTTGAACGAGGTGCTGCAACGGGCTGATCCGAGGTAGGTGGCGGCCCCCACGAGAGCCTGATCGCAGTCGCCCTGCCGCATCGCGTTGATGGCCGTGTGGAGAGCCGTCAGCGAAGCCGAGCAGGCCGTGGAGCACGCGAGCGACGGCCCCATGAGATTGAGATGGTACGAAATACGGTTGGCAAGCATCGAGGCGTCGATGCTGAGAATGGAGAACTCGTTGGATCCGTACAGTGCCCGCCAGTTGGCTGTGGACGCGACCTGGGCCCCGATGAAGACGCCGGTGGAACTGTTCCGCAGGGAGTTCAGATCCCACCCGGCGTGCTCGCAGCTCTCCCACGAGCAGCCCAGCAACATCCGGATCTGCGGATCCATGTACGCCATCTCGTTCCGGGAGACCCCGAAGAGGCTACCATCCATCCGCTGCTCGCCCTGGTCACGAATCAGCCCCTCGTATGCGCTGCCGAAGCGGCCCGGGCCCGAGAATCCGCCGATCGGCTGGTAGCCTCTGCCGTAGCGTTCGGTGATCGGCTCGCGGACGACTTCGCGTTCACTGAGCAGTCGCCAGAAGTCGTCGTCGGTGCGAACACCCCCCGGCATCCGGTAGGCGTACCCGACAATGGCGACGGGATATCCAGAAATCGGTACGGTGGATTTCAACTGTCGATTCGCTCCCCCGGGACTCTCAGGTCCGTGGTCAATCTGTTAGTTGAAGCTCTGAGTCAAGACCATCATCTTCAACAATGCCACAGGGCCTATACGAAAACCAGTCCGGGATTGGCGCGCAGACAGGCCGCGACTCGCCTGCGCGCCCTCCCGGCCCCGTTCTCGTCACGGGCGCCAACGGCTACGTCGCTTCCTGGCTGGTCAAGCGACTTCTGGGGCTCGGCTTCCACGTCCACGCGACCGTGCGCGACCCCAACGATCCCCGGAAGACGGCCCACCTCAACGCCATCGCGAAGGACTGCCCCGGCGCGCTCTCCCTCTTCCGCGCGGACCTCCTGGATGCAGCCGCGTTCAATGCCCCGATGGCGGGCTGCCATCTCGTCTTCCACACCGCCTCGCCGCTCGTCGTGCGCAGCGTCAAGGACCCGATTCGCGATCTCATCGAACCGGCCACCGCAGGTACGCGCAACGTCCTGGAAGCGGCCAACCGAACATCGTCCGTACTGCGCGTGGTCCTCACCTCCAGCATCGTGGCCATCTACGGAGATGCCGCCGATCTGGAGCTGATCGACGGCGACCGCTTCGACGAGCGCCACTGGAACGCGACCAGCCGCGATGACCACCAGCCCTATTCCCACTCGAAGACGCTGGCGGAGCGGTTGGCCTGGAAGATGGCGGGGGAGCAGTCCCACTGGGATCTGGTCACAGTCAACCCGGGGCTCGTCCTCGGCCCCGGCCTGAGCCCCCACACGAAGGCGGAGGGCGTTCTGATGATGCTGGATTTCCAGAACGGTTACTATCGGTTCGGCGCCCCCGAACTGGAGTTCGCGATCGTCGACGTGCGCGATGTGGCCGAGGGTCATCTGCGGGCAGGCCTCAATCCTGAGGCGTCGGGACGGCACATCCTGGTCAGCGAGTCGATGACCCTGCTTGAAATCGGCGAAGTCCTGCGCGACAGCTTCGGAGACGGCTTCCCGTTCCCCAAACGCGCCGTCTCCAACTTGGCGGCGCTCATGCTCGCTCCTCGAAGGGGCATCCCCCAGGCCGTTGCCAAGCGCAACCTCGGGTATCCGCTCCGGTTTGACAACACGCGGTCGCGAACCGCTCTCGGGATCACCTACCGGCCCGCCGCAGAGTCGATCGTGGACCACTTCCAGCAGTTGCTGGACGAAGGGCCCGGCCAATCGGCTACCGGCTAGCCGGCCGACTTCGGCCGTTTCGTGCCGAGACCTACGACCCGTCGACGCTCGCTTGCAGCGCTGCGTCGGCCGTGTCGAACATCTTCTGGAGCCACCTCTTGCGCAGCGCCTTCATCCTCTCGACCTCCGCCCACAACGCGTCGCGCATGCTGGCGGTCGCCTTTTCGCGAACATCGCCAGCGAGGGTGGTGTCGTTCCTGAACTCATATTTCTCGATCGCGAAGTCGACGATGTCGGCGATGTTCTCGCCGACGATGTTCATGTCGACTGACCTCTTGATCGTGATCACTCTCTCGTTGCTGCTGGCCATTTGACCTCCGTGGAAGGGGGGTGGTGCGGTGTCGGCCTGCCTGAACTCTGATGGTCAGCCGTCGGCGAGCGCGCTGATGGCTTCCGCTCGCGATCTGTAGACATCGATCAGCGCGTCGAATCCGCTCAGGGCGACAACCTCGCGCGGCACCGCCGCGAGGGAGCACAGGGCAAACTGCTTGTCGGGTGCTGTGAACCGCCTCGCGATGATCAGGAAGACCCGAAGGCCCGCGCTGGAGATGTACGAAGCCTTCTCCAGGTCCAGGATGAGCGCCCGCTCGTCCTCGCTCAGTCCGTCCTCCAGAAGCGTCCGCAGGTCGCCCGCCGTGCCGCTGTCGATCCGTCCGAAAACGCTGGCAATCGAGATGCCATCCTGCCGGCTCCATTTGACCTCGACAGTCACTGCAGACTCCTTGCTCGTGGGAGGGCGTTTGCATGGGGACTGCGAAACGCCGTGTCCACCTATAATAGGGTGAAAGGACGACAACGCAAGCCCGCCGATTCCCCCGCTTGACCCGTCTCCGACCCATGCCCCAGGTTCACCAGATGTCCCGAACGGTAAGGAAGGCCCTGATCATGGGTGTCGCGCTGGTGGGTGTGTCGACCTGCCAGGCCGAGGACCCGAACCCCCAGCAGGCCGAATCGGCCCGTGCCGCGGCGTCGAGCCCGACCCCCGTCGCCGCCGATGGGCAGGGTGCCGTTCTCGGCATGGAAAGGGCGCTGGCGCTGGCCGCGATGCCGCTATCGTGCGTGGACCGCCCCCACGCTCTGCGGCCCGACCGCGCCGGATACCTCGACGACGTGACCTACGCGCGCCGTCGCGGCTTCGAGCAGGAACGCGCGTTCTACGGGTGCTGGGACTGGCACTCGGCGGTGAACTCGACCTGGGCGATGGTGCGTCTGGTCAGGGAGGTGCCGGAGCTGCCGGTGGGCCCGCTCATCCGCGAGAAGCTGAGGGATCACCTCTCCGAAGCCGCGATGGAGGGCGAGCTCGCCTACCTGACCGAAAACCCGGCCTTCGAGCGGCCGTACGGGTGGGCGTGGCTGCTACTCCTGCACGCGGAGCTGGCCTCGTGGGACGATGCCGACGCCGCGACATGGGCGGGGCGCATGGAGCCGGTCACGGACCTAGTAGCCGACCGGCTTGCCGCGTATCTGGGCGACTTGGAGGTGCCGGTGAGAACGGGCGTGCACCCCAACACGGCCTTCGCCGTCGCGATGAGCCTTCAGGCGGTCGCCATGCACCCGCGCCCGGCGCTGGATGAGGCGCTGCGCGACGCCGCTGTCCGCTTCTTCTCGGGGGACCGGCAGTGCCCGACGGCCTACGAGCCGGGGCGGTCCGACTTCGTGTCGCCATGTCTCGAAGAAGCGGCGCTAATGGGAATGGTCATGGAGCGCGACGCCTACGTCGAATGGCTGAATGACTTTCTCCCCCCAATCGACTCCGATGGCTTCGCGACTCTGCGCGATTCGGCTCCGGCCGGAGCCACCGACGACGCACCCTCGGAGGGCGGCGCCGTTATCACCAACGATTCGCTGCGGGCGGCGCTCGGGGCCCGCTCCCACCTGATCGGCCTTGCGTTCACTCGCGCGGACGCCATGTTGCGGATTGCCGATGCTCTGCCGGTGGACGACCCGCGCGTGGACGGGTTGCGGGGGCTGGCGGAACAGCATGCCGACGCGGGCTTCGAGACCATGTTCGACGCCGACTACGCCGGCTCGCACTGGATCGGTTCGTTCGCGGTCAAGTACCTGATCGAGGCAATGAGGCAATGAAAGGAAGCGTGCGATGATGGGAGCGAAGAGGATGCTTGCGGGCGCCGCTGTGCTGGTGGCGTCGGCGGTGGCGACCGCGTCGGCCGTTGCGCAGGGGCCCGTGGTGTCGCGGGGCAGGCCCGCCGACGTGGGGATGTCGGCCGGAGTGCTGGCAGGGGGCGTGGCGCTGTACGAGGAGGCGATCGCGCGGGGGGATCTGGTGGGCGCGGTGCTGCTCGTGGCCAGGGACGGCAAGGTGGTGCTGCACGAGGCGCTGGGGTGGCGGGACAAGGCGCGCGACATCCCGATGGAGCGCAGCACGATGTTCCGGATGGCCTCGAACACCAAGCCTGTGGTCGCCACGGGCGTCGCCATGCTCGTCGAGGACGGGAAGCTGGCGTACGACGATCTGGTGCGCGAGCACATCCCTTCGTGGGACAACTACAGGGGGGGATTCATCGACATCGGGCATCTGCTGTCGCACGCGAGCGGGTTGAGGATCCCGACGCTCTTCCTGCAGCCGTACATGATTCCGACGCCGGAACACCCCGACGCGCCGACGCTTCAGCTCGAGGTCGCGCGCTTCGGCCACGTCGGTGCCGAGATGGTGCCCGGAACCAGCTACAGCTACAACAATCCCGGCTACAACACGCTGGGCGCGCTGATCGAGATGGCCTCGGCGACGCCGCTGGAAGAGTACCTGGACCGGGAGCTCTACACGCCGCTCGGGATGCACGACAGCTACCACCACGAAGTCGACGAGAAGATGGACGGCAAGCTCGACCGGATGTCGGTGGTCTACTACGAGCGCGACGGCGAGGGCGGCTGGGTGCCAGGATGGACCCCCGGCGATCCACCGCAGGTTCCCTTCGTGCGCGCATCGGGAGGCATGATCTCGACGGCCCACGACTACGTGATCTTCTGCCAGATGTTCCTGAACGGCGGTGTCTACGATGGCCGACGCTACCTGTCGGAGGAATCGGTGGCGCTGATGACGTCGCCCAAGATCCGGACCAACCCGGGCTCAGAGGGACCGGCGAGCCACTACGGCTATGGTTGGTCGGTGTCCGAAGATGGGGTGTTCTCGCATGGAGGCTCGGACGGAACCAACGCCTTCGTCGATCCCAATCAGCGGCTGATCGTGCTGGCGTTCACCCAGACGCCGCGCGGGGCCCGTCCGGTGGGACGGTTTCTGGAGGTGGTGTACCAGGCGATCGAGGGATAGCGGCGGGGCCGGCCTCGGTCAGGGGTCCTGGAAGGCCTCCAGGGCGTCGGGTCGGGATTCGTGCAGCGAGATGATCTTGTCGAATCCGCTCGTCGTCACGATGTCTTGGTTGAACTGCGAGAGGCCGCAGACGGCGAATCTCTTGCCCGGCGCGGCAAAGCGCCTCGCGATCATCAGGCAGACGCGCAGTCCGGCGCTGCTGATGTAGCGGACGCGCTCGAAGTCCAGAACGAGCCTGTTGTCGCCGGTGTCGACACGCTCTTCGATCCTTGCCAGGAAGTCGACGGCGTTGCTGCTGTCGATCCGACCCAGAAGCGCCCCGACGAGGACGTCGTCCTGCTGCACCCACTTGATGTCGAACAATGCGCTACCCCTTCGGTGGTGGTTGGTGAACCCATGGAATGTGCATTCGCGCGGCGAGCGCGCAAGGATCAGCGCCAGTACCTCGCGAGGCCCCACCACGAATCGAGGAACCCGGAGGCGGTGGCGTACAGCGCGGTGTGCTCCGCTGTGACACGCGCGCGGACGCGGGCGGCCACCCATTCGGAGAAGGCGGCGGCCCGTTCGCGGTCGTCGGCGAAGGCGTCGTTGCCGAGCGATTCGCGCACCCGCAGCGCCCAGGTGTCGAGCTCGCGGCTCAGCTCGGCGAAGTGGGACGGCGGATCGCGGTAGGGGCCGAAGTGGGTGGCGACGATGCGTTCCGGCCGCCACGCCATCACCCTCTCCATGCTTGCCTTCCACGCCGCCACGTCGATGTCGGGTGGCGGGGTGACCGGCAGGACCGGGCCGCCCCGGATCCGGATGCCGCCGACGTCGCCCACCCAGGCCGTCCCCGTCGCGGCCTCGTGGTAGGCGACGTGGTGCTTGGCGTGCCCGGGCACGTAGGCGACCTCGAAGCGGCGGCCGCCAAGCTCGATGGCGTCGCCCTCGTCGACAGCGCGGAGCGACGCGCGCGGCACGGGCAGGAAGCGACCCCACAGGGTGGCCATCGCGTCGCCGTAGATGCGCCCCGCCGAGGCGAGAAGGCGGGACGGGTCGACCATGTGGGGCGCGCCGACCGCGTGCACGTGCACTTCGGCGCCGGGAGCCTCCCGCACGATGGCACCCGCGGCGGTCGCGTGGTCGAGGTGGATGTGCGTCAGGAGGATCGCGCGGACATCGCGCAGGGAGCAACCCATCTCCGCCAGGCCGGCGCGCAGAGCGTCGAGGCGGGCCTCGGGACCCGGATCGACCAGCGCGATGCCGTCCGCGAGGTCCAGGACCCCGACCCCGATGATGGTGGGGCGGCCCTGGTGGTGCAGGTCGATCAGGGTCGCGCCACCGCCGATGCCGTGCGCGGCCGTCACCGGCCGCCGCCCTCGTCGGTCGTGACCGGGCTGGCGTGCGTCCCCCACTTCTCGAACCACTTGCGCAGGTAGAGCTGGGTGCGGAGGAAGTTGGACGGGCGGCGGCTGGTGCCGTGCCACTCGCCCTGGAAGCGGATCATCACGGTCGGCACACCGAGGTACTGGAGCGCCTGGTACATCTCCTCCGTCTGGGGCATCGGGGTGCGAATGTCCATCTCGCCGGTCAGGAACATGGTCGGCGTCGTGACGTTGCCGACGTAGAAGATGGACGACCGGTCGATCCACTCGGCGGGGTCCTCCCAGAACGGCTTCTCGAAGGTGCGCATGTAGCTGATCGCGTCCGAGGTGCCCATGGCCGAGATCCAGTTCACGATGGGGCAGTTGGCGGACGCCGCGCGGAAGCGGTCGGTGTTGCCGACGATGTAGCTGGTCAGGATGCCGCCACCCGAGCAGCCGTAGACGAAGACGTTGTCCTCGTCCACGTAGCCCCGGTCGAGCAGCTCGTCAACGCCGTTCATGAGGTCGGGGAAGTCGGCGCCCGGGTAGTCGTGGTTGATGGCGTTCGCGAACTCGGTGCCGTAGCCGGTCGAGCCGCGCGGGTTCGTGTAGAGGACGACGTAGCCGTTCGCGGCGTGCTCCTGGAAAGCGAAGTTGAAGCCGCCGTTGTACATGGCGTGCGGTCCGCCGTGAATGACCAGCATCATCGGGTACTGGCGCGAGGGGTCGAAGTCGGGCGGCTTGACGATCCAGCCCTGAACGCGGAAGCCATCGTCGGAGTCGTACCAGATCTCTTCGACCTCGCCGAGCTCGACGTGACCCAGTACGTCGTCGTTGACCTCGGTGAGGCGGGTCGTGGCCTCGGGGTGCGTGAGGTTGAAGCGGAAGATGTCGCCCGGCTCGTGGGCGCTGGAGATGACGCCCGCCGCCACCCCGTCGTCGGAGAAGGACGACATTGCGAAGAGGTGCCTGCCCGACGTGAGCACGCTGACGCCCCGTTCCAGCGAGACGAAGTGCAGTTGCCGGTAGCCATCGCGGCTGACGTTGAAGTACAGGCCGGTGCCGTCGGGCGCCCAGGTCATGGGGCCAACCTGGCGGTCGTGGTCGCTCGAGATGACGCGTGAGCCGGAGCCGTCGCGGTTCATGACGTGGATCTTGACGTTGCGGTAGGTGTCGTCGTGGGCGTCGATGCCCGTGTACGCGATCAGGGATCCGTCGGGGGAGGGGACGGGGCTGCCGTCGGGGCCGCGACGGTGGGTCAGCTGCCGGATCTCGCCGCCGGCCAACGCGACGGCGTAGATCTCCGACTCCTGCCAGTGCTCGGGCCGGTCGGCGTCTTCGTGACGGAACGATGTGAAGTAGATCTCGGTGCCGTCCGGGCTCCACTCGATGGAGGAATGGTTCCAGTCGCCGTCGGTGAGCTGACGGGCGGTGCCACCGTTCGCCGGCACCACGAAGACGTGGGTCCACCCGGTGTCCACGTATCCGATGCCGTCGCGCTTGTAGGCCGGCCGTTCGACGACCTTGGGCTCGCGCTCCCACTGGGCGCCATCGGGCCGGGCGGGCAGTTCGACCCCGGCGAAGTCGGCCTTGTCGGGCACCCGGCTGGTGAAGGCGATCCACTCGCCGTCCGGAGACCAGCGTGGGTTCGAGGGCCCGCTTTCGAGGCGCGTGATCTGGGTGGACAGGCCCTCGGCGTCCATCCAGCGCACGAAGAGCTGCGAGCCCTGTGGCTCGCCGGGTGCCGTGTAGAGGATGCGGGTGCCGTCGGGCGACCACGAGGCGCCGCCGCCGTCCACGAGATGCCGGGGTCGGGAGCCGTCTGCGTTCATGAGCCACAGGGACGACTTGCGCGCGTCGTTGATCTCGTCGATCCAGCCGCGGGTGTAGACGATCCGCGCGCCGTCGGGCGAGATCTGCGGATTCGACACGCTCTCCATGTCCATGTACTGGTCGAGGGAGAGATGCTGCTGGGCTGCGGCTGGGTCGGGAGCGGACGCGAGGGCGGCGAGGGCGAGCGCCGCGGGGGCGAGCACTTTGGGGCGGGGACTCGTCATTGGGGTTCTCCGGCTGGGTCGGGGGCTGCGGCAGCCTGCATAGTGGCGCGTCCGACACTTGCGGACAACGCCGACCCCTTCCACATGGCCCCTGGATCGTGACGTCATGCTCTTAGTTCGGTTTACGCTCTAAACCGTACTAACGCCCACACGCCTTGTAGGACATGCCCGCCGGGCGGGCGGGTGGCGTGTGCCACGCTTCGCTGGAGGCGACCCCGGATGCAGCTACGGTGCCGGGCGCCGAATCGCCCGCCCCGGGAACACCCCCTCGACCAGGACGCCGTCGCGCACCACCGGCGTTCCGGCGACGAGCACGTGCATGAACCCGCGCGACGCCGACGCCGGGGCGTCGTAGTCGGCCATGTCCAGCACGGTCGCCGGGTCGAACAGGGCCAGATCGGCGTCGGCGCCCACCTGCACGCGCCCCTTCATGGCCATCGCCGGCGCCGCGCCCTCGACGCGACGCGCAGGAAGGATCGTCATCTTGGCGAGCGCGTCCATGAGGCTGATCACGCCCCGGTCGCGCGAGTAGTGGCCCAGAATGCGCGCGAAGGTGCCAGCGCCGCGTGGGTGCACGGAGAGGAACCGGAAGGGAATGCCGTCGCTCGCCGCGATCACGTCGGGCTGGGCCACAATCCACTCGTTCGTCTCCTCGTTGCGGCCGTGGATGACCACCCAGCCACCCTGCTCGCGGTAGCGCGCGAATGTCGTCGCGTTCAGGCGCTCCGCCTGCCCCGGCCACTGCAGGCGCTGGTACTCGGAGTCGTCCACGTCCTCCCATGGATCGAAGAGGGCGGACTCGATGAATGTCGACGATGCCGTGTAGGGATAGGCCTCCGTGGTCACGTCGAGCCCGTGGTCGCGCGCGCCGCGAACGAGTGCGACCGCATCCATGGCCGACTCGTCGGCCGACGAGTTGAGGTGGACGATGTGCAGCGACGCACCTGTGGCGGCCGCGTTGGCGATGACCTCCTGGAAGGGACCGAGGTTGCCGTCCTCGTCCGCCGCGCGCAGATGCACGTAGGCGGGAACGCTGTGGGCGGCGGCGGACTCGAAGAGGTCGAAGATTTCCGTGCGCGAGGCACCGGGTGTGTAGGTGATCCCGAAGCCGTAGCCGAGCCCGCCCTCCTCCAGACCGCCCTCCATGAGAGCGGCGAGCTCGGCGACCTGCGCCTCGTCCAGCTCCTCGTAGATGATGTCGGAGCCCATGGATTCGTTCACCCCGGGGGGAAGCGTCGGCTGGTGCCCGACATCGATGCCGGTAAGCAGCTTGGTCCGTGCGTTCGGGTGGCTCACGGTCGCGCCGAAGTTGATGAGGGTGTGGCCCTCGCGGGATTCGTACCAGGGCTGCACGGGATAGACCCCGATCTCCATCTCGAGCGCGGTGGTCACGCCGTCCATCGCCTGCAGCCGCTCGCTCAACGAGTCCTGGCCGTGCGCGTGCAGGTCGATGAACCCGGGGGCGACGACCAGCCCGTCCGCGTCGATGGTGTCGCCTCCTGCGATCTCCTCCTCGGTGATCGCCGAGATCGCGCCGTCTCGGATACCCACGTTGCGGGCCGCGTCCAGTCCGGTTTCCGGATCCATTACGCGCCCGTTGAGAATGACGAGGTCGTGCGCCGACTCGCCGGAGAACCAGTACAGCGCGAGGCCGCCACCGGCGACGAGGGCGATCAGCAGGAGCAGTTGGCGGGGGCTTGGCGTGGATCGCGACATGGTGTGGCCTTGGCTGCAGCGACGAGGGTGTGTCTTGAGGTTTCACGGAGCGGAGGAGGGGCGCAAGGGGGGGCGTTTGCCCCCATGGTCCGGCTTGCGCGATTAATGTTGCTGGACCCCACCCGCCGACAATACGGAAGCCCGCACGATGAGATCAGGAAGCCGAAGCGACTCCCGCCGCCCTTCCACCCCCACGGCGCTGCTGGTTTTCCTCGCTCTGGCCGCCGTCTTCGCGGCTTCGCCCCGCCCGGCGAGCGCCCAGTCGCAGGCGTCGACCGGCGTCATCCGGGGCGTTGTGCTGGACGCGGCCGGCGCACCCATCGCGGGAGCGGTCGTCGAGATGACGCACCGGGAGACGGGGCTGGTCACCACGGTGGCCACGACCGCATCGGGGACCTTCGGACGCCCGCTCCTTCCCCTCGGCACCTACGACGTGATCGCGCGGGCGGACGACCAGCTTGGCGCGGCCACCTCGCCGGGGCTGGTCCTGCGGGTGGGCGAGGAGCTGTCGCTGTCGCTGCGGTTCGGCGCCGTCGAGCTCGAAGGGATCACGGTGGAGGGGCGTCGCGAACAACTCGTGCACCCCGAGGACGTGACCAGCTCCACGCGCCTCTCCGAAGAGGTGGTGGAGGGACTGCCCAACAACGGCCGCAACTACCTGGACTTCGCGCTGCTGACCCCGGGCGTCGCCATTTCGCAGGGACCGGACGGCGACGAACTCAACATCAGCGGGCAGCGGGGGATCTTCAACAACTTCATCGTGGATGGGGCGGACTTCAACAACCCCTTCTTCGGCGAGCAGCGGGGCGGTCAGCGCCCGGCGTTCACCTTCAGCCAGGACGCCATCGAAGAGGTGGTGGTGGTCAATCAGGGGGCGACGGCCGAGTTCGGGCGATCAGCGGGCGGTTTCGTGAACGTGATCACGAAGTCGGGGAGCAACGAACTGGAGGGGTCCGCGCACTACTTCGGTCAGTGGGACGGCGTCTCGGCGGCGTATCCGGTGGCGGTGCAGGCAGGCGAGCCCGATTTCATGCGCAGTCAGTTCGGCTTCACGGCGGGCGGCCCCGTCGTTCACGATCGGGCCTTCTTCTTCGTGGCCTACGACCAGCAGGAGGCGACCGAGACCAAGCAGACGCACCGGCTGATCGAGAACCCGGCGAACCTCGCCAAGCTGCGCGACTTCCTGAACGAGCGCTGGCCGGGACTCTTCGAGGACGAGTTCGGACCAATCACGCGCACCGACGACGCCAGGGCGCTGCTCGTCAAGGCCGATGTGCATCTGGACGGTAGCAACCAGATGTCCTTCAAGTACAACTACAACCGGTCCGAACAGCTGAACGGCACCTTCGACGTGGATTCGTGGGGGCTGTCGGCCAACGGGGTCGAGACGGACGAGGCGCACGCCTTCAACGCCAGTTGGCGGTCGCTGATCGGCAGCACGCTGTCGCACGAACTGCGGGTGCAGTGGGCTCGCGAGGACCGGGTGCGATGGTACGACGGCCCCCTGATGCCCGGCTCCGCACCGCCGGCCCCACCGCAGTTCGCGACCCTGGGCGGGCGGCCCTTTCCCGACATCGCCATGGACTTCGCCGACGGCTTCCGCATCGGCCTGCCCTTCTTCCTCCCGATCGATCCGTCGCACGACTCGCGGCTGCAGCTCGTCGACAACTGGTCCTGGCTCGTCGACCGACACCTCTTCAAAGCGGGCGTGGAGTACAACCGCACCGGCATCACGCAGCAGTTCATCGGGTTCGCCAACGGGCGCTACATCTTCGACTCCGTGGACGGCTTCATCAACTTCGTGACGCACGGCAACAGGTACGTCACATGTTCGGACGGGTCGGACAGCGCGACCGGGGAGTGCCCGGCGGGGGCCGCCATCACCGGACCGGTGCTCACCTACCTGCAGTCGGGCACGGTGCCGGGGGTGGCCCCGGATCGACTGGGGCGCGGCGACTTCGGGGTGGACGAACTGGCCCTCTTCGTGCAGGACACCTGGAGGCCGAACGAGCGGCTGACGCTGAACCTCGGACTGCGCTGGGAGGGCACCTGGCACCCGGATGTCCTGGTGCGGCCCGAGGACACCTTCTACGCACGGTACCTGGGCGATCCACGCTTTCCCTCGAACGGCACGATCCCCGACGACCTCGACAACCTGCAGCCGCGCTTCGGGCTGGCGTGGGACGTGTCCGGCGACCGCGGGACCGTGGTACGGCTCAACGCGGGCGCCTACGTCGCGCGCATCCCGATCCTCGTGTTCGCCCAGAGCGTGACCACCAACGGCGCCTTCCAGCAGCTCTTCTTCCGCAACAGCTTCGGCCTGCCCGCCCAGGGGCCGCCCGCGATCGGCGAACTCATCGACGGCAGCGCGACCGCGCCCTTCCTGCCCGACATCCATGTGACGTCCGAGGACCTGGAGCTGCCGCGCACCTGGTCGTTCGCGGCGGAGATCGACCGGGAGCTGCCCGGCCAGGTGGCCGCGAGCCTATCGTACCAGCACGCGCGCGGCGACAATCTCTTCCGCTTCATCAACCGGAACGACGCGGTCTTCGGTTCGCCGTTCGGGCTCGGCACGCACCCGGAAGGTGGCGGGGTGGGGTCGCTCACCGTGGCCGAGAGCACCGCGCGCTCGCGATACCATGCGGTGACGGTCGCGGTGCGCGGCCACGAAGCCCTGGAGGGCGCACTCTCCTTCGACCTCAGCTACACCCTCTCCTTCGACAGGTCCGACGACGACAACGAGCGCGATCCCTTCACCCTGCGCTACGCCGACGCCTCGAATCTGGCCCCCGAGTTCGGCTGGTCGGACCGCGACCGCCGCCACAAGGCGACCGGCTATCTGGCATTTTCACTGCCGCAACTTGTCAAAGTCAGCAACATCGTGCGCTATCTTTCGTCCTCGCCCGTCTCGGAGAGCTGCCTGGAACGCGGGCGGAGGGCCAGCCAGCCAGCAGACAGGATCTGTGCGGACGGCACGATTCTGGAGCGCAACACCCTGCGCCGCGACAATGCGTTCTTCACCTGGGACGTCAAGGTGGCAAGGCCGTTCGCCCTCGGCGGAGGCAGGACGTTCGAGCCCGTCTTCGAGATCTTCAACCTCACCAATACGGACAACTCCATGGACACCGCGCACGGGTCGCTGCTCTTCAACTTCGACGGGACGATCCGCAGCGGGCTGGGGGACACCAGGCGGGCGCAGCTGGGCGCGCGGATCCGGTTTTAGGTCGGAGGCAGAGGCCAGGGCTGGGCTAGTCCCGATCCACGCGCACCGTCAAAATGTCGACGTTGTGGTACTGCTGGTGCCTGACCGACAAGGCGTGGTGCCGTAGCAGGGCCAGGGACAGGTCCCGCTCGCTGGCGGGGTCGGGCCGATCGCCGAGAAGGACCATCTGGTTCTCGAGATTGCCGGCATGGGTCGCGGCGGTGAATTCGAGCAGGGCCCCGGGGCCGGTCCTGCGCGCGACCACCCGCAGACGGCGCCCCTCGACCGCAGGGGAAAGTTCGTCCTCCTCGTCCCTTAGAAGACTGACGAGGGCCTCTTCCGCCGCGGCGCGGAGGCGTTCCCTGGCCGCCCCGGTCCATCGGTATCTGGCGGCGAAGTCCACGACGAATCGGTCGAGCTCGGGCAAGCTGTCGGGGCTCAGCGGCACCTCGGTCCTGCGGCGTCTCGGCCCGGTCAGCTCGATGAACAAGGTCAGCAGGAGCACCGCGAGGCCACCGGCGGTCAGCCCGTTGGCGAGCAGGCGGCCGGTGGGCGTGGCGAGGTGCTCGGGGAATATGGCCCCGAACTGGATGCCCGCCCCGATCCAGAAGGAGAGTCCGGCGACGAGCGCGTTGGCCTGCGCCACGCCTTCCTGGAAGATGACCCGCATCGCCTGCGCGAAGATGACGCCGAAGATCACGACGAGGTACGCTCCCAGCACCGGCTGCGGGATGGAGGCGATCAGCGTGGTGATCTTGGGCACGAAGGCGAGCCCGACGAAGATGGCCCCGATGTAGACGCCGACCCGTCGCGCGGCAATTCCAGGGCCCGTCGCCAGCGCCATGCCCGTGGCGTAGGGCCAGAGTGGCAGGGTTCCGGCGAATCCGGACAACAGGGTGCCGACCCCGCACGCGGCGACCCCGCCCTGGACCCTGCGGAAGTCGGTGGCCCTGGGGGTGCGGCTCGAGATCCGCTGCATGCGGACGGAATCGCCCACCTGCCTGATCGTGATCACGAAGGTCACGAACAGGAAACCGGGCAGCAGCACCCAGAAGCTGGGGCCGAAGCTGGTTTCCAGCCCGGGCAGGACCATGGTCGGAAAGCCAAACCAGGAGACGGTGCCGACCCGCGACAGGTCGACGGTGCCGAAGAGCGCGGCCGTCGCGCACCCAGCCCCGATCGCGAGCACCGCGTTCAACGCCCGCAGGGCTCGCGAACCGCGCAGCATGACGCCGACGGCGACGATGAGGGTCACGGCGGCGATGACAGGGGCCGCCGCGGCGGGGGCGTCAGCAGGAACCCGCGACAGCATGGCGAACCCCAACGGCATGACCGTCACCGAGATGAGCGCCATGAGGGTTCCGGACACGACCGGTGTGATGATGCGCCTCAGCAGCGCCAGCCGGCTGGCCAGACCGAACTGGAAGAGAGCGGAAACGACGACCAGCGTGCCGAGCAGCGGCGGACCGCCGGCGACGAGGGCCACCAGCGCGACCCCTATCGAAGCTCCCGACGCACCCATCACGGTGAGCGTGCCCGCGCCGATCCGCCGTGCGCCCACCGCCTGGAGGATCGTGGTCAGTCCCCCCACGACCATGCTGGCGAAGATCGCCCAGGCCAGATAGGCGTCGTCCAGGTTCGCGGCCCGCGTCACGACGGTCGTGACGATGACCACCGGCAGACAGACCAGAGCGGCCACGGGCAGGCCAATGACGAGCGAGGCCGCGTGAGTCGGCGCCTCGTCGGCCGCGTAGCGGAGCTCGGTCCGGTCGCGCGGCGCCATCAGGACTTCGGAATCTCCTTGCCGGGATCCACGAAGGGCCGCTGCACGACCGTCGCCTCACGCTCCCCGTCAGCCGTCGCCACGCGCAGCCGCGTGCCCAGCTTCGCAAGCGGGGTCGGCACCATCGCGTACCCGATGTTGCGCTCCAGCCGGGGCGACCACACCGCCGAGGTCACCACGCCGATCCGCTCGTCGCCCCCTTGTCCGGAACCACCCCGGCGCACGGGCCAGCGAGTCATGTTCAGGTCTAGCGGGTCGCCGCCGATCTCGACCCCGGCCAGAAGCTGGCTCGGTCCCGCCGCCGCGATCCGCGCAAGCGCGTCGCGCCCGATGAAGTCGCCCTCCTGGTCGTGGTCCACCTGCCACCCCAGCCCGACTTCGTACGGATTGTTGTCGAGCGTCATGTCGATCCCGTAGTTGAGAATCCCGGCCTCGATGCGGCGGATGTCCGACGGCCCCGTGGGAGAGATGCCCAGATCGCGACCCGCGTCCATCACCCGGTCCCAGAGCTCCACCCCCCGGCTGCCATCGCGCAGGTAGATCTCGTAGCCGATCTCGCCGCTCCAACCCGTGCGCGTCACCACCACCGGAATGCCGTCCAGATCCGTCTCCAGGAACCAGTAGTAGCGCAGCGCCAGCACCTCGTCTCCGAAGAGCCTGCGCACGACGTCCTTCGACTTGGGGCCCTGCACCTGCATCGGCGACACGTCGGGCTCGCAAATCCGCACATCGAGCCCCGAATTGAGCGCGACCCCCTTCGCATACAGCAGAACGTCGCTGTCCGCAAGCGCCAGCCAGAAGTGGTTCTCGCCCAACCGCAGCAGCACCGGATCGTTCACGATGCCCCCGTCCTCGGCGGTGATGAGCACGTACTTGCCCTGCCCGACGGCACACTTGGACAGATCTCGCGGGGTGAGCAGGTTCGTGAACGCAAAGGCGTCCGGACCGGTGATCTCCACCTGCCGCTCGACGCTCACATCCCACACCGTGACCCCGGTCAGCAGCTTCTCGTACTCCGCGTGCAGGTCGTCGTAGCGGGTGGGGAGAAACATGTGGTTGTACACCGTGTAGCTGCGACAGCCGGCGCGTAGGGTGGCCTCGAAGTAGGGGGAGCGGCGAAGTCGGGCGCCGCGCTGCACGAGGGCCATGTCGAAGGTGGCGGTCATCGAGGCGCCTCCCTGGGGTGATGAGGGTGTGAGGTGGGACTGTTCACGAACGTCGAGTCAAACGTGCCACCGGCGTCCGTTCGCGCAAGATCGCACCGGCGGAGAGGCGACCCGGGCGTCCCGTCACGCCGCCGCCCGGGTGGCAGCCCGAGCCGCACAGGAAGAGCCCTGCCACCGGGGTCCGGTACCGTGCCCACCCCGCCACGGGCCGCATGAAGAGGAGCTGGTCGAGCCCCATCTGCCCGTGGTATTCGTCGCCGCCGGAGAGGCCCAGCTCGGCCTCCAGGTCGAGGGGCGTGAGCAGCCTGTGGTCGACGATGCGGTCACGCAGGCCGGGGAGGAACTCGTCGAGGGTGTCCAGCACGCAGGCGAGGAGCCGGTCGCGCGTCGAGGCGTCGTCCCAGCCGCCGGAGCGCAGTCGGTGGGGCGCGTACCGTATCTGGATCGAGGCCAGGTGGCGACCCGGGGGCGCCAGTGCCGGATCGTGCAGCGTCGGCACCACCATGTCGAGGTGGGGCCGCGCCGAGAAGCGACCGTACTTGGCGTCGTCGGCGGCGCGCTCCAGGTAGTCCGGGCTGGGCGCGACCAGGGTGTGGCCGGCGAGCCGCTCCTCGGCGTCCTGCAGGGGCGGAAGCGCATCCAGCAGCAGGTGCAGCATCGCCTTGGTTCCGTGCAGCCTGATGTTGTCCACCTTGCGGTTGAACTCGGGGCCGAGCCGGGGCGCGCCGACCAGCCCGAAGAAGGTTCGACGAGGGTCGACGCCCGACACGACGCGGCGGGCGGCGATCTCCTCGCCGCCGACCAGCCGCACCCCGGTGGCGACTCCGTCGTCGACGAGAATGCGCTCCACCTCCGTCCCGGTGCGGATTTCGGCTCCGCCGGCGCGCGCCGCCGCCGCCAGCGCCTCCGCGAGCGCGCCGATGCCGCCCCTGACGAAGGCCGACGAGCGGAAGCCGTGCGCGTCGCGGCCCGCAGCGTGATAGAGCATCCGAAAGGCGCCCCCCATGGCGCTGGGGCCGTGGCTCGCGCCGAGCAGCGCGCTGCTGCCGAGCAGCCCCCTGAGCGCGTCGTCCATGAACCACTCGTCGAGCAGGTCCCTGGCCGGAAGCGGCGCCACGCGAAGCAGTTCCACGACGGTGCGCCTTCCGAGCCGCCCCGCCTGGAGAAGGGGTCGCAGGAGACGGAGGCGCTCCCGCGCGGTCATGTCGTGCAGGGCGGGCGCGGGCCGATCGAGCACGATGCGCAGCGCCCTGGCCAGCAGGCGCAGGTGGTCCGCCCACTCCGGGAAGCGAGCCGCGTCCGCCCTGCTCCGGCGGGCGATCTCGTCGCGGGTGCGGCCCGGATCGCGCCACAGCGTGAGCGCCTCGCCGCCACCGGTCAGCGAGGTGGCCAGCGCGGCGGGCTCGATCCATTCGAGTCCGTGCGCGCCGAGGTCGAGCCGGGAGGCGATCGCCCGCGAGAATAGCCCGGCGTCCTGCATGAGCACGTTGACGCGGCAGCCCGGGAGGATCTCCGCCGTCGAGGCCACGCCGCCCAGGGTGCCACGGCGCTCCAGCACGAGAACCCTCCACCTCGCTCGGGCCAGCAGAGCCGCCGTCACCAATGCGTTGTGGCCGCCGCCCACGACGACCGCGTCGTACTGCCTCACCTCCCCCTCCTTCCCCTGCCGCGCCTCCGACCGAGGTCGGCCAGCACCCTGCCCGCCGCGAGCCTGCCCGGCGCGCCCATGATTCCGCCGCCGGGATGCGTGCCCGACCCGCACTGGTAGTAGCCGCGCACCGGTGTGCGGTAGCCCGCGTATCCCGCGACCGGACGCATGAAGAAGAGCTGCGACGGTGTCAGCTCGCCCTGGAAGATGTTGCCTTGCGAGAGGCCCGTGGTGCGCTCGATGTCCAGCGGAGTGACGACCTGACGGTGCAGGATGATGTCCTTGAGGTTGGGGATGTAGCGGGCCAGCGTGTCGACGACGGTGTCGCCGAAGGCCTCGCGGCGGGTGTCCCAGTTGCCTTCGCGGAGCTCATAGGGGGCGTACTGGACGAAGCACGACATGACGTGCTTGCCGGGCGGCGCCATGCTCGGATCGATCGCCGAGGGGATGACGATGTCGATGTAGGGCTCCCTCGAGAAGTCCCCGTACTTGGCGTCGTCGTAGGCGCGTTCCAGGTAGTCGATGGAAGGGCTGATGGAGACGGCGCCGCGCAGATGGGGACCGTGCCCGGGCATGCACGCGAAATCGGGGGCGGCGTCGAGCGCCAGGTTCACCTTGCCGGACGAGCCCCGGAAGCGAAACGCGCGCAGGCCGCGAACCAGCCTGTCCGGGAGGTGGGCCTCGCCGACCAGGTCGAGGAAGGTGCGGTGCGGGTCAAGGCTGGACGACACCACCCTGGCGCGAAGTTCGTCGCCGTTGGCCAGGACCACGCCGACGGCGCGGCCCCCCTTGATGAGAATCCGGGCGACCGGCGCGTCGGTCCGGATCTCGGCTCCCGCCTCGCTCGCGGCCGAAGCGATTGCCGCGGCCACCGCCCCGGTTCCGCCCTTGGCGAATCCCCAGGCACGGAAGTGGCCGTCGATCTCTCCCATGTAGTGGTGGAGCAGGACGTAGGCGGTGCCGGGCGAACGCGGGCCTTGGAAGGTGCCGATGATGCCGCTGGCCGACAGCGTGGCCTTGAGGACGTCGGTCTCGAACCACTCGTCCACGAAGTCGGCCGCGCTCATGGTCATGAGCTTGACGAGCAGGTGGAGTTGGTCCGGTTCCAGACCCAGGAAGTGGCGACCGAGGCGGAGCATGGCCGAGATGTCGACCGGGGACAGCCGCGTGGGATCGGGAGGCGCGATGCCGAGCAGGTACTTGACGGCGCGGGCCATGAAGAAGAGCGAGCGGCCGTAGTCGTCGTAGGCCTCGGCGTCGCGCACCGAGAAGCGGGCGATCTCGCGCCAGGTGCAGTGGTGGTCGGCGTCGCGGTAGAGGCGGTCGCCGTCCGGCAGCGGCGTGAGCGTGCTCTCGAGCGGCAGGATGGCGAGTCCGTGGCGGGGCAGGTCCAGCTCGCGGATGATCTCGGGACGCATCAGGCTCACCACGTACGAGAAGACGCTGTAGCGGAAGCCCGGGAAGATCTCCTCGGTGACGGTGGCGCCGCCCAGCAGCGGACGCGCCTCGAGCACGCACACGTCGAGTCCCGCCCGCGCCAGGTAGCCGGCGTGGACGAGGCCGTTGTGGCCGCCCCCGACGACGATCGCGTCGTAGCTGCGCGCCACCCCGGTCAACTCCGCTTGCGGGCCGGATCGAAGAACGGCGTCTTCACCACCCTGGCGGGGACCCTGTGGCGCACGAACTCGACGGTCAGCTCGATCTCCAGCCGGGTGCCGGGCCGTGCGCGCTCGCGCCGAATCGTCGCCAGCGCGATGTACCGCTTGAGGATCGGCGAGAAGGTGGCGCTGGTGGCGTAGCCGACCTGCTTGCCCGCACCACCGACCCTGAAGACGGGCACGGCCTCCCGCGAGGCCCGTCCCGCCACCAGCGGGGGCAGCCCGACCGCCGCGAAGCGCGCTTCGATGCCCGGCCACCCGACCTCCAGGCCCGCGAAGCCCCAGTCGGACGGCGCGGCGGCCTCGCGCTGCAGGGCCCTACTGCCCACGAAGTCGCGGCCGGGCCGGGGCTGGACCGTCCAACCGAGACCGGCTTCGTAGGGCGACGACTTCCGCGACTCGATCAGCGCAGTCCAGCTGGACACGTAGTCCACGTCCTTGAGCAGGAGCCCGGCCTCGATGCGCGCGACGTCGAGGGCGTCGAGGCCGGCGGGCGCGATGCCGTAGCCGCGCCCCGTCTCCATCAGCGCGTCCCAGACGGCGAGTGCGTCTTCGGGCCGCAGCCAGATCTCGTATCCCAGGTCGCCGGTGTAGCCGGTGCGCGTGATCGTGACGGGGGCCGTGCCGATGCTGCCGCGGGTCAGCGCGAAGTAGGGGATGGCGGCGATGTCCGCGCCGGTCACGAGCCGCGCGAGGAGGTCGCGCGAGGTGGGACCCTGGAGGGCGAGCGCGGCGAGATCGAGCGTGATGTCGCGCACGGCGACGTCCATCCCCATCGCGCAGTCCTGGAACCAGCGCAGACATGGGTCGGCCGCCGTGATGCGGAAGCGGTCCGTGCCCAGCCGTTGCACGGTTCCGTCGTCGATGAGCTTGCCCGCCTCGTCGCACCAGGGGGTGTAGAGCACCCGGCCCACCGGGCAGTCGGCGGCGTCGCGGGTAACGACCCGGTCGACCAGGCGGGCCGCGTCGGGGCCGGCGATCTCGTACTTGCGGAGCGCCGAGACGTCGAACAGCGCCGCCCCGCTGCGCACCGCGTAGTACTCGTGCTCGTGACTGGGCTCGTAGCTGCGCGCGGCCGCATGCCCGGACCAGTTGCGCCAGCGGCGGCTGCGGCAGAGGACGGAGGTGCGCGGGTGGAATGGGGTCTCGACGAGCATGGGGCAAGCTGGTCGCCGCGCCGACTCCGGGCAACCCACTTTCGCCGGTGGTCGCCCGTCCACAAGGGGGCCTGCGTCCCTCCGCCCTACACCAGCCGCTTAAGCACCCCGACAAGCCGGTCCACGTCGCCACGGTTGTTGAACATGCCCACCGCCGCCCGCAGGAGCCGCCCCTCTTCCTGGAAGGTCACGGCGACGCCGTCGTCCGCCAGCGCCCCGGCCAGCCGCTCATGCTCCAGGCCGTGGTGGAAGCTGACGATCGACGAAGGATTGCGCGGCGGCGTGAACCGTTCCATGCCGAGCGCCTCCACTTCCTGGCCGAGCTCGGCGGCGAGCGCCTGAGTGTGTCCGGCGATCCGTTCGAGCCCGACCGATTCGATGAACGCGAGCGACGCGTCCAGCGCGGTCACTGGGCCGTAGGCGGGATTGGCGTATTCCAGCTTCTCGGCGTTGGTCTTCAGGCGAAATCGGTGACCGGGAAGGCTCTCCGCCACTTGGCGATGGCCGTAGCGGTCCGCCGTCATCCAGTCGAGGTGCTCGCGACGGACGTAGAAGGGAGCACAGCCGAAGTCGGCGTGGAGCCACTTGTAGCCGTTTCCGCAGGCGAAGTCGACGTTCTCCGCGTGGAGGTCGGTGGGGAAGGTCCCCCAGGCCTGAATCGCGTCGGCGTACAGGTAGCCTCCGTGGGCGTGGGCGAGATCGGCCAGCGCGGGGAGGTCGTAGCGGAAGCCGTTCCGATTCGACACCCAGGCAACACTGATCAGCCGCGTGCGCGAGTCGGTGCGCGCCGCGAAGTCATCGACCGAAACGGCGCCGTCCGTGGCGGGCACGATCCGCAGCTCGACGCCGGCGCGCCGTTCAAGCTCCCTGTAGAGGACGAAGGTGGTCACGAAGTGGAGTTCGTCCACCACCACGTTGTCGCCAGGGTGCCATTCCATCGCGCCGACGACGATGTTTTCGGCGCCGCTGGTGGCATAGAGGAAGGCGAGTTCCTCCTCGTCGGCGCCGAAGAGAGAGGCAAAACGGGAACGGGCGCTCGTCAGGGCCTCGCGTCCCGCGCTCGTGTTGCGGCGGATCATCTTCTCGTCGGCGTACGCGTGCAGGGCGTCGCGCACGGGGATCGGCAGCGGGCCCACGGAGGCCGTGTTCAGGTAGGCGAGGTCGCGCGTGACGGGGAACGCGTCCCGCACGCCGAGCGGGTCGTCGGACCGACCGAGCCGGCCGCCGTTCCGCGCACCCGCCCCGCGCCCGTACCGTCCGGACGCGAGATCCCCGCCCGTGGGAATGGTCGCGATCCCCGCCGCGGCCGTCGTCTTGAGGAAGTGGCGGCGACTCAGTGCACTCATTGGACATCCCCTGCGTGGTCTTGCTCGCGCCCGGCAACGCGCACGACGAATCGTGCCGCTCAGTCGTCCTCGCTGGCCAACACCGCGTCCAATGTCGTCGCGGCCGTCTGGACGAGGCCCGCCAGAAGCTTCTTGTGGCGCGCCAGAATCACCTCCACCTCCTCCCACAGTGCACTGGAGATGGCGGCGTAGGCCTTCTCGCGAAGGTCTGCGGGCAGGGCCGGATTGGCGAATTCATGCTTCTCGATGGTGAACGTCGCGATGTCGGAGACATTGTCGCCCAGGATGCCCATGTCAATGGAGCTCGCCAGCGCGACGGTGTCCTCTGGTGCCTTCTCGGCTGCCGGCTTCTGTGTCGGGGCGACCCCACCTGCGGCCGCAACAGCGGCATTCTGGGACTCGTGGACCGAGATGATGTCGCCGAAGCCGCTTGCCGTGATGACGTCGCTGATCCTCGCGGGGAGTTCGCAGAGTCCGAACGTCTGCCCCGTCCCCGTGAACTTCTTGGCCATCATGAGCAAGACGCGGAGACCGGCGCTGCTGATGTAGTCGAGCCCCGACAGATTCAGGATCAGGGACCGCTCGTCGTCGCCGATCCCGGACCTGAGCGCGTCCGCGCACTCCACGCTGTTCGAACTGTCGATGCGACCGACCAGACTTCCGACGAGGATGCCCGAATCCCTATTCCAACCGACTTGCACTGACATTCAACCCCCCCGAAGTAAACGGACGTTTATCCCGATTACGAATGTGGTAGACTAGACACGCGCCGTCAAATCCAACACTCTCGCCGAAGTCCCCACCGGTCCGAGAGCCGTGATTTGACGCCAGGACGGGCACCGGCAACATTGGCTTGATGTCGGAGTCTCGCAGGTCGTTCCTAAAGCACTCGGTCGCGACGGTGGCGGCGGCCTCGGTCGCCGGGTGCGCCCCCGACGGGGATCGCGATGCGGTCGCTGTCGGTGCCCGGGGGGCGGGATCGAATCGCGCCGCCGACCCGGTGCCGCTGCCGGGAGGGACGTTGCGCGCCGTGGCGGAGGCCGTGCTGCCGGCGGAGCTCGGAGACCAGCGTCGCGAGTCGGCGGTCGTCGCCTTCGAGCGCTGGTCCGAGGGGCTGGAGCCGGTCGCCGAGCTGGCCCATCCGTACCTCGTGCCCGAAACGCGCTACTCCGGGCCGGACCCGAGACCGGGGTGGGCGGCGCAGCTCGAGGGGATCGAGAAGGAGTGCCGCAACCGCTACGCGCAGGCGCTGGGCGACCTCGACGTGCCCGCGCGCCGCGTCCTGCTTGAGCGCTTACTCGGGCAGGCGGGTCCCGGGCTCGGATCGCCCGCGAACGCGGACCACGTCGCTCTCGCGCTCATGGCCCACTTCTTCGCTTCGCCGGTGGCGACCGACCTGTGCCATGGGCGGACGATCGCGAAGCAGCAGTGCCGCGGCTTGGCGGGCGCGCCGGACGAACCGCCCGCGCTGGCCGGGGACGCCCCGTGAGCCGCGTCGTCGAGAGCGACGTCTGCATCATCGGAGGCGGCATCACCGCGGCGATGGTCGCGGAACGGCTCGCCGAGCGCACCGACGCCTCGATCACCGTCGTCGAGGCCGGTGGTCGGACCGCTTCCCTGGCCGAGCGGTCCCATACCCGCGCCCGAATGCTGGCCTACGGCGAGAACCCCTATCCGAACGACCACATCGTCGACCAGAAGGGCACGGGCGAGATGTATCGCCAGATGGTCGTGGGCGGTTCGGCGATGCACTGGGGCGGCGCGATCCCCCGCTATTCCCCCGAGGACTTCCGCCTGCGATCCCTGTACGGCGTCGGTTTCGACTGGCCAATCTCGTTCGACGACATCGAGCCCTACTACCACGAGGCCGAAGAGCGCATCGGCGCGGCGGGCGAACAGGGTCCACCGGACTGCGACCCGCGCTCGAAGCCCTACCCGATGCCGCCGCTGCCGCTGTCGTACAATCTGGCGCGCATGCGCGAGTGGACCGACAAGGCCGGAATCCCATTCTGGACCCAGCCCTGGGCGCGCAACACCGAGCCCTACCGCGGCCGCAACGTCTGCCAGCGCTGCGACACCTGCGCCGTGTGCCCGACCGGGGCCAAGTACACGCCCGACTTCGCGTTCGACCAGCTCCTCGCCGCCGGGCGCATCGATCTGGTCACCCGCACGCTCGTCCGCCGCCTCACGCTCGACGCCAGCGACCGGATCGCCAGCGCCGAAGCCGTCAACCGCGACTCCCCCGACGAACCCGTCGAATTCCGGGCCGGCACCTTCGTGCTCGCCGCCGGCCACGCCTGGAGCTCGCATCTGCTCCTGCTCTCGGCCAACGGCCGCTTCCAGGACGGACTCGCCAACCGCAGCGGCAACGTGGGCCGCTACATGACCGGACACTGGTACGTGAGCGGCTTCATCGACCTGCCGATGCGCCTCTACCCCGGCATCTTCGCCAACAACAGCCTGCTGTCGCACCGCTTCGCCAGTCCCGGCCCGCTCGACCGCTACCTCCGCCACGATCTGCGCCTGTGGGAGTCGGATGTGGGACGAGCACCGCGTCTCCGCAACGACGACGGTAGCCTTCTGTGGGGCGATCAGGTCATGGCAGACTGGCGTGAACGCGTCGAATCGGGTGCCACCGCCCGGATCCGCGCCTACTACGACGTCATCCCGGATCGAGAGAGCCGCCTCACCCTTGACGGCGCGAACAGGAACGGGCACGGCGACCCCATGCCCCGAATCGACTACCGGGCGGCGCAGGCGACCCTCGATCTGGAGCGCCACACGCACGACACCATTCTGGGCCGCTTCGAGCACTTGGCCCGCGTCGGCGCGGGGAGCATGAGGAGCACGCGTTCGTCCCGTCTCTTCGAGCATCCGGGCGGCGGCTGCCGCATGGGCGACGACCCGGCGACGAGCGTGGTCGATCGCTGGGGCCGAACCCACGATCACGAAAACCTCTTCGTCGTCGGTGCGCCCGCCATCGTGTCCAGCGGATGCGCGAACGGGACGCTCACCTTCTGCGCACTCTCGTTGATGGCCGCCGAGGAGATCGGCAGGGGGCTGCCGGGGGGCGCGGCCTGACCGGGTTCGGGGCGCCGTCGGTCCCAATGCGCCGGGGCCGTGTCGCGGCCAACCTCGTCGCCGCGCTCCTCGCGCTGCTCCCCGCGACGCTCGCGCTGCCGCCCGAGCCCCTCTCCGCGCAGTGGGGCGGCCGCACGCGCTGGGCGCCGCCCCGCAAGCCGTCCGAAGCCGCCGAGCACGGCGAGTTCACCTTCTGCCGCCTGCGCTACCAGCCCGTCCGGCGCGAGTGGCTCGGCACCGGATGGGACACCGACTACCCCGACGGCGACCGCAACCTTCCCCTGCGACTCTCGCAGCTCACCCGGGCGAACATCGCCCGCGACGAGCGCGGCGATCCCTTCCACGCCGTCGTCACCGCCACCGACGAGGGGCTGTACGCGTGCCCCTTCCTCTTCGTCTCCGACGTGGGCACCATCCGGTTCACCGAGATCGAGGCGGTTCGTCTGCGCGACTACCTGCTCAAGGGCGGGTTCCTCTGGGCCGACGACTTCTGGGGCGATTACGCGTGGGACAACTGGATGATCGAAATGGCCCGGGTGCTGCCCGGGCGTCCGATCATCGAGGTGCCCGCCGACCACGTGCTCTTCCACACGCTCTATTCGGTGGACAGCATCCCGCAGGTTCCGTCGATCCAGTACTGGCGCCGCAGCGGCCGCATGGGCACCTCCGAGCGGGGCACCGAAAGCGCGACCCCCACCCTGCACGCCATCATGGACGAATCGGGCCGGCTGATGGTCGTGATGACCCACAACACCGACATTGCGGATGGGTGGGAGCGCGAGGGGGAGGACGACGAGTTCTTCTATCTGTTCTCCCCCAACGCATACGCGGTGGGGATCAACGTGGTGATCTACATGCTGACGCACTGACGACACGGAGGCGACCTTGAGCGACTGGTGGGCCGAGGGGCTCCTCTTCGAGAACTGCAACTGCACCGCCGTGTGTCCCGGCCACATCCACTTCAGCCAGAAGTGCACCCACGAGGTGTGCCAGGGCTTCTGGGCGATCCGCTTCGACGCCGGCTGCGTGGACGACGTGAACCTTTCCGGGATCGACGTGGTGATTCTCTACGAGTCGCCCCCGGTGATGGTGGAGGGGGGCTGGAAGCAGGCAATCGTCATTTCGGACCGGGCGACTACCGGGCAGCGGCGGGCCGTGGAGGAGATCCTGACGGGCGTGCGCGGCGGTCCCTGGCAGATCCTGGCCAGATTCGTGGCCGATGCGCGACCGACCCGCACGGCGCCGGTGCGGATCGAGGAGGCGTCAACCCGCAAGTCGGTCACGGTCGCCGGGGTGCTGCGCGGTGCCGTCGACGCGATTCGGGGCCGGAACCGGGCCGAGCCTGTCAACTTCGTCAACATCTACAACCAGATCCACGACTCCACCCAGGTGGTCGCCCGGGGCTCGAGCGCCTGCGACGACGGCGAGTTCGTGTTCTCCACCGACGAGACGCACGGGCTGTGGTCGCGCTTCCGCTGGTCCGGCGGCCGGGGCTAGGCGGCCAAGGACCGCGTGCGCCACATGGACTTCGGGCTCGTGTTCGCCATGTGGCTGGCGATGACCGCCGTGATGATGGCGCCGGTGGTCTATCCGTGGCTGCGCGCGCTGAATCGGGTCGCCGCCGGCCCACCCACTTCGGTGACGCCGTTTCTGGGCGGATACATGCTCGCCTGGGCCGGCTTCAGCGCCGCCGCCGCTGCCGCGCACCGTCTGCTCGCCGCAATCGACCTGCCCGTGCCCTTCGGCATGGACGCGCCCGGGCTGTCGGGCGCCGTTCTGGTGCTCGTGGGCGGCTTCCAGTTGACCGCGCTCAAGCAGGCGTGCCTGTCGCATTGCCGTTCTCCGGCGGGATTCCTGCTCGCCCATTGGCGCGACGGCGCGCTCGGCCAGACGAGGCTCGGGTTCGCGCACGGCCTCCACTGCGTCGGGTGCTGTTGGGCGCTCATGGCGCTCGCCTTCGTGGTCGGCATGGCCAACCTGGTCTGGATGGGGCTGCTCATGGCGGTGATGGTGGCCGAGACCACGCTGCCGTTCGGGGCACGGCTGTCGCGCCCGCTCGGAGCGGCGCTGGTCGCCGCCGGGATCGCGGTGGTGGCCATGGGGCGGCTGTCGTGAATGCGCGTGTCGGGCGGTGCTCGCGCAGGCGTGCCGCGGCGCTGTCCAAGCCGGTTCGGGCGGCTACCTTTCGGTCATGAAAGTCGCCCTCTTCGTCACCTGCCTCGCGGACCACTACTTTGCGGAAGCGGCCGCCGACACGGTGCGCCTCCTCCGCCACCTGGGGTGCGAGGTGGCTTTTCCGCCCGATCAGACGTGTTGCGGACAGCCGGCCTACAACGCGGGACGGCACGGCGAGGCGCTGCGGATGGCCGAACACACGCTCGCCGTCTTCGAGGGGGCCGATGCCGTGGTTGTTCCGAGCGGGTCGTGCGCCACGATGGTCAAGAAGTTCTATCCGCGGCTCGTCGGTGGATCCGGCGCGGGAGGCGCGGGCACAGCGAACGGGGGAGCCACCAGCGCCACGCGACTTGCCGGCCGCACCTGGGATCTGGCCGAGTTCATCGTTCGGCGGCTGGGGGTGACCCGGCTTGGCGATGGGCTTGCGGGACGGCGGGTCGCGCTGCATCAGGGGTGTCACGCCCTTCGCGAGCTGCGCCTCGAGACGGAGCCCGCCACCCTGCTCGAGGGGGTCGGCGCCGAGGTGGTGCGCTGGGACGCCCAGGACGAGTGCTGCGGCTTCGGCGGCCTGTTCTCGGTCAAGATGACGGCGGTCTCGGCGGCGATGGCCGACCGCAAGCTCGACACACTGCCTGAAGTGGACTGGGTGGTCTCGGGCGACGGCGGCTGCGTGCTGCATCTGGACGGGCGGAGCCGGGCCCGAGAGCTCGGCATCGAGTTCGTGCACCTGGCCAGCGCGCTCTGGCGCGGGACGACCCCCACATGAGCACCGGGATCAAGGACTACCCGGCCCGTTCGCGCAGGACGATCAGGGACGAGCCCGGGGTCAGGAAGGCGGTCACCGGCGCGACCATCGCCTTCGACGAGAAGCGGCGGCGGGGCTACGCCGAGGTCGATGCCGACGCCTGGCGGCGCTGGGCCGAGGGCGTGAAGAACCACACGCTCACCAACCTGGACCGCTATCTGGCCGAGGCCGAGGCACGGCTGCGCGAGAACGGCGCCGAGGTCCACTGGGCGGCGGACGCCGACGAGGCCCAGGAGATCATCAGCCGGCTGGCCAGGCGACGCGCCGTGCGCAGCGTGGTCAAGGGCAAGAGCATGGTCACCGAGGAGATCGACCTGAATCCGGTGCTCGAAGGGGCGGGGATCGAGGTCTTCGAGACCGACCTGGGCGAATACATCCTGCAGCTCCTGGAGGAGCCGCCCAGCCACATTCTGGGGCCGGCGCTGCACAAGAGTCTGAAGCAGGTGCAGGATCTCTTCGCCGAACGGCTGGACACGGCCCGCGACGGGGACCCCGACACCCTGGCCAGGGCCGCCCGCGAAGTGCTGCGTGACACCTTCATCCAGGCCGACATGGGCATCACCGGCGGCAACTTCCTCGTGGCCGAGACGGGAACGGTGGCCCTCATCGAGAACGAGGGGAACATCCGGCTGACCACCTCGCTGCCCCGGGTGCACGTCGCCGTCGTCGGGATCGAGAAGCTGATTCCACGGATGACGGATCTGGCCGGCTTCCTGCAACTGACGGCCCGCGCCGCCACCGGCCAGCCGATCGGCTGCTTCGTGTCCCTCGTTCAGGGGCCGGCGGCGCACCCCGACGACGACGGTCCCGAGGAGGTGCACGTGGTCCTGGTCGACAACGGACGGACCGACGTGCTGCTCCACGAGCACGCATGGGAGGCGCTGCGCTGCGTGCGCTGCGGCGCGTGCCTGAACGCCTGTCCGGTGTATCGCCAGACGGGCGGCCACGCCTACGGATACGTGTATTCGGGTCCGATCGGCTCGGTGCTGGACCCCGGATTGCTGGGGCTCCACGAGGCCATGCCGCTCCCCTTCGCGTCTTCGCTCTGCGGGGCGTGCGAGGACGCGTGTCCCGTGCGGATACCGATTCCGGAGCTGCTGCTCGAATGGCGGCGCGAGGCACAGGAGGAGGGGCTGACCCCGTGGAGGGAGCGCGCGGCCTTGGCGGGACTGGCCAGCGTGGCCACGCGACCGGGGGTGTACCGGCTGGCGGGCAGGATCGGCTCGCGGCTGGGCGCGACGGCAGCCGGCCGGGCGTTGCCGATGCTGGGCGCGTGGGCGCGTGACCGGGCGCTCCCGCAGCCGAGTCCGCGCACCTTCAGGGAGCTCTGGCGCGAGGGGATCGAGTGAGCGCGCAGGTCGGGCTGGAGCGGGGCGGAGCCCGCGAGCGGATTCTGGCCAGGGTCGCGCAGGCAACTGCGAACCGCGCAAGGCTGCCGCACCCCGGATCGCTGCCGACGCCGCACGCCGACGCCCCCGTCGATGCGTTCGTCGAGCGCTTCACGGGCAGCGGTGGCGAGGTGGTGCGGGGCGATGCCGAGTCCACGCCGGGCGATTGGCTCACCGGGTTCCTGCGCGGGCTCGATCCCGAGGTGGTGGGTGTGGCCGTGGGGCCCGAGGTGCCGACGGAGCAGAGGCCGAGGCTGCCCGAGGTGGCCGCCGCGCACGCGGGGGCGGGGGTCTCCGTGGCGTGGGGGGCGGTGGCCGAGTCGGGAAGCCTGATTCTGCCGTCGACGGGGATGCGGGCGGTGCAGCTGCTCCCGCCGGTTCACGTGGTCTGGGTGCCTGAAGGGCGCGTGTTCGCCCGCCTGGAGGACGCGCTGGCGGAGTTGAGGGACGACCTGCCCGCGGCCATCGGCCTGCACTCCGGTCCCAGCAAGTCGGCCGACATCGGGCTCACGGTGGTGACGGGGGTTCACGGACCCGGGCGGTGCGTGGCAGTGGTGGGCGAAGCCGACCGCGAGCACGACACCGCCCCTGCGATTCCAGAAGGCGGAGGCCGATGACGAGAGCCGAGTCGGGCCGGGTGGACTACGGGCTGAAGCCCGTGCTCGGGGCCGGATTGGATTTCCTCGATCAGCGCCGTCTCCACGACTACTTCGGCCGCGTGCTCGACTGGGGGGACACCAGGGAGGAGCTTGGTCGAAACATCGAGTCCGAGGGATGGCGGACGCTGCTGGTCAACCTGGATCTGGCGGTGCGGACACGGCGGACAATCGCGCCGACGATCAACGGGGCGCTGCTCTTCGGCCGCAATCCGAAGCGACGACTCCCGCAATCGGGCATTCGCGCGATCTGCTATGCCGGCGACGATCCGGACTACGCGACCCGTACCGACCAGGAACTCCGTGGCCCACTTGTTCCACTCATCGACCTGGACGGCCACCGCGACTACAGCATAGCCGGAACCGACGTCATGCTAGAGATCTTCTCCAACCGGGTGGAGATCACCAGTCCGGGCCGTCTGCCCAACACCGTGACACCCGCCGGCATGAGATCGGGCATGCGCTATGCCCGGAACCAGGCCCTCGTCAACGTCATGCGGGATTACGGATACGCCGAGGCCCGAGGGATGGGGGTTCGCACCAAGATCATCCCGGGAATGCGCGCCCACAACGGCACCGAACCGGAGCTGATCGAGGACGAGCACCAGTTCAAGGTGCGGCTCTGGAAGTAGCCACCGACGGCACTCGCCACCATGGTATGAGCCGGCCTCCAGGACCGCGCGACCGGAACGGCTCCCCGGCGTAGACCACTGCGACATTCGGCGCGGGCCGGTCGCCGAAGTGCCGTCGCACGCGCTCGGCGCGCTGGAACAGGGTGGGCGACGGGGTCGCGGCGGCGCTGGCATCGACCAGCACGGGCCCTTCCGGTTGTTCGATCACAAGGGCCACCTCGGCGCCGTGGCGGTCGCGGTAGAAGGAGAGGCGCGGCCCTGTGGGTTCGCCCCGGTTGGCCCGGTGCTTCACGATCTCCGACACCGCCCAGGTCTCGAAGATGGACCGGCGCAGCCGATGGGACCGCAGTTGTCCCGCTTCGCGGATCCCCAGGAGCCAGCAGAGCAGGCCGGTGTCGTGGAAGTACAGCTTCGGTGCCCTGACGAGCCTTCTGCCGATGTCGCCACGGAACGCGGGCAGGCGAAAGGCGACGAAGCTGCTCTCCAGGATTTCCACCCACGCCTTGGCGGTGGGCTGCGAGATGCCGCAGTCGGCGGCGAGCGCCGAATAGTTCAGCAACCGCGCCGACCGGGCCGCGCAAGCCTCGACGAAGCGCTGGAATGACGCGAGATCGCCGACGTTGCTGATCGATCGCACCTCGCGCTCGATGTAGGCGGCGACATGGAACCGCAGCCAGCGCGACGGATCGAGCCCGTCGGCGAAAATTGCCGGATACCCGCCGCTGAACATGGCTTCCTCAAGGGTGCGCGGGCGGGGGCGAAGGCGCGTGACCTCGCTCCAGGCGAGCGGGAGCAGGTGAAGCGCATCGATCCGCCCGGCCACGGCTTGGCCGCCACGCACCGACCCGGCGAAGGCCCGAGAGCTCGTGAGAATCCAGCGACCGGGCGCGGAGTCGGAGCCGCCCTCGCCAGGAAGGTGCGCGAGGAGGTCCGGCACCCGCTGGACTTCGGCGATGACGGCACCGTCGGGAAACTGGCCCAGGAACTCCAGCGGATCGCGGGCCGCGAAAGCACGGTGGTCCGGAGCATCGAGCGTTCGGTAGGGACGGTTGGGGAATAGCGCCCGACACAGTGTGGACTTGCCGCTCTGGCGCGGGCCGACAAGGCTCACCGCAGCCGTGCGGGTCGTCGCTGTGATCAGTGCCGGAGCGAGATCCCGTCGAATCATGACAAGAAAGATGGTACCTCGAATCGGCTATTTCAAGATTATAGTTTGAATTAGCCGTAAAATACGCACTCATGGCCGATGCCGCTGCTGCCGGACCACATCGCGTACCTCCACCCGATCCACCTTTCCGACCCCGGTGAGCGGCAGCGCGTCCACGATTACCACGCGCCGGGGGTGCGCGTACGCGGGGCCCCGCTCCAGGGTGAATGCCTTGAGCTCGTCCGCGGTCACCGCCGACCCCGATGCCAGCGCCACCATCGCCGCCGGAACGTGGCCCTTCACGTCGTGCGCCACGGGCACGACCGCCGCGTCGAGCACGTCGGGATGCGAGAGCAGCAAGTCCTCGACCTCCTTCGGGTAGATGTTCTCGCCGCCCGAGTTGAACATGTCGTCGGTGCGGCCCCGGAAGTGGAAGAATCCGTCGCCGTCGCGGTGGAAGAGGTCGCCCGTGGCCAGCCACCCGTCCCGAATGCGGGCCGCGTTGACGGCGGGCAGGTTGTGGTACCCGGTCGTCACGCCGGGATTGCGGACCCACAGCTCGCCGTAGCTCGGAGCGTCGACGCCGTCGCGCACGAGCCTGACCTCGCCCTCCGGCCAGGGCGCGCCGCAGCTTCCGCGCGGTACGGGGCGGCCGTCGAGTGGGGGGCCGAGCATGACGGGGCCGCCTTCGGTCAGGCCGTAGCTCTCGCCCACCTGCACGCCGAACGCGCGCTCCACCGCGTCCATCAGCTCGGGCTGAACCGGGGCGGAGCCTAGCGTGACCTTCCGCAGCGCGGAGAAGTCGAGTTCGCGGATCAGTTCCATGTGGTCGAGGAGGATGGTGAAGACCGCGGGCACGGCACCGACCTGGGTGCAGCGGTGCTCGCTCAGCGCCCGCAGGAAGATCTCGGGCTCGAATCCGGGCAGGATGACCACCGAGCCGCCTGCCTGCAGCAGCGGCTTGACGGCCCCGGCCATCGCGTTCTTGTGGTAGAGGGGAACGGCGGCGAGGGCGCGGTCGTCGGGATCGGACGGCCAGTACCGCTTCAGGCACCGCACCCACCACAGCTGGCCCTCGTGGTCGAGGACGACGCCCTTGGGCTTGCCCGTGGACCCCGACGTGTAGGGTTGGAATGCCGGGTGGTGTGCGCCGAGGACGGGCGGCTCGAAAGCGGTCGACACTCCCGCAAGGGCGGCTGCATAGTCGAGCCAGCCGGCGCTTGCCCCGGTGTCCGCCGAGCCGATGCCGCCGACCTCCCACCTACTCTCGATCCCCAACCGCTCGACGACCGCGCCCGAGCGTTCCGTGACCGCGGTTTCGACGAAGGCGGCCCGGCAGTCCGCGTCGGCCACGACGTGCGCGAGCGACTCGGCCGAGAGCTTGAAGTTGAGGGGGACGGGGACGGCACCGCAGCGCATCGCGCCGAACATGATCTCGACGAACTCGAAGCGGTTGCCCACGCTCAGCGCGACTCGGTCGCCGATGCCGATGTCCGCCGCCGACAGCAGGTTGGCCACGCGGTTCATGCGCTCGTCGAGCTCGGCGTAGGTGACCCGGCGGGGGGTCGGGCGCGACAGGTCGATCAGGGCCATGCGGTCGGGGAATGCGGCGCAGGCGTCGCTCAGCCAGTACCCGAGGTTGCTGCCGCGCGGACCGGACCGGTCGGAATCGGTCATTCGCCGGGGTCGGCGGACCGATCCGGCGACGCGAGCGCGGCCATGCAAACGACCGTCGCCACGCCGCCGATGACGATCCATGTCCAGCCGCGGCCGGTGCGCAGCAGCGACGACAGGCCCCAGAGCGTCACCGCGTTCGCGGCCAGGTTGAGGATGAGTCCCCAAACGCGCCCCGACCATGGCCCGATGCGCCGCTTCAGGAGGGTCTGGATCATCACCACCACCCCAGACGGTTGAAGACGTAGGTGATGGCAATGCCGTTCAGCAGGGTGACTTGCGCCAGGATGCCCAGGTTCCACAGGTACGACTTGCAGCGGTCGCGGCCCAGCACCCTGCGGTCGTTGAGCAGCAGGTACATCGACCAGCCGACCACGTTGTTGGCGAGCGAGAGGAACGCGGCGATCGCGATCACCAGCCACACGGGGCGCGCGTTCCACGCCGCCAGGAACGCGATCTGGGGCAGAAGCGCGCTCAGCCGCCACCGCCACGACGAGGTGTCGGGCTCCCAGCCGAAGGCTTCGTGGATCGCCATGGCGCCGGCCAGGCTCATGCCGACCGTGGTTGTGATCGGGACTGCGAGGAATCCCACGTAGAAGAGGATCTGCGACCAGGTGGGACCCAGCAGCGGCATCAGCGCGGCTGCGAGCTCGGGCGCGGTCTCGGGGGTGATGCCCTGCGGGAAGAGCGTCGCGGCGAACACCCCGATCACCAGGAAGTTGATGAGAACGAAGGGCAGGAAGAGCCCGGCGACCAGGTCGAAGCGCGCCAGCGACTCGTGGTTGCGGCCCCAGCCCCGCCCCAGCCCGGCGTAGTTGAAGAACACCCAGTCCATCACGCCCACCGCCGCTGCCGACGACGCGATGAAGAGGTCCAGCCCCTCGCCGCCGCCCGGCAGCCAGGGCACGAAGGCGCCGCGGGCCGCCGCCCCCCAGTCCACCCCCACCACGACCAGGACCGCGCCGAAGGCCACGATCATGAGCGCGATCGCCGCCTTCATCACGGTCTCCACCAGCCGCGTGCCCATGCCCCCGCCCCGCCCGTAGCTGAGGATGAGCGCACTCGTGACTCCGACGTAGAGGATCCAGTTGAGCTCGGCGGGGAAGGCGAACCCGAAGAACGGCGCGAGCGACTCGATCAGGTGGGTGCCAAGCGCGACCTGGCCGAAGTTGAAGATGATCGCGACCGCCGCCGTGCCGACCAGGGCCGTCATGAGCGAGCCGATCAGCCAGGAGTGGCGGCGGTTCTGGACCTGGATGATGCGGAAGCCGCCCTTGCAGGTAAAGCGCGCCATGGCGGCCATCATGAAGAGGCCGAGACCGCAGGACAGCCAGATCAGCCAGAGGGTGCGGTAGCCGAAGGACGCTCCCGACAGCATCGACGACGTGAGGGTGCCTGCGCCGAGCGTGAGAGCCGCGCCCATAAACCCGGGACCCGCCAGACGAGCGTAGCCGCCGACCCGGCGGTGGATCGGTGCGTCCGCGAGTTCGTCCAGGCGGTCGGCCTCGGCGTCCAGGACCGACTGCGGGATCCTCTGGGCGATTGGATAGTCGGCCGGGTCGCTCACGGGGTCAGGATCGACTTACCGAATACTTCGCGCGCGCTGAGCTCGCCCATCGCCTCGCGGATCTCCTCGATGGGTCTGACGGCGTGGACGGCCGGATCGAGCTCGCCGTCGGCAACCATGGCGAGCAGGCGCGTCAGTCCGTCGCGGGTCCATCCGTCCGAACCGATGATCGTCTGTTCGAAGCTCCAGATGTAGCGGATGTCGGTGGGCGGGTCGTAGCCGGCGGTGGCGCCGCAGGTGACCATGCGGCCCTGGAAGCGCAGCACCTTGAGGCTCGTCGCCCAGGTGGCCCCGCCGATGTAGTTGACAACGACGTCCACGCCGCCGGAGTCGGGATCGTGGTAACGGGGACGCCCCGCGATCGCCCGCACCATTCTCACCAGTTCGTCGGAGCGCGACGGCAGCACGTGATCGGCACCGATGTCGCAGAGCTGCTCGAGCTTGCGGTCCGAGCTGCCGGTTGCGATCACGGTGGCGCCGATCCGCTTGCAGAGCTGGACGCAGCAGGTCCCGACCCCGCCCGTCGCCCCGAGCACCAGCACCGTCTCGCCGGGCCGCACCCGCGCGCGGTCCTCGATCATCCGCAGCGCCGTGCCGTACGCCACGGGAAGGGCGGCTGCATGTTCGAACGAGACGCCGGGGGGGATCCGCACCAGGTTCTTCAGCGGGACCGACAGGTACTCGGAGGCCGCGCCGCGGGCCTTTTCGCCGAGCATCCCCCGGCCCTCGATGAACGGGTCGATCATCACCCGGTCCCCGACGCGCCAGTCCTCCGCATCCGTCCCGGGCCCGAACGCCTCCACCTCGCCGGCGGCGTCGCCGCACGGGGTCATGGGCAGGGGGACGCGCAGCCCGGTGGTTCCGGCGAGCATCATGGGATCGAAGCCGTTCAGGGCGCAGGCGCGCACCCGCACCAGGGCCTCGCCGGCAGCCGGGAGCGGTGTGGGGACCTCGCCCAGGTAGAGCTCGTCGACATCGCCGTGGCGGTCGTAGAGGACGGCCCGCACGGTCAGCCCACCAGCGACGAGTAGGTGCCGCGCCCCACCGCGCAGAGGCGGCCCTGGTCGTCGTGCACGTCCACGTCGGAAACCGAGATCGTGCGGCCGTTCCGCCGCAGCCGCGCGGTGGCCAGCAGATATGGACCGGTGCAGGGGCGCAGATAGTCGACCCGCAGCGAGATGGTGGGCACCCCGCCGCCGGCGCGCACCGCGACGACCATGTCTCCGGCGATGTCGATCAGCGAAGCCACCGGCCCGCCGTGATAGATCGTGCCGTCGCCGCGCGTCAGGTCGGGCCGCTTCGACATCCTGAGCACGCAGGTGTCCTCGCTCATGTCTTCGAGGGTGATCCCCAGTGCGACGATGGCCTCGGACGCGGCGAGGATCGATTCGACGAGCTTCCAGGAGGGAGAGTCTCTGTTTGGCATGGCGTTATGTGATAACGACCGAAGGGGTCAGGATCAAGGTTGGACCGGGCGTCTTGACGAGCCCGCTCGCGTGGCCCCACTTGAAGGCCAGTCACCGCCCCGTCGCGCGCACCGCAAGGAGAGTCCGCCGATGAAGTCGCTCCACCACCGTCCTCTTCACTCCGCAAAGGCGGCCGCCGCCCTCGCCGCCATCGCCGCCATCGCCACGCTCGCCGCCATCGCCCTGGCCCCAACGCGGATCGCCGCCCAGGACGCCGACCGCCTCACCGTCGACCGCTACATGGACTGGGAGCGCGTCAGCGATCCGCAGCTCTCGCCCGACGGCAGCCAGATCGTGTACACCCGCGGCTGGATCAACAAGCTCGAGGACCGCTGGGAGTCCAGCATCTACGTCATGGACGCCGACGGCGCCAGAAAACGCTTCCTGGTCGACGGCTCCGCGCCCCGCTGGTCGCCGGACGGCACCCGCATCCTCTTCACCGCGCCGGGCGAACCGGGCGGCACCCAGATCCATGTGCGCTGGATGGACGCCGAGGGCGCGGCCACCCAGGTCACCCGCGTTCCCGGCACGCCCATGAACGCCATGTGGTCGCCCGACGGCACCATGATCTCCTTCACCATGGATGTGCCCGGCGAACTGCCGAGCGACTGGTCGATCGATCTGCCGGCCGCACCCGACGGCGCCACCTGGACCGAGACGCCCCGCATCGTCGAGAACATGCACTTCCGCAGGGACTTCGTGGGCTTCACCGATCCGGCCTATCACCACCTCTTCGTCGTGCCGGCCACCGGCGGCACGGAGCGCCAGCTCACCCACGGCAAGTGGCACGTGGGCGCCCGTTTCATCGCCGTCTACTGGGGTGCCGGCTACGACTGGACGCCCGACGGGGCCACCATCGTGTTCGACGGTCTCATGAGGGAGGACTGGGACAAGCGCTATTTCGAGTCGGCGATCAACGCGGTGGACGTGGCCACGGGCGAGATGCGCGAGGTCACCTCCACGCGGGGTCTCTGGACCAGCCCGTCGGTCTCTCCCGATGGCCGCACGGTCGCCTTCACCGGGTACGAGTGGTCGCCCCAGACCTACCACGTCGGCGAAATCCACACCATCGGCATCGACGGCGACGACATGCGCATGCTCACGCCCGACCTCGACCGCGACGTGGGCGCGCTCATGTGGGATCCGGACGGCAGCCGCATCTACTTCTCGGTGCAGGACCGCGGCTCGGCCAACGTCCATTCCGCCACGACCGGCGGCGACGTGCGGCAGATCACCGAGGGCGTGCAGATGCTCTCGCTCACCTCGATGGCGGGGGGCGCCGGCGTGGGCGTGCGCTCGGCTCCGCAAACGCCGGGCGACGTGGTCCGCTTCGACCTCGATCCCGGCACAGCGGTCACGCAGCTGACCGATGTGAATGGGGATGTGCTCGAGGGCGTCGTTCTCGGCGACATCGAGGAGCTCTGGTACGAATCCACCGAGGGTGCGCAGGTACAGGGATGGGTCATCAAGCCACCCGGCTTCGATCCGTCGCGTAGCTACCCCCTCATCATGGAAATCCACGGCGGCCCGCACGGCATGTACAACGTGGGCTTCAACTGGATGTTCCAGAACTTCGCCGCCAACGACTTCGTGGTCCTCTACACCAACCCGCGCGGCTCGACCGGCTACGGCACCGACTTCGGCAACGCCATCGATGATCGCTACCCCGGTGAGCGCGACCTCGCGGACCTGCTGCACGGCGTCGACGAAGTCGTCGACAGGGGATACATCGACACGGACAGGATGTACGTGGGCGGCTGCTCGGGGGGCGGCGCTCTCTCCAGTTGGGTGATCGGCCACGACAACCGCTTCGCGGCCGCCGCCGTGCGCTGCCCCGTCATCAACTGGATGTCGTTCGCCGGCACCGCCGACGTGGCCATGTGGGGCTACCGCCGCTTCCGCGAGCTGCCCTGGGAGAACCCGGACAAGTGGCTGCGCCACTCGTCGCTCATGTACGCGGGCAACGTGACCACCCCCACCCTGCTCCTGACCGGCGAACTCGACCTGCGGACCCCGATGTCGCAGACCGAGGAGTACTACCAGGCACTCAAGATGGTCGGCGTCCCCACCGCCATCATCCGCTTCAACGAGGAGTACCACGGCACGGGCACCAAACCGTCCAACTTCATGCGCACCCAGCTCTACATGCGGAAGTGGTATGACCGGTGGACCGGCCAGAGGCCGGCGAGCTGATGAACGCCCAGCCATCCGAGGCGCGCTCCGGGCTCAAGCCCTTCGAGAAGGCCGAGCTTCCGGCCCCACCAAAGCCCAAGGGACTCTCGTGGATCGGGGTGGTCGGTCCGGGCGTGATCGTGCTGGGCGCCTCGATCGGGAGCGGCGAGTTCCTGCTCGGGCCGGCGGCGTTCGTGCAGTACGGTCTCGTGCTGCTGTGGGTGACCCTGGTCGCCGCCTTCCTGCAGACGGTGCTCAACACCGAGCTGATGCGGTGGACCATCGCGACCGGTGAGCCTGTCGTGACCGGCTTCATGCGCACGAAGCCAGCGGCGCGGTTCTGGGCGTGGTTCTACGCCCTCCTGTACTTCCTGCAGGTGGGCTGGCCCGGCTGGGCGGGCGCCGCCGCGGGCGCGATCTTCTTCCTGATCTTCCGCGATCTCGCGGGGCCGGGGCAGGAGCTGACCCACTACCTGATCGGCGTGGGCACCTTCGCGCTGTGCGTGGGGATCCTGCTCTTCGGCAAGCGCATCGAACGCACGCTCGAGCTTCTGAACTGGATCCTCGTCGCGGCCATCATCGGCGGCTTCCTGATCCTGGCCGCGATCTTCGTGGCGCCGGAGACCTGGGTGGCCGCGGGTGCCGGCCTCGTCGGCTACGACCCCTCCGCCGGCGCGTTCCGCTTCATCCCCGAGGGCGTGGACTGGTTCCTGATCGGCGCCTTCGCGGCGTACTCCGGCGCGGGCGGCGTCATCAACCTCACGCTGTCCAACTGGGCCCGCGACAAGGGCTACGGAATGGGCGAACGCGCCGGCTACATCCCGGCGGCGGTGGGCGGCGAACGCACCCGCCTCGCGCCGACCGGCTACACCTTCGACACCGACGCGAACGCCATGACGCGGTGGCGAGGCTGGTGGCGCATCGTGCGCGCCGACCAGTGGGGCGTCTACTTCGTGGGCGCGATGCTCGGCATGGTCCTCCCGGCAGTCCTCTACGTCACCTTCATCGAGGGCGGCACCGACATCCGCGGCCTCTCGGTCGCGGCCGCGCTCGCCAACGCCATGGCCAGCCAGGCGGGCGCCATCTTCGGCGGCGTCATCGCCATGATGGCCGTGTGGGTGCTCTTCAAGACCCAGCTCGACATCCTCGAGGGCATGACCCGCGCGATCACCGACATCCTGTGGACGGGCTCCCGCACCGTTCGTCACTGGCGCGGCGGCGACGTCCGCTTCGTCTACTACACCGTGCTGGGCGTGCTGGCCGTGTGGGGCGTGATCGCGCTGGCGCTGGCCGCGCCGATCTTCCTGCTGCAGCTTGGTGCCAACATGGCCGGGGTCGTCTTCGTGATCTCGCCGCTGCACCTGCTGTACATCAACACGAAGTTCCTGCCCGAGGCGGTGCGGCCGCCGATGTGGCGCAGGGTAGCGCTGGTCGCCATGTCCCTGTTCTACGGCGCGTTCGTGACGCTGTGGCTGGGGAGCCTGTTCTGATGCGGGTCCACCCGCCGATGCGGGGCCACTTTTCGGTTTGTCCGCCATTTTTTGCGTTTCGTGGCGGACAAACTGGCGCGGGCAGATGACGTTACGGGCGTCGAGCAATGCCATTCCGCGCCCCGAACGAGCACGGCTTCGGCAGGCGCGGCGTCTTCCCGAAAGCCGAGCACTTCGCGGCGGAGATGCTCGCGTTCGCCAACGACGGCGACACGCCCTTCCTCGGCGACGATGACGCGGGCTTGATCGTCGGCGTACCTGCGGTGAAACGGCGGTCGCTCTTTCGCATGCGTCGGGTCCATCGGTGCCGTCTCACGGGGCCCTCGCCCATCAGGGTTGCGCCTCCGGTCGCGGTGTCGCCACGGTCCCCGAAGGTGCTTCCATACACTGGCTCGGCTATATTGACGGCGACCACTGACGCAAAGTATGCTCCGGTCGCTTTGTCCCATCCGGCCATTCTCTCGTCTCACTCACGAACCACAACGCCGTGAAGATCCGACCCGTTCGCTGTGGCCCCTTTGCCAACCAGAGCGAGATCGACGCGTTCAACAAGCTCAAGTCAGGACTCGTGTCGCTTGGCGGAGACGGGGAGTGGGTGCTGCTTACCAACGTTGCATTCTCGGTCACCCATCAGTTGCAATCGGACGAAATCGACATGGTGGTCGTGGGGCCGCCCGGCGTTCGGGTAATCGAAGTCAAGCACTGGGCGAACCGTCACCGGCCTTTGGCAGAAGCGGAAGCGGATCGAGTGTCCATGAAGGCCCGCCGGGTTGGAACGACGCTTCGACGCTTGGTGCCGTCCCTGCCGCATGTGGAAGGAGTGGTACTGCTGACTCAAGCCGCCTCGGCGATCACAAAGTTCAAATGCGGCAGCCGAATCCGGGGCGTCCGGTTCTGTTCGCTCAGGCAATGGAGGGATGTGGTTGACGCCGACGGGTCATTGGTGCTCACGCACGGACAGGTCCGAAAGCTCGCCCGATCGCTGGTTCCCGCGCACGCTGTGGCGAGCGACGATTCGCTACGACGGTTGGCCGGGTACGTCAACCTGGAACTGCTCGACACCCGGCGCGAAGGCTTCCACCGCGTTTACCGCGGGACCCACTCCGTGACGCGTGACCGTGCGATTCTGCACTTGTACGACATGTCTGCGGGCCCGAGTGGCAAGGCGGAGGTTCAGGCCCGTTGGTACCACGACTTGCTCCGCCGACTCCAGCAGCGCGGTTGGGCGCCGCGGATCCTAGATTCGTTTCAGGACGTGCCAACGCATGCGGGCGAGATGAACTTCTTCACAGTACTCGATCAGGATGCGCCTTCCCTCGCCGAGCGACGCACCGATCCGTCGTGGGACATCCAAGCCCGTCTAGTTTTCGCAAGGTCGGCTGTCCGGGCTGTTTGTGAGCTTCACCAGACGCTGGGGCCGGACGGGGAGCCGCTGGTGCATGGAAACCTCTCGCCTGAGTCCATTCGGGTGCTGCACGACGACAATGCCGCGCTTCGCGGTCTCGGGGATTCGGGCCGCTTTCTCCTCCACCAATCGACGCATGTCCAGGGTGGGGACGCGCTACCGGACGCAACCGGTGCCGGTCAGGTTCGCGCACCCGCTCTTGCGCCGTCTGGCCCGGCTGCGGACCTCGCAGGTCTACGTACCTCGCTGAGCCCGCTCTTCGGCGACTCGGCGGGCGACTCCCAAGCTGCGAACGCCAGGGCGCTGCTCCATAGGGAAGCCCGTGGCGAAACAGTCAAGGAGTCGATTCCGCATCTGGAGTGGCTGGAACGCTCGCTCGGCAAGCTGCTGGATGACCCGGCTGGTGCTGCACCGGTACCCCCGGCTCGGTTCTGGACCGAGGGACAAGAGGTGTCCTTTCGCGATCAACGGTACCGTGTCGTCGCACGCCTGGGATCGGGTTCCGCTGCCACTGCCTTCAAGGTCGTGGAGCTCCATGACGCCACCGGTGAAGAGGTCGGAACCTTTGTGGCAAGGGTGGCCCACGACCAGGAGAGCGGTGTCCGTACCCGTGACAGCCATCAGCTCGTCCGCGGAACAGTCGGTAGCGAACCAGGGCTATCCACGGTGTTCGAGGTGGCTGGTGAATGGAGCGCCGACAAGATCACAGCTCTAATGTCGTGGGTTGATGGGGCTCCGCTCGCGGACTTCGTGGGTGTGCTGCCTCTGCTGGCTCGCGACCATGATACGGACAGTGGCGAACTAGCGGTGCGCTGGCTTCGAACGACCTGCGAGGCGCTTGACGCGCTACATCGCAACGGTCTCGTGCATGGCGACGTGAGTCCCCACAACCTGATCGTCTCGGGCGAGGACTTGGTCCTCACGGGCTACGACTGCGTTACCCGAATCGGCGAACCGGTGAGGGCACTTGGGACCAGCTCCTACCGTTCTCCCTACAGGGCGCGAGGAAAGCCGGCGTCGCCCGCGCATGATGTTCACGCCTTGGCTGCGAGCTTCTTCCATATTCTCTGCGACCGGAAGCCCTTCGCCCGCCAAGGCGACTTGGGGCGGGAATTGAAGCTGGATTGGGGTGAGGACGAAAGGGGCCTTTATCCCGCGCTTGCCGATTTCCTAGACAGAGCGCTCAGCAATGAGTCGCAGAGTGGGTTTCCGTCAGCAGGGGCCGCTTTGGAGGCGCTTCGTCTCTCCATCGCCCAGGAGCGCTCATCGGAAGAGGCGGGCGCTGGCAAGACGGAGGACGTTGGGCCGGATGATGTTCCTGTCACAACGCCCGCGCGGGCGGGAGAGAGCGTCGGTGATCGCGAGGCGGTGCCCCATCCCGGCCAGAGTCAGCCGAACGAAGTGCCGTGGCTGGCGCAACTACTGGCGTCCTATCCGGGATCCCAGTGGGGTAACAGCGAGACGAGAGGTCTGGATTCCGACTTCGCACGAAACACATATGTCGAGACCGAGTTGGAGGCGGACCTCTGGGAGCAAATCACTGAGCGGCGGGTCGGGTTGGTGATCCTGTGCGGAAACGCCGGTGACGGGAAGACTGCTTTGCTCCAGCACCTTGCCCAGGAGTTGGAAATGGGCCTCCACCAGTCGTCGGAGCGCATCATCGACCGAGTGCTAAAGAACGGCACCCGCGTTCGCATGAACTTGGACGGTTCGGCCGCTCACGAGGGCCGCTCGGCGCACGAGCTGCTCGACCAGTTTTTGGAGCCCTTCCATGACGGGGGACCGGGGCCTGACGGCGTCGTCCATCTTCTCGCGGTCAACGACGGACGACTTCTCGAGTGGATCCACTCGGAACCGCGGGAAACACCGTTGAAGGGAATCCTGCTGCGCCTGCTGGATGGCTCCGAGGGCCGGCAGCAACAGCCCTGCATTCGGTTCCACCATCTCAACCGAAGGTCGAGGGTCGGAAAGGTCTCGCCGGCGGACCGTTGCATCACAACGGACTTCCTAGAGCGATTGCTTCGGGGTCTTTACGGCGGCGAAAACGCCGAAAGAACTTGGGAACCGTGCAAGACCTGCACAGCAAGGGAGCGCTGCAAGGTCTACGAGACGGCAAGGGTGTTCGGTCCGAGCTCGCTCCCGGACACGGAGTCCGACGAAGTGCGCGCACGGGCGCGAGACCGGCTATTCGAAGCCCTCCAAGCCGTCCACCTGCGCGGCGAGACCCATCTGACCGTCAGAGAGCTGCGGAGCGCTTTGTCCTACATCCTCTTTGGTACGCGTTACTGCGAGGACTACCATGGTGACAGCTCCGGCGAAGAGGAGCCGTCGTACTGGGATCGGGCGTTCGATCCCGAGTCGCCGGGACGCCAGGGAGAGGTGCTGCGGGAGCTGGTTCAGATGGACCCCGCGCTCGAGGCCCATCCGAAGATCGATCGCCGCTTGATGCGGGAAGCGCTTGGGCCATCAGGCGTCGGCAACGCTCAGAAGTTGGTATCCCTGCGGCGCCGAGCGTACTTCGAATGGACCGACAAGCGCATTTGCGAAACGGCCCGTGGCGAGGATCCGAAGAAGTGCCTCGGGCTGGCCAGGGGAAGGAACCTGGACCGCTTTCGGAAGCTGCCGCTGCTCGACGACGACGACCGAAATCGGCTGTGTCACGAGTTGTGCCGGGGCATCGCGAGAATCGGCGACCTACCGGCGATGGCCTTGGATCGTGCGGACGTTGTACCCCTCCGTATAACCCCTCGGACGCCCACCGAGACGGCGTTCTGGACCGACAAGCCGATCGATCGGTTTCGACTTGAGGCGGAGTGTCTCGGGGTTCGCGCCACCAGTGGCGAGTCGGTCGAGACCGGCCCCGAGCACGAGCTTCACAGAGCGGCCCTCCTGATCTACCAGTACGACGATGGCCGTGAAGAGAAGCTGGCGATGGGAGCGGAGCTCTTTCATAGGCTTCTGCGTCTTGGAAGTGGCTATCAGCTTGGGGACATCTCTACCGACGACACCTTCGCGCGCCTGTCCATATTCCTTCAGAGACTGGTTCAGGAGAACGATCGGGAACTCATGGCTTGGAACCCGATTCGGGACGAGGCTGTTCACCGGCTCTCGATCCGGATGTCCGATAACCAGCGTCAGGAACTCGTCATTCAGCGCGTCGGCAGCGAAGGAGGTGCATCGTGAGCGCCCGCAAGCTGGTGGAGGATGTGTTGGGGCGGGCCATGACACGGGAGATCTGGTCGAACGACTACCGGCACGCAGTCCCGGTCTCAGTCCAAGGATTCGATTTGTCGGCGGTTCTCCCCACTGTGTTCTATATGTTCCGCTTTGGGCGTAGACGGGGAAGCGGCGGTTTTGTTAGAGAGTTCGGGCATGCCTCCGGCACTCCGGCCCAGCGCCGCCGCTCGGTGACAGTGGACCGACTCGTCGACAGGATTTGCGGGAAGCCCCGGGGCGACTTCATTGGGTTCGAAGAAGGAGCGCCCAAGGCCATTCTCGGAGACCTTCTCCTCTGCTACTGCTTGGATAACGCAAGAAACGCCCTGGGGCGTGACAAGCAAGTTCAGCGCGTTGCCCCCGCGCACTACATGTCAAGCTGGATTGATCTTCCGGAGAGTGTCGCCCACCTTCGGCAAGTGCCGGAAACGATCGTCGCTTTGCTTGCGAACCAGCGCGACGACGGCAGGGTACAGTGGACGCCCCAGAACCGGCGGGGCAATACGAGTTTCCCGGTCGGCGGCGACATCCGCCACAACGTGATCGCAAGACCATTTGCGAAGGGTATTTCGCTCCAAGGCCAGCTTGCCGACAACCTCGCGGGTGATCGATTCGACGAAGCCGAGACATCGGTTGGGATCGACGAGTTGCTGATGATCCGCTTGGCCCAGAGGATGGGTAGTGCTCCTAGAAGGACGAAGACGAAGCCCGAGATACCGAACCGTCGTTCCATTGCCGCTGGGTCCGCTCGCCGGTTTTCGGCGGACCTGAGAAACTATCTGAACGCGTACGCGGACCACGTGCCGAGGCAGTTCCTGGTCGAGGCTCTGGAGAGCTGCATGGCATTGGGGTTGACTTCAATGCTATCGAGCGTGGTTCGCATTATGGAAGAATGGGGCAGGTTGGGGAGAGTCGAGGGCGATAGAGGTCCATGCGACATTTTTGTCGACTGTTCCGCCGGGGCCGACCGCAAGCTGCGAGCCCTCGCTGAACGGTCGATGGACGAATACATGCGGCGGGCCAGACGCCTGCCGGTCCACTTCATGGCGCTGAGGCTACTCGACTACCCCGTGCGCATAAACGTCAAGATGAAGAGGGAGTTCAGGGTCCGCAAGCTCAAGGATGCTCCCAACGCCACCGAGTGGCTTACTCTTCTGGGCGATGTGGTGCATGGTCGGCACGAGCGGTCCAGAGACATCATGAATCGGCTGGATTTCCTACCCGACGACTTGGCAAGCGCCCTGGAGAACGACTACCCGGATGTGGCGGAGACGCTTGCCGACGACCAGGCCATCCCAAACCCCGTTTTGCGTCTTGCCGAAGGGCTTGTCGCCCTTCAAGGAGGAAGTGCGCAGAACAAACTGGCGAACCTCATGGACTCCGCCTTGATGATTGATCGTCCGAACGGATTGGCGCGGAAGCGACGAGCCCAGCGGACAATTGCGGGGGCTCGGAAGGCTGTCGTACTACGGTCCGTCGTATTCACCGACGCCGCCCTTGAGTATCTGGTGCACCTTCTGCTGCTTGAGCCCGGCGACAAGATCGCGACCCGCCCATGGTTCTCTTTCAACGACTTCATCAAGTCGGTGCGGGATCGGTATGGTTTCTGCGTTGACAGCAGCCCGGAAGGAATGGACATACCCAACGAGCTGTTGCAGCGGAACAGGGGATTCCTCGATCGACGCCTCAGGGACTTAGGACTCCTGATATCGGTCAATGACGCCGAGGCCATGAAGCGTCTCACCCCGCGGTTCGAACTGTCGGAGAGGTGAACGGAATGGAGTGGACCAGGTCTCATGGCTCGTTGCTGGCCGCAGCCGTGTCCCACTTGCTCGGTCAAGGGAGGCCAGGTGCGGTAGCCTTTATGCGCTGTCTGGCACCACGAGTGGTTAGAGCCCTCGCGGCCGATGCCGAGCGGTTCGTCGTTCCGGGCTGGGATGTCTTCCTAGTGGGCGAGCGCACGGATCCCGGGTCGCGAAGTATCAGCGCCGACCGGGCTGTCGAGATCCGGGAGTCAAAGGGGTCGGCGGCGCTCTTCCTCGTGGACACGGCCTCCATCGGCGCGGGGATGGATGGTGTGTATAGCGCGACGCGAGAGCTCACCGAGGTCCCGCTCTTCTCGGAAGCCACGAAGGTGGCGCTCCAGCGACTCAATCCCGAACTTCGCCGGTACGTTCGGGAGGCAATCAAGCGCGCCCGTGAGCGTGGCCTAGGGATTCGCGTGTCCCCTTGGCAAGAACTCGACTTCTATTGCCGTGTGGTGGACGGTCGGCAACCGGGGGCAAGCCTTGGCCGGATAGGACTGTGGCCGGTAAAGCGTGATGGAGGCGATGCCGAGAAGGACTCGGAAGATCTTCGAGAGTCCCGCCGGTTTGTCGACCGGCTACTCGATGCACGGTCCATGGATCTGACGCCTCGTCAGCGCATCGATTCGCTACGCCTCCTAGAGCCAACGGAAGCGCAGCTGCGAGACTTGAGGCAGTTCCTCGGTGACGCTGCCGCGCTACCTGTGATGGAGGGCCTGAAGGCTCTGAGAGACCGGGAACACCTGTGGGTCAACGCCCTGAAGACCGACCGTGTTGCGCAAAACTTACTGGGCATCGAAGTGGACTCCTGGCGGGGAAAGACGAATAAGATTCTCAAGTGGAGCGGTCTGGCCGACCGTGGCAATGAGATGCCGCAGCTCGTTCTGCCCTTGAACGCGGAAGGCGTGGACTCAGGCGCGACCGCGAAGCTCGAGGCACGCTGGAAGGTCCGGCCCAGCAATCTGCAAGCCGGGGCCGTGGACTACCGCGTCGAGGTACTCACGACAGTCAGCGGCGAGCAGCTAGCTGCGCAAGACCTCACGCACGCTAAGAAGCCGAAGCAGAAGGCGATCTTTACCGATGAAGACTTCCAGGACCTGCCGGACGACGTCCGCGTTGCGGCGCGGATAAAGGTGTCAGCGGTCGGCAGCGGCGCGGTTGGTGGAGAATCCCGAAAGTGGTCGGCACGGGTACTTAGCGACAAGAGCGAGGAGTTCGAAATCGTCCGCGGCGAATTACCCAACAAGAAGGCTGCCGCCGGGATGCGGTACCGCACCTTCAGCGATGGGCTGATCGAGCTGAGCGGACGGGATGTGGTGACGGCGATGGCATCGTTTGAGCTGACGCGCCCGGCGGAGGCCAAGGGTGGGTTTCTCGTGTGGAGAAGCACGGGCGAGCGCCGGAACTTCAAGGTGTTCCGACCTCCGCTGATCAAGGATGTCGAGGACCAGTGGCGTGGCCGCAACGGGGTGCCGGGCCGCTGGCGCATTCGTGTACGCATGTCTGGAGAGAGGATCGGCGATCCCGAATTTGTACCCTTGCGACCGGATGGCGTGGAGGAGGATAAGGTGTGGACACGGGCGACCAAGGCCGGTCGCAGAATGGTTGATCTCTTCGCGGATGTCGGCGGCGTGGGGCAGCTATACGACTCAGCGACGCCGAACTACAGGAATATCGTTGAGGAGTATCTGAGATCTTGGCTGGCGCTCCTGCGGCTTGGCACTCCTTCGCTGGCGTTGGCTCAGACCGTTGAAGTAGAGGCGCAATCCGGAGACTTGGTGGGGCTAATTGTCCTGCCTGCCCATCCGCTTCGTGTGGCGTGGCATTCCGCATACGACAACTTGGCGCTACACGCTGTTTTTGAAGAGGGAGGCAAGCCCAAGGCCGTCCGCGATGAGCTTGCAAGTCTGGACGGTGCCGCCCTGCCGGCCTTTCTTCCGGGCGTCAAACCTGGCAGCTCGTTCGTTTTTGCCGACACGCTCGGCTTCCATGCCGTCGGGATGGTTGCTGCCGGTGATCCAGAACCGAAGGGAACTCTGTCGATGCTGTACCGCGCTCTGACCGGTCAGGAAGATGGCGAGCACGCCGCTGTTCCAACCGTGGGTTCCGGGAGCGCCGAGATTCTCGGCCGGGAAATCCAGAAATACATCGAGAGTCATTCCACAACCCGGATCCTGCATGTACACGCGCTTCGCGCGGGCGACGGCAAGACGGTGGTCAGGGCGTTGGGGAGGGCTGCGGCGGCCGACGGCGGCCAGGCCACCGAGTCCGAGAACAAGCTGGCCTACATTTTGGAAATCCATCCATCGGAGAAGCAGCGGAATCGCGGCATTGCGGGCCGATTCATCAGCGAAGCCCAAGAGAAGAGGCGTCGCGGTGCCGGCACCGTGGCGAGGGAGGATCGGTGGATGCTGACTTCGCAGGAGCGACCGGGCGGAGTCCGCCTTCCAAACCTCCGCTGGGCGCGCAAGGAATCTCTCGACCCCGAGTCGGCTGCGCACGTTGCCCTCGCATTCGACACTTTCGCGTCGGAGGTGCAAGCGGATCCGTCGCGGGAGATTGCGAAGCCGCACCACGCGTACGGGCTAATGTCGTTTCTCGACCGCCGCTACCAGAGCGACCCCCACCCCCGCTGGGAGGGAGTCCTGCCCAGTTGGAACGGGGGCGAGGCCCACCCGGAAGGGAGGAAACACACCCAGCGGCTGCAAGGGCTCCAGGCGGCAATCCAGAAGTTGGTTGCTACCAACATTGATGCGGCAGGCATCGCTGCAGTCCCATCTCTGGTCACCGAGGTGTCTCTGGACGCGGCCGACAGCTTGGACCGGCTTCACGGTCTGAGCGACTGGGTCATCACTTTGGACCGGAACGCCGGTTTGGAGTACTTCGATTCTCCTCTGGAGAACGAGGAGGTATATGACAAATTCGTGATCGACTGCGTACCGGAGCGGGAGGATCTCGGGTGCTTGAGGTTGATCACATCCACCTCGAACTTGGACGAGGTCCAGGATCTCGTGGACGAAGCTCTGGATGAGATGGGGTTGAGCCACAGTCCGCGCAGCGCCGACTTCCTGATGTCCAATCTCAAGGCGCTTAGCGGCCGCCTGGCGATTCGCTTGACAGGCGGATCTGGCCCCACATCCGAGCTCGTTGCGCTTGCGATGAGCCAGGCAAACTGCCGACAGGCTGCCGGCGGCGATCAACAGTCGGGGACTCTAGACGACCAGTCATGCTGGGTCTCGCTGGAACACGGTTTCTTGGTGCCCGTCGACGACATCCGCGACCTGTTGCCGTCTGACGTACTACCCAGGCGCGGCGGGAACGGGCGCCCGCGCTCCGCTGCGCGTCCCGACCTGATTCATGTCCATGCGTCACCTAGAGGCGGTCTGTCTTTTCGATTCGTCGAGGTCAAGTACCGGAGGCACCTGCGAGCGGCGCGGTCTCCGCAACTCGTGCGTAGCGTACGGGGACAGACTGCGTCGCTGGAAAAGCGGTGGTTCGACTGGTTCGGTCCCAAGCCGCCCGCCCGGTCCCTGCGTGCGATTCGAATGGCCAGGCTTGCTCGCATTCTGCACTTCTACGCGGCCAAGGCTCGCAGGCATGGGCTTCCTGAGAAGCGCTACCGGGCCATCGTAGCGCAAATCGACAAGATGGTGGAACAGAGCGCGACCTACCGGTTGCACCGTGCAAAAGGCGGGAACCGCGGTTGGGTGTTCTGCCCCGAGTACCGGGGAACGGAACCCATGCAGATCTCGCCCGAGGAGTGGGACGACGATGTTCGCGTTTTCCTCTTCGGGCCCGCAGTGCTGCCGGGCATTGCCCAGCACCAACTGAGCACGACCGAGAGGCTTGCAGAGGATGACTCGTCCGAGCTGCGCACCACAACCAGCCAACTTGACCTTGGAGGCTCCCTCTCACAGCAGGTCGCGCCCCCTGAAACCGAACCTTCGACAACACCGGACGAGGTGGGTGCCAGCAACCGGCAGGAAGAGAACGACGAGGACGACCGTGCGGACGCCGAGGCAGGGCCATCGGAACCGTCTTCCACCGTTCGCGAAGCCGTTGTCGTCCCCGCCCCGCCACCGCGAATCATACTCGGCACTGATCGTTTCAAGGCGGCGGCCCAGTGGCATCTGACCGTCAAAGGGAATCCGCATCTGCTCGTCGCAGGTCTTCCCGGTATGGGGAAGACGACGTGTCTCCTCAACCTGTGCAAGCAGATGATTGCCGCCGATGTGCGTCCCATAGTGTTTTCCTACCACGAGGACATCGACGAGCGGCTCGAACTTCTGGAAAGCCAAGGGACCGTTTCCGGACCGTTGACAGGAAGCGTACGGTTCGTTGACTTCGACGGGCTGGGGTTCAACCCTCTGCGGGTGCTGGACAGATCATGGAAGTCAGCTCACATCGACATTGCGGGGATTATCCGCGATATCTTCATGGCCATCTACCCCGACCTGGGACCGCTTCAGGGCGCGAAGATCCGCACGGCGGTCAAGCAGAGCTTCGAGGAACTCGGGTGGGGTAGCGCTGCCGACACCAAGTCGCTGAGCGAGCCTCCCTTCCGGCGATTCCTCGAAATCATGAGATCGGAGCCCAAGCCCGGGATTGGGCTCAAGAACCTGCTGGCCCGTCTCGAAGAGCTCGACGACTATGGTTTCTTCGAAGTCGGGACGGAGCATGGAAGCCTGTGGAACGCCGACCGCCCAACCGTGATCCGAATTCACCGGACAAAGAACGATGTGCTCCAGAACGCGTTCGCGTCGCTGCTTCTGTACGGCCTTTACAAGAACATGTTCCAGCGGGGAATCCAAGATCGCATCACGCACGCAGTCATTGTGGACGAGGCGCACCGCGCGGCGAGGCTGAGCCTTATTCCGACCTTGGCCAAGGAGTGCAGGAAGTACGGAGTGTCCCTGGTCCTGGCGTCGCAGCAGGCGACCGACTTCCACACGTCCGTGTTCTCGGCGATCGCCAACTATCTGGTGCTTCGCATGACCGAAGCGGACGCCAAGACGCTTGTCAGGAACGTCGCTGGCTCAGCACAGCAGAGGTCTCTCGTGGACCGGATCAAGCAGATGGACCGGTTCAAGGCCCTATACTTCTCGTCGCAGGGAGCCCGACCTAGGCTGTTGGAGCTTCCCGACTTTTCGCCTTCTGGAGACGTTGGCGGCTGAGACTTCGTCACCGCGATGGGGTTCCAGCCAACTGGTCAACTTGATCTATTGCCGTCCGGTCTCGCACGACGGGGGCCTACTTTGAGGAGCGCCCCCGAAAGAGGCCGGAATCCACACCCCGGCGAGTAGGCGAGGTGCTGGCCACCGTATGGCTCTACGGGTCAGGGCCCTGCCTGTTCTACGAAAGGGGCGTTCGGCAGAAAATGTTCGGTTTCGGCTTGTTGCGCGAGCTTGTCCGCCATAATCGGGCAAATATGGCGGACAAAATGTGTCGTACCGTAGTAGAAAATCCTCTTTCGGACCATGTTCGGTCGTTACCCGCCACGCCGGTTCCGACGAGATCGTCGCATCCGGGACCGGGCATCCGAACGGCCGCCTGCCTATTCCGACGAAGTCGTCCACCCATTCCGGGCGAAGCCGTCCGGCTGTTCCGGGCCAAGTCGTCCACCGATTCCGAGCCAGGTCGTCCGGGTTGAGCGGTGATCCTTGGAGGGGTGCCGGACATGGATGGATCAGGCGTGGTCGAGAGGGTTGCGGGCCTCCTTGGTTGAGTCGTAGAGCCGCCTCATGGAGCCACCCTTGAGGGTGATGCGATGGGCGTTGTTGAGGACCCTGTCGAGGATGGCGTCTCCGAAGGTGGGGTCGCCGACGACGTCGTGCCAGTGTTCGACGGGGAGCTGGGAGGCGAGGATGGTTCCCCTGCGGGCGTAGCGATCGTCGAGGACCTCGAGCAGATCGTGTCGGCTCTGGCCCGACAGGGAGGCGAGGCCCCAGTCGTCGAGGACGAGGAGCCAGGTCTTGGCGAGCCGCTGAACGAGTTTCGGGTAGGAGCCGTCGGCGCGTGCCAGAGCGAGAGCGTCGAGGAGCCGGGAGACGCGGAAGTAGCGTGTGGAGATGCCGTTGCGGCAGGCCTGGTGGCCGAGGGCGCAGGCCAGGTACGACTTGCCGGACCCGGTCGCGCCTGTGACGAGCACGGTCTGGCCGTCCCTGATCCACTGCCCCGAGGCGAGGCGGAGGATGAGGGATCGGTCGAGACCGCGGGCGGCCTTGAAGTTGAGGTCCTCGATGGTGGCGTCGAGATGGAGCTTGGCGAGCCCCTTGAGGCGCAGGTAGCGGCGTTGTTCCCGTTCGGTCTTCTCGCGTTCGAGGAGCAGGGACAGGCGGTCGTCGAAGGCGAGTTCGCCGATGTCGGGCATGGCGAGTTGCTCCTCGAAGGCCTGGGCCATGCCGGCCAGGCGCAGTTCGTGGAGCAGGTCGAGGGTGGGTTGTCGAAGCATCTTCGTCAGGTCTCCTTTCCGTTGTGGGAGTTGGCGTAGTAGTCCGCTCCGCGGACGTGAGCGTGATCGGCGGGCAGGGACAGCGAGCGTTGCTCGCCGGGGTCGGTCCGGTCGAGGCCGGCGGACAGGATGGTCTTCACGGACTTGTAGCTGTGGGCGCCGATGTCCAGCGCGCGGCGGCAGGCGGCCTCCATCCGTTCGGGGGGGTAGGCGCGGGCGAGCCGCATGAGGCCGAGGCAGCTGCGGTAGCCCTGTTCCGGGTGGGGCCGGGTCTCGAGGAGCGTCCTCGCGAAGTCGGCGGTCCGGGGCCCGGTCTTTCGCGCCCAGCGGACGAGGCGCGACGGGGTCCATTCGAGGTGGGCGCGGTGGGCGGCGGGCATATGGCCCGGATCGGTCGTGTATCCGCCTTTCCTGCGGCCGCGGACATGGGCGGCCACACGCCGGTGCCTGTGGAAGATCTCGACCGTGGTTGTGCCGAGCCGGACCTCGACCTCCCGGCGGGCAAGTGCGTGAGGGACGCTGTAGAAGTGGCCGTCGACCTGGATGTGGTAGTCGATGTTGACCCGCGCCTTGCGCCACTCGGCGTACTCGTAGCGATCGGCCGGGAGCGTCTTGAGCGCCGGACGGTCCAGATCCTCGAAGAGGCTGCGGCGGCTGCCCTCCATCTTCTGGAACCGCCGCTCGTTGAGCGCCGCCAGCAGGGGCGCGGCCGCCTCGCGGACCTCCGACAGGGAGAAGAACCGGTGGTTGCGCAGCGGCGCCAGAACCCATCGCGTCACGTTCTGGACCGCCGCCTCCACCTTCGCCTTGTCCTGGGGCGAGCGCGGCCGGGCGGGCAGCACCGCGGTTCCGTAATGGACCGCCAGGTCATGGTAGGTCCGGTTGACGTCGGGTTCGTAACGGCTCGCCCGCCGCACCGCCGCCTTCTCGTTGTCCGGGATCACGAGCTCCGGCACGCCGCCCCAGTACTCGAACATCCGCACGTGCGACGCCGTCCAGTCCGGCAGCGACCGGGTCCGGGTCACGTCGACGAACGTGTGGTTCGACGCCGCCAGCACCCCGACGAACACCTTCGCCTCGTGGATCTCACCGGTCCGCCGGTCCGTCACCTCGACCGTCGAGCCCGCGTAGTCCACGAACGCCTTCTCGCCCGCCCGGTAGACCTGGCGCAGAACCACGTCGAGGCGGCCGCGCCACTCCCGGTAGCGGTCGCAGAACCGGCTGTACTGGTACCCGTCGGGATGAGCCCCGCGGTACTCCAGCCACAGCAGCTGAAGCGTCACGCCCTTGTGGCGCGCCAGCTCCCGGTGCACCCGCGCCCAGTCCGGCTCCGGCCGCCGAACCCGCGACGGCGCCGTCGGCGGATACAGCACCGCTTCCAGCCGCGCGTCGTCCAGGTCGTCCGGCAGCGGCCAGGACACTCCCGCCTCCCGGGCCCGCCGGACATAGCTGCCGACCGTGCTGTGGGAGATCCGGAGAATGGCCCCGATCTCCCGGTGGCTCCGGCCAAGGCCGTACTTCAGCCGGAGTACGTCTCGAATCTTGCGCATGGACAACCTCTTCCGGGCCACCGTCTTCCTCCTCGCTCAGGGATCTCTCGCAAGGCTGAAAGAACGGCTCCCTACATCAGGTCATCCAGCACCGCCTCCCCACCCGCTCGAACCCTCCGTTCCGACGGCACTTCCAGGTGGACGAAATGCGTCGGAACGGGTGGACGAATTGAATCGGAACGGGTGGACGAATTGAATCGGAATCAGTGGACGACATCCGTCGGAATGAGTGGACGAAATGCGTCGGAATCAGCACCGCCCCGGCAAGCGCGCCGGCAAGGTCCTGGCCCGCACCGGCACCGTTCCGGGAGCGTCCCACTGATGGCCCGCCACACCATCGCGCCGCAGGCTCCCGATCTCCGGGCAGGATCGTGACCGGACGATCCCCCCGGAAATCAGCCCCATGCAGCTATGGAAGCAGCGATTCCTCGGTACCCTTCCGGCCACTTGCCACCCGAGTCGTTGCCGACGCATCTCCAGGCGTGGAGCGGCTCGGCCAATCCAATGGGGACACGAGGGGACGTGGACGATGACCAAAACGGCCGGCACCACGCTGATCTCGCTGACCCTGAACATGGCACATCTGATCGTCGGGCTGGCCTCCCTGATCCTAGCGATCGGAACTTCGATCCGAAATCGCTGGAGTCCGGTCGGAATCGACCTACTAGGCGTCTTCGCGGCCCGGCGGCGTGTCGCCTCGCAGGAAGACCTCGATGCTGTGCACGCGATCCTCCACTCGACCGATCCGGGCCTCCACGCGGTCGATCCGAGCCTCCACACGGTCGATCCGGGCGGTCAGGTGTTCTTCCACGCGGTCGATCCGGGCCTCCACGCCGTCGATCTGGGTACTCAGGCGCGTCTCGACGCGACCGATCTGCCCCGATAGGAGCGCAGCGGCCGCGATCAGGCTGACAATGACCGCAATCAGTTGGCCGTTCTCTCTGAAAAGCTTCATGGGAGGGGGTCCCGTCTCCATCCTGCACGTCTCCTCTGGTTGGTGAAAATGTCGGCCGGGCGGCCCGGCGGCAAGGGTGTGGCCGAAGCTTAAGTCCGGATCTCGGGCGCTTCCATAGCTGGATGGGACAGATTTGTTTTTCGGTTTATATTCGGTTATCGTTCACGGGCCATGGCCTGCAAGCGAAAGTCCACGTCCCGACCCGGTGCGCCTGCCGGATGGGGCCCGCGCATCTCTCGGCGAATCCTCGCCGCGTGGCTCCCCTGGTGGCCCACCGAGCGACTCGCGCGGCACCGTCCCGAGACGCGCACCCGACCCTTCATCACCGTCGCCGAACGGAACGCCCGGCTGATCATCGACGCGGCCAACCCCCGCGCCGCGCGGGCCGGCCTCACCCCCGGCATGCCCCTGGCCGACGGGCGCGCCATCGTGCCAGGTGTGATCGTCCGCCCCGCCGACCCCATCGGCGACGCCCTCGCGCTCGAGCGGCTGGCGCGGTGGGCCGACCGCTTCACCCCGCGCGTCATGCCCGACGGCGTGGACACGCTCCACCTCGACATCGCCGGCTGCGCACGTCTGTTCGGCGGCGAAAGGGCCCTGATGGCGGCGCTGCATCGCGCGCTGGAGGGGTTCGGCCTGACCGCGCGGCTAGCTCTCGCCGACACGCCGGGCGCTGCGTGGGCACTGGCGCGCTACGGCGTCGAGGACTCTGCGGTGGTGCCTTCGGGCGCCGGTCGCGACGGCCTCATGGATGCGCTGGCCGACCTGCCCGTGGCGGCGCTGCGACTCGGCTCCGACGTCGCCGAAGCGCTGGTCTCCTTCGGTCTGGACAGAATCCGCGCGCTGGCCGCCATCGAATCCGTCGAGCTCGTCCGGCGCTTCGGCACGGAACCGGTCACCCGGCTTCGGCAGGCGCTCGGCCTGGTCGACGAACCGATCGTGCCCCTTCGCGCCCCACCCCCGCGCGAGGCCCGTCGCGCCTTCGCCGAGCCGATCTCGACGGCGGCGGACATCCACGCGGCGGTCGACGGCCTCCTGAGCGACCTCTGTCTGCTGCTGAGCCGGTCCGGCGAGGGAGCGCGGCGGCTGCGCCTGCTCTGCCACCGGGTCGATGGCGACCACCGGACCCTCGCCATCGGCACCAGCCGTCCGCTGCGGCGACCGAAGCCGCTCATGGGCCTCTTCGCCGAGCGGCTGGAGCAGATCGAGCCCGGCTTCGGCATCGACGAGATCGTCCTGGTCGCCGACGTGGTCGAGACCGTCGACGAGGCGCAGGCCGACTGGACCGGCGAGAACGGCCGCGGACACCGCCCCGCAGACGAGGAGGAGCTGGCCGACCTGCTCGACCGGCTCGGAAACCGCTTTGGGTTCGGTCGGATCGGGCGGCCGTTGCCGCATCAGAGCTGGCTGCCGGAGCGCGCGGCTCTGCCCGAGCGCGTCGGCGGCGCGGGGCGCGGGTCGCCGAACGGCAACGATGACCGCTTGGCCGAATCGTCGAACGCGCCGCCTCCGGTCGCGGCGACCTGGCCCGCAGATCGAAGGCGGCCGTTGCGGCTGCTGTCCCCGTCGGAACCGGTTGAGGTCGTGGGGGCGGAGCGGGAGCGGGAGTGGGACGGCTCGCCCGCCGGCTTCCGCTGGCGCGGCCACCTGCATCGGATACGCGCGGTCGAGGGACCCGAACGCCTGGAGTGCGAATGGTGGCACGAGGACGCCCCGCGCCGGGACTACTACCTGGTGGAGGACGAGATGGGATGCCGGTACTGGCTGTTCTGCGAGGAGGGAAGCCGCTGGTTTCTGCATGGGGTTTTTGGGTGACCCGAAATCTGTCCCATCCAGCTATTGAAGCGCCCGCGAAACGGCGGAGACTACGTGCACCCGCATCCAGAAGCCCCCGCGACCCCGGAGACCGCGCGTGCACGACACCACATCCAAGATGCTCTACTCCCTGCCGGAGACCATCGAGGCCCTCGCCCGCGCCATGGTGCCGGACCGGGCCGACGACATGGACTTCACCCGGCTCGCCAGGCTCTCCTCGGAGTACCCGGCCACCGACCAGCGCTCCCGATACGGCGACATGCTGTGGGAGTTCCATCTGCAAGACGGCGCCGCCGTCCTGATCGTCGTCGAGTTCCAGTCCGACGTCGACCACGACATGCCCCTGCGCCTCCTCCAGTACACCGGCAGCGCCGTGTTGCGGGGCAGCCGCGCTTCGAATACCTGTTGTTGGAGGAGCGGCGCGGAGGGACGGAGGATCTGCCGGAGGACAACCTGGTCCGCGAGCTCGTGTCGGTGTGCCGGGCGCGCGGGGGCGGGGAGATGGTCCGCGCGGTCTCGCGTCTGCGGGAGCGGATGGACGGGCGGGAGGAGGGCGACGCGCTCGACCGGGCGGTCGCCGAATGGCTGAAGGCCGTGGTCGCGGACCTGGACGCCGCACTGGGCCACGAACTGAGGGCGGCCACCACGACGAGGGAGGTGATGGAAGTGATCAAGCCGAAGGGGAAATGGGCGATTCGCTGGTACGAGGACGGCCTGGACGAGGGACGGGATGAGGAACGGGCGGAGTGGATCGAGCGGCAGTCGAGCCTTCTGCGCCGGCTCGTGGCACGCAGGTTCGGCGACGAGGCGGTTCGGGAGCTGGCCGAGGACTCGCCACCGCTCCGGAACCCCGAAGTCGCCGACGCGGCCTTCGAAGCCGTGGTCGACTGCGACACGGCGGAGGAGTTCTTCGCGCGGCTTCGCGGCTGTGGGACAGCACCCGCCTCGTCGCCCGAGGCGTGAGAGGCGGCTCGACCTACTGGGCGCGCCTTCGCGGCCTGACGGCGTGTCGCCTCGAAGGGCCATGATCCAAGCGGACACGACAAAGCGTCACAAGCCCGGATCAGCTTGTCCGCCATAAACGCCCTGAAGTGGCGGACAAATCCGCTGTGAGACCGCGTTTTTGTCGTAACCGCAGTAGAAATGTCCGCCGCCAGCTCCCCCAGCGCCGCCCGCCGCGGCCTGCGGCACCACGGCCGCCCGCTAGCGGCGTACGCGGATCACGCCGGGCACTTCGGCCAGTGGCAGTCGAAGACGGGCAGACGCACGGACACGATCATCGCCCGGGCGCTGGACGCGCTCGGGATCGAGCTGATTCTAGCGGGCTCGCCGCAGGCGAAGGGACGGGTCGAGCGGGCCTTCGGCACGGCGCAGGACCGGCTGGTCGAGGAGATGCGCGTCGCCGGGATCGACACGCTGGACGCGGCGAACCGCCATCTGGAAGCGGAGTGGATCCCGTTCTGGAACGCGCGCTTCGCGGTTGAGCCGAGGGAGCCGCTCGATGCGCACCACCGCCTTCCCCCGGGCGTCGACCTGCAGCGGCTTTTCGCCGAGACCGCGGATCGCGTCGTCGCCCGCGACTTCACGATCCGCTTCGCGAACCGGCACTGGCAGATTCCGGAGGGGGAGGCGCGGGGGCTCCGTCCCGGCACCCGGGTGGTCGTCGAGCAGCGACTCGACGGGGAGCTCCGATTCCGCACCGGCGAACGGTACCTCGAAGTCCTTCCCGCGCCCCGCCCGGCGAGGCGGGCCCGCCGCAGGCCGCCGGAGCCCCGGAAGCCCTCGAAGGTCCAGACGCTCGAGCCGCCCACCCCCCAGCCCGGAAGGGACGAGCACCACTGGGTCACCCGCCGCGTGGGTTCTGACCAGATCGTCGCGTCCGGGGCCGGGCATCCGAACGGCCGCCCCTGTCGAAACCTCCCCGCCGGGGCGTACAATCAGCCCGTCAGGGGGGACATTTCTATTGCGGTTTGACAGCTGCGATACGGCGTTGTGTGCGTAAGGGGCAGCGACCGTTGGCTCCGCGTTTGTTGCGACACACAATTCGAGAGTGTCTTGCGAAATGCATCTATACAAACAGCTTGTCTTTCGGTTTGATCTAGATACCTCCAGCCATGCTGACAAGAGCTGGTTAGATGAGGGGAGCGACGGTCTGGATCAGTTTGTTTTTGTGGTCTCCGAGCTCCGGCAGCTTCGGCGCTAATCTGATCGGCACTGGTCGGTATTCCTTTGCCACCGACCGCCCTCATGGAATTCGGCACGGCGGGGGCCATTGTTCAACTCAATTCAACCATCTCGCTCCCTACCTGCAATCACCAACGGTCCTGTGCTGCCATCCGCCACTGGACTTCGGTCGGTCGAATCTTCCAGCGTCTCGGCTCGCTCACCTCTCCGGACGGCCGCAGCGCGAGCCAAGGCACGGTTCCGGGCGCGGACGAGCGCCGCAAGGACGCCCTCGTCCGATGGTTCACCGTTGGGAATCTTGCCAAGCTTCTCCGTCTCCATGGTTCTTCCTCTCGGTGCAATGGTCTCCTTCACCTTGTACCAGCCCGGCGACCGCGCTATCAAGATCGGGGCTTCCCCAGAATTATCATACACGCGCCATTCGTCGGCAACGTCCCGGTACAGCTCCAGAAAGTTCCTCCAGCTCCGCGCGAAGCGACGCCGAACGACCGGCTCGGGAACACGGTGGCCACCCTCAGCCACGCGTCGCGCGACCCGCTCCACGGCTTGGTCCGCAGACGACAGTCGAAGGTAGATGATGGACACCCAGTAGCCCATGGCCTGCCACCGCTTCAGGCGGGCGGCGTAGGCTCGGCCGCTGAGCGTGCTCTCGACCGCAAAGTCCGCTCCGCTCGCCACATGCGCATCCATTTGCCGAAGGGCGATCCTGGCGGCCCGCGCCGCGACCGCGCTCGGATCGGCGGGGTTGAGATCGGCGGCGACGTCGTCGCCGTTGACAAAGGGTGGGCTTCCTCCCTCCCCACCGAAGTATTCCGCCGCGAAGGTCGACTTCCCAGCCCCGTTCGGACCTGCGATTAAGACGACCCTCACCCGCGCGCCTCGGCCACTGCTGAACGATCCATGCGCCAAATCTACCACAGACGAGGCCCCCGACCGGTGCTATGGCCATCTGAAGGAAGATGGTCCAAGCCTGTCTCCCTTGATATTTCGGGGTATATTCGGTTATCGTTCGGTGCCATGATTCCCCACCGACCTCCCCACCCCACTGTCCCCACCCGCGGCCCGGCACCCGCCTCGGCCGCTAGGCCCCCCTACGCCGAGCTCCAGGTCACCAGCAACTTTTCCTTCCTGCGGGGCGCCTCCCACCCCGAGGAGATGGTCGAGCGGGCCGCCGAGCTCGGCTACCGCGCCCTCGCGCTGACCGACCGCAACACGCTCGCCGGAGTCGTCCGCGCCCACGAGGCCGCCCACCGTGCCGACCTCCACTTCATCCCCGGCGCCCGCCTCGACCTCGTCGACGGCCCCAGCCTGCTGTGCCTCCCCACCACACGGCACGGCTATGGCGCGCTCTCCCACCTGATCACCACGGGACGCCGGCGCGCGCCCAAGGGCGAGTGCCACCTCACGCGGGAAGACGTCGCCGCAGCCTCCGACCCCAACGGCCACACCTTCATCGCCGTCCCACCCGGCAAGGCCGACTCCGACTTCGCCGCCCACCTCGCCTGGTACCGCGACCACCTCTCCGCCCCCCTCCACCTTGCCGCCACCCACCGCCATCGCGGCGACGACAACCGCCGCCTGGACCACCTCGCCCGCCTCGCCGAGTCCCACGGCATCCCCCTCGTTGCCACCGGCGACATCCACCAGCACGACCCCACACGCCGCCGCCTCCACGACACGCTGACCTGCATCCGCGAGCGCTGCGCCATCGACGACGCCGGCTGGCGCCTCGAAGCCAACGCCGAACGCCACCTCAAGCCGCCCGACGAGACCGCCCGCCTCTTCCGCGAGCACCCCGACGCCCTCGCCAACACCGTCGCAATCGCCGAACGCTGCCGCTTCTCCCTCGCCGAACTGCGCTACGAGTACCCCGACGAGGTCGCCGCCGACGGTCGCTCCCCGCGCGAGACCCTCGCGGCACTCACCTGGGCGGGCGCGGCCGAACGCTACCCGGACGGCATCCCGCCAAAGGTGCGCAAGACCATCGAGCACGAACTCGCGCTGATCGCGCAACTGGAGTACGAGCCCTACTTCCTCACCGTCGAGGACATCGTGCGCAGGGCGCGCGAGCTGGACATCCTCTGCCAAGGACGCGGATCGGCCGCCAACTCCGCCGTGTGCTACTGCCTGGGCATCACGTCGGTCGACCCCGCGCGGGTCGATCTGCTCTTCGAGCGCTTCATCTCAGCCGAGCGCAACGAGGTGCCCGACATCGACGTCGACTTCGAGCACGAGCGCCGCGAAGAGATCATCCAGTACATATACGGCAAGTACGGGCGCGACCGGGCCGGGCTGACCGCGACCGTCATCACCTACCGCGCCCGGAGCGCGCTCCGCGACGTGGGCAAGGCCATGGGCCTGAGCCAGGATGTGATCGGGCGGCTGCTCTCCATGGTCTCGTGGCGATCGAGGCCAGTGGGCGAGGAACGCGCCCGCGAAGAGGGCTTCGACCCCTCCGACCGGCGTCTGGCGCTCACTCTCGATCTGTCACGGGAGCTGTGCGGATTTCCTCGACACCTGTCCCAACACACCGGCGGATTCGTGATATCGCGCGGGCCGCTGTGCGAGATCGTTCCCATCGAGAACGCGGCCATGGCCGACCGGACGGTGATCGAGTGGAACAAGGACGACCTGGAGGCGTTGGGATTGATAAAGGTCGACGTGCTCGGACTCGGGATGCTCTCGTGCATCCGCAAGTCCTTCGCGCTGCTCGAGGGGAAGCACGGCCTTCGCCACACGTTGGAGAGCGTGCCGCAGGAAGACCCGGTCACTTACGGGATGATCCAGCGTGGCGACACCATCGGGGTTTTCCAGATCGAGAGCCGCGCCCAGATGGCGATGCTGCCGAGGCTGAAGCCAGCCACCTTCTACGACCTGGTCATCGAGGTGGCGATCGTGCGCCCGGGTCCGATCCAGGGAGACATGGTGCATCCGTATCTGCGCCGGCGTCAGGGGCGCGAGCCGGTCGAGTATCCGTCGGACGAGCTGCGCCAGGTGCTGCGGAAGACGCTCGGCGTGCCCCTCTTCCAGGAACAGGTCATGCGCATCGCCATCGTCGCGGCGGGGTTCACGCCGGCCGAGGCCGACCAGTTGCGGCGCGCCATGGCCAGCTTTCGCAATCCGGGAACGATCCACCGCTTCCGCGACAAGTTCGTCGACGGCATGACCACGCGCGGGTACGAGCGCGAGTTCGCAGAGCGGTGCTTTCGTCAGATCGAGGGCTTCGGCGAGTACGGCTTCCCCGAGAGCCACGCGGCCAGCTTCGCCCATCTCGCCTACGTCTCGTCGTGGCTCAAGTGCCACCATCCGGCGGTCTTCGCGTGCGCGCTCCTGAACAGCCAGCCGATGGGCTTCTACGCGCCGGCGCAGATCGTGCGGGACGCGCGCGACCACGGGGTCGAGGTGCTGCCGACGGATGTGAACCGTTCGGAGTGGGACTGCACGCTGGAGGGGACCGGCGAGGGCCCCCTCGCCCTGCGTCTCGGCCTCCGCCAGATCCGCGGCCTGAAGGAGGACGACGCGGATCGGCTGATCGCCGCGCGGGGCACCGGCTATCGCTCGCCCCTCGATCTGTGGCGGCGGACGGGGATCGCGCCGGCCATCCTGACGCGGCTGGCCCACGCCGACGCCTTCACCTCGACCGGGCTGGACCGCCGCCAGGCCGCCTGGGCGGTGCGCGCGATCAGCGAAACCGGACCGCTTCCGCTATTCGAGTCGGCCGAGGGTGACCGATCCGCCGGCGACCGTTCGATCCGCGACCATGAGCCCATCCGCCCGGAGCCTGCTCTTCCCGCCATGTCCGTGGGGGAGCACGTCGCCGCCGACTACCGTACCACGGGCCTGTCGCTCAAGCGCCACCCCGTCGCGCTGCTGCGCCGCCGCCTCGACGAACGCGGCGCGCTTCCCGCGAAGGGCCTGGAGGGGCTTTCCGACGGCGACCGCACCATCGTGGCGGGGATCGTCCTGACACGTCAGCGTCCCGGCAAGGGAATCGTCATGTTCGTCACCCTGGAGGACGAGACCGGCACCGCCAACCTGGTCGTCTTCCCGTCGGTCTACGAGAACCAGCGCCGCGACACGCTCACCGCACGGCTGATGATGTGCCGCGGCAAGGTGCAGAAGGTGGACGGCGTGATCCACGTGATTGCCGAGCGCGTGACCTCGCTGAACGACTGGCTGGCCGCGCTGGGGACGCCGGGCGGGGGCGGGGTGGAGGCGGAGAATGGGGCGGTGGCAGGGGTCTCAGGTGCGGCGGGCGATTCCGGCGAGTCGTTCGTGGCGCGAGGGCGGTTTTTTCATTGAAAGCTCACCCCCCCGCAAACTCGCACAGCGTGAACATCTCGACCCCGAGCTCCCGCAGCCGCGCCGCACCCGGCAAGTCCGGCAGGTCGATCACGAACCCGGCGCCCACCACCTCCCCGCCCATGCCGCGGATCAACTCGATCGCCGCAGCCGCGCTGCCCCCGGTGGCGAGCAGATCGTCGATCAGCAGCACCCGAGTCCCGGGCTCGATTGGAGCGACGGCCTGCATCTCAAGTCGCGCGCTGCCGTACTCCAAATCGTAGTCGACGCCTCGCACCTCGCCCGGGAGCTTCCCGGTCTTCCGCACCGCAACGAAACCCACGCCCAACTCCTGCGCTACCGGCACTCCGAAGATGAAGCCGCGCGCCTCGATGCCGACTACGACCTCGGGCCTTGCGTCGCGGAAGCGGCGCGCCAGCGCAGCGGTCGCCTCGCGGAAGCCGTCGGGATCCTCCACCAGGCCCATCACGTCGCGGAAGCGGATGCCCGGAATGGGAAAGTCGGGCACGGTGCGAATGAGGGACTTGATGCGCGCGGCGAGGCGGTCGTCGCGGCCGGCCGAGCGGTCGTCGCGGGCGGCGCGATGGTCACCCCGGTCCGCGTCCGGCCCTGTGCGGGGTGTCGATGAGGTCATTCGTGGCGGTAGAAACTACTGCTGCGACACGGGGCGCGCTTCCGGCCAGTCCCCCCGCTGCACGACGACCTTGCCGTCGTTCACCACCATGAGCACGTCCTGCAAGACGCCGATGTCCTCGAGCGGATCGCGCTCCAGCACGATCAGGTCGGCCTCCAGCCCGGGCGTGATCGTCCCCACCCGCCCCGCGAGCCCGAAGAGTTCGGCCGCAGTGGTCGTGGCTGACCGCATCGCCTCGAGCGGCGTCATGCCGATGTCCACGAATTCCAGGAGTTCGTGGGCGAGCGTGGTGGTGCTCTCGGGGCCGTAGCCGGTGTCGGTCGCAGCGACGATCCGGATGCCCATTTCGTGCGCTCGCCGCGCCATCTCCCGGACGCGGGGCAGCATGTGGCGTCCGCGTATGTTGAGGAAGGCGTTGTCGTAGTCGCCCCCGGGAATCGTGAGGTCGCGCACGATGGCGATGGTGGGGACGAGGAAGGTGCCGCTCTCCACCATGCGCGCGAGCGTCTCCGGACCGATGTACGTGCCGTGCTCGATGCTGCGCACCCCCGCCTCGACCGCCGCCCTCGCGCCTGCGTCCCCATGTGCGTGGGCCGCGACCGGAACGCCCGCGCTCGCCGCCTCGGTGACGATTGCCCGCAGCTCGGCCTCCGAGAAGAACTGCCTGCGCGGATCGGTCTCGGGCAGCCCCGCCCGCTCGGTGGCGTTCGTCTTCACGAAGTCCACGCCGCGCGAGACGATGGCCGCCGTCATGGCCCGCACGGCCTCCTCGCCCCGAACGTCGTCGCCGTACATGTGGCCCAGTTCGGGATGGTCCTGGAAGAACGCCTCGGCGGCCGGGGGGCGGACGTGGTAGCCCGCCGCCAGGAACGCGGGTCCCTCGAGGTGTCCGCCGGCCTGAAGTTCGCGCAGCCCCACGTCGGCGTAGTGGGATGTCCCCATGCTGCGCATGGTCGTGACCCCGGTGTGGAGCGCGCGCCGCGCGTCAGCCGCCGAGGAAACGTGGACATGCGCATCCATCAGTCCGGGCGCAAGGTAGCGGCCCATGAGATCGACGGTGGCCGCGCCCGCCGGGGCCTCGACCGCGCCGCCCTCGACGATCCGCGCGATTCTGCCGCCCTCGACGACCACGGTGGCAGGCTCCGAGACCGAGCCGGCGACCACATCGACGACGCGGGCGTTGACGAGGACGAGATCCTGGGCCGCGGCGGGAACGACCAGGGCGGCCGGCAGGAGGGCGGTCGCGAGAACGAGGATGGACGGCGCGCTGGCTCGACGTGCGTGGTGTGCTGGATTCTTCATCGTGGTATCACCGGCAGCTCCAGATAGGACGGCTCTTCGCCGCCTCGGTGAACGGTGATCGTCGGGACGATGTTGTCCTCGGCGTCCGGGCGGTTGCTTGGCGACAGCTTCGGGTGCAGGTCGAAGACGGGCCAGTCGGCCATCGCGATCGACAGGCGGATGCTGTGGCCCGCCCGGAAGAGCCACGAGGTGGGATAGAGCGACGTGGTGACGCGCACGGTCGCCCCGTCGGCGAAGACGCGGTCGGTGTAGTCGTCGCTGCGGAAGCCGTGCCAGGGCAGATCGGGCTTGACGTCGATCCCGGTGTTGCCCGGGATCAGGAGGTCGTTGTCGGCGAGGCGGGCGAAGCCGGCGCGGTGCTGGTACTCCGTCACGAGGATCGCGTTGCCCTCGGGATCGACGTCCTCCAGGTAGAAGTAGAGGTCGCCGTGGTCGGCGGTGGACGAGACCAGGACGCTGACGACGGGATGGCCGGTCACCTCGGTGTCCGCCCCCAGAGGGGCGCTGGTGTAGGCGAGGACCTGGTCGGCCTTGTCCGTGCGGTAGGGCGGGTCGCCGGGCACGCCGAACATCTGCTGGCGGGAATGACCGAAGGAGGGCGCGTTGAAGGGCGGCCTGCCCTTCATGGCGTTCGCAACCGAGATCTGCGAGGCGTCGAGCGGCGGGCCGAACGAGGCGTCGTGGGTGAAGTCGGCGGTGTAGTCGTCGCCTCCGGGCGCGCCGGGCTCCCGTGCGAGCGTGCGTGCGTCGGCGAGGTGGAATCGTGTGGGCTGCTCCCGTTCCAGCGGCCATGACCCTTCCGCCCGCCACCCCTCGTTGTGGACGAAGATGTGGACCGGTGGCTCGCCGTCGATGCCATTGTCGACTCCCTTCAACCAACGGTCGTACCACCGCAGCGCCTCGCCAAGGTAGGCCGGCGTGTAGACGTTCTCCCGTGTTGGATCGGCTCCGATGGCCATCGACGCGGCCGGCGAGATGCCCTGGTGGTACATTGGCCACGCCGCGATCCGCGATGGATTCGTCTCTTCGAGCGTCGCGAACACCTCGAAGGAGCTGCGCGCGAAGGCGTCCCACCAGCCCGCGAAGTTGTAGATCGCCACGCCCGACTCGATGATGGCGGGCACCATGGCCCAGTTCAGGTCGGGAGCGGTGAGGCCGTCCGCCTCGCGTGCGGCGTCGAAGAAGCGGTGGGTGCGGAGGCTGGTCACGGCGTCGTAGTTGCCGGGTGCGCCGTCCGGGTGCGCGATGTGCTCCATGGTGGCGTTGAAGTACGAGTGCTCGGTGCGCTCCACGCCATCGGGATACTGCGGCGGGTCGGCCGGATCGACGGGCCAGGGGTAGTCGTCGGTGAACCAGCTGTCGCCGTCGGCGTCCACGGGGATCTCGTCGAGCAGCTCGCCGTCGCCGTCCTCGTCGACCACCGGCGTCACAGGGGGAATCGGGAAGGTTGGAAACGTGTTGTTGTGGTTGATGAAGTCGGTCATCGCCGTCCACATCTCGGTGAACGCGTAGCTGAAGACGCCACCGGGATTCACCAGCATTCCGTCCCAGCCGGTGTGCACGGGCACGATGGCCTTGAGCGCCTCGGGCCCGGCCGCCGCCGTCGCGAACTGCGACCATCCCTCGTAGGAGCCGCCGAACATGCCCACGTTGCCGTCGCTCCACGGCTGCGCGGCGATCCAGTCCACGATCACGCCCGCGTCCTCGACGATCATGGGGCTCATCACGTCGTTCCACCCGAAGGACGCGCCGCTGCCCCGCATGTCGGCGGCCACGTAGGCGTACCCGCGCGAGAGGAAGAACTCGTACGGCGCGACCGGAACCTCGCCGGTTTCGGGGTTGATCGAGGTGCGGTGATAGGGCGTGTAGCGGAAGATGACCGGGAACGCCGTCGCGGCCTCGCCCTCGCCGGTGTAGTCCGTCGGCAGGACCACGTCGACGGCGAGACGCACCCCGTCCGAAGCCGTCACGAAGTGCGACGAGCGCTGGTGGCCCGTCCACTCGACCGGGCTCGTGCCCTCCAGCGACAGAGGGCTGGTCTCGACCTCGATCGTCTCGGCCGTCCCGCACGCCCCCAGCGCGACCACGCACGCCACGGCGGCGGCGGCAGGGAAGTCCCCACCTGTGCCCGCGTTCTTCGCTCCGAACATGTCTCCTTCGCTCCTCTTCTCGAGTGTCCCCGGCTTCTTCTGGTCCCGCGTTGTGCCAGCGGCAAGCTTTCGCCGATGTGGGCCTGGGCGCAAGTTGGGCGGAGGCGCCGTTTCAGGGCGGACGGGCTGCTCCGCGAGCGTCCGGGCGCGCACGCCGATTCCACCGCCGGGAGGTCTCTCATGCGGTCACGCACCCGCTTCGCCGTCGCTTCGGCGGCACTCATCGTCGCAATGGTGACACTCGCCACCGCTTGCGCTCCGCCTCCGCGCCAGTTCGACTCGGGCACCGCGATCGAGAACGTGTCCGTGGTGGACGTCGCGGCCGGTTCGGTGGCCGACGGGCAAACCGTCGTGGTACAGGGGATGCGCATTGCCGCCGTCGCCGCGCCGGATGAGTTGCTCCTCGACGAAGGCGTCGAGCGTGTGGACGGCGGCGGCGGATACCTCATTCCGGGCCTGTGGGACATGCACGTCCACGAGTTCTCCTCCTTCTTCGCCACTGCGCTGCCGGTCTACATCGCCAACGGGGTGACCGGCGTTCGCGACATGTGGGGCGAACTGCCTGTGGCACGCGAGGCCTGGGATGCCATCGCGGCCGGCGACCGCGTGGGGCCGCGCGCAGTGGTCTCCGGCAACATCACGGACGGGGCGAACGCGTGGTTCCCCGGATCGGTGATCGCCGACAGCCCCGACCGGGCCCGATTCGTGGTCGACTCGCTGGTGGACGCGGGCGCCGGCTTCGTCAAGGTCTATTCCGCGCTCGAGGCCGACGCGTTTGCCGCCATTGCGGAGCAGGCCGCGGCGCGAGGCGTGGATGTCGCCGGGCACGTTCCCTTCACCGTCCCGGCCCGTGACGCGTCTGACGCGGGGATGCGCAGCATGACGCACATGTTCGGCGTCATCGAGGGCTGTTCGTCCAACGACGCCGAGGTCCGGGCGGCGCGGGCGGAGTGGATGGCCATGCGCGCCGCAGGGGGCGAGTTCACGAACCCGTTCTTCGACGCCGGATTGTACCGTACGATCCTCGAAGCGGCCGACGACGACCTGTGCGGCGAACTGCTGGCCCGCCTGGCCGCCAACGGCACCTGGCTGACGCCGACGCTCGCCGTATTGCACAGTCTGGGATCCCTGCACCGCCTCCGCGACGAAGACGATCCGCGTCTTCAGTACATGCCGTCGGCGATCGTCCAGGGCTGGAAGGTGCCCTTCCCGGGAACCGAAGTGGACACGCCGGCCGACATCGAGGTCCGGGAGGACTTCCTGGCCCGCCAGTTCGCGGTCACCGGGATGGCCGCGTCGGCGGGCATCGGCATTCTCGCGGGAACCGACACGCCCAACCCGTTCGTCTACCCGGGGTTCAGCCTCCACGACGAACTGGAGTGGCTGGTCGAAGCGGGGTTGTCCGCTCGCCAGGCGCTCGCGGCCGCGACCACCGCGCCGGCAGAGTTCCTGGGCGCGACCGACTCGCTGGGTGCGGTCGCGGAGGGCAAGCTGGCCGACCTGGTGCTTCTCGAGGCCAATCCGCTCGAAGAGATCGGGAACACGCGGGGCATCGCCCTGGTTGTCGCCAACGGCCGCTTCTTCAGCCGGGAGGAGCTGGACGCGCTGTTGGAGCAGGTCAGGCAGGAGCGGGCCGCAGGGGTGTTCTGACTATTCGGCGTTCGCCAGCGCCCCGATCACCAGATCGGCCAGCTTGGGCAGGTGGTCGCCCATCCGTGAATCGTCCGAGTTGATCTGGATCGCGACGGCGACGCCGTGGTCGGGATAGTAGCTGACCAACGTATTGTAGCCGGGGAAGAAGCCGCCGTGGCCGTAGGTCAACCCGTGCTCGCTCTCTGCCACGCCCACACCGAGGCCATACCCCAGACGCGGCTTCGTGCTGTCCACGGGGAAGCCGATCTCGAACAGTTGGGGCAGCTCGTCTCCCTCGATGGCATCACCCTCGTACAGGAGCTTCGCCCAGCGCACCAGCGCCTGCGGGTTGTTCACGAGCCCGCCGCCCGTCCACTCCTGGAGGGGATGGACCACCATCTGGCCGTCGGCCACGATCTCGAGCGGGGTGTCGAAGAGCCGGGTGCTGGCGTGGGCGTAGCCCTGAGCGAGTCCGGGCAGATCGCGCCGGTCGGCGGGGAGGGTCAGGTCGAACTCGAACGGATCCAGGAAGAACTCGTCGAGCAGGCCGTAGTAGGTGCGTCCGGTCGCCGCCTCGATGGCCAGACCCGCGAGGGTGTAGTGGACATCGCTGTAGTGGAATCCCTGACCGGCGGGGAACAGCGGCTCCGCGTCCAGCACCGATGCCGCGATGAACTCCTCCGGCGTCATGTAGGCGTCGGGGTCGCTGAATACCTCGGCCAGCCGCGTCGCGAAATCGGGGTCCTCGAAGTACGGCTGGATCATGCCGGCGGTGTGGTTCAGCAGGTTGCGCACGGTCAGGTCCGTGTGGTTGGGAACCCGGGAGAACCATTCCTCGTCGCCGAGCCAGGTCGACACCGGCGCATCGAGGTCGAGCTCTCCGTTCATCGCCAGTTGCAGGGCGACCGCCGCAACGTATGTCTTCCCGACGCTTCCCGAGCCCATGAGCAGGTCGGGGGTCATCGGAATGTCGTCGTCCACATCCGACTCGCCCGTGGCGAAGCCGAAAACGCTGCCGTCGGGGAGGATGAAAGCCGCAGTCGCACCTGGGAAGTTCTCGTCGGTGTCCTGCGCCTGCGCCCACGCCGCATCGAGTTCGGCCTGGAAGCGGTCGACGAGGGCGGCCGTGGCGTCCGGGGAGAGGAAGGATTGCGCTTCGCTTAGCGCTTCTTGCGGGGAATCGGCCGCCGGGCCGCAGCCGAGGGCTGGGCAGAGGGCGAGGCCAGCGACGAAGCCAGCGAGACGGAACGGCGAAGCCGCGCCGATCAGGTCGGCCCGCTTGCCCGGATCCCGGCGCTGCAGTGCAATCGTGCTCGGTCGGTGACTCATGATGGGACCTCCAAGTCAGCGCATTGTCGTATGGTATTCGTCGCATGCCGCCCGCAAGGAGGCTGGCGCTGGCTCCCTAAGGTGATTGCTACTACACATTTCGACAAGCTTTTCAACCTGCGCTTGGCAACGCCTTTCCCTCTTCGGAAACTTCGGATAGTCCTTCCGGTCTTCACTCACCTCTTCGCCATTGAGATAGGCGAGCCACGTTTCGATGTTCCAAGTGGGAACAGTTATCGCCACGGGATCTCCGGACGACCGTGTTTCGACACTTTGCGCTCTACATGCCGCATCCAACTGCCGCATTCGACCATTGACTCCCAGTTTATCGCCATCGATCATCACAAGAAGGACACTGCCAACATGTGCCTTTCGCAGCGCACGCAGTTCCTTCACATATGTGTTGCAGACAAACTGGTCAGCAGCTCCCCGTCCCGCTGGTGATTTCTCAATCCGCAAATTGTGCTTTGTAGCTAAGCCAGTCCTCTTTAGGAACCTCTGCACAAACGTGGCCTGCTGTTTGTCTTCGCATACGACAATGTACTTTACCTGGCGCTTTCCCATAAGCCCCTATCGCTCCCAGCCCCTTGCCAGGACCTCCGACAGCTTGAGCGGTCCGTCTTTCGTCAAGTGCTCCAGTCCTTTGGGCAACGGCTCGGCTCTGGCTGGTCTCATTCCGTCCCGCGTCAACAATACGCCACAGTCGGGTCCTAGGTAATCGATGACCTCGGGATGGTGCGAACAGAGCACCGCCTGAGGAAAGTCGTCTCCACAGGCGTCTGCCAAAGTGATCAGCCAAGGTTGGATCTCTCTGAGCGCCACGTAGTTGACCGGCTCGTCGATCATGAGCACATGTCCCTGATGCGCGGTGAGGGACGTGAGGGCATAGAGCAAAGTCAGGGCACGCTGGCCATCGGATAGCTCGTCGAATCTGAGTTCCGGAGCCTCGGAGCCAGCGCCGAAGATGCCCAGCAGAATCCTCGTATCGATGCCGACCCTCCCTAGGCGAAAATCCTGCAATCCATCGATTACGGCCTGCACTTCTTGTTTGTGCTTGGGAATCAGATGCTGCCGTTCCTGGGCCAAGTGGCGATACCAAGCGACGAAATTGGCACCGTCTCTAGCCAACATGTCGTCCTCGCTGGCTGCCTCTCGCGCGAAGATCGGCGGATTGGGACCGCAGATCACCGTCTTTCTCATCAATTCCAAGAAGCGAGTGAGTCGAACATTGTCTGGCCGAGGCACAACGCTGGCTAGCGCTGACCGCCTCCAATCACTGCCAAATGGTGGACCCTTCGAATGATCGTCCCGATACAGCTGCACGTCGCCCCGTTCGAAGACAAACAGCGGCCCGCCGTCCCCCTCAAGGCTTTCAAGCATAATCCGGGCGCGCCGCTCGTCGCGATCGTGTTCCACCTCCAATCGGTACACCAACGTTTCACCACCCAAGGCTACTTCAACCTCGAAGACTTGAGTGTCTTGAGTGTCACGAGGCTTCGGTCTGGTCAAGGTCGAGGTGGGAAAGACCTCGGCGTCCGTCACGCTTGACGTGCCGTCCAGAAGCCTGCGCACCGCATAGATCACATCCAGCACGGCGGTCTTCCCGACGCCATTGCGACCGACGAGCAGGGTCAGTTCGTCTAGTTGCAGTTCGAAATTGACGAAGCACTTGTAGTTGTCGATGTAGATGCGCTTGATCATGGACGGACACCTCTCTGGCTTGGATAGACACCAAGCAATCTAGGCATTCGGGGCACCGACGCCACCCCTCAGAACCGCTCCAGCGAGAACGCATCCAGCCCCACTCCCGGCCTCCCCTCCAGGATCAGCCCGGCGAGCGCCCATCCGCTGCTGGGCGCGAGGTCACGCCCAGCATCTGGTGGCCGGTGTTCACGTACACGTTGTCGCGCGAGGGGAGCTTCCCCATCACCGGCAGGCTGTCCGGGACGATCGGGCGCATCCCCACCCAGGCGCGACCCCTCTCCTTCGCCTCGGGGATGTCCACCTCGCGGCTCACCTGTCGGCGGAGCGACCGGATCCGCGCCGTGTCCAGCCGGCGGTTGATCCCCGACAGCTCCATCGTTCCGGAGAATCGCAGGGCACCTGCGAACGGCGTCAGCCCGATCTTGGCGCCGCCCAGGTAGAGGGGCTGGCGGAGCTGGTTGACGGGGTGGTCGATGGTCACCGAGTAGCCCTTGCCGGCGGTCAACGGGATCGGCCACCCCGCCATGCGTGTCAGGGAGCCGGTGAGCGCTCCCGCCGCCAGCACCACGGCGTCGACCTCCACGTCGCCCTGCGAGGTCACGAGGGCTCTGACTCGCCGCCCCCGGGTGCGCAACCCGGTGACCAGCGCGCCTTCGTGGATCTCGGTGCCGCCCTCGCGCAGCGACGCCCCCAGCCCACTCGTCAGCGTCTCGGGCCGCACATGGCGTTCGTCGCCCACGAAAAGACCGAACTGGAACCCGGGCCGCAGCATCGGCTCGCGCTCGTACAGGTCATCCTTGTTCAACTCGGTGCACGACGCCGCCCCGGCCGCGGCGATCAGCTTGACTTCCTTCCGCGCCGCCGCAGCCTTGTCGGAGTCGCGGAACACCATCAGGACGCCCGACCGGTTGTACTCGAAGTCCACGCCATCGGCCTTCAGTTCATCGTAGCGCTCCATGGTGAAGCGGTTCAGCGCAGCCAGTACCGCGATTCCGCGCTTCTGATCGACCTGGTTGCAGAAGGAACGGAACCGCATGAGCCACGGGGCCAGCTTCGGCAGGGCCGTGGGCTTGATGTAGAGCGGACTGTCCGCACGCAGCATCCAGGACAGCGACTTCAGCGTGAGACCCGGCGCGGGGAGCGGGCTGGAGATCGACGGACACACCCAGCCCGCGTTGCCTTGCGAACAGCCGCCGCCGAGCGTCCACGACTCCACGACGACCGGATCGGCGCCCATCTTCTTCAGATACCAGGCGGTCGAAAGGCCGATGACCCCTCCGCCGACGACCCCGACGCGCATCCCTCAGTTCTCTCTCTCGTGGACCAGTTGCCCGCCCACGTACACGCGCGTCGCCCATGTCCGAATGCTCAGCGGATCGCCGTCGAAGACGACCACGTCGGCGTCCTTGCCCACCTCCAGGCTGCCCATGCGGTCGACCACCCCCAGCACCTCGGCGGGGCTCAGGGTCACCGCGCGCAGCACGTCCGCCTCGCTCATGCCGTGGCCGTGGGCGATCGACGCGTCGATGAGCAGCCACTGACCGGCCACGCCCGGACCGAACCGACCGAAACCGCGCGAAAAGCTGGCGAGCGAGAGGTGCACCCCGGCCTCGTTGAGCCACAGCGCGTTGCGCTCGTCCACCCCTCCGTAGTCGCCCTCGTCCGGTATCTCCTCGCCCGAAATGTACGGGTGCGAGATCGGGCCGAGAATCACCGGAATCCCGCGGTCCGCGAGCTCGTCCCGCATCTGATGCGCGCCCGCGCCGCCATCGATCACCAGCTCGAAGCCGAACTCCTCGGCCAGCTCGATCGCCACCCGGATGTCGCGGGTCGCGTTCGCCTGCACGCGCGCCGGGATCTCGCCCCCGAGCATCCGCGCCAGCGCCTCCATGCCGAGGTTGCGCGGGGCGGCACCTTCGCCCCCGGACCCACCGGCCGAACCCGCCATCCACTCCTGCGCCCTCACCAGCAGGTCCCGCAGTTGGGCCACAACCGCCATCCGGGTCGACGGCGAACGCGACTGCTCGCGGTAGGTCGCCGCCGGACGTCCGCCGAGCGTAATGTCGATCGCTGCGGGTTCGCGCACGATCAGGTCGTCGAAGCGCGCTCCGGCCGTCTTCACCACCGCGCCCTGTCCGCCCACCACCGTCGCGTCGCCCGGCCCGATGTACGTCGCCGTGACGCCCCCGGACAGCAGCTCGCGCACCCGGATTTCGCCGGCCTCGCCCGACCCGAAGGTCCCGAACGGTGAAAACGCCTCGATGATCCGCAGCTCGGGCGTCAGCGGGGTCGGCACCTCGTTCATGTCCTCGCCCGCGACGCCGTAGTAGCTCATCGCGTCGATGATCCCCGGCATCACCACGCTGCCGGTCACGTCCACGACCTCCGCGCCCGCGGGAATGTCCACGTCCGCGCCCACCGCGGCGATCCGGCCGTCCACCATCAGCACCGTCCCCCCTTCCACGGGTTCCGATGAGATGGGGTAGACCAGCCCTCCGGTGAGAGCGACGGTCTGTGCCTGGACATCGGCCCGCCCGCCACTGAACGCGGCCATGGCCATCACGGCGGCCATCGTCGTCCTGATCATTGCCCCTCTCCTTCCCGGTCGTACGCCACCATGCCGTTCACGTACACCCGCGTCACCAGGGTGCTGACCTCGTACCACGTCCCGTTCAACACGACGATGTCGGCGTCCTTGCCCACCTCCAGGCTCCCCACACGGTCCTCCACCCCGGCGATCGCGGCCGGGTTGATCGTCACGGCCTCGAGCGCGTCCTGCTCGGTCATACCGTAGCGGATCCCGAGCCCGGCGTTGCCCCGCTGCCACTTCGAGCCCACCACCGGGTCGTCGGTGTGGAAGGTGAAGCGCACACCCTTCTCGTTCATCAGCGTGCCGGTGGCCATGACCTCGTCGGACAGCGCGATGCGGGTGAAGAGCGGCATCCCCACCACGTCGATCCCGGCCTCGGCGATCTCGTCGGCGACCTTGTAGGCCTCGGTCGAGTGGTGGATCGCGAGGGAGAAGTCGAACTCCTGCGACAGGCGGATGATCGCGAGGATGTCGTGCGCCTGGTGGACGTGGGCGCGGATGCGGTCCTCGCCCGTGAGCACCCGGACCACGGCTTCCATGGCAAGGTCGCGCGACGGGGCCGGGCCTTCCTGGCCGCCCTCCTCCCACGCGGCCCACTTGGCCTGGTACTCCTGCGCCTCGATGAACTTGGCGCGCAGCGTCGCGGTCACTGCCATGCTCGTAGTTGGCGACTGGTTCGGGCGTTTGCGCCCCATCGCGATCTTGAGGCCGCCGCGCTCCTTCACGATGCGCCCCTCGATCGTCGGCCCCCACGTCTTGACCACGATCGCCTGCCCGCTCGAGACCTCGCCGCTCCCGGGCCCAGTGATGACCGTGGTCACGCCGCCCTTCACCGCCCCCTTCCAGAAGGCGTCGTCCGGCGAGAGCACGTCGCGGATGCGGTGCTGCGGCCCGAACCGGACCGGGAACTCGTTGAGGTCGCGGCTGTCGGCACCGATGTGGGAATGGTTGTCCAGCATGCCGGGCATGATGACCATGCCGCTCACGTCCACCACCTCGGCATCGCCCGGCGGCGAGACATCCGCGCCGACCGCAGTGATCACGCCATCCCGGAAGACGACCGTGCCGTTCTCGATGGTGGGGCCGGCGACCGTGTGGATGCGCGCGCCGACCAGCGCGACGGGTGCTTCCTGCGCCCTCGCCGCAGTCACCGCAACGACCGACGCAAGCCCGCCCACCAACACGGCGAGCGCCCCAAGTGTCAACCATGCCTTACATGATGTAAATCGCACCTTACACCTCCCAGATTTCGCCCAGTACCCTTTGGAAGTTGCCACCCAGAATCCCGCGTATGTGATCGTCGGTGTATCCGCGCCGGATCAGCGCCTCGGTCAGGTCGAACATGCGCTTCGGGTGGTCGACGCCGTCGATGTCGATCTTTTCCCGGAACGCGTACGAGTCCTTGTAGGCGGCCTTGAGCGCCTCGTACTCGTCGGGAGGCAGGTCGTCGTAGCCGTGCAGGTCGACGTCGCTCCCGACGCCCAGGTGCTCGACGCCGATCAGGTCGCGGACATGGTCGAAGTGGTCGATGTAGTCCTCGATCGTCGTGGGCTCCCGGTCCTTCACGAACATGCGCACGCCCGTGATCCCCATCACGCCGCCGGTCGCCGCCATCGCGCGGATCGCCTCGTCGGTCTTGGTGCGGGGGTGGCCGCCCGACAGCACCCGGCTGTTCGAGTGCGTGAAGAGCACCGGCCGCGACGAGACCTCGCAGGCGTCGAGGGTCGTGCGGTCGCCCGAGTGCGAGACGTCCACCGCCATCCCGATTTCGTTCATGCGCTCGACGATTGCGACGCCGAAGTCCGAGATGCCCCCGTCGACCCGCTCCGTGGCCCCGTTCCCGATCATGTTGCGCGAGTTGTAGGTGAGCTGCGACACCCGCTGCCCGAGCCAGTAGAACTGGTCGACGTCGTCGAGGGTGTGGAAGTGCGACGAGGTCTGCAATCCGATCAGGATCCCCGCGCGCCCCGACCCGTGCACGCTCGCCAGATCCTCGGCCGAATCGATCCGCACGAAGAGATCGGGCCGCGACGCGATGATCGCATTGTACCCGGACACGAAGAGCAGCGTGTTCTGGTACTGGTCCTCGAAATCGCGCCCGCCCACCCCGACCGCAATGTGGAAGACGTCGATCGCGGAGTCCCGGAAGTCCTGCTCCTCTTCGGCTGTCATGCCGCTCAGGTCCGGACCCCACCGCTGCTGAATGGAGCGCGAGATGACCAGCGGGGCCAGCATGTCGATGACCAGGGATCCGGTAACCAGGTCGATGCAGCGGGTGGAATACTCCTGGGGGGCCGCCGTCCGCCCGCGGCCGCGTGCCTGCACGACGGCGCGCCCCCGGTTGATGAACGGAGCGGCCAGGGTCAGGCCGGCGGCTCCGGCTGCGGCCTTGAGAACCGCGCGGCGGGGGATGGGGTTTCGTGTCCTACCGGGATCTGCCACAGCTTGACCTCCCAATCAGTGTCGTCACCAGTCTACAACAGGTAGGCCAAGCCCCCTTATCGCCGCCCCTCATCCCGCAGCCGCCTCCAATCAAGACCACCCAGCCGGACACCTTTGCGAACCTCACGCAGCTCCCGAATGGCCTCCGCCACCTCGGACCTGTCTCCGACCCGACCTGGGCGACCCTCGGTTTCCGCTTCGCGCACTCGCCTCTCTTGCTTCGTCACGACGCCATTCCCCGGTACCGGTCGAACCATCCGATGATGTACTTGATCTTCTGCATGAAGTGGCTCGGCCGGACGCGGATGCCGTGCGGCTCGCCGGGCACCTTCACCAGTACCGCCTCGACGCCCTTCAGCTTGAGCGCCTGGAAGTACTGGTCCGATTCCGACATCGGGGTGCGGTAGTCCTCGACTCCGGTCATGACCATGGTGGGCGTGGTCACGTTGCCGACCAGCGAGATCGACGAGCGCTCCATGTAGTGCTCGGGGTCCTCCCATGGCATGGCCCGGAACCAGTACTTGGCCACCGTGATCGGGATGTCCGAGCTGACCGCGAAGCTGTACCAGTTGATCACCGGGTAGAGCACCGCCGCCGCGTTGTAGCGGTCGGTCTTCCCGATGGACCACGACGACAGGACGCCGCCGCCGCTGCCGCCCGTGATGTAGAGCTGGTCCGGATCCACGTACCCGAGCTCGATCGCCGCGTCCACTCCCGAGTCCAGGTCGAAGTAGTCGTTGCCCGGGTAGGAGTGGTGGATGAGGTTGCCGAACTCTTCGCCGTACGATGTGCTCCCCCTCGGGTTGGTGTAGAGCACGACGTAGCCTGCGGAAGCCATCGACTGCTTCTCGATGTCGAATCTGTCGCCGTAGTTCGCGAACGGCCCGCCGTGGATCTCCAGGATCAGGGGATAGCGCCGCGACGGATCGAAGCCCGGCGGCTTGATGATCCACCCCTGGATGTCGAGTCCGTCATGCGAGGACGGCCACCACAGCTCCTCCACCTCGCCGAGCGTCTTGTGGGCGAGCACGTCGCCGTTGACGTTCGTGAGGACGCGGGCACCGCGGTCGGCCCCCACCGCCACCTCGCTCAGTGTCGTCGGCGTGCTGACCGTGTACGCGAACGTCCCGCGCGGCCCGACCGAGAAGCTTCCCCCTCCGTAGGCGGAGCCGCTCCCGCCCATGTCTTCGGCCACGATGTGGACCTCGTCGCTGCCCGGTTCCACATAGGCCACCTTCGTGTTGCCGTGATCCGCATAGGAGAAGTACAGGCGCTCGGAATCGGGCGACCAGGCCAGCCCCCCGACGGTCCGGTCGAGCTGGGCGGCGACCTGGCGTGCATCCGAGCCGTCGCGGTTCGCCATGTACAATCCCGTCACCTGGTAGCCCTGATACCGGTCGTCGAAGCCAGTGTACGCGATCCGGCGGCCATCGGGAGACGCGGCCACCCCGCCGTCGGGCCCCATGCGGTCGGTCAGGGCGCGGATCTCTCCGCCCAGCGAGACCTCGTAGACTTCGGTGTTCCGGTTCTCGAGCTCCCAGTCGGGGTGACGGTTCGCCGAGATCAGGACCGACTCGCCGTCGGCCGACCACACCGGCCTGCCGCCGCCCGCGCGCCCCACGTAGCCCCCGTGATGAAAGTCGCCGCTGGTGATCTGGCGGGGCGTCCCTCCGTCGGACGGGATCACGAAGAGGTGGGTGAAGCCGTGTTCGAGGTCGCCGGCGCCGTCGAAGCGATGGACCAGCTCGTGAATCACCCGTGCCGGCTCGGCCCACTCGGCACCCTCGGGCGGACTCGGCATCGAGATCAGCTGCATGCCCGCTTCCGGCACGAACGACGAGAACACGATGCTGGCGCCATCGGGCGACCACGCGGGCACCCTCGGCTCCTGGCCTAGGTTCGTGATCTGGTTCGTGGCCCCGGTGTCCATCCAGCGAACGTGCAACTGCGTCGAGCCGCCCTCGTCGGACGTGTAGAGGAGACGGTCTCCGTCCGGCGACCAGCGCGGCCAGCCGTCCGAGCGCTTCCCGGTGGTCAGCGAACGCAGCCCGGAGCCGTTGCGGTTCATGATCCACAGGTTCGAGAACCCGCGATCGGTGTGCGGATCGGACCACTCGCGCACGAAGACGATCTGTGCGCCGTCGGGCGAGATCTGGGGATCGCTGACGTATTCGAGGTCGAAGACGTCCTCGGCCGTCAGCACGTCCATGCCCTGCTGGGCGGTGCCGGGTGCGGGAAGCGCGGGCACCAGTGCGACGAAGGCGAGCGCAACAAGGGTCGGTGAGCTTTTCATGCGGGTTCCTCTTGTTCCTGGCGTGTGCGGGAGATCACGTACGTGCCGTGCTCCTCTCCCGGGATGAATTGGCTGACCCTGTACGGGCCGCTGAGTAGATGACTGAAGGCGCGGCGAGTCGAGCGGCGCCAGCCGAGCGCCTCCTTGAACGAACGCGCCTCGACAGCTTCGATGTCCCTCGGGACCAGAACCTCGACGATCTCCACGTCCGCGCGCGGCAGCGGGGGCTCGGCACCGGATGTCCAAACGAGCGCCGGGGGCCGGACTTCGTCGCCGTCGCCATCGCCATCGTCTTCGTGCCGTGCCGTTCGGCCGTCGGTCCCCGCCAGGTCCCACCTTGCGATGAAGCGGTCGGTCCCAAGCTGGTGGAGCTCGCTATCCGAGTCGCCGTACATGTCCGGCACGAACTCGTCCACGGCGGCGCCCAGAAGGTTGAGGTTCAGGTGGGCGTTCCGGGCCACGAGCGGATCGAAGGTCCAGTACATGGTCTTCACGCCAATGGCGCGAAGCTCCTCCCTCTGGGCGAGCTTGAGCCGCCTGCCGATCCGCTGGTTCCTGGCCTCGGGGCGCACCGCCAGCATGTGGGACCAGTGGGCCAGTTCGCCGCGGCGGATGCCGGTCACCCCGTACACGAAGCCGAGAAGCGTCCCGTCGTGGCCGAACGCCCCCGTGACGATGCCCTTCATCTTCGCCGTGATCTGAAGCATGCTCAGAGGCACGACCTCGGAGAAGCCGGCACCCCAGGTGTCGCGCTGCAGATCGACGCATGCGATGAACTCGTCGCGCGTTTGCACACTGCGGACTTCGATCTCTGTGCGGACAGGAGGAGTACCCATGGCGCTCCCGTGAGAACGACCGTTCGTTGGCGTGACTGGGGTTGGCAATCCTACCTTACAGATTCGCATACCGCAAGGTATACAGCATCGTCCACGAACTCGGCGTACACTCCCGTGTTATATTCCGATCTCGCCAATTCTCGGACGCCTCCCGGAATCTAGCCATGCCGGTAGCCAAGACCACACCCAGCGACCTCGGGACGCGGGCCTACGAACGCCTGCGCGAGCTGATCGTTCGCGGGCGTCTCGCCCCGGGCTCCCGCCTGATCGAGACCGAGATCGCGGACCGCCTCGGACTCAGCCGCACCCCCATACGGAGCGCCCTCCAGCGCCTCATGCAGGAGGGGTACATCGCCGACACCGGCCATGGCCGCCAGAGCCGGCCGTTCGTGTCGCCGCTCACCCAGGACGACTGTCGCGAGCTTCTCTACATCGTGGGCGACATCGAGGGCCTCGCTGCCTGGTGGGCGGCGGGCCGCGACGAGCGGCGCACGCTGGTCGGCGAACTCAACGACATCAACTCGGCCATGCTTTCGGAGGCGTGGAGCAGGAGGCCCTCGCGTCAGCAGATCTTCTTGCTCGACAACAAGTTCCACCGGTGCTACGTGGTGGGCGGAGCCGGACCCCGCCTGCTGGCGCTGCACGATTCGATCAAGCCGCAGGCGGAGCGCTACACACGACTTTACATCGACGCGCTGCTCGACCAGCTCGCGGTTTCGGTCGAGGAGCACAAGAAGATCGTGAAGGCGATCGAGGCGGGCGACCAGGACGGCGCCCAGGCCGCCGTGCGAACCAACTGGCGCAACGCCGCCGAGCGGCTCAGCAGCGTGATCGCGCGGGCGGGCGAGCTCGGAAGCTGGTAAACCACAGGGGAAACACGACCGATGATGCGTAGAATGGGAATCCTTGCGCTCGCCATGCTGGCCGTCCTGGCCCCGCGCGCGACGGCCCAGCAGGGGCTCGGCGGACTGGAGGCCGAGATCGAGGAGATGGTCGGCGACTGGGGGATCCCGGGGGTCGCGGTGGTCGTGGTGCAGGACGATGAAGTCGTCTTCGCACGGGGGTTCGGGGTGAAGGAGGCGGGTGGCGCCGATCCCGTCGACGAACACACGATCTTCGCCGTCGGATCGACCTCGAAGGCCTTCACGTCGGCCGCGGTCGCCATGCTGGTCGACGAAGGCAAGGTGTCGTGGGACGACCCGGTGGTCGATCATCTCCCCACCTTCCGGCTCAGCGACCCCTACATCACGCGCGACCTGCGCGTCCGCGACCTGATGAGCCACAACTCGGGGCTGCTGCGCGGGGACCGTCTCTGGTACGCGAGCGGACGCAGCCGCGAAGAGGTGCTGCACCAGGTTCGGCACCAGCCGGTGACCTTTCGGCTGCGCTCGACCTTCCAGTACAACAACACGACCTGGATCGCGGCCGGCGAGGTCGTCGAGGCAGTCTCGGGGATGAGCTGGGACGACTTCGTGGCCACCCGGATCTTCCGGCCCCTGGGGATGGCCCGCAGCACCACGCTCATGGAGCCGCTCGGCAGGCTCGACAACGTGGCCACGCCGCACCGAACGACGCCGGACGGCGAAGTGGAGGCCATTCCGTACCGCAACATCGACAACGCGGGGCCGGCGGGCTCGATCAACTCCAGCGCCATGCAGATGGCCCAGTGGGTACGACTCCAACTGGGCGGCGGCGAGTACGAGGGGGAGCGGCTGATCTCGGAAGAGGCGGTGCGCGAGATGCACACCAGCCAGATGATCATCCGCAAGGAGGGCACCTGGGGGTTGATCTGGCCCGAGTCGGACTTCCTCACCTACGGTCTCGGCTGGTTCCTGAACAGCTACCGCGACGTGACGATGGTGTCGCACGGGGGCAACATCGACGGGATGACCGCGTTCGTCGGATTCGTTCCGAGGCGCGACTACGGGATGGTCATCCTGGCCAACCACGATGCCTCCAACGGGTTCAGCAGCGCGCTGGCGCATCGGATCATCGACCGGATGGAGGGCGGGGAGGGGCTGCCGTGGCACGACATGATGATGGAGGTCTGGGGCGAGCTCCAGGAGCAGGCGCGCGCCGCAGCGGCGGAGCTCGAGGAGAGCCGCGCGGAGGGCACCTCGCCCACGCTGCCAGCCGCCAAGTACGCCGGCACCTACGCCAACGACATGTACGGCGAGATCACGGTGACCGAGGACGGCGGGGTGCTGAGCGCCCGCTTCGGCGCCGGTTTCGAGGGCGAGCTGGAGCACTGGCACTACGACACGTTCCGCAGTCGGTGGGGAGGCGTTTCCGGACAGGGCGAGATGCTGCGCTTCGAGATCGGCACGGACGGCAAGGTGGCGGTCCTGCACGCCGAGATCGAGGGAAGCGTCGCCTTCGGAAGGCAACCATGAACCGCCCAGTATTCGCCTTTCTCGTCGTTGCCGCCGCTTCCTGCAGCGCGGAAGCTCCCGTTGACGGTCCGACGCGCGAAACGCTCCCGAACGGAGCGGTGTTGGTGCGATACCCCAGCCTGCCCGCCATCGATTCGATCGGCCCCGGAGTCACCGAAGCGCATGTGGACCTGCGGATCGGCACACTCGACGGTGACGATCCCAACTACATCTTCGGCGACATCCGCGGCGTCCAGGCCACCAGCGACGGTACGATCTACGTGCTGGACTACCAGGCCGTGGAGGTGAGGGCGTATTCCCCCGAGGGCGAACATCTGAGCACGATCGTGCAGCATGGCGAAGGCCCGGGCGAGATCATGGAAGCCAACGGGATCCTGCTCTCGGGCGACACACTGCTGTGGATCAACGACCACGGGAAATACCAGATTGTCGGCGTGGATCCCGTCGGCCAGGAGGTACGCCGATTCGACATGCCCATACGCAGCTACGGGTACATCTGGGACGGAGCATTCGATGATCAGGGCCGTTTCTGGAGGGGCGATTCCCACTCGGACGAGGAGTTTGCTTGGCCACCGGAACTGGGCCATGGCGTAGCCAGCTTCCACAACTACTTCAAGTCCTACAACCTCTCCACGGAGGCCGTCGACTCCGTCTCCCTTGGCGAGGGCACGTATCAGCAATACGTCGTTGAAAGGAACGGCGGCTACACGCATTATGGCATCCCCTTCGTGGCCACCGAGGTCACGGTTCTGGACCCTGCCGGCGCCTTCTGGCACGCGAACACCGCTTCATACCGCCTGACCCGCACTGCCGAGAGCGGGGACACGCTCGTCGTGGTCGAGGCGGGACTGTCGGCGCAACCGGTGACCGCCGACGACCGCTCCGCCCACGTTGAGCAAGTCGTCGAAGGAAGACCGGAGCACCGCCGCGCCGCCGAAGCGATCACCGCACTGATGCCGGATTTCAAGCCGATCCTGGAAACCTTGTTCGTGGACGATGAAGGGCGGCTGTGGGTGGAAAGGGTCACGCCGATCGACGTGCCCCCCTTCTACGACCTGTTTTCGGCGGACGGCGAGCACCTGGGCTCCGTCCGTCTCGCATTCGAGCCCCGGGCCTACGGCAAGGTGACGGTCCAGCACGGCAACATCTACACCTGGGTCGTCGACGAACTCGACACTCCGTTCGTCGTGAGGGCCCCGGTGTCATGAAGCCGGCCCCGCGTCGCATGCGGGGCGGCCGCGGGAGCACCCACACCGCCGACGTGGTCGTCATCGGGGCCGGGATCGTGGGAGCCTCGTGCGCCCACCAGATCGCCGAGCGCGGGCTGTCGGTGATCGTTCTGGAGCGCGAGGCCGCTCCCGCGCTGGGTTCCACCGGGAGGAGCGCGGCCGGGGTGCGCGTCCAGTTCACCACTGCGCCGAACATCGCGCTGTCGATGTACTCGCTGCCCGTCTACCGCGCCTTCCGCGAGCGGCACGGCTTCGAGGTGGGGTACCGCGACATCGGCTACCTGCTTCTGGTGCCGCCCGCGCGCTGGGACGACCACATGGCCTCGGTCGCGCTGCAGCGCGGCATGGGCGCCCCGGTCGAGGTGCTGTCGCCGGACGAGGTGCTGCGGTACGTGCCCATGGCCACGGATGGCCTGGCGGGCGCGACCTACGGCCCGTGGGACGGCGTCATCGATCCGCACATGGCCACGCACGCCTGGGTGTCGATGGGTCGCCGCGCCGGTGTGCAGTACCATTTTCGCGAGGCCGTGACCGAGGTCGGCCCCGAAGGCGACGGGTGGCGGGTCGCGTCGGGGTCGTCGGCCTACTCCTGCGGACACCTCGTCAACGCTGCGGGGACGTGGTCGGGACTGGTCGGGCAGCTCGCCGGGCTGGAGGTGCCGGTGCGGCCGAAGCGCATCCAGATCTTCCTGAGCGCGCCGATCGCCGACGAACGGGTGTACCCGCTCACGATCGACCTCGAAACCGGGGTGTACCTGCGCAGCGAGGGCGACCGCATTCTCTTCGGCATGGATACGCACGCCGACGACGGCTTCACCGAGGGGGTCGACTGGAGCTGGCTGGAGGAGGTGCTGATGGCCGGCGTCGACCGGTACCCCTGGTGGGTGGATCTCGGGGTGGATCGACAGGGAAGCTGGTGGGGGTACTACGGTGTGACCCCCGACAACAGCCCGGTGATCGGCTTCAATCCGGGTGCGCGCGCGTGGGTGGACGCCTGCGGCTTTTCGGGGCACGGGATCATGCACGCGCCGGCGACCGGCCTCGCGGTGTCCGAACTGATTGCGGACGGGCGGTCGCATACCCTTGACGTAACGGCCTTCGGCCATGGAAGGTTCGAGGATGCGGGAGCGCTGGTGGAGGCCAACATCTTCTGAGGAGACCGGACCATTATGAAGCTGAGATTCGCCGAAGAGATCATGCTGCTCCTGCTGGACGACGAAGGGGAGCGCTTTCTGCGGGTGCCCGACTGGTCCCTGCGCTATGCCCTCGGCGGCGGGGTGCTGATGGACCTGGCGCTCGAAGACCGCATCGACACCGACCTGGAGAAGCTGATCCTGGTCGATTCGACCCCTGTGGGCGACGCGCTGCTCGATCCCGTGCTGGCCGAAATCGCCAACGAGGAGGGCACCCACGACGCACGCTTCTGGGTGGAGCGCGCGGCCGGGCGGGCGGGAGAGATCCGCGAGACCGCCGTGAACCGACTGATCGAGCGGGGCATTCTGGAGCGGCGCGAGGATCGGTTCCTGTGGGTCTTCCGGTCGCGGCGGTATCCGGTGGTGGACGGCACGGCCGAACGCGAGGTGAAGCTGCGCATCATGGAGCTGCTCTTCAGCGAGATGATCCCCACTCCGCGCGACGTGGTGATCATCTGTCTGGCCGACGCGTGCGGCATCTTCTCGGAGCTGCTTTCGCGGCGCGAACTCCGGCAGGTGCTCCCGCGCATCAAGTTCCTGCGCCAGATGGATCTGATCGGGCGTGCCGTGACGGACGCGGTGTGGGACATCGAGGTCTCGCTAGCGCAGGCGATCCGGCCCCACTTCGGGTAGGGTCGGACGAGAGTGGCCGAACTGTCAAGTAGGCTTTACATTTCATAACGTAAACCTTACATGACCGGAGCTACGCACCGCCTTCAGGAGAACCACCATGTCCGACCCTCGGCTTCACAACCGCATCAGGCGCCGTCGCAAGGCCGAGGGGCTGTCCCAGCGGGCGCTCGCTGAACGGCTCGGGGTCTCTCGCCAGACGGTTCACGCGATCGAAACGGGCGTGCACGTGCCCTCGACCAGCCTCGGGCTCCGCATGGCCCGCCATTTCGGGTGCAGGGTGGAGGATCTGTTCGTGCTGCCGCCCGATCCTGGCTTGCGGGCGCGTGTGGCACCGGTCGCGTCCAAGCGCGAGGTGGGTTCGCGGGTCGCGCTGGGCCGGGTCGAGGGGCAGTGGGTCGCACACCGCCTTCCGGATCACGGCATGAGCGCCGCCGACGGGATTCTGACTGGGGAGGGTGGCGAGGTTGGCGCGACCGAGGGCGACGTCCTGCCGCTCGCGGATGTGGACCACCTGCTCCGCAACGTCCTGGTGGCCGGATGCGCTCCGTTGCTGGGCGCGGTGGCGCATCGGATGGGGCGCCGCTTCAGCGACGCGCGCGTGACGTGGCTGCGCGCGGGCAACGGTCGCGCGGTCGAGCTCCTGACGAAGGGGCTGGTGCACGTGGCCGGGCTCCACATGTCGGTGGACGAGGCCGACGACGACACGGTCGCGGCGGCGCGACGGGCGCTGCCGGGCCGCCGCCTGCTCGTCGTCAACCTGACGCGCTGGCGACAGGGGCTGGTGGTGCCCGCCGGCAACCCGCGCGGCCTGACCGGCGGCGGCGACCTGCTCGACCCCGACCTGCGGGTCGTTCGGCGCGAAGAGGGTTCGGGCGCCAACGCCCTAGCGGCCCGGATCGTCGAAGCCGAAGGGGCGTGCGGCCTGCCCGGCGACGGCCCCCTCGCCGACGGTCACGCCGAAGTGGCGCGCCTGGTGCGGTGGGGCGCGGCCGATGTCGGCATCGCCATCGAAGGCGCCGCGCTGGCCGAGGGCCTCGACTTCGTGCCGCTGGCGGAGGAGCGCTTCGACCTGATCGTGCCCGAGGCCGTCGCCGCGACCACCCCCGTCTCGCGCCTGGTCGACGCCCTCGGCGCACGGGGCTTCCGCACCGAGGTCAGCCACCTGCCCGGCTACGACGGCACCCTCAGCGGGCAGGTCACCACGGTGGAGGCCGCGTGAGGATCGCGCCCGCAGCCACCACCACCGCCACCCTGGCAACCCTTGCCGGGCTCGCCACCTTCGCGGTCGACGGCTGCGCCCCCGCCCCGCACGACGCCCGGCGGCAGCCCCTGCGCGTCTTCGCCGCCTCGTCCCTGACCGAGGTCTTCCACGACATGGCGGGCGCCTTCGAGGGCGTGCACCCCGAGACCGAGGTCGTCCTCGTCTTCGCCGGGAGCCAGATGCTGCGCCTGCAGATCGAGCACGGCGCCCCCGCCGACGTCTTCGCCTCGGCGAACCGCAGCCACATGGAGTCGCTGATCCGCGCGGGACTGGTGGGAGATCAGCGCATTCTGGCCGAGAACGAGCTGGTGGTGATCGTGCCGCCGGGCAACCCGGCCGGGATCGAGTCTTTCGCCGATCTGGCCCGCGCCGAGCGCCTGGTGATCGGCACCGCGAACGTGCCGGTGGGGGCATACGCCCGCGAGGCGCTCAGGCGTGCGAGCGTTGGGGGGCTCCCCGGGTTCGAGCGGGCGGTGCTGGGCCGCGTGGTCTCCGAAGAGAGCAGCGTGCGGCTCGTGCGCGCCAAGGTGGAGCTGGGCGAGGCCGACGCCGCGATCGTGTACCGCACCGACGCCGTGCCGGGACGGGTGCGGACGGTGCAGGTGCCGCCCGGCGTCAATGTGCGGGCGCGCTACCTGATCGGGGTGGTGGCAGGCGCGGAGAACGCCGCCGCAGCCGAACGGTGGTCGGGGTTCGTGGCTTCGCCGGAGGGTCGGCGAATCCTGTCGCGGCACGGTTTTCTCACCGAGGCCGCGGTCGCGCAATAGCGTCGAGTGAAATACCGCCGCTCTCTCGCGGAACGCGCGCCGTTCCTGGCCGCCCTGCCCATGCTGGCCATCGTCGCCGTGCCGCTGATCGCGCTGGCGGGCGCCTCCTCGCCCGGCGACATCGCCGCCGGCGCCCGCCACCCCCTCTTCGCCCCGGCGCTGTGGCTCAGCGCCCGCACGACCCTGGTCAGCCTGTGCGTGGTCGTCCTGGCGGGCACCCCCCTGGCCTGGTGGATGGCCACGCGCCGGGGACGCGGCTCGCGCATCGTCGAAACGCTTGTCGACCTCCCCATCGTGGTGCCGCCCGCCGTAATGGGCATCGCGCTGCTGGAGACCTTCGGCCGCAACGGCCTCCTCGGCCCCACGCTCGACGCGCTCGGGCTGCGGATCCCCTTCACCACGACCGCCGTCGTCACGGCACAGGTGGTGGTTTCGGCTCCGTTCTTCATTCAGGCTGCGGCCTCGGCCTTTCGGCGCGTGGACGGAGATCTGCTCACCGTCGCGCGCACACTCGGCCACTCCCCGGCCAGCGCCTTTCTGCGCGTGGCGGTCCCGCTCGCTCTGCCGGGAATGGTCGCGGGCGCCGCCCTCGCCTGGGCCCGCGCGCTGGGAGAGTTCGGCGCCACCCTCCTCTTCGCCGGCAACTTCACGGGCTCGACCCAGACCATGCCGCTCGCGATCTACACGGCCCTGGAGTCCGACGCGCGGGTCGCCGTCGCCCTGGCGCTGGTCCTGGTCGCTGCCAGCGCGCTGCTGCTCGTCCCCCTCCGCGCGGTGCCCGCGCTGATCGTGCGCCGTTTCGGCGCGGGGCGAGGGGCCGGGACCGGCGCGACGCGATCACCACTGCGCGACTTCGCGGGACCCTGATCCGTGCGTTGGAGCGTCCGTGTCGAGGCGCGTGCCGGAGACTTCCGCCTGGACACGTCCATCGAGGGCGATGCGGGCCCCGTCGTGCTCATCGGCCCCAACGGATCCGGCAAGACCACCCTGCTGCGTGTCATCGTCGGCGCCCATCGGCCGCGCCGGGGTCGGCTTCTCCTCGGCGACCGCGTGCTCTACGACTCCGCCGCAGGCATCTGCCTCGCCCCGGAGGAGCGCGGCGTCGGCTACGTGCCGCAGGGCTTCGGCCTCTTCCCCCACCTCACCGCCCTCGACAACGTGGCCTTCGGGCTCGCCGCCGGCCCCGGACGCAAGTCGCGCAGCGAGCGCCGTAAGATCGCGGCGGCCATCCTCGCCGACATCGAGTGCGCCCACCTGGCCCGGCGCTATCCGGCCGCGCTGTCGGGTGGCGAAAGGCAGCGCGTGGCGTTGGCGCGGGCGCTCCTCCCCGCACCCGAGATGCTCCTGCTGGACGAGCCGCTCGCGGCCATGGACGTGGCCGCGCGGCGGGGCCTGCGCGCCTATCTGGCCGGACACCTGGCAGGGCGCGCCAAACCCGCGCTGGTCGTCACCCACGATGTCCGCGACGTGCATGCGCTCGGCTCGCCCACGGTGCACGCGCTCGAGGGGGGGAGGGTGGTGCAGAGCGGTTCGCCGGAACGAATGGCCGCCGAGCCGGCCACGGAGTTCGTCGCGGAGTTCTTCGCGGCGCGGCAGGCGTACGGCACCGCCGCGAGTCGGCGCTAGCGCCGGAACATGTAGCGGGCCGCGAAGGTCAGCGCGCCGTTGTAGATCTCGTTGCCGGGCAGGGTCGCGTCCACCGTGCGGATCCCGGCTTCGTAGCGCACGCCGAGCCCAATGCGCCGCCATGCGATCTCGCCGCCCATCACGAGACCGACGTCCACGCGGCGCTGGTTGATGCCGTCGTCGTCGTCGCAGTCGAGGCTGCCGAGGGTGCAACCGAGCAGCAGTCCGACCGCGGCGCCCGCGTAGAGCTGGGGGCGCAACGGACCCGCGCCGCCGGTGCTTAGCTGGACGAGCACGGGCATCTGGATGTACCGGAGCTCGAGCGGCTTGATGGGTCCGTCGCCGGGGTCGCCCGCAGGGGTCCGCAGCCGCGCCCCCTTGGTCGAGAAGAAGAGTTCGGACCGCAGCGAATAGGTCTCGGCCAGCGGGATCTGGCCCACCATCCCGATCATGAGCGCGTTGCGACCGGTGACGTCGATGGAGCCGCCACCCACGAAGCTCGACCGGTTGACGCCGGCGATCACCCCGAGCGCAGCCTGTGCCGACAGGGTCGACACGGGAGCCGCGACCATCGCTGCGACGAACAGCCAGCGGATGGTCCGGCATCGATGCATCGCCGCTCCAGTTCCGGGGGGGTTGCCGCAGGCTGCCAGGGACATCTCATCTCCAGTTCGGTTTCACGAAATGTAGCCGCTTGGCCAGCCCCTTCGGGAGAACGCTTGCGGAAACGACGGACGCGCTTCCAACTTCCGCCGGGCGTTCACACTGCTTGAGGGAGGTGCAGAATGCCCGGTTCGACGCCCGCGCGCGATCATGGCCCGCCCCATCCGGATTCCGTCCGGCAGCGGCGCATCGACCTTGCCGCCGCGCACCGCATAACGGTGCTCGAAGGGCTGCACGAGGGCACCTGGAACCACTTCAGCGCAACCGTTCCGGGGCACCCCGGCCATCTCCTGCTGTCGCCCGGCCAGACCCATTTCTCGCGGGTAACCGCGTCGAGCCTTCTCATGACCGACCCCGACGGGCAGGTCGTCGAAGGCACCGGAATCCCCAACATCAGCGCCTGGGCCGTCCACGCTCCGCTGTACCGCGCCCGCCCGGACGTGAGCTGCGCCCTGCACGTCCACTCGCCGTACCTCACCGCGCTCGCCTCGACCAAGGGCTGGCGGCTCGACACGCGGGGAGGCCAGCTCGCCGGGGTCTTTCACGGCAACGTGGCCTACTTCGAGTACGAGGGGATCGTGACCGAGGACGACGAGGGCGAGCGGATGGCCGACGCGCTGGGCGACAAGAGCACCCTGATCATGGCCAACCACGGCGCCCTTGTGACCGCCGCCTCGATCGAGGTGGCCATGCTCCACCTGATCTCGCTGGAACGCGCCTGCATGACGGAGTGGATGGTGCGCGCGGCGGGCGGACGCATTCGCCAGGTACCGCTCGAAGTCGCCGACGCGGTGGCCGCAACCGCCCCCGACGGCTTCGGCGAGCGGGGCTACCTGGACGGAATGAAGGCCGTGCTCGACCACCAGGGGCAGGACTACGCCGACTGAGTCCCCCCGAGGGTCATCGATCGCCTCCCGAACCACCGCGCGCGGCAAGCGCGCGCAGGTGCCACTTCCTGAGCGTCGCCTTCTCGACCTTCTCGGTCGGCGTCTTCGGGAGCGCGTCGAGAAACCGCACGAACACGGGCACCATGTACCGGGCCATGCGGCCGCGACAATGGTCGAGCAGCTCGTCCGCCGAGAGCTCGCAACCGGGGCGGAGCGCCACCGACACCGCCACGTCCTCTTCGGTGTACTCGCTGGGCACGCCGTACGCCGCCGCTTCGAGCACCGCCGGGTGCGCCTCGACGACCTGCTCGATCTCGTACGCCGAGATGTTCTCGCCGCGCCGCCGGATCGCGTCCTTCATGCGCCCCTCGAAGTAGAGGTTGCCCCGCACGTCGAGTCGCCCCAGGTCGCCGGTGTGGAACCAGCCGCCGCGGAAGACCTCGCGGTTCAGCTCGGGCATGCGGTAGTACCCGGTCAGCATGAGGTGGCGGTCGGCGTCGCGGGTTGGCCGGGCCACGATCTCGCCGATCTCGCCGGGGGGCAGGGGCCGGTCCGCCGCGTCCACGATCCGCAGCCGGAACTCGGGGAGCGCGCGGCCGCACGAGCCTGCGGGGAAGAGCTCTCCCGGCTCCTGCCACACCATGATCCCTCCCTCGGTGGACCCGTAGCCCTCCACCAGCGTCACCCCGAACCGCTCCTCGAAGTCGTCCTTGAAGGCGGGCATCGGCACCCCCCAGCCCAGCCGGGCGGGGTTGTCGGCGTCGTCTGGCCGCTGCTCCTGCTTGTATATGAACGTCAGCGTGGCGCCCATGAAGTCGAAGATGGTGACGCCGTAGCGCCGCACGTCGGCCCAGAAGCGCGACACGCTGAAGCGCTCGGTGACCACCGCCGTGGCCCCCAGCCAGAGCGCGGGCGCGATCGTCCCGATCGTGGCGTCCCAGTGGAAGATCGGGTACGGGCAGAACAGAACGTCGTTCGCGCGCATCCCCGCCGAGCGGCTGAGCAGGTGTGCGTGGCCGAGCACGTAGCGGTGCGACAGCTCGCACGCCTTCGAGACCCCGGTCGTGCCCGAGGTGTAGATCAGCAGCGAGGGGGCCGCGGCGGAGGGCTGGGGCGCGGGCGGGACGCCGTCGTCGTCGATCTCCAGTGCCTGCAGGGGGAGTGTGGCGAACGAACGCGTGCCGCCGGACAGGGAGCCGCCGACCGGGGGCGCGCCGTCGCTCGCGATGCCCTCCGCCGCGGACGATCAGGCGCTCCACGTGTTCCAGGCGGTCGCCGATGTCGAGCACCGCGTCCAGGAGCGAATCGTCGACCACGAGGTCGCGCGAACCCGTGAGGTTGATGGCGTGCGCGAGTCCCGGCCCGCGGAATTCGGTGTTCAAGGGCGCCCACACCGCCCCGGCCCGGTTGGCCGCGAACCAGAAGACGGCCGCATCGGCGCAGTTGGGAAGGAGGGTGGGCACCACACGCGGCCCGCCTTCGCGAGCCTTGGCCACCGCGTGGCGCCGCAGCCCCGACGCCAGCGAGCGGGTGCGCGCCTCGAAGGCCGCGTAGGTGAGGTCGGCCTCGCGGAAGCGCACGAAGGGCTTGTCGGGCCGGTCGGCGGCCATCTCGGCGAGGACCGTGACGATGGTCGCGGTGCCGCCGCGTGGGGTGGCGGCGTCGGTGCCGGGCGGGGTGGCGGCCACAGGCGTGGCCTCCGTCGCCGCGCCGGGGTGCTCCCCCCTCGTCTCCACGCCGCTACGAGTCCTGCGGGGTCAGCCAGATGGACAGCCAGTCGCCGACCAACGCCGGCCTCGTCTCCCCCTCGATCTCCACCCGGCAACCGAAGGTGACCTGGCGCTGGCCCGGCTTGCGGTCGCGCACATCCTTGACGGTGAAGTGCCCGCGAATGCGCGATCCGGAGAGGACCGGGGCCACGAGGCGGACGTTCTCGAAGCCGTAGCTGGCCGGATAGCCGTCGCCGCTGCCGCCGTCCATGGGATACCGGTAGATCTGGTAGAGCATGGGGGTCATGAGCGACATGGTGAGGAAGCCGAACGAGATGGTTCGGCCCCATGGGCTGTGCTCGGCCGCGTACTCGGGGTCCACGTGGTGCGGGTCCGGGTCTTCGGTGATCTCGCCGAAGGCGCTGATGCGGTCCTGCTCGACCGCGATCCAGTCCGACACGAAGGTGCGGCCGATGGCCTCGTGGACGGTTTCGGGCGTTGTGAAGTTGGGGGTCATGGGCCGGGGTCGTTGGTTGCGGGTCGCGTGGGGGCGGGGTCATCGGCGCGGGGCCTCCTCGCCCAGGATCAGCTTGCGGCGCTCGGTTTCGCCGACGGAGCGGCGCAGCGTGCCCGACGCCAGCCAGAACAGACCGCCCAGCACGCTGCACGCGATGACGACCATCCAGGCGACGGGGATGCCGCCGCCGGGCTCCCACGGATCGCTCACGGCGAGCACGACGAAGAGGAGCGCGGCCAGCGCCGACGCGATTGCGGTGACGATGCCGCCGGGGACGCGGTAGGGACGTGGCATGTCCGGGCGCGAGATGCGCAGCCTGACCACGCCCACCGAGACGATCCCGAAGACGACGCCGAAGCAGATGGTCGCCGCGCTAACGAGCGGCGCGATGGCACCCTCGCCGAGGACGGCGCCGAGACCGCCCAGCACGCCGACGAAGAGCAGCGCCCCGGACGGCGATCCGTGGCGCGGGTGGACGGTGCCCAGAAAGTCGGGCAGCAGGCGCGCGCGGGCCATGGCGAAGAAGACGCGCGAGGCGGCGATCACGACCGCGTTCCAGGTGGTCAGGATGCCGAGGAAGCCGGCGGCGAGCACCGCGCGGGAGAACAGCGGCGACGAGAACGCCTCGCGGAAGGCGGTGGCGGCGGGGAGCTGGTCGAAGTCGAGCAGCCGCGGCCAGGGCACCACCATCGAGCTCGACACGATGATGAGGATGTAGAAGGCACCCGCGCCGAGCACCGCCAGCACGAGCATGAGCGCCGCCGAGCGGCCCGAGGTGCCGGGGGCGCGCTCCTCCATGAGCTGCGGGACGACGTCGAACCCGGCCAGGAAGAAGGGTGCGGTGACGAAGGCCGCGATGATTCCGGGCATGATCGAGCCGCTCGCGTCGCGCACCACGGCCGGCTCCAGGTTGGCGGCGGCGCCGTGGACGAAGGCGGCCCCGATGAAGAGCGCGCACAGGGCCAGAAACCCGTATGTGAGAAGGTCCTGGAGGCGCGCGGCCTTCGCCACGCCGCGAATGTTGAGCCAGACGATGAAGACCATGACCCCGACGCCCAGGGCGAGCTTGCCGGGGCGCACGGGCGTGTCGAAGAGGGTGTACCAGACCGGACCGCCGAAACCGGGGAACAGGTTCTCGGCCAGCACTCCGATGGCGATGGCCTCCCAGCCGGCGACCGCCGTGTAGATGAAGGCCAGCGTCCAGGCCGTGATGAAGCCGGCGCCGGTGCCGAAGGACTCGTATGCGTAGGCGAGCTCGCCGCCGGAGACCGGAAACATCGACGCCATCTCGGCATAGCAGATGCCGATCAGGGCGATGAGCAGCGTCCCCGCGCCGAAGCCGATGGCCGCGCCCACGGGACCCGCCGGCTCGAGCCAGTAGCCCAGGTAGACCATCCAGCCGACGCCGATGATGGTCCCGAAGGCGAGGGTGAAGAACTGGACCCTGCCGACGGCTCGCTTGAGCTGGGGGCGGGCGGATCGGGCGCGGGATTGCATGGGAGACATGCTTTCGCTGCGCGGGGATCGGGCGCAAGTTGCCTTGACAGGAGCGGGCCGCGCCGGGGTATTGTTTCTGGCATCCGGGTCTCTAGACAAAAGGAGTAGGGAATGCGCCTGAATCGTTCGACGACCACGATGATGATCCTGGCCGGCTTCGCGCTGGTGACCGGTCTCGCGGCCTGCGCGAGCGGCGGCGGGAGCGGGGGTCCGCGGCGGGATCCCAATCTGATCACCATGGAGGAGCTCACCGACCACTCGACGCTGACCGCTCTCGACGCCGTGCGCCGCCTCCGTCCCCGCTGGCTTACGGGCCGCGGCGCGGGCACCGGGGGCTCCAACACCCCCCAGCTCATGCTGGACGGCGCCCGCATGGGCGACGCCGCGCAGGGACTGCGGTCGATTTCCGTTGCAGATGTCCAGGAAATGAGGTATCTGAGCGCCTCGGACGCGACGATGCGCTTCGGCACCAATTTCCCCGGCGGGGCCATCATTGTGACAAGCCGGAGTCGGTAGGGACGGTTGGACTAGCGGCAGGCCGCAGGCGTGGGGGCCGGCCGCGCCACCTAGGTCAGCCCAGCAGGAATCGCCGCGAGAAGTCGGTCAGGACGCGGGCGCACGTCTCGATCTCGGCGACGTCGACCCACTCCTCCGCCGCGTGTGCCTGCGCGATCGAGCCCGGACCGAAGCAGACCGCCGGGGTGCCGTGCTGGTTCAGGAAGCAGGCGTCGACCCAGGCCGACATGCCCTCGAGCGCGCCGGGAAGCCCGGCACGAGCGCACGACCGTCTTAGCCCCGCGACCAGGGGCGACGAGGCCGGCACCTCGGTTCCGGCGCGAAAGAGCCCCGGCTCGACCCGCGCGTCCAGATCGGGACAGCGGCTGCGGGCCCTCTCCAGCACCGCTTCGGCCTCGGCCATCACGGCGTCCGCCCTCTCTCCGGGCAGGGTGCGACGCTCGACGACCAGGTGGCAGCGGTCCGGGTAGACGGAAGGCGCGCTCCCCCCCGTGATCGTGCCCGCGTGCAGCGAGGCGGGTCCCAGCAACGGGTGTGCCGTGTCGCGGGCCAGCCGGCGCGCCTCGTCCTCGAACGCCACCAGCACATGGCCCATGTGGGCGATCGCGTCGATCCCCAGCTCGGGTCGCGAACCGTGCGCCGCGCGACCCCGCACCACCGCGTCGATCCAGAGGAAGCCCTTGTGCGCCGGCATGATCGCGAGACCGGTGGGCTCGCACACCACCGCCGCGTCGGCCCGGGCACCGTCGGCGACGAGGGCGGCCATGCCCAGCGAGGCGTGCTCCTCGTCGGCCGTCAGGGCGACGGTCAGCTCGCCCGGGATCTCGACGGCGGCCAGCTCGGCGGCGACGGCCAGGGCGCACGCGACCCCCGACTTCATGTCGGCCGCCCCGCGCCCGTGCAGCCGGCCGTCGCGGATCGCGCCCGAAAACGGTTCCACCATGCCGGCCACCCCCACCGTGTCGAGGTGGCCGTTCAGCAGGAGCGAGGGCCCCGCCCCCGCGCCCCGGCGCGCCACCACGTTGCAGCGCCCCGGCGCGACCTCGGCGATTTCCACACGGTAGCCCCACTCGGCGAGCCAGCCCGCCGCCAGCGCCGCGACCTCCTGTTCGCCGGCTCCGTTCTCCTCAAGCGAGGGGTTGACCGAGGGCCTGCGGACCATTTGCTGCGTCAGGAGCACCGGGTCCACATCGCCGCGCCGGGTCCTGTGTCCAGTTTTCACCATTTTTTCGGGAAAATCGTACACGGTTTGAGGCCTCCGGCGCTGGTCGCCGCGAGACTCGGGAACTCCCAGAAATGTAACCTGCGCTTGGAGATCCGGTGGCACGAAGGTCGCGCAGCACGACGAGTTTTCAGAGTGGCACGGTAATTGCTTCCTACGTGCGACTGCAACTTGGGGGAATCACCGGTGCCGCTGCACCGCCAACCACGGGAGGGAGCGATTCGCAAGTTCACTGTAAATCTGCTGGGCGCAGCCGCGCTGTTCGCGGCTGGCGTAGCTCTTCTCCGTCAGGGAAGCCCCCGACCGGAACTGCCCGAGCCCAAGGCGGACGAGGTTCCTCCGGGCGAGAAGGCTCCCGGGACGATCAGGCTCGAGAGGCTGAGAGAGCTGGGGATCTAGCGATCCTCGGACCTGGGTCCGCCGGACCGCAGGTCCAGCGTCCAGACGAGACGACCCAGAGCAAAGGGGGGGCGATCGCGCCAATCGCCCCCCCTTTCGCTGTTTCCGGGATTCGCTCCGGGCAGCGCTCGACTTCCGGCGCGCGGAGCGGTCCGAAGCGCGCGACTACTCGAAATGCGCCGCGTTCTTCTCGATGTAGTCGCTCCACTCCGGAGGCACATCGGTGTCGGGAAAGATCGCCTGGACCGGACACTCCGGCTCGCACGCGCCGCAGTCGATGCACTCGTCGGGGTGGATGAGATACTGCTCGCCCACTTCGTAGATGCAGTCCACCGGACACACCTCCACGCAGCTGGCGTCCTTGGTACCGATGCATGGCTCGGTGATGATATATGTCACGACCGCCTCGGGATATGACCGTGTATTCTAGGGAGTTTCATCATTGCGTAACTGCCGCCGGGTGGCAACCCCGTCGCACCGAAGCAATGAGCGGAAGCGGCGCCTGGTGGCGTCGATGGCCGCGTCCAGCCCGGGCGTGACCCCTTCGAACGGATGGGCCGCCTCGAAGGTGTGCCCGGATCCCCGCAGAACCTCAAGTTCGGTGTTCGGACCGGCCTCGGCAAGCGCACGGGCCTCGGAGGCGTGAACGGTGGCGTCGTCCTCGCCGTGCACCACCAGCCACGGCACGGTCACCCTCGCGGCGGCGGCCAGAACGTCGAAGCGACTCCGGTTCGCCTCCACGTCCTCCTGCACGATCCGGTCGAGGGGCATGTCCTGACCTGTGCGCGCATTGGCCACGTAGGTCACGCCGTCGCGCGCCCAGTCCTCGCGCTGCTGTCGGGTCCAGCGATGGAAGGTGGACACCGCGGCCCAGGTCACCAGCGCCGAGATGTCGTCGCGCTCGGCGGCGGTGACGATGCTGGTGCCTCCTCCGCGGCTGTGGCCGAGGAGGCCGACGGATTCGGGACGGCGCCCGCCGCTCCAAGCGCCTGCGCGCATGCGGTCCAGCATCCAATGGAGGTCCGCCACCTCGTGGCTGATGGTGTTTCTTCCGAAGGCCTCCAGGTCCGTGAAGTCCAGCAGGTTCGGGCCGATGCCGTTGCGCGAGCCGTTGAAGGACACGACGAGGTGGCCGTCGGCGGCCAGACTCTCGCACAGGTGGGGGAAGAATCCCCAGTCCTTGAAGCCCTTGAAGCCATGGACGACCAACACCGCCGAGCTGGGCTCGACCCCGGCGAGACGGCGGACATCGATGCGGATCACCTCGCCGTGAGGCGGCGTCGCTTCGCTGCGGGAGCGGATCAGGGCCGCAGGGCTCATGGCCTTCCCTTCCATTCGATGTCTCCCACCCCCGCGCGGTGATTCTCGAGGCGCGCCGCCGCGAACAGGTAGTCGGAGAGCCGGTTGAGGTACTGGATGACTTCGGGATCCACGAACGACTGGCCCGCGAGCGCCACGACGCGCCGTTCCGCCCTTCTGCACACGGCGCGCGCGTTGTGAAGGTGGGTCGCTCCCGGGCTCCCGGCGGGCAGGACGAAGTTGCGCAGCGGCGCGGTGTCCGCCCAGGCCTCGTCGATCCACGACTCCATCTCGGCGACGCGCTCGCCGGGCAGATCCGGGAGCGCCGGCGGGTTCCGCCCATCTCTCGCCGGAGGCGTCGCAAGACGCGCCCCGATCGCGAACAGGTCGGACTGCACCCGGCCCAGCGCGGCGCGGATGCCCCGGTCGACCGCATGGGCCGAGGCAACGCCGATCGCCGCGCTCAGTTCGTCGACGGTTCCGTACGCCTCGACGCGGGCGTCGTCCTTGGCAACCCGCCCACCGCCGAAGAGACCCGTCGTCCCCTCGTCTCCGCGTCTCGTGTAGATCTTCACCGGGGCCCCAGCTTGGTGAACTTGCGAATGGCCATCGCCTTGTCGAGCAGGCTCGATTCGGCACGCGGCTCCTCGCTGGGCAGGTTCGCGAGCGCGTCCCTCACGTCGAGCAGGGCTTCGAGCATCACCTGGTCGCGCCGAAAGCCGAAGTCGAGCGCCTCCATGCGCGCGCTGTCGCCGGACCGGTCCGCCTTCTGATACGCCTCCCGGTACACCGCTTCGAGGCTTCCGATGATTCTGGATCTCGCGCGCATTCAATCCCCTTCCGGTCTCTGCGAGTGCTCCGCTCGTCCACGGCCTGCCGCAGTGCGCAGCGGCTGCGCGGTGCCCGCACGGAATCGCCGATGTATGTTGAAGGGTAGCGGTATCGAAGCGGCCCCGGCCAACCGCACGCCGGGCCACCCCAAACCCGGAAGCCCGGGATCGAGGGAAATGGTGAACTTCAACGTGTCGGACACCGCCGGAGCCCATCCCTCGGAAGAGGTGGTCGCGCGGGCGAACGAACTGTATTGGCACTCCGAAGTGAGTGTCAACGGGCTGGCCCGCGAGCTGGACCTGTCCAAGGGAATGCTCTACGAGATCCTGGCTCCCCTGCCGGCGGGACTGCCCTGTCCACTGCCCTGTCCGAACGACGGCGAGGACATGTCGTACACGAACCGCACGGCTCGGGACCGCGGTTTCGTCTCGTGCGCGAGCTGCGGCTTCGAGGACGAAGAGGAACAGGTTCGGGCGCTGCTCGAACTGCGGCAGGATCGCCACGCCACCGACATGGCGGCGCCGCCCCCAGCGGTGTCCACCGCTCTCGATGGTGGTCCGGCCACGTCGCCGGACCTGGACACGTCGCCGGACCTGGACACGTCGAGCAGCCCGGTCGCGCCGCACGATTCGACCCGTTCCCGCGATCCCGCGCCGCACGGCGCCACGCCCCTGCCCGACGAGCCGCCCGCGCCCCGCCGGCTCGAAACCCTGTTGGCCCTCTCGGCGCTCGCGGGCCTCGCGGTCGGCCTGGTGGTGGGCGGCCTGCTGCGCCGGCGCTGAGGCATCGGAATGCCGGGCGACCCCAGGTCCATCGTCACCCCGGACGCCTTTTCGGTCACCGAGGAGCTTCTGGGCACGCCGCTCGCCGAGCCTTGGCGGCGCTGCGCGGCGATCATGGTCGACCTGGTTCTGATCGGCTTCCTCCAGCTGCTGGGCTGGCGGGTGCTCGCGGGTCTCGTGGGGCTGACCCTGTTCCGCATGGCCGCGCGGCGCCCCGGCGGCCTGCCGTCCACTCGGGCGCGCACGGTCGCCTACGGCTGCGCGGGGACCGCCGTGCTCCTGGTCGCGGTGGCCGCCACCTTCATCCCGTCGCTCCTGCGCATGGCCGCGTCTCGGGGCGGCGATCCGCCCGTCGCGATCGAGCTGCTGAGCGACACCACCCTGCCCGGGCTCAACCCGGCCGACCCGGGCGTGGTGGACCTGCCGCAGGCGATCGCGGAGCGCGAGGCGCGGATCAGGGAGCTGGAGCGGGAGCTGGCCCAGGCCGACACGCCCTCCACGTTCTTCGTCTGGATCCGCGACGCGGCCGACGAGGCGGGTCTGGTGTTCGGGTGGGGCACCGTGTACCTCACGCTGTTCCTGGCGTTGTGGAGCGGGCGAACGCCGGGCAAGAAGGTGCTTGGCCTTCGCGTCGTGCGACTGAACGGCCAGCCGCTGGGCCTGGTGGCGTCGCTGGAGCGCGCCGGGGGTTACGCGGCCGGGTTCGCGACCGGGCTGCTCGGCTTCGCAAGGATGTGGTGGGATCCCAACCGGCAGGCCATACACGACAAGATCGCCGAGACGGTCGTCATTCGCGAGGGGCTTCCGAACCGGCTGCGTGGGGCGGCGAGCGTGCCGGGGGTGGCGGAGGACGCGACGGCAGGGCAGGATTCGGGTGACGGGCGCGACCGGGAGGCGGGCGCGGCCCGAGCAACACACAACGACGAGATTCGGGGGTAGATACGGTGACGGTCCAGGACGAACGTAGACGGTACGGCCGCGCCGCGGCGGTGGTGGCGGTGTCCGCCATGGTGGCCTGCGGTGGCGGGGGCGGGGGGTCGGGGAACGGCGCGGCGGCCGACGAGGTGGCGGCGGGACCGGCGGGCAGCCGCTCCCAGTCGATCCCCACCTCGATGCTCTCCGAGGGCGGCACGAGCGCATTGCCGCCCGCGCAGGAGTTCCAGCTTCCCGAGCTCGGCTTCGACTTCGGGTCCGAGGACGCGCCGATCAAGGTCGTCGAGTTCAGCGACTACGGCTGCGGCTACTGCCGGCGCTTCCACACCGATATCTTCCCGACCCTGATGACGGACTACATCGAGACGGGCAGGGTGCAGTGGAAGTACGTCACCTACGTGAGCGGCATGTTCGCGAACGGCATGGTGGCCGCCTTCGCGGCGGAGTGCGCCGGGGAGCAGGACCTGTTCCCGACGATGAGCAGGCTGCTGTACGAACGCCAGTCCGACTGGAAGAGCATGGGCGAACCCTACCCGGCGTTCGAGGCGCTGGCCGAGGAGGTTGGCGCGGACACGGAGCAGTTCCGGGCGTGCATCGCCGAGCAGCGACCCAAGGCGCGCGTGCGCAGCGGCATTCTGAGCGGGGCGCGGCTGGGCGTGCGGGGAACGCCGTCGTTCATGGTGAACGGCGTGCCGCTCGTGGGCGCGCAGCCGCTTCCCTACTGGGAGGGCGTCTTCAGCGCCATCGAGGAGGAGATCGGTGCCGCCGGGGCGCCGGGCGAGGGCGGCGGCTCCTAGCCGGAACCGGATCCATGACGACCTCGAAGTCCTCTTCGTAGCCGACGCGGGTGGGCGACGGCAGGTAGCGGGACAGATCGAGCTCGGCCCGCTTGAGCTCGCGGTCGAAGGCGTCCATGTCGCGCTTCGACGCCTGCGCGGCGGTGTCTCCCGTGGCGTAGACGATGGGGCCGAGACGCTGATCCTGAAGCTTCATCCGGCGCCGCATCAGCTCCGCCTCGACGAACGTTTCGCGTATCGCCGGGAAGCGATACCTGAATCCTTCATCATCCGCCTCCACCTCTGCGTCGAACTCGGCCGCCAGGCGCTCCAGCTCCTTCAGAATCACCTTCGGGGGCACCTGCCGGTCCTTGAGCACGTGGTTCACGTGGCGAATCGCGTCGGCGACCGGAATCCAGCGCACGGTTCCCACGCTGCGCCCGTAGACCAGGCCGAGGAGCAGACGCCGGACGTTGCGCCGCATGCGTGAGCGGTTCTCGCCGCCCAGCGCGAACGAGCGGAGGATGGGGATCGCGAAGAAGAGGCTGCTGAAGGTGAACGGCACCACGCCGAGGCCGTAGTAGATGAGCGGGTCGAGGGGGGGCAGCCCCTGGCCGGCGGCAGTCAGGCCCGGAATCAGTCCCATCACCGTCGCGGCCGTCAGGTTGAAGCCGTTCATGGCGCCGATGCCCAGGTTGGAACCCGTGCTGTTGCCCGTGAGCTTCTTCGGGTACTCCAGACGCATCCAGGTCGGCTTGGGCTCGCTGGCGCGGACCTTGCCGTGGGCGCTCTTCATGAGCTCGGGGAAGGCGTAGACGACCTCGCCCGCGTCGGAGACCCGCGGATCGCCCCCGTAGGCGCCGGTCAGGCGACCCATCTCCTCGTCGGCCTCGTCGACCTGCAGGCCGGTGTGCTCGATCAGCTCCGACGACGTGAGCACGCCCTTCCGCGCCCGGATGAGCTGCACCACGGTGCGGTCCTTCTGGAGCTGGGTGGGGCGGGGATCCTCGGGGCCGAAGATGAAGGCGAAGACCTTCTTGTAGAAGGGCGGCCGGGCGTCCTTGGGGAGCCGCTTGGCGTGCGAGTCGCCGTAGTAGAGGCTGCCCCGGCTCCACCCCCGCCCGCCCAGCAGCCAGTGGAGGATGAAGAAGTCGCCCAGGCTGAAGCCGCCGCGCCCGCCGAAGCCGCGGTCGCCGTCGCGGTTGGCCATCATGGCCGCGATCAGGAGCGCGACGAAGACGACGAAGTAGACGACCAGCATGACGGCCGTCCAGACCTTGAAGCCCACCTTGAAGGCCGACCAGGCGCCCCTGCGGAAGCGGGCCCAGAACGGCTCGGCGTCGCGCTCGATGAGCTTGGGGTCGAACTGGTAGAGGAGGTCGCCCGAGTCGGCGACCTCGAGGTGGCCGCGGCGCGTCTCCAGCAGGCTCTTCAGCGAGGTCTCGGCCTCGTGGTCGGGCATGCCGGTGGCGGCGACGACGTCGCCCAGGGTGGCGCGGCCGCCGAGGCGGCGCAGGGCGGCGACGACGGTGGTGTCCGGGGCGGCGGGGGCGGATGCGGCGATATCTGGCACTTTGGGTCAGGCTCTTTCTGGCTTCGGGGTGCGGCGGGCGGGAAGAGGCGCTTCCAATCTCTTGGCAATGGTACGCCGACGTTGGAAAGATCCTTTAGGGGCGAGGCGGTGCGCAAGCTGGCGTGCGCACGGAACCAGTGGATCACGACCGCACACGACGGGCTCGTATGGCACCGAATCACTCCCGGTCGGCCATCGACCTCTGAGAACGGCCCGGCGCTGATCGATTGATGATGGGCAGAATTAGCGTGACGGGCCAGAGTTCGCCAGCGGAAAAAGGAGCGCCCGTCAATGTCCTGCCACAGCAGCCGGTTGGAAGCCGTCTTCCTGGTCGGTCCACCCTACGATCAACTCACCGGCGTCGACCCCGACGACCCGCCACGGCCATCCGAGGGAGGCTGGGTCATGACCTGGCACCTCGGCAGTCCGGGCTGGCGCAAGGGAGCCCGCCTGGTTGCGGATCGACCGGCTGGGGTGGCGCTTGCCATCATTCTTCCCGACCGGGACGACCGCCTTTCGGTGCTCCGGGTTCTTCGCGCGATCGAGCAGTCGCGGCCCCAAGCGGTCCTCCCCTACCACGAGGCACCCACCGCCCGCGAAATCGCGACCGTCATTCGGCGGGAGCCATCGTGCCTGGCCACCGGCGTGGCCGACTACCTGGAGTGGCGAGGGTTCTCGCTGGACCCCGTCACCCGAAGCATCGTTCGCCGCACCGTCGAGCTCAGTTCGCAGGTGCAGACCATCGGCGCGCTGGCCAAGAACCTCTACATGTCCAGACGAGCGCTGGGGCGAAAGCTCATGAACAGCGACCTGCCCGTGGCCTCGCACTGGCTGCACATGTCCCGCGTTCTGCGAGCCACCATAAAGCTGCAGAACTCCGAGTCCAGCCTGTTCAGCGTGGCCTGTTCCCTGGGATACTCCGACGGGTTCTCGCTGAGCAACCAGATGAACCGTCTCTGCGGCATCCGCCCCATGGACGCCCGCGAAAGACTGGGCTGGGAGTGGGTGTTCGAGACCTGGCTGGCCAGAGAGGCCGCGACCGGGGCCATCACGTCCGGGAACCTCGGTCTTCGCGCATCGATCGTCGGGATCCAGAAGGAGACCTCGCGAGAGCCATCGACCTCCGCCGTGCGTTGACCATGGACAGCCAAGCCACCGCAATCGGCACTTCGCACCACCGGCACCCACTCAGATTGGAACTGTTTGGCGGCCCGGCGCTGTGGCAGGACGGACGATCCATCCGGGTCTCACCCCTTCAGACCGGACTGCTTGCACTCGCGTTCGCCGACGGGACAGCGCGGATGCGTCGCCTGGAAGTGCAGCAGCTGCTGTGGAAGTCGCACGACGACAGGGCCCTCAGGCATCGTCTGAGCCAGCTTGTCTACCAGACCAACCAGACCGCCGGCACCAGAATCTTCGAACCCGACGGCGAGTACATTCGCGTTCATCACGAGATCGTCAACTGCGATATCGACGAGTACTCGGCGATGGTTCGATCGGGCGACTTCGGGGAGGCATGCGACACGCTCGATCGCGGGTTCCTGTCCGCATGCAGCCACAGGAAGACATCGGCGTTCGCCGACTGGATCGAGGAGCGGCGCGTCTTCCAGCGCTCGCAACTGCGGGCGACCGCCCTCTCCGTCTGGGAGAAGGCCGAGAACGCGCACGACTGGGCGCGGGCGCAGGTGGCTGCCGACGTCTTGCTTCGGCTCGAACCGCGCGAGGAAACGATTCTGCGCCGTGTCATGCGGGCGCGGGTCATGGCTGGGCAGGTCCGCGAAGCCGAGGCCGTCTACCGATCGTTCGCAGAGCGAATCGATCCGTCGGGAAGCTGGACCCCGGAGCCGGCCACCAAGCGACTGCTGAAGAACGTGAAGGACGCCCACAAGCGATCCACGCGACGCACCGACGAGGCGACGGACCGCCCGCCCGATCCCCCGCTGGTCGGCAGGTCGGAGGAAATCGCCCAACTCACCCGCAACCTCTATCGAAACGGTGACGGCAGACGCTGGAGAACGATCATCGTCCGCGGGGAAGCCGGCGTCGGCAAGACGAGGCTCGTGCACGAGGTGATCAAGAGCGCGCGCTTCAGGGGCTACCACGTGATGGAGGCGTGCGCGGTGCCGCTGGAGCGCACAATTGCGCTGGGTCCGCTGCTGGAGACCCTGAGCGAGCCGTCGGTTCTGCCGTTCCTGCGCGCGCTCGCCGAGCCCTGGAGATCGACGATGCTTGCGCTGCTGCCCGAGTTCCAGGAGGGAAGCAAGAGGTTCTCCAGCTCGGCTCCTCCGCAGGTGGGAACTCTCTCGAGGCACACCTGCGAAGCGATCCTGCGGCTCTTTGCGACCATCGCCGAGGCACAGAAGACGATCCTGTTCCTGGATGGCTTTCACTGGGCCGACGACGGTTCGATCGCCGTTCTGCAATTCCTGCACAGGCGTTGGCGCAAGGGCGACCTCACGCTCCTCGTCGCCTACTGCGAGGAGGAGCTCCGTCGGGACGACAATGTGACCCGGTTCATCCGCGAAGAGGAGCTCGATTCCGGGACCGCGACGGTTCGCCTTCGCGAGCTCGACGACGCAGCGGCGGTCGAGCTGGCCAGATCCGTCGTTTCCGTCGACGACACCTGCGATTCCAGTCTGGTCGGCATCACCAGGACGGCGGGGGGCAACCCCAGGTTCCTTCTGGACCTTGCCGCGAGTTCCGAGGGGCACGTCGCGGATGGCGACATCCCGGAGCGCATTCCCGTCCCGGTATCGGTGCGGCAGGTGATTGCCCGCCGCTTCGAACGACTGGACTATTCCAGCCGCAAGGTGGCCGACAGTCTGGCCGTGCTCGGACGCAGCACTCCGGTGGATCGCCTCGTCGGGGTCACCGACACCGGGCGGACCGATTGTCTGGATGCGCTGGAGAACCTTCATCGGCTCCGCCTGATCCACTGGTCTTCCCAGGGTGTCCGGTTTCGCCACGCTCTGTTCGGCCATGCCGTCTACGAGCGGATCCATCCCTCCAGGCGAACCGTCCTGCATGCGCGGACGGCCGAAGTGCTCAGCCGCACGTCCAACGGGACGGGACTGCTGGATGTCGCCCGGCACTATCATCTGGCGGGCAGGCGGCGGCACGCCTCCATGTGCGCGCTCGAGGCGGTCAAGTACGCCGACTCCCGGAATGGCGCGGATCGCCTTGGCATCCTCAAGGCTGCATACGAGCTGAGCGAGGGACCCCGGCGCGGGCTGATCGCCGCCAGCCTGTCGCGAGCCTACTACGACCTGCGCAGGCTCAGGCCCGCAGTGCGTTTCGGGGCCAAGGCCCTCGACGACGCCACCTGCCTGTCCCCGTCCGAGGCGCTCGAGGTGCGACTGGCTGTCGCCGACGCGCGCCACCTGCTGGGACTCGACGACGTCGAGACCTCGCTCGCCGGACTTCTCGACATGGAGGAGAGCGCCCGCACCATCGATGACGACACCCGCCTGGCCGCCGTTCTCGACACCAGAGTCCAGGTGCTGGACCGGGCTGGCCGACGGGACGAGCTGATCGCTGAACTGGCGCGGATTCGAGGAATGGAACCGTCCGCGCAGCCCCTGGGGCGATGTCGAGTTCTCGCCACCCTGGCGATGGAGGCCGAGTACGTCGACCCGGAAGCCGGGCTCAGATCGGGTCGCGAGGCGGTGCGCCTGGCCCGCTCGAGCGAATCGCGGCACGAAGGCGTGCTCGCCCACCAGCGCTGCGCCGTCGCGTTCATGACGAGTGGGCTCGTGGCGACCCCGGAGGGATGGGAGATGCTGTCCACGGCCAGGACGTCGGCGGAAGAGTCGGGACAGCTCGGGTGCCAGGCCTTCGTTCTTCTGGGCCTGGCGGAGTGGCACACCGCGACCGGCGACCACGAGGTCGCGACCAGAGTTCTGCAGGAGGCCCGACAGGTCACGCGCGAGATGGACTGCCCCCAGATCAGGACCATGGAGCGCCTCGTCCGAGGCAATCTGGCCGTGGTTCACGGCGACCTGGACGAAATGGCAGCCGTCCTGGCGGCGATCGACGGAGCCGAGGGCGACGAGACCGACGGTGACGACGCGGATCCGGTCGCGGTTCCCGTCAAGTTCGTCGATCCGCTCGCCGGGCTGGCCGGGACGTTGCTCATGGAGTTGGGCAAGCTGCGGCGGCTCAGCGCGATCGCCGAGATGCACCCGGCGCGGGAACCCCTCTGTCAGACGGCGCTGGGTCTCATCCTGTTCCACACGCGCCTGAGGGCGCGGACCGGCGATCTGACTGGCGCGAGAGCTCTGCTTGAGCGCAGCTTGGACGCGAACGAGTCGCGGCGCCCGCTGGTGTGGCTGAGGTTGTCGCTCGAGACGGTCCGGTTGGCCCGTCGCACCGGGAAGCCGGAACCGGCTCTCGCGGAGCGTGCCCGCGGCCGAGCCAAGGAACTCGGCCTCACCGGCCTGGCCCACGAGTTCCTGCCGTTCTGCGACGACTGAGGGGATGGGAGATCCACGGGTTCTGGGCGGGGGCAGGTATCTCTACGTGCTGCTGAACCCGGACTTCCCGCCGTGGCGGATCGCCAAGTACGAGTTGCTGCCGGGGGGGTAGGCTTGGAAAAAGCTAGGGCCTCAGCATGACTCCACCAGCTCGCTATCCACCGTGGGCCGGTCCGCGCCGGCATCCCACCTCTGCCGGAGGTATTCGACGACATGGTCCGTCGTCCGCTCGTCGGGTCCCCTAGTCTTGATGACGGCGACGGCCTGCCCCGTGATCCTGTAGTGGCGACCTTCCGCCCAGTCCGCCCACACCACGAAGGCGTGGCGATCGCTCTCGCGTCTGATCGACGCCGGTCCGCGCGTGATGGGGCATTCCTGATAGCGTCGAGCATGACGAAACAGGCTGCCCAGCAAGTCCAGGACCCGGTGCACTTCGGAGGGGATGTCCCTCTTGTCCATTGACCGGACCAGCCTGTGCAGATCGCCCCGGGGAAGCAGGCTCTCGTCGCCGATCCGGTCCGCCAGGCGCCTAAAGAACTCTGTGACGAACTCGCTGGGGCTGCGCTCGACCCGCTCGGGATCGTCCAGAAAGCGACCGCCTTCGGGATGGACGCTGTAGGTGACATTCAGCAGCTCGTTCTCGATCCGCTCGATCACTGGCCGGTTGAAGTATCGGCTGGCTGCGTAGATGCCCAGCACCTCGGACTTGAGGAGATGTTTTTCGACCTCTCCCCGGCGCCACCAACAGGTCGTCAGGCCATCCTCCTCAACCTGTTCGCGAGGCTTCGTCCCCATGTCGAGGATCGCAAGGCCCCTCAGGCTGGGATCGTCGCCGCGAAGAGCGCGGAAATGCTGTGCGGGTGTCAGCGCGAACCTGCTCCTGGTGGATCGCGGATCGCCACCAGCACCTGCGCCGGGGTCGGCCTGAACGGCTCCCGGTTCCTGTCGCAGGTCGCGAAGGTAAAAGGCGTTGGCATGGTCGTCCCACACGTCGGCCGCAGGGTGCTCTAGCCGCTCGGCCAAGGCCCGCAGCAGGACAAGGTCGGAAGGCCCGTCCACATAGAGCACGTACTTGAGGACGCCAGCGCTCTTCGAGTGGCTGGCCCGGTGGGAAGTGAGCCGCTGCACGGGGCGCGGACTAAGATCGAGTTCATGAACCCTAGCCAGCGGCAGCGCCGTGATGCGGTCGTGCATTGGATACTCGCTGGGACCCGGGTACACGACCCAGAGGTGCTGCAGGTCTAGATCCCGGAGCACGGTGTGCATGGACTTGGTAACGCGGGGCGTCTCGCTCGCCTTGAACTCGAACCCCCAGTGTCGCCCACGCCGCCGCAGAAGCAGGTCCAGCTCCGCACCCCTCTTGGTGGCATAGTAGTAGGACTCGCGGTCGCCGTGCGCCAAAAGCACCTGCTCGAGCGCGAATCCCTCCCAGCTCGCGCCGTATCGGGGATGACCAGCGAGGTCGCGCATGTGCTCCAGGCCGAGCAGGTAGTGGAGCATTCCGCTGTCGCGCAGGTAGACCTTGGGCGATTTCATCACGCGCTTCGCGATGTTCTCGGACCATGCCGGGAGCAGCCGAATCATGAACGTGCCGACCAGGAGGTCTCGGTAGCGGTTCGCTGTGGGGGACCGAACATCGAGTGAGCGCGCGACCTCCGCCGCGTTCCAGTGCTGCCCGTGCAGATGGGCCATCATCCTCCAGCAGCGACCGACGGCTTGGGTCGACACGCCCGGCGTTATCCCCGGGATGTCGCGTTCCACGAAGGTCTGGGTGAACGAGTCCATCCAATCCACCCAGTCGGCGGACGAGTCCGCCAGGAACGCGCGCGGAAACCCGCCCCGCAGCCATAGTCGGTCCGCACCATGGGACCCCACCTCTAGCAAGGAGAACCCACCCATTCTGACGAATCGGATCCTGCCAGCCAAGGTTTCGGAGACGCCCTTCACAAGGTCGGGCGAGGCGCTACCGAGAAGCGCAAAGACAGCCTTGCGACCTGGATCGTCGCAAAGGGGCCGCAGGGTCTCGAATATCTGGGGCAGGCGCTGCACCTCGTCCAGCACGACCAGCCCTCGGCAGCCGCCCAGCACCCGCTCCGGCGCGAGGGTGAGCGCCTGCCGGTCACGCGGCTTCTCCAGATCGAAGTGCTCGGACGGGCGCGGCCAAGCACCCATGAGCTCGCGTGCGATGGTGGTCTTGCCGACTTGGCGCGCACCGAGAATGGCGACCGCTGGCGACGCCAGCAGCCGGTCGCGCAGAGCCGCGAGGAGACGGGGACGGGGGATAGTTTGTACCATATCGTACGGTCCGATGGTTGATATGGGACGAAGTATAGTGGAATTAGGGGATGGATGACAAGGGGCGAGGCGGACGAGCGGCTAAGACTGGAGATGGATAGTTTGTACCATATCGTACGATGCAGTGGTCGATTTGGTACGAAGTCGGTTGTCCCGGCAGCGGGCCGATTCGCCGGCACGGACAAAGCGACGACCCCTCGGCCACGCACGGTTCGATGGCTATCCGGTCTCGAAGGTGCGGAATCGAGTGCTCGGCCGCGTCTTCAGGGACCCTCCGCTTGGTCGAACAGTGGGGCAGCGGCGCGCAGAGGATGATCGCGGCCTGCCGCTAGGCTGGACTCCCGGAACCAGTCTGGGAGGAGATCGGCCTCTCCACCCGGTCGACGCGCACGCGGCTGGCCCGTCTGGTCGAGCGCGGGCTGGTGCGGGAGGTGGGCACGGGACCGAACGATCCCCGGCGACGGTACATGCTGGCGCTGGAGTGATCATCATCGCGCTGGAGTGACGGGGGGCGTCGGGGCGCGAGCCGTTGCCTCAATGTTGAGGGTCCTGTGCGGGGCTTGGTCATCAAGCGCCAACGAACGGACCTCCCGATCCGGAAAGATCTCGCGCAAGCTTGGATGCTCCTCAAGCCAACGCTGGTCGAACTCGTCTTCACTCAGCACCATCACCTCCAGGGGCACCCCCAGCGGCACCCAGCACGCCCGGTAGAAGCCCTCCGAGCTCGTCCTAGCCACAACCCAAGAACGCAGTTCCTGGTTTTCCATGGCACGCATCTTCTCCGGATCCATCAACTCGCCAACCTCATAGGCGTCCGGAATCACGATCACCCGTGCATCGCCGACCGGCACGCCATTCCGGTCCCTGACATGATCCAACAGGATTCCATCGCGCGAGATCATCCGTGGCGGTACCTCGCGCGCAAACATCGGTGAAGGCGGCTCCGCGTTGTCACAGATGCGACCGAGAATGTCCTTCAGTGGTGGGGCGTCAAGGGTGACCGCCACGGACTCCGCCGCTGCGCCCATGGTCACGGAGAATGGTTCGGGAGGGTACCAGACGGCATCCAGATACCGATGACTGAAGTAGAGGGTGTATTGCCCCGGCACGAGGTGCGTCATCTCGAAGCGACCGTCGGAATCCGTTGTGGTCTCAAGGCCGGATCCGGCCACGAACACTCTGGCCTCGGGAAGGGCGGCACCAAGGCTGTCGCGGATCACCCCGGCTATTCGGTGCCCGGGTGCTCCCTCGAAGACAACGCCATCGTCCCCATGGGCGCGCAAGACATGCCCCGCGTGGACCGTGACGCCCTCGAGCGTCGGGTACGGGCGTCCGGTCAGAGGGTGCGTGCCCCCATCTCCTGCACGAAACGTTCGCAGATGCCAGGACGGGATGATCCAGCTGCCGTTGGCCAGCTCGAGGAACTCGACGCTACCGCCGGGCTCCACGGCAAGAAGCCACGGAGGGACGTTCAAGTTTATGAACCTGAAGTCCACTCTCTGCAGTTGCGCCGTGCGCCGATTCACCCACATCGTGCCCGAAATGCCTGGGATGTCACGCCCTTCCGCAGGCTCGAACGCGATACCGGTGGCTCCTTCGTCCGCCAGCCCTTCGCCGGGCACCAGGTGGAAGCAGTGGGAGCCGAGGAAGGACTCGGAAAGAAGCACCTCGGCGTCGGGTCCCCAAAACCGAGCCTCTGCCGCAGTGATCTCGGCGAAGCCATGCGTGACAAGCGAGTCGGCGGATCGAGCCACATACGGCGCCGAAGAGTAGCCCTCTCCGTAGATGCGGTCCTCGGATTCCACGTCCCACCCCGCCTCGTCCATCTGCCTTCTGACGCGCAGGGTCTCGTATCGATACATGCCCCGTTCTTCGGTCCAGGCGGTCGCCGCCAGTGCCTTGCGGGCCTCTTCCCATACCTTCGCAACTGCAAGCCCTTCGGCTGGCCGCAACTCGCACCGACGATCCGCCGAAGCTTCAATGCCCTCCAATGAAATCGCTTCTGCCGTCGAGGCCAGCGAGAGCATCACCGTGTCGCCCAACGCAACGTGGACGAAATCGGAGAACGTGGTCGTATACCCGATCCTGTCCACCCGTACCCGAAGCTCTCCCGGCCGATCCGCCCGTACAACGAACTGCCCATTGGTCCAGCTGAGCACCCGACCCAGCTCGTCACCGCGGCGATCCACAACTGTCACCATTGCCCCGGCGATGCCCTGCTCGCTTCCCGCGTCGCTGATCCGCCCCTGAATGACCTGGCCGGATGCGTTTGCGACCACGAATGCGAATGCGAGGCACGCCGCACCGTGGGTCGACAGCCGACGCAACGCCCTCACCTAGAGTACCCCATCGGTCCGATGTGGGCACCGCAGTGTCTGGACATCCACCACTCCCGTCGGCACTGGGATTCTCGGTCCTAATCCCGATGTGATCTTCGTCACGTCTGTCCTCCTTTGGTTGGCGCGCCTCGGGCGGGCGAGCAGTTGGTCCTACGTTGCGGCCTACGTGGCCCGGCCTTCCGGGAGCTCGCCCTGTCGGTGGAGGGCTGCTGGCCCGCCGGGGTGGACCCGCCAACACTACGAATGTTGGGGAGACTCCGCACACCGCGCTATCTTGCGGGACGTGGCCGGCGGGGACGCTCCCCGCTGTCCCCCCTTCGTGAGGACCACCCAAATGGGCATGGAACAGCGATTCGACGTTCCCCTGGTCGCCGCCCTCGCCCTGCGTGAGAAGGCGATTCAGCAGAACTACCGGCCGATCATCGCGGTCCACAAGTGGTTCGCGCGTCGGCCGGGTGCGCTCTTTCGCGCGCTCATGCTCTCGGAATTCGTGGACGGGGAGCTTGCGGAGACCTACTTCCGGTCCCACCAGCTTGCCGGAACGAGGGTGGCGGACCCCTTCATGGGCGGTGGCACTCCGCTGATCGAGGCGAACCGACTCGGTGCGGACGTGGTCGGTTGGGACATCAACCCGATGGCGTGGTGGATCGTCGGGCGCGAGCTGGAGCACCTCGACACCGACGCCTACAAGGCGGCCGCGCGAGAGCTGGTCGAGACTCTGCGAAGCCGGATCGGCCACCATTACGAAACCGAGTGCACGAAGTGCGGCAAGAACGCCCCGGTGAAGTACTTCCTTTGGGTCAAGACCCAGCCGTGCCGCTCCTGTGGGCACGAAGTCGATCTGTTCCCCGGGTACCTCGTGGCCAGGAACGCCAGGCACCCCAAGAACGTGCTGGTGTGTGCGCAGTGCGGACAGCTGAACGAAGTCGCCGAGCGGGATTCGCCGGGACGCTGCAAGGGCTGCCGATCGGCGCTGGTGGTCGAGGGGCCCGCCCGGCGCGGCTCGGTGGCGTGTCCGTCCTGCGCAACCACGAACGCCTTTCCCCGCGTTGAGAACGGGCCGTTGCGGCACCGCATGTTCGCCATCGAGTACCATTGCCAGGATTGCAGGGGATCGCACAGGGGCCGATTCTTCAAGAAGCCGTCCGCGCGCGACCTGGCCAGGTATGAGGAGGCCGAGCGCGTCTTCGGGAAGATGCGACCGGAGTATGTCCCCGAGGATCGGATTCCGCCGGGGGACGAGTCATCCAGGCTGCACAGGTGGGGGTACCGTCGCTACCGGGAGATGTTCAACTCGCGACAGCTGCTCGGTCTCGAACTCAGTTGCGGGCTCGTGGCGGCCCAGTCGTGCCCACGGGTCGGGCGCGCGCTGGCGACGAACCTGTCGGACCTGCTGAGGTACAACAACCTGCTCGTTCGATACGACACCACGGCGCTGAAGGCCCTCGACCTGTTCTCAGTCCACGGGTTTCCAGTGGGACTGGTGCGGTGCGAGGCGAATCTCCTGGGGATTCGCGGTGCCAACGGCAAGCCGGTGGGAAGCGGCGGCTGGGTCAACATCGTTGCCAAGTACCTGAAGGCAAAGGACTTCTGTGCCAAGCCCTTCGAGGTGCCTGTCGGGAGCCGGACGAGGGTGTACACCTCCGAGGAATGGATTGGCGACCGGGCAATGGGGAACGGGCGGCGTCCACGAAGGGTGGATCTGCGGTGCGGCTCGGCCACGGAAGCGAAGTTGGAGCCGGAGTCCCTGGACGCGGTGTTCACGGATCCGCCGTACTACGACAGCGTGCAGTACGCGGAGCTGATGGACTTCTGCTACGTCTGGCTTCGACGCCTGGCGTCGGCGGACACGGAGGCCTTCGACCCCGACTCCACGCGGAATCGCAACGAACTGACCGGCAACGAGACCGAGGGGCGCGACCTCGAGCATTTCGCGGAAGGCCTCGCCAGCGCGTACACGCGGATGACGGGAGCACTCAAGCCAGGTGCGCCGCTCGCCTTCACCTACCACCACAATCGCAGGTGTGCGTACCATGCGGTGGGGGTGGCGATCCTCGACGCCGGGCTGACGGTTACCGCGACGATTCCCTGCCCTGCGGAAATGGGCGGCTCAATCCACATCAGCGGCACCAAGTCGGCAATCGTCGATACCGTGTTCGTCTGCCGATCTGAGCGGAATGTGGACCTTCGCGATTCTGACGTGAACCTACGCGATTCCAACGGGGCGCGCGACCGTCTCGACGAGCTGGTCGCGATGGATTTGGCCAAACTCCGGGCCGGTGGCGTGAAGCCGCGCCCGGGCGATGCTCGCTGCCTGACGCTCGGTCACCTGACCCGGATGGCCGTGGTACGACTTGGCCCCGGTTGGGACCAGACGGTGCCGACCGGCGTCAAGATCTCCATGACCGGCGTCAAGATCTCCATGGCCAAGCCAAGGAGAGCTATTCGCCGAGGCGATGGATGGGAGCTGACGGATCGCGGACGTGGACCGGGTGGCGGGGCGTGCGCTCTCGACCCCCCGGCACGGCGTTCTGGATGACAACTTGGCGGTCCTCCGTGTGCCGATGGCACTGCTTCGGACGATGCGTGACTTCGACGCGCACTGGCGAGAGCATCGACCAGGGGTTTGCGCGAAGTCTGGAGCGGTCGATACGGATGGACCCCGCCAAGACCATCGGACATACTCGGACGCAGGCGAACAGGATCGGGGCACTGGTCTCGGTTGCTTGCCGGATGCTGGTCGAAGGCGCTTCACGGACGGGGGAGACGGATGTGCACCGGCTGGACAAGGTGGACACGGTCCGCGGCCTCGATTCACTGAGGCAGGTCGCCGCAGACGGTATCCCGTATGAAGCTCTCCTCTATGAGCGGTTTCTCGGTCGACCGTTCGCGTCCCATCGCGACTCGGTAAGCGAACTCGTCGGCAACATGCTCGAAGACCGCATCGAGGAGCATCTGTCTTCGGCCAACGTGCCATTCCACCGGTCTTCCCGGGGAGAATCGGTCGCTGGCTGGGAGCAGAATCCCGATTTCTTCTGCCCGGACCCCGCTTCGCCACTTGCAGTCATTGAAGCCAAGATGACCAATGACGACGGGACAGCGAGAGACAAGGTGGCACGGGTTCTTCGGCTCGCCGGAATGCGCGACAGGCGTGAGGACGCACACCAACCGGGATTCGAAGTCGTCGCGTGCATCGCTGGTCGCGGCTTCGCGGTGCGCAAGGCCGACATGCGGGACCTCCTCATCGCCACGAGAGGCAAGGTCTTCACCTTCTCTCAGATCGGTCGCCTAGCAGAATGCACGGGCCTCGATCGAAATGTCGGCCGACCCAGTGATGGTGGGCCTGCTTCTTCCAGCTAGTCGCCCTCACCCCTCCCCGCGCAGCCACCGTACCAGCAGCGCGATTTCGGTGTCGCCGAGGATGCCGTCGGGGCCGAACGCGGGCATGCGGTCGTTGCGGTCGCCGTAGAAGCGGGGGTGCGAGGCGTCGCGGACGATGGCCTCCAGCCACTCCGCCGAGCCGTAGCCCGTCAGGACCGGGCCCAGGCTGCGCTCGACGGTGCCTCGGTATTCGTGGCATTCGGTGCAGCCGATCGACTCGGAGCTGAGCAGCGCCGCGCCCTCCGCGATCTCGTCGCGGTCGGCCTCGTCCAGCACGGCCTGGTACGGCAGCGCCGCCTCGGCCGACAGCGCCTTGACCGCCTTGGCGAGATCCTCGCGCTGGGAGGCGTCGAAGCCGGCGATCCGGCTCTGCACCATGCGCACCATGCGTCCGCGCGCGAAGTCGGTGCCGCCGAAGTAGCGGGGCGTCGCCACCTGTTCGGGGTCCAGGAGGCCGGTGAGCCACTCGCGGCTCGCGAAGCCCTGGAGGTCGGCGGCGGTCTGCGGCTCGGCCAGCTCGTTGCCGAGGCCGTCGTGGCCGTCGTAGCTGTGGCAGCTCGCGCACCGGTCCGCGAAGAGGCGGGGGCCCTGGGTGAGCGGGTCGTTCCGCAGCAGGGTCAGGGCGCCGGACGGGGGGATGCCGTCGGGTCCCGCAGCGAGCTCGGCGACGCGCTCCGCAGCCGCGTCGGCCTGTCGCTGGGCGGCCACGAAGTCCGGGTCGGCGCGGTCCTGGGCGTAGGCCTGCCAGGTCAGCAGCGCGACGCCGGCGAGCATCGCCGCCGTGAAGCCGATGTTGAAGCGGTGGCCGAGCCGCCAGCGTCCCGCGAACGGCATGAGCGCGACTAGGGTGACCAGGAGCCCCGGAACCACGATCGCGCCGATCACCTCGGTGCCCGCCGGGAAGTACTTGAGCCACTGGAAGAGGAACATGAAGTACCACTCGGGGCGGGCTGCGGCGTAGGGCTCGCTGGCGTCGGCGGGGGCGCCCAGCGGCGCGCCTCCCGCGCGGATGACCAGGTAGAGCACCGCAGCCATCACCGCGAGACAGGCGACGGCATCACGCAGGGCCTGATCGGGCCAGAACCACCCGTCGCGCGATCCATTGGGGGCCGGGGTCGGTTCGCCGTTCGTGGCGTGCCCACCGTCGCGCAGCCCGCCCGTCGTCACCCCGTGCCGGCGGAAGAGGAACACGTGACCCGCGATCAGCGCGATCAGCGCGCCGGGAAGGACGCCCGCGTGCAGGGCGAAGAAGCGGGTGAGCGTCAGATGACCGTAGTCGGCGCCCCCCACCAGCACCTCCTGGAGCGCGGGACCGACGAGGGGCGTGATCGACGCGATGCTGGTGGCCACCTTGGTCGCCCAGTACCCCTTCTGGTCCCACGGCAGCAGGTAGCCGGTCAGCGACAGCCCCAGAACGACGTGCAGCAGCGCGATGCCGAACCAGAAGTTGACCTCTCGCGGGGCCCGGTAGGCGCCGGCCACGACGATCTGCATGAGGTGCAGGACGAGCAGAACCATGGTCGCGTGGGCCATGTAGTGGTGGATCCCCCGCAGCATCCAGCCGCCCGCAACGTTGTGCTGTATGTGAAAGACGCTCTCCCATGCGCCCTGGGCGTTGGGGCTGTACGACGCCCAGAGGGCCAGCCCGGTGACGAATTGGACGGCCACCGCGAAGGTGAGGGCGCTCCCCCACACGTACTTCCACTTCGCGCCGCCGGGGATGGGCTCGACCAGGGCCGCGCGCACGAGCCGCCGGTACCCGGTGCGGCCGTCGAGCCAGTCGAGCAGTGCCTTCGCGCCGCGAACCGCCTTCACGCCACCGGTTCCTTCTCCGACCGCCCGGGCAGGAAGTTCTGGAAGCGGACCCACACCTCGTCGCCGCGGACCTCGACGTCGAGCGCGTCCATGTCGCGGGGGCTGGGGCTCGCCGGGTCGTTGACGGCACCGCTCAGATCGAAGCTGCTCTTGTGGCAGGGGCACACGAACCGCGACCGGTCGGCGGCGACGTTGACGAAGCACCCGGCGTGCGGGCAGACCACGTTCAACGCCTCGACCGAGTCGCCCGTGCGGCGCAGGTAGACGGCTCCCACGGGCAGTTGGCGGTGCGTGTTCCAGGCGTCCACGCGGTCCGTCACGACCCGGAACTTGCGCGGCACGCCGTCGTCGGGGATCGCCGCCAGCCTGGCGACGGGGACCAGACCGGCGTTCGGCCTCCGACCGTCCCAGCGGTGACAGGGCCACGCGGACGCCGGACCAAAGCGGCGCGAGAAAGGCGAGGCCTCCCGCGGCCACCGCGCCGACGGCCGCCAGGAATCCCCGGCGGGGTGGCGGGCTCGGCCCGGAGGATCCTTCCTCGTCCACCGATGGCTGGTGGGTCATGGCAGGCAGGGGCAGAAGGGACGCGAACGGACAGCCGATACAGAGTACAGGAATCGGCGGTGCTTGGCGAGATCGGCGATGGCGAGACCGCCCCGACGGCAAGCCTACGTTGGGTCGCACCCTCCCCGGCCCTGGCGATTCACCGGAATCTCGACCACAAACGGCACGTCAAGCTCGTCGCGCTGAACGCCAAGCAGGTAGTCCGCCCCGATTTCGTGGACCTCCAGGCTCTCCGGCATCTCGACTCTGCCCAGCCAGATGCCGTCCGCGCTGAAGACGTACCATGTTGAAACGTCCAGCCCGGACGCCTGAACCATCCGCGCCCAGACGTGCCCGCCGCTGTCGACCACGATCCGCTCATAGACGGGCATTCGTTCCGGGAACGGCACCTCCCGCAGGTACCGCTGCCAGGCTTCCGGAGCAAAGCCTCGTGGCGGTTCGGCGTTGGCCTGACGGAATTTCGCCTTGTCCTCGTTCGACAGCCGACGGTCCCCCGCCGCCCACCGGATGACCAGCGACAGGCTGCCATCGTTTCGCCACCGCCGGATCTCGGCCGTCAGCCCGTTCCCGGCATAGAGGTCGTTGCCGCTCGTCGCCCGTGACCCGATGCCCGGAGAGAACGGGAGGTACATCCCCGGTGGCAGGCCCTGGATGTCGTGGCCCCAACGTGGCCCTTCCCTGAGGTCCGCGATGGCCTCGGCGAACTCTCCGGTCCGCGAGTATCGATCCAGTCGCCAGGTGGCTCCATCGAGCAATCCCGTCCCCGAACCCACGGACCCCGACGGTGCGCTCAACGCCAGGAAGCTCCCGTCCGCGAACTGCCCTTCCACCGTCCCCCGGCCCGCTCCGGGTGCCGCCGTCGGCCGAATGGTCTCCACGAGCTCCCCGTCTTCGGAGAAGATCGACACGCGATGCAGAATGTTGTCATAGGCACCGATCGACTCGCCTCGAACCCATGCATGCCCCAGCCACCGGAACTCCCCCGGCCCCTCGCCGCTCCGGCCGACGCTTCTGACGAGCGTTGCCCGCCGGTCGAAGATCCGCATCTCTCCGGTGCTCGCCTCTGCCACGAGTATCTCTCCGCCTGCCAGTCGAGTCACCGCGGTGATCCGCTGGAAGACCGTTGCGTCGACTCCGGCCACCGTGCCAATCGTCAGCGTCGGCGTCTCACCCAGCCGCCACGCCGATCCTGCGGACCACTGCGGCCGACTCGCCTCGACAATGCGGGCACCCGCGCTGTCGCGAACCACGTAGGACTGCTGTCCCGCCGAGACCGCCTGGCTGGTGGCCGCCATCCCAAGCGTCAGTAGGATCAGGGACCAGGACGTCTTGGATGGCCTCGTCGTCGTCTGCCTTGCTGCGTTGGTGGGCTCAGTCATCGTCGCTGTCTTTCGGAGATTCGATAGGGTCGCCATTCCGGTCGCGTTCCTTCCTGTCCCAAGTCTGCCTGCACCAGCGCGAGGTTGGCTTCGGGCACAGTCCCGGCAATCGCGGGCAGGTCTGCCTGGGAAGCGAGCAGCTCGCCAGACGGTGCATCGAAGAGGTGGGTCATGATCTCCCGGCGGCCGGATCGCGACTCCGATCCTGACTGCCGCTCCACCTGCACGGCCACAAGATCCCCCGCCACCGCCGAGATGCCGATCACCCTGTCCCAGCGGTCGCCATCGGGGAGGCGATACGCCACGCCCGCTGGATCCTGAAACTCGACCCGCACTGCCAGGAATCCCGGCATCTCCGCGTCCCAGAGCAGTCTTCGGTCCGCGCCATAGGCCCTCACGTCCGGGTGAAGTAGTGAGGCGACGATGACCGATTCGCGGGGCGCGTGACAGGAGATCTTGCCCGCCGCGTAGCCAGGTCGAGGTGTGGAGCCATGCCAGGCGGCCCAGGAGGAGCCGAAAGCGCCCGTGAGGCGATAGTCGCTGCTGAATTCATGGACTGCGCTCGCGGAAATCGGGGCATCGGCGCCGAGCACCAGCAGGCGGTCGCCTGAGACGCACAGATCGGTCGCCGCTGCCAGGGGCAGCCGGATCGAGGGCGACGGCTCCAGTTCGCCGTTCGGTGTGACGTTCACGCGGATTACGGCTGGTCCCCAGGCGTCGAGAACGTGCAGGGCGGTGTCGCCAGCATTCGTGATCGCGGTCGCGTTGACTGCATCGTCCAGCGTCGCGTGTGCGATGGCCTCGCCGAGCGCGCTTGTGTCAAGCAGGTACACGTGGCTGCCCGACGCCTGTCGAGCCAGCACTGCCACGGTGGTGCCGGTGATTGAAACGAGGTCAGCCACGGAAGGAGCCGTGCCGTCCACCGCGCTGGACGGCAACGCGGTGGCCAATGGCGCACCGACTTCCAACATCTGCGCAGCTGCTGGCTGCGCTCCGAGGTGACACAGGATCACCAAAGCGCACACGGAGTACCCTGCCCGTCCCAGGTTGCCAGTCTGATCGTACTTGCTCACTGACTCTCCCGATGGCTCATGGTTGCGATGGGGTCCAGCGCATCGGCTGTCGTGGCCCTCTGTTTAACAGACAGTTCTCAGCCGCCAAACGTGCAATCCACCATCGCTACTGGCTTCTGCCGACTTCAGCTCAGGAGATGGACACACGCGTCCGCAGCGAGCGGCCCCAAGCGCCCCTCCAGCGCCCTTGCCAACATTCCGCTCACGTTCGCGACGGCGAAGCTGATACCGTTCAGGTTGCGCTCCACCGGCACCCCCGGGATCGGCCTCGGATAGGGTGACGCGGCCACCACCACTTCGCGGCCGCCTTCCCGGCGCACCGCGACGCAGCCGCGAGGACAGTCCGGGTCCATGACCACCCCGACCGCCGACGGCAGCGAGCCCGGCCACCACCGCCGCCCGTCGGCCTCCGCCGCGGCGACCACCACGCCCCCGGCGTCGGCAAGCCGGGCGAGCGCGGCCCCGAGCGGCTCGGCATGCTCCTCGCGCAGCGTCCCCAGGCTGAGGTTCACCACCCGCATCCTCCGCTCGGCCGCCCAGTCGATCGCGGCCACGAGGGCGCGCGCACTCGTCCGCAGCCGGTCCTCAAAGACGCGCACCGCGAAGATGGCCGCGCCGGGCGCCTTCTCCTGGATGGCCGCGAAGACCGCAGTGCCGTGGCCGAGACGGTCGACATGGTCGGTGCCGGCGTCCCCCGACAGGGCGATGCGCACGCCTCCCGCGACCGCGCCCACATGCGGGTGGTCGGGATTGACGCCGCTGTCGATCACCGCAACCGACACGCCGGCACCCGTGCGGGCGCGCACGTCCGGCGAATCGAGACAGAGGGGGCGGGGCGCGACGCGGCCCGACCGCGACGGTGGCTGGACGTCCATGACGGGGGATGTTGCCGGTCACCCCGTCGTCGCGCAAACCGCTGGACCGGATCATGGTGTTCGGTGTGCGAGGCGAGCTGCTTTTCGAGACACCGATGCCGGGCAACTTCTCCATGGACCAACTGTTCGACGACCGGGTGTTTGGAATCACACGAGCCAAGAGCAACACCGGCTTGCCCTCGTGGCGGGATAACCGGCAAACCATTAGCGGAAATCCGGGCGGAGGGTCGAGCCCCGTGTCGCGGCGTCATTCTAAAGCAGGGATTCCATCCGCGTTTTCTGCCCCGGCACGACCCGGTTCCTTCAACTTACTTGGCGGGCGACGCGGAAGCCGATGTCGTTGCTCCGAATCCCGGCGAAAGTCCTGATACGCTTCGCCGAGCGGAGATTGTAGGGCCCGCTGCTCCAAGCACCGCCGCGCAGCACAGGGTAGCAGTACTGCGACGGATGGTCGGATCCACCCCCGCCGCCGGCGCTGGAGTAGTCCCAGCAGCCGTCCGTCCACTCAGCCACGTTGCCCGCCACGTCGTACAACCCAAACGGGTTCGGCTCAAACGAACCCACTGGTGCTGTATGGACATGGCCATCTGAGCAACTCGCGAATGTGCGAAAGGACCGTACCAGCGTATATTCTTGCGTGTTGCAGTGTCTGCTCCGTTTCCGTGCATGCACTGCCCCGACTCACTCTCCCCCCAGTGCCACGCGCTCGTCGTCCCCGCACGCGCCATATACTCCCACTCTGCGTCCGTCAACAGCCTGTAGCTTTCCCCCGTTCTTCGTGAGAGCCACCGGACGTACGCAAGCGCGTCCTCACGACTCACATTGATCACAGGGCGTCGTCCGCGGCCCCACCCCTCGTCCTCGGGATGATAAAGGCCGCACCCGCCGTCACTCACGCACGCGTCCCACTCGGCGAACGTCACCTCATACATCCCCACCGCGAAGCGCGACTCGATGGTCACTTGGTATTGGCTTTCGCTGACTTCCCACCCTTCCTCCGACACGGGCGACCCCACCATGAACATCCCCGATGGAACCACCACCAACTCCGGACATCCAGTGCAGTCGTCCCGGAAGACTGTGCCCGGGGACATCGACGCTTGAGATGCGTATACTTCGGCAGAACCTAACGCGCCAGCCAAGGCCAAGATCGACGCCGAGACGCCCACGATCCCGACGACATGCGAGGTCGACCGCATAGCGGTTGAAGTCTTCCTACTCATCGCTCATCGCGACCGAACTCGACTGGTTCGATGTCGTACCAGTCGATCGCCTGCTGAGCAATCCCGTTCCGGTCGGGTGTTCGTTCGACGAGAGCCACAAGGGTAGAGTTCTGGATGTCGTAGCCCATGAGCCGGTCGCGTATCTGGACGCTCCCCGCATACTCGGTGCCTACCCAGACATCGAAGTAGGAGAAGGCGTCGCGGTCACGTGTAGTGGCAACCCACAGACGGCCCTCTGCGTCGAACTTGAACATGTTCGGCTTCAGGAACCATCCCTTGGGCTCTTGTCGGAATTCCGCCGCGTAGGCTTCGCGCTGTTCCGGGGACAGCCCGCCAACGCGCGCGAGCCCGATGCTGGTGACCTCATCGAGATAGGCGTCTACATCGCGTTCGTTGGGAAGTGCTTCAACGTAGGCTGGAGAAGCGACCACGGTGGCCCCATCGGCCTCCCGTTCGTCAAAGAACGCCAATTCGTGCCCGCACGCCTCAAACACAAGGCCGCCGTGTGGAGTCGGGATACCCATCGCGCCGTTAAGGCAGTCACGTCCCGCCGCTTCCGCCAAGTCCGAGCGCTCCCATAGCACTTCTTCCCTCGCGGAGATGGCGGCCTCCATGGGCACGTAGTCGGGAACATTCTCGGCGCGGTCCCAATCCAGCAACGCCAGCTTCATCCCGAACAAGCGGTCACCATGAAGTAGGTTTCCCTGAAAAAGGGGCGGCAGGCGCACCTCCGACACGAATGTGCCATCGGGCTCGAACAGCGTCAGTTGTGAAGGACTGAACTCGATGGCCGCCAAGAGACCATCCGGCCCACGCTCGATTCCGGTAAGCCCTCGGAACTCCCCCGGACCCTCGCCCTCGACCCCGAAGACGCCTACGGAGCGGTCGCTGCGATCCACGCAGTGGATGCGGGAGTCGTAGGAATCAACTACGCACGCCACCTCTGAGGAGACCAGCGCGATATCATCGTTGGCGCTGAGGGTAGCCGTGCTCGAAGCGAAGTGCTGTAGCTCGACGACAACGACCGACACATCGACCGCTTCGGACGAGCACGCTGCGGTCGCCGCTACGAAAGCGACGACCGCGTAGAGCGCAAACGGTCCAGGCCTTGCTGTCCGTCCGTGACCCCGCCGAGCGCGCGCTTGTCGCATGGCCTTCGTCCTTACCACCCGTAAGTCCTCAGGATCACGTAATCCAGCTCGTCGTCGGTGTCCATCGCGAAGAGTCTCCGTTCGGTCGCGTGCACCACTTCTGGCAGCCCAGCGCCTACATACACTCCGGTGCCCGTGCGCGCGTGTAGGAGATAACTGTCGCGTCTACGGACCTTTCTCAGCCTCCTATCTTCAACCACCTCATAGGGCCCCATGCGGTTGACCTGAACCAGCATCAGACCATCTGGAAGTGACGTCAGGGTCTGAACTCTGTCCTCCGGCGACTCACCCGGCCTCGACATTGCGTAGCGCCCGTCGCCGAGCGGTACGCCACGGACCTCTGGAGCGCGAAACCCGGCCAGATGTGCTACCCACTGGGCGGCTCCCGAGTAGTCGTACCCGTGAATCAGGGAACCGTCGTTGAAGGATGTCACTACCGTCTTCGGCTCGTGGGTGCAGGCGATTTGTCCGCGGGACAGGTTGGTCCGCACCGGAACAGCATCGTGCTCGAACACGTCGCCGAAGATGCCGACCACCGTGCCGTCCAGACTCATGGCCTGTACGGATGCCGACTCGAGGAACGGCATGATCCTGAGGAAGACCAGTGAGTCTCCCACGCAAGCGTCTTCGATTCCCGTAGGATTCTCTGGAACAAACCTTCCGGCCTCAGTGAGATTCTGTGGCTCGCCCGACGCGTAGAGGAACCCGAAAGGCGAAAAGACCATCAACGTGTCGCCGACGAAATCCGCGCCCGCCGGTCCCCGGATCTCCATCGGACCCTCGCCGCTGCGAAGCGTCTCCGCGATCAGCTCGCCCGCCGGCGACAGCACGCGCACGAGATTGAGCAGCCCGTCGACCGCGTAGACGTTGCCTTCGGCGTCCGTGGCGACGTCCCGGATCAATCCCCAAAGCGTGTTGTCCGGCCCGTCCAGCGTACCGTAGCTCCACTCTTCGCGGACGGCGAGGAGCCGGGCCCGGCCGACCTCCAGGGCCCGGACATCCTCGGCGCTGTCGCCCCCGATCACCGTATCCATGGTAATCATCACCGCTCTTGCCGGAACATCTTCCCAGCGGAATACGATTCCGCCGCGATCGCTGCTCTGACCGCATGCTCCGGTTGTCGCAAACGGAGTCAGCGCTAACGGCAGAGAACCCACGATGACAGCGAGCAACCACTTCGAGTTTCCGAGCTTCATGCCTCTTGCCTCCCCGGCCTTGGATGTGGGCGTGTACCTTAACAACAGTTCCCAGCCCGAAAACGTGCAATCCGACATTGGAGCCCAGTTGAAGATGACCGCAGCGGGACAGGACCGGGGAGCGGGTCTATTGCCCCCGTGCGCCCTGTGATCCGACATCCAACCCGTCGATGCTGTACCAGTCGATGGCCCGCCTCGCAATCCCGTCGCTGCCGGGAGCTCGCTCGACCAACGCCGCCAAGGTTGTCCCAAGAAGGTCGTAACCGATCAGGCGATCCCGAATCCGCACCGTTTCCACGTAAACCGAGCCTGCCCAGATATCCAAGTAGGAGAAGGTGTCCCGATCACGCGTCGTGCCGACCCAAAGGCGTCCTTGGCTGTCGAAACCAAGCGCGGTGCTGGACGCCAAGTGCCACGGCTTGGGCTTGCTCCTGAAGTCACTCAAGTAGGCGTCCGTCGTCGACTTGGGTAGTGAGACACCACCGGCCAAGTGACGGACACTATACAAGTAAGCTCTGGCATCGCGGTCGTTCGGCATCTCTTCGAAATACGTGGGTGAAATGACCACGGTCGCGCTAACAGCGTCCTCGTGATCAAGGAACACCAATTCCCGGGCGCACGCCCAAAAGACGTAGCCGCCGTCAGGACGCGGCCAACCCATGCCTATGTTCCCACACTCGGTCTCGGCAATTTCGGAGAGGCCGGTCCTAGTCCAGAGAACCTCTCCAGAAGTCAGAGCCACTTCCGCCAGGGCAAAATCGATTGGTCCGCCTGGACTCCTTGACGCGTAGGTCGCTGAGAGGTCAACGCCGAACAGCCGGTTTCCGGCAAGCTTGTGTGGGACGAAGCCACCCGGAATTGGCGTTTCCGACAGGCGCTTACCGAAAGGGTCGAACAGGGTGACTCGACCCAATTCGCTATCGACGGCGGCAAGGGTGCCGTTTGGTCCCCTTTCAACAACCGAGAGCCCACGAAACTCTCCCGGACCATCGCCCTCCCTCCCGAAAACGCCCACAACCAGATTGTTTCGATCGCGGCAGTGGATCTGGACCTCAAAGGAGTTGATTACGCACGCAACATCCTCGGACACCAAGGCGATGTCCGCGCTCCAGCTCAGCGGTGCGTCGGACGAGGCGACGGGATCCAAAGAATGGAAGCTTGAGCTGCCTGCTCCGTCTGAGCATCCAATTGCAATCGCCATCGTGGGAACGGCGACGGATGTGGATAGAATGCGCAGCATGGCCCCGCCTGCGGAGTCCCTACATGTCCGAGCCACAGGCCTGCTCCATGCACCCAACGTCCAGGCGGCTCTGGTCGGCGGCGTCATTCCACCGCCAGCCAGTCGCACTCCGAGGTGTCGATTACATGTCGGCGGACCCACGTCTCCGTCCACGCAAGCACGGGTTCGATCATGTAAAATAACGGACGCGTACACGTCGGCCAAGAACTCCACGGGTCCCGGGGGCTCGCCCTTGAGCTCGTTGGTTGCGGCCATACCGGCCAGCATGTTGTCGGGCCACGCCGCAACGCTGCCGAAGCTAGCCAGATCACACCGAGTAGGGTGCGGCTTCCGATCATTGACCTGGCGGTGTCGGGGCCGCGAGGAATTCCAGCGTGGACACCACATAGGCATCCATCGCCTCCGTTGCGTAACCCACAGTCAACGGACGACCGTGGGCGTCCCTTCCAAGGACGGAGCCGCCCGCGTCGTGTTGGCCGAGTAGCTTGAGCCCGCCCTCGAAGTCCATGGCGAAAACCGCAACCGGTCCCCCCTCCATCCGGTCGACCCCACCAGATGCGTTGTACTGGGCCAACTGAACCACCACCGTAGAGCTGTCCAGTGCGAGGACGTCCATAACCAGATTGTGGCCATCAAAAACCCAAGAACCATCAGGTCGTTGCGGGCTGCCGTCATTGTTCTCGATCAACTCCCTCCAGGAAACGGCCATCAGGTCCGATGGCAATCGCTGAGCAACCAAGGGCGTGCCGGTGTACCTGAAAACAAAGAGCGAGTCGTCGTGGCTAGCGTAAACGAATTGAGCCCTCGCATCAGCGTTGACAGCGGTCCACTGGGCTAGGCCCTGAACACCACCATCGTAGTACTGCTGCCGGTTCATCATGGACACGCGGCAACAGGGGCCACCGGTGCGGAAAAGCCCAAGGAAGCCGCGGTCCGTTCCGGCTGCGGGTGTACCCACTGATAGAAGGTAGGTATCATCAACCGACCTGATCGCCCATGGTGCTACGACGTTTTCGTTCCTTACCCCGAAGGACCGGGAAAACTTCCCCGTGGCGTCAAAGACCGACAGCCTGTCTTGGACAAAATCATACGCGAATAGGGAATCGCCCAAGAATGTCGCGGACATCACACTCGTGAACTCGCCGGGACCCTCCCCCGCACGCCCAACCGTACCCAACCGCTGGCCATTCCCGTCGTAGAGCTTGACGTCCTTGTCAGACATGTCTGCAATTGCGAAAATGCCACTACTCGATTCCGACACTGAATGGGGCTGTGCCAGAATCGGTTGATTGCCGTCGTCGATGACAAAGAGGGGCTTCTCGACCACCGTGAGCGCGACAGATCGAGTCGCCAGCTTTGTACCGACCAGACCCGACATCGGGCTCTCCGAACCACATCCTGTCCAGATCGCAAGGGCGGCAAGCAAGCAAGCCCCCTTGACACACACACTACGGCGCAGTGATTCCGTTAGTGACTGGCTCGCTCGAAGTACCAGGGCCACGACTTGAGTGGCGGCCAGCAAGGTCAGGGTGCCTATCGCGAGGCCCCTCTTGACGACGTTTCCGGGGCGTGGGTTGGTCATGGGTCTCTCCTGTTTCCGTGGCAGCGAGCTCGTTGGATCAGGTGCGGCTGGAGCGCTCCTCTTGGTCCAGACCACCTAGGACGGAAGATCTCCGGTCTCTGTTAGTAAACAGATCTCATCCCGGAAGCGTGCAATCGCGTCATTCGCACCCTTCGCTTGCGGGCCAGACCCGGCCAGCTCGGCAATCTGCTCCGGTCCAATCGCCGCAGGCCCTTACCCGCCCGGTGTCTCGACCTCCCTGTTTGCACGTTTTCGCACCGACTGCTGTTAATGAATGGGGACTTGGTTTGGGGAGTTCGGACACCGAGACATTCAACTCAAGGGAAGAGACGAGCATGAAGAGCTTGCGAACCACCTGGCGGACCGCGACGTTGCTCCTGATGGTGCTGAACCTGGGTCTGGCAGTGGCTCAGGTCGTCCAGGCGAGAAGCGGGCCAGAGATTTGGTGGCGGTCCTGCTGTCGCGGTGATGGAGCGAGCGCCTATTGCTGCATAGACTGTTGCCTGTCCTGGGGTCTGGAGTGTCGATTCGACAGTGACTGCGAGGACCGCTAGTCGCGGTCCGTGCATCGGGGGGAGAACTCTAGAGAGTATGACTGCGGCCAGCCAAGACCGGGGAGCGACGATGCTAGGCACCTTGGCGAGGGCCATCCTGCCATGGTGTGTGCTGGTGGTCGTCGCCCAACCAGTGCTCATGCTGCGGTGGTCGCCGATTCAGCCCGTGACGCTGCTTCGGCGGTTCTCGTTCTTCCTTACCGACCTGTCCTTCCTCCTTCCGTTCGTGATGTTCGCTGGCGGCGTGGCGATCCGGGACCGTTTGGGATACTCCGGTCGGGCGGTTAGGTCCGCCGTTGTCTTCGGTGCGGTCGCGGGTGTGCTGTGCTATTCCCTAGGCGCGTGGGCGTTGCCCCTCGTCGAGCACCGCAGCTTGATTGATCGCGGTCCTGAGATTGCAGAGACCCGGCAATTCGGGGCCCGGACGCCGGTCGGCCTTCTCCGCAACCTTCGGTTCTTGGAGGCGAATCCGCCGGACGAGTACAGCTTGGCCGTGGACCTCCAAGATCAGCATCCGCCGGACATGCTCCTCTGGCGACTTCATCTCCCGGTCGCCGTGGCTGTGTTCGCCCTAGTCAACGTCTTCCTAGGCGTGCTCGCGGCCGAAGTCACCTTCGACCTGCGACCGGGTAGGCGACGGAACGCCTTGCTGGCAATCGGTGTGCTAGGAGCTGTGGCTTTCGTAGTGGTTTCAGTTCTTACGGCAATCCCGCAGCACACTCCACCGACGATGAAGTTTCCGACCGATGTGGACCTTCCGTCCGGGATTTTAGCCGCTTGGAGCGTTCTAGCTCTCCCCTTGGCACAGTGTGTCCTGCTGTCATACCTCGTCCGCCGTCGGCGGTATTGACACGGCGGCCACCCGATGCGGAAACCGGCAGCACGCGTCCTGAAGGCCCTTCTAACTGGCCCGGCCAAGACGGCGGACCACGCCGATCGGCGGGCGCAGGCCCCCGCCACGGCAGACGGCATCGACATCGAGGCGTTTCGGCGAGGCGATACGGATGCCGTCAACACCGTTCTGGAACGCTTCGGTCCCACCATCAAGCGCATCGCGGCCATGTACACGACGGAGCCCGACGCCCAGAGCGATCTTTATCAGGAGATCTGCATACGCGTCTGGGAGAGGCACAGCGACTACCGCGACAACATAAATCTCTCGGGGTGGATAGCGAAGCTTGGAAACAATCATGCTCGAAACTGGGTGACCCGTCGCCAGAAGCGCCGGGAGATCCTAGAGAGGTATGCCGCGAGCGAGGCCCCGGTGGAAGAAGCCGACGCACCGGACTCCGACCCGCTCCGGATGTTGGGTTTCACTCGGTTCCTCGAGCGTCTCACCGCCGCTCTGCCGGAGCTACCCAAGGAACAGCGCAAGGCGTACGAACTCGTCTGCCTCGAGGGATATCGGCCCCACGAGGTGGCGGTCCAGTTGGGCGTATCGGCCCCGACCGTGCGATCCAACGTTCGGCACGCGAGAGAGAAGCTCCGCGAATCCATGGAGGATGCGATAGATGAGCTGTCCTGACCTGATTGACATCGTGAGAACAAGTACCGGGAAAGTGGACCCGGCGGTGCTTGCCCACCTTCGCGAATGCCGCTCCTGCCGGCTGGACTGGCAGATCCTGCAGGGTGCACGAGTTCTGTCGGACCCCGAAGGCAACGCCCAAGCACCCGGCGAGGATCCGCTGAGCCTGAGTCGCCTTAATCGACAGGCGATGACGCGGATTCGGCTCATGGCGCGCCTTTCCGGCGAACCTGCCAGTTGGCGTCAGCTATGCCTTACAGGGCTCCTGATTGCATTCGGTGTCCTGTCGTTCCTCGTGTTGAACGGGAACGCGGCAAGCGGAGTACCCTTCGGCGGTCGTGCGATCTACGCCGTCGCGGCGGGCATTGCCGCCATACTCTACTTCCGGGTGCGGGATGCCGGACGCCGGCGCTGGTTGCGCTTGGATCGGCTCGCACGATGGGCTGGATGGTTCAGCCGAAGGGGAAAGACCGATCCATGATCCTGTGTCGGTACATCAGGGTGCGCGAAGCTCTGCGACAACCCATTGGCCTGCAGTCAGCGACTCGGGATCGAGGAAGTAGAGGCGGTCGGCGGACACCGCGAGCAACTGGGGTGTGTTGGTGACGCTCAGGATGCGATCGCCGCTCAGGTTGGTCCAGAGCAGGTTCCACTCGTTATCCGTGCCACGAGGCCGTTGGTACTGAATCAGCAATGACCTGTCGCCTAGCCAGTGGACATCGATGATCAACAGCCGTTCTTCGAGCCAGGCCTCGATTTCATCAGGGGTACGAGCGTCGAAGGAACGGATTCTTGGGAACTCGTCCATCGGAAGAGGCACACGGTCGATCTCTTCCCACTGCGGGCCGAACACGAAGACGGTATCGGTAAACGCAGCGACCGCAACCGTGGAGTCGCCCCGCCGATCGAAGTCGGCCCAGCCAAAATTCCTAGCCACCAGACGGGTCAGCGAGTCTCCCGGTGTGGGGAAGAAGCTGCGGAGCATCGTGTCGGCTTCCAAATCCCAGACGTGCAGAAGTCGTCTTGGGTCTTCCGCTCCCGACACAATGCCGGCCACTAGCGTTCGGCCTTCGTCGAGCGAGGCCGCTGTGTAGGCGGGAGCAATCGGCGGGCGAGATGCCCGAATGTACCCTTCTCCGTTGGGACCGAATTCCAGCAGGCCCTTGGAGATGTCCAGAACCCGGAGGCGACCGGTGCCGGGTAGCCGATGCACCTCGAGGGGCATTCCGAATTCGCCCGGCCCATCGCCCTTGGAACCGAATTGGTAGACGAGTCGTCCCGCAGAATCGTACTTGCGAACACGGGCCTCCCCCGCATCGGCGATGAGGAACGATCCGTCCCCTTCGACTGTGACATCTACGGCAACGTTGATGACTTCCGAACTCTCTTCCAACGTGACGGTGTGAATTCGTCGAAACACGGACTCCGGCAGGCTGGGCCGCTGAACGGGCGTGGCGGAGGGTCCGGTCTCACACCCAGCGACAAGGAGGATGGGGACCCAAGCGACCCCGATCCGCAGCGGCGATCTTGGCGCCCTCAACCGTCCCGGTGCCCTGCGGCAACAAGTCATCTTCCTCCACCTTCCTTGATTTCGATGCTCATCGCCGATCGCGACCCTTCACGCGCAGATCCAGCGTCCGGTGCGGGGATTCGGGGTCGATGGTGATGGTGGTCACGCGACCGCCGTAGATGTCGGTGAAGCTCAGCGCGGCGTCGAGTGCGCCCCGATCGGCTTCCTCGTGCTCGCCGAGGACCACCAGTTCAATCGGAACGTCGGTGGGCAGCCAGCACACCCTGTAGAATCCGGACGAGCTGCTCTTCCCCTTCCAGCGAAATCGCTGCGCTTCGAAGTCGAAGGTGTCGGGATCCCTGGCCTGCACGAATAGCTGAGGCTCGTATGCCTTCGTCAGCAAGCGCAGCTCCGCGTCCTTGACGGGAGCCCCATCGTCGTCCGTGACCCTTCCGGTAAGGACGGCCGTTCGAAAGACGGTCCTGCCGTCGGTCGTGATCAGCAATGGGCGCGGTGGGCCATCCCGCCCGCAGACGTGGGCGAGGACATCGCTCGTCGCGGGCGCTTCGAAGCGGACCTCGGCCAGACTGTTGGCGCCCGGTCCCACGTCGACGTCGATAGGTTCCGGCTCGTACCACAACTGCTCCAGATACGGATGCGTGAAGTGCAGCTCGTAGGTCCCGACACCCAGATGGTCCAGCTCGAATCGTCCCTGGGCGTCGGTGACCGTCTCGGTGCCGGATCCCGCCACGTATACGCGCGCACCCGGCAGTCCAACTCCCAGTGAGTCGACCACGGTGCCCGCGATGCGGCGTCCTCGTTGGCCCTCGAAGACGACGCCCTGCGCGCCGTGCGCACGAAGAACCGCGCCCCGGGTCACGGCGACGCCCTCCAGGGTGGGTACCGGTCGGCCCGTCAGAGGGTGCTCGGCCTCGCCGGCTCTGAACATCCGGATGTGCCACGATGTCACGATCCAGGTTCCATCCGGCAGGGCCCGAAAGTGCACCTCGCCACCCGGAGACGCATCCATCAACCACGAAGGCACGGGGAGGTTGACGTAGCGAAAGTCGACGCGCTGCAGCTCCGCCGTCGTCGCATTGAGCCACAGCGTTCCCGCGATGTCCGCCATCTCCCGCTCCGGCACCGGCTCGAACTCCAACCCGACGAGATCGCTCGCCGTGCCGCCGGAGCGGATCCGCAGGCAGTGCGTGTCGAGGAACGAGTCCGAGAGCAGCACCTCCGCGTCGGGGGCCCAGAAGTCCGACGCCTGGGCGGACAGACGCGCGAATCCGTGGGTAACGAGAGAGTCGGCCGCGCGAGCTACGTAGGGCACGGGCACGAGGCCTTCGGCGTAGACCCGGTCCTCGAACTCCACTTTTTGGGCCGATTCGTCGAGCAATCGCTTGATTCGCAACATCTCGTACCGGTAGAGCCCTCTTTCCTGGGTCCACGTCGCCGCCGCGAGCGCCTTGCGTGCCTCGTCCCAGACCCTGGCGACGGCCAGTCCCTCTTCGGGGCGCACTCGACACCTCGGGCCGACGGTCGCACTGACGCCCTCCAGCGACAACGCCTCGACGGGCGCCGCCATCTCAACCATCAGGGTGTCTCCGGCCGATACGCTGAAGAATGCCGAGAACGTGGTTGCGTACCCGATCCGCTCGGCCCGCACCCGGTACTCGCCGGGCTCGGCCGCGCGCAGCTCGAAACGGCCGCTGACGCTCTGGGTGAGCACACGCTCGATGGCCCGACCATCTCGGTCCATGAGGGTCATCATCGCGCCCGCGACCGCAGCGTCGTCCGCAGCGTCAACGAGCCTCCCACGCACCAGTTGGCCGTGCACGGCCGGTGCCAGCGCCGCCTGCAGCAACACCAGTGCCGCCAGAAGGCCATTCTTCACATCGGATGGACTCATCGTTCTGTGCTACCCCCGATCATTCGTTTCGATCTCGCCCGTGCACCTTTCGGGGTCAATCGCAAAGGTGCGGACAACCGTCTGGACATTGCCCGTTCCGGTGCTCCCGATTCTCTGATCCAGCACGAAGACCTCGCTGCCCCTGAGGGCCACCACCGGAAAGGCCGCGTCGGACGTTGGCACCAGCGTGTCCGAACACTGCGTTGTGCCGTCCGGACTGACGCTGCTTACGTACAGGACCCCGACGAAATCTCGGTGTCCACGTCGGTCGACATCGGCGTGCACCGTGAAGATGCGTCCCGCGCCGTCCCGCGACATCTGAAGCAATACCGAAACCGAGCGGTCCAGCTCGGCGTGAAAGTCATTGATCTCCTCCAGACTCGCCGAGGCGGGCAACGTTGCCATTTCCATGAACGCCTCGTCGTCCGGAACGCCCCGCCGCTCGCGAGGTTGCAGCGCAATCGTGTCGGCGACCTCGCCATCGCGAGTCACCCGCAGAATGTAGGGGCTTGTGCGGAAGGACAGGAGCACGTCGTCGTTGCCGACATCCATGATCGCGATGCCACCCATGATCATGATCTGGTGATTCTCCACGTACGGTCGCGGGACCGGTACGCGATCCAGCGAAACCGCATCGCCATCGCCGTCGCCGAAATCGAGCAGCTCGTCCAATGGTGCCGACCCGAGCGCCTTCCACTCGTCGATGTCCATCCCGCCCGCCCACAGCCGCTCGTTGTCGACGGCCAGCGCAGTGACGACACCGTCCAGCGTCACCCGGCCCAGGTGGTCACCGGAGCCGAGTCCGAAGACCTCCAGCTCCATGCTCACCGGCGGCTGCCCGTCCGCTACGGCCAGGACATCTTCGTTCACGAAGCTGGCGAATCCCAGGATGTTGAGGAATTCGCCCGGTCCCCGCCCTCGCCGACCGTAGGCGCGAACCGGCTTGCCCGATCGGTCGAAGCGGAGTACCCGCGCCTCGTACACGTCAACCACGAAGAAGGACCCATCCGAACCGAGTAGAAGCTCGGTGGGCTGCCCCGCATAGTAGTTGCCGCTCTCCCGCAGGATGACGCTGTCCTGGAGAATGAGGGTCGGGCCCGGTTGCGTGGCCCCCGGCTGCGCGGTGGCCGCGACGATCATCAGGGTGGCCAGGCCGACCACGGTGCGAGCGAAAGGCAGCAAGCCGAGGTGGGCTGGGGCTCGATGACGAAGCATGGCTGTCTCCTTTATCGTGGGCGTGGCCGGTGGTTGCGCGGCTCTACCCGCCTACCGGAGCTGCACGTTCCAAATGTCCACACGTGGATCACCCCCCGGGCCATAGACAATCTCGGACAACAGTCGGTCGCCGACGAAGCTCATCAGCACCCCGTCGTGCCAGTTCGACACTAGGACGCGGCAGGTGCGCAGATCGATGACATCGACTCGGCTGTGGTAGTAGGACGACAGGGTTCCGTCCTTGGCCCTGAGGGCCACACGCCCGCTGCTCGTGACCATTTCTTCCATGTTTTCGAGCCAGTCAGGCCTCCTGTAGCGCAGTAGTACCCACAGTTGCCATTCACCGTCAAAGCGAACATCGCTGACTCTGTGCCACGGCGGGTTTTCCGCGCTCCACGCACCATCCAAGCGAGGGGCATCGACCAGATTGCGGCCGGACAGGGCTCCAATCCGGGCTCCCTCGCTTGTCCACGCCTCCACTATGTAGTCGTACCAGTGTGAACTGACGATCCTTCCCTGTGAGTCGGTCGCAACGAGGCGGCGGGCACTGAACGGGTCGAGCTCCTGTACTGCCGGTGAGCGGCCAGCACCGAAGGACCTGATCACGTCACCCCGTGTGTCGATGATGTGAAGTGGCATGCCCATGCGTTCGGCCGACTCGATCCAGGACGACACCACATAGCGCTGTCCGTCGGCAATCGGTGCCATGGCATTGATCCACGACGCTGGAAGCCTCCTCTCCTCAACCAGGCTCAGTGAATTGTCGTCGACCATGGACACTCGGACATTGTCTGAGTCAAAGATGTGTACTCTCCCTTGGCCGTCTCGGTGCATCGGCTGGGCAAAGCGAAACTCCATGGGACCCTCGCCGGACCTCCCGATAGTGGTCGCAAGACTGCCGGTCGAAGCGTAGATCTTGACCTGATCTCTCTGGCCCACCCAGAAGTTGCCCTGACCATCGAGAACGATGTCGCCCAGTGTGCCGTTGTCCTCGAGAAACGCCTCCCCCTCCTCGGATCCCAGTCGCGTCACGTGCTCGAATTCGATGCAGTCATCGCAATCGGCCACGGTGGTATCGAGGCTGCATCCCTCGGCGAAGCTTGGGGGCGGCGACTGGGAAGATTCGCACGCTGCGGCGATCGGGAGTGCGACGAAACCGACACTGAGGAGCACCAGGCGCCGCCCTTGGATTGCTGGTGATGCTGGAGTCATCTTGGATTCTCCTGGTGGCTCATCGCGAATCGTACCCCTATGCCTTAACGACAGTTCCCAGCCCCAAAACGTGCAATCCACTACCGACGGTGAGCTGACACGCTCGGTCGTCGTCACTATGTATCTCGTTGGCTTCGGCACCGTTATGACTGCGGCGCTCGCCCAACCGCGCTGTAAAGATAACATTACACGATGTCATGTTATCTTTACAGAAAGTGCGCCTACTGGCCCCCTACCCCCCACCCACCCCCACCACCCGATCCACCCCGCGCAGCAGCTCCTCGCGGTGCGTGATCAGCACCGTCGTCCGCCCCCGCATCGCCTCGCGGTACGCGCGCACCACGTGCGCCTCCGTCTCCGCGTCGAGCGCGCTGGTCGCCTCGTCCAGCACCAGCACCGCCGGGTCCACCAGCAGCGCCCGCGCGATCGCCACCCGCTGACGCTCCCCGGCCGAGAGGCGCCGGCCGTCCTCGCCCGCCGGCGTGTCGAGCCCGTCGGGGAGCCCGGCCACGAAATCCGCCAGCCCCGCGCGCTCCACGGCCCGCGTCACCGCCGCCGCGTCGGCGTTCGGCCGCGCGTACCGCACGTTCTCCAGGATCGAGGCGTTGAAGACGAACGCGGTCTGGTCGACGACGAAGACTTTCGCCCGCAGCTCCGCCAGACCGATGTCACGAACATCCCTCCCGTCCAGCAAGACGCGCCCTGAATCTGGATCGAGATGACGGACGATGAGATCGGCCACCGTCGACTTTCCCCCACCCGAAGGCCCCACCAGAGCGACCACCTCGCCCGGCGAGACCCTCATCCCGAACCCCTCCAGCACCGCGCCCCCGCGCCCGTGCCCGCAAGACACGTCCTCGAAGACCAGCTCCCCGCGCACGGACCCCAGCGCGGCCGGCGACTCCGCGTCCACCACCTCGACCGGCTCGTCGAGCAACTCGTGGACGCGCCGCAGCGAGACCCGCGCCGTGGCCAGCCCCGTGTACAGCCCCATGAGGCCCTGGACCGGACCGATCAGGCGCATCTGGTAGGCCATGAACGCGGTGAACGTGCCCAGGGTGAGCGCGCCGTCGATCACGCGCGAGCCGCCGTAGAGGAACACGACCGCCGTGCTGGCCGACAGCAGCAGCCCCGGCAGGCCCCCCGACAGGTAGCGCAGCCGCTGCATCGTCATGAGCGAGTCCACGAACGAGTCGTTGTGGTCGCGGAAGCGCTTCGCCTCGCGCTCGGCGGCGTTCGAGGCGGCGACCAGGCGCACCCCGCGCAGCGTCTCGATCAGGAAGGCGCCGATGCTCGCGCTCCGCTCCCGCATGACGCGCACCCGTGTCTCCAGCCGCCGGCGGTAGCGCACGATGGCCCAGATCGCGGGCGGCAGCAGCGCCGCGGCGGCCAGAAAGAGTCGCCAGTCGAGCCACAGCAGCATGCCCACCGTCCCGACCAGGAACGCGACGTTCCCCACCCACGCCAGCGCCGTGTCCGCCAGCACGCGCTGGATCTCGCCCACGTCGTTGTTGATCCGCGACATGATCTCGCCCAGCGGGGTGCGCGCGAAGAAGCGGGGCGACAGCCGCTGCAGGTGCCGGTAGACGGCGAGGCGCATGTCGAAGAGGATCTCGGCCGACACCTTCGTGTAGCGCAGGCCGCTGGCGACGTTGAGCGCGAAGCTGGCGGCGGTGACGCCGGCGAAGAGAACGACCACCCGCGCCAGCGCGTCGAGGTCGCGGCCCAGAAGGGCGTCGTCGACCAGCGTGCGCGTGAGGAAGGGGACATAGAGCGCCAGCCCCGTCCCGGCCAGATTGAGGGCGAGAATGACCGCGAGGCGCGCGCGGTACGGGAGAACGTAGGCGAGTCCGCGCCGGAGCTCGGTGTCCAGAAGGGCCATCAGAGCGCCTCGACGGCGGGCGGGCCGCCCTCCGGCACCGACTTCCTCAGCCGCTCCGCGGCCCGGTCCCCTCCGGAATCATCACGAAGCTCGTCATGTCCGCGTCGAAGGTCACGGTCCGCAGGAATTCGTAGCTGTCGGCGTCGTAGACGTCGATCGTCGAGCCCGCGTTGTAGATGTAGAGCAGCTCGCCGTTCGAGCTGACCTCCAGACCCATGCGGGGGCGCCCCGGGAAGCGCTCGCGGCTCTCCACCCGGCGGCCCTCCAGATCGAAGGTCCAGAATTCGTAGTTCCCGATCCGCTGCACCAGGCCGTACGCCTTCGTGCCGCCGGGGGCGAGGCGGAAGCTGACCGGCTCGCTCGGCCCCAGCGTGAAGAAGTCGAAGTCGCGCTCGGTCAGGTTGACCCGCGCGATCCCCATCATGCGCCGGTTCTGCACGGGATCGGTGAAGTTGAAGAGGCCGGTGTGGAAGCCGGTGTCGTCGTGCGGGCTCGTGGGGAAGCCGAAGCTGAACCGGCCGAGTCCCTCTTCGAGCGGCCGCGAGAGGTCCCAGCGATCCACTTCGGTGAAGTTCTCGGTCTCCAGCACCAGAATGTTGCCGCGGTCGAAGAAGTACAGGTACCCGCCGTCCGGCGAGAACATGAGGCGGGCCCCGCGCCGTCCCCGCTCGCCGTCGGGCCAGGGAACGGTGTCGGTGACCGCCTTCTCCTCCAGGTCGTACTTGAGCAGCACCGCCTCATCGATCTCCCAGCGGTCGATCCGCTTGGTGTACCGCATGGTGTTGAGAATGACGAACTTATCGGCGGGATCCACCTCCAGCCCCCAGATCCGCACCCTCGAGCTGCCCCGGCTCAGCGTGAAGCGGTCGATGGACCGGCGGGTCGCCACGTCGAAGATCTCGATCTCCTCGAACTCGGCGTCGCGCACGTAGATGCGCTCGTGGTTGGCCGACAGCGTCAGGCCGATGGGGATGCCGATGTTCGTCGGGATCCGGTCCACGATTTCGAGCGTGCCCTCGTCGATGACGTGGATCGCCTCGTCGTAAGCGGCCATGTAGATGACGCCGTTGCCGCCGCTTTGCGCGTGGGCGGGTTGGCCGGACAGGGCAAGCGCGAGCGCGGCGACCGCCGCCATCGTCCACCGAATGCTCGCGGTCGGGCGGCGCGCCCCTCGGACGCGGGCCGGGCTCACGGGAAGATCAGGTCGATCTTGCGCCAGTCCTTCTGCGCCGACGCACACTTCCCCGTCCAGTCCGGCGCGTGGTTGAGCTGGTCCGGGACGTGGGCGGGCCAGAAGCAGGCCAGATGGCAGTCGAAGAGGTCGCGCTCGACGGGTTGACAGAGTCCGGCCGTGCCTCCCGTGGAGTCCACCTCCCAGCCGGGGGCGAACACGAGCGAGCACCCCAGGGGGATGTGCGGCCCGGACCGCTCGGGAGAACGGCTCTCCAAGGCCACCACGTCGAGTGCGTCGGGGTCGGTAGCGGCCGGGCCGGTGGGTTCGGCCGGCACCCCCACATGCGCCTGAACCCGGCGCGCCTTCTGGTTGATGGCTTTCAAGTGGTCCACTGTTCCGCCTCCATTTTCGCAATGGTCACCCGTCATCAACATAGGGGACGCGGGTGGCGTGGGCGAGTCATGGTCCCGCCACGCTGTCCTGCCACCGAAGGAAGAGCACCCCCAGCGCGCCCCCCAGGAGCGAGCACGTCAACGCAGGCAACATCGTTGCCCCGACCACGCCACCCGGCCAGATGACGAGGTAGGCGAAGGTGGCGGCCGCGAGCAGCGTCCCGGTGATCACGGGCTCCCAGCGCGCCAGCCTGCTCCGTTGCCTCTCACGCAACCGAGCGCGATGCCTGATTTCGGCCATCACCCGTTCGTCGAGCCACTGCGGAACCTGCTCCGGAGGATTCAGTGCGTAGCGGGCCCCATGTATGATCTGCCAGTCCAGCCGGCAGGACGCGCACTGCTCCAGGTGTTCGATTACCTCCGAACCACTGGCCAGGGATCTCGCCTGCGCGAGTTTCGCGGGATCAGGACAGGCCATCTTTGTAGACTCCCATGCTCCGACGGAGCTTCTTGATTGCATGCCTCACGTTGGACCGGACCGTCGCCGGTTCCTTCCCGAGCACTGCAGCAGCCCCCTTGGCGCTGAAGCCCAGTACGCGGACGAGAATGAACGCCTGGGCCTGCCGTTTGGGGAGCGCCGCCAACTTCAAGCTGAGATGATCCATGAACTCTCCGTTGGCCGCAAGTTGCGATGGATCCTCGACCAGGTCCGCAATCTCGTCCGCTGCGATGATCTCGGGCGCAAAGCTGGTTTCGCGTGACTCCCGGCGACGGTGCGCCGCAACCCAGTTCCGGCACTCGTTGTGAGCGATGGCGTTGATCCATCCGAGCAGGGAGCCCCGACCCGAGAACTGGGTGCGCCGCTCCCAGACTCGCATGAAGATGTTCTGATAGAGATCGTCACTCTCGTCTGGATCTGGCCTGTACGCGGCCACGATGCTCCTGATCAGCGGCCCGAAGCGTTTCAGAACGACTCCGAAGGTGTCCGGATCACCTTGCCGAAAGCGGTCGATGTCGATCTCCGGGGCATCGGCGGCCGCCCCGCTCGCGGCGCGGCCGTCGCTCTTCGATCCGCGACCCGACGAGCTGGCCAAGGCCTTGGGGGCCGCCCTGGTCTCGCCGTTCACTGTGCCCACTCCCGTGGACAGAAGCCCTGAAAGGGCTGACGCGTGGCTCATGGAAGCCTCCGACGAACCAGGAGGAATAGAACGAGCGCCTCGATCAAGGGGACGGCTAGGGGCAGCCACGGTGCCACGACTCCGGGTCGCAGGGTGCCGTCGCGCGGAAACGGTGGATTCGGCCACGTGACGTCGACGCAGGCGAAGAACAGCAGCCCTCCCACCACCCCAATTGCCAAGCGCGCACTGCGTCGGAGATTGCCGCCGATGGATGCGGTCAACCGGGCGGCGAGCGCGCCGAGAAGGACATTCGCAACGCCGAAGAGCGCCAGGACTGCGGGAAAATAGAGGTGCCATCTGAGAACATTGGGGGGCCGCTTGTGCGGCTCCTCGACCGCGAGGCTGTACTCGTTCGGTGGGTTGGCCTCGACGAATCGGAGGTTCCGGATGATGCCGGGTGGCGTCCTCGCCCCGAATCGGCGTGCCTCCGTAGCCTCGACGCCCACGGTGGCCCTTTCCCGATCCTCCACCATCGGGCTCACCCAAGCAACCAAGACGTATGCGAAAGCGGCAAGAGCGACGGCGGTGCCGATCGCGCTTCGAGTGAGTCGGCGCGACGGCGCATTGGTCTCGGCGAGCGCAACCCCGCTCCCGAACAGCAGGAACGGAAGCACAAACCCGAAGTCGTTCGCGATGTGCTCCATCCACCAGGACAGCGTTCTGGTGCTTCCGCTTGGCAGCGACTGGAAGGTCAGGATTAGCCTAAGCGCGACCCATATAAGATACAGAGGCACGATCGCCCGTACCGCAGCTCGCACCGATGCGACCATTCGCGTTGCCCCCATGCTCGGTTGTGGTGGCTGGTTCCTCCCCATACCCAATAAGACAATCCCCGACGGCAGAACGTGCAATCCGGGAATACGGCCCGCCTCGCCCACCGGGCCGCCGGGCGTCCGCCCTCAGGCCTCGAACTGCTCCAGGTACCCCGGGTTCCGGACGGCGATCTCGCCGTAGACCTCCAGGCAGGTGTTGGTCCAGCTGCGGATCCAGTCGCAGTAGTGCAGGTTGGCCCGGCCGGTGTCGCCGTAGCGTACATGGGCCTCGTGGTAGCAGCCGCCCGCGCAGAGGGGGCGTGCCCAGCAGGTGCTGCAGTCGGTCTTGTTGGCCACGTGGTGGTGACCGAGGAACTCGAACTGGCGCTTGCGGTCGACTCCCGTCTGGACCGATCCGATGCTGTGGTCGTCCGAGCCCGCGAAGCGGTGGCAGAGGGCCACGTCGCCGTCCGTGGCCACGCCCATCAGCCCCAGCCCAGCACCGCAGGGAAAGGCCTTGCTGACCCCCTTGTGGATCTCCTCGATCGTGTCCTTGACGTTCGAGAATCCGTGGTGCCGGTCCTCGACCGCGAAGTCCAGGAACTCCTGCGCCAGCTCCTCGAACTGGCCGAGCATGCGGTCGAACCCGGTGTCCTCGATCGCGTAGCCGCGCTGGTCCGCCGTGGTGACCGGGGCGAAGCCGACCTCCCAGAACCCCAGTTCGTTGCGCAGGTGGTGGAAGATCCTCGGCACGTCGAGGGTCTGGCGGGTCAGCGTCACGCGGGCTCCGATGGGACGCGTGCGGTGGCGCTCCAGCAGCATCTTGATCTTTGGAAGCGCGTAGTCGTAGCTGCCCATACCGTTCTTGAAGACGCGGAACTTGTCCTGCGTCTCCTTCGGGCCATCGATGCTGACCGTCACCCCGACCCGGTTCTCGGCCAGCCAGTCGATCACCTCCTCGCGCAGGAGCGTGCCGTTCGTGGTCAGCGAGAAGTCGACATCCTTCCCCAGCACGCTCGCCCGCTCGCGCGCGTAGGCCAGCGTCTTCTTGAGGACCTTGAAGTTCAGGAGCGTCTCGCCGCCGAAGAAGGTGAGGTGGGCCACCGGCAGGTCGCCCGACTGCTCGAACATGAAGTCGACGCTCTGCCGGGCGGTCTCCTCGCTCATGTAGTTGGGCGCGGGGTCGCAGGTGGTGTCGACGATCTTGTCCTCGCCGTACTCGTAGCAGTACGTGCACGCCAGGTTGCACTTGTTGGTGACGTTCAGGACCATCGTGGTGAGCGGGAAGTCCGCCTGGGGCAGCACCCGCGGGAACGTCTCCTTCGGTGCCGTCGTGAGGCCGATCGCCTGCACCCGCGTCAGCTCGGCCAGGCTCGTCCGCACCGTGGGCTCGCCGAAGCGCGGGGCCAGCGCCGCGACCAGACCGTCTTCGCTCGCGGCACCCGCGTCGAGCGCTTGGAGGACGGCGAGGGAGGCCTCGTCGAGGTGGAAGACCGCGGCCGAGGGCACCAGGTAGAGGAAGGTCTCGCCCCCGGCCTCGAAGGGGTGGAACTCGCGCTGGGCGAGAAAGACGGGGTCGTGGGTCGCCGGCCCGGGGGCGGGGGTTGCTCTCGTGCTGCTCATCGTCCGGATCCCATCTCAGAAGTCCTCCTCGGCGGTCCGCCGGGCACCAACTGGACCCGCCACGGCTCCCATCGCATGTAGAGCGGCACGGTGACGATCAGGTGGGCTCGCCCGCGCACCTCGGTGCCGTCGGGGCCGCGGTAGGTGGCCACCGTCCAGACGTCGCCGACGTTGTTGCGGAGACCGTGACGGTCGGGGTTGGGGCCGTCCAGCGCGGGAAGGAAGAGGCCGTTCGGGTCCAGCGTGCCCACGTACTCGATGTCGTCGTCGTCGAAGACGGCCGAGTATTCCTCCATGGACCACTCGACGTCGACGAAGCCGAGGTTCAGATCGTCGTCGGTCTCGGGCTCGCCGTCGGGGCCGTCGCTGAAGGCCGTGGCCTCGAACTGGGCGTAGCCCTTCGGGAAGGCACCACCGCCGAGCCGCGCCATCCCCGCCTCGGGGGTGACTAGGATACGATCCACGGTCTCGTAGACGGTGAAGTGGCCGGGCACCGGTCGCCCCGCCACGAACACGTCGCGTGCGCCGGGTGCGGCATCGTCGCTCGCCGTCACCTCGGCGGAGAGCAGGTTGGCCTCGCTGCGGGTCACGCGAGCGACCTCCACGCCCGGGCCGAGGTCGAGATCGCCGGGGCCGAGTCCCGTGGGCAGGTTCACGCCGTGCACCGTCACCGTCGCTGCGGCCCCCGAGCGGATCGCGCCCGGATGGATGCCGAGGACGACGGGGCCATCGGCCCGCAGAACCGTCACGTCGGGTCCGAACTCGTCGTAGGAGCCCGCGAACCAGCGGCCGTTGATCTCGTTCCAGCCGCGCTCGACCATCATGACCTCGCGGAGGGCCGTCTCCTCGTTGCCGCCCTCGAAGGACCGACCGCGCCACTGGTAGCCGGTGTAGACGATGGCTCGGCCGTCGCGTTCGACCTCATCGCCCGAGCGGGCGTAGGCGTACCGCATGCGGGTCGTGAAGTTCGCCGCGTCGGCACCCTCGGCGATCTCGACCGTGCCGTAGATGGGGCCGCGGCCGGGCTCGTGACCCCGCAGCGCCCAGGTGCCGGCCAGGCGCGGCGGCCGCATCGTCGCCGACCACGAGGTCCAGTCGGCGGTCGTCAGCGGAAACTTCCCCGACAGCTCGGCCACCGCCTTGTCCATCGGATGCCGCGCGTCGGCCCCGTCCGCCGCAGGCGGCCCGAAGCGCATGAACCCCTGCGTGTCGGAAAGGGGGTAGTAGCCCCGATGCGTGGCCATGAGGAGATCCCACTCCTCCCTCGTCCTGCGCTGGGTGACCACCCGCCCCATCGAGTGACAACTGCTGCACACGCGTTCGATGTCCTCGTCCCCGTCATGCGACTCCTGGTACGACCAGTCGATCAGGCGCCGTTCGACCTCGAAGCGAGCGGGGCGCAGCTCCTCGGGGGAGATTCCGTGATGGTCGGAGAGGTAGCGCACGATGTCCCGCGCGGTCTCCGGATCCAGCTCCACGTCGTTGAGCGTCACCATGCGCCGGATCGATTGCTGCCACCCCTCGGGCGTCTTCCGCATGTACGAGACGCGCGTCATCATGCCGTCGTCGTCCGCAGCGTGACAGCGGTCGCAACTGTCGATGACGAGCTGGTCGGCGACGGGGATGCCGGCGGGTTCCTCGTCCTGCTGGGCCCGTGCCCCGCCAGCGAGCGCCAGCGCGAGGACGAGCGCCCCGGCGGCCTGGATGGTGAGGCGTTTCATCCGGTGGGTTCCCTCCGTCTCCGAGATCGTCCGTGCCTGGCTGCCCCGCGATCTTGGATCTAGCACCCGATCCCGGTGCCCGTCAAACGGTCGTGACCGATGCGATCATGCCGGAGACAGATGCTCGGGTCTCCTCGGCAGCTCAGCCGGAGCCCTCGCCGGTCCGCTCCACGTACACTTCTACCTCGGCCAGCCACTCGTCCCCATGCACGACGTAGTATCGGTTCGGTCCAGCCCGTCCCACTACGCGGAGCCCACGCCCATACGTCGATCTCCCGAGCACTTCCCCCATCGGAGACACCACAACCCACATCGTTTGTGCCACCGGCTCTCGTGGTGGGTAGACGAGAGCGACGTTCAGGATATCGCCGTTCGCCATTTCGTCGACGAACACTGTCCGGTTCCATTGAAACGCAAACGTCCGCGGTGCGGGAAGTGCACGCTCGAACTCGTTTGCGTCCACGATTTCGCTGTCCTCAACAACGATTTCCCAATCGTCGCTTCTGCCGCCGCGGTAGCGTGTCACCTTGAAGGGTGCCAGTTCGGAGACCAGAACGTCTCCGTCAGCCGTAACCGCTACCGGCTTGCCGGACAGCCTAAGTACCGCCCGCCAATCGTCGTGCGGAAAAGCCGCATGCCAGCTCGCCATGTGCTCTCCCGTCGCCGCATAGCGATGCACGCTGTGTGCCGAGAGCGGATCATTCGGATACCTCCCTGTACTCACGATGTAGTCGCCTTGGGGAAGCAGGTCGAATCCAACTACTACACTGCGGTTCGACATCTCTACGAAGGATCCACCATCTCGCCGGCTCGCAAAGTGCCTAACACCCGCTCTTCCCAGCACCATTAGTCCCACCTCGGGACGGTACCTCATTGCCCTTGTGCCACCCGCCTTTTGTCCCCGATCGTCCCCATGCACCAGCCGCAGCCTGTCCGTAGCGACATTCATCTCCCATATGCTCTCCGAATCCGCTCCGCCTATCCAAATGACACCATCGCTCCACGCCGCCACCCCCCCGACCTCGTCTGCGAGTGGCACCGCAGCTCGCCGCCACAGTTCCCGCAATCCGACCTGCCATCTCCCGACACTGGTCAATGGCTCCACAACCGATGGGGTTCGTGCTCCCACCTCACTTCCATGATCACTATCGCATCCGGCTTGCAACAGCAAAAACATTCCGCCGCAAGCCAATGTGACGATTCCAGCAGACGATCGGTCCCGTGTGAGCCTGTCTCTCATTGCCCTGTTTCTGCGCTTGCGAGATCAGCGACCAGGGAGACTTGGGCCTCTGCGTAGGGCATCCGGATCTCGATTCTGGGGAACGGCAGCAGCCATTTTGCCAAATGGTAGCCAGGTTCCACCGCAGCGATCAGCGGCAACGAGTTGGAGATGTAAGCTCCCTGTCCGCTCGCGGCGTCGATCAGGTAGCTGCGGATCTCATGCACCATGTCCGCAGGATCGGGCATCGGCTCGATGCGAACATTCTGAAGGAGAACATGGCGATTCGAAATCGACGTTACCGACACGACCAGGTCACGCTTCCCGATATTCGAGAAGGCGATGGATGGCCGTCCGGCAGGATCGCGACGTTCGACGATGGGTGGCTGCAAGTAGTCCTCATTGCGGGATGTCCAGAGGATCCCGCCGCCATCCGCGCTGTGCGCCCTCACCACCGGTAGCCGCTCGAACACGAGAACCACGCGTGGAGGATCGCCAAGACACGCTATCGGTCCGTCCGACAACTGATCTTCGGCAAGCCAATGATCGGCCTGATACCCGCTGCCGAAATCCTGCGTAATGCCCGCATCGGTCAGGCGCAGTTCGTGAATCATCGTCCCGCGGTCCCGCCGCCACCCAGAGACGAAGACGCGATCCCCCACAGTGCAGGCGTACTCGGGGACGAAGTCGACCTGGTGAGTGTCCGTGTACATGTACCCCGAATCGGTCCGCGAAAACAGCTTGATCTCCCTTCCTCGGTCCACGACAGCCAGACGACCATCGGAAAGACGCTCGATTCCCGCAGGATCCCGGAACTCCCCCGGCCCGGAGCCCGCTCGACCAAAGCCGCTGACAAAATCGCCGTTGCGTCGAAAGATCTTCACGGCGTGATTCTGTCGGTCCAGAACAAAGATGTTCTCGCCCTCGGCGATCAGGTCGATCTCCATGCCGAATATGTCCGGGGCATCGCTGTCGATATCCCCCTGTTGACCGAAGGCGGCAACGATCTCCCAGTCGGACAGCAGAGCATCCCGGGCGGCTGTCCACGAATCCAACGCAGCCGGATCCAGCCCGAGGGGCGTTCCTTCCGACCGAATCACCGGACTGCCCGGCGGTGGCAGGTTGTCCGCCGTCGGATGCACCACTTCATTCGGCTGCCTGTCGCAAGACATCGCCAGCAGCGTCAGTCCCAGCGTCAGTCCAGCCGCAATAGCCCTGCCCTCGATCACCCTCATCCGTTGATCCCTTTATCTATTGGGAGGTGGCCTCGACGGACACCTCTAGCTTCACCAAGTCCCCACTGCGAGTGGTTGCCAAGTACGCGTCCGGTCCAGCCGCAGCCACTGGGTAATACTCCTTCTTGTCGCGAATCAGGACCTCCCCAGTGGCCGAGATGACTACCCACATCATTTCCCGTCTGCTTCCGAACAGGGAGCGTTGGCTAACGAGCACGGCATTGAGAATGCTGCCATCGCTCATCTCGTCCACGAACACGGAGTGATTCCAGTCAAACGTGTACGTCCCCACGCGCGGCAGCGCCCGCTGGATCTCCTCCGACGACACGATGCTCTCGTCCTCGATCACTTCGGTCGCATGATCGCCGAAGCCGCCGCCATATCTCGTGATGCGGAACGGCACCGCGTCAGACACCAGCAACTCGCCGGCCGCTGTCACCGCCAAGGGCCCGCCGGACATATACAGCACCGCTCTCCACTCTTGATCGGCCCATTGAGGGTAGCTGAACGCTGGATGCCAACTGTCGAGGTGACGCCCTCCCGAGTCGTACCGGTGCACCGCGTACTTCACCTGGGGCTGGCCCCGCCATTGGCCGTAGGCTACGACGTAGTCGCCGTTGGCGAAGGCGGCAAAGCCTCGTACCGTTGACCTGACGGTCTCGTCGACCACGACGCCAGGATCACTTGGGGTGCGGAAACGCATGACCCCGTGACGACCCAGAAGCATCATTCCGGCACCGGGAACCTTCGCAAGGGCCGTGGTGGGGTGGTCACCAACCACTTCTGTGTCCTCGTGCGACAGGCGCAACGAGGTTCCGGTCGCACTCAGTTCCCAGACCTGCCCAGCGTCGGTGGTGACCCAGATCGTGCCATCATCCCACGCAGCGGCCGCCGCCACCCGATCCCCCGTCTCCTCCGGGAACTCGACGCGCCACATTTCCCGAGTCCGTATGTCGAGGGATGGAGTGGCGGTCGCCTTGGACCGGAACACCTCCGATTCGGTCCAACCGAACGCACCGGCCACGGCCACAACGAGTACGCCCTTGCACGGCGGCGACAGCCGTGCGCGAACGCCACGTGAAGGCAAGCGACGTGAACTGCTAGTCATGGATACCCCCAGGACGGTGAGGATTCGGAGGAGCGAGCGATTCCCGCCCCTCTACCATATAACGACAGTGCTCACCGGAAAAACGTGCAAAGACCGCCGACTACCGCCCCGGACCCGGCACCAGCACCCCATCCGCGATCAGCAGCGCGACCACGCCGATGAAGCTGGCCAGGTCGACCGGCGGCAGATCTTCGCGGGCGGCCCACTCGGAGTAGGACTCGTAGAGAACGCCCGGGTTCTCCGATCCGGTCGCCAGATTCACCACCCGCAGCAGGTCGATGTCGCGGAAGTAGCGGACACCTGCCGGAAAGCGGGGAGTGACGAGCGCCGGGGCCATGCGGATCAGGTTACCGATCACAAGCGGGCGGTCGACCGTGTCGCGACGTCCGACGCGCAGCCGTCCGGAACCCAGTCGCAGGGCGTGGAAGGCCGCGCGAACCTCGGGGTCGTCCCGCAGCGCCTCGGCGTCGGGGCCGTCGGGAGCGTTGGTATCGCCGGTGACCTCGGGTCGGTCGGCAAGCCAGCGCGCGCGCCGCCCCCAGAAGGCTTCGTCGGCAGTGCGGCTGCCCGTCCCCGCGACCTGCGTGGCGAGCCCGTGCCGCAGTGAGCCGTACATCTCTCGCTCGCGCCGCTCGTGGAACTCGGCAGCCGCATTCGCCAGCTCCGGCGTCCGGATCGCCGTGTTGACCGTCACCGCAGCCAGCCACGCCGACGCCAGCGCCTTCTTCACCCCGTACGACGACATCGGGTCGGCGAACGAGGCCGCGTCGCCCACGAGCAGGGCGTGGTCCAGCGAAAACCGCGACGAGGTGTACATCGAGGCGGTCACCGCCCAGGCCTCGCCGATCGCCACTGCGGGGGTTGTGATTGAGCGCATGAGGGCGGTGTTGGCGATCTCGGCCTCGAAGGCCGCCGAGAGGTCGGCTGCGCCCTCCATGACGGCGTGGAGTTCAGGGTCGAGCATCACCGCGACGTGACGCTCCCGCTCCGAGGTGGGAACCGACCAGGCCCAGCCTCGCTCGAAGCTCTCGACCAGGGCATGCGTGGCGTTGACGTTCGCCCACCCGTCCTCGCTGCGATACCGCCGCACGACCGCGAGCGTGGGCGCGTCCGCCTCGAGCACCCTGTGGCGGCGGGCGAGCAACCCCGCCCTCCCCGTGCAGTCCAACACCCAGTGCGGCCGCATCGCCACGCGCTTCCCACCGTGCAGCGCGACCTCGACCCGCCACCCCTCGGGCCCCAGTTCCGGCAACCTCGCCACGCCCCTCACGACGGTCGCGCCGGCGTCCGCCGCCGCCCCGCGCAGCAGCCGGTCGAAGCGCGACCGCAGGACGTGGAACCCGGTGGTGCCCCCCGCGAAGTCGTCGCGGCGACCCTCGCCACCCCACAGCGCCGTGTTGCCCCCGTTCGCGTGGAACCCCCCCGCCTCGACCACCCCCAGCAGCCCGGTCGCGGCCAGGACCTTGCGCGTGCTGGGCGGCAGCGACTCGGCCAGCGACTGCGCGGCCGGGCCCGCGTCGGCGTCGGTCGACCGCTCCACGACCACCACCTCGATCCCCCACTGCGCGAGCAGGCGGGCCGCAGCGGCCCCGGCCGGGCCACCACCGAGGATGAGGACTTGTGGCGTCGAGATCACTGTTCGGCCGTCTCGGTCCAGAGTTGGAACATTTCCCGCATGAACGGCGGGCGCGGCACCGCAAGCTGGGCATCGGCACTGCGGCCACTTCTAATCTGTCGCCGGGACCCGACACGCGCCCCCACAACGGGTCTTGAGTCCCCCGCAAGATCGCTGTAGCTTATCGTCCCCGCGTTTCCAGCGTCTTGCCTGCTTCGCTGGACGCGGCTACGGACGCCCCCATCGTCTAGTGGACTAGGATACCTGGTTCTCAGCCAGGAGACCGGGGTTCGATTCCCCGTGGGGGTACTGCCGGCGCAGCTTCGCCGGCACGGTCGCTTAGCTCAGTTGGTAGAGCACTACGCTCACATCGTAGGGGTCGCTGGTTCGAGTCCAGCAGCGACCATCCCCTGTTGTGGTCGACAGGGCCGGCATGCGGTGGCCCCTTCACCGTCTCAGACCGGCCAGGCACTCCTTCGCTTCACTGGCGATCCCTTCCTTGAGCCATTAGACGGTCGCTCAAGGGTGCCCTTCGCGGCGCGCGTCGACGATGGCCCGGAGGTCGACGACCTCAATCACACGGTCTGCGGCTCCGCCTCCGCCTCCGGCGCCCACGCCGCCACCCTTCCCGCCACCGCCGACGCGGCCACCGAGTAGGGCGACACCAGATACAGTTGGCCCGGCCCCGAGCGGCCCGGGAAGTTCCGGTTCTGGGACGACACCGAAACCTGCTCGGCCGAGTGGGTGATCCCCGGCCCGGCGGCGATGCACGCGCCGCAGCCCGGCTCGATGAACTCGGCGCCGATGTCGCGGAACAGGTCCAGGTAGCCCCGCTCCCGCGCATACTCGCGCACGTCGGTCGAGCCGCACTGGATGTAGCACCTCACGTCGGGGTGGACCCCGCGTCCCCAGCGGTCGCGGGCCTCGCGGAAGACGCGGGCGTACATGTCCATGTCCTCCTTCTTGCCGGCGGTGCACGAGCCGGCGTAGGCGATCTCGATCGGCACCGGATCGACGAGCTCGTCGATGTGGAGGCCGTTGCCGGGGTCGCCGGGGAGCGCGACCATGGGCCGCACCCGCGAGGCGTCGATCTCGATGATGCGCACGTACTCGGCGCCGGGGTCGCTGTGCACGTCCGCGACGAGCGCTCGGGCGCGGGCCACGTCCATGCCGCGCTCCCGCACGAGGAACTCGACCGTCCTCTCGTCCGCCGCGACCAGCCCGGTGAACGCGCCCACCTCGGCGGCCATGTTGGTCATGGTCGCTCTTTCGTCCACCGACAGCCCCTCCACCACCGGGCCCGCGTACTCGACGATCTGGCCGATGGCGTGGCCGTCGCGCACGTAGGGATGGCGCAGGATCTCGAGCATGAGGTCCTTGGCGGTCACGTTGGCGGGGAGGGTTCCGTCGACCACGACCTTGAACGACGGCGGGATGCGCGCACGCACATCCTTCGTGATCCACGAGTTGAAGATGGCCGTGGTGCCGACGCCGAAGGCCAGTGCGCCGACCGCGCCCGCGTGGGGGGTGTGCGAGTCGGTGCCGATGATGAGCATGCCGGGCTCGGCGTAGTCCTCCAGGATCTTGGAGTGGCAGATCGCCTCGGAGCCCATGACGTGGCCCTGCTGCTCGCCGTAGAGGCGGATCCCCTGGCGCTCCGAAAACTCGCGCTGCTTGACTTCGAGCTGGTTGGCGACCTCCAGCAGCCCCTGCTCGATGCGCTCCTGGCTCATCACCTTGTGCAGGAAGGTGAGGTGGTCGCGGAAGAAGAGGATGGTGTCGGGGTCGAGGACCTTGGCGTCGGCGCCCAGCTTCTGCTCGAAGAAGATGGCGGCCATGGGGGTCACGTACTCGTGCGAGAAGCGGATGTCGGCCCGGAAGAACCCCGCTTCGCCCGGTTCGGTCCAGTCGGTGCCGATGTGGCCCTCGGCGGCGTCCACCACCCATTTGCGGGCGAAGATCTTCTCGCCGAGGGTCATGGGACGGGCCGCCGCCCGCGGCTTCGGGAGCGTCGCCCGGCCGTCCAGCCGCGCCATGTTGAACTCGAACAGGCCGCCGTGCTCGATGATCTGCCGCGTGATCTCGTCGGTCCCGGCGGTGAACTCGGCGAGCGGGATCGGTTCGCCGGAGCGGATGCGCTCGATGAGGCCGAAGTCGGTGGTGGTGAGGATGCCCAGGTTCTGGCAGTTCTCGTTGTAGATGCGCTCGATGCTCTCGCCGACGACGACCCGGATGCCGGCCATGAGCTCGGCGTACGGGCTCTGCTCGCGGCTCGACCCCTTGCCGCGGCGCCGGCCGGTGACCGAGCAGACGAAGCCGCCGGACTTGACGCTGCCTCGCTCGACGGGGGCCTCGTCGCCGCCGTTCGCGCTCGCGACCCGCAGCCCCAGGTACGGGAATTCGCCCAGCGTCTCGTCGTAGAAGAAGCAGATGTAGGCGGGCGTGATCTCGTCGGTGCTGATCTGGTGGCGCAGGCGGGCGTGGAGGTCGGGGGTGGGCTCCAGGTCCAGCCCCTCGTGGAGCTGCCGGCGGATCAGCTCGGCGTCGTCCGCGAGGAAGAGGACGCGCCCGCCGAAGGAGACGGTCGGGCCGGTTTGTCCGCCATTTTGGCCGCTAGATGGCGGACAAACGGCCCGTGATTGGCGGCCGGCGCCGCTCACCGCCCCCGGTCCATCAACTGAAGTCCGTTCCCCGGATCACGAAGACGATGATCGCCGCCACGGCGACCGGCGCCACCCAGCGGATGAAGAAGCGCCACGCATCGTAGTTGAACCACCGAGGTTCGTTGCCGTCCACCAGTTCGCGCCTCGTCCCGTCGCGGGTCATGAACCAGCCCGCGGCCAGCGTGATGAAGAAGCCGCCGGTGGGCAGCATCCAGTTCGACACGAAGTGGTCGGCGGTCGAGAACCAGCCGGCCTTGCCGTCGAAGATCTCCATGGTGGACAGAACCGGCGTCCCGGTGAACGAGAGCGCGGCGAAGATGGTGAAGACGAAGATCGCCGCGCCGGCGCCGACGGTGGCCTTGTTGCGCGCGATGCCGCGCTCGTCGATGAGGTACGCGGTCACCACCTCCAGGAGCGAGATCGTCGAGGTGAGCGCGGCGAGCGCCACCAGCACGTAGAAGAGCGGTCCCAGCGCCACGCCGAAGGGCACCTCGGTGTAGAACAGTTCCGGCAGCGAGATGAAGAGCATGCCGACCGTGGAGCCGCCCACCTCGTCGCTCATCCCCGCCACCGAGAAGATGACCGAGAACATGATCACGGTGGCGACCAGGGCGATGAGGGTGTCCAGCGCCACGATGGCACCGCCCGCCTTGACGATGGACTCCTTGCGGGAGATGTACGACCCGTAGGTGATCATCGCCCCCATTCCCAGCGAGAGCGTGAAGAAGGAGTGGCCCAGGGCCTCCAGGATCCCCTCGGCCGGCAGCTCGCTGAAGTTGGGGCGGAAGATGAAGCGCAGCGCCTCGCCCGAGCCGCTCATGCCCAGCGCGCTGAAGAGCATGAGGAGCAGGATGCCGAAGAGGATGGGCAGGAAGATGCGGGCGATCCGTTCGATCCCCCTGCTCACGCCGAAGTAGACGACGGCGATGGTGCCGATGCTGAAACCGAGCGAAAGCATCAACTGGAGACCCGCGTTGCTCACCTGGGTCTCGAAGAGCGCCCCCGCCGAGAGGTCGGCCGGGAAGCCCCCGAACGTCCACGTCAGCGATTTCGCGAAGTAGAAGAGCGACCACCCGGCGATGACCGTGTAGTAGCTCAGCAGGATGAAGCCCGCCAGGACCCCCCAGCCACCGACCAGCGCCCACGCGGGGCCCGCCGCCTCCTTCAGCGCCCCGACCGCGCTCTTCTGGCTCCTCCGCCCGATCAACAGCTCGGCCAGCATGATCGGCAGCCCGACGGCCGCGATGCAGATGAGGTAGACGAGGACGAATGCGCCGCCCTGGTTCTCCCACGTGATGAAGGGGAACTTCCAGAGGTTGCCCAGGCCGATCGCGCTGCCGGTGGCGGCGAGCACGAGGCCCGTGTTGGAACTCCAATGGTCGCGTGGCTGGCTCATGGGGGTTTCCGATCGAGTGGGAGATGCGCGTCGGTTCGATTCCTATATTGTAGTGTCCCCCGTCCATGGGCCACCAGATCGAGGCCAGCCGTACGATGAAGAACTCCCGCCTTGCCGCATCGCCCCGCCGCGCGCTCGTCGCCGCGCTGGTCCTGTCGCTGGCCACGTCCGCCTGCGGAGCCGACCCCGACTCGACCGACGCCGACGACAGTCCCGCCGTCGCCCTCCTCACCGCCGGCCCGGTCAGCGACGCCGGCTGGTACGCGGGCGCCTACGAGGGGCTCCAGCTCATCGGCGACTCGCTGGGCTTCCGCATCTCGCACCAGCAGACCCGCACGCCTGCGGAGTTCGACGAGGCCTTCATCTCGTACGCCGAGGCCGGGTACGGTCTGATCTTCGGGCACGGCTTTGAGTACCAGGACGCCGCCGACCGGGTCTCGACGCAGTACCCCGACGCCACCTTCGTGGTCTCGTCGGGCTCGCGCGCCTCGGCGAACGTGGTCCCGATCATCTTCGGGCTGCACGAGGCGTCCTACCTGGCGGGCATGGCGGCCGGCGCGGTCACGGCGACCGGGACCGTGGGCATGGTCGGCGGCGTCGAGATCCCCAGCGCGAAGGGCACGTTCATCGCCTTCGAGGCGGGGGTGAAGGCGGTGCTGCCGGACGCGGCGGTGCTGGAGACGTTCATCGGCAGTTGGGATGACGTCGCGGCCGCCAAGGAAGCCGCCTCCGCCCAGTTGCGGCAGGGCGCCGATGTCCTGATCCATAACGTGGACGCGGCCAGCTTCGGTTTCTTCCAGGCCGTCCGCGAGGCGCGGGAGGGCGGCGGCACGGCCTGGGCCTTCGGGATGAACCGCGACCAGAACGACGTCGCGCCGGACGTGATCGTCGGCAGCGCGATGATCGACATTCCTGCGGTCTTCCTGCGGACCGCCCTCGACTGGCGCGCCGGGACGCTCTCGGGACCCAGCCTGGTCGGCCTCGTCGGCGGCGCGGTCGAGTTCGTCCCCAATCCGGCGCAGGAGGGACTCATCCCGGCCGACGCGCTCGCGCGCATCGACGAAGCCCGCCAGGCGATCATCGACGGTGTGCTGGAGGTGCCGAAGATCGACTTTCTGGAAGGCAATTGACGCGAAGCGACATCCGTCCGACCCCAGCAAGACGAGGAGGAGTTCCGATGGGCGAAGTCGGCGAAGAGTGATGGCGTATCGCAGAAGGACCGGGATCCCCGCCCGGCCGAAGCGCTCCGATTTTGAGGCAGTGCTGTCTGACTGACGACCGTCTCCGATCTCGGTGTTGGATGCGAGAGAGCCATCGCCAAGCAAGCCGAAAGCACAGCGGCAGAACGCTAGCCGATGGATCAAGGCGAGCGGGACCGACAAGGACGCGATTTGCCGGCGCGATCTGATGAGCTCGCTGCCCCTCCCCCCGATGAACGCCGCAGGTTTGAACACCGCTCCATCACATGGAGTGGCCCTCTGCCTCCACCCGAGGTACTCAAGGAGTTCGGCGAGGCAGTACCCAATGCGACCATGTCATTCTGGGCGAGTTCCGAGAACAGGGTGCCCACAGGAGGGCCGTCGAGGAGCGGGAGAGCAAGGCTACCGCTTTCAGCATTCCAACTAGCCTGGCCGCATCGCCATTTGCTACCTTGGGGGTCGGTGTTTTTCTGGCCTCATTCGGTGAGGTTTGGTTTGGGGTCGCACGCCGGTCAGGCTGCTGATGGCGCGGGCGAAGCCTTAGCCTGCCCCGGCCGATCACCCCAGGGGTTGCCGGAACAAATGAGCGGTAAAGACGACCGCGCCGTGCCTCCCGCGATCCGGCTGCGGGGCATCACCCGGCGGTTCGGGGCCGTGACCGCGCTGGAGGACGTCGACTTCGACCTCGCGCAGGGGGAGATCCACGGGCTGCTGGGCGAGAACGGGGCGGGAAGACGACGCTGGCCAGGATCGTCGCCGGGCTTCTTGCGCCGGATGCAGGCCGCGTCGAGATCGGGGGGAGGCGGCTGGGTAGCGGCGGGGCGGCGGCGGCGCGCGCGCTGGGGGTCGCGATGGTGCACCAGCACTTCTCGCTCGTGCCGCGCTTCACTGGGTTCGAGAACGTCGCGCTGTTCAACGCCGAGGCGTGGACCCGCCGCGGCATGCGCGCGCCCGGCTACCGTGAACGGGTGGCGGCGCGCGCGGAGGAGCTCGGGCTCGCGGTCGAGCTGGACGCGCCGGTGGGGCGGCTGGGGGTGGTGGAGCGCCAGCGGGTGGAGATCCTGAAGGCGCTGATGGGCGAGACGCGGGTACTGCTGCTCGACGAGCCGACCGCCGTGCTGGCACCCCAGGAGGTGGATGGGCTCTTCGCCGTGCTGCGCCAGGTGGCCCGTTCGGGCACGGGGATCGTACTCGTGGCGCACAAGCTCGACGAGGTGCTGGCGGCCGCCGACCGGGTGACGGTGCTGCGGCGGGGGCGCTGGGTGATGACGAGGGTGGCCGCGGAGGTGTCGTCCCGAGCGCTGGCCGAGGCGATGGTGGGGGCGGGGGTGGGGGTGGGAGACGGGGAGGTCGTGCGTGGGTGCGGCGGCGAGGGTGCTGACGAGGGCGCCGCGCCGGTGGCTTCGTTGCGCGATGTCGGTGTGGTCGCCGGAGGGAGCGAGCTTCTCCGCAGCGTGACCATGGAGGTGCGGCGCGGCGAGGTCTTCGGGGTGGCGGGTGTGGGTGGGAACGGGCAGCGCACGCTGGCCGCGGTGCTCGCCGGGATCCGGAAGCCGGACTCGGGCGAGGTCGTCCTGCCCGACGAGGCCGGGTGGATCCCCCAGGACAGGGGCGGCGAGGGGCTCGTGGGCGAGTTCACGATCTCCGAGAACGTGGCGCTGGCGCTTCATGGGAAGCGGGCGTACCGGAAGGGGCCGTGGCTGGACTGGGCGGGGGTGGAGGGGACCGCCACGGCGCTTGTGGGCGAGATGGATGTGCTGCCGAGCTCGCCGGATGCGGTCGCCGAGACGCTTTCGGGGGGGAATCAGCAGCGAGTCGTCGCAGGGCGCGAGTTTCTGCGCAGCGCCGACCTGCTCGTGGCGGAGTCGCCGACGCGGGGACTCGACGTGAAGGCGACGGTCGCCGTGCGCGCCCGTATCGCCGCCCTTGCTCGGAAGCCGGACCGTCCGCCGGGCGTCGTGCTGATCTCGGCCGATCTCGACGAGATCCTGGAGCTGGCGGATCGCATTGCGGTGATGGTGCGGGGGCGGCTGATCGCGGTGCCGCGCGAGGATCACGACGCCACGGCGATCGGCGAGCTGATGCTTGAGCGTCGGCGACGCCGCGGGTTCGGGCAGCCACGCATGACGCGAATGAAACCGGCGCTCACCGCCTCGGCCGCCCTCGTCGCCACCGTGGTGGTCGCGGCCGCTCTGCTCGCCCTCGCCGGCTATCCGCCCGGCGACGTCTTCGCCGCCCTCCTGCGCGGTGCCTTCGGATCGTGGGATCGCTTCGTCTCGGTCACGCTGGTCCGCACCACCCCCCTGCTGCTGACGGGTCTCGCGGTCGCCCTCGCCTTCAAGGCGCGGGTCTGGAACATCGGCGCGGAGGGGCAGCTGCACGCGGGGGCGCTGGCGGGCGTGGCCGTCGCGATCTTCCTCCCCCTGCAGAGCGCCGCGCTGCTCATCCCGGCCACCCTCGCCGCCGCCGCGATCGCCGGCGCGCTGTGGGCGTCGATCCCGGCGGCGATGAAGACGGCGATGGGGGTGGGAGAGGTGATCACGACGCTGCTCATGAACTTCGTGGCGCTCTTCCTCGCCCAGTTCCTCGTGCAGGGCCCCATGCGCGAGGCCCGGGGCGTCTTCAACCAGACCGACGAGATCCCGGCCGCGGCCCACCTGCCCACGCTGCTGCCGGACACCCGCCTGCACCTGGGTTTTCTGATCGGCATCGCGATCGCGGTGGCGCTCTGGTTCCATCTCGCCAAGACGCCGGGCGGCTTCCGCATGCGCACTGTGGGCGCATCGGTGCGCGCCGCCGAGGTGAGCGGCAGGTTCAGCGCCCGCCCCGTCATCTGGCAGGCGTTCCTGGCATCGGGCGCGATCGCCGGGCTAGCGGGCTGGATCCAGGTCGCCGGCGTCACGCACCGCATGTACGAGGGGCTCTCGCCGGGCTGGGGGTACACCGCGATCGCGGTGGCGCTGCTGGCGCGGCTCAATCCGCTGGCGGTGATCGTGACGGCGATCGTCTTCGGCGTGCTGGGGGCGGGGGGCGGAGCCATGCAGCGCGATGCGGGGGTTCCAGACGTCTGGGTGCGGGGCATCGAGGCCCTGGTCATACTTGCCGTGCTCGCCGTGGACCGCGGCGTCCAGACCCTTGCGGGCCGAGGTTCCCGTGGCTGACTTCGGCGCGCTTTCCTCCCTCTCCTCCTTCCTCGTCGCTGCAGTTGGGCTCGCGGTGCCGCTGGCGTTGGCGGCTCTCGGCGAAACCGTGTCGGAGCGGGCGGGCGTGATCAACATCGGGCTGGAGGGCTCGGTGATCTGGGGTGCGCTTGGCGGGGCCCTTGGCGCGCTGGCGTTGGGGCCTTTTTGGGGATTGGCGGCGGGGGCGTTCGCGGGAGCCATGGCCGCGCTTCTCTTCGGCGTGTTCGCGGTGTGGCTGAATACCGACCAGATCATCACGGGAACGGCGGTGACCCTTGGCAGCCTGGGCTTCACCGGAGCGGTCTTCCAGAGCCGGTTCGGGGCGACGGGGCTGGCGCTGGAGCTTCCCACCGTCGCGGCGTGGGAGGTGCCGCTGCTGTCGCGGATTCCGGTGCTGGGGCCGGCGTTCTTCGACCAGGCGGTGACCTCGTACCTGGCCTACCTGCTCGTGCCGGCGCTGGGGTGGTTCCTGTTCCGCACGCGCTGGGGACTGGCGGTGCGGGCGGCGGGCGAGTCGCCGGAAGCGGCTCACGCGGCGGGGGTGCCGGTGGTGCGCACCCGGTTGCTGGCAGTCGTCTTCGCGGGGCTGACGGCGGGGCTGGCCGGGGCCCACCTCAGCCTGGTCCACACCGGGACCTTCGCCGAGAACATGTCGGCGGGGAAGGGGTTCATCGCGATTGCGGTGGTGGTGCTGGGACGGTGGAACCCGAAGGGGGTCCTGCTGGCGGCGCTCTTCTTCGGCGGGGCCGAGGCGCTGCAGTTCGCGCTCCAGGCAGTTGACGCCGATCTTCCGTACCCGCTGTTTCTGGCGTTGCCCTACGTGCTCAGCCTGGCCGCGCTGGCGGGTTGGTTCGGGCGGTCGCAGGCACCCGAGGGGCTGGGCTCGCCGTGGCCGCGCGGGCCCGGTCGTTGAGCCAAATGCGAGGCGGAGCGGTCGGCCGCCGATGCCCGTCGAGGAGACGAGGTGCCATGAGATCCCGAGCCACAACCCTGGCCGCGACGCTGGCGCTGGTTTGGTCCGCGAGCGCCGGGTTCGTCCGGACGGCTCACGCCCAGGCGCTCGTGGCGGATCGTCCGGACTTCACCGAGGCCACCTCGACGGTGGGCCGGGGCGTGCTGCAGTTCGAGTTCGGCTACACCTTCGGCGTCGATGACGAGGACGGCGCGGTCGTGCGGGCGCACTCCTACGGCGAACCCCTGATCCGCGCCGGGGTGCTGACCGACAGGCTGGAGCTCCGTCTGGGGACGGCGGCGGTCGCCGAGACCGTCGAGTCGTCGGGGAGAAGCGCAACCGCGTCGGGGCTGGAGGACCTTTATCTCGGCGTGAAGCTGGCGCTGACCGAACAGCGGGGCATTCTGCCCGCGACCGCCATCCTGCCGCAGGTGACGGTGCCCACCGGGGGCGACGCGATTTCGGCGGGGCGCAGCCTGCCGGGGGTGAACCTTCTCTATGGCTGGGACCTCACACGGACGGTTTCGCTCGCGGGCAGCACCCAGGTGAACGCGGCCGTCGGGGACGCGAACCAGGACTATCGGGAGTGGGCGCAGTCGCTGTCGTGCGGGGTGGCCCTCGGCGAGCGCGGCGGCATCTACGGAGAATGGTACGCCTTCGTGCCGAGGGGGCTCGATGTGCCGGCCGGGGGCGCCGCCGCGCCGACAGAGCACTACGTCAACAGCGGTGTCACCTGGCTGGCGAGCGACGACCTGCAGTGGGACGTTCGGGTCGGTCTCGGGGTGAGTGACGCGGCGGAGGACGTGTACTTCGGGACGGGGGTGGTGTGGCGGGTGCGGTAGCGCGCGGGGCGTGGGGCGTGGGCTACCGCGCAAGGGCCTCGCGGGCGTGCCGGATGCGGACCCTGACCGCAGCCGTTTCGGTTCTGGCGGCGCGCTCGAACAACCGCTCGACCTCGGCACGCAGCGCGGGGTCGTGGGCGGCCAGAACGCCGAGGCCGTTGTAGGCCCACGCCCTGATGAAGGCGCGCCTCGATTCGATCAGGGCCAGCAGCGTTCGACGGAGCGACGCCGCATGTGCGGCGGGGATCTCGATGTGCGGCAGGGTCTGCAGCAGGTGCAGGATCGCGTCGGGTGCGAGGCGGAGCCCCAGGAGGCGGACGACCCGGACGGCCCCGTCGCCCGTTGGCGCGGCCCCCCGTTCCGCGAGGTGCTTGACGACCCACGTGGCACCGATCTGCAGGGCGGCCTCGTCGCTCGCCGCCAGATCCAGCAGCTCCGGCACGGCGCTCGCGGGCGCTTCGCGAACGGCCTCGGCCACGGCGCGGAAGGGCGCGACACGCTTGCCGTCGTAGCTGCGCAGAGTGGCGGCGATGTCCATGCATGATGGTTACCTTCCCACCATGAAGCACGGCAAGACACTGACCGCGGCCGCCTTGGCCGTTCTCGCGGCGTGGCCGAGCGCGCCCTCGGCGGCCCAGCAGGAGCATGGCGTGGTGGGCGCCGCGCTGCGTCTGCGCCAGCTCGACGGCGTGAAGCGCGTGCTGATGATCGCGGCGCACCCCGACGACGAGGACACCAGCCTGCTGGCGACCCTGGCGCGGGGGATGGGGGCCGAAACAGCGTATCTGTCGCTCAGCCGCGGCGAGGGCGGGCAGAATCTGATCGGTCCGAGGCTGCACGAGGGGCTCGGCGTGATTCGCACGGGTGAGCTCGTCGCCGCGCGTGCGCTCGACGGTGGCGAGCAGTACTTCACGCGCGCCTTCGACTTCGGGTACTCGAAGCGCGTCGAGGAGGCGCTGGAGCTGTGGCCGTTCGACGAGGTGCTGCGCGACGTGGTGTTCGTGGTGCGCAAGTTCAGGCCGCACGTGATCGTCTCGGTCTTTTCGGGGACTCCCCGCGATGGCCACGGTCAGCACCAGATCGCCGGACTTGTCGCGCAGGAGGCTTTCACGGCGGCGGGCGACCCGGAGCGCCATCCCGAACTGGCCGCGCGGGGCGTCACCCCCTGGCAGCCGTCCAAGCTGTACCGTTCCATGCGGTTCTTCCCTCGCGACGCGACGGTGAGCGTGCCGACGGGCGGCTTCGATCCCCTGCTGGGGCGGTCGCACTTCCAACTGGCCATGGAAAGCCGGAGCCAACACCGTTCCCAGGACATGGGCTCGGCCCAGTACATGGGTCCGCGGTCGAGTTCGCTGCGGCTGGAGGCGTCGGTGGTGGAGGGAGTGGAGGGCGACGGGATCTTCGCGGGCGTCGACACCACGCTGTTCGGGCAGATCGGCGCCCCGCTGCCTGCGGGATGGCCACCGGACACGCAGCGGCGACTGGATGCGTACCGTGGCGCGCTGGCCGAGGCGGAGCGCGGTCTTTCGGCGACGCGGCCGGACGGGGCCGTGCCGAGTCTGGCGCGGGCGGCCACGATTCTGCGCGCTCTCGTGGCCGCGGCACCGGACGGCGATGGCCGCCGGGTCCTGGCGCGGCGGCTCGGGCAGCTCTCCGAGGCCGTCCTGGCCGCGGCCGGGGTGACGACCGACGTGCGGGTGGGGCGGGGCCTGCTCACCCCAGGGGAGTCCGTCGTGGTCGACATCAACGTCTGGAACGGCGGCGGATTCGACCTGTCGCAGGTGGAGCCGCAGCTGGTGTTGCCGGACGGCTGGGAGGCCCTGCCCACGGAAGAGTCGTCGGTGCCGCCGTCGGGCTCGCCCTTCTTCCGGGCCCCCGTGCCTCCGACCGCTCCCGACGGACGGGTTCCCGGCGGGCGGATCGCGCGCTGGAGCTGGCGGGTCGCGGTGCCCCGCGATGCGCCGGCGTCGACGCCGTACTACCTGGATGTCGCCCGCGACGGCGCGATGTACACATGGCCGGACGATGCGCCGTCGTGGGCGCTGCCCTTCGATCCGCCGCCGATCGGCGCCCGTGTTGGAGTGGTGCTGGCTGCGGACGGCGCGGAGACGGGCGCCTTCGAGGCCTCCGGCGGCGTCGCGCTTGCGGTCGAGCGCCAAGGCGACCATGTGGGAGTGGACAAGGCCGCGGGGGAGTACCGGGAGCCGGTGCTGGTCGTGCCGGCGATCAACGTCGCCGTGGATCCGCCGTGGATGGTGTGGCCCAGCGGGGCCGCCGGGGTGCGGGAGGTCGACGTGGCGCTCACCAACACGTCTTCGACGGCCCGGTCGGGCGCGGTGCGGCTGGAGGCGCCGGACGGGTGGGTGGTCGAGCCGGCAAGCGCGGACTTCGCGCTGGAACCGGACGGCGCGAGCGGGTCTTTCACCTTTGCGGTGACGCCTCGCGGCGCGGCCTCGGACGGGTGGCACACCCTGCGAGCGGTGGCGACGACGGGCGCGGGCCCGGGCGCGACGGGTGCGGCGGGCACCGAGCCGGGCGCCACCGCCGAGTTCGACACGCACTTCGACATCGTGGACCACCCGCACATTCGCCGCACCCTCCTGGCGCGCGAGGCGGCGGTTCGCGTTTCGGTCTTCCCGGTCGCGGCGGACACGGACTTGCGCGTCGGCTACGTCATGGGGTCCGGTGACGACGGCCCCGCGGCGCTGCGACAGATGGGCATGGACGTGGTCGTGCTGGACGAGGAGCAGGTGCGGGGCGGCGATTTCGCGGCGTTCGACGTGCTGGTGCTGGGGGTTCGCGCGTACGAGACGCGGCCGGATCTGGGCGCCGCCAACGAGGCGGTCCTCGGCTTCGCGCGGGCCGGCGGGACCGTGGTCGTCCAGTACAACAAATACGAGTTCCCGGCGGGCGACTTCGCGCCCTACCCGGTCACGATCCACAGGCCGCACGACCGTGTGACCGACGAGCACGCGCCGGTTACGATTCTGGCGCCTGCGTCGCCGGTCTTCGCGGGACCGAACGCGGTGGGGCCCGCCGACTTCGAGGGGTGGGTGCAGGAACGCGGTCTATACTTCCTGGGAGAGTGGGACGACCGCTTCGCGCCCGTCATGGAGATGGCCGATCCGGACGAGGACCCGAAGCGCGGCGCGCTGCTGGTCGCCGAAGTGGGAGACGGCCTCTACGTCTACACCGGGCTGGCCTTCTTCCGCCAGTTCCCGGCAGGCGTGCCCGGCGCCTACCGGCTGTTCGCGAACCTGGTGTCGATGCGCGCCGAGGACTGGAGACGGGCGCGGCCGATCTCGTAAGGGGGCGCTCAGCGCCCGGTGCGCGTCTCGATGAAGAGGACGCCGTCGCTGCCGCGGTGGCCGTACCGGAGCGCCGCCGCAGGGCCGTGCTGGAAGCGCACCGAGAAGATCTCGTCCGTGCTCATGCGGTAGACCCAGTCCGACCACTCGCGGCCGATCAGCACGCCGTCCACCACCACGGTGGCGCAGCTGCGCCCGCTCAGACGCAGCGCGGTGGCCATCAGACACCCCGGATCGCCCGGCTCGCGTCCGGGCCTGAAGCGCGCCCGCGGCATGTACCGACCGGTGAGGATCTGGTCGAGACTGAAATAGCGCTCGCGGAGTTCGTCCATCTCGGCGGGACCGATGATGCCGCGCGACGACGTGCCCATCGCCGCCGTCTCGATGTCTCGTTGGCCCTTGACCACGACCTCGATCCCGTCCAGGGACACCGGGCCAGGGGTCAGATGGAAGGCAAGCACCTCCCTCCCGTTGACGGGCACATCGGCCGCGAGGGTCTCGTAGCCGAGGCGCATGACCCTGATCGGGTAGAACCCCGCCGGGATGCCCTCGAAGCGAAAGTAGCCCAGCTCGTCGGTGACCGCGCTCCGGTTCAGCGCGGGGATGGCCACGATCGCCACCGCCACCGGGACGCCGCTGGCGACGTCGAGCACCTCGCCCTCGAGGGTGATCCCGGTGGCCGCCTCCGCGTCCTGGGCGGCCAGGGACGACCCGGGTGCGACGATGGCCGCCGCGGCGAGGAGCAGAACGTGGAGCCGGCAGGCTCCCGCAGGCGCACCGAGAGGCCGGCCAGCGCTCGGTGAAGCGGGGTGCCGCGCGGAGGCGGTCGGTCTGTTCCTCATCACTCCATCAGTCTCCGAACGAGATCCCCATCGCCCTGCCCGACCGGATGAGCTCGTGGTCCGGGGGAACGATCTTCAGCCTGCTCACCGCGTCGGTCAACGGCACGGCGCGCATTCTGGGCGGATGCACCGACTGGAGCGCGACCATGCGGCCGAAGCGACCCTGTGCCGCCAGCTCGACGGCGGCGGTGCCGAACCTGAGGGAGAGCATGCGGTCGATGGCGATGGGTTGCCCACCCCGCTGGAGGTGTCCCAGGACCAGGCTGCGCGTTTCGTGTCCGGTGAGTTGCTCGAGACGATGCGCGATGCGCTTGGCCACGCCTCCGAACCGCCGTCCCCCGCCCAGCGACGGTCTGGCCAGGTACGAAGCCGCGCCGTCCGTTGGTGCGGCCCCCTCGGCCACCACGATGATCGCGAACTTGGAGCCCTCTGCCCAGCGGGTCTCGATCTTGTGGGCGACCCTGGCGAGGTCGTAGGGGATCTCGGGGATCAGGATCACGTCGGCGGTGGCGGCGTACCCGGCGAAGAGGGCGATCCAACCGGCGTGCCGCCCCATGAGCTCCACGACCATCACGCGCTGATGCGCCTCGGCGGTGGAATGGAGCTTCCCGATCGCGTCGGTCGCCGTCTGCACGGCGGTGTGGAAGCCGAAGGTGACCGCCGTGGCCTCCAGGTCGTTGTCGATGGTCTTGGGCACCCCGACAACCTTCAGGCCCTGCTCGGCCAGCTCGCTGGCGATCCGGAGCGACCCGTCGCCGCCCACGGCGATCAGACAGTCGATGCCTAGGTCGCTCATTCGCTGGACGACCTCGCCCGAGCGGTCAACGGTCTCCACGCTTCCGTCGGCCTGGCGGACGGGATAGGCGAAGGGGTTGCCGCGGTTCGTGGTGCCGAGAATGGTGCCGCCGATGTGGGTGATTCCGCTGACCGCGCGGTCGTCGAGGGGAACGATCCCGCCCGACTTGAACAAGCCGTCGTAGCCGCGGCGGATGCCGACCACCTCCCAGCCTCGCCCCTGCGCCGACAGAACGGCGGCGCGGATGACGGCGTTCAGGCCGGGAGCGTCTCCGCCTCCCGTGTTTATGGCCATGCGCATGTGCGTAGTGTTCCCGGCGACGCGGGGCAGCGCAAGGCCGGGGCCGCGGGATGGCGGTCGGCCGGGGCGCGCCCGATCCGCTAGATTGCGGCAGCGCGGTGGCGGTCGGCATCTTGAGAGTGGACTGCGGTTGCGCCGCGCTGGAACGCCCGTGGCGGTCGTTGCCCGGGTGCCCCACGAAGCAGAACTCCGGAGGATTCGCAGGAAGTGCCAGCTACCGAAAAAGCCGTGCGCAAGGCTCTCAGGACCGTGAAGGACCCCGAGCTGAACCTGGACCTTGTCGTGCTGGGCCTGGTGTACGACATCGAGGTCGAGGGGACCGCCGCGAAGGTGACGATCTCGCTGACCACGCCGATGTGCCCGGCGGCGGGCCAGATTCTGGACGACGCCAAGGCGGCGGTCGCCAGTGTCGAGGGAGTCGAGGAGGCGGAGGTGGACCTCACCTTCGATCCGCCGTGGACGCCGGAGCGAATCAGCCCCCTGATCCGGTCGTCTCTGGGAATCTGAACTGTGGGGACGCGACAGCGGGCCGCCCACGAAAGGGACGTGGCGATGTCACAGCGCGCCGAAGAGGAGCTGAAGCGGAGGATCGGGAAGGGTCACATCCTTGAATCTCCCGAGGAGATGACGCCGGGGTATCGCAAGGCGATCATCGTCCAGCTGACGGTTCAGGCCGACACCGAGCTGATGAGCGCGCCCGCCTACTGGCTCGCCGCCCGGCATGCGCCGTCCACCAACACGCAGGTCAGCGCGCACGCGATCATCCAGGACGAACTGGCGCACGCCAACATCGCGTACCGGTTGCTGGAGGACATGGGGGTGTCGAAGGAGAAGCTCGTGTACGGACGGGAGCCCCACGAGTTCAAGCATCCATACGGGTTCGACCAGCCGCTGGACAACTGGGCCGAACTGGTCGTGGCGAACGGCTTCTTCGACCGGGCGGGGATCTGTCTGCTGGGCGATGTCCACCGCAACACGTCCTACGGGCCGCTGAAGCGCGCGCTGGTCAAGGTGGACATGGAGGAGACCTTCCACCTGCGCCACGGCGAAGTGTGGATGCGGCGGCTGGCGCGGGCGGGGGGCGAGGCGACGGAGCTGCTGCAGCGCTGCGTGGACTGGATGTTCCCGATGACCATCGAGTGGTTCGGGCTGCCCGACGACCTGAAGCGACACAGCGGCCAGTTGGACTATCGGCTCAAGGGGCTGACCAACGACGAGCTCCGACAGGTGTGGATGTCGTCCACCGTGCCCCTGTGCGAGGGTCTGGGGCTGTCGGTGCCGGCACACTACGACGAGGCCGCCGAGGAGTACGTGCTCGACTATCCGTTCCCCTGCGAATACGACCCCGACGAGAAGCGCTGGCTCTTCGACGACGGCGAGATCACCTGGCAGGCCGTCTTCGAGCGCTGGAAGGGGCGCGGCCCGATGAACGAGCGGTACGTCGAGTCGATCCGGCGGTCGCGCAGCTCGGTGTCGTCGTGGCTGAACTGAGCTTGCCGGGCATGCCGAGGCGACGGCGCCCGCTCCGGACGCTGCTTGCGGGGCGGCCGCTGGTGCAGACTCACGCATCGGGCGGGCGCGACGCGTGGTCGGCCCCCATGACGGAGGCTCCGGCCGACGGGAGCAGTGCTCTGCGGTCGGTTCTGAACGAGGTGCTGGACCCGGAGCTGCCGATTTCGCTGGTCGAGCTGGGACTGGTCTACGGTGTTGCCTTCCGTGACGGGACGGCGAGGGTCGACCTGACGTTCACGGCGACCGCGTGTCCCTGCATGGACTTCATCAAGCAGGACGTGAACGACCGGATCGCGATGGAGCCGTGGGTGGATTCGGTCGAGATCAACGAGGTCTGGGATCCCCCTTGGACCACCGCGCGGATCAGCGACGAGGGCCGCAGGAAGCTGGGGAAGCTGGGCGTGGGCGCATGAACGGGGCCGGACCGTGAGCATCGGGGCGGGTGCGGGACTGGACGAGAGCGTCTACGACGTCTTCGCCCGCAAGAGCCGGGGCGAACCGCTGCGTCACATCGGCTACATCGACGCGCCGGGCGACGAGCTGGCGCGGGTGTACGCCTGGAAGACCTACGACGAAGAGAACTGGTTCGAGATGTGCGTGGTTCCAAGGAAGGCCGTGATTCCGGTCAATCGGATGGACGGGCCGTGGGCCCGGAACCGGCGCGGGGCGCGGCGCGAAGAATGACTGCGCCGACGCCGCTGGCCCGGCACATTCTGAGCCTCGCCGACACCAAGCGGTTGCTCGGGATCCGCTACAGCGACTGGATCCTGGGCAGTCCGTCCATCGAGACGGGGATCGCCGCATCGTCGATGGCGCAGGACGAGTGGGGGCATGCGCGGCTGCTGTACTCGATGCTCAAGCGGCTCGACTTCGATCCGTTCGAGGTGGAACACCAGCGTCCCGCCGACCGGTACTACTCCGCACCCGCGCTGGACCGCCCCTTCGCGGACTGGGCGGAGTTCGTCGCGGCGACGGTGGTGGTGGACGGCGCGCTGGCGGTCGCCCTCGAGAGCTTCGGCGGCGGGAGCTTCGCGCTGGCGCGGTCGCGGGTGCCCAAGATGCTTGCCGAAGAGGACTACCATGGCCAGTTCGGCACGGCGTGGTTCGAGCGCCTTGCCGGTTCCGGGGGCGAGGGCGCCGAGCGGATCCGGGTGGCCGCGCTCGCCATGTTGCCGACGACGCTGGCGTGGCTCCTGCCCGGCGACGAGCCCTACGAGGCACTGGTCGCCGAGGGGAGCGTCTGGTCCGGCGACCGGGTGCGGGCCACCTGCGAGGCTCGGCTCGACCCCACCCTCGCGGCCGCGGACATTCACCTGTCGGCGATCGAGCCGGCCCGGGCGGATTGGGATGCGGAGCGGCGGCGCGGGCCGGGCGCGCCCGCCGAAGAAGCCGTCGAGCGCGCCCGCGGCGACCGCAACCGCGCCCTCTTCGTGGAGTAGAGCCCGGTTGCCGGCGCCGACCGCTCCGCCCACCCCGCCGCCGTGCCCCTTCTGCGGGAGCGACCGCACCGAGGTGATGTCGCTCTTCGGGAGCCACGCGTCGCTCACGACCTGTTGGTGCGCCGACTGCCGAAGCCCCTTCGAGTTCCTGCGCTGGCGCGGCGATTCGGCGGAGCGTCCCGACGGCGACGCCGACTCCGACCCCTCTGCGGGGAACATGGACCACGCGGCGCGGGTTGACTAACGTACCCACCGTGTGTACGCATGATGCTGGAAGGAGTTGCAGAGCCCGACCCATGCCATACAAGCCGAACCGCAACGTGCTTCGATCCGCAGCGGCCGCCCGGCCTCCCCTCCTGTTGACCCTGGCATCCCTGCTCGTCCTGCCTTCGCTGGCATGCGCGTCGGGAGAGGTGGAGCTGCCGAACCCCCGCCGCCTGGTCATCTATTCGGGCGCGCGCCTCAGCCCCCCCAAGGAGCGCATGGAGGAGGTGGACGCCTGGGTTCGGGAACAGTACGACAGCATCCAGCTCGACCCTTCCTTCATGATCATCACGGCACCCGAGGAAGGACCGGTATACCCCTGGGAGAGCCTGCGACTCAACTCCCTGGGCGACACGGCGAACATCGGCTTCCAGGCCGGTCCGGGGGTGGGCGGAATGAGACGGGGACCGTTTCTGATCTACGCGCACCTTCACCTGATGGCGGCGCAGGACAGGCTGGATCGGTGGCTGCCCGAGGGCGTCGGCGCGGACGACTACGAGATCGAGAAGGCAATCCTGGCAAGGGTGGCCGACGTGTGGCTGTACCAGCGGTCGATCTTCGACGCTCCGCCGTACAGCATTTTGGACGAACTGACCTACGCGAACGAGAACGGCTTCCTCGACGAGTTCATCCTCACGGCCCGGCCCGACGCCTTCGTCGAGGCCCGCAAGGAGTGGCTGGCGCAGAATCCCGACGGGAACTCGGCCTTCGTCGAGTGGTTCCAGACCACCTTCGAGCGGGACCCTCCTGGATTGGGCGGCGGTTCGGGCAACCGCTGACGCGGTTCAGGCCGGACCGCTGATCGTCCACCCTGGGCCGACGTCTCCCGCCGCTTCGTCGAGCACGTGGATGTCGACGCGGCCCGTGCGCCCCAGGCGCGCGTCGCTGACCCGGCCGCCGAAGAGCGCGAAGCCGGCGACCTTGAGTCGTGCCTCGTCTCCGGCCTCCGTGCTGGCGATCATGGTGCCGCCCTTCAGTTCCTTCAGGCCCGGCACCTCGCCCCTCCGCAGACGGAGCCGCAGGATGCGCCCTCCGTGGGGGTGGGAATGAGCGTCTATCACGCTGAACGTAGCTTTGGCTTGCGCAGGATCGGTCACGGTCCTCTATCTCCCGGTGAGGCTGGGCTGAATCCATCCAACACTAGAATCCACGGAACGCCTACGTCAACGGATGACTGAACCTCCGCGAAGCGACACCCCGCCCGCCGGCCCATTCCTGGAAAACCCGGACGAGATGCGGCGCTCGGGCTATGCGGTGGTCGACGCGATCGTCGATCGCTGGATGAGCATGGGAGACGGGCCCGCGTGGCAGGCGGCGAGCCGGGACGCCACCGAGCCGCTGCTGGACGGTCCCGCCCCCGAAGAGGGCCGCGATCTCGACGAGTTGCTGTCGAGCGTCTTCGGCGACGTGATGCCCCTCGCCGCCCGAGTCGACCACCCCCGCTTTCTCGCGTTCGTCCCCTCCAGTCCCACGTGGGCATCGGTTCTCGCCAGCTTCATCGTCACCGGCTACAACGTCTTCCAGGGGACGTGGCTCGAATCGGCGGGACCGTCCCAGATCGAGCTCACCGTGACGGACTGGTTCCGGGAGTGGATGGGCTATCCGAAGGAGGCGGGCGGGCTCTTCACCAGCGGGGGATCGGCCGCGAACCTCATGGCGATCGTGGCCGCGAGGGAGGCGGCGGGGAACCCGTCGCGCGGCGCCGTCTACGTCTCCGCCCAGGCTCACGACTCGGTGGAGCGCGCGGCCCGCATCGCGGGGGTCGATCCCGAGCTGGTGCGGGTCGTGCCGGTGGACGACTCGTTCCGGATGGCGACCTCGCGCCTGCTCGCGGCGCTGGAGCGGGATCGCGCCCGGGGGATCGTGCCGTTCTGCCTGGTGGCCACTGCGGGGACCACCAACACGGGTAGCATCGACCCCCTTGCGGAGCTTGGAGACATCGCCCGGCGCCAGGACATCTGGTACCACATCGACGCCGCCTACGGAGGCTTCGCTCTCCTGGATCCCCAGACCCGGCCCCTGTTCGCGGGCATCGACCGCTCCGACAGCGTGACGCTCGACCCGCACAAGTGGCTCTTTCAACCGTACGAGACCGGCTGCCTGCTCGCTCGCGACGTCGGCAGGCTAGTCGATGCGTTCCGCACCACGCCCGCCTACCTGCAGGACGCGGAGTGGGGGCCACGGCACGTCAACTTCTGCGATCGCGGGCTCCAGCTCACCAGGATCTTCCGCGCCCTGCGGGTATGGCTGTCGGTCCAGCGGTACGGGCTGGCCGCGCATCGGGCCGAGATCGCGCGGGCGATTGGACTGGCCCGGATGGCCGAGACCCGGATTCGCGACGAGCCGGACCTAGAGCTGCTCTCGCCGCAGAGCCTCGGCATCGTGTGCTTCCGGTTTCGCGGGACCGGGTCGGCACCGCCGGCCGCCCTCGAGCACCTCAATCAGCGCATTCTCGACGATGTCGTGGAGTCGGGCTTCGCGATGATTTCGTCGACGCGCGTGCGGGGGCATTTCTCGCTGCGTTTCTGCGTGCTCAACTACCGCACCACGGAAGACGACGTCGTTCGCACGCTCGCCAGAATCGCAGAGGCGGGCCGGCGACTGAGCGCGGCTCCCGCCGGCAGCGCGCCGCCACCGTGACCGACGCTGGCCGGCCGCCCGGCGAGGGCAGGCGCTCCCGCGCGAAGGGCTGGGTGTGGGTCGTGGCGACGGTCGTGCTCGCGTGCGCATTCGCGGTCACCGGTCTGGGAGACCCCCTGCGGTCGCTCGTCGCGGCCGCCTGGCTGGTTCTGCTTCCGGCGCTGTCGGCCACGGTGAAGCTCCCCCCGGCCGACGAGATCCGCGCTCATCGGACGGCCCTGTACCTGAACACGATCGTGGTCCTCGGTGTCGCCGGCACCGTGACGCTCTGGCTCTCGGGAGCGCTGCGGGGCGGCGCGGGGATCTGGCTGGACTGGCCGGCGCCGACCGTCTCGATGCTCGGTCCCTTTGCGCTGCTGATGGGGGCGGGGGTGACGATTGCCTATCTTTTCCGAGGACTCTCCGGGCTCTTCGGCTGGCAGGAGACCGAGACGGTCCGCGCGATCATGCCCGTTTCGCGGAACGAGAAGGGCGTCTTCGTCCTGCTCACCCTTGCTGCCGGCACTTACGAGGAGATCGTGTTCAGGGGCTTCCTGCCGGCTTTTCTGATGCCCTGGGTCGGTTCGTACCTGTGGGCCGCGCTGCCCGTCAGCGTGGCATTCGGTATTCTTCACGGCTATCAGGATCGCCACGGCATGGTGCGGACGGGCGTCATGGGACTGGTGCTGGCGGCAGGCGTCGCCTGGACTGGAAGTCTGTGGCCCTCGATTCTGGCGCACGTGGCCCTGAACCTCCTCTTCGGGCTCGTTCTGCAAAGATCTCTACTGGGAGGAACGCGGTGGACATAGACCTGGCTCTGACAGCGGACGCGGCCACGATCGACGGGGCCGGCAAGCTCAATCTTCTGGGCGTCTTCGACCAGATCAGCGTGCAGCGGTTTCCGGCGCGCCACGGACGCCTGGCGCTGGTGCTGCGGTTCCTGGGCGGCGCTGCGGACGCCGGCACCCACAATCTGAGCATCAAGCTCACGAGCCCGGCAGGAGCCGAACTCGTTTCCCTCAGCGGCGAACTCAACGTCAGGCCGGGGCGCGGCAGTCTGCAGACGGGGATCCGGGTGCCACACGTGATCAACCTCGACGGGATCGTCTTCCAGGAATCGGGCATACACACCTTCGACGTCATGGTGGACGGGCGACACCGGACCACTCTGCCGCTGACGATCGTGCGTCGGAAGGCGATGACATGACGCGGACGGCAACCGCGAGGGCCCCCAACCGAGTCACTCGGCTGCGCATCCATCCGGTCAAGGGGGCGCGGGGCTGCGACGTCGATGCGGTCGATTTCGATGTGCTGGGGCCCAGTTTCGACCGTCGCTGGATGGTGGTGACGCCGGACGGAGGATTCGTGTCACAGCGCGACACGCCCAGCCTGGCGACTGTGGAAGCCCGGGTCGCGGACGGTCACCTCACCCTGAAGGCGCCGGGGATCGAGACGATCGCGCTGCCGGTCTCGCCGGGCGGCGATCCGATCCGGGTCAGCGTCTGGAACTCGGTTGTGGACGTTCGCGCCGTGGCACCGGTCGCCGACGAGTGGCTGTCCTCGGTTCTGGGCGGTGCGCACCGCCTGGTGTTCATGCGCGCGGACGATGTGCGACACACCGATCCGGCGTACGCGAAGGGGCATCGCGTGTCGTTCGCCGACGGGTACCCGGCGCTGCTGGTCACCGAGGGGTCGGTCGACGAAGTGTCGCGTCGGGTGGGCCGTGCGATTCCGGTGGAGCGGTTCCGGCCCAACATCGTGGTGACCGGCGAACGTCCCCACGCCGAGGACTTCTGGCGGAGCTTCACCATCGGCCCCTTGGGCTTTCGCGGCGTGAAGCTCTGCGCCCGTTGCAAGGTGACGGTCACCGACCAGGAGTCGGGCGTCAGGGATCCCGACCAGGAGCCGCTGCGCACGCTTGCGCGCTATCGCCGCATCGAGAGCATGGTCTACTTCGGCCTCAACGTGGTGCATGGCGGCACCGGCCGGATCTCCGTTGGGGATCCCGTGGAGATCCACGAAAGGGGCATCGTTCGCGGCGCTCTCTGACCCGCTTTGCCGGGGCTCCGGCCAGCTCGACTGTATATTGTTCTGAACAGGAGTTCGGCCGCCCTTGCGCGACGGGCCTCAGTGCCAGGGAGTGCGAATGTCGGTAGCCCAAATGCGTGACCGCGTGCTTCCGCGCTTCATCGAGGAAGAGATGCGGCATTCCTTCCTCGACTACTCGATGAGCGTGATCGTGCAGCGCGCGCTCCCCGATGTCCGGGACGGTCTGAAGCCGGTGCACCGGCGCATCCTCTTCGCAATGCACGGACTCGGGCTGCAACCCAACCGCAACTACAAGAAGAGCGCCACCGTGGTTGGCGAGGTTCTCGGCAAGTACCATCCACACGGCGATTCGGCTGTCTACGACGCACTGGTGCGGATGGTCCAGGAGTTCTCTCTGCGCTACCCGCTGGTCGACGGCCAGGGCAACTTCGGCTCCATCGACGGCGATTCCGCCGCAGCCTACCGATACACGGAGGCGCGTCTCTCTGCGGTGGCGACCGAGCTGCTCGACGAGATCGAGAAGGACACCGTCGCGTGGGAGGACAACTTCGACGATCGTCTCCAGGAGCCCACGGTCCTCCCCGCCCGCTTCCCCAACCTCCTGGTGAACGGCAGTTCGGGAATCGCGGTGGGGATGAGCACCAATGTCCCGCCGCACAACCTCGCGGAGGTGGCCGACGCGCTTCGGGTCCTGGTTGCGAACCCGGCGTGCACCACCGCGGACCTCATGGAGAAGCTGCCCGGGCCCGACTTCCCGACGGGCGGGTACATCGTCGGCACCGCTGCCATTCGTCGCATGTACGAGACCGGGCGGGGCCGCATGACGATGCGGGCCAAGGTCGCCACGGAGTCGATCCGAGGCGGCCGCAAGCAGCTCATCGTTGCCGAGCTTCCCTACGCCGTGTCCAAGGCGCGCATCATCGCGCAGATCGCCGGGCTGTCGCGGAAGGGGGCGATCCCCGATGTCGCCGACCTCAGGGACGAGTCCGACCGCGAGGGCATCCGCCTGGTCGTGGAGCTGAAGCGGGGGGCCGATGCCGACCGGATGATGGCGCTGCTCTTCAAGAAGACCTCACTGCAATCCACCTTCGGGGCCATCCTGCTCGCGTTGGACGGGGGAAAGCAGCCGGGCGAGTTCACCTTGAAGGAGATCCTCTCGCGCTACCGCGACCATCGCCTCGAGGTCATCCGTCGTCGTTCGCGCTTCGAGCTCGAGAAGGCCGAGGCCGAGCTGCACATCACCCTCGGGCTGCTGCTCGCGCTGGCGCACATCGACGATGTGATCGCCGCGATCCGGGCGTCGGCCGACCGCGCCGAGGCGACCGAGAGGCTGCAGAACCGGTTCGGCCTCAGCGAGGTGCAGGCCGAGGCGATTCTCCGCATGCGTCTGGCGCGCCTCACGGCCCTGGAGGGCGACCACCTGCGGGCTCGGGAGACGAGCCTGCGCGCCACCATCGAGGAGCTGCGCGCGTTGCTGGGAGACGAAGCGCTGCAGCTCGCCATCATGCTCGAGGAGCTGGACGGGGTCGTCGAGCGCTTCGCGGACGAGCGCCGCACCGTCATCCTGTCGGGCAAGAGCAAGGCCGACTTCGCCTATGTGGAATCGGGCGTCGCCGACGAGGACGTGGTGGTGACCCTGTCGCGCCACGGATACCTGAAGCGCATTCCCATGCACCTCTACCGTCGCCGCGTCAACTCGGACGTGGCGCTGGCCGACATGAAGCGCTACCCCGGGGACTACCTCGAGCGCCTCATGGTCGCGCGCAGCCGGGGTTGGCTTCTCTGCTTCACGAGCCGGGGCCAGGTTCACTTCCTCAGGGTCGAGAGCATCCCCGAGAGCACCCGCGTCGCCAGGGGCAGGTCGATCTGGGCGCTCCTGGGCGTTGACCAGCACGACACGATCGTGGCCACGCGTTCCGTCAACGACCTGCACGAGGACCGCTACTTTGCCTTCTCCACGCGCATGGGGTTGATCAAGCGCACACGGCTCGGCGAGTTTTCGAACCCCAAGCCGGGGGGCCTCATCGCGCTGCGACTGCGGCCGGGAGACCAGCTGGTGGACGTGGCGCTCACGACGGGCGACACCGAGATCCTACTGGTCACCCGTGACGGACGCGCGATCCGCTTTCCCGAAGAGCAGGTTTCGGTGACGGGACGGGTGGCCCAGGGGGTGAAGGGGATCGCACTTAGAAGCGACGACCGGGTAATTGGCTTGATTGTGGTGAAGCGAGAGGCCTCGGTATTGATGATGACGGACGGCGGCGTCGGGAAACGGACTCCTCTCACCGGATTCCCGCTGCGCAAGCGGGGCGGGCTCGGCGTGCAGGCCATGCCTTCCACCGGCAAGTGCGGCCATGTCGTCGCGGCTCTTGAAGCCCTCGACGACGACAACGTGATGCTCGTTTCGGCGGCCGGCGCCCTGACCGGGCTGACCGTCGGCAACGTCGAGCTGCAACCGCGCAATGCAGCCGGTGAACGGGTGGTCGCCGTTGGGCTGGCCGACCGAATCGCCGAGGTCACGCGGGTCCACGGCGACCCCGGCGCTGCCGACGAGGCCGTTCAGTTCGACCTTCTCGGCGCCGCTCCACGACAGTGAGGTTCCTCGTGCTCGGCGGCGGCGCGCAGGGAACCGCTGCCGCCTTCGACCTGCTGCGCGACGATCCGGCCACCGAAGTCGTGATCGCGGATCTCGACACCAGCTCCGTGCACCCCTGCCTGGGCCCTCACCTCGGCGACCGCCTCTCGCTGGTTAGGGTCGACGCGTCGTCGGACCGCCAGGTGACCGCAGTCATGCAAGAGGTGGACGGCGTGCTGTGCGCGCTGCCCTACCAGCTCAACCTTCCGACGACGCGGCTGGCCGTGGCGGCGGGCGTCCATTTCACCGATCTGGGCGGCAACACCGCCATCGTCAACCGCCAGCGGGAGCTGGACGCCGCGGCCCGCGAGTGCGGCGCCTCCGTGATCCCCGACACCGGCCTGGCACCGGGAATGGTCAACATCCTGGCGCAGGCGGGGATCGACGCGCTGGACTCGGTCGACGCCGTGCGCCAGTGGGTGGGCGGTCTGCCGCAGCACCCCAGGCCTCCCCTCAACTACCAGATCGTGTACTCGCTGGAGGGCATGCTCGACTACTATGTCACCCCCGCCACGATCCTTCGGCGGGGTAGGCGAACCGAGGTGGAAGCGCTCTCCGGCCTGGAGCACCTGGACTTCCCGGCCCCCGTGGGGCGTCTCGAGGCCTTCCACACCGGAGGCGGCACCTCGACCCTGCCGTCACGCTACGAGGGCCGCATCGACACCCTCGAATACAAGACCCTCCGATACCCGGGCCACGCCCACATCATGCGGGCGATTCGCGAGCTTGGTCTTCTCAGCGACAGCGAGGTCAGCCACAACGGGGGCCGGGTCAATCCCCGCAGGCTCTTCATCGAGCGGGCGACCCCCCTGCTCTCGGGCGACGGCCTCGACATCGTCGTTGCGCGGGTCGACGTGACAGGGGAGAGAGACGGCAGGGCCACCTGTATCCGCTACGAGGTCATGGACCGGCACGACCCGTCCACCGGGATCACCGCCATGGCGAGGACCACCGGCTTCTCCCTGTCGATCACCGCCCTCATGCAGGCTCGCGGTGAGATCTCACCGGGGGTCGGCACGCCGGACGAGGTGGTGCCGCAGGACCGCTACATCGAAGAACTCCGCAAGCGCGGAATCCACATTGCACGCGCGCCGGCGGGCTCCCGGGCCTAATGGCTAGACGACGTCGAGAAGGCTCGTCAGCACCCTGTAGGTGAGCCCCCAGATCACCTGACCGTCCACGCGAACGCAGGGAAAGCGCCGCACCACACCCCTGTGCTGCCACCGATGGCTCCCCCGATTCGCTTCGTCGGCGAGCGCCGACACGGGGAACCAGTGCACCGAGGCCACCTCGCGGCTGGCCACCCGCGCCGTCGTCCCGGGCTCCACCCGGAACACGAACGGCCAGATCGAAATCGCGGGGATCCGGACCATCACGGGGCGCAGCGGCGCGATCCGGCCCAGGGCGGCGCCGGCCTCGGTCAGGTCGACGCCGGTCTCCTCGCGGCTCTCGCGGATCGCGGCCTGGAGCAACCCCGCGTCCGTCTCGTCGAGCCGGCCACCCGGCAGCGCCATCTGACCCGACCAGGGGTCGCGGCTGGACTCGGCTCTGCGGATGGCCAGGAAGTCGCACGCTCGGGGCGACGGATCTCCCTGCCCAGGTGGCGGACGCAGGACGACCGCGACGGCCGCGTTCCTGCGCCGCGGGTCGGGGACGGCCGTGCCGAGTGAGCCGAAGCGGGACGCCAGCACTTCGGGCAACTGGGACAGGCGCGTCGTGGAGGGACTCGCCACAGGAGACTGTCGGCGCCGGGCTAGACGCCGGCCCGGTCCGGCCCCCAGATGTGCTTGTGAAGCTGGGTCTGGAACCGGACGGGCAACGCGCTCTCCAGCACCTTGGCCGCCAGCTCCTCCAACCCGTCCGAGCCCCAGACCGGGGAGACGAGCAACGCGCCCAGTGATCCCTCGCGCACGCGCCGATCCAGTCCGTGACGGCGGATGACCTGCGCGGCCCATTCGAAGTCCGCGACGCCGTCCACCACGAACTTGATCTCGTCCCGGACCGTCAGGTGGTCCAGGTTCGCCCACAGGTTGCGGTGCTCCTCGCCCGATCCCGGACACTTGAGGTCCATGATCCGATGCACTCGGGGGTCGAGCACGCCGACGTCCAGCGCACCCGAGGTCTCGACCAGCACCGTGCAGCCCTCGTCGAGAAGGCGGCTGGCAAGGGTGGCCGCGCCCGGCTGCACCAACGGCTCGCCGCCGGTGATCTCGACCAGTGTGCACCCGAGCTCGCGCACCGCAGCCACAACCTCGTCGAGCCGCATGTGGGTTCCGCCGTGGAACGCGTACGCCGTGTCGCACCAGACGCACCGCAGCGGACACCCCGTGAGGCGCACGAAGGTGCACGGCAGGCCGGCCCAGGTGGACTCTCCCTGTATGGAGTGGAAGATCTCGGTGACGCGAACTCCCCGCGCCCGCTCCCGTCCCCCCTTCACGCAGGCTCCCCGTTGCCGCCGCCCGCCACCTGGCGCACCACCGCCTCGTTCAGAAGACGCTGAACCTCGCCCAACGTGATCTCTCCCGCCCGCTCCATAACCGCCTCTCGCGTGGCACCCCGCCAGAGCAGGGGCGTCTCGACATGGCCCACGATCCCCAGACCGGTCTCGGCCCACCTTGGGAACACCAGGTAGGCCGCCATCGGCGCCCGCAGATCGCTCGAACGCTCGGTTTCGATCGACACGGTGTAGGGAAATCCGTCGCACGCCTCGAAGGCCGGAGGCCGACTGTGGACGGCGAGATAGCCTCCCAGGGTGTGGTCGTCCTCGCCGTCGCCCGGCTTCACGGCCTCCGCCGCCTCGCTCTCTTGTGCTGCCATGCAATGCGCTCCGTCCGCGCCTCCACTCGCTGCCCCGCTCCGAAAGCTACATCTTCCGTGGTGCTCCCCGCAGGCGGAGTCTCCCGCCTCGCGCGCCTTCCACCTCCCAGCACGAGCGACCGAACCTTGAAAGCTGCGGTCTTTCACGAAAACGGCGGACCCGAGGTCCTGGCCGTCGACGAGATGCCGACGCCCGCACCGGCGCCCGGCGAGGTGAGGATCAGGGTCGAGGCCTCGTCGCTGAACCACCTCGACCTGTGGATGCGGCGCGGCCTGCCGATCAAGATCCCCATGCCGCACATCGGCGGGTCCGACATCGCGGGCACGGTCGACGAACTGGGCGCGGGCGTGCACCCGTCGTGGCTTGGGAAGCGCGTGGTCGCGGACCCGTCCCTCGACTACGACTGGTATCGGCTGGCGCGCCTGCCGCACGGCCGCGCCGCTCCCCTCCGGATCATCGGCGAGCACACGCAGGGCGGCTTCGCCGAGCACGCGGTGGCGCCCGCCGCCAACCTGGTCGAGATCCCGGAGCACACCTCCGCCGAGGTGGCCGCGGCCGCCGCCCTGGTCGGGGTCACCGCGTGGCACGGCCTCATGGCGAGGGGAGGGCTCAGGGCCGGGGAGCGGGTGCTCGTCACGGGCGCGAGCGGGGGCGTGTCGACGATGGCCGTGCAGTACGCCAAGGCCGCCGGCGCCGAGGTCTTCGCGGTCACCTCTTCGGCGGAGCGCGTCCGGCGGGTGCGCGAGCTCGGGGCCGATCACGTCTACGACCGCACCACCACACCCTGGCCGAAGGAGATCTACAAGGCGACCGGCAAGAGGGGCGTCGACCTCTGTCTCGACTCGGTCGGCGAGGCGATCTGGCCCGATCTGCTGCGGGCGCTGGCCGTGGGGGGCCGCCTGGTCTCGTTCGGCGCGACGACCGGGGCGACCGGCGCCGTCGACATCCGCCTTCTCTTCTGGCGCCAGCTCACGGTCATGGGCTCGACGATGGGCACGCCGGCCGAGTTCCGCGAGGCCATGCAGCTCGTCTTCAACGGCACCGCGACCCCACCGATCCACGATGTCCTGCCGCTCGACGCGGTCCGCACGGCCCACGAGCTCCTCGAGGCCGGCGACGTCTTCGGCAAGATCGTCCTCAAGCCAGGGATGGGCTCGTCGTGAGGATTCGCGACGCACAGGAGCGGGTCGATCGCTGGATCAGCCGCTTCGAGGAGGGCTACTGGCCCCCGCTGGCGATCCTTGCGCGACTGATGGAGGAGGTCGGCGAGCTGTCGCGCGAGGTCAACCATCGTTTCGGCTCCAAGCCCAAGCGCGACGACGAGGCACCGGCCGAACTGGAGCTGGAGATCGCCGATGTCCTGTTCGTGATCATCTCGCTGGCCAACCAGCAGGGGATCGACCTGGAGCGCGCCTTCGCCCGCGCCATGCGGAAGTACGAGGACCGCGACGCGGGCCGGTGGACACCGAAGGCCGCCGCGCCCTCCGCTCCGCACCCCACATCGGGGGCCACATAACACATCGCCCGGCTCGGCTGTCTGCACTCATATGGAAAACGGCGACACAGACGCGATCCTCGTGGCGCGCGTGCGGCGCGGCGATGGCCGTGCGTTCGACCAGCTCGTCCGGCGGCATCTGCGCGCCGCGCACGCCGTCGCAAGGGCGCGGCTGGACAACCCGGCCGACGCCGAAGACGTGTGTCAGGACGCGTTCATCAAGGCGCTGAAGCGGATCGACGACTGCCGCAACCCCAGCGGCTTTCGCGGGTGGCTGCTCGCAATCGTCCGCAACACCGCCCACAACCACAGAGAATACGAGCGGCTGAGAGTGACGACCCCGATCGAAAAGGCCCATTCGGCGGCCGGGCGCGACGACCCCTTCGCGGACACCTGGAACGCCGAACTGCGCAGCCGCCTGACCGATGCCATGCAACACCTGACCGAGCTGCAGAGGAGAGTGCTCGTTCTCTACGACCTCGAGGGTTGGAAGCACGGGGAAATCGCCCGCGAACTCGGCATTTCCGCAGGTTCTTCGCGGGTTCACCTTCACGTTGCGCGCAAGGCGATGCGAAAGCGTCTGCCGCCGGAGCTCGCGCTTGGGAGCCATTGAGACATGACGAAACCGCCCAACTCCCGTGACGCAACACCCGCGTCCGGAAGGTCCACCAAGGCCGATGCCACGGTGTTCGAGCTGAACCCCGAGATCCAACCGGGTCGCTGGGAGTCGCTGGTCGCCCGCATCAACGAGCAGGCCCGGCCCATTCTCGAGGCGCGCCGGCAGCAGTCCCTCACCGCAACGCTGATGGGGTGGAGGAGGCCGGTGATGACGGGTGCGGCGAGCCTTGCCGCCGCCGCCGCCCTGGTGTGGCTGCTGCTACCGGCGAATGGTGGCGAACCCGTCGAAGCGACGCTGGCCGAAGCGATGGTTCCCTGGTCGGTCGCGGCCTGGATGGACGGGAGCTACGCGCCCACCGTGGCGGAGCTGGTCCTTGCCGTCGAGGAGTACACCCCATGAACCGCAGATCATCCGCCATCGCCCTCCTTGCGGCGGTCTTCTTCGCCGGGGTGGCCGCCACCCTCGCAACGCTGCGCGTCGTCGAGCACCGGCGCGATCCGGCACCGGAGCTCGAACGCCGGACCTTCTGGCGCGGGGAGCCGCCGCCGCGGCCGGATCGACGTGCGGGCTTCCCCGCAACGCCGCCCTTCACGGAGCTCGCACGCACGCGCGTCACCGAGCACATGACCGAGGCCCTGGACCTGACCGACGACCAGCGAGTCCGGATCGAGGAAGCCTTCGAGCGCCGGCGAGTCGCCACCCAGGAGACGATGAACCGGATCATGCCCAGGCTGCGCAGCCAGATGGACTCGCTCAACGCCGAAATCGAGGGAATCCTCTCGCCCGAGCAGCGCGCCGCCTTCGAGGAGTACCTCAACGAAGATCGGGATCGCTTCCATCGCAGAGGCGGCAGGCTGTCGCGGTGGGGAGAGCGGTCGCGCTAGAGCGACGCCCGGCCACACTTGCCCCCGGCTCGTTTCGGGGCATCTTGGTTCCTGCCACCACGTTCAGCCCCGCGATCCGTCCGAGGGGGTCGAGACTCCCACCACATGAAGCGCATCCTCATCACCGGCGCTGCCGGGCAGATCGGGACCGAGCTGGCCGCCAGTCTGGCGGATCGCTACGGATCCGGCGCGATCCTGGCCACCGACGTCCGCGATCCGGGCCGATGGGCCGACGGCCACCAGGCGGAACAACTCGACTGCCTCGACCTCGACGCGCTCCGGGACACCGTGACCCGCTTCGGGGCGAACGCCATCTTCCATCTGGCGGCGGTCCTGTCCGCAGCGGCCGAGGCAAGGCCCCTGCACGCCTATCGGATCAACATGAACGGCGTGGTCAACGTCCTGCAGGTGGCCGCCGAGACCGGCTGCCGCGTCTTCGTCCCCAGTTCGATCGCGGCCTTCGGGCCCGAGACGCCGCGCGACCCCGCGCCGCAGTCCACGCTGCAACGCCCCACCACGATGTACGGCGTCACCAAGGTGGCCGGGGAGTTGCTATGCGACTACTACCACAGCCGCTTCGGGGTGGACGCACGGGGGTTGCGCTTCCCGGGCCTGATCTCGTACGCGGCTCCTCCCGGGGGCGGCACCACCGACTACGCGATCGACATCTTCCACTCGGCGCTCCGCACGGGCCGCTACACCTGCTTCCTCAAGGCGGACACGCAGATGGAGATGATGTACATGCCGGACGCGATCCGCGCCGTGATCGAACTCATGGAGGCGCCGCCCGGGGCGCTGACCCACCGCAACGCGTTCAACGTCACCGCAATGCAGTTCACGCCCGCCGAGCTCGCCGTGGCGATCGCGGAGCATGTGCCGGGCTTCCGAATCGACTACGATCCCGATCCGCTGCGGCAGGCCATCGCCGACTCCTGGCCCGCACGGCTGGACGACTCCGAGGCCCGCGCGCAGTGGGGTTGGAGGCACGAATACGAACTCCCCGACATGGTGGCGGACATGTTCCGGGGATTGAATGCACGCCGCCGGCCCAACTAGGGAGCGGGCAGCGCCCGCAGGGAGTCCCGACAATGCCGATGGATCGCCTGGTGCCCGTGGTGGAACGACTGGTGGCGGGACTCGAGGAGCAGGGCACCGCCAAGGGCGCCGAAATCGTGGTGCGCGAAGTGGTTCCGCCGCAGGACGGACAGGGTCCGCGATTCCTCCTGGAGGGCCAGGGGGACAAGGCGTTCATCCGAATGAACGCCAACTCCTACCTCGGGCTCAGTCTCCACCCCGAGGTCATCGAGGCCGAGGAGGTCACTGCGCGCGCCATGGGGGCCGGACCCGGCGCGGTGCGGTTCATCGCCGGCACGCACGCGCAGCACGTGGCGCTGGAACGGGCCCTGGCGGCGTTCCATGGGCGCGACGAGGGCATGATCTTCTCCTCGGCGTATGCGGCCGTGGTCAGCGCGGTCGTCTCCCTGATCGACAAGACGACCTTCGTGCTGTCCGACGAGCTCAACCACAACTGCATCATCAACGCGATCCGCATGGCGCGGCCCGCGGGCAAGTCGATCTACCCGCACCTCGACATGGCCGCCCTCGACCGCGAACTCGAAGCGGCCAAGGGGAAGGCCCGGCGCGTCCTCGTGATCACCGACGGCATCTTCTCGATGCGCGGCGACCATGCGCCCGTCGACGAGATCATGGAGATCGCGGCGCGACACGATCATGCCTACCCCGAGAACATCGTCGTGCTCGTCGACGATTCGCACGGCGTGGGCGCCTTCGGCCCCACCGGCCGCGGAACCGAGGAGTACACGAACAGCGCGCCGTGCGACATCCTGGTCGGCACGCTCGGCAAGGCGTTCGGGGTGAACGGCGGCTACGTGGTCTCCAATTCGTCGGTGGTCCGCTTCCTGCGCGAGTCCTCCCCCCTCTACATCTACTCGAATCCCATCACGGCGGGCGAGGCCGCCGCGGCCATGAAGTCTTTGGAGATCCTTACCGGCCCCCAGGGGCGGCAGCGGCTCGGGCGCCTGCGCCGCCTCACGAAGCGGTTCGAGTCCGGGCTCCTCGAGCGCGGCTTCGAGATCATTCCGGGCGACCACCCCATCGTGCCGATCATGGTGCGCAACACCGACGAGACGCGGCGACTCGTGGCCGCGCTCTTCGACGCCGGCGTCCTGGCCACGGGGCTCGCCTACCCGGTCGTGCCGCGCGGCGACGAGTCGATTCGCTTCCAGATCAACGCCGATCACACCGAGGCCGGCATCGACTACGTCCTGTCGGCGCTCTCCGCCGCCCGCGCCGGTGCATAGCGGGGCGATGCGGCTCGCGTTCATCTCCGACATCCACGGCAACCTGCCTGCGCTGGAAGCCGCTCTGGCCGACATCGCCGCGCGGGGCGTCGACGCCACCTACCACCTCGGCGACCTCGTGGGCTACGGTCCCTGGCCCAACGAGGTCATCGAACGCATCCGGCGCGAGGGCATCGCCGGGATTGCGGGCAACTACGACACCACGGTCGCCCTGGGACACGACACCTGCGGCTGCCAGCACGACGACCCCGTTCACAAGGCGCTCTCCGCCGACAGCTACCGCTGGACCACCGCTCGGGTCTCGCCGACCAACAAGCGCTTCCTGGCCGCCCTTCCCTTCCGTCTGGATCTGCGTCCGTTCGGGGGCCACGCCGCAGGGCCGGCGCTTACCCTCGTGCACGGCGCGGCCACCCTCAACACCGTATACTGGCGCGAGGATCGTTCCGACCGCTTCTGCCGGAAGATGATCGCGCGCCTCGGTGCCAGGGACGGCGATGCCGTCCTCTTCGGACACACGCACAAGCCGTGGACCCGTGTGGTGGACGGGCGCGTGCTGATCAACACCGGCTCCGTCGGGCGACCCAAGGACCGCGACCCCCGTGGATCGTACGCGCTGATCGAGCTCGGGACGGACGGGTTGGAGGTTGCCTTCCCTCGGGTCGCCTACGATCTGGACCGGACTTCGGAGGCGATCATCGCGGCGGGGCTGCCGCCCGAGCTGGCCACGATCATCCGAACGGGCGGACTCACCACCTCGGATTGACGGTCAGGCTGAACGAGACCGAGAAGCGCTGGTAGTAGGCACCGCTGATGTGCGTCTCGGCCCGGGTCCATCCGCCACCGATGCCGGCGCGAACGCCCTCTCCGAGAAACCGCGTCACCCTGGCGTTGACGATTGCCGCGTTGTCCGCTTCCTCGCCCGGCAGCAGCCGGTCCGGCGGATCGATGTAGCGCTTGGCGGCCCACAGCCCGTCGACGTCGAGCTGGGTCGCGGCACCCAGCTCCACCGTCACGATCGACCTCAGCCTGCCCGCGTTGTAGTCCACCCGGCTGGCGTTCGACCAGCTGCGGGTGCCGCTGAGCTGCAGGATCAACTGGAAACCGTTCGTCTCGCGCCGATCGAGGTTCAGCTCGCTGCCGAGCTGGAGGCCGTTGTCGGTTCGCAACAGACCGAGACCCTGCTTCGGGTAGCTGTGGTGGAGATAGGCTCCGAAGACACTCAGACCCGCTTGGTCACGGGTTCCCGGACGGCTCGAAAACACCCTTCTCGCCCCGGTCTCCAGGGTCACCGAGCGACGGTCCAACAGATCGAGCTCCTTGAGGACGTGCGGCGCCGCATAGTTCTTGACCTCGGCGTTAACGCGCCCGTAGATGCCGATGTTGGGGGCGAGCGGCCTGGAGTAGTTCGCATCGATCACGCCCGAGTGGTAGCCGGGCGGGAGGTACAGCGGCATCGGTGGCCGATCCGCGATGTATCGCGACGCAATCGCCGGAACCACGACGAGCGTTCCACCGCCGATGCGCTGCGCGTAGTTGCCGCGCACATTGCCGGAGAGTTCCCGCGGCGCGTAGTTGCGCAGCTGGAAACCATCGGTCACGAACTGTCTCATGCCGAAGTCGAAGGTCGCGCCGAAGGACCGGTCGGGCCTGGCCATGAAGATGACGGTGCCCCGGGCCCCCATGTTGCCGGCCCCGGCCAGCGCCCGCTCGGTCGAATCGATCTGCGGCACGGTGACCGCCGAGAAGTTGCCGCCGTACATCTCGGTGGCCACGCCCATGCTCACGGACAGATTCTCGACGCGAACCTGTCCGGCGGCCGTCCCGCCGCTCACTCCCAGCGCCAGCACGCCGAGCATTGCAGGGCTCCAACGCATCATCTTCCCCTCCTCGCCGCTTCTTCTCGCAATTCCGTCGCCCTTTCCAGCAATTGGTCCCGCCGTTCGGCGGCTTCGTCCCTGAACGTCTCCAGGCTCTCGATTCTCTGCTCCGGCGTCTGTGAGAGGTCCACGTCCGTCGAGTCGGCAACCCCGACCCGGGTGTCGTCGGACCCGGCCCCGACCGGCACGATGTTCGTCTCGAAGCGTCGGTTGCTGGCCATGAAGTCCTCGTGACTCCTGTCCCGCTCCTGGCGCCTCTTGAGCGCCGCGACGATCTCCTCCACGTCCTGCACCAGGTTGTCCACGATCTCGGCCGCGTTCTCCAGCAGGCTCGCCTTGAACTCCAGGTCCTCCGGCGTGTCGGTGTCGCGTGCCCGCACGTCCGGCATCGGCTGGAGCTCCAGGGACAGGCGCGGGCCAAGCTGGGCTTCCACCTCCTTGAGACGGTTGTTCCATCTCGCGAACTGGTCGACTCGATCTTCGATGGAGTCCCCGAGTGGCGTCCCCTGAATCTCGTTGCTCAGGATGTCCAGATAGTCGTCCAGGGCGTCGATGAAGGAATCGGCCGTGTCGTACCAGTGCTGCCGGGTGCTGCGAACGGCGCTCTGGGTTCTCGTCCTCTCGGCCGAAAGCTGCTGGATCTCGGCGAGCAGCCGGTCGCTGCGTTCCCGGTCGCGGTCGCGAACCTGCCCGTACTCCTGGTTGAGCCGGTCCCATTCCCGGTCCACGATCTGGAATTCCTCGACCGCGGCCATGAATCCGTGGTAGGCCGCCTCGTACTCGCCATCCCAGGTCTCGACCACCTCCAGCGGATTGCCCTGCGCCGCGACGCGGCACGGCGCGACCACCGTCGCGAGCAACGCCGCTGCCAGCAGGACGGAGAGCCTCATCGCCTAGATCCCGTACTTGTCGATCTTGTACTGAAGGGTGCCCTTCTTGATGCCGAGCAGCCGTGCCGCTTCCGCCTTCACTCCTCCGGTCCGCGCCAGCGCCTGGCGGACGAGCCGCTCCTCGATCCCGTCCATCGTGCGTCGCAGATCGGTGCCGTCTCCGATGGAGTTCCCGGCCAGCCGCAGCCCGTGGGCATCGCCGAGATTGGCCAGGAACGGCAGGTCGCTCTCCATCAGCGTGTCGCCTTCCGCCAGGACGAGCGCACGCTCGATCACGTTCTCCAGTTCACGCACGTTGCCCGGCCATTCGTACTCGGCCAGGCGCTTCAGGGCACCCGGATCGATCGAGGTCACATTCGAACGCGTCCGTGCCTGGAGCTTGCCGACGAAGTGCTGTGCAAGACGCCCGATGTCGTCCTTGCGCTCTCTCAGCGGCGGCACCTCGACCGGAACAACGTGTAGCCGGTAGTACAGGTCTTCGCGGAAGTCGTTCCCGGTCAGCAGCTCCTCGGCCGGCGTGTTGGTGGCGGCGACAATGCGCACATCGACCGCGATCGTCTGCTCGCCCCCCAGGCGCTCCAGCTCCCTCTCCTGAAGGACGCGCAGGAGTCGGACCTGCGTGGCCGACGAAATCGTCGAGATCTCGTCGAGGAAGAGGGTCCCGCCGTCTGCCAGCTCAAAGCGTCCCCTGCGCTTCCTTTCGGCACCGGTGAAGGCACCGCGCTCGTGGCCGAAGAGCTCGGAGTCCAGCAGGCTCTCGGGCAGCGCGCCGCAGTTGACGCGCACGAAGGGCCCCTTGTGGCGGGCGGAACGCGAATGGATCGCCCGCGCCACCAGCTCCTTTCCCGTGCCGGACTCCCCGTAGACCATCACCGTCGAGTCGGACCGCGCCACCCGCTCCACGAAGCGCTTCACCCGCCGGATTCCCTCGGACTCGCCCACCATCTCGCCGTAGGGAACCTCTGGCCCGTCGTCGCCCTCGCTGCGCAGATAGGTGTTCTCGACCCGGAGCGCCAGATTCTCCTGCTGCAGGCGAAGCCGCTCGTCGCGCTCCTTGAGGACCCGGTCCACCTTGATCGCGAATTCCTCCCACGAGAACGGCTTCGAGATGAAGTCGCACGCACCGAGCTTCATCGCCTCGACGGCCTTCTCGATCGTTCCGTGACCGGTGATCACGAGAACGTCGGTGTTCGGAGACGAGCCCTTGACCTCGGCGAGCACCTTCATCCCGTCCACCCTGGCCATCTTGAGGTCGGTGATCACCAGGTCCGCGCCCTCGTCGTGCACGATCCGAAGGCCTTCCTTTCCACCGGTGGCGGAAAGGGTCTTGTGGCCGCGGCGGCGCATCAGCAACTCCAGACCTTCTCTGACGGAGTCGTGATCGTCGATGATGAGCACGCGCTTCGAGGCGTTCATCTAGCTCCTCCCTTCGGCGGGCAGATCCTCGGGCCCCCCCAAGTATACGTGGAACTCGGCACCATTCCCAACCGACCCCGATCCCTCGACTCGAGGCATCAACTCCACCCGGCCTCGATTGGCGTCGACCAGCTTCTTGACGATTGCAAGGCCCAGACCGGCACCCTGCTCCTTGTCTCCGACGAACGGCTCGAAGATGCGCTCGCGCGATTCATCCGGGATCCCCGGCCCGTCATCGCGCACCGAGATGCAGACCTCGCCGCGCACCAGCTCGACCGCGACGAACACATTGGTTCCGGCCTGCGCGGCGTTGCGCAACAGGTTCAGCACCAGGCGCTTGACCTGCTGCCGGTCCGCCGCCGCGAGGACCGGCACGGACGGCAGATCCAGGATCATGCGGCCGCCCTTCTTCCCGAGCTCGACCTCGGCGAACGCCGCCGCCTCGCGGACCGGACCACGCACGTCGTGCAGCGCGATGGCGGCGGTGGTCGGCCGCGCGAACCCCAGGAATTCGTCGATCACGCCGTTCAGGTCAACGACCTCGCGCCGCACCCTGTCCAGAATCCGACGGCGCTCCGCAGGATCCTCGGTGTCCATCGCGGCCGCCGAGAAGAGCTCCAGTCCCCCGAGCGGATTGCGGATTTCGTGGGCGACCTGGGACAGCATGAGCCGCATCTGCTCGTCCCTTCTCTGGATGCCCGTCCGCATGCGCTCCATTGCCCGGGCCAGGCGCGACAGCTCGTCCTCGCCGTCCAGGCTCACCGGGCGGTCCATCCAGCCGCGCTGAATGCGCAGTGCGGCCCGACTGAGCGTTTCCAGCCGCCCGACGATCCCGCCCGCCAGGCTCCATCCGATGAGCGCCGCGAGCGCGGCGGCGGCCAGGGAAAGGCCGACGATCGTCCACTCGAGGTCGTTGAGCGGCTCCAGGTAGTCGGCCCGCATCCGCACCCCCAGAAAGGCACCCTCCTCTGCGAGTCGCCAGATCCCGTACTTGTAGACCGGTCCGTCGGGCGCCTCGGCGAGCCCCGTGGTGGCGAACCCCTCTTCGTAGGCCAGCGGAACCTCGGAGAAGAGATAGGGCTGCACCCAGCTGAGCTCCTGGCCAATGCCGACCGAGTCCGCCGGCGCGGGGGTGACCAGCGTCGTCGCCACAGCGTCGCCCGGTGTCCAGCGGAAGATGTCGGCACCGTCGGCGTAGCCCGCCGTGAGACGCTGCAGCGAGAGCTGGATGTCGCGCCATTCCCTGCTGTTCTCGGCACCGGGTTCCAGCAGCAGGAGCGCCTCGGCCGCGCGCAGACTCTGTTCGGCGGTGACGCCCGCCAGATCCCGCAGTCTCTGGTCGAGCGCCTCTTCCAGGTGCCTGTTGGCCGTACTCCACGCAAGCACGCCTTCGAGCGCCGTGGCCAGGACCGCGAACGTGACGAAGAGGACCGTAAACCTGTTGCGCAGACTCACCGTCCGGCCCCCTCTCCGGGTTTCAGGACGTTCCGCAGGGGACCGGATCCAGTCTCAGGTCGGTAAAGAAGACCGGTGCCGGGGCCCTGGGCGCCAGGACGATGTGAAAGGGCCGAACTTCGCGGCGGGCGGGGGCACAGAAGTCCCCGGGCACGCGCTCGACGAGTTCGATCTTGGTGCCGTCCGACACGGTGATCACCCCGCGGATCTCGACGGAATCCCCAACCTCCTCGCGAACGCCCACCAGTCCCGCCAGCGCCATCTCCCGACTCCAGTCGATTCCTGGCGTATCGGCGGCGTTGTTGCCCCTGTGGGTCCTCCAGAAATCGTTCCAGGCCTGCTGGGTCTCGCTGTGGCCCTCGCCGTCGGGCGAACGGAAGATGAGGGACTCGTCCATCTGCCATCCGGTCTCGGTGCCCTTGTCGATCGTCGCGAAGGGCAGGCTTCCCACGTAGATGGACCGGAAGTCGCTCCCCACCGTGTTGTCGCGCACCCGCATGGCCACTTCGACCACCCGGGCCGCGTCCACGTCGGGCCCGGATCCCGCCGTCTGCAGGGTGGCGAGGGTGCCGAACGCGCACCGGACCCACACGCGCTGCTGTCCCCTCCTGCTGTCGAGGATCCGAACCGTCACGCGACTCTTCCCGTCATCGCACTCCGTCAGCTCCAAGTGGTCCACGCCGACCAGCTTGACCCCCGGGTTGTCGTTCAGATTCTGGATGACCGTGGCGTAGCTGGCGGTGTAGAGGAGCGGCAGACCGGGATTCGACCGTTGGTCCACCTCCCCCACCACCCCTTTGTAGCCGAGCTCTTCGCGAATCCGCCAGGCCCCGTCGGACCTCCAGGTGATCGCCTGCTCCTTCCACCCGAGACCCAGGTGCAGAGGGGTCTCGACCGTGACCTGTATCTCTCCGGATTGGCCGAACCGGAGCAGCGCGCTGCCAGGATCAGTGGTGTCACAACCGCCCAATATCGCGCAAGTGATGGTCAGACTTACGGTTACGGCAACATTGCGAATCCGTGCCCTTCCGCCCGAAGCGGGGCCAGTGTATCTTTCGATCACCATGATGTCGTCCATGTCCCGTCTCCGCGAAGTGCTCTCCGAGCGCAGTGTGAAGTCAGGTGATTTTACACTCACCAGCGGGCGACGTTCGCGCTACTACATCGACGCTCGCCTCACGACCATGTGTGGCGAAGGCCAGGTGCTTGTCGGCGAGGTCTGTTGGCAGGCTGTCGAGCAGGCCGGTTGGGAACCGACGTTTGTGGGAGGAATGACCCTGGGAGCCGATCCGGTCGCCTATGCGATCGCGAACCACGCCACCCGCTCGGGTCGCCGTCTCGATGCGTTCACGGTCCGCAAGCGTCCGAAGGGTCACGGGACCGGCAGACAGATCGAGGGAGGCCTCCCGGCCGGTGCCAAGGTAGTGGTTGTCGACGATACGGTCACTTCGGGCGGCAGTCTGCTGAAGGCGGTCGAGGTGGTGGCTGGGCACGGTGCGGTCGTGGTCGGCGTGCTCGTCCTGGTGGACCGTGAAGAGGGTGGAAGGCAGCTCCTTGCCGAGGCAGGATACGAACTGCGCGCCATTTTCGCCGCAATAGACCTCGTCCAGCCGGGGTAGTCGCCCGACCGGCTGTCCAGTCTGCCCGACCCCGCAGGGGGTCAGTCGACGAGTCGCAGCGGCATGATGAGACACAGGTAGTCCAGCTCCGCGTCGGTTGGCTCAATGTTGGTCGCGCGCTCCGCCGTCTTGAAGCTCATTCGGACTTCGCCGGGAGGCATGTTGCGAAGCACCTCCAGAAGATAGTTGGCGTTGAATCCGATCTGCAGCGCCTCCCCCTCGTAGTCCAAGTCCAGCTCGTCGTGGGCCTCGCCCAGATCGGGAGTCGTCGCGTCGAGCTGCACTCTGTCCGAATCGAAGGACAGCTTGATCCGGTGGGTCTGCGAGCTCGCGACCACCTTCATTCGCCGGACCGCAGCCTCCATGGCGTCCTTGTCGACGGTCGCCAGCTTGTCGTTGTCCTTCGGGATGACCTGCTCGTAGTTCGGGTACTTCCCGTCGATTAGCCGGGTGTACACCTCTCTCGTGGCGGAACGGAACCCAAGGTAGTTCCCGGCTCGGGCCACTGTCAGATCGTCCTCTCCGTCGAACAGCCTTTCCACCTGGTTCAGCGCCGACGGCGGTACGATGAAGTCGGCCTTTCCGGCGCTGGCCGATCCCGATTCCACCACCATCTTCGCGAGGCGATGACCGTTCGTCGCAACCATGCTCATGCGCGACTCCTCCAGCTCCCAGAGCACGCCGTTCAGGATGGGCCTGCTCTCCTCGGTGGAAACCGCGAAGGCGGTCGCCTGAATCAGCTTCCGCAGCGAATCTTCGGAAACCGTCCAGCCCTCTTCGAAATCGATCGCCGGAAAGTTCGGAAACTCCTCGCTGGCCAGTCCGTTGAGCTTGAATCGGCTGTAGCCGCACCCGATCTCCAACTGCTGTCCCCGCACCTGCAGATCCACCGGCTCGTCGGGCAGTTCGCGGGTGAGCTCCTGCAGCTTCTTGCCGGGCGCGGTGATCGCGCCGCCCTGGTCCACGCTGGCCGGAACCTTGACCCGGATGGAGACGTCGAGGTCCGTGCCGCTGATCCAGACGGCGTTGTCATCGGTCTCCAGCAGGACGTTCGACAGAACGGGCAGCGTGGTCTTCGTGGGAATGCTGGCCGAGACGGCTCCCAGTCCCTTGTGGAGGTTCTGGCGGGTGATCGTGAGTTTCATCTGGCAATCCTGTTGGGAGAACCGGTGGTAATCCACGGAACGCGATGGCCCGGTCTTGAATTAGTAACAGAGAAAGAAAGGATCGTCATCATAAGGACCGTGGAAAGGTGGAAAGGACGGGAGCGGAAGTGGCGTTGGTCCATGTGCCGCAACGGGAAACGCTCGGTCGCGCGGCCTGTGGAAATATCTGGAAACCGGAGTCCTTCTGCCACTTGGAGGGCTCGCGAAGTGGATAACCGGGGTGTTCCACGGCGTTTTCCACGATGTTTTCCACAGGGACCGAGCTCCGCTGCATCGCTGCCGCACTTGCGAACTGTTGTCACGGCGGGGCGGCGCGCAGCCGCTTCCGCAGAGTCTCGACGCGGTCGCGGATGCCATCGTCCTCCCCAAGGAGCCGCTCGACCTTCCGGATCGAGTGGATCACCGTCGAGTGATCCCGGTCCCCGAAGGCGCGTCCAATGGCGGTCAGCGAGATGTCGAGGAGCTCCCTCATCAGGAACATGGCGACCTGGCGGGGAACCACGATGTTTCGCGAGCGCCGGCGCGATTCGAGCGCGTCGCCCGTCACGCCCCAGGCCTCGGCCACATGTTCGCGGATCATCTCGGGTCCCAGGGGTGGACGCTCCTCGAACCCGCTGGCTCCAGCGAGCGCGGCACGCGCCATTCCGGGGGTGACCTCGTGCCCCGTGACCGACGACAGAGCCAGCAGCTTGATGATCGCCCCCTCGAGTTCGCGCACCGACGAAGTGCAGCAACGCGCGATCAGGTCCAGGACCTCGCCGCCGAGCGAAACGCGCTCCTCGTCGGCCTTCTTGCGCAGGATCGCGATTCTGGTTTCGTACGCCGGCGGAATGATCTTCGCAACGAGACCCCACTCGAAGCGCGACACCAGGCGCTGCTCGAGCCCGTCAAGCTCCTTCGGGTGTCGGTCGCTGCTCAGCACGATCTGCCGGTGGCCGTTGTAGAGGACGTTGAACGTGTGGAAGAACTCCTCCTGGGTGTGCTCCTTGCCCCGCAGGAACTGCACGTCGTCGACGAGGAGGAGATCGTAGGAGCGGTAGCGTGCCCGAAAGGCCTCGGTGGAGTGCTGATAGATGGCCGACACCATCTCGTTGACGAACTGCTCCGCAGGCAGGTAGCAGATTCGAGCGCTCGCACCGGTGTTCAGCATGCGATTCGCTATCGCCTGCATGAGGTGGGTCTTCCCGAGACCGGTCGCCCCGTACAGAAACAGGGGGTTGTAGCTGCGGGCGGGACGCTCCGCGACGGCCTGACTCGCCGCCTGGGCCAGCCGGTTGTTCTCTCCGACGATGAACCGATTGAAGGTGTAGTGCCGATTCAGGCCCGATACGTCGGCCGCCTCGGGGGGTGCCGCGACCTCGGGAGGCGACGGGGACTCGACCAGCGGCGCGACCGAGAGGCTGGGCGTGTCGCGGGTCGGCGCGGAGTCGGGCGAACTGAATCGGAGGACCAGCGGCCGCCCCAGGATGCCCCGCGCGATGTCCTCGACCATCGCCCCGTACTTGTCCTCGAGCCATTCGGCGTGGAACCGGCTGGGGGCCACGATATGGAGGACCCCGTTTTCCCACGAGGCCGCGCTCGCGCTGGTCAGCCAGGTGGAAAACGTCTGCTCGGGCAGGCTGGCCTTGGCCCGCTCGAGGATCTGAGTCCAGAGGTCCGCTACGCCTAGTTCCATCCGCCGCCGGTTTCGGGAAAGAAAGGGGAGCGAAGCTATGCGCTGGCGACGATGAAGTCAACCGAGCGGCAGGCCCGGGAAAACCGGTGGTTGACCCGTGAGCCTCCGTGCGGGTAGCTTACAGGGCTTTGACCTTCAGGACGGAGTGCCGAGAGATGAAACCGACATACAGGCCTCGGAACCGCAAGCGTGTGAACAAGCACGGGTTCCGGGCACGCATGAGCACCAAGGCCGGACGTGCCACCCTCAATCGGCGGCGTCGGCGGGGACGTTGGTCCCTTGTCGTGCGAATCGGATCCAAGAGCGGTCGCTAGCGCATCCCGTGCCGGAGCACTGCGGCGGAAACGGTCGCCGCATTCGACGGCAGCCAGAGCGAGAACGGCTGCCCAGGGCGGCACGGATTCGCCGGGGCTCCGACATCCGCGAGATGTTCCGGCGAGGCAAGCGTACCCGGAGTCGGCTGCTGGATCTGTACTCGCGTCCGGCCGGTGCCCCGCTCCCTCGGATGGGGTGGGTGGTTCCGAAGCTGGGACATCGCATCGTGGACCGGAACCTGCTGAAGCGACGGGTGAGAGAGATCGGACGCAGAAAGGTTCTGAGGCGTCTCCGCGAAGACGGTGCCGGCCTCGATGTCCTGGTCCGGATCCGAAGGCCGGCGTACCGGGCGACGTATGCAGAGCTCGAGTTGGAACTTCTGCGGGCCCTGGAGGCCGCATGCTCCGATACGTGATGACGGCGATGATCCGATTCTACCAGATGTACATCTCGGTGCTGCTGCCACCGTCGTGCCGTTACCTTCCGACCTGCTCCGAGTACACCCGGCTGGCCATCGAGATGCACGGGCCGGCAAGGGGGGTGTGGCTGGGGCTGAAGCGCATCGCACGTTGCCACCCCTGGGGTGGCCGCGGCTTCGACCCCGTGCCCGGGAGCGGTGACGGATGAGGCCCGAGCTCAGGTTCTTCCTAGCGCTGACGCTGATGATCGGCGTCTTCGTCCTTACGGAGCTGCTGTTCCCGCCGATCCGCCCCGAAGCGCCGCCGGAGGGCGAGGCGACGGTTGAGACCGTGAGCCCCACGGAGGAGACGACGGAGGCAATGCCGGTCCCGGAGCCGCCGGGCGGCCCAACGGTGACCCAGGAAGAACCGGACGACGAGGTGCCCGAGCGGTTGGTGACCGTGGAGACGCCGCTGTATCGGCTCACCTTCTCGAACTACGGCGGCGGCGTTCGCTCCGTGCAGCTGCTGGGATACGAATCATTCACGCGCGAGGGGCCAGTCGAACTCGTGCGCCCGGGGCAGGAGATTCTTCGGGGCATCTGGCTGGCGGGCAGCGGGGGGCAGGCCTTCGACCTCGCGAACTACCCCCACACCGCCGTGCCCGAGGGCGGCATTCGCATCGGCGAGGGCGATGGCCCGAGGACGCTCACGTTCAGGTACGACTACCCGGGTGGCCGCTTCTTCAGCGAGATCCGCTACACCTTCACCGCCGATTCGTACATCGTGGCGGTCGAAGGCGAGCTGCCGGCCATCGACCGTGCGGCGCTCTTTCTGGACATGGGCCCGGGCCTGGAGCTGAACGAGCTGCGCGAAGCCGACGACCGCCGAATGCTGGCGTTCTCAGGCAATCACGTCGACGACGGCATCACTTCGCGCCCTCTGGCACGGGTGGACGAACCGGAGGCTCTCGCTGGTCCCCTGCGGTGGGCCGCCATCAAGAGCAAGTACTTCGTCGAGGTGCTCCTGCCGGGAACGACCGCGGGCGACGGCGGCTTCCTGGCCGGGATCCGGGCCGAGCCGACCGCCGAGGGCGGTCCGCTCCAGATCCAGGTGGGCACGCCCGTGACCGAGGACGGCACCTATGGGTACCGGGCCTACCTGGGACCGATCGAGAGAGAGCGGCTTGTGGCCATCGGCGACGACCTCGAGGAGGTCAACCCGTACGGCTGGGCGTTCTTCCGCCCGATCGTGCGGCCCTTCGTGGGCATTGTCCTCTGGGTCGTCCGATACCTTCACGAGAGCCTCTTCCTTCCGTATGGCTGGGTGCTGATCGTCATCGGAGTTCTCCTGCGGATCGTGATGTGGCCGCTCAACCGCAAGATGATGCTCTCCCAGGTCAAGACCATGGCGATCCAGCCGCTGCAGGAGGAGATCAAGCGCAAGTACGCCAACGATCAGCAGCGGATGCAGCAGGAGACCATGAAGCTCTTCAAGGAGCACGGGGTCAACCCGCTGGCGGGCTGCCTGCCCATGATGATTCCGATGCCGGTCCTCATCGCACTCTTCTTCGTGTTCCAGAACACGATCGAGATGAGGGGGGTTCCATTCATGTGGCTGCCGGACCTCTCGGCTCCGGACCCGTACTACATCCTGCCGGTGTTCATGGGCGCGAGCCTCTACCTTACGCAGCTGCTCACCATGAAGCTGTCGGGGAGCACCGGCAATCCCCAGATGAAGATGATGCTGTACTTCATGCCGATCCTGTTGACCGTCCTCTTCTGGCGGTTCCCGGCGGGCTTGAATCTGTACTACGCCACCATGAACCTCGCCTCCATCCCGCAGCAGATCCTGATCGGGAGGGAGCGCAAGAGGATGCAGGCGGCCGGGCCCCTGAAGCGACCGACCTGATCGACGGGGTGCAGGCATGGACGAGTCGCGTTCGCTCGTCGACACCATCGTGGCTCAGGCGACGCCGCCGGGACCGGGTGCCGTCGCAGTGGTCCGGCTTTCGGGACCGAGAGCGCTGCGGATCGCAAGGGCTCTCATGGACGAAGGGGTCGAGCGCGTGGAGGATTGGACCGAACGCACCTGCCAGCTGCGGACCCTGCGACGGCCCGGAGACGACGAAGCGCTCGATCATGCCCTGGTGACGCTGTTCCGGGCGCCGCGAAGCTTCACGGGAGAGGATGTGGTGGAGATTTCGACCCACGGAGGCCTCACGATTCCGGCAAGCGTCGTGGAGGCGTGCGTGGCGCTGGGTGCCCGCAGGGCGAAGGCCGGCGAGTTCACGCAGCGCGCCTATCTCAACGGCAAGCTCGACCTGACGCAGGCCGAAGCCGTCGGGGACCTGATCGCCGCGAGTTCGCCCAAGGGTCGAGCGGTCGCGCTTCACCAACTCGAGCGAGGGCTTGGCGAGCGCATCGCGCGGCTTAGGGGCGAAGTGGTCGGCCTGGCCGCGCTGCTCGTTCAACACATCGACTTCCCCGAGGAGGACGATGCCCCAACCTCCATCGAGACCATCGTCGCGCGGGGGCGGGCGGTGGCGGCGGATATCGACCGTCTCCTGGTCACGGCCCCCGCCGGCGAGTTGCTGCGCGACGGTGCGGTGACCGTCCTGGCGGGACGGCCGAATTCCGGTAAGTCCAGTCTGTTCAACGCTTTAGTCGGTACTGAGCGTGCCATCGTGACCGACGAGGCAGGTACCACCAGAGACGCGATCGAGGCCGTGGTGTCGGTACACGGCTTCCCCTTCAGGCTGGTCGATACGGCTGGATTGCGAAGCGGCGCGAACCGCGTCGAGCGGCTGGGCATCGAGATCGCGCACCAGTACCTGGCGGGAGCGGATGTGGTCCTGTACTGCCGGGAGACGGGCTGCCAACGAAGCGCGGAAGAAGCGTCGTTCCTGCGATCAGTTGCCTGCCCGATCCTGCGAGTCAGGACGAAGTGGGATCTCGCCTCGGACGACTCGGTGCCGTACGAGGGGGAGGTGGCGGTGTCGGTCAAGTCGGGCCAGGGGGTGGCCGCGCTGAAGGCGGCGCTGCGCGACCTGGTGTTTCGGGGCATCGTCGAGAGCCGCGACGAGGTGCCGGTCGTGACGAGTCGGCGCCAGGCCGATCTGCTGATGGAGGCCGGCAGGGAGATCGCCGAGTTCGCCGAGGCCCTGGCGGTCGGCATTCCTCCCGAGGTGGCGTCGGCGCATCTGAAGGCGGCCGAGACCGCGCTGGAAGAGATTCTGGGCGCCGTTGCGACGGACGACGTCCTCGACCGGGTGTTCCGCGACTTCTGCATCGGCAAATGAGCTCGCTGCGGTTGCGGTACGACGTTGTTGTCGTCGGGGGAGGCCATGCCGGCGCCGAGGCCGCCGCCGCGTCGGCGCGCCTTGGTGCGAAGACCGTGCTGATCACGCCCGACCTCACGCGGATCGGGCAGATGAGCTGCAATCCGGCGATCGGGGGAGTGGCGAAGGGCACCGTCGCGCGCGAGGTGGATGCGCTCGGCGGGGTCATGGGGCGAGCCACCGATGCGGCAAGCATCCAGTTTCGGATGCTCAACCGATCCAAGGGTCCTGCGGTGTGGGGGCCGCGCTCACAGTGCGACCGAGCACTCTATCCGATCGCGGTGCGGCGAATCCTCGACGAGCTCGAAGACCTGGACCTCTTCCAGGAAGCGGTCACGGGACTGCACTTCGAGGGTCGCGTGAGGGGTGTGGAGACACGGGGCGGAACGACCTTCGAAGCCAGATCCGTCGTCGTCACGGCAGGCACCTTCCTGCGCGGCAGGATTCACATTGGCGGGACTGCCGCGGTGGGAGCGGGACGTGCGGGCGAGGGTCCGTCCATCGACCTCGCCGAGGCCCTCGAAGCGCGTGGACTCCGGATCGACCGCTTCAAGACCGGTACGCCGCCGCGGGTGGACGGCAGGTCGGTGGACTATTCGCGGTGCGAGCGCCAGGAGGGGGACGACGAACCCTTCCGCTTCTCCTACTACGCGAGAGAGCCGTTTCTTGAACAGCGGCCGTGCTGGATCACGTGGTCGGGCACCGCGCTGAAGGAGATCGTGACGGCGAACCTCGCCCGTAGCGCGCTGTACGGCGGCGAGATCGCAGGCCAGGGTCCACGCTACTGTCCCTCCATCGAGGACAAGGTCAATCGGTTCCCCGACGCACCGCGCCACCAGGTGTTCCTCGAGCCCGAGGGGCTGGAGACCACGGAGCTCTACGTGAACGGCTTGTCCACCTCCCTGCCGCCCGATGTCCAGATCGCGTTCCTGAGATCGATCCCGGGCCTGGAGGAGGTGAAGATGACCAAGGCCGGGTACGCCATCGAGTACGACTACTTCCCCCCCGATCAACTGCGGCACACTCTGGAGGTGAGAGAGGTGCCGGGGCTGTACTTCGCGGGTCAGATCAATGGCACCACGGGCTACGAAGAGGCGGCCGGGCAGGGGTTGATCGCCGGAGCGAACGCCGCGCTGGCGGTACAGGGAAGGGACCCGTTCGTCGTCGAGCGGGATCAGGGCTACATCGGCGTCCTCATCGATGATCTGGTCACAAAGGGCGTGGACGAGCCATATCGACTGTTCACCTCCCGCGCCGAGTTCCGGTTGCTGCTGCGACAGGACAACGGACCCGGGCGCCTGGGCACGCTCGCCCGGTCGGTTGGGCTGCTGACCGCCGCGCAGCGGCGAGCGCTCGATCGGCGGCTGCGACAGGAATCGCGGGCGGCGGCGTGGTTTCGGGGACATCGCTTGGCACCCGCTCGGGCGAACCGAGTGCTCGCCGACGCCAACAGCGCGCCTATTGAACGGTCGACGCGCGCGGCGGAGCTGCTCAAGCGACCGGGCGTAACGGCTCGCTCCCTGCTGCGGGCGGCGGGACAGGAGGCGCCTGCCTTCCATGCGGATGTCCTGGCTACGGCCGAGATCGACATCAAGTACGAGGGCTACGTCCGTCGCGAGGCCGAGCGGGCCGCAAAGCTGAGGGCGCAGGCCTCCTTCGCGATCCCCGAAGGCACGCCCTTCGGCGAGTTCAAGACCCTTTCCCACGAGGCCCGCCAGAAACTGGCGCGCATACGCCCCAGCAACATCGCCCAGGCGGGCAGGATACCCGGCGTCTCTCCCGCCGACCTCCAGAATCTCGTAATGGAGGTCCGAAGGAGGGGCGCGAAGCCGGCATCCAAGCTGGACAGGTAGCCTCGGGGGCCCGTCTCCCGCGTTGGGCACGTACATCTTCGTGTGATTTGTTCCACGTGAAACACTGTGAGCGGCCCTCGCTCGCCATCACGGGCGATTGTTTCACGTGAAACGCCCGAGTGTTAGCTTTCCGGTGGAGCCACCCAACGCAAGGATCCCCGTCGCGTGAACCGAGTCATTGCAGTCGCAAACCAGAAGGGCGGTGTGGGCAAGACGACCACCGCGGTCAATCTTGGCTCTGCCCTGGCCAGCGACGGTGCGCGGGTGCTGATCGTGGACATGGACCCACAGGGAAACGCATCGAGTGGGTTGGGGATCGTGGACCGCAAGAGCATCAGCACGGTCTACGATGTGCTGGTCCGGGGCTTGCCCGCATTCAGGGCCATCCACGACACCTCGTGCCACCCGAACCTCCGCCTTCTACCCGCCAACCGCGATCTGGTCGGGGCCGAGGTCGAGCTCGTCGGAGTGCGCAACCGCGAAACGATTCTCCGCGAGGCCCTGTCGCCCATCGTCACCCACAGCGATGTCGTCCTGATAGACTGTCCGCCGTCCCTGGGTCTCCTCACCCTGAACACGCTGGCGGCGGCCGAGTCGGTGCTGATACCGATTCAATGCGAGTACTACGCGCTGGAGGGCCTTTCCCAACTTCTCAAGACGATCCAACTGGTCCGGCGGTCCCTGAATCCCGGCTTGTCCGTTGAGGGCGTCCTCCTGACGATGTACGATCAGCGTTTGAGTCTTTCGCGTCAGGTCGCGACCGAGGCCAAGCGCTTCTTCGGCTCCAAGGTCTTCGAGACCATCATACCGAGGAACGTGAGCATCGCGGAGGCGCCCAGCTTCGGGTTGCCGGTGGGCGACTACAGTCCCAGATCGGCGGGTGCCCGCCGATACGCCGCGCTGGCCAGGGAGATCATGAGCGGCAACGGATCGTTGACAGCGACAGGAGCTGAAAGCAGATGAGCAGAAACGACCGACTGGGCCGAGGACTGGGAGCGCTGCTCGGCGACTACATGCAGACGCCCGAAGCGCCCACGGACGAACGCAGCGCAGAGACCACGCTTCCGGTAAGGGCCATCGCCCCCAACCCCTTCCAGCCACGACGCGTCTTCGGCCCCGACGATCTCGGCGAACTTGCCACCTCCATCAAGGTCAACGGGCTGCTGCAGCCGGTTCTGGTGCGGAGGTCGGCCTCCGGGCGCAGCTATGAGCTCGTGGCCGGTGAGCGCAGGCTCAGGGCCGTGAAGCAGCTCGGCTGGGCGGAGATCCCGGCGCAGGTGCGCGAGGTGGACGACCGCACGCTGCTTGTCCTGGCCCTGGTCGAGAACATTCAACGCGAGCAGCTGGGGCCGATGGAAGAGGCCGACGGATACCAGGCACTTCGGGAAACGTTCGGTTACACTCAGCAGGAGATTGCCGATGCGGTGGGCAAGAGCCGGTCCGCGGTGGCGAACATGCTGCGTCTGCGCGCGTTGCCTCCCTCGGTCCGCCGCCTGGTCGAAGAAGGCAGGCTGTCCATGGGTCACGGCCGAGCGATTCTCGCCATCGACGACCCCATCAAGGCGGCGGACCTGGCGCGAGATGCGGTTGCCGCGGCGTGGTCGGTCAGGGAAACCGAGAAGAGGGTTCGGGAACTCCCAAAGGCCCGCGCCCGCGCAGACGATGGCGAGGAGTCGGCCCGCGCGCCGACCCGAAGGGATCCGGACCCTGCGGTGGGCGCCCTCGAGGAAGCGTTGGGCGATCACCTGGACACGCGGGTTTCGATCCTGTGGAAGGGCGAGGGCCGTGGCACGGTGCGGGTTTCCTTCAAGGGAGCACGCGATCTGGAGCGCGTCTTCTCGGCAATGACCGGGAAGGACGCCGTGGAGATCCTCGCGTAGACGGATACTGATTCTTGGCCGAAGACAAGCGGACACTGTCCATCATCCTCATGCCGGACTGGGGGCCCGCGCCTCGAAGTCTGGTGATCGCCTGGAACCGTGCGCGAGCGATCGTGGCATTGGGCCTGCTCGTCGTCGCCGCGTTCGTGGGAATGGCCGTCACTTGGGTGTCGCTAGCCCGCCGCGCCGCAGTCGCGGACGATCTCAGAATCGAGAGGGACGCTCTTCTGGCCAGGCGTGACAGCACGGCGCTTCTCGCCGAACGGCTCGGTGCCCTGCAGGCGCAGGAAACGCAGATGCGCGTACTGTTGGGCCTCGAAGCCAATCGCGACTCGGCCCTTTGGCTGGCGGGGGCGGCCCCGGGCGCCGCTGCCGAAGACTGGGCCACGTCCGCCGGCGATACCGCCAGGGCACCCACCATGTGGCCCCTGACGGAGCGCGGATTCGTGACCCAGTCGCTCCTCGCAGGCGACGAGGGAGGACACCCCGGGATCGACATTGCGATCGCCAGCGGATCGTATGTGAGGGCCGCCGGCGGGGGCGAAGTCATAGAGGCTGCGGAGGATCCGGTTTATGGCCGCTTCGTCCTGATAGATCACGGCAACGGCGTTTGGACGCGTTACGGGCACGCGGTATATTTGGCGGTCAAGAGGGGGCAGAGCGTGCGGCGCGGAGAGGTCATAGCGCTTTCGGGGTCAACAGGCAGGTCCACCGCGCCCCATCTTCACTTCGAAATCCTGAGGAATGGTCGCGCGGTCGATCCGCTGACGATGGTGACTCCACCCTGAAGAAAAGGTCGAATCATGGCGAAGAGGGGTCGCAAGGCTCCGGCGCTGCCCGAGACGGTCATCTCGATCATCGGCCCCGGTATGCGCATTATGGGCGACTGCGAATCGACCGACACGATCCGGGTGGAGGGCGTGGTCGAAGGATGCCTGAAGGCGGACAAGGCGGTGGTGGTCGGAAGAGACGCACGGGTGGTGGGAGACATCCGGACCGCCGACGCCAAGATCGCCGGCTCCGTGAAGGGGGCGCTGGACATCCAGTCCCGCCTTGAACTGGCGTCCACCAGCGTGATCGACGGCGAAATCCGGGCGGCACTCATGCAGTTGGACGAGGGAGGGGTGGTAAACGGCACCGTCACGATCGGTCGCCAGGGGTCGGACGCCAACCAGGGGGCGCCGGCGAACGGCGATGCCGCAAAGCAGCCACAGCCGGGGACGAAGGCCGCGTCCAGCGGCAGACCAAGCGGACGTGGGTAGGCCGAGGATGCCCCCCACCAGCGTCGCGCTGCACGAGATCGTCGAATTCCTGGACCGCCATCTCGACGTGGCGGCGGCCGCGGACGAACCGAATGCGCTGAACGGCCTCCAGGTCGAGGCGGACGGTCCGGTCGAGCGAATCGCGCTGGCCGTCGACGCCAGCGAGGCCGTCATTCGCGCCGCACGGGACTGGGCGGATCTTCTGATCGTGCACCACGGGCTCTTCTGGGCGGGCCTGCGACCTCTGACCGGTGTCCACTTCAGGCGCGCGAGGGCGCTGATCGAGAGCGGTACGGCGCTCTACAGCGTTCATCTTCCCCTCGACTCCCACCCCGAGGTCGGCAACGCGGTAGTGCTGGCCCGCAAGCTGGGACTCACTGCGCTGGAGCCGTTCGGGCGATACCGCGACACAACGGTCGGCTACATGGGCAGGGTCGCGGAGAGCCGGGGGCAGGCGGCGGGACCAGAGGCGGGCGGCGCGCCGGCAACTCGAAAGCTCGCCGAGTTCGTGTCGGAGCTCTCGACGGTTGTCGGCCAAGAAGTGGTCACGCTGCCGGGAGGGCCCGACGACGTTGCCACGGTGGGTATCGTCACCGGTGGCGGCGCGGGCTGGCTGTACGAGGCTGCCGCACTCGGTCTGGATGTACTGATCACTGGCGAGGCGCGGCACTATCAGGCGATAGACGCGGCGGAACTGGGTGTGACCGTGCTCCTCGGCGGGCACTACGCGACCGAGACCTGGGGAGTGAGGGCGCTGGGACAGCTTCTTGCCGACCGCTTCGGAATCGAAGGGCGTTTCGTGGACTCGCCGGTCCTGTTGCTGCCCCAGGGCGTCGACGCGGGTGCCGGTCGCCGGCCTTCCATCGAGGGAATCACCGGGGATTGACAAGAGGAGTGAACAAATGACAGACGTTCGGACAGACAGGAACCGCTTCTCCGGGGCGGCGTTCGCAATCTCGGTCGCGACGGGCGCGCTGGCGGTCGCGATCGCGGTCCCGTCCGCGCTCTCGGGTCAGGTTCCCTCCCCGGTCGAACACTTCGGCTTCGCGATGGGTGCCGAGCGCCAGCTCGCGAACTGGGACGCGCTCACCGAGTACTACGAGGTCCTCGCGCGGACGAGCGACCGCGTCGCCGTCGACACGCTGGGACCGACCACGCGCGGCCGCCCGTTCGTGATGCTGACGATCACCGCCCCTGAGAACCACGCGCGCCTGGAGGAGCTGCACGGCATCCAGCGCCGGCTCTCCGACCCACGCACCGTGACCGACGACGACGAACTGCAGAGCCTGCTCGCCGCAGGCCGGACCGTCGTGATGATCACCCACGCGATTCACTCCACCGAAGTGGGCAGCGCGCAGAGCGCCGCGAAGCTGGCGTACAACCTTGCCTCGTCGACCGACGAACGGGTCGCGGAGATTCTCGACAACGTGATTCTGCTGCAGATCCCGTCGCTCAACCCCGACGGCACCCAGTGGGTCAACGACTTCTACAACGAACACGTCGGCACCGAGTTCGAGGGACGCGCGCCGCCCTGGCTCTACCACTTCTACACCGGGCACGACAACAATCGCGACTGGTTCACCTTCTACCAGAAGGAGACGCAGCACACGGTCCGCGCCCAGAACGACTGGCACCCGCAGATCGTGCACGACATCCACCAGATGGGGGGATCCGGGGCTCGCATCTTCTTCCCGCCGTACATCGATCCGATCGAGCCCAACATCGATCCCGGGCTCGTCACCGCCGTCAATCAGCTCGGTGCGTACATGGCTGCGGAGCTGACTTCGCAGGGGAAGAAGGGCGTCGTCATCAACGCCATCTACGACGGCTTTCATCCAGGGCGCGCCTACATGCACTACCACGGGGGAGCTCGAATCCTCAGCGAGACCGCGTCGGCTCGCCTGGCCACCACCATGGACATCCCCCGCGAAGTGGTGCAGGGCGGTCGCGAGTACGATGCATCGCGCGCGGCGTGGAAATTCCCCTGGCCCTGGGAGGGTGGCCGGTGGGGGCTGCCCGACATCGTCGAGTACCAGTACTCGGGGGCCATGGCGCTCCTGGTCAACGCCGCCAAGAACCGTCGCTTCTGGCTGGAGAACTTCTACCGGGTGAACCAGCGCGCGGTGGATGGGTGGGACGAATGGCCTGCTGCGTGGGTCCTGCCTGCCGATCAGGACAACCACGTCGGCCACGAGAGCGTTCTGCGGATCCTGACCATGGGCGATGTTGAAGTGCGCCGGGCCGAGACCGCCTTCTGGGCGGGCGGGCGTTCCTATCCGGCCGGCTCGCACGTCGTGCTGATGCGCCAGCCGTACGCGGCGTTCGCGCAGACGCTCCTCACCGAGACGGAATACCCGGACATGCGCGAGTTCGAGGGCGGTCCTCCCAAGCGTCCCTACGACGTGACCGCGCACACGCTGCCGCTCCTGATGGACATGGAGGCACACGCCCTCAACGCTGCGCCGGACGTGGCGCTGAGCGACCCGATCGGGGTGCAGGGCGTCGAGTACGAGTTGCCCGAGGCCCTGTCAGGGAGCGGAGCCCCTCGCGTCGGGATGTACAAGGGCCATGAGGAGCCGATGATCGCCGGTTGGACGCGCTGGCTGCTCGATCAGCACGAGATGCGCTACGATTCGCTGCACGACGCCAGGATCCGGGCCGGATCGCTCTCTGAGGACTATGACGTGCTGATCTTCCAGAGCCAGTCGGACCGTTCGATAAGCCGGGGCCATGCCGAAGGCTCGCTCCCGGCGCAGTACACCGGAGGGATCGGCGAGGACGGACGCGCCGCCGTGCGCGATTTCGTGGAGTCGGGGGGACGGCTGGTCGTGATGGAGGAGGCCACCGACTTCGCCATCGGTCTCTTCGGACTGGGCGTGACGAACGCCGTGGACGGCCTCGACAACACCGACTTCTACGTGCCCGGCTCGATTCTGCGGGTCGACTTGGAGCCCGACCCCCTCTCGGACGGCTACGAGGGCTCGACCGCGGCCTGGTACTGGCGCAGCAGCCGCGCGTTCACGGTCGCCGACGAGCGTGTCCAGGTCCTGGGGAGGTACGGCGCGGGCAACCCGGTCATGGCCGGCTGGATCCTCGGGCCGGAACGCCTTGCCGGCCAGCCGGCGCTGCTGCGTGCGCGCGTCGGGCGCGGCGAGATCATCCTCTTCGGCTTCCAGCCCAACTACCGCGGCCAGAGCATCGCGACCTGGCCGCTGTTCTTCAACGCCATCTCGGGCGGAAGGCTCGTAGGATGACATCTGCCACCGGCGTGTTGTGCCCGCAGTGCCAGCATGTGGAGAGCTCCCCCACGGCAAGCTTCTGCTCCCGGTGCGGCAGCGCGCTGCGCGGACCGCCCTGCCCCGCCTGCGGTGCCCCCACTGCGGCCGGGGACGAGTACTGCACGCAGTGCGGTGCCGCGCTGCGCCCCGCCCGTTCGCCCCTGAGCGCTTCGGGCACCCGCGTTCCCTGGGCGGTCGCGGGCATTCTGGGGCTGGCACTGACGACCACGCTCATCCTGAGGAGCGGTGGCGGGCGCCAGGTCACCTTGTCCCCGCCCCCGGCGAGCTCGGGTGGTGGGGCCGCTTCCGCCCCCACGGCCCTGGGACCGACCTCGGCCGTGGACATCTGGTCCATGACGCCCCGAGAGGCCGCCAACCGGCTGTTCAATCGCGTGATGACGGCCGTGGAGGCGGGCAACGAAGCCGAGGCCGCCCAGTTCCTGCCCATGGCGATCGCCGCCCACGACCGCATTGCGACGCTCTCGCTGGACGACCGCTTCCACCTGTCGCTTCTGCACGCGGCGGCGGGTGACGCGGCCTCGTCGCTGGCCGTGGCAGAAGCCGGGCTCGCGGTCAGGCCAACGCACCTGCTCTGCCTCGCTGCGGCGGCCGACGCGGCCCTCCTCCTCGGCGACGAGGAGCGGGCAGCCTCGTACTACCGCGCCTTCCTCGACGCCTACGACAGCGAGCTGGCGGCGGACCTGCCCGAATACGCCCCCCGCGCTCTCGGCGGACATGGGGAGGAACTGCCGAACCGCCGCGCCGCGGCGATGGCCTACCTCGCCTCCCGATAGGAGAACGCCGCCTTGATCGAATCGCCCCTGGCCCTAGCGACAACCATCGCCGGCGCCACGGCGCTCGCGTTCTGGCTCGACTACCGCTTCCCGGCGCTGGGCAAGGTCGGCGCTTCGATGATGGCGATCATCTTCGGCGCGATCCTGTCGAACACGGGGCTCGTTCCCGTGTCCTCGCCGGTCTACGACGTCGTTCTGGGCCCGGTGACGTCCGTCTCCATCGCCTGGCTGCTGCTGTCGGTGAACCTGCGGGATCTTGCGAGGGCCGGTCCGCGAATGACTGCGGCGTTCGCCGTTGCGGTCATCGGAACGATGCTCGGGGCCTTCGTGGCGGCGATCCTCTATGGAGAGCGTTTCGCCGATGACACCTGGCGGATCGCCGGGGCCTTGACGGGCACCTATTCTGGAGGTTCGGTGAACTTCGTTTCGGTGGGTCGCGAGCTGGGGCTGTCGGGCACGCTCTTCGCGGGCCTGAACGCCGCCGACGCGGTCATGACCGGACTGTGGCTCGGGGCCACGCTGATGCTCCCGATGTGGCTCGGACGATACTACGCTCCGACGCCTACCGACGGCGAAGAGAACGGTGCGGAACCCTCGAACGAGCGCTCGCGGCACCACCCATACTTCGCGCGCGAGGGCCTGTCCGCCGTCGGCATCGCGAATCTCTTTGCCGCGGGCCTGATCCTGGTGTTCGCTTCCGAATGGATCGCGGGCCTCGTTCCGTTCGTCCCGTCGATCCTCTGCCTGACCACGCTGGCGCTCGTGCTCGGACACTCGCCGCTCTACCGCGAAGCGCCCGGCGCCATGCAGCTCGGGTCGGTCGGCCTCCACTTCTTCTTCGTACTGATCGGAATCCTGGCCCGAGGCTCCGAAATCGCTGCCGTCGGGCTCGAAGTCTTCCTGTTCACCCTGGTCGTCGTCGCCGTCCATGGGATCTTCGTGTTCGGCGTCGGCAAGCTCCTGCGGTTCGACATCGGCACGATTTCGGTCGCGTCGCAGGCGGCGGTGGGCGGCCCGTCGAGCGCGCTGGCGGTGGCGATCTCGCGCGAGTGGCGGCACCTGGTGCTGCCCGGCGTGGTGATGGGGCTGTTCGGGTACGCGGTGGGCACCTATCTGGGGCTCGGGGTGGCCTACGTGCTGCGCTAGCGAAGTCTCCCTTTCCATGGTGCGCAAGGGCGTCCTTTCTTATCATTGACGGCCCGTGCGCGGGGAGGCCGTGGTGGGGAGTGTTCCCGGGCAGGCAACCACTGGAGAGACGCCGGAAGTGATTCGGTCAGAGACAAATGGACGGGGGGGGTACGCGCCCGCCGGCAAGGACACCGGGACGGTGAAGCCGAAGGGCTCGTCGCGAATCCGGGCCCACTGCGGCGTCGACACCATTCCCATCACCTCGCGCAAGCCCTCGTGGCTCAAGGTCCGCTCGCCGGGAGGGCCCAACTACCTGCGGCTGAAACGGCTGATGCGCAGCCAGTCGCTGCACACCGTGTGCGAAGAGGCGGGGTGTCCCAACATCGGCGAGTGCTGGGAGGACGGCACCGCGACCTTCATGATCCTGGGCGACGTCTGCACGCGGGCCTGCAAGTACTGCGCGGTGGCGCACGGGATGCCCACCGAACTCGACCTCGACGAGCCCAGGAGGGTGGCCGACACGATCGCGGCGATGGAGCTCGAGCACGTGGTCATCACCTCGGTGAACCGTGACGAGCTCGCCGACGGCGGCGCGAGCATCTACGCCGCGACGATCAGGGCGGTGCACGCCCGCCTGCCGCACTGTTCGGTCGAGGTGCTGATCCCCGACTTCAAGGGCGACGAGGACGCGCTGCGCGCTGTGATGGAGGCCGGGCCCGCGATTCTGGGCCACAACCTGGAGACGGTGGAGAGGCTGCACCCCGAGGTGCGACCGGGAGGCCGCTACTGGCGCTCGATCTCGTATCTGGGCAGCGCCAAGCGGATCGACGCCTCGGTGCTGACCAAGACGGGCATCATCCTGGGGATGGGCGAGGAGGCGGGCGAGATCCGCCAGGCTATGGCCGATCTGCGCGAGGCCTCGGTGGACATCCTCACGCTGGGACAGTACCTGCGCCCGTCGCGTCAGCACATCCCGGTCGCCCGCTGGGTCACTCCCGAGGAGTTTGCGGACTGGAAGCGGATCGGAGAGGAGGAGTACGGCTTCCGCCACGTCGAGTCCGGGCCGCTCGTGCGCTCCAGCTACCACGCGAAGGAACAGGCGCGCGAGGTCGAGGCCGGGGGCCCGGGATCGATCCGCGAGGTGATGGAGGCCGACATCCCGGCGCCTGCCGAGATCGGGACGCTGATCCAGCTCCGCAGGGCGAACGGGCGGCCCGCCACGCCGGCGGTCAGGACGGGGAGCTAGGGGAAGAATGGCGCAAGCAACATCGAGGACGGAGGCAGAGGTGACGAGCACCGAGGATCCCGCACGGGAGGGTGACATGTCTGCGGCGGCCGCCGGCATCGACGGCTTCTCCAGGGAGGAGTTGCACGCTCTGCTCGCCGACATGCTGCTGTATCGTCGCTTCGAGGAGAAGGCCGAGGAGGCCTACGCGATCGGCAAGATCGGCGGCTTCTGCCACCTGCACATCGGGCAGGAGGGACTCGCGGCCGGCGCGATCAAGCCTCTCAGGGAGGACGACCCGGTCATCACCGCCTACCGGGAACACACGCAGGCCATCGCGAAGGGGATCTCCGCCCGGGCCGCCATGGCCGAGCTCTACGGCAGAACCGATGGCTGCTCGGGAGGACGCGGCGGGTCCATGCACCTGTTCGACACCTCGGTGAACTTCTGGGGCGGGCACGGAATCGTCGGGGGACAGATCGCGCTGGGCGCGGGGCTGGGCTGGGCCATACGATACCGCGGCGGCGACCAGGTGTGCCTGTGCTTCATGGGCGACGCGGCCGTCAACCAGGGGGCCTTCCTCGAGTCCCTGAACATGTCGGCCGTCTGGCGTCTGCCGGTCATCTACGTGGTCGAGAACAACGGCTACGGGATGGGAACCGCCTTCTCGCGCGTTTCGGTTACGGACATGGAGGCGCGGTCGGGGGCCTACGGGATCCCGGCCCACACCATAAACGGACAGGACGTGCTGGAGACCCATCGCTTCTTCGCCGACCTGGCCGAGCACGTGCGGTCCGGCGCCGGTCCGCAGTTCGTCAACGCCCTCACCTATCGCTTCCGGGGGCACTCGATGTCCGATCCCGTGTCGGGCACCTATCGGTCGAAGGAGGAGGTCGACGCGCGCGTCGAGGCGGAGGATCCGATCAAGATTCTCCGCGACCGGATGATGGGCGCGGGCCTGCTGACGCAGACGGAACTGGAGGGGATCGACGCCGAGGCGCGCGCGGTCTGCGAGGACGCCGCCGAATTCGCCGATGCGTCTCCGCTGCCGGACCCCTCGACGCTGTACGATCACGTCTACGCCGAAATCAACGAGCACGGCCGCCTCTTCCTGGACGGACGCAATCATGGCTGAGATGACCTACCGGGAGGCGCTGAACGCGGGCATGTGCCAGGAGATGGACCGTGACGACTCGGTCTTTCTGATGGGCGAGGAGGTCGCCGAGTACGACGGTGCCTACAAGGTCTCGCGCGGAATGCTGGACCGCTACGGAGAACGCCGTGTCGTCGACTCGCCGATCAGCGAGCTGGGGTTCGCCGGGCTGTGCGTCGGGGCGGCGATGGCCGGACTGCGGCCGATCTGCGAGTTCATGACCTTCAACTTCTCGATCCTCGCGCTGGACCAGGTCATCAACAGCGCGGCCAAGATGCTCTACATGAGCAACGGGCAGATTCCGATCCCCATCGTGTTTCGCGGCCCCACCGGCGCGGCGCTGCAGCTTTCGGCGCAGCACTCGCAGGCGTGCGAGACCTACTACGTGCACGCGCCGGGCGTAAAGCTGGTCACACCCGCCACACCCGCCGACGCCAAGGGGCTGCTTGCCGCGGCCATACGCGACGACGATCCGGTGGCGGTCATGGAGGGCGAGCTGCTCTACAACGTGCGGGGCGAGGTGCCCGACGGGGAGCACGTGGTTCCGCTCGGCGTGGCCGATCTCAAGCGCTCGGGCGACGACGTGAGCATCGTGACCCACGGGAAGATGGTGCACGTGGCCCTGCAGGCCGCCAGCGCTCTGGCACGGGAAGGGATCGAGGCCGACGTGCTCGACCTGCGCTCGCTCAGGCCCCTGGACGTGGACGCGATCCTCGCGAGCGTGGCGCGCACGAACCGGGTGGTCTACCTCGAAGAGGGGTGGCCGTTCGCGGGCATCGGCGCGCAGATCGTGGCGCTGATCCAGGACGAGGCGTTCGACGACCTCGACGCGCCGGTGCTCCGGGTCACCCAGGCCGATGTCCCGATGCCGTACGCGAAGAACCTCGAGCAGCTGGCCAAGCCCAGTGCGAAGGGCGTGGTGGAAGCCTGCAAGAAGGCGATGTACCTGCCGGCATGATGTCCCTAACCGTTCCCCAGTCGCGTGGCGGGTGGCGAGGCGCACCCAGCGCGACGACCTGAGCCCAGGCCGCAAGGACGAAGAAGGCGAAGAAATGGCTACGAAGGTCCACATGGAAGCCCTCTCTCCGACAATGGAAGAGGGTCAGGTCGTGAAGTGGTTGAAGGGAGAGGGCGATGCGGTCGCGCAGGGCGACATTCTCGCCGAGATCGAGACCGACAAGGCGACGATGGAGCTGGTCGCGCGCGGCGCGGGCGTGCTGAGGAAGATTTTGGTTGGCGAAGGCCTCGCGGCGCCGGTCGGCGATGTCATCGCGATCATCGCGGCCGACGACGAGGACGTCGCTGGCTTGGTGGCCGCGCTGGGGGGCGCTGGGCAAGACGGGTCGGACGGCGCTGCGTCGACCGCGCCCGAATCGGCCGAACCCGCCACCTCGACAACGGCGGGTCAATCGGCGGGGACCGGCCCCGCACCCGACGCGGTTCAGGCGGTGACGGCCGCCGGACGGGTGAAAGCCTCGCCCGTGGCCAAGCGGCTGGCGGGCGAAATGGGGCTCGACATCCGGTCCGTCCAGGGGTCGGGACCGGGCGGGCGGGTGATCAAGAGGGACATCGAACGGGCGGCCGAAGCCGCTGCCGCGCCGGTGCCGGCGGTACCCAGCGTCGTGGCCGCGCCGGCGGCCCAGGTCGCTCCCGGCGTCGAGTTCGAGGATGTCCCGCTGTCCCAGATGCGCAAGACCGTGGCGCGCCGCCTGACCGAGTCGCTTGGACCGGTGCCCCACTTCTTCCTCACGGTCGATGTGGACATGACGCGGGCGCTCGAGGCGCGGGCGCGGGTCAACGAGCTGCTGGCGGCGCAGGGTGCCAAGGCATCCCTCAACGACCTGATCATCAAGGCCACCGCCGTCGCGCTCACGCACCACCCGAACTGCAACGCGTGGTGGCAGGGCACGTCCATCCGGCGCTTCAACCGCGTGCACATGGGCATCGCGGTGGCGGTCCCCGACGGGCTCATCACGCCGGTCGTGCGAGACGCCCACGCCAAGGGTCTCGGTCAGATCAGCACCGAGGTCCGCGAGCTCGCAGGACGCGCCCGCGAGAAGAGGCTGCAGCCGGACGAATACACGGGGTCCACGTTCTCCATCTCCAACCTGGGCATGTTCGGGATCGAGGAGTTCACTGCGGTGATCAACCCCCCCGAAGCCGGAATCCTCGCCGTCGGCACCGTGGAGGAGCGACCGGTCGTGGTCGATGGGCAGGTCGTCGTGCAGCCCCGGATGAGAATCACGATGAGCTGCGACCACAGGGTCATCGACGGTGCCGAGGGCGCCCGATTCCTGGCGACGCTGAAGTCGTTCCTCGAGGAGCCTGCGGCGATCCTCATCTGAATGCGCGAAGGGCGACCCATGAACTCTCGGAGGACGAGGCGGCAAGAGTGGGTGGCTGCGGGCGGCCCGGCGGTTGCCAGGGCCGTCGGGCTTGTCAGAGCTGCTGCGGCCGCATGCGCCATCGCGGCGGCGATCGGCGCACTGGCGACTGGGTGCGCCGCCGGTCTCGCCGCCCAGGAGGCCACCACCCTGATCCGGGCCGACCGTCTCATCGACGGCCACGGCGGCCTCCACGCACCCGGCGCGGTCCTCGTCACGGGCGAGCGGATCACGGCGGTCGGCCCGGCGGCGCTGTCGGGCACCGCCGACCACACCATCGACCTGGGCGACGCCACCCTCCTGCCCGGCCTGATCGACCTGCACACGCACCTCACGGACAGGGTCGGCACGCACTGGGAAGAGGTGCTGATCACCACCACGCCCGCGCAGGCGGCGCTGTACGGAGCGGCCAACGCGCTCACCACCCTGCGCGCCGGCTTCACCACCGTGCGCGACATGGGCCCAACCTGGCCCTACACCGATGTCGAGCTGCGCGACATCATCGACGCCGGCGTGCTCCCCGGCCCGCGCATGCAGGTGGCCGGCAACTATGTTTCGTCGACCGGCGGAGCGGGCGATGCGCGCCAGTTCTCCATCTACGTCGACGTGCCGACCGTGCGGAACCTCGCCGACGGGGTGGACGCGGTGCGGGCCGCCGTGCGCACCAACCACAAGCACGGCGCGGACTTCACCAAGGTCCTGGCGACCGGCGCGGTGCTGTCCCGCGGCCTGCCGCCCGGCGTGCAGCAGTATTCCGACGCCGAGCTCACCGTCGCCGTCGAGGAGACGAACCGCTGGGGTCGCCACACCGCCGCCCACGCCCACGGCACCGAGGGCATCAAGGCGGCGATTCGCGCTGGCGTGCGCACCGTCGACCACGGCTCGATAATGGACGACGAGGCGATCTCGATGCTGCTCGAGAGCGACCACACGTACTTCGTTCCCACCCTGTACGTGGGCGTCATCGTCCCGCGTGACGGCGCCGCGCTCGGCATCCCCGACGAGCTCATCCAGCGCTCCACCGATATGATGCGCTACCGCAACACGACCTTCCGGCGCGCCATCGAAGCCGGGCTCCAGGTCGGGTTCGGGACCGACGCCGGGGTGTTCGAGCACGGCCACAACGCCCGCGAGTTCCAGATCCGGGTCGAGAACGGCCAGAGCGAAATGGACGCGATCACCTCCGCCACCAGCGTCTCGGCGATGATCATGGGCTGGGAGGCCGACGTGGGGTCGCTGGAAGCGGGGAAGTACGCCGACATCATCGCGGTGCCGGGCGATCCGCTCGCCGACATCACCGTGCTCGAACGGGTGGCGTGGGTGATGAAGGGCGGAGAGATCCATAGGAGCGACCGATAGCCCGCGAAACGGGGTGGCGGGGTGCCGACCATGTTTCTACACTTCACGGGCAGCGAACCCCAACCCCTCCCTGGGAGGACTTTCCTTGGCGGACAAGACTGCGGGAAAAGACGACTTCGACGTAGTGGTGGTCGGCGGCGGGCCGGGTGGCTACGTCGCCGCGATTCGCGCGGGCCAACTGGGCCTCAAGACGGCCTGCATCGAGGCCGACAAGCTGGGCGGTGTGTGCCTGAACGTCGGGTGCATTCCCACGAAGGCACTCCTCAGCAGCGCGCTTCTGGTCAACGAGCTGAAGGGCGCGGCAGGACACGGCATCTCCTTCGAGGGCTTCGCCACCGACCTAGGGCCCGCCCAGAAGCGGAGCCGCAAGGTCGCCAACCGACTCTCTGCGGGGGTGAAGTTCCTGCTCAAGAAGAACAAGGTCGCCCACATCGAGGGCTACGGGCGGCTTCTGGGGGGCGGAGCGGTCGAGGTTGACCGAAAGGGCCGGAAGGAGACGGTCACTGCGGCCAACATCATCATCGCCACCGGGTCGCGTCCGCGCAGCCTCCCCTTCCTGCAGATCGACGAAGAGCGGATCTGGTCGTCCACGGGCGCGCTCTTTCAGAAGGATGCTCCGGAGTCGCTGGTGGTCGTCGGCGCGGGCGCCGTCGGGATGGAGTTCGCGGACATCTACAACGCCTACGGCACCAAGGTGACCGTGATCGAGGTGCTGGACCGGGTGCTGCCCGTCGAGGACAAGGACTCGTCCCGCGTCGTCATGCAGAGCTTCAAGAAGCGTGGCATGGACATCTTCACGGGCGCTCGAGTGGAATCGACCACGGTGCGCGACGACGGCGTCTCAATCGCCTTCACCGACCGAAAGGGTGCAGCAAAGACGCTCGATGTCGACTACGTCCTCTCGGCGGTGGGGCGGGTGCCCAACACCGAAGACGTGGGACTCGATCGCGCTGGGGTGAAGGTGACCGAGAGGGGCGGCTTCGTAGCAGTGGACGAGACCATGCGGACCAACGTCCCAGGGGTCTGGGCGGTCGGCGACTGCGCCGGCGAGCAGCTCCTTGCCCACAAGGGAATGCACGAGGGAGTGGTGGCCGCCGAGCACATCGCCGGGGTCGGACACCACACCGTGGACTACGGGAACGTGCCCAACTGCACCTACTGTCACCCCGAGGTCGCGTCGGTGGGGCTCACCGAGGAGCAGGCGCGCGAAAAGGGGCTGGACATCGAAGTGGGCAAATTCCCCTGGGCCGGCAACGGCAGGGCCCTGGCCGCGGGCGACTCGACCGGTTTCGTGAAGGTCATCCGCGACAAGCGCTACTCGGAGGTCGTGGGCGCGCACATCGTGGGCCCGCACGCCACCGAGCTCATCGCCGAGTTCGTGATGGCGCGGCACCTGGAATCGACCGTCGAGGAGATCGACCTGGCCATGCACCCGCACCCGACCCTTTCCGAGGCCGTCGCCGAGGGGGCGCTCGGGGCGCTGGGCCGGGCGCTGCACATCTGACCCACCGTTCCGCTGCGGGCGGCCGGCGGGGCGAAGGGGACTATGTCTCCGGTCCGGCGGGCCCCAGCAGCGCCACGGCTGCGAGCGCCAGCACCTGCGTGCTCGCGACCAGGTCGTCGATCGAGCAGGACTCGTCGGGCTGGTGGGCCTCTTCGAGCGGGCCCGGACCGTAGGCGACGCAGTGCTCGATTCCCGCGAGCCGCGCGAAGTGCTTCTGATCGTAGGTGCCGGGGCTGGCCACGATCTCCGGGCTGCGGCCGCACACTTCCCGCACGGAGCTGCGCAGCGCTTCCACGAGCGGTGAGCCCGCAGGCGCCGAGGTGGGCAGCACCACCATGCGGTCCTCGATGGTGAAACGTCGTCCCGGGACTTCGCGCTCCACCGCATCGACTAGGCGCGCGATCTCGGCGCGGACCTCGTCGAAGGGCTCCTCGGGGATGAAGCGCCGATCGAAGGTGGCCACGCAGCGGTCGGCCACGCAGGGAGACTGGGTCGCGGCGCCCGCCTGGCCGCCCGCAATGGCGTTGACGTTCAGCGACGGGTGCCGGGATGGCTCGGGGACAACCGGCAGGGCGGATCGCCTCGCGGCGAGGTCCGGGCCGAGCCTTGTGCGCAGGGCGTCCACAAGCGCGCCCATGTCGTCGATCGCGCTGCGGCCCAGATGGCTCATGCTCCCATGGGCCGCATGGCCGTGAGCCACCACGTCGAACCAGTACACGCCCCGGTGTCCCACACAGACGCGCGTCGGCCCGAACGGCTCGGGGATGATCGCGTAGTCGATGTCGTCGCCCGATATGATTCCGGCCTCGCACAGATGGGCCACCCCGGCAAAGCCGCCGCTCTCCTCGTCGACCGTCGCGCTGACGTCCACGGCACCCTGCAGTTCGATCCCCGCCCTGCGGATCCCCTCGACAGCGAACACCGCGGCCGCGATCCCCGACTTCATGTCGGAAGCGCCGCGCCCATGGATGCGCCCGCCGCGCACCACGGCGTCGAAGGGCCCGAAGGTCCAGCCCTCGCCCGGCGGGACCACGTCGAAGTGGCCGTTCAGGTGGAGTCTGGGGCGCGCTCCCACCCCCTCGCCACGCCCCACCACGTTCACGCGCGGACACTCGGCAGTGTGGTCGGGGTGCCCCGTCGCCTCCACGTACCGCACATCGAGGCCCGCCATCTCCAGCCGACGCCCGATCAGTTCGGCGCAATCCCGATAGCAGTCCCCCGGAGGATTCACCGTCGGGATCCGGATCATTTCGGCCGTGAACGCGACGATCTCGTCGCGAGCGGCCTCGATCTCGTCGAGCAGTCGGTCGGTCAAGCGTGGCGTCCGGTCGGTCGAGGGCAGGGCGGGGTGGTGGCGTGGCCTTACATTGTGCCTTGGCCCCGAGCGACACGAAACCCCAGCGGAGAGACCACATGACATCGATGTTCAGCCTGGAGGGACGCGCGGCGGCCGTTGTGGGCGGCGGCTCGGGGATCGGCGAGGCCGTCGCGGAGGCGTGCGCGGAGGCCGGCGCGTTCGTGTCCTGCCTCGACATCGACGGTGCCGCCGCCGCCCGCACTGCGGCGACCATCCGCGCGGCAGGCGGCGAGGCCACATCGGCCCGGCTCGACATCATGGACGGCCCCGCCGTGACCGAAGCGTTCCAGGCGGTGGCGACCGTGCGAGGATCGCTCGATGTCGTCGTCTGCACGCCCGGCGTGAATGTGCGCAAGCCCCTCCTCGACTACACCGACGACGAGATCGATCGGGTGCTCGGCCTCAATCTCAAGGGTGGCGCGCACGTCATTCAGTCCGCAGGCAGGCTCATGAAGGCCCAGGGATCGGGGTCGATCGTCCTGTTCAGTTCGATACGGTCGGTGGTCGTCGAGCCGGGCCAGAGCATGTACGCGGCCACCAAGGCGGGGATCGTGCAGATGGTCAGAGCCGCTGCGGCCGAGCTGGGGCGGCACGGCGTGCGGGTCAACGCCGTGGCGCCTGGTGTGATCGACACGCCCCTGACCGCCCCGATCAAGCGCAGCCCGGACTGGTACGAGGCCTACGCCGCGCGCAGCATCCTCGGACGGTGGGGCAGTGCCCGCGAGATGGCCGGACCCACGGTCTTCCTGGCCTCGGACGCGGCGAGCTACGTGACCGGCGCGGTTCTCTTCGCCGACGGTGGGTGGACGGCCATCGACGGGCGATTCACGCCGCCAGGCATGTGACGGGCAGCCGATCGGCTAAAGCTCGACCTCCACCCCCCTCGTGGCGAGAATGCGCGCGAGCGCCTTGCCGATTTCGTTGTTGGGGGTCGAAGCGCCTGCGGTAATCCCCAGATTGACGGGTCCGGGGGGCAGCCAGTCCCAGGCCGTTGCCTCGGGTGTGTGCGCGTCAAGCTCGGGCTTGTGCTGGATCGTGCCGCTGTCCGGATCGATGCAGCCAGCGTGCTTGATGTGGAAGGTTGTGGTGTACTGCCGGCACAGATGGGCCAGGTGGTTGGTGTTCGACGAGTTGTAGCCGCCGACGACGACCATGATGTCCGGAGGCTCCTCCATCATCTCCAGAACCGCGTCCTGGCGCTCCTGCGTCGCCGAGCAGATGGTGCCGAATGAGCGGAAGTGCGCCTCGGTGTGCTCCTCGCCGAAGGACTCGGCCATCATCTCGCGCAGGCGGGCGCCGATGGCGAGCGATTCCGTCGCCAACATGGTGGTCTGGTTGGCCACGCCGATCTTCTTCAGGTCCCGGTCGGGGTCGAACCCTTCGGAGCTGCGGTCCCCGAAGCGCCGGACGAAGTCCTCCCGGGTGATCCGTCCATCCTGCCCCGTGAGATAGGTGCCGACGACCTCGGCCTCGCCCATGTCGCGCACGACGATGTACTTGCCCCCTTCGTGACGGCGGACCTGACTGGCGGTGGCCCTGGATTCCTCATGCTCGTACTTGCCGTGAATCACAGCCGTGAAGCCGTCGCGTGCGTAGCCCACCACCCGCTTCCAGACCAGCAGCACCGATCCGCAGGTGGTGTCGACAAGTACACAGCCGGTTTGCCTGAGAGCGTTCAGATCGGTCAGCGTCACCCCGAACGCCGGAATAATGACCACGTCGTCGTCGGTGACATGGTCGAAGTCGAAGGTGCCGGCATCGTTCGGATAGATGAACTCGATGCCCTTTTCCTGCAGCCGCTGGTTGACGTGGGGATTGTGGATGATCTCGCCGACCAGGTAGACGCGCTTGTCCGGGAACTTGTGACGGGTCTGATAGGCGTAGTCCACCGCTCGGTCGACCCCGTAGCAGAACCCGAAGTCCTTCGCCAGGCGCACCGTGATGTCGTCGAACTGGTCGGTGTAGGCCCGCGACCGCACCCGTTCCAGGAGAGCCGACTGGTATTCCGATTCGATGACCGGCTTGACCTGGGCCTTGAGTCCGAAGCCCTTCCGGAAATACGTGCTTTTCATGGTCCCTCCCGCCCCTGTCCATGGGGAGTTCGGAGATCGCAGTGGCCGGGGCCCTAGTCCTGGGGCCCCCGACACGGACGATGAATATACATTGCAGGAGCGGTCCGGGTTGAATCCCGGGTTGCGCAACTCGCCACCCAAGGAGCGAAGACCCTTGCTTTCCAGGCTGATCTTCCTGTTCGTCGCCGTGCCGCTGGTGGAGCTGGCGATCCTGCTTCAGGTGGCCCAGTGGATCGGCCTGCTGCCCACCGTGACGATGGTCGTGGCGACGGGGGTGGCCGGGGCGGCGCTGGCGAGACACCAGGGCTTGCGGGCCTTCCTCGCCGTGCAGGGGGAGCTGGGCGCGGGGCGCCTCCCCGGGCGATCCCTTCTCGACGGACTGTCGATCTTGGTTGGCGGGGCCTTTCTGCTCACGCCGGGCATCCTGACCGACTTCGCGGGCTTCAGCCTGCTTGTACCGCCTTCGCGCCGCTGGCTCCAGCGTCTCGTCCTGCGCAGACTGGAGCGCCGCCTCGCCGAGGGCACGGTTGGGTTCACGGTCGTCACCCCGGACGGCGGCTCCGAGACGCGCCGCACGGAGGTCGGCACGCATCCACCCGGTCACGGAGATCGCCGATGAGCCACGACATCGCGTTTCTCGAACGTCTCCTCGACGCTCCCGGACCGTCGGGCTTCGAATCCAGGCCGGCCGGAGTCTGGCGCGACGAAGCCGCAACCTTCGCCGAAGTCCGGTCCGATGTCGTCGGAAACAGCTATGCCGCCGTCAGGGCGGAGGCGCGGCCACTGGCGCTGCTGGCGGGCCACATCGACGAGATCGGGCTGCAGATCACGCACGCCGCGAAGTCCGGGCTGCTCTACTTCGCGGGGATCGGCGGGTGGGATGCGCAGGTGCTGGTGGGGCAGCGTGTCCGCATCCTTGGCGCGAAGGGAGATGTGCGCGGTGTGATCGGGCGCAAGGCCATTCACCTCATGGAGCCGGACGAGAGGAAGCAGGCCGTGAAGGTGAAGAAGCTGTGGATCGATGTGGGGGCTGGCTCGCGCGAGGAGCTGGCCGAGATGGGGGTGCGGGTTGGGGATCCGGCGGTTCTGGACGCGGGGATGGTGCGCCTGGCCGGCGACCGGGTGGCGAGCCGCGCGATCGACAACCGCGTGGGCGCCTTCGTGGTGCTCGAGGCACTCCGTCTGGTAGCCGGGGGTCAGGGGCGCGCGGGGGCGGTTGCCGTCGCGACCGCCCAGGAGGAGATCGGCTACTCGGGGGGCGGTGCCCGCACCAGCGCCTTCGGTCTTGCTCCCGACGTGGCCCTGGTCGTCGACGTAACACACGCCACCGACGTCCCGGGGGTGGAGAAGACCGAAGTCGGCGAGCACTCGCTGGGGGGCGGCCCCGTGCTGACACGCGGCTCTTCGACCCACCCCGGCGTCTTCGAGCTGCTCGCCGCGACGGCGGAGGCCAACGGGATTCCGTACTCCATTCAGGCCGCGCCGCTGCGCACCGCCACCGACGCCGATGCCATCCATCTGGCCCGTGGCGGCGTGCCGACCGGGCTCGTGTCGGTTCCGAACCGCTACATGCACTCTCCCTGCGAGGTGGTGGCGACATCGGATCTGTTCGAGGTGGCCCGTCTGCTGGCCGCCTTCGTCGAACGGCTGGACCAAGGGGTCGACTTCATTCGCAGCTGAGGGGGCGACCGGTGACCTGGTTTCTGCGCCAAACCCGCGCCTTGCCTATATTGCGTGGCCAATTCCCCCAAGAATGCCGCGGAGAACGCGGAGAACACAGGTAAATGATCGACGCTCGCTACACCGTCAGAGAACTGCAGGAGATGAGGGACGAGGGCCATCTCTCGGACGCTCTCCTGCGCTACGCCGTGCGGACCCTCCACAAATCCGACGAACGCTTCAATTGGGTGGGTGTCTACCTCCTCACCGACGACCGCCTGGAGCTCTGGCTCCACAACTACGTCGGAGCCCCCACCGAACACGCCAAGATCGCCGTCGGGCAGGGGGTTTGCGGAACGGCCGTCGCCCACGGCGCCAACCAGAACGTCCCCGACGTCTCGGAATTCCCGGGATACCTGTCCTGCAGTCCGAAGGTGAAGTCGGAGCTCGTGGTGCTCATCCGCGCCGGCGGCGAGATATTCGGTCAGGTGGACATCGATTCACACCGCCCCGAGGCCTTTACCGCCCTCGACGAGGCGGCGGTTCAGCTGATCGCGGACAAGCTCGCCGAGCAGCTCGCCCGGGAACGCCGCTGACCACTTGAGCGTCCGTTCCATCCTCGCCCCCAACCCGGGGCCCCTCACCCTGACGGGTACCCGGAGCTACGTCGTCGGAGGTCGCGGAGGCGCTGCGGCCATCGTCGACCCGGGACCCGAAATCGAGTCGCACCTGGCGCGTCTCGCCCATGCTGTGCGCAATGCCGACCGCGTCGCGATCCTCCTCACGCACGACCACGCCGACCACGTCGCGGGGGCCGAGAATCTCGCGCACCGGGTCGGCGCCGAGGTGCTGGGCCCGGGCGGCGACCACCAGATCCACGACGGGCAGCCGTTCACCACAGCCGCGGGCGACCTCGTCGCCGTCTCCACACCCGGCCACTCGCGGCGCCACTTCTGCTTCCACCTCCGCAGCGAGTCCCGCGTCTTCGTGGGCGACCTGCTCCTCGGCGAGGGCGATACCACCTGGGTGGGCGAGTATCGGCGCGCCATCGCCGACTACCTCGATTCGCTCGACCGGGTAGCGGCGCTCGAGGCCCGCACCCTGCATCCGGCCCACGGCCCCGACATCCAGCCACCCGCCGAGGCGATCGCCCGGTTCCGCGACCACCGCCTGTCACGGATCGCGATGGTGCGCCGCGCTCTCGCCGAAGGGCACGTGAAGCCCGGCGCGATCACAAGGCGCGTCTACGGCCAGCTCGCGCCCGAAGTGCACCACATGGCCGTGAGCAATGTGGAAGCGATTCTGGACTACCTGTCCGACGCGGAATAGCTTGCGCGAATGATACCGAAGTCTCTCAGGACCGCCCTGGTCGGGATCTGCGGACGCAACGGCGTGATCGTCGACCGAGACCGTCTCCTCGTCTACGAGTCCGACGCGCTCACCGCCTACCGTCATCGGCCCGGCGCCGTCGTCCTCCCGCGCACCACCGACGAGGTGCGGCGCGCGATCAGGGCCATCGCCCGCCACGGCCTCCCCATCGTGCCGCGCGGCGCCGGAACCGGTCTCTCGGGCGGCGCCGTCGCGCTGAACGGCGCCGTCGTCATCGGAACCGCGCGCATGAACCGCATCCTGTCCATCGACGCCCCCAACCGGCGCGCGGTGCTGCAGCCCGGGGTCGTCAACGCGGAGCTCTCGGCCACCGCCGCCGCGCACGGCCTCTACTACGCGCCGGATCCATCGTCGCAGACGACCTGCACCATCGGCGGCAACGTGGCCGAGAACTCGGGCGGCCCCCACTGCCTCAAGTACGGCGTCACCTCGCGGTACGTCACCGCACTGACCGTGGTCCTCCCCGACGGCGAGGTCGTCAAGCTCGGCGGCAGCGGACGAGAGGCGCCCGGCTACGACCTCGTCGGTCTCTTCGTCGGTTCGGAGGGCTGCTTCGGCATCGCCACCGAGATCGAGGTCGGGCTGCTGCCCGTGCCCGAGGGCGTGCGCACCCTTCTCGGCATCTTCGACCGCATCGAGGACGCCGGGCAGGCGGTGTCCGACATCGTCAGCGCGGGACTGCTCCCGGCGGCGATGGAGATCATCGACGGGCCCACGATCCGCGCCGTCGAGGACAGCGTCTTCGCCGCGGGCTACCCCACCGATGCCGAAGCCGCGCTGGTGATCGAGTTCGACGGACTGGAAGCGGGTCTCGACGGCGAGGCCGAACGGGCCGCTCGCTTCTGCCGGCGCGCCGGTGCCCGCGAGGTGCGCAGCGCCAGGGACGAAGAGGAGCGGCTCGCGCTCTGGAAGGGGCGGAAGAAGGCGTTCGGGGCCATGGGCAGGATCGCCCCCGACCTGCTGGTGCAGGACGCCACCGTCCCCCGGACCACCCTCCCGTCCATCCTCAAGGGCATTTCCGAGATCGGCAAGCGGTACGATCTGATCGTCGCGAACGTCTTCCACGCCGGCGACGGCAACCTGCACCCCAACATCCTCTTCGACCGTCGCGACTCGGACGAGCTTGAGCGCGTCGAGCGCGCCTCGAAGGAGATCATGCAGCTGTGCGTCGATTCGGGCGGCACGATCACCGGCGAGCACGGGGTGGGGCTCGACAAGAAGGACCACATGCCCCTCGTCTACGGCGCGAACGAGCTCGATGCCATGTGGGGAATCCGGCGCGTCTTCGATCCCGACGGCGTCATGAACCCGGGCAAGGTTCTGCCCGAGGAGACCGACCCCTCGCGCGCTGCCTGGTCCGAACGCGAGCGGCAGGTCGAACAGGTCGGCGCATCGGCGCCCGCATGAGGAGCGCGACCGCACCATGAGGAGCACCACGCTCACCGCCCCTCCGCTGGACCGGGTGCTCCCCGCCGAGCAGATCCTCACCGGCGCGGCCGCCCGGGAGTGGGCGAAGGGGGTCGCGGCGGACGTCGTGGTCTTTCCCCAATCGGTGGCCGAAGTCCAGGCCGTCGTGCGCACCGCCCGCGAGTCCGGCACGCGGCTGCTTCCCGCAGGTCGAGGAAACTGGCTGGCGGCGGGCGGGTGGGCGCGCGCGGCGGGCGTCGTCGTCTCGATGTCTCGTCTCGACGTCGTGCATCACTACGAGCCCGCAGACCTGACGCTGACGGCGGACGCGGGCATCGGACTGGATCGGCTCGCGAAGATCGTCGGCCCCAACGGCCAGTGGTTGCCGGTCGACGCACCTGGCAGCCACGACGGCACGCTGGGGGCCGCGGTGGCCTGCGGCATGTCGGGGCCGCTGCGGTCCCGCTACGGCGCCACCCGCGACAACGTCCTCGGCATCGAGGTCGTGACGGGCGATGGCCGCGTCCTGCACATCGGCGGACGCGTCGTCAAGAACGTCGCCGGCTACGACCTGGTCCGCCTCTTCACCGGAAGCCGCGGCAGTCTGGGCATCGTCACGCGCGTGTCGGTTCGCCTCTTCCCGCGCCCCGACGCCGATGTCACGCTCCTCTTCGCCGGAAACACGTCCGAGGTGGTTGCGGCGGCCCGGTGCGCATGCACGAGCGAGGTCCCCGCAGCGGCCGTGGAGTTGTTGGAGGGGAAGGAGCTCGGCGTTGACCGCGCCATGGTGGCCTCGGTGCGGCTGCAAGGAGGCCGCGACGAGGTGGAGGAGAGCCGCCGGCGCCTCGTCGCGGCCCTGGGCGCCGAGCCTTGGGCGACCTGGCGGAACGGCGAGAGCCGCCGCTTCCACGCGGCCCGCGTCGCTTGGGAGGACGGGGCGCGAATCGTGGCACGGCTGGCGGCCCTGCCGGCCCAGCTCGGCCCCACGCTCGACGCCGCGCGCACCATCGCCGACGACCTGCGCGGCACCGTGACCGCCGACGCGGTGCAGGGCCTCGTTCGCGTCAAGGGCGCCGCCGGCAGCACCGACCACGGCGCGGTGGCCGAGAGCCTGTCGCGAACGCGAAGCGTCATCGAGGAGCTGGGCGGCACCCTCACCCTTGGCCAGGCGCCAGCCCCCCTGGCTGCCCAGGTGGGGTGGACCGGCGCGATGACGCACGAGGCCGTCCTGACCAAGCGAATCAAGGCGCTGTTCGATCCCGATTCCGTGCTCGCGCCTCGATGTCCATGAGCGGCGCCACCGACACCCTTGGCGTCGCGCTCAAGGAGCAGGAGGAAGGGCTCCTCAACTGTGTCCACTGCGGCTTCTGTCTCCCGGCCTGTCCGACCTATCGGCGCCTGGGCGACGAGGCCGATTCCCCGCGCGGGCGCCTCCACCTCATGCGCGCGGTCGTGGAAGGACGGCTCGACGCCGGTTCCGACGCCTTTCAGCTCCACATCGGGCGCTGCTTGGGCTGCCGCGCATGCGAGCCCGTCTGCCCGTCAGGAGTCGCCTACGGGCACCTTCTCGAACTGGCTCGCCAAGTGGGCAACGAGTCGCGGCGGTCGTCTCTCCTCACGCGCCTTCTGCTGCGCGTGTTCGGCACCGCCTGGATCGCACGGCCCGTCATGTTCGGGGGGCGTCTCCTGCGGGCGCTGGGCGTCCCGGCGCTGCTCGCCAGACTGCTCGCCGGGAACTCGCCACCACGGGGGCCGCGCCTCGCCGTGGCCATGTTGGCGGCTTCCGCCCCGGTGCGGTCGTGGCCGACCGCCGCCGCCAGCGCAACCGTGGCCCTGCCCAGTAACGGCCCCCGCGCGCAGGCGCCGCCCATCCACTCGGCCCGCACCACCCCCGGCCCCACGGTCGGCCTCCTCACCGGGTGCGTCCAGGCCGGCCTCTTCGCCCGGGTCAACGATGCGACCGTGCGCGTTCTGGAGGCCAACGGCTACCGAGTGGTGCCCGTCGCGGGGCAGGGCTGCTGCGGCGCTCTGCACGCACACGCGGGAGACCTCGAATCGGCGCGGACGATGGCCCGGCGCAACGTCGACACCTTCGAGGCGGCCGGCGTCGACTTCGTCGCCATGAACGCCTCCGGATGCGGCGCGGCGATGCGCGACTACGGCTCCCTGCTCGCCCACGACGAAGCTGTGGCCGCGCGGGCCGCGACGATCGCCTCGCGAGTGCGGGACGTCTCCGAACTGCTCGCCGAACGCGGCCCGCGGCCCGGCGGCGACCTGCCGATGACGGTCGCATACGACGCGCCGTGCCACCTCGTGCACGCCCAGGGCGTCGCGGATCCCCCCGCAGCGGTGCTGCACGCGGTCCCGGCGCTCGAAGTGCTTCCCCTCGTCGGTGCCAACGAGTGCTGCGGAGGAGCGGGCATCTACGGACTCACCCACCCCGAACTGGGCGGCAGGATCGGTGGAGACAAGGTGCGGAGCGTTCTGGAGAGCGGTGCCGCCGCGCTGGTCACGGGGAACCCCGGCTGCATGATGCAGATCGGGGCCGGGCTCCGCCTGGCCGGGAAGCGGGTGCCCGTCGTGCACCTGGTCGAGATCCTCGACGAGAGCTATCGTCGCGCGGGCCGCTATCGCCAGGCGACGACATGACACCACCCGCCCTCACCATCGACGAAGCCCGCAGACACGAGAAGGACTGCCTCGACCTGCTGCTGCAACTGGTCCGGACCGAGTCCCCCACGGGCGACGAAGCCGCCAACCTTGCCGTGGCAGAGATTCTGGAGGACGCCATGGCGAAGGCCGGCGGGCGCGTGGAGCGCTACCCGGCGCCAGGTCTCGGGGTCCACCTCGTCGGCCGATTCCGCGGGACGAACGCCGTTGGCCGACGGCCGCTCCTGGTCCTGGGCCACATGGACACGGTTCACGCCGTGGGAACCATCGAACGGCTGCCGGTTGCCAAGAGGGATGGACGGATCTACGGCCCCGGGATCTACGACATGAAGAGCGGCGTCGCGGTCGCGCTGTGCGCCCTGGACCTCCTGCGGCGGAGGAACGGCGGGCCCGGCCCGGACGTGTCGTTCCTGATCACCTGCGACGAAGAGTGGGGCTCGCCGGATTCGCGGGAGCGGATCGAGACCGAGGCGCGGCGGTCGCGGGCCGCGCTGGTGGTCGAGCCGTCGTTGCCGGGCGGCGGCGTGAAGAGCCGTCGCAAGGGCGTCAGCGCGTACAAGCTCAACGTTGCCGGCAGGGCGGCGCACGCCGGAATCGAGCCCGAAGCGGGCGCAAGCGCCGTTCACGAACTGGCGCGCCAGATTGCTCGCGTCTGCGAGATTGCCGAACCCGAGGTGGGCACAACGGTGAACGTGGGAGTGATCTCGGGGGGCACGCGTGAAAACGTCGTCGCCGATGCCGCGAGCTGCACGGTCGATGTTCGATTCTGGACGCTTGACGAAGCGGAACGCGTTGACGCGGCCCTGCGGGCGGCCAAACCGTTCGACGAGCGTTGCAAACTGCGACTCGAGGGAGGCATCAACAGGGGAGCCCTGGAAAAGACCCCCGAGTCGTCCAGGCTGTTTGACAAAGCCCGAGCCTTTGCAGCGGAGCTCGGGTTTGAGCTTGACGAAGGTCAGACGGGCGGAGGAAGCGACGGGAACCTTGCTTCGGCCGTGGGATGCCCGACCCTCGATGGCTTGGGTCCCGATGGTGCGGGCGCCCATACGCTGCATGAACACATTCTGGCGGGTGACATACCGCGCCGCATTGCTCTCATGGCAGCCCTCTTCGAGCGGTTATAGGGCGAGAAGACCCCGCGACTCGCAGTTGTGGTTTGTGTCGATCCTCGTTGCGCGGTACATTTACGGCATAGGCAGGGGCACCAAAAGCTCAGGCGTACCGGAACGGGTCGTGAGACCCCACCAGTCGGAGAACCGATGGACGCAACAACAAGAAGCAGCTACGAGGCGGCACTGAAGAAGGCCGAGGCTGAACTGGCTGGCCACGAGGCGCGAGGCGAAGCGCTTCGTCGCGCCGTCGAGGCGCTCAAGAATCTGTTGAACGTGGCCGCGCCGGCACCGGCGCCGCGCAAGCGCCGTGCACCGGTGCGCAGGAGAGGGCCGCGGAAGCGAGCCGTCACCACCGACTTCCCCATTTCCGCCAGTTTCTTCCAGGGAATGGGGCCGACGGCTGCCTACCGCAAGTTCGTCGCCGAGTTTGGTGCCGATCATCCCGTGCCATCGATCCGCGATGCGCTGCTGGCTGGCGGCGTGAGGACCAAGTCGTCGACTTCGTTGCTCACGGGCTTGCATTCGGTGCGCCGCCGCGATGCGTTGAAGGAGAAGGCCGAGGCGCAGAGCAGCGAAGCCGAGGGCGAATAGGCGAAAGCCCGACCGGCCACCGTCCGCAGGCAGGGTTCCGCGGCACCAGGCAGGGTCCTCGACCTCCTCGACAATGCGAATACAACGGGCCGTCCTCCGCGAAATCCCTCTCGAGCTCCGTGAGTACTTCGAGATCAGCAGCGGAGGAACGCAGGCTCGTCGCATCGTCCTGCTAACGCTCGAAGCAGAGGGCGTCACCGCTTGGTCCGAGTGTGTGGCCGGGCAGTCGCCCAGCTACTCCTACGAGACCGCCGACACGGCGTGGCTCGTCCTGACGCGCTGGTTGTTGCCGGCCTTGGTCGGCACGGAGGTCGAGGATGGCCGCAGAATGCATCCGGTTCCGTGGCTGCGCGGTCATCCAATGGCACGGGCCGCGATTGAAATGGCCGGCTGGGACCTCGAGGCAAAACGGCGCGGCATATCGCTGGGCAAGCTCGTCGGCGCATCCAGAGACGCCGTGCCCGTGGGTGTTTCCATAGGGATTCAGGAGACCGATGGCGCTCTTTGCGACCGGGTCGATGGTTTCATGGCCGAGGGCTATCGCAAGATCAAGATCAAGATCAAGCCGGGCCGAGACGTGGAGATGTTGAACGCGGTGCGGCGGCGCTTCCCCGATGCCCCCCTTATGGCAGACGCAAATTCGGCCTATGTCCTGCCCGACGATCTCCCGCGCCTGCGGGCGATGGACGCCTGCGATCTCATGATGATCGAACAGCCGCTTTCGCACGAGGACGTGTTCGACCACTCGCTCCTGCAAAGACAGATCAAAACGCCAGTATGCCTGGATGAATCGATTCGTTCACCGGACGACGCTCGGCTGGCTCTTCACTTGCAGGCGGGACGGATCATCAACATCAAACCCGGTCGCGTAGGCGGATTCGGTCCGTCGATCGCCATACATGACGCCTGCCGTGCGGCAGGCTGGCCGGTATGGTGTGGCGGCATGCTGGAGTCGGGGATCGGACGTGCGTACAACGTCGCGCTGGCAGCGCTGCCGGGCTTTACAATACCGGGTGACATTTCCAACTCGCGACGTTACTGGGCGAGGGACATCGTGTCGCCGGAATTCGAGATGACCGATGGCATGATGCCGGTGCCTTCGGGTCCCGGCATCGGCGTCGCTCCCGACGTTGAGCGGATCGAGGCGTTGACAACGCGCATGGAGGTCTTCGAGGCATAGCAGAGGTCCCGGCTCTGTGCAGGGGATCCCCGCTATACTCGGCGCAGGCAAGCGGGACAGTATCGCCAACGGCTGTCCAGCGGTTCGCCGCATCGACAGACATTGACACGAGGTTGCCCGCACATCGTGCACCCGGCGGCTCCGGGCGGCAGCGCGGCCTCACAGTTCGTGCACTGGGCGGCGACGCCTCGCGTGAGCGCAATGATCTGACCCGCTTCGTGCGGAGTGGTGACGCCCTGGGCGACCTGGCGCAGGGCGTCGCGGGCCATCGACTCCATGCCGGCGCGGCGGGCCAGCGTACGCAGCTCCGTGGTGGAGGCGCCGGCGGAGATGGCCGTCCTGATCTCGTCGTCGACCACGAGCACCTCGAAGACCCCGCTGCGCCCACGGTAGCCGTCGTTGCAGGCGCGGCAGGTCGCGGCGTCCCGCCCCCAGCACCGCGAGCACAGCTTCCGCACCAGCCGCTGGGCCACGACGCCGGCGAGTCCGCCCGCAACCAGAAACCGCGGCACGCCCATTTCCACGAGTCTGGCGATGGCGCTGGGAGCGTCGAGGGTGTGGATCGTGGTCAGAACCAGGTGGCCGGTGACCGCTGCGGACATGGCGATCTCGGCGGTCTCGCGGTCGCGCACCTCGCCCACGAGGATGACATCGGGATCCTGACGGAGGATGGCGCGCAGACCCGATGGGAAGCTCACGCCGGCCTTCCGGTCGATTTCCATCTGCGCGACGCCGGGGCGACGGTACTCCACCGGATCCTCCAGCGTGACGATGTTGATCTCCAGGGCGGCGAGTTCGGCCACCGCGCCGGAGAGCGTGGTCGTCTTGCCGCTGCCTGTCGGACCCGCCGCGATGAGGACGCCCTGACGCCGCTTCAGGACCTGCCGCAGCCTGGACAGGTCATGCGAAGACAGTCCCAGCGACGACAGGTCGGGCGGCGCGTCGCCGGGATCCAGCAGGCGCAGCACCGCCTTCTCGCCCTCGTGCGTGGGAATGGTGGACACGCGGACCGTGAGCTGCGCGTTGCGCCGGTTGAGGGTGAAGCCACCGTCCTGGGGTCGGCGGCGCACCGAGATGTCCAGCCCGGCCATGATCTTGACGCGCGAGATGGCGGCCCGGTGCGTGCCCGGCGGCAGCTCGATCGCGGGCACCAGCGCGCCGTCGATGCGCAGCCGCACGCGGGACCCTTCGCCCATCGTCTCGATGTGGATGTCGCTGGCCCGCCTGTCCATGGCGGTCGCGATGATGTGATCGACGATCTTGACGATCGGCGCCGCGGTGGCCTCGTCCTCGAGGTCCTCCACGTCGCCGCCCGGCACCGGGGCGAGCGTCGGGCTCAGGCGGCCGAGCAGCTCGGGGAGTTCGCCGCCGTAGGCCTCGACCACGGCCTGCTCGATGGCGGACGGGGACGCGACCACCGCCTCCACATGGCAGCCCGACTGGAAGGAGAGGTCGTCCACCAGCTCGGCGTCGAGGGGATTGGACATCGCGACGGTCAGAAGCCGTCCCTGCACCGCGAGCGGAAGGACGCCCTTCGACCGGGCAAGGGCGGCGTCGATCTTCCGCAGCGCCTCCTTCTCGGGACGGAAGGGGGGCGCCACGAAACCGAGATCAAGGTGGGTCGCGAGCGCCTGGGCCATCTGCGATTCACCCACCAGGCCCCTGCGGAGAAGAACCTCGCCCAGCGCGCGGCCCGAACGACGCTGTTCGTCCACCGCGCCATCGAGCGCCGAGGCGGTCAGCGCCCCGCTCGCAACCAGCAGCCGGCCCAGGAGTTCGTCGTGTGTCGCCATGGTCCCAGAAAGGTGCAGAGCTTTCGGGGGCGCTTCCATAGCTGGATGGGACTAATTTCGGGCCGACGGGCCCGGGCGCTACAGAGTCGGGGCGTTGGGCCTCAGATCGAGGGTCACTTCGGCGGCGACGTGGCCGATGTCGGCCCGTTCCTTGATCGCATCGCGCAGCCGCGGCCGGATCTTCTCGTAGGCGGCGAGGACGCCGTCGCGAAGCCGAAGGCGCAGCACCCTGGTCGCGTTCACGTCCGGCCGACTGGTGCGCGACTGCTTCTTGGCCTCTTCCAGGTCGCGGGGCGTGATGCCGAACGGAACCACCCCCACGTCGTCGTGACGCTCGGAATCGAGGTAGTGGACCGAGACGCTGACATCGCCGCGCGCCGTCTGGTGGGAAATGTCCCCTATGGCACGGAAGCGGGCCGCCAGAGGCCCGATCTCGGTTCCCTGGGCCGCCTTGCGGTATCCGGACTCGATCAGACCGAAGAGACGGCGCAGTCGCTCGGGCGTCGTCGCGTCGCCTTCGGGAATGGTCGAGTCAAGCTCCTTGCCTCGTGCCTGCCGGTCGTTGAGGGACAGCGCCCGCTCCATGTCGCGGCTGCGAGCCCTGTCGATATTCTCGAGGATCCTGTCTGGATCGGTCCTGTAGCTCATTTCACCTCGGGGGCATCCATCTTCCACTTTGCTCAGAAGGGCCGAGAACGATAACCCCATACGGTTTGCCCGGCCAGAATCGGCAAACTAGCTTGATCCGGCAGCCAGCGTGCGGATGTCCTTCAGGCTGCCCGACCCCCCAACCACGAATCGGAGTCGCTTCATGCCCCCAAGAACCGCCCCGGCGGTGCCCTTCTGGCGCATCTCGGCCCTCCTCGCCTGTCTGATTCCAGCCACGGGATCGAACCTGGCCGCGCAGAGCGGCGACGGCGTCCTGGCGTACGAAGTTCCGACGCCGCCGACCGCGACCTACCTGTTCACGGACACCGTGCAGACCACGATGACCACGCCCGGCGGACCCATGCAGGTCACCGTGGAGATGTCGGCCACCCTGACTGCGGCCTTCGAGGCCGATCCGGGCGGCGTGCGCGTCACCGCCGACCTGGACGCGCTGACGATTAACACCACGACTCCCATGGGTGCCCAGGCGGGCGCACCGGAGGTGACCGGGAGCTACGTCCTTGTCCTGGACAGGCGGGGCAGGGTGGACCTGGAGTCCATACCGGAAGCGTCGGGCGACGCCGGAGCGGCCTCCACCGTCGCGGGACTGGCGTACAACATGTTCCCCCGTCTTCCGGATCGCGCCGTCGAACCCGGTGCCAGTTGGGTGGACACGGTAACATGGTCGCACGACACCGAGCAGGTGGAGGCGACATCCACCGCCGTGTACACCTACACCCTGGTCGGCGATACCGTGGTCGGCGACGGCACGCTGCTGAAGATCGCGGTGGCCGGCGAATCGGAAACGAAGGCCACCGTGAACACGGGCGGCATGGCGATGGAACAGGAAGTGGACGGGTCCGAGACGGGGCTCGTCCTGTGGAATGCCCAGACGGGCCACGTACACCTCGTGGAGATCACCCGCGACCAAAACGGCAGGCTGAACACACCGATGGGAGCGATGGTGATGCAGATCACCGGCACGTCGCGTCGGTGGCTGGAGAATTGACATGATCGACGACTATGCAACGACCGGTGCCGGCGCGGCACAGGAGGAGCTGCCGCCTCGCCCAGCGTTCCTGAACCGACTCTGGATGGTCTTCGTGCAGCCCGGCGACCTCTTCCGGGCCCTCGCGCTCAATCCGGCGTGGTTCCCGGCAGCGGTTTTCGTGGCGCTGATCACCGCGGCGACAGTCTGGATGATGCCGGCGGAAATGTTCATGGAAGCGGCCGCGGAGCGCATGGGAGGACAGCAGTCCGACGCGGCTGCCCAGCTCGCCACCGTTCCCCCTGTCGTGATGAAGGCCTTTGCGGCGGGCGGCGGTCTCGTGGTGACGCTCCTCTTTCCCGTGGTGCTGAGCGCGGTCACCTTCGTGATGTTCGTGTTCATTCGCGGCGACCGGGCCGGCTTCAAGCAGCACCTCTGCGTGGTCGCGCACGCCGGCGTCGTCTCCGCCTTCGGCGGGATCGTGAACGCCCTGGTCAACCTTCGCGGCGGCGACATCGAGCAGCAGCTCTCGGTGGGAACCTTCTTCTTCTTCCTGCCGGAAGGCTTTCTGCTGGACTTCCTGTCCGGGCTCGGCCTGTTCACGATTTGGGTGGCCGTCGTCGCCGGCATCGGGCTGGCCGCGATCGATCCACGCAGGAGCGCGCACTCGACCGCCGGCGTTCTCCTCGCCCTGCTCGGGGTGGTCGCTCTGATCCAGGCCTTCCTCTAGCAGGTGACCAGCACCTCAGGAGGGGACCAGCAGACAGGAGACGCGGCGACCGGCCCGAACCGGCGCTGGCTGGGCCGCGCGGTGCTGGCCATCGCCGCCCTCGCGGCCGCCTTTCACCTGTACGGGGCGGGCTTCTCGCCGTTCACGGCCCTGGTGCAGCGGCCCGTGCACCTCGCCCTCATGGGCACCCTGGCGTTTCTCGGCATCGGGGTCCGCGCCCGCCCGAGCACCAGGCTGGGGTGGGGGATCAACTTCGCGTTCGCGGCGATCCTGATCTTCTGCGCGCTCTACCTCGTCTCGCAGAACGAGGCGCTGGTGGCGCGTTCGGGAAGCCCCACCGCGCTGGATCTGGCGGCGGGCGCGGTCGTCGTCGGCGCAGTGCTGCTCCTGGCCAAGCGGGCGACCGGATGGGGGCTCGTCGTCGTGGCCTCGGCCGCCCTCGCGTACGCGCTCGCGGGGCCCTGGCTGCCGGGCATCCTGGCCCACCGCGGCTACGGGCCCACCCGGCTCATCGAGCAGCTCTTCCTCTCGACCGAGGGCATATGGGGGGTGCCGCTCGGCGTCTCGGCCGACTTCGTGTACCTCTTCGTCCTCTTCGGCGCCTTCCTGGATGTCGCGGGCGGGGGCGGACTGCTGATCGCCATCGCCGACCGGGTGGCCGGCCGCACCCGGGGCGGCCCCGCGAAGACCGCCGCCGTGGCCAGCGCCTTCATGGGCTCGCTCTCGGGCAGCGCGGTGGCCAACGTCGTCACCACGGGCACCTTCACCATCCCCCTCATGCGCCGCTCCGGGTTCCGGCCCTTCTTCGCGGGCGCGATCGAGGCCGCGGCCAGCACCGGCGGCCAACTCATGCCCCCGGTCATGGGCGCCGGCGCCTTCATCCTGGCCACCTGGACCAACATCCCCTACGGACGGGTCGCCCTCGCGGCTGCCATCCCCGCGCTCCTCTACTACGCCGCGCTGCTCTGGGCCATCCACTTCCGCGCCTCGAAGATGGGGCTCGGCGGCTCGCCCTCGGCACGCGGCGAGCCCGTGCTGGGACGCCTCCACCTGCTGCTCCCGGTCGTGGTCATCGTCGTCATGCTGGCGCTGGGACGCTCGCCGATGCGCGCCGCCTTCTGGGGGGTCGTGATCTCGGTGGCGGCGGCCTATGCGGTGCCCGCGACTCGCCCCGCCGTCACCGACATCGTGCAGGCGCTGCGCAAGGCGGCCTCGGGCGCCGTGCAGGTGGCGGCGGCCTGCGCCGCGGCGGGCATCGTCGTCGGCGTGGCGTCGCTGACCGGCATCGGGCTGCGCATGTCCGAGCTGATCGTGGTCGTGTCGCAGGGCAACCTGCTCGTGGCCCTCGGGCTCACCGCGATGGGATCGATCGTGCTGGGCATGGGCCTCCCCACCACGGCGGCCTACGTGGTTCTGGCGGCCCTCGGCGCGCCGGCCCTGGTGGAGCTGGGCGTGCCACTTCTCGGTGCGCACCTCTTCATCTTCTACTTCGGCTGCATTTCCAACGTGACGCCGCCGGTGTCGCTGGCAGCCTACGCCGCAGCCGGGATCGCCGACTCTCCTCCACTCAAAACCGCCTGGACCGCGATGGGACTCGCCGCCGCGGGCTTCCTGGTGCCGTTCATGTTCGTCTATGCTCCCTCGCTGATCCTGTCGGGGACTCCGGGCGACATCGCGGCCACCACGCTGACCGCCCTGATCGGCGTCGTGGCGCTCGCCGGCTCGGTGATCGGCTACATGCGCGGCGAACTCTCGCTCTGGCGCCGGATCGCGCTCATGGCGGCGGCGCTGGCCCTCATCGCCCCGAGCTTCCTGTGGGACGGGATCGGATTGGCGCTATTATTGGGAGCCGGACTGGCAGGCGTGCCGCACGGGGACGCAACGCCAGCGCAACAGGCACAGAACCTCACGGAATCACACGAATGACTCGAACCAGCACCATCCACACTCTTGCCGTTCTCGCGACCATCGGCGTGGCGGCCTGCGCCGACACCGGCTCGCGGGAGTTCCTGAGCCTCGGCACCGCAGGCACCGGCGGCATCTACTATCCGCTTGGGGGCGCGATGGCCGCCCGGCTCTCCATCAACGACCCGGCGCGGCAGTACACCGCCGAGGTGAGCGGCGGATCGGTCGAGAACGTCAACCGGCTGCGCGGCCGCCAGACCGACCTGGCCTTCGCCACCGGAAACACCGTGTTCGAGGCGGCCACAGGCGGCCAGGACTACGCCGAGGCCGTCGAGGAGCTGCGGATTCTCGCCCCCCTCTACCCCAACATGACGCACATCGTGGTGTCGCGGAGCTCCGACGCGGCCTCGGTGGCCGATCTGGCCGGCGGCACCGTCTCGGTCGGCCCTCCGGGGAGCGGCACCGAGCAGATGTCGCGGCAGATCCTCGAAGCGTACGACCTCACCTACGACGACGTGACCCCCCGCTACCTCAGCTTCACCGAGTCCGCCACCGCCCTGAAGGACGGCGCCATCGACGCGGCGATCATCTCGGTCGGCTACCCCGCCGCAGCCGTCCTGGAGGCCACCACCACCGGCGGCGCGCGCCTGCTCGCCATGGACGCGGACCGCATCCAGTTCCTGCGCGACAAGTACCCCTACTTCATTCGCGGCGAGATCCCGGCGGGAACCTATCCCGGCACCGAAGAAGCCATCGAGACCGCGGCGATCATGAACTGGGTCGTCGCCATGTCCGATCTGCCGCGCGACGTGGTGGGCGGCGTCCTGCGCCTGCTGACCGACGACCGCGAGGCGCTGGCCCAGGTGCACGACATGGTCAATCAGATCGACATCGCGCGGCTCCGCGAAGCGCCCATCCAGCTCCACGAAGTCACTCGCGAGTGGGTCGACGGGAACCTGCCGCCCGAACAGCCGTGAGCCCGCCCCTCGCCTGCCAGCGCCGCCACTTCTCGCTGCCGGACGACTTCCACTACCTGAACTGCGCCTACATGGGGCCGCTGCCGCTGGCCGCCGAACGCGCCGGCATCGACGGACTGCGCGCCAAGCGCTTCCCCCAGGCCATCGCCCCCGACGACTTCTTCCGCCCGGTCGACGAGCTGCGCACCCGCTTCGCCCGCCTGATCAACGCCCCCGAGCCCAACCGCATCGCGACCGTCCCCGCGGTCTCCTACGCCGTCTCGACGATCGCCCGCAACACCGAAACCGGGCCTGGCCGCAACGTCGTCATCGTCCACGAGCAGTTCCCCGGCAATGTGTACCCGTGGCGTAGGTTGGTGGAGGATCAGGGCGGCGACCTCCGCGTGGTGACGCCGCCGCGCGACGGCGGGCGGGGCGCGAACTGGAGCGAGAGGATACTCGACCACATCGACGCGGCCACGGTCGCCGTTGCCATGGGCACCGTCCACTGGACCGACGGCACCCGGTTCGACCTCGGCGCCATCCGCGAGCGGACCCGCGCGGTCGGCGCCGCGCTCATCCTCGACGGCACGCAGTCGGTCGGTGCCGCGCCGATCGACGTCCAGGCGCTCGCCCCCGACGCCCTCGTCGTCGCCGGATACAAGTGGCTCCTGGGCCCCTACTCGCTGTCGCTGGCCTACTTCGGCGAGCGCTACCTCGACGGCATCCCCCTCGAAGAGACCTGGATCGCCCGGCGCGGCTCCGAGAACTTCGCGGGCCTGGTGGACTACGTCGACGACTACCAGCCCGGCGCACTGCGCTTCGAGGTGGGACAGCGCAGCAACTTCGCGCTCGTTCCGGCGCTGGCGGCGTCGCTGGACCTGGTTCTGGAGTGGCGCCCCGAACGCGTGGCCGCCTACTGCACCGCGCTCATGGACGGTGCCTTCGCGAAGCTGCGCGACCTCGGGCTGCGCGTCGAGGAGGCGCCTTGGCGCAGCCCCCACCTCTTCGGCCTCGGCCTGCCGCCCGGCGCGGACCTAGAACGGCTGAAGGCGTCGCTGGCACGGCACCGCGTCGGGGTGTCCTTTCGGGGCAGCAGCGTGCGCGTGTCTCCCTACGTCTACAACACGAAAGAGGACGTCGCAGCGCTCGTGGCCGCGTTCACCGAGTCGCTCAGCTAACGCTCAGCTAACCGTAAGTCCCGGTCCGAACACCACTTGCGCAGTCGCACCGACCTCGATTCCCTTCTCGGCGAACCAGCCCCGGCGTACCTCCAGAACCAGCGATGTGGCGATCTCGGAGTCGGTGAGGGTCTCGTCGAGCGCCTCCATCTGCTTGATTCCCGCAATGCGGTTGTCGTCGGCGAAGAATGCGATGTCCAGGGGGACGTGGGTGTCCTTCATCCAGAACGAGCGCTCCTCGCTGCGCGGAAAAACGAAGAGCATTCCCGTGCCGTCGGGCACCGCGTCGCGATCCATCAGCCCCTTCTCGCGCTGCTCCGGAGCGCTGGCGACCTCGGCGACCACGGTGTCGGCGCCGAAAATGACCCAGGCCGTGCCCGGCGGCGGCAGCTGCACGGACCGCGCCCCGGCCTCGGCTGGCGCGCGCGGCCTGGGCCTCGTCGCCCGGTGCGCCGCCTCCGCCCACCCCCGAGCCGCACGCGGCCATGACCGTCGACCGCGAGGGCGGCCACAATCCCCAGCCCGGCCCGAATCGACTTCGTGCTTCCTGTGCTCACCCTTGGCCCCCTCGTCTCGTCGGTGCGATTCGCGTCCCGTTGCCGGCCCGGCTTCCCGTCCGGCCCCGGTCCACAGTAGTTTAGTGTCCGCGAGCGGACGCCCGCGAACCGGCGACGTTCGACCGGTACCCGAACCCTCTGCGCTAGGCGATGCCGTGACCCTAGACCCCGAGCTGCTAGCGATCCTCGTCTGCCCCGAGACCAAGCAGCCGCTGAGCGTGGCGGACGCCGACCTTCTGGACCGCGTGAACGCTGCGGTCGCGGGCGGCGGCGCGACGACGCGCGGCGGCGAAGAGATCGGCGAGCCCGTGACCGAAGGGCTGCTGCGCGACGACGGGCAGGTGCTCTACCCGGTCCGGCAGGGCATCCCCATCATGCTCATCGACGAATCGATCGAGGTCGGGGGGCTGTAGCGCGGCACGCACGGTCGCCCGCAGCGATGGGCGCACCAGCGCCGCCCGAGCTACGCGACCGCCTACGCCCCCGCGACGATGTGCCCCCGCGCCACCGTGACCGCCTGCCCGATCAGCTCCACGCGGTCGCCGCGATCTCGCACCGTGAGCGCTCCGCCGCGGGCCGACCGTTGCCGCGCCGCCATCTCGGCCTTGCCCAGCACCCGCGCCCACCAGGGGGTGAGTGTCGTGTGGGCGACGCCGGTGACGGGATCTTCGTCGACGCCGACCCAGGGGCCGAAGACGCGCGACACGAAGTCGACGTCGGGGTCGGCGCCCGGGGCCGTGACCGCGACGCACATGGGGTCGCCGGGCAGAGCCAGCTTGCCGAGGGCGCCGAAGTCGGGCCGGGTGGCCAGCACCTCCGCTTCGGTGCCGAGAATCACCAGGTCGACCGTTCCCGAGGCCGCGAAGGCGGCCGCAGCCGGATCGATGCCGAGGGCCTCGGCCAGACCCGTGGGCATGGGGGCGTCCCGCGCGGGGTTGGCGGGGAAGTCCAGCCGCAACCTGCCATCCTCGACGTGCACGGTGAGTGGTCCCGAGAGCGAATCGAACCGGATCGGCCCCGGAAGCCCCATCTCGCGAATCAGCACGTGGGCGCTGGCCAGGGTCGCGTGACCGCACAGCGGCACCTCGACCGCAGGCGTGAACCAGCGCAGCCGACGCGCCCCCGCCTCGCCGGCACGGTACACGAACGACGTCTCCGACAGGTTCATCTCGGCGGCGATTCGCGCCATGGTCGCATCGGACAGCGAATCGATCCCCAGGCAGACCGCGGCCGGGTTGCCGGAGAACGGGGTATCCGTAAAGGCGTCTACGGTGTAGAATGGAATCCCTTGTGCAGTCATCGTTTTCGGGGGTTGCAGGTTCGCTGAGCAATGACAGAATCTACATTCCAGGCTGATTCTTCGGGCAGCGCGAGGGGCCGGGCGCCCTCCGCGAAGCTGGACTACGCGCGGGTCTGTACCGGGTGAGAGGAGGGCGAAACGCTCGTCACGGCGGGCGGATTCGCCCGTTTCTACACGCCCCTGGCGGCAACCAGCCTGCTTCTGACCGCCACCAATCCCATCCTGGCGGCGGCGCTGGCCCGCTCCACCGATCCGGTCATCGCCCTGGCCGGGTACCAGGTCGCCTTCGCCGTCTGCGGCGTGCTCTACGCGCCGCTCCTCGTGGTGCAGCAGGTCGCGGCGGCGCGCCTCCTCGCCGGGGGCTCGTTCTCGCCCGTGTGGCGCTTCGCGTACCTCATCGGCGCGCTGCTCTCCCTGCTGGGCGCGCTCATCGCCTACACCGGAGTCGGCGACCTGGTGTTCGCGGGCGCGGTCGGGGTCGGCCCCCGGGTCCTCGACGAAGCCGTGCAGGCCATGCGGTGGCTCTGGCCGGTCCCGTTCCTCACGGCGGTGCGGGCGGCGCACCAGGGGCGCCTGGTGGCCGGGCACCGCACGGTGCCGATCGCGGGCGCCACCGGGGGCCGCACCGGCATCCTGGCGGTGGTCGCCTTCGCGTTCCTCGCGACGGGCGGCGGCGCCTGGCTCGGCGCGATGGCCTTCACCGCCGGAATGATCGTCGAGACGCTGGTGGTGATGGTCGCCCGCACGCCGGGCCTCCAGCTCGAACAGCAGGACTGCGAGGTCGACAACGAGAACGTCGCCCGCTTCTCGGCGCCGCTCATGCTCAACGTGCTGCTCTGGTGGGCGACCCCGCTGATCATCAACGCCGTGCTGGCGCGCACCGCCAACCCCGATCTCGCGCTCGCCGCCTTCGCGGTCGTCGAGGCCGTCGCGTGGTTCATCGCCGCGCCGGTGGGCCAGCTCCAGCACGCCAGCATCGCGCTGGTGCAGTGTTCCGAGACGCATCGCCGGGTGAGGTCGTGGGGCGCGGTGGTCGCCTTCGCCATGCTGGGCCTGCTTCTCCTCATATCCATCCCGAGCGTTCGCGAGCCGCTTCTCGGCTACCTCTTCGCGCTGGAGTCCGACCTCATCGCAATCGCCGGTCCCGCCCTCCCCATCGCCGCCGCCTACCCTCTGCTCTACGGCCTGCGCCAGTACTACCAGGGGCTGTTCGTCCGCTCGGGCAGGCCATCCGTGGTGGGCTACGGCGCCGTGCTGCGCGTCGGCGCGATCGTTCTGGCCGCCCTGGTCCTCCCTGACGTGGCGGTGGGCGGGGCGGTCCTCGGCGTCGGCCTGGCGGTCTTCGGCCTCGCGGTCGAGGGGCTGTTCCTGGTGCGCTACTCGCAGCGCGACGTCATGCCCGAACTGCGCGCGAAGCGCACCATCGCGGTCAACCCGGAGGCCTTCGAAGGCGTGTCGTAGGACCCGCGCTCAGGCCACGCGCCGCTTGCGCTTGAGGAAGTCAAGCATGATGTACTGCCCCAGCGTCATCGTCGACGCGAAGTACGCCTTGCCGCGCGCGATCTTCGTCACCTGCCGCACGAACCTCACCAGGTAGGGGTCGTTCGCCAGCATGAAGGTGTTGATCGGGATCCCCGCGCGCCGGCAGGCCGATGCCTCGCGATAGGTCGCGCGCAGAATGTCGCGGTCGAGGCCGCCCGAGTTCTTGTAGATCTTGCCGCGCGGAAGGGTGATCGCGCTCGGCTTGCCGTCGGTGATCATGATGATCTGGCGCATGTCCTTCTTCTGCGCCCGCAGAAGCCGCCGGGCCACCTCCAGCCCCTCGGCGGTGTTGGTGTGGAAGGGGCCGACCTGGGCCTTCGCCAGCCGCGCCAACGGGATCTCCTGCGCCCGGTCCCCAAATGTGACCACCCGCAGCGAGTCCCCCGGAAACTCGGTCCGAATGAGGTGCGCGAGCGCCAGCGCCACCTTCTTGGCCGGCGAGAACCTGTCCTCTCCGTAGAGGATCATCGAGTGCGAGATGTCGAGCATCAGCACGGTCGCGCACGACGACCGGTAGTCGGTCTGATGCACCATCAGGTCCTTGTAGTCCAGGTCGATGGGGACCCGGAGGCCATCGCGCGCAATCGCGTTCTTCAGCGTCTCGGGGATGTCCAGATTGAGCGTGTCGCCGAATTCGTACGCCTTGCTTCCGGCGTCGGCCTCGACCCCCGTAGCGTACTCCGTCGTCTCGTGCGCCCCGACGCTCGACCGCCCCAGCGAGCCCAGCAGACTGCGCAGCGCCCGGTATCCCAGAAAGTCCAGCCCCTGGCGCGTGAGGTTGAAGTGGACCTGACCCGCCGCCTCGCGCGCGTCGTCCACGTAGCCCTCTCCCACCGCCTGCCCCTCGCCCCCCGGCGCCCCGCCCGGCTTGCCGTCGAGGGTGATGTAGCCCTCCTCGACCATCTTCCTGACGATCTCGTCGAGCAGGTCGGCGATCTCCTGCTGCACCTCGGGGTTGCCGGGGCCCTCGCCGCGCAGCTCGTCCACCATCTCCTGCGTGAGCTGCCCGCTCTCGACGAGCGCCCGCAGCAGCGCATGTTTGAGCGCGTCGAGCGAAGATGTATCCTGTAGGCCGGACCATCCCCAATAGGGGTGGAAGTGCGGCCCGCCCGCGAAGCCGCCGTCCAGAAGGAACTCGGAGAGCATCTCCATGAGGCCCTCCAGGTTGAGGGCGTCGAGCAGCCCCTTCCGGTACTTGGTGTAGGTGGTGAATCTCATGGATGAAGAGTACGGACGCCCCACGCGGGAAGCCAAGCGGCGCGAGTTGAATCCGGAGGGGTTCCGGTCGGCGCTCCTCACCCATTTCGACCGCCACCGCCGCCCACTTCCCTGGCGCACCGACCGGACCCCCTACCGCGTGCTGGTCTCGGAGTTCATGCTGCAGCAGACTCGGGTCGAGACCGTCGTGCCGTACTACGAGCGCTGGCTGCGAAGGTTTCCCGGGTGGGACTCGCTGGCCGCCGCCACCCTCGACGACGTGCTCCTCGAGTGGAAGGGCCTCGGCTACTACTCCCGCGCCCGCAACCTGCACCGAACGGCCCGCGCGGTGCGCGAACGTCACGGCGGCGAGCTCCCCGCCGACCCCGCCGCACTCCGATCCCTGCCCGGCATCGGCGAATACACGGCGGGCGCGGTCGCCAGCATCGCATTCGGCCACCCCGTCCCCGCAGTGGACGGCAACGTCCGGCGCGTCCTCGCCCGCCTGCTGGACCTCGCGGTGCCCACCCCCGCCCAGCTCCGCCGCACCGCCTCGCGCCTCCTCGACCCCGAGCGCCCCGGCGACCACAACGAGGCCATGATGGAGCTGGGCGCCACCATCTGCACCCCACGATCACCGCGCTGCGACGAGTGTCCCGTCGCGGCCTGGTGCGCCGCGCACGCCGCCGGCACCGTCTCGCTGCGCCCCGCCCCACCCCGCCGCCGCCCCGTCCCGCAAGCCGACTACGCGACGGCGGTCGTCCTCGACGCGGCCGGCCGAACCCTCCTCGTCAAGCGGCCCGACGGCGGTCTCCTGGCCGGCATGTGGGAGTTCCCGTCAACCGAGCTGCGCGCACCACCCGGCCGGCCCGGCGACCCACCCACCCCCACCGCCCTCCACCACCTCGCCACCCTCGGCGTCCACGGCCACCCAACCACCACCCTCCCCCCCGTCCGCCACGCCTTCACCCACCTCCGCGCCACCTACCACCCCATCGTGATCCTATCCGGCGCCGCCGCCGATCCGCCCCACGATCCCGGCGACGCCCGCCGCGCTGACACCCGCTTCCATCCCGGCGACGCCGCCCCAAGCACCAACGCCCGCACCCACGCCCCCACCACCTGGGTCCACCCCACCGACCTCGACGACCACGCGCTCCCCGTCGCTCAGCAGCGGATCGGGCGCCTCCTCAGGCGGTGGATCGCCGGTACCCGCCCCCACGCGTCCGGCTGATCCTGCGCTCGGCCACGAGCCCCTCCAGCACCAGCTCGCAAGCTGCGGCCTTGAGCCCGTCGGAGCCGTTCTTCGGGGCGAGCCCCAGCAGATCCACCAGCTCCAGCAGCCCCGGCACCTGACCGAAGCCGCGCACGCACGCCGCGGCCGCGGCGACCTCCGAGACCTGCATGACGCCGCCCAGCTCGAAGTACTCGACGATCCCGTCCGCGTCGGTGCCGACACTGTAGCCGTCGAAGGTCGCGCCGGCCGCCGCCGAGACGAGCTCCCTGGCAATGCGCGCGGCACCGTGGACCTCGCCTTCGTACTCCAGCTCCATCTTGCCGGTCACGGCGGGAAGCGCCGCGTAGATGTCGCCGATGCGAGGCACCACGTCGCCCTCATCCTGAATGATCGCGCGCTGCTCGGCGCTCGACACGACCGTCTCGAGCACGGCGATGGGCATGCGCTGGCTGACCCCGCTGTGCTGATCCACGCGCTGCTCCATGCGCGCCAGAAACGCCATCCGCTCGACCACCTCGCGCACGAATGACGGAATCTGCAGGGGGCGGCCGTTGCGCGCCGTCCACGCCTCCTGCTCGGTGATCGCCATCCCCGTCGCGATCTTCTTCGGGTAGTGCGTGCGCACCTCGGCGGCGATGCGGTCCTTGAGCGGCGTGACGATCTTGCCGCGCGCCGTGTAGTCCTCCGGGTTGGCCGTGAAGGCGATCAGCAGGTCGAGGCGCAGGCGAATCGGGTAGCCCTTGATCTGCACGTCGCCCTCTTCGAGGATGTTGAACAGGCCGACCTGGATGCGGGGCGACAGATCCGGCAGCTCGTTCATGGCGAAGATGCCGCGGTTGGCGCGGGGGAGCATCCCGTAGTGGATCGTCAGCTCGTCCGAGAGGATGTGGCCGCCGCGCGCCGCCTTGATCGGGTCGAGGTCGCCGATGATGTCGGCGATGGTCACGTCGGGCGTGGCCAGCTTCTCCAGGTAGCGCTGCTCGCGTTCGAGCCACTCCAGCGGCGTATCGTCGCCGTGCTCCGCGATCATCTGGCGTCCGTGCTTCGAGATCGGCGCGAGCGGGTCGTCGTTCACCTCGCTCCCCGCGATCACCGGAATGCGTTCGTCGAGCAGCTCCACCAGTTGCCGCAGAATCCGCGACTTCGCCTGCCCGCGCAGCCCCAGCAGAATGAAGTCGTGGCGCGCCAGAATCGCGTTCGCCAACTGGGGAAGGACCGAGGCATCGTAGCCCCGGATCCCCGAAAAGAGCGGCCCGCCGCCCTCCAGCTTGCGGATCAGGTTGGCGCGAAGCTCGTCCTTGACCGACCGCGAGCGGTAGCCGGCGGCCTTGAGCGCGCCGAGGGTGGTGGGTGCGGACTGGCTCATGGGCGTAAGTTAACACCGCGCACCCGCGATTCCCCCCTTCGGCAGACAGGAGGCGCCGTGTCCGACATCGCGCTCGGCAGTCCCGTTCATCCGGCCAGGCACCAGCCCGGGCTGCCCATGGACACGCTGATCGTCCGCGAGCCCCCCGACGACGAGGCCGTGCCGCTCGACGTGGTGTTCGTGGGCGGGGGCCCCGCCGGTCTCGCCGGAGCGATCGAGCTCGCGCGCCTGGTCGCCGAGGGGAACGAGGCGGGCGATGGCGTCGGCGACATCGAGATCGGCGTCCTCGAAAAGGCCGAAGCGCTCGGAGACCACAACCTGTCGGGCGCGGTCGTCAACCCCCGTTCGTTCCGCGAGCTGTTTCCGGGGATGGAGGAGTCGGACTTTCCCTTCCGGCGTCCGGTCGGGCGCGAGGCGGTGTACTTCATGACGGAGCGGGGTCATGTGCGCGTCCCCACGCCGCCGACAATGCGCAACCATGGCAACCACATCGCGTCCATCTGCGAGGTCGTGCGGTGGCTTGGCGAGCGCGCCGAGGAGGCCGGCGTCATGATCCTGCCCGGCTTCCCGGCCGACGGCCTCCTCGTGGACGGGCGGGACGTCGTCGGCGTGAGGACGGCGCCACGCGGCCTCGACCGCGCCGGGCGACCCGGTGGAGCATCCTACATGCCGCCGGTGGACGTCACCGCGCGCGTGACCGTGCTCGCCGAAGGGACGAGGGGCGCCCTCTCCCAGGCATACCTCGACTGGCAGGGTGTGGAGTCGGCCAATCCGCAGATCTACTCGCTGGGCGTCAAGGAGCTGTGGGAGGTTCCGCGGCCGCTGGACCGGATCGTGCACACCATGGGCTGGCCGCTCATCCGCGACGGCTTCGGGGGCTCGTTCGCGTATCCGCTCGCCGACGACCTGGTCGCGCTGGGACTGGTCGCGAGCCTCGACTACCGCAACGCGCGGCTCGACGTGCACGGGCTGCTGCAGCGCATGAAGCACCACCCGCTCTTTCGCGGCATCCTCGACGGTGGCGAGATGGTGGAGTGGGGCGCCAAGACGATCCCCGAGGGCGGCTACCACTCGCTGCCCGAGCGGCGGCACGGCGGCGGAATCTGCATCGTGGGCGACGCCGCCGGCTACGTGGACGTCGCGTCGCTCAAGGGCATCCACTACGCCATGCAGTCGGGCATCCTCGCGGCGCGGGCGATCCACGCGGCGCTCAGGGCGAACGACGTCTCCGAGGCGGGGCTGGCCTCGTACACGGCGGCGGTCGACCGCTCCTTCATCGCGCGCGATCTGCGGCGCAACCGGAACATGCGGCTGGCGTTCAAGAGCGGCTTCGTCGTGGGCGGGGCGAAGGCTTCGCTGGCGACGATCACCGGCGGGCGCGTCCCCCCAGGCAGGATCGCGACCGAAACCGACGCCGCCGAGGACAAGGTCGTGGGCGCGGCGGTGGACGCCACGGGGCCGCTGGCGGTCTCGAAGGTGGACGCCGTCTTCAAGAGCGGAAACACGACCCGCGACGACATCCCGTCCCACCTGACGGTCGGCGAGGACGTGCCCGCCGAGGTGGCGGAGATGTACGTTCACATGTGTCCGGCGGGGGTGTACGAGCGCGAGGGCGAGCGGCTGCGCGTGAACGCGCCCAACTGCGTGGACTGCAAGGCGACGGACGTGCTGGGCCCGAGGTGGGCGCCGCGCGAAGGCGGCAGCGGGCCGCAGTACCGGCGAATGTGAGGAGACGATGACGAGGAGACGACAATGAGCGGCGAGACGCGAAGCGGAAACGTGGCCGAGGTGCCCCCCGGCGGGCCCCTTTGCCTGACCGGAAGCATTCGGGTCGAGGTGGACGGCGCGACCGTGGCCGACACCGACGACGTGGCGCTGTGCCGGTGCGGCCATTCGAGCAACAAGCCGTTCTGCGACGGATCGCACAACGGGGTCGGCTTCGACGATCCGGGGGTGATCCTGGGCGGGCGGCTCGTGCCGGGCGCGGACGAGTCCGGCGAGGGCGACCCCGTGACGATCGTGTGCGCGAAGAACGGGCCGCTCCTGGTGCGCGGGCCGCTCACCGTGGTGGCGTCGGACGGCGAGACCCGGCAGGGCACCAAGGGCGCGCTGTGCCGCTGCGGCCTGTCGACGACGAAGCCCTTCTGCGATGGCTCCCACCGCGATTCCGACTTCGAGGCGCCATGAACACGAAGACCCTGCCGACCCTGCTGACGATCCTGGGAGCCGCTGCGGCCGCCGCCTGCGCAGGCCCCGGCAGCCCCTCGCCCCCCGGCGTGCTTGCGTACGACGTGCCGTCGCCGCCGACCGTCACCTACGGCTTCGTCGACACCACCTGGGCCGACGTCGCCGCGCCGACCGGGACCGTGCCGATCACCAACACCAGCGCGGCGACGATGACGCTGACCTTCGCCAGCGCACCCGAAGGGGTTCGCGTGACCGGCGACGTGGACAGCTTCGCGGCCTCTCGTCGACCAACCCGATGATGGGAGTCCAGACCCTGGACGACGACGATGTCGAGGGCGCCTTCGACTTCGTGATCGGTCGCAGGGGCGACGTGGAGGTGACTTCGCTGCCCGAGGTCGCCGGCCCCAACGCGCAGCTTTCTCCCTTCGCGGCCATCGCGCACCAGCTCTTCCCGCCTCTGCCCGACGACGTTGTGGAGCCGGGCGGCACCTGGGTGGACACGGTGACGTGGACGACCACCGCCGAGACCCTGGAAACGACGTCGACCGGGATCGTCACCTACACCCTCGAAGGGGACACCCTGGTGGACGGTCGGTCGCTGCTCCGATTCACCCTGACGGGCGACGTGGAGGCCGAAGCCGCCGCCGAGCAGGCGGGCATGCGCATGACCCAGACCATGGCGGGCTCGACCACCGGCTTCATTCTCTGGGACATGGAGCGGGGATTGCCGGCCTACCAGGAGGGGCGAACCGAGATGGACGGAAGCGTCACCGTGCCCGGCATGGGGACCCTGTCCATGGACGTGAGCGGGGCCAACCGGGTTTGGCTCGAAAGATGACCGACATGAACACCACCAGGGCGATTCGCATCCACGAGCTCGGCGGCCCCGAGGTGCTTCGCTGGGAAGAGGTTGCCCTGCCCGACCCCGGACCCGGCGAAGTGCTGGTCCGGCACGAGGCCGTCGGCCTGAACTTCATCGACACCTACCACCGCAGCGGCCTCTACCCCGTGCCGTCGCTACCAACCGCGATCGGCATGGAGGCCGCGGGCGTGGTCGAAGCCGCCGGGCCGCCGGGTGGGGCAGGGCCGTCGTTCCAGCCCGGAGACCGGGTCGCCTACGGGTTCGGGCTCGGCGGCTACTGCGAGCGCAGGGTGATGTCTGTGGACCAGTTGGTCCCCGTACCCGACGGCGTCGACTCCGAGACCGCCGCCGCAGCCATGCTCAAGGGCATGACCTCGTGGTATCTCTGCCGCCGCACCTACCGGCTCAGCGCCGGAAGAGACCGTTCTCGTGCACGCGGCGGCGGGCGGCGTGGGCACCATTCTCGGCCAGTGGTGCAAGGCGCTGGGTTCGACCGTGATCGGCACCGTCGGCAGCGCCGAGAAGGGCCGCGTGGCGCGGGAGCACGGCTGCGACCACGTCATCTTCTACAAGGACGAGGACTTCGTGGAAGTGCGTCCACGACATCACCGGCGGCGAAGGCGTCCCGGTGGTGTTCGACGGCGTCGGCAAGGCCACCTTCGACGGCTCCCTGGAGTGCCTGGCCCGCTTCGGCACCATGATCACCTTCGGCAACGCCTCGGGCGCCGTGCCCCCCTTCAACCTCCTGCGCCTGAGCGCCAAGGGGCTCACCGTGGCCCGTCCGTCGCTCCACCCCTACATCGAGCGCCGCGCAGACCAGGGGTGTACGGTGCTGGTGCCGTGATGACGCGATGATGCGGGAACACGCTCGTTGCCGTTACCGTATGACTTGACTCGGGCGGACCTTTGTCCGTAGCGTGGCCGCCCGCTGAAGTCGCCACGGAGAGAGAGATGGCCACTACGCAGATCACAAGGCCCCAGGAAACCGACAGTCCCGTTGCTCCCGAGCTGGAGACTGCGCATCGGGTGCATGATGAAGTGAAACGGCTGATCGCACAGGCGATGAATCCCGGACGTGCGGCCTCCACTTCAGCGGCACTTCGCGACTTCGTGCTCTGGGTCATGAGGCGGGCCGAAGAAGACGGCGTGGTCCTTTCCGAAAACGACTACGTGGAGCTGGTTGACGCGATCGCGAGGGTGGATGTGGCGCACCGGGTCGGATCCTTGATATCTGAGTTGTTCGACCTACCGGGAGAAGGCTACCAATGGTCTGGCAGGGTGGCCTCCATGCGGCATCTGACTTTTCGTGGAGGAAGCCTCGGTCGAGGCGCGATGAATGTCTGAGGTCACACGGGCCACCTCTGAGCCCGACCCTTCCGAGGGACAGGAGCGAGACGTAAGTCAGACGAGTCAGCATGCCACGCTGACGGAGATCGTCACCGGTTGGGTTCGTCAGAAAACACCTTCGGACGCCCATGTTGACATCGCGTCCAAAGTGACCTCCGAACATGTGAGCCAGAGCTTGGAGATGGTGGACGCTCACGATCGGCGGATCTTGGAGGACCGCAAGGATCAGAGGAGTCACTCATTCCGACAGAGCCTCGTGGTGACCATCGCGGTCGTCGGCAGCGTTGCGATCCTGGTCTTTTCGGGAAACGCGGCATTGGTGCGTGACATTCTGCAGTGGGCCATTCCTCTGGTGGCAGGTGCAGTTGGTGGATTCGGATGGGCCAAGCGTCGAGGTTAGCGAGGTGAATAGGCGCTGATGACCGGCACAGCCACTCCCAGCCAATCGGCTCCCACCACGAGCTTTCTCCCATCCTTGGGCCTCGACGACGTAAACCCAGGCGGCTTCGCCGGCGAGTGGATCGGCTCCGGCCCCGAGCTCGAAGTCCACACCCCCATCGACGGATCGCGCATCGCCACCGTCCGGCAGGTCACCGAGGACGAGTACGACCACATCGTCGCGCGCGCCCACGAGGCCTTCCTCCAGTGGCGCACCGTGCCCGCACCCAAACGCGGCGACGTCGTGCGCCAGATCGGCGACCGCCTCCGCACCCACAAGGCCGAGCTGGGCCGGCTCGTCACCCTCGAAATGGGCAAGATCCTCACCGAGGGCGAGGGCGAAGTCCAGGAAATGATCGACATCTGCGACTTCGCGACCGGCCTGTCGCGGCAGTTGTACGGCCTCTCCATGCACTCCGAGCGGCCCGACCACCGCATGTTCGAGCAGTGGCACCCGCTTGGCGTGGTCGGCGTCATCTCCGCCTTCAACTTCCCCGTGGCGGTGTGGAGCTGGAACGCGGCGATCGCGGCCGTCTGCGGCGACGCCACCCTCTGGAAGCCGTCGAGCCAGACCCCCCTTACCGCAATCGCGTGCACCCGCATCGCGGCCGAGGTCGCGCGCGAAAACGGATACGACCCGGCCATCTTCTCGTTGGTTGTGGGAAGAGGATCGACGGTTGGGGACCGGCTCCTCCATGACCGGCGCATACCGCTGGTGTCGGCCACGGGGAGCTGCAGAATGGGGTACCGGGTCGCGCAGGTCGTTGGCAAGCGCCTGGGGCGGACCATCCTCGAACTGGGCGGAAACAACGCCATCATCGTGACCCCGCACGCCAACATGGACCTCGTGCTTCCCGCGATCCTCTTCGGCTCCGTCGGCACCGCAGGGCAGCGCTGCACCAGCACGCGCCGCATCATTGTGCACGAGTCGATCCGGGGCGAGCTGGAGCGCCGCCTCGTCACGGCCTACCGCGACGTGCGCATCGGCGACCCCCTCGACCCCGACACTCTCATGGGCCCGGTGGTGAACCATCAGGCGGTCCTCGACCTGGAGAGCGCCGTGCGCCGGGTGACCGACGAGGGCGGCGAGATCCTGTGCGGCGGAGAGCGCCTGCACGGCCCCGACCATCCCGGCGGCCACTACGTCACCCCCTGCATCGCCAGCGCGCGCAACGACTTCGACATCGTGCAGGAGGAGACCTTCGCGCCGATCCTCTACATCATCGGGTACGGGACCGCCGACGCCACCCCGGCGCAGGCCGTGGACGAAGTCGCCGAGGCCATCGCCCTGCACAACGACGTCCCGCAGGGGCTCTCGTCGGCGATCTTCACCGAGCACATGCGCGAGGCCGAGCTCTTCCTGTCGCACCGCGGCAGCGACTGCGGCATCGCCAACGTCAACATCGGCACCAGCGGCGCGGAGATCGGCGGTGCCTTCGGCGGCGAGAAGGAGACCGGCGGCGGGCGCGAGTCCGGCTCCGACGCGTGGAAGTCCTACATGCGCCGCCAGACCAACACCGTCAACTGGAGCCCGGAGCTGCCGCTGGCGCAGGGCGTGCGGTTCGGATAGCGCCCCTCTCAGACGGCCCTTTCGTACATCACGGCATCCATGACATGGGCCACGTCGAGCCGATAGTCATCGGCAATGGCCTCGAGGTCCTCGTCCAAGTCCACCCGGTGCACCAGCGTTTCGGTCGCGATGCCCGAGCCCGTCACCGTGGGCCGTCCGTACGAGATCGCGGGGTCGATCACAATCGTCTTCCTCGCCGGCGAACGCCCCGGCACGAGCGGATGCAGTCGCACGGGAAGGCCGTCTTCGTCGCGGTCGATCCGGTCCATCGCGGCCGCGAGCGTGCGACGCATCGCCATGTGGGCGGATCTGGAGAGCCCGAGCGATTCGTCCAGGTGGGCGAACAGGGCGTCCTGAGCCGATGTGCGCAGCTCGTCGCGCAACAGCAGCCGCTCGACCCCGAGCACCGTTTCCGCGTGGGCGATCGCCTTGCCGACCGCAGCCATCCCGCCCGTCTCGCGCGGACGCAGCCCTCGCAGCACATGCGCCTCGACCAGGTTGTTGAACGAGATCAGACCGCTGCCGGCGGGAGCATGGATCAGGCGCTTGGTGGGGGCGGCCCGTCTCCTACGACTGTACGAGCGACCGACCACCCATTGCCGGAGGGTGGTCGCCGGCATGCCGACGTGGCGCGCAGCGGCCGAGAGGGTGTAGGCCGCAGCGTCCCGCTTGTCGTCCGTCTTGGTGTGTTCGATGGTCATCGGGTCTACCTTACGGGCGCGGTCCCGCGACAGCAACCAATCAGCACGGCTGGGCTCCATGAACACCACCACACCCCTCTTCACCTCGAAACGGGAACGGCGCCTCTGGCTCTGGACGCTGGTCGTCGTGGCGGCCATCTACTCCACCCTCGGCCTGGCGGGAGCCCTCGCCGAGGTGCTTCGCGAACACCGCCTGCTCCCCTCCGCGATGCTCTTCCTCATGTTCCTGACGGTGGCGGCCATCGTCGGCAGCGGTCTGAGGCGACGTCCCGGTCGGCGCGACATATGGGTCGCGCTCGGCGTCGCGGCCGTCTACGGCATGGTGATGGTCAGGATGGCCGGCAGCCCCGAGGAGCGCACCCACCTGCTCGAGTACAGCGTCGTGGCCGTGCTGATCTACCAGGCTCTCCGCGAACGGGCGGGGAACGGTCGCCGCGTGCCGGTGCCGGCGTTGCTCGCCCTGGTCGCCACCGCGCTGGTCGGCTGGCTCGACGAGGGCATCCAGTCGCTCATCCCCAACCGCGTGTACGACAATTTCGATGTCTTCAGCAACGCCGTCGCGGCCGCGATTGGGATCGTCACGAGCACGGCCATCGCGGGAGTGAACACGGCCCTCGCCCGGTGGGCGGCCAGAAAGCAACCCTGACGTTACGTTAGGGTTTGGGGAGAACCCGCTCCCCGCTGAACTCACCGGCAAACGCGATGTCGTCGCCGTCAGGCTTCCGCCATCTCATATGAATTAGGGGTGAAGAGCCCATGATCCGGAGCGACTGGCGGTACGACTTGCAAGGCCACCGCCGGTTGACTATGCAGTCTGTGTGCAGAGTTGGATACGGTAACTGTCTCTACATAGGGCAAGCGTGCAAAATCGGAATGAGATACGACACCCTGTGGTGGGAGGGGGCAATACCGCGATGCACGAAGCCATAGTCCCGCAGTTGCTGCCAGAACTCAAGGAGCACTTCATCGCTGTAGGAATAGCTTCGACCGGCGGCCTCAACACGGAGCCCTGGTGCTCCGTTGTGTTCCTTGGGAATCTCCGCGCGGTAGACTCTACCTCTGGGGATTGTCGCGAACTCGCTGCTGATCGCCACAATGTCAGACAAGTCTTGCCACATCTCGTCGAACGGCAGAGCAGCGGGAGTCGCCCGCAGCCAACGTGCTACGCGCTCGGCGTCACGATGCTCGCGCGGCGCTGTACGTGGCTTGGGCAGGTACACGAATACCGGTATGGGCAGCGAACCCAGGTACGCTTCCATGAGCGGGCGAACCTGGTCGTTGTAGCTGAGTCCGCCATTGCCGCATCCCAGGGCCGGAAAGGCGACCGAGGTGACGCCCATTGCGGAATATGTATCCCTAAACGCACTCAGACCGGATTCGATGTAGTGCGGACTAGAAGCGTGTCGCCAGTGAGCCTTGGTAGGGAAGTTCAGGACCCACTTGTGCGGCGACCTGTGAAGGTGGAGCTTGCCCACTGTCAACTGCCGATTCTTGCAGTATTGGCGATAGACGCAGGGCGCGGCCGCGATTGGGAGGCTGGCATGGTTCGAGCACTTGAAGTCGAGGCGCGGGACGGTCGAAGGATCTGGCTCAGATACTCGGACGGTTCCACGGGCGAAGTTGACCTGTCGGACGTCGCAGGTCGGGGAGTGTTCCGGGCTTGGGACGCCCCGGGGGTCTTCGAAGGGGTGATAGCTCCGCTGGACTAAGCCCAAGGGGGCGTCTGATCGAGTCCGATTCAGCTTGTCCGAAGATCAATCACTGAATAGCTTGACGCGACCAATCCCAGTTCCCGGATCGACAGGACGATCGCCCCCGTGAAACACTCTCGACTTGCTCCGGCTGCCTTGGCCGCGACCCTCCTCGCCGTCGCGCCCGACTTCGGCGGCACGCCCCCCCTCACCGCCCAGCCCCCCACCCTCGACTCCGCCTTCCTCGCCGGCTACTCCTGGCGCAACCTAGGCCCCGATCGCGGCGGCCGCTCCATCGCCACCTCCGGCGTCGTGGGGCGCCCCCAGGAAGCCTACTTCGGTGCCACAGGCGGCGGCCTTTGGAAAACGACCGACGGCGGCGACAACTGGTTCCCCGTCACCGACTTCCAGATCAACTCGGCGTCGGTCGGCGCGGTGGCGGTGGCCGAAACCGAGCCCGACCTCGTCTTCATCGGCACCGGCGAGACGTGCATTCGCGGCAACATCCTGCCCGGCGACGGCGTCTACCGCAGCCGCGACGCGGGCGCCACCTGGGAGCACGTCGGCTTCTCCGAGTCGCACGGCATCTCCACGATCCGGATCCATCCGACCGATCCAGCCATTGTCTACGTGGCGTCGTTCGGCAAGTACGGCGCGCCGAGCGAGGAGCGCGGCGTCTTCAAGTCCACCGACGGCGGCGACACCTGGGAGCGCATCCTCTTCCGCGACGAGCGCACCGGCGCGATCGACATCGCGATCGACCGCAACAACCCGGACATCATCTACGCGGCGCTCTGGGAGGCCTTCCGCAAGGAGTACACCATGTCGTCCGGCGGTCCCGGCAGCGGCATGTTCAAGTCCACCGACGGCGGCGACACGTGGACCGAGATGACCCGCAACCCCGGCATGCCGGCGGAAGGCGTCGTCGGCAAGATCGGCTTGGCGGTGTCCACCGCGAACTCCGACCGCGTCTACGCCCTCTTCGAGCACGACGACGGCGGCCTCTTCCGCAGCGACGACGGCGGCGACACCTGGGAGCTCATCAACGACGAGCGGCGCATCCGCCAGCGCGCCTTCTACTACACGCACGTCTTCGCCGACCATCACGACCAGGACGTCGTGTACGTGCAGAACACCTCGTTCTTCCGCTCGACCGACGGCGGTGCCACCTACGAGGTCATCAACAACGGCACCCACGGCGACTTCCACGACTTCTGGATCGACCCCGACGACCCCGCGCACGTCGTGGTCGCCAACGACGGCGGCGGCGCGGTCAGCTTCACCACCGGCAGCGAGTGGACCGACCAGGAGTTCTCGACCGCGCAGTTCTACCACGGCGTCACCACCGCGCACATCCCCTGGCACATCTGCGGCTCGCAGCAGGACAACAGCACGCTCTGCCTGCCGTCGGACTGGAACGCCGACCGCTTCGAACAGGCCCTGGCCGACGCCGAAGACGACTCCGGCGCCCGCGCCCCCGCGATCACCGAGGGCTCCATGGACGTGCACTACCGGGCCGGCGGCGGCGAGCCCGGCTACATCGCGCCCGACCCCGAGGATCTCGACGTCTTCTTCTCGGGCACCAACAACGGCCGCTACATCGACAAGTTCAACCGGCGGCTGGGCACCTCGCGCGAGGTCAACCCCTACCCCTGGTTCTACTCCGGCGAGCCCGCGAGCGACATGGTCGAGCGCTGGCAGTGGACCTTCCCCATCATCTTCTCGCCGCTCGATCCGAACACCCTGTACGCGTCGTCGAACCGGCTCTGGCGCACCACCGACGGCGGCACCAACTGGGAGGCGCTGAGCCCCGACCTGACCCGCGCCGACCCCATGACCCTGGGCCACTCCGGCGGACCCATCACCGGCGACATGAACGGCCCCGAGGTCTACGCCACCATCTTCTCGGTCGGCCCCGGCAAGGTGGACATCGACGTCATCTGGACCGGATCGGACGACGGACTCGTGCACGTCACCCGCGACGGCGGCGACAACTGGACCAACGTCACGCCCCCGGACATGCCCGACTTCGGCCGCGTCAGCCTGATCGACGCCTCGGCCTTCGACGCGGGCCGGGCCTACGTCTCGGCGCGCCGCGCCCTGCTCGACGACTTCCGGCCCCACATCTGGCGGACCGACGACTTCGGCGAGACCTGGACCCGCATCGTGGACGGCATCCGCGACGACGCCTACGTGAACTCCGTGCGCGAGGATCCGAACCGCGAGGGGCTGCTGTACGCGGGCACGAACCACGGGGTGTACATCTCGTACGACCACGGCGGCCTGTGGCAGGAGCTCAACCCGGGGCTGCCGGACATTCCGATCACCGACGTCATTCCAGAGCACGACGAGCTGGCGATGGCGAGCCACGGGCGGGGCTTCTGGGCGCTCGACAACGTCGCGGCGCTGAGGCAGCTGGAGCCGGGCACGACCGACAGCGACCTGGTGCTCTTCGATCCGGCGGTCGCGTACCGGTCGGCGAACGGTGTCGTGCTGTCCTGGTGGTTGGGGGAGGAGGCGGAGGAGGCGAAGCTCGAGATACTGGACGCCGACGGCGCGGTCGTGAGGACCTTCGCCCCGGCGGCGGAGGGGGAGGAGCGGGATCGCTGGGCGGGTCCGGCCCTGCCCATGGCCACCGGACTGAACCGGGTGCGGTGGGACCTGCGCACCGATCCGGCCGCGACCTTCCCCGGCATGGTCCTGTGGGGCGTGCGCACGATGTCGCCCGCCGTGCCGCCGGGGACGTACGCGGTGCGCCTCACGGTGGGCGAGCGCGTCGAGACGACCGAGGTGGAGGTGCGGCGCAACCCGTGGATCGAGGACGTGACGGAGGAGGACCTGGTCGCCCAGTACGAGTTCGGCATGCGGATCCGGGACCAGGTCCATGCGGCGAACTCGGCAGTGATCGCGATCCGCGAGGTGGAGGCGGAGCTGGAGGAGCGCCTGGAGGCGGTGGACGACGAGACGCTGGCGGAGGCCGCGGAGCGGTTGCGGACGGCGATGGACGAGGTGGAGGGCGAGATCTACCAGGTGCGCAACCGGTCGAACCAGGATCCGCTGAACTTCCCCATCAGGGTGAACAACCGCCTGGCGAACCTGCTGTCGATGTCGGAGCGGGGGGACGGTCGGCCCGGGAGCGGGATGTACGCCGTGTTCGAGATCATGGTGGAGCGGTTGGGTGGGTTGCTGGGGGAGCTGGAGGGGGTGTGGGGCGAGGAGCTGGAAGAGGTGAATGCGGTGCTGAGGGGGTTGGGGGTGGGGGAGATTGAGGTGGGTGGGGTCGTGGTGGTGTCGTGAGGGTTCCGGCCCTCCAACACAGGGTACGGACAACCCTTTAACCATGGAACGAACAGCGGCTACAACTGCATTGCTTACGTCCCTCAGTTTGGCCATGTCGTTCGCTTACGACTGGGGCTTCTTCTCAGCCCTAGGTATTACCTTTGCCGATGCGCCAACCTCAGTCACTGACCACCTTCGCAGCTGGCTAGTGTGGTTACCCAAGTTTATCCCAGTAGCCTTTCTCGGATTGGGCCTAGAGCTACTAACCCGCAGAATAGAACGAGGAAAAACAGAAGCCGAACTCATCGAGGGATCTGCCAATCCAACGAAAACGAAGAGAGCTAATGAACGAGCGCGGCGGATGATCACCTGGGGCTGTGGGCTCGTGCTTGTCCTGTGGCTTGCTATCGGCACTATTGATTTCCCTTGGCTGGCTGCTGCGGGTTGCTGGATGTCCTTCATGGTTTGGGTCTTCAAGCATCCGATAGTAAGGGAACGTCATGCATTCGGGTTTCGGCTACTTGCCTTCATCGGACCTCCGCTGATCCTCTACTTCTACTCAGCCGGCTTTCGATCCGCTACCAGCGCCCCAACCGACTCAGTAGCCGAAGTACAGGTGCAAGCAGACGGCGTCGACGAAGACACTGTGACTTCGGAAGCAGAGGTGCTTCGGAGCTTTGAGAACTGGTTTCTAGTCCGCGACGCTAGCGATACAATTCGATGGATTAGATCGGACGACGTTCATGGCATTAGGGTAAAGGGAGAGACGACACCGTTTCCTGGAGTGCTCTGTATGTTCTTCCGGGTATGCATCGATTCCACCGACGATTAATTGCCGTCATCCAACTGGTAGGCTAAGGACTGTCATGTACTCATGAGCAGGTTGTACAAGACCGGACTAAGGTACCGTATGCAAAACCATTGACATGTACAAGTACGGTAATCACCTGACACCCGGCCTCGCCGAGGTCAGGGTCTACGCGGCTGGCTTGACCTCCTTCTTCCGAGCCGGGGACTTCTCGGGATCCCGGCCTTGATCCACGGCTCCGGATGTCACTAAGCCAGCTCCCAAAACTGTACCGTAGGGAAGAACTCCAAGTCGAGCGTCGCTGGGCGACCGTCCGACTGGATCGCCAGTCCCTCCAGATCGTTCGGAAACAGCAACGGCCTTCGATAGTTGCCGGTGGCCACGGGGTACACATCGACGACGCGGCGAGGTTCCGCTGTCTGACTGGTAGCCAACTTGACCGCATCAGGCGCGACTTTGGTCACGCGCATGGCAGTGAAGCCAAGTTCCAGAGGGGGCACGGTGTCTTCGGCGTTCATCACATCAGGAAAGGCGCACTCCCGAAGCGTTCGGTCAACTGGCCGCACGGAACCATCGGGATTGAGGAACACCATCTGGTTCGACCAGCGAAACGATAGGTGCATCCAGACCGCCGGTAACGTTGGTCTGGCGCTCGCAGGCCAGGTTGGAGCTGCACGCTACCGGCATTTCGGCCGATGCGAGCACCTCTGCCTTCTGGTGGAGGCAGCTGACCATAGGAGCACTTCCCCGGCGCAGCCACGTTAGACGCTATCGTTTCGTCTCGATCTCCGTCGGCAACTCTACGCTAATCTCGCTCGCGACCTCCGTGTACAAATCCACGTCGACTTCCGGTGCCCGAATGCTGACGACCAGAGAATACCGCACGGGTCGATCGTAGTGCTTCAGTGCCGGGCGTGTCTTCCACCAGCCCGAAGTTGGATAGACGGCGATCGCCCATCGGTTGGCGAGGTCGGCTGCAGTGCCACGCCAAACGTCGCCGTGAAGGGAGCCCCGATGGCGGCCTTGGGGACCGATCAGCCATGACTGATCGGCACCACTCTCGCCACTCTTGTACGTGTCGTCCCGCGCTGCTGCACTAACTCGACCGCGGAATGCGTCGATCGTTTCAAGTGGTCGCTTGACATCGAAGCGAAGGCCATGTGACTCATATCGATATCGTGAAGTGACACCTCGCTGCGACGGGTTCGGCTCGATGAAGTACGAGAGAGTGACGCGCATCTCGACCGGCGTTTCTCCCAGATCTTCGAGAGATTTCTTCGGCCAAGGAAGAGGGTGAATATTCATTTCGCGTGCCACGACTCTTCCTGATTCGTTGCGCTCAAATGGAATCAATGTCTCTTCGACAACCATGGTCAAGGAATTGGCGACACTCCAGAGCGCGCGTTCGAGATCCGGGACTCCAAAACCGCAGCGGCGCATCAGCTTTTGGTATTCGCTCTTGAATGGATCCCGGCTCGCCGGCAAGTATGCATCTCTCATCGCATCAGTCCACTCGGCGGAATGGACGATCAGGCCGCGAACGGTCTCTGGCCAGAGACCGGGATATGCACCCATTACCTGCGCTGCCAAACGCGACGCGAGGGCGGATGCCGCGCTGGTGGCGTGGGTCGTGGTGAAGGACCGTTGCGTCGGAAGATGGCTCGTCGTCAAAAGGTGGAGACTCGGAATGTTGACCGGGCTCAAGGAGTCCCTTGCAACGTTCCCGCCTTCCATCACCACGTCCGGTTTGAAAGGCCAGTGTACCGGCCACGGCACAGACGTCGTGCTGAAAGGACTCAAACCACCTTTGGGAGCGATTGGCTCAAGACCATTGAATCCGGGCTCGGAGATCGCTACCAGCTCGGTGAATGCGCCGACTGTCAGCACATTCCACGCTTGGGCCGGGTCGTGCACACCGTCCGAGTCGTTGCTCTCCGGGTAGTTAGACCAGGCCACGATATCGTCCACGTTCCCCGCGGACACGACAAGCAGCCGCGGGTGGCCTCCATGCCCGTCCGAGTCGGCCGCCAAAGCATCGAGGGCTGATGACCACGCGGATGGAAAACCACGATCCCGGCCGCCTCGGGCCGTAACCGCCATGTTGAAGACCCTTCGATGCTCCGGGGCAGAAATCTCCGGCCGTGTTGCAGCCTGGATAGTCAGGTATCCGTGGTGCTCGGGATCGGCACCCGTTGCACCATCGCGGGGCAGCAGCTTTACGGATTCGAGCCGGTGCCGGATCTCAACCGGACCGGTTGCGGCGAGTAGCTCCGTGAGGTTTCCACCCAAAGCGAGTCCTGCCAATTCAGTACCGTGACCGGTAGAGTCGTCGGTTCCCCAGCTAGGCTCGACAGTATGCAGGTCGGAGAGATCCAAGGCGGGGGCGAGCAACTGATGGCCGCGGTTGACTCCGGTGTCAAGCAAACAAACATGAGGGACACTATCACCGCTGGATGAATAACGAGTTCTGGCCACTAGGTCCTCGAGCCATTCCAGTTGCTCCGATGGGGGGAGAGAATCGAAGAACTCTGCTGTTTCCTTCGGCCGCCGCAACTCAGCGATGCTGTTGAGCGTGACAATGGATGCTCGCAACTGCTCCACGGAGGCCTGCGCCAGGAGGACCGTACGCTCTGGGAACAGTAGTTCCCCCTTCGCCAGACGTATGCCGTGGAGAACGGCTCTCTCGCGAAATGCGCTCGTCGTCGCATGACGATCCTTCCGGACCGGCAACCACACTTCCCACCACACCGGCTCAACTTCGTTGGCGGGGAAGGCATCATGGTCGTCAGTCCAGAGCGCCCGAAGTGTGGCGGCCCGGATCTGTCGGATGGCGTCGAGCAGTCGTCTGTGATCTAGAGCACGACCGAGCTTGTTCTTACGCCGTTCGAGATAGGCTTCGATGAGGCTCTCAAAGTGATCGAGCTTGCCGTGGGGTACGAAGACTGTCGCCCGAGTGATGTCGTCCTCATGGCGGACATTCAGCAATTCGATTCCCTGATTGTCTCGCGCCAAACTCACGAAGGCCAACTCCACGTCGGGGAAACTCTCGAACTCAACCTGAAGACCCAGACCCTCTACCATTCCGGCATCTCGCTGGGCACCCACTGCGGTTTCCGCGCTTGTGCGGACGGTGTCCAGCTGCTCCCTCAAGGCCGCTGCGTGTTTGGTCCGATTCCGTTCGGGGACGCCCGAGCCGTTGCTGCCACCACCCCCTGGGTAACGGTACGCTTCAGTCTCAGTTACGTCCTTGAGAATGAAGTGCCGATTCCTACCCTCGTCCCGGTTTGCCATATTGACGTCGCTCCCTGACTAACCCCGTGGCTTTCCCAATCGGTCGCGGGTCTCTTTCAGTTCCTCAAGCATCGCGCGAATCTCCTGTTCTCCTATCGGGGCACGGCGAGAAACCAAAGCATCCTTGATCACATCGTCTGCGGCCCGTGCTACTTCGGCATAGCTTAGCCCGACGCCCCGGTTCGCGAGGTCACTCCACCTGATCGACCTCTGCGCCGGTCCAGCGAGTCGCATCTTCAGCAACTTCGCGATCTGCGACTCGTCCGGCAACTCAAAGTGTAAGATATCGTCAAAGCGGCGGAAGAGTGCCTGATCGAGTATGCCGGGATGATTGGTTGCCGCCATCACCATGCTGTGGGAGCGGTCCTGCTCAATCATCTGAAGGAAGCTGTTAAGCACCCGTCGGATCTCACCCACATCGTTCGCAATCGCGCGTTCCGAGCCGATCGCGTCGAATTCGTCGAAGAAGTAGACACCCCTAGTCTTGTCGGTGGCGTTGAAGATCTGTCTCAGCTTGGCCGCAGTTTCCCCCATGAATCTCGTTATGAGACCGTCGAGCCGGACCTGAAGCAGCGGAAGACCCAGTTCTCCCGCCAAGACAGACGCGGTGAGCGTCTTCCCAGTACCTGGAGGGCCTATGAGTAGGAGCTTGCGCCTCGGAGAGAGACCATATTCCAGGATCCGCCCTGCGTGGCGCTGCTCACGAATGACCCGCTTGATCCGATCCGCGAGAGCGTCTCCAAGAATCATGTCCGATAGCCGCGACTTAGGGTAGGACGCCTCTAAGAGGTTAGCCAAGTCTCCACGTGGCCGGCTAATCGGCACGGGAGATCCTGCCTCACGACGGCTCTTGGCGCGGTCGATGATGTCGCGGAGATCGGTAGCCAGTTTGCCGTGGCCAAGCCTCGCTTCGTGAGCGGCGACCTGCATCGCGACTGAAATGAACCGGTCGTCGTCGCCTTCCAGATGCGATCTCAGCAACGCCTTGAGCTGCTCAGCACTGGCCATCGGGAGTCTCCGGTTGCGATGGTGGTTCTGTTTGGTTGACGCCAACGTAGCCATTCAACCGGGGATAGGTACAGCTGGACGGGTCAGGACTTGTGGATGGTTGATCCACGGTGACTCCAGATGTGTCCCACACTGGCCATGACCATGTTCGAGAGAAGCGATGCTAGAATGTAATCTTATCTTTACATATCGTCAACTGCACTTGTCAGTTCGTTGAATGCCGGCCGCCCCGGAGGCCAAGTCAGCTTTCGAGCCAGCCAACCTGAGCCGAAGGAAGGCCGGTCCTCCCACCTTCGAACCTCGTGAAGTCCTTGGACGTGTTACACTTAGAGCCTCATCAGTACATTGAGTCCTCCGATACCCCCCAAGGAGATGCGAATTGTCCGATACCTCCGCCGACCACGACCACCCCGTCCGCCAAAGCCACCTGACCGTCCACGGAATCCACCCACGCCCGACCTCCGGGGAATCGCGAGTGGGTTAGGCCTCATTAGCGATGGGACTACACTCACGGTCAATGGGAATGGGTACGTGGTCATTGGCGAAAGTGACTCACGACGTCCATCCTCTCCTTCAGGTCGCCCATCCACCTACCGACCACGAGTAACCTCCCCCAAGTGACCGGATCCGCTCTCCCTGATGTCCTGACCGAACAAGGCACCGCCCATGGCCGTGACGGAGAGGATCTGGTCGCCCAGTACGATTTCGGGATGCGGGTCCAAGACCAAGGTCCACGCGGCGAACTCGGCGGTGATCGCGATTCGGGCCGTGGAGACACCGCTGGAGGACCGGCTGGAGGCGCTGGACGACGAGGCGCTGCCGGAGGCTGCGGAGCGGTTGTCGTGAGGGGATGGCTAACGCTACTTGACTCCCACGGCACCCAAGCGTATCATGCTTACCCAACGGCCGCGCTCTCGTGGTTCACTTTGAGCACCTCTCAATGGGCTCGCAGAATGGCCCGGCGGATGAGCGCAAGCGTTCTGGCCAACAGCGGTTACACCCTAACGCCCTAGGTTGATCCATGGAGACATCTACAGTACACAATCCTGACCAGTACATGGCCGATCTACGTCAAATGCTCTCGCAGGGCCGCAAGCGAATTGGCATCTTCATCGGCGCGGGTGCACCGACTGCCATTCGTGTCGACACCAACAACGCGATTGTCGAGCAGGGCGGCGACCCAATAATCCCAGACGTTGACGGCCTCACGACAACTGTGCTCAACAACTTGCCCCAACCCGATAGAGGTGTTGTCGACGCGTTGAAGCGGGATATGCCGCGCCCGATCAACATTGAGGCGATATTGACGAAGACCAGACAGCTTGCCCAAGTCATTGGCAGTAATTCGATCCATGACTATGATGGTGACGCCTATAGCAAGCTAAGCGAACGCATATGTGACCGGATTGGATCCGAAGTTCGGCCCCGGCTACCGAACGGTGAAAACCCCTATACGGACTTGGTTAAGTGGATTTCGGGTACTCCGAGACAACATTCCGTTGAGGTATTCACGCCCAACTACGATCTCCTCATGGAAGACGCCTTCGAGAGGAGGCGTGTTCCCTTCTTTGATGGTTTCACTGGCTCCCATAGGCCATTCTTTGACCCGGTTAGCGTGTTGTCTGATGAACTGCCGTCTCGTTGGTCACGCCTTTGGAAGCTACATGGCTCGCTCGGTTGGGCGGTATCCGGCGACACGGTCATTCGAACAGATGACCGAGAGGGCACTGAACTGATCTACCCGGAACATCTAAAGTACGATCAAGCAACGCGGCTTCCATATTCAGCCTTGTTCGAGCGACTCCGCAACTTCTTAACGACGCCAGACACGCTGATGATCTGCTCTGGATTCTCATTTTCTGATGCCCACATTTCTGCCGTCATGGACGAATCATTAGCAGCAAACACGCACACGGCGATCTTAGCCTTTCAGTACAAGGGACTCTCGAAAGAAGCGGCGGCGATCACAATCGCACGATCTCGTCCCAACATCAGCGTGTACGCCCGAGATGGGGCCGTCATCAACGGAGTGGCCGGGCCGTGGCGACCTGGGCAGATTCCGAGCCCCGACTGGCAGCACATTCGTGGCACGTTTTGGCGTGACATGTCGGCCCGTGGATCGGAGGAGTTCCTACTCGGTGATTTCGCGAAGCTTACCCGATTCCTCGCACTAATTCAAGCACGCGAAGTGACCAGCAGCAACTCGGCGAGGGAAGTCGGGCTCCGAGGAGGATCTCAGACACCGATCAGTCAGGGCGTGTCCGATGCTTAGGCGAGATCCCACATATCTGGGCTCGGTTGCTGCGGTCTCCGGAGCGGCAGTGAGCGTGCGCCTTACTGAGTCGGTAGCGTCAGGCCTGTCGGTCATTCGAGGGCGTACCTATCGGGTGGGGCAGGTTGGCAGCTTCGTCCGCATTCCACAGGGCTACCAAGATCTGTTGGGCGTCGTTGCCCAGGTTGGTGCGGACGCCGTCCCAGAGCGCCTAAGCGCCGTAGATGACACAGGCCGGTGGATGAAGATAGAACTAGTTGGCGAATTAGTAGGTGGAACCTTTCAACGAGGAGTCAGTCAGTACCCGAGTATTGGCGACGCCGCACATCTGGCCATCGAAGACGATCTTCGTAGAATCTACGACGTTGACGGTCAGGGCCACGTGAAGATTGGGACGCTATCCACTGCGGAGAGCATCGCTGCGAAGGTTGCCGTAAATGAACTAGTGACACGGCACTCTGCAGTACTTGGCTCCACAGGGGCAGGGAAATCGACAACAATCGCCAGTCTCCTAAGAGCACTCACCGCCAGCGACCAAGAGAATGATCGATATCCGAGCGCCCGAATCTTGGTTCTTGACGTTCATGGGGAATACGCGAAGCCACTTGCTGACGTCGCACAGGTCTACAGCGTTGAGCCCCAAAGCGGACAGGAAAGACTGTACATTCCATACTGGGCTTTGGCCACGGATGACTTGCTGGAGTTCTTAACTGGCGGAGTCGAAGGCAATCCCGAGACTGCATTCGTCGACAAGATCGTGCAGTTCAAGATTGCTTCACACGAAGCGCAAGCCTTCCCCGGGGTCGAGTCCGCTTCGATCACGGTTGACACACCATTGCCGTTTAGCCTCAAGAAGCTTTGGTACGACCTCATCGACTTCGAGACAATGACTTTTGAGGGGGTAAACCGCGATCGGCCTACCCTGTTAGATCCAGGGGATATTGATCGAATGATTGCGCCAACGTACAAACGGCACGCAATGGGTGCGAAGGGTCCCTTCCTGAACCAGAAGGCGGTGGGGATACAACGACAACTGAGCCTGCTGAAGTCTCGTCTGATGGATAGGCGATATGACTTCTTGCTTCGTCCCGGACCTTGGGAACCTGATGACAGCGGGAGCTCGGAGAGAGATCTCGATGAGTTGTTAGCTGGGTGGTTGGGTGGCGAAAAGCCTTTAACGATACTTGACTTGTCCAGCGTCCCAAGTGGGGTCCTTGAGCGTCTTGTGGGTTCCATACTCAATATTGTCTACGAGGCCCTATTTTGGAGCCGGGAGAAATCCGAAGGCGGAATCGAACGTCCGTTGCTGGTGGTCATGGAAGAAGCCCATCGTTATCTTTCGGGCGACGCGAAGGGCGTGGCTGCAAAGGTAGTGCAGAGGATCGCTAAGGAAGGGCGGAAATACGGTGTCGGGGCCATGGTTGTGAGTCAGAGGCCTTCAGAGGTGGACGAGACGGTGCTGTCACAGTGTGGCACTGTATTCGCTCTGCGGTTGTCCAATCCTAGAGATCGGGTGCGCGTGAGTGGAACGCTGCCGGACGGCCTTGCGGGACTTCTGGACGTTCTGCCAATTCTCAGAACTGGTGAGACCATCGTAACGGGCGAAGCGGCCAGGTTGCCGATGCGCTGTCGGGTTACGTTGCCTTCCGAGGACCACCGACCACAGAGTGAGGATCCGAAGGTTAGCGAGAAGTGGGCACTATCTAGAAGAAACGAGGGATATGAACGCGTGGTGGCGTCTTGGCGGGGTCAGAATCCGCGGGCGGTCACCGAAGAGTTACAGATCGTGCGTACACGAGTGAAAGAGGACACACCACAAGGATAAGGAGGATGATTATGGAGCGACAGGCAGTGTCATCAACAAACGTGGCGGCAGTAGGGTTCGACGCAGGGACACAGACCCTCGAAATCGAGTTTCATAATGGTGGCGTCTATCAGTACTATGGAGTGCCAGAACACATGTTTACGGAGATGATACATGCGCCATCTGCGGGAAAGTTTTTGAACATGTACATCAAGGACAGGTACCCCTATTCCCGGGTATCATGAGGTCTCCAGAGAGGTCGCAGCCGATGTCCCGTCGGTGGACGGCGTGAAGGAACTCACAGGATCGTCGATTCCGGTGCGTTCAGCGAGGAAGCTGCGGACGGATCCGGTAGAGCAATGGGTGACGCGGTCGAGCGATGCCCCTTGGCCCGGCCGAGAAACGCAGTAGAGTCAATGGGATTCTGGATCAGACCGATCAGGAGCGACTCATGTCGAGGTTGAGCAACCTGCTTCGGCAGGTAGAGAAGCAAGACCGGCAGTTGGCGGCCGACCTGAAGCGCGAAGTGGACGCGCTTTCCGGGCGGCGTGCGTTCGGCCTCAACTTCGAGCGGCACATTCCCGAGACGGTGGAGCTGCCAGGCCGCCCGGTGCGCAGGGGCGATAAGGTCCGGTTCCTTCCCATGCGGACCGAGAAACCGTCGGGAACCGACCGCCGCCTATGGCGCGTTGGCCGGATTCGCCGAAGCGCCGGAGGGAGGGACGTGGCGGACCTCGTGCCGCAGGACGACAAGCAGGCCAGCCCCACAAGCCGGCCCGTCGATGACTTGGTCGTCGTAGCCGAGTTCCGCGATCCGGTCTTCCCCGGGGTGGTGTCCACCGGCAAGGTGGAACGGGGTGGCGACAGGCCGTTCCACACCGTCATCAACGCCGAGAACTTTCATGCGCTCCAACTCCTGCTCTACACCCACGAGGGCAAGGTCGACGCCATCTACATCGATCCCCCGTACAACTCCGGTGCCAGGGACTGGAAATACAACAACGACTACGTGGACAGCGAGGACGTCTACCGCCATTCCAAGTGGCTCGCGATGATGGAACGGCGGCTGAGACTGGCAAAGCGGCTCGTCAACCCGGAAGCATCGGCGTTGATCGTGGCAATCGACGAACGGGAGGTGCATCGACTCGCGCTCCTGCTCGAACAGGTCTTCGAGGACGCCGAGATTCAGATGGTGACAAGCGTCATCAGCGCTAAGGGAGTGGTCCGTCCGGGGAAGTTCTCACGGGTCGAGGAGCATCTTTTCGTGGCGACGCTTGGTGGGGTCGGTGCCACCCCTTGGATGCGGAACATGTTGGACCTCATCAAGGGCGACAAAGGGGCCACGGCGAGGCTTGAGTGGCTTGGGCTGCGCCGCCGGGAACCACAAAGTGTACGCGGGGCACGTCCCCATCAGTTTTATCCGATCTTCGTAGACGAGCAAACGAACTTCATCCACTCCATAGGAGATGCTGTCCCAGACGATGTCGATAGACTCTCTGTGGCAGCTCCCGAGGGCACCATGGCCGTCTGGCCGCTGAAGCCTGACGGGACGGAGATGCTGTGGGGATTGACGCCGGAGGTGTTACGCCGGAACTGGAGGAACGGGTTCGTGCGCGTCAGCAAGAAGGGGACTGTCCAATACCTTCAAACTGGAACCATCGCGGAGATTGCGGACGGAACCATTACGGTCATCGGACGGAGCAAGGACGGCTCGGTCAGAGGAACGAAGCCGGTTGACGACGACACGCCCACGCCAAAGCGCGTGTGGAACGTGCCCTCCCACAATGCGGAAACTGGTGGGACGCTCGTCCTCTCGAAGCTGATTCCGGGGCGACGTTTTCCGTACCCTAAGTCGCTATACGCGGTCGAAGATGCGCTTCGGTTTTTCGTCGGGAACAAGCCCGACGCCATCGTCTTGGACTTCTTCGCGGGATCAGGAACGACAGCACACGCCGTGATGCGCTTGAATCGCCAAGACGGGGGCCGCCGGCAGTCCATATCGATCACTAACAATGAGGTGTCTTCCGTCGAGGAGGCGAGGCTTCGAGGAGCAGGCCTGCGCCCCGGGGACGCGGAGTGGGAGCGGTTGGGCATCTGCGAGTACATCACGAAGCCGAGGCTGGAGGCGGCGGTCACGGGTGCGACATGGAAGGGAGAGTCCGTTGAGGGAATGTACGGCTACACGGACGAATTCCCCTTTGCGCAGGGGTTTGAAGAGAATCTTGAGTTCTTTGCCATGACCTACGAAGCGCCGCGACCAGTGGCCCACAACCGGGCGTTCCAAGCGATCGCGCCGCTACTGTGGATCAGAGCCGGATCTAGGGGACGCCGAATCGAAGTGGCGTGTGATGACTACGACGTGGCGGACACGTACGGCGTACTCTTCGATCTGGATGCCTCAGGGGGCTTCCTCTCCGCCGTTCGCCGAGCCCAGGCCGTCCGAATGGCGTTCATCGTGACGGACGATGACCGGGGATTCCAAGCAGTGTGCGGTGAACTACCCACGAGGGTGGAGGCCGTGCGGTTGTACGAGTCCTACCTCACCAACTTCACGATCAACGCGGGGCGGGTGTAGACATGCGGTACACGCTGAAGGACTACCAGGAGGACGCCGTCGCCGATGTGCTGAGGCATCTCGGTCGGGCGCGCGAAGACTGGCAACGATGGCGGTCGCCGGTGGCGTTCTCGTTGACGGCGACGACCGGCGCGGGCAAGACCGTGATGGCGGCGGCCGTGATCGAGGCGCTGTTCCACGGCAACCCGGCCCTCGAATTCGATTCCGACCCCGGTGCCGTCGTGCTGTGGTTCACCGACGACCCGTCGCTCAACGAGCAGACCCGGTTCCGCCTGATGGACGCCTCTGACCGGATCGGTCACTCGCGGCTGGAGGTCATCGAAAACACCTTCAACCGAGCGAAACTCGAACCGGGCAGGGTCTATTTTCTCAATCGCCAGAAGTTGGGGAGGAAGTCGCTTCTGGTCAGGGGAACGCCGGAAGATTCCGCAGCGGAGATCCAGCGCGACCTCCGCCCGATGCCGGATGCGCGTGCCTACACGATGTGGGACACGTTGGCGAACACCGTCGCCGACGAACGGCGAACCCTGTACCTCATCCTCGACGAGGCCCACCGGGGCATGAAGCAGCCCAGCCACCGGGATCGGGCCGAGAAGGCCACCATCGTGCAACGGCTCATAAACGGTGTCGGGAGCGTACCTCCGCTACCGATCGTCTGGGGCATCTCCGCCACCGTCCAGCGCTTCAACCAGGCCATGGAAAGGGCTCAAGGGCGGACCACTTATCCACCCGTGGTCGTCGACCCCGCGCTGATTCAGGAATCCGGCCTGCTCAAGGACGACATCCGCTTGGACTTTCCAACCGAAGCGGGTGACTTCGACACGGTCCTGTTGGATCGTGCCACGCGGAAGGTGAAGGAAGCCACCGACCGATGGCGCGCCTACGCCGAGCAGGAAGGGATGGTGCCGGACGCGGTGGTGCCGCTTCTGGTGGTCCAAGTGCCCAACACGCCCTCGGACGAGTTGTTGCTGTCTGCGATCACCACGGTCCAGGAGGCGTGGCCGGAAATCGACAACCGCATGATGGCCCACGTCTTCGGCGACCACGCCCCGATCAACGTCGGCGGGTTCTCGGTCCCCCATGTGCGCCCCGAGACCGTACAGGACCGGCCCCACATCCGGGTACTCTTCGCAAAAGACGCCATCTCCACCGGATGGGACTGTCCACGCGCCGAGGTGCTCGTGTCGTTCCGCCCGGCGCGGGATGAGACTCACATCACCCAGCTGCTCGGTCGGATGGTCCGGACGCCCTTGGCCCGGAGGATCCCGGGCGACGACATGCTCAACTCGGTTGCGTGCCTGTTACCGCGCTTTGACCGTGAGATGGCCACTAGGGTCGCGCAGACCATGATGGGTGAGCGGGAGGCGGACGCCGATGGCACCGGTGGCGGAGGCGGACGCCGCGTTCTGCTGGCCCCGGTCGACATGGTCGCCAACACCAACGTTCCGGAGGCGGTTTGGGAGGCTCTTGCTCGCGTCCCCTCGCAGACGTTGCCGCGGAGGATAGCCCGTCCCTTGAGGAGACTCACGGCCCTCGCCCAAGCGTTATCGCGAGACGGTCTGAGGAGACACGCGCGCAAGGACGCCTATGGAAAGCTCTTTGCGAAGCTCGATGGTCTGGCGACCCAGTACAGAGAGGCAGTGGCGGCCGCCAGCAAGCGTATCCGCGAAGTGTGGGGCGAGACCCTGATAGCTCACGTCGCCGACCCTGAGCCGGTTGAGTACGTGCCGTTTGTGGCGGTAGCGGACGAGAAGTCGGTCGAGGCCGACTTCAGGGTGGCCTGTCGCATGCTGACGGCCGACCTCGCGCGCAAGTACGCGGACCGCCTCGCGGACCCGGACGACGACAGCCTGTTCGACGCCCACGTCCAGATCGCCGCTTTGGCACAGGTCGAAGAAGTGCCCAAAGCACTCGACCGGGAAGCCGAGAGAATCGCCAAGAGTTGGTTCTCCGAATACCGGGTCGCGATCAAGGGGCTGAGCGATGAACGGCAGGCAGTCTACGACGAGATCAGGAGCATGTCCCCGCAGCCTTCGGCGATCGAAGTTAAGCGGCCCCGGATCCGCACCGAGGAAACCCGGGACGCAGACGGCAACGAGTTGGCGACCCGCACCGGACACCTCATGGCCGACGGCGGCGGCGACTTCCCGGTCGGCTCATTGAACAAGTGGGAGATCGAAGTCCTCGACAAGGAGATTGCGCGTCCGGGCTTCCAGGCCTGGTATCGGAACCCCTCTCGCCCGTCCGGCGATGCAGTGGCCATCGCCTACCAGAATGCACCAGGTGAATGGCGTCGGATGTGCCCGGATTTCCTTTTCTTCCACGGCGTCGAGACCGTGAAGGTCTCCATTGTCGACCCCCACGGCTCCCACTTCGCCGACGCGCTTCCCAAGCTGCGCGGCCTCGCGGCGTTCGCCGAAGAGCACGACGACTCCTTCCACCGGATCGAATCGGTCGCACGCTTGCCGGATGACACCCTTCGTGTACTGGACCTTACGGAGCCCTCCGTCCGAGAAGCCGTCGCCGAGGCGGACGATGCGGAAGCGCTTTACCGGAGTGACGCGGCTGCGGACTACTGATGGGGAGCGGCGTCTGTCGGGTCCGCTATTGGAGTCTGGCGGCTGGCCCGGACCGTCTCCTCCAGCCTCAGAAGCCTGTGGTGCCGGGTCAGGAGGTCATTGCGCATCAGACGCCCCGCGCACGCCGCCCGAACCGACTTGGATCCCCTGAGCATCAGCTCGTCCGCCACATGCTAGGCACCGTGTTTCCGGTGCTCAAGCGCGTGGGCGAGGATTACCTTCTCGACCGGCCCGGGCATGCGGTTCCAGCGCCGATAGTCGGCGGCGCTCATAGTTCCAGATGGTTCACCGCACCGAGACCTGGATCGCGCGTCGTGCGGCGAAGGTTGTCGCACGTGTGCTGGGGCGGCGTGGCACAGTCACCCTCGCCCCGGTGTCGAGCCGGTGGCTACGTCACTATGCCTGCTGCCTTACGAGAATAACATCTAGGGACACGCTAGCTTCTACGGGACCATCGTCGAACTGAGCCCTGATTTCGTATCGCCCCGCCTCACTTATGGGCATTTCATCGAAGTTGACAAAATTTCAAGTTGATTTCCCTTCAAAGCACGGCTAGGTTCGCCTTTGTCTACCGGCAAGTCTAGACATCTTCGTACGTCCACTCGACTGACACGAGAACACCGAAATGGAGGTGTCCGGCAGGGCTTTCCTGCTTCAGGTCGATCTGCGCCGTCTCTCCCCCCGCAAGTTCGACTCCCTCGAATGTACGCATGAATACTAGCTGTCTTGCGTAGAAAGTGTGCAGGCCATAGTTCTTCTTCCCCTGACTTTTCCTTTCTGTGTCCACCGATTCCTTGTGCGCATTAGCTTGCGCCATCGCGTCTTCCTCATTTTGTCCCAGAAACGCTCCAACAAGCGTAACTGAACCCGTCGATAGCTTCTTCCTGCCCTTGATTTCCATTTAGAATTCCCCTTTCGTGGAATCGGAGGTTAGTTATCCCGCTCAGCCATTCTGTGCTGCTCGAGAATCTCACTGTAACTCGGTCCCCATAGTAACTGAATTGGGGTCAGAGCCGCAACCCCGGTTCGTTGACTAGGCTGGTCCAGAAGCTGTTCGACCAGTTGGGCATGGCTGGGTGGATTTACGGCCGGGCGTGTGGGGCGAAAAGGTTCTTCCGGCCAGTGCTGATGCCGAAGGTGTGGTATCGGGCTCCTACTCTACGCTGGGCCTGTGATGGACGACCGGCCGGTGCTGGAGCGGCGGGGCGCGGGCCGCAATCTTCGGCGGGGTGCGGCGCGGGTGCGCGACCCCACGCCGTTCGGCCACTACCTGAGGCGGGCGGACGCATGGTCCGCTCCTGGACCGGATACTGTGAGCGATGGTCGGGTGGCGCTGGGCGCTCGGGGCGGCGATGGATAGGGCGACTGGCGTGCGTTGGCGAGAGGCGGTGCGATTCTTCCCGGACCTTGATCTGTGGACCGCCACTGGCTGACTGTGGGCTGCACGCCTCCTCGCGATCCAGACCTACCTGTAGTTCGAAGGAGATCGAACACCGTACCACCAGCAAACCGCTTGAGCTTGAAGCTGACCTAGTGACCACGGTACCCTTCGAGCACCAACCCACGACCGAGTCCCTTGGAGGTCCCGTGACACAGGCAACCAATCAATCGCCGGATACGGGACCGGCGGATCGCTTTGCTGACCTGGCAGACGGCTCCAGCTTCTGGAAATCCGTCGATCTGCGCTTCTGTGCCATCCGCAGTGGCGACCGCTGGGTGAACCTCGTAACCCGTGGCTTCCTGGACCACCGTCGCCCTCGATCGGTCCCGCGGTTTTCCCCGGTCGAGCGGCAGAACTTCGGTGCCTGGCAGGTCGTTCGTCCCATTGAGGATCTGCCCGCTGTGGTACGCGGAATCGCCAATGGAACGACGAAGCTGGGGCCGCGCCCGGTCAGCTACATCCGGGCGGATCGGCTTGGGACGGAAATGAGATGCGCCTTCAACGAGTGGACCGCATCATACATTGCGGATTACGACCGTTGGAGCTGTCACTCGCTCCGCGGCTATGGTTCCTCGATCTGGGACGTGGTGAGACAGGCGGGTCACGACCCTGGGGAGTTGGACGGCATTATTCGCGGCGGGCCGAACCCGTACGATGGGCTTTCCGATCTGGTGCGCAGATTCTGTGCCAGACTTCGCGGACTGGAAGTTCGCGACAACAACACGGTGGTCGAGCTGATCGCCCCTATGGCAGTGCGCTTCGACCCCGAGGCGGTAACCTCCTCGTCCGAAGGCATCACGGCTTGCCTGAAAGCTGCCCATCAGGTCTATGCTGAGAATGCAAAGATTGCCTGGACGGCGGGATCTGCCGGGCAGCCCCCTCGTCATGGATCGCGCGAACTCTCCGAGTGCAAATGGACGGAGGAGCGAGGCGCACTCCACGCAGAGTTGGACATCCCGGTTCAGAAGGGTGATTCGACCGCGACGTTGTTCATCCTCATCGGCGACCGATGCGTGGACCATGTGTCGGTGCCCCTGGCGGAGGCGGGTGCCAACATCCGGATAAAGGCTCACAGCACCGCCGACCCGGGTCTTCAACGCTTCCGCGAGCATCTCTACCCCGCTAGACCGGACAAGGCGAAGGAGTTCGAGGCCGCCGTGGGTCTGCTCTTCTTTTTCCTCGGCTTCCATGTGGATCCACTTTCGGCGCAGAAGGGGCTGGGCGATGCCGTCGATCACCTTGCTCACGCCCCGGGATCTTCCGTCATTCTCGTGATCGAGTGTACGGTTGGGTCAATCGACGCCGGCGGTAAGCTGGGTAAGCTCTTCGGTCGGTCACAACGGATACGACGGGAGCTTTCCGACAGCGAAGTGATCGCGGTCATTGCGACGGCTGCGCGGCGGCGCGAGCTCTCCGATGCCGAGGTCGAGAAGGCCAAGCGCGACGACGTTGTGTTGCTCTGTCGCGAAGACCTGCAGGATCTCTGGGACGCGGCTCAGGCCGGAAAGCCCAGTACCGAGCTAGTCCACAGGTTACGGCAGGATCTCGCAATGGAGAAACTCCGACGGACCAACGAAGGGGTCGTGTGACTCGTTCTGAAGGAACGTAGGGGCGGACATTTCTACTGCGGTACGACAATTCCGAGAGTCACACTCGATTTGTCCGCCATCTTCGGCCCTTCGTGGCGGACAACGCGCGTCAACCAGACGGCTGAACTCACGGACGATCGGCACCCTTGACGACCCAACGCCAGCTCCCCCCACTTACTGGGAACGCACCAGCGGAAAGCGACCATAGGCCTCGCCGGCATACCACGACGCTCACCTCACAGCACTGCTCATGTCTCGACTCGGTCAAGGAACCCTTGCTCTAAGAGATCGCCACGTCGGAACGGTGTGGGTGAGTCGGTTGGCCGCCGAAGATGCCTTTCACCCACGGATCGTGCTCTCCGCGGGGTGTCAGCTACAGGAGATCTCCGCGCGCCCCCAGTCCCTGTCCCGGGAAAGCCTCAGGGGATTCAGGATCGCTGTGCTCGGTGGCCAGTTGCGCTGGCGATCCGAAACCGGTCCGGTGATCGGGGATCTTTCCTTTCCGATGGGCCTTGAGCACCTGCGTTCAGCCGCGTACCCATCACCCCACCAGTTCACGATGTCCTGTGACGTCCCACATCAGACCCTGAGTCGCTTGGAGGCCGAGCGGGCTGGGGCGAACCCCGTCTTCTGGCTGGATCTGGCTGGCTCGTGGTCGATAGACGGAGGCATCGAGCCCATCTACCAAGACTCGTGGCACTTCGCCGTCCCTGCCGACATGTGGCTCGCATTCTTGGCCGAATCCGGCTATCACGAGTTCGATGTGATCGAGCTCCGCCGCGTATTGAAGGACGGGGGCAGCCTCCAGCGCGCAGTCGATCACCTCAATGCGGCTCGGAGACTCGTGGCGAGCGCCCCGTCCAAGGCCGTCGGCATCTGCCGCCTGCTGATCGAGGCCCTGGAGGGCGCACTGAAGGATCAAGGGTCCGGCAAGATCAACGACTTCCTGACGGCCTGTACGGACGAACGACGCGGGTCGGAATACGCCAAGATCGTGTCCTCCGTCAAGCAACTGGCGGCGATGACTCACCACGAGTTCGGAAGGGACAGCGTTTTCACTCGTCACGAGGCCCTCGCCGTCGTGAGGATCTGCGAGGCGCTGCTCCTCATGGCGGGTGATCTGGTCCCACCGGCCGGGGGCGAGTCGAAGGAGTGGCGAGGTAGGGATAGCGACGTGCGCTATGACATGAATCCGGGCTAGGGACAACGGACAGCCCCTCGTCCAGCGGCCTGGTGAAGCCCGACGTCGCCGCGCGACGCACGTAGTCGCTCACCGTGCTGTTGGCGATGCCGAGCGACCCCCGCGATCTCGCGGTGGCTGCGCCCGAGCTCGTGCTTCAGGCGCAGGATGTTGTCGTACGGTAATCACCTGACCAGTAGGCCAAAGAAAGGACGGTGCCAGACCGGCCTCGCCGAGGTTGGATGAGAAGTGCTTCAAACCACTCACTAACCACTGGAGAGGAGAACGAGAATGACCACCGTCCAAGCAGAGAAGATAGCGCGGCGGAAGCTGTCCTTTGCTACAGCTCGCCCAGGAACTCGGCAACGTCTCGAAGGCATACCAGATCGTGGGCTGCAGCCGCCAGCAGTTCCATCGAGATCCGACGGAGCTTTCAGCTGCACGGCGCCGACGGGCTCATCGACCGGCTGCCGGGAGCGAGGGGCCGCAACCCAAACCACTGTGCCCGAGCCGGTCGAGAAGGCGATCCCGGCCCACACGCTGGGGCACCCGGCGCGTGGCGGACGAACTAATGCTCAGGGGCGTCCAGGTCAGTTCGGGCAGCGTGCGGGGCGTCTGGATGCGCAATGACCTCCTGAACCGCCACCACAGGCTTCCGAGGCTGGAGGAGACGGTCCGGAAGCGGAGGATCAAGCTGACGAACGAGCAGATCCAGGCGCTGGAGCGCTTCGACCCCGAGTACCATGACCGGCACATCCAAGCGGACGCCACGGGCGAACTTGTGGCCGTGGAAGGATCTCGACGAAGAACGTGGGCTAGACGCCCTCGCCAAAGCGGATCGGAAGCGTATCATCCCATCTTGGTAGTGCCTTGTCCAAGTGTCGCAGGAACGTCTTGTAGTCCGGTGAGATTCGCATCAGCGCGATCGTAGAAGCCAGATGCTCTCTCAGCCTCGGGTGGCCGACATCCTCCGTCAGGCTCTGAAAGAGCTTGTTCCGATGTCGTCCTCTGCTGTCTCTCGGCGTGAGTCTCTTTAGCTCGTCTTTGAGGCCAGGCGCAATACGGGCATATACGATGTCATTCGTCAGGTGACCAAAGTACTGCGGCCGACTCACTGTTCCTTGCGGAGGGAAGGGGAGCCCACGAAGTCGGAATAGCTGCTCGTAGAACTCGGAAGGGAACGTCTTGACCCACTTGCGGAGTTCTTTTGTCACGAACTTCTCAAGAATCTCCGCCAGAGCATCGCGGGCGCGATCCGCCTGAAAGCCCGTCGCCTCGTCCACCATTGCGATGATTCCGACACGAGCAAGGCCCCGGAGCAACACCTCCGCTTTCGAAGCGATCTTCTCTTGAGTCGGACCAAGCACACCTGCGGCGTGGGCATCCATCCACACCTCGCAGATCTTCGGGATTATCTCCGCCGGTATCCCACTGGAGGAGATGTTTCCGCTTTTCGTTCGGAACCGAACCGGTTCATGCACGTCCCCTAGGTGTTTTTCCACAAATGGTCTAAGATTCTTGAAGGCCAAAGACAGGGGCAGCCGTGCATCGCCCGTTTGGCGTCTCACCGAAACCGCGCCGGATCGATAGATGCCCATCGTCTTCATGAATTGCGTCTCGGTGAGAATGCGAGTGCCGTCCGACAACACAGCGCACGGAAGCACCATGTTCCCGATCTTGAGCTGTCCGTCCCATTCGGCCACAGGGAGGTCACTCCCCCATCTGGCCAAAGCCGCCTGCCTCGCGATCTCGCGTCGCCGACCTGCAGACAGCTTATTCGCGCGGGCTCGTCCACCTTCGCTAGCGAGGTTCTTAACTTCTGAGGTTACCTTCCGTGTCGCCATCATTCAATCCTCCTGAGGGTGCCATGCTTGCAGGCAAGTATAATCGCTGGGTTACGATCGCGCAACGTGCTTTCCTGCAAGCATCCATCGGGGACCCGCAGGGGCGACGCCGTCCAGTGGGATGGTCACCGGTTCGGGGACGCCATCGACATGCGTTTGGTTTCGACGCCCCTAGGATCCCTGACGAACGCCTTCGGCTCACAGACCTCACCGGTGCGCCGGGTCCTCACTTTGACCAGAAGAGCTCGCGAGGCTGTAGCAGGCGGGGCAGTTGGCGACGATCCGGATCCCGACGGAGCGAGAGGAGCGGGGGCGCGATTTGGTGCGGTGCCGGGGGGACATTTCAGCGGGAGACCCCTCAAGTCGCGCCACCTGCCTATTCCGACGAAGGCGTCCACCGATTCCGAGCCAGGTCGTCCGGGTTGAGCGGTGATCCCTGAAGGGGTGCTGGACATGGATGGATCAGGCGTGGTCGGGAGGGTTATGGGCCTCCTTGGTCGAGTCGTATAGCCGCCTCATGGAGCCACCCTTGAGGGTGATGCGATGGGCGTTGTTGAGGATCCTGTCGAGGATGGCGTCTCCGAAGGTGGGGTCGCCGACGACGTCGTGCCAGTGTTCGACGGGGAGCTGGGAGGCGAGGATGGTTCCTCTGCGTGCGTAGCGATCATCGAGGACCTCGAGCAGATCGTGTCGGCTCTGGCCTGACAGGGAAGCGAGGCCCCGGTCGTCGAGGACGAGGAGCCAGGTCTTGGCGAGCCGCTGGACGAGTTTCGGGTAGGAGCCGTCGGCGCGGGCCAGGGCGAGAGCGTCGAGGAGCCGGGAGACGCGGAAGTAGCGTGTGGAGATGCCGTTGCGGCAGGCCTGGTGGCCGAGGGCGCAAGCCAGGGCCGGGAGCGCGTTGAGGGCCGGACGGTCCAGATCCTCGAAGAGGCCGCAGCGGCTGCCCTCGATCTTCTGGAACGGCCGCTCGTTGAGCGCCGCCAGCAGGGGCGCGGCCGCCTCGCGGACCTCCGACAGCGAGAAGAACCGGTGGTTGCGCAGCGGTGCCAGAACCCATCGCGTCACGTTCTGGACCGCCGCCTCCACCTTCGCCTTGTCCTGGGGCGAGCGCGGCCGGGCGGGTAGCACCGCGGTTCCGTAATGGACCGCGAGGTCATGGTAGGTCCGGTTGATGTCGGGTTCGTAACGGCTCGCCCGCCGCACCGCCGCCTTCTCGTTGTCCGGGATCACGAGTTCCGGCACGCCGCCCCAGTACTCGAACATCCGCACGGTGCGACGCCGTCCAGTCCGGCAGCGACCGGCTCCGGGTCACATCGACGAACGTGTGGTTCGACGCCGCCAGCACCCCGACGAACACCTTCGCCTCGTGGATCTCACCGGTCCGCCGGTCCGTCACCTCGACCATCGGGCCCGCGTAGTCCACGAACGCCTTCTCGCCCGCCCGGTACACTTGGCGCAGAACCACGTCGAGGCGGCCGCGCCACTCCCTGTAGCGGTCGCAGAAGCGGCTGTACTCATACCCGTCCGGGTGTGCCTCGCGGTACTCGAACCACAGAAGCTGAAGCGTCATGCCCTTGTGCCGCGCCAGCTCCCGGTGCACGCGCGCCCAGTCCGGCTCCGGGCCGCCGAACCCGCGACGGCGCCGTCGGCGGATACAGCGCCGCTTCCAGCCGCGCGTCGTCTAGGTCGTCCGGCAGCGGCCAGGACACTCCCGCCTTCCGGGCCCGCCGGACGTAGCTGCCGACCGTGCTGTGGGAGATCCGGAGAATGGCCCCGATCTCCCGGTGGCTCCGGCCAAGGCTGTACTTCAGCCGGAGTACGTCTCGAATCTTGCGCATGGACAACCTCTTCCGGGCCACCGTCCTCCTCCTCGCTCGGGGATCTCTCGCGAGGCTGAAAGAAACGGCTCCCTACATCAGGTCATCCAGCACCCTCCCCACCCGCTCGAGTCCTCCGCTCCGACCTCCCGGCCCGGTCAGAAATGACGGCGCATCCAGGTGGACGAAATGCGTCGGAATGGGTGGACGGCTTCCGTCGGAACGAGTGGACGAAATGCGTCGGAATCAGCAGCCCTTCCCCTCCTTGCCGCGACGTTCTACCTTCAATCACGTAGCCGTGCCACCACGAAGTGAATGTGGCCAACTCCTGCCGGCAGCTCCAAAGCCAAAGGCCGGTGGAACCCCCTCGAAGGAGTGCTTTCCGTGAGCAAACAATTTCGCATCTTGTCGGTTGACGGCGGTGGATTCCGCGGTCTGATCCCGGCCCACCTACTTCAGAAGATGGAGGAACTCTGGAGCATCGATTGGAAGAACCAGTTTGATCTGATGGCCGGTACTAGTACGGGCGCGATCCTAACCGCTGGATTGGCAACAGGAGTGTCCGCCGCCGATCTGGCCAACCTCTACCAAGCTCATGGCAAGGCCATCTTTGCCCGGCGACCGATGTCCTATTTCGATAGACGAGGCCTCTTCATGAGCAAATACTCGAACGACGAGCTTAGAATGCGTCTCGAAGAGCTATTCGGAACCAAAACCTTAGGTGAAGTCCCTGTTCCCCTCATTCTCCCGACCGTTGACATCGGAAACGGTTGCGTACATGTCCTCAAGTCACAATATGACACCAGGTTCGTCAGAGATAGAGACGTGCGCGTATCGGATGCCGTCCTGGCGTCGTGCGCGGCCCCAACCTATTTTGATCCACATATCATCAACGACACATACCAGCTAGTCGATGGTGGGCTTTGGGCCAACAATCCGTCGTTAGTGGCAGTCGTCGAAGCACACTATCGGTTTGGCGCACACCTCAAGGACATTCGTGTACTCTCGATTGGCACGGGGAAGAGCACGTCATTCTATCCTCGCAGCGAAGGCAAGTGGAAAGACCTCGTGCGTCGCAAGTGGAGGGGGTGGGGGTTAGCCACACGGTGGCAACGAAAGAGGCTCATTGATCTGATCCTCAACCTTCAATCCGATAATGCCCACAACACGCTTTGCCTACTGCTGGGCGATAGCCCGCTCGAGTCGAAGCAAGTCCTACGACTGACTTTCAAGTCCGATCGTCCGCTCGCGTTGGACTCTGCGGAGAAGCGGGACGACTGGATAGCCAAAGCCGATAGAATCTATGCGCATAACGCACCGAGAATCGCCGAATTCTTATCAATCGAAAGGAACTAGCAATGAACGACCACGACCGACGCCACCGCCTGAACAGAGTTCTCGACGACCTCGCCGATGAGCTCGACGTTTCACCATCCATGTACAACAAAGCTAGGCAACATTACAAAGCCGTGGGCGCATGGCTTGACGACGAAACATCGGAACTGGCTCACCACGACCCTTCCATATACCCACAGGGCTCATTTGCCCTGGGAACGGCAGTAAAGCCTCGCGGCGACGAAGAGTACGATGTCGATGCGGTATGCCTCCTGCAGCTCACCCGGAACCAAGTGACGCAACAGCAACTCAAGGAGATGGTCGGCAGGCGTCTCAAGCATCCACGCAGTCGCTACAAGGACATGATCAAGCCGAAGGAGGGTGGTCGGCGATGCTGGACAATCCGGTATGCGGAGGGTTCGAAATTCCACCTCGACATCCTTCCGGCCATTCCGGATGTCACGGCCAGCGCGACCACCCCTGACGTGCCTCCAGCGTGGGCAGCTAAGGCCATTTGTCTGACCGATCGAAAGCTGTGGAACCGTCCGTACGCAGACTGGCCCCGAAGCAACCCCAAGGGATACGTTGCGTGGTTCAAGGAGAGGATGCGTTTTGAGGCCGTTAGACGGGTGCGAGCGGGAGCGATCCGCGCCCAGGTAGAGAGTATTGAAGTATTCGACGTCCGGACGCCGTTGCAACGCCTTGTGCAGATTCTCAAGCGGGATCGCGATGAGCGCTTCAACGGCGATGAGGACAAACCGATCTCGATCATTATCACAACTCTCGCGGCACAGGCCTACGACAACGAAGCGGACTTAGCGGACGCTGTGCTGAAAGTGGTGCCGCGGATGCGCAAGCACATCAGGAGGCGCGACAACGCCTGGTGGGTGCCGAATCCGGTCAATCCCATGGAGAACTTCGCGGACAAGTGGGCCGAAGAGTCGCGCAAGGCCGACCTCTTCTTCGGCTGGCTAGAGGAAATTGAGCGAGAGTATCGCCACCTTCTGACGGATCACGGGTTTGCGAAGATCGGCGACTATCTACGTAAGGCGTTCGGAGGGCGCGATGGCGATGCGGTGATCGCCAGGCAGGTTAGACGGGGATATCTTCCCGAGAGCGTCTTAGCCACGGCGCCGATCGTGGTGGTGCCGCGCAAGTCGGAGCAGTCGCCGGCACCGAACGTGGAACTACCGAGTAGCCCGAGCAAGCCCTGGCGACCGTGAGGCAGGATGGGTGCCACGATCAGGGAGATTCTGGTTAGGCAAGTAACGGAGGCACAGGCGCGTCACCCAAACATAAGACTTCTTAGGTATCCAGCGGGAGAATGGCGAGTTGAGGGGAGCATCGGGTTCTCGACGGGGCAGGGCGAAGACATGATTGAGGATAGCTACAATCTAGATATCGTGTTCCCTGCAGACTATCCGGCATCGCCGCCAGTTGTCTACGAACAAGACGGGAAGGTGGGGGACGCCTTTGGGCATGTCAATCCAGAAGGTGACTTGTGTCTTGGAGCGCCGGTTGAGGTTCGCCGACGTTTTGCGGAACACAAAGACTTACTCCGCTTCATAGACGAGCAGGTCATTCCCTATCTCTTTGCCTGTAGTTACAAGAGGCGTTTCGGCAGGGTGCCCTTTGGTGAGCTCCAGCACGGCACCGTTGGACTGCTAGAGTACTACATGAGCTTCTTTGATACCCCTGCGATTGAAGCGATGAGGCTACTAAAGTGTCTAGCAGACGACTTCGCTCCGCCACTAATGAAGTGCCCATGTGGACAGGGCGGCAAACTGCAGGAATGTCATGGCCCGAAGCTAGCAGCAATACAGCCGCATCAATCTCGGAGGCAGTTTGAGGACGAACTACGTAGTATGATTCGGAATTTCCGTGCTGCCGGCGTGCGGCTACCCGAACGTAAGGTGATGCCTAAGAGACTCTGGAGACTTCAGGAACGGGCTCGGCGAAAGAAGAGGCGGCGGCGACGGTAAGGGGAGGAGGTGTCTACTGCGGTGGGGACCTGAGAGGACACCGGGAGCTGGATTGCGCTGCGGGAGCGGACGGCGAGCGGGCTAGGATGCAGCCTCCTGCATTGAAGGACGGAAATGCGAACAAAATGTGCCGATAGTCACCGGTGCGCGGAGTCCGAGCCGCTGGGAGGGTGTCTATGTGCGGGCTCCCGGCGGCCGCTCCCAGAGCTACGAGGAGATTGAGAGGTTCGACGAATGATCCTCACCGCCCGCGACTGCGTAGGCCAGCGCAAGGGACGAGTATGGAATGACTGATAGGCAAGTGCAAATGGGCAGGCGTAGTCGCCCGGAGGGCGCTATCGCTCGGCGTCCTGTCTCCCAATGCGTCTCGCTTCCGGTATCGAATCTCTACCCAAGTCGGTCGGCGCTAACTCATCAACCTTAAAGTCATAGTCGCCCCTCTCGATCTTCTTGCGCCCCTTCTCGAAAAAGGACTCGGGAAGTGGAGGCGAAGCAGATCGAGCCGCGTCCATCCGATCCATCAGTTGGCCAAATGCAGCATCGAGCTCAACCATGGTAAGGTGGGCACCTCGGTTTGCGAGCTGACGGAACCGATCACGGAGGTTAGTGAACTCGACCGCCGCTCCAGCGATTTCCCGAACACGCATGTCCATACCCAGCGCCTTAAAGACGGAAGGAAAGAACCCAGCGACTAGCGCCAGACCAGCTGCAGCATAGTTTGCCCATGCCGCGTCGGTGTCCACAAGGATTCGAGAAGATGCGATGCCACCGAGAACAATTGGTGCTACAACGAATACATTCTTTCTGACCTGTGCCCGCTTTTGCCACATATACAGACCGGCCGCAGTGTACATGCAGGACTCTTCCTGCCTGCGACATTCTCGCAGTATTTCCTCTGCATACTCGTCTGTCATACGCTTTTCGGGATATCCGTTCCGAAGATCTTTTGCCACTCTTCTCCAGCGGCTATGGGATACTTGGCTTCGTTGTCACACGCCTTTTCCGCCCGGCGACGGGCCATTCGTGCTTTGGACAGCCAAGCATCCCCGAGATCCATCGCCTCATATGTACCTGGAGCGTAAACGGTGCTGTCCGCTTTTCCTTCGAGGTGTTTCAAGAAGTCACGAACCATCCAATCGTAGTATACGCTTGACTTATCGCTGTGTGCCCAGCCGTTCAGAAAATCGATGGCGACTAGCTCTATCCAAAATGACTTTATTGGCACGGAACAATACGCCTGCCATCGCTTTATCATGCGAATCAGCTGCCGTGTATTGTTTTTCGTGTCATCGTTGCTGGCCTGGACAAGCTTACTTTCTGCATCATAGTCTGCGCTTTTGTAATAGCCACCCCTATCTGTCATGCAAATCCAGTACTGTCCACTGGACAGCGAAAAAACGGGAATCAGTTCGACATTATATGACGTAAACGGTACGTTCACTACAGGACCATCGCCCTTGATGGAGGTGGTCGTGAACGTAGCAGCCAAAACGCGCTTGACTTCCTGTAGCAATTGAGATTGCCGATTCCCGGTCCTGCGTTCAAACCGATGGTATACGGAATGCGGTAGCTTAAATAGGACATCAACGTCTCGGGGTGGCCGAACCCGTGTGTACTTGCCCCAGGATCCAATGAACTTCGAATGTTGGGTCTTACTTTGTGATTCCCAATAGCGACCATTCAAAACTCGAACAACTCGTTCTCGGCTATCTTTACCGGAGGCGAGTTGTTTCGGGGTCAACGTGATGTTCTCTAGGAATGCGGTGAATCTCTTGCTGACAGCGCTTGCCATATGCTCTCCTCTTCTCTGAGTCGGTGCCGGGCACGGCGCCACGGCAGTGGCGATGAGCCAATCTAACCCAATGCTGCGGGTTCTTGTAGATGTTCGAGTTTTTTTCTGGCACTCTGCCGCCGGGCGATCTCCCCTATGCGCGACGCCTTCGGCCCCGATGGGCTGGCCGCCTGCGTCGAGGGGAACGAACTGGACGTGCCAATGATCATCGTGGGGAGGTTGCCGCCGGGGGTGAGGTGACGGAAGGGCCGCTCGGGGCGAGGGGGAGAGGGCTTCGAGCGTATCTGAAGCTACGGCCGCGTGGCACGGTCAACCTCCTCTCGTACCGGTGTCCCGATCGTTGCGGGTCGGCGCGGCCGACTCGGTCGGGACTGCGGTGGTCGCCCTCTTCACATCCCTCCCGTCGACGGCGGAGGTGGTCCTGCTCCAGAAGCTCGATCTCCTCAGGAACTCCGAACAGTCCGCAAGGGAAGCGGACAGCGGGAGTAGTTTCCAGAGTGGGGGGTCTCAGTGGCTGATTACGGACCACCTCGCCCCGTTGTCCGCCATCTTGGGCCCAGAATGGCGTATGTGGACGACCCCGTGTGGGCAAGCCCTGGCTGCGGAACCGAGTTGTTGGCAGTGTGGTCAGGTACTGTCGTATGTCCGGCCTCTTGATGCGGCTCTCGTTGGCCGCGGGCCCGTATGGTGTTTGCTGAGATCGGATCCAAATCGGACAAGCGGGCTCCGAGGCCCTCCGCCATTAGCTGGTTTTTCCGATCCCGTCTTCTCGACCGTTTGCCCCTACTCCGTTCGTGCGTCCTGCCGCCCACATCTCCCGGACAGCTTCTCTCTCTCTCTCTTCGCTTCCCTCCCTTCGTCGGCCGCTCAGGCGGCGGCGTCGATCCGGTAGGTCTCCCCTCTCGTGGCCAGCGCCCAGACCCTCCGCGCCATCCGGTTGGCGAGGGCCACCGCGACCACCATCCTCGGCTTGCGCGCCAGCATCCCGGCCAGCCACGGATCCGCGATCTCTTCGCGCCGCGCCGCGTGCCGAACCACCGTCGTGGCCCCCGTGACCAGGAGCCGCCTCAGATCGCGCTGGCCCATCTTCGACACCCTGCCCATCCTCGGCTTGCCGCCGGTGGTGTGCTGCCGCGGCACGAGGCCCAGCCAGGCCGAGAAGTCGCGCCCGCGCCGGAAGCTCTCCATCGGCGGCGCGAAGGCCTGGAGGGCCAGAGCGGTGATCGGCCCGACTCCCGGGATCGTCGTCAGCCGCGCCGTCTCCTCGTTCTCCCGCGCGCTCGTCCGGATCTCCCGGTCGAGCCCGTCGATCTTCCCGTCGAGCTCCTCGATCCGCCCGAGGAGCAGCCGGCCCAGCACGACGACCGCCCCCGGCAGCCCGCAGTCCCCGTCGTCGAGCGCCCCGGCCAGCTGCGCGACCCGCGCCCTGCCCTGCGGGGCGACGATGCCGTACTCGGCCAGGTGGCCCCGGAGCGCGTTGATCGTCTGCGTGCGCTGGCGCACCAGAAGGTCGCGCGTGCGGAACAGCATCCCCTGCGCCTGCTGCGCCGCGGTCTTGACCGCCACGAAGCGCATGGTCGGCCGCTGTGCCGCCTCCGCGATCGCCTCCGCGTCCGCCGCGTCGTTCTTCTGCCGCTTGACGAAGGGCTTCACGTAGATCGGCGGAATCAGCCTCACCTCGTGGCCGAGCGCCATGATCTCCCGGCCCCAGTGGTGGGCGTCGGCGCACGCCTCCATCGCCACCGTGCACGTCGGCTGCGAGGCGAGAAAGCCCAGCAGCCTCCCGCGGCTCACCTTCCTGCGGTACGCGACCGACCCGTCCGCCCCCGCCCCGTGCACCTGAAAGCTGCGCTTTGCCAGATCGATCCCGATGATGCTAACGTCTCCCATGTGGATGTCTCCTCCCTTGGATGGTCGAACCAATCGCTCAGTACCATCATTGGCACATTGCGATGCCGCCGGGAGGGGGCGTCCACTCCATCGGACAACGGTCACGGAGAGGTCGGAGTCGCCGCGTTCGCTGATCGGAGGCAGCATGGCGGGAGCAGCCTCCCGGCTGCCCGTCGCTCGGCTGAATTCCTCGCCTTCGTGATTCCCAGGCTATGGCCACGGGCAGAAAAAAAAGCTATCGTGTCCCTACTCTTGCGAGAGTTGCCGCCGAGAAAGGATGTTCCCGATGAGTGCGAGTATCGCCCGAATGAATCCTATGCCGTCACCGACGCACACCCTGTTTGCCAATGCCGTGCGGCAGACAGTGACGGGAATTCCGATTGGGCGAGTCGTCCGCTACATGGATGTGGCCGAACGGATTGGGCGCGCGAGGACAGCAGCCCCTGCCGTGTCGCGCGCACTGAAAGGATTTCCACTTGGGCGGGAGGGGAATGTACCTTGGTGGCGAGTCGTTACACACCGGCTGGAAATCTCACCGTCTATGCCGTCGCCTTGGAAGCGCTCGCAGAAGCTTTTGCTGAGAGGCGAAGGAGTTCAGGTAGACGGGTGGGACAGGGTGCCGTCCCCGGTACCGTGGCGATGGCCTAGCATCGGGAGAGCGGGAGGGGATCACGGATGAAGGCACAGGATCCATTCGGCGAGAAGCACGGCGCACCCAGTTTGGCGGAGACTCCCCAGCTTGAGGACTGGGCTCCATCGACACAGCCCACTTCTGGGCGGCAAGGATGGCCAGGACGGAATACACTAGAAGCTCGTCGTGATTGGAAGACAGTCGAACGTTGCAAGATTTGACTACACCCTCCAAGGCCCCGACGGTCCCTGTCTATCTCCAGGAGCTTCCGGAATCGGTCGTCGAAGCCCCACCAGTAGAGACCCGAGTCGCGCAACTGCCTTACGACCAACTTTCGTGGCAAGACTTCGAACGCCTTGTGTACCGCTTGGTGAGCCAGAATGCCGAAGTAGAGTATTGCGCTACATATGGGCGATCCGGTCAAGCTCAGGACGGCGTTGATGTTTATGGCCGTCTGGCCGGTGGTGGACATATCTGTTGGCAGGCGAAGAACCGAAAGGAAGTAGCCCCGTCCGACATCGAGAAAGCTGTTGAGGACTTTCTAAAGGGCAAATGGCGTTCATCCGCAAAGCGGTTCGTCTATTGCGTGCGCGCAAGTCTAGCGGACACCGCGCTGCAGGACACGATCGAGGAACAGGCCGCACGGCTCTTGCAAAAAGGCATAGTGTTCGAAGGGGTCAACGGTATCCAGCTCAGCGAGAAGCTAAGGTCCCATCTGGAGATCGTCGACGATTTTTTCGGTCGCCCCTGGCTCGTTGCCTTTGCTGGAGAGGACGCTGCAGCGAGCCTTAAGCGGCCGCTGGAAGTGCAACATGTGATTGCGCTGCGGAAGCGTCTCGGGGAAATCTACGAAGCCCGGGCTCAGCAACTTGACCCCGGATTGAATGTCGACCCGCATCGGAGGGATACACGCGACATCCGCAAGCGATTTGTAGTCCCCCATGTCGATCCGACCAATCCGTTCGACGAGCCTTGGCTTGAGCCGGCGGACTGGCCTGTCGAGGCACCCGGAGAGGACGACTACGCATGGCAGTTCGACGACTACGCTTGGCAGTTTGACGACCCTCGCGATTCCGCCAGACCCACGAGAATCCGCAGACCGCCGAGCGAACCGTCCGTGACGCCTTCCCTTGCATTCGACGACTGGCTGTTACAGGGCGACCGCGCGTTAATACTCGCGGGTGCCCCGGGCTCAGGGAAGAGCACGGTTCTACGGTGCCTGGCGCTTGACCTGGTGGGCGCTCCAGAACTGTTCCCCGCGGTGCAGGAACGGCTCGGTGCACGCATCCCTTTGCTTATACCTTTTGCACTCTGGAGCCGTCTCACCGCGAGAAAGCAACGCGAAGTGGGTTTGGAGGAGGTAACCCGAGAGGCGTTCAGGGCGCTCGTTCCCGCGAGCGAACTAGAAGAGTCCTTCGTCGAGGCACTGTCCGACAAAGGACTGCTGCTGCTGATCGACGGTCTGGACGAGTACAGTAATGAGCAGGCCGCACGGACGACGCTCGCCACCATCGAGACCTTCGTTCGCACCCACGACGTGTTCACCATAGCGACCGCACGCCCAGCAGGGTTGCGCCGCTTAGGCCCGATGAGCGGGTACTGGAACACTGCACGACTGGTGGAGTTGCACCCGCGCCAGCAGCGCGAGCTCGCGACGAAGCTTCTGAGCGAGGAAGATGGCGCGGCAACTCCCATAGAGCTTCGGGTCAAGCAGTTCTTCCAGCAGCTGGAGAATAGCGGTCGCCTGCAGTCTCTCGCAGGCAATCCGCTGCTGCTTCATGGGTTGCTCTCGGTGGCGGCGCGCCAAATCATCCTGCCGAACACACGATTCCAGTTGTTTCAGAAACTCATTGAAATCCTCTTGGAAGTGCATCCCAATCGGCGGGCCACGGCCGCCGCCGAGGTAATACCACGAACTCGTGTGTTCTCGACCGATGGTGTTCGGAACCAAGCTCTAGCCAAGCTGGCCTTCGAGGTTCAGGCACAGGGCGCGGACGCCGGGATCGGTCGCGACGATGCCCGGCAGGTCATCGAAGGTTTCTTGGCTGATTCAGACAGCGGGCCAGGGTGGTCGGGCGAGCAGGCCCAACTCGGGGCGCGAGAGCTTACGGACGTCGACGCGGACACGTCCGGGCTCTTAGTCGAGCGCGGGCCGAAAGAACTCGCGTTCTGCCATGCGGCGTTTCGTGAACACCTCGCAGGTCTGCAACTCGCCACCCGGACGCTGCAAGACCAAGTTGAGTTCGTGTCCGGCCATGCGGGGGAACCGCGCTGGCGCGGCGCGATTCTGGCGCTGCTCCAATCGCTCAGGCGCAGAGACGACGTGGAGCGGATACTTGAAGCGATACGAGGCGAGCGGAAGGGGGAGCCGAATTCGACGGATCGGCGGCTGCTCCTCGCGGACGGCGCGTTCGCAACAGCGTCTGTCTCCGGGCTAGTCGGCCGACAAGCGGCTCTTGACAGCCTGAGGCGGATCGAGGTCGGTACGGATGATGCCGAAGGGCTCGAGTTGCTGGGCTTGGCGTTGGATGGTCCGCGCGACGGCCCCATCGGCGAGGCGATCGTCACAGGGCTTGGGAGGTGGTGGCCTGGAGTCACTCGCTGGCAACCGAACCTCTACGCGCAGCTTGGTCAGTGGCCGCCGACCAAAAAGCTTGCCCGGACGCTGCAGTTGGTGCTCCAGGGAGATAGCAACCGGTTCGCTGCCTCAACGAGTCTCGCGAGGGCTTTCGGAGGGTGCCCCGAGGTTAGGAGCCAACTGATCGCACTCACTCAAGAGTCCGTGAACCCTCGGGTGACGGCGGCAGCGCTTGATGCACTAAGCCGAGGCTGGCCTTCCGTCGACGGTCTAGACAACTGGCTGCGCGAGGCTGAGCAATCGCCCAGTGCTCGCTTGCGGGCGGTAGCCGCCTTGGCGTTCTGCCGGCGTGGTCGGCGGAGTGATCGGGGGAGGGACTCGCTGCTGCGTGCCTTGGGTACCGGTTGGAGTTTCTTCCCGGGCAATCTTCTCGCGGAGATCATGGATGCGCTCGTCGCGCATTGGGCAAACGATCACGAATTACACGACGCCTGTTGGGCCGTCGTGGACAGACGCCGTCCACTGAAGTACGACATCTACCACGGCAACGCCCGATCGATGCTAATGCGGCTCCATCGGGAGGATGCCCGCGTGCCCCGCTGGATTCAGCAGGAATTAGAAACCAGCCAGTCCTTTCCATTGAGATGGGCGCTACGCGAAGGGTCGCTCTTGGAGCCAATCCTGTCCGAGCATGCGAACGTGCGTACGGCCACCGAGGCCTGGTTGGAGGGCGATAAGTTGGCAGATCTGGATTTCTACGCGGCTCGGGTGGCAGCGATGCTGAGGACCGATGCGGCCAAGAAGGTGATGCTAGACCGGTTGCCGGAACCGGGCCATTATCGCTCCTGGCGAGTGTGGAGCCTCCTGAAGGGCTGGGGGATCGAAGATCCCGAGGTCGCCGCTGCCCTGGAACCGCTCGCAAGGATTCCTGCCGAAGAAAGGCAACACATTGCCCATCACATTCCGGCTATAGTCGGATCGGTCGACGAGAGCTTTCGGCTGCTAATGGAGATCTGCGACCTGCCGGAAGTCTCGCGCACGGACTTCGTGATCCGGGGGTTCGCGGCCCTCGGGAAGGAGATCGACGCGTCGGCGGCGGTGTCCGCCATCATGCCTCATGTCCAGAAGCCTGCCGCCATGTTCTCAGGCGAAAGCACGCTGATCGCCCGGTTTCATGGTGATCCCCGGGTGAGGGTTTTCGCGATGGAGCGATTGCGGGGGCCATTGGCCCCCTTGGTGGAGATGGCAGGTGCCTACGCCACCGACGCCGAGATCGCACCATTGATATTGCAGCGTGCGGCACCGCTGTCGACGGTTTTCCGCCGATACATTGCAAGGAGGGCAAGCCAACGCTTTGATGATGAGGCGTTGCGGCACGCGCTGCAACAGTGTGAACTGGAGACGGACCAACACGCCATGATCCAAGCGACCATAGGTCTCTCCCATGCAGCGCTCGCAACACCCGGCGAGGCACAAGCAAGAGCCGAAGCCCTACGCGCGCAGCTCTATGCGGTTGGGCACGACTACTACGAGCGACGCGCCGCGGCGTTTGGTGGCTTGCTGGCCCTAGGGCGTATCGACGTCTTCGCAGGCGCGAGGGATAAACACAACAACGAGGCCCTTAAAGTTGACCTAGTGACGGGGTCCAAAGACTATGCTCCGGTTCTTGAACTGGCGGCGGAACGATGGGAAGAACTGGAAGCGGCGACGAACGGCTCTCCGATTGAGCGGCTCAGCCGAGGGTACGAGGACCGGAACTTTTGGGGCGCGTTCGCGCCCTACGTAGGCCGTTCATCCCTTTTGAGGACAAGGTTCCTCGAATACTGTGCGGCTGACGCCACGGTGCTGGCGGCACCCGCACTGGTGGCCCTGTCGCGGCTCAAACCCGGCAGTTCGCTGCTATTGGAATGCTGCAAGCGGGTCTTGACGGCGAAGTTCAATATGCAAAAAGGCAGTCCATTAGAATCTGCGCAAAGCGTAGTTGCCGCGTCGAAATATGTGGCCGCCAACTTCGCTGATGATTCCTCTGCGGTTGCAGCGCTCATAGCCTCGTGCGAGAATCCGCAATCGAACGGTGGCGCCTTGGTTGGATTGGCGTCCCGCTGGCCGGATCACAAGGTAGTGGTACGCGAACACAGGAATCTCGTGGGGAGACAAAGGGGGCGTGGACTGCTTGTTTGCGCTCACCAGTGGCTGGTGAGCGCACAAGGAACACGCCAACACGTCGTTGACGCCCTAGCCCGGTTCGTCACAAGGTCGGCATTGAACCCATGGGACTTCCCCGGGGATGCGGTGGATGCCTTTCAAGCGCGATTGCGACGAGATGCCGAGATTGAGGAAGACCTTCGACAGCTCGCCATAGAGAATGATGAGCCGAGTGTTCGCGCATCGACCGTCCGACTTTTGGCGTCGATGTCGACAACGCAGAGTCAGGACTTGGCAGAAGAGTTGCTGGTCGCCGAGCGTCGCCAATCGGGGCCGCCACGGTTTGCGCTTGACATTCTCACCAATCGTATACGGCCAGCGAGGGAGGTCATGCGCGACGTGCTGAGGATGTCCAGCGGTTAGGTCGGCACAGTTCGACAGGGACCGTGCGCTGGCGACCCTCGCTGGAGTGGGCCCGCGTACATTCCTCTATTCCCCGCCCCCTCTCTGATACGTGATAAGATCGGTGACTGGAGCAGCGAACCCCGCCTGACGCAGCAGGAGGACGATCTGACCACGGTGGTGGGCGCCGTAATTGGCCACATGGAGGGCGGCGACGGGAACACGGCCACCTCCTCCACCCCTTCGGCACCGGCCACGAGGAACAGGCAGCAACCCGAACTCTGACTTCCCATCTTGCAGGGAACCCCTCCGAGCCTCAAGCTGAACTGAACAGACTGCCCCAAGAAGGGCACACCAGCACGATGGTCACTTCACCTTGCGCCGGGGACGGGTGACGAGAGGCATCGCCCTCGTCCTGGCCAGCATGGAGGGAGCGCATGCACCGGGTCTTGCCATTTCAGGCAATCGCCTTGGCCGTCGTCTTGCTTGTAGGCTGCTCCGAGTCGGGAACTCGCATCCCGACCGCTCCCGAGCCACAGCCGGCGCTCGCCGCCGCCCTGGCGGGTGCCGCCGACAACGTCCAGGTCAAGTTGACCATCGGAATCCGGACGGGTCAGACCGTCCACTTCACCATCGCGATCACCGGCGGCGACCCCAACGTCGACCCGGTCTGGACATGCGCCTCGGCCGACACCACGGTCGCGCTGGCCGCCCACACCAAATACGGATGCTCCGCCACGGGAGTCGGCGTCGGCACCACGGACATCACCGCGACCGTCACGCGAGGCACGGCGACCGTCACCGCCTCCGTCGGCCTTCGAGTGACCCATCCACCGCTTCTCGGCGCCATCGCGCCCGTCGCCGACACGGTTCGGACGGGCCAGACCGCCCAGTTCACCCTCGAAGTCACCGGCGGGGACTCCGACACCGACCCGGCATGGACATGCGCGTCCGCCGACACTCTGGTGGCGTCGGCCGTCGCGACCACCTTCGGATGCTCCGCCACGGGAACCGGCGCCGGCGCCACCACCATCGCCGCGACCGTGACGCGAGGCACGGCCCACTTCAGCGCCTCCGCCATCCTCCGGGTGGCGGGCGAGAGGGACGCGTTCGCCTACTGGGACGGCAACGGGAACGGCGACCTGACCTGCACGGAGGCAAGGGGCAGGGACGAAGGATTGAGACTTCCCGCCCACAAGGACAACCGGAACGGCACCGGGCTGATCTACGAGTGGCTGCAACGCGGTCGGTCGAGCGACGGCGACGACGACGGGATCTCCTGCGAAGCCACCCAGAACCCCAGCGGCTACGTTCCGCTTCGCGTCCCGCCCCCCACGCGAACGGGGGACAGGGCGTGTCCGACGGGATCGCCCACATGGATGGGACTTCCGGTCTGCGAGGAAGTCGAGCGCACCGGCTATGACCGAGACGCCTTCGGCACCGCGTACGCTTCGCTGGAGGACGAGATCATCGAGGGGCTGCCCAAGTCCGGTGGACAGGTGTACACGCCGTATTCGTGCAAGCTGTTCGACATCCGGACCGATGGCACCGCGGCAACGGACATCGACCACATCGTCGCCCTGGCGGAGGCCTACGATTCCGGGCTCCCCGACTCGCAGTTCCGGGACTTCGCCGGCGATCTGGCCAACCTGACCATCGCGGATCCCGTCGTGAACCGCCAGCAGAAGTCCGACTCGGACGCCGGAGGCTGGAGCCCCTCGCGCAACACCGGCTGGTTCGCGGCCCAGGTCCTGGCCGTCAAGCAGAAGTACAGCCTGTCCGTGAACCCGGCCGAACGCGACGCCCTCGCGTCGATGCTCGCCTCGGACCCCAGCCGCACGGTGACGTGCGGTTGAGGAGGGGGCGGCTACCTGCCGGTCCCCGCTCCGGTCGCTACGCTCCCTCCGCAAGGGTCGATCCAAAGCGGTGACGGCTCACGACTCGCCCCCCTTCCGGGCTCTGTCGGCGTCGACCGCCCCGGACGCCCGTCGGGTGGATGGCCTTCGAGAGCTCCATGTGCCTCCGCATCCGATAGCTGCTTCTGCGGATGTGGAACGAGGTGGCATCGGTGGAGCAGCCGCCCCCGCAACCCTAACGTTACGTCAGGGTTCGCGGGACCCCGGGGCTGCCCACCACATGCAGCACGCCGCAGTCCTGTCGTGGACACGAGCCTCCAGCGGAATTCCGGGACGGCCCGCGATGACCATCGAGATGAACCCGGAGGGGCGACGACTTCGGGTCAGGGGCATGTCACCGGCCCCCCTCATTTGGGGTTGCGAGGATCGGATTGGCCATCTACTTTGCCCCCCGAATGGGATGTCGGTAGCGGCATTCCGTCTCTTCAAAGCGTTCCACCGATGGTGGAAAGGAGAAATACCATGAGAAACTTGTTCACTGCGATGCTCATCGCTCTCGTCACTTTCCTCTTCTCTGCCCAGGGTGTTGCGGCGCAGTACCCGGTGGTGAAGGAGTTCGGGGATTTCGACTTCACGGAGTACTTCGTGAACGGTGCCTCTCCGATCGGAGACACTGACCTGGAGGTCAACTGCCGCCCGAGCGAGGAGGAGAGGGACTCTCTGTTCTTCCGCATCCGTGATGATGGGCTGGGGTATATCGATCCCATGAGTCCCTTCAGAAGCGGAGAGCAGCAACGAATCATCAACGGGTACTTCAGCTGCATCGGACTGAGGCAGTTTGAAGAACCTGAGAGGTTCGGATGTGCAAGCATCATGACTCTCTTCAGCTACCTGGAGATGTTCCAGCCCAACCATCCGTCTCCTGACCGAGCTCGGTGGTCTGAGATGGATCAGGAGCTCTACTACGCCCTCTATCTTCTTGGGCGAAAAATCAAGATAGATGATGAAAAGGGCTACATGGTGAGAATGTACGGAGGTCGCTGGACTCTCTGCAAGGAGTTGTGGTAGTCGGTCGCGAGGGCGCGCCACCTTCCCGGCCGGTTTCTGTGCAGGCCGCACCCCGACCTCGCGCACGTATCGCTCCTCACCGTTGGGCGCTTAGTTCGTAGATCGAGATCCAGACGGGCCAGACCGCCCAGTTCACCCTCGAAGTCACCGGCGGGGACTCCGACACCGACCCGGCGTGGACATGCGCGTCCGCCGACACTCTGGTGGCGTCGGTCGTCGCGACCTCCTTCGGATGCTCCGCCACGGGAACCGGCGCCGGCGCCACCACCATCTCCGCGACCGTGACGCGAGGCACGGCCCACTTCAGCGCCTCCGCCACGAAGGATTGAGACCCCCGCCTACAAGGACGACCGGAACGGCACCGGGTTGATCTACGGGATCGCCCACATGGATGGGACTTCCGGTCTGCGAGGAAGTCGAGCGCACCGGCTATGACCGAGACGCCTTCGGCACGGCGTACGCTTCGCTGGAGGACGAGATCATCGAGGGGCTGCCCAAGTCCGATGGACAGGTGTACACGCCGTATTCGTGCAAGCTGTTCGACATCCGGACCGACGGCACCGCGGCAACGGACATCGACCACATCGTCGCCCTGACGGAGGCCTACGATTCCGGGCTCCCCGACTCGCAGTTCCGGGACTTCGCCGGCGATCTGGCCAACCTGACCATCGCGGATCCCGTCGTGAACCGCCAGCAGAAGTCCGACTCGGACGCCGGAGGCTGGAGCCCGTCGCGCAACACCGGCTGGTTCGCCGCCCAGGTCGTCGCCGTCAAGCAGAAGTACAGCCTGTCCGTGAACCCGGCCGAACGCGACGCCCTGGCGTCGATGCTCGCCTCGGACCCAAGCCGCACGGTGACGTGCGGTTGAGGGGAGGCGGCTACCTGCCGCATGACCACGTCGAGCCGCCCCCGCCACGCCCCGTGGCGCTCGCAGAACCGGCTGTACTGGTAGCCGTTCGGATGGATCTCCCGGTACTCCAGCCACAGCAGCCGCAGCGTCACGCCCTTGTGGCGCTGAAGCTTCCGGTGGAACATCCGCCCAGTCCGGCTCCGGCGGGGCAACCTGCGGTCAAAGAGGAGCGCAAGGGACGATCTCAGAGAGGTGGACGACATCGGCGGCGTGATGGCGCGCAGACATGACGCACGACCGAACGCCTCGCCAAAGAGTGACGGGCCAACCGTTTGCCGTCGCCGTCTTCGAGGCAGACGGCCAATGAGACCGGGGAGGAGGCGAAAGTGATTCGCTTGGATCAGTTCGCCGCCAGCGTCCGCAGCGCAAGCCGCACGCTCCTCCGAGACCTCTCGGGCGAGGCAACGTCGAAGGGCAGGCCGACGATCTTCAGACCATCGAAGAACCGAGCGGTGACCGGACTGGTGAAGTCTCCGCTCTGCGGGTAGACCAGCGCCACGGCCCGGCACTCGTACCGCTTGCCGTAGGTGTAGAGCTGATACAGGTCGGAGGAGACAATGTCGCGAATCGGATCGGATCCGCCCTTGCCGATGTGCTTCCACTTGGCGTCGAGGATGAACCGGACGGCGTTGCGTGGCTTTCGGAGTGAAATGTCCGGCTTCGTCGCGAAGACGCGCTTGCCGCCGGTCGAGGCCATGTGCTTCCGGGGCCTTTGGGTGCCCACTTGGAACTCGGCCTGGTAGCGGCGAAAGCTGTCGGTCACGAAGTCCTCGTACACTTTCTCCATGGGGAAGAGCAGCGACTGATTGACATGCCGACCGGACCAGGTCGCGAGCCCCCGGTTGAAGAGGAAGACCTCGACCCACTGCATGACCCTGCCGTAGTGTCGCATGGAGCGATCTATCGTGTGGCTGCGCCAGTCCGCGCACGGGTCTCGCGTCCCTGGCACCGCGCTGAACGCCGGCTCAAGGTCCGCGAGCAGCCGCCGGTTGCGCTCGTTTCGAACGATGGGCCTGAGCCTGTCGAGAGTGGTGCGGATGAGCCGGTTGGCGGGGCGGTTGGGGCTCAGCTCGTCGTGTTCGACGTAGAAGCGCGAACGGTCGATCTGGTTTTCGCGCAGGTGATCCCGGAAGGCGATGCGGCCGCGCAGGAAGGGAAGATTCTCCTCGGTCGCCATGTAATGTCGCCCGAGGCCGCCACGAACCAGCACGCCGACGTTGTCCAGGAAGAGTCGGACAAAGACCTCAAGCATGGGGAAGCGCCGCAGCGCCCGGATGGCTCCCGGAGGGAGGTTCGCGGCTCTCCTCAGACCGCGGTGGGCTCGCAGCATCGTGAGGAATGCCTCGCGAGTCTGATCGTGGTCCGCGTAGGCGGCCCCGCCAAGGTCGATCTTGGGCAGGATCTCGACGAGCGAGCCGCGCCTCGTGGTGATGGTGCCAACGTAGTTGCTCGCGTGGAGCTTGCCGCTCCGGCCGAATTGCAGGACTGGGCGGTATCCGTGCTCCTGAAACGCACGTGCGGTGTCGAGGGCGAAGGCTTTCAGATCCTCCAGATCGCGCTTGTCGAGTCCGTGACCGATGCGGAACTGCTCCCCCTCCCGAATCGTGTAGACGCCTGACATCGGTTCAAAACTGACCGTCGCCGATGTCGGGACTGTCGTCCTCCGCCGGGCCGCCGCCGGACGAGACGCTCTCGTCGTATATTCGCCGGTACTGGACCGGATCCAGCCACTCCTCCGCCGTCCCGGGAAGCACCTCGTGGATCGCGGTGTCCGGATCCAGCAAGCCCTCGTCCTCCAAGCCTGACCCGTGGTCGCCGTGCGGCTTCGCGACGACGAAAGGCGCGCCGCCCAGCACGTGCCGGATCTTCGACCAGTCGTCGTAGAAGTACTCCGCCAAGAGGGGGAGGATGGCGGTCCGGAACTTGGCGGCCAGCGATTCGATGTCGGTTACGTTGAACAGGTAGGTGTGGCCGATCTGGCGTTCGCGATCCATGAGCAGCGAGATGCGCGCGTTGATCGCCTTGAGCATCTTGCGAAGGTCGATTCCGGCGATCCCGTCCGCGATGAGCGGATGGTCCGGGTCGGGCAACATCTCCACATGGTCGAACCTGCGCCGAAGCGCGGTGTCGAGAGGCAGAATGGAGCGGTCGGCAGTGTTCATCGTGCCGATGATGTGCAGGTTGCCCGGAACTCCGAACGTGTCGCCGGAATAGGGCAGCGTGACGGTCGTCTCTTCTTGTTGGTGGAGGCGGCGAGAAGGTTCGATCAGCGTGATGAGTTCGCCGAGGATCTTGGGGACGTTGCCCCGGTTGATCTCGTCGATGATGAGAACGTAGGGGTTGTCGGGATCGGCCCGTGCCGCGTCCGCGATCCTCCTGAAAATGCCGGGCCGGAGCTCGTAGCCGATGTCGCCGCCCTCGGCGAGCCGGGGCCGGATGCCTTCCACGAAGTCCTCGTAGGAAAAGTTCTGGTGGAAGGTGACCATGGCGATCCGGCCGGTCTCGGTCGTCGGATCGAAGCGGAGACTGCGGAATTCGGCGCGGTTTTCCTCGGTGACTTCGTCCACCTCGATCCCCTTCACGATGGCCATGGCGCAGGTGGTCGCGTGATAGGTCTTGCCAGTGCCGGGAGGGCCGTAGAGTATCTGGTTGAGTGGGTAGCCGTTGGTTATCTCTGGATGGACTGTCTCGTCCTCTCCTGGGGCTCGGGGGTCAACCGGGCCAGGCGGTGCGCCTTCCTGAGCGCGCCACCAAAGGCTATCCAAGGTCCAGAGGTCGATGTCCAGCTCGCGGGCAAAATCCAACAGCAGCTTGTTGACCACGATGTACCGCTCAGAAAACGGAGTTGCGGACGGCAACAGATCTTTCCACAGGCCGAGTTTCTTGAGTCCCGTCTCTAGCGGCTTGTTGTACACGCCGTACTTCTTCGGATAGCGGACGAAGAGAACGGGAGTGAACGTAGCCGGACCGAAGCCCTGAATGAGCTTCCCGCCGGTAGGCGGATAGAGCCGATCGAGGCGTTTGCGCAGCGGCAGAGACTCGTCCAAGAGGATCCGAAGCGCGCCGCGCAGTGCTTCCATGTCCCCGGTGATCTTCGACGAATGCCTGTGGATCCCGCTCCAGTGACGATTGTTCTTGTACTGCAGGAAACCGATAAACTCCTCCCGCGTCAGGTGAGGCAGGTTCTCGTCCGAGAACACCCGTTGGTATTTCCGCAGGACTTCCGACTGAGCCCCGACGATCTCCGACAGTACTTGATCTTGCCCTGTACCGATCCGGGCCAAGATTCCCTTAAGGTGCTCCAAGGCCTTGGCGCGAGGCACTCCGCCTGATCGCCCGGCGTTCCGATCAACAGCTTGATCGGTGTCCTTGAATCGGCTCAATGGCGGTCTCCCGTCGGCTTCGGAATCGGAGTCTTGGATGCGAGATGGAGGTGGAAGACGATAAGGCGAACGCGCGCTTGCGATCAACCGGACACGGGGCAAACGCAGGCTGTCGGAATCCAGACCCCTCGTTACGTCAGGGATCGCTCGCCTGTCTGGCGTCTATCGAGCACCGCGTGAGGCCGACGATCACGGGGCCGTGGAACCTCGTCAAGCCAGCGACGGCGCTCGCGCGACTGGCGGAAAACCCCCGCCCGCGCGACCTTTCGTTCGCGCAGATCGTGCGGTCCATCGAATCGAGAGGAATCGAACGATGGCACGCACGAAACGAAGTCGACGCTCGTACGGTGCCGGCGAGTAGGGCCGGAACCGGGCCCGGACCCTTCTCCGCCCCGAAGACCTGCATCATCCAGGTCGAGTGGGCCGAGGACGGTCGCCAGCTCACCGGGTCGCTCAGGCACTGCGGGCTTTGCCGGATACACGGCAAGCCCGAGTACGAGCCGCTGACACCTAGAGGCCGAACCGGTTCGCTAAGCGAAGCCGCTGGCTCCATGACCGGTGCCGTGTCATGAGCCAGCCTGCCCGTGTACACTCCAAAGGGAATAGAGAATGGGAGACCACTACCTCCCTCAGATGCTGCTGAAGCACTTTTGCGATGGCGACGGGCTTCTCTGGGTTGCCCGCAAGGGTCAAGACCAACTATTCCAAGCCCTGCCTCGCAACGTGTTCGCGGAAAACGACCTGTACACCAAGCGCAGCCCCGTCGCCAATCCCGACGGGGCTGGATGGGCCCTTCGACGGGACAGATCGTCAGAGGATATTCTGGCTCAGATTGAGGGTGCCGCTGCCGGCCCGATTCGTCAGGTCATCACGAGTGCCCGGGATCAACGACTTCCGCAGCTCGGGCCAGACCCACAAGACGCCCTGAAGCGATTCTTCCTCGCAATTGCGCGCCGGACGCCGGAATCCCAGAAGCGCGTCCGTACACCTGAAGACGAAGCCCGGCGCGAACTATACGTCAAGCTATCTCGTGACGCCGAGAGCCAAGGTGTGACGCTGCCTAGTGAGAGTGACTTCTACGAGATTCCCAGTGTCCGAGAACTGATGGACGAGCTATTCCGCAATGCGGACGCCAACATGGCGGCAGGCACGATAGCGTCGGTCCGACGGTTCGAGGATCGGTTCTTCAAGACCCGGGCGCTGGCTGTTCTCGCGATAACTCAACCCGGACGCGGTTTCATCGTTGGGAGCCACGGCATCGCAATAGTCCCGGAGATTCCCCCCGGCAGCTGGCTACCAATAGCTCCTGATGTCGCTATTGCGTATCACGACGACCACCAGCGTGAGAAGATCAGCTTTCTCGGCATCAAGGATGACAAGGTCATCCGCGCGATCAATGATGCTTCAGCCAACCGCAGCACCATGATCGCGGGTAGTTCACGGCAACTCATTGACGGGATGAAGGAGCGGGCTTGGGGGGTCTGAGTACCCTCAAAGACTTCGTCCTACAACACCTTGCGCGTCGCCCGGAGGCAGCAAGGCGGAGCGGCGACTCCACCGACCACCTCGGACATCTCGACCGCGATGGAACGTCCCCAACGCCGGACGCCTTCGCCCGTGCTGCCGCCTCCGACACCGTCACCAGTCCGTCGTGCGCCTGCCTCAGCAACGAGGTCCGATCTCTCTCCTTCACATCCAATTCCATCTGCTCCTCTCCCGAACAAGGTTCGTCGTTCGCTCACGACCGAACATGGTCCGAAAGAGGACATTTCTACTGCGCTGAGGGCGGACATTTCTACCTGCGGTACGACACAAAGGACCGAATTGCCCCGTTGTCCGCCATCTTGGGCCTAGAATGGCGGACAACAGACTGTTGGCCCATGAGTCGTAGCGGGATCTCCGCGCGAAGGGTTCTAGGACGGCGGCTCGGCTCATTTGCGGACCGGATTCTCCAGCCGCTTGCCCATGCTGATCGTCGCGTCCTCGACGAAGCCGATGGACCGGTAGAAGTTCACCGCTTGGGTGTTCGACCGCCTGACCTGCAGGTTGATCTTCGGGCAGATACGCAGCGTCGCGGTCATCGCACACCGTCTCTTCATCCCAACCTCCCGCATCTCAAGTGCGCAACACACCGTTTCGGCGTGGAAGCGGTCAAGCGGGTCCCCACAGCAGGTTCTCCAGCGCTCCTACTCGCTAACTTCAAGGGTGATCGCCTTGCTCTGGAATCACCAGCGGACCGTAGAGAGGAGCGCACATGACCATGAAGGTCCCTCCCCACCCCGGCCGGAGCATCAGGGAGAACTGCGTGCACGCTCTCGATTTGAACGTGACCTTCTTTGGCGTAGCGTTCATGGTGCTGCTGGCAGGTGCCGTGGGTGCTTCTCCTCGGGAAGTTGGTTCCCGTCCGTCGGCGAGGGACATGGCCTGCCACTCTTCGCCATCGGACACCATGAGAGACCAGTGGCTTCCGAGGGACCCGGCACCGGTGCGGCAAGCAGTGTACGGTGCGACCGACGACCAGGCGATCGGGAGCTTCGGCGGCCTGGGCTACTGGGACGGTGCCGTCTATCTGTTCGACCAGGTCGGGCCGGAAGTGGTGGTGTTATCGCCGGACTCGCTCATCCCGGTCCACCGCTTCGGGCGTCTCGGCGAAGGCCCGGGTGAGTTCTGGGGCATCGCCCGCCCCCTCCCGTTGGGCCGCTATGTCGATTTCCGGTTTCTCAGCGCCGGGTCGTCCGGCGTTGCAGTCTACGACGGAACGGGCATTGAGCTGTTTGACCTGGCGGGTTTGTTCGAGCGCAGGTACCTGGAAGGGGTGCCGGCTAGCCGCGTGTTCGGGTTTCGCTATGTGGGGTTGAGCGAGCCGGACGGCCGGATTCTCTTTGCCGTGGACACACCCGGCGACGGCGGGGCGCCCGAGCGACATCTGCAAACATGGGCCTTCGACACCGGCAACGAGCCGACGGCCGCAAGCCATCCTCGAAGGCTGTGGGAACTGCCGTTGATCCATCCGCCAACCACACAGTACGGCTTCGTTGTTCCGAGACTGCAAGCCCGACCGCTCTGGACTGTTTGGGGACGGTGTGTCGTAGCGTCGGACGGCGCTGGCGACGACCTTTGGGTCTTCAACATCGACAGCGGGGTCGTCGAAAGCCACCGGCTACCCGATTGGCCTCTCCCGCCAGCAGGCGAGAACGACTCCGGCGGGCGCATTCCGGCGCTGCCGGGATCCGGTGCCGGACCGACCGCACGCATTCGCTGGGAGGATTTGGTTGTCGATCCATCGGGTGCCGCCTGGGTACGCCAGTGGAGTTCCGATCCGGCCGCTCCGGCACGCGTGGCCATTGTCGATCTGCGCGACGGGGGCATCAGAGATGTCACGGTGCCGGCCTTTCCGAGAGCATTCGGAGATTCGGGAACCTATTTCGCGGTCGAGCAGGCAACGTTGACCGAGAGCTACATCGTCAGCTACACGGTGGGCAGATGAGTTCGCTCGATCATTGACACATGGTCGTACCCCAGCCACAGTTACGGACATACTCGTGGACAGGAACTCGTCAATTCATGGACAGAATAGGAGACATCTGGTAGGACATGACTACCGAAAGAGGCTACCAGAAGACCCATCCGTGGGTCAGCTTCACCCTCGATCTGCGAGATGCGCCCGCACGGCTGTGGGTCCTCCTAGGTCAAGTCGTGGCTCGCTGCGAGCAGCTGGCCTCGGCGGTCCTGCCACCGGCAGAGTCACAGAAAATGAACCACATGATCATCGTTCGAGGGGCGCACTCGACGATAGCCATCGAGGGGAGCACGCTCACGGAAGAGGAGGTCCGCGCCATCGCCGAGGGCCGCTTGGAGTTGCCACCATCCCGCGAGCACCTTCAGCGGGAAGCGGACAACGTTCTCAGAGCCTACGGGGACATTCTGAGCTCGGTAAAAGCCGGCGATCCACTTCTCCTGACCCCTGAGCGCATCGAGCGACTGAACGGCCGTATTCTGAAGGGGCTGGAGGATCACCTGGAGGAGGGTGTGGTCCCAGGCGAAGTAAGGACCCAGGCCGTCGGGGTCGGTCGATACCGAGCCGTGCCGGCGGAAGACTGCGAATACCTGCTCGGCCGACTCTGCCGGTGGCTGGACGGGGATTCGGGAGAATGGGCACGCTTCCCGTCGATCGTGGAGCACGTGAGGGAAAACCAAGTCGCGAAGGCCGTCCTTCAGTCCATAGTTGCTCACCTCTACCTGGCGTGGATCCACCCATTCGGGGACGGCAACGGAAGGACGGCACGCGCAGTCGAGTACATGATTCTTGCCAGAGCCAGGCTCCCCACCGTCGCGTCCCACCTTCCGACCACTCACTACGCGATAACGCGGCAGGAGTACTACAGGCAGCTCGACCGTGCCAGCCGTGCCAATTCGGGGAAGGGCGACGTCATCGGGTTCGTAACTTACGCGCTACAGGGATTCGTGGACGGCCTACGGACCCATTCCGTCTATCTGGCCTGCGTGCAGTCGGTACTGGCCTGGGAGCACCTTGTCCACGACAGCTTCGGTCGAGTGGGCCAATCCCGATCAATGGTGCGGCGACGAGATCTCGTGCTGGCGCTCGGGCGACAGAGCACGACCCCGGAGCCGGCTGCACCGGTGCCAAAATGGAGGCTCACAGCCCTGAACGAGACACTGGCCGAACACTACGAAGACCTGTCGTCAAAGACCCTGTCGCGGGATCTTGCGTGGCTCAAGGAAAAGGGCCTCATCCGAGAGGAGGCAGAAGGCTACCAAGCGAACATCGATATAATGGCGGCTTTCCGGTTGGGTTGAGTGCATTCCGTTGCCCATGCTGGTCGGGCAGCCCATGGCCCGCAGGCGTCCCCTCCGCCGCATTCATCATGCGGAGGCCACGGCCGGTAGTTGATCCAGCCCCGATGCCCCTCGTGGCCGGCCATGACCGTGGCCACGACGCGCCCATCGAGGGTGCCGACGAGGAAAGGGTCGCGCGGGTGCCTACAGCAGGCTCTCCAGCGCTCCTACTCGCTAACTTCAAGGGTGATCGCCTTGCTCTGGAATCGGTGATCGGCATGCCGTGGAATCCGCACGATGTCGCCTTGGTCGACTACCACTAGCGGACCCCAAAGAGGAGCGCACATGGCCATGAAGGTTCCCCCTCACCCGGGCCGGAACATCAGGGAGAACTGCCTGGACGCTCTCGACTTGAACGTGACCGACGCGGCGCGGATGCTGGGCGTGGCCCGCCATACGCTCTCGCGGGTTCTGAATGGACACGCGGCGATCTCCCCCGAGATGGCCATTCGCCTGGAGAAGGCGGGCTGGTCCAACGCCGAGTTCTGGCTTCGCCGCTAGACGACGTACGATCTGACTCGGGCGCGGAAGCGGGAACACCGAATCAAGGTCGCCCGGTACCAGCCGCGCCGCAGCGTGTCCAGTTGAAAAGGGGCGCAGCTATCCCTGTCGTCGAAACCAAGGACGTCCAGCTCAAAGCCTCCGAGGACATCCCGCGCTGTCCATGTCGCATTCACTAGAGAGGGCGTGCCACGGGTATTGCGAAAACCAGCGCCCGGCTGTGAGATTGCTTGCGGTGGTTCGTGTTTTGGACGCTGCCTGCCTGCGGCGGTGCCCAGTCCTGATCGGAAGAGGAAAAACAGTCCCTCACGGGGCAATCGTCACATACTGGTCCCCAGACGCCAAGGATACCCCCAATGCTGAATCTGTCGAAATGGAAGACCGACACCGATAACTCTGGGACGGTGCCATGGGCCCTGGGAGTCGCTATTGCCGGGGGCTCTGTGCTGGGCTTTTGGGCGCTCATGACATGGGGAAATGCTGCGGGCCCTGGCGCGGCGACCAATGAGTTGCTGACGTGGGAAGCGTTCTTCCGCGGTGCCACGCTCGTTTTGGCGGCGGTCGTTGGTTTTTCTTCCTACTTCCGTCAGGGGGAACTGGAAAAGATCAGACAGGACTTCCAGCGCCTCGAAGCTGAGAAGCGGTTTCAAGCCGAGATCTCTGACCGAGCCAGAGCGGCCATCAATGATCACATAGGCGACATAAACGGCAGCTTTTCCAAGATAGAGGGGAATGTAAACAGGTTGCCCGAGGAAGCCCGGCGAGGGAACCAAGGGTTCGTCGTTCAGTTTCCTCCCTCCTTGAACACCGTTGTGACGATCGATGGTTACGCCCAGGGTGAGACGGAGGATCGACGAGTGCAGGCCAGAGATGAGACAGAAGTCGACGAGTAGATGAGCGGCCCCAAACGGCGGCGCGTGCGTTTTCGTCGTGCCCGCCCATTTTGCTTTGAGTCCTTGATCAGGGGTGATCAGATCGCCGCAGAGTTCATTCTTGTCCCGGCGCCCGGAAACCGGTGATCGACTCGCTCTAACCGATGGCCGTCATCGTCAGAATCCAGACGGGATCCGGTGATCACCCAGCCGGTGTTCTCCAGAGCCCGTCGGTGGCGGAAGTGCCATTTGCGAAGTCCCCTTTAGCGCCGTCCAGGCGGCCATCGTGGCCTTCTTGAACTCAGCGTGCTCGGCGGACACGTCGAACACCTGTTCAGTCAGTTGCTCACGAATCCACTCGCACATGTGGGCCTCTCCGTTCAAGCCATCGGGCGAAGCCGCGTACCCCACGATGATCTGGACCGACCTGTTCCGGTAGGCGTCCTTTATTCTCAGGAAGCGTGACACAAGAGCGTCCGCCTCTTTGCGGGCCGTCGACACCGCTAGGTTAACGCCGTCGACCAACAGGATGCCCCGGTCTGTCTCCACACCCCTCCGAACCTGTTCGGTGGTGCCACCGAAGGCTGCCACGCGCGGTCGGGCCGGTATGTGGTTGGCCAGCTCACCGAGGGCTTGGCTGATGGCGGAGTCGATTCGCTGCACTCGAACTCGCCGCGATGTCCTCGGTTGAACCACGGCTTCGAAGAGAGATTCGATTTCGGCTTCGGGCTCGTCCATCGGGTCCATGGCCTTGGGAGGGTCGAGTCGTACGGCGGTGGAAAGGACCTCGGAGACGGCCTTCCAGAAGCGCGCCCTCGTCGGTTCCACTGGCGCAGGCTCGTATGGTACCCTCCGAGCACCTGCCCAGCGTCGGATATGGTTCTTGGCGATCCCCATCAGCTCCCGGGTCGCACTGTCCAAGCCTCGCACGCTTTCGTCCTTCCGCAGCCATCGCCAGCGGTACCACGCGTTTCCCGTATCCCATGCGACGACGCCGACGGGAACGGTGTGGTCGCGATCGTCGTCCACGCTGACCCGGACCACGGAATAGCCATGCAGGATCTCCCTAGGTGAAGTCGAGTACACGCTGCCCTCCTGAGTTGATCGAAGCCAAATCCAGCCAATGCGCCTTACGTGCCAGGGTCTCCAGTGTGTCCATCCGGTATTCGAGGAAATCTTCAAGCAAGGTGGGGTCCGCGCCAGCCCGGTCGAGCCACTCGCCGTGGCAGGCGCGCACGAAATGGCCTGCGCGGTCCCGGAGCCGCTTCGCTTCGGCGAAGCAGGCTTCGACCAGAGTTGGCCCACGGTCGAGGAGGACGCTTTCCGTACCATCCAGCATCTGGCCCTTCCGCTCACGGAAACGACCACGGAGTTGCTCAGGCTGAATCACAGCCGATGGGTGGAAGAACGCGTCGCTTTGGTCGATAGGGATCAAGTCGAACCGGCCACCCGAGCCACGCTTAGCGAGGAGCACGTTACCGAGCGTCTTGCGGTCTGGGTTCCCCAGAATGACGTCTGCCAAATAGAGTCGAAAGAGGTCCGGTGGCTCTGCGAGCCTCCCTACCAAGTCGATGCTAAACTCGACCCCTTGGACTCCACGCATGAGCCGTGTGCCCCAGTGCCGCCCGGGTCGAACGGGCTTCTTGAAGCCGTAGTGGGCGGTCAGGTTGTGAGCAAACTCCTTCCCGACGACAACGCAGAATGGATCGGCCACCCGAAAGCCATTCGTTCGCAGAAGGGCGTGCGACACCGCCTCTGCGACGCAGACGGCGGTCGATTCCTCGTCTCGAGCGAGCTTGGTGCGAACGGTCACTTCCTTCTGGCCATGACGACACACGAGGTCCACCGGCTTCCAACGGGTCTTCATGGGCCGCTCGGACTCCGCACGGATGGCGTACACGTCAGGTGGTACCAACCGTCTTCTCCTGATGGCTGCTCAGCTGCCACGGGTGTGTCCATTGTGGGTCGGGGTGCCTCCGGCGTCACCTTGGAACTTCGGGGTATGCTCGAGCTGTCGGCAAGATGGGCAGGTAGGCTGGGCTGGGCTACGACGATATGGGACAACCGGCCAGACGGGCGCACCGTCACCGCGTCGCCAACCCAGCAAGCTGGCAGAATCCCGAGATTCGCCGACGCCCTTCGATCGTGGCCCGGAATGACGCGATACTCCATTGTAACGCCATTCTGCTGTCCTGCCACGTGGCGGTCGGTCGATCTGTCAGGGTAGGCCGAACCGAGCTCGGGTGATTACGTGGGTGGTGCTCAGGGCGTGGTTGAGCGGCGGTTGGAATCCCAATCGGTCGACCAGATTCTCCAGGGCGACGGGTTCGGCCCGGTTGGGCGCTGAATGCCTCGAAGCTCTCCAAGACGATCAGGCGCATCAACCTCGGTGTGGGTCGGGTGCCTGCGGGCGGTCAGTCCTCCACCACCCACTTGGCCATGCTGATCCTCGCGTCCTCGACGAAGCCGATGGACCGGGAGAAGTCCACCGCCTGGGTGTTCGACCGCCTGATCTGCAGGTTGATCTTCGGGCAGCCGATGGCCCGCAGGCGTCCCTCCGCCGCATCCATCATGCGCAGGCCAAAACCCCGCTGTCGGCAGTCGGGGGCCACGGCCATGTAGTTGATCCAGCCCCGATGCCCCTCGTAGCCGGCCATGACCGTGGCCACGACGCGCCCATTGAGGGAGCCGACCAGGAAGAGGTCGCGCTGCACGCGCAGCTTCCGAGCGATGTCCTCCGCAGGGTCGTTCCACGGCACCACCAGGCTGCTGTCGCGCCACAGCGCCACAACGGCGCGCTCGTCAGCCTCGCGGTAGGGTCGAATATGCAGTGTCGCGGCCATCGCCTTCCGTTCTCTTCATCCCAACCTCCCGCATCTCAAGTGCGACGCAGCATATCGTTTCAGCGCGGAAGCGGTCAAGCGGGTGCCAACAGCACGTTTTCCAGCGCTCCTACTCGCTAACTTCGAGGGTGATCGCCTTGCTCTGGAATCGGCGATCGCCATCGCGGAATCAGGGAGAACTCATGAAGATGACAGGTGCCAGAGCACACCGACGTGCCTCCCTGGTCGGCAACCGCATTCACGTCATCGGCAACAGCTCCTCGGGCAAGAGTACGCTCGCGGCGCGGTTGGCGGGCGCGCTCGATGCGCCCCTCGTCGAACTCGACGCCATCAACTGGCAACCGGGATGGGTCGGCCTCAACGCGACGGATCCTGAGGAGTTCAAGCGCCGAATCCGCGAGGCGACGCACGGTGAGCGCTGGGTGGTCGCGGGTTCCTACTCGAAGTTCTCTCAGGAGACCTTCTGGCCGCGCCTCGATACCGTTGTCTGGCTCGATCTGCCGCTGCCGCTCGTCGTCTTGCGCTTCCTCCGCCGCTCGTGGAAGCGCTGGCGACCCAGAGAGCTCGTCTGGGGGAACAACCGCGAGCGCTTCTGGCGGCATTTCATGATCTGGCGAGGGCATGAATCACTGCTGGTCTGGATCATTACCCAGCATGGGCGCAAGCGGCGCGACATGCTCGCGCACGTGTCCGATCCACGCTGGACCCACATTCGGTTCGTACGGTTGAGGTCGCCACGTGCGGTGGAGGAGTTCGCACGACGAAGGCGGCCCACGCGATTGCCGAAGGAGATCATATCATGACGAACAGGAAGGGCCGCATCGGCTCGTCTTTCGAGGACTATCTGGCAGCGCAGGGCACCCTCGAAGAGACCAACGCAATGGCAGTCAAGCGAGTTCTGGCCTGGCAGCTGGAGCAGGCCATGGAAAGAAGGCGGATGAGCAAGAGCGCCATGGCCGCCGCGATGCGTACCAGCCGGAGCCAGTTGGACCGCATTCTCGATCCCGAAAACGACCACATCCGGCTGGACACGCTCGCTGCGGCAGCGAAAGCGGTGGGTCTCAATCTGAAGATCGAACTGGTCGGCTACCAGCCGCGCCACGGGCCCGGAACAACGGTGCCCTGACCACGAACGGCACCCCCAGGTCGTCCTCGATCCAGGTGTAGATGGTGCTGCTGCGGATCACCAGCGGCCCGGCCGCGACGAACGCTAGGCGCACGGAACCCAGGTAGTCGCCGTCCGCGGAAAACAGGTCGTAGAACGCGGGCGCATCCTCCGGGGTGACCCTTTGCACCCAGAGCCGGTGTTCATCGTCCACAAACATCCCTGCGAGCATGGGCCTTGTGTCCGGCATGAGAGCCGCGACCTCTTCCGCTTCACCGCGCAGTTCGGGACGATCCTCGGCGATGCTGTCGACGTAGGCCGAACGGTCCGCGTCCGTCACCGGTGCCTCGGGCAGATCGGCCTCGATGACAACCAGCGTGTCCCCGCGCTCGCCGGTCCGCACAATCCGATACGACGTGCTGTGGGCGCGCCAGAATCCGCCGGCAGGGTTCACCACGATCATCTCGAAGGGGTCGAAGCGAAGGGGGAGGAATCCGAAGGGCGCGTCGGGCGTGGAGTATGCGTATATCCGATAACGTGCTTCACCGAGTGGGACCGAGTCGATGGCTCCGTTGGACAGGTCATAGGACTTGTAGTAGCGCCGGCCGGTCCACGCCGTCAGTCCCATTGGCGGTGGGAAGCCCGGACCGGTGTCCGAATAGGAGAATTCCCTCCAGTAGCGTCCCCGAGCGTCGAACAAGCTTGCCCCCTGGACGCTTATGAGCCCCACCGGCTCGGTGAACCGCCGAACCTCCTCCCCATCCGGGTCCACCCCGATGATCGTCCGCCGTCGGGCGTCGTTGATCCACAGGAGGGTGTCCCCCGACAGGAAGATCCCGTTGGCCCCGCCGATCTCGCCCGGTCCCTCGCCCCGCCGCACGATCGTTCTGAGGTATCGTCCGTCGGAGTCGAAAACGCGGACCTCCGCAGCCTGCTGGTCGAGCACGTAGATGGTGCCGTCGCTGGCTGCCTGAACCCGAATGGCGCCGAAGCTGAGGTTGGGGTCATCCCCATCCACGCTGCCGAACCGGAGATCGACATGCGCTTCAGCGACCTCGGGTCCGACCGAGTCGATGGAGGGGAGGTCGGGATAACGGACGAGCACCGCCCCGTTGGGAAGCGTCTCGCGGGTGGGTTCCCCCACCGGCGCTCCGGTTTCGCAGGAGGAGAGGGCGGTGGTCAGGGTGAGCGCGACGAGGACGGGCACCGCGGCGGCAGGGTGTGTGAGAACCGAGCGGAACATGATTCCAGCCTCCCGGACCCGGGGAGTCCTCAAGGGCGAGCGAGTCGGACTTGGGCGCTTTGGCCGCCGCTCCGAACCTACCGTTCGTCATCCGATTGGCCTAGCTTTGCCGTCAGGGCAACCGCACCATCGCGTCCTGGCTCCAATCATCTGGGATGTCTTTCGCCCGGGCTCTGGCCGGGGATAACCGCGCTCCGGCGCTCGGGAGGTGAGTGGTCTGTCAGAATGAGCCGACGACGAATCTTCAGGCGTCCACCCGTTTCGGAGGTTATCCTGGACCTTCAGTTCCAGGACGACGCGCCGCCGGAACGGCTTCCTCAGTTGCCCGACCGGGTCAGTGGGTCTCTCGGTGATCCTGTCCCGGTCATGCGGATTTCGAATCACGCGTTGGTCAGCCCACACCGCATCGAGAACCAGGATCCAGACCACTTCCTGTGGGGGTGGGAGTTCCTGGCCGAGCACCCTCGACGCCTCGTAACTGTCGCGGCCAACCGAATTACGCAGAACCTGCTCCGGTCCCAGGAGTGGCCCGGTGGTGAATACGTCGGATGGGAACTCAATTCGGCGAGTTTCCGTGAGCTTCTAACCGTAGTGGAACCGATGTTCGCGGACCTGACCATTCGCCGCGCCGGACTCCGTTACGTTAATCGGGTGGTGATCAAGAAGGGAGCCGATCTCGAGGACTGGTTCACCGTGGTGCCTAGGCCACTGCAGCCGGTGAAGAAGCTGTGGGACTTCACGTTCACCCGAACCTGGGAGTCTGGAATCGAGTTCCCCCAACACAGCGCGACCGTGACCCTGACGAAATCTGATCCTCCCCATGACATGGGAGATGAGATGTTGGGAGTGACACTCGACATCGAGGTCTTCAACCTGTGGGTCAAGCACGCACCGGATTTCGATGCTGCACCCGAGTGGTTCGAGAGGGCGCACCTGTTTGAGAACGTGGTTTTCGAGAGCTGCATCACGGACGCTCTCGCCGTGACATTCCAGCCCATGGAGGACTGATGCCACCGCTGGCCAACCCCACCCGGACTTCCAGACCCACCTACTTGGGTCAGCGCAGACACGGTCCCGTAGGCCTTCGGTTCCTAGGGGTCCACGGCCCGGTCAAGCAGCGGGCAATCCGCCAGATCAACGCTCCTGAGCGGACCAGATGTCGCGCGCTCATGGAAGTGACCCTGGTCGACCGCGTGGCGAAAACCGCTGGCCGACGCACTCTTTCGTTCTCCGAGTATTCGGACTACTACCATGAAGCCCCGGGGGCCAAGACCCTGATCAGTGGAAGCGTGAGCGATGCCAGCCCGACCGTACTTGACTGGGAGATCGGGAGCTAGCGAACGAAGATGTCCACCGCCGACCGGTTCTGGTACGAAACGGTAGATGACACCACGCTCCGCCAGGGGGACATCTTCGTTGACCTGGTCTGCTATTGGCTTGCCAGCGACCTTGAGCCGGAGGGGCCTGCGCCGGCCGTGGAGAAGGCCACTGGCACCTGGATCGTTGCCCAGGCCTCCTGCGACATGGAAGCACGGGGTTTGAGGCGGGTCGTCGTGCTCCAGGTGCTTCCAGCTTCCAGGCAGACGCTTCGCATTGCCGAGAATGCTCCGGACAAGGAGCTGAAGAAACGACTCGAAGTCATCCGCAGAGGTGCGTATCCTCGCCGTTTCCTCATTCCAGAGCGGTCCAAAGGCAGAGTGAAGATTCCCATGTCGGTGGTTGTCTGGGACAACTTGGCGACTCTTCCGACCGAATACTTGCGGCGTCACTACTGTGGTACTCCAAGGCTGCGCCTCAGGAGTCCGTTGAGGGAAATGTTCGGCAATTGGGTGGGTGCGAGATTCTCCGCTGTCGGGCCCGAGAACGAGGCTGTGATCCCACGCTTCGCGTCCGTTCACGACCACCATGTGATCGTCACCAGCGACTCCTGAACCCGTCACCAGCACCCGTACAGATCTCGCGGGCGACCCACCCATCCCCCCGAGCCCGATCACCATCTCCCCCTCCCGCCCCACCAAACCTTGCCGTAAACACCCCAGGCCCGTTCCCTTCACGGCCTCTCGAACCCGGATTCGAGCCCCCGTTGCAACCAATCCGCGCATCGCCGGTGTCATCGGACCGGAGGCGGCGGCCGGGGTGCCCGCCCCGAAAGCGACAACACCCGTCACGCCGACAAGGAGAACCCCGTGAGCGGACGAACAGCCGTGTGGACCCTCGCGATGGCCATTGCGGCGGGTGCCTGCTCCGACGTGCCGGACGACACCCTGGACACCGATCGTCCCCTGACCACGGAGTTCGTCGAGTTGTTCAGGGTGGGCGACATGGACCCGCCCGCCTGGGCGCAGTTCGGGACATCTCCGAGCCTGGGGTTCGACGGCCGCGGCAACCTGTTCGTCCTGAATCCCGATGTCCCGGTCGTCGCCGTTCTGGACCGCGACGGCGGACTCGTCCGGACCCTGGGACGGAGAGGCGAGGGAGCCGGGGAGTTCGGCGGTCCCGACGACATCTACGTCTGGAGGGACGGCACGGTGGTCGTGGCGGACCGCGGCCGCGGCACCTATGTCGTGTTCGCCCCAGATGGCTCCTTCGACCGTCAGGTGAACATGTCGGCGGGCCAGGTCGCGGACTTTGGAATGATGGCGTTCCGGAGCGGTGCCAGGCCGCATCCCGGTGCCGTCGCGCTGGTGGCGCGCGGAATGAGCGACGTCGTCCAGGAGCAGTTTCGGCGGATCGAGTCGCCCAACCCGACCATCGGTCCGCGCGGCCTGGAGCGGTTGACCCTGGGACCGACGGGCACCACCGCCGAGCCCATCGTCAAGGCGAGCGAGGTACGAGCGCCGGTGCCTGGCGAGGAAGCGTCCGGTGCCACGGACGAGCCGAGAAGGTTCGACCCCGGTCTGCTCTTCGACGTCCTGCCCGACGGATCGGTGGCCTATTCCGATTCCGCCGGCTATTCGATCAAGCTCGTTGCGGTCGACGGCGCACCTATCGGCACCATCGCCAGACCCATCGTCCCCGAGCCGGTGACCACCGAGGTCGAGACGACCGTTCGGGATTCGGCCATGGCAGAATTCGAGCGCCTCTACGGCGACCCCGACAACCCGCAGGGGCCGGACCGGGCGCCGCCGGAGTTCATGGCGCAGATGGTCGCGCGGATGCGCGCCGACATCGAGGGCATGCAGTTCAACCACGAGATTCCCGTCGTCCTCTCCCTCAGGGCCACGTGGGAGGGCGGCCTCTGGGTGCGCCGACGACGCGAAGGCGACCCCTGGGAAGAAGCGGTCGGCGCGATCGACGTCTGGAATCCCGACGGACGCTACGTCGGCACCCTCCCGCCGGACGATCCCCCCATTCCCGACGCCTTCGGCCCCGACGGCCTGGCCGCCTGGGTCGAGCTGGACGAACTGGACGTGCCGATGGTTGTGGTGGGGAGGTTGGGGGGTGGGGTGAGGTGAGGGTGGGCGGCTCGGTCGGGACTGCCGTGGTCGCCCTCTTTGCTGAAACGGTGGTTGACGCGCTATAGGTTCAAGGATTGGACCGGGACCACATGGCTCGAAACGGATTGGCTCACTGATGAAGACGGACCAGCTGGCCAAGATTCTCAAAGAGAATCCCAAGATCGATCGAACCGCGATCGAACGTAGCCGTCAGGCCGCGAAACAGCTCGCCGATGTGGGGATCGAGCTGGGCGGTTACAGACTGGAACCCGCGCTGGGTGGCAAGTTCCTCAGGAACTCCGAACAGTCCGCAAGGGGGAGGGGACAGCGGGGGTAGTCCCCGGAGTAGTTACCTTGGGAGGGATGTGGAAGACGGGTTGGAGAGAGGGTTGCCAATGGACTGGAGTCGCTCAGACATCGTGACAGCCTCGTTCGCCGCGGGCGGACCGGGTGCGGCGTTCGACCCGATCAGGGCACAGAACCTGTTGTTCTTGATCGACCGGGAGGTGTCCGACCGGATCGGGGGGCCATTCTTCGACTTTCGGCCTTACCACTACGGGCCCTTCGATCGCGCCGTCTACGGTGTGATCGGAGAGTTGGTGGCGGCTGGCACCGCCCACGTCGACACTTCGGGTTCCTGCTCTCACTACCTACTCACCACGACCGGGTATCGGCGGGGTGCCGAGGTGCTCGCCGATTTCTCGGATCCGGTCGCAGACTATATGAAACGAGCGTCGCGGTGGGTCCGGCTGATGCCGTACCGCCGAATGCTCGCGGCGATCCGTCGGCAGTACCCGGACATGGCCGTGAGCAGCGTGATCCGTCGCCGGGTATCGAAGCGTTCCGCGCCGCGGGAGAACCCGTTCGTTCGCGGGATGAGCCGGGCATTCGATGTCACGGGTACGATGCACCGCGGCACCGACACTGCGGTTGACCGGGAATCCGATGGCGAGGCGATCCGCGATGCGTGGGATGCCGTTGGCCGCGCCCTCGAAGACGCGATGGTCGGATTCGGTGAGTCGGAGCGACTTTGGTGAGCAGGAGTCGTCGTAGGCGGGCAAACCGAATCCCCGTTGCGCACCAGGTGTGGGAACTGCAGACGGCGCTCTCGGTCAACAAGTCTGAACTCGCCCGTATCCTGCGAGTCTCCGGCCCCACCGTCTACGACTGGCTCGATGACGGTCGACCCAACGCCGACAACGTCTCTAGGATTCAAGTGCTGCTGCGGTTGCTCCGGGAATCCAAAGTTACATCGGCCAACGCGCTTTTCCCGCGATTCGTCAGGTCTCCATTGGAGCCCGGCGGCCGGCCTCTTCTCGATGTCTTGGCCGAGGAGACGATCGACGAAGCGGCCGCCCGGAATGCGATTGAAAGGGCGAAGGGGTTGGGCGACGCGATTCACGCCCAGCGCGACGAGCGCGAGGCACGGCTGCGGGCAGCGGGCTTCGAGGAGCCGGACGATGAACAACGGAAAGCCAATCTCGCTACGAACGTGGCGCTCATGGAGTGGCCGCGAGATTAGCGAAATCCGCGAGCACTGAGATTGTCGGAAGTCTCATCGTATGAGGGCGGACATTTCTACTGCGGTACGACAGAAAAGACCACCTCGCCCCGTTTGTCCGCCATCTTGGGTCCAGAATGGCGGACAACGGTCGCGTGGGGATGGGGTGTTAGCCCGCGTCCGCCGATCGGAGACGGCATGGAGGGCCACGTCGCGTACGATGTCGATCTGGTCGACTACCACTAGCGGACCCTAGAGAGGAGCGCACATGGCCATGAAGGTCCCCCCGCACCCCGGCCGGAGCATCAGGGAGAACTGCCTGGACGCTCTCGATTTGAACGTGACCGAAGCGGCGCGGGTGCTGGGCGTGGCCCGCCATACGCTCTCGCGCGTTCTGAACGGACACGCGGCGATCTCCCCCGAGATGGCCATTCGCCTGGAGAAGGCGGGCTGGTCCAACGCCGAGTTCTGGCTTCGTCGCCAGGCGACGTACGATCTGGCCCGGGCCCGGAAGCGGGAACACCGAATCAAGGTCACCCGGTACCAGCCGCGCCAACGAGTGTCCGGTTGAAAGGGCGTTCGTTAGCGTTGCCAGACCCCGTACCCCTTTCGTCGCAGTGATTCAGCCAAGTCTCTCTCCCGATCCTCGGCCTCAGCCGACGGGACCGGATTCAGGCTCTCGTACTTCCTTCGCATGAGGTACTTGCCGTACTTCCTGGCGTATCGTGCGGCCTTGTGGCCGCTCTTGTGTTGCCGAAAGCGCTCCTCGGGATCGAGTGACTTTACGCCCACGTAGACGCACGGCTTCCACCGCCGATAGCCAGGATTCTCCTCCCCGAACTTCGGCTCCTGGAGCACGGCCTTATCAAGGCGAATCACGTAGAGATTCTTCACCCTGGTCATGGCGTCGCTCCATTTCCGTCAAGCGGCCACACCGACACTTGCCGCCCTGCGTCCGCACGATGCACTATCATATGAGTCCGATGGGTTGTGGCGGCAGGCGGGGCCTGACGGAGCGACTGCGCGAACCAACATGGCATCAACACTAACCTGGCTCGACTACTCGGAGCGTGACCGGCGCCGCGCGTTGGATGTCATCGACCTGTTCCGGGAGACCGGCACCGTCGACGAACTTGGGCTGGCGGGCGTCGGCAACAGCTACTCAGATCTGTTCTTTCCCGGCACAACCACGCTTCAGACTCGGGCATGCTACTTCCTGCTCATACCGTGGACCTTACTGCGGCTCGAGAGACTTCAGGTTGCGTCGAGCGAAGCCGAGGGCCGAGCTCGATGGGAGGAACTGCACCTCAACCGACGGTTACGCGAGGGCAGTGATACCTGGGGGGTCTTTGGTTCCCAGGCCGGCGACGCCCTGAAACGGCTTCCGAGCGAGGTCTATTGGGGCGGCCTCGGAAGTTGGGGTATCCGCACGTTTTCTGGGCACAAGTGGGCGTACTTCCGGTCCCTCGATGGTTTCCGCCGGCGCAGAGAACAGTTCCAAAAAACGCGCCGAGACCCTGAGGGCAGAAGCGCGCCTCCGACGAACTGGCACCCGCACCTTCCCGAGCAACCATCTGGATTCCCGACGGCAAGCGTGTCGGTTGCACTACGCCGACAGGACGCCGAGTACTTGAGGGAGCGCATTCAGACGCGGCAGTCCGAGAGCCTGCTGGCCGTACTGGCAGGTCGCGCCGACGTTGAGGATCTCGAAGCCGATTGGCCGTGGAACTTGGCCCACCTCGCCGAGGTTTCACCGGCTTTGCGGGACCATCTTCGAGACGCCAGACACTTCGCCGTCTGCATGCAGGGGGCGGCCCTTCTCTACAACCTCATGCTCTCGGAACTCAAGAAGCGTGACGAGTGGCAGGACAAGTATCGACTCAGGCTGGCGGACTGGGCGGACGACGTTTTCGAGCTCGGGCCGGCCCTGAAGGACTGGAAACTGGAACGGGTGTGGCGTGTCGTGAAGACCCAGGGCCGATCGCTTAGGCATCCGACCCGGAACTTCGTCGAGGGTTGGGTCGAGAATCTGAAGCGAGCTGGGCCCGAGGGCGTCGGAGACAACAGCAACGCAAGGGCGCTCGTGAGGGATCGTGAGACTCAACTCAAACGGTCCCGAGCGCGGTTGACCAACCCGCGGCGCCTTGAATTGTGGGGCGGGGAATCGGGCACCGGGCGCCTAAGCTACCGGTGGGGTCCAGCCAAGCGTGTTCTCAAAGACATCTTTGACGGACTGGCGAGGAGCGAGGGCGATGCTGGGGACGCGTGAGCGGACGCTCCTCCTTGAAAGCCTGCGTCCCCCCACCGGCTACCACCTGCGGCGCGCCGTGGGGACCAGTTTCACGCTGGACCTGATGGCACTCCTGACGGCGCCCCTCGCTTTCACCTTCTTCGACGCCCACGACGACGAGGGCGCGCCCGTGGCCGATCCCGTGGCGCTGCTCGAAGCTCTCCGGCGACATGCCGAGAAGGTCACGCTCTTCTGTCAGGCCGGTGCGATCGGCGTGCCCAGGCCGCAACAGCGCCTCATGGCTTACCTCGAAGGCTCAGTGTTCGAAGTCGAAGCGCGACGGGAAGAAGGGATCTTCCATCCGAAGATCTGGGTGCTAAACTTCGAAGCGGACGACCGGCCGGCGATCTACCGAGTGCTTTGCCTCTCCCGCAACCTGACGTTTGCCCGGGCGTGGGATACCTGCCTCCGTCTGGAGGGACGGCTGACGCAAAGGCAACGCGGCTACTCGCGGAACAAACCCTTTGCGGACCTGCTTCTGGCCCTTCCGGAGCTTGCAACGCGGTCGCCATCGGTTGAGTTGCGTAACGACATCGGCCGGATGGCCCACGAGGTCCGGAGAGTCGACTTTCGGCCACCGCGACCGTTCGGTGACTTCCGGGTACACAATTTCGGCCTGGCGCGCCGACATGGATGGCCCTTCCCTAAGGCACAGCGCAGCCTGGTGGTGTCGCCGTTCCTTGTCGGCTCGACCGTGCGGCGTCTTGTGCGTGATCACGGGCTCGAGGTTCTGATCTCGCGGCCGGACGCCTTCGAGGATGTTGTCCGCAGCTTGGGAGAAGATGGCCTGCCTAGCACGTGTTACGTGCTTTCGCCCGGTGCCAGCTTCGACTCACGCGACGGCGAAGACGAGTTGGAGCAGGAAACGGAGGAGTCGGCACCCGCTGAGGGGTCGCCGCCCGATGCGGGGTGGTCACCGGACAATGATCCGGTAGAGCTCGTGGGCCTGCACGCCAAGTTGTTCCTGTTCGAGAACGGTCGGGAGGCAAGGCTCTTTACCGGCTCGGCGAATGCGACGAGCGCCGCATTCCAGCAGAACGTGGAGTTGCTGGTCGAACTCGTCGGCAAGAAAGGGAATTGCGGCATCAACGCGCTCCTGGGCGTTGAAGACGATCCGCAGCTCGAAACTCTCCGGTCTCTGTTGCAGGAGTACCGGGTTCCCGACTCCCTCGCCGCCGCAGACGAAACGCAACGGGCCCTGGAGAGGCGGGCCGATCGGTTAACGCTGGTCTTGGGTGCTGTCTGCTTGATTGCGACCGTGCGCTGCGCGGACGAGAAGCAGCGGTGGGATATGACCTTGTCGGGTGAACTTCCCGAAATCCCTGCGGCGGCGGAGGTGAAGGTATGGCCGGCCACGCTTCCTGCGGAGCAGGCTATACTGCTGCGGGGTCCGGGTGAATCTGGGCATAGACCAAGCGGTCCCTCTGAGCCTGCCGATGCGATCGCCACGTTCAGGGAACTATCCTTCGAAGCCCTGACCGCATTCTTTGCGTTCGAGATCGCGTTACGAGAGGGACCACACGAGGTGCGGAAGCGGTTCGTGGTAACAGCCGAGTTGGTCGGTGCGCCTGAGGACCGTATGCCGCGCCTGCTGCGCTTGCTCCTAAAGGATCGCCGCCGCGTCCTCCGGCTTTTGCTCCTCATTCTGATAGGGGAGGGTGCGGACGTGTCGGCGTTCGTGGAAGCGGCGCGTGGTGGCGACAACGATTCGCGGGGAACTTTCGGAGGTTGGGATCAAGGAACGCTGCTTGAAGCACTCCTCCGGAGCTTGAGCCACAACCCGAGGCAAATCGACGACGTGGCCCGGCTGATTGCCGACCTTAAAGAGACGCCGGAGGGTGGAGATCTCCTGCCGGAGGGCCTGGACGAGATATGGGAACCGGTGTGGGCGGCGCGGAAGGCGCTGAAGCCATGAGCCCACAGCGTGCGGGCGAGCGCCCTGATCCCAACGCCGTCCTCGACGGCCTCAAGGGATTCCAGCGTGACACCGTCGAGTACGCCTTTGAGCGCCTGTACACGGCGCCGGATTCGACCCGTCGCTTCTTGGTGGCCGACGAGGTCGGTCTCGGCAAGACGCTCGTGGCGCGCGGCGTAATCGCGAAGGCGATTGACCACCTCTGGGACGGTGAAAACAAAGTCGAGCAGATCGACATCGTCTACATCTGCTCCAACGCGCAGATCGCCAGACAGAACGTTCGCCGGCTTCAGATCGGCAGCGGCAGGTTTGTCCGGGCTGGGCGGCTGGGACTACTGCCGCGGGAACTCCACGACCTGAAGGCGAACAGGGTCAACTACCTCGCCCTTACGCCTGGTACCTCGTTTGATCTGAGAAGCAGCATGGGAACTGCGGAAGAGCGTGTCGTCCTTTATCATCTCTTGCAGCGTGTGTGGCCGGATCACCGCAAGGGTCCCATGAATGTTCTTCAAGGATATGTGAGGAAGACGGGGAACTTTCGCTGGTGGTTGAACGATTTCAAGCGCTCGGGGCGAATCGACGACGATCTCGGGAGTGCATTCAAGCGTCGCCTTCTCGATGAAGGCGAAGATCTGCGGAAGCAATACGAGGATCTCTGTCGGCGATTCTGGCGGACTCGAACGCGAATCCCGTGGGACGACCGCTCGAGACAGATCAGGTTCATCGGCCAGATTCGCGCGATGCTGGCCGAGGTCTGCGTCACTGCGCTGGAGCCCGACCTCGTGATCCTAGACGAATTCCAGCGATTCAAGCACCTCCTGGACGGAGAGGATGCCACGTCAAGACTGGCGAGACACCTCTTCAACTACTCCGACGATACCGCCGACGTTCGTCTGCTGCTCCTCTCGGCTACACCCTACCGGATGTACACGCTCCATCACGAAAGTGCCGACGACGACCATTACCGGGACTTTCTTCGCACCGTTGAGTTCCTGAACCCCGAGCTGAAAGAGAGCGGCGATCTCCGCGGGCTTCTGGACGACTACCGGCAGGCGATGTACCGGATCGAGTCCGGGACCGAATCATTGGTACGGATCAAGAGACGAATCGAAAAGCAGCTCCGGCGGGTCATGTCGCGGACCGAAAGGCTGCGGGTCTCCACGGAATCGGACGGGATGATGCGCGAAGTCCCATGCGCGGGTTTGGCTCTTACCGCAGGAGACGTGCAAGACTTCCTGGCGCTGGAGAGGATCGGTCGCGAAGTAAACCAGCCGCGTGTCCTCGATTACTGGAAGTCGGCCCCCTACCTCCTGAGTTTCATGGACGACTACCAGCTCAAGAAGAAAGTCATGGCGAGGCTGGACATGTCGTCGGACAATGGCTTACAGAAACTCTTGACCGCCGGCGGACGGGTCTCCCTCTCGTGGGAAGATGTCGAGACTTACGCGCGACTCGACCCGGCCAACGCGCGCCTGCGCAGTCTTTTCGAGTGGATGGAACGTGGCGAGGCGTGGAGGCTTCTTTGGCTACCGCCTGCCCTTCCGTACTACGCGGAGTCCGGTCCGTGGAAGACGGCGCGCAAGCAGCAACTCTCCAAGCGTCTGATCTTCTCGACCTGGCAGGTTGTTCCAAAGGCTGTCGCCGGCGTGGTGAGCTACGACGTTGAACGCCGTATCTTCCCGCGCTTCGACGAGTCGATCCGCAACACGCCCGAGGAACGCAAGAGGCGACGACCCCTGTTGCGATTCGCGTATTCGCAAGAGCGTGGGGGTCTCACGGGAATGCCGGTGCTTGCGATCCTGTACCCGAGTCCCACCCTCGCCGAGCTGGGGGATCCCGTCCCCGCGCCGGAGGGCGGCGCTACCCTTGCCGACGCCATAGCCCGCGCGCGGGATCGACTCGAACCGCGTCTGGCCGGACTCACCGAGCCGTATCGCGACGCTGCGAGCGAGGATGAGAGCTGGTATTGGGTCGCCCCGATCCTGTTGGATCTCGAGAGGCATGAGGGGTCGACCAGAGAGTGGTTCGGTCGCTGGGATCTTGCAAGGCAGTGGACTGGGGTGGAGGGGGATGATGACGATGCGTCGCGCTGGACAGACCACGTCAGCTCGGCGAGAAAGCTCGTCGACGAAGGGATTGAGGCCCTGGCGCGAGGGTCGCGGGAACTGGGACGACCCCCAGCGGACCTTGCCGACGCCCTTGCCACGCGATCCGTGGCCGGTCCCGCAACGAGCGCCCTCAGGGCACTCACGAGAGCTTCCGGTGCCGAAACGCGGGCGGCACTCACGGCCCGGGACGCCGCCGCCCGGATTGCTTGGAGCTTCCGCAAGCTGTTCAATCTTCCAGAGGCGATGGCGCTCATCCGGGGCGAGCGACCCAGAGACGACAAGACTCCATACTGGCGACAGGTCGTGGATTACTGCGCGGCTGGCAACCTGCAAGCAGTGCTGGACGAGTACATCCACACTCTGCGTGATCTCGAAGGGCTGTTTGCGACCGACCATGAGAAGGCTTGGAAAAGGCTGGCCGAGGCGGTGTCGGCTGCGCTTTCGCTTCGCACCGGAGTCCCGCGTGTGGACGAGTTCCGGGGCGACGGCGACACCGTTCATGTCGAACGTCACCGCATGCGCAACCACTTCGCCCTGCGCTTCGGTGCGCAGGAAGCCGACGACGGCCGGGCGGGTGCACGCGAGGGCCAGGTCCGTCAGGCCTTCAATTCTCCATTCTGGCCCTTCGTGCTGGCGTCCACGTCCGTCGGCCAGGAGGGGTTGGATTTCCACGCGTACTGCCACGCCGTCATGCACTGGAACCTCCCGTCAAATCCCGTCGATCTCGAGCAGCGCGAAGGCCGGGTCCACCGTTACAAGGGACACGCCGTGCGCAAGAACGTGGCGGCGAAGTACGGTACCGAGGTGCTTGGCGGCGCTGGCAAGGATGTGTGGCAGGCCCTGTTCGAAGCGGCCCGGCAGGAGTCATCGGACGGGCGTGGACTCGTGCCGTACTGGTTGTTCCCGCTGGCGGACGGCGCGCAAATAGAGCGACATGTGCCCGCACTGCCGCTGAGTTGGGACGCATCTCAACTCCAAGCGCTCAAACGGTCACTCGCGGTCTATCGCATGGTCTTCGGGCAACCCCGGCAGGACGATCTAGTGGCGTTTCTTCTGGAGCGGGTTCCTCGCGAGAAGCTGCGGGAGATCGAGCCTTTGTTGCGGATCGATCTGTCGGCCCGGTCGAATCCGACCACCCAGTCCTGCGGTTCAGTCTGACAGCAATCCGGCGATCACCTCGAGCAGGATCGTCGCAAACCGGATCGCGAACAGGGCTTCGCCACGGGTGTACTCGCGGGCTGCGGCGCGGTGCGCTGTGATGTTGCCCATGTCCTTGGCGCGGGTGATGAGGCCTGCATACAGCTTCGCATGGCGGTCGTCGAGCCTGTCGCCCAGGATGGTCTTGAGGCTACCCCCGTCTGGTCCCTTGAAGGAATCCTCCATGAGGGTGACGGCCTTTCTCGCTTGGATCACGGCGGCATCGAAATCGCCCCGGTCGACGGCCTCACGCGCACGCTGGAGTTCCCCAAGGCTTGGCCGGAAACGATTCGCGTGCGTGAGGTGGTAACGGATCTCCAGCAGGTCGATCAGCTCTTCCGGTGAATGCGCGGACCACGGCCAGCCAGTCGTCCCGCGGGATCTGAAGCCGGATTTCGGTGACCTTGGCAAGCACTGTAGCGCCGTCCATCTCGATCCGGGGCCACAGCCGCATCTGCATCGTGAGCACGCCACCGGCCCGATGATCTTCAATGCGTTCGAGCCGGTGTCCACCCAGATCGAGAGCGACGGAGCTTCTCTGTGTGACCACATGGGACTGCGAATGGATGAGATGGCCCGATGCGGTCCTCACGAAGTTGCCTACGAACAGGTTGTCTGGGCCCACCGTCAGCTCGCCCGGGAAGTCGGTGAGGATAAACTCTCTCACCGGGGGGACCTCGCCCAAGCGATGCTGGTGTTGCAGGGTCCATGACAGATCGAAGCCAATTCGCGGGGTCAAGGCCGGAACGGGGCGGACGTTCGACACGGCGACGTTGCCCACCCTGCGCGGTGCGATCGTCACGTCGCCCGAACCGTAGCTGGCTGTCATGTGCGGGTCTCCTTAGGCGTGTGAACCCGTCAGGGCGTCCCGCCCGAGCTCCCCACGAGGGCTCTGACGAGCTCGGCGAGTTCTGGATCGGCGGCAGGACCGAGGCCGGGCGTTGTCTGGTAGGTGGCAACCTTTTCGAAAACGCGCCGGAGCTGGTGAGGTTGCGATAGCGATGATTTGGGTCTCCCGGCCAGGTGCCGGGCGAGAGCGAGGAGGAGAGCGCTTCGGGCATCGTTGGGGGCATCCAGTGAGCCGAACACGGCAACTCCGTCTTTGTCGATCAGACGTGCGATCAGTTCTTCCCAGAGTGACTTCCCGCTGATCCGGAACAGCGCGCGGACCCGGTCCGCAGCCTCGCTGGTGGCTTCCTCTACCATGCGCTCTCGCCACCATGCGCGGGCGAACATGCAATCGACGTAGACGCTGCGGCGGCCGCGAGCCGGCGGAAGGCCACCCATGCGCCGCAGTGCCGTGCGGACACACCGGTCGATCTTGAGTGGCGTATCGTCAGCCATGGCCTGATCGATTGCCGACGCCCCAAGCAGCCGACTAGTTGCGGTGAGATGGGTCGAGTCGATTCTGCCCGCCTCGACATGGCAGGTGGTCAAGTAACCCCAGAATCCCGGGCGGCGAGCGACATTGGCGGGAATGTGCGCCCACAGCCTGTAAAGGCGCAATTCAAGCTCCGGTGGCAGCGTCCGGAAGTCCGTTTCTGATATCGATTCTCCCCACAGCGGCACTTCTCGGGTCCCGTTAGCCGGAAGTGTCGACATGTAATCGACGAACGTGCGGCGGTCCCGGATGGCTTCGAGGAAATCCTTTTGGAGCGGACCGCCCTTGACCTCGAGCAGGGCTTTCAGTCTTGCTCGGTAGGCCTCCTCACGGAACTGTCTGTAGGGCGTCGAGCCGTTGTCAACTCTCATCGGGTGCCATTCACGATCATATCGTCGGGACGTTCCACCATCTTGTGGTCACCGAACACCGCGAGCAAGGAGTAGGGGTGCCGCGCGGTGCTACCGCGCAATTTGTCCGCCATCTCGGGCCCAGAATGGCGGACAACGGTCGGGCCAGGCAGAATCAGCGGGCCGTGAGGCGTCGACCTAAAGTAAGGAACGAAGCTAACGTTAGACTCCCTCCTAACGACATCTAACGCTCATTCCATGACTCCTTATTTGACACGCATCGTGACGGTTCAAGGCGTTCCTGTACAACACGATACGTCAGGCAGGGCGTCTACGGTGACAGCTTGTTTGACATCATCTTTGGCGACTGGGGATGCGCTTCGCTGGCCGTGCGGAGCCAGCGAAATCACACCGATTCTCTCCAACCGGTCCTGAAGTCCAGCTCTCTCGCGAACTGGAATGGGTCCAGCGTCCTGATCCCGAACCTCTTGGCAACATCGGGAATCTTGCGGTTTGCTCGCTTCTTCCTGGGCCTCGACACCTCAGTCGTGACAATGCGACGACGGTCGGGGTCGACGAGCGCGTAGGCGATCAGAAACGGATCGCGGCCCAACCTCCCCATTTCGTGTTCGTTCAGATCGGGTGCATACCCTTCCGTCACTACCCGCTGCACGAGCGCCGAATCAGGCTCCTCGTCGAGAGGGATTCCGTTCTTCACGTCGGCAGACTTCAGCCAATCGAGGAGGTCATCCATACCCTTCCGACGCTTCCCACCCTTCACTTCATCAAGAATCTCAGCGGGTACCTTTACCCTGCCGGCAGCCGCTTGGTACCGCAGCCAGTCCCAGAATTCTGGAACGCGCGCCACGGCATAGTAGTCGCGGTGCGCCGTGATCAGCGTCAAGCAGGTACAGTACCCTCCGCGTGGGGCGAACAGGCACAGTCACCCCGCTCCCATGACGGCGTGCGCATTGCGCGGATTGACACCCAGCACTCTCGCCGCCTTCGTGGCTGTAAGCGATCCCGAGGCTTCCAGTTGAAACGCCAATTCAACTAGGCCCGATCCCAGCGCGTGCCTGACAAGCACGCCGTACGTGGGGCCGCCATCACTCTGCGCCCGCCTTTGACGTTCGCGCTTCCGGCCTTCCCGCCACTGGCTACGAAACAGACCCTGCAGACGCAGCCACGTCTCTTTGTCGATTGTGCCTCGACGGTGCAGTCGGTACGCCACCATCGAAGCACTCACATTCCGAGGGCGGGCGAACTCGGTGACAGTCCGGGCCCAAGAGTCCACATCGCCAGCATCCGAAGTAGGGATGTCCGCCAACGCCTCGTCCGGCAGGAGAAACTGGGAGGCCACCCTGTTGCAGAACACCTCCACGGGATCCGTGGGATCCCCTCCGCTCACACCCGGTTCGCCGAGCCACAGATGCGCGAGCTCGTGCAGCAAGGTGAAGGATCGCGCGCCCGCCGAGTCCCTCGGGTTGACCACGACGAACGGAGCGAATTTGTCCGTTAGAGCAAATCCCCGGAAAACCTCCACATCCAGATCGGTGTGGTGGCTCCCCAGATTGGACAGGAGCAACACGAAGATGCCCGCCCGCTCGGCATGCGACCGCACCAGCCGGAATGCCTGGTCTGGGTTGCCAACTGCCCGAAAGTCGGTCGGCTGGAGTCCGAGCGTGTCGCGTATGTTTGAGACCACGCGCTCGACGGGGGTGTCGATGGTCGCGGAACCTAGGAAGGAGAGCGGCTCGATGTCGTCGTCATCCAGCATCGCCGAGCGCAGAAGCCCTTGGCGAGCCCGGACGTTCCGAACCAGCGCGTCCAGCACCGCTTCGTCCCTTGGGGATCGGTCCACGGCGGGTGCCCGGAAGTCTCTTCCCCAGTTGGCCGGGCGTGGAGGCTCAGACAGGTAGAATGTCAGCAGCGGCCGGCGGTATTGCTTCGCCATCTTCGAGAGCATGGCGCGGGTCGGTGGCCGCTCGCCGTCCTCCAGCGCTCGCAGCCGGTCGATCGCCACAGCGCCCTTCGTGTCCTTGATGGCAAGCTTCTTGACTGCGGCTGCCGGGGTCAGTCCCGCCGTCTCGCGCGCCCATCTGAGGATGTCGGGGTTTACTTGGGGCACTTCACGGTCCTTGGGGTTCGGTGGCTGTCGGAGCGGACGTCAACGAAGGCAGCCGCGTCCCAGCGCGGTCGCCTGCGCGTCAGGTCCTCTAGTATACTGCCCCAAATCAATGCGGTGGCATCACGACGAACACATGGCCCAGTCCCCGCCGCCCCGCGAATCTCCGTCAGGAGTCCCACCATGCGACCAACAACCCTCGCAACGCCCGTCGCACTCGCCGCCCTGGCCTACGCCTGCTCCCCCACGCCCACGACCGAGCAGCCCGCCGCCGCCAACACCCCCGAGCACGTCCACACGTCCGCCCGCCACGACTTCCGAGTGACGACCGTGGCCGACGGCCTCGACCATCCCTGGTCGATGGCATGGCTCCCGGGCGGCGAGATGCTGATCGTGGAGCGCCCGGGACGAGTTCGGGTGGTGCGGGACGGTGCGCTTCTGCCCGACCCGGTTGCCGGGCTGCCTTCGGTCTATCGCGAAGAGGGCCAGGGCGGGTTCATGGACGTGCTGCCGCACCCCGATTTCGAGCGGAACCGCTGGCTGTACCTGAGCTACGGCAAGCCCAACCACGACGGGTCGGAGGGGGCGACGGCGGTGGTTCGGGGACGCTGGGAGGGAGACCGGGTGACGGACGTCGAAGAGATATTCGAAGCCGACGCCTGGGGCGACAACAACAACCACTTCGCGGGTCGCATGGCTTTTGGGGCGGATGGCCATCTGTTCGTGGCGGTGGGCGACCGGATGGTGACGCCGAACGCGCTGGACGATCATCCGGCACTGGACCCGAGCAACCACATGGGCGCCATCGTGCGCCTTCGCGACGACGGAACCGTGCCCGCCGACAACCCGTTCGTCGGGCGCGACGATGCGCTCCCCGAGGTGTGGAGCTACGGACACCGCAACATGCAGGGGCTCGCGGTCGACCCGCTCACCGGAGACCTCTGGTCGAACGAGCACGGCCCGCGGGGCGGCGACGAACTCAACCTCATCGTGGGCGGTGCCAACTACGGCTGGCCGGTGGTCTCGCACGGCATCAACTACGACGGCACGGTCTTCACCAACGAGACGCGCCGCGCCGGCTTCGAGTCACCCCGGTTCGTGTGGACGCCTTCGATCGGGGTCTCGGGCATGGCGATCTACCGGGGCGACAGCTTCCCCTGGTGGCGCGGGAGCGCGCTGATCGGTGGAATGGTCGGACAGCAGCTCGCCCGCGTGACGCTGGAGGGTCGCGACGCCGTCGGCCTCGAGACGCTCCTCGAAGGGGAGCTGGGCAGGATACGCGACGTGCGCGAGGGCCCGGACGGACTCGTCTACCTGGCCCTGGAGCACGCCGAGGAGCTGACCGCCGTGGTGCGGCTGGAGCCGGTTCCCAATGACATCGAGCCGCTGTACAACACCTTCTCGATCGTGGCGATCGATCCGTCCACCGGCGAATCGGGCGTGGCGGTCACGACGCGGAACCCGTGTGTCGGCAACGCGGTTCCCTGGGTCCGCGCTGGGGTGGGTGCCGTTGCCACCCAGGGAGGCACCCGGCTGGAGTACGGCAACGACCTGCTCGATCTGCTCGAACAGGGGGTGGCGCCGCAGGAGGCCATGGACAGGGTGGTGGCGGCCGACGAGGGTCGCGAGCGCAGGCAGGTGGGCGTGATCGGCGCGGACGGCCGGTCGGCGCAGTGGACGGGGTCGGGGCAGTACGGAGCCGAAGAGCGGGGGGACTGGGTCGCCGAGCGGTCGGGCCGGCACTACGCCGTGCAGGGCAATTCGCTGGTCGGAACGGAGGTGGTCGATTCGGTGGCGGTCGCGTTCGAGAGAAGCGAGGGATCGGGACGCCATCTCGCCGACAGGCTGATCGAGGCGCTCCGGGCAGGCCAGCTTCTGGGCGGCGACGGGCGTCACGGCGAGACGCAGTCCGCGGCGGTGCTTGTGGCGGATCCCCGGCCGGGAATGTCCAGGCGCCCCGACGGGGTCACGATCGACATCAATGTGTGCGAACATCCGGAGCCGGTCGGCGAGCTGCGCCGCATCTACGCCGTCGCGTCCGAGACGCTCGGCTTCCGCAGGCTCGAGCAGTTCGTGGGCCGCGACGTCTTCCAGCTCAAGGTGATGCTCCACGCGCTCGGCTACTACCGCCCCGCCTCGCCCTCGCCGTCCATCGATTCCTCCGGCGTGCTCGTCTACGATCAGGAGACGGTGGACGCCGTGGACCGATTCCGCGCCGATCAGCGCTGGCAGACGACCGTGCCCGGCTACGTCGACGCCCGGACGATCGCACGGCTCTGGAGTCTGCTGGAGGATGCGGGTCGCGCCGGAGAGGTGCGCGAGCGGGTTCGCGACGTGGTGCGCGTCAGACGGTAGCGGGGCGGGGCCGGACAAGCCGCCATCGCGAGAGGAACCGAGCCACCCCAAGCATCTAGCGAGCATCCCCCCGACATGGCACCTTGATAGCCGACGGCAGCCCGCCAATTCGCCGACCGCAACCGCCGGATTCTCGGCCAGCCCCTCCCGCGACAGGACCACACTGGATGATCCGCACGCACACACCGGAAGACGATTTTGGCCCGATCAGCGACCTCGCCAGTCCGGCCACCTTCCGGTTCGCGAACATCGGGCCGATCAAGGACGCGGCGCTGAAGCTCGGCCGCCTCACGGTGATCGCGGGTCGCAACAACACGGGGAAGACGCTTCTGGCCAATCTGCTTCATTCCTTCCTGCACCTGTGGGAGGACTGGGTGGGGGCGCCGAAGTATCTGTTCGGAGCACCCGCCGACTTTCCGAACATCAAGGGGATCGCCGAGACGCTGGCGGACACGGGCAGGGCGGTGATTCCGCTCGACCTCAAGGCGATGCAGCACCAGAGACGGACGCTTCTCGAACAGGTCGGTCGCGCATTCCCCAAGGAGAGCATGCGGCTGGCCCACGGTCTGGCCCTGGATGGATACGCCGACACGAGCATATCACTGGAGCTCGACGATCCCGAGGCCATCGGACCTCCGCGACCGTACAGGTCCAAGGGGCTCGGAACGACGGTGTCGATGTCCCACGACGGGGCCAGGCTGGTGGTCTCGTTCGAGGAAAAGGGCCCACCGGAATCGATGGAAGAGATCGAGAGTCGCACCGCGTGGGCGTACTACCGCTTTCTGCTGGACGAACTGCTGCCCGGTTCCTTCATGCTCTCCTCGGACCGCGTCGGGATCTCGCTGTTCCATCGCGAGCTCGACTTCAAGATGAGCGAGATGATCGAAGTCCTGCAAAAGCTGGGGGACGACGAGGTCCGTCCATCGCTCGCGCCGATCCTGTTCATGACGGGCATGTCCGACCGCCACAACCACGCGGTCAACGACAACGTCGATTTCACCCGACACCTCGCGGAGCTGCGCGGCGAGCCTGCCAGGCTCCCGCAAGCCGCCAAGGTGCTCGCACAAATCCGGAACATGATCGGCGGCTACTACTTGACCTCCGGCAACGACATCCGGTTCGTCGCCAGGGCGCGCGGCGACGACGGCGGCTACAACATCCCGCTGTGCCAGGCGTCGTCCTCGGCCAGGGGGCTTTCCGATCTCTACTTCTACATCCGCCACGAGGCGGCCGCCGACCACCTGCTCATAATCGACTGTCCGGAGAGCCATCTGGACACGCGCAACCAGGTTCTTCTGGCCCGGCTGCTGGCGGAATTGGTGGCGCTGGGGATGTTCGTGCTGATAACGACCCACAGCGACCATCTGGTGAAGGAGCTCAACAACCTGATCATGATTCACCAGGGATTCGCGAAGCGGAGCGTGACCAAGAAGCTTGGCTACAAGCATGCGGACTGGCTCGACCCGAAGCGGGTGCGGGCCTACGTCGCGGAGGACGGGGGCCTGACCCAGTGCGACATCGGACCGTTTGGCATCGAGATGCCGGTCCTCGACGAGACCATCGACAGCGTCGACCGGGCGGCGATCGAGCTATCGTCGCACGTGAGGGGCCCCCTCCGCCCATGACGTGACGGCCAGCGTTGCCGCGCCGGCGACGGCGAAGGCGCCGATCTGCGCATACATGGTGCCGTCGAAGCTCTGGCCCACGAGCGTGCCCGAGCGGCACCCCGATGAACGCGGTGAGCGAGGCGACCACCGCCGCGCCGACGCCGGCCATGTGACCGAGGGGCCTCATCGCGAGCGCGTTGAGGTTCCCGAAGACCATGCCCATGCAGAAGAAATGCGTCATCAGGTAGGCCATGAAGAGCCAGAACGGAGGGAGTCCGTCGAAGGCGAAGGCCAGCGCCCACGCGACGACCGCGACGAGCGTGACGGCCAGCGTCGCCGCCTTCAAGAGCCGGCGCATCCCATGCTTCATGACCAGCCTTCCGTTCACGAGCGACGCACCCCCGAAGGCGAGCGCCAGCAGTCCGAACCAGAACGGAAACAGCGCGCCGGTCCGATAGGCGTCCTGGAAGATCTGCTGGGCCGAGCTCAGGTACGCGAGAAACGGAGCGAACACGAATCCGGTGCCGAGCGTGTATCCGAGCGCCGAGCGGGTTCTCAGGACTTCGAGGACCGCACGGCCGATTCCGACCGGCGAGAAGGGTCGGCGACGGCTGACTGGCAGCGTTTCGGGCTGGCGAAGCGAGAACCAGGCGAGGGCGATTGCGGCGATTGCGAAGATGGTGGCGAATATGGCGCGCCAGCCGCCAAGCCAGAGGATTGCCTGGCCGAGTGCCGGAGCGATGATCGGAACCAGGATGAAGACGGCCATCGCGAACGACATCAGCCGGGCCATCTGGCGGCCTTCGTACTGATCCCGCAACATGGCGATGGTGACGACGCGCGGCGCCGCGGCCCCGAAGCCCTGCACGACGCGGCCTGCGATCATCACCTCGAACGAGGGCGCGAACATGCTCAACAGGCAGCCGGTCATGAAGAGGGTCAGGCCCGTGTGTATGGCAGCCCTTCGCCCGATGCGGTCCGAAAGCGGGCCAAGGACGATCTGACCGAGCCCCAGCCCAAGGAACACCGCCGTGATGACGAACTGGGTGTCGTTTCGGCGGAGCACCCCGAGGTCGCGGCCGATCTCGGGCAGCGCCGGCAGCATCGAATCGATCGACAGCGCGACGAGCGACATCAGGAGGGCGACGAGTGAAACGAACTCGCCGGGACGAAGTGCAGGCTTCATGGAGTGCCCGGGCGCAGGCGATAGCTTAGGGTTGGTAACGTAACACTCACCCGGCAATTGGAAGATCAAGGTGGACAGATGCTGACCTGGGACATTGGACTCGCGACTCTGCGTCGCCTGTCCGCATGCGCGGCGGTCGCGGTCGTGCTGACGGCGTGCGACGATTCCTCGCAACCGCGCGAGGCGTTCCTGACTCGCGCCGAGCGCACGGACTATCGCGAAACGAGCTCGTACGCCGATGTCGTGGACTTTGTGGAGCGCGTGGCGGCCAGAGAGGCGTCGATCCACCACACCACATTCGGCCACACGAACGAGGGGCGGCCGCTTCCGCTGGCGGTCGTGGGCGACATCGAGGATCCCAGCCCCGCGTCCGTGAGAGCCTCCGGCAAGACGGTCGTCTACCTGCAGGGCAACATCCACGCCGGCGAGGTCTGCGGAAAGGAGGCGCTGCAGATGCTGCTCCGCGACCTCCTGTCCGGCCGCCACGGCGACTGGCGCGAATCGATGATCCTGCTCATCGCGCCCATCTACAACGCCGACGGCAACGAGCGGGTGACCCTCACCAATCGCGGCCGCCAGCACGGGCCGTTCGGGGGCATGGGACAGCGCCCGAACGCGCAGGGCTACGACCTGAACCGCGATCACATGAAGCTCGACTCGCCCGAGGCGCGGTCGGTGGCGCGCCTGTTCAACGAGTACGATCCGCATGTCGCCGTCGACCTGCACACGACGAACGGGACCCGGCACGCCTACCACCTCACCTACTCGCCCCCGCTCCACCCCAACACTCCGGCCGCCATCAACGAATTCCTTCGCGGCGGCCTCCTTCCGCACGTGACCGGCGAGATCCGGGACAAGCACGGCTGGGAGTTCTACTACTACGGCAACGCGTCCGCGCGCGGCGGCGGCGAGCCCGGCTGGTACACCTTCGACCACCGCCCCCGGTTCAACAACAACTACATCGGTCTGCGCAACCGGATCGCGATCCTGAGCGAGGCCTACTCGTACGCGACCTTCGAGGAGCGCGTGCTCGCGACGCTGTACTTCGTCGAGGAGATCCTGGACTACGTGCACGAGCACGCGGACGAGGTCCGCCGAATCGTCGCGGATGCCGATGCCGCAAGCGTGGTGGGGGATTCGCTGGCGTTGCGCGCCGTGCCCGAGCGCTCGACCGAGCCGGTCGACATCCTCATGGGCGCCACGGTCGAGGAGACCCACCCGCTCACCGGCCGCCCGCTGCTCCTGCGCGCCGACACCCAGTACGTCGAGACCATGTACGAGTACGGGACATTCGCGCCGACGCTGAAGGAACGCGTACCCCACGCCTACCTGGTCCCCGCCGGCCTGGCGGAAGTCCTGACCCGGCTCGCGGCCCACGGGATCGCGCTCGAACCTGCCGAAGCGACACCCCTGGACGCGGAGGCCTTCCAGATCGACTCGGTGCGGACGTCGGAGCGCCCGTTCCAGGGACACAACGAGCAGACCCTCTTCGGCCGCTACGAGCGGCACCGAGTCACCCCGGCCGACGGCGACATGCTGGCGCGCACCGACCAGCCGCTGGGACGCCTGCTGTTCAGCCTGCTCGAGCCGCAGTCCGACGACGGCTTCGCGAACTGGGGATTCCTTGCGGACCGACTGAACGCCGGGGAGACGTACCCGATTCTGCGAATTCCCTAGACCCCCTCCCACTCCTCCCCTCGACGCTCCGGCAACAACTCCACCTGCGCCCGGTCCCGCTTCGGCACCTCGTGGCAGCGCCGACACCGCGCCTCGTAGCTCTCCGCGCCACCAACCTGAATCGTCGGGCCCTCCGCAGGCGCTGGCTCCCCGTCGATCAGCCGCTGGTTCCTGGTCGCCGGGTCGCCGCACACGACGCAGATCGCGGTCAGCTTGTCGATCCGCTCGGCGCGGGCCAGGAGCAGCCCCATGGGACCGAAGGGCTCGCCGCGGAAGTCCATGTCGGTGCCGGCGACGATGACGCGCATTCCGGCGTCGGCCAGTGCGTCGGCGACCTCGCAGACGCCGTCGTCCAGAAACTGGGCCTCGTCTATGGCGACGACCTGCGTTGCCCGGTGCACCCTTTCGGCGAGCTGCACCGAGGTGGACACGGGCTCGGCGTCGACCTGCCGGCCATCGTGCGACGAGATGCGGAACTGGCCGCCGTAGCGGTCGTCGAGGTGGGACTTGAAGAGCTGGACCTGCCGACCGGCGATGAGGGCACGCCGCACGCGCCGGATCAGCTCCTCGGACTTGCCGCTGAACATGACGCCGGCGACGACCTCGACCCAGCCGTGTCTCGTCCTGTGCAGCATGGCCCCTCCCTGTACCTTGCTCGCGCGGCAGCCTCTCAATCATAGCGAAGCGCCGGGCCGCCAATCGCCCCGGCGGCCAGGCGCCCCTAACTTTCACGTCAGCCACAGGCCCCCCTGAAATCGAAGGCCGGACCATGAACCGCACCGCCCGCACGACCCTCGCCGCCGCAATCGCGGCCGTCGCCCTTCTCTCCGTCATCCCCAACAACGCCACGCAAGCCCACGCCCAGACGATCATCGAACCGGAGCCCGGACAGCGGGTCTCACTCGTCACCGGCTCGACCTCGGGACTCGGCCGCGAGCTCGCGCTGAGACTGGGTGCGCGGGGCGATCACGTCATCGTGCACGGGCGCAACGAGGAGAGGGGTGCGGAGGTGGTCGACGCCGTCAATGCGGCGGGACCGGGGAGCGCGCGCTTCTACCGCGCCGATTTCGCGTCGTTTGCCGAGGTCCGGGAGTTTGCCGAGACGCTGATGGCGGACTACGACCGGCTGGACATCCTGATCAACAACGCGGGCTTCGGGTCGTCGCCCGACGAGCGGTGGGTCACCGAGGACGGGCACGAGTACCGCTTCCAGGTGAACTATCTCTCGACGTTTCTGCTGACGCACATGCTCATGCCGCGGCTGCTCGCGAGCACGCCTTCGCGGATCGTGAACGTTTCGTCCGGCGCGCAGACGCCGATCGACTTCGACGACGTGATGATCGAGAACAACTTCAGCGGCCGCCGCGCCTACGCCCAGAGCAAGCTCGCGCAGATCATGTTCACGCACGACCTGGCCGAGGACCTGGCGGGCACGGGCATCGTGGTCGGTTCGCTACATCCGGCCACCTACATGCCGACCGAGATGGTGCGGCGGTTGGGGGCGACGCCGCGAGCGACCATCGCCGAGGGGGCCGACGCGACGATGCAGGTGGTCGACTCCGACGAATTCGAGAGCGGGCAGTACTTCAACGGGCTCCGGCCCGCGCGCGCCAATGCCCAGACCTATGACGCCGAGGCACGGGCGAGGCTCCGTCGGCTCAGCGAGGAGCTGACGGGGATTTCTTCCGGCGGGCAGCGTCCGAGTGGGGCAGACGCCGGACAAACAAGGTGAGGCAGCGGCGCCGCATTGCCATCGTCGGCGGCGGCGTTTCCGGCCTGGCCGCCGCGTGGACGCTGCATCGTCATCCGGACCGATTCGACTTCCAGTTGTTCGAAGCTCGGGACCGGATCGGCGGGAACGCGATAACGGCGGACATGCCGCAGGACGACGGCAGCAGCATACCGTTCGACATCTCGGTCACCGCCTGCATTCCTTCGGTGTACCAGCACATCATGTTGTTGATGAAACAGTTCAACATTGCGCTGATCGACACGCGGTTCAGCTACAGCGTGCGATACCGGGGCCGGATCTACGCCCACGACCTCGACTCCGAGATCAGAGAGGACCTGCAGTCCGAGATTGCGAGGTTTCAGCGGGTCCTGAAACGTCTGAAGGCGTTCGGTTGGCTGACCCGCTCCAAGTCGAAGTTCCTGAACGCCCTGAACCCCTTCAACTACATCAGCATGGGCACGGTCCTGAATCTCGCGGGGCTGTCGGGGGATTTCAGATACAAGGTCTTGAAGCCGATGTTCGTCAATTTCCTCATGGCCACCAACGTCTTCGACATGCCGGCGTCCCTGTTCGCGAGGTATCTCGACTTCTTCGACATCGAGCGCGCGACGCCGATGCAGACGTGGGACCGGGGCACTCGACGCATCTACGAGCACCTGTCAGCCGATTTTCGCGACAGGATACACCTCAACCGGCCGGTGCGCAAGGTGTACCGGAAGTCTTCGGGCGTCGTGGTCGAGGACGAGAGTGGCGCAAGGGAGACGTTCGACCAGGTGATCTTCGCGTGCAACGCCAACCACACGTTGATGATCCTGGACAGGCCCACGATGCTGGAGCGCTACATCCTGTCGTCGGTACGCTACGAAAGCGAGCTTCACAACCACACGGTCGTGCATTCTGACGCGTCGGTCCTGCCGGACAACGAAGCGAAGCCCCTGGCGACGCGAAGCAACCACATTGAGCAGTACGGCACCAGGCCGGACAACTACGAGATCACCTATATCATGCACAACCAGCAGCCGTGGGTCGGCCGGTCCGACAAACCCTGCCTTGTGACATACAACCCGGTCAGCGAAATCGACCCGACGAAGATCATTGGAAGGTGGTGGTTCCAGCACATTGTGCACGACGTGCGACACGTTGCTTGGCTCGTTCCCCTGTTCCGATTCATTCAGGGGAGGAGGCGAACGTGGCACTGCGGCGCGCACACGCTGGTCAACAGCCAGGAGACCTGCCTGATCAGCGGCATGGCGGCGGCACGACAGCTCGGTGCCGACTATCCGTTCGACGATCCCGAAGCGAGACGAACCTTCAACCACTACGGGCGCGTCATGCACGGCTGGGGATTCAGAAAGGCGAGGAGATAGGGAGATGATGAGATGAGAGCGACCAAGTGGTTGCTGGGAGCCCTCGTGCTGACGGCTTTCCCGGCCCTCCCGGCACAAGGACAGGACCGCCGCAGCCTCACGGCAGAGGAGCGCGCCGAGTTGCAAGCGCGCCAGGCGGCGATGAGAACCGCGCCCCGGCCCATCGAGGGCATCAGCTCGATCTGGATCGACGAACTGACCTGGATGGAGGTGCGCGACGAGATCGCTGCGGGCAAGACGATCGGGATCATCGCGACCGGCGGCGTCGAGCAGAACGGCCCCTACATGGCCGGCGGCAAGCACAACTACGTGCTCGAGGCGATGTGCGACGAGATCGCGCGCGAGCTGGGCAATGCGCTGTGCGCGCCGGTCATGAAGTACGTGCCCGAGGGCGACCCCGAGAACATTGGGTTTCCCGGTACGCTGAGCGTTCGGCAGGAGACCTTTCGGATGATGCTCGAAGACGTTGCCAACAGCCTGAAGAGCCAGGGGTTCACCGATGTGGTCTTCATCGGCGACAGCGGGGGCAACCAGAACGGCATGTCCGAGACCGCGGACAAGCTCAACGGGCACTGGGACGGCGCGGCGCGGGCCCACTACATCGAGGAGTACTACCGCGAGGACATCTGGAGCTGCGAGTTCCTGAAGGAGGAGCTGCGGATCTTCCAGCAGCCCGACGTCTGTTCGGCGACGCGCGATCTGTATCACGACGACGTCCACTACTCGGCGATCGTGGCCACCACCGATCCGGAGCGAATCCGTGCGCGGCAGCGGATCGAGGCGGGGCTCTACTCCATCAACGAGGTCGAGCTTGGGCCGGTCGAGCGGACCATTGAGATCGGCCGGGCGCTGATCGCGTACCGGACCGAGATCACGGTGCGGGCGATAAGGGAGAGCCTCGCGCGCTAGGCTCCCTGTGCCCTACGACCCTCGCCGGTAGGCGCGGATCCGCTCCTGGATGAAGAACACGGTGCGTTCGGTCCGCGCGTCGGAGATCTGGCGCGCGATCTCCAGCGACCTGCCCAGGTCGGCGATGGAGACCCCGTTGATGGTCGCCTGGCCCGTCTTCACCCGCTCGGCCCAGCGCACCGACGCCGGATCGTCGAGCATCATGTTGAAGGTGATGCCGGGGCTGTCGTGCAGCCCGTCCTGTGGCATGTCGTCGGTGACGAGGCCCATGTCGCGCAGCACGTCGGTGACCATGCCCATGTCGCGCAGCACGTTCTGGGTCTGCGGCGGGATCCGGTAGTATTCCGGGATGAACACGACGGTCGCCTCGCCGTCCCACGCCTCGGTCAGCGCGTCGGCCACGTTGGCCATGCCGCGCTGGTTCCCGCCGCTGTCGCCGATCATGACGATGTACTCGAAGCCGTGCACCTTCAGGCTCTGCGCGACATCGGTGAGCACCGCCTCGAAGGTTTCCTGGCGCAGGCTGATGGTGCCCGGACTGGTCATGTGACCGCTGGGCGGGTCGATGTTGCCCTCGGGAACGGTCTCGATCACTGGGGCGCAGAGCGCATTCCCCAGCCTGCGCGCGATCGCCGGGCAGTTGGCGCGCAGCACGTAGTTGTGCTTGCCGGTGACCAGCCAGGGGCCGTTGGGCTCAACCCCGCCGGTCGAGATGATGGCCGTGGTCTTGCCCGCCGCGAGCGCGTCGCGGACGTCCATCCAGGTCATCTCCTCGATCCAGACCGTGTTGACTGCGGGCAGAGGGTTCGGCGTGTCGGCGCAGTTGTAGGTGTTGGCGCTGCACTGGCCGCCTCCCATCGAGCGCGGATCGGGCGCCGGACGCTGACCGCCATCCCCGCGCCGCATGGCCGCGAACTGCGCCGATCGGTCGGGTGCCGGCAGCGTCCCCCGGTTGGCGATGGCCAGGCGGATCGCGTCGGCGGTGTGCTCGGCGCGGAACGCCACGATCTCGCGGGCCAGATCGAGCGACCTGACCCGGTCCTCGATCGAGACGCCGTTGATCGTCGCCTTGCCCGCCGCGACCCGCTCATCGTAGCGCACCGAGAACGGGTCGTCGTAGAACATGTTGAGCGTGATGATGGGGTCGTCGTGCAGGCCGTCGCCCTCGCCGCTCTCCAGCCCCCGGAAGGCCATGTAGCGCGTCACCGCGTCGTAGTCGTAGTACTCCTGCACATGCGCCACGACGGCCGCGCCCGCGAACTTCTCGTTGAGCCGTTCCGCCACGGCGCGCTGGCCGCCCTGATTCCCGCCGCTGTCGCCGATGAAGACGATGTTGCGGAACCCGTGCATCTTCAGGCTGTGCGCGACATCGGTCAGCAGGGCCTCGAAGGTCTCCCGTTGCAGGCTGAGGGTGCCGGGGCTGGTCATGTGACCGCTGGGCGGGTCGATGTTGCCTTCGGGCACCAGCTTGATGACCGGAGCACAGAGCGCGTCGCCCAGCTCCCGCGCGATGGCGTCGCAGTTGGCGCGCAGCACGTAGTTGTGCTTGCCGGTGGCCAGCCAGGGTCCGTTGGGTTCGACGCCGCCGGTGGGGATGATGACCGTGGTCTTGCCGTCGGCGAGGGCGTCGCGGACGTCCATCCACGTCATCTCCTCGATCCAGACCGTGTTCGGAGCGGGGAGCGGGTTGGGGGTGTCCCGGCAGTTGTAGACGTTGGCGGCACAGTCGCCGCCACCCATGCTGTTCGGGTCGCGCTCCGGGCGCTGCTGGGCCGTGGCGGGGATCGCGGTAAGGAGCAGGGCTCCGGTTAGCAGGGCGGTCTTCACGGTTCTTCCTCCGGGTTGATCCATGTGCGGACTCCTTTCAGTTGCCGAACGACTACCTGTGCAGCGCCTCGATGCGCCCGACCATCTCCCGGGATTCCGGCGGCCCGAAGAGGCCCCCCAGGATCATGGCGGCGGCGCTGGCCGCGAGCGCGACGACCACCGGTGCCACGCCGACATCGACGATGCCGAGTTGCACCAGCAGGTAGACGCCCGCGCCCGACACCACCGCGCCGACCCCGCCGACCAGGTTGGCCCGCTTCCACCACAGTCCGGCGATGGTGGGGACGAACAGGCTGGCGCTGAGCACGCCGACGCCCGCCGTGTAGAACTCCGTGATCAGCTCCGGGGGCGAGAACGCCCACAGCAGCGCCGCGATGCCGATCACCCAGGTCGAGCCGATGCGCACGAGGCTAAGCGTACGCTCGCTGGCCCGGCCCCGCATGGCCCCGCCCACGATGTCGTGCGCGACCGCCGAGCTGCACGCCAGCAGCAGCGCGTCGGTGGTGGACATGACGGCGGCGAGCACTGCCGCGACGGCGATCCCGCGCACGACCGGTGGAAACTGGGTCTCCATCACGCGCAGGAAGAGCTGGTCGGCATCCTGCAGCCCCGGAAAGTCGATCCTGCCGACCGGCACGATCACCAGCACCGCGGCCAGGATCATCGCACTGTACACAAGCATCGACAGGTTCAGCGACAGACGGGCGCTCTCCGCGTCGCGGGCGGTGAACACGCGCATGACGATGTGGGGGATCACCGGGATCGCCGTCGCCCAGATGACGAAGTAGCCGAGGTAGCCGGACACGGGCCGGTGCGCGACCTGACCGAGCTCGGGTGCGACCGCCGTCGCCTGGCTCATGATCTCGAAGGGCGATCCCACCCGCCAGACCAGCAGGAGCGCCGTGCCGCCCACGACCAGCACCATGAGGAAGCCCTGGATCACGTCGGTCCAGGTGATCGCGACCATGCCCCCGAACGAGACGTAGACGATGAAGACCACCGTGGCCAGCGCCAGCGCCGTGTTGTAGGGGATTCCCAGCAGCGCCTCGGCAGCGATGCCGGCCGCCTTGAGCTGCGCCACGATGTAGACCGTGAAGGCCACCACGATCAGGATCGGGACCAGGTACCGAACCAGGGCGTGCGGGTAGCGGAAGCCCAGGAAGTCGGTGATCGTGAACCTGCCGAAGTTCCGCAGCGGCCGGGCGACCAGGACCGACGCGAGGGGGAAGCCGAGCACCGCCCCGCCGAAGAGGGCCAGCGTGGCGGGGATCCCCTGGGCGTAGGCGAGCCCCATGACGCCGATGATGGAGCCGCCGCTCGCCAGCGCCGCCATGATCGCCATCGAGTTCACGACCGTCCCGATGCGCCGTCCCGCGACCCAGTACTCGCTGCCCGAGCCCAGGACCTTCCTCGAAGCCGCGATCCCGATCCCGATGCAGGCGGCCAGGTAGATCCCGACGAGGACGCGTTCGAGCAGCATCAGCGCGGATCGTCCCCGCCGTCGTCATCGCCCCGCCGCCGCAGGAACGCGACGAGGGTCAGCGCAGGCGAGATCAGCATGAGCGCGGCGATGAGCCACCCGAACACCGCCATTCCGCCGACCTCGACGGTGCGCCATGCGGGGACGAACGCGAACGCGGCGAAGGCGACGAGGAAGACGAGCGCCCCGGCCTCCCTGCGCCTCATCGGGAAGAAGGATTTCATGTCGTGCGATATATGCCGTCCGGCGCGCTCCGGTCAACCTGGACCAGTCGGGGGCGAACCGAGCGGTGCCGGGTTAGGGTTCAGCACCTACGAGTCGCGGTGGCAGGCGAGCGATCCGGAGCCGTTCGCGGCAGGGCAGATCCGAGGTCAGGCGCCGGGCAGCCGGTACGGCACGGACTTGCCGACCGCCTCGTCCACGGTCTCCGGGGTGAGCAGGACGGTCACCGACACCGTGAGCGCGCCCGCAGCGGCGATGTTCAGGGAGAGAGCCGTCGCCGTGGCCTCGTCGGGAAGATCGGCGATCAGATAGAGATCGCAGTCGCCGAAGGCGTAGTAGAAGCCCTCCAGACGTCCGCCCGCGGCCTCGATGGTCTGGCGCAGAGCGGCCTCGCGGCCGGTTCCGCCCTCGGCCAGCAGTCCCTTGAGACCGGCCTGCGTGTAGCTGGTTCGAAACATGTACTTGGTCATGGTGTCCTCGCTGTGGGGAGGTGGCTCGGTGATGACCCTGACGTAACGTAAGGGTTTCCCGGTGCCGCCGCGTCACATCGCTAGAACACGACTCGGTAGGTAGCGCGGAGCCCCCTCCCGGCCTCGGGCATGATTTCCTTCACCCGCGACAGATGACGCCTGTATTCGGTATCGCCGAGGTTCTCCAAGTGGAGCGTCACGACGTGCAGCCGTCCGGCCAACGTGAGGCGCACGCCGCCCGAGAGGCCAAGGACCGCGTATCCGTCGGTTGGTTCCTCGAACTGTCCCGTCCGTTCCTGGCTGCTGGCCATCCGCGCCTCGGCCTCCACGAACCAGTCCACCGGCGAATAGCCGATCGCAAGGCGACCCTGGAGCGGGGCCATGAACGGAAGAGGTTCGTTTGTGGCGCGGATCGTGCCGTGCACATACGACGCGACGGCCTCAACCTTGAATCCGGCGGGGATCGACCACTCGAGCAGGCTCTCGAAGCCGGTCAGAAGGGCGTCCTCGCCCACGTATTGATAGATGGGGAGCAGTATGCGGCTGAATTCCCCCGTCGCCTGCGGAAAGATGTAGCCCGAGATCGCGTTCCGAAACCACGTCACCTCGGCGCTGAGGCTTTGTCTCGTGATGCGTCCGAACACGTCGATTCCGAGTCCCGTTTCCGTATCGAGCGAGGGGTTGCCAACGTCGAATGAATTGGCGGCGAGGTGCGGCCCCTTCGAGTAGAGTTCGCCCACATCCGGGGTGCGAAAGGCCCGGCCCACGCTCGCTCCCACGGTGAACTGCCCCGTCAACCGCAGAAGTGCGCCCAGCGATCCGGAGACCGCGCCAAAGGAACGTGCGCGGATGTGCCCGATGTCGGACACTTCCTCCTTGTCCGGTTCCAGTTCGACCCGATCGTAGCGGAGCCCGGCCTCGATCGAGACCGGATCGAGCTGGATCTCCTCGAGGACGTACACGGCTTGCGTCCTGCGCTGGGAGTTCGGGGTGTACAGCGCGCCCCCGAATCCGAAGTCCTCCAACGAGACTCTCGCTCCGATGGCGCCCGATGCGAACGGCCCCCATCGCGCATGTCGCGCCCGAGCTTCCCCGCTCAGGATCTGGCGCTCGAATCGCGCACCCAGGATTTCCGGGGATTCCATCTCGTTGTGCCGGTACCACGTGTAGCCGGCGTCGACTTCAATCGCCTCCAGGCCTCGCCCGGGCCGGATGACGCTGCGAAATCGACCTGCGGCTCTCTCCTGCTCCGTGCGCACCGCGCTCGAGTGGCCACCCAGGAAGCCTCCGGGGATCCCGTAGTCGTTCGCGTAGTAGCGAAACGAACCGCCCGCGTAGCCCCAGTCGTCCACCCACGATGTCCCGGCCGCCACGCTCCACGTGTCGGTCTGGGTTCCGGCAAGCGTCCCGATGGGCGTCCGCAAGTCCCCTCCCTGGTGTCTCGACACCTCGACGCGAAGAGGGATGTGCTCGGTGACCCCGACCGTCAACTGGCTGCTCCCCCCGATGGCCCGGGTCACCGTCTGCGTCTGAAGCGACGTGAAACCGGTCGCGCGGTAGGGCACGGCGCGGGGGATCTCTTCCCGAACCACGTTGATCACGCCGCCGAGTGCGCTACTGCCGTAGAGAATGGCGCTCGGTCCGCGAATCACGTCGATCCGCCGAGCCGAGAAAGGGGAGAGCGCGGTGGCGTGGTCCGGGCCGCTATTGACGACGTCGCCCACCCGCTGGCCGTCTTCAAGCATCAGGATCCTGTCTCCGCTCAGGCCGCGGATGACCGGCTGGGAGGTGCCCGGCCCCATGCTGCTCACGTCTACCCCCGGAACGGATGCGACCATCTGCGCCACCGTTGCCCCGGGCTGCCGTTGCAGCTTCTCTTGCGCGAAAACGGCGGCAGGCCGAATCATCTCGTTCGCAGTCTTGGGACTCAGGACCGCCGTGACGACAACGTCCGACAAGGGGATGGCAGCCACCTCGAGGTCGACCGTGGTCAGCTCCCCCTGTTCGACCTCGACGGTAGTCATCGCGTACCCGAGGCGATCGATCCGGAGCCGATACCGCTCCGCATCCGGCACGGCGATACGGAACGACCCGTCGCCGTGCGTAACTGCGCTGCCGCCCGTGCCGACGACCACCACCATCGCGCCTGCGAGAGGCGTCCCGCTGTCTACGGACCGGACGATCCCCGCTACATGGTCGATGGTGTCCGCAGCCTGCTGCTCGACGGGTGTCGAGCCCGCGGAGGGCGCCGGAACGCCCGCGAGGATCATTCCGAGGAGGAAGAAGGGGACGGGAATACCGGGTGACGACATGATTGTCTCCTGTTGGGTGCGCCGTCAGCGCCGCAACCGTGGACAAGTCCTTCGACCGATGGTGTCACGCTCCCGACAGGAGCAGAAGGAGCAGGCGAGCGCCTCCCTAATGATAGTGGCTTATCGATAAGGGTCAAGGGAGAGTGTCGTGAGACCCGTCACGCACACGTCGCGCAGCGACCGAAGAGAACCAGCTCGTGGCTGTCGACCTCGAAGCCGTCGGGCGCAAGCGTCTCGAGTTCGGGCGGGCACTGATGGACGTCAAACGCCTGATCACAGGAGCGGCACAGGAAATGGTGGTGATGCGGCCGGTCGGCCAACTCGTACCGAAGCCCGCCGCCCGGGAGCTCGACTTCCGACAGCCACCCTTCGCCTACCAGCATCTTCACGTTCCGGTAGACCGTCGCCACTCCGAGTGACGGCACGATCTGTTGGCCGTGCCGGAGGACCTCGTCACACGTGAGAGCGCGCCCGGCGTCCAGGAACACGCGGCGGATCGCCCGACGTTGACGGGTGTCTCGTTGCATCGAAGGGCTGCGGCTCGTCACCACTCGTAGGGCGCGATCGAGGTGCCAACCATCTTGAAGGACACCGATGTGTACACGTTCGTCGTCTCCTCCAAGGTCAGGGTGCCATGGATCCAGACGGGATCCCAGAAGGAGACTGGCACGCGTCGACCGTACTGCATCTTGACGTAGACCAATTGGTTCGGGGGCGGGGGCGGGGTGTGCACGCAGGCCCCGACGTACGGGACCAGGAGGAACTCCGAGACCTCGCCGGCCCAGTCCTCCAGGGGGACCATGTATCCGGGCACCTTCACCTCTCGCCCCACGACCGCCTCGAGTTCCGGGGACATCTCGCCCGTGTTGTAATCCAGGGAGGCCAGCAACTGCCAATCCACCTCGGTGGAGTCCCAGGGGACACCGGCCGCGCGGATCCTCGCTCCATCGCTCGGATCGGCCTGGACGGAGCGGGGGCCCGACGTGAGCACGAGCCAGCCGCCCACGATGACCAGGGCGAACTGGACGAGCTTCCAGGGAATCGGGAATCGACCGCGCGGCTTTGGCATCTGACGGGATCGCCGCCCTTCGGGGAACTAGGGGGGTGATAGCGAGAATGCACTATCATTATAATGCACCTGCATCTATAATGTACCTGCATCCGTGCGCACGTAACCCCCTACCGGGTCCCTCACGATGATTTTCTCCACACTCGATCGACCCCGGGTCCGCACTCCTTTCGTCGGGTGGACCATCCCGTGTCTCCTGCTGTTCGTCGCATGCGGCGATTCATCCTCCTCGCGTCCCGGTCCCCCCGTGGTCGAGGGCGAACGGCTGGGGACGGTTGGGGCCCACGAACACGGCATCGCTCGAATGGGCCTTGCCGTGGACGGCACCCGCCTCACGGTCGACCTGCAACTCCCCGCAGAATCCGTGTTCGGCTTCGAGCACGCTCCCCGCTCGGCGGAGGAGCGGGCCACCGTAGCGGAGGCCCTCGACAGACTCCGAACCGGTGGCGCGAGTCTCCTCGCGTTTCCGGACGAGGCGACCTGTGCGCTGGACTCGGCGGAGGTGGAGGTGCCCGAAGGCTTCGAAGGTGACGATGTCGGCGAGGAGCAGCAGCCTCAAGAGGACGAGGCCCACCAGCACGAGGACGAGGGCCACCAGCACGAAGACGAGGAGCACCAGCACGAAGACGAAGGCCACGAGCAGGAGGACGAGGCCCACCAACACGAGGACGAAGGCCACGAGCACGAAGACGAGGGCCAGCAACACGAAGACGTGCGCCTCCTCGCCTCCCTCACCTGTTCCCGCGAGCCCACCGGACCGGCGAGCCTGCGGTTCGCGGACCTACTGCCCGACGTGGAGCAGGTGGACCTGACCGTGTTCACAGCGTTAGGCGAGGCGGCCGGTCGCGTCGCGCCCGATGCCTCTTTCCGGTTCTGAGCTGACGACCCATCTCTCTGAGCCGATGACGAAAGAAATCAGGTCACTCGACGTTGTCGTCGTCGGAGCCGGGGCTGCGGGTGTCGGCTTCGGTGTGACACTACGCCACCTGGGCATCGAGAACTTTGCGATCCTCGACCGCGCCGCCGTCGGTGCCTCATTCCTGCGCTGGCCCCGACAAACGCGCTTCATCACGCCGTCGTTCGCCAGCAACCAGTTCGGCCAGCTGGACCTGAACGCCGTCTGTCTGGAAACCTCGCCGGCCTACTCGCTCGGCATCGAGCACCCCTCAGGGGTGGAGTACGCCGCTTATCTGCAGGCGGTGGCGGAGCATTTCGAATTGCCCATAGCGACCGGGATCGAGGTTCGCTCGATCGCGAGGCCGGCACGGCACGGGCGGTTTCGGGTGGAGACGAGTCGCGGCGACATCCGTGCGCGGTTCGTGGTATGGGCGGGCGGCGAAATGCAGTATCCGCGGACCAGCGGCTTCCACGGCGCCGAGCTTTGCCTGCACTACTCCAAGGTGAGCTCATGGGACGATCTCGACGGCGGCGAAAGATGCATCATCGGCGGTGCCGAGAGCGGCGTCGACGCCGCCGTCGCGCTGGCCGCAGCCGGTCGGCGAGCCGTCGTCTTCGACCGCGAGGAGCCGTGGAACCGAAGTGGCTCGGACCCCAGTCAACTCCTGTCACCGTTTACGCGGGCGCGCCTGCACCCGGCCGTTGACTCGGGTCGGGTGACGCTGTCCGGCGGCTGTGCCGTCACCGGTGTTCGCCGCAACGGCAACGGCTATCGGGTGACGCTCGAGGACGGCGAAGTCATCGACTGCCCCGAGAGGCCGATCCTGGCCACCGGATTCGTCGGTTCGGCACGCCTCGTTCGCTCGTTGTTCGATTGGCGAGATGAGGAGTTTCCGTTGCTGACGGAAAACGACGAGTCCACCGTGACGAGGGGGCTCTTCCTGATCGGGCCGCAGGTGCGCCAGGGCGATCTCATCTTCTGTTTCATCTACAAGTTCCGCCAACGCTTCGCCATCGTAGCCAACCAGATCGCCCGCCGCCTGCGAGTGAGCACGGAGCCGCTGGAGTTGTACCGCCGGCACAGCATGTACCTCGACGATCTGTCGTGCTGCGGAGATGCCTGCGCCTGTTGAATGGGCCGTGAAGCGCTCCGCCCTTGGCCCTTTCTGGGCGCTGCTGCTGCTGTTGGCACCCGTCTGGGTCGCGGTTGACACGGCCAACCGTCTCGCGGATCGAATCGACCCCTGGGTCCGCGCCCGGACCGAGCCGCTGACCGAATTGCTGACGAGTTGGCCGCAGCCGTTTGCAGCGATCCTGGCCGGCGACTACGGCTTCGTCACGATGGGGCCGCTGCTGCTGGTGTGGGCGACTCCGGTCGTCGTGCTCCATGCGCTGCTGATGGGTGCGTACAGGTCGAGCGGCTTGCTCGACCGACTCACAACCGCCATGAATCCGTGGCTGCGGCCGTTCGGCGTGACGGGACGGGAGCTGGCGCGGGTCGTGATGGGGTTCGGCTGCAACGTGCCCGCCGTCATCAGCGCGCGCTCGTCGCCGGCTTGTTCGCGTGGCGCATGCGTTTCGGCCATTGCTTTCGGTTCGGCCTGTTCGTATCAGCTGGGAGCCACGCTGGCCGTCTTCGCCGTGGCGGGACGAACCGAGTTGGTCGTGGCCTACCTGCTGTACCTTGGCGTCACGACGGTCGCCTACGCACGCCTCACCGCGCCGAAAGCGGCGCGTTCTGCCCTCAACGTGCTGTCGACGGAGATCCGGGTATTATTGACCTGGCCGCGCCCGAAAGCCGTCTGGCTGGAGGCGCAGGGCGTGATTCTGGAGTTCTTTCGCAGGGCCGTGCCGATCTTCTTTCTCATCACGGCCGCGGCGTCTCTGTTGCATTGGCTGGGCGCGCTGCAAGCCGCGTCGACCGTCGTCGAGCCGGTGATGGCCGTCTTTCGATTGCCCTCGGAGGCGGCTACGGCGGTGGTCATGGCGAGCGTGCGCAAGGACGGCATCCTGTTGCTGGCGGAGCCGGGAGTCGCCGCAAGCCTCAGCGCCGTTCAACTGTTGACGGCCGTCTACCTGGCCGGCGTGCTGCTGCCTTGCCTGGTCACCTGCCTGACGGTTGCGCGCGAGCTGGGCGGCGCGTTCGCGCTACGGCTGGTGGGTCGGCAGGCTGTGGCGGCCACCGCGTTCAGCGCTTTGCTGGCTTGGGGCGGGGCATGGCTGTAAGCCCGGTCTCCGGCCCGCGCCGACGCAAGGGGCAGGAGCTGCTGCACCAGCAGTGCTGGAACTGGGGCCAAGACATCGTGCGACCGGAAGGCAACCTCCTGCTCGAAGCGGGCTTCCTCAAACAAAGGCCACCCGGGGGAGAAGCAGGATCGAGCTGCTACACGCTCGCGCTACCCAACGGAGACAGGCTCATGTTGTGGGGTTTCGGGCTCCTGTACGGAACGCCGCAGACGGGTGGCGTCTACCTCAACCGCTACCAGTTCCGACCCGTTTGGCTGCCGTCGGAGACGATCCAGGGGCCGATTTGGAAGCCCACCATGATCCCGACTGGCCAGGTACCTCCGTCGCTCCGCATGCCGGTTGACCTGACCGTCGCCGCCATTCGGCGCGTCGCGGACTACGAGGAGTGGATTCTCGCGCATTGCGGTCTGGAGTATCGTCGCGCGGTCCTGCGCGAATGGAAACGGCCTTCCAAGATACTGCCGCCGCAGACGCTTCCCAACGCATGGCGCACGCTCGCCGACGCAATCGACGGCCAACCGCATCGTCAGCCCGTGGAGCAACCGAGCTTGACCCTGACGTAACGTCAGGGTTTAACTTGGCCGGCATGGAAACCCGGCAACTTCACACCGTCGGCGAGGTCGCCGCGCTGGCCCGCGTCACGGTGCGCACGCTGCACCACTACGACCGGATCGGCCTTCTCGTCCCCTCGGGGCGGTCGGAGAACGGCTACCGGCTGTACGACTACGGCGACCTCGAGCGGCTGCGCCAGATCCGGCTGCTGCGCGAACTGCGGTTCAGCCTCGATGCGATCGGCCAGATGCTCGATGCCCCGGCGTACGACCGGCGGAGCGCGTTGGAGGCGCAGCGGGAGTTGCTCAGAGAGCGGCAGGAGCGGACAGACAGTATCATTCGCGGGGTCGACCGGGCCCTGCGGGCGATGGAACAGGAGACGGAAATGGACAGGACGGAGATGTTCGAAGGGCTGGAGGAGTTCGACCACGAACAGTACCAGGACGAGGCGGAGCGGCGCTGGGGCCACACCGACCAATACAAGGAGTCCATGCGGCGCACGCGCCGGTACGGCAAGGGCGACTGGGCGCAGAATCAAGGAAGAGGGCGAAGGTGTGGTGGCGAGGCTGGCCGAGCTGATGGCCGAGGGCGCACAGGCAGCCGGCCGCGCGGCGATGGACCTGGCCGAGGAGCATCGGTGTCACATCGACCGCTGGTTCTACCAGTGCAGCCACGGGATGCACCGGAACCTGGCCGAGATGTACACGGCCGATCCGCGCTTCGAGGAATACTTCGAGAAGCGCGCGAAGGGGCTGGCGGCATTCGTCCAGGACGCGATCCGGGCGAACGAAGCGCGCTGGAGGAACCGCCAGTGACGCCTGACAGTGGCCCGACGGCCGGCCCGGACCAGGGTGCCCGCTTCCGCAAGACGCTGTTGCGGGTGCTCCTGGTCCAGGTCGTCACACTCGCCCTGCTGTGGCTCCTTCAAGCCACGTTCCATTCCTGAGTCCAGGCTCACATGCACCCCATCAACTGGCTGATCGTCGGAGTATACGTCGCATACGTCCTCGTCGACGGCATCCGCCGAGCGCGCGGCACCAACGAGATCGAAGGCTACTTCCTGGCGAGCCGCACCCTTCCCTGGTGGGCCGTGGGCCTCTCGGTCATGGCGACGCAGCTCTCCGCCGTCACCATGATCGGCACGACGGGCCAGGGCGCCACCGACGGGCTCCGCTTCGTGCAGTTCTACTTCGGGCTGCCGCTCGCGATGGTGATCCTCGGCGTCACCCTCGTGCCGTTCCTGCGCGGCGCCGGCGTCTACACCGCGTACGAGTACCTGGAGCGTCGCTTCGGACCCGAGACGCGCACCCTCACCGCGCTCCTCTTCCTGCTCTCGCGCGGCATGTCATGCGGCGTCATCATCGCCGCGCCCGCCGTCGTCTTCTCGGCGATCTTCGGCTGGCCGCTCGTGTGGTGCGTCGCCCTGATCGGCATCCCGACCGTCGCCTACACCATGCTGGGCGGCATCCAGGCGGTCACCTGGGCCGACGTCAAGCAGATGATCCTGATCGTATTCGCGCTCCTGGCGGTCGTGGTCGTCCTGATCGCACAGATGCCGGTCTCCCCGGGCGAAGCGCTCCACATTGCAGGCGCGACGGGCCGCCTCAAGGTCTTCGACTTCTCATTCAACCTGAACGAGACCTACACCTTCTGGTCCGGCCTGATCGGCGGCACCTTCCTCATGCTGTCGTACTTCGGCACCGACCAGAGCCAGGTGCAGCGGTACCTTGCCGCGAAGTCCGTCAACGCCGCGCGCACGTCGCTGCTGATGAGCGCCTACTGGAAGATCCCGCTCCAGGCGCTGGTGCTCCTCGTCGGCGTCATGGTCTTCGTCTACTACCAGTTCCGTCCCGCCCCGCTGCTGTACAATCCGGCCCACGAAAGCGCGGTGGTCGAGGCCCGGGGCGCCGAGTACGAGGCTCTCCGGGATCGCTATGGAGAGGCGTTTGAGTTGAGGGAGAGCGCCGCTCGCCGCGCGGCGGGCCTGATGGGGCGAGGAGCGGCGGAGGGAGCCGGCGCGGCGATGGGAGGGATGGGGGACCAGACCGCGCCGCCCCCATCCGTCGGCGCCGAGGCGACCGTGGCCGTCGCGTCCGGACCCGCCGCCCAGGACGCGGCCCGCCAGGCGGCCATGGACGAGTTCCTCTCCCGCGAGGCGTCCGTCCAGCTCATCCGCGCCGAGGCGCTGGCCATGGCCGAGGAGGTCACCGGCCAACCCTCCCGCGACGTGAACTACATCATCCCCCGCTTCGTCCTCGGAGAGCTGCCGATCGGCCTCGCGGGCCTGTTCATCGCCGCCATCATCGCTGCGGCAATGTCCAGCATCTCGTCCGAGCTCAACTCACTCTCGACCACGAGCATCATCGACTTCTACCGGCGCTGGTTCCGCCCCGAGGCCACCGACGCCCACTACCTCACGGTGTCGAAGGTCGCGACCGCGTTCTGGGGCGTCTTCGCCTGCTTCGTTGCGGTCTACGCCGTCAGCCTGGGCTCGCTCATCGAGGTTGTGAACCGCTTCGGGTCGTTCTTCTACGGCTCGATCCTGGGCGTCTTCCTGCTGGCCATGGTGCCCCGCGCGCGCGGCGCCGGTGCCTTCCTGGGCTTGGTCGCGGGGATGGGCGCAGTCGCAGCCGTGACCTTCGGCGCGCCCGACGTGTCGTTCCTCTGGCACAACGTGATCGGGGCGCTGACGGTGCTGGCCGTTGGCGTGCTGCTGATGAGGCGGGGCAGGGAAGCACCATGAAGCTGCGCGTGAACGACCGAGCGTCAATTGCCGGCCGCGAAATTCATCAGATGCACGATTTCGCCATCTCGCCGGACCATTAGTCCCTGGAACTCTTCCGCAAGGCCGGTCCATTCGTGTCCGGCGGGCGCGCTGCCAAGATGGATGCGATCCCCTCCATGGCCCACGATGACGCCGAGCAGGCCGTCATCGTCCAGCGTCAGGATGAGCCCCTCCTGGACGCGATCCGTGTCGAGGCCCAATCCAACGCGATGGTAGCCGTTCACGACCTTCACGCTGTACCCCGTCCGCTCAAGTCCCTCGGCGTCGTTGATCACCATGCCCGTGCTCGGCGCGATGCGCCTGCCGACGATCGGATCGGGCACCGGGTCTCCGACCACGAGCCGATCAAACCCGTCTTCACTGAGGATCAGCATGCCGTTGGCTTCATGGCTGTAGTCTTGGTAGTAGCCCATATAGGCGTCCGGGTCCGGATACCGGGAGGCCCAGACTTCGCGGATCCGGGAATCATCGGTACGAAAGCGGTTGGCGGCTTCGGGAATCGGGGCGCCGATGAGAATCCTCTCTCGCCCGGCCTCGTCCTCGATGATCAGCCCGCGCGCTCTGAGCACACCGTCACCGTCCGTAGTCGTCCCGCCCCTCACGAACAGCACGGCAAGCGCGATGGTAAGCACTGCGGCGTAGATCTGGAGCCAGCGGATCCTACGTGTCAATTGCTCGGCATTCGTGCTCACGATTGTCCTCCTTTGAGGGCCGTTCCGTTGCGGGGGTAAGGTCTCGACTTCTCACTCACGGCTGGAGACACCGGCAGTAGCCGTATGGTTGCGTGCGGGCGGACCGATGTCGGGCAGAGCTTGTCCGGCGTAGACTTGATGGTCAGACCTTCGCTTTCGAGAACCGGGTAGCCACGAGAAGAGCCCATGAGCTGCTGCGCACAGTGTCGTGGTATCGAAGACATGTTCGGCGACAAGATGGCACGGCGGCAGCTCCGCCAGTACCGGCGGAAGGGCCCGGCGAAGGCCACGCGGCGGCTCATCGACGCGGTGAGCGAGGACGGCGTCGAGGGGCGCACCTTCCTGGATGTCGGCGGCGGGGTCGGCGCGATCCAGCACGAACTCATGGATCGCGGCGCGACGGGCGGCACGAGCGTGGACGCCTCTCCCGCCTACCTCGCGGCGGCGCGTGCCGAGGCCGAGGCGCGCGGCCACGCCGGCAGCGTGCGCTACGTCGACGGCGACTTCGTGGAGCGGGCCCGCGAACTGGAGGCCACGGACATCGTGACGCTGGATCGTGTCGTGTGCTGCTACCCCGACATGCCCGCCATGCTGAACGCGGCCGCTCCGCTGGCCCGTCGCGCGCTCGGGCTCGTGTTTCCGCGCCGGACCCGCTTCATACGTACCGGGGTCGCGCTGGTGAACCTGATCCAGCGGCTGCGGCGGCACCCCTTCCGGGTGTTCGTCCACGACCCGGCCGGGATGGAGGCCGTCCTGGCCAGACACGGGCTGTCGCGGCGGCATCTGCGTGAGGGACTCGTCTGGCGGGTGGCTGTGTTCGAGCGGGTCGCAGCGTAGCCTGACACCCCACGCCGTTTGACGCTGCGCGGGGTCCGCCCTCACATTGCGTCATGCGCCGTTCCGTAGCACTGCTCGCCCTCTCGCTTCTGTCGTGGTCGCAACTGGTCGGACTCCGTTGCGACATGGACGGACTTGCGTCCGAGAGCGGCACCGTCCAGCACGCGCCGACTACCGAGCACCACCACCCGCCGCCCAGCGAGGGTCCACCGGCCCCCCACGGCGGCCATGGCGGCACCGATGCCTGTCTCATGGTCTTGGCGTGCGGTGCCGCATCGGCGCGCCCGGCCACGCGGACCGCCATGGTGCGCGCTCTCGACATCCTTCTCACGGCGGACTTCTCCGCCGCCGGCATCCCGATCGCGGTCGAGACTGCGGTCGACACGCCGCCGCCTCGCCTCACGGTGTGACCATCGGCGTCCCGCTCCGGGGCGCCCGCCACCCGTGAGGACTCCCTTCACGGGACACCGTCACCCACCGATGGCGAGGTGCACATGTCCGTCAAACAGGTTCTCGCAACCGCGCTTGCATGCGTGGTCCAGACGGCGACCACAGGCCCAGCGACCGCCGCCGCACAGGCACCGTCCTACACCGCCAACGGCGACTCTACGCTTGCCGAGCTCATCGCCGAGGCGCTGGACGACAACCCGCACCTGGGCGGGGCGTTCCAGGAGTACCGGGCCGCCCGCGCACGCGTGCCCCAGGCAGCGGCGCTGCCCAACCCGACGTTCTCGTTCACCCAGCATGTGGTCGGGCCGCAGACCCGCGTGGGGCCGCAGTTCTCCAGCCTGGCGCTTTCGCAGGCGGTGCCGTGGTTCGGGACGCTGTCGGACCGCAGGGAGGTCGCTGCGGCCGAGGCCGCGAGCCGCGGCGAGTCCTATGCCGAGCGGCGGGCCGAGGTCGTCCGCCAGGTCAAGCTGGCCTACTACGATCTCGCGTACCTCGACCAGGCGCTCCGCATCGCGGACGAGGAGGACGAGCTCCTGCGCCACTACGAGACCCTGGCGCGGGCGCGCTACTCGCAGGGCTTCGGCCAGCAGCAGGAGGTTCTCAAGCTCCAGGCCGAGGTCACCCGCGTGCTCAACCGCCGTCAGGAGCTGCTAAGGCAGCGGACCGACTTCGAGACGGCGCTGAACATCCTCGCGGGGCGACCGGTCGGGGCGACGATCCCTCCGGTCGACTTCGGGGAGCGCCCGGCAGCTCGGTTCGACGGCGAACGACTCCGGGCGACGGGAGTGGGCGCAAGGCCCGAGGTCAGGGCGGCGCGACTGCGGATCGAGGGCGGCGAACGGGCGCTGCGGCTCGCGCGTCGCCGGTACAGGCCCGACTTCACCGTGGGCGTCGCGTGGGGGAACGTGCTGGGCCGCCGAGACGACCTCGGTAGGGCCGATCCCCCACCCGACAACGGACGGGACACCTACAGCTTCACCCTCGGCGCGAGCATTCCGGTGTTCAGGTCCAGCTACGACGCCGGGGTCCGCGAGGCCGCCGCGCATCTGGCCGCCGCCGAGGAGGCGCACCGGGGCGCGGTCGACGCGGTGGCGCTCGCCGTGCGCTCCACCGCGTTCCGGCTGACGACGATCGAGGAACAGTTGGCCCTGTTCGAGAGGGCGCTGCTCCCGCAGGCCGAACAGGCGCTCCGCGCCACCGAGGAAGCGTACTCGGCGGGTGTCACCGGCGTGGTCGAGCTGCTGGACAGCGACGAGGTCCTGCTCGATGTGCGCCTCGGTCTGGCGCGTCTGCGGGCCGACTACATGAAGGCGCTTGCAGAGATGGAGCGGGCCATCGGCTCGGCGTTCCCGGAGGAGGAATCATGAACCGCGCAAGGACGGGCAGGGGCCGGGGGGCCGGGTTGCTGGCGCTGGGCGTCGTGATCGGGGCCGGGGCCGCCGGGCTCTTGTTGCGGGATGAGGCGGCCGAACCGACCGGCAGCGAATCCGAGACCGGCGGTGACCGCAGGATCCTCTACTGGCGGGCGCCGATGGACCCGACGTACACCTCCGACCGGCCGGGCAAGTCCCCCATGGGAATGGACCTGATCCCGGTCTACGAGGACGAGGTGCCTGCGGACGAGGCCCCTACGGACGAGGCGGGCGCGCAGGGCAGCGTCCGGGTCAGCCGGAGCTTCCTGCAGAACTTCGCGGTGCGCACCGCCGAGGTTGGTCGCGGCGCGCTTCCGGTGTCGATCCGCACGGTGGGCATCCTGGCACACAACGAGGAGCGCGTCGTCTCGGTCCAAACCAAGTACGAGGGATGGATCGAGGGGGCGAGCGTGAACAACGTCGGCGAGACGGTCGCGCGCGGGGACGTCCTGTTCGAGATCTACAGCCCGCAGCTCGTCACCACGCAGCGCGAGTTCCTGGGCGCGATGGACTACGTGGGACGCCTGCGCGAGAGCGGGGCCTACGCCGAGGCCGTGGACCGGGCGCAGTCGCTGGTCGAGGCGGCCAGGGAGCGGCTGCTCTTCTGGGACATGACCGAGGCGCAGATCGACGAGCTCGCCGCGTCGGGAACGGTGGCGCGCACGGTTCGCGTCTTCTCGCCCGCCACCGGGTTCATCGTGGAGAAGATGGGCGACTCGCTCGAGGGCATGAGGCTCGGCCCCGGCATGACGATCCTGAAGATCGCCGACCATTCGACCCTCTGGGCCGAGACCGAATTCTACGAGGACGACTTGCGACACGTGCGCGAGGGGCAGGCCGTGACGGTCGAGGCCGACGCCTTTCCGGGGCGGGAGTGGAGCGGGCGCATCCTGTTCTTCCGGCCGGCGGTCAACGCGCAGACGAGGACGCTTACCGCGTTCGTGGAGGTCTCCAACCCGGACCTGCTGCTCCGTCCCGGCATGTACGTGGACGTGACCGCGCGGGCGCGGGGCGCCGCCGACGCCGTGATGGTGCCCGCCGAGGCGGTCCTGCACAGCGGGACGCGCACCGTGGCGATCGTGAGCAGGGGGGACGGGGTCTTCGAGCCGCGCGAGGTGGTGCTCGGCACCGAGAGCGAGGGTGTGCACGAGGTTGTCGCTGGACTGGCCGCAGGCGAGAGCGTGGTGGTGTCGTCGCAGTTCCTCATCGATTCGGATGCGAACCTGAGGGCGGCCATCTCGCAGCTTCTGGGCGCGGCTCCCGACACGGGCGCGGCGATGCCCCATGAGCACTGACGGGGGCACGGGCATGTTCGCGCGGATCATCGACGGATCGATCAGGAACCGACTCCTGGTCGTTCTCAGCACCGTCCTGGTGGTGATCGCAGGCGTGTTCGCGCTGACCCGCACGCCAGTCGACGCGATCCCCGACCTCTCCGATGTCCAGGTCATCATTCAAACCGAATACCCCGGCCAGGCGCCGAGGATCGTCGAGGACCAGGTCACCTACCCCATCACCACCCAGATGCTGGCGGCCCCGTTCGCGCAGGTCGTGCGCGGATTCTCGTTCTTCGGCGTGTCGTTCGTATACGTGATCTTCGAGGACGGCACCGACCTGTACTGGGCGCGGAGCCGGGTTCTGGAGTATCTCAACGCGATCTCCGCGCAGCTTCCCGCAGGCGTCGCCCCCAGCTTGGGACCGGACGCGACGGGGGTGGGCTGGGCGTTCATGTATGCGCTGCGGTCCGACCGGCACGATCTCGGCGAGCTGCGCTCGATCCAGGACTGGTTCCTCAAGTACGAGCTGACGGCGGTGCCGGGCGTCTCCGAGGTGGCCGGCGTGGGCGGATTCGTGCGCCAGTACCAGGTGACGGTCGATCCGAACCGGCTGCGGGCCTACAACCTGCCGATCGCGGCGATCCACGCGGCGATTCGCGAGAGCAACAGCGATGTGGGGGGCGGCCTGATCGAGGTCGGCGAGAAGGAGTTCATGATCCGCGGCCTGGGCTACATCCGCTCGCTGGACGACATTCGGCGGATCGGGCTCGGCGTGGGTGCGGACGGGACCCCGATCCTGCTCCAGGACGTGGCGCGGGTGAGCGTGGGCCCAGAGAGCCGGCGCGGGCTGGCGGAGTGGAACGGCGAGGGCGAGACGGTGGGCGGCATCGTGGTGGTGCGGTCGGGTGCGGACACGCGGCGGGTGATTCGCGACGTGAAGGCCAGGCTGGAGGAGATCGCGCCGGGTCTGCCGGAGGGCGTCGAGATCGAGGTGGCCTACGACCGCAGTGCCCTGATCGACCGGGCGGTGGGGAGCATCCGCACCAGCCTCGGGCAGCAACTGCTGATCGTGGGCCTGGTGTGCTTCGTCTTCCTCTTCCACCTGCGGAGCGGACTGGTGGCGGTGATCGCGCTGCCGGTGAGCATTCTGCTGGCGCTGATCGTGGTCCGGCTGCAGGGGATCACCCTCAACATCATGTCGCTGGGCGGGATCGCGGTTGCGATCGGCACGATGGTCGACGCCGGGATCGTGATGGTGGAGAACGCGCACAGGCACCTGGCCAGGCACGGGGGACGACGTCCGCACTGGGAGATCATCGCCGGGGCCGCGCGCGAGGTGGGCCCGTCGCTCTTCTTCGCGTTGCTGGTGATCACCGTGTCGTTCATGCCCGTCTTCGCGCTCGAAGCGCAGGAGGGGCGGCTCTTCAGGCCGCTCGCGTTCACCAAGACCTATGCAATGGCGGCGGCGGCGCTGCTCTCGGTGACGCTGGTCCCCGTGCTGGTGGGGTACTGGGTGCGTGGAGCGATCCGCCCGGCGACGGACACGCCGGTCGGCCGGCTGCTGGGGAGCGCGTACTGGCCGGTGCTGGGGTTCGTGCTGCGCTTCCGGGCGTGGGTGGTGGTCGCCGCGGTGGTGGGACTGGCGGCCACGGTGGTCCCGCTGTCGCGGCTGGGATCGGAGTTCATGCCGCCGCTCTGGGAGGGCGACCTGCTCTACATGCCCACCACGCTGCCGGGCGTCTCGATCACCGAGGCGCGCGAGATCCTGCAGCAGACGGACCGAATCATCCACACCTTCCCGGAGGTGCGGCATGTGTTCGGGAAGGTGGGTCGCGCCGACACGGCGACCGACCCCGCGCCGCTGTCGATGATCGAGACCACGATCGCGCTCAAGCCGCAGCGGGAATGGCGGCCCGGCATGACGCCGGAGCGGCTCGTCGAGGAGCTGGACGCGGCCCTGCGCGTACCGGGGCTGACGAACGCATGGACCATGCCGATCCGAAGCCGCATCGACATGCTCTCGACCGGGATCCGCACGCCGGTGGGCATCAAGATCGCCGGCACCGATCTGGCCGTGCTGGAGCGCCTGGGCCGCGAGATCGAGGGTGTCGTGCGGGACGTTCCGGGCACCGCCAGCGTCTACGCCGACCGGGTGATGGGCGGAAACTACCTGGACTTCGAGATCGACCGCGGCGCAATCGCCCGGCACGGCCTCAGCGTGAGGGACGTGCAGGAGGTGATCCAGACGGCGATCGGCGGGATGAACGTCACCACCACCGTCGAGGGCCTGGAGCGCTACCCGGTCAACCTGCGCTACGGCCGCGAGCTCCGCGACGATCTGCCCGGGCTGCGCGCCGTGCTGGTCACCACGCCCGAGGGCCACCAGGTGCCGCTGGGAACCCTGGTCCGGATGGAGTACGTGGTGGGTCCGCCGAGCATCAAGAGCGAAGGCGCGAAGCCCAACGCATGGGTGTACATCGACATCCGCGACATCGACGTCGGCGGCTACGTCGAGGCGGCCCGCGAGGCCGTGGCCGAAGCCGTCGCAATGCCGCCCGGCTACACGCTCTCTTGGAGCGGCCAGTACGAATACCTGGAGCGTGCCCAGCAACGACTGGCGTACGTGGTGCCGCTCACCCTCTTCCTGATCTTCATCCTGATCTACCTCACCACCCGCTCCGTCCCCGAGACCCTCCTGGTGCTGCTGGGCGTCCCCTTCGCGATCGCCGGCTCGTTCTGGCTGCTGCACATCCTCGACTACGACCTCAGCATCGCGGTGTGGGTCGGGATCATCGCGCTGGCCGGCCTCTACGCCGAGACCGCGATCGTCTTCCTCCTCTACCTGAACGTGTCCTGGCGCGACTACCGCGACCGGGGCCTGCTCACCGACCGGCGCGCCCTCGCACAGGCGATTCGGCGCGGATCGGTGCAGCGCGTCCGCCCCATCATGATGACCATCGCGACCGACGTGATCGGCCTGCTGCCCATCATGTGGAGCGCGGGCGCCGGCGCCGACGTGATGAAGCGGATCGCCGCGCCGCTGGTGGGCGGCGTGGTGACATCGGGGGCCGTGGTGCTGCTACTCTTCCCGGTGGCGTTCTACGTGTGGAAGGGACGGGGGCTGCCGGGGGGCCAACCCTGACGTAACGTTAGGGTTGAGGCCCTGGCTGCTCTCGCGCGAATCGGGATCACGCCATGATCTTGAATCAAATAGGTTGGTAGAGATGGATTCGCGCCGGAGGTGCCGAGGAACGAGGGCCGTCCATGTCTTTCATCAAGAAGCAGCTCGCGGAGGCCTGGGACGCGCTCCGTGCGAGTCAGCGTCACCGCGACGACGCTCTGGCCGAGGTTCGCATCCGCAAGCTCAGGGGCATCGTGGACCTGCGTGTTCCATTTCAATATCCCGTGTCCGTGCTGGCGGGGCCCAACGGGAGCGGCAAGTCCACGGTTCTCTTTGCCTGTGCCTGTGCCTACCGGGTGCCCGGCCGCAGCCCGCGAGAGTTCACACCCGCCACTCTCTTTCCCAACTTCACGCACCAACAGCCGAAGGATCTCGCCGACCCTGTACGTCGAACTGAACTCGAGTTCCACTACGTTCATGGTGACAAGCGGGTCTCCATGGTTTGGCGCCGACGCAAGTCGTGGAATCGCAGCTACATGGGCCGGAAGGCAGGGAAGCAGCCGGAGAGGGATGTCTATCTCCGGACCTTGGCGAACCTTACCAACCCCTCAGAGGTCCGAGGCATTCTCCAACTTGGAAGAAAGGACTTCCAGACGCGAACACTGAGCCCGGAACTCCTGATCTTCGCCCACCGCATTCTGCCTTGGCGGTACCGGAAACTGGCATTGATAAGTGACAGGCCCACAAGGGATCTGCTCTTCGCCGACCTGGACGGGGCCGCCAGCTATTCGGAGTTCCACATGTCGTCCGGGGAACGAAGCGTTCTCCGCATCTCGAAGGACATTTCGGGACTGTCCAACGCACTTGTCCTGATCGACGAGGTCGACACTGGGCTCCACCCGTATACCCAACAGCAGACCATGCTGGAACTGCAGCGCAGCGCGCTCCGCCAAGGGTTGCAGGTCGTAGTTGCGTCCCACAGCCCTGTCGTGATCGACAGCGTTCCTCCCGAGGGCCGGATCTTCCTGGATCGTGACGACGCGACGGGAGAAGTGCGACTTGCTCCAGTTTACCGGGACATCTTCCAGAAGGCGCTGTACGGCCAGTCGCGAGACCAGTTGTCCATTCTCTGTGAGGACGCTGTAGCCGAAGGGTTGATTCGGGGCGTGCTCGACATGCTGAATGTCGACCTTGGGCTACGCCACGAGGACGTGATGATTGGAAGGAATACCGGTAGGGATGAATTCCCCGGCCACGTCCGCGCACTGGGCAAGTTCGGCAAGCTCAAGGACTTCATCGTGGTGTTGGACGGCGATTCGCGCGACCTCGAAAGCAGAATCAAGGCCATTGCAGAGGGTTTCGGGCACAGCGTGCAACCCCTCTTCCTCCCCGGCGAGTCGCCTCCCGAGCAGTGGATCTGGGAAAGACTCGGGAAGCGCCCCGCCACATACGCTCCTCAACTGGGCTTGGAGGTGATCGAGATGGAGAGCGCAATGTCGGAGTTGGATCGCCTCGCCGAGGGAGCGGTGAAACAGCGGGACGCAGCCCGGACCGCACTCGGGAGCTTCGCTGCCGTGCTCCATAGAGAGGTGCCCGGAATCGCGCGGATTGTCGGACGAGTGGAGGCCGCGAGGAACTCGATGCCCGAATTCCTGATTGGACTCAGGGAGCAGATTGCGATGTGGAGAAAGCTCTGATCCCCTACTCCGGCAACCTCAGCGCCACCAGCCGCCCCGGCCGTCCCACCTGCACCACGACGTGCTGCTGCCCCTCGTGGCTGTACGTCATCATGCCGTACTGGCCGGCGCCGGGCATTTCGACCGTGCCGACGAAGTCGCCCGTCATCTTGTCGTAGGCGTTCAGCACAGGCGGTCCGTTCGCGCCTTCGGTGGTGTAGAGCAGATCGCCCGCCACCATCTGGATCGACAGGCCCCCTCCTCCCGCGCGCGACAGGTCGACGCCCTGCGTGGCCGGGTGGTCGCGAACGGCCTCGTCGACCTCTCCGACAGGAATCCACCAAAGCCGCTCGCCAGTGTTCATGTCGTACGCCGAAAGGCGGTTGTACGGGGGCTTGGGAATCGGCAGCCCCTGAACGCGCGGCAGCCCGCCGCCCACGCCCGCGACCCATTCGGATATGGTGACGCCCGTCGTCTTGGGATCGTCGGGATCGTCGGCGTCCGCGCCGGCACCGACCCGACCGCCGCTGCAGTTGCGCCGGTGCGACGCGTACAGGATGCCCGTCGTGGGGTCGAGCGTGGCGGGATGGGTGATGTTCAGCCCGCCGTAGCAGCGAATGTTCTCGGCCACCGGCCCGTCGTAGCCCTCGTACAGGCGGGGCACGAACGGCCCGCCCACGCGATAGCGGCTCAGGATCTCCATCGCCTCGGCGCGAAGCTCGGGCGTGAAGTCGATGATGTCGTCGTCGGAGAGCGACAGCGGCTCCATGGGCTCCGGCCAGGTGGGCACGGGCTGGGTCGCGGCCGTCCAGTTGCCGGGCACCTCGGTCTGCGGCACCTCGACCTCTTCGATGGGCCAGATCGGCTCGCCGGTCTCGCGGTTGAAGGCGAAGATGAGACCCGTCTTGTTGGTCTGGATCACGGCCGGAACGGGCGCGCCGTCCACCGTCAGGTCCACCACGATCGGCACGTTCGGCAGGTCGTAGTTCCACTGGTCGTTGTGGACGATCTGGTAGTGCCACACGCGCTGGCCGGTGGTGGCGTCGAGGGCGATCACGCTGGTCGAGAACAGGTTGTGCCCCGGACGGAAGCCGCCGAAGTAGTCGATCGTCGGCGGGTTGGTGGGGATGTACACGATGCCGCGCTCGTAGTCGGCGGACATCGGCGCCCACGAGGACACGTCGCCCGTGTACTGCCACGCGTCGTTCTCCCAGGTGTCGTGCCCGAACTCGCCGGGACGCGGAATGACGTGGAACTTCCACCTGTGCTCGCCGGTGCGCGCGTCGAAGCCCAGAATGTCGCCCGGCACGTTCTCGATGCGCGTCTGGTAGTACCCCTGCTCGGCGGAGTTGCCGACCACGACCGTGCCGTCCACGACAATCGGCGGCGACGAGGTCGTGATGTACCCCAGGTCGCGCGGAATGCCGTAGTCCGGATCGTAGTCGTCCTCGGTGCCCTCCCACGGTCCCCAGCCGTCGAGAAGGGGCGGCAGCATGTCCACAACGCCCGTTTCCGGGAACCCGTCGATCGGCACCGGCTGGCCGAATCCCTCGATGTGCCGTCCGGTCTTCGCGTCCAGCGCGTGCAGGAAGAACGCCGGCGACGTGTAGTAGATCACCCCGCGCCCGTCGAGCTCCCCGTAGGCCACACCCTTCCCGTAGTTCTGCCGCATCGACCGTTCCCAGCGCGTCGTGTTCGGCTCGCGGTAGGTCCACACCGTCTCGCCGGTCGCCGGGTCGATCGCCGCCACCGTGCGCCGCTGCCCCGCCACCGTGTACAGCAACCCGTCGATGTACGTCGGCGTCGACTTCATCTGGGGGTCCACGTCCGGCCCGAAGTTGTCGGCGCGCCACACCCACGCCACCTCCAGACTCTCGAAGTTGCCCGCGTCGATCTGGTCCACGGGCGAATACCGGGTGCCCCACGCGTCCGCGCTCTGATAGCGCCATTCGCCGGGCGGATTCTGGCGATCCTGCGCGAACGAGGGGGCGGGCACGCCGAGCGCGATTGCGGGAACGGCAAGCAGGATTTTGGAAACGAGTGTCGGCGTGGACCGCATTGCTGGGACTCCGGGTCGTGGGGAGGCGTCGTCACTCCAATGGTAGGGATAACCGCGTCCGTCGCGCTACGTAGCCCTCTCCAGCTCCACCCGTACCCGCTCGGGTCTGAGCGGCAGTCGCCGCATGCGCACGCCCGTCGCGTCATGGATCGCGTTCGCGATGGCGGCGGGAACCGTTCGGTGCGACGGTTCGCCCGCGCCGTAGGGAAGCAGATCCGGACGGCCCGGATTGGGGTCGCCGTTCACGACCACGACGTCGATGCGCTCGGGCGTGTCCATGTGCGTAAGGGTCGGATGCGTGCGCCAGTCCACGCTCGTGACCTTCTCGCCGTCGAACTGCACCTCCTCGTACAGGGTGCGGCTGATGCCATGCAGCAGGTTGCCCTGCACGGTGCTCTCGAGGCCGTCCGGGTTGATCACGAGCCCGCAGTCGTGACCGCACACCATCCGCCTGACCCAGACGCGCCCCGTCTCGCGGTCCACCTCGACCTCGGCGATGGTGGCGACCGTGGTTCGCGCCCGGTACGCGTAGGCGATGCCGCGACCCGTGAGGACACGCTCGCTGCCGACCGACTTCGGCGAAGGCCGCCGATCCCAGCCGTACGCCTCGGCGGCAGCCTCGACCACGGCGATCGAACGGGCGCGGCGGTGGGCCTCGTCGTCGTCGCTGCTTCCGCGCAGCAGCCGTAGCCGGAACTCGACCGGGTCGGCGTTCGCCGCGGCCGCCAGCTCGTCGATGAACGACTCGCCGGCGAAGGCAGTCTGCGGGCCGTTCGGATCGCGCAGATTGCCCGTGCGCAGCGGCGTCTCAAAGGCGAGCGGAAAGCGGACGGGCAGCGTCTCCTGGTGCCGGTTCGGAATGTGGTACATCTCGTCCGGGCCGCGGCCGCCGCCCGGCGAAGGGCGCTCGGGCCGGATCCCCATGAGCTGGGCGATCAGCACCGTGTCGGCCTGGTTGTAGCCCACGTGGGCGTAGTTGGCGATCCGCGCCCGGTAGTCCAGCGCGACCACGTTGCCGTCGGCGTCGAGCCCTCCCCGCAGGTCGATGGCGAAGGCCGGGCCCTTCGTGTCCCAGGCCGTCTCCTCCGCTCGCGACCATTGCACTCGCACGGGCCGCCCCAGCTCCTTGGCCAGGTAGGCCGCCTCGAAGCCCGCGTCATCCGCCGCCGTGCGCCCATAGAGCTGCGGCCCCTCCATCCAGATGACGCGCACCTGCTCCGGTGCCATGCCCACGAACTCGGCGATCCCGGTCCGGTGGCTGTACGGCTTCATGTCGTTGGTGTAGATCGTCATCTGGCCGTCCGACGGGTCGGCCAGACCGTGCGCGGGACCGATCGCCGTGTGGCCCTGGAACGGGATGTCGTAGGCGGCCTCGACGACCGTCGCAGCCTCCGCCAGGGCAGCGTCGGGGTCGCCCTGCACACGTGCGGACGCCGCCGCACGGCCTCCACCCCCAGGCCGCCCACCCGCCCCCCTGGCCGGACCCGCGCCCCGCATGTAGTCGAACAGATCCTCCGACTTCGGGAACGGGGCCGTCGCAGGCTTCTCCCACTCCACCGCGAGTTGTTCCGCCGCCTCGATGGCCTGCTCCTCGCGCTCGCACACCACCGCCACGTAGTTGCCCTCGCTCACCACCCGGATCAATCCAGGCAGATCACTCACCGACGATTCGTCCACGCTCACCAGCGTCGCGCCAGCGAACGGCGGCCGCACATTCCGCGCATGCACCATGCCCGGCAGCGCGACATCGACCGCCCACTCCAGCGATCCGTCCACCTTGCCGGGAATGTCGTAGCGTGGAATGGACTGCCCGACCAGGTTCAGCTCCTGGACCGACTTGACGCGCGCCAGCCCGGTGGTCGCGTTGACGTTCGCGCCCATCAGCGCCACGTCGAAGCGGCCTCCGCCGACAAGCTCACCGTAGCCGACGCTGCGCGAACCATCGCCCCGCACCGAGATCACCCCGTCGCTGACCGCGAGCCTCTCCAACGGCACGCCGAACCGCTCCGCCGCCATCTCGAGCAGCACCCGCCGCGCCTCGGCCGCCACGCGCCGCGCGGCCATCGCATCGCGCTCGATCGCGTCCGATCCACCCGATCCGCCCTGGTCGACGGTCATGTCGGTCCGCCCCATCACGAGCGTCGTGTCGTCGTAGGCGATGTCGAGTTCGTCGCACAGGATCTGCCGCGTGGCCGTCCCTGTGCCCTGCCCACCGTCCGTCTTGCCAACGTAGAAGGTTGCGGTCCCGTCCTCGTGGACAACCAGCCAAGAGTCAAGCTGGAGAAAGTCGAGGTCCGGGTACGGCGCCGGCTCCCCAGCTTCGCCCGCAAACCCCCACCGTCCCACATCCGCCGCCCCCGCGCCGCTGAACCCGAGCACGAACAGCCCCGACGTCTTGAGGAAGTCGCGCCTCGACGAGGTGCCGTCCCATGGCGCCAACGCGACGTCCACAGCGGCGGGCCGCCCGTCGTCGCGTCCGGCCCTCATCGGCCCCGCCCTCGTCGGCCCAGTTCCCCGCCCGCCATCGCGTCCGGCCCTCATCGGCCCGCCTCCCCGCTCGCCATCGCGTCCGCCGCCCGCTTCACCGCCGCCTGAATCCGGTAGTAGGTCATGCAGCGACAAAGCACGCGGTTCATGCCCTGCCGAATCTCGTCGTCACTCGGACTGGGATTGTCGTCGAGCAGCGCCGCCGCCGTGAGGATCTGCCCGTTCTGGCAGTAGCCGCACTGCGGCACCTGCTCGTCGATCCACGCCTGCTGCACGGGGTGCAGTTCACCGTCGCCGGACAGCCCCTCGAGCGTGGTGATCTCGGTGCCCTGGGCCCGCGACACCGGCCGCGAACACGAACGCACCGGGTTGCCGTTCATCAGCACGGTGCACGTCCCGCACTGACTGAGCCCGCAGCCAAACCGAGGCCCCCGCAGGCCAAGATCGTTGCGCAGCACGTACAGCAGCGGCGTCGCAGGATCGACCTCAACCGTGTGGCTCTCGCCGTTGACCCTCAGCGTGATCTCGCTCATCCGATCATTTCCCACAGGTTCGACTTCACGGTCGTCTCCTCGGCCAAGCTACAGCCGCTTCGTTCAGACCAATGCCTCCGACACTCACCCGTCGCCAGACTGTCGACGACACGTTGAGCGCAGGCTCCGTGATCTCCACGGCAAGCGTGTCGCCCACAAGCGTATAGCGACCTCTGGCCTGGACATACTGCCCAGTTTGCTCCCAGGTTCCGTCTCTACGCACGATGTAGGTGCCGGTGTCGATGATTTCCTGTGTCCCCCCTAGGCCATCTGGCATTGTCATGCTCATCGACATCGTTCCCGATGCCTGATCCCCGACCGGCGGCGACTGCCGTAGTGAGAAGGTGCCAGAAACGTCTGGGTGCTTCAGTACCCTGCCGCCGGTCACCAATGCTGAGAGGGAAATAAGGTCATATGTGCCCGTGAGGTCGGGAATGTAGCTCCCTTCAAAGCTGAGAACCCTTGATTCACCGACCGCGAGAGAGACCGATTGGATGGTAGTGGGGAACTCGGCTTCCCCGAAATCGGAGATCGACACCGAGTAGGAACCGGCCCGCAGTGACTCGAAGCCGAATAGACCGAATTCGTCTGTTACAGTGAGACTCTCGGACATGCCAGCCAAGAGCACGCTGACGCCAGCGGCACTGCGACCATCAATGGACACGCGCCCCATCAGGCTTGCCGTCCGAACGTACTCCCCGCGAAAGTCGACGATCACGGTTTGGTCGTTTGAAGCGATCTCCGCAGAAACCGATGTCGCTTCAAAGGTTGCGTCCAGAGGATACCCACTGATCGAGACGGTATAGGATCCTCCCTCCAACTGATCGAAGCGGTAGATGCCTGTCGGTGCCGTAGCCGCGACCTCACCGTTGCTCAAGCTGACGGCCACACCGGCGATCCCCTTACCTTCGATGGCGACCGTCCCAGTGATGGAGCCCACTACAACCGGGTCGACCAGCTCGCACGCTGCTAGGAGTCTGCGCCGCAGAAGCGCATTGCGGGTGACGGAGACATGGGAGAGCCGTTGGGGGCCGGAGGGACACGGGGAGAGGGAGGCATTCGATGCGGGCGGCTGACGGGCCGGGAGGGCCGCGCAGTACCGAATTGGGGCCCGGGAGGCCGGTGGGATCCACGGGGGGCGCGGTTGCGGGGCAACGGTCGCCGCCTCATGCCGCCCGGAGGGTGTGCAGGCGCTTGACGTTGAGAGCCAGGCACACGAGGGCCCATTCGGCCTCGACCTTCGGCAAGCCGCGGAAGCTGAACCTTCGAAACCCCATCACCTCCTTGACCCAGCCGACGGGAGCCTCCGCCATCCATTTGCGGCGTGCGTACCGTCTCCGGCCCTCGTCGCTCGCCAGCTTCTCGGCCATGCGGGCCTTGGCGGGATACTCGTTCGGATCGGGGTGCGCGGCCGACCTGCCCTCCCGGGCCAGCGGCACATAGCCGTCGATGTCCCGCTCCCTCAGCGCCCGCAGGTTCGGTTCGTTGCAATAGCCCGCGTCCGCCAGGACCTGCACCGGCGTCTCCCCGCACGTCCGCGCCACCGCGTCGACCATCGGGACCAGCTGGCCCTGGTCGCTCGCGCTGTCCGTCACCGCCGTCGCCACCACCAGCTGGTTGTCCCCCTCCACCGCGATCTGCGCGTTGTAGCTCTGCTGGAACCCTTCCGAGCTCGTCTTCATGATCCGGCTCTCGGGGTCCGTGAAGTTGCTCTGCGCCGTCTCGGCCGGCTCGCCGTACTCCCGCCTGTAGGGCCTGCCTCCCTTCGGGTTGCGCTCCTGCCCCGGCTTGCGGCCCCGCGCGTCGTCCTTCGCCCGCTGCTCGGCCTCAAGCCGCGCCTTCGCCTCCCGGATCGCCGCCAGCCGGTCCTCGCGCCGCTTCAGCTCCTCCGGCAACTCGTCGCCCCGAACGTCCTCCCCGTAGCGGGCATCCTCCGCCGCGTCGACCGCCTCCGCCTCCTCCAGCAGCCCCGCGATCTCCGCTTCCAGACGCCGCTCCTCCTCGCGCATCCGGCCGTAGCTCATCGCCTTGCGCTTGCTCGCGTTCGCCCGGACCTTCGTCCCGTCCACCGATATCCTGCCCAGCCCGGCCAGGCCCATCGTCCGCGCCAGGCGAACCACCTCGGCGAACACCGCCCCGAAATCCTGCAGATGGCGGCGTCGGAACTCGCACAGCGTCCGGTGCTGCGGAAAGTTGCCCGCCGCCAGCATCCGAAACGCGAGGTCCTCCACCAGCCTCGCCGCCAGCTTCCGCGACGAAAAGATGCCCGTCGCGTATCCGTAGACCAGCACCTTCACCATCATCCGCGGTTCGTACGGCGAGTTGCGCCGCCCGTCCCCCTCGTACGGCGCGTAGAACGCACGCAGATCCAGCGTGTCGACCAGGTCGCTCACATGGTGTGCCAGGTGACCTTCCGGCACCCACTCCCGAAGATCCTGCGGGAGCAGCAGCATCTGGTCCGGCTGGTACGGGCGGAACGTCGTTCCCATTGATCCCCCTCGGCTGGCCATCAACCCTTCACGATGCCTTCCACTCCCCTAAAGATAGCCGCCGCGGCTTTCTGCGGCGCAGACTCCTAGCACGGACAAAGCACCCAGCGAGATCCGCCCGAGTCGTCGGTTTATGTTCGGCACCTGCATAGACGGACGGTCGCCGGTGACCATTGAGCTTGCGGCATCAACCATCATATGCTGCCCCTCCGCGATTTCGACTAGTTCGGGACACCATCGTATGTCATCAGATGGCCGGCAGTCAATGTGAAATCGTCAGCTGCGGATCGCGAGCGGTTGTTTGGTCGAAGAGCACGGCGGTGCAGTTGCGGTACAGCGTCAACCCAGGATTCCAGAGGTGTTCTGGTGGCGGAATCATTCGTAGGGTAGGTTGCTGGACCAGCGCTTCTATGGACCTGCCTTCTGGAGGGGTTTTCTGGACATCTAGACACTCGACACGGGGTCCATGGACGGGCGGAGGGGCAATCCCAAGGGCCGGGACCATGACAGTTTCTCACGATGGTCGGCAACACTGGAAAGGGCAAACAGTGAACGGCATCGCACGAAGAGGCGCTCCCATATGAGCGTTGGACGAGCGGCGAACGCCGAGCGTGGTCGTCTTCTCGCGGCGGTGTTGGCTGCGACCGCTTCGGTCTCGGCGTGTGGAGACGGTGCCACCGAACCGCCGCGACCCGATCCCCCTCGACCGACGATAATCTCGGTAAGTCCGGCGACAGCCGCACTGACAGCTCTTGGCGCAACGGTGCAGTTCAGCGCGGAAGTGCGGGATCAGAACGGTCAGTTCATGCCAGATGTCGCAGTGGCCTGGAACTCTTCCACCGCCTCGGTGGCCTCGGTGAGCGTGTCGGGGCTGGTCACGGCGGTGGGGGATGGGGCGGCCACGGTGACGGCGACGGCGGGTTTAGCGTCAGGAAGCGCGACGGTGACGGTCACTCAGGAGGTGAGCACGGTTGTCGTGTCGCCGGTGGCAGACACGCTTGTAGCGGCGGACACGTTACGACTAGTCGCCGAAGCGGCCGACGCGAACGGGCATCCGGTAGCGGGGGTCGAGTTCACATGGGCGTCGAGCGACGATCTCGTGGCCGTGGTGGACGGATACGGCCTAGCGACCGGCGTCGGACAGGGAAGCGCGGAGATCATGGCCACGACGGCGAGGGTGACGGGGACCGCGCGGCTCGTCGTAATGTCCCCTATACCCACGAATGTGGCGGTCGTTCCTGACACGGTGGTGTTCACCGCTCTCGGACAGGCGACACAATTCGCGGCCGAGGTGCGCGATCAGATTGGTCGGGTGATGCCGGACGAGGCAGTGTCCTGGACGAGCGACGACGCGTCTGTGGCCATGGTGGACTCGACGGGTATGGTGACGGCGGTGCGAGGTGGCGGTACGGCGATCGTTGCGGTTGCGGGGTCGGTGTCCGATACAGCTGTCGTCACGGTGACCCAGCGGCCGGGGTCGGTTGTTGTATCGCCGCTGGCGGACACTATCGCGCCAGGCGACACGTTGCGGCTGGCTGCGGGGGCTTTCGACGAGAACGGGCATGCGGTTGTCGGCGCGGAGTTTGACTGGTCGTCGAGCGATGTGTCGATGGTGCGAGTCGACGCGAAGGGACTGGTGACGGGCGTGGTCGAGGGGCGGGCCACGGTCACGGCCGCGACCGGAGATGTGCGAGGCGCTGCGGAGATCACGGTTGAAAACCCCGATCGGTCGGCGCTAGTGGCGCTCTACCACGCAACGGATGGGCTGAATTGGAGACAAAGCGACAACTGGGTGACCAACGCGCCGCTCAGCGAATGGCGTGGGGTCTCCGTGAACGCCGAGGGACGTGTTGTCCGGTTGCGCCTCCACTGGCAGGGCCTGGCTGGTCTCATCCCCCAGCAGTTGGGCGATCTGACCAGTTTGGAAGAACTGTGGCTCCACGGTAACGATCTAAGCGGCCGGATTCCGCCAGCGTTGGGGAATCTAAGCAGCCTCAAGGTGCTGTGGCTCTACGCGAACAACGCCCTGACGGGCCCGATCCCTCTGGAACTCAACAATCTGGCGGAACTGGAAGACTTGCGCCTCGGCGGCAACCGTCTGAACGGCCCGATTCCGCCGGAGTTGGGGAATCTGGCCAGCCTGAAATACTTGCACCTCGACAACGCTGGGCTGACCGGGCCGATTCCACCGCAGCTAGGCAATCTGGCCAGCCTGAAAGAACTATGGCTCTACGGCAACGGTCTGACCGGCTCGATTCCGCCGGAGTTGGGGGACTTGGCGAACTTGGAGATACTGGAACTCTCCGAGAACCCGCTGACGGGTTCCATCCCCCAGAACTCGCCAAGTTATCGAGCCTAAACACGTTGAGCCTCTACACCAAACGGGGCCTGACGGGCGCAATCCCCGAAGAGTTAGGAAAGCTAGCCAATTTGGAAGTCCTCCCGCCTCGGCGGTAACGCCCTGACCGGCCCAAATACCCCCGGGGCTGGGGGAGCTTTCCAAGTTGGAAGAGCTGGTTCTCCAGGGCAACGCCTTGACTGGCCGGATACCCCCGGAGCTGGGGAGTCTAAGCAAACTGAAATACCTGTTTCTCTCGGGGAATGAACTGACGGGTTCGATCCCTCCAGAGTTCGGCAATCTGGCGAAGCTGAAGAGCTTGGCCCTCGCTAACAACGATCTAATGGGTCCGATCCCTCCCGAGCTCGCCAATCTGGCCAACTTGGAAGCTCTGTCCTTGGGCGGGCAACCCCGGACTTTGCGCGCCCGCCGACGCCACGCTTCGTGAATGGCTGGTTGGAAGGTTCACCGCGTTTCCCTGCCCCACCAATCCGAACACAAGACTCCTACCTCGTGCGCTTAATGCGGGAGGACGGGAACGGCTTGTCGCTGACGTTGCCGCAGGATCTACACACTTCCGTGTCGGTGACCGTCTCGGACCCCTCGGTAGTAGCCGGATCCGTCGCTGACGGCCGGCTCGTGCTGATGCCATTAGGGCGTGGGTCCGCCGAAGTGGAAGTCGTTCGGCTTGGTGGGGGAACACCCGGCGCTCGCCGGGGGTCGTAGTGCGTCGCGGCGTCGGGACGTTTGGAATCGACATCGTCATGGACCCAGCCCCGCGCCGCTGGGCTACGAAGAGGCCATGACGGCGGCCGCCGACTGGTGGTCGTCTGCGCTGGACGGAACCGAGTTGCCAGACCGGAAGCCGGGGTGCACATCTGGCAGCGGTTACGATGCGTTGGCGGATGATCTTCTCATCGGTGCCAGCAGCACTTACGACGAGCGCCAAGCACTGGCCTTTGCCACTGCGTGTTTTTGGGTTGAGACAGACTCGGAGATAGTCTACGATCCCGCCGGCGGGGCGGTCACGGTCAACACGGCCTTCAACAGCGCCACAGACGTTGACGTCATGCGGCATGAGATCGGCCATCTTCTGGGACTGGTTCTCGTGGCCTGTATCCACGGGACTGGTCATGACCGAGGGCGGTGAGAGCTTCTTTAGTGGCTCCAAGGCAGTGGCGGAGTACCGGGCCGCCGGCGGTGATCCCGGCCTGTTAGGAGTGCCGGTGGAGCCGGGAGGCCCATTGGCACAAGGAGCACGTCCGATGCGAACTAATGTCTGGATCCGGCATCTGCGATTCGGCTCGTCTGGCCATAGACGCAATGGACGCGATCTCGCTGGCCGCGTTGGCCGACGCGGGCTACACGGTGGACATGTCGAAGGCGACGCCTTGGCGGAAGCCCGAGGGTGCCCCGGTAGACGCGGCTACGGGGGCGGCTCAGCGAGTGATCGACCCACGTTGTGGTTAAGTGGATTAGGTCGCCCACCCGCCCACGACCTGACTCTCGTGACTAGACGGGGATACTTCGCCGACCCGCTCGGAGCACCGATGAGAACCCTGAGATACGTGACACTCGCATTCGGCATTCGAACCGCAACTCTTCGATCCCTGTTGCTCGCCGCATTCCTTCTCGCCTCCTGCGACCGGCCAGCCACCGACGACGCGGCCGCAACCCCCACCGTCACCCCTCGCCATTCTGGGCCAAGCGCTCATCGAGCACGACCCCGCGCCGGTATCTGGACGCCCCCGCTCGCCACCGTCGTGCCGATCCTCGACTCCGCCGACGCCGCGTTCACCAACCTCGAAGGTCGCCGTGGCCGGACCCGGGTGCAACTGCTCACCGACCCGCGACGACGTCTTCTTCCACGGTGCCGGGCCCGAAGTCCTCGACTACCTGGGCGATATCGGTGTCTCGTTGCTGTCGCTGGCCAACAACCACTCGTGGGACTACGGGGACGCGGGCGTGGTGTCCACGCTCGAGGAGGCCGCGAGACGGGGGGTTCACGCACGCGGGGACCGGGCGGACCATCGCCCACGCGGTGGCCCCGGCGTACCGCAACATCGGCGGTCTTGCGCATCGGGATGGTCGCCGTCGCCACGGTGAACGCGCCGCCCGAGGCCATGGCGACGGACACGGAGACGGGCGTCAATCTCATGCCTCCCGACGACACCGTGGCCTGGAACCGGAACATCGGCGCGATCCGCAGGGCCGCAGCGAACAGCGACGTCCTCATCGCCTACCACCACTACCAGATCGACGCGACGCGGGCCCCCGGCTGGCAGGAGCGGTGGGCGCGGGGCGACCATCGACGCAGGCGCGGATCTGTACGTGGCCGCACGGCGAGCCGAAGCTGGCGGCCGTCGAGGCTTACGGCGGCGGGCTGATTCTGTACGGCCTCGGCAATTTCATCTTCCACAGCCGCACACCGAGATCGGGAACTACCCGCCCGAGGTCTGGGAGAGCGCGGTCGTCACCGTGGCCGTGGGTGCGGACGGGGTGCGCGCAGCCGGATTCACACCGGTCGTGCTCGACGAGGGCACGCCGGGGGAGCTGTTCCTCGAGACGCGCGGCTACCCCGAGGTGGCGAGAGGGCGAAAGTGGCGGACGGGATTCTGCGGCGGCTCGCGGAGATGTCGGACGCCTACGGAACGCCGCTGGACGTGCGCGACGGACGGGGCTTGGTGGACGGCGACAGACGGGGTAAAGACCTTCGGCCGGGGCCATAGGCTGTCTGATGATGCCAGGCTCTTAGTTCGGTTTAGCCCCTAAACCGAACTAACGGCCACACGCCTCGGTGACGCCCCCCGCACACCCCACGCCCGCCGGCGAGGCTAGCCGCGGCGATTCCGCCACTCGCGCGCCGCCTCCACCACGCGCTCCACGTCGTCCTCGTTGTTGTAGACCCCCACCGAGAAGCGCAGTGCGCCGCGCCGGATCGCCAGGCGGATGCCCGCGGCAGTCAGGTGGGCGTGCAGCGAATTCATCGCCGGATCGTCGGCCGTATAGTGCCGACCGCTGCCGCTCTTCCCAACGCAGACGATGTGCGCCAGATGCGGTCCGGGCCGCCCCGCCT
>CAXXCM010000006.1:0-305779 GCA_963662845.2 Longimicrobiales bacterium | reverse complement strand
ATCAACCTCGAAGCGCTCGACTGCGTGACCTTCGTCGAAAACGTCCTGGTCATGGCCCGGCTCGCCTGGACCGCCGACCCCGCCCTCGTCGCCGACCCGGACCGCTTCGAGGCCGCATACCGCCGCGAACTCACCGCGATCCGCTACCGCGACGGCGTGCTGAACGGATACCCCAGCCGCCTCCACTACTTCAGCGAGTGGATCGGCGACAACGACGCCAAGGGGCTCGTGGACGGCATCTCGCGCGAGCTGGGTGGTGTGGTGGACGAGTCGACCATCGACTTCATGTCCACGCACCCGGACGCGTACCGCCAGCTGGCCGATCCGGCGGCGCTGGCGGAGATTGTCGAGATCGAGGCCCGGCTCGCGTCCGTGGCCCGCCACTACCTTCCCGAAGACGGCATCGCCGCCGCGGCGCCCCGCGTGCGCGAAGGCGACATCATCGCCGCGACCAGCACCGTGCCCGGCCTCGACATCGCGCACACCGGGATCGCCGTGTGGCGGGACGGCGCGCTGCGGCTCCTCCATGCTCCCTTGGTGGGCTCGCACGTCCAGATCAGCGACGAGTCGCTCGCCGAGCGGATCCGGCGGATCGAGGGGCAGGACGGGATCATGGTCGCCCGGCCGGTGGTGCCGGGGGCGCGGGGCGCGGGGGACGGCGCGGCGGGCTCGGAGGACGCGGCCACGCGGCGGGATCCGCGCCAGAGCCGGTAGCCGCGATGTTGAGGCTTCACCCGTACCGCTACCACCGCCCGGACACCGTCGACGAGGCCGTGTCGCTCCTGGCCGGGCTCGGCGACGAGGCCATGCCCATGGCCGGTGGCACGGACCTGATGCCGAACATGAAACACCGCCTGTTCACGCCCGCGCACCTGGTCTCGCTGAACCGCATCGCCGCGATGAGGGGCGTCGCCCTAGGCCCATCGGGCAAACACCTCAGGATCGGAGCGCTCGAGACGCTTGCCGACGTGTCGGCCAACCCGTTGGTGCGGCGTCACTTTCGCGGGCTCGCGGACGCGGCGGGGCTTGTCGCGGGTCCGCAGCTGCGCAACATGGGCACGATCGGCGGCAACGTCTGTCTCGACACGCGGTGCACGTACTACAACCAGACGGAGTTCTGGCGGGGGGCGCTCGGGCACTGCCTGAAGAAGGACGGCACGGTCTGTCACGTCACCAGGGTCGGGAGGAAGTGCGTTGCCGCGCATTCGGCGGACACGCCGCCCAGTCTGATCGCCCTCGGCGCGACGCTGACGCTGGTCGGGCCCGGCGGCGCGCGCGAGATCCCGGCCGCCGAATTCTTCGTCACCGACGGGATCTGGAACACGGTGCGGGCGCGGAACGAGATCCTGACCGAGATCAGAATCCCTGTCGCGGGACCGGGTCGGAGGAGCGCCTACCGGAAGCTGCGGCAGCGCAGCTCGATCGACTTCCCGCTGCTTTCGGTCGCGGTGGTCTGCGACCTTGACGAAGACGGGGGCGTGAGGCGTATTGCAGGAGTCGTGTCGGCGCTGGGCGCGCGGCCCCGCGTGCTGGCCGGCTGGAGCGAGATCGCGGTGGGAGAGCGGTTGGGTGGCGGTGTGATCGACGCGCTGGCGGACCGAGCGCATGCGCAGTGTCGACCATTGGAGAACATCATCGTGGACGCCGAGTGGCGGCGGGCGATGGTTCGAGTGTATGTGAAGCGCGCGCTGGCGGAGCTGGCCGAAGGGCGGACCGACCGGCGCCTACCCGAGAGCGTGGAGTAGGAATCATGGACGAGAAACGCCCATTCTACCGCGAAAGCACTTGGGCCCCGCTGTGGGTGTTCGCAATTTTGTGGACTGCCTGCCTCGCCGGAGCGGTGGCCGCGGCCTACGATCTCTACCAGACTGCCGGTGGGGATGGTTCGGCGTCGGCGCTGGGAGCGGGTGTGACGGTTGGCTTCGTGCTGCTGTTTCCCGCTCTCATCACGGCGCTGTTCACTCGCCTCGATGTGGAGGTGCGCACCGATCGCCTGTTCATCGCCTTCGGCCCCATTCACCTGATCCGCAAGCGGATCGCCTTCGCCGACATCGAGTCCGTGCGCGGGCTGACCTATCGCCCGCTTCGCGAGTTCGGCGGATGGGGGATTCGGCCTCGGAGGATCGAAGACGGCGTGGACGATCCGGGGCAACCAGGCGGTGAAGGTGACCCTGCAGAGCGGCAAGGCGGTCTACGTGGGGTCGCGCTTCCCACAACGGCTGGAGGAGCGGATCCGGACGGCGATGCGGGGCGCGGAGCGGGAAGCGACGCCCGAGTAGCCCTCTACGCCCGCTCCAGCACCATGGCGAAGCCCATACCGCCGGCGGCGCAGACCGTCACCATGCCGAACTGACCGTCCCGCCGCCGCAGCTCGTTGAGGAGCGTGGTCGTCAGGCGGCCGCCGGTCGCGCCGAAGGGGTGGCCGATGGCGATGGAGCCCCCCATGACGTTGACGGCCTCCGGGTCCGGGTGCCCCAGCTTGCCGGGGCGGCCCAGCTCCTCGCGGCAGAAACGGTCCGAATCCCAGGCCTGAAGGTTGGAGAGGACCTGGGCGGCGAAGGCTTCGTGCATTTCGAGCACATCGATGTCGGCCATGTCGAGGCCGGCGCGGTCCAGGGCCAGGGGCGCGGCGTAGGCCGGCCCCTGCAGGAGCTGCGCGGCCGGGTCGAGGGCGGTGACGGCGTAGCTGCGGAGATAGCCGAGCGGCTCGACCCCCAGGTCGCGCGCCCGCCGGGGGGACATGAGCAGCACCGCCGAGGCGCCGTCGGTGAGGGGCGACGCGTTCCCTGCGGTGACGGAACCGAACTCGCGATCGAAGACCGGACGCAGCGCGGACAGCGCCTCCATGGAGGTGTCGGCGCGGATGCCGTTGTCGCGATCCACCGTAGCCGCGTAGCGCGGCGGCACATGGAGCGGGGCGATCTCCGCGCCAAGGCGGCCGTCCTCGGTTCCGGCGTGGGCCTTCCGGTGCGACCCCAGCGCCCACTGGTCCTGAGCCTCCCGCGAGATCCCGTTTTCCTTGGCCATGCGCTCGGCCGCCGCGCCCATCGTCTCGCCGGTGGAGTGCTCGGCGATGGCGGGGGCGACGGGAACCAGGTCGCGGGGCCGGATGCGGGTGAGGCTGCGGAGGCGTGCGCCCAGGGTCTTGGCGCGGGAGGCGGCGACGAGCGTCCGGGCCAGCCGGTCCGACGCCAGAATGGGTATGCGCGACAGGCACTCGGCCCCGCCCGCGACCACCACGTCGGCGGAACCGGTCTCGATGAGGTTGGCCCCGTCGGCGATGGCCTGGTTCGCCGACGCGCAGGCCCGCGAGACCGTGACGGCGGGAACCTCCTTCGGCAGCGTGGCCAGCCCGACTTCGCGTGCGATGTTCGGCGCCTGGGGATCGTGGATCACCGTGCCGTAGACCAGGTGGTCCACCACTTCGGCGGAGAGCTGGGCGCTCGCCAGGAGCTCGTTCACCGCGTGTCGGCCCAGGTCGATTGCGGTGAGGTCGCGGAAGTGCGTGCCCGCCCGCACAAAGGGGGTCCGGCACCCCGCGATGATCGCGGTCTTCATACGACATCCTTCCCCGTAGCGTTGCTCAGCGCCACCTTGTCAAAGTCATCCCAACCGCACACAGGACGAATGAGCCAGTGAGAGCCATCGAGTTTAACGTAACCATCCCGGGGTACATTCTGGCCCGGAGCTTGGGGCGCGCAAACGACTCCTTCGTCTACGGACGCATGTCCCGACTGGGGCTGGTCGAGAAGGCGCCGCCGGAGCTTCCGAACGCCGACTGGGTCCGGATCGAGGTGCTGCTGTGCGGGATCTGCGGGAGCGATCTGGGCAACATCTCCTACCGGTCGAGTCCGGCGATGGAGCCCTTCGGATCGTTCCCCGCAGTGCTGGGCCACGAGATCCTGGGGCGGGTGGCCGAGGTGGGATCCGGCGTGCGGCATGTCTCGGTGGGCGACAGGGTCGTGGTCGACCCGATGCTGCACTGCGAGGTCCGAGGTTGGGAGAGGAAGTCATGGTGTCCATCGTGCGTCGCCGGTTGTCACGCCACCTGCGAGATGTCGGGCGAGGAGGGCCCGCTTGAAATGGGCAGGAACGGGTCGCGGGATCGTGGCCGGGGCCTCGCTCCGGGGCTGACCATCGGCTACCACCGCGATCTGGCCGGGGGCTGGGGCGAGGAGATGATCGCCCACAAGCGCCAGGTGTTCGTCGTGCCCGACGATGTGCCCGATCGGGTGGCCGTGCTCACGGAGCCCCTGTCGATCGGGGTGCACGGCGTGTTGGGGAGCGGTGCACTTCGGTCCGGGGGGCCCATTCTCGTGATCGGAAGCGGCGCCATCGCCTTCGGCACGATCTGGGCGCTGCGCACGCTGGGGTACGCGGGTCGCCTTGTGGCGCAGGCGAAGCGCCCGCACGAGGTGGCGCTGGCCGGGGCGCTGGGCGCCGACCAGACGATCACGCCGGGAGACGAGGCTCGGCAGGCGCTGATCGACACCGGTGCCCTCGCCTACATGCCCGTGGTCGGTCCCGAGGTCTACGCGGGCGGAGGGTTCGACGTCATCTTCGACTGCGTCGGGAATCGTTCGAGTCTGGCCCAGTCATTGGGGTACGGCTCGCCGCGGGGAAGCATCGTCGTGCTGGGGTGCGCCGGGCAGTTGCCCAAGCTGGACCTGACCTTCCTGTGGGCCAAGGAGCTGCACGTGCAGGGATACGTCGGCTACGGGGCCGAGGAGTGGGAGGGGGACCGCACGCACACCTTCGAGATCACGCTCAGGCGAATGCGCGACGATCCCCGTACGCTCGGCGAGATGGTCACCCATGTCTTCCCGCTCGCGCAGTACCGGGACGCGCTGCGCGCCGCGTACAATCATCGCCGCAGCGGGGCGGTCAAGGTGGCGTTGCGTCCCTGACGGAGGCGTCGCGCAGCACCACCCGCGCATCCACCGGAACGACGCGCTCCTCGTACACGAAGAGCGGGTTGACCTCGACCTCGACCACATCCGGCCACCGCGTCAAGCAGGCGGCCACCGCTCCGGCCGCCCGCACGATTGGCCCCAGCCGCGCGGCCTCCCCTCCGCGCGCACCGGCCAGCAGGGCGCTCACCCTCAGCTCGCCGATCGCGGCCTCGATGTCCTCCGCGTCGACCGGAAGCACCCGGTGCGCGACGTCGCGCAGCACCTCGACCCAGATCCCTCCGGCCCCGATGGTGAGCACGGGTCCGAGCTGGGGATCGCGGCACGCGCCCACCAGCAGCTCGGCGACGGGTGCGGCCTGCATCGGGGACACCGTGGCGGCGAGGGCATCGTCGGGAAGCCCCTGCGCGCGCGCATGGGCGCGGGCGTTCGCCACGATGGCCTCGTACGCCGCGCGGGCATCGGCGGCCGTGGCCACGTCCAGCACAACGCCCCCCGCATCGGACTTGTGGACGATGTGGCGCGACAGGAGCTTCACCGCGACGGGGCACCCCGCCCGTTCCGCCGCCGCCGCCGCCTCGCTCGCCGACCCCACGACCTCCATGGCTGCGAAGGCGAGGCCGGCGTCCCCCAGCAGCGTGCGCGATTCCGTCTCGGCCAGGGTGACGCGGCCCTCCCGCCGGGCGGCGGCGATGACGGAGTGCGGCCTCGGACCCGTCCGTGCGGCTGCGGTGGGCGGGCCCTCCGCAACGGCAGCGGTCCGCTCCCAAACGCCACCGCTCCCCCCCAAATCGGCACCGATCCCCACCGACGCGCGCTCCGGACGCCACGCACTGGGCGCAGCCGAGCGCGCCCCCCGCCGCTGCAGCTCCCCAGCCGCCCGGCACGCCACCTCCAGCGACTCGACCACGGGCACATGCGCTTCGCGCAGCGCGTCCAGGGCCCCGCTGGCGTGCGCTGCGTACTGGGAATGCACGACGAGCCCTTTGCCTGCGGCGTGCATCATCGCGGCCATCGAACGGGCTGCCTCGGCTTCGACCTCGGCGAACGTCTCCGAAAAGCGGATCGCGTAGCCGCCGAAGAGGCCCACCAGCAGCACGACTCCCACCGACGGGTCCGCCGCCAGCGTCTCCAGCGCCGGGGCGAAGACGCCGGGGTTCGCGTCGGCCGCCCCGGCCACGTCGACCGGGGTCTGCACGGCGGCGGCAGGACCCAGGCGGGCTCGCAGCGCCTCCGACGTTTCCGGTGCCAGCCGGGCCAGAGGCACGTGCATTTCGTGCAGGGTGTCCACAACCAGCGTGCTCTGCCCGCCGCCGTCGGAGAGGACGGTAACGCCGGTGCCGGGCGGGCCGCTGGGCTGCGACCCGAGCGCCAGGGCCACGTCCAGCAGCTCGTCCGTGCGCGTGACCTCGACCACGCCGGCCTGGGCGAATCCTGCGCGCAACCGGTCGTAGGGTCCGGCGAGCGCCCCCGTGTGCGAGAGCGCCGCGCGCGCCCCGGCCGCGGTGCGCCCCGACTTGATGACGACGACGGGCTTGCGCCGGGTCACCGTGGCGGCTGCGGCCAGAAGGGCGCGGGCGTCCCTGCAGCCCTCGATGTGCGCGACGACGACCTTCGTGTCGGCGTGTCCGCCCAGCCAGTCCAGCACCTCGCCGAACCCAACGTCCACCTCGTTGCCGAGGCCGCAGCAGATCGAGACGCCCAGGCGGGACCGCTCGGTGATCTGCGTCATGAGGTCGAGCGCGATGTTGCCCGACTGCACCAGCAGCGCGACACCGCCGGGACGCACCCCGCGCGCGCCGATCAGGTTGACGCCCCTGGGCAGGTTGAGGAGGCCGGAGGTGTTCGGCCCGACAACGCGAACGCCGCCAGCCCGCGCCGCATCTCGAAGCCGGGCCTCCAGACGGGCCCCAGCCGGGCCGGACTCGCCGAATCCCACCGCCAACACCACCGCGCCGGCAACCCCCCGCTCGCCGCAGGCCCGGACCAGATCGGGGGCGGTCGCCGCCGGCGTGCAGATCACCGCCAGATCCACGGCCTCCGGCAGCTCCTCAACAGAACGATGCACCGCATGGCCCAGAATCCGACCACCCGCACGGTTCACCGCGTGGACCCGGCCCGCGTAGCCGGACCTGCCCAGCGCACGGAGAATCTGGTGACCCCGCTTCGTCGGGTTTGCGCTGGCGCCCACGATTGCAATCGAGCGAGGCTCGAAGATCGGATCGAGCGTCATCTGCCCCGGTAGTTGGGGCGACGCTTCTCGTGGAACGCGGCCAGACCCTCGCGCCAGTCGGAGGTGTCGAAGATTTCCTCCAGTGCGACCTTTTCGCGCTCCAGCGCCTCTTCGCGCGACATCGCGGCGACGGGTCCGATCAGGCGCTTCACCGCGGCCAGGGGAATGGGGGCGCGGCGAGCGAGCCGGCGAGCGAGACGCGTGGCCTCGGGCAGAACCTCGGCGGCGGGGAGCGCCCGGTTCACTACCCCCATGTCGGCCGCCTCGGCACCCGAGAAGAAGTCTCCCAGATAGACGATCTCGCGGGCCTTCAGCACGCCCACCCGATCGGACAGGGTGTACACGGCTCCGCCCCCGACGAACGTCCCGAGCGCCACCTCGGGCAGCCGCAGCTTGGCGTCGTCGGCCACGATCGCGAAGTCGGCGGACAGGGCCAGTTCGAGGCCCGCCCCGATCGCGTGGCCGTTCACCGCGGCGACCACCGGCGTCCCGATCGTCTGAATCAGGTGATTGGCACGCTGGGCGACGGCGGTGTAGTGGCGCCGTTCCGCGAAGGTCATTTCGGTGTCGCGGTGTTCCTTGAGATCGGCGCCTGCGCAGAACGCGCGCCCGGCGCCCGTGAGGATCACGCAGCGGATGTCGCCGTCTTCATCGGCACCCTCCAGCCCGCGAACGAGACCCTCGTAGAGACCGACGTTGACCGCGTTGAGGCGGTGGGGCCGGTTCAGCGTGAGGACGAGAAGGGCGCCGTCTCGCGACGCGACGACCTCACTGCCCGCCATGGTGGACCTCGCCGCCGCGACGAAGCGAACGCCCCGCCAGCGCCATCGTCGCCTCGCCGTCGCGCACCGCGAACACCCCGTTGACAAGCACGTGGACGGTGCCGCGAGAGTATTGGTGCGGATTCTCGTACGTGGCCATGTCCTCCACGGCCTCCAGGTCCAGCACGGTGATGTCGGCGGCATACCCCTCGCGCAGATAGCCGCGATCGGGCCATTCCAGGAAGTCGGCGGCGAGCCCGGTCATCGAGCGGATCGTGTACGGCAGCGTGATCAGTTCCTCGTCCAGCACCAGGTCGCGGAGCTTCTTCGTGAACGACCCGAAGGCGCGGGGGTGGGTGATGGGCCGGGTCGGGCCCGGATCGCGCCCGTCCGTGCAGGTCATCATCCAGTCTCGCCCAGCCAGGTAGCGCAGGTTCTCGATGTCGTAGAGGCCCAGGTTCATCACCGCCGCGTTCCCCTCGCGCAGGATCCGGCGCGCCGCCGCAGGAGCGTCCAGCCCCCATTCGTCGGCCTTCTCCTGCAAGGTTCTGCCGTTCAGATCCGGACGCTGATCCGCAAAGAGGATCCGCTCGGCGCCGCCGCGTATGGTCAGCATCTCGCGTGTCTGCCGGTCGATGATCCGCACGGTGTCCGGGTCGTCGAAGCGGCGCGCCATCTCGGCGTCGCCCCCGACAACGGCCCACCCCGGAATCGTGTAGGAGCGCAGATTCGACTGCGTGGCCGTGTAGGAATGGTGTGCGCCGGCAACTTCCACGCCTCGTGCCCGCGCGGCCTCGATCAGCGCGGCTCCCTCGTGGGCGCGACCGTAGTTGTGGGCGCCTTGAGCGTTGAAGTGGCTGAAGATGACCTTCGTCCCCGCTTCCTCCCCGATGCGGATGCCCTCGGCGATCGACTTCAGGTATCCGAAGGGAGGATAGGCCGCGCCCATGTCGCGGTCGTGGGTGTCGTAGATGGCTCCCGCGTACTCGGCGGCGACGCGATTCAGCGCGATCACTTCCTCGGTTTCGGCGTAGTTGCCCGGCAGGTAGAACAGACCTGTCGACAGTCCGTGCGCGCCCTCGTCCATGCCCTGGCGAACAAGAGCCTGCATGGCCGCGAGTTCGTCGTCATCGGGCGCGCGGTCGGCCATCCCCATGACCTGCCGCCGAACCCAGTTGTGTCCCACGAACAGGAAGGCGTTCACGCCGATTCCGTCGGTCTCCCAGGCGGTCAGCTGGGCGTCGACCTCGGCGCTGCCTCCGCCGTCCATGCCGAGCGCCACCGTCGTGATCCCCTGGTGTAGAAACGCGCGCGCATCGCGACCGTGGTCCGTGTTCAGCTCGGCGTGAGAGTGCATGTCGATCAGCCCCGGCGTCACGATCAAACCCGTCACGTCGACCGTGTCGGTGGCCGGCATGCCCGCCTCGGCCGCGTCGCCCACGAACACGATCCGGTCGCCGGAGACGGCGATGTCGGCCGCGAACGCCTCCCCGCCCGTTCCGTCCAGCACGGAGCCGCCGACGAGAAGGAGATCGGCCGGCGGGTCGCCCGTGCCGCAGGCGGCGACAAGGACGGCGAGGGTTGCGCACCAGGCGGCGAACGCGGCGCGCGGGCGGGTGTCCTTCAAGATCGGTTTCATGGCCTGGCCGACTCCCGGAGAGATTTCAGTTGCACCGCAGGGGCGCGATCGCGGCTGCGGACCCCACGCCAATATAGGGACGGCTGGGACCGGCCTACCACCCGGGCCTACGACGCCGGTCCGTCAGGTGCCGGAGCGTCGCAGAGGGCCGGAGTGCCGCAGCACGAACAAGCCGCCGTCCATCGAGGTCACGGCGATCACCCCGCTGTCGAAGAACGGGTAGTTGCTCCAGCTGCCGCCGAAGCGAGGCTCGTCGTCCCCCGGTTCCACGTCGAAGAACGCGACCTCGCGCGGATGCTCGCGATCCGTGATGTCGAGGATCCGAAGCCCGGCGGTGTAGTTGGACTGGTAGACGAGGTCGCCGCGAACGAAGAGGTTGTGGTCGGTGGCTGGCGTGGACCCCATGAACTGCCCGGCAACCACGGGATCGTCGAGATCCATGACGTCCCAGACAATGGTTCTCGTCTGCCCAAAGATGGCGAACTCGTCGAGCTCGTCGTTCATGTACAGGTATTCGTGCGCCCCGTCGAGCCACGCCTGATGGGCGTACCAGGAATCCGGGTAACGGGCGGTCGAGATCGCGACCGGCGCGCCCTTGTCGGAGACGTCGGCGACGCTCAGCGCGTTCTCGTTGGAGCCGAAGCAGACTTCCTTGCCCCTGTGTTCGTGGTCGGGACCCCTGTAGATGACGCACATGGCGTCGTGCGTGTAGCCGGTTCTCGCGAACCCGGTGGACCGGTCTTCGAAGCAACCCGCGAATCGGGGATCGAGGGGATTGCGGATGTCGATCATGTGCAGCGCGCCGCCACAGGTCTCGCCGCCGTCGTTGCTGCCCGTGGCGTAGGCGAATCCGGTCTCTTCGTTGATCGCAAGGTTGTGGACGCTCGCGACGTTGTCGTAGCGGGCCGACTCGCTGAAGGTGACGGGAGGATCCCGGACCTGCCGCAGCCGCGTCAGGTCGAACACCTGCATCCCGTGCGGCCCGGCGGCGTCGGCGACGATGAACGCGTGATCCCGATGGACCTTGATGTCGCGCCAGCCGCTGGCGTTCGCGCCCGCCGTCATCGGCAGCACCCCTGCGTACACGGGTTGGGCAGGAGTGCGGAGCGAGACGAAGGCCGTGCCGCTGGCGTGTCCCACCAGCGCCCACTCGGTTCCCGTGACCGGATCGGTCCATCCCCACAGGTCGCTCACCGGTGACTCGGCGCCGAACTCGCGCGCTTCCAGCCTCGCGACGAGGTCGACCCCGTCGCAGGGGTAGTGCCAGACCGAGCCGTTCCTGCAAGTGCCGCGGGCTGCGGTCGATCGGGTGGTCGTGGTCGGGTCGGACGTTGGCGTCGTGTCCGGGTCCGACGACAGAGTCGTGGGAGGGCGGCTCCCCGCGTCGCCGCAGGACGTCGCCGCGAGCACCCCGGCGAGGCCGGCCACGAGTCCCGCGAGCCGTCCGTCCATGACCTCGCCCGGTCGCCTACGGGTGGCGCAGGTCGACCACCAGGCGCGGATCGCCCCGCAGCTCCATGATGCGGAAGGCAATCGAGCCGCTGGCGCCAAGGAGCCATCGGACCCGATTGTCCTGGTCACAGGCCTGCGCGGCATCGACCAGGGCGGGGAAGTCCGTCTCGCGGCTGCGGTCGGCGACCAGCGGGGTGCCACCTTCGTTGGAGAGGGCTGGCTCGAACTCGACCGCGAGGTGTGCGGCGGCGTCCGATGCGGCGGCGTCACCGTCGCAGCCGCCGGCGGTCTCCGTCGACAGCGCCAGCCGGTAGCCGGGCAGCTCCGGCGAGAACGAGAAGACGACTCGGTCATAACCCCGGGAACGTGCGGTGGTGACGTCGGTCAGGCGCACGGGTTCGTCCTCGGGGGCCGCATCCCGTGAAACGGTGTTGGTGGTCCACGGCACCGCGAGCCCCACGTCCGACGGTTCCAGTTCGCCGTAGTCGGCGTCGGTCATGGACTCGCTCGGACTCTCGGTCGAGACCAGCGGATCGGGCTCGGCCTCCTCCGGGACGTCGGCGCAGGCCGTGGCCAGAATGATCAGTGACAGCAAGGCAGCGTGCCGTCGGTCGAGTGGTGGTAACGGGTACACGAGATTTCCCTTGTCGCTTGAGTGCTGTTGCCGAACACCCCCTTGGGTGTCGAGGTTCGCCGGGGCGCCGGCCGTCCGGGGTTCGCGTCGCTTCAGGAAAGCAGGATGTCTCTCGCCGTGCGCACCCCTTCGGCCAACCGGTGCACCTCTTCGGTGCTGTTGTAAAGGTAGAAGGATGCCCGGGTCGTGGCAGACAGGCCGTAGCGATCGACCACCAATTGGGCGCAGTGATGGCCGGCTCTCACCGCGATTCCCTGCGCGTCGAGGATCGTAGCCAGATCCTGCGCCGACGTGCCGTCGATCACGAAGGGTATCACCCCGGCGCGCTCCTCCGGCCTCGCCGGTCCCAGAATCCGCAAGCCGTCCACATCGGCCAGAAGTCGCATGGCCGTGCGCGTCAGGGACATTTCGTGCTCGTGGATCGCTTCCAGTCCCACGCTCTCCAGGTATTCGACCGCAGCCGCCATCCCCACCGCGCCCGCGATGTTGGGCGTGCCCGCCTCGAACTTGTGCGGCACTTCCGCCCAGGTGCTCGATTGACGCGAGACCCGTTCGATCATCTCCCCGCCTCCCTGGTACGGCGGCATCTCCTCGAGAAGCGCCCTTCTTCCCCACAGCGCCCCCACCCCCGTCGGGCCGCACATCTTGTGACTGGAGAACGCGTAGAAGTCACACCCGAGCGCCGGAAGGTCCAGCGGAAGGTGCGGAGCCCCCTGGGCGCCGTCCAGGATGTAGACGGCGTCCGTCCGTTCTCTGACGAGGGCGCCGATCTCCCTCGCGGGATTGATGGTGCCCAGCGCGTTGGAGACGTGGGGCAGCGAGACGACCTTGGTGCGAGCACCCAGCAACGCTGCGAGGTGGTCGAGGTCGAGGTGTCCGTCGTCGGTCAGGCCCACATACCGGAATCGCGCGCCGGTGCGAGCCGCGAGGAGTTGCCAGGGAACGAGGTTGGAGTGGTGCTCCATCTCCGAAATGACGATTTCGTCGCCGTGGCCGACCCGGGCCTGCCCCACCGAGAATGCCACCAGGTTCAGCGCCTCGCTGGTCCCCCGCGTCCACACGATCTCGCTCGCGTCGGCGGCGTTGACCCACGCGGCGACCCGGGCCCGGCTGTTCTCGTATGCCTCCGTGGCCCGGCGGGCCAGCTCGTGCACCCCGCGGTGAACGTTGGCGTGGTCTCTCAGGTAGTAGCGGGCGACCGCGTCGATGACCTGGCGCGGTTTCTGGGACGAAGCGGCGTTGTCGAGATAGACGAGCGGCTTGCCGTCCACCTCCTGATCCAGGATCGGAAAGTCTCGCCGAATGGCGTCTACATCGAGCGCGGCGGCAACCGGCATGCCCTGTCCTCAGTCCAGCCGGATGTACACGTCGCCATCCCGCACCTCGACGTCGAAGGTGCGCACGGGTACGATCGCCGGAAGCTGCGTCGCCCTTCCGGAGCAGGCGTCGAACCTGGCGCCGTGAAACGGACACTCGATCTGGCCATCCTCCAGCTCACCGCCCGAAAGAGGGTAGTCCTGATGCGAACATCGGTCTTCGAGCGCGTAGACCTGACCCTCCACGTTCGCCAGCACAACCGACCCCAGTTCCGTCTGGACGGCTCTGAGCTCGTCGAGCGGCACTTCCTCTGCCGATGCGACCCGAATCCATCGAGACTTCCGCGCCGTGGCCGTTCTACGGAACATGACCCGCGCTACTCCGCATGTCGCAGCTTGGTCTCGATCGCCTTGGCGACCTTTTCCGCCACACCCCCGAGAGGGAGCCGCGAGAGCACCTCGCCCAGGAAGCCGAGCACCACCAGCCGCTCGGCCTGTTCCCGGTTCAGCCCTCGGCTCATGAGGTAGAAGAGCGCCTCGGCGTCCAGCTGCCCCACGGTCGCGCCATGGGAGCAGCGAACGTCGTCGGCTTCGATCTCCAGATTCGGCAGGGAAGTTGCGACGGCTCGATCCGAGAGAATCAGGTTGCGATTGGTCTGATAGGCGTCGGTGCGCTGGGCACCCTCGTGCACGCGAATGATCCCGCGGAAGATGCCGCGCGCGGTGCCGTCGAGCGCGCCCTTGTACAGCAGGTCGCTGCGCGCGTTGGGCGCGACATGATCCTGACTGGTGTTGAAGTCGAAGTGCTGGTCTTCGTCACCGAAGTACAGTCCCAGCATGTCGCTGTTGGCACCCGGCCCCAGCAGGCGAGCGTTCAGATCAATGCGTCCGACCGATCCTCCGAGCGCGACGTTGAGCGTGTCGAGCGTCGAGTCGCGCTCGGCGAGCGTGCGCTGGTTGGCGAGGTAGAAGCCCCCGGCCCCCATGCGCTGGAGCGACACATACTGAATCTGGGCGCCCGCCCGCGAAAAGAGCTCGACGGCGGTGTTCACGAGCGTGACCGAATCGAAGTCGGGCGACAGAATCTCGTCCACGAACGACACGCGGCTGTGCTCTTCGGCCAGAATGAAGACGCGCGTGAAGGTCGCCGTTCCCGCCTGCGACACCCACCGACTGAGCCGGATGGGACGGTCGAGGTGAACGCCTCGGGGAACCCTGAGGTAGACTCCATCGCTCCACATTGCGGCGTTCAGCGCCGGAAACTTCCCGTCGGATGCAGGGACGGCCTTCGTGGCGAGAAGCTCTTCCAACAGAGGGTCGCCGTTTCGCACGGCCTCGCGCAGCGACGTCAACACCACGCCCCGGGCCGCCAGCGATTCCTCGATCTCGACCGACACGACGGATCCGTCCACGTCGACGATGCGTCCCGCGCCTTCCCGATCCTGCGCCATGGCGCGTCGCAGTCGCGCCGGGAGCGGATCGTTGCCGTTGGACGCGGGAGCGCCCGGAGCTGCGTCCACCGGAACCAGCTGGTCCAGCGGCAGCTTTCGCGACAGATCGGTGTAGCGCCATTCCTCGGAGCGCCTGGAGGGCAGGGGGGTGGACGCATAGACATCCCACGCATCCGCTCGCCGGGCCCTCAGCCAAGCCGGATCAGGGTTCCCCTCGTGCCGGAACGCGTCGGCACGCACGGATCCATGCATCCGTTGCTCCGGCGACGTGACTCGGCTCACCCGACGCTCCCTTCCATCTCGAGTTCGATCAGTCGGTTCAGCTCGACCGCGTACTCGAGCGGGAGCTCCTTGGCGATCGGCTCGATGAAGCCGCGCACGATGAGGGCCATCGCCTCGGCCTCGTCCATGCCCCGGCTCATGAGGTAGAAGAGCTGCTCGTCGCCGACCTTGGAGACGGTCGCCTCGTGGCCCACCGAGGCGCTCCTCTCGTCGATCTCGATGTACGGGAACGTGTCGGTGCGGGACGTCTCGTTGATGAGAAGCGCGTCGCACTCGACGTTCGACTTCGCGTTGGTGGCGCCGTCGTAGACCTTGCACAGTCCGCGGTACGAAGAGCGGCCCGTCCCCTTCGAGATCGACTTGGAGACGATGCTGGACGAGGTGTTCGGCGCCACGTGGATCACCTTGCCGCCGGTGTCCTGGTGCTGACCGTCGCCTGCGTACGCGATCGACAGGATCTCCCCGTGCGCGCCCTCTTCCATGAGGTAGCAGGACGGGTACTTCATCGTCAGCTTTGAACCGAGGTTTCCGTCGAGCCACTCCATGTGGGCGCCCCGGTGCACCAAGGCGCGCTGGGTCACCAGGTTGTACATGTTGTTCGACCAGTTCTGGATCGTCGTGTAGCGGAAGAACGCGTCCCGCTTGACCACGATCTCGATCACGCCGGAGTGGAAGGAGTCGGTCGAGTAGACCGGTGCGGTGCATCCCTCGATGTAGTGCGCCCGCGACCCCTCGTCGGCGATGATGAGCGTGCGCTCGAACTGCCCCAGCCGCTCCTGGTTGACGCGGAAGTAGGCTTGGAGCGGCGTTTCCAGCTCCACGCCCGGCGGAATGTAGACGAACGAGCCGCCCGACCAGACCGCCGAGTTCAGCGCCGAGAATTTGTTGTCGGCGGCCGGGATGACCGTTCCGAAGTGCTTGCGGAACAGCTCGGGATGATTCTTCAGCCCGTCCTCGATCGAATCGAAGATCACGCCCTTGGACTCCCACTCCTCCTTGAGCGAATGGTAGACCATTTCCGAGTCGTACTGCGCGCCGACGCCGGCCAGGATCTTCCGCTCGGCCTCGGGGATTCCCAACCGCTCGAAGGTCACCTTGATGCTCTCGGGCACGTCGTCCCAGGAGCGCTCCATCTGCTCCTGCGGCTTCACGTAGAAGTACGTCTGTTCCAGCGTCTCCTGAAGCTCGGACAGATCGCCGCCCCACTGCGGCATCGGCTTCGACTCGTAGATCTTCAGGGCCTTGAGGCGCCGAGCGAGCATCCAGGCGGGCTCGTCCTTGCGAGCCGAGATCTGCCGCACCACCTCGGCGTCGAGTCCGGGCCGGGTGCGGAAGACCGGTTCGGAGTCGGTTACGAAACCGAACTTGTAGTCGTCGAGCCCCAGTCCCTGTACGACCTCATTGCTGGGCATCAGCTCCTCCTTTCAGGCGACATGCGCCTGTCTGTATTCCTCGTAGCCCCGAGCCTCGAGATCGGTCGCCACTTCGGGCCCGCCCGACTCGACGATCCTTCCCTTGAACATGACGTGCACCACGTCCGGGACGATGTAGTTCAAGATGCGCTGGTAGTGCGTGATGAGCACGACGGACATCGCGGGATTCTCCTCGCGAAGCGTGTTCACCCCCTCGGCCACGATCTTGAGCGCGTCGATGTCCAGGCCGGAGTCCGTCTCGTCCATCACAGCCAGGGACGGCTTCAGCACGGCCATCTGCAGGATCTCGTTGCGCTTCTTCTCCCCGCCGCTGAATCCGTCGTTGATCGGGCGCTGGGCGAAGGCCGGGTCCATGTCCAGGAGCTCCATGCCGTCCACGAGGAGCTCCTGGAAGTCGAAGAGATCCAGCTCCTCGTCGTCGTCCAGCCGGGCCTGCAGGGCGGTGCGCAGGAAGTTGGCGATCGAAACGCCCGGAATCTCGACCGGGTACTGGAAGGCCATGAAGACGCCGGCCTGCGCCCGTTCGTCGGGCTCCATGTCGAGGAGCTCCTCACCCCTGAACAGCGCGGAGCCACCCGTCGCCTCGTAGCCTGGATGGCCCGCGATCACCTTGGCCAGCGTGCTCTTGCCGGACCCGTTCGGACCCATGATCGCATGAATCTCGCCGGGCCGAACGGCCAGATCCACACCCTTCAGGATATCGAGGTCCTCGTCGGCGACCTTGGCGCGGAGGCCGATCACCGACAGGACCGCAGAGTCGTTCGTCAACGAAGTTCCGCTCTTTTCACTAATAAGAATGATTATTGTTTAAGGGCCAAGTAAGCTACCCGACCGAACCCGGTGAGTCAAGTTCCCGACGCGGCATGGCGCAACCCTGCCCAACGGACCGGCGCGGACGCCTAAGGGATTGCAAAGCAAATACTTATGCGCCGATGCACCGGCGGCGTCGCAGGAACCTGGGAACAGCGCGGATTCCTCGCCGATTCCTAGAAGACCGCGCCCTTGATCCAGGTGTCCGAACGCGCCCACGCCTCCTGAAAGCGCACGTTCACTTCGTCGGCCTCCTGCGTCCTGCCCTGAGCTCGCAGAGCCGCTTCCAGGCCGAAGAGCGACCAACCGTTCCTGGGATGGTCCTCCAGCGCCGCCTCGAAGACTTCTTCGGCGTCCTGGTGGTGCCCGAGCTCCAGCAGCAGGTCGCCCAGCCAGTGCCGGGCAGAGAAGTTGAGGGGCTCCGGCTCGTCGTAGCGCAGGCCGTCCTCGAGCTCGATGGCCGCGTTCAGCACTTCCACTGCGCGCTCGGCTTCGCCCTCGTGACGAAGGATCTCGGCTTCGAGGATGCCGGCCACCACACCAAGCAGATCTGCGGCGGAGTGGCCGCGGAAAGTCTCGCTGTCAGGGGTCTTCTCGGCCGCGCGCCGCACCCTTTCAAGATACGTGGAGGCGCGTCCCGCCTCGTCGGCGCGCAGGTAGGCGTACCCACGGGAGAAGTCCCAGAATCCCCGCTGGATGCCCCCGTCCGGCGGGTCTTCCAGCTCCAGAATCTCGTCGAAGCGGCCGAAGCGCAGCATCGTCATGGCCTCGTAGAAGTTCCCGCTGGCGACGATCTTGCCGTAGTCCTTCGCCGCCTGGATCGCGATCGCGCCCTGGCCGTCCATGGACGCGGCGAACAGGAGCATGTGGAGGTTGTGGGAGGGGTAGATGGCCCACGCCGTGCCCTCTTCGGCGCGGAGGTCGGAATGCCACGCCGCGAGGTTGCCCCGGACCGCATCGCCCCAGCGTCCGACGCGGTTGTAGGTGTGCGAGGGCATGTGCTGTATGTGGCTCGCTCCAGGGATCGACGGGCCGAGGTGGTCGGCGCAGGCCTCCGCCTTCTCCGGCCTCACGGTCGGTTCGGTGGCGTGCACGTAGAGGTGGCAGGCGCCGGGGTGCTCGATGTCCATGGCCAGCACGGCTTCCAGGATGCCGTGAATCTTCCTGACCGCCGGCTTCTCGATGTCCCAGCGGCCGCGGCGAGGCTCGAGCAGCATGAGCGATTCGCCGTACAGAGTTCCCACCTCGAGATCATGGGGGAAGCGCTCGTACACGTCGGCCATGGCGCGTGCGTAGGCCGAATCCAGCATCTTGCGCGAGTCGTTGTCGTGCTCCTCCACATAGCGGACCGCCATCGCCTCGATGAGCGCCCGCTCCACGTCGTTGGAGTGCTTCGGAGCGAGCTCCATCGCCTTGACGATGTTCTCGTGCGCGCGCGGCGCGTCGTCAGGACCCATTCCGCCATTCAGGTACGGTCCCCATGCCCACGCCTCACCCCAGTAGCACATTGCGCAGTCGGGATCCTCCCGCTGGGCCTGGCGGAAGGATCGGGCCGCGCGCAGGGGCGTGAACGCGTACATCATCTGGACGCCCTGATCGAAGAACTGCTGAGCGCGCGGCGATTTCGTGGTGACAGCACGGGTCAGCGGTCCGAGTGCATCGGGGTAGTAGGTGGCTTCCTCGTCGAATCCGGCCGGGTACTCCACTTCCTGTGCGCCTGAGGGGCCCGCCGCGAGGACCGAGAGCAACGGTGCGGCGGCGATCACGATGGCGAGGAGGACGCTGCGGCGCCGGGTACATGCGGGTTCCATATTCTTCCTGTCCGGTTGGGGTGCGCGAGTCGCTTGAACCGGAAGGCAAAGTGTGGTTCGGACAGGCAACTCGCCAGCCCCCACGGGACGCCCGCCGCCGCTTGCCAGCGTGCCCAACGGAGTATGCCGATGCCCGACGACCGCGTCCGGCGATCCCTCGCGCCCGCGATCCGTTAGAATGATTCGATGGCACCGGTCGTAATAGCGACATGCCCTTGAATCCAATCTGGAGGCCGCTTGCTCCCTGACCTGGAACGGGAACTCCTGCGCAAGTGTCAGGCTGGCGACTCCCGCTTCTTCGAACCCATCGTGAGAGCCTACGAACGCCCCGGGATGCGCGTGGCGCTGGGCATGATGGGAAACGAGGACGATGCCATGGATGCCCTTCAAGATGCCTTCGTCAAGACCTGGCGCTCCCTGGCTCGGTTCGACCTCAAGCGTCCGTTTGGACCATGGTTCTTCCAGATTCTTCGAAACCAGTGCAGGGATGCGCTTCGGAGCCGGCGGGTCCGTTTCCGGCTCGAAGCGCTTGACGAGCGTCTCGAAATGAGACCATCCGACCCGGAGCGGAGCCCGGACCGGATCCAGGAGCGGAAGGCAGCCAAGGAACAGCTGTGGAAGGCTCTGGAACGCCTGAGCGAAGATCACCGCGAGGTTCTCGTATTGAAGGAAATCGAGGGGTTTCGCTACGGCGAGATCGCCGGAATACTCGACGTGCCCGAGGGGACGGTGGCGAGCCGACTCTTCCACGCACGCAAGGCCTTGGCGAACGTGTTGCTTGAAGGCAGGCAGAGTGACGGGGCAAGACCATGAACAAGAACATCCCGGCAAGGATCGGTCAGGAGGACCTCATGCGCTTCCTGGACGGCGAGGTCACACCCGAGGAAAGGGCGGTGGTCGAGCGTGTCCTGGAAACGTCGAGTGAACTGCGACGAGAGGTCGCACTGTTCCGGTCGATGAAGGAGGAGCTCCAGGATCTGTCGTTCGCCACCTACCGGACGGATTCGGTCTGGGACAGCATCCGGTCGCGGATCACACAGCCCGTGGGCTGGATCCTGACCATGTCCGGAGCGGTCGCCTGGCTGGGCTACGGCGCGTGGGCCTTCGTCCGATCCCCGTCGGGCATCGTGGTCAAGCTCGCGACCGGTGGCGTGGTGATCGGCGTTCTGGTTCTGCTCGCCAACGTGATCTGGGATCGCTACCGCGAATACGGCACGGACCCCTACCGGAACGTTCACCGATGATCGTTGCCACCACCGAGACCGTCGCGGGCTACCGCGTGGCGCGGACGCTGGGTCTGGTCAGGGGCAGCTCCGTGCGCGTCCGTCACCTGGGGCAGGATCTGATCGCCAGCCTCCGCAATCTCGCCGGCGGCGAGGTGTACGAGTACACGAAGCTTCTCGCCGAAGTCCGCGAGCAGGCAGTGGACCGCATGATCGCCGACGCGGAGGTACTCGGCGCCAACGGCATCCTCTGCGTGCGCTTCCAGTCCGCCGAAGTGAGCCGGGGCGCCGCCGAGATGATGTGCTACGGGACGGCCGTGGAGTTGCGCCCGGAGGGTTGAGCTACGGTTGACGCGCCATCTGCTGGCGGTGCACTCGACCGACGATGGCGATCAGAACGAGCGCCAGGGGCACATCCAGAGCCGTCGTCGTGAGCGACGTGGCCGATGCCACGGTCTCCGCACTCGCCTCGTCCAGGCTGCGGCCCGCTATCCACTCCACGATCCCCGAGCCCCAGAACGGCACGATCCACAGGATCCACCACCAGCGCAGCAGCCCCGGCGCCGGCTTCCCTTGCCAGTCCGACGGATCCGCGCTGGCGTGCCAGATCTCCTTCATGGCCTGGAAGGGCTTCCAGAACCAGGCGATCGGCACGAAGTACCATCCCACCGCCCACCCCGGCGTGAATCTCATGTCGGCCGCGCCCAGCTGGCGGGCTTTGTGATTCGCGCGATGAATCCAAGTAAGCACGAGGATAACGGTCGTCAGGAAGATCCCGATCTGAAAGAAGGCCCTGGCGACCGCGACCACCGAAAACGATCCGTTCTGGGACGCCGCGTCCTGGACTCCGCCGCTCAGCAGGTCGCCGGCATCGGACCAAATCGAGAGGAGCGACACAGCGATGAAGGCGTAGAGGAACCCGCGTGTCCAACTCGTCAGGCTCGTGGCGTCCCTGAAGCCGCTGTCCGGATTCGCCGGGTCAGTTTCCGCCATCGTCGGAAACGGCCCGCGCCGCCTTTGCCCGTCGCACCATCTCGCGCACGTCGGCCAGCAACTGCTGCGCGTCGTAAACGATGCCGTCCTTGATGGTGTACTTGATGCCGCCGATGCGCTCGGTCTCGCCGGTCTCGTCGTTCAGCTTCACGGCCCCGTTGCCGTAGAGGACCTTCAGGTTCTGGAGCGGGTTCTCGTCCACGACGACCATGTCGGCCTTGAGGCCTGCGCGCAGGATGCCGAAGTCGATGGCGGTGCCCTTGGGGTCGTGCAGCTCCTGGGCTCCGTAGAGGGTCGCGGAGCGGATCACTTCGACCGGGTGGAAGCCGGCCTCCCGAAGCAGCTCCAGCTCTCGGATGTAGTCGAAGCCGTAGAGCTTGTAGATGAAGCCGGAGTCGGAACCGGTCGTGACGCGGCCGCCGGCGTTCTTGTAGTCGTTGAGGAAGTGCATCCACTTCTGGAAGAAGCGCTTCCAGTGGTACTCGTCCTCGCTGGTCCAGTAGAACCAGTAGGAGCCGTGGGCGCGACGCGAGGGCTGGTAGAAGTCCCATTGGCTGGGCAGGGTGTATTCGTCGTGAAAGTCGGCCTCGCGAGAGCGCATCACGTCGCGGCTGGCTTCGTAGATGGTCATGGTCGGGTCCAGCCCGAAGTCGAGCTCCAGGAAGCGGTCGATGAGGTCGTTCCACTGCTCGGAACCGGGCTCGGCGGCCTGGTTCCAGAGACGACCGACGTTGCCGAAGCGGTGCTGCTCGTCCTGGTAGTTGTAGTCGAGCGGCCAGGCCTGGATGCTGTAGTCCGTCAACATCGATTCCATGAGGCCGTAGTAGTGGGTCATCATGTCGAGGCCGACTTCGGCGGCGTCCAGCGCGGTCATGCGCACCACCCCCATCTGCCCCAGGTGGGCGACGGTGCCGAGCCCGTGCTTGCGCGCCTCGTCGATCACCGCAGCCATGATGTCGGGGTCCATCGCTCCAAGCTTGAGGCCATCGATCTTCGCGCCGTCCACATCGACCTCGACGGCCCACCTCACCCATTCGCGGGCCTTCTCGGGCGAGTCCGCCGCCCCCCGGCCCCAAGCCTCGCCGGGGCGCGCGTAGGTGAACATGCGCGGAGCGACGATCTCGTTGCGGGCGGCCGCGGCCTTCTCGCCCAGCCCCCACATCATCGGCCCGTGGCCCACGCCGCGAGATGTCGTGATCCCGTGTCCCATCCAGAGCTTGTACGTGTACTCGGCCTGTGGGGCCTTGCCCGCCCCACCGGTGTGCGCGTGCATGTCCACAAAGCCGGGCATGACAAACATGCCGGTCATGTCCATCTCCCTGGTGGCGTTGCCGGGACGGCTGTCCTCGTCGATCGGGACGCCGGGGTATCCGACCGTCCGGATCTCAGTGATCCGGTCGCCCTCGATCACGATGTCGACGGGGCCCATGGGAGGCGCGCCAGTGCCGTCGATGATCGTGGCGCCGCGAAGGATGAGCCGCTCGTGGGGGCCGTCGCCCTCGTTGGCGCCGCGTGGAGTGGTCGGCTCCATCTGCGCGGAAAGGGCTGCGGGAACACCCACGGCGATGGCGATGGCGAGTGCGAACGAGCGGATCGGGCCGGGCGGGAACTGCATCCGGTACCTCCTGGCTGATGAATCGGCGGACAGGACACCAATGTAAGCCGTAACGCGGCTGCGTGGACAGCGGCCACGGGGCGGATTAGCCTCCTTCATGGACCGAAACGATGCCGACCGGACCGTGTCGGCGGCCCTCGAAGGCAGCGATCCGAGCCGTCTTGGTCGCGAAGAGGCTGCGGCCGAGGTCGCGCGACTGAGCGAGGAGCTTCATCGCCACAACCGTCTCTATCATGCGGAGTCGGCACCCGAGATCTCCGATTCGGCGTTCGACGCCCTGTTCCGACGACTGCTGGCGCTCGAGGCCGCCCATCCATCGCTGGCGGCCCCCGACTCGCCCACGCAGAGGGTCGGCGCGGAGCCGTTGGAAAGCCTGCCCAACATCGAACACGCCGTGCCGATGCTGTCGCTGGACTCGGCCCACGAACTCGATGACGTGCGCGGGTTCGAGGATCGGTTGCGCAAGGTCCTCGAAGATGAGGAGATCCGGTACGTTGTGGAGCCGAAGCTGGATGGCGCTTCGCTGGAGCTGGTCTATGTGGACGGGGTCCTGGACCGGGCCGTCACACGGGGGAACGGTCGCGTCGGCGAAGGCGTCACCGAAAACGTGCGCACGATCCCCTCGGTCCCGCTCCGCCTGCGCGAGGACGAGGTCACGGCCCCGGCGTTCCTCTCGGTGAGGGGCGAGGCGATCATGTACCTGAAGGACTTCGAAGCGCTCAACCAGCGCCGCATCGAGGCCGGGGAGGCGCCGTATCAGAATCCCCGCAACGCCACGTCGGGCGCGCTGCGCCAGCTCGATTCACGCATCACGGCGTCGCGTCCGCTTTCGGTGCTGGCGTACGACGTGATGGCCGTCGAAGGCGCTTCCTTCGAGACCGACTCGCAGGGGCTCGAGGCCCTCGCGGCGTGGGGCCTTCGTACCCCGGAACGAATCGAGGTGGTGGATTCGGTGGACGAGATCGGGGCGTACCACAGCGCGTTCGCCGCCGACCGGGATTCGCTGGACTACGAAATCGACGGGGTGGTGGTGAAGCTGGACGCTCTCGCGCTGCGGGCCCGGCTCGGCAGCACGTCGCACCATCCCAGATGGGCGATCGCGTTCAAGTTCGAGCCGCGCAAGGAGGTCACCAGGATCGACAAAATCTTCGTGTCGGTGGGCAGGACGGGCGTCTTGACCCCGGTGGCGTTGCTGCGGCCGGTGGAGGTGGGCGGGGTGACCGTGTCGCGGGCGTCGCTCCACAATCGCGAGGAGCTGGAGCGCAAGGATGTGCGCGAGGGGGATCTGGTCCGGGTGCAGCGCGCCGGCGACGTCATTCCCCAGGTCGTCGCGCGCGTGGACGAGGAGGGACGGGAACGGGGGCGGCCATTCGCCATGCCCGGGACGTGCCCGTCCTGCGACGCCCCACCCGTCGAAAAGGGACCGTTCACCGTGTGCCCGAATCACTTCGCCTGTGGGGCGCAGCTCAAGGGGCGCATCGCGCACTTCGGATCGCGCGGCGCGCTCGACATCGAGGGGCTCGGTGCCGAGACCGCCGCCCTGCTCGTGGATCGTGGACTCGTCAAGGAGCTGGCCGATCTCTTCGATCTCACCGAGGACGACCTCGTGCCTCTGGAGGGCTTCGCGACCGTCTCGGCCCGGAACCTGGTGAACGCGATCGCGAAGCGGCGACGGGTCGAGCTGACCCGCTTCCTCGTGGGACTGGGAATCCCCGAGGTCGGTGCGACGGTGGCACGCGATCTCGCACTCCATTTTCGCGGCATCGACGCGCTGCGTGGGGCTGCGGAAGAGGAGCTGGAGCATGTCCACGGGGTGGGGCCCAAGATGTCGTCCGCGATTCGCGGCTTTCTGCACGAGCCACGCGTCGCGGACGCCCTCGACCGCCTGCTCGCCAAGGACTTCAGCTTCATCGTTCCGAAACCGGCGCGGGACGCCGAGGACGAGGGCTGGGCAGGGAAGAGGGTGGTACTCACGGGAGCGCTGCAGCTCTTTGAATCGCGGGGCGCGCTCAGGAAGGAGCTGCAGAGACGCGGCGCCCGGGTCACGGGTTCGGTCAGTTCGCGGACGGACTGCCTGGTCGCGGGCGAGAGGCCGGGTTCGAAGTTGGCGAAGGCGAATGCGTTGGGTGTGAAGGTGATGAGCGAAGCGGAGGCGTGGGAGCTGCTCAAGGCGCCCGCGCCGTGACCAACGCCGCGCTCGCCGACCATGTCGTGGAGCTGGCCGATCTGATGGCGCTGGAGGGATCCGACCCGCACAGAGTCACGCACTACAGGAGGGCGGCCACCGCGATCCGCCGCTTCGAGCATTCGATGGCCGAGCTGGTCGAGGCGGGGACCGATCTCACGGTGGTGCCGGGGATCGGAAAGGGCCTGGGACGGCTCCTTGACGACCTCGTGCGTCGCGGCTCCTCGCCGATCCTCGACGACCGCCGGGCACGGATTCCCGAGGGGCTTCGGTCCATTATGAGGCTCGACGGCGTCGGCGCGACTCGGGCCCGGACGCTGGGTGAAGCCGGGGTTGATTCGCTGGACAAGCTCGATGAGCTGATCGCCGGTCGGGAGATCCTTCGCCTGGACGGTTTCGGACCGGGCGTCGTCAGCCGGCTCCGCAGTGGTCTCTCGGCCCGGGCCGCGCTGGCGGGAAGATCGCTGCTGGCGAAGGCGGACGATGTGGCCCGGGCGATCGCGACCTGGCTCGGGGAGGCGGGCGTGGAGGTCAGGTCGGCGGGAGACGTCGCGCGGAGAACCGCGATCGTGAGCACGGTGGACCTCGTGTGCGCGGCCGACCCCGACGTGCTCCGGGGAAGCCTCGCGCGAATGCCGGATGTACGCCTGGATGGCCGCAGAGGTGACAACCCGACCCTTGCATCGCTCGACGGCGTGAGGATCAGACTGGTCGCGACGCCACCCGAACTGGCCGAGGGGGTCGCCCATCATCTAACGGGACCACCGCCCTACCTGGAGGCGCTGACGGCCCGAGCGCGGGAACGCGGGCTGGACCTGACTCCCACGGGACTGGCACGCGACGCGATGTCGGCCGCGGGCGGGGAGAGCGGGATCTACGAGGGTCTGAAGCTGCCCTGGATCCCGCCCGAGCTCAGGGAGGACGCGACCACAATCGAGCGGGCCGAAGCGGGACTCCCTCGCCTTGTGACCTGCGACGACATCAGGGGCGACCTCCACATGCACACGACCTGGAGCGACGGGGCCGCGACGTTGAGGCGGATGGTGCGGGCGGCAGCCGACAGGGGATACGAATACGTCGCGGTCACCGACCACTCGCCTTCGACCGGCGTGGTTGCCGGACTGGATGCCCGGTCGCTCCGCGCGCAGGCCGCCGAGATCGCCGAAGTCCAGAGCGAAGTGCCGGAGGTCCGAATACTGCGGGGCTGCGAGGTCGACATTCTTCCCGATGGCTCGCTGGATCTGGACGACGGGGCGCTGTCCGAGCTCGATCTGGTGCTGGTGTCGGTACATTCATCCTTCGAGATGGACAGGGTCCGGATGACGGACCGCATCATCAGAGCGATGGAGAATCCACTGGTTCACGTTCTCGGCCACCCCACCGGGCGCAAGCTGGGACGGCGTGGCCCGTACGCCATCGATCTGGTCGAGGTGCTCCGTGCGGCGGCGGCTTTGGGTGTGGCGGTCGAGGTCAACGGGCACCCGCGTCGCCTCGATCTCGACCACGAGGGTCTGCGCCTATGCGGCGAGTTGGGGGTACGGGTTGTTGTGAGCTCCGACGCCCACTCGGTGGCTCGTTTGGATAATATCCGTTATGGCGTGGACCAGGCTCGGAGGGGATGGTTGCAAGCAGACCGTATCGTCAATGCAGGAACGCTCGGCCAGGTTTTACGCTGGGCTGGCCGGAGGCGCGGATGAGTGCGTCGGCAGGGATTGTCGCGCTCAACGTGCTGCTGCTTGTCGGTGGATTCGGCGGACTGTACTTCGGGGCTGAATGGCTCGTGCGCGGCGCGGCACGGATCGCGTCCGAAATGGGAACCAGCCCCGTGGTCGTGGGCCTGACGCTGGTTTCGCTGGGGACATCGGCACCCGAGCTGGTGGTGGGCATCGTCGCCACCCTGGACAATCAGGGCGGCCTGCTGCTGGGCAACGTCTTCGGTTCCAACCTCGCCAACATCGGGCTCATTCTGGGCGCCACGGCCCTGATCAAGCCGCTGGCGGTGGCGGATCGGGTGATCAGCCGCGACGTGCCGATCATGATCGTGATCACCATCCTGGTCTTCCCGCTGGTGCTGGATCTGGGGATGGACTGGGGCGACGGCGTGATCCTGCTGGCGCTTCTCGTCGTCTATGTCGGCTTCACCTTCTGGACCGGAGAGGACGAGGTGGACGACATCCGCGAAGAGGTGGGCAGCCTTGCGGAGGAGGGCGGTCCGGAGGTGGGGTCCGGCATGCTGCGCAACCTGGGGCTGGTCGTTGTGGGGGCGGCGGGGCTCGGATTCGGGGGCAAGGCCATCGTCGACTCGGCCACGTACCTGGCAGACGTCATGGGAGCGAGCACAGCGCTGATCGGACTGACCGTCGTCGCGATCGGAACCTCGCTGCCCGAACTGGTGACTTCGCTCGTGGCGGCGGCACGCAAGCAAGCCGACATCGCGGTGGGCAACATCGTCGGGTCCAACATCTTCAACCTCGCGGCGGTGCTCGGAGCGTGCGCCCTCGTGCGGGGCTATCCGGTCGACCGATCCATCCTGACCCTCCAGATGCCGGCAGTGCTGATTCTGTCGATTCTGGTCTGGCCCGTGGTGGCGAGCGGACGGCGGGTCAGGCGCTCGGAGGGCCTCCTTCTGCTTGTCGCCTACTTCGCCTTCATGGGGTGGATCACCCTTGCCAGCTGATTCGTCGTCGGCGGGTTCGACGCGACAGGAATGGGCCGCGCGCCTCTCCCGAGTGGAGTCCCGCAACGTCACCCGGCTGCGCCCGGCGCCACCGTTCTGGACGGACGCCCTGGGCGCCGAAGTCCGGGACACCGCTGGCAACGCGTACCTGGACTTCACCGGTGCGTTCGGGGTGGCCATGGCGGGACACCGCCATCCGTTGGTGGTGAAGCGGATCAAGGCGCAGACGGAGCGGCTGGTGCACGGGATGGGCGACATCCAGCCGCCGGCGGTGAAGGTCGAGTTCATGGAGCGGCTCGCCGCCCTCATGCCCTGGCCCGAGTCGCGGACGATTCTCGGTCTCAGCGGCTCGGACGCGGTCGAGGCGGCCCTCAAGACGGCTCAGCTGGCCACCGGCCGAATGGGCGTGATTGCCTTCGAGGGCAGCTATCATGGCCTGACTCTGGGCGCGCTCGCGACGACGCATCGCGATCACTTTCGACGGCCCTTCGCGGGCCGGCTAGCCGATCACGTTCGGTTCACACCGTTTCCCACGACGCCCGATGGCGCGAAACGGGCGCTTGGTCGCGTCGCCGATCTCCTGTCCGCGCGCGATTCCGTGCCGATCGGGGCGGTGATCGTGGAGCCGATCCAGGGCCGTGCGGGTGTTGTCGTGCCGCCTCGTGGCTTCCTGGCCGAGCTGGCGCGCGTGGCACGTGCTGCGGGCGCGCTCCTGATCGCCGACGAGATCTTCACCGGAATGGGGCGAACCGGCGACCTTCTGGCGTGCGACGACGATGGCGTCGTTCCCGACCTGATCTGTCTGGGCAAGGCGCTGGGTGGTGGTCTGCCGCTTTCGGCGTGCTGCGGCTCGGCGGCGGTGATGGACGCATGGCCGCCTTCGAGCGGCGAGGCCGTGCACACCAGCACGTTTCTGGGCCATCCGCTTGGTTGCGCGGCGGGGCTGGGGTTCCTGGACGCGCTGGAGACGGATGAGCTTGTCGCGCGCGCGCGGCGGCTCGGAGCCCATGTCCGGGACTATCTGGTCGCGGGACTGGACGATTGCGACGAAGTGGTCGACGTGAGGGGCCGTGGACTGATGCTGGGGATTGAACTGCGCGCCACGTCGAGTACCACGCCTGCGGCGGAGATCGCCAGACTGGTGCTGGGTCGCGGTCTGGTTGTGTTGCCCGCTGGCCGCAGCGGCGACGTCGTGGAGCTCACGCCACCGGCCACGATGGCCTGGCCGGAGCTGAAGAAGGGGCTGTCGATCCTGGTCGCGGCCATCCGTTCAGGGGGACACGCCTAGCGGGCCGATGTCGCGAAGTCGATCCGCTCGGCCAGCTTCAGATCCCTTTCGGTGACCCCGCCCGCGTCGTGCGACCACATTCGGAGCACCACCCTGTCATACCGGATCGTGATCTCCGGATGGTGGTCCAGCTCGTCGGCGATGGTCGCCACTCGATTCACAAACACGATGGCACTGCGGAAGGACTGAAACCTGTACTCCTTGACGATGGCGTCGTCCCGGAGCTTCCACCTGACGCGGGTGGTCGCCCAACTCTCGATCTGATCCGGGGGCAGCTTGTCTTTCATGGCTTCCACGCCTCGCTCGCGACTCTTCCAACCGCTACCATGCGGTAACTCGCTACTATATGATAACCGCTCTGACAAGTCGCGGCCCGACGCCCTCCAGCAATCCGATGTTCGCATCATGGCTACCCTGCAAACGCTGCTGGTCAGGTCCAGCCGCACCTTCGCGGTCGGCATCGAACTGCTGCCCGAGCCGCTGAGGCGCGAGATCACCGTCGCCTACCTGCTCCTCCGGGTTTCCGACTACCTCGAAGACAATCAGGAACTCGGCGACGAGGAAAAGGTCGCGCTGCTGCGGCTTTGGGTGGACATCCTCGCGGGCACAGGCGACCGTGCGGCCCTGGTCGACCGCCTCAAGGGGGCTCGGGAGGACACGCCCGACGCCCTCGTCGCCCGGCACGCGGAGGCGGTGCTCCGGGGGCTCGACCGGCTGGATTCCGACGCTCGCGAGATCCTCGTCCGGCGCGTCCGCGAGTCGAGCGCCGGCATGGCCCGCTGGACGAGGCGCGGATCCGTATTCGAGTCCGAGTCGGACCTCGACGACTACATGCACGAGGTGGCGGGGCGCGTGGGGCATCTTCTGACCGAGCTCTTCGTGCTCCGACTCTCGGGAGTGGACGGCGAAGGGGGGCGCATGATGAAGCTCGGACGGGAATTCGGGTTGGCGCTGCAAACCGTGAACGTGATCCGCGGACTGCACGAAGACCGCGAAAGGGGGTGGGTGTACGTGCCGCGGGCCTTCCTGCCCGACCCCGGCATTCGGGCCGCCGAGCTCTTCGAACCCAACCATCGGGACGCCGCGATGACGGTTCTGGACCGGCTCGTGGCCAAGGCCGATCGGCACCTTGCCGCGGCGCGCGCCTACGTTCGCCTGATTCCGCGGCGGCATCATCGGGTGCGCCTCTTCTGTCTGCTGCCGCTCCTGTTCGCGGTGCGCACGCTCGCGATCAGCCGCTCCAACCCCGACGTACTCACACGCGAGACGAAGATGACGCGTCGCGAGGTCGAGCGCATCACCCGCCGCGCCAAGGTCATGGGCTTCTCGAACCGGTGGATCGAGCGGTACTGCGGGCGTCTGGCGGCGATGGGGGTGTAGCCGAGACCGGACGCCGCAACCTGAAGCATTGACCCTGATCGAAAAACGAGGTATGATTAAGGTCTTGCTGCGGGGTGGAGCAGTCTGGTAGCTCGTCGGGCTCATAACCCGAAGGTCGCGGGTTCGAATCCCGCCCCCGCTATGACTGCATCGGACCCAGTGAACGCCGCCATTGTGCGGCGTTTCTGGCGTAGACCGGCCAGGCCGCATCGGCGAGCGAACTCCATGGTTCGACCCGCCGGCACGGACCCGGTCGGTTTTTGTCGGCGACGATGGCGTCCTGGGCCAGGTAGCTCAGTTGGTAGAGCACGCGACTGAAAATCGCGGTGTCGGCGGTTCAATTCCGTCCCTGGCCATTGGAGAATCACAGGTCCGTAGCTCAATTTGGTAGAGCACCGGTCTCCAAAACCGGCGGTTGGGGGTTCGAGTCCCTCCGGGCCTGTATGGCGGGATGACGCCCTCATCGTCTAACGGTTAGGACACCACTCTTTCAAGGTGGAGATCGGGGTTCGATTCCCCGTGAGGGTATGGGGTCGGGACGCGTCCCGGCCGTGCAGTGGGAAGGGGCTGTAGCTCAGTTTGGTTAGAGTGCCGGTCTGTCACACCGGAGGCCGCGGGTTCGAGTCCCGTCAGCCCCGCTGCGGGTGATTGAAAACTAGGGTGGTGGAGCGAGTGTTCCTGGCTCGTTTTGCACTGCAGGGGCCGTAGCTCAGTTGGGAGAGCGCCTGAATGGCATTCAGGAGGTCAGGGGTTCGACTCCCCTCGGCTCCACTGGAGTGTGGTTGAAGTGCTGGGCTCGGGTGGCGGAATTGGCAGACGCGCAGGATTCAGGATCCTGTGGGGGTTAACCCCGTGAGGGTTCGAGTCCCTCCCCGAGCATTGGCAGTCCGTGGCAAGGGTTGGAGCCCACGTGCTGGAATTGGTAGACAGGCTGGTTTGAGGGACCAGTGTTCGAAAGGACGTACAGGTTCGAGTCCTGTCGTGGGCATTTCCTTCCGGAAACTTCTCGCAGAGCGCCCGTAGCTCAATTGGATAGAGTACCTGACTACGGATCAGGGGGTTGGGGGTTCGAGTCCTCCCGGGCGTACTTTGGACGGCGACATGTTCGCGGGCGCGTAGCTCAGTTGGTTAGAGTGCCACGTTGACATCGTGGAGGTCACAGGTTCGAGTCCTGTCGCGCCCATTGCCACGAAGGGGGGCCGTAGCTCAGTTGGGAGAGCGCAGCGTTCGCAACGCTGAGGTCAGGGGTTCGACTCCCCTCGGCTCCATTGGGGCACTGGTTGCCCGTAGACGGAAACATCGCCACCGTAGCTCAGCTGGTAGAGCACGTCACTCGTAATGACGGGGTCGTCGGTTCGAGTCCGACCGGTGGCTCTGATGCAGCAGGAACAGCCCCGTGGTGTAATTGGCAACACGTCTGACTCTGGATCAGAAGAGTCCTGGTTCGAGCCCAGGCGGGGCTACTTGGAGGGATGGCTGAGCGGCTAAAAGCGGCGCCCTGCTAAGGCGTTGGTCCATCGGACCACGTGGGTTCGAATCCCACTCCCTCCGTGAGCGTCAGCGAACCCGCTCCCCGGGAGGCGTAGTCCTAATTGGTAAGGCACCGCACTCGAAATGCGGCGTGCGTCAAGCACATGGGGGTTCGAGTCCCTCCGCCTCCGCTTACCACTGAAGGGCCCGCGAAGGGGCGGGCAATCAACGGGGCGTGGCTCAGTCCGGTAGAGCGCTGCGTTCGGGTCGCAGAGGTCCCCGGTTCGAATCCGGGCGCCCCGATTATGCCGGAAAGCAGGACGGGTGGCCGAGTGGCTTAAGGCGCACGACTGGAAATCGTGTGGGCATCTGCCCGCGTGGGTTCGAATCCCACCCCGTCCGTGAGTGTTGGGCCAATCCCACCCCGTCCGTGAGCGTCAGCGAACCTCAGTCCATCCCGTCTAGCACTCCGAGCAATTCCTCGGGTTCGGGACGCCGCGTGTAGTCGACGTCAACGCCCGCCCAGGCCACGATCCCGTCCCGACCAACGACGTAGGTCGCGGGAATGGGAAGCTCCCAGGTCGAATCCCCGTTGAAGCGGGCGAGGTCGATCCGCAGGTAGTCCCGATAGACGTCCTGCAACGCCTCGGGCATCTGGAAGGTGAGCCCGTATGAGCGGGCGACGCCGTTCCCGCTGTCCACGAGCACGTCGAACCCGATCCCGTCCTCCCGGGCCCACGCGACCGCAAAGTCACGCAGCTGCGGCGAAACGGTCAGCAGGGTGGCGCCGCGCGCACCGAGCTCGGACAGAAGTGACTGGAGAGCAGCCTGCTCCGCACGGCAGTACGGTCACCAGCGTCCGCGAAAGAAGCTGAGCACCGCCGGACCACGCCGCAGGACCCGACCGAGCCGCACGGTGTCGTGGCTCAGATTGGGTCGGGCGAAGAGGGGCGCCTTGTCGCCGGCCTTCACAACGCCGTCGAGGATTCCCGACGCCTTCAGCTCGACCGTTCCGCGTCGAAGTAGTTTTGTGACAGCAGGGTCGCGCTTGGCCGCTCCGGCTTCCCTGATCCGATCGAGGGTCTGTGCGAGTGTGGACATGGTGAGCCTGCAGGAAATGGGGGATTCGAATCCTCGTATGAGTCTGTTGGTAGCTTCCAACCTAACCCACCGCCACAGATGTCATCGTCGCAGGAGCGTATCGGACGAAGGAGGCGGGATTGTGAAATCGTTCACAAAGCCGGTCGCGACCCTGTTCGCTCTCCCCGCAGGACCGGAGCGTCCGCTGTTGGTCACCGGCGCGAAATGTGGAGCGCGATGTCGGCAAAGAGGCTGCTGACCCTCGGAGCGACGGCTGTCCTTTGCGCCTGCGGTGCCGATTCGGCGCAACTCGGGGGCGACTCCGACATTGTGACCGAGACCATCGGAGACACGACCGTCGTGCGCACGGTGTCGGGCAGTGTCTGGGGCGCCATCGCTACGCTCGTCCCCGAGATCTCCGTCGGCGAATTGGACGGCCCGGAAGAGTACCTCTTCGGCAGCGTATACGGGATTGCCGTGGACGACGACGGACGGCTGTTCGTCCTCGACGGACAGGCCCGGACCATCCGCGTCTACGGCCCGAACGGCACCTACGTCGAGACCCTGGCGAGGCGAGGCGACGGGCCGGGCGAGTTGAACAACGCGATGTCGGTCGCGGTCCTTCCTGACGGACGCGTACTCGCCCACGAGCCCACGGACATGCTCGTCAAGGTGGTAGGGCCCGAGCCTGCGGACCGGGACCAATGGGACTATCCTCCGGGCGCTGTCGTTGTCCCGGTGAAGCCGCTGCGCATCGACCGGGCCGGCCGCATCCTGGTGACCGCTGCGGGCAGTGCCCCAAACGGGCAGGTCGCCCAGTACGTCATCGTCATGGGTCCCGACGGTGAACTCCTCGACTCTCTCGCACCTCCCGGTGCCGGGTTCGAGCCCCCTTCTCTCGAGATTCGCTTCCCCTTCCCTGTGGGAGGCCGGTCAACGGCGCCGGTCGCCATCCCATTCACGGCGCGCCACTACTGGACCACCCTTCCGAGTGGGCACTTCGTGACCGGCATCTCCAGCGTCTATCGTATCCACCTGCACCGCGGCGATGGCGTATTGCGCATCGAGCGCACCCGGGAGCCGGTGCCCATTTCGGAAGCCGAAAGCTGGTACCACCGTGAACGCCTTACGAGGAGCCTGCGTCGTACCCAGCCCGACTGGAACTGGAACGGTCCGCCCATCCCGGAGAGCAAACGCCCCTTCCGCGCGGTCGTCGCCGGCCGGGACGGACGCATCTGGGTGCAGCTCTGGACCGAAGCGCGTCCGGTGCCCAACCTGGACCACGATCCGCAGGATCCGCGCTCGGAGCCGGTCAGCTGGGAGTCGCCGGTGCACTACGACGTGTTCGAGCCGGATGGAAGCTATCTGGGAGTGGTGACGACCCCTGAGGGTTTCCTGGCGTCGCCTGCAGAGCCCATCTTCGACGGCGATGTCGTATGGGCCGTGACCCGCGACGATCTGGATGTTCAGCGCGTGGTGCGGTACCGGATCGAGTTGGGCGGGCCGGAAGATGCGACAGAACGCCGGTAGTTTCGTGTCAGCGCTCGGTTCTTCTCCATGGAGAGCGTGCCGGACCTGATCACTTGGAAACCGCACGACCGCCGACCTCGTCAGATAGCCCTGTATCCCCGTGGACAACGCCGAAGGGCACGTCCGTGACTCATTCGGCTCCACCGAAGAAAGGGCAAGACGATGACGAAGAGGCTGATCCTGATGACTGCGATGGCGAGTGTCCTTCCCGAAGGACTGTCCGCCCAGAGACAGTGCGAGTTCCGCGACGATGTGGAACTCCGGGGCACCGCGGCCGGCAACCTGCAGGTCGATGCCGGTGCGGGGCGGCTGACCATCACGGGCTCCGAGGGCACCGGCGTGATCCACGTGACGGCCACGCTGTGCGCATCCGACCAGAGGCGTCTGGACGGCCTCGACGTGGCCCTCGACGGTGACCGCCTGACCACGGGCTACCCGAATCGCAACGGTGGATGGGGCCGGAACTACGCGCGCATCGATCTGGCGATCGAGGTGCCGCCGGGCACGAACGTCCACGTCGAAGACAGCTCGGGCAGCCTGGAGATTTCGGGCGTCGGCGACGTTGAGCTGAGGGACGGGTCCGGGAGCGTGTCGCTGGCGGACGTGGGATCCGTCTACGTGGAGGACGGCTCGGGGAGCGTGCGGATCGAGGACGCGGACGGCGATGTCGAGGTGCGGGATGGGTCAGGCAGCCTTGCCATCCAGCGGGTGGCGGGCGCGGTCGTGATCGAGGACGGCTCGGGCAGCCTTGCCATCCAGCGGGTGGCGGGCGCGGTCATGATCGAGGACGCCTCGGGGAGCATCCGAATCGCCGCAGTCAGCGGCAGCGTCCACATCGACGAGTTCTCCGGCGGCGTCGAGGTGCGTGACGTGGAGGGCGATCTCGTTGTGACCGGCGGTCGGCGCGAGCAGATCAGGTACTCGGACATCCGGGGAACGGTCGACCTTCCATCGGCGAGGCGCGGACGCGGCTCCTGACGTCAGGGTCGCATTGGTCGCCGGGCGGGCCACATGGTAGGTTGACCGCGAGTTGAACCTTCGCCCATGCCTTCGGAGAATGCCCGTACGATGTTCCCCACCCGCCGACGATTCCTCGCCACCGTTGCCGCGGCACCGAGCGCCCTCGCGCTGCAATCCATGGCCCACCCCTCGCCGGCGCGCGCCCAGGCGGCCTCGGCACCGCAGTCCCTGCGTGTCCTGATCCTTGGCGGCACCGGCTTCATCGGACCGCACATGGTCCGCTATGCGCTGGAAAGGGGCCACTCGGTCACGATCTTCAATCGCGGACGCACCAATCCCCACCTGTTTCCCGAGGTTGAGAAGCTCGTGGGCGACCGCGACGGTGAGCTCGGGGCGCTGGAGGGGAGAAGCTGGGATGTGGTGCTGGACAACTCCGGCTATGTGCCGCGGCATGTGCGTGACTCGGCGCAGCTCCTCAAGGACGCGACGGACCACTACCTGTTCACGTCCACCGCCGGCGTGTACGCCAGCTGGTACGACGCGAGCGGCGGCATGAAGTCGGCCCCGGGCGCGCCGGATTGGCCCGAAGGCGGCACGACCGAGGACCACCCCACCGTGGTTCTGCCCGAGCCCGGCTCGGAGGAAGTGGGACGGTTCTACGGCCACCTCAAGGTGCTGTGCGAGGACGCGGTCCGCGAGGCCTACGGCGGCGACCGCTGCGTGATCACCCGGCCGGGGCTGATCGTGGGGCCGGGCGACACCACCGACCGCTTCACCTACTACCCCGTGCGCATCGACCGCGGCGGCGAGATCCTGGCCTTCGGTGCCCCCGACGACCCGTGCCAGCACATCGACGCGCGCGACCTGGCGGGCTGGTCGATACGGCTGTGCGAGGACCGGGTGACCGGCACCTACAACGCGGTGGCACCGCTTGGGGGGCTGCGCATGGCCGAGCTGCTTTACGGTATCCGCGCGACCACCTCAACCCCGATGCGCTTCACCTGGGTGCCGGGCTCTTTCCTGGCCGAGCAGGGTGTGCCCGAGTTCTCGCTGCCGCCGTGGACGAGCCAGGATGGGCCCTTCGCCGGCGCGACCAGCTTCCGTGCCGACCGGGCCTTCGCCGCCGGGCTCACGGCGCGGCCGCTGGCGGAGACTGCCCGCGACACGCTTCAGTGGTGGAAGTCGTTGCCGCACGAGCGGAGGCAGCAGATGAGAGCGGGCCTGCGCGGGGGCGACCTGGAGTTTGGCCCGGCGTCGATGGATGCGCAGATGGAGCTCGAGGCGGAGATCCTAGCGGCGTGGAAGGCCGCGCAGGGGTGACTTACCGACCGATCAGCTCGTAGACCACCACGCTCTCCACGTCCATCTCGTCCTTGACTACGCCGAGAACGCGGTCGCCCGCCACGTCGAGGATACTGAGGCCGGGGGGAGCGTCGACCCGTCCCAGCCACTCGCCCTCAGGGGAGATCAACGTGTAGGAGGGATACCCGTGGCGTCTGGGGGCGACGGCGAAGTCGGGGAGCCACAGCCGACCCCGGTCGTCGCCGAAGAACGTCCCGAACAGTGGGAGCGGTTCGTCCGGTTCGATTCGGTATCTGGCCAGCGCCCCCTGGATCAGTTCCTCGATGGCCTCGTCGGTCTGGAGTTGTGGATTGATCGCCGGGAGCGTGACGCGCATGTCCGCTTCGAAGATCTGCCAGTGCTCTTCGCCGGGGTAGATCCAGTCGGGCTCCCAGCGGACAACCTGGCTGACAGTGCCGTCCGACTCCCGCCACACGATTTCCGGTGTGTCGGAGCGGCCGTACACGAACCGTCCTCCGGTCGAGCCCACCAATCCCATGTGAGAAAAAGGGTTTTCCGGCTCGTCGTCGGGCGGCCGAAAGGGAACCCAGTCGTACGCAGCGACCGTATCCGGGACCAGGGCATCGAGGTCCAGGCGGACCATGTGGCCAGGGAGCCAGTCGTCCGGGAAACCCCGCCTGTACGACGCAGAGGACATCAGGAGCTGGCCGGACGCGTCGATTCCGAGCGCCCTGAGGTCTCTCGAAAGCAGACGGTTTTCCTGAAGGCTGACGCTCCGCACGACGCCCCTGCCGGCGAACAGAGTGAAGCGTGCGTTCCCGAAGTCCTCGACCAGCAGACTGTCCGTGCCCACGGCGAACATGCTCTGCAGGAATCCTACTTCGCCCGGACCCTGTCCCGATCCGGCGAGCAACTCGTGGCCGATGCCGTCGGAGTTGAGCACCACGATCTCGGAATTCCCCGCGTCGTAGATTGCGGACCGGCCGTCGGGGAAAAGGACCCCGCTCCAAATGCGGCCGAAAAGATAGTCCCCCGGGCCCGGGCCGTGCCTGTAAGCCGGCTCGGGAGACAGGGCGAAGGGCGCCTCGTGGTCCGGTGCCCCGTCGTACTCCACAATTCGCACTCCGGCGCTGTCCCGGACCAGGGGGCCCAACGACGGCCCGCCGTCACCACCGCAGGCGCCCAGCGCCAGCAGCGCCGTCGCCGGAATCCACTGCCGAATCAGAACCGCACCGTGCGCTGGATGTTGAAGCCCAAGCGCCACGACGCCGGGTCAAGGAAGTCTTCGGCCGAGCCAGCGAGGGTCTGGGTCGGGTTCATCTGATGCTGGTTGGTGACCACGAGCTTGAAGAAGTGCCCGCGCGTGCGGATTTCGACGCCGAAGGAGCCGGAGTCGTACTCCTGGTCCTCCCGGGCCTGGCTGAAGATCCATTCGCCGAGGAGGCTCCACATGTGGTCGAGGTAAAGCTGGCCGTTCACGCCGACGGAAACGGTGCTCTCGGGGTCGTGGGACTGAATCCGGGGATTCCACAGGAGCGTGGGCACGACGCCGAGGGCGAGGCGGTCGGCGAACATCGCGTTGGCGACCACCTGTGCATAGGCCTGCATCTCGTTTGGGTCGGCGGTGTGGTCGTCTAGGGTGCCGGTGTCCGCGTTGGCATCTTTCAGGACCTGATGCTGATGGCCGCCGTGATCGTCTCCCGCCTCGTCCTGCAGGTTCCACGCCACACCGGTCTGCACGGCCAACTCGACTGGGCCGGTCGGGACATCGAGAGCCAGCCCGGCGAAGCGCGCGTTGAACTCCAGGTTGTCCGTGCTGTTGGAACGGAGGATTCCGACGGCGAGGCGGTCGTGGGGTGCGAAGGCCAGGCCGAGGCGATTCAGCACAAATCCGTCGAGTCCCCACAGGTCGCTTGCGCCGTCCGACAGGTGACCGAACCTGTGGGAAATCTCGATCAGGATGTCGCCTGCGTTCATTCCGGCGGCGGTCGGCAACGTTGCCGACTGCGTGGACTCGAAGACGTTCTGGGCCGAGGCTGCGCCCGGGGCCGCCGCGCAGAATACGGCGGCGCAGAGGCTCAGCGATGTCCGCTTGATGAGAGTCTTCATCATGGACAGAATAGTGCTGCCAGCGTTGCGCCGCCAGTCGCCGCAGCCGCTGCGGCGCATCCGGCAACCGTTCCGCGCCGTCGCTCATCCATTAAGATTGTCTGCGAACGGAATCGCGGATCCTGCGGAGCCAGAACCCATACGACAAGGTGGCATGAACCGGGACATCGAAGTCATTCAAGAGAAGATCAGAGAGGCCAGCGGCTTCGTCGACCGCCTCCTCGACGAAGTGGGCCGGGTCATCGTGGGACAGAGGACCATGGTGGAGCGGCTGCTGGTCGGGCTGCTCTCCGACGGGCACGTCCTCATGGAAGGGGTACCCGGACTGGCCAAGACTCTGACCGTGCGAACGCTGGCCGACGCGATCCGGACATCCTTCCAGCGCATCCAGTTCACGCCCGATCTGCTGCCGGCGGACCTGATTGGAACGCTGATATACGACCCGCGCAAAACCGAGTTCAAGACCAAGAAGGGGCCGATCTTCGCGAACGTGATCCTGGCCGACGAGATCAACCGCTCGCCCGCGAAGGTCCAGTCGGCGCTGCTCGAGGCCATGCAGGAGCACACCGTCACGATCGGCGAGAACACCTTCCCGCTGCCGTCGCCGTTTCTGGTCCTGGCCACGCAGAACCCGATCGATCAGGAGGGGACCTACCCGCTCCCGGAGGCGCAGGTGGACCGCTTCATGCTCAAGCTGTCGGTGGGGTATCCCGACCGGGAGGAGGAGCTGGAGATCATGCGCCGGATGAGCAAGGGACCCATGCCTGGGGCCGAGGCCGTCGTGACACCCGAGGAAATCCTGCAGGCGCGCCGGGCGACCGAAACGATCTACATGGACAGCCAGGTCGAGCGCTATATCGTCGAGCTTGTCTTCGCAACCCGAGAACCCACGCAGTGTGGCCTGCGGGAGCTGGACCCGCTGGTGGCGTTTGGTGCGTCGCCCAGGGCCACGATCTGTCTGGCCAGGACGGCGCGCGCGCACGCGTTTCTGCGGCACCGAGGCTATGTGACCCCGGAGGACGTGCGTTCCGTGGCCATGGACGTGCTGCGACACCGCGTCATCCTGACGTACGAGGCGGAGGCGGAGGAGGTGACCTCGGAGGACGTGGTGACGCGGGTGCTGGACACGGTCGAGGTTCCGTAGGGCGGGCGGACAGGCGGCGGAGGGCCCGGCGATGATTCCCCGCGAGATCCTGAAGCAGGTCAGGCTGCTCGAGATCACGACGCGCGGCCTCGTGAACGAGGTGTTTTCGGGTGAGTACCACTCCGTCTTCAAGGGGCGGGGAATGAGCTTCGCCGAGGTGCGGGAATACGGCTACGGCGACGACATTCGCGGGATCGACTGGAACGTGACCGCGCGGACGGGATCGCCGCACGTCAAGATCTTCGAGGAGGAGCGCGAGCTGACGCTGATGCTGGTTGTGGACGTGAGCGCGTCGGCGCACTTCGGCACACGAAGCCGGATGAAGTCGGAGCTTGCGGCCGAGCTGTGCGGGGTGCTGGCCTTCAGCGCGATCAAGAACAACGACAAGGTGGGGCTGATCCTCTTCTCGGACCGGATCGAGCGGTTCGTGCCGCCGCGCAAGGGACGGCGCCACGCGCTCAGGGTGCTGCGCGAGCTGCTCTATCATCCCGCCGAGGGGACGGGCACGGACATCGCCAGTGCGCTGGAGTACCTGGCGCGGGTGACGCGACGGCGCGCGGTCGCCTTCCTGGTGTCGGACTTTCTGGCCGAGGGCTACGAGAAGGCGCTGTCGGTGGCGGCGCGCAGGCACGATCTGGTCGCGGTGCGGGTGGGCGATGTGCGCGAGGCCGAGGTTCCGCCGATGGGGTTCGTCGAGTTCGAGGACCCCGAGACGGGCGAGCGGGTGGTGGTGAACACGTCCGGGCGGGCATTCCAGGAACGCTTTGGCAGGAGCCGCGAGGCGGCCAGGGAGCGCGTGGACGAGATCTTCCGGCGAAGCAAGGTGGACGCGATCGACGTGACGACGGGGGTGCCGTACGAGCGGGCGCTCAGGCGCTTCTTCGAGGAGCGGGGACGGCGGGTGCGATGAGGGCGATGGGCCGGCACGGCGTTGCGATCGCAAGGGGCGTTGTACTCGCGGGACTGGCGTTGGGGGGCGTCGGCGCCTCGCGGTCGGCTGCCCAGATGCCGGTTGAGCCCGGCCTTGCGGTCACGATGGAAGTGGACACGACCGCGATCCACCTCGGAGACGCGGTGTCGGTGCGGCTGTCGGTGGACCACCCGTCCGCGTGGTCGGTCCAGTGGCCCGATTCCCTCGATGTCGCCCCCTTCGAGGTGCTCGCCTACGAGGTGCCACGGTCGGATCCTTCGCCGTCCGGTGAAGGGGTTCGCTCCGTCGCCGGTCTGAGGCTAACCGCCTTCGAGCTGGGCGAGCTCGACATCCCGCCCATCGCGATCCCAGTGGCCGCCCCGGACGGCGCCGTGCGCACGCTGCTCACCGACCCGCACCGGATCGGGGTCGAGAGCGTGGGGCTCGACGAGTCCGGCGACATTCGCGACATCCGGGGGCCGCTTGCGATTGCGCGCAACTGGTGGGTACTCGTGCCCTGGCTGCTTCTCGCCGCGGCTGCGGGGGCGGGCGCGCTGTATATGCGCCGCCGCCTGCGGGCCCGTCCCAACCGCGAGGTCACCGCGCCAAGGACGCCTCCGCGTCCGTTCCACCTGGTTGCGCTGGACGCGTTGGACGAGCTGGAGAGGTCTCCCCTGCTGGAGCGCGGGCGCGTCAAGACCTGGCACGTTCGCATATCGGAGATCATCCGCACCTACGTCGAAGGTCAGCTCGGGGTGCCCGCCCTCGAAATGACCACTCCCGAGGTCGTGGCAGGTCTCCGCGCGGCGGCTCTGAGCGGCCCGATCAGCGAGTCGTTCGACAGCTTCCTGGCCCGGTGCGACCTTGTGAAGTTCGCGAAGCTGCGCCCGGGGGCGGATTCGTCGCGCGAGCTGCTTGGGGTGGCGCGCTCTCTGGTCGAGATGACCAGCGGGCCGGAGCGGCAGGGTGCGGGCGGCGAGGCCCCGGGAGGGCAGGAATGATCTTTCGTTTCGAGGATCCGTGGCTGCTGCTCCTCCTGGGAGTCGTCCCATTGCTTGGCTGGTGGTATCTGTCGCGAGGGAGAAGGCGACGAGGATCGCTCACCCACCCGGACGTGCCGGGGCTCGCGCGCGCCGACGGTGGCAGGGGACGCTGGCTACAGCATCTGCCGGCCGCGCTGCGCGGGCTCGCGCTGGTCTGCCTGATCGTGGCGTTCGCGCGACCGCAGACCGGCGTGACCGGCGAGAACGTCGTCTCCGAGGGCATCGACATCGTGCTGGCCGTGGACGTCTCCAGTTCGATGCTTGCCGAGGACCTGGCGCCCAACCGGCTGGAGGCGGTCAAGGCCGTGGCCTCGAACTTCGCGGAGGGCCGCGTCAACGACCGAATCGGTCTCGTGATCTTCGCCGGCAAGGCGTTCACGCAGGCGCCGCTGACCCTCGACCACTCGGTGGTCACGTCGTTGATGGCCGAACTCGAGGTCGGGATGGTCGAGGACGGGACCGCGGTGGGGATGGGGCTGGCCACCGCGGTGAAGCGGCTGCAAGCGAGCGATGCGGCGTCCAGGGTGGTGGTTCTGCTGACCGATGGACGCAACAACCGCGGCGAGATCGATCCGGTCACGGCGGCCCAGGCAGCGCAGGCGCTGGGCGTGCGCGTCTACACCATAGGAGCGGGTGCGCGCGGCATGGCCCGGGTTCCGGTGAGGGATCGCTTCGGGGGACAGCGCTACGTGACCACCCGGGTCGATGTGGACGAACCGGTGCTGCGCGCCACGGCCGAAACCACCGGGGGGCGATACTATCGCGCGACCGACCGCGAGAGCCTCGAGGCCATCTACGAAGAGATCGACCAGTTGGAGACCACCGAGATGCTTGTCGAGAACTTCACGAGCTACGGCGAACGCTTCCCGGCGCCGCTGACTGCGGGGCTGGTCCTTCTTCTCGCGGAAGCGGTACTCGGACGCACCTGGCTGAGGACGCTTCCCTGATGTTCCGCTTCGGTGCTGGCGCATGGCTGTGGGGGCTGGCCCTGGTCCCCCTGCTCGTCCTTCTCCACTGGTACGCAAGTCGCAGGGGCCGCGCGCTGATGGATCGGTTCGGAGAACACGACCTGGTGCGCCGCTTGCGGTTGTCGGTGAACGTCGCGGCGGTTCGGTGGAAGGCCGCGCTGGTGATCGGGTCGTTCGCCCTGCTCGCGCTGGCGCTCTCCCGTCCACAGTTCGGCACCCGTGTCGAGACGCTGCGACGCCAGGGGCAGGATGTCATGGTGGCCCTCGATGTGTCGCGATCGATGTACGCCGAGGACGTGGCCCCGAATCGTCTTGAGCGCGCCAGGATCGAGATCGGTCGCATCGTCCAGCGCCTGGACGGCGACCGGATCGGCCTGGTGGCCTTCGCCGGCGACGCCTTCGTGCAGAGCCCGCTAACGGCGGACTACGGCGCGGCCATGATGTTCCTCAGCGCCATGGACCCGAATCTGATGTCCACGCAGGGCACCGATCTGGCCAAGGCGATCACGGTGGCCATCGAGGCTCTGGAGGAGACGCCGCCCGAGAACCGGATCGTCGTGATCGTCACCGACGGCGAGGACCACGAGGGCGGACTCGCCGAAGCGATCGCGGCGGCGGCCGAGGCGCGGGCGACGATCCACACCGTGGGTGTGGGATCGGTCGAGGGGGTTCCGCTTCCCGATGTGGAGGGTGTGGAGGCACGCGGCAGATTCCGGCGCGACGATCAGGGCAACGTGATCACGACGCGCCTCAACGAGACCGCGCTCCAGGACATCGCTCTCCAGACGGGCGGAGAATACCACAGAATCGGGCAGGGGGCGGGCGGGCTCGGTCGCCTGATCGAGCGGATCGAAGGCGGCGGCAGGGAGGTCGAGTCACGCGAGGTGACGCAATTCGAGGAACAGTTCCAGATCTTTCTCGGCGCGGCGTTGCTCGTGCTGATCGTGGAGTTTATCGTGCCGGGCAGGCGAAGGCGTCGGGCCGGCGCATCGGAGGAGGTGTCATGAGGCTCCTGCGCTCACTTGCCGGGATGTGCGCGGTGGCGGCGGCGGTTGTGGTGGCGGATGTCGCGGTCGCCCAGGAGGGTCGCCGCGAAGTTGAGGCCGGGAACAGACTCTACGGTGAAGGGCGCTATCAGGAGGCGCACGCCCGCTACCTCGAAGCGCTGCAAGCGGTGCCGGGGCTGCCCCTGGCCCGTTTCAACGAGGGCAACGCGCTCTACCAGAGCCAGGAGTTCCAGCGGGCGATGGAGGCGTTCCTCGAGGCGGCGGAGGGGGCCGATCCGGAGTGGCGGGCTGCTGCTATGTACAACTTGGGGAATGCCCTGGTCAGGCAGCAACAGCCCGGACCGGCGGTCGAGGCCTACAAGCAGGCGCTGCGCTTGGATCCGGGTGACGAGGACGCGCAGCACAACCTCGAGCTCGCGCTGCGGCAGCTTGAAGAGCAGCAGCAACAGGGTGACGGGGGCGAGGACGGAGAACGGAATCAGGACGAGCAGGGTGAGGGTGGAGGACAGGGGGAGCAACCTCCGGGCGGCCAGGAGGATGAGCAGGAGAACGACCCGTCCGAGGGGCAGCAAGACGGACAGGACGGGCCTCAGCCGCAGCCTCGGGACGGTCAGGGCGAAGAAGACTCGTCGGAACAGCAGGAGCAGAGCGGCGACGGGCAGGCGAACCAACCGCCGCCGCAGATGACTCGCGAGCAGGCGGAGCGGCTCTTGCAGGCGATCACGGAGGATCCCGGCGAGGTTAATCGGAAGGCGGCCCAAGTGCGGGGTCGGCGGCCCAGGAAGGACTGGTAGGTGGCGGTGCATCGAGCTGGTGGACCCCTGGAACCCGTGGCGGTCTTCGTTGTCGCTGCGGTCGCGGCTTTCCTGCCCTTGGGCCAGGCATCGGCCCAGGACGTTGCAGCGCGCGCCTTCCTGAGCGCCTCCCAGGTGGGGGTGGGCCGACAGTTCGTGCTGAATGTGGAGGTTTCGGGCGCACAACAACTGGACACCGATCCCGTCCTGCCGGACATGGAGGACTTCGCCACCTTCCTGAGTGCAGGCACATCGACCTCGATTCAGATCGTGAACGGCCGCACGACCATGGCCGTGACCTACCAATACCGCTTCCAGGCGACGCGCGAGGGAACGTTCGAGATCGGGGCGGTCAGCGGCGTGACGGTGGACGGCGCCACGGTCCGGACCGACCCCGTGACGCTGGTTGTGTCGGACGCCCCGCCTCCGCCCGGGGCCGTCTCGGGCGCGGGAGACGGTGCAGCTGATCCTGAAGCCGCCGTCACGCCCGACGACCTGTTCATAGAAACCCGGGTGTCAAGCACTCGCGTCTTCGAGAACGAACCGATCACGGTCGAGTACCAGATCTTCACTCGGGTTCCCGTTCAGTCCTACACGATTACCACCCTTCCCCAGGCGACGGGCTTCTGGTCCGAAGAGCTGGAGCAGCCTACTTCCCCCCAGGCGGAGCGCGTGATCCGGGACGGTGACGAGTTCCTGACGGCCACGGTGCGCCGAATGATCCTGTTTCCGACCGGTTCCGGCGAGAAGACCCTGGATCCGATGACCGTGGAGGCTCAGGTTCGGGTCCGCGACCGGGGTGCCTTCGACCCGTTCGGCGACATCTTCGGTCGGTCCGGGCTCTTCGATCGGAACGTTCCGGCGGTGGTGGCTTCGCGTCCGGTTGCGATCGACGTCGTTCCCCTTCCCGACGAGGGACGACCGAGCTCGTTCGCGGGACATGTGGGAGCGCTGGACGTTTCGACGTCGGTGGATCGGGTCGCCGTTGAGACGAACGAGGCGCTTACCCTTACGGTGGAGTACTCGGGCACCGGGAATCTGCGGACGCTGGCGGCGCCCGAAGTCGAGTTTCCGGTCGAATTCGAGACCTTTCCCCCGGAGACGAGCGACCGGATTTCGGAAGGCGGCGGAAGTCTGCGAGGAACCCGCAGCTTCTCGTACGTGCTGATTCCCAGGGCCCCAGGCGAATTGACCATACCCGCGATCGATGTCTCGTACTTCGATCCGGCGACGGAGCGGTACGGCAGCGCCCGGTCGCAACCTCTGGAAGTCAGCGTGACGGGCGACGCGGCGTCTGCCGAGGGCGCCGGGGCGGTACCGTCGTCGGTCGAAGCCCTTCGCGAGGAGATTCGCTTCATCCACATCGGCGCTCCCCGCTTCAGGCGTGCGAACGTGCCGCTCCCCGCCACCGCCGGATTCTGGGTCGTGCTCCTGCTGCCTCTCGTCGCCGTGGCGGGGGCGCTGGCACTGCGCAGGCACCGGGATCGGCTCGAGGGCGACGTGGCCTACGCGCGAATCCGACGGGCCAGCCGCATGGCGAAGAAGCGACTCGCCAAGGCGCGAGGACTGGCTTCCGGGGATCCGCGGGACTTCCACGCCGAGGTCGCTGGAGCCTTGCAGGGGCTGGTGGCGGACAAGCTCAACATCGCCGAGGCGGGATTGGTTAGAGAGGAGGCGGGCCGCATCGCCGCCGAGCGCGGAGCGTCGCTGCGGACGCTGAAACGTCTGTTCGCGTGCCTCGACGACTGCGACAGGCAGCGGTTCGCCCCGGCGGGCGCCGAGCGGGAGCCGCCCGAGCGCGTTCTGGAGCGGGCGGCCGCGATCATGGGCGATCTCGACCGGGAGCTGTCCCAATGAGCCGCGTTGTCCCCCTGCGGAGACGCGTGGCGTGCGCGGTGGGAGTGGGCGCGGCGGTCGCTGTGGCCATATCCGTGGGCTCGCCCAGCACCGCGGCGGCCCAGGAAGCGCTCTTCGACGAGGGCAACCGCCTGTACCAGGATGGGGATTTCGGCGGTGCCGCGGCCAGCTATGCAGCGGTCCTCGAGGGTGGCTTCGAATCGGCCGCAGTCTACTACAATCTGGGCAACGCCCACTTCCGTCTTGGCGAGTTGGGGCAGGCGGTGCTCAACTACGAACGGGCGGCCCGCGAGGATCCGGGCGACGAGAACGTTCGCGTGAATCTGGCGCTGGTCAACCAGATGCTTCAGGATCGAATCGAACCGCTGCCCCGCTTCTGGATGCTGTCAGTCTTCGACTGGTGGATGGGTCTCGTTCCACGGGGGTGGCTGCGGGTCTCGGTGGCGGTCGGCTATCTGCTTCTCGGTGTGGTCGCGGTGCTGCTCGTGCTCGGCCGACCGCGGGGATGGGGCACCGCACTGAGAAGATCCGCGTACGCCGTCGGGGTGGTCACCCTGGTCCTTGGCAGCACGCTGCTCGTGCGCGAAACCGGCCTGGCGGAGGCGGAGGAGGCGGTGGTCATGGCCCCCGAGGCGCGGGTTCTCAGCGCGCCGTCCGACGAGGGTCTGACCGTATTCACCCTCCACGAGGGCACGAAGGTGCGCATCGACCGGCGAACGGGTGAATGGGCCGAAATCGTGCTGGCGGACGGCAAGGTCGGTTGGTTGCGGCTGGTCCAGCTCGATGTGATCTGACCGGAACTAGCGAATGTTGAACTGGATGCGGAGGGTGCGCCCCGGCTGAGGCAAGCCGCACTGATCCAGCACCGTCGAGTCCGTCAGGTTGGCGATGCCCACGTTGGCGCTGAGTCGGCGGCCCCCGCCGCTTGCACCGATAGGGAATACGCGCCCAGCCTCCACGTCCAGGGTGGCGCTGGAGTCCATTCGGTCGAGGCCCGCGAACTCCACGTTCTCGCAGTACTGGACGCCCCTGTAGCGCAGAAAGCCGGTCACGTTGAAGTCGCGTGGTGCGAGCACGCCAAGGTTCAAGGTCCCCGAAAGAGCGGGCTCGTATTCTGCTCGCTGCTCTTCATCGCCCAGGCTCGAGTCGAGAATGCGCACGCGCTTCAACGTCAGGTCGCCGCCGAAGTTCAGGCGTCCCCGATTGCCCGCCGCGAGCAGTTCCAACCCCGTCGAACGAATGTCGTCGCGGTTCACCCGCTTCAGCCTTGCTCCCTCGGGCGTCTCGGTGCGGGTGCGCACGATTCCGTCGCCCAAACGATGATGGAACCCGACCAGCTGGAGCCGAGCATCTCCGGCGCTGATCGTGACCCCCACCTCGCCCGCCTTCAGGCTTTCGGGTCTCAGGTCGGGATTCGGCTCGAACCGCCCCAGTGCTCCCGAGTAGAGTTCGCGCAGGGAGGGGAACCGGGTACGACGGCTGAGTCCTGCATGGTAGAGAACGTTGCCGCCGGACCCCAGCACGGTGACGCCCGTCCGCACACCCCAGTCCCACATGGCGCTCAGAGCCGGCTTGTCACCCGACTGCGGCGTGTCCGATCCGTCCAGCGAGGCCCCCACGCTCCACATCGCGCTCCCGCTTCGGGCCCCCGAGGAATTCCCGCTCCCGACATCGATCTCCGTTCCGAGGCTCCACAGGCGCTGCTGGTAGTTGAAGGTCTGGCCATCCCTGAACGCCTCGTCGTGACTGACGTTGGCAATCGTGAAGGCGCTGCGGATCTCCGGACCCGCGCTGAACCTGTGGTCACCCAACACGCGACCCGTCAGGGTGGTCGTGACCCCGGTCTCGCCATCAGCGACAACGCGGTACCCGGGCGAAGCGTATTCGTCGATTTCGGTGGACGAACGATCCAGGCCGAAGGAGGCTTCCAGGTCGCCCTGTCCGAGCGATGTGCGCCACTCGCCCGTACCCCCCGACAGAGCCACAACAATCCGATTCTGGTTGGGATACCTCCAGAGACGAGGATCCGCGACGTGCGTCTCGGGTGGGACTCCGCGGTGGCCGTCGGCGACCGTCACCAGGCTCGAGAACCAGCCGCCTTCGGCTGCCTGGTAGCGGACCGAAACGAAGCCGTCCGACAGCCGTCGATCGGAGTTGAGTCGGCGACCATCGTCGTCCGCGAGGAACTCGCGGCGCAGCTCGGGATCGGAGCGCGCACCTCCGGGCAACGACACCCCGGGGCTGTCCCGGTGCCCCGCCCCTGCTGTCAGGAACCAATTCGCGTAGTCTCGCGCAAACGACGTGCCCGATGTGGCACCGATGCTGGTCCCACCCTCATGGTCGAATGAAAAGGCGCCCGAGAATCGTGGGGCCGCAGCCTGTGCGGATGGTCCCCGCGCAACGTTGAACTCGATTGCGCCGCCCAGGACGTTGGGCCCATGCAGCATTGACGAGAGACCACGAAGAAGGGTCACCGTGCGCACGGCCGAGAGGGGAATGATGGACATGTCGGTCCGGTGGTCCCACCCCAGTGTGAGCGGTACGCCATCGACCAGCACGGCGATCTGCCGGTCGTTCGCGCCACGCATATCCGGCTGCACCTCGCCACGCGAATTGGCCCGCATCTGGATGAAGGGCATGCGGCGCAGGAACTCCTCGGCCGTCGGCGCCGCCACCACGCTCAACGAGTCGGTGGCGATCTCCACCGCGCTGGTTCCACCCGTGGTCGTGGACGGCCTGGGCACCACCACACGCAGTCCGCGCAGCCTCATGACGCTTGCGGTGTCCTGGGCCGACGCCGGAACAGCCGACACGCCGCTGGCCGACAACAACAGGGACACGGCGAACCCGCTCGTGCGGTTCCAACGCATCGCCGCCCTGGTGCCCCTCATCTTGCTAAAGCCGTTCCCGTTGTGAACGTGGTCTTTGCCATATCCATCGTGCCTTGGACCCCCGGGCGGCCCAAAGTGTTCGGACCCGGCCACCCGGCGGTCCCGCCAGACCGCTGTCCGCATCCGGTGGAGGGCACGCCGTTCTAATGCGAAGTCCTCTCGCGAATCGCCCTCTGCACGGCTTCGGCGGTCACACCGCGTCGACGATAGACCTCCTGGAACGGTGCCGAAGCGCCGAACCGGTCGATCCCGATCGACACCCCGTCGGCCCCCACCCATCGTTCCCATCCCATGGTGGAGCCAGCCTCGATGGAGACCTTCAGTACGCCGTCGGGCAGGACATCGTTTCGGTAGGAATCGGGCTGCGCGGCAAAAAGGCGCCAGCTCGGCAAACTGACCACCCTAACGTCGATTCCGTCGGTCGCGAGGCCCTCGCGCGCTTCGAGAGCCGACCCGACCTCGGATCCCGAAGCCACCACGATCGCGTCGGGGCGCCCCGAGCTCGCCTCGCGCAGAACGTACCCGCCCCGGTGGAGTCGACTGGCCGGGGGATGCCCGGATCCCCTGTCGATGACTGGAACGGTCTGACGGGTCAGGGCCAGGAAGGACGGTCCCTTCCTGTAGCTCAGCGCCGCCCTCCATGCCTCGGCCGTCTCGGGGCCGTCGGCGGGCCGGAGATCCAGCAGGCCGGGAATCGCCCGCAGGGCGGCGAGGTGCTCGATCGGCTGATGGGTGGGGCCGTCTTCGCCAAGGCCGATGCTGTCGTGGGTGAAGACGTAGATGACCGGAAGTTCCATGAGGGCGGCCAGCCGGATTGCCGGGCGCATGTAGTCCGAGAAGACGAGGAAGGTGCCGCCGAAGGGCTGGATTCCACCGTGCAGGGCCATCCCGTTCATGATGGCGCCCATGGCGTGCTCGCGGACGCCGAAATGGATGATCCTGCCTCCGGGATTGTCGGCGAGCAGGTCGCCGCCCCCCGCGATGTCCGTCTTGTTGGATCCGCCCAGATCCGCCGATCCACCGATCATGGACACCACGGTGCCGGCCGCTCCCTGCAGAACCTTGCCCGAATGGTTTCTAGTTGCCGTGGCCGGGGCGCGGTCGAGGTTCGGGAGCGCGCTCTCCCAACCTTCCGGCAGCTCACCCCGGGCGGCCCGCTCGAAGTCGGTGGCCAGGTCGGGGAACGCTGACCGATACGCCTCGAAGCGCCGCTCCCACGCCGCCTGGGCCGCAGCCCCGACGGTGATCTGTCGGCGCCAGTGGTCGAGTGCGGCCGGTTCGATGTGGAAGGGCTCCAGCGAGGGGTAGCCGATGTTGAGCTTGGTGGCCGCGATCTCGTCGGGCCCGAGGGGGGCGCCGTGGGTGGATGCCGACCCGGCCATGTTGGGGCTGCCTTCGGCGATGGTCGTGCGCAGAACGATCAGCGAGGGGCGTTCCGTCTCCGCCTTGGCGACGGCAAGCGCCGCGTCGATGGCGTCCACGTCGGTGCCGTCCTCCACCGTCAGGGTGTGCCACCCGTATCCCCTGAAGCGTCGCGCCTGGTCGGTGGCGGTGGCGAGGTCCGTCGATCCCTCGATGGTGATGCGATTGTCGTCGAAGATCCAGATCAGCTTGCCGAGCCGCTGGTGGCCCGCGATCTCGGCCGCCTCGTGCGAGATGCCCTCCATCAGGTCTCCGTCGGAGCACAGCGCGTAGGTGCGATGGTCGACGATCTCGTGACCCGGTCGGTTGTACCGCCTGGCCAGCCACCGCTCCGCCAACGCCATTCCAACCGTGTTGGCGACACCCTGGCCCAGGGGACCCGTCGTGGTCTCCACGCCCGGCGTGTGCCCGTACTCGGGATGGCCCGGCGTCTTGCTGCCCCACTGGCGGAAACTGCGGATGTCGTCCAGCGACAGGTCGTAACCGGTCAGATGGAGCAGGCTGTACAGGAACATCGAGGCGTGGCCGGCCGAAAGGACGAACCTGTCGCGATTGACCCACTCGGGGTGGCGGGGGCTGTGCCGCAGGTGCCGCGTCCAGAGCGCATAGCCGAACGGAGCCAGTGCCATGGGGGTGCCCGGATGCCCGGAGTTGGCCTCCTGAACGGCATCCATTGCAAGGACTTTAATCGTGTCGATCGCCAGCTTTTCGGTGCTTGTGGTCCTGCCCACAGCCTGGGGCATCTTGTCAGCCTCGCTTCTCCCTGGTCATGGACTCGCGCTCCCGACGCGGGCTCGCGCCACGACGAAGTTCAGGAGTCGGTCCTGGATGTGGACGATTCGGCGCACTTCCGTGTCCGCGAGGTGCCGGGCCACGTTGGGCTCGCTCCGGGCGCACGCCACCACCTCGTCCCTCGTGGTGCCGACCGGCACGGAAACGGTCCCTCGCACCCGCCCGTTCACCTGCACCGCGACCCGAGTCAGCGGTTCGACGCACTTGGCGGGATCGAATTCGGGCCAGTTGGCTCCGTCGAAGATGCTGCCCTCGTTGCCCAGACGCTGCCACAGCTCTTCGGCGATGTGGGGCGCAAACGGCGCCACGAGGCACACCAGCGGCTCCACCTCGGCCCGGGTCGGCGTCCGCCCGCCCGACCGCACGGAATTGAGGTACTCCATCATCGCCGCAATGGCCGTGTTGTAGCGCAGCGCGGCGATCTGTTCGGTGGCACGGGCGATTGTCTGGTGCAGCTTGCGCTCCACGACGGGATCGATGTCTTCCGTCGGGAGTTCCCCGTTCTCGGGGACCACCGACTCCCACAGGCGGTGCAGAAAGCCATGCGGACCCGAGATGCCGCGATCCTGGTAGTCTCCTCCCTCGCTGAACGGGCCCAGGAACATGAGATAGACACGGAAGGTGTCGGCTCCGTAGCGCTCGATGATCGGGTCGGGGACGATGACGTTCCCCTTGCTCTTCGACATCTTGGCGCCCTCGCGAATGATCAGTCCGTGGGCGCGGAAGCGGTCGAAGGGCTCCTCGAAGTCGAGCCATCCCATGTCGCGGAGCGCCATGACCACGAAGCGCGAGTAGAGCAGATGCATAACCGCATGCTCGTTCCCGCCGATGTACATGTCCACGGGGAGCCAGCGCCGCGTGATGTCGGTGTCGAAGGGACGATCGTCGAAGTCGGTCGACGGATAGCGGAGAAAGTACCAGGCGCTGTCCAGGAAGACATCCAAAACATCGGCTTCCCGCGTCGCGTCCTCTCCGCATGACGGACATTCCACCTCGTACCATTCGCTGACGCGCGCCAGCGGGCTGGTGCCGGACCCGTCGGGGCGGAAGTCCTCCACGTGGGGAAGCACCACCGGCAGGTCGTCCTCGGGCACGGGAACCGCGCCGCAGCGTTCGCAGTGGACGATGGGGATCGGGGGGCCCCAGTACCTCTGGCGCGAGATGCACCAGTCGTGCAGCCGGTAGGTGACCTTGTGTTCGGCCAGCCCCGCCCGCGCCAGATCGGTCACGATGGCCTGCTTGGCGTCCTCGACGGACAGGCCGTCGTACCGCCCCGAGTTGACGAGGCGGCCGGTCGGATACTCGTAGGCGATCTCCAGTGGGGTCGAGGCGTCCTCGCCCGGTGCCGCGACCACCCGCGTGATGGGAAGACCGTGCGCTTCGGCGAAGTCGAAGTCCCGTTCGTCGTGTCCCGGGACCGCCATGATGGCCCCGGTGCCGTATCCCATGAGGACGTAGTCGGCGATCCAGACCGGTACACGCTCTCCGGTGGCCGGATTGATGCAGTGGCCGCCCGTGAAGACTCCGGTCTTGTGCTTCTCGATCTTCTTGCGCGCCACCAGATCCATCGCCTGCGTCCTGATCCGGTAGGCCTGCACCGCCTCCTTGCAACGGTCGCTGGTAATGGCGTCCACCAGAGGGTGCTCGGGAGCGAGTACCACATAGGTGGCCCCGCACACCGTGTCGGGGCGTGTCGTGAAGACCTCGATCTCGAGGGCGTTTCGCGACCCTCCGGCGTTCGGCGGTCCTCCGGCAACCGGAAAGCGAAGCTGTGCGCCCACCGAACGCCCGATCCAGTTGGTCTGGGCCTTGAGCGTCGTGTCGGACCAGTCGATGTGCTCAAGGTTGCCGAGCAGTCGTTCCGCGTAATCGGTGATCCTGAAGAACCACTGCCGAATGAACCGCTGTTCGACTGCGGTGCCGCAGCGCTCGCACTCTCCCACGATGACCTGCTCGTTGGCAAGCACCGTCATGCACGACGGGCACCAGTTGACCGGCGCCTCCTTCTGCTCCGCGAGCCCCCGCTTGAAAAGCTGGAGGAAGAGCCACTGGGTCCACTTGTAGTAGGCGGGATCGGTCGTATCCACCGTGTGGTCCCAGTCGAACATGCCGCCGATCCGACGCAGCTGCCGACGGAAATTGGAGACGTTGCGGGGGATGAGCCGCGTGGGATGGACGCCGGACTTGAGCGCAAAGTTCTCGGAGTGGATCCCGAAGGCGTCGAAGCCGATGGGCTCGAAGACGTCGTGCCCCTGGAGGCGCTTGAAGCGTCCGTACACATCGGCGCCGGTGAACGCGTAGATGTTGCCCACATGCAGTCCCTCGGCGGACGGATACGGGAACATCATGAGGTTGAAGAACGGGCGTTCGGCGCTCCGTAGATCGTCCACTGTGAAGGAGTTGGTGCCGTCACCATCCCATTTCGCCTGCCACCGACGCTCCACCGCGGCGGCATCGTAGACCTTGTCAGAGTTTGAAGGCATGGCGGGATGGCTTGGACCGACGATGCGGTGCGGAGGCGTTGCGCGTCCGTCCTTCCTGTGGCTTCGAGTTCGACTGGCCGAGGATCGACCGAGTCCGAAGACTACAAAGCTAAACGAGCGCGAAGGCCTTTTACAGCCCGAAGGGCTCCGCGGGGCCAGCGCCGTCGGCGGACTCGACCGACGGGTCGGGGGGTTCCGCCTGTCCGGAAGCTGAGGGAAGAAGGCTGAAGGGATCGTCCGTCCCCTCGACCCCGGCGCGCAGCTCCTCGATCGCCGCCGCGAGCGACCCGCCGTGCATCTCCTGTAGCGCGCCGAAGTCGGGCAGCCGATGATAGTAGCGCATTCGGCTGAGGAGGGTCGCGTTGTTCAAAGGGATGGATTCGAAGGCGGAGAAGGTCAGGGCTTGGAGCTGGGGCTTCACCTCGTTGCGGAAGCGGTTGAGGTGGGCTTCGAAGACGTGTTGCCGGCGCGCGATCTTCTCCCGGCTCGTTGTCGTGGAGTCCGTGTAGACCGTCTCAAGGTCGGCCACCAGACCGTCGATGAAACGCGAGAAGTGCTGGACGTCCTGCCATCGGTCCCTGGCGCGCTGGCACCAGACCGTGTCCGGACCGCCTCCCGGTCTCGTGCAGAAGAATTCGGCGGCCCCGGTTCGGCCGACCCAGGTCGCGAAGCTCTCGTTGAAGCGCACCCTTCCCCCGACGAAGAGGTGGTTGTGGGAGAGCTCGTGAATGATCGTCGCCACCAGCTCCACCTCGTCGTACCTCACGATGGTCGACAACAGCGGGTCCGAAAACCATCCCAGCGTGCTGAACGCGGAGGTCGGCCGCAGGTAGGTGTCGAAGCCCTCCTCCGCCAGCTTCCGCTGCTCGTCCAGCGCCTGATCCAGGTCGAAGAAGCCCCGGTAGGGCACCCTTCCCACGATGGGAAACCACCATGTCACCGGCTCCAGCCGATCGCGATGCGCGGCCGAGAGCACCATGGCGAGAGTGTCGCGGTCGAGTTCGGCGTAGGTGGTGTAGCTGTCCCCGACGTCGAGACGCAATCCCTCCATGGCGAATACGCGGGCCTCGCGCGCCAGGGTGAGCTTGCCCCGGGTCCGCTCGTCGGTCTCGGGAGCCAGAATGACCTCGGGGATCGGCTGGCGGGCACGAAGGATCTTGGCCTCGGCCCACCCCGCCCTTATGACGTATGTCGGCGAACACCCCGTTCCCGGCCAGAACGCCGCGGCGACCGCGACGATTCCCGCCGCGACGCCGAGCTTCCGCGCCCGGCCCCGCCTGCTCCGCGCAACCCGGCCGCTACCTCCCGCCACCCAGATTCCTGATGAGAGGGATGCCCCCTTCGGTGGGCACGTATACCAGCGACCCCTCGGGCATCTGCGCCAGTTGCTGGATGTAGAAGAAGGTCAGGTACTCCTGGGTCAGCCCCTCCGAGATGATCCGCTGGGCGTCCGCGATCCCCTTGGCCTCCTCGGCTTGCTGCCTGGCCTGCTCCTGGATGATCTGTGTCTGGAACTCCTCCGCCGCGACCTGCTGCTCACGCTCCAGCTTCTGCTCGATGGCCTCGCGGACGCGCGGCGGCGCCTGGATGTCCCGCACGAAGACGTCCCTGACCTGGATCCGGTCACCGGCCTTGGCCTGGATCTCCGTGAGCATCGCGTCGGCCACGTCACGCCGGTTCGGCGAGAAGATGTCGTTGATCGACTTCGTCGCCACCGCGTCTCGCACCCCGTTCCTCACGGCGTTCAGCACGATCTGCCGCTTGATCTCGTTTTCGGAGCCGATGCGCTCGAAGAGATTCCGCGCGTTGCTTCCGTTGATCTGAAAGATGATCGACACCTCAAGCGTCACGTTGAGCTGCTCCGAGGTCTGCGCCTCGATCTGCTCCACGCTGCCCTGCGCGGGGAAGGACTGCTCGCGAACCGACATCCGCTCCACGCTGGCGAGGGGGTTGATGATGCGCACGCCGGCTTCGAGCGGTCGATCCGTGACGCGCCCGAGGAAGTGTGCCACTCCCACCTCGCCCACGCGGATGACGACCACCGTGTTCAGGACGACGAGGACGACTCCGAACACCATGATCACCATTCCAACCAGTCGGTTGGGGATCTTGGAGTTCTCGGGCGCGACCGAACGAACAATCGCGCCAACTACGATCAGCACTGCGGCAATTGCCAGGAAACCCATTCTTCTTCCTTTCGATAAGTTTGCAGCCGTCTATTTGCGAAGTCCGGCCGCAGGCATGTAGTGCATGGCCCGTCCCCGTCCCGTCTTCCTCAGAAAACCCTCTTCGGAAAGGTAGTCGAGCTCGCGTCTGGCGATGGTGTAGCTGGTCTCGAAGAGGGTGCGGTAGTCCGCGTTGCCCAGACGCGACTGCTCGCGGAAATGCTCGCGAAGCCGTGGGATTCGGTCTTCGAGGAACCAGCGCTGCGAGTCGAGGTCGGCGTCCAGGTAGTACGTGGCCGCAGGCTCGCCCTTCATCGACTCGCGGGTCACGATGTCGTTCACGACCAGTTCGTGCACGCACCGTTCGGCTTCGCTCTGCGAGACCGAATTGAGACGCTGGTAGTCCTCCAGCGAGAAGCCGTCCGGTCGAGCCAGCAGAATCCGCTTCTGGTCCGGGCTGACCCGAAGCTTGCTCACCAGCTTCATCCATCCGGGACCCGATGTGGCGGATTCCGGTTCGTTGCGCAACGTGATGGTGAAGAACCCGTTGCGATGCGCCAGCTCGGGCTGCGTGAGCAGATGCTTCGACATTTCCTTGAACACGCGCACAAGTCCGGTCGCCTTGCCCTTCATGAACCCCGCGTCGGCGAGCACGCGATTCAACAATGGGTTCCGCGTCCTTGAAACCACGAGGCCATCGGTGACCCCAGCGGCGGAAACCGGTTCGAGCGGCAGTCCCGGACTTGTCACTTCGAGCCGGTCGTCGTAGAACACGACCTCGATTTCCGAAGTGCCCTCGTAGTCCCGATGCGCCACGGCGTTCAAGAGCGCCTCGCCCCAGGCGGATTCCGGGTACTCGGGGACATCCTGGAAGAAGACATGGCGCAGCGGCTCCGAGAAGCGGACCTGTGCTCCCGCGAGACGAAAGCTCTCGTCGATGGCGCTCGCGAGAGGCGGACCGGCGTATCCGATTCGGGTAACGCTCTGACGGTGGCCGAGGATGCGAGCCGTGCCGGCAACGCGTATCACACGAATCCCGGCACCCGGATGCCAATGGCGAGCCGGAGCGCAGGCGAAGAGCAGCAGGGCTGCGTTGGTGATCTTCCAGTCCGGCCCCGTGCCCCTTATGAGCCCGTAGGCGCGGAGCATGTCCACCCCGGACCGGTCGCCCACCGCGGTGTCCTTGAGAAACGCCTCGGCGAGTTCAAGGTCGATGTCGGCGAGCGACGCCCCCTCCCTGATGCGGCTCTCAAAGGCGACCTTCCCGCTTCCTGCCCTCTTGCCACCGGGACGACGCCGGGTCCGTGGAGAATCGCGCAGCAGCAGACGGGTCAGGTTCAGTTTGTCCACGGGCTTGATTGGCTCCAGAGATGGTTTTTCGGTAGGCCACGCCACCGTGTGCGCGACAGTACCCCTTTACTCTACGCCACGCAATCATCAAAGTGTCATCGTGGCTGGCGCGCCGCCAGCTATCGGGATCAGTGAGGCAAGCGCAACGCCGATACTCCAGCCAGGGAATCGCGACTTCGTGGAACAAAAGGCGAACAAACAACAGGCGAACAACCAGCTCGGCGACAGGGTGGCGGTGATCACCGGAGCCTCTTCGGGAATCGGGCTCGCGGTGGCGCGCGCGCTGGCTCGGGAAGGGGCCGCCGTGGTCCTGGCCGCGCGTCGTGGCGGGAGGCTCGAGGCCGAGACGCGGGCGTTGCAGGGCGCTGGCGCCCGGGCGCTGGCCGTGCAGACCGACGTGACACGTCTCGACGACGTGCGGGCGCTGGTCCGTGCGACGGTGGAGACGTTCGGGCGGGTGGACATCTTCGTGAACAACGCCGGGATCATGCCGCTGTCGCCGCTCAGCGAAGCGCGGGTGGACGACTGGACGCGCATGGTGGACGTGAACGTGAACGGCGTGCTGCACGGGATCGCCGCGGTGCTGCCGCAGATGCTGGAGCAGGGAAGCGGTCACATCGTGAACGTCGGTTCCATCGCGGGCCGGCGCCCGTTTCCGGGCGGAACCGTGTACGCGGCCACCAAGTTCGCGGTGCGGGCGCTCTCGTGGGGCCTTCACCTAGAACTGGGTGCCGAGCACGGCATCCGCACCACCGACATCCAGCCGGGGTATGTGGACACCGAATTGATCAACACGATGCCCGACCCGGTCGCACGCGACGAATGGGCGGAGCGATGGGCGGACAAGCGCCCGCTCCAGGCCGAAGATGTCGCTCGCGCGGTTCTCCACGCCGTGACCGCGCCTCCCCATGTCACGGTCAGCGAAGTCCTGGTTCGACCTCTGGATCAGCCGACGTAGCCGCCGTTTGCGCCGCCGGCGGGGTTGGCGCCGCTACGCTGCGGCACCCGCGAACTGGAGTTCGTGCAGCCGGCGGTAGAGCCCCTCCCGTGCGAGGAGCTCCCCGTGGCTTCCCTGCTCGACGATCCGCCCGTGGTGCAGCACGAGGATCCGGTCGGCCCCCTTTACGGTGGAGAGACGGTGCGCGATCACGAGCGAGGTGCGGCCCCGCATCAGGCGGTCGGTGGCCTCTTCGATGCGCGTTTCGATCTCGGAATCGACCGAACTGGTGGCCTCGTCGAGCACGAGGATGGCGGGGTCGAAGGCCAGCGCCCGGGCGAACGAGAGTAGCTGCCGCTCGCCGACGGACAGGCTGGCACCCCTTTCCCCCAGCGGCTGGGCCGACCTCGCTGGCAGGCGCTCGACGAACGGGGTGGCCCCGACGGCGTCCAGCGCAGCGGCGACACCCCGGTGGTCGATCTCGCCGGAGCCGAGCCTGACGTTGTACTCCACCGACTGGCTGAAGAGGAAGATGTCCTGCAGAACGAGCCCGATGCGGGCGCGCAGCTCCTGCAGGCGAAGGCTCGATATGGGCACGCCATCGAGCAGAATGCGTCCTCGCTGCGGCTCGTAGAACCGCGTCAGCAGGTTGATGATCGTCGTCTTGCCCGCTCCGGTGTGCCCCACGATCGCCAGCTTCTCGCCGGGAGCCACCGTGAACGAGAGGTCGCGGATCACCCAGTCGGGTTCGTCCCCGCCGCCTCCGTAGGCGAACCACACGTTCTCGAAGCGGATCTCGCCCGCCCCGTCGGCAGGCAGCGCGGCCGGTGCCTCGGGCTCCTGTATGGCGGGCTCCCGATCGAGGAGCCGGAAGATCCGCTCCGACGACGCCATCGCGCCCTGAAGCAGGTTGTACTTCTCCGAAAGGTCCTGAATGGGGCGGAAGAAGCGACGGGCATAGTCCAGGAAGGCCGCCAGAACGCCGATGGTCACCGCGCCCTGGATCAGGGCGCCGCCCCCGTACCAGATGATGAGCGCCAGCGCCACCGCCGTGAACAGTTGGATGACGGGGAAGAAGAGGGCGTAGTAGGTGATCGAACGCAGATGCGCACCCAGGTAGTCGTCGTCGAGGACCTTGAAGCGCTCGAGGTCGGCGCGTTCGCGGTTGAAGAGCTGCACGATCCGGACCCCCGTGAAGCGTTCCTGCAGGAAGGCGTTCAGGCGGGCGAGGCGAACGCGGATGTCGCGGTAGGCGGACCGGATGCGCGACCGGAAGACGAAGGCGGCGTATACGACGAAGGGGAGGACGCTGAAGGTGACCAGCGCCAGCTCCGCATCCATCTGCAGCATGGCCGCCACGATGAAGAAGAGGATGAACAGGTCCCCGAACACGGTGACCACGCCCGAGCTGAAGAGTTCGTTCAGCGTCTCCACGTCCGACGTGATGCGCGTCATGAGCCGGCCCACGGGATTGCGGTCGTAGAAGGCGAGGTCGAGCTGCTGCATCTTCCGAAAGATCTGGGTGCGGAGGTCGTACATGACCCGCTGCCCGAGCCAGGTGGTGACCAGCGCCTGGGCGTACTGGAAGACGAAGATCAGCGCGGTTGCCGCAAGGAGGAGGGCGGCCAGGAAGGCCAGCTGTTCTCCGTCGCCCTGCGGTATCGCCTCGTCGAGGGCGATCTTGGTGAGGTATGGCCCCACCACGCCGAGGAACGACGCCAGCATCAGGAGCAGAAGCGCCACCGCCACCTGCAGCCTGTACGGGCGCAGATAGCGTAGCAGCCGGGCCATCAGGCGCGCGTCGTAGGCCTTGCCGAGGACCTCCTCCTCGTATCCGGTCGTCACGACGGAACCGCGGCCCTATACGGTGCCGGCGGCGAGCAGGTCGAGCCCGTCCAGCAGCCTCTGCATCTGGTCCCATGGCCCCACGGTCGCCCGCAGCCCGTTCGCCAGCTTCGTGGGCCCGCTGAAGGGACGCACGCGCACCCCGCACCGCTCCAGCCTCCGGGTCATGTCGTCCAGTTCCTCCTCGGGACGCAGAATGAAGACGAAGTTGGCACCTGACCGCGGCACGTCGTGGCCCCTGTGGCGCAGGCTGCGCCAGACTCGGTCGCGGTTGACGCGCGTCTCGGTGATCGTGTCCGCGAGCCAGGTCGATTGGCTGGACACGGCGGCCGCGGCGGCCGCGGTCGTGACGCTGGAGACGACGAAGGGACCGCGCGCCTTGTCCACCTCCAGCACCAGGGCGGGGCTGCCGACCCCGAATCCCGCCCGCAGCCCCGCGAGTCCATAGGCCTTCGACAGCGTCTTGACGCAGATTGTGCGCTCGCCCGCCAACGCCATGTCGTACGGCGTCCGGTCGGAGAGTTCGCGGTTGTACTCGCCGTACGCCTCGTCGATGATCAGCACGCTTCCCACCGCCTCGGTGCGCTCCTGGACCGCGCGGATCCACTCGTCGGGAATGACCTGCCCGGTCGGATTGCCCGGGTTCGCCACGAACACGATCGCCGGGCTCGAACCGGCGAAGGCGACCGGATCGTCCAGGCCCTCGTGCCATTCCACCGGGATCGGCTCGTGCCCGTTCATCCGAGCCAGCATCCCGGCGGCGGGCCATCCCGGATCCAGAAAGCGCATGGTCGTGGGCGCAACGGCCCGCATGAGGGCGTCGAGCACGCCCGTGCCGCCGGCTCCCGTGGTCACGTTGTCCGCGCCGATGCCCAGGTCGGCCGCGACCGCGTCGACAAGGAGGTCGGCGTAGCTGCCGGGATACTCCGAAGCCTCCACGGGCCCCGATGCAGCGAGCACCTCGAGCGCGGCGGGATGAGCCCCCCAGAGGTTGCGGTTGTCCCCGAGGTCGGCGCTGATGGGGGACCGATCGGGGAGGTAGCGGCCCAGGCCGCGGTAGTCGGTGCGCGGGTAGATGTCCATGATGACCGTGCAGGTGCTGGTAGATTGATTGAGTATGACGGTCGCCTCGTTGCGGCGTCGTGGCCGTTCCACGGTCGGGGAAACCGCGCGTTTAGGCAACGGGCGGCCCGCCTGACGGGACCGACGGGAGACTCACGGGTTCATGGAAGAGCCGATTCGCGTCAGGGGCGCGCGCCAGCACAACCTGAAGGGGATCGACGTGGATCTGCCCCGCAACGCGCTCACCGTGATCACCGGTCCGTCCGGGTCGGGCAAGTCGTCGCTCGCGCTGGACACCCTCTTCGCAGCCGGCCAGCGTCGCTACGTCGAGGCCCTGTCGAGCTACGCCAAGCAGTTCCTCGACCGTCTCGAAAAGCCAGATGTGGACCGGATCGAGGGACTCTCGCCGGCGGTGGCCATCGAGCAGCGCAACCCCACCACCTCCAGTCGCTCCACGGTGGGGACCGCCACCGAGGTGCACGACTTCCTCCGTCTGCTCTTTGCGCGCGTCGGGCGCACCCACTGCCCCGAGTGCGGCGACGAGGTGCGGCCCGACACCGTGAGCAGCGCGGTGGACAGGGTTGCGGCCCTCCCTGCCGGCACCAGGGTCATGGTGGGCTTCCCGCTCGCCCGCAGCGGCCGGGTGTCGCACCGGTTGGTCGCCGAGAATCTGCGCTCGCTCGGGTTCGTGCGCATCGTGGCCGATGGCGTGGCCGCGGAGCTGTCGGAGCTGCTCGCCCCCGGTGTTGAGCCGGGGGTCGACACGCCGGACCTTGGCCAGGCCAGCGAGCTGACGGTCGTTGTGGACAGACTGAAGGTGGTGAAGGAGCCCGACCGAAGCTGGCGCGACCGCGTGGCCGATTCGCTTGCCACCTGCTTTCGCGAGGGAGAGGGGGAGGCCGTCGTCATCCGCGCGGGCGCCGGACCCGAGCCCATCGTGCGCCTCTCCGAGGCCTTCCGCTGTCCCCGCCACCCGGAAAGGTCGTTTCTCGAGCCCCAGCCCAAGCTCTTCTCGTTCAACAACCCGTACGGCAGCTGTCCCACCTGCACCGGCTTCGGCGCGACGCTCGAATACGATCCCGACCTGGTGGTCCCCGATCCGAGGCTGTCGCTGGACCAGGGTGCCGTCGATCCCTGGTCGAAGCCCCGCTACGTCGAGGAGCGAGACGCGCTGCGGCGCTTCGCGGCCCGCGAGGGGGTCTCCATCTACGTGCCCTGGAAGGAGCTGCCGCACGCCTTTCACGAAGCGGTTCTGTACGGAAAGGGTTCGTTCCGGGGCGTCATGGGCTTCCTCGCGTCGAAGGAACCCAAGCGCTACAAGCAGTACATCCGGATCTTCCTGCGCAAGTACCAGCGTCCGTTGCCCTGTCGGGCGTGCGGCGGATCGCGGCTGCGTCCCGAGGCGGGCTGGGTCACCGTCGGCGGACTGGATGTCGGCAGGGTATGCGAGCTCCCCATCGACGAGCTTCCCGACTGGCTCGCGGGTCTGCGGCTCCGGCCCATGGAGGCGAGGATCGCGGCCACCATTCTCGAGGAGCTGTCGGCGCGGATCCGCTTCCTGGTGGACGTCGGCCTCGGCTATCTCACGCTGGGCCGGCAGATGCGCACGCTGTCGGGGGGCGAAGCGCAGCGAATCTCCCTCGCCAACTCTCTCGGCTCGCGGCTGGTGGACACCCTCTACGTCCTCGACGAGCCGTCGATCGGGCTGCACCCGCGGGACATCGATGCCCTGCTCGCGCTTCTGCAGCGGCTGCGCGACGGTGGCAACACGGTAGTGGTCGTGGAGCACGCGGCGGCCGCGATTCGGGCGGCCGACCACGTGGTCGAGCTGGGTCCCGGATCGGGCGATCTGGGCGGCGAGGTCGTCTTCGAGGGTGCCCCGATGGCTCTGGCGGGTTCGCCGACCGGTACGGGGCGCCACCTGGCGCGGCAGCGGTCCGCCGAGTGGGCCGCCTCGTGGCCGCCCAGGGGACGGCGACCCGTGGATGGCGCGCGCATCCGCCTCGAGGGCGCGACGCTCCACAACCTGCGCGGGGCCGAGGCCGAGTTCCCCGTCGCCGCGATGACCGTCGTCACGGGCGTGTCCGGGTCGGGCAAGTCGACGCTGGTGCACGACATCCTCTACCGCGCCCTGGAACGGGAGCTGGGCGATGGTCGCACGTCGGCCAAGGAGCACTTGGGCGAAGCCGTGGGCGCCTGCCGCGCGCTCACCGGGCTCGAACACATCGACGGCGTGGTCCTGGTTGATCAGAGCCCGATCGGCAGGACGCCCCGCTCCAACCCGATCACCTACGTGAGGGCGTGGAACGAGATCCGCCGCATCTTCGCCAGCCAGCCCGCCGCGCGGACCGCCCGGCTCGACGCGCGCAGCTTCTCGTTCAACGTCAAGGGCGGTCGCTGCGAAGAGTGTTCCGGCGCGGGGTTCGTGCGCGTCGAGATGGTCTTCATGGCCGACATCCACGTGCCGTGCGAGGTGTGCGGCGGGAAGCGCTACCGCCCCGAGGTGCTCGAAGTGAAGGTGCGCGGCCACAGCATCACCGATGTCCTGGACTTCACCGTGGACCGAGCGATGCGCTTCTTTGTGCGCGAGCCCAGGCTGGGTCAGGCGCTCTGGCACCTGCAGCGGGTCGGCCTCGGCTACCTGCGGCTCGGCCAGCCGGCGACGCATCTGTCGGGCGGCGAGGCGCAGCGGCTCAAGATCGCGCGGGAGCTGATCGGCGCAGCCGCCAGAAAGGGCCGCCGCAAGCTGTACATCCTCGACGAGCCGACAACCGGGCTTTCGGGCGAGGACGTCGCGCAGCTCAACCGCGTGCTTCGCAAGCTGGTCGCGGCGGGGAACACGCTGGTCGTCGTCGAGCACGATCTCGATGTGATACGAGAGGCCGACTGGGTCGTCGACATGGGGCCGGGAGCGGGGGAACGGGGGGGAGAGGTCGTCGCCATGGGCCGCCCCGAGGATGTGGCGACGGTTCCCGAGAGCGTCACGGGGCGGTTCCTGGGCGATCTTGTGGGTGCGGGCGCCGGCAGCCGGACGTGACGGGATCGGGGCGCGGCCACCGCGGGGGGCGCGCACGGAGCGAGGCGCCCCTTGTGTCCGTGGTCCTGCCCGTGCGCGACGGGGAGGCGACCCTCGAAGCCGCGCTTGAATCTCTGAGCGGCCAGACCCTCGCCCGCTTCGAGGTGGTGGTCGTGGACGACGGCTCCCGAGACGACACCCCGCGCATCGTGCGCGCCTGGCAGCGGCGCGACGAGCGCTTCCGCCTGCTGCGCCTCCCGCGCTCCGGCATCGTCGCCGCGCTCCAGCACGGCCTCGCCGCCGCGCAGGCGCCCCATGTCGCGCGGATGGACGCCGACGACATCTCCCACCCCACCCGGCTGGCCGTGCAGCTCGACCTGCTGGAGCGCACCCCCGGCCTCGCTGGGTGCGGCACCGGCGTGCGCCAGGTGCCCGCCTCCAGCGTCACCCCGCGCGCGGCCGAATACGCGGCGTGGCTCAACGCCATGACCGACTGGAGGACGGTCGCTGCCAACATCTTCGTCGAGTGCCCCCTCGCCCACCCCACCTTCATGTTCCGGGCCCCGGCGCTGGCGGCGGTGGGGGGCTATCGCGACCGCTCGTGGCCGGAGGACTACGACCTGCTCCTCCGCCTGTGGCGGCGCGGCCACCGCTTCGTCGCGGTGCCGCAGATCCTCCTCGACTGGCGCAGCGGACCCGACCGCCTCAGTCGCACCCACCCCGCGTACTCGCTGGACGCGTTCCGGGCGTGCCGGGTACACCACCTGCGACGCAGCCTGCTGGCCGGACGGCGCGGGGTGGTGGTGTGGGGCGCGGGTCCCACCGGCAAGGCGCTCGCCCTCGAGTTCCAGCGCCAGGGCGTCTCGGTCGAGGCCTTCATCGAGGTCGATCCGCGCAAGATCGGGCAGGTGATCCACGGCGCGCCGGTCCACGGGGCGGATGCCGCGGGCGGCTTCGAAACGGCGCTCCACGTGGGTGCGGTGGCGCGCTCGGCCGGCCGCGAGGCGGTGCGCGACGCGGCCCGGCGTGCGGGATTGCGGCACGGGACGGACTTCGTGTCGATGGCCTGAACCAGGCACCCTCCGGGGACCAGCGCCGACCCTCTCGACCATCCCCTCCGACGCCGCGTCCGAGACGCCTCTGGCATAGGCCGTCGGCTCCTTGAGCGAGGACCCCTAAACTGTTATAATAAAAGGCTATCCGGGGCGCGTGTGGAGCGCCGTCAGCGGCTTTGGCGGAGTTCTGTCAGAGGCGTGGAGAAAACGCTGTCAGAGGCGTCAAAGAGGCTCTCGCCAGGCGCGCCCGGAGACCCCCCTGGCCATCGCTGGCCGACCGGCCCCTCGCTCCCCTGACTGCCCGAAACGATGGCCGAACACGACGAAGGAAGCACTGGCGAAAGGGTCCTCGAGCGGATTCTCGAACAGGAGATGCGCGAGTCGTTCATCGACTATTCGATGAGCGTGAACGTGCAGCGCGCACTGCCCGACGTGCGGGACGGCCTCAAGCCGGTTCACAGGCGCATCCTCTACGCCATGTCCGAGCTTGGACTCTCTCCGGGAAGGGCGTACAAGAAGTGCGCGACCGTCGTCGGCGAGGTGCTCGGGAAGTACCATCCGCACGGCGACTCGGCGGTCTACGACGCGCTGGTCCGCATGGTCCAGGACTTCTCGCTGCGCTACCCGCTCGTCGATGGTCAGGGCAACTTCGGCTCGATCGACGGAGATTCCGCGGCGGCCTACCGGTACACCGAGGCCCGTCTGCAGCGCCTGTCCATGGAGCTGCTGGCCGACATCGGCAAGGACACGGTTCGCTTCGACGAGAACTTCGACGGCCGCCTCAAGGAGCCGTCGGTCCTGCCCTCCAAGGCCCCCAATCTTCTCGTCAACGGCTCGTCCGGGATCGCGGTGGGGATGGCGACGAACATCCCGCCCCACAACCTGCGCGAAGTGGTCGCCGGCCTTCTGGCGCTGATCGACGATCCCCATCTGTCGCAGGAGGAGCTGGAAGCGCACATCGTGGGTCCCGACTTCCCGACCGGCGGCTACATCTGCGGCACCGAGGGGATTGAGGAGGCGTACCGCACGGGGCGCGGCCGCATCGTGATTCGGGCCAGGGCCGACATCGAGGCCGATGGCGACGGGCCGGACAGGATCATCGTCACCGAGATCCCGTTCATGGTCAACAAGGCCCGCCTCATCGAGCAGGTCGCGGCGCTGGTGCGCGAAAAGAAGATCACGTCGATTCGGGACATGCGCGACGAGTCCGACCGCGACGGCCTTCGCGTCGTCATCGAACTCAAGCGCGACGCGGTGCCGCAGATCGTCCTGAACCGCCTCTACAAGCACACCCAGATGCAGTCCACCTTCGGTGCGATCCTCCTCGCGCTGGTGGACGGCGTGCCCAGGGTGATGCCGTTGCGGGACATGCTCATCCACTTCATCGACCATCGCCACACCGTGGTCGTGCGGCGCAGCGAGTTCGATCTGGCCGCCGCCCGGGAGCGGGAGCACGTGCTGGAGGGACTCCGGATCGCGGTCGACAACATCGACGAGGTGGTGAGAATCATCCGGGGCTCGCGCGACGCGCACGAGGCGGCCGTGGGGCTGCGGAGCGGCTTCGACCTCTCCGAACGGCAGGCCCGCGCGATTCTGGACATGCGGCTGGCCCGCCTGACGGGGCTGGAGAAGGAGAAGCTGGACACCGAACTCGCCCAGATTCGCGAGCGGATCGCCGAACTCGTCCGCATCCTCTCGGATCGCACCGTCCGTATGGGCATCATCAAGGACGAGCTGCGGGAGATGGCCGTCCGCTACGGCGACGATCGCCGCTCCAAGATCCGGGGGACGGTGTCGTCCTTCGACGTCGAGGATCTGATCGCCGACGAAGAGGTGGTGCTCACGATGTCGCGCCAGGGGTACGTCAAGCGCATCCCGATCGACACCTACAGGGCCCAGCGCCGCGGCGGACGCGGAATGCGCGGCATGGACACCAAGGCCGAGGACTGGGTCGAGCACCTGTTCGTGGCCTCCACGCACGACTACCTCATGGTCTTCACCGACCAGGGTCGCTGTCACTGGGTGAAGGTGTGGGGCATTCCCCACGGCAACCGCTACTCGAAGGGCAAGCCGATCGTCAACTTCCTCGAGCTGGCGCGGGGCGAGAAGGTGGCCTCGGTGCTCCCCGTGCGCGAGTTCAGCGGAGATCGGTTCCTCCTCTTCTGCACCAAGGACGGCGTCGTGAAGAAGACTCCGCTGTCGGCGTACGGCAACGTGCGCGCGATGGGGATCTACGCGATCAAGTTCCGCGAGGGCGACGAGCTCATCGACGTGCGCATCACCGACGGCGGCAACGAGGTGGTGCTGGCGACCCGGCTGGGCAAGGCCATCCGCTTCAACGAGTCCGACGTGCGGCCGATGGGGCGCCACACCGAGGGCGTGATGGGGATCCGGCTGGGCAAGAGCGACGAGGTCGTGGGCATGGTTGTGGTGCGCCGCGCGGACGAGACACTCCTGACGGCGACCGAGCACGGGATGGCCAAGCGAAGCGAGATCGCCGACTATCGGTTCCAGCAACGGGGCGGCCTGGGTGTGATCAACCTCAAGCTGTCGAAGAAGACCGGGAAGGTGGTCGCTGTGCGGGCCGTCACCGACGAGGACCAGCTCATGGTCATCACCCGCAACGGCGTGGTGAACAGGCAGCCGGTCTCGGACATGCGGGTGATCGGAAGGGCCACGCAGGGCGTGCGCCTGGTGAACCTGGACGACGGCGACGCGGTCGTCGATGTCGCGCGGGTGGTCGGCGATGACGAAGACGAGTAGCGACCGTCTCGTCCCGCTGACGGAGATCGAGGCCGCCGCGAAGCGGATCCGGGGAACGGTGGTGCGGACGCCCCTGATCCCCGACGTCGACCTGTCCGAAGCGGTCGGCGGCGAAGTTCGGCTCAAGTGCGAGTCCCTGCAGAAGGCCGGAGCCTTCAAGGCGCGCGGTGCCTGCAACTTCATGGAGCGGCTGACGCCCGAGGAGCTGGCGCGCGGCGTGATCACCTACTCCTCGGGGAACCACGCCCAGGCGGTGGCGTTCGCCGCCGGGTTGAAGGGGGTGCGCGCCGTGGTGGTCATGCCCACGACCGCGCCCAGGGTCAAGAGCGACGGGGCCCGCAGGCTGGGTGCCAGGGTCGAGTTCGCCGGAACCACCTCCGAGCACCGGAGGGTGCGGGCCGAGGAGATCGCCGCGGCGGAGGGTCTGGTCATGGTGCCGCCGTTCGATCACGCGTGGATCATCGCGGGCGCGGGAACCGTGGCGCTGGAGGTGTTCGAGGACTGGCGGGAGGTGGACACGCTGCTTGTTCCAATAGGGGGAGGAGGACAGATGGCGGGCTGCGCGGCCGCGCTCCGGCGCCTGAAGCCGGATGCTGCGGTGATCGGCGTCGAGCCGATGGGGGCGCCCACCATGCGGCGCGCGCTCGACGCAGGGGAACCGTCCACGCTGCCCGGAATCGACACCATCGCCGATGGCCTCGCGCCGACGCGCGCCGGCGACCTCACCTACGCCCACGCGGCGACCTTGCTGGACGACGTCGTGCTCGTCGAGGACCGGGACATCCGGCGCGCGGCGGCCCACCTCATCACGCGCCGCAAGCTCGTGGTCGAGTACTCGGGCGCGGCGACCGTGGCCGCGCTGCTGTCGGGCAGCGTCGCCGCGCGGGGGCGGAAGGTCTGCGCGATCATTTCCGGCGGCAACCTCGACACCTCGCTGCTCGGCGAGATCCTGGACACCGCCTCCAGTCCGGCGGCCTGACCCGCACGGCCACCCGTCCCGCACCCGCCACGCCCCGTGCTCCTTCTCTTCGACATCGACGGCACCCTGACGATCGGCGGCCCGGCCAAGGAGGCGTTCCACGTCGCGCTGGAGGCGACCTATGGTCGTTCCGTCGGCGAGATCGCCAACCATGACTTCGCGGGCAAGACCGATCCGCTCATCATGCGCGAGCTCCTGAGCGCGGCAGGGTATGCCGGCCGCGACATCGAGGCCGGGACGCCGGCGTTCCGGGAGCGCTACGTCGCCGAACTGGAGGCCCGGATCGGCGACGAGCCGGTGACCGTGCTGCCCGGAGTCCGCGCCCTGATCGGAGCGCTGGCCGTGCGGGACGAAGTGTTTCTCGCGCTGCTCACCGGGAACGTGAAGGGCGGGGCAAGGCTCAAGCTTCAGTCGGCGGGACTCTGGCACCACTTCCCCGTGGGTGCCTTCGGCTCGGACCACGAATCGCGCAACAAGCTGCCCCGGGTCGCGCTGGAACGGGCGGCGGCGCAGTGGGGGCGCAACTTCACGGGACGCGACACTGTGGTGATCGGCGACACGCCGCGGGACGTGGAGTGCGCCGGAGCGATCGGCGCGGCGACCGTGGCGGTCGCGACGGGCCGGTTCTCGTCGGCGCAGCTGCGAGAGGCCGGGGCGGACCGGGTGCTGCCGGGGTTTTCCGACGTCGAGGCCGCCATCGAGGCGCTCACGTCCATGGTGTGAGGACCGCGGTTGTGTGACGACCGCGGGCGGCCCATTGTGCTATCGTTACGCTGTGGCACACAGCGCAGAGAACGAAGGCTGAAGCGAAACCGGAGCTGGAGCAGGGGGACATGAAGAACTTCTACATCGTGGTTGGCGTGGTGGCCGTGGTCGGCGTGGCGGTCGTGGGATTGGCGCTCAGGGGCGGCGGCTCCGGGGCCAGCGAACCGATCGACCTGGGCGAGATCGACGATCAGGATCTGGTGGCGTTGGCGCAGGGCGTGGTGTACGGCGATCCGGACGCGCCGGTGACCATCATGGAGTTCGGCGACTACCAGTGTCCGGCGTGCGGCCAGTTCGCGCTCATGACGAAGCCGCAGGTCGACCTGGCCTACATCCAGACGGGGCAGGCGAAGCTCGTCTTCCACGACTTCCCGCTGCCGGTCCATCCACACTCGTTCGTCGCAGCCCGCGCGGTCCGCTGCGCCGGAGATCAGGATCTCTACTTCGAATACCACGACCTCGTCTTCCGAACCCAGCCGCAGTGGTCGGCCATGGCCAGTGCGGTGGGCCACTTCAACGAGCTCGCCGACGATCTGGGCCTCGACACCGGGGCGTTCTCGGAGTGCCTCGGCAGCGACCGGCACGCCGATGTGGTCAGCGCCAACATGACCCTCGGTCAGCGACTCGGTGTAGGCGGAACCCCGACCGTCTTCATCCACAGCGGCCAGGGGCCCGCGCGCCGTCTCGGTGGCTTCCAGTTCATCGACGTTCAGCAGGCCATGGACGCGCTGGACCCCAGTTGACCGAGTCGTCGCGGCGGCGCGGTCCTCCGGTCAACCGCATGGCGGTGGTGCTGCTCTCCCTGATCGGGGTTTTCCTCGCCTTCTACCTGGTCGCCCACAACCTCGGGTGGACGCCCGCGATCGCGTGCGGGGCGGGGGACTGCGGCACCGTGCAGTCCTCGCGATACGCGTGGGTGGGTCCGGTTCCCGTGTCCGCCATCGGTCTGGGCGGCTACCTGGCGCTCTTCGCGATTTCGATGGCGGGGCTGCGACCCGGCATGGCGTCTTCCCGCGCCATCCCGCCCCTTCTCTTCGGCGGGGCGCTCGTCGGCGTGATCTTCAGCGCCTACCTCACCTACATCGAGGCGATGGTCCTCCACGCGTGGTGCCGCTACTGCGTGGCCTCGGCCATCCTCATCACCCTGATCCTTCTGGCGACCCTTCCCGAGCTGAAGCGGCTTCGCGCATAGCGAGCGCCCTCGCCAGCGACCATTCCCCGACCAGGCGCGGCGGCCAGCTCCCGGCGCGGTGACCGCTCAGCAGTGCGGCCGCCTCCGCCCTCGCCCTGGCCCCCAGCGGCCCGTCCACCAGCCCTGCGGCCTCGGCCTCGCGCAGATCGTCCTCGTCCTGGATCGTCGCGTGCCCGCCCGGCGGCACCCACACATCCAGACACAGATCGGTCGTCTCCCACGCCCCCTCGCCGACGAACTCCACCGGCGTGAGAACGTTGGCGTAGAGCCCGGTGAAGGTGCCGTCGGCCATGTGGAAGAGCCCGATGTCGTGCCAGGTCCGGGGGAAGGTGAACCAGAGGACCGGCGAGCCGGGCTCGAGAATGACGGTGCCGCCGACCCGGACAGGCGAGTCGATGGGCGTCCGGGGCTGGAAGGTGACGATGCCGCCCGCGTCGCTATCGAGCACCAGTTGGCGGTAGGTCTCGGCGGGCTTCCCGATGCGCCGATAGTGGATGTCCACCCACGCGCCTACGGGGGGAATGCGCCGAAGCACTCCGGATTCGCCCGCTCGATGAACACGTTCATGATTCCCCCGCACACGGCGGGGCTCCACGATGTGAAGTCGTCGGTGAGATCGACCCGCACCGTCGTGGGCGGCGCACCGTCGAACAGCTCCTGGGCCGCCTCGATCACCTCGCCCTCTCCGCAGCCGCCACCGACCGTCCCGGCGATCACGCCGTCGCGTCCGATCAGCATGCGGGCGCCCGTCTTGCGCGGCGTCGACCCCTTCGCGGACACGATGGTGGCCAGAACGGCGGGCTCGTCGAGGCCGGCCAGCCTCGCCATCAGCTCCTTCTCGTCCATCTATCCCTCCCTGGTCGGTCCGGGCGACGCACCCGGCGCGCCGCCGAAGAAACGTTCCACCACCCGCTCCTTCTCCACCAGAGGCGCGCCGGTTCCGCCCGCGTGAAACAGGATGATCTCGGCCACGACCGAAACCGCGATCTCCGCCGGGGTCTGCCCCCCCAGATCGAGCCCGACCGGTGCCCGCACCCGCCTCATGTCCTCGGTCGTGAACCCTTCCCGCGCGAGCTGCTCGTGGGTCGCGCGCACGCGCCGCCGGCTCCCGATCATGCCGATGTAGCCGGGCGGGGTCTCCATGCGCAGCAGCCGAACCAGGCACTCGTAGTCGAAGCTGTGGCCGCGCGTGACGAGAATCACATGGTCGGAGGGTGCCGGCGGCGTCTCGGCGAAGGGGTCGCGAAAGTCGATCACGCGCACCGCGTCGGCATCGGGAAAGCGGGCGGCCGCAGCGAATTCGGGCCGGTCGTCCAGCACCTCGACCCGCATTCCCAGCATCGCGCCCATCCGCGCCAACGGGATCGCGATGTGACCCGCGCCGATGATCAGCATCCGCGCCGGCGGCCCGTGCAGCTCCAGGTAGACCCGGGCGGTCGCGGTGCGTTTGCCGTCGCGGTATTCGAAGTCGCGGCTCAGCGCCCCCTGGGATTCCCTTGGGGGGAAGAGCGACGGCACCGCCGCAGCCACCGCCGCATCGAGGGCGGGGCTTCCCAGCGTGCCCCGGCTGCGCCTGCCCGAGAGCCACCAGCGCCGCCCGATCAGCGATCGGTCCGCCGCTTCGGTGACGACCGCGGTGTAGATGCGCTCCCCCCTCTCCAGCGCCTCCAGGACTCGGGCGGCTACCCGCGCGGGCGACAGGCTCATCCGTGGCCTCGTCCCGCGAAGCGCTCGCGATAGCGGCGCGGCGTGTCGATGTCGTCGAGGGTGCCGCGATCGCCGACCGGCACCTCCAGAACCCGGCCCGGGTCGCGCCGCACCACCGTGCGCGCCCCCTCCGCGAGGCCCGCTTCCCGGAACTCGGCGGCGATTCCCATGTCCGCAAGCACCGGATGGCCGCGCTCCCTGCCAAGCCGGGGCATCACGATCGAGGCGCCGGTGTCGCGCCACCCCGCGATCAGCTTCGCCACCGTCGCGGGGGTCACGGTGGGGTTGTCGACCGGGGTGAAGACGATCGCCGCGGGAGGATCGTCGAGGGCGCGCAAGTGGTCCAGCGCCGCCAGCAGCGACCCGATCTGGCCACCGCCGCCACCTGGGTTCACCACCGTGCGCGCCCCGGCGCGCTCGGCCTCGGTCGCCACCTCGCCGGACGCGGCGGCGGCGACCACCACCACCGGCGCGCAGCCACCCCGGCGGAGCGTGTCCACCAGCCGCGCCAGGAAGGTGACGCCGCCGGCGTCGAGGAGCGCCTTGGGGCTCCCCATGCGCGAGGAGGCGCCCGCGGCGAGAACGATCCCGGCGGGAGACCTCACGCTGGCCCGCGACCGACCGGAAAGGCCCCGTGAAAGCTCTCGCCACCGTCGGCCAGCTCCCTGAGCAGCCGGCTCGGCTCGTAGCGGCTCCCATGGGCCCGATGGAAGGCATCGAGCGTTCGCAGCACGTCCGCGAGCCCGCGGTCGTCGGCGTACTTGAGAACGCCGCCGCGGAAGGGTGGGAAGCCCGTGCCCATCACCATCCCCAGATCCACATCGGCCGCGGAATCCACGACCCGCTCCTCGAGCACCCTCGCCGCTTCGTTGACCATTGCGAGGGCCAGCCGGTCCCGCACCATCTCGGAATCGGGGGCGCTGCGGCGCGCTGCCGCCTTCATGTCGGCGTAAACGGAGCGGTCGAAGCCCTTCTCGCTGCCCTTGGCGTACAGGTAGAAGCCCCTGCCACCCTTCCGGCCCAGACGCCCGGAGTCGGCCAGCGCGACCAGCGCTGCCGCCGGTGCCATGCGGTCGCCGAAGGCCTCCGCCATGGTCCGGCCTGCGTGACCCACGACGTCGATGCCGACCTCGTCGATCAACCGGAAGGGTCCCATCGGCATTCCGAAGCGCTTCCACGCGCGGTCGATCGCGACGGCGTCCCAACCCTCGTCCAGCAGGTGTCCGGCCTCGTTCAGACAGGGCCCCAGGATCCGATTGACGAGGAAGCCGGGGGCGTCGCGGGTCACCACCGGCACCTTCCCCAGCTTGACCACCAGCGCGCCGAGGGTCTCGATGGTGTCGGCGTCGGTCTTCGTTCCCCTCACCACCTCGACGAGGGGCATGCGGTGGACAGGGTTGAAGAAGTGCATCCCGGCGAAGCGCTCCGGACGGTCGAGCGCCGCCGCCATCTCGTCGACGGACAGCGACGAGGTGTTGGTGGCGATCACCGCCTCCCCACCCACGACGCCCTCGACCTCGCGGAGGACGGCACGCTTGACGTCCATGCGCTCCACCACCGCCTCGACCGCCACCTGTGCCGGTCCCACTCCCGAATAGTCGATACCGCCCGAAATCAGGCCCATTCTGCGCAGAGCATCGCGCTTGCGAAGCGAGCGGCGCCGGACCGCCCCGTCGAAGATCGAGCGCGCGTGCGCAAGACCTCCCGCGACGGCCTCGTGACGGATGTCCTTCATGCGCACGCGAATTCCGTTGTACGCGGCCACCTGCGCGATCCCGCCCCCCATGGGCCCGGCTCCGAGAACCGCCATGCGCTCGACGGGCGCGGCCCGCCCGCCATCGGTCCACGGCGCCTTTCTCGCACGCTCGCGCAACCGGAAGAGGAACAGCAGGTTCCTGCACTCCGGCGACGTGATCAGCTCGCCCAGGGCACGGGCCTCTAGCTCCAGCGACTTGGCCACGCCGCCCCTGGCGCCCTTGCGGACGACTTCGAGGATCCTGCGGGGCGCCGGGTAGCGGCCCCCCGTGCGCTTGCGCACCTGCCGGGTCGCCGCCCGCAGGACGAGGGCTCTCCCGGCCCACGTGCCGTCGAGGATGCGGCTGGCCAGCGACCGCCTTCTCCGCCTGCGACCGCGCGGCAGGGGCTCTCCCCGGGCCAGCGCCCGCACCATGTCCAGGCTGAGCGCCTCGAACCGCTGCCACGGCAGCACCCGGTCGACCAGCCCGATTCGGCTGGCCTTGGAGACGCGGCAGGGCTTCCCCGAGAGCATGAGGTCGAGCGCTGCCGTCAGCCCCACCAAACGGGGCAGACGGGTGGTGCCGCCCCACGCGGGCAGGATCCCGAGCTGCACCTCGGGAAGCCCGATTCGGGTCCGCTCCCCGTCGTCGGCGATTCGATGGTCGCAGGCCAGCGCGAGTTCGGTGCCTCCGCCCAGGCAGATCCCGCGGATCGCCGCGACGGTCGGGACGGGCAGCGCCGCAATGCGACCGAACAGCCCCTGTATGCGGCGCACCGCCTCCACGGCCTCCTGCGGGTCGGTCACCGCGGCGATGGCGTTCACATCCGCCCCCGCGATGAAGGAACCCTGCTTGGTCGACCTGAAGGCGATGACCCGGACGACACCGCTGGCGGCGGCTTCCTCGGCCTGCCGAACCGCAGCCCGCAGCGCCTCCAGAACCTCCCAGGTCAGTACGTTCTGACGCCGATCCGGGTCATCGAAGGTCACCAGTCCCACGCCGTCGGCGTCGATCTCCAGGCACGGGTTCACCTCGAAGGACGGCGGTCAGGCCACCGCTCAGAAGATGGGTCTGACTTCGGCGTTCTCGCGGCTGAGGCGCAGCACGAACGGCTCTTCGCGGCTGATCGTGACCGGGACGTTCCAGTAGAGTTCGTCGTACGGCAGCTCGTGACGCGCGTGGACCCAGTACGTGCCCGGCGCGACCCCGTCCTGAAAGTCGGCGTACCCGCTAGCCTCCGTCGTGTCCACCACGATGTCCAGTCCGGTGATCTCCACCTTGGTCATGATTACGAGCGACACGTCGGCGAACGCCTGGTCGGCCCAGTCGGCCCGGACGATCCTCATGCTGTCCATGCGTTCGATGGCTGCCTGCTGCAAGGCGTCGAAGTTCTCGAAGAGAGCGCCCATCTGACGCTCCGTTCGCTGGTATTCGCTGTCGAGGTCCTCGTATGCGTTGTAGATCTGCCGATAGAGCCCCTCGCCCCGATTCAGCCCCTCGAGGCGCGAGTTCAGCTTCTGAAGCGTGTCCCGCAGGGTGTTCCACCGTGTCTCCGAGTCGCGCCATGCCTGCTGAGCTGCGGCGATCTCTTCCTGTGCGGCCAACAGGTCGGCGGGGATTTCCGGTTCAGGCGTGCCTGCTTCTGCCGCGGCCGTAGCCAGCGAGTCGAAGACCTGGTCGCGATCGTAGGGCAGGATCTGGACCTCCACGGCGTCCAGCGGATCGGGCTCCGCCTCGTCGCCCAGAGCGACGAAGACGGTCACGTCCGCGGGACCACACGCTGCGAAGGCCAGGGAGGCGAAGATTGCCACCAGACCGATGCGGTTGTTGCGTCGCGTCATCATTAAACTCCTGAGGGCTGGCCCAAACAAATGGATGGGTCCTATTGACTGGTGCTCCGAAGCACGTAGTTGATGGGATTAACGGGGCGTCCGTTCACATGCACTTCGTAGTGCACATGCGGTCCGGTGCAGACGCCGGTGCACCCGACCTGACCGATCACATCTCCCCTGCGGACGCGGTCGCCGGCACGAACAAGCAGCGTCGAGGCGTGACCGTAGAGCGTGGACACCCCGAAGCGATGGTCGATCTCGACCGTGTTGCCGAATCCCGCCTTCCAGCCCGCGAACTTGACCACGCCATCGGCCGTGGCCACGAACCGCGTGCCTGTGGCCGCATTCAGGTCGATTCCTTCGTGGGGCATGTAGACTCGGTGAACCGGATGGAATCTGCTCGCGCTGAACCCACTCGAAACCGGTCCGCGAGTGGGCAGGATGAGCGGCGTGAATCTGAGCCGTTCCAGCTTGGCCGTGAGGGAGTCCTCGGTCTCCGTGTAGCTCTCGCCCAGCAGATCCGCCTGGCGCAGCAGCACCGCCAGATCATAGTGGACCGCGTATGCCATCTCGGAAGCCTCCGGATCGAGTCCTGGACCTCCGACGCCGACATCGAAGACCTCTTCGTCGATCTCCAGCAGCCCCGCGACCAGTCGTACCCTGCGATCCTTCTCGGCCAGTGTGGCCATCTTCCGGTCGAGTTGGTCGAGCGAGGCCCGAACCTCTTCCAGATCGCCCTGCAGCAGACGGTTTTCCCGCGCCAGATGGGCGGCGCGGACGCGGGTGCCCGTGTCGACGACGAGAAAGGCGGTGGCGCCGATCAGGAAAAGCGCGAGGGCGCACACCGCCACGAAGGCGCGGCGCACCAATCGGGTCGGCAGGGAGAACTGCCCCATCTTGCTGGCATCTTCGCGGTGGAAGAGTACCGTCCATTGGTCTCTAATCATGCGGCGACAACGATAGGGAACGGGGCGGGCGAGGTCAACCCACGCGGCATCGGCGGCGTGCGGCGACGGGGCTCAAGTCAATCCAGCTCGACGCGGGGGAAGAGCGGGCTGCCGACGCGAACCGAAAGTCCGGCGACTTCCAGCCCGTCCAGCTCCCCGAACCTAGGGATGTCGTCAAGCCCCACTCGGGTTGCCAGCTCCGCCGCCTTTTCGGGGGTCACCGGCTCGAACAGGCATGCCAGAATCGCCAGCGTGTGCGCCAGCGTGGCGAGCGTCCGATCCAGGTCGGCGGCGCGCTCGGGCTGGCGCGCGAGCGCCCACGGCTCCTGCGTCTCCACGAAACCGTTCGCGGCCCGCGCCAGGTCCATGGCCGCCGCGAAACCCTCGTGGAGGCGGTATCCGTCGATGCCGCGGCGGTAGGCCGCGAGCGCGGCCCGCGTCTCGCTGGCCAGGCCGTCGGTCGGTGCCGTGGGAACGGAGCCGTCGCGGTAGCGCCGGATCATCGAGAGCGTGCGGTGGGCCAGGTTGCCGAAGATGTTGCGCAGCTCGTCGTAGCGGGTCAGGAAGCGCTCGGGGGTGTACGAGGCGTCCTGGCCGGTGGCCATCTCGCGCATCAGGTACCAGCGCACGGCGTCGGTGCCGAAACGCTCCCCGAGCTCGAGCGGGTCCACCACGTTGCCCAGCGACTTGGACATCTTCGTGTCGCCCACAACCCACCAGCCGTGCGCGAAGATCTTGCGGGGCAGGGGCAGGTCGGCCGCCATGAGGAGCGTCGGCCAGTAGACCGCGTGCGTCGTGATGATGTCCTTGCCCACGAGATGAAGGTCGGCGGGCCAGCGCGAGGGCCGAGGGTCGCCGAAGCCGCGCTCGTCCTTCGGCGCGCCCGGATCGATCGCCCCGGCGGCGGTCACGTAGTTGGTGAGCGCATCCACCCACACGTAGGTCACCTGGTCGGAGTCCCAGGGCAGAGGGATGCCCCAGTGGATTCTCGACCGGGGCCGCGAGATGGAGAGGTCCTCCAGCGGCCGGCTCAGGAAGCCGAGCACCTCGTTGCGCCGCGTGGCCGGCACGATCCACTCCGGGTTCCTCTCTATGTGCTCGACGAGCCGGTCGCGGAAGAGGCTCATCCTGAAGAACCAGTTCTTCTCGCGGATCCTCGTTACCGGGCCGCCCGCGATCGGGTCCACCCGATCCGGACCGATCTCCTTCTCGGTGAAGTAGCGCTCCTGACCGACCGAATACCAGCCCGCATACTCGGACTCGTAGACGAACCCGTTGTCGTGCAGCCGCTCCAGAACCGCGCACACCACCGCGATGTGCTCGGGCTCGGTGGTGCGGATGAAGCGGTCGTGGGAGATGCCCAGTTCGCGCCAGGCGGCCTGGAAGCGTTCGGCCATGAAGTCGCAGAGCTGCGGCGGGGTCAACCCGTGCTCCGCCGCCGCCTCCTGGATCTTCTGGCCGTGCTCGTCGGTTCCGGTGAGGAAGAGCACGTCGTCGCCGGCGCGGCGGTGGTAGCGCGCGAGGACATCGGCCAGAATCGTGGTGTAGGCATGTCCCAGGTGCGGCTCGCCGGAAGCGTAGTAGATCGGCGTGGTCAGGTAGAAGGATCCCATGTCGCTCAGCTCTGCTCCAAATCCACTGCGGTTCCGATTGCCCTCGTGTACCAGAGAAGCGTGTCGATGAATCCGGCGAAGGACTTCTCGTAGTGCGCCTCCTGCGGCTCGCCGTCGTCCGTGAAGCTCTTCCTCACGTGCGATACCGGCATGCCGGCCACAGGGAGAGCCTTCAGGCGCAGGAAGAGGAGTTGCAGCAGGTAGTGGACCTGGACCCCGCCGAAGCCCCCGGCCGACAGGGTGACGATGCCCACGGGCTTGCGGAACCACTCGCCGTGGATGTAGTCGAGCGCGTTCTTGAGGACGCCCGGGATCGAGCCGTTGTACTCGGGACTGACGACGACCACCGCGTCGGCCTCGCGGATGGACGCCGAGAAGCGCCGCAGTCCGGGAGGGGGATCGTCGCGCATGTGCAGCCGTTCCTCCATGATCGGCAGGTTGAGCTCGGCAAGGTCGAGGAGCGGGGCGTCGGCGCCGGACCTCCGCAGTCGGTCGCTGGCGAAGCGGGCCACCTTGATCGACTGGCGGCCCCGGCGCACCGAGCCGACCAGCACCGGGATTCTCAGGGGATCGTTCATGAGGGGTTCCTGGGATCGGCGGTCGAAACGTGCCGGGCGTGGTCGCGCTTCAGGGCACCGCGATCGACCTTTCCCAAATGGGTGCGCGGGAAGTCGCCGACCACATGGATCTCGCGCGGAATCTTGTACGTCTCGAGATGGGTCGCGAGGTGCGCGCGCAGCGCTGGCGCGGCCGTTGGGCCGACGCCGGGGGCGAGGATCACGAAGGCCACCGGAAGCACCAGCCCATCCTCGTCCTCGATCCCCACCACGGTCGCCTCGCCCACGCGGGGATGCGCCAGCAGGCACTCCTCCACCTCCTGCGGCGAAAACCACTTCCCCGATACCTTGAGCAGGTCGTCGGCGCGTCCCTGGTAGGTGAAGTGGCCGGCGGCGTCCCGGGTCATCATGTCGCCGGAGACGTACCAGTCGTGGGCGAAGGCCCGCCGGGTCTCGCGGGGGTGCTGCCAGTACCCGTGGGCGCGGGAACCGCCCCGCACGCGCATCCGCCCGACCTCGCCGTGCGGCACCTCGTGGCCGTCTTCGTCGCAGAGCCGCACGTCGAAGCCGGGAACTGCGGTGCCGAGGGTGCCGGGGCGGATCGCGCCGGGCCGGTTCGAGATGAAGATGTGCCACATCTCGGCGGTGCCGAGGCCATCGAGCAGCTCGACGCCGAAGGTGTCGTTCCAGCGGCGGTGAAGAGACGGGGGCAGCGCCTCGCCGGCCGAGGTGGCCACGCGCAGGCAGCTCAGATCGTGCCTTTGCGCTTCGGGGTGGGAGACCATGTGGTTCACCATGGTGGGCACGTTGACGAGGATCGTGGGTCGGTGTCGCGCGATCTGGGCGAACAGCTCGTCGGCGGTGCAGCGTTCCGGGAAGAGGACGGCGGACGCACCGGCCGCGAGAGGGAAGAAAAGGTTGGATCCGGTAGCATAACCAAAATGCAGCTTGGGAACCGAGATGGTGATGTCGTCGGCGGTATAGCCGAGGACGCGCCGGGCGTAGCACTCGGTCGAGTTGGCGAAGGAGGCGTGGCTCTGGACGACCCCCTTCGGCAGGCCGGTCGTCCCGCCCGAGAAGAGCCAGATCGCCGGGTCGTCCGAGTGTGAGAGGAAGTTGTCGAAGCGTGAACTCGCGCCGGTCAGGCGGGCTTCGGTCGCGTCGGTGCCCAGGGTGAGGAGCATGGGGGCGCGACGAGCCCCTTCGGCCGCGCGTGCGAAGACCGGCTCGCGGTCCGCGTCCAGGACAAGTGCCGCCGCCCGCGCGTAGTCGCAGGTGTCGCGGATCCGACGCACGCCGAGGAAGCAGTTCACCATGACGGCGACGGCGCCCATCTTGATCGTGCCGAGGAGCGCGGCCGCGAAGTCGGGCACGTCCGGGAGCGCGACCAGAACGCGTTCCTCGGGGCGCACTCCCCCGTCGCGGAGCACGTTGGCGAAGCGGTTGGCGCGCGCCTGCAGCTCCTCATAGGTCACGACGCCGTCTCGCGTGCGCAGCGCGATGCGCGCGCCCATCCCCTCCCGAACGCGGCTGTCCAGGAAGTAGTCGGCGATGTTCAGCCTGTCGGGTGGGTCGAATGACATGCGTCGGGGAGGCTCCCGATGTTCGATGCGCGGCGCGTTCTCAGCGACGGGCGCACGACGGGCCCGCCGGGAGGACTATGTTTAGGGAGGACGGAGGGAAGGTCAATGGAGAACCACCGTTGGGGCGATGCGACGTGGACCGAGCTGGAAGCGCTGGGTCTCGGCCACGGGCGCGCGGGCGAGAGGGTGGACACCCCACCCGGCCCCCCCATCGTCGCCTTGCTCCCGCTCGGCGCGGTCGAGGCGCACGGCCCCCATCTCCCCCTGATCACCGACGTCGTCATCGCGGCGGCCGCCGCGAAGGCCGCGCTGCCGGGTCTGCGTGCCCTGGGCCACCACCCGGTGGTGCTTCCGCCCCTCGCCTACACCGCGGCCCCCTTCGCGGCCGACTTCCCGGGAACCATCTCGGTGCGCCCGGCCACCGTGGCCGCGCTCCTGGCGGACGTCGCGGCCTCCCTGCAGCGACAGGGCGCGGCCGCCCTCGTCGTGGTCAACGCCCACCTCGACCCGGCCCACCTGGCCTCGATCCGCGACGCCGTGCGCGCCCACGACGGGCCCATGCCCGTCATCCACCCCGACCTCACCGAGCGGCGCTGGGCGCTGCGCCTGACCGACGAGTTCAGGAGCGGGGCGTGCCACGCGGGGCGCTACGAGACCTCGGTCGTCATGGCGGCCGCGCCGGAACTGGTCCGCGACCGGGAGCGGCGACGATTGACGGCGAACCCCGCGTCGCTGTCGGTCGCGATCCGCAGCGGCGCGGCGACCTTTGCCGAGGCCGGAGTGGACAAGGCGTACTGCGGCGATCCCGCCGCCGCGACCGTCGCCGAGGGCGAACGCACGATCGGGGTGCTGGGGGGCATCGTGGTGGAGGCGGTGGCGGAACGGCTGGAGCGCGTGGAGGCGGCGCGGTGACGCTCGCGGGGCGTGGTGCCGTCGTGACGGGCGGGGGTCGCGGGATCGGCGAGGCCGTGGCCCGTGCGCTCGCCGCGACGGGGGCGGCCGTGGTCGTGGCGGCACGGAGCACCGACGAGATCGAGGCGGTCGCCGAGGGGTTGCGGGCGGCGGGCCACACGGCCCACGCGGTGCCCTGCGACGTGACCGATCCCGATTCCGTGGCCACGCTGGCGGCTCGGGCACGAGAACTCGTGGATACGGTGGACATCCTGGTCAACAACGCCGGGGTGGCCCGCTCGGCGCCGTTCCTCAAGGTCACGCTCGACCAGTGGGATGTCGTCCACCGGGTGAACGCCACGGGGCCTCTCCTGGTGACGCAGGCGTTCCTGCCGGACATGCTGGAGCGGCAGTGGGGGCGGATCGTCAACGTGGCGTCGATTGCGAGCTTCGTCGGGGCTCGCTACATCACCGCCTACGCCGCCTCAAAGCACGCCCTGCTCGGCATGACGCGGTGCCTGGCCGAGGAGCTGGGCGGGACCGGCGTCACGGTCAACTCCGTCTGCCCCAACTACGTGGACACGCCCATGACGGACCGCAACATCGAGCGGATCGCGGCCACGACCGGCCGGGACGCGACGGCGATTCGCCAGGGGCTGGAGGAGATGCAGCCGGGAGGCCGCATGATCACGGCCGACGAGGTGGCGCACGCCGTGATGACCTTCATGCCCGACGAGGCGGCGTCGCTGCAGGGAAGCGAACTGGTGGTGCGGGGCGGGGGAGGCGCGCGATGACCTTCCAGATCGTCAACCCGGAGGCGCTGGGGCGACCACGGGGCTGGAACAACGGGATGCTGGCCCGTGCGGATGGCAGGGCGCTCTTCGTGGCGGGGCAGATCGGGATCGGGGGTGCGGAAACGGATGCCGGGAGGGGTCTCGCCGCGCAGTTCGGGGCCGCCCTCGCCAACGTGGCGCGAGTGGTGGAGGAGGCCGGGGGGCGGGTCGCCGATGTCGGGCGTCTCACCATCTACGTGACCGACATGGCGGCCTATCGCGGGTCGCTGGGCGAGATCGGGGCCGAGTACCGAAGGGTGTTCGGGAGGCACTTCCCCGCCATGGCGCTCGTGGCCGTGACCGAACTGGTGGATCCTCGTGCGGTGGTGGAGATCGAGGCCACGGCGGTCATCCCGCAGGCTCGGCCGCGAGCGTCGCGCGCCATGGAACCGCAAGCACCGAAGGAACCGACATGACCGACCTGAAATCCCCCCTGCTCGAAACGCCCCGCTCGTTTCTGCTGGATTGCGACACCGACGCCAACGTCGCGCGGATCACGCTGAACCGACCCGAGCGGCTGAACGCGCTGACGTTCGAGGTCTACGACGAGTTGCGGAACACCTTTCGGGCCCTGCACACCGAGCCAGAGGTGCGCGCGATCGTGATCACGGGCGCGGGGCGCGGATTCTGCACGGGCGGCGACGTCGAGGACATCATCGGAGCGCTGTTCGAGCGTGACTTCGAGGGGCTGCTGGAGTTCACGCGAATGACCTGCGACCTGATCGCGGCAATGCGGCAGTGTCGTCAGCCGGTGGTGGGAGCGCTCAACGGCACGGTGGCGGGCGCGGGTGCGGTCATTGCGACGGCGTGCGACGTGCGGATCGCGGCGGAGTCGGCGCGAATCGCGTATCTGTTTGCGCGGGTTGGGCTTTCGGGCGCGGACATGGGCGCCGCCTGGTTGCTGCCGCGCATCGTGGGGCTGGGGCGTGCGACCGAGCTGCTCATGACCGGGGCGTTCATCGATGCGGCCGAGGCGCATCGCATCGGGCTCTACAACCGGGTGGTTCCGGACGGCGAGGCGCTCGGCGCGGCGACGAAGCTGGCCGAGGAGCTCGCGCGGGGGCCCTCGTTCGCGCTGCAGGTGACCAAGGAGGCGCTGAACCGCGAGGCGCACATGCAGCTCGCCGAGGCGCTCGACGCCGAGGCGCGGGCACAGGCGGCGTGCATGCTCAACCCGAACTTCCGCGAGGCGTACGAAGCGTTCGTAGAGAGGCGGAGGCCGGACTTTGTTTGACGGGGGCGGGCTTTCGCTCGACTCGGTCGCGGCGTTCGTGGAGCCGTCGCACCGCGAGTACCGGGAACGCGTGGTGGCGTTCTGTCGGACGGAGATCGGCGACGGCGGCGATCCCGACAGCGATGCGGCGGCGCGGGTGCGGGCGCGAGAGCTGGTTGCGGAAATGGGGGCGGCCGGGCTCTTCGCGCCGATCGCCGCGGGAGACGTGCGCGGGTGTCTGGTGGCGCGCGAGGTGCTGGGGTGGTGGTCTCCGCTGGCGGATGCGGCCTTTGCGCTGCAGGCGCTGAGCGCGACCCCCGGGCTGATCGCGGGCGCGGATCCCGGCGGATGGATGGCGCGGGCGGTGACGGGCCAGGCGGTGGGGGCCTTCGCGATGACCGAGTGGGAGGCGGGGTCCGACGTGGCCTCGATGACGACGGTGGCGGTGCCCGCGAGGGGCGACGCGGGTAGTGGCCCGAGCCACCATGTCCTGAACGGCGGCAAGGCCTTCATCTCGAACGCGGGGATCGCGGACTTCTACGTGGTGTTCGCCGCGACGGACCCCGGGGCCGGGACGCGGGGGATGTCGTGTTTCGTGGTGCCCGCCGATGCCCCTGGGCTCAAGTTCGCGGGGGCGCAGGTGATGAGCGCGCCGCACCCGCTTGGCGAGATCCGCTTCGACGACTGCCGCGTTCCGGCCGATGCCTTGCTGGGCAAGGCCGGGACCGGGTTCAAGACCGGGATGGCCGCGCTGGATCGCCTCCGTCCGACGGTGGCGGCTGCGGCGTGCGGCATGGCGGGGCGGGCGCTTTGGGAGGCCATCGAGCACGCGCGCGTCCGGAAGCAGTTCGGCAGGACGCTGGGGTCGTTTCAACTGATCCAGGAGAAGCTCGCGGAGTCGGCCACCGAGCTGACGGCTGGACGCCTGCTGGCGTACCGGGCGGGCTGGGAGAAGGACCGGGGGGCGTCGCGAATCACGGTGGAGGCGGCGATGGCGAAGGCCTTCTGCGCCGAGGCCGCGCAACGGATCGTGGACCGCTCGGTGCAGGTGCTGGGGGGGAGGGGCGTCCTGGCCGCCAATCCGGTCGACCACCTCTACAGGAGCGTGCGGGCGCTGCGGATCTACGAGGGGACGACCGAAATCCAGCACCTGATCATCGGGGGCGGGCTGGTGCGGGACGCACAGAGTTGAAGATCAACGTCATCGGGGGCGGGCCCGGCGGCCTCTTCGCCGCGCTGCTCCTCAAGAAGGACGACCCCGCGCGACACGTCGCGGTCTTCGAACGCAACCGGCCCGACGACACCTTCGGCTTCGGCGTCGTGTTCTCGGACGCCACGCTGCAGGAGGTCGCCGACGCCGACGCCCCGACGCTGAGCGCGATCCAGGAGCGGTTCCATCACTGGGACGACATCCACATCCACTACCGGGGCTGCCGTCTGGAGTCGACCGGGCACGGCTTCGCCGGGCTGTCGCGACGAGCGCTGCTCATGCTGCTGCATCGGCGTTGCCGCGATCTGGGCGTCGGCCTCCACTTCGAGGCGGGGGTGGCCGACCCGGGGCCGTACCTGGACGCCGACCTCGTGATCGGTGCCGACGGCGTCAACAGCGGGGTGCGCGACCATTTCTCGGACGCGTTCGAGCCCACGGTCGACCTGCGTCCCAACCGCTTCGTCTGGCTGGGCACGACGCGGCCCTTCCCCGCCTTCACCTTCCATTTCCGCGAGACCGAGCACGGCCTCTGGCGGGTGCACGCCTACCAGTACGACGCCTCGGGACGGTCCACCTTCATTGTGGAGACCACCGAGCCGACGTGGCGGCGTGCGGGCATGGACACGGCTGGCGAGGACGAGACGGTCCGCTTCCTGTCCCGGCTCTTCGCGGATGAGTTGGAGGGCCACCCCCTGATCCGCAACAGGTCCGTGTGGCGCCGCTTTCCCACGGTCGTGAACGCGCGTTGGTCGACGGGCAACGTCGTGCTCATCGGCGACGCCGCCCACACGGCGCACTTCTCGGTGGGGTCGGGCACGCGCCTGGCCATGCTCGACGGCATGGCGCTGGCCGAGGCGTTGCGGCGGATCGGTTCCGGCACGCCCGACGCCCGGTCGCTTTCCGAGGCCCTGGCCGCCTACGAGGCCGAGCGCCGTCGTCCGGTCGAGTCGCTGCAGCGTGCCGCCCAGGCCAGCCTTCAGTGGTTCGAGGACACCGAGCGCTACTTCCGCCTGGAGCCGGTGCAGTTCGCCTTCTCGCTCCTCACGCGAAGTCTGCGCATTTCGCACGAGAACCTGCGGGAGCGCGACCCCGCGTTCGTGGACGAGGTGGATCGCTGGGTGGCCCGACAGGCCGAAACCCAGGCCGGCGTGACGATCGCCGAGCACGAGGCCTCGCTGGGGATCGCTCGGGGGGCTGGGGGGGATGGAGGGGATGAGGAGTCCGCCCGCTCCGGATCGGCCCCGCGCTCCGGCGCGCCTCCGCCCCCGCTCTTCACGCCGTTTCGCCTGCGCGAGCTGACCCTGGCCAACCGGGTGGGCGTGTCGGCCATGTGCCAGTACACCGCCCGGGACGGAACGGTCGACGACTGGCACCTCGTCAACCTCGGCTCCCGGGCAATCGGCGGTGCGGGGCTCGTCATGGCCGAGATGACCGCGATCGGGCGCGACGGGAGGATCTCGCCGGGGGTGCGCGGGCATCTACATGGACGAACACGTGGCCGCGTGGCGGCGCCTGGTCGACTTCGTCCATCGCTTCAGCCCTGCGAAGATCGGCATCCAGCTCGGCCACGCGGGACGGAAGGGCTCCACCCGACTCGACTGGGAGGGCCCCAACGAGCCCCTGGAGGACGGCGGCTGGCCCATCGTGTCGGCGTCGCCGATCGGCTACTTCGGGCACAGCCCCGTCCCCGACGAGCTCGACGAGGCCGGGATGGCCGCGCTGCTGCGGGACTTCGAGCGCTCCACCGCGATGGCCGCCGCGGCCGGCTTCGACATGGTCGAGATCCACATGGCGCACGGATACCTGCTCGCCAGCTTCCTGTCGCCGCTGACCAATCGGCGGACCGACGGCTACGGCGGCAGCCTAGAGAACCGGCTGCGCTTTCCGCTGCGCGTCGTGGGTGCGGTGCGCGCGCAGTGGCCGGACGACAAGCCGCTCTCGGTGCGCTTGTCGGCGGTGGACTGGTGGCCCGGCGGCAACGAGCCCGAGGACGCGGTGGAGATCGCCCGCGCTCTCAAGACGCACGGCTGCGACGTGGTGGACGTTTCGACTGGCCAGACGGTGCCGTACCAGCGCCCCCGCTACGGGCGGCAGTTCCAGACGCCATTCGCGGACAGGATCCGCCACGAGGTCGGCATTGCAACGATGGCAGTCGGGAACATCTCGTCGTTCGAGGACGTCAACGGGATCATCGCGGCGGGCCGGGCCGACCTCTGTCTCATGGCGCGCGCCCACCTCTGGGATCCATACTGGACAAGGCACGCCGCGCACGCGCTGGGGTATCCGCTTCCATGGCCGCCGCAGTACGAGACGCTGAACAACTACACGCCGCGGTTCGGGTCGGCAGCCGGGGCGTTCGGGCCGGATGGCGGAGATGAGTGAACGTCAGGAACCGATGAACTACCAGCGCTTCGCGATGCTGCCGGAGCTCCTGTCCCTGCAACGACCGCTGTCCGACCCGCCGGAGCACGACGAGATGCTCTTCATCATCGTGCACCAGGTCCACGAGCTGTGGTTCAAGGCCGCGCTGCACGAGCTCGACCACGCCCGAGGGCTTCTCATCGCGGACGACGAGGCGCGGGTGGCCGCGACCCTCAAGCGCGTGCGCTCGATCGTCAAGGTGCTGGTCGGCCAGCTGGACATTCTGGAGACCATGACCCCGGTCGAGTTCGAGTCCTTCCGCGACCGCCTGGACACGGCGAGCGGGTTCCAGTCGGCGCAGTTCCGCGAGCTGGAGTTCGCGCTCGGAATGAAGCGGACGGCGGTGCTCGATGGCTTTCCGGACCCCGACGAACGACGGCGGCTGCAGCGGCGGCTGGAGGAGCCGACCCTGTGGGACGCCTTTCTGCGGTTCCTGGTCGGCAGGGGCTGCCGGATTCCCGAGCGCGCGCTGGCCCGTGACGTTACGGAGCCCGTGGTGCCCGATCCCGAGGTGCAGAGGGTGCTGGTCGAGACGTACCGCACCGACCCCGCGCTGGTCAATCTTTGCGAACGACTGGTGGATCTGGACGAGGGGTTCCAGGAGTGGCGCTACAGGCACGTCAAGATGGTCGAGCGCACGATCGGGAATAAACCGGGCACGGGGGACAGCGCGGGTGTCGCATACCTGGCCGCCACCCTGACTCCGGCGTTTCCCGATCTCTGGGAGATGAGGTCGGCGCTGTGAGCACGGAGCCGCACACGACGGCCGGCCACTCGCCCTCGCGCCTCGCGCGCCACTACTCGCGCTTCCGGGTCTCCGAAAGGGCGCTCCTGACCGGCCACTCTCATCAGGCCTGGCCCGATGTGGCCTTCGACGCCCAGCGACAGGCCTGGCTCGACGCCGCCGAGCTCGTCGACGACAAGTGGGGTCGCGCCTTCGAGGTCGCCGACGAGGTGCGGGCCGGCTATCGGCGCCTCCTCGACGGTCCGGACGGCCACATCGCGCTCGGCCAGAACACCCACGAGCTGCTGACCCGGTTCCTGTCGGCGCTGCCATTGCGCGAACGGCCGCGGCTCGTCACCACCAACGGCGAGTTCCACACCATTAGACGGCAGCTCGACCGCCTGGAGACGGAGGGAGTCGAGATCGTGCGCGTGCCGACGGGTGGGGACGAGGGAAGTGTGGGGCGAGAGGCGGTGGCCGAGCGGATCGCGGCGGCCGTGGACGACCGAACTGCGGCGGCGCTGGTGTCGTCGGTGCTGTTCCGCGACGCGCGGATCGTCGAGGGTCTGGACCAGGTGGCTGCGGCGTGCGCCCGCGTGGGCGCCGAGCTGCTCGTCGACGCCTACCACTCGCTCAACGCGGTGCCGTTCTCGATCGTCGAGATGGGGCTCGAGGACGCGTTCGTGGTGGGCGGCGGTTACAAGTACTGCCAACTGGGGGAAGGGAACTGCTTTCTGCGGTTCCCGCCGGACTGCACGCTGCGCCCCGTGCTCACGGGGTGGTTCGCCGAGTTCGGGACGCTGGCTCGGGAACCGTGGGCCGGCGGGGCCACGGCCGATCCCGGGGTCGTCTACGGCGAGGGGCATCTTCGGTTCGCCGGCTCCACCTACGATCCGGTCAGCCACTACCGCGCAGCGGCGGTGTTCGGCTTCTTCCGCGAGCGGGGGCTGGACGCGACGCGACTGCGGCAGATCGGCCTGGCGCAGATCCGACGGCTGGCGGCGCATGTGGACGCGCTGGACCTGGACCCCGCCGTGCTGACGCGGGATCGTTCGGTTCCGCTTGAGCAAAGGGGTGGGTTTCTCGCGCTGGAGACTCCCCGCGCCGGGGAAGTCTGCTGCAATCTCAGGGGGCGAAGGGTCTACGCCGACTCCCGGGGCCGCGTACTGCGCCTGGGTCCCGCACCGTACGTCACAGGCCGGCAGCTGGACGAGGCGGTGGCGGTGTTGGGGGAGGTGGTGAGCGGATTGACGGGAACCGAACGAAAGTAGGGGGCCATGATGGGAAGAATAGCGTCGAGGTGCCTTGCCGGAGCGGTCGCGGGGGTTCTTGGAGGCAGCACCGTTGGCGTCGCGCAGGAACCGACATGCGATCTGGAATGGAGCTTCGTCGAAACTCTGCGGCTGGGTTCGGTGGACGGCGATGTCGCGCTGAGCCCTGTGAGGGCCTTGGAGGTGGGGCCTGACGGCCGCATCCATCTGCTCCAGAACTGGGATCTTCATGTGTCCGTGTTCCTGCCCGATGGGCGTCCGGACGGGCGCATCGGCCGAGCCGGCAGCGGACCCGGCGAGTTCGCCTCCCCTCCGACCAAGATCGGGTGGCGGGCGGACACGCTGTGGACGAGCGACCGCTTTGCCACCCAGTTCTTCCTCGCCGACGGCACGTCGGTGCGCCAGGTCAGCTTCAAGGTGCCGATGCTGGCCGAGGGATCGAGATTCGCCCCCGGGACCCCGCTCGCCGACGGCACGTTTCTGCCGTACCGCACCTTCAACGAGCAGGAGGAGATCTTCATGCTCGCGCGGCGAGCGCCGCTGCGACGGCTGGCGGCCTCCGGCGAGATCGTCGACACCATCGCCATAATCGAGCGTCACCTGGCCGACCATGCGATCTACAGGGAAACGGACAGAGATGGATCCGGGATGATGCTGTCGCACCCATTGGCGCCTCGCAGCGGGGAGTCGGCGCTTCCGGTCGTCGCGGTGGCCGACGGATCGGCGGTCGTGTTCATCGGCGAGGTGCGAGCAGAGGACGAGCAGCCGACGTTCGACCTGCTCCGAATCGGCATTGCGGGCGATACGTTGCTGCACAGAGCCGTGCCCTACGTGCCGCTGCCGGTTACAGGCGACGAACGGGAGCTGATGCGCGAGCGGTTTGCCGCAGCGGTGGCGGGTGACTTCACCCCCGAGCACCTCAGGCCGCCGTGGGGCATCCGGAATGCGGAACGCCAGAGGCGGATCGCACGCAACGCGATCACATTTCCCGAACACCATCCTCCGGTGCGGCGCATCGTGGCGGGGCGCGATGGTACGATCTGGCTGCTGCGCGAAGGCTGGCCCCGCCCCACGAACCTATGGGAGGTCTACGACGAAGCGGGCAACCTGGCTGGGCGCGTGCGCATGGAGGAGTTGCGACCGGGGGATGTCGTCTCCCGGCCATACATCCTGCGCGCCAGCCGGAGCGAGATCTGGGGACAGATCCGAGGTGAGCTGGATGTGCCGTACATCGTGCGCTACGAGGTTCGCGGCAGCTGCGCCTGAACGCTCCGCTCGGTCGTCAGCGCACCATTCCCTCCAGCTCCGCCGCAGTCCTGGGCAGACCGGCCGTCAGCACGTCCGCACCATTCTCCGTCACCAGCACCACCTCTTCGATGAACACCGAGACGCCGATCTCGTGATTGTAGTACCAGGGCTCCACGGTGAACACCATGCCGGGTGCCAGCGGCTCGTCGAGGAGGGCGGGATCGCCTACCGACATGCCGATGTGGTGGCCGAAGAACGAGGGCGTCTGCATGTACGCTTCCTCGTCGTCGGGGATGGCCTCGTACGCCACGGCGGTGAGGTCGCGCAGGGTCGTTCCCGGACGGACAGCGGCGATGATCGCATCCGCCACGCGATTGCTCACGTCGAGCTTCGCCCGCTGGATGTTGCTGAACGACCCGCTCACCGGAAAGGTGCGCCCGACGTCGCTGACATAGCCGTCGACCTCGCAACCCACGTCGAGAATGACGAGCTCGCCGGCCTGCATGGCCCGGTTGCGCCGGTCGTAGTGCGCGGCGAGAATGCGCCACGGCCATAGACTGTTGGGACCGGACTTGACGATCGGCGTGAACGGAATGGACTGCGCGCCGAAGTTGCGGCACGAGCGCTCGAACTCTCCCTGCAGGCTCCGCTCGTCGATCCCGGGACGGATCCGGTCGGCCACCGCACGAATCCCCGCCACGGTCGCGTCCGCTGCCGCTCGCATCCGGTCGATCTCGGCGGGCGTCTTCACCATGCGCATTCGGGCCACGACCTCGAACGCATTCAGGAGCTCCGCACCGGGATAGTCGGACCGAATCCGGTGGATCAGGGCGGCGTTGGCGTCGAGGCTCCCGATCAATGGCACGGACGGCTCGGGCACCGGCCCGGCCGCGCCTGCGTTGACGCGCAGGACCGTCCCCTCGGCCAGCCGCCCCCGCACATAGGCTTCCAGTTCCGCGAGATCCCGGTACTCGTCGATCCCGGCGATGCTGCGCAGCTGGTAGTCGTCCAGCAGGGGCCGTCCCGGGAAGTCGTTGGGCCGGCCGGGGTTGTCGAAGCGGGGATCCCTCGTCGGCATGAACAGCAGCGAGCGGCGCCGGTCGGCGTCGAGCACGAGCATCGACTGCGGAATCTCCAGGCCGGTCAGATACCAGAAGTCCTCCAGTTGGCGGAAGGTGCCGCCATACGTGAGCCCGTCCGACGAGGGCGTCAGCAGCAGACCGCCGCCCGAGCCGCGCAGACCATCCATCGTGCGGCCGCGCCGATACTCGTACTCCTGTGGCCGGAAGCCGGGGCGAGCCCAGTCGGCATAGCGTTGCTCGGGGGTCTGCGCCGCGAGCGGGGCGGTGGCCGCGAAGGTGGACAGTGCCGCCGCCAAGGCGGCCGGCAGGCGAGGCCGCGCCATGCGGCAAGCTGCCCGAATCGCGATGCGAGCGGGTTCAATGCGGGCGATCATCATGCATCCTCGTTGTTCACCGGACTTTGAGCCTGTCAGGCATCACGGTAACTTCGCCGCCATGAGAATCGCCATCTACGGTGCGGGGGGCGCGGGAGGCTACTACGGCGGCGTGCTGGCCCGCGCGGGCCACGACGTATCGCTGATCGCTCGCGGCGCCCACCTCGAGGCCATCCGCGCGTCGGGGCTGCGCGTTCGTTCTCCCGGCGGCGACTTCGTGGTGCGGCCCGCAGCCGCCACCCGCGACCCGAGGGAGATCGGTCCGGTCGACGCGGTCATCGTGGCGGTGAAGTCCATGCATCTGGCCACCGTGAGGAGGGGCATCGCTCCGCTGCTGGGCCCCGAGACGCTGGTGGTGCCGCTGCTCAACGGCGTCGACGCGCACGAGGGTCTGCTTCCGGCGGTGGGCCGTGCGCGCATGGGCAAGGGGCTCACGCGCATCATGAGCGAGATCGCGTCTCCAGGAGAGATCCGGCACATCGGGGTGGATCCGTATGTGGCCGTTGCCGAATGGGACGGCGCCCGTTCGCCAAGAGTCGACGCCCTGGTGTCCGCCCTGCGCGATGCCGGCGTTGACGCCGAGGTGCCGGCCGACATCGACGCCGCGCTGTGGCTCAAGTTCCTCTTCGTGTGCTCGGTGGGCGGTGTCGGCGCGGCGTGCCGCGCGCCCCTGGGAACGGTGCGAACGCTGCCAGAGAGCCGGACGGTTCTGCGGCGGGCCATGGAGGAGATCGCAGCGGTTGCCGCCGCACACGGCGTGGCGCTGGGCGACGACGCGGTCGCGCGCGCAATGCAGATCGTCGACACCTTTCCCGCCGAGGGCAGTTCGTCCCTGCAGCGCGACATCGTCGCGGGAGTTCCCTCGGAGCTGGAGGCATGGACCGGTGCGGCGGTACGGCTGGGGGCAACCGTCGGGATCGCCACACCCGTCCATAGCTTCGTCCATGCCGTGTTGCTGCCGAGCGAGACTGCGGCGCGCGGTTAGATTGGGTCACGCGACGGTCCCCGCGGCGAAGGAGAAGGAGTTGGCCACGTGCTGATGACACCATGGGTTCAGCGGCTGCTGCTGGCCAACGTCGTGGTGTTTCTGCTCACCTGGGTGAACCCCGGTCTCCGCACCGACTTCGCCTTCATCCCCTACCTCGCGCTCCTGAGGCCGTGGACGATCGTGACGTACGCGTTCCTGCACGCGAACATGTGGCACATCTTCCTCAACATGCTCATGCTCTTCTTCTTCGGGCCGCGGCTCGAGGAGCGGCTCGGAAGCCGAACCTTCATCTGGTTCTACATCCTGTGCGGCATCGGAGGAGCGGCGCTCTCGTTCGTGTTCTCCCCCACCGCGGCGGTGGTTGGCGCTTCCGGCTCGATTTTCGGGGTCGTGATCGGCTTTGCCCGCTACTGGCCGCGCGAGGACATCTACATCTGGGGCATTCTGCCGATCCAGGCGCGCATGCTCGCGCTGCTGATGGTCTTTTCGAGTCTGTTCGCCGGCTTCACCGGTGCACAGGACGGCATCGCCCACTTCGCCCATCTCGGCGGGCTCGCCACCGGCTGGGTCTTTCTGCTGAGGTGGGAGCGACGCAGACATCGCAGGGTAATGACCCGAGGCGACGCGAGGAGGATGGCCAAGGAGGTGCTGGAAGTGGACGATGCCGTGCGACGCTGGGAGGCGATCCCCCGCGACCAGCTCCACGAAATCAATCGGGATGAGCTGGACTTCCTGCTGAACAAGGTGAAAACGGTTGGTGCCAGGGCGCTCACCCGTGACGAGCGCGCTTTCCTGGACCGCATGGCGAACTCGCTGTAGGGCAAGGCCGCTCCCGCCCTTCACCCTGCCACTCAGACCATCGGCGACCAGTGGCTCGACTCGCTCGGATCCGCCGTTCTGCGCGTGCCCAGCGCGGTCGTTGGTGACGAGGCAAACTACATTGCGAATCCTGCGCATCCCGACTTCGTGGAGCTCGAACCCGGGACGATCGCCGACTTCAGCTAGGAGAAACCCTATGCACGATGTCAATCTGCTTGCCGTGCTCGTTGCCGGAATCGTTCCGATGATCATCGGCGCGCTCTGGTACGGCCCCGTCTTCGGCAAGCGCTGGATGACCCTGATGGAGACCACGCCCGAGGAGATTCAGGAGGGGTTCAACCCCCTCAGGACCTACGGCGCGAGCTTCGTGCTCGCTCTGGTCACGGCTTTCGTGCTGGCCCAACTGATCGCCGAGGTCGCACCGTCCGGAGGCTCGGCGATGGTGGGCGTGCATGTGGCGCTCATGGCGCTGATCGCCTTCGTGCTTCCGGTCGCGCAGCAGTCGGTCAGCTTCGAGAAGCGCAAGCCCGGGCTAGCGTGGCTCAACGTCGGCTACAACGGCGTGGCGCTGCTGGGACAGGCGGTGGTCATCGCCCTTTGGTGAGGGAACGGCTGGCGTCGCGCTTGGGGATCACCCTCCCGGTCTCGCGGTCGTAGTCCACGATGTTCTCCCACTCCGATGCATCGGATCGGGCGACGACGGCCACCACGTCCTCGGTGTCGCTGACGTTCACCACCTCGTGGGGCACCCCCGGCTCGATGAAGATGAAGTCGCCGGCGTGATTCACGATCGACTGGCGCAGGTGGGGGCCGAAGTCATGGCGCACGGTGCCTTCGAGGATGTAGAGCATGACCTCGAAGTCCACGTGGATGTGCGCGAAGGCCACGCCGCCGGGCGGGATCCGGGCCACGTTCATGGACAGCTCGCGCGCCGGTACGTTCTTCGCCGACAGACCCGTCTTGTAGTGAATCCCGTTCCAGCCGCGATGAATGCCGCTGGCGCGTATGGTGTGGATTCCATCGCGTCCGTCGGGCACGCCGGAACGCCCTTCCGGTGCCCGCCCAGCATTGGTGCCGTCGGTGCTCATTCGGTCCCCAACAGCAGGTCCGCCACCGCCGTCATGTCGGCGACCTCGACGTCCGCGCGGGCGTGCGCCGTGGGTGTCGCGCCGCTCCCGCCCCCGCGGCTGGGGCGGTTCACATGCACGGTGGCGTAGCCCAGCGACGAGGCGGGTGCAATGTCGTGGAAGAGGCTCTGCGCGACGTGCAGCGTCCGCGCCACCGGGACTCCGGAACGTCGGGCCATCTCTGCGAAGTGCGCCGCGTTGGGTTTGTAGTGTCGGACCTGCTGTGCGGTGACCACCCAGTCGAAATCGACGCCGAGCCGCTCACTGCTTCGGGCGAACAGGTCGTCGTCAACGTTCGAGACGATCCCAAGCCGGTAGCGTGCGCCCAGACGCTGCAGAGCCTGCACGGTGTCGGCGAAGGGTGGCCAGTCGCCCACTGAAGCCGCGAAGGCGTCGCACTCGTCGGATCCGGGGCGGAAGCCGAGCGAGGCGCCCATCCGTGCGAGCGTCAGCGCCAGCACCTCGCGGTAGCTGCGGTATCGCTCCCCCTGCACGACGTGTTCCGCCTCGCCGAAGGCCGCGAGGATGGCGGCGTCGGACGGCGAGCTCCCATGCGAGGCGCAGACGCGCCGCACGGCGGAGACGATCCCGGTCTCCCAGTCCACCAGCGTCCCGTAGCAGTCGAAGGTGAGAAGGTCGAAGCGACCGGGATCCATGCGGGTCGCTCGGGCGTCCCTCGCGGTCGGATGCACGCTGAACGCGTCTCTACATGTCCGGGAAGTCGGCGGTAGGTCCGAAGACCTGCGGCACCGGCACGTCGAGCAGCCGGAGATAAACGCCGAGCTGGGCCCGGTGGTGAATCATGTGGTCCAGGATGAAGGTGCGGAGCACGACCGCCTTCGGGAGGGTGAAGCGCGGCTCGCCCGCCACGAGCATGGTCCAGGGCCCCGCAAGGTCCTCGTCGGACGCGCTCCCGATGGCCGCGATCGCTGCCACCGAGCTGGCGTCGAACGCCGCGACGAGTTCATCGGTCGTGGTGAAGGCGGGCATGGGCGGCGGACCGCCATCGGCCGGCGAGATGTCGAACTCCGACGCGGCCAGCGTGGGCATGGTCCAGTTCGGCAGGTTGGCCAGATGGGTGGCGAGCTCGCCGACGGTCCAGGACTTCTCGTGAGGACGCCAGTCCATGCGATCCTCCGGAACGGCCTCCAGAACGGTCTTCGATGCGGCGACGATGTGTTCGAAAGCCGCGAGTGTGCCCTTTGCAGACATTTTCGCTCTCGGTTGGTACCATCATTCGGGCCGCCCGCCTGTCGGTTCGACCCGCTACGCCAAAGATAGACTACCGTCTGACCCGGCGGAACAGCCGATCCGCGACGACGGTCGCGAGCGGGGCTCCCACGATCGCCATCACGGCCCCGATCTCGGTAGATCCCGGGAAGCCGTCCTCGTGGCTCGTCAGGGCAAGGACGATTCCGGGCGCGGCCATGAGCGTGCCAGCCACGGCGTTCTTCCACGTGCTCCCCCGCGACAGGTCGGTGGTGCCGATGCGCGCCGTCAGGTAGCCGACCCCGAGCTGCGGCGCCGCGTAGAGGATCATGCGCGACCCGGCATTGCCCAGGCCGCCGCATCGCGCACCGACGAAGTGCTCCGAAAGGTCGTCGAAACTCAGACATGATCGCGACACCGCGTAGCCGACGGCGAGGCTCGCGGCGTTCGTGGCCACCGCTAGGGCAAGGGCCTCGCCCCAGGGGTAGGGTTCCGATTCCAGCGCCCAGCTGTAGGTCCGGCTTCCGGCCTCTCCCAGCGGCAGCAGGGGAGCGCCGCCGGACACGGTCTCGATGACGATGACGCCGTGGTTGGAGTCGGCCCCGTAGCGAACCCCGGCCGCGCCCGGGCCAACCGCCTCGACGCTCCGGATGTGTGCGACGGGCAGGGTGTTCAGGGTCACGAGACCGTTGGCCTGACGCACGTTGTCCACGATCACGATGGGCGTCCGGCACCCCGGCGCGGCCAGCGAGGCAGGGTCCCGGAACTCGAGGCACACGAGCTGACCGGGTTGGCTGCGCCCGCTCCGGACCCGCACCCCGGGCAGCAGCCGCGCGAGGGCGTTCGCCAGATGCTCGCCCGACCGGGCCATGGGGGTGAGCTCCTCGGCCGTGACCCGTCTTCTGGCGCTGCCGAGGGCACGGTCTCTCCGGGCCCCCGCGCTGGACACCTCGACGACGATCGGCTCCAGCGCGATCGCGGTCGGCGACAGGCTGATCCGAAGGGCGATGCGGTCGCCCCGTGCCAGGGCGACGCGGTCGGTGAACGTCCCGTACGCGACGTGGGTCACCGTGAGGTGCAGGTCGCCCGAGGGCACGCCCCCAAGCTGGAACATCCCCGCGCGGTCGGTCACCGCTTCCACGCGGGCGGAGCTGTCCGCCGCCTCGGTGCCGAAAGGCGCGAGCGTGATCGCGGCGCCCTCGACCGCAGCCCCGCTGGCGCTGTCGACCACCCTTCCCTCGATGCGCGGCGGCCCCTGCGCGCCGAGGGCGTGCGCAGCCCCGAGGGCCCACGCCATCCCCAGCGCCAGCCCGGTCCGGGGCCGAGTCGCTACCACACGATTCTCCAGATGCGGCCGCCTCCCCCCGCCGCCCAACCCACCCGGCCACCGTTCGCGAACTCCACCGCCCAGGCGCTCACATCGGGGATCGCGTACCAGGTCGCGCCCATGTCCGCCGTGAACGCCGCTCCGGGCGGTGCCACGGCCACCAGTCGCCGAGCCTCGCTGCTCCCTCCGACCGCGCTCCCGTAGACAGATCCCGCAATCGGCGCGGGCGTGGCCGCCACCCACCGCCCATCACGGCCGGCCCAGGCCGCCGCATTCGCCGCCACCACCTCTTCACGTGCGTTCAGATCGCCGCCCAGGGCCATCACCGGCGCGCCCGCGTCCACGGCCAGTGTGAAGATCCCCGCCGCGTCGCCGGTCGCGATCGGCACGGCCACCTCGGTCCAGGTGTCGCCATGGTCCTCGGTGGCGAGGATCCGGGCCGAACCCCCGGCACCGGTGCCGATCCAGCCCCGACCCGCCGCGCCCGCCCGCGCGCACGTCCCGCTCGCCGCGAAGCCGCCCTCGCCGTCGTTGGCCGCGGGCGCGGCATCCGCTCCGACCCGGGCCCAGCTGCGGCCGCCGTCGCGGGTCACGAGAATGTACGGCACACCGTCGAACGAGTCCCCGTATGCGAAGCCCCGAGCGCCGTCCCAGAAGTCCAGGCAGTCGAGGAAGCCCTCGGGGTGGTCCATGAGAAAGCGGAGCGTCCAGCTCTGGCCGCCGTCGGCGGTGCGGTAGATCCGCGACACCGGGCCTTCGCCGGCGGTGAGCGCTACCGCCGCCCGCGACGAGAACGCGTGGATGTCGCGGAACTGGAGCGAGTCGCCGCCGGGTGCCGGGATCCGCTCCCAGCTCGATCCGCCGTCCAGCGTGCGCAGGATAACGCCGCCGTGCCCGCCCACCCACGCGGTTTCCTCCGACACCGGGCTGATCGCCTGCAGCACCTCGCTCGTGCCGCTGGACTGCTCGGTGACGGTGGGCAGCGGCGGGGCCGGGGCCGGGCCGGCGTCTGCCGCCTCCGAACCCCGACGCCGGTAGACCTCGCGCGCCTCGTCGAACTGGGCGAACACGTGCTCTCGCTCCCACTCGGACCGCCAGCCCGGCCAAAAGTCGGCCATGTTCCGCAGCTTGTCGATCCAGCGCAGCGCGTAGTCCGAGGCCTCGGCACTGCGGATCGGCCGCCCCGCGACCGTGACCCAGACCGGGTTCGTGAACGCCTGCGGGTACGAGGTGTCGAGCGGCCAGCGGTCCTCGGGGCCGCCCTCGACGCGCAGGTGAACCCACCCGCTCGCGCCAATGGCCAAGGTGTCGTCGATGTCGAGCGACTTGCGGTCGCCGCTGAGTTCCCAGGTGCGGACCACGTCGCCGTCGACGACCAGCTCGACCCTTTCCATCGGCACCACGCTCCACACCCGGCCACGCACCCGCACCTCGCCGGGTCGGTCGAGGTCGAGCTCTTCCCCCGGTCCTCGACCATCCACCGTGAACTCGATCAGCGGGCCGGAGGTGACGAAGGAGTGGCCGTCGCGGAGCCCCTGGAACCAGCCATCCATGGTGAGCCGGCCGTCCGGGGTGCGGACGTACGTGCGCATGGACCCCACCAGCGGCGTCGCGTGCAGGCTCGATATCGAGTCTTCGCCCCCCACCACGGTTGCCCGGATGTCGTTGCTCCACACCGCGTACACCGGGGGCCAGCCGTCCTGCGGGGTCGACCACTCGACGGCGTCGGCGGCGGCTAGCGCGACGTCCACGATGAAGCCCTTGGCGCCGCCGAGGTTCCCCTCCAGCGGGTCGCCGTTGTAGAACGAGTGGACATAGGCGGTCGTCGCTCCCTGGGCCTTGGCCTTTAGCATCATGTCCGTGTTGCTCGGGTAGAGGCTCTCGATCCCGGTGCCTTCGTACCCCATCGCGTACGGCGCGATCAGGTGTTCCCGGTGGCCGAACATGAAGACGTGTCCGTAGAAGGGCGGGCGGTACTCCTGCCCGACGACGAGCAGGCGGTCGGGTTCCGAAAGGGGATGCGCGCCCCCGCCCGGGATCCAGTACTGGTGGTCGAGGATGCGGTTGTCCTTGTTGGCGACCTGCTCGGCGACCACGTCCTGGTCCTCGGCGGCGGACATCATCATCAGGTTGGCGAGGCTGTTGCGCAGGTTGCCGGCGTAGTTCATGTGGACGTGGGTGGAACCCGAGAACCAGCCCTCGTCGGAGAGGTCGGATACCTCCGTGAGCGTGACCGTCATCACGGTGGTTTCGCCGGGGCGGATCATGGCGGTGTAGGTCGCGGGGGCGGTTTCGAAGCCGCGCACGACGGTCATCTCGGCTTCGCCCGCCGGGAGCTCCACGGTGAAGGAGCCCGGGTGATGAAATACCCGGTCGCCTTCGCGGGCCACGCGGGCATAGGCGTCGGCGGGTGCGTGGAACTTGCCGTCGGAGGCGGTCAGGTGGACGCGGCTGGCCACCGGCTCGCCCTCGTGATCGACGGTGGTTACGGCGAGGGTGCCCGTCGGCCGCGCCCAGTGCCGTTCGGTGATGTCGACGCGCCGAAGTCTGCCGCCGTTGGCCTCCAGCAGGTACAGCTGCGGCAGGCCGCTCGGGTGGTGGAGCTCGCCGCCGTTCGCCACGAAGGCGATCCACTCCGCGTCCGGCGACCAGCGCGGGTGGAAGGCGTCGTGGTCGAAGAAGGTCATCTTGTATGGCTCGCCGCCCGTCGTGGGCTGGACGTACAGGTTCTGGAACTGATCCGCGGCGCCTGCGGTCGAGGAGTAGACGAAGCGCTGGCCGTCGTACGAGACGTGTGGCTGGGTCCGGTATAGGGTCTGCTCGGCGAGGACGATCTGGCGGTCCTCGATGCCGCCGGCCCGGGCCGGAACGCGGTAGACGTTGCCGCTGCCGAGTGCGACGTCGCGATTGGAGACGATCAGCAGTTCCTCGCCGTTCGGCAGCCACGCGGGGGAGATGTGCATGTCCCAGGCGCCGAAGTAGAGCCGGTCGCGGCCGAAGGAGTTGTCGGACGTGACCGAGACGTCCGGCCCGGTCCAGGCGCCATCGGCGAAGGGGCGGATGTAGACGTTGAAGAAGCCGCTGGGGGTGGTGGAGACATAGGCGATACGGCCGCCGTCCGGCGAGAAGCGGGGGTCGGTGTGGATGTGCTCGCCTTCGGTGAGCCGGTGGCGCTCGCCGGTGGCCCTGTTCATGACCTCGAGGTGGATCGTGCGGCCGCCGTCGTCCGCGGTGTAGAGGAGCCACGAGCCGTCGGGCGAGTAGTTGGGAGACGAGTAATAGTCGGGGCCGTGGACGATCTCGTGGGCGTCGCCGGTCGCGATGTCCACCTCCCAGAGCGAGCCGCCCATCGCCACCGCGACACGCTCGCCGCCGGGGTGCCACTCGGGGTACCAGGGCGACGACGAGGGTGCCGGAGGGAAGTAGAAGTTATGCATGTAGTTGCCGCCGTGCGCGGAGGCGGGGTAGGCGGGCTGAGCCGAGAGGGGGGCGGCGGTTGGGGCGACGGCGAGCGCGAGGGCGGCGGTAAGCGCGAGAGCGGCGGCCGTGGGGGCGGCGTCGGGGTGGCCGTGTCGGGTCATGCGTGCGTCCGGGACGGGGGTGGTTGCAGCGCTCGGCGCGGCGGAGCGCGGGCGTGCGGGGATCGTGCCGTGCAGGGATCGTACCGCGCCGAGGGGGGGTGGGCCAGTGGGGGCGGACCTGCGTGCGCGGCGGCCAGTGCCGGTCGGTTCCGTCGCTATTGCCGGCCGCAGCCCTGCATCGACAAAGCCCACGGCCCCTCGCCGGGAAATCTGTCCCATCCAGCTATAGGAACGCCCCTGAGACCGTGCGACCGTTATCGGGACGCCGAGATACCACACCTCGGAACCCCATTTCGCCGTCCACGAACCGTACCCGTTCAGAGCCAAATGCCGATGTCCACCCGACGCCCCCGAGCCAAGCACGACGAAGCCTACCGGCTGCTCTTCTCCAACCCAGCCCTGGTCGAGGGGCTGCTGTCCACCATGGTCCCCGGCCTGCCGGACTTGATCGAGCCCGCGTCGCTCCGCAAGGCCTCCGCCAGCTTCGTCAAGGCGGCGGGTCTCCAGCAGCGGCACGGCGACGCCATATGGAGGACGCAGCTGCGGCGGCCCGACCGCCACCCGCTCTTCATCGCGCTCGAGTTCCAGTCCCGCCCCGAGGCCAACATGGCCTTCCGGGTCCAGGAGTACGCCGCCCTCGTGCTCCAGGAGGCGGAGACCCAGAGGGATCTCGGCGCGGCGGGCAGGCCGCCGATCGTCGCCCCGTTCGTCGTCTACAACGGGCACGCGAAGTGGGGTGCCGCCACCGACCTTGCCGACTGGATCGTCCCCGACCCGGGCCCCGCCCTCAGGAGGCTGCTTGGCCTGCAGATGCGGCGGCGGTACATTCTGGTCGAGTTGAAGGATCTGGTGCCGGAGCCCTCCGACTCGCCCCCGGGCAACTGGTTCTCGGTGCTGGCCGAGTGGGAGAACGCCCGCTGGGGGCGGAACGCGGATCGGCTGGCCGGGCTGTGGCGGACCGTACTGGAGTCGGGGGACGAGGGAATCATTCGCGGCTTCGGGGCGCTCCGGCAGCAATTGGCCCCGGGGCTGCCCGAACCGGACCCAACGCTGATGGCGGCGACGCCGCCCGGGAGGAGGAAGACGATGATCAGACACGAAGAGACCCTGATGGCGGCGCAGCTGAGGAAGCTGTACGAGGAGCTGCGGCAGGAGGGGCGGCAGGAGGGGCGCCAGGAGGGGCGAGAGGAAGGTCGCCGGGAAGGGTTGCACGAGGGCCGTCGGGAGGGCTTGCACGAGGGACGTCGGTCGCTGCTGCGCCAGTTGGCGGTCCAGAAGTTTGGACCGGCGGTGGTCGGCGAACTCGCACCCCTGTTCGATCAGCTCGTGGATCCCGCTCGCGTTGAGGCTCTGGCAGCCGCCATCATCGAGTGCGACACAGGTGCGGAGTTCATCGCGCGGGCGCGACGGGCGTAGCCGAATCGGCATGCTGACGCAGACATTGCGGATCTTGGTCGTCGTCGTTGGACTCACGCTCATGTCCGGGATGGGACGACTGGCGGCGCAAGGCTTCGAGGTCGAGGAAGCGACGATCGCCGAGGTGCACGCCGCGTTCCACTCGGGCGAGCTGACCTGTGTCGCTCTGGTGCAGGCGTATCTGGAGCGGATGGATGCCTACGACAAGCAGGGGCCGCGCCTGAACGCCATCGCCACGGTCAATCCGGGCGCGCTCGACGAGGCCGTGCGGCTCGACGAGGCCTTCGCCGCCGGAGGGCTCACCGGGCCGCTGCACTGCATTCCGGTGCTGCTGAAGGACCAGGTCGAGACGAGCGACATGCCCACGACCTACGGATCCGCGCTATTCGCGGACTTCGTGCCGGAACGGGACGCGACCATTGTGACGCGCGTGAAGGCAGCGGGCGCGATCATCCACGCCAAGACGAACATGGGTGAATTCGCGTCGCGGTACGTGGGTTCCGGGTTCGGTGTGATTCGCAACGCGTACGATCCCCGGCGCAATCCGAGCGGATCGTCGGGCGGCACCAGCGTGGGCGTCGCGGCCAATTTCGGCATGGTCGGCATCGGCGAGGACACCGGCGGCTCCATTCGTGGACCGGCCGCCGTGGCGTCGCTGGTGGGTCTGCGGCCGACCCTCGAGCTCGTGAGTCGCTTCGGGCTGATGCCCGCCAATCCCACGACCGACACCATGGGACCCATGACGCGCACCGTAATGGACGCGGCAATCCTGCTCGACGTGATCGCGGGGTACGATCCGCAGGATCCGGTGACTGCCCGTTCAGTCGGGAACGTGCCGGCGTCCTATACTGTCGGACTAGACGGCGACGGCCTGGTCGGGGCGCGCATCGGCGTCATCCGCGCTCCCATGGATCAGTCGGTGGATCCGGCATCGGAGGGGTTTCGGCAGGTGCGTTCCCGCATCGACGCGGCGGTGGCTGATCTGCGGAGACTCGGGGCCAAGGTCGTGGACACCGTCGCCGTGACCGGGATCGAGACGGTGAACGCGGTGTTCGGGAGCAACAGCTACGAGACCGAACAGGCGACCGACGACTATCTCGCCCAGCACTCCAATGCCCCGTTCCCAACGCTACGTTCGATCCTGCTGAGCGGTCGTGTAACGCCGTGGCGCGCGGCCGGACTGGCGGGTTCGCTCGGCAAGACCACCCGCGATCCGGGCTACCTGGACTACACGCTCGCGCGCGACCGAATCCGCCGCGAAGTCCTCGTGACCATGGCCGAGCACGATCTGGACGCGCTCGTCTACGCCACCTTCGACCACCCCCCGACGCTCATCGCCGAGGACGCCGAGACCAACCCTGCGCCCGCCGACGACTACGGACTCGGCGACAACCGCCTGCTCAGCCCCATCACGGGCTTCCCAGCGCTCACTGTGCCCGCCGGATTCACGCCGGACGGCCTGCCCGTCGGCATCGAGTTCCTGGGCCGCCCCTTCGCCGAAGCGATGCTGCTGCGCTTCGGGCATGCGTTCGAGCAGGGGACCGGCCATCGGCGGTCGCCGGAGAGCGCCCCGCCGTTGGGCGGAGAGTGAGGGAGGACCATCGAGTTTGTCCGCCATTTTCGGCGTTTCGTGGCGGACAAACGCTCGCGTACACCGGAGATTGGGGGATTATGTATACATTATCTGCCACGAATGGCGGAAAAAGTATACAAAAACGTCCAAGGCCGTGTGAAACCCCAGTGGGCTACTTGGACGCCACCTCCACCCGCGCCCTGCCGAACAGCCCGCCGGTCTCGTCCACGAAGCGCCGCCGGGCCAGCTCCAGATACGCCGGGTCCACCTCTACGCCCACGCTGCTTCTCCCCGCCCGCGCCGCAGCCACCGAGGTCGTGCCCGTCCCGAGAAACGGATCGAGCACCGTGTCCCCCACGAACGAGAACATCCGGATCAGGCGACTGGCGAGCTCCAGCGGATAAGGCGCGGGATGAGCACGCGTCGAGGCGCCGGGGATCGTCCAGATCTGGCGAAACCACTCCCGGTGCTCCACGGCCGAGATCATGCTCAGCGCCCGCGCGGCGGGTGACGGACTTCGGTAGCCACCCGGCTTCCGCTGCATCAGGATGAACTCGATGTCGTTCTTGATGATCGCGTTGGGCTCGTAGGGCTTTCCCAGGAACCCGCCCGGGCCCATCTCGAAGCTGGCGTTCGCGATCTTGTGCCAGATGATGGGGGCCAGATTGTCGAATCCAAGTCGTCGGCAGGACTCCTGAATGCTCGCGTGCAGCGGCACCACGACGTGACGGCCATGTTGGCGGCGGGACAGGCAGACGTCGCCGACCACGATGACCAGGCGTCCGCCGGGAACGAGAATGCGGTGACACTCGCGCCAGACATGCGCTAGCTCGGAAACGAAACGGTCATAGTTACCGATCTCCCCAAGCTGGTCGGGACCGTCGTTGTACTTCTTGAGAGTCCAATAGGGCGGCGACGTGACGACCAGATGGATCGTCTGATCGGCGAGTGCCGAAAGGTCGCGTGCGTCCCCGTGGAAGATGCGGTGATCCGTGGCCACCTCGTGAACGGCTGCCGCGACTCGCGCGGACTCCCCCGAATCCCTGGCCATGCCCGGAAGCGCCGTCTTCAGCGATCTGTCCGACAGTCCCAGTTCCGGCAGGTGCCGCCGGACGATCGCCTCCAGGCTGGGGTTGCCGATGGCTACCTTCGGGCTGGTCATGAGCCGCGCTCCAGCTTGGGGTTCCTGTGCCGAACCTGCGCGACCAGCCGGTCGAAGAATGGGCCAATACTCTCGGCACCGGAAACGAGGCGAGGACCCTCCGAGAAATCGACTTCGAGGAACAGGGATGCTTCGATCATCCCGATGCTCCAAGATGGCGGCTGGCGACCGGACAGTCGGGTGATCCGGCGCTTGAGGAGCTCCGCCCATGTGCTCTGATGCAGCGTACTGTACGAGTCCTCGGCGACGTTGAAGAGCATGATGTAGCCAGTCACGATCTCAGGTGAGTACATCTGGACGTTCGTGACTTCACCCATGAGGTCGTCGACACGATTCGGGACGGTTCCGCCTAGATTCCTAAGGAGGGATTTCAGGGAAATCGCCAGCCGAGGCTTGCCGTCCATGTTCCAGGCGACATCCCACGCCTTTTCGCGTCCGCCTCCAGGCAACTTGGCCTCGGTAACCGCGCCCGTGAGACGCCGCTTGGCCAATTCAGCGATGCAGAGTCGGGCCAGGCCGTCCAGCCTCTTGGTGGAAGTGGGCTTCCGTTCCAAGATGGCAATGCGGTACAGCGATTCAACAGCATCTTGCAGCGTCATGGCGGGTCCGAGAGCTTGCGGGAACGATCCTTCAAGATAGGTTGCCCTGATGGGCGCGGGAATGTTCAGATGCGCCTTTTTCTCCGGGAGGGACTCATGAGGCTGCATCCTCTCCTTGCCGTGCTGCCGCTGGCTGCGCTCGCCTGTGAGTACGCCAACGCGCCCGGCGGCACCGCAATCGAAGTCCGCGACAGCGCCGGAGTCCGCATCGTCGAGAACCCCGCGCCGCCCGAAGGATCCCGCCTAAGGTGGCGGATCGGGCCCGAGCCTGCGGTTTCGATCGGCGTTCTGGAAGGCGACGACCCGTACATGCTTGACAGTCCGTGGGGTGCCACGAGGCTTCCCGACGGGCGCATCGTGGTGGCGGACAGCGGCCCGAACGAGCTTAGGGTCTTCGACGAGTCCGGAGCGTACCTGGAGACCTGGGGAGGGCGGGGCCAGGGACCGGGCGAGTTTCGTGGGCTGATCCATGTCGAGCGCTGGCCGGGCGATTCGGTGGCGGCCTGGTACGGCCCCCGCCGCGGGATCTCGGTCTTCAACTCCGACGGCAGTTTCGGCCGCAACTTCACGCTGGAAAGGAACCCCGACGACCCGAGCGCGAGCTTCGTGCGGCCGTTCGCGGTAAGGGGCGACGGTTCGATCATGGCCGGACACGACCCGCACATCGTCGAGACGGTCACGGTCGAGATCCGGGACGCCGAAGGCAGGCTGCGCAGTTCGCTCGGAAGCCACCCCGGTCACGAGAGCTACATCGCGCACGAGGGAACCGACCGGGCCATGAAGTACAGGCCGATCTTCGGCGCGATCGTGGCCGAGGCGCCGTGGGGGAACCTGATCGTGCACGGCCTGAACAATCGGTACGAGATCAGGGCGTTCGCCGAGGATGGGACGCTGGCTCGAATCGTCCGTCGCGACCACGCGCCGCGCTTGCCGACACGTGAGGACGTCGAGGCCTACATCGAGGAACAGGTGGCTTGGCATCCCGACCATCTGTCTCCGAGCGAGATCGAGGAGTATCGGGAGGAGCAGCGAAGGGAGTATCGGTCCATCCCCGTGGCCGAGAGCATGCCGGCGTTCTCGTCTGTGAAAGTCGATGCGCTCGACCACCTGTGGGTCGAGGAATACGAGTTCCCCAGAGACGAGCCATCGGGCCCCTCGCTTTGGACCGTGTTCGATCCCGAAGGCCGCATGATGGGATACGTGGAGATGCCGGGGGCGGGACTGTGGATCTACGAGATCGGCGAGGACTACGTGCTGATCCGCGACTGGGACGAGCTCGGAGTCCAGTCCGTCCAGCTCTGGCCGCTGGAGCGCGGCTGACGGGACGGTGTGGCGCCACCCATGTCGCTGCCCGTCGCAGATGCAGAAAGGATTGACGGCAGAAAGGATTGACGGAGTCATGAGGACTATCACAGCTCTGACGTTGTTCGCCCTCACTCTGGCGTGTGGCCAGGATCCCCCGGCCCCGGGCGGACTTGCCCCTGAAGTCCGCGACAGCGCCGGAGTCCGCATCGTCGAGAACCCCGCGCCGCCCGAAGGATCCCGACTGCCATGGCGGGTCGGACCCGAGCCTGCGGTTTCGATCGGCGTCTTCGATGGCGAGGAACCCTACATGTTTGACTGGGTCACGGGTGCCATCAGGCTGTCCGACGGCCGGATCGTGGTGGCCGACATGGGCACTGCCGAGTTGCGCGTCTTCGACGAAGCCGGGATTCATGCGGCGACCTGGGGAGGGCAGGGAGAGGGGCCCGGCGAGTTCGCCAGTCTGGTGCATGTCGGCCGCTGGCCGGGCGACTCGATCACGGCCTGGTTCAGGATCGACCTCGGAATCGCGATCCTGGACTCCGAGGGCAACTACGGACGCTCCTTTGTCCTGGGCAGCATCGAAGAGGTCGCTTGGCGCCGCCCCAGGCCCCTCGACGTGCGCGAGACCGGCCACATCCTGGCGATCAGGGCGCCGGAGGACGCCGACACCGCCGTCGTCGAACTCTGGGACGGCGAAGGCACGCTGTCCGCCTCGCTCGGAACGCATCCCGGGGCGGAAGTCATCGTCACGACGGATGATCGGGGGATGAAGCACCTCAGCTGGAAAGCCTATGGCCGGGAGCTCGTTACGGGTCTCTGGGGCGAACAGGTCGTCGCGAGTCCCAACGACAGATACGAGATCAGGGCGTTCGGCCCGGACGGCACCCTCGGCCGCGTGGTGCGGCGAGGCCATGTGCCCCGAGCTCCGACCGAGGCCGACCGCGCCCCCTATGTCGAGGGGCAGATGTCCGCCTACCAGGGTCCCGGCATTCCCGCAGCGCTGGTGGAGCAGGCGCGCCGGGGGTTCGAAACCACGCCCTTCGCCGACTACTTCCCGGCATTCTCCTCGGTCCTGGGTGACGCCGTGGGCCACCTCTGGGTGGAGGAATACGAGATTCCGAGCGAGGCCCGACCCGGCACGCTCTGGACGGTCTTCGATCCCAACGGACACGCGCTGGGATTCGTCGAAACGCCGGAGGGACTGGAGATCCACGAGATCGGCGAAGGCTACATTCTGGGCCGGTTCGTGGACGAACTTGGGGTGGAGCACGTCCAGCTCTGGCCCCTGGAGCGCGGCTGACGGGATGTCCCGCTAGATCTCCCCCCGCCGCGATGCCCAGACCGCGTAGTGGCTCGCGCGCGCCGCGAACGCCATGTAGGTGAGCGACGGGTTCTGGCAGCCGGACGACGCCATCGCCGCGCCGTCGACGACGAACAGGTTGGGCACGTCCCACGCCTGGTTGTGGGCGTTGAGCACCGAGGTGGCCGGGTCGCGGCCCATGCGTGCCGTACCCATCTCGTGGATGGTGAGGCCGGGCGGGGTCATATCGGTGTCGATCGTGATGTCGCGGCCGCCGCCGGCCTCGAGCATCTCGGCGGCCTGCAAGGCGGCGTCGCGCATCATGAGGCGCTCGTTGTCGCTCCAGGCGCAGCTTATCCGCAGGGTGGGGATTCCCCATGCATCGACCTGCTCGGGATCGAGGGACACGTGGTTCTCCTCGCGGGGGAGGCACTCGCCGAAGCCGCCCAGTCCGAACTCCCACTGTCCCGGACGAAGCAGGTCGCGCTTGAACTCCGCTCCAAAACCCGACATCGCGACGCCACGGTCCCATCCTGTGCGGACCGCCGACCCCTGATAGCCGTAGCCGCGCAAGAAGTCGGACGCGGGCTCGGTGACGTTGCGGAAACGGGGAATGTAGATGCCGTTGGGACGCCTACCGCGGGTTGTCCGGTCCTCCCAGCCGGCGAAGGTCGCGCGTGCGCCCACGCCCATGGTGTGGTCCATGAGGTACTTGCCGAGCACGCCGCTGGAGTTGGCGAAGCCGTCGGGGAAGTCGGGCGACTTCGAGTTGAGGAGGATGCGCGTCGACTCCAGCGCCGAGGCGGCGAGGAAGATTGCGCGCGCGTGGAACTCTGTCTCTTCGCGGGTCTCGGCGTCGATCACGCGGACGCCGCTCGCCCGGCCCGTGCGCCGATCCCAGATCACGCCGGGGACCACGCTGTTGGGGCGGAGGGTGAGACGGCCGGTCGCTTCGGCCGCGGGCAGCGTCGCGTTGATCGAGCTGAAGTAGCTGCGCGTGCGGCATCCGCGGTGGCAGGGGCCGCAGTAGTGGCAGGCGCGGCGGCCCTTGTGGTCGCGGGTGAGGACGGCGGTGCGGCCGATCGTCATCATGCGCCGCCCTCCGAACGCGCCGGCGATCGCGTCCCGCACGTGCTCCTCGACGCACGACATCTGCATGGGCGGCAGAAACACGCCGTCGGGCAGGTGCGGCAGCCCCTCCGCCTGCCCGCTGATGCCCACGAACGCCTCGACGTGGTCGTACCAGGGGGCCAGGTCGGCGTAGCGGATGGGCCAGTCGACCCCGTATCCCTCGCGCGCGTTGGCCTCGAAGTCGAGGTCGCTGAGCCGGTAGCACTGCCGCGCCCACATGATCGACCGGCCGCCCACCTGCCGCCCGCGGATCCACAGGAAGGGCTTGTCGGGGTCGGTGGTGTAGGGGTTCTCGATGTCGTTGACGAAGAACTTGCGCGCCACCTCGTCGCAGGCGTAGCACTCCCGCTGCACTGGCTGTTCGGCCGCGAGCGCCTTGCGGTCGTTCCAGCCCCGGTAGGGCATCTCGTAGGTGGGGAGGTGCTCGGCGTAGTCCCGCTCGGGAACGATCATGGGCCCCGCTTCGAGGACGAGCACGTTGGCACCCAGCTCGGTGAGCTCCTTGGCCGCCCAGCCGCCTGACATGCCGGAGCCGACGACGATCGCGTCGTACTCCTGGCGGCGCGGCCGGATGTGGAAGAGGGCTCGGCGGGGAAGTGTCATGGCGTGGGTCGGGGGGGCGGGGGGGTGTCGACTACCGGTGCGAGCGGCGCGCACCCCTCGAAGCTACGGAATGTGGTGCGGTGGCCCAGCGCGGCGAGCCCCACGTCCGACGTGAAGTAGGCCGTGAGGGTGAATCGCTTGACGTCGTGGAAGAAGTGTCGCGTCTCGTCTACGGCGTCGTCCTCGCGCAGACGGGTCAGTTCGTCGTCGAGGCTGCGGACGAACGCCACCCGCTCATCCGGCGCGCACTCGGCGAACGGGCTGCCGAAGCGCTCCCGGCACGCCGGGTCCACGCTGTCCAGCCCGGCGAGGAAGCGGTCGCGGTCGTCGTCGTCGAGCCATCCGCCCACGAGCGCGGCCACGAAATCGGTGACGCCGGCTTCGGACGCGCCCGGCGTGTCCGTCGCGGGGATGATCACCTCGGCGAGGGCCTCCATGACGCGAGCGCGGGGGGGTGAGAGGGGGGTGGGGGTCTGGGGGCGAGGGGCGGGCGAAGCGCGGACGCGGTCGGTCCATGCGAGAAGGCGCCCGAGGTCGTCGGGGCGCAGAAGGAGTGGGCCGCCGGCGACTCCGCCGAGAACGGTCACGGCCCGTCTTCGTTTCATGGGGTGCTCCTAGGTTCCGAAACTCGACCAGAAGATACCGCAGCGCGTTGCGGTGGGCCAGCAAGCCCGGTTCCCCGACCCACTCGCCCGTCCCGCCTCCACGCGCTATAGTCTCCGCCGTGCCGGGAGCCGGGGCGGTACGCGCCGTCTCCGCGCTTCCCGGCAGAAGTTGCGCGTCCAAGTGGGAGCCAGACCCATAACAATGCCCGACCTCACACGCCGTCAGGCCATCAAAGCCGCCGGGGCCGCCTCGATCGGTCTCGCGGTCCCGGGCTGCGACCGCCAGACGCCCGCCGGCGCGCGCCCCGAATCCGCCGCTGGCCGGGGTCCGCAGAGCGCGACCAACGGCGCGCCCCCCATCACCCAGTCCGTCGCGCGCTGGTGCTTCGCCGACATCCCGCTCACGCCCTTCTGCGCTGCGGTCGCCGACATCGGGCTCCCCGCGATCGACCTCCTCACCGTGGACGAATGGGCGGTCGCGCACGATCACGGGCTCGTCGTCTCGTGCGGAGACGTGGGCGCTGGCACCATCGAGGACGGGCTGAACGAGCCGCGCAACCACGCCGCAATCATCGGTGCGTTCGAGGAGCACATCCCGCGTGCGGCGCGGGAGGGCGTGCCCAACGTGATCTGCTTCTTCGGAAACCGTCGCGGGATGGATGACGTACCTGCCATCGACAATTCGATCCGGTGCCTTCGCGAGTGCGCGCCGATCGCAGAGGCGGAAGACGTCACGATTCTGGTCGAGGCGCTGAACTCCAAACCGGACGGCCATGTGGACTACATAGGCGACAACATGCCGTATGCGCTCGAGATCATCCGTGCGGTCGACTCGCCCCGCGTGCGCATCCTCTACGACGTCTACCACATGCAGATCATGGAAGGCGACGTCATACGCACGCTGACAGACGCCGCACCGTGGATCGGCCACTACCACACCGGTGGGGTGCCGGGGCGCGCCGAGATCGACGACACGCAGGAGCTCAACTATCCGGCCATCGTGCGTGCGATCCGCGACACCGGCTTCGACGGATACATGGCTCACGAATTCATCCCGCGCAGCGGCGACCCCCTGCGCTCGCTGGCGGACGCGGTGCAAATGTGCGCCTCGGCGTGACCACAGGAGACCCCATGCTAGAGATCAGAGACCTCGTAAAGGTCTACCCCGGACCCGTTGCGGCGCTGCAAGGCGTCTCGCTCGACGTGTCGAAGGGCATGTTCGGCCTGCTCGGCCCCAACGGTGCCGGCAAGACCACCCTGATGCGCATCGTCGCGGGCCTGCTCGAACCCACGTCCGGCAGCGTCCACTTCGACGGCGAGGACATCGTCGCCGACCCGCGGCGCATCCGCAGGCAGCTCGGCTACCTGCCCCAGGACTTCGGGTTCTACCCGCACCTGAGCGGCGAGGCGATGCTGCGCTATCTGCTGGTGCTCAAGGGCGTGCAGGCTCCGCAGGGGCTGAAGCGCCTCGCGACGGAGCTTCTCGACAGGGTCAACCTGTCCTACGCAGCCAAGCGCAAGGTCAAGGGCTACTCGGGCGGCATGAGGCAGCGACTCGGGATCGCGCAGGCGCTTGCGGGGAATCCGCGCCTCATCATCGTCGACGAGCCCACCGCCGGACTCGATCCCGAGGAGCGGATCCGCTTCTACCGACTCCTCGCCGAGCTGGCCGAGGACCGCACCGTGCTTCTCTCCACCCACATCGTCGAGGACATTTCGGTGCTGTGTCCCCGCGTGGCGATCGTGTCCGACGGGCGCTTCGTGGCCGACACGACCCCCGCCGAGGCGCGCGAACGGCTGGCCGGGACGATATACCAGGGCGCGGTCGCCAAGGAACACCTGTCCGACATCGAGGACCGGTACCGCATCACGCAGGCGATCCTTCTCGAGGGACGCAACCAGGTGCGGATCCACCTGGCCGGCGACGAGGCGCGGGAGGCTGGTCTGCCCGAAGGATTCGAACCCGTGCCTCCGACGCTGGAGGACGCGTATCTGCTGCTGGCGCAGACGAACGGAGCGGACTCGTGAGCGCCTTCGCACGCTGGTGGGAGGTCGCCCGGCGGGAGTTCCTGTCGGGGATCCGGCGGCCCGCGTACTGGGTCCTCTTCGCGATCCTGCTCCTCATGGCGTGGGGCTTCTCGGAGGGCGCCGTGCAGATCTCGTCGGGCGATTCGACGGTCGGCGGCGAGCGCTCGCACGTGACCTCGGTGTTCGCGCAGAGCATGATCCAGTGTGTGGTGGTGATGGGGATCGGGGCTTGGTTCCTGGCCATCGCGGCCGGGCTCGTCGTGATCCGAGACCTCGAGCTCCAGGTGACCGAGGTCTTCCATTCGACCCGCCTGACTCCGCGCGAATACGTGTGGGGCAAGTTCGCCGGGGCGCTGGGCGTCTTCTTCGCGGTCTGGTTCCTGTACCTGTGCGCGGCGGCGATGTTCAACCACGTCGTCGCGGCGGGGGAGGACGCCCAGCACGTCGGGGCGTTCGCGCTGGGCAACTACCTTTTCCCCACCGTGCTCTTCGGAATCCCCCAGATCTTCCTCTTCGCCGGCGTGCCGTTCTTCCTGGGGACGTGGACGCGCCGCCCGATCGTGGTCTTCTTCTTCCCGGTGCTGGTGCTGCTGGTGACCCTCACCTTCCTCACCACCTGGTCGCCAAGTTGGCTGTCGCCCGAGGTGAACCGGGCGCTCATGCTCGTCGACCCGTCAGGCTTTCGCTGGCTGAACGAGACCTTCCTCAAGGTTGACCGCGGGGTCGAGTTCTACAACACCGCGGCCCTCAGGCCCGATGCGGGATTCCTGCTGAGCCGGCTGGTCTACGGTCTGCTTGGGCTGGGCGCCGTGGCGGGGGCGGCGGCGAGCTACACCGCCAGACTGCGCACCGGCGGCAGCGAATCGAGAGCGCTGCGGTTCGTGGCGCGGATGTTCGGTCGTGGTCGCCGTGCGCGAGCCATGGCCGCCGCGGACCCGTCTCCCGCCGCCGCCCCATCCCCGGCCGACACCGCTCTGCGCGACCTCGGCATGGCCACCGAGCCCCTCGGGTTCTGGAAGGCGGCCCGCGTGATCGGCAGGGAAGAGGTGCGCGAGCTGGTGCGGCGACCCGGCATGTACCTTTTCGTCCCCCTCATCCTCTACCAGTCGGTCTTCACCACCCTGGTCGCCATCGGCCCCTTCAATTCGCGGCTGCTCCTCACTTCGGGTGCCGTGGCGGTCCGGCAGCTCAACACGCTCAGCCTGCTCATCTCCTTCCTTCTGCTCTTCTACACGGTCGAGTCGCTGCACAAGGAGCGCAGCCGCCGGCTGGCCGAGATCTTCAACGCGACGCCCATCGGCACGGGCGCGATGCTGCTGGGCAAGACGATCGGCAACAGCATGGTGGCGGGACTGATCCTGGCCGTGGGCGTGATCGCCAGTTGGCTGGTCATCGTGTACCAGCAGCTCTTCCAGGGCAGCCCGGTCGGCTTCGACATCTTCCCCTTCGTGGCCACCTGGGGCGGCGTCCTCGCTCCCACCTTCATCTTCTGGACCGCGCTGGTCACCACGCTCTTCGCCTTCTTCCGCAACCGCTACGCGGTATACGCCGTCGGCATGGCGCTGATCGTCTACACGGTCTACCGGATGGTCTTCGACGATCCCTTCGGCTGGGTGTTCAACTGGATGGCCTGGAACGCGGTCCAGTGGAGCGACATGGGCGCGTTCTCGCTTCAGGGGCGCGAGCTGCTGCTCAACCGGCTGCTTTACCTCAGCTTGGTGCCGCCGCTCGTCGCGCTGGCGGTCAAGTGGTTCGGGCGGCAGGACCGCGACGCCACGCGGCTGATGCATCGCATTCGCCCGAAGCCGCTGCTGATCGGCGCTCTGCGGCTGCTTCCGTTCGCGGCGCCCGCAATCGTGCTCGCGCTGGTGCTGCACTTCGGCGGACGGGCGGGCCGCGACGGGCCGGCGTCCGAGGAAGCGGGCAAGGACTACTGGCGCGAGAACGTGCGGACCTGGACCGACTTCGAGATGCCGTCGGTGTCCAACGTCGATGTCGACCTCGACTTCGAGCCGAGCGAGCGGACGGCATCGGTGCAGGGTGAATACACCTTCCGCAACCACCGCGACTACCCGTACGAGCAGATCCCGGTCACGGCGGGGCAGTGGGACCCCATCGAGTGGACGCTGAACGGCGAGCCGCACGAGCCGGACGACCGCTCGAACCTGTTCGTCTTCACGCCCGAGGATCCTCTGGGGCCGGGCGACTCGCTCACCATCGGCTTCGGCTACGACCTGGAGTTTCCGCGGGGGATGGCCAAGCGGTCCGGCGGCGCGGGGCAGTTCATTCTGGAATCGGGGATCGTGCTGACCGCGTTCGCGCCCACCTTCATGCCCATTCCGGGCTACGACCCGGGGATCGGCGTGGACGGCGACAACTCCTCCGAGCCCCGGGACTACCCGGACGACTTCTACGAGGGCGAGACGGAGCCGCTCTTCGGATGGGGCGGGGAGCCGTTCACGGTGCGCACGCGCATCACCCTGCCCGAGGAGTACACGGCCAACGGCGTGGGACAGAAGGTCAGCGACGAAGTGGTGGACGGCCGGCGCACGGTGGTGTGGGAGACCGACCATCCGGTGGACCTGTTCAACGTCGTGGCGGGGAAGTACGCCGTGAAGGAGGGCGACGGCACCGCCATCTACTACCACCCGGAGCACGACTACAACATCGAGGAGATGTCGGCGGCGCTGGACGCGGCGCGCAGGTACTTCTCCGAGTGGTTCTATCCGTTCCCGTGGGATCTGCTGAAGATCTCGGAGTTCCCAGCGTTCGCGACCTATGCGCAGGGCTTCCCCACGAACATCACGTTCAGCGAGGGAATCGGATTCCTGGCCAAGAGCGACCCGCGGTCCCACGTGGCCTTCATGGTGGTCGCGCACGAGGCCGCGCACCAGTGGTGGGGCAACCTGCTCACGCCCGGCCGCGGTCCGGGGGGCAACATCCTGTCCGAGGGGATGGCGCACTACTCCACGATGCTCCTGCACGAGCAGGTGTACGGCGACCGCTACCGGATCGAGTTCGGCAAGCGGCTGGAGGAGCAGTACGGTGACCAGCGCTTCGTGGACTCGGAGCGCCCGATGGTCAAGACCGACGGCAGCCGCGCCGGCGACGGCACCGTCACCTACGACAAGGGCGGCTGGGTGATGTGGATGCTCCAGCAGGAGATGGGACGCGAGAGCATTCTCGCCGGGCTACAGGCCTTCATCGCGAAGTTCAACCCGGATCCGGACTTCCCGGTCATCCAGGACATGGTGGCCGTGCTGCGCGACTTCGCGCCCGACACGGCGGCGTTCGACGCCTTCGCCGAGCAGTGGTTCTTCGACGTGGTGGTGCCGGAGTACGAGTTCTCCGACGTGACCAAGGTGCAGGAGGGGGACGAGTGGGTGGTGCGGGGGACGGTCGAGAACGCGGGCACCGGGCGGATGCGCGTGCAGGTGGCCGCGGCTGCGGGCGAACGGTGGTCGGACGAGGACGACGACGGGAGCCGGACGGTGGTGAACGAGGACTACGGGGAGGCGCGCACCGAGGTGGAGCTGGGCGCGGGCGAGTCCGCCGAGTTCGTGATCAGGGCGGCGTTCGACCCCGAGCGCGTGGTGATCGACCCGGACGTGCTGGTGCTGCAGCTCAACCGCGAGGCGGCGGTGTTCGAGTTCTGAGGGGGCAGCCCTCCGCGTCGGTCAACGGTTGCCGCGCCTGGCCTCGCCGATCGGCTTGCGCCCGGTCACGGCGGCGTAGACGGCGCCGAGCACGCCACCGCCGATTCCCTGTCCGGCCAGATCGCCCGCCAAAGCGCCCACCAGAGCCGTGCCCAGGACCGCCGCGACCAACCCGACGACGCACATCGCCGCAAAGCGCCCCGGCTCGCCGGTGCGGTTGCGCAACACCCACCAGTGCACCATCCCGAACGCGGCCAGACCCATCGCCACCGCGATGGCCACGCCCCCGCCTGCGCCCACGACCCCCGTCAGTCCCTGCAGCGCGCTCAACGCCGCGGCGCCCCCCGCCGCACCCGCCAGAACGGTCGCCCACGCAAGCCGCCCCGCCCACGGGAGATGCCGCCGAATCACCAGCCACTGTCCCGCCGCCACCCCAAGCATCACCCCGCCCATCGCCAGCGCCCCGACCGCCGCCTCGGCCGCAATCGGACCCAGAACGCTGCCCACCCCGCCGCCCACGGCGATGCTGACGGGACGCGCCACGACGGCGAGCAACCATCCCCCGGCTCCGCTGGCCGCCACCCAACCCAGCCAAAGGCGCAACCTCAGACCGGCGCCTCGCCCCGTATCGTCACTCGGTACCCAGACCGCGTGGCCGGCCAGTAGTCCCAGATCGCGTGGTGCTGAGCGCAGCGATTGTCCCAGAACGCGACCGAGTTCGTGCGCCAGCGGAAGCGGCACTGGAAGTCGGGCCGCGCGACATGCTCGAACAGCAGCGCCAGAACCCCGCGACTCTCCGCCGGGGGCAGCCCCACGATGTGCTGTGTGAACATCTGGTTCACGAACAGCGCCTTGCGCCCGGTCACCGGATGGGTGCGCACGACCGGATGCTCCGCCGACGGATAGCTGCGCCCCCCGTCGTCCCGGCCGATGATCCGGTTGGTCTCGCGATAGTAGGGGCCGCCGTCGTGCACTGCGGTCAGCCCGTCCAGCAACGCCCGCATTCGCTCCGAAAGCGCCTCGTAGGCCGCGTACATGTTCGCGAAGAGCGTGTCCCCGCCGGTTTCGGGAACGGTGTGCAGCCGCAGAATCGACCCCATCGGCGGTCGCGGATCGCACGACACGTCGGAGTGCCACTGCTCGCCGGCAACCCGCCTGGAGCTCCGGTCCGCGTGGATCGGCATGACCTCGGGGTGCCCGTCCACGCCGGGGTCGTTGGGGTGCGCCACCAGCTCGCCGAACCTGGCACCCAGCGCCTTCTGGCTCTCGATCGAGATGTCCTGGTCGCGAAAGAAGATCACGCAGTGGTCCATCAGCGCGTCGTGGATGACGCTGAATTCGGAGTCGCCGACATCGTCGAGGTCCAGACCCACGATCTCCGCGCCGATCACGGGCGTGACGGGCCTGACCTGCGGAGCGTTGTTAGTCATGCGCCGAATATCGACGGACTCGCCCGCGTCGGCAACGTTGCCGGTGCTCCCCCGGTGCGGCCCCACTCCTCGCTGAACCTGGTCTCTCGGGAGCCAGCTCCCCCACTTATCGTCTTGTCAGGCGGTCGAGGAAGCCTCTCGGCGTCAGAATCGGAACCCCGCGGATTGAACTCATCTCCAGCAGATCCCGATCACCACTGATCAGACAGTCGGCCTCGCCCCAACTGACGTACGCGTCAAACTTGGGACGGAGTAGGCGGCTGCGCAGTTCGTCAAAGGACTCCTCTCATCGGCCAGAAGCGACTCCAGTTCCGCCTCCGTGAGGCCTCTGTCGGCCGCCTCTTGGCCCAAGGCGTCCATAGTGGCGGCCAGCTTCTCCCAAGCGGCACCGCGCAGCCTGTCAAACTGGCGCACGGACATCACAACCCCGACCGCTCTCCCGTTCCGAGTGACGCGCACAGGCGCACTCTGAATCACGTCAAGCAGGCGACCGAAGGCGTTCTTGGCATCCTTGGCGGTCATTTCTCTCATAATGTCCACAGTAGCCAATTCGTCCCTACCAGTCCATCACTGGCAGGACATCCTTCTGCAGACTGCACATTTCGTTCACGAGGCCGACCGACTGTCGGTAGGACTCGGTGGTGGGATCGAGCAGCAGGGCTTGCAGCAAGGTGTGCCGGGACCGGTCCCGAAACGCCTCGACGAGGAGCTGGTTGATGCTGACCTGGGGTCGCAGCAGGGCGAGGATCGCCTCGGGGAGCGGGTTAAGGGTGATGGGATGGAGGCCCTGCGCATCGGCCGTGGCCGGAACTTCGACGACGGCGCCGTCGGGCAGACCGGGGACGTGTCCCGCGTTGGGGACATTGACGGCGTCGAGATGGCGTTCCGCGCCGCAAAGCATGCCTTCGAGGAGCGGGATGGCGAGTTCGCCGGAGGACGCCAAGGGGGCATCGACCTGCTCCTCGCCGGTGTCGCGTGCTCGCTCGCGGGGCCGTTCCGGGAAGAGCGGCGTGTCCGTGGGGTTGTCGCCCAGATTGTAGATCCAGGTGGGAACCTGTCCGGTCTCCCACGGGTGGCCCTCCGCAGGGTCGTAGAAGAACTGGAGCGGGCTGCTGGCCAGAAAGTCGCCTGCCCAGCGGATGTACTCGCCGATGTGGTTCGCGCCGGGGCTCGGAAAGCGCCCGAAGACGCGGAATAGGATGCGGCTGAGCGCGATCTCGTCCCAATCGTGCATCCAATCGCCCGCTCGCTCGCGTTCGCGCAGTCGAGGATAGAGGTCCTCGCCGGTCTCGCGGTCGGTCACCGAGCCGAACCAGGAGAAGTGGTTGAGGCCGCTCGCCCTGGCGTCGAGCCGGTCGGGCGGCAGCTCCAGAAAGCGGGCCATCTGCTCGATCCCGTGAAAGACGCCGTGGCAGAGGCCGACGACCCGGATGTCGGTGAGACGGCTCACCGCCTCGCAGAGCTTGGTCAGGGGGTTGGTGTAGTTGACGAGCCACGCGTCGGGGCAATGCCGTTCCATGGCCCGTGCCACCTCGACGGTCGGACCCATGTTGCGGAGGGCGTGGAAGAGCCCGCCGGGCCCGCCGTTCTCGCCGTAGATCTGGCGGAAGCCGAAGGCGCGCGGCACGTGGAAGTCCTGTGCCCAGTGGAAGTAGCGGTTGATCTCGATGGCCAGGATGACGGCGCGGGCGCCGGGCAGAGCGTCGGCCAGCTGCGTCGTGGCCGTCACCGTTGCGGCGCGGCCGAGGCGCTCCGCGATGGCCTCGGCGTAGGCACCCGTGCGGGGCAGGCCGGACGGGTCGACATCGACCAGCGCGATCTCGACGCCGCCCTCGCAGAGACGGTCGCTGAGCAGGATGTCGCGGATGGAGGCCGGACCGAATTCGCGGCTGCCGGCGCCGACGAGGACGATCTTCATGAGGGGGTCGCGGGGGGACGCGGGGCGGGAGGGGGCGGGGCCGTGTCGCGGTCCGCGAGCCGCACGGTAACGACCGCGGCCGCAATCGAGAGCGCTAGCAGCAGCGCACCCACCGCCGCCCGTCCCGTCAGCAGGCACCCGACCCCAAGAAGGCTGCCGTACACGAACAGCGCGCCGAAGCCGAAGCCGGTCCACATGCGTCCGGCGTCCGGATCGCTCGAAGCCACCCCCGTGCGCGCCGCGACCGGGGCCCACCATCCGCCGGGGCGCACTCTCCGGTGGAACCGGTCCAGCGTCTCGTCCCGCTCGGGACTGGTGAAGCGGATCACGAGCAGCCAGGCCAGCGTGCAGGCCACGAGGATGACCACGGCCCGCACCAGGTCCATCTCGGGGGCGTAGAAACGCTCGGCCATTGCGACGAAGGTGGCCGGGAGCGGAACGGCGGCCTGCGCCGCGCCCAGCAGTAGCCTGCCGTTGGCCAGCACCACCGAGCCCGCCATGGCGGCAATCTCCGCCCAGGCATTCACCCGCCACCAATACCACCTGAGCAGCCATACCACCGCGACGCCCGCGGTCAGCTCTATGATATAGATCCACCCACGCTGGATCGACTCCATCTGCCAGGCGACGAAGGCGGCCAGCACCGCCAGTCCCACGACCGCCAAGCGCGACGCGGCAACATAGTGGCGCTCGGAGGCGTCCTTCCGCACGAAGCGGCGGTACACGTCGTTGACCATGTACGACGCCCCCCAGCACAGGTGCGTGTCCATCGTGCTCATGAAGGCCGCCAGGAATGTCGCGACCATGAGGCCGCGCAGTCCGGCCGGCATCAGGTCGCGGATCATCATCGGGTAGGCGAGCTCGGGATCGGCGACCAGCGCAGGGTCCGCCCCCGCGCCGCCGGGGAACACCAGCAGCGACCCCAGCCCGGCCACGATCCACGGCCAGGTGAGCAGCACCGTGCCCGCGAAGGCGAACCACAGCGACGCCATCACCGACTGACGCTCGTCGCGCGTGGCGAAGAGGCGCTGCGCGACATACCCGTCGCCCTGCCCGCTCCTCATCCACAGCACCAGAATGAGGCACAGGAACGACAGCACTTCGAGTGACGACGCGTTCGCCGCGCTCGGCACCAGGTCCAGCACCCCCGCCGGCGCTTCGGGCGCGGCCCGCACCGCCTCGGCCATCCCGCTTGGCCCTCCGAACCGCGCCAGCACGATTCCGGCCAGCGTGATCGAACCCAGCATCCCGGCCACGAACTGCAGCAGATCGGTCACGACCACGCCCCAGAGTCCGGACGCGACCGTGTACACGAGCGCCAACCCCACGCAGACCGAGAGCGTCAGCGCGGCGTCCCATCCCAGCAGCACCTCGCTGAACTTGACCATGGCCAGCATCACCCACCCCATCACGACCGCGTTCTTCACCAGCCCCTGGTACACCGCCGAGAACCCGCGCAGAATCCGCGCCGGGGCGCCCCCGTACCGCAGCTCGATCATCTCGGCGTCGGTGAGGACTCCGGCCCGCCGCCACAGCCGCGCGTAGAAGAACGTCAGCATCAGGATGCCCGCCGCCTCGTACCACCACAGCCAGTTGCCGAACACTCCCTGGCGCCGAACCAATGCCGCCGTTGCCAGAGGCGCGTCCGTCGCGAACCAGGTCGCCGCGATCGAGGTGCCCGCGAGCCACCACGGGAGCGACCGGCCCGCCACGAAGTAGTCCTCGACGCTGCGTCCCGCCCGCCGCGCCAGTCCGAGGCCGATCCCCAGCGTCACCGCGCCGTAGAGGGCGACGACGATCCAGTCGGCGGTGGTGAGGGTCATCGGGCGGGCGGTCGCCGCGCCAGCAGGTTCGACAGGATCCGATGCGCGCCCGGCACCCCGTACGGCAGTTGTCTATGCAGCGCCAGCGCCACGTAGCCGTAGCGTCCCGCGCCGACCTCCGCCGCCAGCCACACGCCGCGTTGCGGAATCTGACCGGTGTCGTGGGTCTCGATCAGGGGCGTGTAGGCCGCGTCCCAGTCGGTGAAGAACTTCGAGCCGCGCTGCTCCAGCCAGCCCGCGAAGTCCGCCTCCGAGATTCGGTTGGGGGTCGCCAGCAGCGGGTGCGACGGGGCCAGCAGCCGCACCGGGGCATCCTCCTCCGAGACCTCCTCGGCGTTGTGCGGCAGCGACGCCGGATGGGGCGCCATCGCCGACGGCACGAACTCCTGGGTCTGGTAGAGCACGACCAGGTTGCCGCCGCCGCGCGCGTAGTCGAGCAGTCGCTGGTTGTTCTCGACCAGATCGCGCCGAACCGCGTATGCCCGCGTCCCAACGACGATCGCGCCGAGGTCGTCCAGCGCCCCGCCGGTCAGATCGGCCTCACCCAGCGGCCGCACGGTCGCCCCCAGGGCCTCGATCGCAGCCGGAACCTCGTCCCCGACGCCCATCACGTAGCCCACCGACAGTCCATCCAGCGCCGCCACCGCCACCGACCGCACCACCGTCCGCGCCGGCATCCTCAGCCGCGCCAGGGGCAGGTCGCGGTGGTCGATCGTCTGGTAGCCCGCGCGGTACTCGCGAGTCCGTCCGTCCAGCGTCGCACGCGCGACCGCATCGACGACGATCTCGCCGCTCCATCCCTGCGGGGGTTCGATGGAGAAGGAAGCATCGGCCACCTCGCCGCGGCTGCCAAAGTCGTGCCGCAGTGACGTCGGCCTCGCCGCCCAGCCTGCGGGAAGCTCCACCGCCGTCTCGACGGAAACATTTGGCACATTGGCCTCCACGCGAACGAGCACGTCGATGGCGCGGCTCGCATCCCCGCCCGGCTGGCCCGCGTTTCCGCCCGGCGCGCCCGCACTGCCCGCATCACCCGGCTGGCCCACGCCCGCCGGGACCACCCGTACTGCCGGCGCGACCGAAACCGACACGGCGGGCAGCACGTCGACCCGGCGCGCCAGCGTCCCGTACGGAAGCTGCGGCACCGATCCCGACACCGGGACCGTGCGCGAGATCGCGACCCCCGCGATCGTCAGGTCGACCGTCGCCACGAATCGAGGCCGCGCCCAGGGCAGATGCAGGTCCGCCGAGTCGGACACCTGGTAGTGGTTCTCATGGATCCCGGCCCGCGAGAAATACGGCTTCGCAGTCGGGGCGTCGCGGGGGATCTGAACATGCAGACGCCCAGCGGCCGCGGCAGTCGCCGTCGGCCCGCCGCCAGGAAGCACGCGCACCCCGGCGACCTCGACCCGCTCCGGGATCGCGCTCTCCACGCTCACCTCCACCCCGACCTCCTCACCCGGCACGACCACCGCGCCGCCGGCCTCGCTGCCCAGCTCGGCCAGCACCTCCACCCCCGCCGCGGCCACGATCGCGTCCTCGAACTGCCGCTCCTTCACGGCGAGCTGGAAGCCCATCTCCGGCGACACGCCCGCCCCGCCGGTCGCGGCGCGCAGCAACGCGAGCCCGCGCGCCAATCCAGCCACCGAAGCGTGCGGCACGGTGAAGTCGAAGTCGCGCACCACCGCGTCGATCACCGCCTGCACCTCGGCCAGCCATGCGGCGACCCGTGAGTCTGCCTCCTCGCCCAGCAGAGCCGGCAGCTCCGTCAGCCTCGTGTCGAGCCCGGCGAAGAAGTTGTCCGCCATTTCAGGCCCTTCGTGGCGGACAACGCCATGATCAGGGGTGACCTCGGCGGAGGCGGCCCGTTCGGCCATGGGGCCGCCCGTTTCCTGCGCGACGTCATCCAGCCGCTCGTACCGGTACACCTGCCCGCCGCCGCGTCTCATGCGGCCCGATGTCTGCGACCGCTGCAGGCTCAGGCCGAGGCTGGCCCAGCGCTGGTAGGTCATTCCGAGCGACGGGCTGTGCACGTTCGCGTCCACCACCACGTGATGCGGCTCGCCCCCGCGCACCCCGCCGCGGTAGAGGCGCGGCACCCGCCACGGACGGAGCCCTTCGCGCGTGATCTGCTCGGGGAAGCGGTCGGGATCGGCCGCTGCGGCGACGGCCTCGGGGGTGAGCACGCCGGCCGCGTGGTGGTTCCCGTGACCGTCGCGCGGCGACCCGTGAAAGCGCGACACGACCACCATCGGCCGATTGAGGCGGATCACGCGGACGATGTCTTCGAGCACGGCCTCGCGGTCCCAACTGCGAAACGACTCCTCGACCGACTTGGAGTAGCCGTAGTCGACGGCGGTCGTGAAATAGAGGTCGTCCAGTCCGTAGTAGCGGCCCGACAGAACCAGTTCGCGGGTGCGGATCAAGCCCAGTCCATCGAAGAGCTCGGTGCCGATCGCGTTCGCGCCGCCTTCGCCCCGGTTGAGGCTGAGCAGGGCCGTGCGGACACCCCAGCCGCGGCTGGCCAGCGCGAGCATGCCGGAGTGCTCGTCGTCGGGGTGGGCGACGACGTGCAGAATGCTGGCCGTGGTGGCGAGCTTGCGGATCCGATGCCAGGCGCCCGCCGCGCCGCGGTCGGCCTGCAGGATCTCGCCGGGGATCGGCGTCGGAAAGGCGAGAGCGCGGTCGAGGGCGGTGGTGCCGGTCTGCGCGCTGGCCGCGGCGGTGGCCAGGCATCCGACGGTCAGCAGCGCGGGGGCGGCCGCCATCGCTCGCGCCGCACGCGCTCCGGCCGCGACTGTTTGAGGCCGCGCCGGGTCCGGGGACGACGTTCTCATCACCCGCAACCTATCCCCGCCGAACGAGCATCGGACCCACTTGGCGACCGCCCAGAAGGTGCACGTGCAGGTGGTAGATCTCCTGTCCGCCGTGGTCACGGCAGTTGATCATGACGCGGTAGCCGTCCTCCGCGATCCCCTCCGTCTCCGCGATTTCGGCGGCCACGCGCAGCATCCTGCCCAGCACGGGCTCGTCCTCGGCCGTGACATCGGCCAGCGTGGGGATCACGCGGTTGGGCACGATGAGGACGTGCGTGGGCGTCAGGGGGCGGATGTCCCGGAAGGCGGTGACGAGGTCGTCCCGGTGGACGATGTCGGCGGGGATCTCGCCCCGCACGATCTTGGAGAAAAGGGTGTCTGCGGTCATTGCGCGATCTGGGGGAGGGGGTGGAGCGGACGGCGAGACCAGCTCGTCACGGGTGCCGCAAGCTACGGCGGTGTCGGCGGGGTGCCAAGCAGCGATGGCCGCGCTGATTCGTCAGTGCGCCCTCGACGCTGTATCCTGATCTGTGCCGGAGCGAGAGAAACGGTTGCTCGAAAACGTGCTGGTCGCGATCTGCGGGGAGAGGATGCTTCAGAAACTTCGGGTCCGGAACTTCAAGTCACTCGGTGACGTGTCCGTGGAGTTTCCCCGCATGTCGGTCCTCTTCGGACCCAACTCAGCGGGGAAGAGCAACCTGCTGGACGCGATTCAGGCGCTCTCCCGGATCGGAACCGAGCGCACCCTCGTGGATGCCCTCGAGGGCCGGATGATTCGAGGCTACGCGTTCGAACTCTTCTCTCTGCCGCCGGAGGGCATTTCCGGCCAGGAGTCCGCCCAGTTTTCGATCGAAGCGGAGCTGACAATCCCCGAAGGCGCGAATGGCCGAAAGGGCCGCTACCGCTACGAAGTAGAAGTCGAGATCGGGTATCGATCGGGCACTTTGGCCAACTGCGGCGAGTATTTGTCCGCCCTCTCCATTGCCGGAGAACCCAAGGGCAAGCCAGCGATCGAGGCCAGCAACGGCCAGCTCTCGGTTCGCCGTCAGAGCGGAGGCGGCCGACCTCGAATCGAGCAAGTGGGCCTCAACTACGCGATTCTGTCGGATGCCCGCCTAGCCTCGCCGGCCTACAAGTTCATCGAACGGACGCGGACCGAACTTCAGAATTGGCGAGCCTACTATCTGGATCCCCGGGTCGCCATGCGCGGAGGAATGCCGCCCATGGACGTTCCTGACATCGGGGTGTTCGGACAGTACATCGTGCCGTTCCTCTACAAGTTGAAGGGGGAGCGGCCGCAGCACTTCGACGCGGTTCGCAGAACGGTGAGGACGATCATTCCGAGCATATCGGCCCTCGACGTGAGTCTTGATACGAGTCGCGGCATGCTCGACTTCTTCATCCAGCAGGACGACATCATGTTCTCGTCCAGAATCGTTTCCGAGGGTACTCTGCGCCTACTCGCGCTATGCGCCCTCAGCGTCAACCCATGGAACGGCTCGCTGCTCGCCTTTGAGGAGCCTGAGAACGGTGTGCATCCTCGTCGAATCGAGCTCATTGCGAAGATGCTGACGGCGCTCGCCCTTGATCACCGTCGTCAAGTTGTGGTCACCACGCACTCACCGCTCTTCTGCGACGCCGTGCTACGGGAGGCTCGTTCCAGGTCAACGGATGAGATCGGTCTGTTCAACGTTCGCCGCGACGGCGTTGGGAGCAAGATCGAACGGTTCGACACCAATGGTCCCTTGTTCAGCGACCGGGAGATTGCCAAGTCTCTCGCAATGCCGGCCGAGGAACATCTGTTCGAGAGCCTGGTTCTGGGCGGATTCATCGATGAGTGAGGCCCTGCGGGTCGAGTTCTTTCTTGAAGACAGCGCTCACGAGAAGCTCATCGTCCCGCTCGCAGAGCAAATAGCCCGCAAGGAGGAGCTGGATATACAATGCCAGCTGCGCAACGCTCGCGGTGGCCACGCCGGAGCGATGCGCTCGTTCGAGAGCTACCAAGTCGTACGCGCGAAAGGCCTGGAAGGTAGGGGATTGCCGGATGTGCTGATCGTCGCCATCGACGGCAACTGCTCTTCGTTTACGGAGACCCGTAAACAGATTCTACGAGCGACTCACGCTCCTTTCGTTCATATGCTCGTCACTGCTTGCCCGGACCCGCACATTGAGCGCTGGTATCTGGCCGATCCCGAGTCGTTTCAGACGGTGGTCGGAACCCGTCCCAAGGTTGGCCCGACAAAGTGCGCCCGCGGCCACTACAAGCGGTTGCTTACCGATGCCGTCCGTCACGCAGGGCACCCAACCACACTACGAGGCATCGAGTTCGGCCAAGATCTGGCCGAGGCAATGGACCTGTTCCGAGCGGGCAAGAACGATTCCTCTCTCAAGGCGTTTATCGGAGACCTGCGCGACGCATTGCGACGTGCGTCCCAAACCAAGGGATAGGGTCGATCAGCCCACAGCGGACCCTGCTGGCGCCCCAACCCCTCACCACGCCCAACGCCAGACGCCCTGCAATCCGTCCCAGGCCCGCGGCAGCAGCCCCTTCGGCACCGGTTCGACAGGCGGCGGCTCGCCCGAGCTCGTCTGGCCCGCAATCCGGGCCCATCCGACCGACATCGCCACGATGCCTACGCCCAGGGCGATCGTCCGCGCCCTGCTGAACCGCGCCACCTCGATCGTTTCCACACTTGCCGCCGGCACGCCGGGCCGCGCGGTGGCGAAGGGCGCTCCCGGGTCCGACGCCACGGCCGCGACGATCGAGTCGTTGACGACGAGCGGGTTGCGCAGGGTCATCTGGGCACCGCCCGGAACCGTCACGCGCACCCGTTCGGGACGCTGCTCGGCGATGAGGCGCTCGGGGCTGAGCGTCGACGGCTGCCAGGTGCGGCACGAAGTCGCCGCTCCCAGGACCGCCAGCACCGACAACGCCTGAACCGCGAGGGCGCGGGCGCGTCCAACAGCGCGCCCGCGCCTCGCCAACCCGCGCTTCAACTGCCCGTCATGGTTGGGTTGTTCTGGAACTCGGTGGCGGGGAGTTCGAAGCAGATCTCGTCTCCGTAGGCGCCGCCGAACCCGTCGTCGGTTCCGGTGGGCGGGTAGAGGGCGATGTTCAGGCGCTTCAGATCCTGAAGGTGCTGGCCTTCGAGGTAGTTCTCGGCCGCGCGCTCGTAGATGAGCTGGGCGGCAAGGGCCGTCGCGGTCATCTCGCCGCTGTACGCCGGGAGACCGACCAAATCGTGCAGCCGGTCGAATATGGAGGCAGCGGCCTCCAGGTTTCCGGCCTCGATCTGGGCCTCGGCGACGATCAGCTGCGCTTCGGCCGATCCCGCCATCTCGATCGGGGACGAGGCGCTGGGGTACTTCTCGGAGATCCAGATCGGTATGCCCGTTTGGGAGTGCGTGTTGCCCGTTTCGATGACGGCCACGCGCGGGTCGGGCATGTCCGAATAGCGGAAGTCCCTGTACGGCTCGGCCACGGTGACGTTCTCGTGGTCGATGTTGAACTCCCACAGCTTGTTGCGGGTGACCGACTCGGCGTTGGAGTAGTGGAGCTCGTACGAGAATCCGTCGGGCACGGCGTTCGCCGCCGACATGGCGGCGGACTTCTGGTTGAGGTTGAGCAGCGCCCGCGCCTTGCCGACCTGGGCGGCGTGCAGGACGTCTCCGCTGGCACCCGCCGCAATCGCCTGATCGAAGCGTGCGATCGCGAGGTTGAAGGCGTCGGCGGGCATCTGCTCGGGACCCTCGTCGAAGGCGACCGTGCACATCGATTCGCCGAACAGGATGTAGGAGTAGCCGGCGTAGAGCGCCACTTCGGCTTCGTAGATCGCCTTGTCGGGCACGTCCTCGGTGGTCCATTCCGCGAGCAGGCTCAGGGTGTAGTCCGCGAGCCAGCGCGTGCGCGACATCGGCTGGTAGAGCGCGGGCTGGCCGCTGCCGCAGTCGGCGCTGGCGTACTGGGACCCGTAGCCGCTGGTGTCGTGTACCCGCTGGTCCCAGATGTTGAGCACGGTGTTGTTCGAGGCGTCCCGCCACTCGTTTCCGGTCAGGGCGCTCGCGGCCGCGTAATAGGTGAGGGTGCAGCGGAACTCGTTCGCCACGCTGGCGACGAGGAGTCCGGCGGACGTCGGCTTTTGAAGATCGCTGGCGATGACCCGCGACGGGGCGTCCACGCTCAGCAGCTCGTCGAGCGCGCCGCATCCGCTCAGTGCGAAGAGGGCGAGCGCGAAGGCGGCGGTTCTCATTGATCGGTTCGTCATGGCTCCGGTCTCCTTTACATGCCCAGGCGGACGGTGAGCGTCAGCGCGGTCAGCGGCGGGACCGCCGAGTCCTCCTGCGGCTCGCGGTTGCCGGTGAAGGTGTTGCTCGGATCCACCACTTCGGGATCGTGGTGGGGCCACTCCTGCCAGTTGGTCCAGAGCATCCCGAGGTTGCGGGCGGCCAGCGTGAGGCTGCCGCGGCTGGACCCCACGCGCTGCACCCACTGGTCGGGCATGGTGTAGGTCATGGAGAGCTCGCGGAAGCGCACGAAAGAGGCTTCGTTTACCCAGAGCGCGAACTCGCCGCTCGCCCCGAACTGGGCCTCGGCCACCTCGTTGATGTCGTACTCCTGCGGGTAGTGGTTGAGGCGGGTCTGCTGGAAGGCGGCGTACCTCCACCAGCCCTGCAGGTCGTACTTGGTCTGGCCGATCTTGCCCTGCACCAGCGCGTCCACGGTGAGCCGCTCACCGATCTGGAACGACGAGCCGAACGACACCTCGACGTTGGGGTCGGGGTGCCCCTGGTAGAGCCATGCGTCCGGGTCGCACGCGACCGGCTGGCCCTGTCCGTCGTCGCAGCGCATGGTCTCGCGGTTGATCTGGTCGGTGCCCGGGACGAATTCGGCGAAGATCACCTCGGGGGCGAAGAGCGAACCCACCGGGTAGCCCTCCTGATGCCGGGTCGTCCACCCGAGCTGGAGGAACCCGTCGAGGCCCAGATCGACGATCCGGTTGCGGTTGGTGGTCAGGTTGAGGTTCATGTCCCAGGCGAAGGACGGCATCTCGATCGCGCGTGCCATGACGCCGAGCTCGAGGCCGCGGTTGTTGATCTCGCCGATGTTGACGAACTGCTGCGAGGTGAACCCGCTGGACGGGGCCACGTTGCGCCCGACGATGGCGTCCTTGGTGGTCTGGTCGTAGTAGGTGAGGTCGATCGACAGGCGGTCGTTGAACATCGTCGCGTCGAATCCGGCCTCGATCTCGACGCCGCGCTCGGGACCGAGCTGCGAGTTGCCGGGAGAGAGCGGCCGCAAGGTCGCCTGCCCGGTGGGGGACGCCCTCGTGGTGAAGCTGCGGAGCGCGTCGAAGGCGTCCGGCTGCTGCCCCGATTCCCCGTAGGCGGCGCGGAGCCGGAAGGAGTTCAGGAAGCCCGAATCGTCCGAGGCGTCCTTCACCACCCAGGAGCCGCTCACCTTCGGGTAGTAGACGAGGTCGAAGTCCTCGCCGAAGGCGCTGTTGTCGTCGGCACGGATCGCCGCGGTCACGAACAGCCTGTCCTGCCAGCCCATCTGCTGCTGCACGTAGACACCCACGGTGTTGTTCTCGACGAGGTTGTCGAACCCCGTGCGGAAACCGGCCGCGCTGACGCTGGACAGACCGGGCGCCGGGAAGCGATCGCCGTCCGCGATCACGTCCTCGATCGTCCGCGTGTACACCTGGAAACCGACCGAGGTGGTGGAGAGAAGCGTCTCCGAGATGTCCCGCGTGCCCGAGGCCGCGTAGTCGAAGGTGCTGTAGATAACCGACTCGCGACCCTGGTATCTGCCGCCGAGCGCCGTGTTCGTGCCGTAGAACTGCGCCGATTCAGGGCTCAGGAAATTGTCGAGGTAGTCTTCGAGCTGGTCGGTCACGTCGAGGCCGAAGGTGAGCCGGTGCGTGAACCAGTCGAAGGGCGTGTGTATTGCGGTGAGGCCGGCGGTCATCCGGTTCGCGTCGTGCAGGTCCACATCCTTCTCGATGCGCGATTCCGGGGTGGCCCTGCGGTAGCCGCGGCGCGCGTCTCCCGTGCCGAGACGGGTGGGATCGGCGTAGACCGCCTCCTCGTAGGGATAGTCGCTGGGGATCCGGAGCCGCGTGAGACCGATGCCGGCGTTCGCGGAGATCTCGATGTCCTCGGCGGGCTGTGCCCGTATGTTTATCCTGCCGTTGTACTTGCGGGCCCAACTGTTCTCGGTGACGCCCTGCTCGGAGGAAGCGGAGCCGCCGATGAAGTACTGGAAGGCGTCCGTGCCGCCGGAGAGGTCCACGCCGTAGTACTGCGTGTGGCCGTAGCGGAACATCAGATCCGATTCGGCCTGGTTCTCCAGGATGTTGAGCGACTCGATCTGGCCCGTGTTCGGATTCACGCCCCAGTTGGTGGGGGTGTGTCCGGCGGGATCCTGGAACCACTGCGAACCCTGCCGCATGGTGAAGTTCCACTGGGCCGAGCCGATGTTGCCCGCCTTCGTCTTGATGTTGATGACGCCGTTGGCCGCCTCGGTCCCGTACAGCGTCGCGGCGGCCGGTCCCTTGATCACCTCGATGCTCTCGATCATGGCGGGGTCGATGTCGTCGATGCGGGACACGTCGCGTCCACCGCTCTCCATCCGGTTGCTGACGCGCACGCCGTCGACGTACACGAGGGGTCCGTCGTTCACGAGCCGCATGGTGGAACTGCCCCGGATCTTGATCGTGGACGCCGTGCCGACGTCGCCCGAGCCCTGCTGCACCACGACTCCGGGGAGCCGGCCGCGCAACAGGTCCGACACGTTGTTGATCGGCTGGATCTCGGCGACGCCCGCGTCGAGGACCGCGACCGAGTTGCCGATCTCGCGCACGCGGCTTGCGGCGGCGGTGCCCGTCACGACGAGCTCGTCGAGCTGGAGCGCCTGCTGGCTTAGGAAGAAGTGCTGGACCACGGATTGGCCGGCGGCGACGGTCACGCTGGCCGATTCGGTGCGGTAGCCGAGGAACTGCACGGTGAGCGTGTGCGTCCCGGCCGGGACGTCGGCGATGCTGTAGCTTCCGTTCGCCAGCGTCAGTGACCCGAGGCTGGTCCCCTCGACGAAGACCTGGGCCGCCGCGACCGGGTCGCCCGTGCCCTGGTCGCGCACCGTTCCGGTGATCGAGGCGGCGGTCTGGGCACCGAGCGCGGGTGGCCAGGCCACGACCGCGAAGGTGAGAGCGAGCAGCACAGCCGCGCCCGCGCCTGTGCTCCGCAATTGGCGTCGTCTCATCGGTTCCTCCTTCTCTTGGCGGGATGCGTGGGGCGTCACCATACGGCGCGATTTCGCGGCATGTCAAGCCAAATCGGGCTGTCCGACGAGGCGACTCGACGAGGTGCCTGACGGGCCAAGCCCGTGTGGCCAACCCTGGATGGTACGTGCAGCTCAGGACGCTAGATTGTGCACCATGCCACACACCACCAAAGTCAAGGCGCCTAGGGCAAAGCTCGCGAGCCTGGCGGCCATTGTAGCGGTGACCGCCACGGCTTCCTGTGATTCCGGTCGGGTCGAGATGCCGACCGTGGTGCTGGAACCCTTCGCATCGACGACGGTTCCATTGAGCGATCGAGACGACGGCGTACTCGTTGACGAGAACGTGTTGTGCGTGACGAACTCCTTCGAGGTCCGGGTCGAATGCGTGGCCCGCGACGGATCGGTCGTCGGCGTATTCGGGCGGCAAGGAGGCGGTCCGGGTGAATTCGAGATCGCGCCGGGATTGGTGCGGGGCACCGACGGCACGGTCGGGGCGATCTCGCAGAACCGCCTCACGGTCTTCGAGCCCAGCGGACTCATCGTGTCGGAAACTCGGCTACCGGTGGTCTTCCTGCAGCCTGCTGCACCATTCGATGCCACGATCTTGGGACACCACTTCGGTGGTGGCGCGGAGCTGACAGTGGTCGAGCTCGATGTGGCTACCGGCGACATCGTGTGGGAGCGTCAGGTGCTTGACGCCAACGTCGAAACGGAGTGCGGCCGTGTGTCGATCGGTGTGGCTTCACCCGGAGGGGGCTGGACATTCCCGGCCTGTCAGCGCGAACTGGTATTCCTCGAGCACCGCGACGACCCGACGCCCACGATCATCGTTTCACCGACCTACGTCGAGGAGTACCCTAACGAACGCGATATCGCGCAGATCGAACACCGGAACTCCCGTTCGTTCCTTCGACTGGATGTGGACGTCTACAGAGAGACTCCGAAGCGGAATCACCTGCGGGTCGGTTCCCTGGCGTACGACGACCACGACCGGCTCTGGGTCGCCACCGAACGTGATCGTGCGCGGTTCTCCTACTTCGACATCTACGTCGGCACCGATTACGCGGGATCGGCAAGGGTGCAGGGCCGTCTGCTGGCCTACGACCTGCACGGGTCGACCCTCGTCGCCCTCGTCGAACGCGAACCCGACACCGACGGAATCGGATGGCGTGCGGCCGACTGGTACGGCATCGGCCACCTCGACCTCGGTATGCGATAGGTCTCGGCCCGGTCAGACCCCCCGGAACACCGGCTCCCGCTTTTCGACGAAGGCGCGGGGGCCCTCCTTGTGGTCGTCGGAGCCCAGCATGCGTTCGTACCCCGGGAACTTCCCGCCGTGGACCGCACGAAAGGCGTCGCGAATCGACATCCCCTCGATCCCGTGCACGACCTCCTTGATGGCGCGCAGCGAGAGTGGGGCGCTCCGCGCCAGACCATCGGCGACCTCGCGTGCCCTTGTCATCACCTCGTCGGGCGGCACGACCCAGTTCACGAGCCCCCAGCGGTGCGCCTCGTCGGCCTGCATGCGGCGTCCGGTCATCAGCATTTCCATTGCCACGTTGAAGGGGAGGCGGCGGGGCAGACGCTGGACGCCGCCCGCGTCGGCCATGTTCCCCAGGCGGGCCTCCGGGTACCAGAAGACGGCCTTGTCGCTTGCCACGACCAGATCGGTGGCCAGCATCAGTTCGCATCCTCCGCCCACCGCGATCCCGTTCACTGCGGCGATCACCGGTTTGTGCAGGTCCCAGAGCTCGGTCAGGCCGCCGAAGCCGCCCGGCCCGTAGTCCATGCGCTCGTGCTCACCCGCGACGGCGGCCTTCAGATCCCAGCCCGCAGAGAAGATGCGGTCGCCGGCACCGGTAAGGATCGCGACCCAGAGGTCGTCGTCGTCGCGGAAGTCGCAGAACACCTCGCCCATGCGTATGCTGGTGGCCGCGTCGATCGCGTTCGCCTTCGGCCGGTCCAACGTGACCTCGAGCACGCGGCCGCGGCGCTCGATCCTGAGCGGTTCGGACATGGTTGGCATTCCTTCCTCAAGCGCTGCTCCGAGGGAGGACACCATACCGGCGTCGGTATCCGGAATCAATCGGCTGGCGGGCGCACGAGCGATCGCTACTCGATGGCTGAGGCTTGGTCGGCGAAGCGCTGCCGGAGTGAATCGCGCCGCTGCCGGTACGGAGCGTGGCCGCTAGCGGGGGAACGCTCGCGGTGGCGCGTCGGCTCGGAGAACGCGGTCAGGTGGACGACGGTTCCGTCGTTGACGAGCGCCCCGGCGACCAGGCCGCGGCCCACGATGCCGACATCCGTGCCCAGTCCCACCGCCGGGTGCTCGTCGTAGCTGCCCGCGACGATGGCCTCGAGAAACGCCGCAGCCTGATCCGTCTCATGCAGTGAACGCCTCCGGCGCTCGTGCCCCAGCGTGTCCACGGCGTAGCTGCGAACGAGCTTGGGGAGGAAGCCCCCCAGCGTGGCTGCCTTGTCGAAGAGATCCAGTCCGAACCGTCGCCCGCCCATCGCGAAGATGGCGCCGACCTGGTCCGGGGTCGCTGCTAGAGCCGCCACGAAGTCGTCGAGAGCCAGGGCATGACGCTCGAAGAGCGCGCCCATGTCCCTTGTGGGGGAAGGTGCACCGAGTGCGGCGGCCTCTTCGTCGAGGGAGGCCCAGACGCGCCCCTGGTCCGAAGCGCGACTGCCGGCGGCACGCATGGATGCGCGCACGTCCTGGAGCTTCTCGGCCCGGCCTCGCGCGTTCTGCACGCGATCGCTGACGCCGAAGTCGCGCCGGTTGTACGACCAGCGTCCCGCCTCCACGCAAGAGACGGGAATGGTCGTGGTCGCGGCGGCCGGAATCAGCATTGTGAGGTTGGCGACCCGATTCTGCTTGGCGCCCACCAGCTCCTCGCCATCGACGATGAGGATGGGAAGCCGCGCCCGGTTCTCCACGGCGAGCTCGGGGACGCGGCCCCCCTCGGACACCTCGCGGATGGTGACCAGATCGTCGCGTAGGGCGTCGTCCAGCGTGACGTATCGCAGAGAGCTCCGCAGCTTCGAGGCGACGGGGATCACCGTCAGCCCCTCGTGCCTGGTCGCCTCGCCGAGTACAAGCTCGGAGAGGGCGGTCTTGACTTCGTGCAACTGGCACCTCCTCTTTATGTTGGCAGCAAGTCCCCAGTCATTGAACAGTAAGACGGACTGGCGGACATGTCAACAGTCATTGTCAGTATATGACAGACAACACCACGAGCTACACCGCCAGGGAACTGGAGCGGGAATCGGGCTTCGACCGGCGCACGATTGCCTACTACGTGCAGGAGGGACTGCTGCCCAAGGTGGGTCGGCGCGGGAGGCGGACGCGCTATCCCCAGCTGTTTCTGGACCGCCTGTTGTTCATTCGCCGGGTTCGGGAAGCGGAGGAGGCGGGCGAGATGCCCCCGGTGTCGCTCAGTGAGATACGCGAGCTGTTCGAGCAGGTGCCGCCGACGCTCATCGCCGAGGTCGCGGCCGGCCGGATCGAGGTGACTGCGGATCTCGTCGCGTCCCCATCGACCACGTTCGACCATCCCGAGCCCGTGATGTCCGCGCCCCCGCCACCACAACCGGCTCCGAGACGAAGCTCCGTCGTGGCCGAATACGGCCCGCCATCGGATTACGGGCGCGACGCGGCGGAGGAACTCCGCCTGGGCAGGCTGCTGAGAAGACTGGATGGCGCCGTCCGCCGGCGCGACCGGGAATCAGGCGACCGCGACGAGTCGGGCGACCCGGTCGAAACGTGGTCGCGGATGCGAATCTCGCCCAACATCGTGCTTGCCGTGCGGGGGCTTGCCGACGAGGACGCGCCGCTGGCGGACAGTGTTCGGCGATCCCTGCGCCGACTGTTGCAGCGCCCGTGGTCGAGCGAGTAGGGGCGGGCGTGTTTGACCGGGCGGCATCGGGGGCGTAGAAATGAAGGTCAGCCGCGCCTCGGCGGGCTCCTGGCAGGTTGCCGTCTGGCGCGGGGATGCAGCGACTCACACGCGGACAACAACGGAGGTGTTCTGTGAGGGCGATACTCTGCACCGTGGGGCTCGCGACCGTCCTGGCGACGGGCGTCGGAGCCCAGCAAGCGACCCGGACCCAGCCGGTCGCGGGCATGCGCGACAACGGCACGGGATACCATGCCCTGGTGGGCGCGCGGGTCGTGACCGGGCCCGGGCAGATCCTGGACGACGCCACCATCGTGATCCGCGAGGGACTCATCCAGGCGGTCGGCCGGGGAGCGGACGCACCGGCGGGCGCGCGCGTCTGGGATCTTGACGGACTGACGGTCTACCCCGGCTTCATCGACGCCCACGCCGACCTGGACATGGATGCCGTGCCCGAAGGCGGCGACGTCGGCCCGACGCACTGGAACCCGCAGGTGCGGGCGTGGTTCTCCACCACGCGGAACCTGGCCGACGACGACGACCGGCGCTCGGCGCTCCGCTCGCAGGGGTTCGGCACGGCGCTGGCGGTTCCGAAGGAGGGGATCTTCCGAGGGACCGCCTCGGTGGTCAACCTCGGGGACGAGGGGGTGCGCGACCGCGTGCTGCGACCCGACGTCGCCCAGGCGATCGGCTTCCAGCGCTCCTTCGAGCTGGGCGGATCGTACCCCAACTCCGCCATGGGCACGATCGCGCTGATGAAGCAGACGCTGATGGACGCCGAGTGGTACATGCGCGCCTGGGACGCCTACGAGTCGAGCGGTCGGGCCTTCCTCCCGCCCGAGACGAGCGAAGCGCTGGCCGCGCTCGAGGACGCCGTGCATGGAAACCAGCCGGTCGTCTTCGAGACCGGCAGCGAAGAGGAGTATCTGCGGGCCCACAGCCTCGCCGCCGAGTTCGGGCTGACCCCGTGGTTCCGCGGCAACGGTCTGGAATACCGCCTCGTCGATGTGCTGAGCGGGCGCGGCGATCCGCTCGTCGTGCCGCTCGACTTCCCCGACGCCCCGGACGTGGGCCATCCGGCGGCAGCGCTCGATGCCTCGCTCGCCGACCTGCGCCACTGGTATCTGGCGCCGACCAGCCCGGCGCGGCTGGCCGAGGCCGGGGTCCGCTTCGCGATCACCACCGATGGCCTGTCGTCGCTCAACGAGTTTCTGCCCAATCTGCGGATCGCCGTGGCGAGGGGGCTCACGGCGGACGACGCCCTGGCCGCGCTGACCACGACGCCGGCCTCCTGGCTCGGGATCGACCGCACTCACGGGACCATCGCCGAGGGGAAGGTGGCCAATCTGGTCGTCAGCGAGGGCGACCTTTTCACCGAAGAGGCCACGGTCCGCGACGTGTGGGTTCAGGGCAGGGTCTACGGAGTGACCCGTCCGGCGCAGATCGATCCCAGGGGAAGCTGGGAGATCGCCTCGGACGACGAGTGGGGATTCGACGCGGTTCTCGTGCTGGAGGGCCCTTTGAATCGGCTGCGCGGCTACCTCGATGTGGCCAGCACCGGGCCCGAACTCCCGGGCGGCGCGCGGATCGATCTCGCGTCGGCCACGGCGGTCGCGGAGACCGGCCGCATCGAGGCTCGCTTCGACGGCGTGGTGCTGGGCTATCAGGGCATGGCACTTCTGGCCGGCTCGGTCCGCGGCGACGAGTTCTACGGGTGGACATCGCTGCCGAACGGAGCGGATCCATCCTTCCGCGGAACGCGCACGGAAGCCTTCGAGGGACCGGCGCGGGGCACCGTGGCGATGGAAGTGCCGGAGATCGACCTGCCGTTCATCCGCCCCATGATGGAGTACGGTCGGAGTTCGATCCCGGAGCAGCCCGAGGCGGTGGTCGTGCGCAACGCGACCGTGTGGACGCAGGGGCCGCAGGGCGTGATGGAGGGGGCCGACCTTCTGGTGCGCGCGGGTGCGGTGGAGGCGGTGGGCATGGATCTGGACGCCCCCCGCGGCGCGGTGGAGGTCGACGCGACCGGCAAGCACGTCACGCCGGGGCTGATCGACCCGCACATCCACTCGGGCGTGAGCGCGGTGAACGAGAGCGGCTTCGCCATCGTCCCCGAGGTGCGGATGGGCGACGTCGTCACGCACAACAACATCTGGATGTACCGGCAGGCGGCCGGCGGACTGACCACCGCGCACATCAAGCACGGCTCGGCGAACCCGATCGGGGGACAGAACGTCTTCGTGAAGATGCGCTGGGGCGCGCTGCCCGAGGACCTCAAGCTGGAGGACGCGCCCCGAACGGTGAAGTTCGCGCTGGGCGAGAACCCGAAGCGGCGGCAGGGCCGGTACCCCGACACCCGCATGGGGACCCAGGAGATCATTCGCGACCACTTCATGGCGGCGCGCGACTACGAGCGGGAGTGGCAGCGCTGGGAGGAGGACGGCGAGGGACTGCCGCCGAGGCGCGACCTGCGCATGGAGGCGATCCTGGACATCCTCGATCAGGAGCTGCTGATCTCGTCGCACGGCTATCGCGCGGACGAGTTCCTCGCGCTGGTGCGCCTGGCGGAGGAGTTCGGCTTCCGGGTCCAGACGCTGCAGCACGGGGTCGAGGCGTACAAGATCGCGTCCGAACTCGCGGAGTCGGGGGTCGCGGCCGTCATCTGGAGCGACTGGGGCGCCTTCAAGCTCGAGGCCTACGACGCCACGATGTACAACGCCCGCATTCTGATGGAGGCCGGGGTCGTGACCTCGCTGCACTCCGACAACAGCGAGATCGCCAGCCGCATGAACTGGGAGGCGGGCAAGCTGCTCCGCACGGGCCTCACCCCGGAACAGGCGCTGTCGACGGTGACCAACCAGGCGGCCCAGGCGGTGGCGATCGACGGTCAGGTTGGCTCGCTGGAGGCCGGCAAGGACGGCGACTTCGTGATCTGGAGCGGCAACCCGCTGTCCCAGTTCACGCGCGCCGAGCAGACGTGGATCGACGGACGCCGGTACTTCTCGCTGGACGAGGACGCGGCCATGCGGGAGCGGATCGACGAGGAACGCACGCAGCTCATCCAGGCCATCCTGTCCGCAGGGAGCGGCGGGGGCGGCCGGAGTGCTCAGACGGAGACAAACTGATGACTACGACGCAGCGACGAGCGATTCAGGCGGCCCGGCGGCGTTTGCGGAGCGCGGCTTTTGCGGCGGTGGCGATCCTGTGGACATTGGCTGCGGCGACCGCCGAGGCCCAGGTGCGGATGACGGTGCCGCCGCAGTCCGAGCCGGTGGCGTTGCAGGGAGCCACCATCCACACGGTAACCAGCGGCGTCATCGAGAACGGGACCATCCTCTTCGAGAACGGCGTGATCACGGCGGTCGGCGTCGATGTCGAGATTCCGGACGGTGCGCGCGTGGTCGACGCGACCGGCAAGCACGTGTACCCCGGTCTCATCGATGCCTACAGCACGGTCGGGATCGCCGAGATCGGCGCGGTGGACGTCTCCAACGACGTGAACGAGCTCGGCGACTTCAATCCGAACGTGCGCGCGGACGTGGCGGTCAACGCCGAGAGCCGCCACATCGGCACCACGCGCTCCGCCGGCGTGCTCACGACGCTCACCACGCCCGACGGCGGACTCGTTTCGGGCATGTCCTCGGCCCTCGCCCTCGAGGGCTGGAGCTGGGAGGAGATGTCGATGCAGTCGGCTGCGGCGCTCAATGTGAACTGGCCGAACCCCAACCCACGTCGCTTCCGCGGGTTCGGCGGCTTCCGGTTCGGGCAGCAGCGCGAACCGCCGCCCAGCTACGAGGAGCAGGTCGAGCAGCTCAAGGACTTCTTCGCCGAGGCACGGGCGTACCGGGATGCGGTCGCGGCCGGCGAGGAGGTGCGCAGCGACTCGCGCTACCTGGCGATGATGCCGGTCTTCGACGGCGAGCTGCCCGTGGTGGTCGCGGCCGACGGCGCGGCGCAGATCAGCGACGCCGTCACCTGGGCGCAGGACGAGAACCTCCGCATCGTCATCCGCGGCGGCCGCGACGCCATCCATGTGGCGGATCGTCTCGCCGCCGAGGACATTCCGGTGATCCTGACATCGACCATGGCCGCCCCCGGGCGGGCCCACGAGGGCTACGACGGCGCCTACTCGATGCCGGCGCGTCTCCACGAGGCGGGCGTGCGCTTCGCGATCTCGGGCGGCTCGGGCTCGCTCTACACCAACCGGCTGCCCTTCGAGGCGGGCGTGGCCGTCGCCTTCGGGCTTCCCGAGGAGGAGGCGCTGAAGGCGGTCACGATCAACCCCGCCGAGTTCATGGGGCTCGACGACCGCATCGGCTCGCTGGAGCCGGGCAAGCAGGCGACCTTCCTGATCACGACGGGCACGCCGCTCGACATGACCACCGACATCGAGCAGGCCTACATCCAGGGCCGCGAGCTCGACATGACCGACATCCAGAAGTTCTTCTTCGAGAAGTACATGGAAAAGGTCCGGCAGCAGATGCGTCGGGTGATCAGTTAGGGGGACACGGGCGCGGCCACGACCAAAGGTGGTTGCTCCTCAGCCGCTCACCTGCGCCACGCCGATGTGTCGGGGATGCCGCGGCTGAACAGCACCTCGTGCCGCAGTCCGCTCCCCTGTCCCGCAATGCTTGCCGTGGCCTGGAACGCGGGCGGCGGATCGCGCAGGAAGCCGCGTACCTGACCCGTTTCTGGGTTGCGGAGGATCGCCATCGGCAGGTCGCTCGTGCTGTCCAGCACGACAGATCCGCCGGGGCCGACAAGGGTGATGCTGTCGAGCCTGTCTTCCCATCCAGGGCGGACCGGCAGGACGAAGGCGAAGCTGGAGCCGCCATCGCTGTCGGCCATTTCGTGCATGTCGAAGCTCAGGGAGAACAACTCGGTATCGCGAGCGGTTCTTCCCGTGAGTTGGTATCCGCCGCTTGACTGCGGCAACGCGGGCAGCGCATCGACCACGAACGCGGGCTCCAGGAAGGGGACACCTTCGGTGTCCGCACCGCCCCACAAAAGGAGGGACTCAGTTGTACGGTGTGCGGACTCGGTGGAACCCGTGCCTTCGTCCGTCAGGCGATACCGAAGCGCGTTCGTGAAATGGTAGTCGCTGATCCACTGATCGCCGCAGTAGGACATCAGGTCGCCGGTAGTGGGATGGACGAGCTTCTCAGCATGGAAATCATAGCCCCAAACTCCGATCTTGCCACGCGGGTGAGGAAACGAATGGTCGGGCGAAGGAGCCCAGCATCCGGGCGGGTGCTCGAGGCGCATGTTATGTCCGAGTTCGTGCGCGATCACGTATTCGGCGAAGGGTGTGTCCAGCATTGCGCTCATCACACGACTACCGCGCAGCGCTGCGTTAGCTTTGAGATCAGCGCCCGTGCCCGTAGCGATGTAGTAACCGCTCCTGCCTTCCATAGCCCAAAGGGCTGCCGTTTCGCGAAGCAATGTCCCCTCGTTGTCGGCGAGGGTCATCACGGCTTCGTGGACTCCTACCTGCATGTCACGCACGGGCAGCCTTGTTTGCGTCCATCCGAACAGCGGATGATTGTACGGGTCTTCCGACATAGCCTGCGTAATCCGCAGTACTGCCGAATCAGGTGCCGGCTGCCACAGGTATGGAACCAGCGTCACCCGGAAGGTGGGCACCATACGCACGTCTACGGCCAACCGGCCCGTCTCGGGAACGCGCGGCGTCACGCCCAGCGCGGGATCAAGCGTCCCATCCGGGTCGATCTCGATCACCATCTCCAGTCCCGGCTGGATGATATGGCCCGGAATCTCGGCGTTTGCGGATCGCGAAAGATCGCTTTCGTCTACTTCGGTCGGAAGCGCCGTCGACTTGGCCGGTATGTCCACCACATGCGTCTCTCGCCCGTCGCGGTAGAAGCGGCCCCGGACCACCGGAATCCGCTCGGCTGTGGCCGCTTCGCTCGTCGGGAACACACGAAGCAGCGCTCGCTCGCCAGCGACCAGCGGAACCGGGATCTCTAGCGACTGAGCCGCTTGGATCAGGTACGCGGGTGTCCGGTCTCCGTCGGCACAGAAAGGGATCCTGTGCTTGCGGATTCCAGCCAGCCAAGAATGGAAAGCTGGATCTGGCGGTGCGCATAGGCCGGTGTTTGATGTCAGCAGTTCATCCATTTGTTTGAGCGCCGTCATGCTGGCTGGAATCGAGCCTGTTAGCTCGGTGTTGTGTGAGAGTCCCATCACGCGCAGGTTGCTCATTTCGCCGAGCTCCGTAGGGACCGGACCAGCGAGGTAATTGTCGTAGACCAGCAACGTCTCCAAATTGAAGAGGTTGCCGAGGGAGCGCGGGATCGGACCTGTCAACTCGTTCGCGCTCAGGTTCAACTCCCGGAGAGCAGACAGGTTGCCGAATTCGGGCGGGATCATGCCAGTCAACAACTTGTTGTCGTGAAGCCACAGTCCTTCCAGATGGAGTAGGTTGCCGAGTTCGGATGGAACGGTGCCGCTCAGGTCGTTTCTGGCGAGTGTCAGAAATCGCAAGCTGGACAGATGGCCGAGCTCGGCAGGGATCTCGCCCTTGAGGGCATTCCACCCCAGCGCAAGACCCAGCAGGTTCGACAGTTTGCCGAGTTCGGGGGGGATCCTACCTGTCAGGTCGTTCCCGCCGAGTGACAGCAATCGCAAGTTGACCAGGTTCCCGAGTTCGGCGGGGATCTGGCCCTTGAGAGGGTTTTCCTCGAGCACCAGACCCCGTAGTTCGGATAGGGTGCCGAGTTCGGGGGGGATCATCCCGCTCAGATTATTGTCGACAAGCCGCAGGTCGAAGACGTGGTTTTGTTCATCCGTTCTTACTCCGTACCAATCATTCAGCGAGGCAGCGGTTAGCCAGCCTTCCGTATTGTGCCAATTCTGACCGCCAGTCGCCTCGTAGAGCGCTTCGAGAACTTCGCGATCCGACAGCGGAGCGCATTCGGCGTCCATTCCTCGGTGTGATGGAATCGCGTCCAGCCATTTTCGTAACGATGGGCTGGCGGGAATACACAAACCGGTGTCGATGTAGTGGAATACCGAAAGCGGAGCCTGCGCCACGGATAGCGGCACCGGGCCCGAAAGGGGGTTGCCGTCGATCCGCACTTCGGTCAGTTGGGACAGTCCACCGAAGTTCGCCGGAAGATGTCCCGCCAAGCCGTTGTTGGCAAGATCCAGTTCGGTCACGCGACCTAGCGAATCGGCGCCTATGCCGTACCATTGGTCAACTGCGACATCATCGCTCGTCCAGCCCTCGGAGTTGCTCCAATCAGTGCCCTGAGTAGCATCATACAGCGACTTCAGGACACGCAAATCCATGGCGTTACAGAAACGCTCAGAATCGATATCGTGCGTTTCAATCCCTCTCAACCACCCTGCAAAGTCGGAGGTTCCGGGCACGCAAAGAAGGTCGGTGTCCCATTGAACGGACCATGTTCCCACACGGAAATTATCGAGCTGGAGATGTAAAAAGCTCCGTGGGATCGTACCAGTCAGCACGTTTCTGTGTAACCAGAGCGACCGTAAATCGGTAAGGTTGCCGAGTTCAGGAGGGAGGGGGCCTGCCAGTTCGTTATGGGCGAGGCCGATGTCTCTCAGCTCTCGGAGGTCGCCAAGTTCAGGTGGGATAACTCCGGCGAGCAGGTTCCCGTCAAGATGTAGTCCCACGACCTTGCCATCTGAATCGAGACGAATCCCGTACCATTCGCTAAGCGGCGCGTCAGTGACCCAATTGTCGCTCTTCCGCCAGCCCGGACCACCGGTCGCCTCATAGAACGCCACCAGCGCTGCCCGGTCCGGGTTCTCCACCGTGATCTCCGAGGTGCCGCGGGCGTCTCCGGACGCCGCCGTGACCGTCGCCCGTCCCTTGGCCACGCCCATCGCCAGTCCGGACGCGTCGACCCGCACCACCGAGACGTCGCTCGACGACCACACGAACTCCGCGTCCTCGACGGCATGGCCGTTGTCGTCGAACGCCTCGGCGACCAACCGCAGCGTGTCGCCTGAGGCGATCGTGCTCTCGGCAGGCGACACCACCACCGAACCGGCCGACTGCATCACGCTTACCACGACGTCGCCCGACACGTCGCCCACCTTCGCCGTCACCGTCGTGGTGCCGCCGCCCATGGCCGTCAGCAGTCCCGCCGAGTCCACTGCCGCGACCATCGTGTCGCCGCTCGCCCACGAGACGATGGCCTCGCCCATCACGCGCCCGGACTGTTCACGCACCTCGGCCGCGAGTTGCTCGGTCTGCCCGATCGCCGTGAACCGCACCGTATCCGGGCTCACCGCCATCGTCGTCGGCAGCGGCGGTACCACCGTCAGATCGGCCCGACCCGTGACTCCCGACGTCGTCGCCGTCACCACGACCTCGCCCTCGGCGATGGTCTCGACCAGCCCCATGTCGTCCACCTTGGCCACCAGGGTATCGCTCGACGCCCAGGCGAACTCGGTCACACCCGCCACGGCGTGTCCGTTCGCGTCGGTCGGCTCGGCGGCGAGGCGCAAGGTGTCGCCGAAGGCCACCAGCGTATCCGCCGCTGGCGACACCATCACCGCATGCACCACTTGGTCCACAGTCACCGAGGCGGTCCCGGAAGCCGCTCCCGAAGTTGCTGTGATCGTCCCCATCCCGTTGCCCGCGGCGGTCGCCAGCCCCGCCGCGTCCACCGAAGCGACGGAGGCGTCCGAGGAGGACCAAGCCACCGGCGCGCCCACCATCGGTCGTTCGTTCTGGTCGCGCACTTCGGCCGTGAACCGGACGGTCTCGCCGATCGCGGCCAGCGTGGCCGACGCGGGCGTCACCGAGAGCGTGGTGGCGACGGGTGCGGGTGGTGCCGCCGGGTCGGTGCCCGAGTCGCCGCAGGACAGGACGAGCGTTGCCGCGACGGCGAACAGCGCTGCGGCGAGGGGGCGGACTACAACGCAGCTCGGCCACACGCACGGGTTCCCAACCACAGCTCCGGTTCGCGTTTTCTGGTCGGTCGGCTGGCTCACTTCGCTCCGTCTCCTCGCTACCGATGCGCTCTCGTGGAGATCCAGCCCGCGTTGGACACCCCCCAAACTAGGGGATTTCCGAGGGGCGTGCATCGCTCGACGTTGCGGACACACGTCAGCCGCCAACTTTGTCGATGATCCTGCGAACGATCCGTCGGCGATTCGCCAGCCACTGGCACACCACCAGTTCCCCTCGCCGGAAATCTGTCCCATCCAGCTATAGGAACGCCCCTGAAACGGTGTGACCGTTACGGACGCCGAGATACCGCGCCTCGGAACCCCGTTTCGCCGTCCACGAATCGCACCCGTTCAGAGCCAAACGCCGATGCCCACAAGACGCCCCCGCGCCAAGCACGACGAAGCCTACCGGCTGCTCTTCTCCAACCCCGCCCTGGTCGAGGGCCTGCTGTCCACCATGGTCCCCGGCCTGCCGGACCTGATCGAGCCCGCGTCGCTCCGCAAGGCCTCCGCCAGCTTCGTCAAGGCGGCGGGTCTCCAGCAGCGGCACGGCGACGCCATATGGAGGACGCAACTGCGGCGGCCCGACCGCCACCCGCTCTTCATCGCGCTCGAGTTCCAGTCCCGCCCCGAGGCCAACATGGCCTTCCGGGTCCAGGAGTACGCCGCCCTCGTGCTCCAGGAGGCGGAGACCCAGAAGGACCTCGGCGCGGCGGGCAGGCCGCCGATCGTCGCCCCGTTCGTCGTCTACAACGGGCACGCGAAGTGGGGCGCCGCCACCGACCTTGCCGACTGGATCGTCCCCGACCCGGGCCCCGCCCTCAGGAGGCTGCTTGGCCTGCAGATGCGGCGGCGGTACATTCTGGTCGAACTGAAGGATCTGGTGCCGGAGCCCTCCGACTCGCCCCCCGACAACTGGTTCTCGGTGCTGGCCGAGTGGGAGAACGCCCGCTGGGGGCGGAACGCGGATCGGCTGGCCGGGCTGTGGCGGACCGTACTGGAGTCGGGGGACGAGGGAATCATTCGCGGCTTCGGGGCGCTCCGACGGCAGTTGGCCCCGGGGCTGCCCGAACCGGACCCAACGCAGATGGCGGCGACGCCGCCCGGGAGGAGGAAGACGATGATCAGACACGAAGAGACCCTGATGGCGGCGCAGCTGAGGAAGCTGTACGAGGAGCTGCGGCAGGAAGGGCGAGAGGAAGGTCGCCGGGAAGGGCTGCACGAAGGGCTCAGGGAGGGACTGCGGGAGGGGCGGCACGAGGGCCGCCGGGAAGGACTACACGAGGGACGCCGGTCGCTCCTGCGCCAGTTGGCGCTCCAGAAGTTCGGGCCGGAGGTCGTCGGTGAGCTCGCCATCCTGTTCGATCAGCTCACGGATCCCGATCGGGTCGAGGCGCTTGCCGCCGCCGTCATCGAGTGCGACACCGGTGCCGAGTTCGTGACGCGGGCGCGGGGGCGTAGTGGCTGACGAGACGGCGACAGTGGCCAAATGCTCTGGGACAAGAGGAGTTCCGCTCCATGCGTAGGACTGCAATTACGGCTGCAATAGCCGCATCAACCGCCTTCGTTGGTGCCCCGGCGAGTTCGCACGGACAGCAGGCGTGGTCGACGACGTTGGAAGCGGAGTCGGACCCGGGTCTGAATCTCGGACGGGTGACGGGGCTCGCCGTCGATTCGCAGCGCAGGGTGTACGTGGCCGATGCCGTCTGGGATGGCATCGCGATGCTGGGCGCGGATCTGACCCTGGAGCGGGAGGTCGGTCGCAGGGGCGAGGGGCCGGGGGAGTTCCGTTGGCTCGCCACGATCGACATCCTCGCGGGCGACAGCCTCTACGTCTTCGATGGCAGCCTGGGCCGGGTCACCGTGTTCGAGCCGTCGGCGCTCGCAGTGGCCTACACGGTCACGCTGCCCGGCCTGAACAATCCCCGCGGTTTGTGGAGGATTCCCGGACAGCGTGGCTACGTCGGCGTCCGATCGCCGTCCGTCACCACAACGCAGACCGAGAGGGACGATCAACGTCGGTCCGACATCGTTTTCTCCTTGGGGAACGACGGCGAGGTGGAGTCGGATTCGATCCTTGCCGTTCCCTCCGCCGAACCCCTCATCGTGCGCAGCGCGGGGAGCGTCATGGTCGGAGCGCATCCCTACGGGAGCGAACCCTTCCTCAGTCTTCTGGGTGATGATCTTCTCGTCTACGCGGATTCACGCCTTCCATCCGTGAGCGTTCTCGATCTTGACGGCACCGTGCACCGTTCGTTCGCGGTTCCGGCGATGCAGGTTCCGGTGGATGCCGCTGAACTGAGGGCCAGAATCGACAGCGAGGAGATGGAAGCCTTCGCTCGCGCCCTGGAGCAGGGTGCGCCGTACATGTGGCCGGCCCTGACGGGTCTGATCGTCGACGACGAGCGACGCATATGGGTCGGTGCCCGCTCCGAGTCCACGAGTGACCAGCGGGAGTGGACCGCGTTCACGCAGGAGGGCCAGGCGGAGGGTTCGGTCTTCCTTCCTGCCGGGTTCGACCTCCACGCCGTATGGGGCGGTCGCCTGTTTGGCGTGGTGACGGACGATTTCGGAGTGCCGACCATACGGGTGTACCGGCTGGCGGGGGAGTGAGGTCGAGCCTCAAATCGACGTAGACCGGTTCGGGCTCGTGTCCCAGCTCCTCGAGACGGCTATCGCCTCCACATGTTCGTCGAGCGTGACGGCGTGCCGCTCGAGGATCGCGCTCATGTTTGCAGTGGCAAGGCGGGCCGTGCGCTCGCCAACGTGCGTGGCACCGACCGAGTAGCCCGCGATCCGTGTCATGGGTCCGGTTTTGGGCTACGTTGGGCTTGGACACTTGGCGTACCGAGCGCCGGGAGATCACGGATGACCTCAGACATCCGCCCAGTAGGGGGAGAGCCACGGGTGGCAGACAAGACTCAACTCTGCGGGCTGCCCGCTGTGGCGCGGCTGCCGGAAGAGACGGCCTGGCTCAACGAGAACGCGCTGGTCCCCTTCGTGGAGGAAATCCACTCTGAGCGCCAAGCCGAGGTGGCTCGGGTCGCCGAACACGTCGAGCTTTCTCTGACCGAGACTCTACAGCGGCTTGACGAGGAAATCGGTCGCGCCGCCGACGAAGTGGACGGTGGAGCTGCCGGGGCCGAGAGGCGGCACGCGGACGTGCTGACGCGGCGTGAGCGCCGACGCGAAGAGCTTGAGCGCCAAGGGGCCGTCACACTCCAAGGGGTAGAGGGACTCGCGAGTGCACTGGTGCTTCCGCACCCCGAGAGCGATGTGCTCGATCTTCGCCGCTTGGGCCCCCACCCCGAGACCGAAATGACGGCCATGCGGGTGGTGAAGGGGCTCGCCGCGCCGGGGGGGAGCATCCTGCTGACACCAAACGAGCGGCGCGTGGCCGAGGACCGCCGCGACTGCTATTGGCTGTACGTGGTGACGCACTGCGCGAGCACTCCCGAATTGCAGGAGCCGATCCGGGATCCCGCCTGTTTCCCGTGGCGCGAGGTGACCAAGGTTCAGCACTACTGGATGGACGTGAAGGCGATGACCGGGCCGATGCCTGCGGTGGGCCGGGACAATCCCAACGGCGGCTCGATGACATGAGGAAGCCGGTTCCGTCCACAGGAGAGGCCGTGCGGTACGAGGCGGTCTTCGGCGAGGTCTCCGAGATCGTCGAAGCCGCCCGGAGGTCGGCAGCCCGTTCCGTCAACGCCGTGATGACCGCCGCGTACTGGCTGATCGGACGGCAGATTGCCGAACTCGAACAGGATGGGAGGCGCCGGGCTGAGTACGGCAAGGAGACCGTCGAGCGGCTCGCGGCCGACCTCTCGGCGCGGTACGGCCGGGGTTTCTCGGTCCGCAACGTGTGGCTCATGCGTGCGTTCTACCTCGGATGGCCGATTGTGCAGACACCGTCTGCAGAATCGGGAGACGATCGAATTATGCAGACACCGTCTGCAGAATCTCTGCTGGACGCTATCCGGTCGCGGTTTCCGCTCCCCTGGTCCGCCTACGTCCGGCTGCTCTCGGTTCGCAACCAGCGCGCCCGAACTTTCTACGAGGCCGAAGCGCTTCGCGGAGGCTGGACCGTCCGCCAGCTGGACCGTCAGATCAACACTCAGTTCTACGAGCGGACCGCGCTATCGAGAAACAAAGCCGCTCTGCTTGGCGAGGGCAGCAGGGGACGTTCGGGACACGGCGTTCTCCCCGAAGAGGAGATCAAGGATCCGTTCGTTCTCGAATTCCTCGACCTGAAGGACGAGTACTCCGAGAGCGATCTTGAGGAGGCGTTGATCCGCCACCTTGAGACCTTCCTCTTGGAGTTGGGAGGGGACTTCTGCTTCATCGCCCGGCAACGGCGGTTGCGAGTCGGCGACGAGTGGTACCGCGTCGATCTCCTCTTCTTTCATCGCCGCCTCCGGTGCCTCGTGGTCATCGACCTGAAGCTCGGCAAGTTCACCCACGCCGACGCCGGGCAGATGCATCTCTACCTCAATTTCGCTCGGGAGCACTGGGTTCGCCGGGACGAGAACCCGCCGGTCGGGTTGATACTTTGCGCCCAGAAGAATGAGGCCGTCGCGCGGTACTCGCTGGAAGGCCTGCCGAACAAGGTGATGGCGGCCGAGTACCGGACCACGCTGCCGGACGAGGCGCTCCTCGCTTCGGAGATCGAACGCACGCGGACGATGCTCATCGAGCGTTCGGAGCCCAACGCGGCCGATGGCGGATCCCCCGAGCGCGAAGGCGGATTTTCCTCGTGATCCCGCGCGAGTGCAAGCGACTGGCTGAGGTTCGATTTTCCCATTGCCGAGGTCTCGCACCACGCGGTCGGGGAGGACCGATCCCGCAAGGGACACCCCCATACCCTCCACCTCTGGTGGGCGCGCCGCCTGTTCGGAGTGGTCACAGACGAGTTCGGAGTGCCGACCATAAGGGTGTACCGGCTTGGGCCGGGCACCCCGGACTCGAGAGCCGTGAACCCGCAGATACCCCCTTAGCGCTGGGGGGCCTCAACTGCCGCCATCACTCTCTGCATCGTCCTCCCCCGGCGGCCGCTCCCGTGCAAGCTTCAACGTGACGCCTCCCGCGAATGCGGAACCACTCCGCTCTACCTTGTGGTCCCCGTCATAAAGGTAGTCCAGAATCGCCTGGTCCCATGACAGGCCCGCCTTGGCCACCAGCTCCATCCAGGGGCCGTGCGCCGTCTCGTCCGGCGCTTCGGTGATGCCGCTCCAGATCGTGATGCTGGGGTTGTAGCCGCCGCCACCGCCTCGCGACCCCTTCAGCGGCATCTCGATCAGCACGCTGTCGATCAGCGGCAGCCGGAAGACGTCGGGGTCGAAGGCGGCGCCGTAGCGGCGGTAGCGGTCGTAGGTGCGCTGGTTCATCTCGAAGACGTCGCGGTTGGAGTTGATCGCGGCCGTGATGTAGTCGCGGATCTTGAAGGCGGCGTCCTTGTGGCGCGGGAACGCGGGATCGTCGATGTAGCCGAATCCGGGCATGAACCAGCCCTTGTTGAACCCCCAGTTGCGTTCGGTGACGCGCCCGCGCCGCACCAGGCCCTGGTACTCCGAAAAGAGCTGCACGACCTGGTGGCTCGGATAGCCGTGCGGGTTGAGGAAGATGTCGGGCAGCCAGCGCTCCCAGAGCTGTCCGCGCACCTTGGACTCGGGGTAGATGGGGAAGTCCTGGCCGGCCCCCGAGGTCACGTCCATGCCGAGCGACGCCAGGTAGCCCGCGTGCAGGATGTAGTCCGGCGTGATCCGGTAGAGGTCGTAGGCGAGCTGGGCGCCGTCGGGGTTGGTGAAGGGGTGGATGACGACGTTGACCTTGTCCAGCTTGGCCCGCTGTGCCGAATCGGTGAGCAGCAACTCGGCGTGACGGAGGACGTGGCTCGTCGACGAGACTTCGTTGGCGTGTTGTCGGGCCGAATAGATCACGGTGGGCTTGAACGTGGTGGCCTTGACGCGCGACCAGTGCGTGGCCGTGATCGGCGGCATCAGGTCCATCGCCCAGGTCGTCCTGCCCAGGTAGCTCTCTCCCACGCGGTACATGGTGGCGTGGTCGAAGGCATGACTCATCTTGGCCGTGATCTCGTGGCCTTCGCGCGGGTGCATGGGCGTGTCCCATTGGACCATGCGGTCGCCCGTGTGGCGCCACCCCTCGGGGACCAGGTCGGTCCATGACGGCATGGGGGCGGCGGTCCCGTTGGCGGGCAGCACGGCGACGACGCGCGCGGAATCGTCCTGCTCGTGGTTCCACTCGGCCCAGACGCCGATCTCGCCGACCTCGTCCCAGGCCAGCGCCGTGGGGTACATGCCCGCGTCGCGCAGGGCGCCAAGGTTGGCGAGGGTGGCCGCGACCTGCTCGGCCGAGATCATGCGCGCGTCGACTTGCAGGGGCGACGCCATGTTCAGAAGCGCCTCCCGCTCGTCCGTCTCCGAATCCGTTCGCACACGCAGATCCAGCCGCGGAAGGGCGGGGGACCCCGGCGCGACCACCGCGCGGCGCAGACTGGGGCGCTCCATGGTGATCTTGGGGATGTCGAGCCGACGCTCGCCGCGCTCGCCGTCGCGGGTCTGGTAGCGGACGACCACGGCGGGACGGTCGGTGGCGAAGCCGGTGAAGGTGATGCGGCCGCTGCCGCGCGCTCCGTCCGCCTTGGGGCGCATGACCGGGATGACGCGGCCCGGGTAGGTGAGGTCCTGACCGCGCGCGTTGCGGCCGATGAGGTGGAAGAACTCGATGGTGCCGAAGTAGATCTCCTCGTGCAGGGCGTCCATGGTCGAGACGATCTCGTTGTCCACGCCCAGACGGTAGTCCGGCTCGCTGAGTTCGAGCTCGACGGTGAGCTCGCCGAAGAAGGGGGCGTCGGCGCCGCCGCCGCGCGGGTTGCCGTCGTGGCGGTCCATGACGTGATCGTAGACCGCAGGCAGGGTGCGGGACTGGAAGCGGTCCCAGAACCACTCGGGGTCGGTGACGATGCGTTCGTGGGCGAGGGTGTCGCCGGCGGCGGTCGCGGTGAGCCAGCCGGTGGTCACGCGGACGCGCTCGTAGTCCTGGAAGCGGTCGACGTAGGGGCGCAGCACCCACCTGGGGTCGAAGGTGTCCTCGAGGATCGTGTCGCCGGCGGTCGAGGTGGCCCGGACGCGGTAGGTCGGCCCGTTGTCCGCCATCTCGAAGCGAATTTGGCGGACAAGCAGCCCCAGATCCGCCGCGAGCACCTCGTCGATCGGGAAGATCTCGTGCAGCCAGCGCACGGGCGTCTGCATGGCCTGTTGGGGCCACTCGTCCGGCGGATCGTTGCGGCGGAACTCGATCACGATCTCGCCGATCTCCCGCGCGTCGCCGCCGTCCCGCCACGCGGCCAGTCGCGGCGCCACCGACTCGCGCAGCCACGAGAAGCCCTGCTTGAAGGCGGAGAGCACCTCGACCTCGGTGGCCTCGGGGTCGGCCCCGGCCTCGACCAAGCGGCGGCGGGCCTCCTCGGCGACGGCGCTTCGCACGTCGGGGGGCTCCGAGAGGCGCGCGTGGATGCGGACGGGCTCGCCGCGCCGCATCCCCGGCACGATGCGCGCCTCGAACGCCGACCAGAAGCGGTCCACCTCGGACGGCACCGTGAACTCGTCGTCGAAGATGGTCGCGGCCCGCTGCACGTCGCGGTCGTCGATGGTGACGGTCAGATCGTCGGCGCCCAGCGGCGCGGCGCGTTCGCGCATGTAATCGCCCAGGCCCTCCGGCGGCTTCTCGAGCGAGACCAGGATCTCGGCGGTGGCGATGCCGTCGCCCGCGGCGATTTCCTCGCCTGCGGCGTCCGGGCCCGCACGTCCCTCCGTCAGCTCGGCCACGATCTGGTCCAGCTTGTAGACGCCGATTGCGGCCTGTCCTGCAGGGGTGTGACCCGAGAGCGTCCCCCACAGCTCATATTCGATGTCGTCCAGGGTCGGCGCGCCGTCCTCGCGGCTGCCGACGAAGGGGAAGACCTCGGCAAGGCGTCGGGTCGCGTTCGTGGCCCCCTCGCGGTCCGGCCCCGTCACCACCACGCTCGGCTTGCCCCCGAACGCGTCCGGCACGACCTCGATCAGGCCGTGGCCCGGGGGCAGGTCGCCCGGCGCGATTCTTCCGCTGTCGGCGAGCTCGGCGATGAGGGGGTGGTCGTGGCCGACCAGCACGGTGGTGGCCTCGCGCGACGCGGCCTCGATCTCGTCCGGCCGCCTCACGATGGGGACCGCGAGCCCCGTGGCCTCCAGCCCCATGCGGGCCGTCAGCTCCGCCACGCCCTCGGCGCCGTCGCCCGGCACCACGACCACGTCGATCCGGTCCGGGATGTCGCCGCCGCCCAGGAATCCCTCGTTCGTGTAGACGTTGGAGAGGTCGAGGTCGTCCTTGGCGCCGGCGCCGGGGCGGCTGCCCGTCGGCCCGGGGGTGCTCGGCGCGGCGAGCGTGGGGAGGACGACCCGGCGCGCGCCGCCCTCGACGGTGATCGTGGCGAGGCCCGGGAAGCGCAGGTCGGCCGAGTCGGGGCCGACGGCGTCGTCGCCGAGGCGCTCCCAGGCGAGGAGCTGGAGGCGGTCGAGGGCTTCGGTGGTGCGGGCGGTGGCGTCTGCGGCGTCGAACGCCAGGGCGGCGTGGACGTGGACGGGCGATGCCGTGCCGTCGTTGGCGTCGGCGTCGCCGGGCGGCCGTCCGAGGTTGGCGCGCGGGAAGGTGATGGTGGGGGTCGGGGTGGTGCTGTCGCCGGCGCCCAGCCAGGTGGAGAGCTCGTCGCCGATGTCGGTGAGCGAGGGGCCGGAGAGGGTGCGCAGGTGGGGCAGCGAACCGGCCAGGAAGCGCGCCGCGCTGAGGAGGTCGGCGTCGCTGTCGCCCAGGACGGCCAGCCAGCGGTCGCCCGAGGGGGTGGTGAGGGTGGCGACGGTGGGGGTGGGGGTGGGTTCGGGGTCCGCGACGAAGTCGTGCCGCGAGAGACCCGCCGCCTCGACGGCGCGGTGGCCGATCAGGACACCGACCTGGCCGGGCTGCGGGCCGCGCCGCAGGGGCAGGTCGAGGGCCATGGTCTCGAAGCCCAGCCGGGCGGAGATCTCGGCTGCGGCGGCCCGCTCGGCGTCGGTGGGGTCGGGCGCGAGGACCAGGGCCGCGCCGAGGCGGTCGGGCACGCCGTCGCCGTTCTCGTCGAGGAGGAGATGGCCGAGATCGAACAGGGTGGCCAGGTGGAGGGGGGGCGGGGTGGTCGGGGGATCCTGGGCCGTGGCCGGATTGACTGCGGCGAGAGCGGCCGCGGCGGTGATCACGGGGAGGGCCCCAAGGGGGAACCGCGTTGCGAACGGCATCTTCATTTGGCCTGTCCTCTTCGGATGCTGGCTGGCGTTGACGGATCCACGCGTGGAGGGCAGCTGCGGTGCTCTCAACGGGGTCGGATCGCGTCATCAAGGTAGTTTGTCGCGGTCGCGAGCACCCCACGGGGGCGCTTCGCGGTCGCCTTGCGGCCACCGGGTCCGCTGGTCCATACTAGGCACATGAGGATGGCGTTCGCGGCTGCATTTCTTGGGCTCGGTCTGGTCGTTTCGGGAGATTCGGACGGACCGCGGGCCGGGTTGCGTTCGGATTCGGAGGCGGTGCGCCACCGGGCGAGCGCGCCGACCGACATCGACGCCCCGGCCCTCAACGACATCGTCCAACGGTACTGCACGCGCTGTCACAACGACCGTCGGCTGCGGGGCAACCTGAGCCTTGAGGGCTTCGACGTGGCTGCGGCGAACGAGCGGGCGGCCACGGCCGAGAAGATGATTCGCAAGCTGCGCGCCGGAATGATGCCTCCCCCCGGGCAGCGCCGACCGGCCGGCGACACGCTGGTGGCGCTCGTCGAGACCATCGAGAAGGTCGTCGACGAGGCGGCGGCGCGCGATCCCGATCCGGGCGCGCGCAGGTTCCAGCGCCTCAACCGGGCCGAGTACGAACGCGTGATCCGCGACCTGCTCGGACTCGACATCGACGCCGGCCGCTGGCTTCCCGCCGACACCTACCTGGGCGCCTTCGACAACATGTCCGACGCCCAGGGGCTGTCCACCACGCTCCTCGAGGCCTATCTGCGGGCGGCGACCGAGGTGAGCCGTCTGGCGGTCGGCAACCCGGCGGCCCCGTCCCGCTCCGTGAAGTACACGAACCCCATCGAGGTCTCCCAGCACGCCTGGGACCACATCGAGGGCACACCCTACGGCACCCGCGGCGGGATGGTCGTCACGCACGACTTCCCGGCCGATGGGGAGTACGTGTTCACGGTCGGAACCCTCTTCGGCAGGGGCGCCGGATCCCAGGACGTCGATCTTTCCATCGACGGCGAGGGCGTGGCGCTGCTCGGTCTGGAGCACAACGGACGCTCCACCGTACCGATCCGCACGGCCCCCATCGTCGTTCGTGCGGGCCAGCGGCAGGTGGCGGCGGCCTTTGTCCGGACCATCGACGGGCCCTACGACGACCGCCTGCGGACGCCGGGCTGGTCGTTCGTGGGTGGCGAGGATTCCCAGGACTGGGCCAACTACGGAATCACGGCCCTGCCGCACCTGAGCGAGCTGACGATCACGGGACCGCGCGAGGCGACGGGGCTGTCGGAGACGCCGAGTCGCCAAGCGCTCTTCCACTGTCACCCGGAGGGCGAGGAGGCGGGACCGGGGGCGGCCGCATCTGAAGAGGCGCGGGCGTGCGCGACGGAGATCGTGACCCGGCTGGCCGTCAAGGCATACCGACGTCCCGTGACCGACGAGGATCTGGCAGGCCCGATGTCGTTCTACGACGAGGCCGTCGAGAGGGGCGATTTCGAGGACGGCGTGCGCATGGCGCTACAGGCGATCCTGTCCAGTCCCTCGTTCATCTTCCGACTGGAGCGCGCGCCGAGCGAAGCGGCGCCCGGTCGGAGCTACCGCCTGTCCGACATCGATCTCGCGTCGCGGCTCTCCTTCTTCCTGTGGGCGACCGTTCCGGACGAGGAGCTGCTCGACGCGGCCCGGACCGGACGCCTTTCGGAACCCGGGGCGCTGGAGGCGCAGGTCCGACGCATGCTGGCCGATCCACGCTCGGAGGCGCTGGCCGCGCGCTTCGCCTCGCAGTGGCTCAGGCTTCAGGACACCGAGGACAACCAGCCGGAGCCCTACCTCTACCCGGACTTCACCGGACAGCTGCGCGACGACATGGTTCGCGAGACGCGGCTGTTTTTCGAACACCTGGTGCGGGACGACCGCAGCCTGCTCGATCTGTTCACGGCGGACTACACCTTCCTGAACGACAGGCTGGCTCGACACTATGGCATCGCGGGCGTCTCGGGGAGCCACTTCCGCCGGGTGCGGTATCCGGACGCCGGCCGCCGGGGCGTGTTGGGCCACGGAAGCGTGTTGCTGCTCACGTCCATGTCGGCGCGCACCTCGCCGGTGCTTCGCGGCAAGTGGGTGATGGAGGTCCTGATGGGTTCCCCGCCGCCCCCTCCGCCACCCGACGTACCCGAGCTGGAGGACACGGAAGCGGCCTCGGCCGGCCGGCTGCTGACTACGCGCGAGCGGCTTGCCATGCACCGCAGCAACCCGACCTGCAACGCCTGTCACCGATTCATGGATCCGATCGGTCTGGCGCTGGACGGATACGACGTCACGGGAAGGGTCCGCGTGCGCGACAACGGGGCGCCGCTGGACACGCGCGGCACCTTCTACGACGGCACCGAGATCGCAACCCCCGGCGAACTGGTGGACGTGCTCATGAAGCGGCCGCTGCCGCTGGTGCGCAACTTCGCGTCGCACCTGCTGGCGTATGGGGTCGGGCGGCGCATGGAGCATTTCGACGGGCCGGCCATACGGGAGATCGCGCGCAGCGCCGAGGCCGACGAGTATAGGATGTCGGCGTTCATCCTGGGCGTTGTGCGGAGCGACGCCTTCCGCATGGCCCGCCAGCGGCCCGCGCCGGTGCAGGAGCAGCCGCCACAGGAGACAGGAGCGAGGGAATGAACTTCATCACCGGAACCCACTTGTCGCGTCGCACCTTCCTGCGGGGCGCCGGCGCCAGCGTGGCGCTGCCCCTTCTCGACGCGATGATACCCGCCGGCAGGAGTTGGACCGATCCCATGCGGCGGGCCGAGTTCACCCGCCTCGTCTGCGTCGAGGAGTCGATGGGGGTCGCGGGGTCGAGCGACTGGGGGGTGGCCCGGCATCTGTTCGCCCCGGCCGGAACCGGAAGGGACTTCGAGCTGGTGGCGGACAGTCAGCTCAAGCCGCTGGAGCGCTTCCGCGACTCCATGACGATCGTCAGCAACACCGACTGTCGGGCGGCGGAAGCCAGACGGGCCGAGGAGATCGGGGGCGACCACGACCGCTCCACGGCGGTGTTCCTCACGCAGGCGCATCCGAAGCAGACGCAGGGATCGGACATCTTCCTGGGGACTTCGCTGGACCAGTTGCACGCACAGCGCTTCGGGCGGGATACGGCTCTGCCCTCGCTGGAGCTGTGCATCGAGGGGATCGACCGGGGCGGCGGCTGCGCCTACAACTACCACTGCGCGTACACGACCTCGCTCGCCTGGGCGTCGCCGAACCGGCCGCTGCCCGCCATTCGCGAGCCCCGCGTGGTCTTCGAACGTCTGTTCGGCGCGGGTGATTCGGCGGAGGACCGCGCCGCCCGTCGCAGGGCCGACCGCAGCATGATCGACTGGATCACGACCGAAGTGGCCCGGCTGCGACGCGACCTGGGAGCGGCGGACCGTGTCGCGCTGGACGAGTACGTGGACCACATCCGCGAGATCGAGCGTCGGATCCAACTGGTGGAGGCCCGGCACGCGACAGGCGAGGAGCGGGCCATGCCCGAGGCGCCCTCGGGGGTTCCCGATTCGTTCGAGGAGCACATGCGGCTGATGTTCGACCTGCAACTGATCGCCCTGCAGGCCGATCTGACCCGCGTCATCACCTTCAAGACGGGTTTCGACCAGTCGAACCGGACCTTCCCCGGCAGCGGGACGACCCGGTCCATCCATGGGGCGTCGCACCACGGGAACGCGCCCGACCACCTCATGGACTACCACAGGATCAACACCTACCGGCTCTCGCAGCTCGGCTACTTCCTCGACAAGCTGCGTGCGACGACCGAGGGCGACCGTTCCCTGCTCGACAAGACCGCGGTGGTCTGGGGATCGCCGATGGCGGACGGCAACCTGCACAACCACCGCCGCGCCCCGCTCCTCATGTTCGGCGGCGGCAACGGGGCGTTGGAGGGAGGCGTTCACGTGAAGGCAGCGGACGGCACGCCCATGGCGAACGCGTTCGTGACCCTGCTGCGGGGCATCGGTCATCCCGACGTGGCCACATTCGGCGACAGCGACGGTGCCCTGTCGCTGGACGCACGCCGCGCAGGCATCGTCGGCGCGAGGTGGGCCGTGAGTCACCGCTGCGCAGTCGTTGGACCCGGCCCGGCGCGCCGGTGCCCGCGGGGATTCGGTCGGGGGCTGCTCGCCCGGGCCGCCCTGGCGGGTGTGCTTGCCGCTGCGTTCGGATTCGCGGAAGTGGCTGCGGTGCAGGGAGTCGGCGGGACATCGCCGGCTGAACGCGTGGCCGCCGAGGGACGCCCGGTCCACGACGATCTGCTGGAGGCCGCCCGGGTCGGGGACGCGGTCGCGGTCCAGGCGCTGCTGCGGGCGGGGGTGGACGTGAACGCCGCTCGGGGCGACGGCATCACCGCTCTCCACCTGGCCGCCGAGCACGGACACGCCGAAGCGGCCCGCACGCTGCTCGACGCCGGAGCGGCGGTGGACGCCGGAACACGGATCGGCCGCTACACGCCCCTGCACCTCGCCGCTCGCGGGGGTCACGGCGATGTGGTGGCCCTGTTGCTGGAGGCCGGTGCGGATCCGCTCGCCGCGACGACCAACAGCCGTGTGACCGCGCTTCATCTGGCCGCCGGCGCGGTGCGAGGCCAGCACGCCGTCACCGCTCTGCTGGAGCACGGTGCCGATCCCAACGCGCGGGAGGCGTCCGCCGGCCAGACGCCCCTCATGTTCGCGGCGGCGGCAGACCGGGCGGAGGCGATTGTGGTTCTGCTGGACGGCGGGGCCGACCCGAGCCTCGCCACGGCCGAAAACGATGTGCTCCGCAGCTTGGCGCTCGACCGCGAAGCGAGTCGGCGGTTCCGCGAGTGGCTCAGGATGCCGCCCGAGACGACCGACCCATACGGCCCACAACCCGGTACCCATACCACCCAGCCCGGCGAACCCAGCCCCACCACGGTCCAGGCCGCGATCCGTGCCGAGCGCGAGTTCCTGGGATCGGGCTACGATGTCGGCCCTGTGGACGGCCGCTCCTTGGCTCGGGTCGGCCCCGACTACCCCGGCGGCCCCGACGTGGTCCGGCCTCCGTTCCGCGAGTTGCTGGTCGGACGCACCGGCGGCATGACCGCGCTCCTCCACGCCGCGCGGGAGGGCCATCTGCGGGCCGCGACCGTGCTCCTGGACGGCGGCGCCGACATCGACCAGCGGAGCGCGGACGGCACCAGCCCGCTCCTGATGGCCGCGCTCAACGGCCAGTTCGATCTCGCCCTTGCACTCGTCGAGCGCGACGCCGACCCGAACCTCGCCGCAGTCACCGAGGGCGCGACGCCCCTGTTTGCCACCCTGCAGACGCAGTGGGCGCCGAAGTCCAACTACCCGCAGCCGCGCGCCCAGGACCGACAGCGAGCCGGTCACGTCGAGGTGCTGCGAGCCCTGCTGGAGGCGGGTGCCGACCCCAACCCGCGGCTGCACACCCACCTTTGGTACTGGGAGTTCGGCCTGAACAAGATGGGGATCGACCTGACCGGAGCCACGCCCTTCTGGCGCGCCGCCTTCGCGCAGGATCTCGAAGCCATGCAGCTGCTGGTCGCGCACGGTGCCGACCCCAGCATCCCCACGCGCTGGCCGGACGTGGGGATGCGGGAGCGCCGTCAGCAGGACGGCCGACAGCAGGAGGACTCGGCCCTGCCCTACATCCCTGAGGGAGCCCCGAACGCGTGGCCCATTCACGCGGCCGCCGGGGGAGGCTACCTCGGTCTCGGGGCGTTCAGCGTGCGCAATCGGCCCCGCCAGTTCATGGCCGCCGTGCGCTATCTCGTCGAGGAACTCGGCGCCGACGTCAATCAGCGCGACTCGTGGCTGTACACACCGCTCCACTACGCCGCCTCGCGGGGCGACAACGAGCTGATCGAGTACCTGGTTTCGCAGGGTGCCGATGTCAAGGCGATCACCCGCCTCGGGCAATCCACCGCCGACATGGCGCGCGGCGGGCGGGCGGGGTTCTTCACACGCGTGCCGTACCCCGAGACGGTCGAGCTGCTGACCGGCCTGGGCGCGACGCTCGAATGCCTGCACACGCACTTTCTGGACACCGGCGACTTCTGTGCCGGCGCGGGGGCCGACGACCCCTGGGCGCCCCGGCCCCGGACGGAGGGTAGGCGCTGAACACGGGCGGCACGGGCCGAGACGCCTAGGTCGTCCGGCAGGTCACCTCCTGCCGAACAGCCTGGTGACCTCGCCGGCGGTCATGTCGCCCACGTCGCGAGCAAGGCCCGCCTCGTAGACGGTGGCGATGGCCTGTTCGAAGCGATGCCTCTCGCTTTCGGCAAGCTCGATGATCTCGACACCGGCGTCGCGTGCGAGTTCCAGCCCCTCGGCACTGACACGCTCGAACGCCTTGCCTCCGGCCACGGAAAGAGCACTGTCCGCAGCCTCGTCGATCCAGCCCTGCTCCTCCGGGGACAGGGCGTCGAACGAGTCCCGGTTCATGAGCAGCAGGAACGCCAAACCGGATATGGGCAGCCAGTTGGTGATGTAGGCGGCCGGCTCATGAACCCGGAACGAGACGATGGCGGTTGGCGAGATGGCGATCCCGTCGATGACGCCGGTGGTCAGACTCTGGTGCAGTTCCGTGACCGGTTGCATCAAAGCGCTGGCACCCAGCGCTTCCATGAACGCGATGTCGCGCCTCGACGCCACGCGGATCTTGAGCCCGCGGATGTCCTCGAGCGTCCGCACGGGAACGTCGCGAGTGATGAGCACCGGTGGGCTGGTGGACCAGAACGCCAGGACCTTTGCGCCGTATTCCTGTTCCAGGACCGGCCAGGCGCGCTGCAGCGCCTCGGTGCAACCCAGAGCGCTCTCGCAGACACCCGGATAGCCGATGAGGTCCGTCTTCGGAAACAGGTCGGAGGTGTAGGAGGGAATGACAAGGGCGATGTCGGCCACGCCGCTGAGCAGCATTGAGTACTGGGCTGTGGGCGACGAGTTCAGGATGCCGCTGGGGAATTGCCTGACGGTCAGCCGATCGCCCGAGAGTTCCGCCAGCCTCTGCGCGAACGGCGAGAACACGGCGTCGTCCAATGGGTGCTCCGCCGGCAGGAAGTGCGCGAGCGACAACTCCCTGCTCTCCGGCGCATCCCCGCATCCAAGGGCGACCGCCAATCCCGCCGCGACCGCAACGCACGGCTTCACCATGTTCATGCAGGAAGATGCCGCCGATGGTTCGGGGAACGCCAGACCCCTCCTATCGTCCGTACATGGCGTTGGGCAGCAGAGTGGCGAGGCCGGGCAGGAGCGCGATCAGAATCAGCGCCGCAAGCATCGCAAGCCAGAATGGAACGATGCCCCGGAACATCGTTCGGATCGGCACGTCGGGAGCCACACTCTTCACCACGAAGATGTTGAGCCCGACGGGGGGCGAGATCAGGCCCATCTCGAGCGTGATGACGATCATCACTCCGAACCAGATCATGTCAACGCCCAGGGATTCGAGAATCGGCTGAACCAGGGGAACGGCCAGCACGAGCATCGCGAAGCCATCGAGAAAGGTGCCCAGCACGATGAACACGACCAGCACCAGAATGACTACCTGAGCCCCCGAAAACCCCTGCTCGCCGACCCATTCAGCGGCCACCAAGGCGATCCCCGTGAATCCGAGGAAGACCTTGAACACGAACGCGCCGAACAGCACCAGGAAGGCGGTGCCACTCGCCCTCAGCGTGGCGCGGACCACTTCGGCCAGGGTGTTCCGGTTCAGCGCGCGCCGCACGACGGCCGCGACCAGCGTCAGCAATGCTCCCACGGCTGCCGCCTCGACGGCCGAGAATACGCCGGCGTAGATGCCGCCGATGGTCACGACGACGATGCCCAGGATCCACGCCGCTCTGCCGGTGGCCCCAAGGCGGTCCCGTCGCGGGACGGATGCCTGGGTGTGGGGTGCCTTGTGGGGGTCGCGTCTCACGACGATCCAGACGGCCAGCACGAACAGCAGCGTGAGCATCACGCCGGGGATGACTCCGGCCATGAACAGGCGGCCGATGCTCTCTTCGGTGATGATCCCGTATATGACCAGACCGGCCGATGGCGGGATCAGGAAGCCAAGCGTTCCGCCGGCGGCGATGGCGCCGGTCGCCAGCGAATCGTCGTACCCGTACCGTCGCATCTCGGGAATCGACACGCGGCCCATGGTCAGCGCGGCGGCCAGCGACGAACCGGACAGGGCCGAGAATCCCGCACAGGCGACGATCGACGCGGATGCGAGACTGCCCCTGACGCGTCCGAGCCAACTGTGCGCGGCCCGGTAGAGATCCTGACTCATCCCGGAGACCACCGCCAGGTTCCCCATCAGCATGAACAGCGGCAGGATGGTGAGGGTGTACCGCGAGGCCACCGCGAAGACCTCGCCGGCCAGCACCGGCACGACCGCGCCCGGGCGGATCGCGGCGATTCCGGCCACCCCCACGATCAGCATTGCCAGCCCCACGGGCACCCGGATCAGGAGCAGCGCCAGAAGGGCGAGGAATCCCAGAAGGGCGATGTTGATTCCGTCCATCAGTCGAGGGGCTCGTTGGGGTCTTCGCCGTCCCAGGTTGCGAACCCCAGCAGCAATTGGGACGCGAGCAGCAGTCCATAGGCGGCGAGCGACACGCCGAGCGCGTAGTAGAAGGGCGTGTGGGAGATCGAGACGCTGGCGGTTGCGGCGCCGCAGGAAGGACCGCAGCTGCCGTGGACGAACAGGGCGTAGGCGGCCGTGCCGGTCACGGCCACGCTCAGAAGCCGAGCTGCGGCGTCGGTTACCCTGGTCACCCGACGCCCCGCAATGCGGGCGATCAGGTTGACGCAGACGTGGGAGCCTTCGCGTGCGCCATAGGCGACCGCCGCCGCCGCCACCACCGCGAGCGACATCGTGGCGAGATCCTCTGCCCAGAGCAGCGAGTTGTTCAGGACGTACCGCCAGAAGACCTCGGCCACGGTGACTCCGAGCAGCACCACGAGCCCGATGCCACCCACGACTGCGAAGGCCGCCGCCACGCGGCCGCAGTGCGATTCGGCCCGGGCGAAGCGGTCCGCGTGCCTCTTGAACAAGGTCATTGCTTCGCGGCATGGCCCGGCGGGGGGCCCGCCGGCTCGCCCTCGAAACGTTCGGCCAGCAGGTACCGATACAGCTTCAACGCGAGCCGCTCCTCACGCTCCTCCAGCCGCTGCCGGGCAACCGGTGTCAGCAACATCGTCCTGCAGGACCTGTCGGCGCTCACCGCGGGTGCCTCGTCGTCCGAAGGGTCCGCAGGCCAGATGGCATCGCCCGGGCCGTACTGACGGAAACGCGTGCCCGTCGCATCATGGACGGAAGCCTGCCCCGACGTCAGCAACTGCAGGCCTTCGTTCGGCGTCCCCGGACCCGCGAGCCCCTCTCCGGCGGCGTACTGGCGCGGCTCCAACCAGCTTCGAAGCTCGTCGATCAGATCCTCGAAGCGAACTCGCCGCTCCAACTGGCGATCGAGGTCCGCGGCGGCGCGCTCCAACACCGAGGCGCGGTGCTCGCCGACCGCGCGTGCATTCGCCCTCCACGCGTCGATAACGATCTCTTCACAGTGTTCAACCGCGCGGTCCAGACTTGGTTCGAACCGCAACGAGGCAAACGCCGATGGGGGAAGGTTGCGTTGCAACCCGGTCCGCACCTGCTCCGACGGAGCGCTCAGGACCACCTTCACACCAGTGGCGTTCGCCGATTGCAGGAACCTCGCGAGCACGTTCACCGCCGAGACGTCGACGCCGGACACGCCCGTGAAATCCAACATCATGCCTGTGGGACGCGGGTCGGCCCGCAGCGATACCTTGAGGTGGTCGGCGAGCGGGTAGATGCTTCCGAAGAAGATGTAGCCGCGCAGCCTCCACGCCGGCACGCGGTCGCCCTCCTGCTGGAGGATGACGCGATCCGGGACGGAACGCGCCTTGGTGCTCCGCCGCTCGCGCACCGTGAAGTGCGAGCCGATCGGGTCCACGCGACTCAGGCGCACGGCGAAGAACACGAGGGTGGCCAGCATCCCCGCGGCGACGCCCTCGAACAGCCCGAACACTACCGTGACGCCCGCGATCAGCACGATGAGGCCGTATTCCGTCCAGGGAAGCCGCTGTCGACTTCTCAGGAGCCCTTCATCCAGCAGGCCCAGACCGGCGAAGACCAGCATGCCTCCAGCGAGCGGCACGGGGACCAGGTCCAGGATCCCATCGCCCAGAAACAGCACGGCCGCGATGACGAGGGCCGCGACGATTCCGGTAAGGCGGGTGGCTGCCCCGAGGAGCGTGCTTCGCAGCGACGCGGGCACGATCATGCTTGCGGTCGTGCCGCCCGTGAGGCCCGCCACCACATTCGCGATCCCCGTCGCGCGGAACTCGCGGTTCCAGTCCAGATCCTGGTTCGCGGCCATCTCGAGGCCGGCGAGGTTCATGATCACGACGATCAACGCGACCAGCACCAACAGGAGCAGGGTGGGGAACTGTATGGCCATCGCGCTCCAGTCCACCGACGCCAGGTCGCCAGGCCCCAGAGCGGGCCACAGGCTTGCTTCCGAAGTGCTTGTCAGCAAGAAGCCCGCCGCCCTGGCCTCGTCGCCGGAGATGCCGACGCCGGCCAGCGCGAGGTGATACGCACCCACGGTGACCACAACGCCAACAGGCAGGATCAGCGGACGGCCCCACCGCTTCATGGCGAGGTACAGCAGGACCCCGAACGCCACGCCGGGGCCCCACCTCCAGAGCTCCGACGGCTGCAATAGGGACGGAATCGAGCGCCAGTCGGTCTCGACCCCCATCAGTGACATGCCGGCCAGGCACACGGCACCCCCGATTCCGGCCACGAAACCGCCCGCGACCGAATAGGGGACGAAGCGCACCAGATTGGCGAGTCGGTACTGTCCGATCACCAGAAAGCATGCGCCCGCGGCGACGGCGCCGATGATGAGCGCACACGCGGTGGTGACGAACAGGGTGTCGCCTTCGGCGCCCATTGTCGCGCCGACCTGTGCCATAACGATGACGAGCGCTGGGGACAGTCCCGATATCGCACCGCGGACGCCGCCGGCGAGCGCGATGACCAGGCAGGCGGCGAAGTTTCCAAACAGCACCAGTCCGACGCCCTGGGAGGAATGCGGAGCGAGTGGCCCCGAGAATATCAGGCTCCCGTACGCGATCTGGGCGACAAGCACGGTGAGGCCCGATGTGAAGCCGGCCGCCAACGCCGGAACGGCCTTCGCCGAGACGGCGTCCGCACGAAGTTCCGAGGCAAGACTGCGGAGCGGTGACGTCATGGCAGGGGCACCTCATCTATCGGACGGAAACGGCTCAAAAACCCGCTGTCTTCGGATGAATCCCTTGGAGTCTTGTCCCACGGTGGGCGAGCCTGCAAGGGCCGCCGATCTCCAATTCGAGCTTGCGGGAATCGCTGTGCGTCCGAACATTGGTCCATCTCGCTCCACGCCAAACCGCAGACATGATCGCCGTGCGCCACCGTCAACGTCAGAACTTCGAACGCCATTGCATCTTCCGTGGGCTGCTTGCCGCGGTCCTGCTCGGCACGGTCGGAGTGTGGGGGTGCGGCGGGGCTGCGGACGGCCTCGGCGGCGGGGGCGACATGGACGACGGGAGCGCGACACTCGTCAAGGGCGGCGACGACCGCACCGGACCGTACGATCCCGTGCCCGGCTGGTGGAAGCCCGCGCCCAACCACGACGGCGATTGGGGCTGGGGGCAGGTGGCGGGGGTGGCCGTGGATCGCGCCGACCGGATCATCGTGGTGACTCGGGGCGACTGGCCCGCCGACCGATCGCAGCCGCGCGAGGGCAGGCTGCGCCGCACCAACTTCATCGTGGTGGCGAACGGTGACGGGGAGATCGTCGAGCAATGGACGCAGTGGGACTCGATCCTGACGCTGCCCCACCAGGTGTACATCAACCCGTACGATTCCGAACGCCATGTGTGGGTCGTGGACAGTGGGGGCGGGGCCGGACACATGCAGGTGATCAAGTTCTCGAACGACGGCAGCGAGATCGTCATGCGGCTCGGGGAGCGAGACCATCCCAAGACCCGTGAAGCCGCGCGCGCCCGCTCCGACTGGGGGCCCCACACCTACGGCTGGCCATCGAAGCTGGCATTCCTCCCCGACGGGACCTTCCTCCTGGCCGACGGCTACTGGAACTCCCGCATCGTCAGGTACACCGAGGACGGGGAGTTCATCATGCAGTGGGGCGCGCTCGGCGATGGTCACGGCGAGTTCGATCTCCTGCACGGCCTCGCCGTTGACGAGGACCGGGTCTACGTCGGGGACCGGCAGAACGAGCGCCTGCAACTGTTCACGTACGACGGGGAGTTCATCGAGGAATGGCCCGGCATCTTCGACCCCGTGAACATCTGGATCGACGAGAACCGAGCCGTGTGGGTGCTCGACGCGAGCCTGAACCGCGTCCTCAAGTACGACCGCGAGGGCCGTCTGCAGGACTACTGGGGCGCGTACGGAAGCGCGGGCGCCCTCGGGCGCGGCACCTGGCCGGGCGGGCTGTCGCTGCCCCACCAGATGGACCTCGACGAGGACGGCAACCTCTACATCGCGTCCTACAGCGGCGGCTGGATCAACAAGTTCACGCCGAAGCCGGATGCGCCGGCGGAGCGGCTGATCGGGCCGCGGCTGCTGCTGCCGGAGGATTGGGCGCGGTAGGTCTGGGCATCGGTGGCCTCACCGGGCCGATACCGTCGGATTGTCGCGCGCTGGATGTCCTCCGGCGTCCACGCGACCGGCTTCAGCTCGCCGCGCGCGAACATGGCGGCCTGGTCGGCGAAGTGGGGCGAGTCCGTGCGGGCTGTCTGTCCGTATGCCAGCACGGTGTACGCCGTGGGGACGTCGCCGAACTCGACCAGCAGGACCCAGGCGTCGCCGCGATTGGTGGCCCGCCGACCGTCCTCGAGCGTCTCGTAGGACAGGGTGCGGAAGCATCCCAGCGTGGGCGGGCAGCCCGAGACGGGGGCGTCCACGCCGCCGCGCACCACGCGATGCACGTCGCCCCACGCAGCGTCGAGGGCGATGCCGTCGCGGGCCAGCGACGCGGCGGCCGTGCCGAGCGCCTCTCTCGCCGCCGCTGGATCGGCGAGGCCGAAGGGCGTCTCGGTGGGCCGCTCGGGATCCCACACCTCGCGCCAGCGAAGCGAGTCCGGGGCGCCGCCGAAGTACTCGCCCGCCCAGCGTTGGAAGAGCACGCCGCCGCGACTCTCGGATGCGGCGGTGCGGTCCCATGCAGCGAGCACCGTAGCCGCTTCCCGCAGCGCGGCATCTTCCCCCGCCGCTGCGACCAGTTCCTCCACCGTCCGCTCGGCCATCGGCACCCGCGGCGAGTGCTTCATCCTCATCACCCCCTCCAAACTCAGCCGTTCACCCCGATCGGCCGCCAGATCGAGCGAGAGCTGGCTCCGCAGACGCAGCCTCGGCACCGGCAGGTTGGGGGGCACCGTGTCGCGGTCCATCGGCACGCCGAGGTTGGTGTAGTCGGGCGGGTCGTTGGCCTGCTGCACGTAGCCGCCGGGCGGATTGAGGTAGAGCGGCAGATCCTCCCAGGGCACCAGTTCCGACCAGATGTCGGCGGCCGACGCCGCGTGCGCGGCCGTGTCGCCGGTGACCGGATGGGGCAGCAGCGGCAGGCGCGCATTGTAGTAGTGGGCGATGTTCCCGGCCCGGTCGGCGTAGGTGAAGTTCGAGGTCGGGTGGGCGCGCATGCGCATCACTGCGAGCCACTCGTCGAGGCTGCCCGCCATCATCATGCGCAGGAACTGCTCGCCGCGGCGGAACTCGCCGTCGCGCGGATCCTTCAGCAGGTAGACGTGCTCGGCCGTCCGGTGGATCACCGGCCCGTGTGGCGTTCGCCACGAGGAGCGTCTCGCGATGGCCGTGCCCCCGGCGGGCGTGCGGTGGTCGATGGCGGCGTCGCGCCGGGTCAGCGGGAGCGGGCGTCCGTTGAGCACGGCGTGGTCCGCGAGGGTGGGGTGTGCATCCAGGCGGTAGACCTGAGACAGCGTGGGGTAGTTGTTGGTCGTGGCCCAGCCCAGGTGCGGATTGAACCCGCCGATGATCCCGAAAGCCGTGCCGATCCTGAAATCCCCGTAGAAGTCGATCACCCCGGGCACGCGCACGTGCGCCTCGTAGTAGGTCAGCCCGGACGGACGGTCGAGCAGATCGTGGTCGCCGTCCCAGCGAAGGTGGGGGTTGCGAAGCAGGATCGTCCGCCCCGACTCGGTGCGACTGCCGTGAAACGCCCAGGCGTTGGATCCGTCGAGGAGGGATGCGGCCGCCTCGGGCGCGGGAGGGTCGGCGTCGCGTGGCGTCCGGTCGGCGGCCAGCCGTGCGACGAACCGCGCCGCGTCCGACCGGCTCCAGGTCTGCACGTCGCGGGCGAGCGCGTCCACGCCGGTGAAGTCGGGCGCGATCCAGGCCGGGAACTCGTCCGGGTGCAGACGGATGTACTGGTTGACGCCCTCGGCGAAGCCCCGGTAGACCTGGCGGGTGCGCGGGTCGAGCTGGTGGAATGTCGCCACTGCCCGGGCATGGGTCTCGCGGGCCACGAAGTCGGCGTCAAGCTCGTCCGCGCCGAGGTGTCGCGCCATGATCCCCCGGCTCGCCGTCATGCCCACGGCGATGGACGCGCTGTAGTCTTCGGACTGGACGTAGCCGAGCGCGAATCCCATCGCTTCGAGGTCGTCGGCGAGAATGTGCGGGATCCCGTATTCGGTGCGGTGGATCTCGACGCGGCGGGCGAGGTGGTGGGTGGCGTCCCGGGGCACCACCTCGGCGCTCTCGATGACGGCGCCCTCCTGCACGGCATCGACGACCTCCATCCCCTCCACCACCACGCCATGAATCGTGTAGTTGAAGTCCAGGCGGGGGTTGTCGGCGAGGTTGACGAAGATCTGGCCGTCGCCGGTGTCGCGGCCGCGCGTGGAGAGGCCGACCGTGCCGCGCCAGTGGGGATGACGGCTGATCTCGTCGCGGCTGAAGGGGCCGTCGCCGGAGTACTCGTTGGCGTTGGGGCTGCCGCCCTGGATGACGAAGTTGGGCTCGACGCGGTGGAAGGTGAGACCGTCGAGCTGGCCCGTCGCGGCGAGGCGGGCGAAGCGGTCGGCGTTGGTGGCGGCCAGATCGGGGCGCAGCGCGATCACGATGTCGCCGAGGCCGGCCATGCGGAGGACGACGGCGGAGCGTGCCAGTTCGCGGAGGCGGTCGGCGTCCGGGGTGGGGATGCGGGGGAGGGGTTGCGGTGCGGCTTCGTGGGTCGCGCCGGTGGCTTCGGCGAGGAGCGCTGCGGCGCGGTCGGCCACGGCGGGGTCGTAGTCGGCGAGGTAGGGGGCGAGGTCGTCGCTGGTGTAGCCACCCACCGCGCCGATGCCGTCGAGGAGGGCGACGCGGACGTCGCGTTCGGTCTCGCGCTGGCGGGCGGTGAAGCCGGCGAGGGCGGCCAGCAGGTCGTCGAGCGGCTCGGCGGCGGTCGTGGTCGCGGCGTGCTCGACCAGCAGGCGGGTCGCGGTCATGACGAGCTGGGGGTCGTCGGCTTCGAGCTGGGCGAGGTAGACGTCGGCGGCCCCAGCGCCCGCCACCGCCCCCAGCCCCCGCAGCGCGGCCTCGCGCACGTTCGCGATCGGGTCGCCCGCCAACTCGACCAGCGCGGCTTCGTCCGCCACCTCTGCTGCGGCCCGCGCCGCCCACGCCCTCGCGAAGGGGTTGGGGTGTTGCGCGAGGCGCGCGGTGGCGTCGCCCGCATCGCCCGGCGCGATCGCCGCGAGAGTGTGGACCGCCCGTGCGGCGGCCCGCCAGTCGGCTTCCGGATCGTCCAGCTCCGCGATCCTGGCGCGAAGGGCCTGCCGCTGCGCATCGAGATCGGGGCACGGGCGGGCGGCCAGGCCGATCGCGGTCGCGGCCACATGCGGGTCGGGATCGGCGATCGCGCCGATGATGGCGGCGCAGCCCCGGCCTGGCCGCAGGCGGCGGTCGTACGTGGCCAGCGCCTCCACCCTAACGTGCGGGTCGGCGTCGGCGAGTCCGGCGGCGATGGCGTGTTCGGCCACGGTCCCGTGCCGGGACGCGGCGACGATCACTTGGCGGCGTACGCCCCAGTCCTCGTCCTGCAGCCGTGCGCGCGCGGCCTCGGGGCCGAGCTGGTCGCCATGGGTGAGCGCGGCCACCGCCAGCCGCCGGATGCGCGCGGCGGCCAGTTCGTCGCGGGTGTCGGCGTCGGCGATCCCGTCGGCCGACCCGCGCAGGGCGGAGAGCTCGGCGGCGACGGTCGCAAGCTCGGGAGTGAGCGGACGAGGTGGCTCGCCGGGCACCGTGGCGCCGCTCCTCGCGAAGGCCTCGATGCCGCGAGCCAGCCCCATGCGAGCCCCGAGCCCAGGATCATCGCCGATGGCTGGGAATGCGGTTCGCGGCGGCCACAAGCGCGGCATCGGCCTGGTCGCGCTCGGTGGCGGTGCGCAGCGTCAGGCGACCGATGCTGGTCGCGAGGCCGCCCAGCGCCTGCAGGTCCGCTTCGCGGTCGATGCGCGCCGCGAGGACGCCGATGACCGGCCCCGGATCCGTCCCGAAGACGGCCTGGGCCATCGCGGCTGCGGCCGCAGCTCGCACCGCAGGATCCGGGTCCTCCAGCATCTCGTCGATCCGGTCCAGTTGGTCCGGGTCCTCCAGACGACCCAGCGCGCGCACGGCCAGCGCGCGCAGCTCCGCGTTCTCGCCGGCAAGGTGCGCGTGGACCCGCGCCAGCCCGATCTCGCCGCGCGCGTCCTCCTCGGCGACGATTTCCGCGTAGGCGGCGTGGAAGTCGGCATCCGAGGCGGATTCGCCGCACCCGGCCAGGGCGCAGGCCAACGACAGGGCCGCGAGCCGGGTGAACATGGCCTTCATCCTCTGCGTCCTCATCCTCTGCCTCTCATTCGTGCGGGTACCAACCGAACCTCTCCCACGACGCATGTCCCAGTTCGTCGAACTCGACGCCCTCGTGCTCGAGCAGGGCCCTCTGACGCTGGGCAACCCCGGCCAGGCGCGAGGTGGAGATTCCTCCCCGCCGGTTCACGACGCGCCACCACGGCACGTCGGTGTCGATCGGCAGATGGCTCAGGGCGTAGCCGACGCCCCGTGCCGCGCGGGGATTCCCCACAAGGGCGGCCACCCCTCCGTAGTTGACGATCCGGCCCTTGGGGATCCTGCGAACGCACGCGTACACGCGCTTCGAAAAGTCGGTCATGGCCGACTAACCTATTCACCCGCCCGGAGGTCCGCCAAGGGGAACCGAAGACCGTGGTCCGGAGGTATCAAATCGGGCGCAATGCGCGCCGGAGACGCATCGAATACGATATAGTGTTGACTGCTGCCCGCGGGGAGCGCTCCCGCGGACACTCAACCAGGAGGCTCAATGATCAGAATCGCAGCACTGGTGCTCGCCGTGCCCCTGTTGGCGGCCGGATGCGGAGCGGGGGGCGCGTCGAGGGTAACCGTCGATGCCGTGCCGCCCCCGCCCGAGCCCGACACGGAGGCGTCGCTGCCGGTGGATCCGCCGGAGGATCCGGCGACCGAAGGTGGCGAGACCGAAACCGCGCCCGAGGCCGCCCAGCCGGACTTGGCAGCGACGCCGGGCGGGCTCAACTATCCTCCGGCGGTGCGGATCGGTGCCCGCGTGGCCGATGTGCGCGCCGAGCCCGAGGAGATCGTCGTGGAGGTGGGCGACTCGCTGACCATGGACGAGGACTTCTCGGTCGTGGCCTACGACCCGGACGGTGAGCTGGTGCGCGGGGTGCGCATCCTCACCACCATCGATTCGCGCCACGCGGTTCTCGAAGAGGGCTTCATCAAGGCCGTGTCCGAGGGCGACACCGAGTTGCGCATGGCGATCCGGGTTCCTCCCGCAAGCGGGACCGGTCCCCCCGAAGTCCGCACGTTCTCGGCGCCGCTTCGCGTGGTGGGCCCCCCGGTCGTGGCGGTCGAGATCGACGATCCCGGGGTCCGGTTCCTCACGGGGGCGGTGGTGCAGCTGCAGGCCCGCGCGATGTCCGAGGGCGGCAGCGTGCGCGAGTCGGTCGAGCTCGTCTGGACCAGCAACCGCAGACGCCTGGCCACGATCGACTCGAACGGATTCGTGCGCGGCATCCGACCCGGCAGCGTGATCATCACGGCGGCGGCCGAGGGGGTCGAGGCGACGTTCTCGCTCGAGGTGGAGGAAGATCCGGTGGAGTCGGTCGAGGTGACGGGCGCCGCGCGGGCGCGGACCGGAGATGTCGTGCGCTTCGCGGCGGTCGCTCGCGATGCCGAGGGCGCGGAGCTCGAGGGTCTTGGCGTGGACTTCACGGTGGCGTCGTTCGAGGACAGGACCGACATGGGGGCGTCGATCCATCCGGACGGCGCGTTCGTGGCCGAGCGTCCCGGGCTCTACCGGATCGCCGCGACCGCCGGAGCGAGCACCGGACAGGCGTTCATCGAGGTGGTCGAGCGGGGCGTCGAGCACGAGGTGGTCGTCGTGGGCCGGGGAGCCGTCGGGCGGTATCCCACCTCGGATCTGTGGGCCTTCACCGGGATCGACGGGCGCGACTACGTCTACACGGGCACGCACGTCCTTCGCGCGGGGGCCGGGGGAATGCCCCCCGGAGGCATTTCCGCGCTGCCGCCCGAGGTCCGGGCCGCCATCGCCGGGGCGCAGCGGGTGGTCATTCGCAACGCGCCCGGCGGCGGCGAGGCGCGGCCGGGCGAGCAGATGGCGGCCTGGGACGTGACCGACCCGGCCAACCCCGTCCTCACCGACTACGTGGAGGTCGATGCCCGCGTGGTCAACGACGTCAAGGTCAACAGCAGGGGCACCGTCGCGGTGATCACGCGCGAGGGCGCATCCGACCGCAAGAACGGCATCGTGGTCCTGGATCTGACCGACCCCGCGCATCCGGTCGTCGCCGACACCTACACCGAGACGCTCACAGGCGGAGTCCACAACGTCTTCTTCTCGGGCGACATCCTCTACGCCATCCACAACGGAACCTTCGACGTACACATCCTCGACCTTTCCGACCCCACCGACGTCGAGGAGGTGGGACGCTGGGGGATCGAGTCGCCCGGCAAGTACCTGCACGACATCTGGGTCATGGACGGCATGGCCTACGTCTCCTACTGGAACGACGGCGTCTACGTCCTGGACGTCGGCGATGGCCGCTGGGGGGGCACGCCCGTCGAGCCCGTCGAGGTGAGCCACCTGGCCTACCCCGAGGGGAACACCCACTTCGCCTTCCCCTACACCAACGCCGACGGACACACCTACCTCTTCGTGGGTGACGAAATCTTCGACTGCGAGGAGTGCATCTCGCGCAACGGGGTCCCCGGCGACGGATCGCGCGGCTTCGTGCACGTTCTCGACCTGGAGGATCCGGAGAACCTGCGCGAAGTGGCCCGCTACGAGGTGCCCGAGGCGGGCGCCCACAACCTCTGGATCGAGGACGACGTGATGTACGTCGCGTACTACCAGGCCGGTCTCCGGGTGGTGGACGTCTCCGGTGAGCTCAGGGGCGACCTCTACCGGCAGGGACGCGAGATGGCGTGGTTCCCGACGGGATCGCCCGACGGACAGGTTCCCAACTCGCCGATGGCTTGGGGGCCCCAGCCCTTCAAGGGCCACGTCTTCGTCTCGGACATGCACACGGGGCTGTGGGTGGTGCGGGTCGAGCCGAAGAACAAGGCCCCCGTGTCGTGATGGCGGCCAGGACCGGCACGTGGGCGGCCCTGTGCGCCTGCCTGATGCTCGCGCAGGACCGCCCGGCGGGGGCCCAGTCGCCCACGACCACCCAGCCGCCCGCCTCGACCCCGGCCCCGGCCTCCGCCCAGGCGCCGACCTACCGCGTCTACGTCGCCAACGAGTCGTCCGACCTGGTGAGCAGGGTCGCCTTCACCCCCGGCGAGGGCGCGGTGGTGGAGAAGGAGATCCCGGTGGGGATCATGCCGGGGGACAACGACGGCGCGCACGGGCTCAGCGTCTCGCCGGACGGCCGCTACTGGTACGTCACCATCGCCCACGGAACGCCCCGCGGGTACCTGTGGAAGTTCCATGCGGGGCCGGACACGCTGGTGGGGCGCACCCGCCTGGGCCTCTTCCCCGCCACCATGGGCATCACGCCCGACGGTCAGTTCCTGCTCGCGGCCAACTTCAATCTGCACGGCGACATGGTGCCCTCGGACGTGTCGGTGGTCTACACCCCGGAGATGATCGAAGTCGCCCGCGTCGAGACCTGCCTGATGCCCCACGGCAGCCGCGTGCGCGCGGACGGAGCCAGACAGTACTCCGCGTGCATGCATTCGGAGCGCCTGGTGGAGATCGACGTGGAGAGCTTCGAGGTCAGCAGGCGCTTTGACGTGTCGCCCGAGACGCCGGACGCGGTGTGCAGCCCCACCTGGGTCGAGCCGGGCACAGGCGTGCGCGCCGACCGCTTCGTCTACGTCGCCTGCAACCGCAACCAGGAGGTCCTGGAGGTCGACACCGAGCGCTGGGAGGTGTCCAGACGGTTCGGCACCGGACAGGCGCCCTACAACCTTGAGGTCACGGCGGACGGGACCCGCCTGATCGCGACGCTGAAGGGCGAACAGGCGGTGGCGGTCTTCGATCTGGAGACGGGGGCCGAGCTGGGACGAATCGGCGCTTCGCGGCCCGTCACGCACGGAGTCGTGGCGAGTCCGGACGGCCGCTACGCCTTCGTCTCGAACGAGGCGGTGGGATCGGTGCGCGGCACCTTGGACGTGATTGACTTGGAGGCGCTTGCGGTTGTGGAGAGCATCGAGCTGGGGCACCAGTCCGGGGGGATCGACTTCTGGACGGTCACCCCTTCGGACGCTCGTTGAGGGACTGGCCCGGCAGAGGCGGGGGAGAGGGCGACAGACTCGCGAGAGCGCGAGGGCGGATGCTTCGCCGCCACATCGCGGGCAGGGGCGTCAGCGACGCGGATGTGCTGGCGGCGATGGAGGCGGTGCCCCGTGAGGAGTTCGTCCCGCGCGAACACGCGCGCCGCGCCTACGACGACGGACCGCTGCCGATCGGGATGGGGCAGACGATCTCGCAGCCGTACATGGTGGCCTGGATGGCCGAGTCGCTCGAGCTCGCTTCCGGCGACCGGGTCCTCGAAGTGGGCACGGGATCCGGCTACGCCGCCGCCGTGCTGAGTCGCGTCGGCGAGGCGGTCTACACGGTGGAGCGGCATGCCTTCCTGGCCGATGCCGCCAGCGACCGTCTGCGCAGACTGGGGTACGCCAACGTGCAGGTGCGTCACGGCGACGGCATCAACGGGTGGCCCGAGCACGCGCCCTACGACGCGATCGTGGTGGCGGCGGGCGGCCATCGCGTACCCGCACCGCTTCGCGACCAGCTTCGCACGGGAGGACGGCTGGTGATGCCGGTCGGATCCTCTCCCACCAGCCAGGTCCTGGTTCGGGAGCGCTGCGGGCCGTCGCGCCGCTTCACCCGCGAGGAGTTGGGTTGGGTGCGGTTCGTGCCGCTGATCTTTCCGGACGCCGGTGCCTAGCCGAAGATCGCGCTCAGGAAGGCCACGGCCAGACGCACCCCGAGCGCGAGCATCGGAAGCACGAAGGTGACCCCGACCGACAGGGCCAGGCCGGCGCGCAGCAGGTGGGGTCCCACGGGCAGCACGTCGCGGCCCCAGAACTTGTGCAGAATGGACTCGGTCAGCGGCCCGAGCGTGTAGCAGACGTTCGCGACCACGAGAAGCCAGAACACGACAGGCAACAGGAAGGGGTCGTTGGGCCCCTGGAACCAGGTGAGCATGCCGTGGGCCACCACGGAGATGGTGCCGCCGGTGGCGACGATGAGGTTGAACCCCAGGCGCCGCCGTTCCCACCACTTGAAGATGGCGCCCACCGAACGCTTGGCGGGTGCGGGGTAGAGGAAGCGCGCCAGCCTTGCGCCGATGGACGAGCCGGGGCGCGAGACCGCAGAGGGTTCCCCATCCTGCGCGGTCGACGATTCTGCGTGGCTCGGGGGGCTGAGACCGGTCACGGCGTCCTTCTGGCTGGAGCGAACGGGGCTTCCAACATAGGTTGCCCCATGGCCAACACAAAGTTGCTTCTTGAAGAGATGACCTGGCCCGAGGTGGAGCGCTCCATCGCGGTCGGATTCACGACCGTCGTCGTCGCGGCCGGGGCCGTGGAGCAGCACGGACCACACCTTCCCCTGCTCGTGGACGCGGTCCGCGGCGACCGTCTCGCGCTCGAGGTGGCGCGACGGCTGGGCGATGCTCTTGTCGCGCCCACCATTCGCGTGGGGTGTTCCGAGCACCACATGGGATTCGCCGGCACGCTGTCGCTCCGGCCAGAGACGTTCGCTGCCGTCTGCGCGGACTACGCGGAGAGCCTGTCCCGGCACGGCTTCCGCACGGTCTGCTTCGTACCTTCGCACGGGGGGAACTTCGCGCCGCTCGCCGACATGCTCGGTGACCTGCGCGAGGCCGCCGGGCCGGGCTGCGAGGTGCGCGCGTACACGGACCTGCACGGCTTCGTGGCCGTGTGGGAGGCGGCGGTGCGCGACATTGCCCCCGAACTCGCGCGGCGGGTGGGCGGGCACGCCGACATCGCGGAGAGCTCGGAGATGCTCTGCATCCGTCCCGAACTGGTGCGCGCCGATCTGGCCGAGGCGGGCAGCGTCGTGTCGTTCGACGATTCCGTCGCCGAGCGCATCTTCCGGGACGGGTTTCGCTCGGTGACGCCGAACGGCGTGCTGGGAGACGCACGCGGGATGAGTCGCGAGATCGGCGAGTTGTGCATCGCGCGCGTCGCCGACGAGATCGCCGCGGCGCTCGCGTGAACACGGTGCAGCCGATCGCTCCGGTCGGCCTGGGGGCCATTCGCGCGGCGCGGGCGCGCATCGAGGGCGCCGCGATCCGGTCGCCGCTGATCCGCCTCGACGCGCCCGAGGCCCCGGTGGACGTCTGGATCAAGCTGGAATGCCTCCAGCCGATCGGATCCTTCAAGATCCGGGGCGCGGCCAACGCGATGGCGCTGGCCGATTCGGCGCACCTGGCGGGCGGCGTGTACACGGGCAGCGCCGGCAACATGGCGCAGGGGGTGGCGTTCGCCGCCCGCCGGCTCGGGATCCCGTGCCGGGTGGTGGTGCCCGACAGCGCTCCCCGTGCCAAGCTGGACGCGATCGCGCGGCTCGGTGCCACGGCGGCGCAACTGCCCTTCGACGAGTGGTGGGGCGTGCTGCGCGACCACGGTCATCCGGCCGAGGACGGCTACTTCGTCCACCCGGTGAGCGACCCGGCGGTGATCGCCGGGAACGGCACCATCGGGCTCGAAATCGTCGAGGAGCTTCCCGACGTGCGCGCGGTGGTGGTTCCCTACGGCGGCGGCGGTCTCTCGTGCGGGATCGCGACGGCACTGAGGGAGACCGCGCCGAACGTTCCCGTCTTCGCCGCCGAGGTCGACACCGCCGCGCCCTTCGCCGCGTCGCTGCGGGCGGGGCGTCCCGTCGAGGTGCGCTATCGTCGCTCCTTCGTCGACGGGATCGGCTCCACAAGCGTGCTCGAAGAGATGTGGCCGCTGGCGAGCGCCCTGCTTGCCGGATCCACCGTGGTCTCGATCGCGGAAGCCTGCGAGGCGATACGGACGCTGGCCCGGCGAGCCCACATCGTGGCCGAGGGCGCGGCGAGCACGGCGGTGGCCGCCGCGCTGCGGGGGCTGCCCGGGATCGACGACGGTCCGGTGGTCGCGGTCGTCTCCGGCGGCAACATCGACGCCCACGCCTTCCAGGCGATCATGGAGGGACGCTCGCCGTAGTTCGCCCCCACCGGCGGCGGGCCATAGCTTCCCCTCTGCCGCAACCCAGTTCCCCAGAGCAACAGCCACCCAGAGGTTCGCATGACGACAGCAACTCAAGCCCGCCATCCACGGGGTCTGATGACCCTCTTCTTCACGGAGATGTGGGAGCGGTTCTCCTACTACGGAATGCGGGCGCTCCTGATCCTGTTCATGACCGGGGTCACGATGGGCGAGAACCCGGGCATGGGGATGGATGTCGAGACCGCCGCCGCCATCTACGGACTCTACACGGGGCTGGTGTACCTGCTGGGGCTCCCCGGGGGGTGGGTCGCGGACCAGTTGTGGGGACAGCGCAAGGCCGTCTTCGTGGGCGGCTGCATCATTGCGGCCGGGCATTTCAGCATGGCCGTCCCCACGGACTTCTTCTTCTTCCTGGGCCTGATCCTGATCGTCGTCGGGACCGGTCTGCTGAAGCCGAACGTCAGCTCGGTCGTCGCCGACCTCTACCCCGAGGGCGGGGCGCGGCGCGACGCCGGGTTCTCGATCTTCTACATGGGAATCAACGTCGGCGCCTTCGCGGGACCGATCATCTGCGGTGCCCTGGGACAGAACTGGAACTGGCACTGGGGGTTCTCGGCCGCCGGGTTCGGGATGGTGCTGGGGCTGATCCAGTTCCGTCTGGGCTACGGTCGCCTGGGTGACGCCGGGGTGTTGCGCAGCGACCGCGCGCCGGAGGACCGGGCCAGGCTGGGCCGACGCTTCTTCGGGGCGTGCGGCGCTCTGGCGCTCGCGCTGGTTGCCTTCGGCGTCCTCGTCTCGCGCGGGACGATCCCCGTCACGCTCACCCAGATCGCGACCGGACTGGCGTGGATCATCGGGAGCGTCGTGGCGATCTACTTCGCCTACCTGATGTTCCTCGGCGGACACGACTCCACCGAGAAGAAGAAGATCGCGGCCATCTTCTGGTTCGCGCTGCTCGCCGTCGTGTTCTGGTCGGGCTTCGAGCAGGCCGGGTCGTCGCTGAACCTCTTCGCCGAGGACTTCACGGATCGCACGATCGGCACATGGAGCTACCCCGCGTCGTGGCTCCAGTCGGTGAACGCCTTCTTCATCGTCGTGCTGGCGCCGGTCTTCGGCTGGCTCTGGGTCTGGCTCGCCAACCGCAACGCCAACCCCTCCACGGCGGTCAAGTTCGCCCTCGGCCTGATGGGTCTCGCGGCGGGGTTCTTCGTGATCGCGTGGGGCGCGGCCAACGCCACCGCCGACTCACCTGTCTCGGCCTCCTGGCTCGTCGTGATGTACTTCCTGCACACGGTCGGCGAGCTCGCGCTGTCACCCGTCGGGCTGTCGGCGGTCACCAAGCTGGCGCCGCCCAACCGGATCAGTCAGATGATGGGGCTCTGGTTCGTCGCGACCTCGCTGGGCAACGTGATGGCCGGACTGGTGGCCGGACGCCTCGAGGCGCTCGCGCCGTCGCCGCTCTTCTTCGCCGTGGCCCAGATCGTCGGCGCGGCGGGCCTGATCGCGCTGGTGATGAGCCCGCTGGTGAAGCGCCTGATGGGAGACGTGAAGTAGCCCGGCCTGGACGGCGGTGGCGCGGAGCTACCCGTCCAGCCTCAGCTCGCGGAAGTCGTCCCAGGCTACCAGGTACTCCTGCTCGCCGGAGGTGACCACGACCCCGCGGTTGCCGGCATCGACGTCGTTGCTGCCCTGGAGGTCGTAGGACCGCCCGTCCCGCAGGACCACCGTGGAGCCGGAGCCGCTCTTCACGATCCGCGCGATTCTGGAAAACTCGATGTCAAGCTCGACGCCGCCGATCTTCCCGTTGAGCAGCTCCCAGGTCGAGTATTCGTCGTTGTCCCACTTGATCTCGCCCGAAACCGCGTTTCCGGTGGTGGTGATCACGGTGCCCCGCAACGGCTGGCCGCCGTCGAAGTCCCCCCACGACTGCCCCTTGGGCCTAGGGGCTCCGTGGAAGCGGACGCTGTTGAAGTAGTCCCACGGAATCTTCACCTGGCCGAGCCCCGGGTCCGAGACGGTGATGCCGCGGTTGCTGCGATCGACGTCGTTCGTCCCCGAAAGCGTGATCCGCTCCCCCGTGTGCAGGACCACCCGCGCGGCGACGGGGCCGTGCTGCTGAATCGTCCGGATCGCCCCGAAGGGGATTTCGTACTCGCGGCCGTCAAGCTCCCCGTCGAGGATGTCGGTCGAGTGGATCTCGTCCACGTCCCAGGCGATTTGGCCCGTGAATTCGAGGCCACGTCCGGTGGAAACCGTCCCGTACAGCCGACCCTCGGCGGGACGTGCGTTCGCGGGCGCGGCCCTAAAGTCGACCCGACGGATGTCGTCCCACTCCACGCTGGTGCGAGAGCCGGAGGCGTCGCTGATCACCACGCTGCGCATTGCGCGGCCAAGGTCCGTGGATCCCCCCTGCATCCCGATTTGCTGTCCGGAGCGCAGATGGAGGATGGCCTGGGTACGACCGAGGGGCACGATGCGGCTGACGTGACCGAAGCGAATCCCGGACAGCCCCGTGAAGCCACGGTCGAGCTTCGTGGCGTCGAGGACGTCGTTCCAGCTGCCCTCGTTCCGGTCCCAGCGCAGAAAGCCGGTATGGGTGTCGCCGTCGCGGGTCCGCACGGTGCCGTACAGGCGGTTCGCCGCCGAGGTGTATTCCACCAGCTCGAATCTCTCGGGCATCGCGGGAGCCACGGCAGGGAGCATGGCGGGGGGATCGGGCGACCATGCCGGAGCGTTCGCTCTGACAACGGCCATCGTGGCAACCACCGCGGCCAGCGCCGAGCAGGCGATCACGGAGATGTTCTTGGCGTCTTCCTTCAACTGTCTGCCGGTCCTCATGTCACTTCCTCCCATGCGCGACGCGAATGCTCTCGATCCCACGAAGCATCGTACCCCCTATCATACGCTCCAGGTTCCGGTTCGTGTCGGTCTTGTCCCCCAAACGGAATCCGATAGCTTGGAACGATATGCTCGGCCCAGGGTGGCCGGCCACCCCGGAAAAGAGGGACGGTGACGCTCGTCCATGTCGATCTGGAGCAAGATATTCGGAGGATCCGCCCGCGCGGACCGAGTCGACTACTACGAAGAGGCGCTGGCCCTTTCCAACGAGGGCAAGTTCCACGAGGCGCTCACCTCGCTGCGGTTGGCGCTCAAGGAATCGCCCGGTGATCCGATCGTCTTGCAGCAGATCGCGATCGCCTACACGAGGATGGGCATGGAATCCGAGGCCACGAAGACCTACCGGCACGTTCTGCAGAAGAATCCGCAGACGCCGGGGGCCCACTACGGCCTGGCGTTCCTCCTCCTGCGTCAGGGGGCGAAGGCCGAGGCGGTCGAGCACCTCGAGGCCTTTCTGGCCGCCAGACCGGCGGAAGACGATGCGGGCGAGCACATCGCCCACGCCGAGAGAACCCTCGCAGAGCTGCGGGGCGACCCCATGCCGGAGGGCGAGTCCAGGTGAACGCGGACAAGACGATTCGGCTCAGCTGGACCGGCTCGGGTCTGGTATTCGACGGGGGTCCGGCGGACGGTCCCCAGATGGTGGTCGACGGCGACTCGGCCACCGGCCCATCGCCCATGGAGCTGGTTCTGATGGCGGTGGCGGCGTGCATGGCCATCGACGTGCGGGTGATCCTGGACAAGGGGCGGGTGCCCTTCGACAGCCTGGATGTCACTGCGGAGGGGGAGCGGCGGGAGAGCCCGCCCCGCCACTACTCCGGTCTGCGTCTCGTCTTCAGCGTCACGGGCGTGCCCCCGGCCAGCCGGCCCAAGGTGGAGCGCGCCATCGAGTTGTCGCGTGAGAAGTACTGTTCCGTCCTCTTTTCGCTCAGACGGGACATTCCCGTGGAAATCGTCATCGAAGGGGGGTAGTCTCGTGCCCGACACCATCCACTACTACGCAGACAAGGCCGATGTGCCCACCGGAACCCTCGTCGATGTCTTCCTCCAGGCCGTAGGTCGCTTCGGGGACGCGGACGCCTACAGCGCATCGGGCGAGGACGGACGCTTCCATTCCTGCAACGAGGTGCGCGACCTGGCCCGACGCGGCGCTGCGGCGCTCGCCCGCTCGGGACTTCAGCGCGGCGACCGAGCGGCCATCCTGTCCGAAAACCGGGCCGAGTGGGCGCTGGCCGACTGGTCGTGCGTGTGCGCGGGGGTGGTGGACGTGCCGATCTACAGCACGCTGCCGGCCGCCCAGGTCGCCTACATCCTGAAGGACTCGGACGCATCGCTGATCTTCGTCTCGGACGCCGAGCAGTTGGCGAAGGCCCGCGAGGCGATGGCCGGATTGGATCGCGAGATCGAGATCGTCGTGTTCGACGAGGGGGCTGCGGGAGACGGCGCGGTGGCGTGGAGCGACTTCCTGTCGCGGGGAGAGGACTTCGGTCTCGACGAATTCCACGCCGAGGCGCGGCGCGCGCAGCCGGACGACGTGGTCACCCTGATCTACACCTCGGGAACCACCGGCAGCCCGAAGGGCGTCATGCTCACCCACAACAACGTGGCCTCCAACATCTGGGCCGCCGAGCAGCTCCTCGGAGTCGGGAGCGACGATACCAGCATCTCGTTCCTGCCGCTGTCGCATGTCTTCCAGCGGATGGTCGACTACCTCTTCTTCTCCACCGGATGCACCATCACACACGGCACGATCGAGACGGTTGCGGCAGACCTGAGGCGGCTCGGTCCGACGGTCGTGGTGTCGGTGCCGCGGCTGTACGAAAAGGTCTACCAGAGTGTGCTCGACGCCGGAGGTGTCAAGGGCAAGCTGGTGGCCTGGGCGGCGGGAGTCGCCCGGCAGGTCTCGCTCTGCCGCGAACAGGGCGCGAAGTTCCCGTTCATGCTGCGGTGGCAGCACGCCATCGCCGATCGCCTGGTCTTCTCCAAGCTCCGCCAGGGGGTGGGTGGCCGGCTGCGCTTCTTCGTGAGCGGAGGCGCGGCCCTGGCCCCCGAGATCAACCGCTTCTTCCTGGGGGCGGGGATCAAGATTCTGGAGGGCTACGGACTGAGCGAGACCTCGCCGGTCACGAACGTGAACACGCACGAGCATTTCAGGATCGGAACCGTTGGGCCTCCCGTGCCCGGCACCGAGATCCGGATCGCCGACGATGGAGAGATTCTGATCCGGGGCCCGCAGGTCATGAAGGGCTACTACGGCCTGGAGGAGATGACCAGAGAGGTGATCTCGGAGGACGGCTGGTTCAGCACGGGCGACATCGGTGAGCTGAGCAGCGACGGATTCCTGAAGATCACGGACCGCAAGAAGGACCTGATCAAGACATCGGGCGGAAAGTACGTGGCCCCGCAGGCGATCGAGAACATTCTCAAGAAGAACCCCTACGTCGATCAGGCGGTCCTGCTGGGCGAGGGACGCAAGTTCTGCGTGGTTCTGGTGGTGCCGGCCTTCGAGCGGCTGGGGACGTGGGCGGCCTCGGCGGGCCTGGAGGCTGACGATCCACAGGCGTTGCTGGCCGATTCCAGGTGCCAGGCCCACCTGCAGGAGCAGTTCTTCTCTGAAATGCGTGACCTGGCCCGTTTCGAGACGCCGAAGAAGGTGGGGCTCATCGCCGACCCCTTCACGATCGAGAACGAGAGCCTCACGCCGACGCAAAAGGTGAAGCGAGCGGTCGTGGCCAAGCGCTACTCCGACCTGATCGAGTCCTTCTACGCCCCGGAATCGGTCGAGCGGACCATGTTCGTCGCCTCGACGTGACGGGATGAGCGGGACCGGCGCGGTCGGCGAGACCGGCACGGGGGCCGATGTCGTCACGGTTCTGATGACGGCGCCGGGAATCGAGGTGGCCGAGGAGGTCGTGAGGGGTCTGGTCGAGGAGCGTCTGGTCGCCTGCGGGAACATCCTGCCCGGTGCGGTGAGTATCTATCGGTGGCAGCAAGAGGTGCATCGGGACGAGGAGTCGGTGGTCGTTCTCAAGACGATTCGCCGCCTGGTTCCACGGATGCTGGAGCGGGCCGAGCAGCTTCACCCCTACGATGTACCCGAGTTGCTCGTGCATGACGTGGTGGATGGTGCGGCCGCCTATCTGGAATGGGTCCAGGGAGCGTGCAGCGCCCCCGAGGGAGCGCCGGAATGATCGACCGGCTCAAGTCCTTTTTCCTCAGCGAGATGGCGCTGACCGAAGAGCCCGAGCAGCCCCCGGCGGAAGAGGCGCTCCGGTTGGCCGCCTGCGCCCTCCTTCTGGAGGTGGCGCACGCCGACGAGTACTTCAGCGCCGGCGAGCGGAGTCACCTGCGGGGGCTGGTGAGGCGGCACTTCGGTCTGAAGCGGGACGCCGCGGACGAGTTGATCGCGCTCGCCGAGGACGAACGGCGCGACAGCGTGGACCTGTGGGGCTTCACCAACCTGATCAACGCCCACTACTCCACCGGGCAGAAGATGGTGCTGGTCGAGGCGATGTGGGGCATTGTCCTCGCAGACGGGGAATTGGCGAGCCGGGAAGACTACCTGATGAGAAAGATCTCCCACCTGATCGGGCTGAAGTCCGGGTACCTGGCAGAAGCCAGAAGACGCCACGACTCGTACCCGCGCAACGCGGAGAACGCTGCGGAGAGCGCCGGGAGGACGCCATGACGCTGTTTGCGAAGATCATCCTCGGCGTGGTCGCCCTTGCGCTCGGCGTGCTGCTCGGGATTCCGGGCAGAGGGGCGCATCGCGCTCGGCGTCCGCCGCGCCGCGGGCGATGGCGAAGACGAAATCGCGACACCGGCGTGCACGACGAGAAGCGAATCGCGGAGCTGGAGCACGCGCTGGGCAGGGTGGCTCGACGGAGCGGTTCCCCGAAGCGGTACTTCACGCCCCTGGACCTCCTGAGGCGGGAAAAGCGCGCCTCGCAGCGCCGCCGCACGCGACGATACTTCAAGACCGCCGCGCCGTCGCGCCACGGGAAGCGTGGCCGATAGAGAGGGCCCGGGCCGTTATCCCAGCAGACGGTTCACGAGCACGAGGACGCAGCCGACGAAGGCGCCGAGGGCGTAGCCTAGAAGTACGATCATCCTGAGTTCGCGCTGGGTCACGCGCCGGACCAGGTCCTCCATCATCTCCACCGGGAAGTCGCGGACCTTCTCCTCCACCCGGCGGGCCACGTCCAACCTGGCGACCACGGACGGGATCTGGGCCTGCAGCCACTGCCACAACGGCTCGCTCACGGCGTCCTGGATGCTGCGCGCGGCGTTCGCGGGGAGCCAGCGGGCGGGACGTCCGATCGGGCGCTCGAGCAGGGCGTTCGCGATGCGGCGTCCGGTCTCCCGGTACACGGTGCCGGCGACATCGCTGCGGGCTGCGGCCACGACCCACTCGGACACGCGCTCGCGAGGAACGTCGTCGAGCAGCTCGCCCCAGGTCTGCCGCGAAGCCCGATTCAGCGCCGCCTCCATTCGTTCCCGCACGAATGCCTGCGTGGATGGATCCTGCACAAGCTCCACGAACCACTCGGAGACGGTGTCCGACGCCTCGACGACGGCGGGGTCGCCGGGGTTGCCCAGGACGTCGGTGACCGGGCGATCCAGGAGGTCCTCGATTGCGTCCCTGATCCCCTCGCCCATCGCGTCCTCGACCTTGCGCTCCTTGAAGAGGACGGCGATGCGCTCCGCTCCCTCCACCCGGATGGTGTCGAGAACCCTCTTGACCGTGTCTCCCGACAGCACCACCCGTGCCACAACCCGCTGGTGGAAGCGGAGATCCTGAAGGAAGCGGCGCAGGACATCGTGTATGGCCCGCTCGACGCGCTCGCGAGCGCCGGGGTTTTCGAGTACCTCGGCCATGCGCCGAATGGCGAGCGGTACGAAGCCGGCGATCGCCCCTTCGAGCGCGCCGATGACGCCCTTGGGCAGCATGTCGCGAATCGTCAGGGTCGGGACGAGAATGCGGTCCGCGGCCTCCTGCACGTATTCCGACACCGTGCCGCGGAAGCGCTTGCTTGCGGCGGCGCCCTCCATCCACTCCTCGGCCGCCTCCGCTAGTTGCGTCCCGCGCACCGGCGTCAGAATGTCCGAAACCGGCTGGTCGGCGAGGAACTCGGACAGGTCGGTCGCCCGGCTCGCCACCGCCTCCTCGAACGCGGTCGACTTCAGATGGCTCTCGATCCGCAAGATCGTGTGGTCCAGCAACTCGTCGACGACGGGGGCCGCCTGCGCCATCGTTTCGGGGCCGAGGAGATCCCTGAGCGAGCCCCTCTCCACCTCGAGAAGGTCGTGGAGGAAGCGTTCCAGCCCCTCGTCGAAGGCCCTCCGGAACTCGGGCTCGGCGAGAACCCGCGACAGGTCCTCGGGGGTCAGGAGCCGATTCCCCACCGCGCGCCCGATCGCACGCGCAAGCCTGGTCTGGTTCTTGGGCACGGCGCCCTGGAGCAGCCGGATCCGCCAGCGCCACAGCCGTGGGGGCCGATACGGGTGGAAGAGCATCCAGATGGCCACCGTGTTGGTGAGGCCACCCGCCAGCGCGCCGCTCAGGATCGACACGATGGCGCGAAGGAGCGCGTCGTTCATCGGTTCTGTCCGATCATCGCAGGAAGTTTCGCAGGAACCCCTTCACGTCGAACCGCTCGCCTTCGATGGTCACGTGCCCGCTGACCTCGTACACCCCCCAGACCGGGAGCAGCGCCCCCGCAGCGCTCAGCGTGTGCTGATGCGAGCTTACGGCTTCGAACTCTCCCTCAAGCGCGGGATTTTCTGCGGCGATGCGCCAGACCACCGGCAATTCGCGCCGCGCCCGCTCGAAGGCGCGGGTTTCGTGCCAGACCAATTCGACCTCGTTCCAGGCGTGAACCACGGGGCCCAGGCGCGCCCAGGCACGATGGGGAACGGGCCCCTCGCGGTTGGCCAGCAGCAGCTGAAGGCGATCGCCATCGCTGAGCAGGGCGAGTTCGGCGCGCTGGGCGGCGTCGCTGTCTCGCGCCGTGAAGGCGTCCAGAACCAGGCCCGCCGTTTCCACCCCGGCGAGGCGCGTTGTGCCCGTGAGCAGCCGATAGGTCTCTCCACTCTGGCCGCTCCACTCCACAGCGACCTCACCCAGTCGAACCGAGAGGTCTCGAAGACCCTCCTGGAAGTAGATCTCCCGCAAGGCGTCGTCCAACCCCACCACCAGCCGTGCCGAGGTGCTGGGAACGATGCGCCAGGGTGCCCGCGCAAGCTCCGTGGTCCAGTCCTCGTTCACGAACAGGCGCCATTCGCCCGCGCGTCCCAGCCAGCCCCGCGCGAACCTGTGGATGCCGTCGGATTCCACGCGGTTCACGAACTCCCACGGCACGAACATCGACGAATCGCCGGACGTCTCGATGAAGGCGACCGTGCGACGGTAGGTGGTGCCGACGGCCGTGCCCGCCACGGCATCGCCCGGCATGGCCGAAGGCGGACCGCCCGGAAGCGGTCGAGGCGTCGGGGCTTCCTGATCTTCGACGCACGCAGCCGCCGCGACCACCAGGAGGGCTGCGGCCCACCGCGCTGTGGGGAGCCCTGGGCCGCATCGCCGCTCGAACGCCGGGAGGAGACCCTTCACGGACCGCTAGGACTTGACCGCCGCGGGGAACCGCTCGGTGGCCGGTGGGTCGAGAACCCCATGCGACTGGGCGGCAAGGAAGCGGTCGAGCGCTCGCAGCAGCCGCCGGCTTCGGCGCGTGGTCGCACCGAGGTCAACTCCCCATCTGCGCTGGGCGCGAACGTCCACCCGGGTCTGGGCATTGGCGTCGAGCCCGACCGAGATCACCACTCTGGTCAACAGAGGGAGGATCAAACCCCGCACCTGGGCCTCGATGACGCCGGAGCCTTCGTTCCGGTCGACGATCCTCCAACCCCTCGGCAACCTCTCGGCAAGGGTCACCAGCGCTTCCCATACGGTTCCGAAGGGGATCGCATACGTGCGCCCGGTGCGCGCTTCCCGGCTTGAGGACCAGCCCCGCATTCGTCGCTCCCGTGATTCACACGATTCCCCGGCGTCGGACGGGCCGTCGCGCCAGACGACCGCACCCCCTCCGCGCCGCTCACGGTCCGAAAGCTGTCGCACACAGTCGGTGACGGTCAACGGGGCGCGGGAGTTACTCCCCGGTTACGCCCGATCGCTATCTTCCCAAATCGGGCCACCCGACCACAAGCGACCAAAGAGCGATATCGAGAGAGACGACTGCCACCGATGAAAGCCGTCATTCCCCTCGCCGGCAAGGGCACGCGCCTCAGACCGCACACCCACCTGACGCCGAAACCGCTCGTTCGCGTCGCCGGCAAGGCCGTGCTGGACTTCATCCTCGACGACCTGATCCAGGCCGGAGTCACGGAGTTCGTCTTCGTCGTCGGACACCTGCAGGACGCCGTCCGGCGGCATGTAGCCCGGCGCTATCCGGAGGTGACCGCGCATTTCGTCGTGCAGGAGGTCCAGGATGGGACGGCGGGAGCGGTGGGTCTTGCGGAGCCGTGGGCCGACGAAGAGCTGCTGATCCTCTTTGCCGACACCCTGTTCGAGGTCGATCTGGACATCGCGGGCAAGCTGGATCCGGACAGATCCGGCGTCATCTGGGCCAAGGAGGTCGAGGACTACCAGCGCTACGGCGTGATCGTGACCGACGAGGCCGGCAACATGACGCGCATCGTCGAAAAGCCGCGCGAGCCTGTGTCGAGACTGGCCAACATCGGGCTCTACTACATCAGGGACCACGAGCTGCTCTTCGAGGGCATCCGACACACGCTGGCCGCGGGGCCGGGGCCCACGGGCGAACACTATCTCACCGATGCGTTCCAGTACATGGTCGACGCCGGGGCCAGGCTCGTTGCCGCGCCGGTCGCGACGTGGCTGGACGCCGGCAACGTCGACGCCATTCTGGAGGCGAACCGTCACCTGCTCGCGAGCGGGCGGAGCGGTGTGGCGGACGGGGCCTCGATCATGGATTCGTCGGTTGCAGCGGTCTCCCGGATCGAGAATGGGGCGACCGTGACGGGGTGCCGGATCGGCGATAACGTTACCGTTGAAGAAGGTGCCCGCGTGCGTGACTCGGAGCTTGAGGCCACCATCGTGGGCGCCGGTGCGACAGTCGAGGGTTGTCGCCTGCGCCGCTCCATCATCGGAGGGAGCGCCGAGGTGGCTGGATTCCAGGGCGAGCTGAACGTCGTCGATCATTCGGAAGTGATTGCGGGGGGTCCCGATGGAAGAGGGTCGATTGATCCATGACTGGAACGTAGAGGAGTTCGACACTCTGGCCTGGGGCCGGCACGTCGAGCTTGACGACGAGACCCTCAGGGACGGATTGCAGTCTCCCTCGGTCACCGATCCCCCCATCGGCGCGAAGATCCGACTCATCCACATCATGGACGAACTGGGTCTGCACGCCGTGGATGTGGGACTGCCGGCGGCGGGTCCCAGGGCGGTGGACGACGTGACGCGCCTGTGCGAGGAGGTGAGGGATGCCGGACTCTCGCTCGACGTCAACTGCGCGGCCCGGACCGTCGTCGCGGACATCGAGCCCATCGTCGAGATTTCTCAGAAAACGGGCGTCAGCATCGAAGTGGCAGCGTTCATCGGGAGCTCCCCCATAAGGCGATTCGCCGAGGGCTGGACGCTGAATCGCATGCTTCGCAGCGCCGAGGAGTCGGTGTCCTTTGCGGTGCGCGAGGGGCTGCCGGTGATGTTCGTCACCGAGGACACGACCAGAGCGGACCCGCAGACGCTCAAGGCCCTTTACGAGAATGCCATCGGCTGGGGAGCGCGGCGGATCTGCCTGTCGGACACGGTGGGTCACGCGACGCCCTCGGGGGTGCGGGCGCTGATTCGCTTTGTAAGGCGGGCGATCATCGACCCGTCGGGAGAGAGTGTGAAGCTGGACTGGCACGGCCATCGCGATCGCGGACTGGGGCTGGCCAACGCGCTCGCCGCGATCGAGGCGGGGGCCGATCGGATCCATGGGACGGCCATGGGGGTGGGTGAACGGGTGGGCAACGTGGAAATGGACCTTCTGCTGGTGAATCTGGCGCTGGCTGGCGTGCACGACGCAGATCTGACGCGCCTTTCGGAGTACTGCGAACTCGTCTCGACGGAGTGCAACGTGCCCTTGCCGACCAACTATCCCGTCCTCGGTGGGGACGCGTTTCGGACGGCCACGGGGGTGCACGCCGCAGCCATCATCAAGGCGCTGGAAAAAGGTGCGGATTGGCTGGCCGACCGCGTCTACTCGGGCGTGCCGGCTTCGATGGTCGGGCGCGGCCAGGAGATCCAAGTTGGCCCCATGTCGGGGATATCCAACGTCAGGTATTGGCTGGCGGGCAGGGGGTACGATCCCGACGACGACGAGCTGTGTCAGAAGGTCTTCGCAGCCGCGAAGCGGGTCGACCACACCCTCTCGGAGAAGGAGATTCTGCAGGTCGTCGCCGAGGTCGGCGCGGAGCCGGTGGTGTGAACGGACGCCGGAGCGGAGGACGCGGAGACAAGCCCCAGGCGCGCATACTGGTGATCGAGGACGACCCGGGCATCGCCGCGCTGGTCGCGTACCAGTTGACCCGCGCGGGGTATCGCGTCGAGACGGCGCTGGCCGGAACGGGCGGCCTCGACGCACTCCACCGGGACATCCCGGACCTGGTCGTGCTCGACAGGATGCTGCCCGAGCTTTCTGGCGACGACGTGCTCCGCGCGATCCGGCAGGATTCCGCCACGAGGTCGCTGCCGGTGCTGGTCCTGACCGCCAAGCGGGAGGAGATCGAGCGGATCGAGGGGCTCGAGATGGGAGCCGACGACTACCTCACCAAGCCGTTCAGCCCGCGGGAGCTCGTGCTGCGGGTCGACGCCATTCTCAGGCGATCCCGTGCGGACGGCATCGCGTCGGGGAGCGGCGAGCGCGTGCTCGCGGTGGGACCGCTCAAGGTGCATCTGGGCGCGATGCAGGTCACGCTGGACGGCGAGATCGTCGCGGTCACGCCGACGGAGTACAAGTTGCTCACGGCGCTGCTGGAACATCGCGGGCAGACTCGGACCCGCAAGCAGCTTCTTCAGGTGGCATGGGACACCGGACCGGAGGTGGCGGGCCGGATACGCACGCGCACCGTGGACATGCACGTGCGGCGCCTGCGCACCAAGCTCGGCCCCGTCGGGCACTGGATCGAGACGGTTCGCGGATTCGGGTACCGATTCCGCGGCCCGAATTCGTAACAGTGAGGATTCCCCTGCGTGTGGCCGCCGTGGTCGCGCTCGCGGCGTCCGTCCTCGCCCTTGCCACAGCTGCGTGGATCGCGGCCCGGCTTGTCGCGACCGACGTCATGTACGCACAGGGGCAGCGACACCTCGACGCGGCCACGGTGCTCGGGACCGATCGGCTGCGTGCGTCCCAGAGTCTGGCGCTGGACAGCGTCGCCAGCGTACTGGCATTGGCGACGGGGTATCGGGTGAGCGTGTTCGACTCGGACCAGACCCTGATGGCCGACTCCAACCTTGAATCGATGCCCGCCGCCGACACGGCGAACATCGTCCGCCGCAGCGAAGTGGCCGGTGCGCTCAGCCGGGTGAGGTCGTCCTCGAACCGGACCAGCGCGCTCGATGGCCGACGATACCTGTTCAGTGCGGCTCGCCTCTATCGAGGGGGTCGGCAGGTGGTGCTCCGGCTAGGCGTTCCGGTCGCCCCGATCCAGGACGCGGCGGGGCGGATCGCCTTCTGGGCCGCCGTCGCGGTTCTTGTGGCCGGCGGCGGGGCCATGGTCGCGCTGGACCGCGGTACGGGTCGCGTGGTGGTCATTCTCCACGACATTCGCCGCCTGCTCGCGCGCATCGGAGCCAGCAAGCCGGCGGGGGCGCGCGTCAAGCTGCCGCGGCTCATCGAGCTGGCCAGGGTCGCTTCGGCGGCGAATCGGGTGCGCGGCGAGCTCGAGGAGCAGGTCGCCCGGGTCACCCGGGAGCGAGACGAGCTCGCGCAGCTCATGGACGAGGTCGGCGAGGGGCTCATGGCGCTGACCAACGACGCGAGGGTGCTGCGAATCAACCCGGCGGCCCGCGAGCTGCTCGGTCTGGCCGAGGTGATCCCGTTCTCGCCAGTCGGATCAATCGTGCGCGATCCGGTCCTCCGCGACCTGCTCGAAGTTTCGGTGGTGCGACCCGAGGGACGGCTCGAAGCGACGGTCGGGGATCGGGAGCTGGAGGTTCGCACCAAGAGAGGAACCGAGGGCGGCGCGGTGGTTCTGCTCGTCGACATCACCGAGCTGAGACGGCTCGAGGCGGTGCGCTCGGACTTCGTGGCCAACGCCTCTCACGAACTCAAGACTCCCCTTACGGTGATTCGCGCCGCAGCCGAGACGGTTCTCGACGAGGAGCTCCCGGCCGAGCTTCGCGGGCAATTCCTTCGTTCCATCGAGGGGAACACGGTCCGACTTCAGCGTCTCGTGGACGACCTGCTGGATCTGTCCCGCTACGAATCGGGGGCCTGGCGTCCGGAGCGGGAGCCGTTCACGATCGCACCCGTGGCCTGGTCCGCCTGGGAAGACATGGAGGAGAAGTGGACTGAACGGGGCGTGGGCTTCGCAGTCACCGGCGAGGGAGAGGGAGAGGCGGTCGGCGACGAGGCGGCCGTCTACCAGATCTTCCGCAACCTCTTCGAGAACGCGCTCAGGTACGTTCCAGAGGCGACCGGGCGCATCTCCGTGGAAATTCGGGCGAAGGAGCGTTCCCATGTCGTGGCGGTGGAAGACAACGGCTCCGGCATCCCGACCTCCGCGCTGCCCAGGATCTTCGAGCGCTTCTATCGGGTGGACGCGGCCAGATCGCGGCAGGAGGGCGGGACGGGCCTGGGTCTGGCGATCGTGCGCCATCTGGTCTCGAGCATGGGCGGCCAGGTCGACGCGAAGAGCGTCTGGGGCGGAGGAACCACCATTGCATTCACCATACCGTCGGCCCGCACGCCGGGGTCCGCTCCCCCTGCCGAGCCGTTCTTCCCATGATGAGGCACCGCCGTGATCGCCGGCGGAGATCGCTCCGCAGGTTGATCCACGCAGCCGTCGGGCTGGCGAGCGTGACGGTCCTGTCGTGCGGCGACAATGTCACGGGAAGCGACCGGGTGGTGCTTGTCGGCGGCTCCAGCAGCCTCTATCCGCTGTCGGAGGCCGTCGCCGAGGATCTCGCCGGAGGGCGTCCGAGCGCCCGCGTGGTCGTCGGCGTTGCGGGTTCGGTGGGCGGCTTTCGACGTCTCTGCGAAGGGGAGCTCGACGTGGCCGGTGCCTCCAGGCCGATCTCGACGGCCGAAGCGGCCAAATGTCGCGCGCGGGGAATCGGATACCTGGCGATGCCGATAACGCGCGACGGTGTCGCAATCGTGGCCAACGCGGCCAACGCGGCACCGGCCTGCCTGACGCTCGACGAACTCGCGCGCCTGTGGGAGCCAGCGAGTCCTGTGACGACCTGGCGCGACCTGCGGCCCGCCCTTCCTGCCGAGACCATCCGTCTCTTCGGACCGGGGCCCCACTCGGGTACCTTCGAGTTCTTCACCAACGTGGTCGTCGGCCGCCCGGGGGCCAGTCGTCCGGACTACTACCAGACCGAGGACGACAACCTGATCGCCCGGGGCGTGGCCGGGGATCGCTGGGCGCTGGGCTACTTCGGTTCCGCGTCGCTCGCGGCGAACCCGGAGCGCTTGCGATCCGTTGCCGTAAACACTGGGTTCGGCTGCGTGCTCCCCACCGACGACGCCATCTCGGACGGACGGTACAGCCCGCTCTCCCGCGATCTCTACCTGTACGTCGCGCACCAGGCCCTCGACCGGCCCGAGGTATACGAATTCGTGCAGCACTACATTGACAACGCCGAGCGACTCAGCGGGGACGTGGGCTATGTTGCGCTGGCTCCCTCCGAGTACCTCCGCAACCAGGCGTTGCTGGCCCGGACGCGGGCCGAGTCGCCGTGACCCCGTTCGAGCTGTCCACGGCCGAGTTGTCCCGCGCTGCAGCCGCCCCACGCAGCGGCGTCGAGCGCGCCGCGAAACACGCGTTTCTACTCTGCACCGTCCTTTCCGTCGCGCTCTCGGCGGCCCTGGTCGGAGTGCTGGCGGTCGAGACGGCGCGCTTCTTCGCCGAAGTCTCGCCGCTCCGGTTCTTCGGCGACTCCAACTGGACCCCCCTGGCGGAGGAGCCCGGCTTCGGTGTGTTGCCCCTTCTGGCTGGCACGGCGCAGATCGCCGCCGGGGCGACCTTCTTCGCCCTCCCGGCGGGGCTTGCGACCGCCGTCTTCCTTCAGTACCACGCGGGTCGGCGAACGGTGTCGGTCCTGAGCGCGGTGATGGCGGGCCTCGCCTCGATCCCGGCCGTGATCCTCGGCTACTTCGCGCTCAACTTCGTGACCCCCGCGCTGCGGGGCGTCTGGCCCGGCGTGGAGGCCTTCAACGGACTCTCGGCCTGCCTCGTGGTGGGATTGATGATCCTTCCGACGATCGTGACGCTCTCCCGCGATGCCCTGGGCGCGGTGCCTGCATCGCTGCTCGACGAGGCGGTGGCCCTGGGGGCGACCAAGGGACGGGCACTGCTGCGCCTGGTGCTTCCAGCGGCCTCGATGGGCATCGCTGGATCGGTGGTGCTCGCCATGGGCCGGGCGATCGGGGAGACCGTGATCGTGACCCTGGCCGCAGGCAATCCCACGGGGCTGACCTGGAATCCGCTGGAGGGGGTGCGCACCCTCACCACCTTCCTCGCCCAGATCAGCATGGGCGACCTGCCGCCCGGCACGGTGGAATACGGTTCCTGCTTCGCGGTGGCCGCCTTCCTGTTCCTCCTCACCTACGGAATGCATGCCGCCGGCAGAAGGCTGGCTGCCAGCGGCCCGTGGAGCGGATCGCGGGGGATACATTCATGAGCGCGTTGGCACCCGCCCTGGCGGGCACCCTGTGGCTCGCGGTGCTGACGGCGGCGTTCTCCGTGCCTCTGGGCGTCGGCACCGCCATCTACCTCGAAGAGTACGCGCCCCGCACGAGGACCGTAGGGTTGATCAAGTCGGTGCTGACGAACCTGGCCGGGGTGCCTTCGGTCGTGTACGGCATGGCGGGTCTCGCGCTGTTCGTGCGAGGCTGGGGATTGGGGCCGAGCATCCTGGCAGGGGCTCTGACCCTTGTCCTGCTCACGGTGCCCCTGGTGGTCGCGAACGTCCGGAAGGCTCTGCGGTCGGTCCCGGAAGGGCTTCGCTGGGCGGCGTTCGGCCTCGGCGCAACGCGCTGGCAGGTTCTCCGCCACCAAGTTCTGCCCGCTGCCGCCCCTGGCATCGTCACAGGATGCCTTGCGGCGCTCTCGCGGGCCGTTACGGCAACGGCGCCGCTTCTGATCCTCGGCACGGCGTCCTTCATGACCTTCGTTCCGAGCACCCCCACCGACCCCCTCGCAGCGCTGCCCACGCAGATCTTCGCCTGGGCGGCTCGCCCGCACGAGGACTACCTTGCCCTTGCCGCAGGCGCCAGTGTCGCGCTCCTTTTGCTGGTGGGGGCGATGAGACTGACGCTGCGCGCGCTCCACGGCAAACCCGGAAGAGTGTCGGCATGAGTGTTGCGAACGATGGGGCTCCCGTGCTCTCCACCAAGGATCTGACCGTGCGGTTTGGGGACCGGCGCGCGCTCGTCGAGGTCACGATCGAGATACCGCGCGGCCACGTCGTCGCCGTCATCGGCCCGACCGGTGCGGGCAAGACCACTCTGTTGCGGTCGTTCAACCGCATGAACGAGCTGGTTTCCGGAGCCGCGACGACGGGCAGGGTTCGCTTCGGCGGCGTGGACGTCCATTCCTCGGAGGTCGATCCGGTGGAGGTGCGACGGCGCGTCGGGCTGGTCTTCCAGGAGGCGACGCTGTTTCCCGGGTCCGTGTTCGACAACGTGGCCTTCGGACTGCGCGCGAGGGGCGTCGAGGGCGATCTGCACGGACTGGCCGAAGAGGCGCTGACGGCGGTGGACCTTTGGCAGGACGGGGCTGAGGTGCTGGAAGCGCCCGCATTGGACCTCTCGGCTGGGCAGCAACGGCGCCTGTGTCTGGCCCGCACCCTTGCGTTGAAGCCCGAGGTCCTTCTGCTGGACGAGCCCACCGCCGCCCTCGATCCGTCCGCAGCCGCCGGTGTGGAGTCGCGCATCCACTCGCTGCGCGAGGACTACACGATCGTGATCGCCACCTGCGATCACATGCAGGCCGGGCGACTCTCCGACCTGACCGCCTTTCTGGACGCCGGCCGCCTGGTGGAGTACGGTGCCACCCAGGAGCTCTTCACGAACCCACGCGACCGGCGCACGGAATCCTACCTCACCGGCCGTCCTGAATGACCGAGCAAATGCTCCATCGCAGCCCCTTCGACAGCAAGCTGACCGACCTCCAGGATCTTCTTCTGGAGATGGCGGGGCGCGCGGAAGAGCTGGTTCGGGACGCCATGGAGGCGTTGGCGCGCAGGGACGTGGCCCAGGCCGACGAGGTTCGCAGGGCCGACGAGCGGGTGGACCGACTGGAGGTGGAGATCGACGAACGGGTCGTGGAGCTGCTGGCCCTTCAGCACCCGATGGCGACCGACCTGCGCTTCGTGTTCGTCGTGCTCAAGGCCTGTCGCGACATCGAACGCATAGGCGACCACGCCGTCAACATTGCGGGAGCGACCCGGAACGCGGCCGCCCACGCCCCGCTGCCGGAGATTCTCGAGATCGGTGAGATCGGCGTTTTGGTGCGCGGGATGCTGAGCCGTGCGCTGGGGGCGCTCGTCAACCGGGACGCCGACACCGCGCGCGCGGTCATCGCCGAAGACAAGGTGGTCGACGCCCTGCGTCGCTCCGCGTTCGACATCATCGTCTCGCACATGCATGAGCAGCCGCGCTACATCGCGCCGGGCGTGAGCATGATCATCGTGGTGCAGAACCTGGAACGGATCGGCGACCTGGCCACCAACGTCGCCGAAGAGATCGTCTTTCTGGTCGAGGGCCATTCCATCAAGCACAGCAAGAGCGCCCCGTCGACATGAAGACGGACCCCGGGCGGCCATCGGCCCCGGACGGCGACACCGGCCTCGACGGAGCGGTCGAGGAGCTGCTCAGCGAGGTCGCGACCCGCACCGAGTCCGCCGCCATGCTGGGATCGCCATCGCTGCGCGGCCAGGTCGCGATCGTCACCGGCGGATCCAGCGGAATCGGGCGCGCCACGGCGATCGCCCTGGCCGAGAGCGGCGTCAACGTCGCCTTCAACTACCTGGACCAGGGGCCCGAAACGCGGCAGGCCGCCGTCGAACTGGAGGAATCGCTCCGAAGCTGGGACGTGCAGGTGTTCGCGCGGCCCGGGGATGTCCGCGACTCCGAGGGTGCCGCCGAGTTCGCCGCCGAGGCCCACGCGCGGCTCGGCGGTCTTCACATCCTCGTCAACAACGCGGGAGTGGGTCGGGATCGGGCGCTGTGGCGCATGACGGACGAGGAGTGGCGGGCGGTCCTCGACACCAACCTGTCGGGCGCCTTCTACTTCACCCGTGCGGTCGCACCCTATCTGCGGGCCCAGGAGTACGGCAAGATCGTCAACATCTCGTCCGTCCACGGACTGTCGAGCGAGTTCGGGCTGGCCAACTACTGCTCGTCGAAGGCCGGTCTCATCGGACTGACCCGAAGCACGGCGGTCGAGCTCGGGCCCTCGAATGTGAACGTCAACGCCGTCGCCCCCGGGTACATCCGCACAACGCAACTGACCGAGCAGGTTCCGGCCGAGATGCTCGATCGGGCACGCGAGCGCAGTGTGCTGGGGCGCCTGGGCGACCCCCAGGACGTGGCGTCGGTCATCCTGTTCCTCTGCTCCGAGGTCGCACGCCATATTACGGGGGCCGTGATTCCCGTTGATGGGGGATACCTGATATGAAGACAGTCCAAAAGAGCAATCGCCAGTGGCGCGATGAACTGACCCCGGAACAGTATCGCGTTGCCCGCAAGGGCGGGACCGAACGCGCGTTCACGGGTCGGTACTGGGACCACAAGGAGGACGGAACATACGTCTGCATCTGTTGCGGCGTGCCCCTGTTCGAGTCGTCGGCCAAGTTCGACTCGGGCACGGGCTGGCCCAGCTTCGACCGTCCGGCCGACGCCGCCAACGTGGGGGAGCGCGACGACCGCAGCTTCTTCATGCGCAGGACGGAGGTGATCTGCAGTCGCTGCGACGCCCATCTGGGCCACGTCTTCCCCGACGGCCCGGGCCCGGGGGGCATGCGCTACTGCATCAACTCGGCGGCGCTCGACTTCCGGGGACGGGACGAGGAGGCCGAATGAGCAGAACCATCACGGTCATCCCCGGAGACGGAATCGGTCCCGAGGTCACGGAGGCGGTTCTGAGCGTTCTCGATGCAGCGGGCGCCCGGCTGGAGTACGACCGCCGGTCCGCCGGAGTCGGGGCGGTGGCGACCCACGGAGGCCCGCTCCCCGAGGCCACCATCGATTCCATCGAGAGCAACCGCGTGGCCCTCAAGGGGCCGCTCACCACGCCGTCCGGTTCCGGCTTCCGCTCGGTGAACGTGGCCATTCGCAAGACCTTCGACCTGTTCGCGAACGTCCGCCCCGTGCGCACCATACTCCCCGGCGGCCGCTACGAGGGCATCGACCTGGTCCTGATCCGCGAGAACACGGAAGGGCTGTACGTGGGCGTCGAGCACTTCATCGGCATGGACCGCGACCCCAAGGCCGCCGCCGAGTCGGTCATGATCACGACGCGCTTCGGGTCCGAGCGGATCGTACGCTTCGCCTTCGACTATGCCGTGGCCAATGGGCGACGGAAGGTCACGCTGGCCCACAAGGCCAACATCCTCAAGCACACGCAGGGGCTGTTCCTGGACGTGGGGCAGCGCATGGCCGCCGACTACGCCGACCGCGTCGCCTTCGAGGACAGGATCATCGACGCCACCGCGATGTACCTCGTCCTCGATCCGTACCGCTTCGACGTTCTCGTCATGGAGAACATGTTCGGGGACATTCTGAGCGACCTGATGGCCGGACTCGTGGGCGGGCTCGGCTTCGCGCCCGCGGGCAACGTCGGCGAGCGCCACGCCGTCTTCGAGGCGGTGCACGGATCGGCGCCCGACATCGCGGGGCAGGGCGTGGCCAATCCGACCGGCCTCCTGCTGTCGAGCTGCCTGATGCTCGACCATGTGGGGCAGGAGGCGGTCGCGGCCCGCATCCGCCGCGCCGTCACCTCCGTGATCGAGGATAACGTCGCCCGCACCCACGACATGGGTGGCACCGACGGCACGGCCGACTTCACTGCGGCCGTGATGGGAGCGCTGCACGGGTGAGCGCGACCTTGGGCCTGCGCGACCTGGACGCCGATCTCGCCTGCGCCGGCTGCGACCGGGCCTTTCGCGCCTCCGAGCTGGACCGCCATCTCTGGTGCGAGCGGTGCATCGCCGTGGCGCGGGAGCGCGCCAAGCGCGTCGGCTGGCTCTGCGGCGCCGTTCTGGCCCTGGCGCTGGCCCTGTGGATCTACCTCGTCCAGCAGCCGTCCCGCATGTTGATCGGCGGTTGGCTCGGCGCCGTCCTGGCCACCTTCTGGCTCGGTGGCCGTGCGGGCATGGAGATCACCTACGGGATTCTGCGCTACCGCGGCCGACCGCGATGACCGGCTGACCATCCATTCCCCACGGAGACCACATTCATGGCCGCACGCTTCGAAGGCCCCGACTTCTACGACATCGACGCCCTCCTCTCCGAAGAGGAGCGCATGGTCCGCGACACCATCCGCGACTGGGTCGAGGACCGCCTCGTGCCGATCATCGGCGACGCGTACGTCGCGCAGCGCTTCCCCACCGAGCTGATCCCCGAGATCGGCCAGCTGGGCGTGCTGGGCGCCAATCTGCCCGAGGAGTACGGGTGCGCGGGGCTGAACAACGTCGCCTACGGGCTCATCATGCAGGAGCTGGAGCGCGGCGACTCGGGCGTTCGCTCGTTCGCGTCGGTGCAGGGCGCGCTGGTCATGTATCCCATCCACGCATTCGGGAGCGAAGAGCAGCGCCGCGCCTGGCTGCCCGCGCTCGCCACCGCCGACAAGATCGGCTGCTTCGGCCTCACCGAGCCCGACTACGGGTCGAATCCCGCAGGCATGATCACGCGAGCCCGCGAAACCGCCGACGGCTGGGTGCTCAACGGCACCAAGATGTGGATCACCAACGGCTCGATGGCCGATGTGGCGGTGATCTGGGCGCAGACCGGCAAGCCCGGCGACACGAAGGGCATTCGCGGCTTCGTCGTGCCGACCGACACGCCCGGCTTCAGCGCCCGCGACCAGAAGGGCAAGCTCTCGCTGCTGGCGTCGGACACGAGCGAACTGGTGCTCGACGACGTGCGCCTGCCCCACGACGCGATCCTTCCGGGATCGACCGGCCTCAAGAGCCCGCTGATGTGTCTCACCCAGGCCCGCTACGGGATTTCGTGGGGGGCGGTGGGCGCCGCCATGGCCTGCTTCCACGAGGCCTCGAGCTATGCCGGCCAGCGCGTCATGTTCGAGGGGGTCATCGCCGGCAAGCAGATCCAGCAGGTCCGCCTCGCCGACATGCTCACCGCCATCACGCAGGGACAGCTGCTCTGCCATCGCCTCGGGCGACTCAAGGACCAGGGCACCATGACCCCGCAACAGGTCAGTCTGGCCAAGCGCGCCAACGTGAACATGGCCTGCGACATCGCCCGCGAGGCGCGCCGCCTGCTCGGCGCCAACGGCATCCTCGCCGAGTACTCGGCCATGCGCCACATGGCCAACCTGGAGTCGGTCTACACCTACGAGGGCACGCACGACGTCCACTCGCTGATCCTGGGTCAGACGATCACGGGGATCTCGGCGTTCTGAGGCGAAGGTTCAGGCCGCGCGACGATCCGCAGCCAGCGCCGCCTGCCTCTTCCCCAGCCACAGCGCGACCAGCAGCCACACGCCCGCCAGCGGCGCCATGGTCCAGGCCAGCGTTGCGGTGCCGAGCCCGAGCGCGCCCAGTCCCGCGAACGACCACGCGCCCAACTGGTCCCCCGCCCGATACACGAACGTGTCGTTGAAGTTCTTGGCCTTGTACTTGTCGCGCCTGGGCAGGACCGTGTAGAGCACCTCGCGGGTGGGCACCGCGACCGCGAAGTTGCCCGCGCGCCGCAGCACCTGGAAGACCACGAAGACCGCGAACACCGGCACCGCCCCGAGCGCCAGGAAGCCCGCCACGCTCAGCAGCGGAAGAATCGCGAGGGTGAACCCCACGCCGAGCCACCTCATGATCCGTCCGGTCAGGAAGAGTTGGGTGAAGAGCGTCAGCGTGTTCACGGCGAGATCGATGCGAGCGAAGACCGACGTCCTCTGCGCGGGGTCGGAGAATGTCCGCGACATGATCTCGGCCTGGATGTTGTACAGGAAGGTGGACCCCACCGTGAACAGGAGCATGAAGGCGCAGATGCCCAGCAGGTAGGGCGATGCCGCCACCCGCCGGAACCCGTCCAGGGCCGAGCCGCCGATGACGTCGTCGGCCACCGGGGCCGCGTCGCGCGCCTGGCCGGTGTCGCGCCTCCGGCGCAGCCTCCCGACCCGCCGGTCGAGCCCGCGCATGCACCCGACCGCGCATTCCAGCAGCAGAATCGAGAACCAGAGCAGGGTGGCCGGGGCCAGCGCGCCCACCAGGAACGCCGTGATCGACGACCCGACGATCCCGCCCAGCGTGCCGCCCACCCCGATCAGGCCGAAGAGGCGGCGACTCTGGCGCTCCCGGTAGATGTCGGTCATGAACGACCAGAAGACCGACACCACGAACAGGTTGAAGACGCTGATCCAGACGAAGAAGGTTCGACCGATCCAGACCGCCGCCGTGCCCTCCGAGACGCCGCGCAGCAGCAGGAAGTAGACGAGCAGGTTCAGCATGAAGAAGCGGTAGGTGACCGACACGAACCGCCTTCTGGGCCAGCGCGAGACGAGCGACGCGAAGACCGGGTGCGCGACGAGCATCGCGGCCAGGGTCGCCGTGAAGAGCAGCGGGATGTTCTCCACCCCGCCGGCCACGCCCATCTCGTCGCGGATCGGGCGGATCACGTAGTAGCCCGACAGGATGCAGAAGAAGTACGCGGCCGAAAGCAGGACGATGCCGGTCTCCTCGGGGCGGGTGCCGGTCAGGCGGGCGAACATGGTTGTCTGCGCGACTTCCGAAGGTGCTTTCAGCGTCGGCTCCCCGAGTTGTTGCGCGAAACGGCGGCGGCCGCGTCCGCTTGCCTACGATGGAGGATGGGCTTCTTTTCCGGTACGTCAATCCCGGAGGGTCGGGCGCTTGTCGCGAAGTCAACGTCGGCGGAGGGATTTTCCGCAGCGCCGCGCCGGTCCTCCAGGCGAATCCAACGGTGCAGGGCCACTGTCAGGAGCTTCCTTCATGCCGGGTCTGCTCAACATGAAGCGCGGCGAGCTTCCCCTCGCCGTCATGTCCGCCCTCTTCTTCTTCCTCGTCCTCTGCGGGTACTTCTTCCTCCGCCCGGTGCGCGAGGCGATGGGGGTCGCGCGAGGGATGGACGAACTGCGGTGGCTCTTCGCGGTGACGTGCGGCGCGTCGCTCCTCGCGGTGCTGGCCTTCGGGGGCGTCGTGGCGCGCATGAACCGGCGCCGCTTCATACCCGTGGCATACCTGTTCGTGATCGCGTGCCTGTTCGGGTTCGCGGCGCTGCTGATCCAGGACGTGCGGACGGGAGGCGGGCTGATTGGCACCGACGCCCAGACGGGTCTGTCGCGGACCGTCGGCTACACGTTCTACGTCTGGCTGACCGTGATCAACCTCTTCACGACGAGCGTGTTCTGGGCCTTCATGGTGGACATCTTCGACGTCGACCAGGGCAAGAGGCTGTTCGCCTTCGTCGGGATCGGGGGCACGCTGGGCGCGCTGGTGGGAGGCATCGCGACCAACCTGATCAGCGGCATGACCGAGACGCCGTATCTGCCGGCCGGGCTGATGCTGCTCGGCGCCGGGTGCTTCGCGCTGGCGATCGCGGTGATGCTCGTTCTGGACCGCATGGCGACTGCGTCGGACGCGTCGCGGCTGGGGGCGGCGGCGGGGGATGCGCCGCAGGCGGACGAGGGCGGCGAGGCGGAATCGGGAACGGGAACGACGCAGGGGCGCGGCGAGATCGGGGGCACCTTCTGGGAGGGAGCCCAGGCGGTCGTCACGTCGCCCTACTTGCTCGGGGTCGGGCTTTGGGTGGTCTTCATGGCCGTTGCCAACACCATGATCTACTTCACCCAGGCGAACATCATCCTGAGCGACTCGGACACCTTCAGCCAGTTGGTGGGCAGCTTCGCGCAGTTCGACTGGGTGGCCCAGGCCGCCACGCTCGTCACGCAGGTGTTCGTCACCACCCACCTGATCCGCAAGGTCGGGGTGGGGTGGACGCTCGCGATCCTGCCGCTCGTCACCCTGGCCGGCTTCGCGGTGCTCGCGCTGTGGCCGCTCTACGGAGTGATGCTCATCTTCCAGGCGGTGCACCGCGCGACCCGGTACGCGATCTCCCGGCCCTCCCGCGAGACGCTGTTCAGCGTCGTGACGCCATCGGAGAAGTACAAGGCCAAGCCGGTCGTCGACGTCTTCCTGTACCGCGCGGGCGATCTGGCCGGGGCGGGCATCGACGGGCTCTTCGCCCTGCTGGGGCTGACGCTGGCCTGGGTGGCCATGTCCACCGCGCCGCTGGCCGCCATGTGGATCGTGCTCTCGATCGGGATGGGGAGGGCGCAGGCGCGAAAGGTTGGGTGAGGGGGCCGGTCGCCAGATTGCACGTTTTCGGTCTGAGAACTGTCTCTTAAGTACAGAGGCTCAATCTCGGAGCGAACAAAATGCGCAACAAACGATGGTGGTGCCTGGGAGCCGTCCTGCCGTTCCTGGTCGTGTCCTGCGGCCAGCCGGGCAGCGCCGACCCGGGGACGATCGGGATCGATGTCGACCAGTTGACTTGGCAGTCCGGCGGCGACCTGTGGGGAATCGCGGACGTGCTGGAAAGGGACGGCACGGTCTGGGTTCTCTCTTCCGCCGCCCCGTTCGTCCATGGACTGCGGGAGGGCGCCGAGGTCGTCACTTTCGGAGACCAGGGCGAGGGGCCGGACGAACTGAGATCGGCGAGGGCCCTGGTGGCCACCGGCGACGCGAGCCAGGTGACCGTCTGGGACTCGGGATCACGGCTGTACCGCACGTTCTCCGGCGATGGACAGCTCGTTTCGACCCGCGAGGCGCGCCCCATCGGCCGGGTTCGGGGCGACATCGACGTCGTGACCTTCGGAGCCCCCCTGCGCGTTGCGGCCACGCCGGCCGGCATCGTGAGGGCCGAGTTCCCGGGCGAGGTGTCGTGGGGGAACAACGTCTGGACGGGAAGACTCGTGCGGGCCGACGCCGACGGAGGCGCCGAGGCGGTGGTCGACTTCGCGGACCTGCCCGGCGCATCCCAGGTGGACCCCGAGCAACGGACGCTGCTGGGGCCGGTTCCCGTGTGGGACGCGTGTCCCGATGGCAGGATCGCCCTGCTCGATCCGGTCGCGCGGCAGCTCTACCTGGTGGCATCCACCTGGGAGGAGCGCGACTCGGTGCCCGTGCCGTGGGAGGTCGAGCCCATCACCCGATCGCATCGGCTCGCGTACCTGTCCAACCAGATCAAGGCCGAGCTGCAGGGACAGTCGATGGACGAGAGCGAGATGCAGGCGATGGTGGAGGGCGTGGAGGAGGCGAGCCGAGACATGTTTGCGCCGTCGGCTCCGGCCGGCGTCGACGTGAAGTGTTCGGCGGATCGAGTTTGGATACAGGAGTTCGACGGCACGTCGCACCCGCTCGGGCTTGGTCGCCGCTGGCGGACGATCGACCTCGCCGGAAGCGCGCCGGCGTTCTCTCAGGTGGTGCTACCCGCCGGGTTCAGGCCGTACAGGATATCGGAGTCCGAGATGCTGGGGGTCGTGACCGACTCGCTGGATCTGCAGAGGGTCGCCGGCATTCGGCTGCCGTCGCCGCTGTCGCGCCGATGATCCGGCGGACGAGGTAGCGCCGTCAGGGCGACACTCCCGCAGGCGCGCCGTCGCCCAGATGCCGCCGGTAGAACTCGACCATGCGCCGGGCGGCGTCGATCGCGCTCTCCCTCCTCCAAGAGGAGATCACGTGGCCCTGATCGAGATACGAGGCCAGTTGCGCGGGCTTGCCTAGCCGCCGCAGCGCCGTGAAGAACTTGCCGGCGTCGTGGTACGACATGTCGTCGGTTCCGTGCACGATCAGAACGGGCGTGGAGATCTTGTCGGCGTTGTAGTAGGGGGAGTTTTCGAGGTAGCGGCGCACGTTGGCCCAGGGGTGGGTTCCCATGCGCGCCTGCCCGCCCTCGCTCCAGGCCAGGAAGAATCCGCCGCCGTCGACGTCGATGTGTCCGTAGCTGCCGAACAGGTCGAAGATGCCCGAGATGGGGACGGCGGCGCGGAAGATGTTGGTGCGGGTGATGATCGAGCCGGTGCCGTAGCCGCCGAACGACTGCCCGGTGATCGCGAGACGGTCGATGTCGATGTACCCGAGCTCGGCGGCGCGATAGACCTGCGGCAGCAGGACATCGACCATCTCCTGAACGGGGTTGCCGGCTTCGCGGTTGGGGCCGAGCGCCAGATGGCAGAGGACCACCGCGTAGCCACGGCTGGTGAAGACGAGGTTGGGGACGGTGAAGACGCTGCCGCCGCCGAAGTCCGCGGCGCTGCGCGTGACGTCGCCGCCGGGGTACATGGTGACGATGGCGGGGAGGCGGTCGCCGCGCCTGGCGCCGGGAGGGAGCAGCACGGCGGTCTTGACCCGGGTGAGCGTGCCGTCGTGGAGGGGGACGGTGGTCTCGAAGGTCTCGGAGGTGCCGACCGCGACCTCTTCGAGGCGGGGATCGATGCGCGTGACGCGTTCGCGCGTCGCGAAGTCGGCGTCGAAGCGGTGGATGTCGGCGGGCGTTTGCATGTTCTCGTAGCGCGCCAGCACAAAGTCGTGGCGACCACCCGAGGTGAGGTTGTCGAGCCTGGCGCGCGCCTTCCAGAGCACACGGCCTGCCTGACCCTCGGCCTCGCCGCCCGCGGCATCGTAGCGCACCACCGCCTTCTCCCCGGTGACGCGCTCGGTGAGCACAACGGACACCGACGAGCCGTCGGGCTGCCAGAGCGTCCGGTCGTCGGCCTTGACGATCCGGTCCCAGATCCAGCGCTCGTCGTCGATGGCGACGGTGACGGGTGGGCCGCCGTCGAGCGGGACGAGAGCGAGGGCGCGGGGCCGGGCGTTGCCATAGCCCCGGTCGTCGCGCAGGTCGATGCCCATGACCGCCGCCTCCCCGTCGCGCGTGAAGCCGAAGACGGTGGGCGCGACGTCGCCGAGCTCGGGGGCGAGGGGCCGGGGCGCGGAGAGCGAACCCGAGCGGAGATCGACGAGGTGCATGCGGTCGCCGTCGAGGTACATCAGCCGGTCTTCGGTCGGGTGCCAGCTGTAGCTGTTGGCGAAGTAGCCGCCCTGCGTGAGCGGGAGGTTCCGGACGACGACGGTGGGGTCGCCGCCCGCCGTGGGAACCACCGCCAGATCCATCACGGTGGACTGTGTGGTGTCACTCTCGGGCCGGAAGCTGGACAGGTAGGCCAGCCATCTGCCCGACGTGGAGAGCCGAGCCGCGCCGGCGGGAACCTCGGCGTCGTGAGGCACCAGGACGCGCGTCTCTCCGGTGGCCACGTCGACGGCGGCGAGGACGACGAGGTGCTCCCGCGCGAAGTGATCCAGCATCGGGGTGGGGGGCGGGGCGTCCCGTGGGGCCTGCGCCAGCTCGTTTCCGCTCCGCAGCACGACGACCCCGGCCGGATTCGCGGCGCGCACCTCGGCGGGCCGGGCCGGGCTGCGGTATTGCCCCGGCGGCGACAGGCCCACGTACAGCGTCGATCCGTCCGGACTCCAGCGGGGCTCGTCGCCGCTCCAAAGCTTCGGTTTGAGGGGCTCGCCGGATACCTTGCGCGAGGCTCCCTGCGCCATGTCGTGAACCCAGAGGTGCGGTGCCCCGTCCGCGTCCGAGAAGAAGGCGATCGCCGTGCCGTCCGGTGACCAGACGGGGCGCCAACATGCTCCGCTGGGACAAACCCGCACCGTGCGCCCGGTCGCGATCTCCGTGTAGCGCACCGTGGTGCCGAGCGCCGAGGTCGGCGTCCCGTTGGGCTGGTACCGCGCGTCGAGGTCGGCGGTCGTGTCGGGCGGCGTGCGGACCCCGTAGGCCACGAAGCGCCCATCCGCCGAGACCGAGAAGTCGGAGTCCCACGGAAACCCGGCCATCCCGAACGCGAGATCGTACGGCAGCACGCCGGGCGGATCCTGCGAAGCTGGTCGCTGGGCTGCGGTGGTGTTGGGAGAGACGAGGACGGAGATGACCAGAACGGCGGCGAACGCCACGCCGAAGCGAAGTCCGGCGGCAAGGGCGACGGATGGATGACGGACAACGTTCATCGGCTTCGTTCTCCATGAGTGGCGACGGGACACGACCGAACTTAGTATTGATCTTCCCGACATGCTGCGAAGGGGCCATCGGCAATCGGTTCGCCCCAGCCAGAGGCGGGACCATCGGTGATCACCGGCCGCACAGCATCCAAAGGGAATCCAGGTGCCCGCATCTTCAGCGCCATCGGCGACGGGAGCCATCGCAGACCGCGAGCGACTGGCGGCCCGAGTCGGCGTTCCGATGCGCGCCATCGAGGCGTTCTGCGACCGCTGGCAGGTAGTGGAACTGGCGCTGTTCGGTTCCGTGCTGCGCGCCGACTTCGGACCGGACAGCGACGTAGACGTGCTGATCCAGTTTGGGACGGAACGGACGCCCGGCCTGTTCGGCGTCGCCAGAATGCAACAGGAACTGGCCGAGTTGCTCGCCCGCAGAGTGGAGTTGGTGCACCGCGCCGCAATCGAAGAGAGCCGAAACTACATTCGTCGTAAGGCGATCCTCGAGTCCGCACGGGTGGTCTATGCCGCGTAGCGATGCAGCGAGCATCACCGTCTGACCGCGTTAAGCTCCTCTGGCCAAACAAATCCGAGCGCGCGATCCCGAGGGGTTGTGATTGTCTCGGAAGCGTGGCCAGGGTATCGTTTGGAATGAGGCAGGGAGCCCCACGAGGCGACGGAGGACGCCGGACTTGCAGTCACTTGAACTTTTCACCGGCGCGGGCGGTCTGGCCCTCGGGACGCATTCCGCCGGCTTCAGGCACATCGCTCTGCTCGACTGGAACTCTCACGCCTGCGCCACGTTGCGGGAGAACATCCGGTGCGATTCGGTGCCGGGGGTTTCGGACTGGAAGGTCATAGAGGGCGACGTCCGCGAATGCGACTACGCGTCACTCGGTTCGGCACACCTGATGGCGGGAGGCCCGCCGTGCCAGCCGTTCAGCATCGGCGGAAAACACCGGGGGATGAGTGACGACCGGGACATGATCCCCGAGTTCATCCGCGCGATTCGGGAGGTTCGGCCTGCGGCATTTCTCTTCGAGAACGTGAAGGGGCTCACCCGCAAGACCTTCAGGAACTACCTGTCCTATATAGAGTTGAGGCTTCAGCACCCCGAGGTGGTCGCGGACGGGGCGGACTCCTGGACGGACCACCTGGCTCGGCTTGAGGATGTACACACTCGCGGTAGCCGCGAGGGACTTCACTACCGAATTGTGCGTCGGCTGCTCAACGCGGCCGACTACGGGGTGCCACAGCTCCGTGAGCGTGTGTTCATAGTTGGTTTCCGGCACGACTTGGACATCGAGTGGCACTTTCCCGAGCCGACCCACTCCCGGGACAAGCTCCGCTACGACCAATGGATCTCCGGCGAATACTGGGAAGAGCGCGACTTGGAGAAGCCGGCACTGCCTCCACGGCTGGCGGGGGCCGTCAGCCGACTGCCGACGCTGCTCCCCCCGGAAGAAGAACCTTGGCCGACGCTTCGGGACGCGATCTCCGATCTGCCGGAACCGAAGCCGGCGGGCGAAGAACCGGACGCTCTCTTCCACAGGTTTCAGCCGGGTGCCCAGGCCTATCCGGGACACACGGGAAGTCCGCTCGACCTGCCGGCCAAGACACTCAAGGCGGGCGTCCACGGGGTGCCCGGTGGCGAGAACATGATCGCGTACTCCGACGGGACCGTGCGATACTTTACCGTGCGGGAGGCCGCGCGAGTGCAGACCTTTCCCGACGCCTGGCGTTTCACCGGAAGTTGGACGGAGACGATGAGGCAGCTTGGCAACGCCGTGCCCATGAGACTTGCCGTGACGTTGGCGAAGAGCATCGCCGCCACCCTGGCTCCCGTTCATGCCTGAGCCCCAGCCGTACGACCCGCTGGAATACCGGAACCTCACCGTCAGCCTGGTCAGAGAACTCATGGGCCGGAGCCCCGTGAGCCTGCCGCTAGCCGTAGACGGACGACCTTCAGCGGACAGCGGACCGGCGAACGTGGGTCGGCAAGCTCCCCTGCCGCCGGGTCGCTGGCACTATTGGCAGTCGGGCGGGGGCGACCGCCCAGCCCCGTCGCGACCTGCTCCGCGCCTTGCCCGAACGACCGGCGCGGATAGACTTACCGGCGTCCTGGCAGGTATGCTCCGGCATCTGTCAGCTGGCTTTCCAGCATCTCCACGGTGCTGAGCTCAGTCTTCCTTGCTCCCAAGTCTTTGCGGATCGCCAGTAGGAGCCCACCCCAACACTCGATCCAAGCCTCAGCGGTGATCGGTTTCTCACCTGCGGAGTAGGCCAGTTGCATGAAGGCGTTGTTGGCGCGGATCACCTCATCAGAACCCATCAGGTTCAACTCATAGGAGACCTTACGATACTCGAAGGACAACATGCGTTTCATTGCCTTAGAGGTCTCGGTCGGCTTCTTGATTCCCGCGAGAACGCGTATGTAGGGTTCCAAGATCGCGATGTAGATCTTGCGCCGTTCGTCTTGGAGCCTACGACGCTCCGCCCTCACGGCCTCGATACGGGATTGAACATACCAGACGAGCGCGCCGACAATGGCGCTGACAACTGGTACGGCTACGACGGTTTCAACGTCCATCCTAAAGCTCGTTCACGATTGAAGGTGTAGGTTCTTGATCTCGTGCCCTCGCGTCCGTTTCTCGCTCTCACGGGCCTCTGGTGTTGTCCATCTTCCCCGGGTTCTGGAGGAACTCCAAGACGCCACTCCCCTTGCTGGTAATCCGAGCGATGGACTTTTGGTCGCTACGCCACTCGGCTAACCCAGCGTCCACAAGTTGCTCGATCAAGGCGCGGTGTCTCTGCTCCTCACCGCTCATGCCGAAGGTCGCCGTCGATGTAATGCTCCCCCACGGATCTGCGGACATCTCCTTCAGGACCTCAATGCACTTCGGGTCACGGAGAAGGCTGGCTAGCTCATTAGGCTCGGGGAGCAATCCACGATCCGAGTATCTCAGGACCGTCTCCAAGACCGGGCGATCCGCCCATCCATTCTCCAACAGATCGTAGATCAGCCATGATGCCGAGAGGAGAGCGGCAAAACCGCCGACCCACGCGGTCTTTCCGGACTCGATGAAGCACACAACGTCTGCCGGTAAGGCGGAGCCTCCAATGAGTTCAGCCATTACGACCAGAGTGCCGAGGAAAGCTCCGACTCCGGCGAGCCCCCGGCGCTTTCGTTTCTTGCTCATCGGCCCATCGGATGGTCAGCCACCGGCTGCGGCAAGAAAGTCCGCGGGAACCGGATCGGCGGCGGTGTCTCGGATTCGTGGACGGTGGTCACAGATCAATCTCCGCGTCGGGATCGCCGCCGTTCAGCGCACTCGTCCACGCGAGGCACAGGTCGCGGGACCGGTAGGCCCCGTATTCGGCCTTCTCGTCGCGTTCAACGATGGGGAAGGTGGAGTAGATGTAGCGGATGTCGTCCCGATCCGTGACGCCGTAGAGGTGGAAGTAGAGCGCGTCCAGCTTTGCCCGTAGACGGAGGCGACGTTCGGCGTCCCAGCAGAAGGGCGGCAAGATATCGCCGCGACCGTCCACATGGCCCATGGCACGGGCAAATGGTGCCATGTCGTGCGCCGTGTAGGTGAGTTCGAGCACGGCCTCGCAGATGATCTCCTCCGCCCTCTTGGCTCCGAAACTCACGGCCTTGTACCGCTCCGGCGGAACGACCGGAAGTTGTTCGACGATGAACCAATTCAGATGCTGGCCTTGGATCTTCTGACGTGCCACGTAATCGAACACGACGGCATTGAAATTGGCCACCAGGAGCGCTGCGTCAGCCCCCGAGCCCCAGTCTGCCGCAACGATAGGCAGCGTGTTCCCTACCCCGGAGCCCGGAATCAGAGCGGCGATCATCGAACGAACATTCGTGGGCGCGGTGACATCCTTGAATCCCAACAGATACGGGGCTGTCGGATACGCCGTCTCGCTACGGAGGACCCAATACTGGGGGTCGGGCAACCAATTCGGGTCGCGATGCTGCTCAGGGGCGGTCGGCTTCGGCTGGGCTGGGCGGTGGAGGTTCTTCGGATTTATGACGATGCTGGCGGCCCGGTGGTCGAACGCCTGCACCATCTTGCCTTCGTAGAGCGGCACCTGTTCTCCCACCAGGCTGCCGAACCGGTTGCGGCCGATCGGCCACGCTCCTTCCTTTTCCTCCAGCTCCGAGCGAGTTCGGAACAGGTCGGAATCGTTGGTCATATCGAACATCCGCGTGTACTTCACCGGCCACGCCCTCGCGGCCTCACCCGACGAACGGTCCACAAGCACCGGCAGGCGGTCGTAGATCTCCGTCGTGAGTTCCGCGTCGCGGCGCGAGCGGAAGATGGGTGCCGTGCCCGTGTTCGGATTCACCCGTGCGAAGTCAGCAGCCGAGAGGGGGAAGCAACGCTCCGGGTCTCCGGTCTCCGCAACGTCTTGCAGGAAGAATGCGCAGCGAGCCGGTTCACTCCCCAGTGCAGGGCTGGCGACGAACGCGCAGAACTTGAACCGGCTGTCGACATCGGGGAAGAAAGGCGTCGTGCCGTAGCGCGTCCGCCGGTTCTCGAAGTCGTAGAGGGCCTTGAGCCGCCCCTCGGTGGCCACGCTCTTGAAGAACGGGGCCGCCATCTTGTCCGACGCGATGCCGGACGGCACGAGAAGCCCGACCATACCGTCGGGCTTGACGAGCGTCATGGCCCGTTCCACGAACAGCGAGTAGAGGTTGAGGTCGCCGCGTGCCAGCAGCGGATAGTCTCCCGAAGTCCGGGCCACCCGCGCGCCCGCGTTGGCGCGTTCGCTCGCGAGCCGGAAGTCCCCGGCCAGCGGGTCCTTCGCCTTCTGGAGTTCGGCGATCATGCGCTTACGGTCGGCCGCGCGGGGAGCCATCGCGATCTCCGGGCGGCGAGACGCGAACCATTCGACCTGTTGGAGCTTCATCCGGTCCCAGGGCGGGTTGCCGATCACGGCGTCGAAACCGCCGGTCAACTCCGGAGCTTCCCAGTCTGACCACACGCCGGGGAACGCCACCTGCCAGTTCAGGAACCGCTCTCCGGCTACCAGTCCCAAGGCATCCATCAGAACGGGAAGGTCGGCATCCGACGAATCAGTCTGCTCACCCTTGGCGATCTCGATCTGATCGCCGAACACGCCATCCAGCCATTTGAAGAACGCGGCCTTGACCTCACGCTTTCGGATGCCCAGCCAGTCGAAGGCGTGAAGGAGTGACATGAAGGCGTGCAGGGGAGCGGTCATCTCCGAGACTTCGGCGAAGATGTCGGCCGAGCGGTGCGCCTCGGCGATCTCGGCGTCCGTCAGCCCTTCGATGATCTGCATCGGTGCGGCCGCGCGCGTGGCTCGCGCGAGAGGTCCCCTAAGGAACAGGCTGCTCTTCTCCTCCGCCCTTTGGATGGCTGGCTCCACCCAAGTGCCGAACAGGCTGTCGCCGCAGCGAAGATGATGATCCAGAAAGCTGAGTGGAGCGCCGACGGTGAAGGTGTGCAGCCACAGCGAGACCTTGGCCAGTTCCACCGCCATCGGGTTCTTGTCCACGCCGTACACGCACCGCTTGAGTACCATGCGGCGGACGATGTGCCGGTCGTCGAGTTGGGCCGGATCGAATGTCCAGCCCCTGTCCTCCGCGTTGTCCATGATCGTGTTGCGGATCCCGTCGATCCGCTCCACCAACGGCGAGAGGTATCCGTCCACGAGGGCTTCGGCCTCGGCCATCGCCTCGATGACGCGGTCAGCGAGGTAATCCACGAGATTGACTAGGAAGTGTCCCGAACCCATCGCCGGATCGCACACCTTCAGTTCCAGCAGTTGCTCCGCCGGGTCGAGCCGCTTCAGTCGGCCCAAGCGCCGGTCTTCCGGCATCTGGCTTGACGCGACATCCGCCGCCTTGGCGGCAAACGCCTCGATGCGCGCGTCCGCCAGCGGTCCGACCGCCTCCCGCACGATCAGGTCAACCAGATCGTCGGGCGTGTAGTAGCTGCCCGAGTCTTTGCGCGCGAACACATTCGGACGGACAACGATGTTCCCATCCTCCCTAACGACTTCCCGTTCGAGCAGCCGCTCATAGATGGAGCCGAGTTGCTGAACCCCGAGATCCCGGTAGTTGATGTACCGGCGCGTCGGGCCATGGCGCTCGAAAGACAGCGCATCGATCACGTCGGCCATCACCGCGTCACCCAGCCGGACATGCGAGAGCAAGGGTGTCCGGTCCCGGTCGAATAGTCCGCCGTTGTAGGGCGGTAGGCCGATTGATGGGTCACCCGCGTCGATGGCGCGGCACAGATCGTCAAAGGCCGACCAGTAGCGGGCCGCCGTGGTCGAGAACACGTCGCCTTGGTCCTTCCGGCGGCCAATGCTACCGCGTACCTGCTCGCGGAGGGCGTAGTCGTCGTAGCGGCTGTCCCGGACGGGCAGGAGATCCCGGTCTTCGGCGTAGAGGACGAACAGGAGCCTGTAGAGCAGGACCAGCGCCGCGTCCCGCACCTCGGGCATCGCGGCCTCGGCGTCCGCCTCGGCGAGTGCCCGGACGAGATCCGGGAACACACTTTCAAAGACCAGCGCCGACAGGCTGCCGGCGACCCTTTCCTGATAGAAGCGTCCTTCGTCGATCGCCCGTTCGTGAAACGTCCGCTCGTCCACCGCGTCGGGAAGGAAGCCATGACGTCCGAACACCAGCCAGAACACCCTCAACCAGTGTCGCCGGGCATCGGCTGGGATGGTGTCGCGGTCGTCGCCCGCAATCCCGAGAACCGCCGCCAGATCAAGCTCGAAGAACTGTTCGGCGACCGAGCGCGCACCAGCGTAGTACAGACGCCAACGGGCACCGTTCGTCAGAATGCCCCAGCGGAGCTTCCCGGTGGTCAGATCGTCGATGCGGCGGAGGTAGCGTAGCATCTGTGTCGAGGGCGCCGACTCCTCGCCACGCCGCCCGGAGCGACGGTCCAATGGCCGAAGCCACCGTTTCGACTCGACGACCGCCAGCCCGTGCCCGTAGCGCTTCCACTCCTGGGCGAAGCGGTTCGCCCGGTCCTTCGCGGTGTCGTCCGCGAACAGCAAGCCGTCCGGTACGTCTTGGCGTCCGTGCGCCGAGAGGTTTTGCTGCCTGAGGCTGGCGGTCCAGCCGAGCCGCGCGAGCACCGGCCAGATCAGGTCATCCTCAGTCTGGCTCTCATTGGGCAATAGGCCGGTCGGGAAGCGGCTGAACAGGCCACGCAACGCGGCCTCTAGGTCTGCGAGTTGCTCGTCGGCGACGCCCCGCCAATCGCGAAGGTCGGTGATCGCTTCGCGAAGGAAGTCCTCGGCGAACAGGCTCCCCTCGAACGGTCGGCCCATCGTCATCCCGGACCTCCAAGGCCCAACAGTCCCGAGTCAGCTTGGTCCATCAGCGCAATCCTCAGTATCGTCGAATCCTCCTCTGACAGTGATCCGGGCCATGCATTCAAACTAGCGTCCGCCGCGCTTGAGCGCGCTTCACCTGAGCCTGCGATGGAGGTGCCGCTGGCGGAGCCCGATGCGGGTTCGGGACGGCGCTGGAAGTCTTGGGAAACCGCCTCGATTCGGGCGGTTGACACGGTTGGAATCGGGCTTCTCCGTGTACGGTATGGAGACGCCGCCGCCCCGAGATTCCCAGCGCCGCAAGCCCTTCGGCGCGCTTCCCCAAGGGCTGGCTGACGGCCTTAAGGTCCGTAAGCCAGCCCACGCAATGTTGAACATTGCGGACTTGCAAGGGGGACGCTGCGCCCCCCTTGAACCCCCAGCTTCCCACGCCGCTGAGAGATCAGCGGACGGGCGCGGGACGCCGCGCCCCGAACCCCGTCGCCGGTGCGGCCCGTGACCGAGCGCCGCACCGTGATGGTCGCCGCCTGCGTCACGCCCGCGGAGCACGCCGCCTGGCGGGACAAGGCGGCAGCGGCGGGCCTGTCCCCCTCCGCGCTGCTTCGGGAGGCGATGGCGAGGACGCGGACATGGACCGCGCCCGCCATGGCCGTCGAGAGCGAGCGCACCCGCCAGATCGCTCGCATCGGCAACAACCTGAACCAACTCGCGCGCTGGGCCAACACCCACGCCTCGACGGCCGAGGCCGTCTCGGTGATCGCCCATCTCGTCTCCTTCGAACGCTCGCTGCTCGCCGTGGCCGGCATCGGCGAGGAGGCCGACGATGCTCGTTAAGTTCCTCTCCCACGGGAAGGGTTCGGCCCGCGCGGCGGTCGAGTTTCTCGTCGGCGAGCGGGACGCGGCAGGACAGGAACGCGACGGCGTCGAGGTCGTTCGCGGGAACCCGGACTGGTGGCCGCCGTGGCCGACTCGCTTGAGTTCGAGCGCAGGTACACGTCGGCCGTGATCGCGTGGGCGCCGGACGACCGGCCAACCGACGAGCAGATCGAAGCCGTTCTCGACGAGTTCGAAGAGACGGCGTGGGCGGGACTGGAGCCGGACCGCTACGCGTGGACGGCGGTCCTGCACCGCGAGCAAGGCGGCGGCGTCCACGCACACGTCCTCGCCGCGCAGTGCGACCTCCAGACGGGCCGGAGCCTGAACATCGCGCCTCCCGGCTGGCAGAGGACTTTCGACCCGCTACGCGACGCCTTCAACCACGAGCATGGCTGGAGCCGTCCCGACGACCCGGCGCGGGCCAGGGCGCAGCGGCCGGGCCACGTGGCCTACATCGAGGCGTCGAAGCTGCGGGCCGGACTCGAACACGAGGCGGACCCGCGCACACTGATCCGCGACTACCTGGTGCAGCGCGTCGAGCACGGCGCGGTCAAGGGCCGCGCCGACGTGGTCTCCGCGCTAGAGGACGTGGGGCTGGAGGTGCCGCGCCAAGGCAAGGACTACATCACCGCCCGCGATCCCGACAGCGGGAAGCGGTGGCGGCTGAAGGGAGAACTGTATGAACGAGACTTCGAGCCCGAACGACTTGACGTTCCGGCTGAGGAGCAGGCTGGAGGCCGACCGGAGGCAGATCGAGGAGACGGCCGCGCGCGAGCTCGCGCAGCTTGGAGAGAACTTGAGCGCCGTCGCGAACGGCGCGCTGCGTTCCATCGAAGCCGATACGGAGGAGGCGACCGGGCGGATGCGCGAGTTGCTGATGAGGGCTTGGCTACGGCCGCTCGTGGTCGGCATGAGCCTCTTCCTCGGTATCTGCGGCGGCAGTTGGGCGACGATGCACTGGTTGTCGAGGAGCATCGACTCCCGGTTCGAGACCTTGGCCGAGGTGAACGTGCGGATCGAGCGGGCGCGCGCGACGCTGGCGGAGATGGCGGAGACGACCTGGGGCGTCGAGTTGCGGGAGATCAGCGGGGAGCGGTACGCGGTGCTGCCCGCCGGCGCGCCGGGCCGATCGGCCTTCACCATGGACGGGCGGCCCTACTTGAAGCTGTCGAGAGAGTGAGGAGGAAGCTGCGTGACCGACTTGGAACGGCAGTTGACGGCGGCCTTGGAGAAGTTGTCCGCGCAGTACGCGAGGGAACAGCGGCGGCACTCCGAACAGATCGAAGCGTTGCGGCAGCAGGTCGAAGCCTTGCAGCGGCAGGTCGAGCGGCTGAGCGCGCAGGTGACGGACTTGACCGGATCCTCCGGGACGTACGGCGCAGGGCCAAGGAGCGGGTGGAGATGACGAGGCGGCTGGTGGAAAAGATGAGGCCGCGGGGGCCGGACCGGGACTCCGGGCCGAGCCGTTGATCGTTTCACTAGGAGGTTTGGCTAACGCGCCCGACAAACAGCCCCGCCTTCGCCGTCGTCGCGGTACTCCCTGATGAGTTCGCGGACTATGACCTTCTGGAGATCGACCTTCATTTTCCGATGTCCCTTACGTAGGCTATGTCGGATAGGGGCGGTACATGGAGGTACATCTTCTCTTTCGGCGGTGTCCTCCGTTCCAGAACGATCCGGTATTCCTGTTCGGGCTGGTAGTCTCGCGTCTTGCGGAACGCGTAGCGTAAATGGGGTTTCTCGTCCCAAGACCTCTGTTCTCTCGCGGTGCGTGCAGTAGGATCGTAGTACTCAACCGGTCCAGCAAACAGTCTGTCCTCCGCCTTTACGGCGGCGAGGCATCGTTCCCAGAACGACATCCCGTCGAGAACGACGACGCATTTCTCGCCCCATTTCCTGCCTATCTCGATTAGGTGCTCAACGTTCAGCGCCCGACTGACGGATGACGTACGCGGAGCCATGAGGCAAAGGGCGTATAGGCACTCTGTCCCTGCATATGTGAGCTTTTCAGTGACGTCCGATCCCGACAGATCGATCCCGCCTAGCCAGAAAAGAGCGTTGCTGATTCTCCTGACTCTGATGCCCTCGTTCTCATCCTTACGAGCTTTGTCTGCTTCCCGATAGCCCTGCAGATGTCCAAACCGAATGGACCCGGACATGAACTCTTCCACGTGTTCGTCCGCGCCGAGGAAGCGCAAGAGCGGCATCGCGCCTCTTTCCCGGATTCTCTGAAGGGTTTCGCGAGGCAGCGGTACGTTCTCCGGGTCAATTTCCATGCCCATGAGCCTCTCTGCGAATGACGAGCCTAGCCTGCTAACTCGTTACCGTGGGGCGGTTGTCGCAGTCTCAATCCCTCTCCAAAACCCCGCACGGACCTCATGCTTGGCGTCTTCGGAGAGCGGGTCTCCGAAGTGGGCCGCGGCGTTCTTCACCAACCAGATGTCGATTGGCCGCGGAATCCGGGGCCGACCTGCGAGGATTCCAGAGACTGCCTCCGGGTCGTGGTCACCTCGCGTAGCTCGACCACAGGCCTCGCCAAACTCGGTTGGGCTCGCATTCTCATCGACGGCGACGGAACGAGTCACGTGGGGTCGTCCGATACTCTCGTCGGTATGCGATAGGAATCTGGTGCAATCTGAGCGCGACAACGTGATGACGTCATCGGCTTCCCGAATGAGCGTCGCTGCCTGGTTGGATTGGCCTGGTCGCGGTTCAATCCCGAGCAGAATCACTGCAACGCCAAACTCCTGCGCCTCGACAACCCCCTCTCGTACATCCTCGTCTCCGCTCATGAGGTAGACCGTGCTCACCGCCCGGTTCCGCGAGAGAACGATCAGATCCCGAACGATGCGCGAGTCAACTCCCTTCTGTCCGTGCTTTGACAGACGGCCCAGACGAAGCTTGACGCCTCGCTGCCCACCGATTTGGAGCTGATCGCTGGTCGGCACGGCATCAGGAGCCCCGTCGTACCAGTAAGTCCTCAAATGCGCTTGGTCGCAGTGGTTGCCGCAGCGTTCCCTCAGAAAAAGGGTTGCCTTCTCGGCATCGAGATTCAGGTTATGGCGGGCGCTAGTGCCGAAACAGAGGCTCCCGGCGGCTGCGAAGAGATAACCAGCGTCAACGAAGATCGCGTATCGATCCATCCCACCCCCGAAGAAATAGTAGAGAGGCCGAAGTAAAATGGGGCCCCCGCTAAAGGCGGGGACCCCAGTAACAGGGCCGGAGAGGCCCCAGTCAAGACTCGTTACTGCCAACTACACTATGTCCTGCGTACAGGCTCCGCAAGACCAGACGCGCTCTCCGTTCGGAGGGCAGCTCGGCAAACCCTTCGAAAAGGGCTCTCCGATGCACCGCCCGCGCCAGGGGCGAGGGCCTGATAGGACCGGGAACCCATCCGCCACGGGACGGACCTCACTTCGCGTCACTACGGCTCTCCGCGATGCGCTCGCGCATCCATTCGTCCACCTCGGCCTCGACCCAGCCCACGGCGCGCGATCCCAGCGAGACCGGGCGGGGAAAGCACCCCTGCTCCAGCCGAACGTAGATCGTGCTCCGTGACAGGCCCGTGCGGGCCATCACCTCAGGAAGCCGCAGGAAGCGCCCCGGCACCTGCGTCTTGCTCTCGATCACACTCCTCATCGTTTCATTCTCCGTCTCTCGATGGTCAATTCCGAAATCACTTGATCTCCGGTTGCGTCGTTGCCCGGCATGAACGCGAGCACCCGGCCGGGTCGACCCCGGCCCGTAGCGAAAGGGCGTGCCGCACCGGGCGCGTGTCTCAGTTCCCGTTCGCCAGATAGTCGGCCCAGTCGGCCATGAGCCGCCGCCGCCGGTCGAACAGATCCGTGCGCCGGTAGGCGGCCTCGACTTGGTTGCGGACCACATGGGCCAACGCCGCCTCCGCCACCTCGCGGGGATGGTCGGTCTCCTCGGCCGCCCAGTCCCGGAACGACGACCGGAAACCGTGCGGCACCGCCTTGATCCCGAGCCTCTTGAGCAGTCTGGTGAACGCGGTGCCGTCGAGGGGCTTCCCACGCAAACTCGGAAACACCAGCGGACTTCCTAGGCCGAGCGCCCGCGCCTCTTCGAGGATCTCCAACGCACGGCGACTGAGCGGAATCCGGTGCTCGCGGTTCGTCTTCGAGCGCCCGGCCGGGATGGTCCACACCCCATCGTCCAGGTCGATCTCTGTCCACGCGGCCCCCCGAACCTCTCCGGAGCGGGTCGCCGTCAGCACGAGCAGCTCGAACGCCAGCTTGACGACGTGCTTCGAGCCCGACGCCCACACCTTCCCGATTGCGGACGCGACCTCCCGGTGCGGCAGCGCCTTCATGCGCCGCACGGTGTAGTTCTGCGCGCCGAGAGCCGGGCCGATCCGGTCGCAGGGGTTGTCCGGCCGGAGTTCCATCGCCACGGCCCATTGCATGACCGCCCGGATGCGCTGGCGCAGTTTCCGGGCCGTGGTCGCCTTCTCGTGCCAGATCGGAGTAAGAACCCCGATCACGTCGGCGCTCGTCACCTCGGAGACCGGCGTTTTTCCGATACGCGGGAAGACATGGCGCTCCATGCCCTTGAGCCACAGTTGGGCATGGCGGGGGGAGCGCCACCCCGGACTCAACTGGTCCACGAGCTTCCGCGCCGCGTCCGCGAAGGTGGGCATCGACTTGGTCCGACGCTTTTCGGACAGCGGGTCCCCGCCGTCGCGGGCCAGCTTCCGGTTCGCGAACGCCTTCTCGCGGGCCTCCTTCAGGGAGACCAGAGGGTATCCGCCGAGCCCGAGTTCGGTTCGGCGTCCCCGGATCGTGAGGCGCTGGATCCAGCCCCGGCTGCCCGTGGGCCGGACATCGAGATAGAGGCCGTTGCCGTCGCAGTACCGTCCGGCCCGGCTCACGTTGCGGACGAAGGCGGGCGTGAGCGCGTTATGCGGATGCCGCCCGCGCGGCTTGCGTTTCGGAGGTCGTTTCGGAAGTGTCATACCTACCATTATATCAGCCATAAGATGGGGGATGCAACGGGACTCCAGCGGACGAAGTAGAATGGCGGCTTCGGATGGTATCGGCCATAAGCCGCTGTAACATAGCCGTTTATGTACGTTACGGGACATTTCTGGATAATTCGATCAACCATAGGCCTGCTATCAGAAAGGTTCCGAGGTCCCGGTGTATACGCGCTCTTCTACGACGGCGATTTCGAATCCTACGCCATGCTTCGCTCGCCGCGTGCGACTCGCCCAATCTACGTGGGCAAGGCCGTGCCTCCGGGCGCGAGGAAGGGCGGAACGGCACCGAGCGAGTCGGCACCAACGCTACACAAACGCATCCGAGAGCATACGGGCTCGCTCGAAGCAGCCGACAACCTTCGCGTGGAAGATTTCGTCTGCCGCTACCTCGTGGTTGTCCCCCTGTGGATCACCATGGCGGAGCGGTTCCTGATCGAGCACTACCAGCCCTGTTGGAACGTCAGCATAGAGGGGTTCGGTCTCCACAACCCCGGCAAGGGGAGGTTTGAAGGGTTGCGGTCTTGGTGGGACACCCTTCATCCCGGCAGGCCGTGGGCCGCCATGCTTCAGCCACGGAGCGAGGCGGAAGCGATGGCACGCCTCCGCGCTTTCACCGAAGAACACGGGACTATCCGAGAAACGCCCTGACTCTCGTGGTCGGGCCATGTGGTGGCGCTGACGACGCCCACTCGTCCGAGACCAGATACGTGAGAAATCCCGGCTTGGATTCTCTCGATAGTCGTTGATGCGCGGGTCCAGGCCGAACAGCGTATCGCCACGCAAGGCCCGATCCGATCTACTGACAAGGCGGCGTCGAGGTGCTTCAAGCGTGGAACGACTACATTCGTTGGCCACGAGCCGCCCCGGACGCGCCGAAATGGGTAGGCGCAAGGCGGGCGCACTCAGTGACGAGGAAAACCGATCTGGGAGCTACTCAATGCAGCTAAGCACAACGCAGGGGGGCAGGTCCGTCCGGAAGGCAGCCATCCTTGATACCGGGGAGAGGCTTTTCGATGTACTCGACAGAGTGCGACGCGAGCGCTCTCTTCTCGTAATCCGTCGGGTCAATGATGCGTTGCTGCCCAGGCGACCAGCACGGCAGGTCGTACGGTTTACCAAGCGGGAGCATTCGCCTCGTTTGAGTGACGAGATACGGGCGTCGACTCTTGCCGTCTACAGGGAGGGCGAGAACCTAGAGGGTGATCAGTGTGACCCGATGGAAGGGCTAGTCAAGCTGGACGCCACGCCCTTCATCGCCCGAAGTGTGTCGGAGGGCGGGTTTGGCGGCGTGGTGAGATCCCTCACGGCAGAGGTGGAATGCCTCGCCAAGCCTGATCCTTGGGTGTATTGCACGGCATTGTGTCCCTGCAGCGAGCGAGACGCCTACAGGCTCGCGTCCCGCATCTCTTCCGATTATGACACGATCACGGACATTCTGGATGTCGATGCGTTCGCGCTGGCATTAGGTGTTGATTTCGCGGTCGCGCTGGACCCCGCTATCCACACGAAGGCTGTCTCAGCCCGGTCACTGATCTGGGGCGCATGGGCTGCCCAAAGTCCGTTTGAGAGAGCGGTCTTTGTAGAACACGGGCCGGTAGCCTACGAAGATGTCTCGGGCACCCTCGACACCGGTGGCGAGGCCAACGCACTGGTGCCGTTGGCTGGGTTCATCAAGCCGACCCGGTTTTCGTATCAGTCGGAATACCGATTCGCCCTAACGACCACTGGCGAACCATCCATCAGAACCCTCCCCATCCCAGTCTCCGACGAATTGAGAGAGTGTACTTCGCTTCGGTGAGCGGCTTCCGGTCGGGCGCCGGAGGTCGCCGAGGACCTGCCGTGTCCATGTCCCCTGCAGGCGGGTCGTGCCGATGCACCAGCGATCCGTCACCGGTGTGCTCACTCCAATGTCGTGCAGTCACAGCTTGGGATCATCGGCCTGTATGTACTCGACGCCCGAATACGACGATCCTGCACGGTTCTGGCGCGGTTCCAGAGCTTCGATCAGCAACGCCTCCAGCGTGCTTGTCAGCCGTTGCGGAGTGATGGTACCGACCGCGACAGACTGCAACTGACCGTCTTCCGCGACGGGCCGAATGCCGAACCAGGAGAATCGTTGCCAGCGACCTGCGAGGCGATCTGAGGTGTGCTGTGCTAGCCGCTGCCAGATAGATTGCTTCGTGGCTTGGCCGACGTAGACTGCCACTCTGAGTTCGTCGTACAAGAGATATACGCCGTGCTGACCGGCGAGGTTTACTCGGTCCGCCTTGGGGTGTGATCGCCCAAGCAGCCGCGGCTTTCCGGCCCAATTCACTCGGTCACGCTCCCAATACACGCCGAACGCTTCTAGGGATACGGATTCCCCGTCATCGTCAGATGCAGCTTCGGACTTTCCGCCCGTCTTCAACCCGTAGACGCCGCGACCGGTGCGCTCAAACACACAAGCCGATCCTTCATGCAGGATCGCAGAACTGATGGTGGAATTGACGGTCGCAGCTGGTGTTGCGCCAGCTGCGGTCTTCAGGCCCTGGCTAAGGGTGCGGTCCGTGATGTCTTCGTAGTGCAGCGGCCTGCCAGCGTCTTCAAGCACCTTCTGGATGGCATCCCTCCACGACATTTCGGCCACTGCGGTTCTCCGAAGCTTGGGTGGTAGTAGCGCATTCAAGCTGCGCGGCCAGCAGTAGGCGGGTCAAGCCAATTGGGAGTGATCCCGGAACTGCCGCCTCGCCCTTCGACGTCTTGGCAGGCTGGTAACGGAAGAGATCGCGGCCATCGCGGACAACCTCCTTCTTCCCGCGAGGACCGGGGCGTTCTTCGATCGGTACGGGCCGCAGGGCGAGTGACCCGACCCTTCATCCGCGCACTCGCGTGAACCCTGGGAACAGCGGCGGAGCGGTATTCAATCCGCAAACGGGGGAAGCCATCGGGATCGTTGTGAGTTTGCTGGAGGTACGTGGAGTGCGGGCGGGACTCGCCCAGGCCCTCCCGATCCAGCTAGCGCGTGGAGGCATTGACGATTACCGTTCACTCCGTTGACCGGACGTGGAGACTAAAGGAGCTAGGGAGCCATGTGGACAAGGACGAACACACGGGAGGCCATGGCTGCGGCGGACCTCGATCGCCACACGGTGACGCCCACTGACGCCAAGGAACTGGCACGGCTGGAGGAGCGAAGCCGCCAGCTGAACGAGCCGCTTTCCCAACGCGAACGCATCAGGCTCCGCGAGCGAACCGTCAAGGATCTGGCGTCCGGGTGCTAACCAGCCCTCCCTAGCCCGACCGGCCGCAGGGCGAGTGACCCGACCCTTCATCCGAACCCTCGCGATGGCCATCGCGCTGCACGGCACGGTCGCCGCGCAGACGCCCGACACCCTTGCCCCCGGCACCCTCCCCCTTCCCGACTCCGCACACGCCGCCTATCTGGACGACACCGCCCGCCGTCTCGTGCTCGGGGCGAAGGCGGCCCGCGACACCGTGCGGCTGGCGATCGACGCCTACACGGCCCTGATTCGCGAGCGCATCGGCCTCGAGGCGCCCAGCTTCAGGCGCGACCGGCCCCTCGTGCACGGCGAGCGAGCGGTTCGCATCAGGTGGTCGCGCCAAGAGCCCGACGTCGCGCATGTCCTCGGGTCGCGGGTGCGATTTCAGACCGGCGGCCTGGGCGAGTCCGATTCCGTCGAGGGGCTGGGCGCGGAGCGATTCGCCGCCGACCCGCTGGGCGATCCCTTCACCTTCGGCTTCGCGGTCTTCGAGGCGGACGGGTCCGAGGCCACCACGCGCAGCCCCTTGGCCCCCGGCGCGGAACGCCACTACCAGTTCCGGTCCGGCGACACCGTGTCCGTTCAACTGGGCGACGGCGGCACCCTGCGGGCGGTTGCCGTCACCGCCATCCCGCGCTATGCGAGCATCCGGCTCGTGTCCGCGATCATGTGGATCGACCCGAAGTCCCTCGGGATCGCGCGCGTCGCCTACCGGCTGGCCAAGAAGGTGGACCGGGAGTTCTCGTGGCAGCTCAGGCGCGACGGGCGCTGGAGCCCCGGACTGTTTGTGGACGCCGGCCCTCTGGATGCCGCCGACAGCGCGCTCGCAACCGACTCGCCGACCGCTCCTCCCAGCCTCTTCGATCGCTTGGTGAACGGGGTGTTCAACAACTCGTATCCCCGCCTCGAAATGGACCTTTCGACCGTCGTGGCGGACTACGGGCTTTGGGAGATGCGGCACTGGCTGCCCCGCCGCGTGCGGTGGAGGGGATACATGGCGGTGGCCGACGACGTGAGCGCCAGCGGCATCGTTCCGCCCCCGGTTCCCGCGACCATCGACTGGACGGTGGAGGTCGAGGACATCCGCGAACGCGGGCAGGAGGCGGCTCTAGGCAACCCGGCCACGGCCGAGGAGGCGCTGGCGCTGTGGCGCGAGGCGGGCGACAGCATCGACGGCGCGCTGGAATCGGCGGACCCCGGCGCGATGGTGACGATCATTCCTGCGGACCGCCGGGCTCTGGCGACGAGCGACCTGCTGCCTCCGTCGTTTTGGGAGGAGGATCGGGGACCCGACGAAGCCGCCCTGGCGGCGATCACATCGGAGCTGGCGGAGATCGGGACGGGGGATGGAGGCGACCGCACCCTCGCGGCGAGCCCTTGGCTCTTCGATCCCCCCGGCGCCACGCTCAGGCTCCTGCGCTACAACCCGGTCGAGAGGCTGTCGGTGGGAACCCGCCTGCGCCGCGACTTCGGGTGGGGCCGCGCGACCCTGACGACGAGGATCGGGACGGCGCGGGTTGAGGCACCGGACATCGATCTCACGCTCCAGCGCGACCATCCCCGCAGCAGGATCCTCGTCTCGTTCTATCGCGCGCTGCGGTCCGTCGACCCCGGCGACCGGGGCACCGACGCGCCCCTGATCTTCATGACCGGCGACCCGGCGGACTTCCACTGGTCGCACGGCGCCGCGATCCGCTTCCTGCCGCCCGGCGGCACGAGGAACTGGCTGTCGCTGCGTCTCTTCGCCGAACGCGACGTGGAGACCGTCACCGACGCCTCGCGCGACCGGATCGGGGCCGGCGCCGTATGGCGACCGTGGTGGGGCGGCAACGAGGTCGGATCGCTCGGCGGAGGCGGACGCGTGAGCCTGCGAGGAGTGGCGGGCGACAACCCCTATGCGAGGGCGCTGGCGGAGGCTGCGCTGGCGATTCCACTCCCCGCGAGACTTTCGCTGGGCGTCCAGACGGGGACCGCCGGCGTGTGGGGCGACCCGGCACCGCAGGATCTCTGGCGCATCGGTGGGACCGGCGCCTGGCTGCGGGGCCACGCCGAATCCGTGCGGGGGTCCCGGATCCACATGGCCAGGTTGGATCTGCAACGACCGGTCCGCTTCCTTCGCCTATCCGTGTTTGGCGACTGGGCGTCCGCCCTGGGACACGACTTCCGCGCGGTCGGCGCCGGGCTGGTACTCATGGACGGAATCATCCGCGTGGACGCGGCCAGGGGGCTGCGGGGGGGCTGGGAGGGTGGCCCGGAGGCGGTCTGGAGGCTGCACATCAGGGGCGACGCGTTCTTCTAGCGCGGGAGCGTCTGCGGCACGAATCGCGGTGAAATCGGCTCAAAATCGCGGTGAAATCGACGTTTGTCCGCCATCTTGAGCCAAAAATGGCGGACAACGTGGGCTATCGGACGCCCGTTCTGGCCGGATGCGTGGTGACGATGACACTTCTCGGCGGAGAACGACGTTACCGTTACGGCTCGCCGAACCGAGTTAGACATTCACCCCCCGGCGCAAGGACCAGCTCACAGGTGACGGACCCGATCCTTTCCGACAACCAACGAAAGGCCGAGCTTTCGCACGCGTTCATCGCCGCGCTTGCTGCAAGCGCGGATTGGGTCCCTCAGATCGACGATCTCCGTCTCCGGGGGGTACGGGTAGGTTGGCGCTGGGCCTCGGGCCAGTTGACTCGGGACCTTGCAATTGACCTCCAACTCTCCCACGGTTTAGCATCACCTAGACGTGACGCGGAGGTAGCTACAGTACCGATGAACGGCACACTGACACCCTTAAACCAGCTCCTTCGCAGGGACTGGCTGTTCGAGATCCCGCTCTATCAACGCGGCTACGCCTGGGAAGAGGAGAACCTCAGGGATCTGTGGGACGATCTCTACTACTTGGGGGAAAGGCAGCACTACTTCGGCACCATTCTACTGAAGGACTTGGACAAGAAGACGAAGGCTGGATGGAGGGCCTTCGACCACTACGAGGTGATCGATGGTCAGCAACGGCTGACGACCACCCTCATCCTGCTTCGTGAGCTGATCTCCCAGATCAAGGAGTTTGGGGACGCAGGAGGGGTCGGGCACGTATCCAGGCTCGAGGAGGACTACATCGGCACCCCACACCATTACAAGCTGACCATCGGCGGCGACGACCGGTCCTTCTTCCACGACTCGATCCTGACCGGGACATCCGCCGACCCCCAAACCAGGGCCCAGAAACGGCTCAAGGGCGCTCAGGACTTCTTCCGCGCCCAGTTCGATAAGCGGCGAGAACAATTGGGCGATCAGTACCTCGACTTTCTAAGCGAATTCAAGGGCGGGATCGACAGGCTGGAGGTCATGCTGTACATCGTGCCGTCGAACGCCGAGGCGGTCCGCATGTTCGAGACGGTGAACGACCGGGGGCGCCCGCTAACCAATCTGGAGAAGACGAAGAGCATCCTGATGTATGCCTCGTACCTCGTCGTTCACGATCGCACCACCCTAGACAAGCTGCTCGACGACCTGAACGGCCACTTCACAGCCATCTACAGGAGCTTCCAGGACATTGAGGAAGGGCTCGGACTGCGCGATGCCGGCGACATCCAGCGCTATCACCACATCTTCTTCTTCAGCGCCTCGGGCAACGCGCACATGCGGAAACTCAAGGATCGTCTCATGGGGAAGAGCAGGGAGGACCTGGAGGAGTGTGAACGCTTCATTCGCGACTACGCCAGCAGTCTTAGGCAGGCGTTCGACACGATGCAGGACATCGCGAGGCGAAGACACGACGAGAGTGCGCTTGGGAGGGCGATCAACAGGCTCTTTCTGATCGGGCCTGTGGGCAATCTGTATCCGCTCCTGATCGCCGCCTGGCGGAAGTTCGGGGAGGCCTCGCAACGCGAGGAGATCATCCGCCTGTTTGAGGCCTTCGTATTCCGGGGCTACCGTGTCGTCAGACTTCGCAGTCATACCGGTCGGGTTTGGATATACCCAATGGCGAGAGAGGTCCATCGGGACGGCTTCACCTTCGACCGTCTCCAGCGGAAGTTGATGGCGATGCACCGGCACTACGCCAACGACGACGCGTTCCGCCAAGCATTGTCTGGAACACACTGCTATTTGAATCTCGGCACGAGGACGATCAAGTACCTGCTCGCACAGTACGAGGAAAGGCTCCGCCGCGACGCGGGTGAACGGATGACGTTGCCATTCGCGGAGATCCTCTCGTCCGAGTATGAGACGGAGCATATCCTTCCGCAGCACCCGGCGGGGGGCTTGGGTGAGGAAGAGATGACCACTCACCAAGACATCGTCCATCGCTTGGGTAACCTGACTATCGTATCGAAGCAATGCAACCAGATCATCGGCAACCGGCCCTTCGAGGAGAAGCGAGATGGTCGGGGAGAGCCCGGCTACGAGAAGTGCTGTTACCGCAATTCGATTCTTCACGTCCAGAAGAACCTGGCGAGGTACAACCAATGGAACGAATCGTGCATTCAAGAGCGCGGCGCTGCCATCACCGCCTTCGCTATGGAGCGTTGGCGAATCGATCCCTCGGCAGATCCAGAAGCGCAAGCGGCCCAGACATCCGACTGAAATGCAAGAAGGGGCTCCGACCTTGGCAAATCCTCCTCCGCCTTGGATCCGGCGACCAGATCGTTCGAGGGACCATTTGAAGAGGCTGCGTCACCTGCTCGCTTCCGACAGCACGGATAGTCCGACTAGCACAAAGGATCGCTGGCAGGTCGCGCGAGCCCCGAGGCTGGCAACGTTCGCTCGCCTCACGGGAATGAGGGTGAGAATCTGGAAAACCTGAAGATCGCCGACTTAATCAACCGCGCGCCGTGGCGGGAAGCGGTCACCTACCGGGACACGTGGCCCCACGAGTACGTGCTCAGCCGCAAGGACGCTCAGAATGAACTGATCGAGTTGGTCTGCGCGCGCTTCCGCGCCGGAGAGGGCGTTGACGGCACCTTCTTTGGCAGGCCGAACACGTACCTGTTCATCGGCGACTACAAGTACTGGCTCATGATCCATTGGGACAAGGTCGACCTCGAAGACGGGCAGAATTACGTGCTCAACCGCGCGCGCCTGTATCGAGACCGGCGCGACTTCGTGATTCAGACCGGCGATACAGGGAAGCGCGAGGACTACCCCGGCAAACCCGCCCAGTCCAGTTGACACGCGGATGGGGAGCAAAACGACGTCGAAACCGGCCACCTGCCCGGTCAACGACTGATGGAGCACGCGACTTGCCTCGGCTTCCCGCCGTCGCCGCAGTGCGAGGAAAGCGCGAGGCGGGATCCCCAAGGCATGTGAGGTACGTCGAAGACGTCGGCTCAGCACGTTTGAGCCGAAGCGTTCGCGGCTCGTGCGGACTGGCTTGTCGGACGCCGCCAAGGCAGGAGAGCCAGGATACCTGCCGTGGCCACACTCCGGGCGCCCTCGGCCAGCGCTGGCGGGGGCTGTGTCCCCTGTGACCCCACAACGGCAACGGCGCGCCTTGAGCGCTGGACCCGCCGCTTGAGTGAAGGTCCGCGCCAGTGATGTGGACCGTGCCGAGTGGCACGCCAACGCATTCTCGGCGAGGCCTGACGCTAGCGGATCTGGTACGCCGCGCCGTCCATGCCCTCGGCCTCGGTCTTCCGGGCACGGGCAATGTCGGGGCGGCCTCCCTGTGCCGCGCGGATGCCCTGCGGAGGTCCGGGGGAGTTCCCCCGGCCAGAGGATTATGGTAACCCGAAGGCTCGTTTCCGGTCTTCGACTCGTCCGACTGCAGCGAGATCACCCGTGCGCACGACCATGGCCTGAGCGTGTCACTTGAAGGCGACCTTCGCCGGGAAGGTCAGCGATGGCGCCTACGGAATCCCCGCGAGGTCACGATACTCCAGGATGACGATGGGTAGGACCGATTCCGAATCGCCAGCCCGTCTGCGGAGTAATCGCGGCGCGAAAGCGCGGCGCGAAAGCGGGTTTGTCCGCCACTTTGGCGATATTCTGGCGGACAAACAAGACAGACTGAGCTTAGGAGAGCGCTCAAAGCGCTCCGATGCGTGGCACCAAGGCGGGTTGCATGGCTTCGACACTATCCAGAAGCCACCTGTACTGCTCAGGTCGCCCGGCCCGACTCCATACGTCCGCGGTCCGAAGACGCTGGATACTCCGCCGCCGTCGCCCCACAGGCTCGTGCCAAACCAGCTTGTCGCCCACCTTTTCCTCAATGGCGTTTCGGTCGCGGTGGAGTAAGTCGAAGTAGTACGCGGTGTCCTCGACTTCGCCCTTCAGTTCAAGTGCCACCCTTATCTGATGCTTCCTCGTGTCCATTGCGGCCTCAAGAGTGAAACCGCCCCTTCCGATCTCTCCACTCCGCACCAGCACGAGAAAGTGCTGAGCGCAAAGCGTAAGGCGGGGAGGTCGTCCGAACAATCTCGCCATTGCGGAATACGAATGCCGCGAATCCCGTCCAGTAATCGAGCTGCATCCGTTGCGTGGATGTGAGCATCGCACGAGTCCTCATCCGTTTAATGTTCCCCCCCTACTCCAACACCAAATCCCCGATCACATGCGTCGCATGCTCCCACTCATCGAGCGGAGCGGCCCACTCCCGGTCGCGGATGCGCCGCAGGTAAGTGATCTGGGCCAGGTGATAGAGATAGTGCTGCGCCATATGTACCACATCCACTCCCAGCTGGGCACCGGTCTTGCCGTCGAGCGAGGTGCGCTCGGCCATGAGGTCCGCGTCGCTCTTGCATCCATTCACCTCGGCCAGAATCTGCTCCTGGATCTTGCGCATCCGCCCGGCGATCTCGTCTGCGGACCCCGGCGCGTCGTGGGTGATCGCGGGTTCGATGCCGAGGCGCTTCAGGAACCAGACGTCCACGCGGTACATGTGGCGGCAGATCTTGCCGATTCCGCGCATCCCCGGTGCGGGCAGCCAGTCGAGGTCGTCCTGGGCGATGCCGTCGAGCACCGTGAAGAGCGGCCTTCGCGCGGCCTCGAAGATGTCGATGGTGCGGGCGATCCGGGTGCGGTCGGCGTCGCTGGTGCGGTCCGCGTCGCTGGTGCGGCCTGTGGCGCTCATCGGGAGCCCAGCCCGAACACGAACATCGTGCCGCCGGCCGAGTTGACGATCCGCTGCTCGCCGTCGATCTCGAAGGACATCGGCGCGCTCCGCACCGCCGCGCCCGCCTGGAAGTTCCACAGCGGCTCGCCGGTCTCGGCGTTCAGCGCGAAGAAATTGCCCTCCTCGCTCCCGCCGAAAACGAGATTGCCGGCCGTCGCCATCACGCCGGCCCAGGGCGGCGACTGCAGCGGGAACTCCCACTGGAGCTCGCCGGTGAGCACGTCGAGAGCCTTGACCGCGCCGCTCGCCTCCTCGCCGCGCAGCGCCTGCTCGCCCCCGCCCATGAACGGCTGTCCGGGCTCGTACTCGACCTCGGCCTTGTAGTAGATCGCGCCCATGATCCGCGTCGGCTGGTAGAAGAGTCGCGTCAGCGGGCTGTAGCTGGGGCTGAACCAGTTGGCCGCGCCCTGCAGGCTGGGCCACACCAGGTTGCCCTCCTCGGTGGGGTCGGTGCCGGGAATGACGATCGGCCGGCCGTTCTCGTCCAGTCCCTCGGCCCAGGTCTGCTTGGAATAGGGGATGCCGTGAAGGAACTCCCCGGTCTCGCGGTCGAGGACATAGTAGAAGGCGTTCCGGTTGGCCGTGACAACGAGCTTGCGGGGCTCGCCGTCCCACTCGGCGTCCACCAGCACCTGAATCTGGTTGGCGTCCCAGTCGTGGGTGTCGTGCGGCGTGAACTGGAACCACCAGACGATCTCGCCGGTGTCGGGATCGAGCGCCAGCAGGCAGTCCGTGTAGAGGTTGTCGCCGGGACGCAGGTCGCCGTTCCAGTCGGGGGCGGGGTTGCCGATCGGCCAGTACAGCAGGTCGAGCTCGGGGTCGTAGGAGCCCGTCAGCCACGTCGAGCCGCCGCCCGTCTCCCAACTGTTCCCGCCCCAAGTGTCGCTCCCGAACTCGCCCGGTGCCGGGATCGTGTACGTGCGCCACACCAGCTCGCCGCTCTCAGGATCGTAGGCGTCGATGAAGCCGCGCACCCCCGCCTCGGCGCCCGAGACGCCCACGACGATCTTCCCGTCGAGCGCGAGCGGCGCCAGCGTCAGCGCGAACCCGATCGCGTTGTCGGCCACCTCCACGTCCCAGCGCACCGCGCCGGAGCGCGCGTCGAGCGCCACCAGGTGCGCGTCGAGCGTCCCCACGTAGACCGTCGAGTCCAGGATCGCCACCCCCCGGTTCACCTCGGGGAAGCCGATGTGCAGCACGTCCGATCCCATCTGCGGCGTCCACTTCCACAGCCGCCTGCCCGTGCGCGCGTCCAGGGCGGTCACGGTGCTCGGCGGCTCGGTCACGTACATGACCCCGTCCGCCACGATCGGCGACGTCTCGATCAGCCCCTCGTCCATCTGGTACGCCCACACGACGCGCAGATCAGCCACGTTCGCGGCGTTGATCTGGTCGAGCTGCGAGAAGCGGTGCGACGCGTAGTTGCCCGAGTAGGTGAGCCAGCTCTCGGGCTCGGAGTCGGCGGTCAGGATGCGCTCGTAGGGAACCTGGGCCGCGGCGGGTGGGGTGCCGGCGGGCAGGCTGCCGGCGGACAGGGCGAGCGCCAGCGCGAAAGCGGTGTTCTTCATGATCCCCTCCCCAGGGTCGTCAGGTACGCCACCAGGTCTTCGACATCGTCCTCGTCGAGGCCCTGGGCCACCGGCATGAGCGAGTGCCCCACGCGCTTCTCCATCTCGGCGACCTCTCGCTTCTGGAGCGAAACGAACGCCCCCGAGACCGTCATCAACTGGATCGTGAAGGCATCCTCGTTCATCCGCATCCCGTTGTAGACGTCGCCGTCGCGCGTGACGATCCGCACCGGCAGATACTCGAAGAAGCCGCTGCGCGCACCGGATCTCGCGACGGGCAGCGCGGCGGCGGGCGTCCGCAGAGCCTCTCGCAGGTAGTCCGCCCCGCGGCGCAGGCCGATGATGGTCAGCTCCGGCCCCACAGCCGTGCCCCGACCGGCGACGATGTGGCACGATGCGCAGTCGCCGTCGGCCCAGAAGAGTTCGTGGCCCCGGTCAGCGTCGCCGGCCGCACCCGACGCGTCGGCCGTGGTCCGCGCACCGAGCCACTGCACATGACCCGCCACCAGCGACACCGCCTCGTCGTCGAGGACCGTGGTCCGCGCACCCGGCATGCCGGTCCCGGGGATCCCGAAGCGAATGATGCGCTCAAGCTGCGTCCGGTCCGCCGCCCTCGGCAGCGCTAGCTGGGCCAGCTCGGGACCTTCGCCGCCCAGCGCCTGCACCCCGTGGCAGCGTGCGCAGTGGGCAAGGTACAGCCGCTCCGCCCGCTCGGGGTCGTCGACTTCGGTGGCCGCATCGCCGGCCTCCTGCGCAGGGGCGGGCGCCGGGAGCAGCAGTAGCGGCAGCAGCCAGGTGGTCTTCGCAATCCGCATCGTGGTCACTCCTTCCCGGTATGGGTGGGCGGGTCAGGGTGACGGTTACCATACGGCTGCCGCCGTTTCGCGGACAAGGTGGATCGGGGTCGCGGGGCGAGGGGGATGGTCGCCCCTCATTGCCCGGCCACGAGGCCCGCGAACCGCTCCAGGCATATCGTCCACCCCTCCTTGTGACCATCGCGGTCGTCTCGCGTGGGAAAGCCCTCGTGCGTCAGCCGGACCTCGGTCCCGCCGTCGACCGGCACGAACTCCACCGTCACCACCGTTTCCGCATTCATGGCGTGTGGCTCCTCCCTCCAGCCCCAGGTGTAGACCACGCGCCGCGGCGGATCGACCTCGCGATAGGTGCCGTGGGCCGTGAACGGGCCGCCCTCCACGTCCATCCGAATCGAATACCGTCCGCCGACCCGAAGGTCGATCTCCACGTCCACGCCGGCGGTCGGATCGGGGCACGTCCAGCGTGCCACCCGCTCGGGACGGGTCCAAGCCTCGAAGACCCGTGCGGCACTGGCGGCCACGGTGCGAGCCAGGTGCAGCCTTCCTGTGGTCGTTTCCATGATTCAGTCTGATCCCCCTCCTAACGCTTTCATTCCACTCACTGTCCATCCTCCGACTCGCAACCGGAGAATGCAGATGGACCGACACCGTTCACGAGGCGCGCAGTTTCCCGCTCTCCTGCCCCTCGCCGTGCTTGCCCTGCCCATTGTGCTGCCTTCGGGTCTGGAAGGCCAGTCCGGCCGAACCGTCCAGGGGGTCGTGCGGGATTCCGTCAACGGCGAAGCCATCCCCCACGCCGTGGTGTCGGTGGTCGGGGCCGACCGTGAGGTGGACACCAACGCCGATGGATTCTTCACCGTCGTGGGTGCCCCGAGCGAGACCTTCAGTCTCAGAATCGTCCACATCGGCTACACGCCCACCGAGGTGCCGGTCGACGCCGAGTTCGCCGGGCGGCTGCACATCGAGGTCGCGCCCCTCCCCGTGGAGCTGGAGGGCGTCGAGTTCGTGGCCGACGAGTACCGCCTGGTGAAGGCCACCGACGGCGTGAGCCGGGTGTCGGCGTCTCCGGCCGAGATGGCGGTGCTGCCGTCGGTCGGCGAGGTGGACGTCTTCCGGTCGCTCCAGCTCCTGCCCGGAATCAGCGGCACGCGCGAATCGTCGTCGGGGCTCTACGTGCGCGGGGGCACGCCAGACCAGAACCTGGTCCTGCTCGACGGGATCACGGTCTATCACGTGGATCACTTCTTCGGCTTCTTCAGCGCCTTCAACGCCGACGCGATCAAGGACATCCAGGTCTTCAAGGGCGCGTTCCCGGCCCAGTACGGGGGGCGGGTGTCGAGCGTGGTCGACATGACCGGAAAGACCGGCGACCCCGAGCAGATGCACTACGGCGCGGGCCTGAACCTGCTCAGCGCGAGCGGCACCTTCCAGACGCCCATCGGGGCCAGGGCGAACCTGCTCGTGACCGGACGGCGCTCCTACACGGACGTGATCCGGACCGGCCTCTACAACAGCATCTTCGACGTCTTCAACATCGGCACCGGCCCGCAGAGTCCGGCGGGCGCAGGCGCGGGAGGCGGCCGCGGCTTCGGCGGTCCGGGAGGGCTCTTCGGCTCGGCCAATCAGGACGCCGCGACGCCGGACTTCCATTTCTACGACTTCAACGCGAAGCTGACCTACCTTCCGGGAGACCGCGACGTGGTCGCGCTCAGCGTCTACGGCGGTCGCGACTACCTGGACAAGTCGCAGGAGCGGAGTCTGTCCTTCGCGGGACGCGGCGGAGCGGGCGAGCAGGACTTCTCCAGCGTGACCGCCGACCTCACCGACTGGGGCAACCGGGGCCTGTCGGGACGCTGGGGCCGCCAGTGGGCGAGCGGCCTCACCAGCAACCTCCTCGCCGCCTACTCCGAGTACACGTCGGACTACGGACGCAGCACCGCCGTCACCATCGCCGACCGCGAGACCTCCGAAGTCGGGGTCAGTCGGAACCTTCGTTCGACCGAGGACAACTTCCTCAGCGACATGACGCTGCGCGTCGACAACGAGTGGCGGCCGACGGCCGGGCACAGGCTGGACTTCGGAGCATGGCTGACCTCGACCGACGCCGAGTACCGGTACGTGCGGAACGACAGCCTGACCGTGCTCGACCGGACCCAGTCGTCCACCCGCGTCGCGGCCTATGCGCAGGACACCTGGGACATGACGGATCGTCTCTCACTGACGGTGGGAGGCCGCGCGTCGAACGACCGGGCCACCGCGAGGACCTACCTGGAGCCGAGGGCCTCGGCACGGCTGGACCTGACCGACCGCGTCACCCTGAAGGCTGCGGCCGGGCGGTATCACCAGTTCGTCAACCGCGTGGTCAACGAGAACGTGACCGAAGGATCGAGGGACTTCTGGCTGCTGGCCGACGGCGACCTCGTGGATGTGACCGCGTCGAACCACTTCGTGGCCGGAGCGTCGTACGAGTCCGACGGCTATCTCTTCGACGTGGAGCTGTACCGGAAGGAGACCACCGGGCTGTCGGAGTTCTCGCTCCGGTTCCAGCGCAACGACATCGATCCGCTCAACCTCTTCTTCGAAGGCAGCGGCATCGCGCAGGGCGCCGAGTTCCTCGCGCAGAAGAAGTTCGGCACCTTCACCGGCTGGGTGTCCTACACCCTGGCCGAGGCGCGCAACAGCTTCCCCGACCTCAACGACGGCGAGTCCTTCCCGGCGCTCCACGGCCAGCGCCACGAGTTGAAGACCGTGGGCACCCTTTCGCTGGGACGATGGGACCTGGCCTCCACATGGACGTTCGGATCGGGCACGCCGTACACCGCGCCCCAGGCCGAGTACCAGATCGAGCTCCTCGACGGCAGCGTGTTCAGCTACGTCAACGTGAGCGGAAAGAACCGGCTGCGACTCCCCGCGTACCACCGCCTCGACCTCAGCGCCCGCTACCGCTTCTCGCTGGGCGGCCACACCGGCGACCTGGGCGTCTCGGTATTCAACGCCTACGACCGCGCCAACGTCTGGTACCGCCAGTTCGAGCTCGAAGCGACGCCCGCCGTCGTCACCGATGTCAACTACGTCGGACGGGTGCTCAACCTGTCCGTCCGATTCAACCGATAGAAGCGCAAGGAGGAAGCATGGACACCGCCTGCCGCCGCGCATTCGCGATTCTCGCCTCGTCGGTGGGGCTCATCGCGTGCGAGGACACGACAACCAGCCCCGAGGACGACGCCCGCCAGGTGGTGGTGGAGGCGTTCCTATTCGCGGGCGAGCCCGTGGACGACGTCCGCCTGACCGAAACCGTGCCGCTCGGCGAGGACCCCGCCCTCGCGGCGACCGTGGACGACGCCATCGTGGCGCTTGTGCGCGGTGGCGAGCGGTGGGTCCTGTCCCGGCTGGACGAGCCCGGTGCCTACGGCTATGCGGGTGACGATCTGCATGTGCGCGAGGGCGACCGCTTCCGCATCGAAGTCGAGGCGTTCGGCCGCACGGCCACGGGCGAAACGGTTGTTCCGGCTCCCCCTGCGGGCGTGGAACTGGACAAGGACAGTCTGGGGGTGCCCGTGATCGGTCCCGGGGTGATCCAGAGCGGGGTGCTGCAGACGTTGCAGGTGACCGCGACCTGGGAGAACCCCGACGAAGGTCTGCATTTCGTCGACGTGCTGGGCCTCGACCCCGATTCCGAGTCGATCTTTCCGGGATTCGGTCCCGGCGGCGGCCGTCAGTTCCGCCTGCGGAGCGCGCCCACGGAGGAGGCGTTCCATACGGTCCGGCTCCCGGAGCTGGAGGGCCTCGGCCCTCACCGGGTGATCGTCTACCGGGTCAACCAGGAGTACGCCGACCTCTACGACAACCGCGTCCAGGACTCGCGCGACCTGAACGAGCCGCCGAGCAACATCCGGGGAGGACTGGGCGTGTTCTCGGCCTTCAGTTCGGACGCCCGCGACTTCGTGGTGGTGCGGGTTGGAGGTTGAGGTCGAAGGCTACGCGCGTCGGCGGGTGTCTCCGGTCGGCTCGCGAGGCTCCAGTCGGCCCAGCGGCACGTAGTACTTCGCGTAGCGGCGTCCGTCCGAATAGCGATCGCCGGACGCGCTCTCGACAAGGACCGTGGCCCGCTTCGTGACGCGATTGACGCGCCCCGTGAGGCGCTCTCCGTCATAGTCGAAGTCCACGAGCGATCCAACGACGATACCGCGCCGCGCCGCGCGCTCCACGCGGGTGAAGAGCTCATGGGTGTGGGACCGGTGGCCGAAGAGACGCCGCGCGGTGTCCCGGAACGGCTGGGCCGCGCAGTTGCTCGCACCGGTGCGCAGGAACTCGATCAGATGCACGATCTCGTGCTCCATGATCCGTTGCAGAGCCTCGAGACGATTCGCGCAGGGAAGGCCCGCGACGGTGACCTCGGGGTCGCCCGGCGCGAACGCATCGAACAGGATCGAGGTGGAGACCGCGATTTCGTACTCAGCAGTGCCGTCCGGACGAAGTCGGCGGGTCGTCTTGCCGCCCGCCCGCGTCATGCGCGAGGAGAGGCGAAAGGCGACGGCCCGGTCGCCGAGCCCTCGGCGGAGCGCACCATTCAGGCAGCGTCGGTCATAGGCGTCGAACAGCAGGGCCAGGTCGTCCGGGTGGATCGCCGTGAAGTCCGGCTGGTCGATGTGGCGCGACCTCGCGATCAGCTCCGCGCCGATTTCGGCGGTCGCCGCACGGATCTGCGCCCGCTTGGCATCTCCGGTCAGCCGCTTGTGCTCCCCTGTTCATCGACCGCCGCGTGCTCCGTGCATGCGGCGACGATGGCCCTCGCGTCCGCCCTGCCGTACTTCGAGGGCGCGCCGGAATCGTCCTGGTTCCTGACTCCTGCGGTCACGCGCAGGGCGGACTTCCCCGTCGCGGGATCGGCCAGCACCATGGCGGTGAGGACATCGCGCTCATCGGTTCCCGGCAGCAGCCACCTCTCTACCGTGGGCAGGTGCTTCTCGCCCCGGACGAAGCCGATCTTGCTGTCCCCCGCCGCAATCGTGTAGCCGAGCGACTTGAGCTGATGGGTCGCGCAGCCCAGAGCGTCGTCGGGCCCCGCAGGAACCGTCGCCTGCATGGACGTCGGCACGCCCATGATGCAGCCGCCGGATGTCAGGGCCGCCGCGACGATGGCCAGGATGGATGTTCTGGGGTGCATTCTCGGCCTCCTGCGTGGTGGGGAACTGCGGATGCGGTTCCTTACCCTGTTACCTGTCGCGGCGTTCCGCAAGCTGGGTGTGCGCACCCGAGCCATGTGAGTGTGGACGACCGGCCTCGAGTGATTGCCATGAGGGACCGCAGTCGACCGGCTCTGCTGGATCGACTGGAGGAGCTTGAGGACATCGAGGACCTGAAGCGAATCCGACACGAACCCACGCGGCCGCTGGCCGATGTCCTCACGGAGCTCAAGCTCGATGGGCGGCTATCGGATCCTCTACAGTCTATCGAGGCGTAGACTGGTGATCATCATCCTGAAGATTGGTCACCGGAAGGACGTGTACCGCCGAAGCTAGCCGACGAAACGGTCCGCCCCACCCCCCTACTCCCGCAGCAACCCCAGCAGCTCCTCGGTGCTCAGCCTTGCCGGGGCGTCCGCGCCCTCCAGCAGGCGGTCCGCGAGCTCCCGCTTGCTGCGGTGCAGCTCGACGATCTGCTCCTCGATCGTGCCCTTGGCCACCAGGCGGTAGACGGTGACCGGGCGGGTCTGGCCGATCCGGTGGGCTCGGTCCGACGCTTGGTCCTCGGCAGCGGGATTCCACCACGGGTCCATGTGGATCACGTAGTCCGCGGCGGTCAAGTTGAGGCCGACGCCGCCTGCCTTGAGCGAAATGAGGAAGGCGTCGCCTTGGCCCGCCTGGAAAGCGGCGATCCGCTCGGCCCGCGCCCTGGCCGGGGTGGAGCCGTCGAGGTACTGGTACGGGACTCCGGAATCGACCAGGTGCGCTTCGATCAGCTTGAGGTGGCGCACGAACTGCGAGAAGACGAGGACCTTGTGCCGGCCCTGGCGCAGCTCGTCGAGGGTGGTCGCGAAGGTCTCCATCTTGGAGCTGGGCGGCCCGTCGGGATGCACCAGGCGGGGGTTGCAGCACGCCAGGCGAAGTCTCGTCAGGTGGGCCAGGACCTGTAACCGTCGCTGGCTGGCTTCGGGCCCCTCGGCCGCCGCCGCGCCCTCTTGCGCCAGCGCCTCCAGGTCCTCCATGGCCCGTTGTCTCAGGGCTTCGTAGAGCGCGGCCTCCTCGGAGGACATCTCCACGTGCAGCGTGACGTCGGTGCGCGGAGGAAGGTCGTCGAGCACGTCGGCCTTGACCCGGCGCAGCACGAACGGCGCGATCAGGCGACGGAGCCGGGTCCGGGCGGCGGGGTCGCGCTCGCTCTCGATGGGGAGCGCGAAGTTCTCGCGGAAGCGCTTCTGCGATCCCAGCATGCCGGGATTGAGGAAGCTGAAGAGCGAGAAGAGATCGACGACGTTGTTCTGAATGGGCGTGCCCGTGGTGACGACCCGGAACTTAGCGGCGAGCCTACGGGCCGCGCGGGCCCGCTTGGTGGCGGGATTCTTGATGGCCTGGGCCTCGTCCAGGACGACGGTGTCCCACTCGATCGCGGCCAGCGCCTCGACCTCGATGTGCAGCAGGCCGTAGGTCGTCACCACGAGATCGAACGGCCCCAGATCGGTCAGCATCCCTGCCCGCGAGGCCGCCGGTCCCGTGAAGGCGCGCACGTTCAGCGTCGGCGCGAAGCGGCGCGCCTCGTCGAGCCAGTTGGCGACGACCGAGGTGGGCGCGACCACCAGGGCGGGCCCGTTCGGGGCGCGGTCGAGGAGAACTGCGAGCGTCTGCACGGTCTTGCCCAGGCCCATGTCGTCGGCCAGGCAGGCCCCGGTGCCCCAGCGGCTGAGGCGCGCGAGCCAGCGGAAGCCGTCTTCCTGATAGGGGCGCAGTTCGGCCTGGAGCGTTCCCGGTATCCTCGGTTGAAATGATTCGGCCTCGCGGAAGCGGCGGCGCTGCTCGTTCCAGTCGTCGTCGGCGGTGAGCTGGGTGTCGTCGAAGAAGTCGCGCAGTGTCAGCGCGGCCAGCCCGTGGAGCCGGATCCGCTTCTTGCCGCTGAGCGCGGACACGCTGCGCAGATCGGCCAGCTGCTGGCGGAACGACGCCGTGAGCGAGACGAACGCCCCCTCGCCCAGTGGAACGAAGCGTGATGTCGGGCTCTGGTCGATCAGCTCGAAGAGCTCGCGCAGATCCAGGGTGCGATCCTCGTCGATGTCGAGCGCCCCCGAGGCGCTGAACCAGTCCGCTGCGGACTTGACCGACAGCCGCAGCGAGGACGCATCCGCCCGCGCCACGACCTTGAAGGACTGGCCCTTCGGCCACAGGCAGCGCGCGTTCGCCGCCTCTAGCTGGTCCACCAGTTCCAGACAGTCGCCGGGATCGGACAGGGTCAGCGACGAGTCCGGCCCGACCGCCGACAGCATCGGGCAGGCGAGGGCCAGCTTCATGGCGGCCCGGTTCTCGGCGTCGAGGTCACGCCGCGCCTGCACGGCCGCACCGTCCATTGCGGCGAACGCGGTGGTTCCGCCGACGCCCGGCTGGTAGTAGGTGCCCGAATCCGGCACGGGCTCGACCAGCAGCGTCGCGACCAGCCCCGGGCCGCTCGGCTCCAGCCGCACCCAGGGGCGCGGATCGGCCTCGATCTGGGTCGCGACCTGCGCGGCGTCCCCCACGACACCCTGGACCCGGATCTCGTCCGCGAGCGTTGAGACCGCTCCCACGAGACGTTCCCGCGCCTCCAGCGGCAGCCTGAGGCCCCGCTCCGGTATGGCCTCGCAGAGTTTCCTGTGGCCGGCGGTGAAACGGGTCACCTCCAGCCGCACCTCGCTCTCCCGGAAGAGGTGGTAGCTGCCCTTTCCTGCCATGCTGGCGTGCGGATGGACGGTCACCTCAAGGCCCCCGTCCCGTTCCTCGAGAAGAAGCTCCGGGTCGCGGCGTACCACCTCTACCGGATCGCCCGATTCGTTCAAGACGTACGGATGCCCCGCAAGCTCGAAGAACCCGGAAAGCGAAAGGTAGTAGGCGGCGCGGCCATCCCAGCGGTTGATGTTCTCGACGATCTGGGCCGCCGCCGCGCGATCCTGGTCGATGAGGAAGTCCATCGTACCCGCCTGCGCCCGCAACCTCTTCAGCGCCACGACCCGGCCCTTGCTCCACTTGCCGTTCTTGAATCCGGTCTGCTCCCTCGCGGCCGCCGTGACATGTCCGTAGCTGTCCCGTCCCAGGATCCACGCCAGTCGTTTCTGCTTGGGGGCCGCCTTCTTGCGCTTCGGCTTCTTCTTGCGGGTCTCGTACGCGACCTGCTCGATCCCCTGTAGTACGTATTCCCACACCGGCACCGGCGTTATGAGCGACGCTAGGGTCCTGGTGCCCATGTCCTGGTGATACACCGCGGCGAGTTCCGACGCCGTCGTTGCGTCCTCCCTGTCGGGCATCCCGATCATCTTCCAGAGTTCGGGCTCCGGACGCCCTGCGGCCCGCCACCACCGCGCGCAGACCTCCAGACACTCGGTCGCCAGCCACCGGTAGCCGTTGCGGGCCGCCCGCGCACCGAAGTACAGCAGCGTGGCAAAGTGCGCGCTGCCCACATTCTGCGAGAAGTTCTCCTTCCAGCAGGCCGCGAATCCCTCGAAGAGGTTGGAGACTGCCCCGTTCCCGGGGTAGCGACTCCACACAAAATCGCCTCCGCCGCGAATGTAGTTGGCCAGATCGACCAGATCGACGAGGGATGGATGCGACTCCACCTTCTGGGCGACGTGGAGCAGGTGCTGCAGCTTCGCGTTGTGGGTCGGCTTGTGGTCCCGGACCAGCGAAAGGAGCGACATGGCGAACGCCGCGCAGAGCGGAAAGACGTTGCGCTTCCGCGTGCCGGCCTTGTCGCACGCGATGGCTTCGTCGATGTACCCGATGGCCTCCGCGTCATCGCCGCGCAGCGTTGCGATGAGCGCGCGAGTGGAGGCCAACCCGGTGCGGGCGGGCTTGCTATCGCGCAGCTCCTGCGGGAGTTCGGCGAATACGGCCAGCGCGTCGTCGAAAGCGCCCCGCAGGACGTGGATGAAGGCGACCCCGGCGGCGTGGACCGCACGGTCGGCGCGGCTCTCGCCATAGGCCTCGAGGATCGGCTCCGGCACCCTGGCCGCCCACGCGACGTCGTCGAGGCAGCCGCTGAACGCGGCGTCGACATGCTTGTCCGGTAGCTTGGTCAAGAGCTTGGCAACCCCGGGACAGGCCAGCCAGCGCCACTCGTCCGCCTCCACCTCCCCGAACTCCCGGTTGATCAGGTCGAAACGGCCCGTCACCGTGTGACAGCGCAGAGCCATCTCGGTGTCGGCCTCATCGAAGCTCCAGCGACGCGGATGGTGGTGCTCGTGGGCGCGCACGATCCTCGCGAGTCTGCTTTGCCGGTGAGCTTCCATCGTAAGCCACGGTGCCCATTCCCTGGACGCGACCAGCTTTCCACGATGGTGCGCATCTCGCACGATGCCCGCCTCGACGGACACGTCGCAGGAGTTCTTCAGTCGCTCGTAGCCGATTGCTCGGGGTCCGTGCTTGAACTTGGCCCGTCCCACGATTCTGGCCACCTGCGCCCGCGTAAGTTCGTGCGGATACAGGACGCCGTAGGCCAGGGCGACCAGGCGCTCGACCGGGGCGAGCGCGCGGTACGGCTCGAAGAAGTCGGGCATGTCCCCCGTTTCAACCCACCCGCCGCCCCGGCGTCCACGGCGCTCCGGCCGCCTCCAGATCGGCCTCCAACGCCGGCAGTGCCTCCTCCAGCAGCGCCCCAAGCGCCACCGACACCCTCTCGAACCCGCCCCGGGCGATCTCCAGGCTACCCCGCTGCGTCTCGGTGGGTGGCTGGCGCGTGCCCCAGTGCCCCCCCGCGACCTGGCCGATGCGGCCCAGGATCGAGGGCGCGCTCGGTTCGTTGAGCCGCCCCGGCGCCGGATCGCCCTGCAAGCGCGCCGCGATCCCGGCCAGCCGCGCCTCGATGCCCTCCAGGCGCGCGTAGAGGTCGTCGCCGGCGGCGGGGGTCTCGTCCAGGGCCGCGCGCATGTGGCGGAGCCGGTTCCGGGCGCGCCCGATCTCGGCCGCCGCGCCCCGCGCCCGACGCAGCAGGTCGGCCGTCTCCTCGGCGAAGGCCGTCGCCGCCGCGAAGTCGGTCGCCGCGTCGATGTTGGGCACGGGTTTCACCGCGAACGGCTGCGCCTCGCCCACCCACTCGACCCCGGCCTCCGTGATCAGCGCCATCTCGACCGTGTAGTCGCCCGGCGGCGCCAGGGGGCCGCGCGGCGAACCCGCCCACGGCGGCGTGAACCCCGGTGCGCTCAGGTCGACGGGGTCGGGAGCGGGACGACGCAGGTCCCACGCGACGCGGTGCAGCCCCTCGGTCGCGGGGCCCATGACGCGCCGCACGGCCCGGCCTTCGGCGTCGCGTACCAGCAGCGCCACGCGCGGCCCGCTCTCCAGCGCCTCGGCCCGCAGGGCGTCGTAGCCGGGGAAGGCGATGTCCTCGCCCCGCTCGGCCGCCGCCGTCTCGGCACGGCGCCGCTCCTGGCGCGCGGTTTCGGGCGGATCGGCCAGCCAGTAGGTGAAGGTGGCGCCGAAGTCGGGATTGGGCGCCACGAACGAGGTCGTGCCGAGCGTGGGCTGGCCCGGCGCCTGCAACGGGGCGTTGGGGATGTACCACCAGGCGTCCCGCACCGAGAACAGGACCGCTCCTGCGGCAGGCTCACCGTCGGCCATCTCTCTCAGGGGTGCGTAGTCGTCCAGGATGTAGAAGCCACGGCCGAAGGTTGCTCCCACCAAATCATCGTCGCGGCGCTGGATCTCCAGATCGCGGAACGAGATCGTGGGTGCGCCCGCCCCCAGCATGATCCAGTTCGCGCCCCCGTTCGGCGTGAAATGGATGCCGTTCTCCGCGCCGACGAAGAGCAGATCGGGGTTGACGTGATCCTGCTCCACGGACCAGATGATGACCCCGTCGGGCAGGTCGCCGGCGATCGAGCGCCAGGTGCGCCCGTGGTCGGCGCTGGCGTAGAGGTACGGGCTGTAGTCGCCCTCCTTGTGGTTGTCGGCGGCCACGAAGACGGTCGCGGCGTCGTGCTGGGACGCCTTGACATCGTTCATGAAGGCGCGTTCGGGCAGGCCCGGCGGAGCATTGGCCCGGTGCCAGTTCGCCCCCCCGTCCTCGGACGCCTGGATCAGCCCGTCGTCGGTCCCGGCGTACAGAACCCCCTCGGCCACCGGCGACTCGGAGATCGCCGCGATGGTGGAATACCACGACATGGCCGTGTTGCCGTAGAGCGCGTCGACGCTGCGGACGCGTCCCGCCATCGGCAGTTCGTAGCGGTTGTCGTCGCGGGTCAGGTCGCCGCTGACGGCGGTCCACGAGCTGCCGCGGTCGTCGCTCCGCCAAACGCGCTGCGAGGCGTAGTAGATCCGGCCCTCGGCGTGCGGGCTCGCGATGACCGGCGAGTCCCAGTTCCAGCGCTCGGGCGGGTCGCCGGGCGCCGGCAGCGGACGGATGTTCACGAGCTCGTGGTTGCCGAGGTCCACCCGCTGCAGATTGCCCTGCTGCGACTGGATGTAGGCGATATCGGGCTCGGTGCGGTCGAAGGTGGTGGCGTAGCCGTCGGCGCCGAGCGGCGCGTACCAGTCGCGGTTGCGCACGCCCTCCAGGTTCATCGTGCGCGACGGCCCGTGGAGGGTGCCCAGGTCCTGCGCGCCTCCCAGGATGTTGTAGAACGGCACGGCGTCGTCGAGCGCGAGCTTGTAGAACTGCGAGACGGGCAGATTGGGGAAGTGCCGCCAGGTCGTCCCCTCGTCGAAGGTCTCGTAGAGGCCCGCGTCGGTGCCGGCCAGCATGTGCCTGCCGTTGGCGGGATCGATCCAAAGCGCGTGGTTGTCGCTGTGCTTCTCGCGTCCGGTCCCCAGCTCGGCGAAGGTGGCGCCCCCGTCGCGCGTGACGTGGATGAAAACGTCCATCTGGTACACCAGGTCCCGATCGTGCGGCGACGCCTCGATCTCCTGGTAGTAGTGCGGCCCCGTCCCGCCCGAGATGTAGGAATTCCGGCGCTCCCAGCTCTCGCCCCGGTCCGTGGAGCGGTAGAACCCCCGGTCGTCCGGCCCGCCCTCGATGGTGGCGTATACGACGTCGCGGTCCGCCCCCGACACGTCGATCCCGATCTTGCCCATGTCGCCCGAAGGCAGCCCGGCCGTGACCTCGCGCCAGCTCCGACCCCCGTCGGTGGACTTGTGGATGCCCGAGCCCGGACCTCCCGCCAGCAGTGACCAGACCGTGCGCCGCCGCTCGTAGGTGGCCGCGTACATGATGTTGGGGTCCACCGGGTCGAACTCGATGTCGGTCACGCCAGTGTTCTCGTCGACGGTCAGCACGGCCGCCCAGCTCTCGCCGCCGTCCTCGGTCCGGTACAGCCCGCGCTCGCCCCCCGCCGACCAGAGCGGACCCTCCGCGGCCACGAACACCGTGTTCCCGTCGCGCGGATCGATCAGGATCCTACCGATGTGCTCGGAAGCGGCCAGCCCGACCCGCTCCCAGCTCCGCCCTCCGTCGCGGCTCCTGTACACGCCGTCGCCCCACGCCACGTGCCGCCCGCTCACGTTCTCGCCGGTCCCCACCCACACGACGTCGGGGTCGGACGGATCGATCGCGACCGACCCGATCGAATACGAGGGCTGGTCGTCGAACATCGGCGTCCACGTGATCCCCGCGTTCGAGGTCTTCCAGACGCCTCCCGATCCGACCGCGACGTACCAGGTGGCGGGGTCCTCGGGGTGGACCGCGATGTCCGCGATGCGCCCGCCCATGAGCGCCGGGCCTATTCCGCGCAGCGCGAGGCCTTCGGCGGCTTGTGTGATGAGGGCGATGTCGCGCTGCGCGGCCTGGGCTGCGGCACCATGCGGGGCGGTGGCCAGCGCGGCGGCGGGGAGGATGGCGGCGATGGCCGCCCGGGCGAGGTGGTCGAACATGGGTCGGGTCATGGTGCGGGTCATTGGGCGCGGCTTCGTTGCAGGGTGAGGAGCGGCGGCGGAGCGGGGTGCCGCGTGCGGTGGAAATGGACCGTGCGGGGATGGAGGCCGCAAGGTGGGGGCCGCGCTGACCGCACGGTCGGCGGCTACAGGGTATCGTTAACCATGCCAGACAACTACCCCGTCATTCAGATCCAGCCGGAGTGGGCGCTCGAACCCGAAGAAATGGGGACCAAAGAGAAGTTCTGGTATCGGAAGTCCGGCGACGATGTGGACTGGCTGTTCAAGTGGCCGCGTGAGAACACCGGGGAACACTGGGCGGAGAAGATCGCGGCCGAGGTGGCTGACGCGTTGGGCGTGCCACACGCGACCGTGGAGCTCGCGGAGCTTGAGGGGCATCGGGGATCTGCGTCACGCTCCTTCCTGTTCGGTGATCTCGAACTCTGGCACGGAAACCAGATCATGGAACGGACGGTGGCTGGGTACGACCCGGAGATTCAACGGGGCCAATCCGATCACACTTTTGAGAACATCTGGACATCCTTCGGGCGGGTCTTCGAGGAGCGCCAAGCCGCAAGCAGGAACAGAACAGGGTTCGCCGCGTACTTGGTGCTGGACGCGGTGATCGGCAACACGGATCGGCACCACGAGAACTGGGGACTGCTGCGTCGCCGGGTTGGAGGCCAGTGGCAGGGACATCTAGCACCGTCCTTCGATCACGCCTCCTCGCTGGGGCGGGAGTTGCGTGACGAAAAGCGTGCTCTGCTGCTGCGGGAGAACCGCGAGGGCTGGTACTCGGAACGGGGGCGCGGAGGCATCTTCTGGGGACGAGATGCGAAGAGTGGTGTGAGCCCGCTAAGCGTAGTTCGGAGGGCCATTGAGGCCCATCCCAACCACTTCACGGCGGTGATGACGCGGCTGACCGAATTGCGCGATTCGCTGGTGGCCGAGATTGTGAATCGCATCCCATCCAACTGGATGTCACCCCAGGCGCGGGGTTTCGCGACCAATCTGATATCCTACAATCGGGCACAGCTCATGGAGTTGGTGAAGTGAACCAACGGACCCTTTTTCTGGCGTGGAAGGACAAGGTCAACGGTCGGCAGTGGTTTCCGATCGGAAGGTTGGACGCTGGCTCTCGACCCAAGTACCGCTTCCGATACATCGGCGGTGTCCGGCGGGCACAGGAAGAAGCCGGATTCCCACTTCTGATGGATTTCCCTGACTTGGAACGCGACTACCGGGCCCAGGAGCTGTTTGCCCTGTTCCGAAACCGAGTTATCAATCCGCGCAGACCGGATCGGGAGGAGTACCTGCGAAGGCTCGATCTACCGACCCAGGCGGACCCATTCGAGGTTCTGTCAACCAGCGGGGGTTACCGGGTCACCGATGCCTACGAGGTCTTCCCGAAGCTGGAAAAAGCCGCCGACGGATCTTTCAAATGCCGCTTCTTCCTGCATGGATGGCGGCACGTCAACGCGGACGCGAAGAACCGTCTGGAGAGCCTGATGCCTGAAGAGGAGCTCTACGTCACCGTGGAGCTGACGAATCCGGCCTCTGGGTTGGCGGTCCAGATCCAGACCACCGACTACCATATGATCGGCTGGGCGCCGCGGTACTTGGTCGGTGACTTGGCCAGGGCGATGACCGAGCGGCCCCGCGCCTACGCAGCGAAAGTGGTGCGGCTCAACCCCGTGCCGGCTCCAGCGAAGCAGCGCGTCCTCATCGAGATGCGAGGGAAGTGGGACGGCTACGAGCCAATGGAGGGAGACGACTACCAGCCCGTGGTGGGGGACTGAACCGGTGCCTGTCCCGATTGAGTGCGGAAGCGAGGTGGTCGGTGGCTGACGATGTGCGAGAGCGGCCCGGATCCAGGGTCGATCCCGACGGCGTCATGGCTGCTCTGCTCCGCGTCGCCAGACGCGCCCACGAGATTGCCCGCGCGACCGGCACGAAGGTGGTCGTCCCAACCCGGAAACGTTCGACGACTCGGACGCGAGAAGCTTGGTACCAGATCGCGAATAGGGTGCCGGAGAGAAAGCAAAAGCCGATAAGTTTTTGTTAGAGTGGCCATTCCTTCTCCTTAAGAAGAGATTCTTTCCAACCGGCCTCCTAACGAAAGCAAAATCCTTGAATCTTTCCTACGGCCGTGCGAGCTTGTGGTCATGCGACGCGAATCCACAGGCACCTACGAAACGACCGCCGGCGGTGGGGAGACCGTGCGGGCCTTCGTGCCACGACCCCTTCCGCCGTCGCCCGAGGTCAACTTCCGCGAGGGGCTCCGGCGTCCGCTCGAGGCCGCCACGACGGCGCTGGGGCGGCTCGACGCAGTCACCGAGCTGCTACCCGACGCCACGGTATTCGTCCACGGGTATGTGCGGAAGGAGGCGGTGCTGTCCTCCCAGATCGAGGGAACGCAGTCCTCGCTCGCCGATCTGATGCTCCACGAGGCCGGGGGCGTCCCCAGCTCCTCCGCAAGCGACGCTCTGGAAACGTCGAATGCCGTGGCGGCGTTGAATCACGGTGTCGAGCGTCTGCGCGCGGACTTCCCGCTCTCGAATCGCCTCATGCGGGACATGCACCGCAGACTTCTGGCAAGCGGTCGTGGGGCATCCATGATGCCGGGCGAGTTTCGCCGTTCGCAGAACTGGATCGGCGGTTCCCGTCCCGGCAACGCGGCGTTCGTCCCGCCGCCGCCGCACCGCGTCGAGGAGTGCATGGCCGATCTGGAGCGCTTCATCCACGCCACCGACGACGAGCTCCCCTTTCTCGTCAAGGCCGGACTGGCGCACGTGCAGTTCGAGACCATCCACCCGTTCCTCGACGGCAACGGTCGTCTGGGGCGCCTGCTCATCACCCTCATGCTGTGCGACGCCGGACTTCTCCGCGAACCGCTTCTCTACCTGAGTCTCCACTTCAAGCGCAATCGGAGCACCTACTACCGGCTGCTCAACGAGACCAGACACACGGGGGACTGGGAGGCTTGGCTGCGGTTCTTCCTGGAAGGCGTGCGCGAAGTGGCGGACGGTGCCGTCGAGACCGCGCGGCGAGCGAGCGAGACCATCCGCGACGACCGAGTCCGAATCGGCCAACAGGGACGGAAGGCTGGCTCGGCGCTGCGTGTGCACCAGTCCCTCGTCGAACGCACGGTCGGTCGCATCGGCCACATCGCACGACGCACCGGGCTGTCCGCGCCCACGGTCGCCGCCGCCCTGCGGCTCCTCGAAGGAATGGACATCGTGCGTGAGATCACGGGTCGCCAGCGCGGCAAGATCTTCGTCTACGAGCGCTACCTCGCCATGCTCCGCGAAGGCACGGAAGAGCCGCCCGGGTAGGCATCTCGGGTAGAGTCTCGGGTAGAGTCTCGGACTTTGTCCGCCACGAAACGCCCAAAGTGGCGGACAAACGCACCCCCGCTTCACGATTCTGGCGTCACAGTGCTCCAACGCCCAGATTGCACGAGCCACGACAAGCCATTCGCCGGAGGCACGATGCCGGACCCCACCTGCCCGAACTGCGGCCGGAGTCGCCCGATGAGCTTCTGCCAGCACTGCGGACAAAGCGACCGGGACTACGCACGCTTCCTTGGGTCGGTCATCGGCGAGTTCCTGCGCGAGACGTTCGAAGTGGACTCGCGGCTCTACCGCACGCTCAAGCTGCTCCTCTTCCGGCCCGGACGGCTCACCGCCGAGTTTTCGCGCAATCGCCGGGCCAGCTACATGTCGCCGGTCAGGCTATACATCTTCGCCAGCTTCGTTTTCTTCCTGATGCTCTCCCTGACGGGCCGGCTCGACACGGCGGAGGCCACGATTTCAGTCCCGTCGATGGAACTCCCGGAAGGACAGTTGCCGGACGACGAGGGAGTCGAAGCTTTCAAGGCGTCGCTGCCCGTGGAATACCGAACGAAGGTTGACGACATCCTCAATCGTCCGGAGGGAGATCCCGCGAGGGCAGCCTTGCTGGGCATCGCCGCAGGGGATCCGCAGGACATGAGCCGATTCGACCGGTTCTTTGTCCTCGGCGGACTCGACCTGTTGCACGATCCGTCGCTCATCGGGGAGCGCGTCGTCGGGAACCTGCCGATCGCGATGTTCTTCCTGCTTCCGTTCTACGCCCTCGCGCTTCAGGTCTTTAACCTCCGCAAGGGGCGCTTCTTCGTCGAGCATCTCGTCTTCGCGATCCACGTCCAGACCTTCATCTTCATCGTCTACACGGTGTGGCTCCTGCTTTCGGACGTGGGTCCCCTGGATTGGGTCGGACTGATCTGCGCGCTGCTCCCCTACCCGTACTTCCTCATGGCGCTCCGGCGATACTACGAGGACGGCTGGCCGCTGACGGTCGTCAAGGCGATGGGCGTGATGACCCTCTACTCCGTCGTCTTCGTCCCCGCGCTCCTGGTCTCGGTGTTCCTGACCACATAGGCTACCCCTCATGTTCAATCGCGCACCCATCGTCCTCCTCCTCGCTGCGGCCGCGTGCTCCGGGTCGGCGACCGCGCCCCCCACCGAGTTCGAGGTCGCCGAGGCCACGATCCTGGAGCTGCAAGGCGCGATGCAGGAAGGGCAGGTCACCTCGGCCGAGTTGGTCGATCTGCACCTGGCGCGGATCCGCGCCTACGACCGCGACGGTCCCGCGCTCAACGCGATCGTCCGCATGAATCCGCTGGCCCGCGAACAGGCGCAGGCACTGGACGCCGAGCGGGCGGCGGGGACGGTTCGGGGTCCGCTGCACGGCATCCCCGTCCTGATGAAGGACAACTACGACATGGACTGGATGCCCACGACGGGGTCGAGTCTGGCGCTGGCCGGGCTGCGGCCGGTGGACAACGCATTCCAGGTGGCGCGGCTGCTGGAGGCGGGTGCCGTCATTCTGGGCAAGACGAACCTGCACGAACTCGCGGCGGGGATCACCACGATCAGCTCGCTGGGAGGGCAGACGCGCAACCCCTACGACCCGGCGCGCAATCCCGGCGGCAGCTCGGGCGGCACGGGAGCCGCCGTGGCCGCGAGCTTCGCGCCGGTGGGGTGGGGGAGCGACACCTGCGGATCGATCCGCATTCCGGCGGCGGTGCACAACCTCTTCGGGCTGCGGCCGACCAAGGGTCTGTCCAGCATCGACGGGATCCTCCCGCTCTCTCATTCGCAGGACACGGGTGGCCCGCTGGCCCGCACGGCGACCGATCTCGCCATCGCCCTCGACGCGACGGTGGGACCCGATCCGGCGGACCCTGCCACCGCGATTCTTGAAGGGCGACCGGTGCCGAGCTTCCAGGCCGCGCTCGACCCGGCCGCGCTGGAGGGTGCCCGGATCGGGGTCCTGGAGGCGTGGGTGGAGGAGGAAGGTGCCGCCGCCGGCGTGACCCGGGTGATCCGCGCCGCGCTCGTCGAGATGGAGGGACTCGGCGCCACGGTCGTGGACGCGGAGATCCCCGACATGGACGAACTGCTCGCCAACACCGGCTTGATCGACTTCGAGTTCAAGTTCGACCTGATGGACTACCTGGCCGGCGTCCCCGATGCGCCGGTCGCCTCGCTGGAGGAGATCCTCGAAGCCGGCCTCCACCACGAGGCGCTGGACCGCAACTTCCGCCGCCGGAACGAACGCGCCGCGCGCGAGTCGCCCGAGCTCACCGAGACCATGGCGCGGCGAAGCGCCCTTGCGGCGGCGGTCGTCGACCTCCTCGACCGGGAGGACCTCGACGCCCTCGCCTACCCGACCATGCGGCACGAGACCGCCCTCATCGGCGCGGCCCCCACCGGCGCGACCTGCTTCCTGAGCGCCCACACGGGGCTGCCCGCGCTCACCATTCCGGCCGGCTTCACCACAGGCGGCCTCCCGGTCGGCCTGGAGCTGCTCGGCCGCGCCCTCGACGACCACCGCCTCGTCGCCTTCGCGTTCGCGCACGAGGCCGCCCACCCCAAGCGGCGCGCACCCCTGCGCACACCCGCGCTGCTGAACGGCGCCTCCCCCGCACCGGTCCGCATCGCGACCGACCCGCCAAGCGGCGACGGCCTCGAAGCCGCACTGGCCCTCGACCTCGCAAACGGCGCCCTGTCCTACCGGATCGTCGTGCCCGACCTCGCCGACGACGACGTGTACGGCGCGGTGCTGCGGCGCACCCCGGCCGAGGACGAGGGCGGCCCCGTCGTCGTCCAGCGCCTCGCGGGGCCCGGCATGACCGACATGGAGGGTGCCGTCGCACTGTCGCCCCGGCTGCTCCGGCACCTCACCCGGGGCGATCTGGAGCTGCTGGTCCACACGAGCCAGGGATTCCGCCAAAGGGCGCTCCACCCGTCCGACAGCCCCCGGCGATGAGCGACGAACCCACGACATCCGAAATCCTTGGGCAGATCACCGAGAGGATCGTTGCGGCCCTCAGGAATGAGGTGCTCCCCTGGCGCCGGCCCTGGCGAGTCTCGGGGATGCCGCTGCGACACGGCGGGCTTCCCTTCACGGGCACGAACGCCCTGATCCTCTCCATCGCGGCCGACGAGAGGGGCTACGAGAGTCCGTACTGGCTGACCGAGGCCCAGGGCCGTCGATACCGCGCACGCGTTCGGAAGGGCGAGAAGGGCACGCGCGTGCTGCGGCCCATCTTCCTCCAGCGCCAACTAATTCAGTCCCACGAGGTGTTCAACGCGGAGCAGTTCGATCGTCTGCCGCCCCGTTTTCGCCCTGACAGGAACCGAGCGACCGGTGCCGGGATCGTGCCTGGCGGCGACCGTGACACGCACGGCTACCCCGCTCTCATGCGCGAGGCGATCCACTGGACCGGTTACGCAAGCCGGGTCCGACGCGAGCTCGGGGAATGGTTCGGCGACGAGGAGCGCGCTGGCGAGAAGCTCGTCGCCGAGCTAAGCGCGGCCTACCTGACGGCGCGCCTGTCCCTGCCACGCCGGGGCGACGATGCGCACGCGCCCTACGTCGACAGTTGGATTCGCTTGCTGGAGCGGGACGAGCGGGCCATCCACATCGCCGCGACCCGCGCCCAGAGGGTCGCCGACTATCTCGTCGTCGCGACCGGTTCCGAGCGCGTGGAGGAGCTCGCGACGCGACCCCTGGACGACCGTGCCTGGATCGTCGTCTACCTGGATGTGGTCGAGATCGGCCGCCACCCCCTTGCGGTCGCAGTCGGCGTGGACGGCAACGGTGCCAAGCGCGTGCTGGGCATGTGCCTGGTCGGATCCGAGCCGGACGAGCCGAGGCCGGCAGTCGAAGGCTTGCTGCGCGACCTCGTGGGCCGAGGTCTCTCTCTCCGCAGGCGACCGCTCTTCGTGACCGACGGGTCGGCGCTGCTTCGGGACACGGTGACCAGGGTCTTCGGATGGGAGACCGCCGTACAGGCGTGCCGGCTGCACGTGAAGCGCGAAGTCCTCGCGCACCTGCCCGGAGCGAAGGCGCGCGACGCGGCGACGAAGGTGTTCGCGCGAGCATGGAAGCCGCCCACGGCCGCAAGCCGCGTGGCGAACGACGGGCAACGACTCCTCGCCGGTCTCGCCGACGACTTCGAGCGCGACGGCCACCAGGCGGCGGCCGGGCATCTCCGTGACCGTCTGCGCGATCTCTTCACGGTGGACCGGTTCCGGCTCCACCCCAGGCTGCGACGCAGCCTCACCACCACCAGCCTCATCGACCAAGCGCGCTCCGGGCTGCCGCGGCAGGTGTGCGACGCGGCCAACTGGCCCGACCCCCAGATGGCGCTGCGGTGGGCCGCCGCCTCGTTCCTGGCCACCGAGCAGGGCTACCTGAAGATCGGCGGACACCGGCACCTCCAGTTCCTGAAGGATCACCTGGACCAGATCGAGATGCCGTTCGGCCCGTGACGCCCCGCCGTTTGCCGAGTGCGCGCCTGCTCCTCGGAGATGCGGGTTTCGTCCTTGCTCATGGGATCCAAGTTGCCCCGATGACTCCGCGACCGCCACGTTGCACCACTCGCCCCGCCGGTCTACACGCCGCCTCAGCCGGAGAACCCACGAATGCAGCGCTCCACGACGACCACCCTGGTCCTGGCCCTCACCTGCGCGGCCGCAGCCCACGTTGCCTGCGCACCCGCCACCGCCCAGACCCCCGACCGCATCGCCGCCGGGCTCGAGTGGCGCTACATCGGCCCCGCCATCGCGGGCGGGCGCATCAGCGACCTGGAGGTCGTGCCGGGCACGCAGTCGCACATCTACGTCGGGGCCGCGTCGGGCGGCGTGTGGAAGAGCGTCAACCACGGCACCACCTGGACGCCTCTCTTCGACGAGCAGCCGAACCTCTCCGTCGGCGACATCGCGCTGGCCCCGTCCGACCCGCTCGAGATCTGGGTCGGCACCGGCGAGGCGAACAACCGCAACAGTTCCCCATGGGGGCAGGGCGTCTACCATTCGTCGGACGGAGGCAAGACGTGGCGGCTCACGGGCCTGGAGGACACGCGGCACGTCGGCCGCGTCGTGGTGCATCCCACGGATCCGGACCGCGTCTGGGTGGCTGCGGTGGGCCATCTCTTCGGCCCGAACGAGGAGCGCGGCGTCTTTCGCACGACCGACCGGGGCACCACATGGCAGAAGCTCCTCTACATAAACGAGCACACCGGCGCAATCGACCTCGCCATGGATCCGTCCGATCCCGCCATTCTCTATGCGGCCATGTACCAGCGCCAGCGGCGTGCGCACGGGTTCATCGGGGGCGGGCCCGGCAGCGGCCTCTACAAGAGCACCGACGGCGGCGATACCTGGCGGGAGCTGACGGAGGGTTTGCCAGAGGGCGACATGGGCCGCATCGGGCTCGCGGTTTCTCGCCGCAATCCGCAACTGGTCATGGCGGTGGTCGAAGCTGAAGAGGGCGGCATCTTCAAGTCGACCGATCGTGGTGAATCGTGGACGCGGGTCAACGAGCTCAACCAGCGTCCCATGTACTACAGCCAGCTGCGCATCGATCCGAACGACGACGAGACGGTGTACCTCGTGGCGGGCTCGCTGCACCGGACGACCGATGGCGGCGAGAACTTCGCCACGGTCGCGCAGGAGGTCGTGTACAACACCGGCGTGCACGTGGACCACCACGACCTGTGGATCGACCCGCGCAACTCCGACCACATGATCCTCGGCAACGACGGCGGCCTGTATTCGACCTGGGACCGGGGCGACAACTGGACGTTCATCGGCAACATCCCGATCCAGCAGTTCTACGACATCGACCTGGACATGGCGGACCCGTACAACGTCTACGGCGGCCTGCAGGACAACAACTCGTACCGGGGCCCGAGCCGCACGACGCGGTATCACGGGATCCTCAACCGTGACTGGCAGGTCGTCGACTACGGCGACGGCATGTACGCCGAGACGGACCCTTCGGACACCGGTATCGCCTACATCACGTCGCAGAACGCGGGGATCATGCGGGTGGACATGGCGACCGGCGACCGCAAGGCGCTGAAGCCCTTCCCACAGGACACCACCGAAGAGTACAGCTTCGACTGGAAGTCGCCGATCCTGGTGTCGCCGCACAACACGAACCGGGTCTACCTGGGCGGCAACCGCCTCTTCATCTCCGACGACCGGGGCGACAGCTGGCGCGCGACGGAGGAGCTGACGCGGGGGATCGACCCGGACAGTCTGCCGATCATGGGGATGATGCCGGACTCGACGACGCTGTCGAAGCACGATGGGGTGTCGGGATACGGGGAGATCACGGCGGTGGCCGAGTCTCCTGCGGCGGCGGGCGTGCTGTGGGTGGGTGCGGACGACGGCACGGTGCAGGTGAGCCGCGACGACGGCGGGACTTGGACGGACGTCACGGCGAACATCGTGGGCGCTGCGGGAGGGCCGCCGTTCGCGTACTACGTGAGCTGGGTGGAGGCGTCGCACTTCGAGGGCGCGCGGGCGTACGTCAGCCTCGACGGGCACTGGGACGACGACTACGCGCCGTATGTGTTCGTGACGGAGGACATGGGCGCGACGTGGCGGCCGCTCGCGGCCGGGCTAGGGAGCGCGACGGTCAACGTGGTGCGCGAACACCACGCCAACCCGAACCTGCTGATCGTGGGCGCGGAGGACGGCGCGTTCGCGTCGATCGACCGGGGCGCGACGTGGGGACCCCTCGGCGCGGGGATGCCGGCCGTGCCGGTCGACGACATCGAGATCCACCCGCGCGACAACGACGTGGTGGCCGGGACGCACGGCCGCGGCATCTACGTGCTGGACGACATCGGGCTGATCTCGCCGTATCTGCACGTCGAAAGCGGCGGCGTGACGGGGACGGTGACCGGGATCGACGCGCCGATCTTCACGCCGCCCAGGCCCGCCACGATGTTCCTCTACCGCAACGACGTGCCGTCACAGGGGCAGGGGATGTTTCGCGCCGCGAATCCGGCGTACGGCGCGTGGTTCGACTACTGGCTACCGGCAGCGGTGGAGGAAGGCGCGCGCTTCGAGATCCGCGACGCGTCGGGCGAGGTCGTGCGGGCGCTCGACGGTCCCGGCGCGGCCGGCCTCAACCGCGTGACTTGGGATCTGCGCCACGACCCCATCCCGCACGACACCACGCGCTACGACGTGCCCAACCTGGACTCGGGGCCGGACGGGCCGTTCGTACTGCCGGGCGACTTTACCGTCGTGCTGACGGTCGGCGACGAGCGCCGGCAGCAGGACCTCACCGTGCGGCCCGACGCGCGGCTGCGCGTCTCGGAAGCCGACCGCCTCGCGCGGTACGAGTTCACTCTGGAGCTGCACGAGCTCAAGCGGCTCGCGTACGAAGAGGGTGTGGCCGCCTACGACCTGGAGCGCGAGGCGGAGGCCGCCGTGGAGGCGCTGGAAGATGCCGACGCCGCCGATGAGGACGACCTGGAGCGCGCCGGGGAGCTGGCCGCCGCGATCGAGGAGGTCGCCGACGAGTGGCGCGACATCAACAGCAACGTGCGCAATTGGTGGACCGGGCTGCTCGGCAACTTCGACGGGGGGCCGTCGACCACCGGGTCGCTCACGGGGCCATCCGACGACCAGCGGCGCAGGCTGGCGCGGCTGACGGACGAGGCGCGTGTGGCCGGCGAGCAACTGGACGGGCTGGAGGAGGTGATCGGGGAGCTGCGGGGGCTGGTGGAGGGAGCGGAATCAGCGAAGTGACACTCCAGAGAGCGACCCCGGATCTCTCCAAGTTCAATTCTGACCTTGCCCTTCCATACGAATTGCGTCTCAAGGACTTCGAGCTGGCGATGCAGGACGTGTACGATTTCCTCTTCGATGTGAACAGCTTGCTCTGGAAGAAGGGCCTCCCGCGTTTCGACGACATGCTTCGACCAGCGGCCATGTCGGGCATCATTTCGGACATGTTGACTGGGTGTTTGGCCCGGCACTCGAGAACGCTCGTCGAAAACCGGTATCATAACGGACACCCGGACCTCATCGTTCGCGGCAGATATCCGAACGATTCGATTCAGTCCGGCGAGCACGGCGTTGAGGTCAAGAGTACCAGAAAGAAGGGAGGGGCCGTTGACACACATGGCGCCCGCGAGCAGTGGATGTGTGTCTTCGTCTACACGGTGGACAACACCACCGAACCAGCGTCGGAACGCGCTCCGATGGAGTTTCGAGAAGTGTACCTGGGGCACGTTTCCGAAGAAGATTTTCGAAGGAACCCGCGGGGCACGCTCGGCACTCGAACGGCTACGCTGCACAAAGAGGGAATCGCCCGACTTCGCGAGAGCTGGGTGTACCTCGTCTGAGTCTACACTTCCAATCGCGCAAGCAAACTGATCGCTGACTTCGCCACTTCAACGTACTGCGGATCGATTTCGATCCCGATACTCGAGTATCCCACCGCCTCGGCCGCAGCCAAAGTGGAGCCCGATCCGGCAAACGGATCCAGGACGATCCCCTCTCCGAGCGGAAGGGCTCCCCGGACGACCTGCCGCAAGAACGATTGCGGCTTCAGCGATGGGTGTGGAGCCAAAGCACGCTCACCAGCCCGAGTCGGATGGGACCGAATGACGTCTCCAAATGGACGCTCCTTAGACGGACGACGTAGCCCCCCGGTGCCCCAACGTCTCAGGTTGTCCTGAACCCGGCCTTCAATGGGCTTTCGCACCAGGACCCACGGCTCCCACATCGACCTCGGCATCACCGTTACCCCTTCGAACTCCTTGTGGGCATTCTTGGGCCGGTCTCCTCCACGCATCGTCATGACCAGTCTGATGATCTGCCCGCGAGGCTCGAATCCCGCAGAGACCAGTGCGGTCGTCACTCGCTGAACCACAAGCGGATTCGACGCGATCATCGCATGGGCGCCCGGAACGAGAACCCTCATCAACTCACGCCCCCACTGTCGGAAAAACCGCTCCATGCGGGCCAAATCCAGGGTGGTCAGCGTGGTGAAGCGCGGAAGAGGCGATCGTTTGCAGCCATCGAACGATGGGGGCAGGCGCCACACGCCTCCGCGTCCGCGACGGAGCTTCTCTTGCTCCTTGGGTGTGTATTCGACCAATCCGTAGGGGGGATCCGTCACGACCGCGTGAATGGAGGTGCGGGGCTGGGTCTTGAGCCACGTCAGGCAGTCGGCTTGGACCAACCGAGCGTTTCCGAAAGCGAAGGCGTGTGAGGATTCCGTGCTTGGGGCAACCGCCGCTTCGGGCGTCGTCTCCTGCGGTTGGCCCATGGCTAATCCCAAGCTGAGAGTCGTTACTTCCGTCACTCCAATCTACCCTCCTTCCACGATACTGACCACGGGCCCCGGCGGCACTGCCGGACGGCCCCTCCGGCGTGTCGGCTACAAGATGATAGATGAGACGGGACACGGGAATGGTCAATGAAACGGGGGGCGGCCCTTCCTCCCCCGAGCGCGGGCGCCGCGAGAAGCCAGCCACTCGTGCGCGTTGTGCTGGACCATGGCGAGCGCAGGCACGACCAGCAGCAGGAGGAAGGTCGCGACGAGGACGCCGAACCCGACCGACGTTGCCAGCGGGACCAGGTGCCGGGCGTGCGTGCTCGTTTCCAGCACCAGCGGTGCCACGCCGAGGAACGTGGTGAGCGACGTCAGAAGAATGGCCCGAAAACGGGCTCTGGATCCGGCGATGATGGCTTCCCGGGGATCCATCCCGGTGTCCCTGAAGTCGTTCATGAACTTGACCATCACGAGCGAGTCATTGATCACGACCCCGCTCACGCCGATCAGGCCCTGCGTCGACCAGATACTCAGATCGAGGCCCAGCAGCATGTGTCCCACCAGTGCGCCGACCGCCCCTAGGGGTACGGCGGCGAGCACGATGAGCGGCTGAAACCAGGATCCGAAAGGGATCACCATGAGCGCGTACATGACGATCAGTGCAAGGAATCCCGATCTGGCGAGGACTGCGTTGACGGTGTCCTGCTGCCTGCGCTGGCCGCCGAACGCATAGGCGAAGCCGGGGTCCCGGGCTTCGAGCGGCGCGAGGAGCTCCCTCTCCAGGCGATCGTCCACCTGTCGGCCCGTCGCGTTGATCGCGTCCACGTCCGCCGTCACCGATACGGCGCGGCGCCCGTCGATCCGATGGATCGTGGAGGGGGACCGGCCGGAATCCACCGACGCGATCTGTCCCAGGGCCACCTGTCCAGCGCCGGGCACACGCACCATGTACCGTTCGACGTCGACTGCGGAGTTCCGCTCCTCTTCCGGGAGCCGCACGTAGACCCGTACATCCTCGCGGCCTCGGGGCACCCTGAGCGCTTCCACGCCGAAGAGGCCGGCCCGCAGCTGGCGGGCGAAGTCATCGCGCGTCAGTTCAAGCGTGCGTGCGGCCGGCTCGAGCTCGAGCCGGAGTTCGTTGAGCCCCTCGTCTAGGTTTTGCCGGACATCGAAGACGCCATCGATGCTGGCGAGTTCCGCGACTACGTCGTCGGCGATCGCACGCAGGCGGTCCGGATCGGGATGAGAAAGGTCGTAATGAACGGGTAGGTCCCCGCCCACGATGCTGGACGTAATCGAGAACTCCGTCGCCTCCGGGATCTCGCCGGCCTCTTCCCGCCACCGCTGTTCGAGCGCGGATGCGGCGACGCGGCGCTGTTCCCAGTCGATCAGCTTGAACTGGACCGTCGCGATGTGACTGCGGGGGGGCGGGGCCAGGTCACCCGCCAGAGGATCGAACAGCTGCGCCGACTGCCCCACCGTGACGGCCACGGCGACCTCCAGCGGCGCATCGTCCATTGACAGCCCGTGCTCTGCGGCGACCCGTGCGACTGCCCGGTGTCCCGCCGCCTCCACCCGGTCGGCCACTTCGGTCGTGAACTCTCCCGGCGTTCCGGTCGGCAGCTCGAGGTCCGCGGATACGATGTCGCCCTCGAGTGGTATGATGAACCGGCTGGGCACGATGCCCGAGACGACGAGACCTGACGAGAGCACGAGCAGCCCGGCTGCGGCGGCGAGCACGACGAGCGGCTGTCCGGTCGCCAGGCGCAACCCGCGGTCGAGCGGGCCGTCGGCGAGCCGCTTCACAAGCACGTCCACGCGCCGTTGGAGTCTGCTCCAGAGTCCGGTGATCCGATACCGTGCCCGTCGGCTGGCCGCCGGCAGGTGCGAGAGGTGGTTCGGCAGAAGCAGCAGCGAATCGAGCAGCGAAATGAAGAGAACGGAGATCACGACGATTGGGACGGCGCGCCCCAGCTTGCCCTGAGCGCCCGGCACGGTCAACAGTGTCGAGAAGGCAATGATCGAAGTGAGCACCGCGAAAACAACGGGGGTGCTCACCTGTCTCGTCCCGCGAATCGCCGCCTCCAGCCCACCGGTGCCCTTTTCCCGCTCCAGATGAACGCTCTCCCCCACGACGATCGCATCGTCCACGACGATTCCAAGCGCCAGGATGAGGCCCATCAGCGAGAACATGTTGATGGTCACGCCCAGGAAACCCATCACGAGGAACGCGCCCGCGAACGAAACGGCCAGACCCACCGCCACCCACATTGCGAGGCGGAGTTCCAGGAAGAGCGCCAGGGTGATAAAGACCAGGATGAGGCCGAGCAGTCCGTTCTTGACCATCAGACCCAGCCGCCCACCCACGAGGACGGAGTCGTCGCTCCAGATCGCGACCTCCACGCCGGCGGGCAGGCTCGGCAGCACGTTCGTATCCAGGTAGTCCTGAACTGCGGCTCTGATGCCCAGCAGCTGTTCGTCGGACGTGCGGTACACGTCGACGCGGGCTGCAGGCTGGCCGTTGTAGCGCATCCGGAGATCGCTGTCGGCGAAGCCGTCGCGCACCGTGGCGATATCGCCAAGCCGGACGGACGTGCCGTTCGGTCGCGTCAGGACGACGATGTGCTCGAAGTCGTACTGGTCGTGGTTTCGTCCCAGCGTACGGACCAGGATCTCCTCGTCGCCGACCGATATCCGGCCGGCCGACAGCTCCACCGAACCCAGCCGCACCGCGTGCGCGATCTCTTCCAGCGTCAGGCCGAGGGAGCGAAGCCGCAGCCGGGGAACCTCGATCGATATCTCGTATGGACGGGTTCCCCTCGTTCGCGCCAGCGACACCTGGGGCAGTGCCGAGATACCCTCTTCGATCCGGTTGGCCAGTTCCTTCAGCGTACGCTCGGGAACGTCACCATGGACGATCAAGCGCAGGAAGACCTGCCGGGTGGTGAGTTCCCGCACTGCGGGCCGCTCCGCCTCCGCCGGGAACGTCGCGATGCGATCCACCTCCGCCTTCACCTCGTTGAGGGCCCAGCCGATGTCCGTCCCGTTCTTGAACTCGGCGACCACCGACCCGGAACCCCGGGAGGCGGTCGCGACCACGCGGTCGAGTCCCTCCACGCCCCTGATCCGCTCCTCGATCCTGCGGAGGATCAACTCCTCGACCTCCTCGGGAGAGGCGCCGGGATAGGGCACGAGAATCTGAATGCGGTCCAGAGAGGCGTCCGGGATCACCTCCTGAACAAGACCGAACGCGGTGTACAGGCCACCGATCAGCAGGACGAGCATGACGACGTTGACTGCGGTGTTGTTCCCCGCCATGTAGGCGATCGGGCCGTGGCGTCGGTCGCGCACGTTCATGCTGGCCGTGTTTTTCTGAACATGACGGCCGCTATGGGATCAGCCCTTCGAGCCGCCGTGCCAGACCGGCAAGGACCCACCCGTCGGGCCCGAACACCTCGACCTCGCGGACCGCCTGGTCGAGCAGTCCGCGGACGCGCCCACGAGCCTCCCGTCGCGAGAGCACGTGCAGCATCGAACACGCCCCCGGATCTTCGTCAAGCAGGTCGTCCAAAACCTGGAAGGCGAGCCCGTAGGCACGTCCAAACGCGTCGAGGCGGTCAAGGCGCGCGCCCGGCAGTCCCGCGACCAGACCGCCGCTGCGGGCCGCGAAGCGAAACAGGGAGGCGGTCTTGCGCAGATGGATGTGTTCAATCTCCTCCAGGCTCGTTCCGGATGGATCGAACGCAAGGTCGCCGAACTGTCCGCCGATCAAGCCTCGATGGCCGATGACGTCGCTCAGACGGGCCCCCACCGCAACGCACGCCAAGGGGTCGGGCAGCCGGGTGCACTGTGCAAACGCCTCAGAAAGCAGGGCACTGCCGGCCAGAACGGCGGTAGCGCTGCTGAAGGCGACGTGGGCCGCCGGCTGGCCCCGGCGTACGGCGTTGTCGTCCTGCGCCGGCAGGTCGTCCAGGACGAGCGAACAGGTGTGAACCAACTCCGCTGCGACGGCAACGGGCATGGCCTGTTCAGGATCGGCACCGCCCGCCACGGCCGCCCCGAACGCGAGCGTCGGACGCAGGCGCTTGCCGCCGGAAAAGACCGCGTAGCGAAGAGCACGATGCAGTTCCGTGGGGCGCTGCGTCTCGGCCGGCAGACACTCGTCGAGCGCTGCTTCGACGCGCTCCCGGCTCGCTGCGATGAACTCGTTCAGCAGCGCTGCGGGCTCAACGGGCGAGGGCGTCGAGGTCGGCGGCGGTTTGAGATGCGGCATCTTGGAACCTGACGGTCAGCGCACCGAAGTCGTCCAGTCCGCAGGCCCTGGCAATCCCGGTCTTGACCCTGGACGTCGCGCTGTCGACCGCGAACCCGTCTCCAGCGATGAGCTTCAGGGCACCATGCAGGTTGCGCCACAGTGCTGCAGCGCCGGACAGCCTCGTGCCGGCATCGGCGGCGATCAAACCTCGTTCGCCCGCCGTCCTGAAGACGGAAACTGCGTCGTCATCCGGCATTTCGGACTCATCCCGGCCGAGCGTCGATCGAAGGGCCAGAGCTACGCGATCGAGGTCCCGAAGACCGCCACGCATGTTGGCAACCGACGGCAGGTCCGGCTCAATCGGGTTCGTCGCGGCCTCGCGCAGCGCAGCCGCCAGGACGTCGCGGCCCGTATCGCGGCCCAGGCCGCCTCGTCGCGCTTGCTCGAACCGGTCCCAGGTTTCGCCGTCGTCTGACGCGAACACGCAACGCGCCGCCGCCGGTGCCAGAAGGTCGCTGCCCGAACGGGGATTCCGGAGCTCTTCCTCGAACTCGGCGAGAGAATGCAGTCCGCCCAGTCCGCCGCGCGGAACCGGTGGCAGCAGCAGGTTGCCGCGCGAGAACGACCGCAGCGCCTTGCGGAACCGTCGGACCAGTGCTTCGTAATACTTCGCCGGGCTGCCGTCGTACACGAACCGGACGTCAAGCTCGGTGCCCGGCATGGCTTCCTCGCTGGCCATCGGCCCCACAACCGCCACCGCCATACCGCCGCTGGCGCGTGCAATGCCCCGATCTTGAAAGTCCTCCTCAACCGCAGACAGCACGGTGGCGATGGAGGCTTCCGCGACGCGTGACAGCGCGATGCCCGCCTCGCTCACCGACAGGCTGCCGCGCATCGCGTGAACGGCGATCTGGAAGACCTTGCCGTTCGACCACTCCCGTGCCGTGTCGACCGCCTCGCCGGCGTCCTGCATGTGGATGTCGGCGAGCTGGTCCTTCATCTCGGAGACGCCGAGTTCGTGCGTCCAGTAGAGTCGCGCAAGCCCGCAACGGGCGATTGCCTCGAATTCCGGGTCCGGTCCGAATCCCTCCGGCAGCTCCAGGTCGGTGAATTCGCGGTCCCGAAGCCTGTCGAGCAGCACCGGGGCCTCGTTGATCCACTCGGCGAGGCGCGGGGCGGAGGCATGAATCTCGGCGATCACGTCGAACGCGTCGGGGCGGGCCGCGAACGCCGCACTATCGTAGGCGCTCCAGTCGTCAATCTGGGGATAGAACTGTTTGCGCTGGCGATCGAGCAGGGGATCGATGGTCTCGAACCACTGCTTGGGGAACAGCGCCAGGGTGTTCATCTGGATATAGCTGCCCGGCAGCTGCGGCGAAGCGGCCTCGCCATAGTGCTGGAGAAGCGGATAGCGCCGGTTGGACGTGTGGTGGTCGGCGTGGCGCTGCATGTTGTAGTACAGCCAGTTGGTGAACTTGTACGCGGCACTCCAGGCGTGCCGCGGTTTCACCGGTTCGAACCGTCCGTGGGGCATCCGGATGCGCCTGAGCCCATAGTGCTGCACGTAGTTGCTGATCTTCATGGAGAAGACCACGCTTCCACACCCGACGACGAAACACACCACGGCCCACATGCCGCCAATCCAGTAGATCAGCCCGTACCAGATGACGAGTTCGACGATGTAGCGCCAGAACGCGTTCGTGTAATGCCACAGCGGCAGACTGCGCCGGGCGAGCCGGCGGCTTTCAAACCGCCAGGCGCCCAGGATGTTGTTTGCCACCTCCCGGGGCAGGTATCGCCAGAAACTCAGACCCTTCGGTGCGGATCCGGGGTCCAGCGGCGTGCACACGCGCGGATGATGGATGTAGACGTGCTCGGTCGCATAGTGCGGGTAGGAGACGGACGCTAGGAGGAATTCACCGAGCCTCCGTTCCCAGAGGGCGCGCCGATGCACCAGTTCGTGGCCCACGATGAAGACCGTCTGCGCCACCATCGCCAGGATGGCGATCATGAACCCGATTTCCCAGAGCGCAAGGGGGTCGGCGATCAGCATCTGCCACAGCGAGAATACGAAGGCCACCGGCCAGCAAGCCGCCCACAACCACAGCGAGAGATTGTACAGGAACAACTGGCTCTCGTGGGTCGCGGCCGGATCCATGTTCCGCTCCTCCACGCCGAAGAACCTGTCGAATCGGTCTGCGAGCATGAAGAAGACGAACGGACCGGCGATCCACCAGCCGCCCTGGAGAGCGGCGGCGACGACGAGGGGGAAGATGAAGAGAGGAACGAAGTGCGGAAGCGCGTTCGCGACCGATGGCTCCACCACCCGCCCGCTCTTGGCTGTTGCAGCGCCGGCGTGTGGCGCCATCCTGGATACCCTCCACCATGGTGACTCGGGGCACGGGACAGGCCCAGTCCACGCTAATGCTAATGAGCGGCGGGGGGTGACGCAATCCGACCGCCGCTCAGGCCACCTGCCGCCGCACCAGTTCCTGAAAGACGCCGGGTGCTGTGGCCAACTCCTCGAAGGATCCCTCCTGGACGACTCTGCCCCTCTGCATTACGTAGATCCGGTCCGCCTGCCGCAGTGTGGAAAGGCGGTGCGCAATCACGATCCGCGTCGACGTGAGGCGAGCCAGGTTGGCCATGACCCGGGACTGCGTTTCGTTGTCCAGCCAGTTTGTAGCCTCGTCGAGGCACAGGATCCGGGGATTGCCGATCAGCGCATGGGCGATCCGGATGCGCTGACTCTCGCCACCGGACGTCACGGCGGCGCCCGCGCCCACCGGCGTCAGCATGCCCATCGGCATGGCCTCGATCTCACGGTCGATGGCGGCGGCACGTGCCGCCCGCCAGGCATCTTCTGCGGTGGCGTTGTCGTGATCGCCGACGATGTTGTCCCACAGATCCTGCGGGTGAAGCCGCACTCCTTGCGGCACCACACCGATGTGTCGGCGCACCTCCTTGACGTCGAGGTGCCGAAGGTCCCGGCCATCGAAGTAGACCGATCCGTTCGACGGTTGTTCCAGTCCGAGCATGAGCCGGAAGAGCGTACTCTTGCCGGCTCCGGAGTCGCCTGCGATCGCGATGAACTCGCCCGCGCGAGCCCGTATCGAGACGTCATCGAGAATCAGCGGTCCGTCGGCATCGTAGCGGAACGAGATGCGGTCGAAGACGACATCGCCCCCCAGCACGTCGACGAACTCCGCTTCGCCGCCCGTCTCCGGCGTCTCGGCCAGCAGCGGCCGCATCTGCCGCAGCGCGGGTACCGCGGCGGCCAGTGAGCTGAGCGAATCACCCAGGCGGATCACGGCCGTCTGGTAAAGCAGGAACAGCACGTAGACGACGATCAAGTCGGCGACCCCCACGGAGGTCGGGCCGGTCAGCGCAATGGCGAGGATCAGCAGCGCCGCGGCCAGCAGCGGGAGAGCGGCCGCGAAGGCGTGCCGATGGGCCTCGACCGCGTCGACCTCGAGTTCCGCGCGCTTCTGCTTGCGGTAGTCCCGCGCCCAGGCCGCAAAACCGGATCCCTCCGCACCTTCCACGCGTAGCTTTGGTATGCCGTTGATAAGCTGGAATAGTCGGCCGGACAGGCGCCGCACCGCCTTCAGCCTGCGGTCTTGCGGCGCGATCTGCCGCAGTCCGAGCGCCACGGTGACGAGCAGCGACACCAGGCCGAAAGCGGCCGTCAGCCCTCCGAGCGCGACGTCGCGTGAAGCGATGATCAGGAACGCGGGTGACAGAAAGACGATCGAAAGCAGGCCGTTGCCGACTACACCGTGCAAATGCCGCAACGCCATTCCCCGCATCGCCAGATCGTTCGCCGGGTAGCGCCGCATGACGCGCGCCGGCAGCCGCAGGAGGCGGTCCCAGAACGCAGCCTCCATCCTGGAGCTGGCGCGGCCCTCCAACCGCATCAGCACGATACCCTGGAAGACGTGCAGCACGGCGCGCACGAGAGCAAGCGCAACGAGAGCGGCGCTGACACCGTACAACAGCCCGGCATCGCCGGCGGGGATCACCTCGTCGGCGATGAAGCCGAGCGCCACGGCCGGCAGCAACATGACGAGCCCCCCGATGACCCCGGTCACCACGAAGCGCGCCAGATCGGCGCTCAACCCGACCCTGGCGACCCTCCACAGATCACGCCAGCGGGCAACTGTCGACTTCAGGGTGGGATAGAACTGCCAGGCGTCCGGGCGCAGAGACGCGGCGCGGGCGGCCGTGATCCGGCGCTTGCTCCCGCTGGCAGGATCGATTTCCCGATAGTTTCCCAGGAAGCCGGGCAACAGAGCCACGGGCCCGCCGTCGTCGGCTCGAAAGGCCAGCATGGCGCCGCTGTCGCCGGTCCACCATCGGTCGTTCCGCTCGAGACGCACCTTTCGGCCGGGCACGCCCGACGCGCTGAGCACCTTGGCGAGCGTGGCGTCCGTCGTGGATCCTTCCGTTGCGGGCGGCCGCCGGAAGACGATGCCCAAGTGTCGGCCGATGGTCTTCAGGGCGCCATGCAGCGCCGCATCATCGGCTTCGTGCAGGAGATCATACAAGTCGAACAGGCTGCGCCGGGCGTCCTCCTCTTCTCCTGAGCGGCGGATCACCCGCTCCCGCGCCAGATTCGCTTGGTCGGCGACGGCCAGCAGACGGTTCAGCCGCTCGACCGAGAGCGCGATCCGGTTGAAAGCGTTGAGCGCCGGCAGCAGCTGCTTGCGCTCGGCGAGGTCGAGGGAGGACACGGTGGAGACCCGCACATCCCTCCGTAGGGTCAACCAGGTGGCGGGTGCAAGCGGCAGCTCGCGCCCTGCGCGGGCCGGATCCGCCTCGTCGTCGGCGGGATCGGTCAAGCCCATGAACAGACCCTCGCCCGGTTGCAGACCGGTCACCCACACCACTCCGTTGCGTGCCGCAAGTGTGCCGCTCCTGGACGTCCGCGCATCGCCGGATTCGAGGAGGGCGTCCGCCCGCGGTTGATGGGTGACGTCCCGAACCAGCATCGCCGAGATGTCAACGAGCCACGCGTCGACCTGCTCCGCCAGTTCCGAGCGACGAACCGCGCCAAGACGGGAGGTGGGAAGACGCCTGAGCACGGTGCCGGGCAGCCCCTTGGCAATCACCCCCAGCGAAGTCAACTCGTCCTGTGGCGCGGTACCTGGCAGGAGGCGACCCGATTCGGCGCGCAGCATGTGCTGCGGTGCGAATTGCTCGACACCGTCCTGCCGCTCGACCAGGAAGAGGTCGACTGCGCCGGATTCGATGAACCAGGCGAACTCGGGATTGCCGATATCGACCGGCAGATTGCCGGCGCACGGCACCTCCGCTCCCCACTCTGCAGCGATCCGGCCGAGCGTGCGGCTCTCCGGCGCCGTCATCCGCCCAGCTCCGCCCGCACGAGGCGATGGTACACCCCGCTCGTGTCCGAAATCAGCTCATCATGGGTGCCGCGCTGTACCGCCGTCCCCTTGTCGACCACGATGATCTCGTCGCAGTCGCGGATCGTGCTGAGCCGGTGCGCCACGATCAGGCAGCTGATTCCGCGGCGGCGCAGCGCGTCGTCGACATGCGCCTCGGTTGCCGCGTCCAGAGCGCTCGTCGCCTCGTCGAGAATCAGGACGGTGGGGTTCCCGACCAGCGCGCGGGCTATTTCCAGCCGCTGCTGCTGTCCGCTGCTGAAATTGCTCCCGCCTTCGTCGACCTGTGTCGCATAGCCGAGGGGCCGCCTGAGTATCTCGTCGTGGATGCTCGCGTCGCGAGCTGCAGCGACGACGTCATCGTCGAGAACGGCGGTGTTCCAAAGCGTCAGGTTGTCGCGCACGGTGGCGGAGAAGAGGACGACGCGCTGGTCCACCATCGACAGTGAACGCGACAGCACCTCATCGGGAATCTCGTGTCGAGGCCGGCCGTCGAAGAGAACCTCTCCCGACCACGGGTGCACGATGCCCGCGACGAGACGGGACAGCGTCGACTTCCCCGACCCGGTGGGACCGACAACGGCGACGCGCTGACCGGGCTCGAAGACCAGACTGAAGTCGTCGATCAGCGGGGGGCGGTTCATGTTGTAGCCGAAGGTCACACCGCGCAGCTCCACGTGCCCTGTCAACCGCAGGTGCCCGTTGAAGGTGGCAATCGCGTGCGATGCTTCGGCCCGACGCGCAAAATGCGGATCGACAGGCGTTTCCGTAATGTCGTCCAGACGCTGCATGTCGGTCAGGAGCGTCTGGCGCTCGTGGGCGAATTCGACCAGGCGGCCGATGGGCTCCAGAAACATGGTCGCCACAAGGTAGAACGCCAGCAGCGCGCCAAGCGTCCACTCGCCGGAAATGACCTTCGGCGCACCGAAAGCCAGCACGGCCGCGCTGCCCAGTATCGCGAACAGGCCGGGTCCGGCAGCGATGAGGTTGCTCAGCTCGGTGTATTGCCCCCGCGCCGCCAGTTCGCGGGCCTGATGGCCGCCCCAGCGGGCGAACATGCGGTCTTCCGCAGCCGTCATGCGCAGGTTGTCCGCCTGATGCAGCATTACCGTAGCGATACCCGCCAGCAATCCCTGCTCGCGGCGCAGGGCGGTGGCCTTGTCGGAACGTGCACGCGTGATCAGGCCCAGAAGCAGCGCATTCAACAGGGCAAGCGTCAGGATGACCAGTGCGAGCAGCAGGTCGTATGCCACCATGACGGCCAGGAACACGGCGCTCATGGCGACATCGATCAATACGCCGAGAAAACGCTCCGAAAGGCCTCTGGCAATCCTGTCGATGGATTGGATGCGCGTGGCCAGCTCGCCCACCAGTCGGTGACTGAAGTAGTCGATCGGCAGCCGCAGAAGCTGCGATACGGAACGGTTGCCGAAGATGATCGAAGTTCGGATCGCCAGGCGCTGCAGGATCCGCTGCTTCAGCCAGGCAAGGCCGTACACGAGGACCGCGGCTCCCACCAGCATCGCGGCCAGGAGGAACCCCCATGGCTCACCGTCGCCCACCACTCCGTCCACGAACAGGCTCGCCGTGAAAGGCACCGTCAGGGCTAGGACAGCCAGCATCAGTCCGCAGACGACGGCCCACGCCAGCGCGCCCCAGGCGCCGTCCAGCCATGCGGGGAGGCGCCGTGTCAGGCCGGAGGGAACGCCTCCCGGCTGGAACGCACGACCCGGGCTCAACTTCAGTGCCACCCCCGTGAATCCGGCATCGAACTCCTCCGCGGACACGCGGCGATGACCCGTGGCCGGATCGTTCAGGTAGAACCACCTGCGGTCGAATCCTTCCAGGACCACGAAATGGTTGAATTCCCAGAACAGAATCATCGGCAGCGGCATCTGCTTGAGCCGCTTCACCTGCACGCTCCAACCCGAACAATCGAGGCCGTAGTGCTCGGCAGCCCGCTTCAGCCCCGCAGCGGTGGATCCGTCGCGACCGACTTCACACGTGCCGCGCAGCTCGGTGAGGGGCACCCATTTGCCGAAATGGGCCAGGACGCTTCCGAGGCAGGCTGCCCCGCACTCGGTTGCATGGGTTTGCAGGAGCAGGGGTGTAACGACCCGCCGACGGCGTTTGGCGGAAGGGACCTTGCGACCGTGCGACAAGTCAGGACGACCGGAAGCCGAGAAGGAGCGAAGCCGGTGAGTAGCGCCCAAGGACGATGCGAACACGGCAGGGCGTCCCGTCCGGGAGGACCAAGTCAGGCGGCGGTCGGAGATCAATGTCGACGCGCAGCGCGGATTCGGCGGCCAGAGGCTCCACCGCGGAGAGCGAGCCCGGCGCCGGTGGGGATCCGACAGCGCCGACCACCCCTTCCAGCCGCCGCGTTGCGCCGCCGGGCAGCTGGACATCGACGGAGACCTGCATGCCAGAGCGCACGCGCCGCGCCGCACGCGGGGGGACATGCACCGTGACCTGCTCTCCCGCCGCGACCAGCGTGCCATCGAGCCTGAGATCCCGTGTGATGCTGCCAAACACGACCCAGCTTACCAGTCCCGCCAGGATCAGTCCGACTGCGGCCAGCACAATGCGTTCGTGCGGGGCCGTGACGCGAAGCAGACGGTCTAGCTGCTGTCGGTTCGCGCTCGCGGCGATTGCCTGTTCGCGGAAAGGGTTGTTGAACAAGTCGGAAGTCCCTCCGTCGCTACGGACGGCGGCGTCAGCCCGTAGGGGGTTGCGGCGTTTCGACCATGACGTTAAACATAGACTACAACTGTTTGCCTGTATTCACCAGCAAGGAGGACGGAAGATGAATGTGCAATCGGCAATGCAGACCGGCGAAGAGATGCAGCGCCACCTGATGGCGAGGGCATCCGAGGATGAAGGGTTCCGGGCCCAGCTCGTTGCGGACCCGAACGCGACGATCCGGCAGGAGTTCGACATCGAGGTGCCTGACCATATCAACATCCAGGTGCACGAGAGCGACGGGAACGTCCTCCATCTCGCGCTGCCCCCCGGCCCCAACATCGAATTGGACGAGGAGAGGCTGGAGGCGATCGCGGCCGGTCTCTGCTGCTGCGGTTGATCCGTCAGCTTGGCCCTGGGGGAAACACCAGGAAGAACACGTAGGCCTTGACCTGCTCGACGCGGTCGTAGGCCAGCGACATCTTTATGTGGTGAATGCCCCGCGCGACGAGTAGCATTCCCTTGCGGCCGAACATCATCTCCGCGCCCGTGCACGACGCAAGTGCGGACAGTTTCCGTCGCACGGCGAGACCGTGCTCGTCCAGACCATCGATGACGCCCGACCAGGGTTCGATGTCCTTCGACCACTGGGTGTCCGTGGCGTAGAAACTGACGCCCAGGCCGGGTCCCAGGCCTCCCGCCTGGACGTCGAGGTGGGCCGCCAGGTAGGCGAAGGCGTCACGCTCCTCCATCTTCGACACGAACGGAGCAACCACCGAGGTGCGGCCTGCCCAGCCGACCCGCTCCAGAAACGCCGTCAGGTCGCGCGTTTTCCTGAACCCCGTGACCGCCACGCGCAATCCTCTGTTGCGGGCCGGAAAGACGCCCACGGCCCCGATGTGCGTGTCTCGCGGCATGGCCGGAAACAGGCGTTCGGCCTGTCGGCGTTCGGCGGCGTCCGGTTCCCAGGCGCCGGCGGCGTACAGCGCGTCGGCGACGACACCGAGGTCCCCGGGATTGGAGCCTTGACCGGACAGAGCGTCCGCGTCGGGGTAGAGGAAGATGCCCGGATCCGGCGGCGCGCCGCGGTGTGCCGGATCGATGTCGTATTCGAGAAGCAGTTTCTTGCCGGCAATGCGCCGGAGCGCCGACTCCTGCCGGCCCATCTCGCGCAGCAGCCGAACGAGCGCGGCCCGTGCCGGATCCTCTGGTTGTGTCCTGCACCACTCCTCGAAGTGCGCCGCCGACCGGCTTCCCTCGAACAGCCCGACGCCCAGATCGGCTCTCGGTTCGCGTTCGTGCAGCGGCAGCTCGAACCCGAAACCTGAGGTCGCCAGACTCACGGGTAGCGCTTGCGCTCTATCGAGCAACGCTTCCCACCCCGGGCCGTCGATCAGCTCCGGGGGAACCCGGCTCCTGAACTGTCCGAGCAGTTCACCGACCGAGTCGGCCTGGGCCAGCATGTGCTCCTCCATGCCGGCGCGAGATGCCAGAAGGCTCATGACCTTGTTCCTTTCCGCTGCCGCTCAGGCGATGACCGCAACGGGGTTGAGTTGTTCCTCCGCAAGGGGGCTGTCCCGCCAACCCATCGAGACCGGAATGTCGTACAGCCGGCCGGGGGCGAAGCGCTCCCAGAAGTGGCGCATGCCCGGGATGATGACCCGGGCTACGGGCATGCCAATGTCGGGCCGCGTCTGGTCGAGCACCAGAAACTCCATGCCCCGGGCTTCGACCAGCGCCTGACAGTGCTTCACTTCGTCGCGTGTGTCCATGGTGTCCGGAACAGGATAGTCCGATTTGCCGCGCACCGCGCCGCACGACGGGGCCAGGTAGGGATGATCCGCCAGCTTTCCGTGCCGCCACCACCGCCGGGTCATAGGATCCTGAACGGCCGCGCCGGATCCATGCCCCGCCGGTCCCTGGATCCATTGCAGGCACTGGTTCAACTCGCATACCGCGCGCAGGGCTGCGACGTGCGGGTCGATGTGCGCGCCGGCGCCGTAGAGGATGTCTTCGGCCTCCTGGTCCGTCCGGCGTGAGATGGCCACAAAGACCGGAATGCCGAAATCAGCCGTCGCGTCCAGCACCCACATTTCGCGCTGCCGGCGGCCGTAGTACTCGTGTGCGGACGCCAGGTAGTCGTCGTCGAAGCTTGCCAGGTCCACCTCCGGCAGGCCCAGCCGGTTGTACCACCAGATCGCGAAGGCGTCGCGTTCGACGAGTTCGTAGAAGCCTTGCAGAATCGCTTCTTCGAGCGTATTCCCTGCGGCACATCCGTTCGAATCCGCCTTCAGGACGGGCCCGCCGCCGTCCTCTTCCTTCATGCCGTACAGCAGCGATGTGGGGAGGTACCGGTGCCGCCGCTGCGTGAGCGACCATACCGGCGACCAATCGATCTCCGCGTCCGGATCGAGTCGCGCCGGCACGAAGTTGTAGGGATGGCCGCAGGCGTTGATCCGGTCCGCGTCGTCGAGTTGCCGGTCGCTGAAGAGCTGCACGGCGTTCGGTGGGATCGCCTCCTGTTCTCCCGCCTTCTCGAAGTCCACAAGACGCTTCCGGCAACGGATTTCGTCCCCGTGAAAGGCACCGCAGTAGCGCTCGACAGCCTCGCAGAGTGCGCTGGCCTCCGCCTGCCGTACAGTGCTGCCCTTGCCCGCGCTCTTGCTCCGCAGGCTGCGTCGCAGGGAACTGAGCCTGCGACTTCGCAGCGCCAGATTGTTGCCCGCCCAAAAGACGTGCCCCCATGGGTCGGCGGCGTCCGAGACACGCGTGAGCCACGTGACGATGCCGCTGACCGGACTGACAAGGTGACGATACCTCGACAGTGTCTCCTCGGGCGGGATCGACCGGTGTCCGCCGCTGTTGCGCACGGCCTTCGGGCTTGGACGTAGCCGCACCGGTGCCGCCGGCCGGTCGGTGCGGTACAGGGCCTCGTCGCCGCACACCGGGCATTGCGGGCGGCGCATTACGAAGTGTTGCCGCATCTTGCGGCCGACAACGTCGAGCGAGATGGCCCGTTCATGGACGGGTGCCAGCTCGTCGAAGACCAGCCACCGGGCGATCTCGACGGCGGCCAGGCCGCATACCGCCTCCAGTTCGACCGTCTCGGCCGCACGGGGCGTGACGGCCGAAGCAGGCCCGCCGAGATTGCGCAGAAAGTTGTGGACCTCCTGGTGGCCGCGCAGACGATGGGCGAGACACGCCCAGCACGGGCCACCGTCGGCCGGCCGGAAAACCGGTCCGAACAGCGGTTGCACGCCGTTCGGCCTGACGAGGATCCACGGCGTGCCGGACTCCAGGTGGCTGCGGTTGATCGCGTCGTGCCGTTCGTCCAGGTAGTCCGCGCACACGATCGCGGACAGTGCAGGGCGGCGATTGGTCGGCTGAATGCCCAGTCCATCGAGCCGCCGCGCCAGCGTGCCGTCGTCGCCGGTCACAGATACCGTCGCAGCTCCGATGCGCTGCTCCGCCCAGCGCGGCGAGGCGCCGAGCGAGGACCAGTATGCCGCGCGCCCGGGGGCCATCGTGTGGTCGCCCGAGACGACATATCCGCGGGACGCCAGGGCCGTGATCGCCGCCTCGACGTCGGACGCCGAATGCGCGGGAGCCAGGGCGGCGGCGATCTCCCGTTGCGTGCGGTGCCCGTCGAGGAGAGGCAGGAGGTCGCAGTGGACCTGCCCGCGCAGAAGGGTGTTGAACGTCTCGGACACCAGAAGCACCTGCCAGTCGCCGATTGGCCGGAAGTCCAGATGCGGAGCAAGCAACGGTACCGTAACCAGGCCACGGTCGGCAGGAGTGACTCTCTTCAGCAGCCCTGTGGATGCCCGCACACCCGTTGTCATCGCGCCCGTCGCCGCCGGGCCTTCAGACCCGAGACCGTCGGGCTGTTTGCGAACGGCATGCCGGCCGGGTTGAGCACCTGTTTCGGGTCGAACTCCCGCTTCCACCGCATGGCTTGGTCGAGCATCTCACCATAGTGTTCCGCCCACTCCTCCGGGCCATAGCCCACCTCGCCCGACAGATAGCTCTTCCCCCCGAGTCCGACGAGTGTTCTGTCGACTTCCTTGAGCTTGCCCGCAAACTCGGTTGCCTTCTCGTACTGGAATTCGCCGTGGACCGCCAGGACCGAGTAGCAGACCGCCCGGTACCCCGGCGGACGCATGAACAGCGGGGCGTCGATCGCTTCCCTGCCGATCGCATACAGCCCCGTCCAGCTCCAGGGCCTCGGCGGCACCCACTGCGAATCCGGCATCGGCCGCGAAAGTAGCTCACGCAGGGCGTCCCACGGCAGGATCCAGTCCCGCCACGGGTGGTAATGCAACCAACTGAAAGCCCACGACGGGTACATGACGGCCCGCCCGACGCTGGTCGTGTCCCGCGTGTACGTGTTTTCGTCGTATTGCAACCCCGCGAGCACTTCCGCGTCGTCGGGCTCCCCGGTGTACTCGAAACCGGCACAGAGAAGGATCTCCCGTTCGTGCCACCGGATCTCCGCCCGCAAATGGTCGAACCGGTCCGTCTCGACAACGTGCTCGAAGTCGTCCGCGAACCGGTCGTAGTCGCGGTAGAGGAGCTGGTGCTGCCGGAACCGTTCTCCCGCCGCCCGAAGCCGGACCCACGCCTCGGTGATGATTCCGAACTGGCCCTGGCCGCCCCTCACGGCATTGAAGAGTCCCGCGTTCCGATTGGGTGAGCACCGCACAAGCTCGCCGGTGCCGGTGATGACCTCGAGTTGTTCGACCTGACCGACCTGCGCCCCATGGCGGTGCGAAGTGCTGCCCACGCCTCCGGCGGACAGCGTTCCGCCCACGGTGGCATCGCCGATGTCCACGAGCACCCGTGGCAGCCGCCGCGTGCCGCGCAGCGTGTCCAGGACCCGGCTCCACTGCGCCCCACCCTGCGCACGCACCAACCCGGGCCCCCCGGGCTGGACTCGATTCAGCCCCCTCGTGTCGAGTACTACGCCCGAGTCCGTCAGACTCTGTCCGCCCTGGGAGTGTCCTCCCCCGCGAACGGCTAGCGGGACTCCGTCTCTCGAGGCGCGACGCACGATGTCTGAGACGTCCTCCACGCTCTGCGGCGTCGCCACTGCCTCGGGCACCCGCGTGACCATCCTACCGAAGTCGTGCGCGTACGCCTCCCGATCCTTCAGGTCGGTGCCGGCGAGGGTTCGGGGCGCGTCGTCCATTACGACAAAATGGGTGGGACAAGGCGGGAGGCATCACTTGGACGACCCTTCTTCGACGAGCAGCCGAACCTCTCTGTCGGCGACATCGCGCTAGCCCCGTTCGGTCGAGCTGACTCCAGCTTCGATTCCTGCGGTCTCCCCATCCCCAACCCCAGTGAGAGTGTGTAGTTCTCCAAACACCAATCTAGCCGCCGTGACATTTTCGTTACAGTAACGCCCCCCGCTTCGCTACCTGCGCCGGAGATTTTCCGTCGATCGATGTGGTCGAGCCGTGCTCGGCCATCGTTGCAGCCGCGAATCCGGGGATGCTCCACGGTGCAACTGTCACAACCATCCAACGTGCTTCCGATGCTGGCGGCGGTCCGCCGGGCGGCCCCCTGCAGTGCTGCCGACATGGCGAGTGCCCTACGGCGGCTGCATCAAGTCGGAATCCGGCGCGGCTTCGTGCTGTTGGCGCCCACCCGGCTGACCGGGCAGCCGCTGATCGACCTGCCCGAAGACGGCGACCATTGTCGTGAGGTGCGTTGGTGGTCGGAGCTCGGTGATCGCATTCGGCGACAGACACGGCTCAGCGTGGTGCTGGTGGATGCGGCTCACCGGGCATTGGATCCGGAACAGGTGCTGGAGGGTGTCCGTCTCCGGAAGAAGGTCGCGGTCCTGAGGGACCTCACACGCGCCGAGCGATCCGCGTTATTGGAGATCTGCCGAGGAGTGTGCACCGTCGACCGAGGCCTCCTGATCGAAGCCCGTGTCCTGGGCACGCCCAACTACGAGCCCTGGGAGGCCCAAATGGCGATTCCGAGCGAGACGCTGGGCGATCTCTTCGCGGCTCCGGGCTCGGAGGTGCTGCCCGCGACGGCCTAGCGCCTGACTGAATCGTTGCGACCGCGGAAGCAGGCGAGCGCCCAGCCCCAGTCGATGAGCTCGCCGCGCCACAGCGGGGTTCCGGTCCCGGCGCCGATGCCGCGCTGGGCGTGAAGAAGCTCGGGGTGCCTCACCGATCCAGCTGCCACAGCTCCACGGACTCGACGTCCAGGTCCCCCGTCCGCTTGCCGAGGATGTAGTCCTCGCCGATCTCGTAGATCGTCAGGCCCGGGGGCGTCTCGACCAGTCCGAGCGCAATGCCCGTCCGGTCGAAGACGGTCCAGAGCGCGAAATCCCGTTCCTCGTCGGGGAGCTTGAATTCGGCGACCCAGAGATTGCCGAGGGCATCGACCTTGATGTTGGAATAGGCGGGGAACGTCTCCACCAGCGGCACGTTCGCGGCCACTTCGAGGCGGGGTGTGCGTTGGCTCTCGTCCAGGCCGGCGAAGCGCTCGCGGAAGCTCTCGTCCTGGTCCGCCTGCGTGGGGCTCGCCGGCTCGTGGTCTCGACGCACGATCCTGTCGAGCGAGCCATCGCTCCGAAACGCCCTGATCTCGTAGGTCTCGTTGCGTCCGAACACGACCAGGTCGCCCCACAACCCCGTCAACGTGGTCTTGCCGAACGGGTGCCTCAGCGGCACGACGTAAACCAATCGTTCCTCCATGACGCTTTCGGAGTACGTCTCGGGTCCGGGGTACTCCCCGAAGGACACGCCGCTGCTGCCGTCGGCCCCGAAGAGGGCGTAGGCGTGATCCCAGCGCCAGAGTCCCTGCGTCTCGAAGCCGCCGCCGGCCCGGGCCAAGAGCATGCCGGCAGGGCTCACACCGATGACGTGGTACTCGACCAGGCCGACGTCCGGCAGCGTCTTCGTCAGCCCCCCGGGTTCGCCCCTGAGGGTGGTGGTTCTGCCGTGGTTGCCGTCCAGATCGAAGACCGACATCCGCCCCTGCTCCGAATCGGCGGCGACCAGGGAGTCCGCCGCCCAGCGATGGACGGTGGCCAGCGACCGGAATTCGCCGGGCCCGTCGCCCTGGCCCGCCCAGGCGGTCAGGTAGTTGCCGGCGTCGTCGAACACCAGCAACTCATCGGAGCCCCCGTTGGCGACCACGATCCGACCGTCGGCAAGCCTGGTTGCGTCGCCGACCTGGTACAACTGGTAGTCCGCCCCGCCCAGGGCGACGCCGATGGCGACCTGCGGCTCCCCGGCGACCTCCCATCCAAGCCGGGAATCGGGCGCGGGCCGCCGACTCTCGACGATTGTGACCCCGGCGCTGTCCCGGGTTCCGTACGCGAGCCGTTGGGGCGGTTCCGTTGACTCGGGGCTGGTGTCACAGGCGACGATCAGGCCCGTGGCGAGCAGTCCCGCGACCAGGGGACCTGCAAAGTCTCGGGTCGTCATCATCTGCCCCGCGCGATGCACTCGATCTCCACCCTGGCACCGAGGGCGAGGCCGCTCGCAGCCAAGGCGGATCGCGCGGGCGGCTCCATGCCCTCGAAGAAGGTGAGGTAGACCTCGTTCATGGCCGCGAAGTCGGCGATGTCGGCGAGGAACACGGTGCACTTCACGAGATCCTCGAAGCCGAGCCCCGCCGCTTCCAGGACGCGCCCGATGTTCTCCATGGTTGCGCGGGTCTCGGGGCCGATCCCGCCCTCGACGAGCTCCAGCGCGCCGCTGGGAGGGGTGCCGATCGCGCCGGACAGGAAGACGAGGTCGCCGACACGCACCGCCGGGGTGAAAACGGGGAGCCGCGCGACGCCCTCGGGGACGATGTGCTCGATGGGGGTGGGTTCGGACATTGTGCCGCTCTCTTGCTGTGCGTTCTCTCCGGGCGCGGATGCCGGCCCGCAGGCGATGATTCCGGCGAGCGTGGCCAGGGCGACCCTCGCGCAGGCGCATTTATCTCTCATAGCGAACCACTCCTCCCACGATGGTTAGGTCCACGCGTGCGTCGGCCAGCTCCTCGTCCGGCACGGTCAGGATGTCGCGATCGAGCACGACCACGTCGCCCAGCTTACCGACCTCCAGCGAACCCTTGTACTGCTCCTCGAAGGAGGCGATGGCGTTGTTGATCGTGTAGCTGCGAAGCGCCTCCGTGCGCGTCATGTTCTGCTGGGCGTAGAAGATCGATCCGTCGGCGGTCTGGCGCGTGACCGACGCGCGGAAGCTGGCCAGGGGATCGATGTCCTCCACGGGCACGTCCGTCCCGTTGTTGATGAGCACGCCGGCCTCGATGAACGAGCGCCACAGGTAGGTCCGCTCCTCGGCGCGGTCGTCGCCTAGGCGCAGCGGCACCCATGGCCCGTCGGAGGTTGCGTGCACCCCCTGCATGGACGCGATCACGCCGATCTCCGCAAAGCGCGCGATGTCGTCGGGGTGGACGTGCTGAGCATGCTCGATGCGCCACCGCAGGTCGTCGGCGCCCCCGGCGGAGTCGAAGACGGCCTCGTAGATGTCCAGCACCTCCCGGTTCGCGCGGTCCCCGATCGCGTGGGTGTTGACCTGAAAGCCGTGCTTGATCGCGACGTGCGCGGTTCCGGTGATGTCCTTGACGGTCTCGAGCACGAGGCCGGAGGAAGTGGGCATGTCCTCGTACGGCTCCAGGAGCCATGCCCCATGCGACCCCAGCGCGCCGTCGATCTGGCGCTTGATCGAGCGCACGGTGAGGTAGTCGTCACCCTCGGAAGGCATGTAGTAGTCCGGCAGGCGCGCATCCATCTCCTCGTTGGACTGCTGACGCACCATGACGTAGAGGCGGATCGGAAGCGCGCCTTCGGCCTCCATCTCCTTGAGGCGGTCGATGGTGGCGAAGCCGGCACCCGCGTCCTGGAACGAGGTCACCCCCTTGGAGAGCGCCTCCTCGGCGGCCAGCATGACCTCGCGGCGGAACTGCGCGTCGACCTCCTCGGGCGTGCGGCCCAACTGCGAATCGGCGAAGGCGGCCGACACGGGCCCCTCGGCGAACTCGCGCAGCAGACCGGTGAGCTCGCCGTTCTCGTCGCGCACCAGCTCGCCCCCCGGCGGCGGCTCCGAGTCGCGATCGTACCCGGCCAGCGCCAGCGCGGCGGCGTTGGCGAAGCCGGCGTGCCCCGACGCATGGCCGAGCAGCACCGGGTTGTCCGGGCTCACCGCCGACAGCGACGCGTGGGTCGGGTTGCCCTCGACCGCCGGGTCGGGCGGGGCGTCCCACTTCTCCTGGTGCCAGCCGCGGCCCCGGATCCACTCCCCCGGCTCGGCTTCGGCCGCCGCCTCGGCGACCATGGCCACGATCGCGTCCCAGTTGGCGGCGTCGTTGAGGTCCAAAATCGTCTTGCTGTTGCCCAGCCCCATGTAGTGCCCGTGCCCCTCGATGAACCCCGGCACGACGAGGCGGCCGCCCAGCTCGACAATCTCGGTCTCGGCGCCGACGTAGGCGCTGACCTCCTCGTTGCTGCCCACGGCCACGATCCAGCCATCGTCGATGGCGATCCCCTCGGCCATGGTGTCGTTCGCGTCGACGGTGGCGACGATGCCGCCGCGCAGAACCAGATCGACGCCTTCGCGCGCCTCGCAGCCGACGGTGAGAACGGCGGCGAGCGCCAGCGGCCGGCAGCACGCCGGCACGGACCGCCCGTGCGTGTGTGCGGTGCATGACATGGACATGCCGTGCTGCCCTCCTATGCTCGCTGGTAGGCGCGCCACATGGCCAGGACCTCGGCCTCGCGCTCGGCGTCGACCCCGGCGCGCAGATCGGCCTGCCGCTCCGTCGGCCGCGAGAAGTGGTACTCCAGCGTTGCGGCGGTCGTGTCCGCGAGCGACCTGAAGGTCAGTCCCTTCTCGACCTCGGGCGTGAGGTCGAAGCGCGCGAAGCCCTCGGCGCCGTCGCGCGCGGGACGCCACACCGGCAGCTCGGCGTAGGGGCGCAGCCCGGCGTTGATGGCGAAGTCGGCGTCCACCCAGGTGAAGGTGGTCTCGGCGGTGGTCACGGCGCGGATGCCGTGGAGCAGCTCGGCCATCGGGCGGGGCGTGCGCGGCCCGACCACGTTGTACGTGCCGGACTCCTCCGCCTCGGCCATCCGGACGAGCCACTCGCCGAAGTCGCGCACGTCGATGATCTGCACGGGGTCGGTGCCGTCGCCGGGAGCGAGCACCTCGCCGCCGCGATGGATGCGCACCGGCCAGTAGGTGAAGCGGTCGGTGGTGTCGCCGGGGCCGATGATGAGGCCGGGCCGGAAAATCAGGCTGCGGTCCTCGCCGAACGCGTCCCGCGCCGCCTGCTCGGCCAGCGCCTTGTTGAGCCCGTAGGGACGCCGTGTGGCGCCCGGTTCCAGCCCCGCGCGCTCGTAGGTCCACACGGGGGCGGCGATCGACATCGGCACCCGGCTCGTGTCCGCGTAAACCGACCGGGTCGACACGAAGATGTAGCGTCCCACCGTGTCCCGGAGCCGGTTCGCGCTGAGTTCGACCCAGGCCGGATTGGTTGCCGAATTGTCGATCACCACGTCCCAGTTGCGCCCCTCCAGGGCAGAGAGGTCGTTGTTCCGGTCCCCCACCAGCTTCTCCAGATCGGGGAAGAGGTGCGTGTTGGTGCGGCCCCGGTTGAAGAGGGTGACCTCGTGGCCCCGCGACAGCGCGTACTCGACCTGGTGCGGGCCGATGAAGTTGGTGCCGCCCAGAATGAGGATCTTGAGCGGGTTCGTGGCCTGGGGCCGGCTGGCCGCCGCGCGCCCCGGGAGCGCCGCCACGCCCATCCCCGCCGCGAGCGCGCCTCCCGCCGCCGCGGTCGTCTTCAGAAAGTTGCGTCGATTCGTAGCCATTCCATCGCTCCGCAGATTAGAGATCGCGCCGCCGCATGTTCACGAAGGCCAGCCCCAAGAAGATCGCGATGTAGGCCGTCGCCGCAACCAGCGGCACCCACAAGTCCGGGAAGATCAGCGGCTCGGCGCCCCGCTCGACGCGCGCGACGTTCTCCCGGGCGAGCAGCAGCGGGTAGTAGAGCTTCGGATCCACAATCGTGGTGAACAGCGCGATGGGCAGGAAGTCCAGCACCGCCGGCCCGTCTCTCACGAGCTGCACCACGAGCTGCTCGCAGAAGAAGTAGACGAACAGGAGGCCCTAGGGCCGGGCCGGCGCCTCGGATCATCGCTGCCAGCATGAATCCTCCCGAGCCCCATAGCAGCAGGGCGACGACGAACCCGAGCAGGTAGTTGAGGTCCATCGGCTCGAACAGGGTCGCGCCGCCCTCGCTGGAACCCGCGACGACCTGGGCCACACCGACCACGATAGGGACGACGATGAAGAGAGCCGCCAGCGCCGCCAGCACGAGGACCTTGCCCCAGTAGAACTGCTCCTTGCCAAGACCGTCGATGACGTTCTGGCGGGCGGTCTTCCACCGGAACTCGGGCGCGAAGAGCAGGATCATCAGGGCGGCGAGAAAGACCGGCCCGAGGTTGATCGCGGGCTCGACGATGCTGCGCCACGCATCCGGAAATGCGAACCCGTCCCCGGCGCGGCGGGCGTTTCGGGCCAGTTGGGGGATGACGGACGCGGTGAACGCGACGTAGACCACGATCGTCACCCAGAAGGCCGGGCGCTTCACCGCCTTGAGCGCCTCGATCCGCCACAGGACGCGCAGCAGCCTCATGTCGGGTCGCCCGTCAGGTCCATGAAGGCGTCTTCGAGGCTGCGGTGCCGTCGCGCCAGGTGCGAGACGTGGATCCCGCGCCCCGCGAGATACCGGTTCAGGCTCGCGAGATCGTCCGAAGTCAGCGCGACCACGAGCCCCTCTGCCGCAGTGCGCACCGAGGTGGCCCCGGGATACGCCTCCAGCGCCGCGAGGAGCGCGTCGTCATCCTCCGCCCGCACCACCGCGGTGACCTCGCCGCCGACGATCTCGGCCACCGTACCCGTCGCCACGATCCGCCCCCTCCTCACAATCGATACATGGGTGCACGTGCGCTCCACCTCCCACAGCAGATGGCTCGACAGGAAGATGGTCTTGCCCCGGTCCGCCAGCAGCCGGATGATGTCGCGCACCTCCTTCATGCCCTGCGGATCCAGCCCGTTGGCCGGCTCGTCGAGCACGATCAGCTCGGGGTCGTTCAGCATCGTCGCCGCCAGCGCCAGCCGCTGCTTCATGCCCAGCGAGTACGTGCGAAAGCGGTGCCTGCCGCGCGCGCTCAGCCCCACGGTCTCCAGGCACTCGTCGATGCGCTCGTCGCCGACCCCCTTGATCGTGGCCGCGATCCGCAGATTGTCACGGCCGCTGAGGTAGGGATAGAAGTTCGGCGTCTCCAGCGTGGCGCCGACCTTGGCGCGCGCGGCCAGAAGCTCGCGCGGTGCGCCTGCGCCGAAGAGTCGAAATCTCCCCGCGGTGGGCGTCATGATGCCCATGAGCATCCCGATCGTCGTGGTCTTGCCGCTCCCGTTCGGGCCCAGAAAGCCGAACACCTGGCCGCGCTCGACCGTGAACGAGACGCGGTCCACGGCAACGACCTCGCGAAAGCGCTTGGTCAGCTCGACGGCTTCGATGACCGCCACGTCAGGGCGTGACCGTTACCCGCACGTAGGCGTTCGTCCAGCAGCACTGGTCGCCGCCGGTGCTGTCGTTGGCGTCCCAGTTGTCGATTCGCGCGCGCAGCACGTACTCGCCGGGCTCGCTGAACACGACGCTGGCCGCGGCCTCGCCGGTGCCGCCCTCGACCGTGACGCGCCTCGGAGCGACGGAGATCGCGCCGGCGGGACCCTGGTGCTTGAACCAGCTCACACCCACGTCGACCACCGCGTTGACCATGTCGTCGGGCGCGCGCACCGAGACCTCCTCGGTCCACAGCGTCAGCGCGAGCGCCTCGCCCGCCTTCGCGGTGAGCGGGTCCCCCCACACGCCCTGGATGTGCTGGCCTGCGGGCCCGTCGGGGCTGAAGCGCACGACCGGCGACACCGATCCCATGGCCCGCGGTCCGTAGTCGAGCTGCAACGCCGGGATGCCCACGCGCCCCGGAGTCGCGTTCGTGTGCCCGTTCGCGGTGATCGTCCACACCACCGTCCGCTCGCCATCCCCGTAGGAGGCGGGCACCGTGACGTGGAAGACCCCCCGGTCGCGGCGCGGGCGCACCGGGAAGTGGGTTGGCTGCATGCCGTCAAACTCGGCTGGCTCGATGAAGTTGTCGGCGCCGAGCGGGATGTCCAGGATCTGCTCGCTGTTGAGGTTGAAGAAGCCGAACGAGAGCGTGAAGGTGCCGTCGTCGTTCCGGTACCAGCCCTCGAAGAAGGGGGCCACCTCGTCGCCCTTTGGCAGGATGGGGGCCAGCGGGAGACGCCGTTGCTGCGCGTCCAGGGGCGCGGCGCCTGTGGTGGCAAGCACCGCCAGCTCCACCAACGCCGCCAGCGCGACGGGTCCGCCGCGCATCAGTTGCCGGTGCCGCCGTCGTTGTCGGTCGCGAGCCTGTTCTCCCGCTCCTCGACCAGCCGCTCGTAGCCCTCCTCGGTCAGGTGGGTGACGGCGATCCACGCGTGCGACATCTCGTCCATCGTCCGCGAGCCGCGCGCGTACCAGATCTCGGGGTCCGGCGTGAGCTCGTTCTCGGCGGTGTTGTCGTACCACCCGGTCAGGACGACGACGGTGCCCGTCGGCAGGAGCGGTGCGACGTCGTCCTCGTAGATGTAGCTGTGGTGCCAGCGGGCGTCGAAGTCCGTGACCATGCTGATGAGTTCGACATCCCCGTCCGGGTACACGGCCTGCACGGACATCGCGTGCAGGTGCACGTGGCCGTGCGGCTGGAAGCTGTCGAAGCGAACCGGGTGGTCCCAGCGGTGGAATCCCTGGGTCATCGCGGTCCCGCCGGGCGGCAGCGCGATGTCGCCACGAAGCGGGTATAGGCGCAGATCCTGCTGGAACTCCGGCTCGAAGCCCTCGTCGTGGAACCAGATCCCGAGCTCCACCTGATCGCCGGGCACGTCGTATCCCATGGGATAGTAGTGGGCGTCCCACTCGATCATGTCGTTCGCCTTGAGGAGCCGGGCGGCGTCGCGGGGCACGATCTCGCCGACCTTGCCCATGGCGTATTCGGACAGGCTCTGGATGCGCCGGTACTCGCCCTCGTCGGTGAGCCGCAGGAGGCGCGGGATCGCATGATGGACGACCTGGCGGCCGGCCGGGAACGAGGGACGCGTCTCGAACGCCATCGCCCACCTGTCCTCGTCGAGCCCGGTGGGCACGCGCGGCCGCCACCAGGTGTCGCCGCCCTCGGCGGGCACGTCGAACGGCTTCGACTTGATCACGTGGTCGGGCGGGCCGAGGATGTCCTCGAGCTGCCACTTCTGCTCGTTCGGCCACTCGATCGGTGGCGGCAGATCGCTCGGATCGCCCTCCGGCGCCCCGGCGTCCACCCATGCCACGAATGTCTCGATCTCGTCGTCGCTGAGCCGCCAGTCGTCCTTGATGTCCTGGATTCCGACCCCGGTGTCGAGGTGGTACGGAGGCATGAGGCGCTTGGCGACGAGGTTCCGCGCGCGCGAAGCGTAGCGGCGCACCTCGTGGTAGGTGAGCAGCGACATCGGGCCCACCGATGCGGGCCGGTGGCAGATCTGACAGTTGGCCTGGACGATGGGGGCGACGTCCTTGGCGAACGTCACCTCGGCGTCGTGCTGGGCCGCAGCGGGAGCGGTGGGCACCGCCACCGCGATCGCCAGCGCCAGGGTGGGCAGCGGGTTCCATGGACGGTTCGAGCGGACACGCCGGGTGCGCATGGGCAGTTCCTCTTCGTGGTGGCGGTTGTGCGGGGCCGACCCCAATCCCCTTATACAATGCGCGCGCACGGGAAGTCTCGGCAAGCGCGCACCATGGCCAGCGGGTACCGGGGGCGCTACGCTGATCGAGCGACGACCGTGCATGCCAGCAAGGGAGACCAAGCGTAAAGCGATTCCTGATCTTGTGCGGGACCGGGTTCATTGGGCCCCACACGGTCCGGTACGCCGTGGAGCGCGGCCACGAGGTCACGATCTTCACACGGGGCCGGGCCGATGCGGACCTCCCCGACGTCGAGCGCCTCGTGGGCGACCGCAACGGCGACCTGGCCGCGCTGGATCCGCCTCACGCCTCAGCGAGGACATCGCGCACGCCGCGTTCCCGGGCCGCACCACCGTTATCCGCCCCGGTCTGATCGTCGGGCCCACCGATCCCACCGACCGCTTCACCTACTGGCCCGTGCGGATCGAGCAGGGAGGAGAGGTGCTCGCGCCCGGCAACCCGGACCACTCGAATCAGATCATCGACCAGCGCGACCTCACCGAGTGGACCGTCCGAGTGGCGGAGGAAGCGATCACGGGAGACTTCAACGCCACCGGCCCGGCGAGCCGACGTGAGCAAGGCCGTGGCTGCGGGGCTGACCTTCCGCCCGCTGGCGGTGACCACGCGCGACACCCTCGACTGGCACAGGACGCGCCCGGCGGCGGAGTGGGAGGGTCGCCGTTTCGGAATGAGCCGCGAGAGGGAACGGGCAGTGCTGGCGGCTTGGAGGGGCCGCTCCTGAGACGTCATGCCCTTAGTTCGGTTTACGCGCTAAACCGTACCAACGCCTACACGGCTCCCTACCGCCGCCACACCCCGACCCCATCCTCATACCGAATCTCGGTGCCGTAGGGCCGTGACAGCTCGGCGAGGTGCTCGATAATCGCCCGACCCAGTTCCTCGGGCGCGATCCGCGGCGTCCCCCGGCGGCCGCGAGGTGCCTTCCAGCTCAGCTCGATCGGGTGGAAGACGATCTCGACGACCTCGTCGCCCTCGAAGGTCGCCACCGGGACCACGCTCTCGTACCACTCCGCGCCCGTTGGAAAGCCCGTCGTGGGGTTGCCGTCCTCGTCCACGCGGAAGCGCGTGTCGTAGATCTCCGACGCGAGCCGGTCCAGCGGGATCCCGTAGCGGTCGCGCTGGTCCGACGGCATCGGGTCGATTGTCTCGTTCTGGAAGATGAAGTTGGCGAGCGAGTAGAAGATCGGCCGCCCGTTGTAGATCTCCACACCGCGCAGCTGGTGCGGCCCGTGGATGATCATCGTGTTGGCACCCGCGTCGATCGTCTGCCGTGCGAACTCCTCCATCCACGGCGGCGCGACTGGCGAGGCGTTCCCCGGCTCGTGCGAGTGGCTGTTCACGACCACGTAGTCGGCCTGGTCTGTCGCGTTGCGCACCTCGTGCAGAACCCGCTCCCGGTCCACGTCGTTCAGCGACACGATGGTGCGGTCCTCGTCGCCCGAATGCACCGTCCTGCCCAGCACACGCACCGGCCCGTCGTCGTCATCGGGCACGTCCGCGCCCCGCCTGCGCGCCACGTCCCGTAGCGCGGCCATCGTCTCCGCCGACGCCTCGTAGCGGGTGCTCAGCCTGAGCGGGTTCAGCCCCGGCCGTCCCTGCACGGTGGGTCCGGCCCGCCCCGCGCGCGACATCGGCGTGAAGGTCGACGCCATGCCGATCAGCGCGATCCGCCCATTCGGCGTCTCCAGATACCCGGGCCGACTCGCCCAGCCGAGGTTCTCGCCCGTCCCCGAGTGCACCAGGCCCCAATCGTCCATCAGGCGGTTGGTGAGGCGCATCCCCTCGACGCCGTAGTCCGTCGTGTGGTTGTTGGCCCGGTTGAAGAGGTCGAACCCCATGTCCACCAGGTCCCGCAGCGTCTCGGGCGAACCGACCTCGTAGTTGCCGCCGTTCTCCGCCGCCGGCCATCCCGCAAACTCCTGCAGCCGGAACACCGACTGCTCCAGGTTCATGAACGCCGCGTCCGCCGCGCGAATGACGTTGGCGAGCTCGTGGAATCCCGGATCCCCCGGATGGTCGAACGGTGCCGTCCGCCGGTTAATGATCACGTCCCCCACTGCGGCGAGGGTCCAGCGGGTGTCGGAGTCGATGGGCGACCGACTCTGCGCCGCGGCCGGATGGGACGCCGGCGGTGCGAGAGCGACCAGGGCCACGATGGAAAGGGTCGGGAAGACGAAGCGGGTCGGTGAGCGGCGCATGGGGTGCTCCTTGCGAGTAAAGGGGATCGCGCACGGGGATCGCGCATCCTTGCCAATCGCGGCGATCCGTTCCCGATTTGCAAGGACAACCGACCCGGGAGCCCGCGACTCCAACTAGCGGAATCGGGCCCTCGATGGTCCATTTTATGTGAATCGGCACCGCAAACGGGACACGTTGACGCGATGAAACGAAAGCAGGGCCTGGGCGCCTTCTGGCGGGAGCTGCGGCGACGGCACGTCGTGCGCACGGGCGGGGTGTACGTGGCGTCGGCGTTCGTGGTGCTGCAGCTGGGCGAGATCGTGCTTCCGGCCTTCGCCGCGCCGGACTGGGTGCTCCAGTCCCTGGTGGTGGCGGCCTTTCTGGGGCTGCCGGTCGTGCTGGCCTTCGCGTGGGTCTACGACCTGACCCGAGAGGGACTGGAGCGGACGCGCGAATCGCCCGGCGGCGCCCGCGTGACGATCGTGCCGCGGCTGGCGTTGCTCGTCGTGACCTCGGTGTCGGTGGGACTGGGGGTGCTGTGGCTGCAGCGGAGCACCGCGCCCGGCGACGGCGGCGAAGCGGACGAGGCCGGGCGGAGCGGAGCCGCGCAGCTTGCCAGCCTTGATCCCGATGCGCCCATAACGGCAATCGCGGTGCTTCCCCTGGCGGACCTCGCCGAGGGGGACGACCTCTTCGCCCGCCAGCTCCACGAAGAGATCATCACACAGCTTGGTCTCCTCACCAGCCTCCGCATCGTGTCGCGGACATCGGTCGAGCGATACGCGGAGACGGACCTGCTGCTGCCCGAAATCGCCGCCCAGCTCGGGGTGCAGGCCGTCGTGACCGGCTCCGTCGCCATGACTTCGGAGAGCGACAGCGTGCGGATATCGGTCCAGCTCGTGCACGCGGCGACCGACGAACACATGCTGCTGCGCACCTTCCAGCGCGAGATGAAGGACATCCTGCGGCTGCAGACCGAGGTCGCGGTCGAGATCGCACGCACGGTGCAGGGCGAGCTGGACGAGGAGCTGGGCCGCGAGGTCGAGCGGGTCGCCGAAGTGGATCCGGCGGCCTACCGCGCCTTTCTGCAGGGTCAGCGGGAGCTGGAGCGGGGCACGCCGGAGGGGCTGGAGGCGGCGCTGGCCCACTTCGAGCGGTCGGCGACGCTCGATTCGTCGTACGCGCGGCCGCTGGCGTGGAGGGCGGGGACGCACCTCATGCTGGTCACGGACGACGATTCCGTGCGGGCGGACGTGCTGGCCCAGGTGCGCGCGGACGTCCAGCGGGCGGAGGAGCTCGGCGGTGCCGACGACGATGTGGCCGTGGCCAGACTGGTTCTGGGCGACGAACTGGGTGCTGGGCTTGCGGCTGCGGCGGACTCGCTCCGGCGGCGCTTCTACCTGGAATCGACGCGGCTGGGGCGACGGCTCGGCCCCACGTCGCCGCTGGCCGTGGCGCACGGTCTGCTTCAGGAGGGTCTATACGACAGCGCGGCGGTGGTGTTCACGGCGATTCTGGAGGACGATCCGCGTCTGCTGCCGGCGTGGGCCGGCCTCGAAGAGGCGCACCTGATGCAGGATCACTACGCGGGCGCGGTCGAGGTGCGGGAGCAGCGGATACTGGCCACGCTTGGCGAGACGCCCGAGGCGCTGGCCACGGTCGAGGAGCTGCGCGGGTCGTTCGACGAGAGCGATCCGACGAGCTACTGGCGGTGGCGGCAGGACTACAACGCGCAGCGACTGGCGCGTGGGGATCGCGTGTCCGACGTGGAGCAGGCCGCGACCAGCGTCGGACTGGGCGACTACGGCGAGGCCCTGGAACATCTGGCGGCGGCCGTGGAAAGTCGCGATCCCGGCCTGCTGGCGCTGAGGAGTGGCGCCGTCTGGGATCCTCTCCGCAGCCATCCGACGTTCCAGGAGATCGCCCGCAGGATACGCGAGCTGGGGCGGGGAAGGGGCGGCGGGCCTGGGCGGGGGCCGTCGAATCGCAGATGACCGGGCGAGCCGCGCTTGTCGGGCTGGCGTTCGCGGGTGCCGCTGGTTGTGAGGTCGAGTCCGCCCCGGCGAGCACGGCCCGCGACAGTCTCGGAGTCACCATCGTCGAATCGGCTGCGCCTGCGTGGACGGTGGACTCCTCCTGGCGGATCGAGGACGAGCCCGTGGTCGACCTGGCCGAGTCCGGCTCCAGCGAGATGCACACCTTCTTCCAGGTCAGGGATGTCCTGCGCGCGGGGGGCGACCGCCTGGTCGTCGCCGACGGCGCTTCGCAGCAGATCCGCGTCTACGATTCGGCGGGCCGTTTTGAGCGCGCCTTCGGTGGACCGGGCGAGGGGCCCGGCGAGTTCGGCTTCCTGTGGGGCGTGACGTTGACGCGCGCGGGACGACTTGTGGGGACGGAGCTCGGAATGGGCGGCCGGGGCGCCGAGTTCGACCTCGAATCGGGTCTGGTCGCCACGTTCCGGATGCCGCCCGGCGCGCGCGCTCTCAGTCACCCGGTGCCTTCGGACGTCGTCTGGGGATTCGACGACGGGTACACGATGGACGACGAAGATCTCCCGCCGGGGCTTCAGCGTTCGACGGCCACCATTGTTCGCTTGGCCGAGGACCGGATGTCGGCGCACCCCGTCGCGGAAGTGCCCGGCCACGAACACATCGTCGTGCCCGAGGGGGACGCCATACCGCTGATGCCGCGACTGACCCATGTGGCGCCGACCGGCGGCGGGGAACTCGTGGTGGGGACGGCCGATGCCCTCGAGTACTCGATCATCGACGGCCGAACGGGGTTGGTCCGCCTGACGGCCCGGATTCTCGGGATCTCGCTGGCCGTGACGGACGATGAGGTCGAGCATGAACGGCAGGTGCGGCTCGGCCCGGATCCGCGTCCTTTCACACGCGATCTGATGGCGCGACTGCCGGTGCCGACCGAGAAGCCCGCCTATCAGCAGCTCGTCGTCGATCTCGAAGGGAACGTCTGGGCGGGCGAGTTCCTGGGCTTGGCGCGGCGCGACGAACCGCAGAACTGGCAGGTTTGGGATTCATCGGGAGTGTGGCTGGGGACCGTGCGGACGCCAGCGCGTTTCGAGCTGATGCGGGTGGGGAGCGACGAAGTGCTGGGGGCTCGTCGGGACGACCACGACGTCGAGCACCCGCAGGTGCTGAAGCTGGTGAAGGGATCCGTCTAGCGACTCAGGCCCCGTGATTCTCCTTGAGCCGGGCCGCGCCGGTCAGCCACGGGGAGCGGCTGGCTCCACGCGGGCGCCCCCCGACGGCTTCGCGGCGAAGATCATGTCGCTCGTCGGCGGCCCTCCCAGACGCGGCGCGTAGAACCGCCCGGCGAGAGCCTCCATGACGGGCGCGACGGCTGGCCGGTCGCACAGCGCGACCGCGCAGCCACCGAAGCCGGCACCCGTCAGCCGCGCCCCCGTTGCGCCCGCCTCCAGCGCCAGCGCCACGATCGCGTCCAGATCGTCGGTGCTCACCTCGTAGTCGTCCCGGAGGCTCTTGTGCGACCGCACCATGAGGTCGCCGAAGCGGCGCATGTCGCCATCGCGCATGGCGGCCTCGGCGAGCACGACCCTGTGGCCCTCCGTCACGACGTGGCGAAAACGGCGAAACAGCACGGGGGCGAGCGCGCGGCGGGCACGCCGGAGCGTCGCGTCCAGGTCGTCTGCGGCGACCAGGTCGCGGTACGTGAGCGGCGCGTCTGCGGCCCTACGTGAAAGCGCGTCCCCGTCGCGGCGAAGCCGGCCATTCACCACCTCCAGCGCCTCGCGGCACTGTCTCGCCCGCTCGTTGTACGCGTCCCGCGCCCCGGCCGACTTCTCGGCCCGCACCAGAGACGACGCCACCACCCAGCGCCACCCCTCCGGCACGGGCACCGGAGTCACCCGCAGCGGCGCGAAATCGATGCGGAGCGCATGTCCCTCCCGCCCATGAAGACACGCGGCCTGGTCCATCCCGCCCCCCTCGAGCCCGACGAACCGCTCGGCACGCGCCATCACGGCGGCGAGTTCGAGGCGCGGAAGCGTCGCTCCATTCGCCTGCAGCAGCGCCAGCGCCGTCGCCACCACCAGCGCCGACGAGGACGACAGCCCCGAAGCGATCGGCACGGTGCCGGTCACGGTCCCCGAGATGCCTCGCCCGAGCGGCACCCCGTGCTCCAGCAGCCCCCTCGCCGCCGCACGCACGTAGTTCGACCAGTCTCCCTGGCGTGCCGGCGCGATGGGACGTTTCAGCTGAAACGCGAAGGGGTCGAAACGCGCCACTGGGCTGTCCAGGCGCACCACCGGATCGTTCGCGACGGCGAACTCGATGCGCACGTCCCGGTCGATCGCAATGGGGAGGACCGGTAACCCGTTGTAGTCGGTGTGTTCGCCGATCAGGTTGACGCGGCCGGGGGCGATGACCGTACAACGGCTTCCCATGGTTTGCTGACCGGTGCGCTCCAGCACCACTCCCCCCCGTCAATCCGCGAAGCCCAACTTCGGCAGCAGACGGAAGAGCCAGACTCCGGCCGCAGCCGAGATCGTCAGCGCGACCACCGCCGCCACGACCTGCCCGTAGAGCAGGTATCCCGTCCCGAAAAGGGCGGCGTAGACCAGCACGCACCCCAGGAACCACGCGAGGAAGGCGGCGGTGATCGACTCGGCGTCGCGAGGGCCATCCCCCACATCGACCACCCGCTGCCACCCCTTGCCCATCGGCCGGATCTTGTCGTAGAAGCGCTGCAGCGTTCTCCGGCGCGCGGGCGGCGTCACGAGGGTGACCGCGACCCAGCCCACCGTCGTCACGGCCACGCCGATCACCAGCTGCTCCCACGCGGGCAGCGGCGCGAACCCCAGCGCCCGATGCACCCACGCGAAGTAGATCGCGACCAGGAACGAGATCGTCATTCCCGACAGCTCGCTCCACACGTTCACGCGGTACCAGAACCAGCGCAGCAGGAAGATGAGCCCCGTGCCCGCGCCGATCTGGAGGAGGATCTGGAATCCCTGCCCGGCGGTGTCGAGCTGGAGCGCGATCAGGGCGCCGAGGATCATCAGTCCCACCGTCGCCGCGCGCCCCACCGCCACCAGTCGGCGACCGCTCGCCTTCGGATTCACGAAACGCCGGTAGAAGTCGCTCACCACGTACGACGAGCCCCAGTTGAGCTGCGTGCTGATCGTGGACATGTACGCTGCGGCGAGCGACGCGACCACCAGGCCGAGCAACCCGGCGGGAAGGAACACGAGCATGGCCGGATAGGCCAGGTCGTTGCCCACCAGCGACGGGTCGAGATCGGGGAAGCGGGCCTGGATGTCGGACAGCTCGGGGTACACCAGCATCGAGCACAGCGCCACGATGATCCAGGGCCAGGGTCGCAGCCCGTAGTGCGCGATGTTGAACCACAGCGTGGCCTTCATCGACTCCTTCTCGTTCTTCGCGGCGAGCATGCGCTGCGCGACGTAGCCGCCGCCCCCGGGTTCGGCCCCCGGATACCACGCGCTCCACCACTGCACGGCGATCGGGATGATGAAGATCCCCGCCGCAACGCTCCAGTTCGAGAAGTCGGGGAAGAAGTTCATCACCGACTGCAGTTCGGGGTGCGAGACGAGTCCCGCGAGCCCGCCGACCTCGGGCTGCTGCAGCGCGAAGACCGCCGCCGCGATCGAACCGATCATGGCGACGACGAAGAGGATGAGGTCGGTCACGACGACACCCCAGAGCCCCGACGTGGCCGAGTAGATCATGGTCACCGATCCCGCGATCAGGACGGTGGTGAGCGGATCCAGCCCGAGGAGCACGCCGCCGATCTTGGTCGCCGCCAGCGTCACGGTGGCGATGATCATGACGTTGTAGAAGACGCCGAGGTAGAGCGCCCGAAACCCCCGCAGGAACGCCGCCGGGCGCCCCGAGTAGCGCAGCTCGTAGAACTCGATGTCGGTCAGCGCCCCCGACCGCCGCCAAAGCCTGGCGTAGAAGAAGACCGTGCACATTCCCGTGATCAGAAACGCCCACCAGGACCAGTTCTGCGCCACGCCGCCGCCGCGCACGAAGTCGGCGATCAGGTTGGGCGTGTCGGTGGAGAAGGTCGTCGCGACCATCGACGTGCCCAGCAGCCACCACGGCAGCTTCCTGCCCGAGAGGAAGAACTCGTCCGCTCCCGAACCCGCCCGCCGCGCGAAGCGGAGGCCGATGGCGAGGGCCGTGAGGCCGTACAGCGCGATGACGATCCAGTCGAGTGTGGTGAGTTGCATCAGCGTTGCCGGTGGTGGGTGGGGGTGGGCGGAGCGTCCCAAAGGCGCATCGGATAGACCCCGGAGTCTACCAGCGACCGCAGCGATTGGGCCACACCCGCGTGGTCGCCGGGGAAGGTGACGCCGAGCCAGCGCTCGCGGGTGGGCAGCACGGTGCAGCGCGTGCGGCCGGCCGCGATCAGGTCGTTTATCGCCTCGGACAGGTAGAACTCGCGGTCGAGCCCCGGTCCTGCGGCCAGGAACGCCGCGAAGAGGTCGCGCAGAGGCGGCAGGATCGCTGGCTGGAAGCCCCAGAGGTTGGTGCAGACAGGAGCCTGCAGGGCGACGTTAACCGGCCTTCCGGCCACGTCGCGGCCCACCACGCGGTCTCCGGCGCGGCGGAGTTCGAGGCCTTCGGTCAACCGCAAAAGGGCGCCCGTCTCGTCGATTTGGCAGATGCCGCGGGAAACGCCGCCGCTCTCGGAGAGGGTGGCTTCGACGGGGTAGCCCACGGTGAAGGTGGCCGGATCGCCAGATGCCGCCCCCCTCATCGCTGCGGCCAGCGCCGCATAGGCGTCGCGTCCGTAGAAGTCGTCGGCGTTGCAGACCGCGAAGGGGCCGTCCAGTTGGTCCGCCGCCGCGAGCACGGCGTGACCGGTGCCCCACGGGCGGACGCGGTCGGGGGGCGTGGCGTCCACGAGGCCCGGGTGAGACAAGCGCTGGTACGCGTAGCCGATGTCGAGCCCGCCCGCGACGGCGGCGGTGCGAAGATGCGCGTCGAAGTCGGGCCGCAGCGACGCCCGGATGACGAGAACGAAGCGGGAGAACCCGGCGCGCGCGGCGTCGTAGAGGGCGTAGTCGAGGAGCGCCTCGCCGCCGGGGCCGATCGGAACCAGTTGCTTGAGGCGACCGAAGCGGGAGGACCGGCCCGCTGCGAGGACGACTAGGGTGGGTGACATCCTCGCTAATCTCACATTGTGCTTTCGATTAGCAAGCATGATACCTCTTCACGCCTTGCCCGCAGTCACCAGTGTGCTAGACCGGCGAGCCGCCGTCGGCCTGCTCGGCCCAAGGCAAGTTGGCAAGACGGATCTGGAACCGAGCCGCACCTTCATCGTCGGGGCGGGAGTCGACCGATATCCAGTCTCACAAGGCATCGAGGTCATTGGACTGCCCGGGCTGGCCGCGATGTTGCGGGAGTGACGCGAACGGCCCGTCGCGAGGACGGCCAAGGTAGGCCACATCGCGGCTACTTCAAAATCATACTTTGAATTAGCCAGCATCGCCGTCCAGCCCCGCCATCGCCAGCAGCTTCAGGGCGTTCGTCGAAGTGGCGATGCCGTCCCGCAGCCGATAGTCGAAGGTGAGGCCCTGGTCGCGCCCGTCGCCATCGCCGACCGACTCGGTGAAGTGGACGGCGACGGCCCGCGCAGTCAGGTCGTCGGCGTCGGCGAGGGAAAGGTCGTGGGTGGTCACCGCGCCGATCGCGCCCGTTTCCAGCAGTTGCCGAAGCACCGTGCGGGCCGCGATCCGGCGTTCGGCGCTGTTGGTGCCCTGCAGGATCTCGTCGAGAAGGTAGAGGGTGCGGCGAGCGGAGGCGGCAGGGTGGGTGAGCGCCGCCGGGGTAGGCTGGGCGGCATCCACCACCCGCTTCAGGCGCCGAAGTCCCGCCATGAAGAACGACACGCCCTCGGCAAGGGAGTCTTCGACGCGGATGCTGGTCACGACGCGCATGGGCGGCATCCGCAGCTCCTTCGCGCAGACAGGGCCGCCCGCCTGGGCGAGCACGGCGTTGAGCCCGACGGCACGCAGCAGGGTCGACTTGCCCGACATGTTCGAGCCCGTGACGAGGAGGAAGGAGCCCGCCGGGCCGATCTCGACGTCGTTGCGCACGCACACCCCGGGGGCGAGCAGGGGGTGCCCCAACGCCCGGGCCCGCAGCGTGCGTGCGTCGGGGTCCAGGACCGGCATCGTCCAGTCGGGGTGGTCGGCGGCCAGGGCCGCGAGCGCCGCCAGCGCCTCGGCCTCGCCGACCGCGGCCAGCCAGTCCCGCACACGGGCGCCCGATCGCGCCTTCCAGCGCTCGAGCGCGGCCAGAACGTGCACGTCCCAGTGCAGCACTAGGGCGAGCGGGAGATGGAAGAGCGGCGATCGCCTCACGTCGGCCACGTCGAGGAGGCGGCGCAGCGTCGCGATCTCCTCGGGCGCGGCGCGCGGACCGGTGCCGATGCGCTCGCGGAGAGCTGCGGCGTAGCGCGAGTTGAGCGGCGCGCTCCGAAGGTGGCCGAGGAGGGGTCCGTAGCGGCGCACGCCGGATTCGCCGTCGTCGGCCTCGGCGAAGACTCGGTGGATCGCCTTCCAGCGCGGGGTCAGGATCAGCGCCGAGACGACGAGGGACCAGGCCGGCACGGGCGTCGGCACCGCGCCCAGCGCATGCAGCGCGATCGCGGCGACGTTGACGAACGGCAGGACGAAGCTGGCGCTCCGGAGCCAGCGATGACCCGGCAGCCACGCGTCGCCTTCGGCCCAGCGCAGGAATCGGTCGGCGGGCGTGACCGGGTCGCGGGCGGCGGTGGCCGAATCGCCGACGCCGCCATGGGCCGACCCCGGTTCCGCCAAACGCGCCTCCGCCGCGAGACGGTCCCGGAAGTCCAGCGCGGCGGCCATCTCGCGCACGGCCTGCTGCCGCAGGGCCACCGTGTCGGGGTCGGCCGCGCCCAGCAGCCACGCCCGCAGCGTCCGCCACCCGGGCGCGGTGCCGCACACGCCGATCAGGTGCAGCACCGACGCGTGGCCGTACAGGTCGAGGTCCACCGCGTAGTCGTGGTCGCTCGGAGCCGCGAGACCGGGCGCGGCCCGCAAGCCGTCCCACCGGCGCTCGACCCGGGCGATCCCCTCGCGGTTGAAGTCGGCCATGACTTCGGCGCGCCGCATCCGCCGCCGGGCCACCCGCTGCCGGGCGACGACGACCGCGAACGCCGCAGCGGCCGCCGCGAGAAACGGCCAGGCCGTCGCGCCCCGACCCGAGACGATCAGCCACCCGGCCCCGGCAACGGCGAGCGCGAAGATCGTCACGCGCAGCCGCCCGTGGCCGCGAACCGACCCGAGCCGCGCAGCCGCCTCGCGATCGAAGCGCTCCGCACGCGAACCGTAGCGGGCAGCGGGTGAGGCGGTTGCCGCCTCTGTGCGGGGGCTGGCATGTTCCATGGATGAAGGTAAGCACATCCTCCAGCCGCACCGCGCCCGCGACACGACGCATCGCCGCGCTCGCCACGGCCGCCCTCGCCGCCTGCGGCCCGGCCGGCGACGGCGAGACCCTTTCGCGCGTCGACGCCGTCTTCGCCGACTACGCCAGCCACACCGGACCCGGCTGCTCGCTGGGCGTGATCCGGGACGGCCGCCTCGTCCAGGCCACCGGCTACGGCGCCGCGAACCTCGACCACGGCATCCCGAACGGCGCCGCGACCATCTTCCGGGTCGGCTCGGTCTCCAAGCAATTCACGGCAGCCGCAATCGCCCTGCTGACCATCCGCGGCAAGCTGGACCTCGATGCTCCCGTCCAGCGCCACATCCCCGAATTCCCCGACTACCCCGACCCTCCCACCATCAGACACCTGGTTCACCACACGTCCGGGGTGCGCGACTACATCGTCCTCATGTCGCTGGCGGGCCATCGCAGCGAGGACTTCTTCACCAACCAGGAGGTTCTCGACGCGATCAACCGGCAGCGCGAGCTCAACTTCACGCCCGGTTCCGAGTACCTGTACAGCAACTCCGGCTACTTCCTGCTCGGCGAGATCGTGGCGCGGGTCTCGGGTCAGAGCCTGCGCGACTTCGCCCAGACCGAGTTCTTCGGCCCCCTGGGAATGACGCGGACCCACTTCCACGACGACCACAACGAGATCGTTCCCAACCGCGCAATCGGCTACGCGCCCACCGACGACGGCTTCCGCATCAACGTCACCACCCTCGACATGGTCGGCGACGGCGGCATCTTCACCTCGATCGAGGAGTGGGTCGCGTGGGACCGGAACCTGAGCGAGGGCACGGTCGGGGGTCCCGAATGGGTCAGCCTCATGCACCAGCGCGGCGTGCTCAACTCGGGCGACACGATCCCATACGCGTTCGGCATCGCGCACGGCGAGCACCGGGGGCTTGCCACGGTCGGGCACGGAGGCGCGTGGGTGGGGTACCGGGCGGGCATGTCACGCTACCCCGAGGCCGGCCACTCCTTCGTGGCGCTCTGCAACCGCTCGCAGATCGACCCGATGGCGCTCATCGCGAGCACCGCCGAGATCTATCTGGCAGACCGCATGGATCCGCCCGAGGAGACCGCGCAAGCCGATGCGCCAGACCCTGCGGACGAGGAGGAGGATGCTTCGCAGGATCAACCCGACCACGACATCCCCGACCGCACCCGATACGCGGGATCCTTCCACAGCCCCGAGTTGAATGCCACCTACCGGCTGCTGGAGGAGGGCGGCACCGGGCTCACGCTTCACGCGGGGCGCCTCGACCCGGCCACCCTGCTACCCGTCTCGAACGGCGTTCTCGCGGACGGGCGCGGCATCACCTTCCGCTTCGCAGACCTCGCCGACGGGCGCTACCAGGCCATGACGGCCGATGCGGGCAGGGTGAAGAACCTGCGCTTCACGCGGGTGGACGGCTAGGCGGCCCACCATGCCGGCCACCGCCACTCTGACCGACGATCTCTTCGCTCCCGAGGTCATCGCCGACCCGTACACCTACTTCGGGCGCCTGCGCGAGATCGAGCCGGTCCACTGGAACGAGCGCTTCGGTCTCTGGCTGGTCACCGGCTACGAGGAGCTGGTCTGGATCCTGCGCCACAACGAACTCTTCTCGTCCGCAGTGATCAAGGACGCCGCTGCGCCGCCCTATCCGCCGGTGGATCCGTCGGACGTGCCGCTGTTCGACGAGATTCGCGACTTCCGCGCCGATCAACTGGTGGAAAAGGATCGGCCGGAGCACTTCGACCAGCGGAGCGTGGTCCACGGCTACTTCACGCCCAAGGCGATGGAGCGGTGGCGACCGTTCGTGCGCGCCGCAGTGGACGAGCTGCTCGACGGCGTCCAGCCCCAGGGCGCGATGGACGTCCTGACCGAGCTCGCCGCGCCGCTTCCGGTGCGGATCATCGCCGAGATGATGGGCGTCCCGTACGAGGATCGCGACCGGCTGCGCGCCATGGCGGACGGGATCCTGTACATCAACCGGGGCGAGCCGTACCGCTTTCGCCCGCTGGTCGAGGCGATCCGCGGCATCGTGGACTACGCCGCGCCCCTGGTCGAGGAACGCATCGACCGAGACGGCACCGACTTCATTTCGGTGCTGGCCGATGGCGAGAGCCGCGGCGTCTTCACCCGGCACCAGGTGCTCGTCAACACGGGGCTGCTCCTCTTCGCCGGCCACGAAACCACCATGAACCTCATCTGCAACGGCCTCCTCGCGTTCATCCGGCACCCGGACCAGTGGGAGCGGCTGCGCGCCGACCCGGCGGGGATGGCGCGGCTCGCCACCGAGGAGTGCCTGCGCTACGACCCGCCCGTGAAGTCGACGCAGCGGATCGTGGCCGAGGATGTGGAGCTGGGGCACCGGACCATGCGGCGGGGGCAGCGCATCCGCTGGATCATGGCCGCCGCGAACCGCGATCCGGCGGTGTTCGCCAATCCGGACGAGTTCGACATCGGGCGGCAGCCGAACCCGCACATCTCATTCGGGTCGGGAATCCACTACTGCCTGGGCGCCACGCTCGCCCGCGTCGAGGGCCAGGAGGTCTTCCGCGCCCTTGCGAAGCGCTTCGAGCGGTTCGAGCTGGCGGACGGCCCGATCGAGTACCAGCCGAGCCTCCAGTTCCGGTCGGTCAAGTCGCTGCCCGTGAGGTGGCGCCCGTGAGCGACCGGCTGCGCATCGAGGTCGACCACATGCGCTGCGTCGGCAACGCCATGTGCCTGGCCCTGGCGCCGGGCATCTTCGCGCACAACGACGCGCGTCAGTCCGAGGTGCGGGATCCGGGGGCCGGCACCCGCGAAGATGTCCTCGAGGCGGCCGAGAACTGTCCCACGGGCGCCATCGCCGTGACCGACGCCGTCACGGGCGAGACGCTCTTCCCCTAGCTCCCATAGCGAAGATTCGCGCTACCATCCGACCATGACCTATTCCACGATTTCCAGCGCCGGCGGCGACTCGTCGCAGGAACGCTCCGCCCGCCGGGTCACCGTCCTCGACTTCGCGCGCCGCAAGGAGGCCGGCGAGCCCATCGTCATGATCACCGGCTACGACGCGCTCTTCGCCTCGCTCATCGACGCGGCCGGGGTGGACGCGATCCTGGTCGGCGATTCGGTGGCGACCGTGCTCGGCGGCGAGAAGACCACCCTTGGCGCCACCGTCGACCAGATGATCTACCACGGCCGGCCTTGTTGCGCCGGGGCGCGGGTCGAGCCCTCGTCGTGGTGGACATGCCGTTCATGAGCTACCAGGTGTCGCCCGAGGACGCGGTCCGCAACGGGGGCCGCATCCTGAAGGAGACGGGCGCGGGGGCGGTCAAGCTCGAGGGCGGCGCCGACTTCGCCCCGGCGGTCGAGGCGCTGACGGCGGCCGGAGTCCCGGTGATGGGCCACCTCGGCTTCACGCCCCAGTCGGTCCACGCGCTGGGCGGCCATCGCGTACAGGGCCGCGCGCAGGGAGCGCTGGAGAAGCTCATCCGCGACGCCAGGACGCTGGAGAGCGCGGGCGCGTTCGCGATCGTCTGGAGCTGATGCCGGAACGCATCGCCGAGAAGGTGACGCACGTCCTCTCGATCCCGACGATCGGAATCGGCGCGGGTCCCCACTGCGACGGTCAGGTTCTGGTGCTTCACGACATGCTCGGAATGAACGAGTCGTTCAACCCGCGCTTCCTCAAGCGCTACGCCCGATCTCGGGGCCGAGGTCCGCGCGGCGGTCTCGCGCTACGCCGAGGAGGTGCGTGCGGGCGCATACCCCGGGCCGGAGCACGTCCACAAGTCGTGACCGCCGCCCGGTCGTCCGTTGGCCCGGCTAACTCGCTCCCGCGATCCGCTCCTCGGCGATCCAGGTCCGCCGCCGCCGCCGTGCTGACGCCCAGCTCCTCCGCCATCCCGATCACGTGCAGCGTCTGCTCGTAGATGTTCGCGACCTTGGCGTAGACGGTGAAGTCCTCGGTCGGCTTGCCGGACACCTCCTCCTGACAAACGGATCAGGCCTCCCGAATTGACCAGGAAGTCGGGGCCGTAGACGATGCCGCGCGCCGTCAGGGCGTCGCCGTGGCGTGGCTCGGCGAGGATGTTGTTTGCTCCGCCGGCCACCGCCGGGCAGCGCAGCCGCGGGATCGTGTCGTCGTTGACGACGGCGCCGATCGAGTTGGGTGAGAAGACATCGCACTCGACGTCGTAGATTTCGTCCGGCGCGACGACCTCGGCCTTGAGCTCGCTGGCGGCCCGCGCCAGAACCCGGTCCGGCGATGTCCGTCACGGTCAGCCGCGCGCCCTCCTCGACGCAGAACCTGGCCAGCGCGAAGCCGACGTTGCCGAGCCCCTTGGATGGCGATGTGCCTGCCCCCGAAGGTGTCGTTGCCCGTGGTCGCCTTGAGCACGGCGCGAATCCCGCAGCTGACACCGTAGGCGGTCGTACGGGAAGGATCGCCGGCGCCGCCCGCCGACTCGTTTACGCATGCCACGTGCCGGGTCGCCCCCCGAATCACGGCCATGTCGTGGGAGTTGGTGCCGATGTCCTGGCCCGCGATGTATTCGCCGCCCATCTCGTCGATGAACTCGCCCAGCGCCCCGCAGCAGCGCGGGGTTCTTGTCCCTCCGGGAGTCGCCGATGACGACCGCCTTGCCGCCGCCCAGATTCACGTTGGCGATCGCGGCTTTGTAGGTCATGCCGCGGGGCGAGGCGAAGAACGTCGTTGAGCGCCTCCTCCTCGGTGGGATAGGGGAGCATGCGCACGCCGCCCAGCGCGGGGCCCAGCGTCGTGTCGTGGATCGCGATGATGGCTCGGAGTCCCGAGTCGTTGTCGTTGCAGAAGACCACCTTCTCGTAGTCGTGTTCGCCAAGCTTCTGGAACACCTGCATCCGTTCGCTGAAACTCCTGTCTGCGGGCTGGGCTGAAGGGCAATGGCCCTCAAACTACCGCTAAAGCTAAGCCCAACGGGGAATCCGCGCCGGGGGCGTTGCGCCCCACGGCCCTCAGGAGATGCGTGCGATCTCGGCTTCCGCCGCGATGTAGCCGAAGCCGGCCCAGCCGGAGCCCTGCAGGATACGGCGGAACATCTCCTCTGCCTGCTCCGTGCGCCCGTTGTAGAGGTGGCCACGCGGCGACCCCGTAGGCGATCGCCACCCCGGAGGGATCCTCGCTCTCCGGGTCCCACAGCTCGTCGGCCTCGATCTCGCCCTTGTACATGAGCAGCAGGCGGTGGTAGCTCATGTTCTCGATCACGTCCAGCTCCGCCGCGATCGGCTCCAGGACGGCTGCGGCCTCGGTCGTCCGCGCCCGAGGCGACGGAGGGCCATGTACCACCAGTGCGAGATGGCGACGAGCTGGTCGGGGTTCGTCGTGACCGCGAAGTAGTCCTCGTACGACGGCACGGGCCGCCTCAAAGTCGCCCTTCAGGTAGTGGGCGAGGGCCAGGTGGTAGTGGATGTTCGACTGGAGCGTGCTCGTCGGGATCCCACGCTCGTTCGGCAGGCCGTCACGGCTCCACCTCGTCCGGGCATCCCCTCGACCAGCGCGGCGGCGTGCGAGAGATCCTCGATCGCGCGGTCGAATTCGCGCACGCTGATCCAGCGGTGCCCGCGGTGGCGGTACATGCGCGCGTCGTCGGGGTGCTTGCGGATCCCCTCGGTGAAGACCTCGATCGCGTCACGGTACAGGCCCGTGTAGGCGATTGCGGCGACCCGAGCCAGATGATCGCGTCCGCGTCGTCCGGGTCGGCCTCGTAGGGCGTCGCGGGCGGCATCCACATCCGCGGTCTGCTCGGCCGAAGCCGGCGCGGGGTAGAGCGGTTCCCCCAGCAGGGAGAGGGCTTCCGCCCCCTCGAAGGAATCCGGGGGATCGGCGCACGCGGCGGCGATGAGTGCCATAGCGGAGAGGGCTTTGTAGACGCATGGGGGCCTGGTGGTTGGAGGGAGGGGAACGGATATCGAAGACAAGCTGGGCGTCACGGTCTCGCCGGGTCAAACTGGACCGGCTTTGCGCGGGCCACGCGGGCCGGGTAGACTGTGACCGTGGCCGACCGAAACGGAGGAAGCCAAATGTCGATCACGAAGCCGACCGGAACCGCGTCCTGGCCAGCGGCCCTCGTCCTGCTGGGACTGGCTGGGCCGGGCCTCGCACCGCACGAACTCGCCGCCCAGGACGACGTCACCTTCACCCGCGACGTCGCGCCCATCATGCAACGCGCCTGCGTCCGCTGCCACCGCGACAACGGGGTGGCCCCCGATGGCGCTCGTCGAGTACGACGAGGTGAAGCGTCACGCGAGCCGGATCATTCGCCGCACGCAGATCCGCGACCGAGCGGGGGCCATGCCGCCGTGGTACGTCGAGAAGGACATCGGCATCCAGCACTTCAAGGACGACATGTCGCTCGACGAGTGGGAGATCGACGCGCTGGAGCGTTGGTGGCGCGCCGGGACGCCCGAGGGCGACCCCCGCCGATCTGCCGCCGCCGCTGGAGTTCGACGACGACGTCGTGTGGGTCGCGGGCGAACCCGACCTGATCGTCCGGCTGCCCGAGGTGCTCGTCGAGGGGGACGTGCCCGACTGGTGGGGCGACATCGAGCCCATTCCCACGGGTCTCACCGAAGACCGCTACGTCCAAATCCGTCGAGATCCGCGAGGTCAACGACGTCGGGCGCGATCCCGAGGGCGGACACGAGGGGCGCCACACCGTCGGCGGCCGCTTCGTCGTGCACCACATGATCTGGAGCACCCGGGTGCCCGCCGACGAAGCCGGCGATGGCCCCAGAACGACAAGCTGGCCGGTGCACGAGGTCGGCCGCCGAACCCGACATCTTCGACGCCGACCGCAGGCAGGCTGCTGCGGGCCGGCTCCTCCGTCGTCTCGAACTCGCTTCACCTCCACTCGAACGGACGGGACACCCGCGCCCACCTCGAAATCGGCTTCCGCTTCCACCCGCCGGGACTACACGCCCAAGTACCGGCGCGCCTTCTTCGGCCTAGGCAACGGCAGCGACATCGACATTCGCGCCGGCGAGGCGGGCCAGGAGCTGCACGCCTACCAGGTCCTCAACCAGCACACCAAGATCGTCACCTTCGAACCCCACCTGCACGCGCCCGGCATGCGCATGTGCCTCGAGGCCATCTGGGGCTTCAACGTCGAGACCATCAACTGCGTCGGCTACGATCACAACTGGGTCCGCGGCTACACCTACGCGCAGGACCACCAGCCGCTGCTGCCCGAGGGGCACCATCCTGCACATCGTCGGCTACATGGACACCTCCGACGCCAATCGCAACGTGCCGGACACGCGCAACTGGCAGGGTTCGGGCAACCGCTCGGTCGCCAACATGTTCATCGATCTCGGCATGCGGGGTCGCGCTCACCGACGAGCAGTTCGTCGAGGAGATGGCGCAGCGCCGCGAACGCCTCGCGCTCGGCCCCAACGACCACGTGGTCGGATGCCCGCTCTGCAATGGTCGTCCCCGCGAACGGCAACCCCCGCTACTACGCCGACGATGGAGGTGGGGGAGGACAGGACGACCAGACGGGCAATTCGACGGACGCGACCCCGAGCCCGTGGGAATCGCTAGCGGCGTGGATGGGAGGCTGACCCGATTCGCGCTGCTGGTCCTCGCCAGTGGCCTCGTGTTCGAGCCCGCCGCCGGCCAGACCTATCAGCGCGGCCAGAACGTCGCCCCCCGCCTTCGAGGGCTGGGAGCGCAACCACGACGGCTCGTTCAGCTTCCTCTTCGGCTACATGAACCGGAACTGGGCGGAGGAGCTCGACGTGCCGATCGGCGACCACAACGCCTTCTCGCCCGGCCCCGCCGACCGGGGACAGCCCACCCACTTCCTGCCGCGTCGCAACCGCTTCGTCTTCAAGGTCCGCGTCCCTGCCGACTGGGGCGACAGGGAGCTGGTGTGGACCCTGACCAGCAACGGCGTCACCGAGCGAGCCTACGCGACCCTTCGTCCCGACTACGTTGTGGACAATGTCGTGATCATGTCCGAGACGGGCGCCCTGGGCGCGGGATCGAGCAACGCGCAGATGCGCGCCAA
>CAXXCM010000005.1:1357500-1740103 GCA_963662845.2 Longimicrobiales bacterium | reverse complement strand
ACGTCTGTTCAATTGGCAAATGGGCCGGGGGTAACAGTGTGGGATCGAAGGCGGCGCGCTACTTCGCACAGATTTTGACGCGGACTGGGGACCGTGCTATATTGGCGTGCGGGCTGCACGCCGTACCATCACGTTCAAGTCTGATCGAATACTCCAGAATACCGGCAACGAGCCCAGATGCCGTTTCACAAGGCGCACGCGCGTCTTGTGCCGACAGTGGGCCCAAACATACATTGTGCCGAATTACGTTTAACTCCAGCAGCAATTCCTTACCAACCAGCAACACGAAGGAGGAGACGTTGATGTTTCGCAAACGCAAGAGCCATGGTCTGAGGCTCAATCTGATTGCGCTGATGGCGCTTGTCCTGATCGTCTCGGCCTGTGCGGCGCCGGCGGCACCTGCGGGTGATATGGCGGCTGACTCGGGCGACGAGATGATGATGGAGAAGAAGGTCTTCCGCGCGACGATCCCGTTCTTCGCGCAGGACTGGTCACCGCTGCGCGGCGGCGGCTGGAACATGCATTACCTGGCATTCTGGAATGCCGGGCCGATGTACATCGATGAGAACGGGGATCTCCACCCGTACGTCTTCAACGAGTGGTCGGCCAGTGACGATATGTCGGTGTGGACGTTCAAGATTGACCCCGATGCGGTCTACTCGGACGGCAGCGCCATCACCGCGCAGGACGTCGTGGCGACGTGGAACCTGATCGCGCACCCGGCCACCACGCACCAGCGCATCACGCTCTTCATGACCGGCGTCGTCGGCTTCGAGGACGTGTTCAACGGCAATGCGATGGAGATGCCGGGCGTGGTCGCGCTGGACGACAGCACCGTGCAGGTTACGCTTGAGGGCCCCGATCCTCTCTTCCACAAGAAGATCGCGACCAACCTGATCGGACCGGTCAAGGCGTCGGTAGCTATCGGTGAGGACGGCTTCGAGGTGGCGGAGTGGTGGCACCCGAAGAACAACCCGGTCACGAGCGGCCCGTACATGCCCGAGTCGATGGACCTGAACAAGGGTGTGGTCTCGTTCGTGAAGAACCCGAATTTCTGGGTGGCGGAGCCGAAGATGGACGGTTTCTCGGTGACGTCGATTGAGGACCGCACGATTGTGACGACGATGATGGCGAACGGAGAGCTGGACCAGGGCTGGCCGCCGAACGACGCGGCTTCGCAGGCGCTGCTGGGTTCGGAGTTCTTCGACTGCAAGCAGGGCGCGGGCATCGGCGGTTTCTTCCTGAACCCGACGATTGAGCCGACGAGCGATGTCAACTTCCGCAAGGCGCTGATCCTGGCGGTTGACCAGGAGCAGATCTTCGCCCTGGAGAGCCCGGACGGTCGCGGCTGGGTCGCGACGGGCGAGCCGCTGCGCGCGCTGCCGGGCAGCGACCCGGACTTCGTGCCGCACGGTTACGATCCGGATGCCGCGCAAGAGGCGATGGCTGCCTCGGCCTATGCTGACGCGGCCGACGTTCCCAAGATGATCATGGCGGGCGTGAGCAGCCCGGGCCTTGAGGTGCTGGCGCAGTACATGGCGGAGCAATGGCGCCAGCTGTTCGGCATCGAGGCGATCGAGATGAGCCCGCAGTTCGACAGCTGGGAGGGGCCGGGCGCACCGGCGCTGTTCCGCGATGGCGCGGGGCGTGCGTGTTCCGGATGCGGCGCTGATGGTGCTGGGTTCGCTGCACTCCTCGTCGAACCTGGCGCGCAACATTATGGGCGGTTACCATGACCCCGAGGTCGACGCGGCTGATCGAGGCCGCGGTGCAGAAGGCTGCCGACGATCCCGAGCGGATCGCGCTGGCGCAGCAGGCGCAGCAGATGTTCCACGACCAGTGGATGGTGATTCCGATTGGCACCGGCTGCGGCGGTTCACCGAGCGGCAACTCGATGCCGTGGGTGTCGGGCGCACGGCGCAATGCGGATGCCCAGTTCGTTGAGCCGTGGCTCATCGACATCGACCTGGAAGCGATGCAGTAGTCAGTTGTGAAAGAGAGAGGGGCGGCGGGAGAGGGTTGTTCTCTTTTCTCGCACCTCTCTTTTGGTTTGTTTGAGGATTCCCTGTGGGCAAGTACGTAGCGCAACGAATCGTATACTGGATTCCGGCCCTGATTCTGCTGGCGCTCACGGTTTACGCGTTGGCCTTTTACGGGGCCGGCGACCCGATCAAGCTGATGTTCCTGCGCGAAGAAGGCGATGTGACCTACGACGCGCAGCGCCTCGACGCGATCCGGCGCGAGAAGGGGCTGGACCGGCCTTTCCTGGTACAGTTTGGCGAGTACACCTGGCATCTGCTGCAGGGCGACCTCGGCATGTCGGTGATTTCGGGGCGCTCGGTGAACGACATGGTCGGTGCGACCGCGCCCGTCTCGTTCCAGATCGGGATCGCAACCGTATTGCTGGTCGCAATATTCGGGATCCCATTAGGGATCATTGCCGGTCTGCACCATAACGAATGGCTCGACAATCTGATCCTCGGGTCCGCGCTCTTTATCAGCGGCGTTCCCAGCTATGTTGTGGGGCCGATGCTCATGGTCTTTCTGGTGCTGGGGCTGGGCGTCATGAATGTTCCTTACGGATGGGACGGCCTGTTCAGCACCAAGGCGATCCTGCCGCTTTTCGTGATGGTGTTCGGCTCGATCGCGATCATCATCCGCCAGACGCGCTCCGGCGTGCTTGAGGTATTGTCGGAGGACTACGTGCGCACCGCGCGCGCCAAGGGCGTGCCGGAGTTCATGGTGATAATCCGCCACATGCTGAGGCCGGTGCTGACGCCGGTCGTAACCGTTTTGGGGCAGATGTTGATCGGCATCGTGAACGGGGCGATCATCGTCGAGAAGGTGTTCGGCATCCCCGGGCTGGGCCGGCTTACGATCGACTTCACCTATGGCGTCGACTACCCGGTGATCGTGGCGATCACGCTGATTGGCGCATTCCTGGTTATGGCGCTGAACCTGCTGGTCGATGTGACCTATCCCCTGTTGGACCCACGCGCCGCGCAGGCGATGACCGGTGTCGAGGAGTAGAACAATGCGAAGCGTCAGCGGGGGGAACCCGATTTGCAGCGCGATAGACGGTAGACTATGACGACCCAAGAGTTATCGGCGCCGGCCGACCTCGGTACGGTCGAGGCCAGCCGCTCCAACCTGTGGAAGGACGCGTTCGCGCGCCTGGCCGCGAACCGGCTCGCGGTCGTGGGCATCATTCCGATTGTCCTGCTATTTTTCATCGCTATTTTCGGCCCCTACCTCACCCCGTACGATTTTCTGGCGCAGGACTTCACGGCGCGGCTGGTGTCGCCTTCGAGTGAGCACTGGCTAGGCACCGATGAACTGGGCCGTGACGTTTTCAGCCGCATACTTTACGGCGCGCGCACGGCCGTTTCCGTGGGCGTGATCTCAACCGTTATCAGCCTGATCGTGGGCATCGTCATGGGTTCGCTGGCCGGCTATCTGGGAGGCCGGGTCGATCTGCTGGTGGTATGGCTGACCGACGTGACGCGCTCGATGCCGGCGCTGCTGCTTGCAATCGTGATCAACCTGACCCTGAAAGTGCCGCTGGAAGCCTGGCTGGAGCAGATGTATCTGCAGACGAAGAACACGTTTTTCCGCCAGACGATGTGGGTGGACCTGGTGCTTGTGTTCGGCGCGCTGGCGCTGATTCAGTGGCCCGGATACGCCCGTCTGATTCGAGGCCAGATTTTGTCGATCCGCAGCCGCAACTATGTGCTCGCCGCGCGCGCGCTTGGCATGCCGACGAACCGCATCCTGACGCGTTATGTCATTCCCAATGCGATGGGGCCGCTGATCGTGGCGGTCAGCGCCGGGTTGGGCGGCGCGATGGTGCTTGAGTCGGCCTTCAGTTTTCTGGGCGTCGGGGTGCAGCTGCCGATCCCAAGTTGGGGGAAGATGATCAGCGACGGTCTGCGGCTTTGGCAGACCCATTCCTACCTGCTGTTAGGGCCGGCGGTGATGATGGCCATCATTACGGTTTCATTTGCCTGGCTGGGCGATGGTCTCAATGACGCGCTCAATCCGCGCCAGTGGAAAGAGTAACAGTCAGTGGCCAGTGGCCGGTGGCCAGTTGACCAGTTGAAACTGAAAACCTCTTGAAACATAGCAACAATTAGATTCGGTTGACCTCGCAATGTCCGAACTCTTGGATGTCCAGGATCTGCAGACGCGCTTCAAGGTGCGCAAGGGATATGTGTACGCGGTCAACGGGGTCTCCTTCCAGCTGGAGGAGGGGGAGACGCTGGCGGTGGTCGGCGAGAGCGGCTGCGGCAAGAGCGTGACGATGCTGAGCCTGGTTCGGCTGCTGCCGCCGGCGGGCAGGATTGAGAGCGGTCAGGTGCTGCTGCGCGGCGACAATCTGTTGGAGCTTGACCAGCGCCAGTTGCGTGACGTGCGCGGGGGCCAGGTTGGCATGATCTTCCAGGACCCGATGACCTCGCTGAACCCGTTTATCAACATCGGTACGCAGATGGCCGAGCCGTTACTCTACCATCGCGGCATGAGCAAGAAGGATGCGCTCGCCCGCAGCGCCGAACTGCTGGAGATGGTCGGAATTCCCGACGGCGAGGCGCGGCTGCGCGAGTACCCGCACCAGTTTTCCGGCGGCATGCGGCAGCGGGTCATGATCGCGATGGCGATGTCCTGCGAGCCCGCCGTGCTGATCGCGGACGAGCCGACGACCGCGCTCGATGTGACGATCCAGGCGCAGATCGTCGAGCTGGTCAAGGAGCTGCGCGACCGGTCGGGCGTGGCCGTGATCTGGATCACACACGATTTGAGCGTGGTGGCCGGGATCGCCGACCGCGTCATTGTGATGTACGCCGGCTACATCGTGGAAGAGGCGCCGGTCGACGCGCTGTTCGAGGACCCGCGCCATCCGTATACGGTCGGGCTGCTGGGGGCGCTGCCAAGCTTGGGCGGCGAATCGGGTACGCGCCTGACGACGATCGGCGGTTCGCCGCCGGACCTGGCCGATCTTCCCGAATTTTGCCCGTTCCACACACGCTGCCCCTTTGTGATCGACCGCTGCCGCAGCGAGAACCCGATGCTGGAGCCGGTCGCGGGCGCCAGTGACAGGGGCCATCGCGCCGCCTGCTGGGTCGACATTCGCGGGGTTGCAGAACAGTCCGGCGGGGCTGCAACCACAGAGCAATGAGAAACGGTTTGCGCAGATGAACCAGGCTGACACGCTCAACGATCGCCCGCTCGTGCGGGTGGAGGGTCTGACGAAGCACTTCTCCGTGCGCATCGGCGCGTACGGGGAGACCAAGGCGACCGTCCATGCGCTCGACGAAGTCTCCTTCACGGTACAGCGGGGTGAGACGCTCGGGCTGGTGGGCGAGTCGGGTTGCGGCAAATCGACCGCCGGTCTGACGCTGCTGCAGCTGCACACACCGACCTCGGGCAAGGTCTTTTTCGAAGACACCGAGGTCACAGGGCTGTCTGACAAGGAGATGCGCCCGCTGCGTCAGAAGATGCAGATCATTTTCCAGGACCCCTATTCGACGCTGAGCCCGCGCATGACGATCGGCAACGCCATCAGCGAACCGCTGTGGCTGCACGAGCTGGCAACCGAGCAGGGCTCGCAGGAGCGGATTGCAGAGCTGCTCGACAACGTGGGCCTGAATCCGGCTTTCGCCTTCCGCTACCCGCACGAGTTTTCTGGCGGCCAGAGGCAGCGGGTCTGCATCGCGCGTGCGCTGGCCTGTGAACCGGAGTTCATCGTCTGCGACGAGCCGATTTCGGCGCTGGACGTGTCGATCCAGGCGCAGATCATCAATCTGCTGCAGGACCTGCAGGCGGAGTATCACCTTACTTACCTATTCATCGCCCACGATCTGGCTGTCGTACGCCATATCAGCGACCGGGTGGCGGTCATGTACCTGGGCCGGGTGGTGGAGATGGCGCCTAAAGACCGGCTGTTCGACAATCCACTACACCCGTACACGCATGCCTTGCTGCAGGCGGTGCCCGTTCCCAATCCGCGCCAGGAGCGGCAGCGCGAGCATACGGTGATACGCGGCAATGTGCCGAGCGCGATCAATCCTCCCAGCGGCTGCCGGTTCCATCCCCGCTGTCCGCTCGCGTTCGAGCCGTGCGATCACGTCGTACCGGAGTGGCGGGAGGTCGAGACGGGCCATTGGGTGGCGTGTCACGCGGTGTGAGCGGTAGTGGCCAGTTGCCGGTGGCCAGTTTCCAGTGGCCGGTTGCCAGTTCTCGGTGGCTGCCCGGGATGTGAAGGTGGGGTAATGGCGGGCGCTGAACAGCGGGGCTGGAATGTGACCCAGATCGATCCACTTGGGCGGACAGATGAGTAGGATTCTGGCTGGGGATTACCAGGTCCTGGCGGAGTCTCCCGACCCGGACAACGTGTATACCGGCTCTCCTTGCCTGGCGCAGCTGTCGTCGGGCCGGTTGATTGCCAGCTATGAGTGGTTCCGCTCACGGCCCCTGGTCGAGAAGTTCCCCGACCAGCTTGAGATTCTTGTCAGCGATGACGGCGGCCGTGAATGGCGCAAGACAGCCGCGCTCGACATCATCTGGCCGTCGCTTTTTGCCGTCGGCGAGGAGCTCTACTGCATTGGCAACCGGCGTCTGAGCCGCGAGATAATTATCGCGCGTTCGGTTGACGGCGGCCAGAGCTGGAGCGAACCCTCCCAGCTTTTCCCCGGACCACATCACAACGCACCGACAAATGTGCTATTCAAAGGGGGGCAAGTCTATCGAGCGTTCGAGACCTGTCCTGAAGGCGATGACGCGGTCGGCAGGAGCCAGTGGGAGTCGCTCGTTGTCGCCGGTGACCTGACGCGGGACCTGCTCGACCCGGGCGCATGGCGCATATCCAACCGCGTCCACTTTCCCGGCGTGCCAGATGTGCTCAGCCAGCGCCGCTATCAGGCCAGCGCGGCGGACAAGGTGGTGGAGGACTGCTTCATCGAGGGCAATATCATCGACGTGCGCGGGGAGTTGCGCGTCCTGCTGCGCACGATTATCGATGGGCACACGACGGGAGGGATGGCCTCGGTCTGCAGCCTGGAGGACGACGGCGAGAAGATGGACTACCGTTTTGTCTAGTTCTATCCGATGCCGGGCGCGCAGTGCAAATTTCACATCGTGTACGATGACGTGAGCGACCTTTTTTGGACGACGGTCTGCCTGCCGACCGATACGTGGCAGGACCGGGAGCCGTTGCGCGAGGTCGGCTTTGCCAGCCCACCGGGCAATGAGCGGCGCATCCTGATGCTGATGTACAGCCTCGACGCGCTCAACTGGTTCCAGGCCGGCTGCGTCGCCATGAGCAGCAGTATTTTCGAGGCTTTCAGCTATGCCTCGCAGCTGATCCGGGGCGATGAGCTGCTCGTGATTTCACGCACCTCTCAGGGAGGGTATAATCAGCACGACACCAATCTTGTCACGCTGCACCGCATCGCCAATTTCAGGCAGCTGGCGCTCGATTTGAAGCCGACTTACAGTCGGGAAGCGCCTGCGGCGTGAGGTCCAGTCGACGCGGCAGGCGAGAGGCCTGGAATCCCAGGGAAACGGGAGGAAAGAAATGAAACTGGGCACATTCATGATGCCGCTTCATCCGCCGGAGAAGGACCGCACCCTCGGTTATGAGGAGGATATCGAGTTCGTTGTGCGGGCGGACGAGTTGGGATTCAGCGAGGCCTGGGTCGGCCAGCATCATACCCTGGCCTGGGAGCCAATCCCTGCGAACGATGTTTTTATCGCCAATGCGCTGCCGCGCACGAAAAATATAAGGCTGGGCAGCGGCGTCTCGATCGTGCCGCAGCACCACCCGGTCAACATCGCCGTGCGGCTGGCCTACCTGGACCACCTCTCGCGCGGGCGCATCAACTGTGGCTTCGGCCAGGGCGGTGTGCCAACCGACTGGGAGCTGTTCGACCTGCCCGACCCGCAGACGCAGGGGCTGATGACGGTCGAGGGGATCGACATGATTCTCAAACTGTGGCAGACCGACCCGCCCTTCAACTTCGAGGGGGACTTTCACCACATCAAGCTCGAAAACGTCGACCCCGAATTCGGCATCGGTGAGTTGCTGCAACCCTACCAGAAACCGCACCCGCCAATTGCAATGAGCATCATACGCGGTCGCTCGCGGGCGGCGTTCATGGCGGGGCAGCGCGGCTACATTCCGCTCAGCACGAACATTGTGCATGCCGCCACGCTGAATGAACACTGGGACTCCTATTGTGCCGGCGCGGCTGACGCCGGGCGGCCCGAACCGGACCGGTCGATCTGGCGCGTGTCGCGCAGCATCTACATCGACGAATCGAACGACGCGGCTTGGGAGCGAGCCTACAATGGCACGTTTGCGGCCTCGTTCGCCTATTTGCGAAGGCTGGTTGCGGCGGCGGATATGATCAACGTTTTCAAACATGATCCCGAAATGCCCGATGAGGATGTCACGCTGGAGTATATACTCAGCAAACTGTGCATCATTGGCACCAAGGATGAGTGTGTGCGCCGGCTGCAGGAGCTATACGAGGAAACGGGCGGTTTCGGGACGCTGCTGATGATCGCGCACGACTGGGACGACAAGGAGAGGTGGCTGGCCTGCATGGAGACACTGGCCAACGAGGTGGTCCCGGCGCTGCCGTAGAAGTCAGATGCAGCCGCTTGGAAGCCAGGGCGAAGATTGATCGCACAACTCATGTTTTTTGGGGCAGTGTTTCGGACGGCCCGGTCCCCGGTCAACCGGGAAGCAGCGGGCCGTCCGGTTGTTTTGTAATCCTTTGCCCGCTCGCGGCGGGCGCTGCAAGTCCAGAACAGGTAGGGGTTCTAGCGAATGACAAGGATGAATGGAGGGCAGGCTTTGGTGCGGTCGCTGGCCGCGGAGGGGCTGCGCGTCGTTTTCGGCGTGCCCGGGGCAGGTCAGTACGAGGCGATCGACGCGCTGTACACGACGCCGAGTATCCGCTATATCTCTGTGCGGCATGAGCAAGCTGCCAGCTACATGGCGGACGGCTACGCGCGCGCCGGCGGCGAGGTGGCCGCGGCATTGGTTGTGGAGGGACCGGGCCTGTTCAATGCGATGTCGGGGATCGCGACGGCGTATGCGACCTCCTCGCCGATTCTGGTTGTGACGGGGGGCCATCACCATCGCAAGACGGGGCTGGAGCTGGACGAGACGGCCTGGCTGGGTCCGCTGACGAAATGGGTCGCGCGCGTGCAGCGTCCTGCCGAGATTCCGGAGACTGTGCGTGAGGCGTTTCGCCAGCTGCGCAGCGGGAGGCCGCGCCCGGTGGCAATTGAGGTGCCGCCGTCCGTCTTTGCGGCCACCGAAGAGGTCGGGCCGGCGTTACCGCCGGCCGCGTCGTCACAGCCCGCGGTCGGAGACGGGTGTGCGGTCCAAAAGGCGGCAGAATTGCTGATCAGGGCGGAAAGGCCTGTGATATGGGCCGGCGGCGGTGTGATGCGGGCGCAGGCCGCAACCCTGGTGGCGGAGCTGGCTGACTACCTGCAGATTCCGGTTGTTACTACGAAGCAGGGCAAGGGCAGCATCTCGGAACTCCATCCCCTGTCGCTGGGCATGGCCGAGATGAACTACGGGCCCCTGCGTGACTGGCTGGCAGCACGCGACCTGTTCCTGGTCGTGGGTTCGAGCCGTTTCCCCGCTGGAAACGGGCAGCAGATAATCAAAATTGACGTCGACGAGAACGAGTTGACCGGGGGTCAAAATGTGTTGCCTGTTCAGGGCGACGCCGGTCCCGTTCTGATGGCGCTCAACCGGGCCGTGGCCGCATCGACTTCGCCGCGCAACGGCACCGCCGACGCCGCGCAGGCCGAAATCGCGTCGCTCAACGCGGCGCGCTTCGACCCGTCGGTTCAGCTGCAGCCGCAGTGGGGTCTGATGGAGGCGGTCCACGCGGCGCTGCCGGAGGATGGCATCGCGGTCCAGGGGATGAACCAGATGGGGTACTACAGCCGCAACTATTTCCGGGCAAGGGCGCCGCGCTCCTATCTGACGAGCTCATCGCACGGGACGTTGGGCTGCGCCTACCCTGTTGCGCTGGGCGCGAAGGTAGCCCAACCGGAGCGGGCCGTTGTCTCTTTGTCGGGCGACGGCGGCTTTCTCTACAACGCGCAGGAGCTCGCCACCGCGGTCCAGCACGGAATCAACGCGGTGGCGATCGTTTTCAATGACAATGCCTATGGCAATGTGCTGCGCGCGCAGATGGAGGAGTTCGACGGGCATGTCCTTGGCACACAGCTGCACAATCCCGACTTTGTGGCCATGGCGCAAAGCTTTGGCGCACACGGCGTGCTGGCTGAGGATGCGGACGCGCTTGAGTTGGCGCTGCGAGAGGCGTTCGACAAGGATACCGACAAGCCGACGCTGATCGAAGTGCCGCTGGGAATGCTCGACCGGGAATTCTGAGTCCGGCTCTTCGTTTCCAGCTGAACAGTTCAAAGACAGGTTTTCACCAGTGATGGGCCATGGAGGGTATAGGAACTATGACGGAAGTGAGTAATATCAAGGAACGGATCCACCGCGGCGAGTTGATTTTTGGGGTGGGCGCGTCGCTGGACATGGGCCGCGGCGAGCTGGAGGACATACTTGCCCAGGGGGACTACAGCTTTGTCTACGCGGACAGCCAGCACTCGCCGTTCAACGAGCAGGAGCTGTTCACGTTTTGCGGCCACGCGCAGTCGCTTGGGATCCCTGTACAGGTGCGAATCTCCCACACGCGCCATACCTATCTGATTGGCCGCTATCTAGATTTCGGGCCGACCGGCATCCTGGTGCCGGAGGTGGAGAATGTGGCTGAGGTGGATGAGGCGATCAAGTATTTCTACTATCCGCAAGTGGGCCGGCGCAGCTGGGGCGGCGCGGCGCGGGTCAATGTGAATGCATTTGGCGACGCGGACGATCCGTGGTCGATGGACCGAACGGCCTACGCCGACTGGTGGAACAGTAACGGCTATCTGGCCATCCAGATGGAGTCGGTGGATGCTGTGATCAATGCCGGCAAGCTGGCGAAACCGGGCGTAGACCTGCTGGCGTTCGGGCCGAATGACCTGCGATTCAGCATAGAGAGTCTGCCGCACAGCCCGTTCAAGACGGTGGACGAGTGTATCGGCCACGTGCTGGAGCAGTTGCAGGACAGCCCGGCGCAGGTGAGCCTTGGCGTAACCACCGCTGAGCAGCGGGACAAGTATATCGAGATGGGCGTGAAGGTGCTGCAGGTTGTGCCGGGGATGTGATTCGGCGCGGAAGCGCTGCCAGCCCTTCGCACCCACAAGCGCCCTCCATTTCCGGCGGAATTCAGATCTCAGCCCCAACTATTGTCTTGCTTGTCCGGGGCAGGCAGTGCCCCGGATGAACTCGCGCGGGCCGATAATCGTTTCGCCAGTCCTGGAATTGCTACACGGAGTCCTCTGAAGGAGCCAGTATGCAACTGTCCGACATTCGCCGGCTGACGCCGATCACGCAGGAATACGCCTACTTCCAGAGCAGTGGCTTCTCGCCGAAGATAGAGCCTGTCATCGAAGAGACGAACCGCTGGGCGCATTTTCAGAACGCGGGCGGGGCCGCTCCGGGCATCAATGAGAAGATGCTGGAGGGGTTCGAGGCGACGCGGGAGAAGGTAGCACGCTCGCTGAACGCGGACAGCGGCGAGATCGTGCTGGGCGAAAATACGACGATCGGCATCAACATCGTCGCCAACGGCATCGACTGGCAGGCGGGCGACAACGTTGTCCTGAGCGACAAGGAGCATCCGGGCAACCGCATCACCTGGTACAGCCACGTGAAGCGATATGGAATCGAGCTGCGTTTTCTGCAGGTCGTTCACGATGAAGAGCAGATGCTGGACCAGTTCGAACAGCTGCTCAATGACCGCACCCGCGTCGTCTCGATCAGCCATGTCTGCCGCCGCACCGGTCAACGGCTGCCGGCGCGGGCGCTGGTCGACATCGCGCATGAGCGCGACGTTCCCGTGCTGCTCGACGGCGCCCAGGCCTACGGCGCGGTCCCGGTCGACATGCGCGCGCTTGACTGCGACTTCTACGCGTTCAGCGGGCATAAGTACATTATGGCGCCGCAGGGAACGGGCGGCTTCTACGTTCGGAAGGATCGCATCCCCTGGATTCAACCGAGTTGGATCGGTTCACATTCGCAGAAGGATTTCGACCTGGTCGGCGGCCTGACCCTGCTCGATGAGGCCAAGCGATTCGAGTTCGGCACGCGCAATCTGGCCGACCAGGTTGGCTGGGGTAAGGCACTGGACTGTTGGGAAGAGATCGGCTGGGACCAGGTGTTTTTCCTACATCGGTAACTATACGGACCGGGCCAAGGCTGCTCTTCGGACCGTCCCCGGGGTGACGCTGCACACGCCCCTGCCCTATGAAAAGTCGTCGGGCATCGTTACCTTCAGTCTCGACGGGTACACCTCGGCGGAGCTTCAGGAACATCTGAAAAGCGAGAAGGTACTGGTCGCGCCACTGGAGCTGGATGGGTCAATGATCCGCGTTTCTACACATGTCTTTAACACAGATGGCGTCTGTCAATCTTAGTATTGGCAATTTTTGTTATGGTAACCGCGGCCGCTTGTGTTGCGCCGGCGGCGCCGGCAGCGGAAATGGCGGAAGAAGAGATGATGGAGCAGGTCAGCACGGGCGGCGTAACGCTGCCTGAGGACGCTGCTTCCCCGGACAAGCAGGTCTTCCGCTCTGCCGGCATCGAAGGCAAGCATTTCGACACGATGCGGAATGAGTACGAAGGGTTCGCTTTTGAGGGCACGATCGAGCAGCTGGCCAAGATGGGGCCCGAAGGCGAATGGCACCCGGCCGCGGCCGACAGCTGGGAGCAGTCGGAGGACGGTCGCACGTGGACCTTCCACCTGAGGCAGGATGCCATGTGGAGCGACGGCACACCTGTGACCGCGGAGGACTGGGTCTACAGCTTCCGGCGCTACCTGGATCCCGAGATGGCGAACGTCTATGCCTGGTTCCTGTTTGACCTTGAGAACGGCGCGGCCTACAACAAGGGCGAGGTGGACGTCGAAGAGCTGGGTGTGAAGCTGATCGACGAATACACCTTCTCTCTCACCACCACCGTGCCGATTCCGTATTACATGTTCAAGATCAACTGGCACGCGGCGCCGGTGCCCCGCCATATGATCGAGGAGCATGGCGACGATTGGGCCAACGATCCGGCAACTGCGCCGAGCAACGGGCCCTACCGCATTGCCGAGTGGAACCGGGGTCAAAACGTGATCTTCACGCCGAACCCGTACTATACGGGCCGCTACCCGGCCACGTTGGAGCAGAAGATCCAGGTGATCATCCCCGAGGTAGGCGCACCGCTCCTGCAGATGTACCAGGCCGGCGACATTGACGGCGGCGTGGGCGTGACGGGCGACGACCTCGTGCAGGTGCTGGCGGACCCGCAGCTGAGCAAAGAGGCCTACATCAGCGTCATGAACCGGGGCGTCTACCTCTATCTGAACCAGAGGACGCCGCCGTTCGACGACATCCTGGTGCGGCAGGCGCTTGGTCATGCGGTGGACCGCACTGCCCTGTGCGACAACGTGATGCGCGGCACCTGCATCCCGGCGCACGGCTTCCTGCCGAAGGACTTCCCGTGCGAGCGCAACGACGACCCCGAGCTGATCGCGTACCAGAACTACGATCCTGAGAAGGCGGCGGACCTGCTGGCGCAGGCCGGCTACCCCGGCGGCGAGGGATTCCCTGAAATGGTGCTCTACACCAAGGAGGGTGAGTTCATTCGCGAGGCCGAGGCGATCCAGCGCATGCTGGCGGACAACCTGGGAATCAAGCTGACGCCGCAGAACATCGAGCGCGCCGACTACGTGGCGCGGATGGCGAATGCCGAGCTGAAGATCGCGCTGAATCGCTGGGGCGCCGACTTCATCGACCCGAGCAACTTCGTGGACTGGTGGGACGATCCGGCGGCCTCCTACTTCACCGGCTGGACGGATGAGGAGTATCGCAACCTGATCGACACTGCGCGGCCGATGCAGATGTCTGCCGAGCGCTGTGACCTGTATCACGAGGCGATCAAGATCCTGGCCCGCGATGCGATCGGCGTCTTTGTGATGAACCCGGTGCAGGCCGTACTCTACAAGGAATACGTGAGCGGCCTGACGCTGACCGATGACGGTACGCTGGGCGTCTACAACATGATGCTGCTGGACAGTGCCTACATTACAGAGTAGTAACTGTTGATGATTGACGCGAGAGAGAGGCGGGGAGTGAGAGCTGCTCTTACTTCCCACTCTCTCTTCTTTCTTTTTCTTCGAGGGTAGTCGGATGGCGCGCTATGTGCTGGGGCGCATCGTAGGCATAATCGGTGTCCTGTTTTTTGTGTCGATCATGATCTTCATCATGATCCACTTCATCCCGGGCGGTCCCTTCGATGCGATGCCAACTGAGTCGGAGCACCGGGCGATACCCGAGCACATCCGGCAGAAGCTGATGGAGAAGTACGGCCTCGATAAGCCGCTGTACGTGCAGTATCTGCGCTACATGTGGGCGGCGCTGCGGGGGGATTTCGGCATCTCGTTCCGCTACGGGGAGCCGATCTCCGAGTTTATCGGGCGGACGTGGCCAATCACGGCGCAGCTGGGGCTGTCGGCGATGGCGATCGGAATCCCGATCGGCATCCTGATGGGGGTGGTGGCAGCCCTGCGGCCGAATACGTGGCTGGACTACCTCACGAACGTTATCGTAATCACAACCTTTGTAACGCCGGTCTTCGTGATCGCAATTATGAGCATCATCATTTTCGCGGTGCAGCTGCGCTGGCTGCCTTCGGGCGGCTGGGGAGAGCCGAAGCAGTGGATCATGCCGACGCTCGTCTATGCGATCGGGCTGATCGGGGGCATGGCGCGTTTTACGCGCGCCAGCATGGTGGACGCGCTGCAGGCTGAGTACGTGCGGACGGCGCGGGCCAAGGGGCTGCATGAGAGGGCGGTGGTGTTCCGGCACGCGTTTCGGGCGGCGTCGCTGCCGCTGATCACGCTGTTGGGACCGCTGGTTGTCAACCTGCTGCTGGGCTCGTTCTTCATTGAGGCGATCTTCCGCGTACCGGGTATCGGCAGCCAGACAACGCTGGCCATCTACAACCGTGACTACCCGATGATCATGGCGCTGATCCTGCTGTGGACGTTTGCAATCGCGATCGCCTACCTGGTGACCGATCTGCTTTACGGCGTCGTCGACCCGCGCATTCGGATCGGCGGCACGAAGTAGAGGGCGCCCCTAGCCGAAAGGGGCGCGAAGGAGAGCTACCATTTCGACCTCTTCGCCACTGCAGGACCGTGGTCCCGGCTCGGACGGGCCGGCAACGCGGGCGCTGGCCGCGGATTTCCGGTCGCGGCCTCGCAACCTTTGGGGCGACGCCGCGCGGCGATTCACACGCAACCTGCTGGCCATGATTTCGCTGGGTTTCGTCATATTGCTGTTCTTGATGGCCATTTTCGCCAATGTACTGGCGCCGGAAGGCTATGATTTCCAGCAGTATGACAAGACGTGGCTCTTCCCATCGCTGGAACACCCGATGGGCACCGATCCGTTCGGCCGCGACGTATTGACGCGCATCATCTACGGCGCACGCATTTCGCTGGCGGTCGGCTTTATCAGCAACATCGTTGCGCTGGCGATAGGGTTGCCGTACGGTGCGGTGGCGGCGTGGAAGGGGGGCGCGGTCGATTATGTGCTCATACGTATCATTGAAGTTATCAATTCGGTCCCCAATCTGTTGCTGGGCATCCTGATCATCACGGTGCTGGGGACCGGCTTCCGCAATGTTCTGATTGTTTTCGCGGTGACCGGGTGGATGGGCATCGCGCGTCTCGTGCGGGGGCAGTTCCTCTCCCTGCGCGAGCAGGACTACGTGCTGGCCGCGACCTGTATCGGCGTGCCCGAACGGCGCATCATCATGCGGCATCTGTTGCCGAATTCGCTGTCACCGATCATCGTGAGCGTGACGCTGGGCATCCCCGGCGCGATCCTGGGCGAGGCCGGGTTGAGCTTTCTGGGGATTGGGATCAACCCGCCGCTGCCCAGCTGGGGCCGCATGCTCAACGACTATCTGTCGGCGGTCCAATCTCACTGGTACCTGGCCTTTTTCCCCGGCCTGATGATTGCCCTCACCATGTACGCGTTTACCCTGATGGGCGACGGTTTGCAAGAGGCGCTGGACCCGACCAAGTGACCCCACGATGGTAGTCTTGCGGTACATCTGCCGCCCTCCTTTCGATGCGACACCGCCTTCCCTCATCCTGACGAAGCGAGCTTTTGCATGGACACCAGCCGGAGCGGGGCGGAGATCAGTTCACTCGACGACCTCCGCGCTGATATACCCCTGACGCGCAACTACATCTATCTGAACTGCTGCACGTTCGGGCCGGCGTTGGAGTCGGTGCAGCGCTGCATGGCGGAGGCGCTGCAGGTGGAGAACGAGGAAATTATTGCAGCTCGCGGCAAAGAGGCCGGCGTCCATTACTATGCACGGGCCGAGCAGGCGCGGGAGACAGTGGCGGAGATGCTGGGTGCGGCGGCTGAGGATGTGGCGTGGACCACGAATACGACGTCGGCCTCGCGGCTGGCGATGATGAGCGTCGACTGGCAGGCGGGCGATAAGCTGGCGGTGAGCGACGTCGAGCACATGAGCACGCAGCGGGCGGCGGCCGGGCTGGCGCAGACAGGGGACGTCGAGGTTACCGTGATTCCTTCGGCGGAACCGGGCGACCCCCGCTACCGGTCGCCGGACTACTTTCTCGAGCAGCTGGACCGCTTGCTGACGCCCTCGCACCGGCTTCTGGTCATGAGCCACGTCTCCAATATCGACGGACGCCGCCTTCCCGTGGCCGAGGCTGCGCGCCTGGCGCGAACTCGCGGGGTCAGGACGTTGGTGGACGGGGCGCAATCATTGGGCATCTTTGCAGTCGATGTGCAGGAGATCGGTGCTGACTTTTACAGTGGCTCGGTACATAAGTGGCTGATGGGACCGCCAGGCATTGGCTTTCTGGCAATCTCCGAGGACGCCAGAAAGTCGTTCAACCCCTACCATCTGCCTGTTCCCAGGGGCGACGCCGCCGGCCTGGATGGCGCCCCGTTCAGTGCCTCTGTTCTCAGTGAGCTGGGCACACCCAATTGCGCGCTGCGGATCGGCGCCGGCGCGAGTGTCGAAACGGTACGGCGAGTCGGCTTGGGGAAGATTGAAGGACACTGCAAAGAGCTGACAGGCCAGCTGCGGGAGGGATTGCGCCAGGTGGCCGGAATTCGCGTAGCCAGTCCCGAAGCCTGGGCGCTTTCGTCCAGCGTCACTACAGTTCAACTGGAAGGTGGGACGCCGGCGCGCTGCCAGGCGTTGATCGAGCGCCTGCTGGACGACGATGGCATCGTTGTAAAGTACCGCCCGGAGATTTGCGGCGTCCGCATCGGAATCGCGGCGTTCAACACTGGGGAAGAGATTGAGCAGTTCCTGGCGGCGCTTCGTCGCCTTGTACCACAAGTCTGAACACAAGAAAGAGAGACTGAGCGCGTTATGGCCGAACCTCGCAACCGCACAAAGATTGTTTCGATCGATTCGCCCGTTCCGCCTCCCTATTGGGCATTGCTGCAGTGGGAGTTGATCCGGAACCAGACGGCTGCCGTGCAGGAGTTCTACGACCGCTACTTCGACGAGCGCGGCTACTTGCTCTGTGTCCCGCGCTGGGGCGGAGATGACGGGCCCGACGACGCGGCAGAGAACCTCGCCGGATGGACGATGCTGCACGCCCTGGGCGCGCCCGATGTCGTCCTGGACCTTTACAAGAGCGGCTGGGAGGGCCATTTGAGCCAGTACACCGAGGCGAAGACGGTCGAAGTGCCCTTCGCCCGCGACGGGATGTACTACAAAGAGTTCCCGGTAATGTTCGATTGGATGCACAATGGCGAAGGATTCTCGGTGTTCTTCCTGCAGCCGCTGTCGGACCCCTACGACCTTGCGATGCGGCGGCGAATGGAACGGTTTGCCGGTTTCTACATGGGAACCGATCCCCAGGCCCACAACTACGATGCCGAGCACCGCGTCATCCGCAGCATGTTTAACGGCAGCCGCGGCCCGCTGCTGCGCAAGTCGACCGGCTTGGACTGGGCCGGTGATTCGATCGAGGTCGAGGGACGCTTCAAGCCTGGTCATGGTGAACGCACTTACGCGGAGATGGTGGCCCACTTCGAAGATTACAACGACGTTGTCGGCGACCATCCGCTCAATTTGCAGACCACGACGATGGCGCTGAACGCCTTCATGCTGTCGGGCGAGGAGCGCTACAGGGAGTGGGCGGTCGACTACGTGGATGCCTGGTGCGAGCGCACTGCGGCCAACGGCGGGATCATCCCCACCAATATCGGGTTGGATGGGACCATCGGCGGCGCGTGCGACGGCAAGTGGTATGGCGGCGTATACGGCTGGGGCTTCACCGTGGTCGTGCCGCAGACGGGCGCGCTGGCGCACCGGCCTTTTTTCACCAATCGCGCCCATTACGGCTTCGGCAACGGTTTGCTGATGACAGGAAGTCAGAGCTACGTGGACACGTGGCGCGGGGTCATCGAGGGCGTAAACGCGAACGCCAAGGTCAGCGATGGCCAGACACTCTATCCCCATATGCACGGCGACGACGGCTGGTACGACTTCACGCCGGAACCGTTCAGCGTGGGCGCGTTAGAGGTCTTCTACTGGTCGATGGACAGGGCGGACCTGCCGCGTGTCCAGGAGAATGACTGGGTACGTTACCTGGAGGGGAAGAACCCGGACTATCCGGTCGCGGCGCTGCAGGAGGACCTGGCCGAGGTGCGTGAACGCATTGCCAAGGTGCGGGCAGACAGCACGTCAGCCGATACGCGCATGTCGGACGATATGAATGGCTTCAATCCTGCCATGGTGAGCCGGCTGACCGAGCTGATGCTGGGCGGCCTGCCCACGGAACGGCTGGGTTTTCCGCTGCATTGCCGCGTCCGCTACTTCGATCCGGAGCGGCGGCGGGCTGGTATGCCGGAGGACGTCGGCGCGCTGGTGGAGAGCATGGACTCCGATGGCATGACGCTGACGCTGGTCAACACCGATCAGGTGGCGGCTCGTACAGTCGTTGTGCAGGCGGGCGGGTATGCTGAGCACCAGTTTCTTGGCGTGACTGTGGACGGGGAGGAGATTGCGCTCGACAGCGATCAATTTACTCTGCGTCTCGGGCCTGGCTGCGGCAGCCGGCTGAAGATCCGCATGGCACGCTACGCCAACCGGCCCTCAAGCGCCTTCCCCTGGGACCGCTAGCTGTGAAAGGACTGTCCTATGTCCGACGGAGCCAAGCCGAATGTCCTGATCTTCCTGTGCGACCAGCTTCGGATCGACCTCCTATCCTGTTACTGGGAGACCGTGGCGCGCACGCCAAACATCTCCGCGCTGGCTGAGGATTCCTGCCTGTTTGAGCGGGCCTACACGCCCTCAGCGATCTGCTCGCCGGCGCGCGCCAGCCTGCTGACCGGGCTCTACCCCCACAGCCATCACATGTTCAACAATTCGACACCCGGCTACTCCTACTGCGAGCACCTGCGGCCCGGTGTTTCAATGATCCAGGACTGGATCGACGAAGTGGGCGAATACGAGTCGGCCTGGTTCGGCAAATGGCACGTCGGTCCGGCACAGGACCTGTTCGATTCCCGATTCCATCACACACAGAGGCCGTACGAAGGGGGCCCTTCGTTCCTCAAGAGCTCACACTGGCACCCCAACCAGATGATCGGGAAGCTGGTACACGACGTCGGACGTGGTGAGGGGGGCCTGCTGGACGTAGGGATGGAGGGTTTCCCGGATGTGGTCGCGGCGCGCTACGCACAGCGTTTTCTGCGCAAGAGGGACACGGAGAAGCCTTTCTTCTTATGCTGTTCTTTCCCCGGCCCGCACCCGAAATGGATCGTGCCGGAGGAATGGGGCATCCGCTATGACGCCGAGGATATGCCGATCTGGGGCAACCGGTATGACGACTTCGAGGGAAAGCCGGTCTATCAGAGGAAGCTGCGGCGGATGAGGGACGCGCGCGACCGCGGTCTTTCGCAGGCCGAACTCGACCGTGAGCTGCAGGAGCTGCTGGCCTGCTGCTATTCCTACATGGAGCTGATCGATCATATGGTGGGCGAGGTACTGGCGACGCTGAAGGAACAAGGTCTTTACGAAGAGACAGTGGTCATTTTCACGGCGGACCACGGGGACATGGCAGGTTCGCACGGCCTGACGAACAAGGGCGGCTACATGTACGATGAGATCTACCGTATACCCCTGCTGGTGAAGCTGTCGGGTGCGCCGCGGCCAGGCCGGGTGGAGGCGCCGGTGCACCTGATGGACATCACGGCGACGTGGCTGCATCTGATGACGGGCACTGAGCAGGAGAACCTGATGGGACAGCGCCTGCACGGGCAGTCGTTGTTGCCGTTGATCGACGGGAGCCGCGAGTGGCCGCGCACCATGCACTACGCCGAGTATCACGGCGACTGGTTCGGCCACTATTCGGCGCGCATGGTAACCGACGGCCGCTGGAAGCTGGTGTGGAACCTGACCGACCTGTGCGAGTTGTACGACCTGGAGAACGACCCCCACGAGCTGCGCAACTGCTTCTATGATGCGGACTACGAGCAGCCGCGCGCACGCTGCTTTGACTACCTGGTTGCGGAGGCGCAGCGCACGGATGATGCGCAGCTGCGGCTCCTTCTGCCGGAGATCGAGGTCGCGATGGGGGCATCACTTGGATGAGAGGGGTTGTTCTAGCCAGCGCTATTGCCGGACTAGGGGCAGTCTGCGTGGGGTGAAGTCCGTTCTTTCCCTTTAGCGCCGGTTGTGACGCGGAAGCAGGGGCCGTGTAGAGGCAGTGCTCCAGCGCTTGAACGGCGAAGCATTAGCTGATGCTGGCAATCTGGGATCTCTCCTGTTCCGGCACGGGAGCACGCTGTCGTCTGGCCAGCTCCACAGAACACCGCCACACTCCCCAGAAAGCTTCGGAAATGTCCAGCAAAGATAGACCGAACATCCTCATCTTTCTGTGCGACCAGCTGCGAATCGACTTGCTGAGCTGCTACAGAGAAACTCTGGTCCGCACGCCGCACATCAGCGCGCTGGCCCAGGACTCGTGCCTCTTCGAACGGGCCTATACGCCCCTGGCTCTCTGCTCGCCTGCGCGTGCCAGCCTGCTGACCGGCCTCTACCCGCACGGCCACCACATGTTCAACAACTCGACCCCGGGTTACTCCTATTGCGAACACCTGCGGCCTGACATGACCATGCTGCAGGACTGGGTCGACGAAAGAGAGCGACTACGAGTCTGCCTGGTATGGCAAGTGGCACATCGGGCCGGCGCAGGACCTGTTCGATTCCCGTTTCCATCACACGCACAGGGAACCGTACGAAGGTGGCCCGGTATTTCTGGACAGCTCGCACTGGCATCCCAACACCGGAATCGCCCCGCTTGTTCAGAGCGTGGGCCGCGGGACAGCAGGCACTTTAGCGGTGGGAATGGAGGGGTTTCCCGATGTGGTCGCGGCCCGCTATACGCAGGAGTTTCTTCAGACGCGCGACGAGGCAAGGCCATTTTTCGCAACCTGCTCCTTCCCCGGCCCCCATTTCCCCTGGATGGTGCCGCACGACTGGGGCATTCGCTACGACCCGGCCGACATGGAAATGTGGCCGAACCGGTATGATACGTTCGAGGGCAAGCCGATAAATCAGAAAAAGATACGCCTGTTGAACGGGACGTATCATGAAGGGCTTTCGCAGGAGGAGCAGGACGAGGAGCTGAGGGAGCTGCTTGCGTGCTGCTTTTCCTACATTGAGCTGATCGACCAGATGGTAGGGGAGGTCACGGCGACACTCATGGAGCTCGAGCTTTATGACGAGACGGCGATCATCTTCACGGCGGACCATGGGGATATGGCCGGTTCGCACGGCCTGATCAATAAGGGCGCGTATATGTATGACGAGACCTACCGGATCCCGCTGCTGGTGAAGGCGCCGGGGGCAAGCGAGGCCAGGCGGAACGGGAATATGGTGCATTTGATGGACGTGACGGCCACTTGCCTGCACTTGATGACCGGCGAGGAGCAGAGACAGCTGGGCGGCCGCAGCCTTCACGGGCAGTCGCTGCTGGGGCTGGCGGCGGGCGGGGATGACTGGCCGCGCACCATGCATTACGCGCAGTACCACGGCGATCCCTGGGGTCACTATTCGGCGCGCATGGTAACCGACGGCCGCTGGAAGCTGGTGTGGAACCTGACCGACCTGTGCGAGCTGTACGACCTGGAAAACGATCCCCACGAGCTCCACAACTGTTTCTACGAGCAGGGTTACGAAGCCATACGAGAGAGCTGTTTCGACTTTCTGAAGGCGGAGGCGGAACGCACCGGGGACGCACAGCTGCGGCTGCTGCAGCCTGACGTGGAATACGCGGCCCCTGGCATAGGGCCGCCTTAGCGCCGGTGGACGCGACGCAGCACTACTGCTATTCTTTAGTCCAATATCTCTGCGGCAGCAGGAGCGGCAGTGCGGCTGATACGAAGACTACAAGGGGGAAGCTGATGAAATTTTGGCGTCTTTCTGCCCAGCCACGGCCCGGCAAAATCACCTGAAGCGGTGCGGCAGGTTGCGTTGGCCGCGGAGCAGACCGGTTTTGACTCGTTGTGGGCCGCCGATCATGTGCTGGTGCATGAGCGGTACAGCGACTACTGCATGATCGAGACCTTCGTTACTTTGGGTTACGTGGCGGCCATCACCGAACGGGGTTACCCTGGGAACGACGGTGCTGGTGCTGCCGCAGCGCGACCCGATCCTGGCGGCCAAACAGGCGGCCGCGGTCGATCAATACTCGGATGGCCGCCTCATCCTGGGAATCGGCGTGGGGTGGATGGAGGACGAGTACCGTTTTCTGCGCACCGACTTCGGGAAACGCGGCCCGCATCATGGACGAGTGGATGGATGTGATGCAGGTCCTGTGGCGCGAGGAGCGGCCCCTCCTTCCGCGGCGAATGGATCAGCTTCGAGGAAAGCTCGTTCGAGCCTAAACCGGCGCAGGTGGGCGGTCCGCCGCTCACGATTGGCGGACTGAGCGATGCGGCCATACGCCGCGCGGCGACGAAGGGTGACGGGTGGCAGCCGATCCACGTCGAGCCGGACGTTGTTGCGGCGGGCGTTGCCAAACTGCGCGACTGGTCCAACGGCAAGCCGAAGACGGTCATCTACCACTGCCGCACTGAGGTTGGTGAGGGGGCCGACCCGGAAGTGACCTCCATGTGCGGACCGGTTTCGGCGGTCATTGACCGGATCGGGCGCTACGCCGAGGCGGGCGTGGAGCACATGCTGTTCGACTTCTACACCTGCCCGACAGCCGGCGCCATTCAGAGCCAGATGGAGACGATCGCCTCCGAGGTCTTCCCGGTCCACCAGGGCGGTTAGCGGCCGGGCGGGGGCGGGACAGCAGGCCGGTCCAATTATTCGTGCCTGTTCGTTTGATCGGGAACTCGCTATCAGCGTGCGTTAGAGTCTGCCGCAAAGGCGGCGCCAGAAAACCAGGAGGGACGAATGAGCGGCTATCGACTGACGGAGCAGCAGCACGCATACCTGGACCTGTTCGGCTACCTGGTCTTTCCGGGTCTGCTGAACGACCGCATCGACGAGATCATCGAAGAGTTCGAGGCTCTTTTTGCCGCGCACGGCGGCGGCCACGACGGCAAGCCCCACGACGGCACCGCCCGCTCCTGCCTGGTGCCCTTTATCGATTCGAGCGAATACCTGTCCTCGCTTCTCGACGATCCCCGCGTCGACGGGATCTTCACCGACCTGCTGGGGGCGGACTACAATTATCTCGGCAGCGACGGCAACTTCTATGTCGGCGATACCCGCTGGCATTCTGACACCGACTGGACCGGCAAGAAGCGGGGCAAGCCGCCGCGCCTCTATTACAAGATGGCCTTCTATCTCGATCCGGTGACGGCCGATTCCGGCGCGCTGCGCCTGATTCCGGGCAGCCACAAGTACGGTGACCGCTACGCCGACGCGCTCGAGGAGAGCCTGAGGGTTGCGCCCGAGAAGCTGGGCATCACCGGCAGCCAGGTCCCGGCTATGTCGATGGATAGCAATCCCGGCGACGTGGTCGTGTTCAATCAGAATTGCAAGCACAGCGCCTGGGGCGGCAGCAACCGGCGCCGGATGTTTACAATCAACTGTACTTACCGCTTTGCCGACGACGAGCTCCACCTGCTGCGCAATGAGCTGACCGGTTTTGCGCGCTTCTGGATAGAAGAACCGTATGGCGAGGCGATGCTGCGCACGGCGACCCCTGAGCGGATGGTGCATCTGCAGCAGTCTTTGGCCAACTATGACCATCTGCCGGAAAGAGGTCCGCAAGGCGAAGGCGACGATGACCGAGCCGTCGCGGGGTTAGGACGCGCGCCGGTGGAACGGCCGCCTAAAGCTATCCTTCTCTTTTCGAACTGTGTGGGATAGGTTGCCGCGGAGACGCCTGTCCTGCCGGCGCCATACCTTGTGCTGCTGCGGTCTATGTTTCGTGCAGCGCGCTGACGGCTTCGATGTCGGCCCAGCCGCCGCTCTCCTTCGAGGTCTCCGCCGCCATGCCGACCAGGTGGAGTTGCGCGACTGCGGGCGCGTTGGCTGGTGGGACCGTCTCTGAGGGCGTTTCGCCGGCAACGGCGTCCAGGAATGCCGAGACGCACTCGTTCATGCCGGGCCAGCCGGCACGCGGCTCGCTCTCGGCGATCTGTTCGACCGACCACTCGCTGTTCTCACGCGTCCGTTGCCGCAGCGCCCCGGAGAAAAGATCAAGGACAAGATCGCCTTCATCTCCGTTTGCCTCCACCGTCGTCTCCAACTCCACGACGCTGCCGAGATTGACCTGTACCGTTCCCCAGACACCGCCGTAGTCGTAGATTCCCTGGCATTGCCGCTGCGCGCTGCCGGGCAAGCCGCTTCCTTCAAGAATGAGCGCACGCGACGGGATTCCGCCCACGACGCGGTTGAGCGTATCCACATACCAGGGGGCGATGTGGTTGAGCGTGCTCAGATCGGCCTCCGGGTTCGCGTCCCAACTGCACTGGAGACGCACGTTCACTGTGCGCAGCTGTCCGATGACGCCGCTTTGCACCCGCCTGACCGCCTCGACAAAGGCGGGGATGAACCCGATTTCGAGGTCGGCGTGGGTCACCTGCGGCGCGTTGAGCAGCCGCCTGACCATTGGGCGAATGCGCTGCCTCACGTTCGCCAAGGGCGGCTCGTAGAAGATCGGCACGCCCGCGTCCAGCGCCGCGCCAATCGCCTCCTCGTGCGCGGTATCGGAGACGGCGACAAGAACCGCATCGACGGGAGGTCCGTTGAGCAACGCTTCCGCGCTGGCAAACACGGCGGCTTCAGGACCGAGCTCGGCGCGAATGCGCTGCTGCGTGGCCTCGCTGGGCGCGGCTGCCGAGACGATCTCGGCGCGCCCGTCGCGGCGCAGTGCGGGTAAGTAGGCCATCCTGGCCCATCCGCCATATCCGATCAGTCCGACGCGAAAGTTTGTCATTTTGGCCCGATACACTCGCTACTGTCTGTGGCCTTTGCGCCCTTAGGCAGACGCTCTCAAACGTACCAAATACAATTGCTGGAGCCGCTTTCTGGATCACTCTTCGCGTTTAGCAGTACGTCTTAGTCACAGTCATCCAGTGTTGGTAGATTGAGTTGAATCGCCGATTTCGAGATTGACGAAAGAATTTTCTCCCCCCGGACGACATTCAAATAGGCGTTCCAGTCTTTCAGCAAGTCCTTCGTGCTAGGCAAAAGCTGGCTCAGCGAAACGAAAGTGGCTGCGGCGCGCGCTTGGCAATTGATAGACTTCCTAGGATTGAAAACGATATCGGAAAAGCCCCGGAAAGGCTTGAGTTCTTCTAAGAAATGCGAACTCTTCTGACTCAGCGCTGACATATATAGCCAGTCGTAAAAGGCTGTTTGGGGTTCAGTTGGGTAAGAGTCTCCAAAAAACTCAAAAGCGATGACTTTCCCCGAATTTCGCAGCCGTTCGTCAGTCTTGGCTTCGCGACTCGACACAAAGTAAAGTTCGCTATATGGACCATCTTTTTCAAATACCTTACTTCCCTGATATGCACATTCAACGCTTATCTCCTTTCCACTGGGAGTTTTCAAACTGAGATTAAACGCGCTCAAGGATTCGCCCAAATCTGACTCGGACTTACCTGAAGTTTCAAGAATTGGGGAAATACCCTTTTTCTTTGCAGCCTCATGCAATGATGCAATTGATTTTTGCATTTGGGACTTTGCAAAACCAGGGTGCCACTTGAATTCGATTTGAACTTCCTTGACATAGGGACATCCGCTGCTGTCAGGGACAAAAACTGGACGTCGTGCCATCGCAGTGATTCCTCTTAGAGTCTACAGTCATGCTGGGTCACTTTTCCATACTTCATAGTCTTTTCTCGCCCTGAAGAACAGATCACTATAGACTACGTCCGCATTGTCAGCCACAAAGTCTCTGTCAGACAGGTGGTCCCAAGCGTTAGAATTGAGAAAATGTATTTCTCTTAAGTAAGAAATAGGGATAGTGTCAAATACTAGGATTTCCGCCTGAGGGTTTGTCGGGTAGTTGCGAGGTATATCCAGGTCAAGTCTGTTTATGTCTTCAAAGTCAAAGAAAATCCGTTCAAACGCTTCAGGTTTCCGTCTGTCCTCTAAGGAATGTCTGGTTACGGAGCTATGCGCCGCGTTCTGTTGGCAAAATGCGCAATCGAGTTCCCATAGCAGGTCTGCCTCAAAGAGGAGGACGATCCATTGATTCATATAGACACCGTGATTCTTCCAATAGTACTCTCTCTTTCCAAAAAACATCCGGTAATTTGGGAAACTGACGGTCAAGCAAACCGCCTCAGCACAACCATCTCCTCTCCTTTCGTCAATCGAAATAAACTGCGTTCTGCGCCGGTCCAAGAGACTTCTGCCGAGCAAGCCTTCCTGCAAAATGCTACACAGGTTTTCAATGCGAGTGAAATGGCAGAGTACGTTAACTCGGCGATCCTTGGCGATCCATCTGATGTCCCTCATTCGTCGGTGCTGAAGAAACTCCTGGATCAAAGCCGTCATATTGTCTCTCAAGACTCTTGGCGTCAAACGGCCCTATGGCACATTAACCCATCGGGTCCGGCCAGCGCGCGAAGGCCAGGCCGCGCGCCAGCTGGTCAAAATCGTCGTCGCTCAGCTCCTCGCGGTAGGGCAGCGCCTTGCGGACCGCTTCGGGGTTGCCGGCGTAGCGGCTGATAATCTTCTCGGCGTTGATCTGGACATTGCCATACTGCAGGACGAGAAGACAGCTGCAATCGTAGCCTTTCTGGCGGGCGTACCACGAGCCGACGTCGAGCAGGCGGATCACCTGGTCGCGCCTGCGGTCGTAGGTGGTAAACTCGCTGACGCCGGACTGGCATTTGGCCTCCACCAGCACGACCGCGCTTTCGCCCAGTTTGATCAGCAGGTCCGGCTCCGATTCCCCTTCCCGTTGAGGTCGTTTCGGAGGCGGCGGCAGTTTCGGCCAGAACTCCAGCTGGGCGCGCGGGATCTCCTTGAACGCCTGTGGCGGCAGCGCATAGGCAAACGACTGGCGCAGCAGAAGCGTGAGAACCCTGGTCCGCTGCGGCTCGTCTTTTAGCAGGGGACTGAAGTAGTACCACGTGCGCGCGTCCTCCGAGTTCTCGCTCAGTATTTTGGGCAGGCCCTCCGCCACCCGCGGCGAGAAGGTATCCTCCTCCAGCTTGCCACGCAAGGCCGGGTGTGAGGTGTCGGTTTGTCTCAGTAAGGGATGGTCTTCCGGCCTGCGCCATACCCTCGCTTTCGATGTGCTGACGACGTAGTTGCTCACTTGCCCGCTCAATTCGCTCAAAAGGGAAAAACGACGAAAATGGATCCCGGAGGACAGGACATACTCCGGTACCATTTTACGAAAACTGCCCCTTTCTGACAACTTCTACAGGGTCGGGCCGGGACAGGGGTCGCCTTTGCCCGAAGATCGAAATGGCGAGCGCGAACTTTGGCCACATCGTTCCTTCATGTTACCTTGGGCAATCAGTTCTGAAACTCTCCATTTCAGACCAGCCAATCCACTAACGTAAAGCAGGTCCGGGTTATGGACAAATACATCGTAATTGGCGGCGGCGTCATCGGCCTCAACGCTGCATACCAGCTGGCGCGCAAGGGGGCCGGCAAGGTCATTGTGCTGGAGAAGGGAGTGGTAGGCGATGGCTCCAGCAGCCGCGCCGCCGGCTTCATTACCGGGCTGATGTGGACGGAGACGGCCGTCAGAGCGCGGCAGATCAGTCTGCGGCTCTACCGCGAGTTGACCGCCGACCTGGAACGCTACGGCTACCGCTTCCAGGATGTCGGCTGTCTGAACATCTTCGATGCCGCGTCGTGGCCGGGACGGGAAGAGATCCTTCCAGTCTACGATCGCTTCGATGTTCCTTACGAGATTCTCGACGCGCAGGAGATTCGCCGCCGCTGGCCCGATCTGTCTCCGGAGGAGGACCAGATCGGGCTGCACGATGAGCTCGGCGGATACAGCGAGCCGCATGAGTTTGTACCCGCGCTGGCGCGGCGCTGCCGCGACCTGGGTGTGGAGATTCGCGAGCATGCCCGCGTCGAAGGCTTGCAGATCGAGAGCGGCCGCGTTGTTGGTGTACGCACCGCGCTCGGAATCGTGCCGGCGGATACGGTGATCTGCGCGGTACACGCCTGGACGCGGGCCTTTATGGAACAGAATGGCCTGCGGCTGCCGATCAAGTCGTTTGTTCACCAGCGCTACGTCACGACCGAGCTGCCGGAGGCCGCTGTGATTCCGGCGATCAATGCAAACCCGCAAGGCGGGTACATTCGCCCTGCGCGCCTGGGCAGCGGCGACGCCCGTCTGCTGGCCGGCGGTGAAACCGAAGATCGCCCGGAGGAGCGCGTCGATGATTTGGAATATCATATGGCGGGGCTGAGCGCGCCGCAGAGCCTGCGCGCCCGCCTGTCAGCCAACCTGGCGCCGCTCGTCCCCAAGCTGGCCGGGATGCGCTGGGAGACTGAGCAGGTCGGGCTGATCTCCTTCTCGCTCGACGGTGAACCGGTCCTGGGCACGCTGCCGGAGATTAACGGCCTCGTCGTGGGCGCGGCCTTCCATTCGGGCGGCTTCGCCTACAGCCCGGTCGCCGGCCTGCTGCTGGCCGAGCTGGCCATGGGCGAAGAGCCGAGCGTCGACATTTCCACTTTTTCACCGGCGCGCTTCTCCGCTCATGATACGGACGCCTACCTCGCAAAGACTGTGGTAGAGGGTGAAGCCTTCCGTCGCCGCCACTGAACGACTGCCCGCGTCCGCGCCCCTTCTATCTTGACAATACACCTCCCTTTTGGCATAGTACCGACGCCGTATGGACGTGCCGCGCGGTTCGGAGCATGGTCCATAAACCCACCGACAGTCCACCCAGGTAATTCCACGTTCGTACGGGCTGTCGAATCTACCTTTCACCATTTTGCAGAGGAGAATCACACCATGAAGCAGAGGCATTTCCGATTTGTAATATCTGCGCTTATCCTGCTTTCGGTCCTCCTGGGCGCCTGCGCGACGCCGGCCGCTCCGGCCGATTCCGGCGCAGCCATGGCCGACGAGGGCGAGGCGATGGAAGGCAGGCCGTTGCCGGACGACGCCGCCGAGGAGCAGGTCATCCGCTATGTCACACGCGATCTGAGCAAGTTAAACCCGGCGCGGGAGTCTGGCTTTGGCCGCCCGTGGATTTCGCACATGTGGATGCCGTTCTTCCTGCGCGACAACAATCACGAGCTGCAGCCGTGGCTGGCGACGCACTGGGAGGTGAACGAGGACAAGACGGTCTATACCATCCACATCCACCCCGACGCGGCCTGGTCCGACGGTTCGCCGGTGGTGGCGCAGGAAGCGATCGACTACTGGTCGTGGGGAATCAGCCAGGACTGCACCAGCTGCTTCTCCTATCTGCGCCTGGGCGGAATCGAAGGGGCGCAGGCCGTGATTGACGGCGAAGCCGATGTGATTTCGGGCCTGACGGCCGTTGACGACAAGACGTTGCAGATCACGCTGGCGGCGCCGAGCCCGACATTCATTCTGAGCATGGCGCACTACAACACCGGCTTCGTCAAGATGGAAGACGTCGACTCCAACGAGTTCGCGGCCACCGCCGAGACGCGCGTGAACGGCGCCTTCCAGATCAAGATCTGGGACGAGGAGACGCGCGAATATGAAATCGTGCAGAACCCCAACTGGTGGGGCGACAAGAAACCCTACATCGAGCACATCATCGCCGAGTGGAACAACGACGAGAACATCACCTATCTGATGTGGCAGAACGGTGAGGCCGACATCGCCCACTGGTTCACCAACATCCGCGAACCGCTGCGCGTGGAGAACCCCGATCTGTTCGTGTTGATCCCGTATGCGACCAACTTCTACTTCGCGCTGCATGGGACAAAGCCGCCGCTGGATGACATCAACGTGCGGCGCGCCCTGCTGCATGCGGTCGACTGGGATCTGGCGATCAGCGCAGCCTACGAAGGATCACGCGATACACGTGTGATGAAGACGCATCTGACGCCGGAGCTGCCCTGCTTCGTCGCCGACAACTGGCCGGACTTCGGCTACGATCCGGAGCTGGCCAAGCAGGAGCTGGCCGCCTCCAAGTACGGCGGACCTGAGAACCTGCCCAAGATTCGCATCTCCAGCGGCGGCCAGTCTCCCAACTATCTGCGCACGGCCGAGATCATGGCCGAGCAGTGGAAGAACGTTCTGGGCATCACCGACGTGGAGATCCGACCCGGCTGGGGCGATGCCTGGGGCCAGGATGCCGACCTCGTCAATGTCCAGCGCAACAGCTGGGGCGCGACCATCCCCGATCCGGCGGCCATGATCACCGGGCTGTGGAAGTATTACCAGGCGCCGCACGCTGTTGGCCTGGTGGATGAGGAGCTGGGCGCGATGATGGACGAGCTGCTGTCGCTCGATCCGGCGAGCGCTGAATATTGCGACAAGGTCTCGGCGGCTGAGAAGCGGCTGCTCGACCAGTACTACTTCCTGCCCATGATCTGGGACCTGTACGAATACGTTGTGCAGCCCTACATCAAGAACTTCGAGGCGAACGTCGACAACAACTGGGCGTCGCTGCTCGACATCTACGTGGCAGAGCGCTAAGAGGAGTATGTTAGGGGTGTGGTTAGAGGGGAGCGAGGGCATCTCTCGCTCCCCTGCCTTCACCCCTTTCTTCTCGCTGTAAGGACAGTGGGATGTTCTTCTATACCCTGAAACGCCTGGCCGTCGCAGTTCCCACTTTCGCGGCCGTCCTCATCATTACCTTCACCCTCACGGTGGTCAGCCCCTTCGATCCCGTGGCGATGATGATGACCCAGTATGAGGGAACACTGGACACGCTGGCCAGGGATGAGGTCATCGAAAGGATACGGGAGCAGTTCGGCCTGAACGACTCCTACGGCGTGCAGTTCAGCCGCTGGATTGGACGGCTGCTGCAGGGTGACCTGGGCATCTCGATCAATAAGGAGCGCAACGTTCTGCGCATGATCGTCAAGTCCTTTCCAATCTCATTCCAACTGGGCCTCGCCGGGGCGGTCGTAACGGTGTTGCTGGGCGTCCCACTCGGTTGCCTGGCAGCTCTGAGGCAAAACAGCTGGATCGACTATACGATTGTGGGCGGCACCCTGGCTTTTCGGACCGTACCGGTCTTTGTGCTGGCCCCGCTGTTGCTCGTACTTTTCGTCCTGGCTCTTGGCATTATGAAGGTCCCGCGCGGATGGGACGGGCTGTTCCAGACGAAGGTGATTCTGCCCGTGTTTATCCTTGCCCTGGGACCCTTGCCGGTGGTGGTGCGTCAGACGCGCGCGGCCGTGCTGGAGGTCTTCTCGATGGACTATGTGCGCACGGCCAAGATGAAGGGGCTGGAGATGTGGCGCATAATCACGCGGCACATTTTGCGCAACGCCTTGATTCCAGTGGTGACAACGATGGGCTTCATCGCTGAAGGGCTGATTGTAGGCAGCATTTTCCTGGACAAAATCTTTGCAATCCCCGGATTCGGCAGTGTAGCGGAAGCCGGGTTTCGCGGCTTCGACTACCCGGTGATCATGGGCGTAACGATGGTCAGCGCTGTCATGATTATCCTGACCAACTTGATCGTCGATCTGATCTACCCGTTCCTCGATCCGCGCATTAAGATCGAGTAGGCATGGCGCACGTGGAGGCGAGTGACAAGCGGGCAAGAACAGGTCCAATGGGACCGCCCGCAGCAGGCCCCTCTCCTTCCACCTGCCGCCTCAGGAAAGTCCGCAGATGACCGAGAGCAGCGACACCGGTTCGGCCAATAACCTGGGCGACGAACTTGCCGCCGAGAGCGACTTGAAGACGCGTTCGCTGTGGCGGGATGCCGTCGGGCGTCTGCTGCGAAACAGGCTTTCAATCATCGGACTCGTCATCACCCTTTTTCTGCTCGTCGCCGCCCTCTTCGGGCCCCAAATCGCCCCCTACACCTATACGGAACAGGACCTGTTGCACGTGGCCAAGATGCCCAGCGCGGACCACTGGTTGGGCACCGACGAGATCGGCCGGGACCTGTTCAGCCGCGTATTGTGGGGCGCACGCACCGCTACACTCGTCGCCATCTTTACGACCTTCATAAGCGTCATTATCGGCGTTGTGCTGGGCGCCGTCGCCGGATATGGCGGGGCCCTGGCCGACAACATCACCGGCCGCATCATCGATATCGTGATGTCGGTCCCTGGCCTTTTGCTCGCGGCGTTGATCGCTGTCTCCATTAAGGAGCCGGTCGTATCGTGGGCTGACGCCATCTATGATGCCAGCGGTTTCCCGCTCTTCGCCGACACCACCTGGCTCGACCTGCTGGTTGTCTTCGGGGGGCTGGCCTTTGTTTCCTGGCCGGGCTACGCGCGTCTGATTCGCGGCCAGATCTTTTCGCTGCGCGAGGAACAGTACATCGAAGCTGCCAAGTCTGTCGGCGTTTCGGAGTTGAAGATTGCGCTACGACACCTGCTTCCCAACGCCATCGGCCCGGTGATCGTTACCCTCACCTTCAGCTTTTCCAGTGCCATGGTCCTGGAGTCCTCGTTGAGCTACCTGGGCATCGGCGTGCAGCCGCCGCAGGCTAGCTGGGGCAACATGATCGCGTCCAACATCGGCAGCTGGTCCTACCGACCCTGGCTCGTGGCAGTGCCGGCGCTGACGCTGGCCTTCGTAACGCTGGGCATCAATTTTCTGGGCGACGGCCTGAACGACGCGCTCAATCCGCGGGCGAAGCGCTCAATCTGACCGGCAAAATTCTTACTGCAGGAGCGGACGGCAGAACGGGCGAGGACATCTGGGCCATATCCACTCCGGTTGCCGCCGGTAAAGAAAACCTCACAACCCGGCAAGGACCTTCGGCGGGAAACCAAGCAAAGAGCGACACAAGGAGTTACCATGTCTGAAGAAAAGCTGCGCGCGGCCGTCATCGGCGGCGGGCTGGGCGGTTCCCATGGATACGCGTATGCACGCGCGCCGGAATACGAGCTGGTGGCAATCTGCGACCTGAACCCGGACGTGTTCCCTCGCTTTTACGAACGCGCGGAGCTTCCCCCGGGCAGCATCAACCAGTACACCGACTACCATGAGATGTTCGATAAGGAACGTCTCGACGTCGTTACGGTGGCCACGCCGGACCACCTGCACACCAACCCGGTCTGCGATGCGTCGAACGCCGGAATCCGCGGCGTCATTTGCGAAAAGCCGCTGACAACCACGATCAAGGACGCCGACCGCATCATCGAGACGATCGAAGCCAACGGCACCAAGATGTCGGTCGACCACACACGCAGCTGGATTCCCGCTTTCCAGGCCGTGCGGCAGGCCGTCCTCGATGGGGAGATAGGAGGGCTGACCCGCATCGTGGCCCATATGGGCGGACGCCGCTCGATGCTGTTCCGCAACGGCACGCACCTGATCGACGGCGTCTGCTTCTTCGCCGGTGCGTCTCCTGTCTGGGTGATCGCCGCGCACGAGCAGGGCTTCGAGGACTACGGCCCGGTCTACGACGGCAAGGGAGGAAAGGACCCGCAGTACGATCCCGGCTCCACCATCATCATCGAGTTCGCCAACGGCGTGCGCGCCATCGTCAACAGCGCCAAGCTGACGCCGCAGCTCTTCGAGTACGACCTGCAAGGACCCAACGGCCGCTACTGGCTGACCGACAGACACTGCACGGCTTGGAGGACGGAGGAGCAGGAGGGCACGCCGATCCAGACGCCGCCGCCGCAGGGGCGGGGCTACCTCGACCCCTTCGGCGCCAACCTGATCCCGGCGGTGCAGGAGATGGCGCAGATGGTGCTGCACGACGCACCAAGCAGCTCCTCCCCGTACCGGGGAAGAGACTCCCTGGAGATCATGCTGGCGGCCCTGATCTCCCAGACCAAGGGCAGCGCGAAGATCGAGCTTCCGCTGCCGCGAGAGTAGATCAGGAGCTACTATGAATGACGACGGGACGCTGGTCGTAGGGGCAGTCTCCTCGCATGGGCATGAAAACGGCCACGTGCTGGTCCTGGACCAGCTGCCTGAGGTCGGGACAATCCACGTCTGCGCCGCGACCGAGCTTGTCAAAGTCGAAGCCCTGGCCGGCGAGTCGGCGCGCGTAGACGGAACCTACACGGAGGTCGACGCGCTGCTGGAACGGGGGGACCTTGACGCGGTCATTGTTTGCGCCCGCCCCGATCACGCGCCTGCCATCCTGGAGAAGGTTGTCGGCGCCGGCCTGCCCGTTCTGTACGACAAGCCGGCTGCCACCCGTTCCGCCGACCTGGGCCGGGTAGCGGCGTTAGCGCGGCGGCAGGGCGTCACCGCCGGCGCGATGCTGCAATGGCGTTATCATCCGATGACCCGCAGCCTCAAGCGCGCCCTGACCGAGGGCGCGCTCGGCGACGTCATGACGGTCGAGGGCAAACTGCTGAACGGCCTGCTGAGATACCGCGACACGTCCACCTATCTGTTCGACCCCAAGACTGCCGGGCACGGCATCCTCTCCTGGTTGGGCTGCCACTGTCTCGATCTTGTGCTCTATCTGATGCAGGAGCGGGTCGTCGAGGTGATGGGGATGGTCGGCAATCTGAACCCGCAAAAGGTCGCGGTCGAAGACACGGGGTTCTTGATTCTCAAGTTCGAGAGCGGCCGTATGGGCAGCTTTCAGGCCGGCTACCACCTGCTGGGCGGCAAGGCCACCTACGACTTCTACATCGGCATGCGCGGGACGGCAGGATTCGCGGTCTTGCCGTTTCTCGAGCCGCAAGGGGAGACGTCGGGAGGGAGCGAAGTCGAGCACACCTCTACCTATTCGCTCTCCAGCGAAGCGCGTGGCTGGAGTACCGGCGGAGTGCGCCGCGAGCGCTTCGCCATACCACATGCGCCGGGCTACGGGGGTGTCATGGCGGAGGAGCTCTATCGCGATTTCTTCGATGCGGCCCGGAGTGGTGCACCCGCGCCGGCGCCGATCGAGGACTCCGTGCACATGATGGAGATTGTCGAAGCCGCCAAGGAGTCCTCCGAGACCGGCCGCGCCGTGCGCATCCCCGCTTGACCGCCAACCGGAGGTACAAATTGAGTAACGTCACCTACCGTGAGACCTTTGAAGACGGCGCCGGTGGATGGATCGCCTGGCTGGGACCAGGCCAGCCCGCGCCCGTCGAAATCGAGGATGGCGCGCTGGTCTCTCGCAGCCCGTGGGGAATCGACTCCAACCACGCGCCGCCCGGCGGCGGATACCTACATCTGCTGTTCATTCTCCACACCGCGGCGCAGCCCGACCCCGGGCCTCCCTACGGTCCGCTGCTTGCCGGCAACCGTTTCATCGACGGCGGCTACCCGTGCGACTTCCGCAACGCCCGCGTCACCTTGCGCTTGAAGGGCGAAGTCGATCTGCAGGGGGCGGAGCTGCGGCTGCACTGCCAGTCGCGGGTGGGCGACAGGGCGATCAACTTTGTCCTGACGTCGCAGTCCTTTGTCGTGACGCCCGACTGGTCCGAGCAGACGATCACCCTTGCGCCCGATCCCGAACAGTGGCTCTGCCTCGGCGCCCGCCATGACCTGTTCGACGTCTATGGCTGGGGCGGCATCGAAGAGGTCCTGCGCGATGTGAATATCGACATTATTCTCCTGCTGCATCCGCTGCAGATCGTGCCGCTGGCACCCCAGCCTGAAGGTCTCCACTTTCGCCGCGCCGGCTTCCACTATGATGTCGACAAAAGCTATCTTCCCTCTGGGGAGGTAAGATTGGGCGAAGTCCAGATTGACTTCGCTGACTCCTCCGGGCTTACATCCGAGTAGACGGGCCTACTATCTCGAGCCGGGCCTTCAGGGCCGTCTCCGACTTTGGCGCACGGAAGACACTCCCACTTGTTCGGTGCTCACCCTATCGCCGTCCTTGCGGTGAAGCCGGACAACGCTGGTCTATGATTGCGCTCTCGAAACGCCACCATTCGGTGCAAGAGCGCATTTCGATTGCGTAAAATGCCGCGCCCGCTTGCGAAGCAGAGATTCGGATGTGGCCGAATTCTTGCCCCAGTACCTGCACGCGTGCCGCGACCCCCTCAGCTTTGACATAGCACGCTGCTCGTGCTAAAATTCGCCCGATTCAGCACAATTGAGCGCGCCCCTTTGAAGCCTCACCGGTAGTCCAAAGAAGCACCCGGGTTTAATAATGTGCACCGGGCCAGCTGCTTGTGCCAGACCCCTCAAGTGCGAAAGGCGCGGGGTTGGAGGGCGTTCGGCGCGCCGAAGCTGCAAATCCCTTGTGAGGCGCATCCGCTGTCGGCGAGCGAGCCGGTTCGCTATTCCAGATACCATCGGCCAGCCATTGCAAGAATAGACTACGCATCTGCAGATGACGGCATAGATTCGACCAGAGAAGAAGGAGGTCAGGTTCACTCATTTGGGGCTTGCACACCCCCTGCGGCGGTACGTATCGTGACATCAGTTACCTTTCAAAAACATTTTTTCGAGTCACAAGAATCAAATGGAGTCAGAAGATGAAGAAGTCCAGATTGTCGCGACGTGATTTTCTCAGCATTTCCGCAACGGCAACGGCAGGCGTTGTCCTGACGGCGTGCGTGCCGGCAGCTGCGCCGGGCGCTGATGCGGAACCGATGGCGGAAGCGACGGCGGCGCCGATGGAAGAGGCGATGGTCGACGACGGCGGTACGATGACCTTTAATACGGGTTCGCCCTGGGGGACCTTCAGCCCCTTCCGTCCGACATACCAGTACGGCTACAGCAGCAACACGCCAGCCATGCTGACCCACAGCCGCCTGTTTGACCTCGACCGCAACAATACGCCTCACCCGGACCTGGCGTTGGAGTGGGATATTTCCGACGACGCCAAGGTGTATACCTTCACATTGCGTCAGGACGCCATGTGGCACGACGGCGAGCCGGTCACCTCCAACGATGTGGTCGAGACGGTGCGCTTCATCTTGACGCAGGCCACCAACATCAACCCGCGCCGCTGGATCAGCGCCCTCAAGGGTGGGCAGGACTTCTACGACGGCGTGACCGACGAGTTGCCGGGCGTCTACGCGCCGGACGACTTCACCGTCGTCTTCGAGCTGGAGGACACCAACGTCGGCTGGCATCTGTCTGCTACGACCGACCTCCAGATTCTGCCGGCGCACATCTTCACAGATGTCGTGCCCGAAGACATCGTCGAACACCATGCCCCCGCCTGGTACACGCAGGCGCTGAACATCGGCTCCGGCCCGTTCAAGTTCGTGCAGGCTGAGCGCGACCAGTTCGTCGAGCTCGAGCGCAACGAGGACTACTACGGCGGCCGCCCCAAGCTGGCCCGCATCATCTTCAAGAACTTCGGCGCGGCCGATACGCAGTTCATCGCCCTGCAGAAGGGTGAGCTTGACGTCTGGAATGTCCCGCAGGACTTCTACGAGCAGTCCCTGCAGCTGGACAACGTCGACGTTCACCTGGTGAACCGCAACTACATCCGTGTCTTCCTGCTCAACTACGAGTCGCCCGTCCTGGCGGACAAGCGCGTGCGGCAGGCCCTGGCCTACGCCATCGACCGCGTCGGCATCTGCGAGGGCCTCTACTCCGGCCTTTGCACGCCTTACAACTCCTACATGGAGATGCGGCCTTGGCTGGCTGACGGCCTCAACCAGTACGAGTACAATCCGGAGAAGGCGAAGGAGCTGCTTGCTGCGGCCGAGGCCGACGGCGGCTGGGACCCGGACAACGTCCTGCGCGTTTACTGGTACTACAGCGACGCTCTGCACCAGGACATTATGGCCGCCATCCAGCAGAACCTGGCTGCGGTCGGTGTGCAGACACAGCTGCAGTACGTCGAGGGCACCACTGCCACAGACCTGCAGAAGGCCTGCGAGTTTGAAATGTACTACCAGGGCTGGGGCTTCTCATTCCCCGAGCAGTACAACTCCTTCTTCACCGATTCGGAGCGCTGCACGACCCCGTGGGGCGACCCGGATGCGCAGGCGATGTTCAACCAGACCGCCACCACGGTCGATCTGGATGAGCGAATGGGGATTCACGAACAGATTCAGCTGCGTCTGAACGACGAGTTGCCGATGATGCCGTTCCTGCAGTTCATCGGGCCGGTGGCTGTCAACCAGCGCGTTCAGGGATTCAACGAGGACGCTCTGTGGAACCGGTACTATCCGTGGAGCAATGGCTTTGCCAACGCGGTAAACTGGGCTGTTACGGGATAGGGCGTGATAGAGAGAGTCACGGGGGGGGGGCGAGTGAGGTTGCTCGCTCCTCTCTGTTCTATTCTCTCCCCGCTCCTTTAGCGAGGCCTTAGACGTGCGAACATACATCCTGCGCCGGCTGGCAATCTCGTTTCCCATACTGCTGGGTCTGACGGTGGTCACTTTTACCTTCACCGAGCTGATGCCGGGGGACTTTGTCGACGCGTTGATACCGCCTCTGGCGGTCGTCAATTACACGCCTGAACAGTTGCAGTCGATGCGCGAAAACTACGGCCTGGATAAGCCACCGTGGATGCGATACGCCATCTGGATGCGGGAGCTGGCCAAGGGCAATATGGGTCAGTCGCTCATTTCCGGCGCGCCCGTGCGCGACGAAATTCTCGCCCGGATGCCGGCAACGCTGCAACTGACGGCGACGTCACTGCTGATCGGCATTATCGGCGGCGCCGGACTAGGCATTCTATCTGCGGTCAAGCAGTACACCTGGGTTGACCAGCTGCTCACGATTCTTGGATTTCTCTGGATTTCCACGCCCGGCTTCGTCTTCGCGATCGGAGCGATCTTTCTGTTCTCGCTCAAGTTGGCCCTCTTTCCCACTTCCGGCATAACAGATTATGGGGAAGAGGCATCGATCCTGGACCGCATCCACCACATGGTATTGCCGGCGGTTGTGCTGGGCCTGGGAAGCATGGCCGGATTCATGCGTTATTCGCGCAGCAGCCTGCTCGATGTGATCCGCCAGGACTACATTACGGTTGCGCGCGCAAAGGGGCTGGCTGAGAGGGCCGTGCTGATGGGCCACGCACTACGAAATGCACTCATTCCTTTAATTACGATCATCAGCCTGGACATTCCATTCCTGATTGGCGGCACAGTAATCATCGAGCACATATTCGCCTGGCCCGGCATGGGGACCTACAGCCTGACGGCAATTTATTCGCGTGACTATCCGGTCATCATGGCAGTCAACTTCATGGTTGCACTCGTGGTCCTGCTAAGCAATCTGCTGGCTGACATTACCTATGCATTCGCCGATCCGCGTATACGTTACGAATAGGAAGAGGATTGAGGGCGATGCGCGCGATTGCCCAGAACAGCATGATTCGTGAACTGCCCCGTCTCAATCAACTGCAAACTGATGCGTTAAGGGCGGACGATGGCTGCCTCTGATCTCAATGGCTCGCTGGAGACGCCGAGCAGGGACTCGGTCCAGCACCGTTTCTGGCGGCGGCTGCGGCGGCACAAGCTTGGCATGATCGGGTTGGGCATGTTGTTACTCCTCGTATTTGCCGCGGCCTTCGCGCCTGTCATCTCCGGATTCGACCCGGCGGAGATGGACCTGAAGATGAAGAACAAGCCGCCCAGCGCCGAGCACATCCTGGGAACCGACGCCATCGGCCGCGATGTGTGGTCGCGGCTGGTCTACGGCGCGCGCGTCTCGCTGTCGGTCGGGCTTGTGGCCGTGGGTATCTATACTTCGATTGCGCTGGTGCTCGGCAGCATCTCCGGCTATGCCGGCGGCCACGTCGACAACGTGATCATGCGTTTCACCGACATCATCATGTGTTTCCCCACCTTTCTGTTGATCATCACGGTGGCCGCGGTTCTGCCTCCGAATATTTTCAACATCATGGTGATCATCGGCATATTCGGCTGGCCGGGCATGACGCGCCTGATACGGGGGCAGTTTCTCAGCCTGCGCAGCCAGGACTTCGTCATCGCGGCGGTTGCGATAGGAGTGCCGAGAGAGCGCATCATTTTCAGGCACATTTTGCCCAATGTGGTCGGCCCCGTGGTGGTGGCGGCGACGCTGGGGCTGGCTGGCGCAATTCTGACCGAGTCAAGTCTCAGTTTCCTGGGATTGGGCGTGCAGCAGCCGACGCCGAGCTGGGGGCAGACGCTGACGACCGCCCTGCAGCTGCCGATTCTGGAAAATATGCCGTGGAGATGGCTTCCCTCCGCGACTGCGATCGCCTTTGCCGTGCTGTCGATGAATTTTTTCGGCGATGCGTTGCGTGATGCCTTCGACCCGCGCATGACCCTGGACTAGCCCCTTTCCTCCTGCTGCAGGATTCTACACTCACTCCAAAATTAAAGCCGACAGAATCTCACCAGGAAGGCAGGCGAAAACCGTGGCAGCGTACGCTCGTTTCCTTGCAGGCGAAAGGCAACTTTTCCTGGATGACGACGACGTCGCCCACATGGAGAACCTGCGCGCCACGTTTCATCAGCCGCAGAAGCGGGGCCCTGTCATCCGCCGCGAGCCGGCCATCGGTGGGACGCCCGAGATCCGCGGCGCGCCGCTCTGGGACCCGGAGGCGCGGCGCTGGAAAATATGGACGGTAGCCATCACGCCGGAGGAGCTGCACGGGATCGCCGGCATGTCGGGCTACCACGAGAGCCGCGACGGCCTCCACTGGTACCAGCCGATCGTGCGCCAGGCGGAATTCAAGGGCACGCGCGAGAACAACTTCGTCTACATCCCGATGGGCGACGGCAGCACGGCCGAGATCCTCGGCGCGGTCTACGACAGGGGAGATCCCGACCCGGAACGGCGCTACAAGGCGTTGAGTTTCACGATGGCGCCGGAGCTGGCGATCCTCTTCGCCACATCGCCCGACGGTATCATCTGGAAGCGTGTCGACATTCCTCTGATCGCCTCGGGCGATGAACCCAATTTCAGCTTTGACGAGGGCAACCGTCTCTTTATCGCCACCGTCAAGGTGCCGGGCCCCTACGGGCGCTCCCATGCCCTGACCGTCAGCGAAGATTTCGAGAATTGGAGCGAACCGCAATTGGTCTTCCACGCCGACGAGCAGGACCAGGAGGAGGCGCGCGAGATCATCGCCGCGAGACTCGATAACGCCCTCTTGCAGCAGCCTGTCTTCAACCACCCGGAAGAGCACGCGGTCGACGTCTACAACTTCGCGGTCTCGCGCTACGAGAGCCGCTATATCGGTTTCGCCTCGATGTTCTACCACACGGGGCGCGCCTGGAACGACCGCAACCACGACGGGTTCCATCACGTCCAGCTCGCCAGCAGCCGGGATATGTACTCCTGGCGGCGCGTGGGGGACCGCGCTGCCTTTATCGGCCCGTCACCGCTCGGCGCCGGCGCTTACGACACGATGCAGATTCTCGGGCCGTCCTACCCGGTTGCGCGCGGCGATCAGCTCTGGTTCTACTACTCCGGCCTGCGGCATCGCTGGCCGCCCGAAAAATCCAGCCCGGACCGGGCCGCCATCTGCCTGGCGACGCTGCGCCGCGACGGTTTCGTGTCGCTGGACGCCGGCGCGGACGGCGGCGCGCTGACGACCCTGCCGTTTCAGTGGGAAGGCGAGCGGCTCTACCTGAATGCGGACGCGGCAGATGGCGAGATTCTGTGCGCGCTTGCCGACGCCGCGGGACAGCCGCTGGCAGGCTTTGAACTGGAAAACTCGATTCCCATTTCGGACGACGGCGTGCGATTGCCGGTCAGATGGCGTGCAGAGGAACTGATGCCGGCGGCAGCGGCCGGTCCGATTCAGATGCGGATTCAGCTGCGCGGGGCCCGTCTTTACAGCTATTGGATCGAATAGAGGAGAACCGGTATGACATCCAAGTCAGTTCGCAAATTCCCACGCGAGGAGCGGCAGCTCTTCTTCGATGACGCCGACGTCGCCCGTATCGACGGATTGCAGCGGCGCATGCACCAGCCCGAAAAGAAGGGCGCAGTCATTCGCACCGACCCGCACATGGCCGCGCGCGCCCAGAAGGATGGAGGACCGGCCTACCGGCCGCAGACGCGCACCGCGCCGGTATGGGACCCGGCAGCCGGCCTGTGGAAGTTCTGGACGATCGGGGCCAAGTTGGACGCGGACAAAGGCCACTCCTCCTACCACGAGAGCCGCGACGGCCTGCACTGGTACCAACCGAACGTCGGCCAGCTTGAGTACGAAGGGTCGCGTGACAACAATCACGTCGCCATTCCCATTGACGACACACGCACGTCGGAAGTGCTGGGCGTGATCTACGATGACGGCGACCCCGACCCGGCCCGCCGCTTCAAGGCGATCAGTTTCATTATGGTGCCGGATCACGCCATCTGTTTCGGCGTTTCCGCGGATGGCATCGTTTGGAGGCGCCACGACGCGCCCGCCATCCTATCGGGGGATGAGCCGAATTTCAGTTTCGACGCGGTCAACCGCCGCTTCATCGCCACAGTCAAGGTGCGCGGGCCGCACGGGCGGTCGCACGCCCTGACCACGAGCGAGGATTTCCACAACTGGAGTGAGCCACAGCTGGTCTTCCACGCCGACGACGAGGACCAGGAGCTGGCACGAGCGGTGATCGCGCGGCGGACGGCCAATCAGGCTCTGCAGCAGCCGCTCATCAACCAGCCGGAGGAGCACAGCGTCGACGTTTACAACTTCAGCATCTCACGCTACGGGAGCCGCTACATCGGCTTCGCCTCGATGTTCCACCACGTCGGACGCAATCCGACCGGCAGGAATCACGACGGTTTCCATCATGTCCAGCTGGCCAGCAGCCGCGATATGTACACGTGGCAGCGCCAGGGCGACCGCCAGCCTTTTATCGACTCGTCGCCGCTGGGCGGCGGCGCCTACGACACGCTGCAGATGCTGGGACCGTCGTCGCCGGTCGTGCGCGGTGACGAGCTCTGGTTCTACTATACGGGCGTCAAGTTCCGCTGGCCGCCGCCCAATTGGGACCAGGACCATGCGGCGATCTGCCTGGCGACGCTGCGCCGCGACGGGTTCGTATCGCTTGATGCCGGTGATGAAGGTGGGTCGATTCTTACCGAGCCATTCCTGTGGGAGGGTGAGCAGCTTTTCCTCAACGCAGCCGCCGACGAGGGAGAAGTCACGGTAGAGGTCTTGGACGCGGACAGCAGGCCGGTAGCAGGCTTTGGTCGGGAGGACGCCATCGCGTTGAAAGACGACAGTGTGCGGCAAGCAGCTGCCTGGCAGGCGCAAGGACAAATGCCTGACCCGGCCGGCGGCCCAATCCGCCTGCGCTTCAACCTGGCCGGCGCGCGGCTCTTCAGCTATTGGTTCGAGTAATTCCGGCAGACGTGATAAGCTGTTGAAAGGTCGCGGCCTGCCGTCTTGAAATCGGGCAGTGATCGTCAGACCGAACCGAGCAGAGCGAGGCAGTGACTATGGACGAGAGCACGGACCAGACTGTAACGACCATCGAGGCGGGCTACAGGTCAGAGAGCCCCGCTTCGCTCGAACAGTTCGAGCGGGATCGCGAGTCGATGCCGGGCGGCGCCAAGGGGGCCTACTACTACGCCCCTTATCCGCTGACGATGCAGCGCGGCGAGGGTTGCTATCTCTATGATATCGATGAGCGGCGCCGCGTCGACTTTGCCAATCATCACACCGGGCAGATTCTGGGCCACAACAACGCGGCGGTCAACGAGGCCGTGCAGGCGCAGCTCACGCGAGGGATTGCGCTCGGCGCGCCGACGGGCAACGAAGCGGCGCTGGCCGAGGAGCTGTGCAGCCGGGTGGCGTCGCTCGAACGCGTCCGCTTCTGCAACTCCGGCACAGAGGCCACGCTGCACGCGATCCGGCTGGCGCGCGGCTTCAGCGGCCGGCCCAAGATCGCCAAGTTCGAGGGCGGATACCACGGCAGCCATGACCCGGTGGAGGTGAGTGTGGCGCCGCCGGTGGAGGAGGCAGGCCCGGCCGATGCGCCACACTCGGTCGCGACCGCCGGCGGAATGTCTCCGAGCGCGACCGCTGAGGTCATCGTACTGCCCTACAACAATGAAGAGGCGGTTGAGCGGATCGTCCGCAGCCACCGTGATGAGCTGGCCTGCGTCATTCTCGACCCTAAGACCGGGATTCTGCCGGTGCGTAAGGAGTTTGTCCAGGCCGTGCGCCGCATCACCGAGGAGAACGACGTCCTGCTCATCCTCGACGAGGTGGTCGGTTTTCGCGTAACGCGCGGCGGCTGCCAGGAACATTACGGGATCAGCCCCGACATTTCGGCGTTCGGCAAGGTGGTCGGGGGCGGCTTCCCGGTCGGGGCTCTTGGCGGCAGGGCGGATATCATGGCCCTGTTCGACAACAGCGGCGACCCGACCGGCTTCTTTCAGAGCGGCACGTTCAGCGCCCACGCTGTGGTGATGGCCGCCGGGCTGGCCACGCTTCAGCAGCTGACACCGGACGCGTTTGCCCATATGAACGGACTGGGCGAGCGCCTGCGCGCCGGTCTTGACAGGCTCAGCGCGAGCGTGGACACGCCGTTCCAGGGTGTTGTGCTCGGCTCTCTCTTCAGTGTCTACTTCACCGATGAGCCGCTGGTCGACTACCGCAGCCTGGCAAGCAGCGACGGCGCGATGGCGCACCGCGTCTTTCTCTCCCTCATGAACCAGGGCTACTACCTGAGCCAGGGACTGTCGATGAACGCGCTTTCCCTGCCGATGACAGACGATCATATCGACGGGCTGTTGCTGGCATTCGAAAAGGCCCTTGACGAGGCCCGCCAGTAGCTGCCGGGCAGCTGCCGCCATCCACCCGCGAGGAAAGGAACGAACATGTACGCGATCGACTTTATTTCCGAGTTCAGCGTCAACCAGATCCCGGAACCGGATACGACGCTGGAGGCCCTGCTGCGCCAGACGGAGGAGCACGATACGACGCTGACCTTGACGACGTCGCGGCGCGGGCTGGTCAACCAGGTCAACCCGGAGGCGGTCGAGGAGACGCTGGCGGGTCACGGCTGAACATCCCCGCCTGCTGGCGGTAGGCACGCTCGATCCACGCTATTTCCTCAACTGGCGCGACGACCTGCGCACCTGCGTCGAGGGCGGCTGTGTGGCGATCCGATTCTCGCCCGGCCCGCAGAACTGGAGCCCGGACACGCTGGTCTTCGAGCAGATGGTGGAGGCGGTCGGCGAAGCAGGTCTGCCGGTCATCGTCGATTTCAAAGGCGCGGCCGACGCGCTGCCCTGGATACGCAAGGGTGGCCGACGTCTGTCACCGCTTCAACGTCAACGTCGTGATGAGCGAGGTCAGCTACGCCTACATGGGTGAGCTGATCACGGTGATGCAGGTCTATCCCAACGTCTACGCCGCCATACGCTGGCTCTGTCTGGCCGACGGCCTGGAGGTGATGGTCGAGGCCGGCATCGGCGACAGGATGCTCTACGGCAGCAACTCGCCCAAGTACTCGATTCGCGGCCTGCGCAACCAGGTCTTCATGGCCAGGATTTCGGAGGAGCAGAAGCAGGACATCATGGGCGGCAACGCGCTGCGCCTGCTGGATATGGACATCGAGGACCTGCCGGTCGAGCCTCTGATGATCAAGGCCGAGGCCGACCTGCCGGACGAGCCGATCATCGACATTCATGCGCACGTTTCGGGCTTCCACTGCGCGGAGCCGTTCAATACGCGCACCGAGACGAACGTGCACGAGATGACCGATCGCTGCAACATACAGTACACCTTCGTCTCATCCTATAACGCCATCAACTACGACATGCGCGAGGGCAACGCCGACACGCAGGCATTTCTCGACCGCTATCCGAACTTGCGCGGCTATATTGCCTGCGACCCGCGCGACCTGGCCGGCTCGATCGAGCAGATGGAGCGCTATTTCCAGGACTCGCGTTTTGTCGGCGTCAAGCTCTACTGCCCATTCGGCGGCAACATGGAGACCAAGCGGATGCAGGACCTGCTGGACGCGATCGCCGGCTTCGGGCGCCCGACCAAGATCCATATGAATGAAGGCGGTTCGCCCTATCCGGGCGTGCGTATGGCTGCCGAGCGCAACCCGGACCTGGTCATCATCAAGGCGCACGGCGACGATGCCGAGGGCGCGCGCCAGGTCGTCGACCTGCCCAACGTCTACTTCGAGTTCTGCGGCAGCAGCATCAACGCCGGTACGATCCGCCGTTCGATGGACATTCTGGGGCCGGAGCGGATCATGTTCGGCACCGACCAGCCTCTCTTTGCGCCCTGGTTCGAGTACGGGGCCTACGCCGACGCCATCGAGACGCAGCGGGAGGCCGATCTTGTCTACCGCGAGAATGCGCGTCGCATCTTCAGGCTGGATTGACGGTCCGCGTATCCGCTGCAGGTAGAACACAATGTACCGACACGGCCCGCCAGAAGACAGACCAGAGTGGAAATCGCGGCCGGAACATACCAAGGAGATTTGACGCATGGCCATCGCAATCGAACGCAACTCGCCGCCGGTTCGCAGCGGTTCATTCGGCCCGCAGTGGGATATGGGCGACGAGGAGATCGAAGAACTGATCGAGGTGATCCGCTCCGGCAAGCTGAACCGCTTGAGCGGCTCCAAAGTTGACCAGTTTGAGTTGGACTTCGCCGAGATGAACGGCGTCAAGTACGCGCAGGCGGTTACGTCGGGGACGGCCGCGGTCCATACCGCCGTCGGCGTCATCGACCCGGACCCGGGCGATGAGATTATCACGACCGCGGTCACCGACATGGGTACGATCATCGGCATTCTTTACCAGAACGCAGTGCCGATTTTCGCCGACATCGATCCCAGGAGCGGCAACCTCGACATCGCCGACGTGGAAGCGAAGATCACGGAGCGAACCAAGGCGATCATCGTCGTTCACGTCTTCGGCAACCCCTGCCCGATGGAGGCCTACGTCGAGCTGGCGCGCAAGTATAACCTCTTCCTGATCGAGGACTGCGCGCAGGCGCAGCTGGCCGAGTACGGCGGGCGTCCGGTCGGCACCTGGGGCGACTTCGGCTGCTACAGCTTCGGCGGCAAGCACATGACGACCGGCGACGGCGGCATGGTGATCAGCAATCGCGACGATTTGGCACACCGGCTGAAGTGGTTCGCGGACAAGGGCAACCCGCGCAGCCCGGTCTACGAACATTACTACCTGGCCCCGAACTACCGCATGACCGACCTGCAGGGCGCGGTCGGCGTCGCCCAGCTCAAGAAGGTGACCGACGCGGTGCGGCGCAAGCAGTGGGTCGCCAACCATCTGAACGAAGTCATCGACGGCGAAAAGGGTCTCTCCCTGCAGCCGGTCCTGCCCGAGGCGACGCACTCCTACTGGGTTTACGGGTTCCACGTGGACGCGGCTGAAGTGGGCGCGACCGCGGCCCAGTTTGCCGACGCGTTGCAGGCTGAAGGCGTTCCGGCCAATTCGCCGTACATGGTCTACCCGGTCAACAAGTACCCGGTGATGGCCCAGCAGCGGGCGTATGGGACATCCGACTTTTCCTATGCCGGCGAGGATGCGGCCGCGATCGACTACGGCTCGATATCGCTGCCGAGCTCTGCGAAGTTCCTGGAGACGGCTGTCGTGATGCCGATGAGCCCGTCCTACACCGATCAGGACGCGGCCGACTTCAGCACGGCGATCAAGAAAGTGGCCGACTACTACCGGTCGCAACTGTAAGTCCGGGGCCTGAAAATGACTTCTCAATTCACGTTTGGTCCACGAGTTTCCGTATTTGACGGCAACGTGCGCGTGGGCGACCTGCATTATGAGCCGTCGCCGTGCCGTAACCGGGAGCAGCTGCTGGCCGAGATGGACCGCCATGGCGTCGAGCGGGCGCTGGTCTACCACGCCCAGACCGAGGAGGTGAGCCCGGTCGACGGGAACGGTTTCCTGGAGGAGTGGCTGGGCGAGGATGGCCGCCTCTTTCCGCAGTGGTCGATCACGCCGACTGCCGATTCACTGGCGCAGGTGCAGGAGCTGCACGGGCAGGGACGCGTGCGCAGCGTGCGGCTGAACAACACGCGCGTGGCGGGCCTGCCGTTCCGTCCCTGGGTCCACGCGCCGATGCTGTCCTGGCTGAGCGAGAACCGGATACCGCTCTGGATTCCGGTGCCCGACGCCGACCCGGATGAGCTTGTGTCAACGCTGGGCGACTTCCCGGAGCTTGTAACGGTGCTGGTCGGCGCGCACTACCTGCATGCGCTGTGGGTGCGGCCGCTCATGAATGCGCTGCCCAACGCCTACCTGGAGCTGAGCCGGCTCGAGCCGCTGGGGGACGTGGAGGCGCACTGCGCGGAGTACGGCGTCGAGCGCTTCGTCTACGGCTCCTGGTATGACCGCTACGCGATGGGAACGATGCTCTTCTACCTTCACCACACCAATCTGAGCGATGCGGAGCTGGAGTTGGTCTGCGCGGGGAACCTTGAGCGCATCTTACAGGGGGAGGGGGCGGCATGATCGGAGACCAGAGGATTATCGACTTTCACGGGCACACGGGCCGCCAGGACGCCTACAACATGATTGACGACCCGGCCACCATCCTGCACGCGATGGACAGGGTCGGGATCGATGTTGCCTGCCTGTTCAACATCTTCCACCCCGACGGCACGACCGGCAACGACATAACGGCCCGCTTTGTGGCTGCGCACCCGGACCGTTTCGCCGGTTTCGCCTATGTGTCGCCGACGATGCCGGACGGCATGGTCGCTGAGCTGACGCGGGCCGTCGACGAGCTGGGCATGGTCGCGATCAAGCTCTACCCGCCCTATACCAAGTGGGACCTGCACGAGCCGATCTGGCATCCGATCTACGAGTTCGCGGATGAGCGCGGGCTGGCGATCATCTTCCACACCGGCACCGACCCGCACTCCGATCCCGGGCTGCTGGCCGACTGTGCGGCCCAGTTTCCGAACGCGAACTTCGTCGCCGGGCACGCGGGCAACGTCGCCGGGCCGCGCGCGGCGGCGATCAAGACGGCGCAGACCTATCCGAACGTCTACCTGGAGACCTGCTCGACCTTTCGCACGCCGGGCGTCATCGAGCAGCTGGTGAGCGAGGCGGGCGCGGACCGGATCCTGTACGGATCCGACATCGCGCTGATGGACCCCAGGGCGCAGCTGGGCAAGATCATCACGGCCGACATTTCGGAGGAGGCCAAGCGGCTGGTCTGCGGCGGCAATGCGGCAAGGCTGTTGGGCATCTGAACGGCGCGCGTGCGCGGCTATGCCGGCGCGCTGAGCAGCTAGTACATTAGAATAGAGACAGCTGACGGCGGGCAGTGGGGAGAAGAAACAGGCCTACTGCCCGCTGATCGCGTTATCGACCGCTGCGATCAGTTCATCCTCTTTCCAGGCAACCGCGACGGCGCAGTAGTTGTGGTGGCCGTAGAGGGGGTTACCCTGCCGCTGGTTCGACTCCTTGCGATTGCGCATATCCGGATTGTAGTAGTACATCGTGATGCCCCGGCCGTCCGTGGTCACGACGCTGGACGGGTAGCCAAGGTCGGTGGCCCGCGAGTCCTCGACCGTGTAGCCGTAGAGATGGCCGGAGAATATGAGCAGCAGATCGAGCCAGGAGCGGCCGCCGTCGCGGCTGATGCGGCCTTCGACGCGGTAGGGCGGGTTGCGGTTGCCGTAGACGAGCAGGATGTCGCCGTTGGAGAGACGTATCAGGTCGGCGGGGTGCTGGCGCGGCTGCGTGACCGCAACAGGATCCGACCAGGTGCGTCCGCCGTCGCTCGAACGGGTGCTGTGCAGTCCCTGCGGGCTGTCCGAGCCGCGCAGAACGGCCAGGAGGTCGCCGTCGGGCAGCGCAATCAGGGCTGTCTCGTTCCGATTGGATGCGATCAGTGAGGCGTCGTTCCAGGTGCGGCCATCGTCCCGGGAGCGGACAATGTAAGCATTGTCGACCCTCTCCGTGCTCTGCGCGCCGCCCCAGGCATGGAAATTGTAGATGGGCGCGACCAGCGTGGCGTCTGCAAGCGAGACGATCTTGCCGAAGGGCGAGCCCGTGGGGAGGGCGTCGATGGAGAGCGCGCGCGGCTCCTCCCAGGTGAGGCCGCCGTCGAATGAGCGGGTGGCCATGATTGGGATCGGTTTGCCGCTTGTTGAGTGCAAGCCGCCAACGTAGTTGCCTTCGGCGTCGTAGTTATGCTGCCGGTGGTAGAGGAGGACGAGCGTGCCTTTCTGCGAGACGCCAAAGGCTGCGTTGCGGTCGTCGACGTCGCTGTCAGCTATCAGGTAGGGCTGGCTCCACGTCAGGCCGCCGTCGAGCGAGCGTATCAACTCCATCCGCCCCTCGAGTCCGAGATGTCCGGCGCCGCCGCGCACGGCGGCGAGCGACATGCCGTCAGCGGTCAGGTCCATGACGGGGAAGAGGCCGCCGTTCTGGTATGCGAGAGTCTCGCGCGTGCCGGGAAGCGCACGGATGTCAAGGCTGCTTGTGGGTGTGGAAACTGTCACCGATCTGTCTCCTGTGGTTGGATCGGGACCGGGTCATCGGCGTAAGCGGAAGACCGGGGCCCTGATTCAGGCAGTGAGGGTTGCGCGAACCAGCCACACGCTGTTGGTGTCGTCCATATCTTCGGGAATGCGGCGCCATCCGTTGGGCACACGGTCGTACATGTAGAGCAGCGTGTTCTCGTCCACCGCCACGACCTCGGTGTAGGAGGTCGTCTGCTGGCGGGAGAGGTCTTCCGAGTAGGTGATCTGTTCGTTCGGCAGGCAGCTGTTGTGGTGCGCTAGGATATCCAGCTGCTGCCAGTTGAGGCCGCTGCCGTCCGTGTTCAGCCACAGGTAGAGGCCGGGACGTCCGGCGGCGAGCGCGAGCGCGCCGTCTGCCATCACCGCCAGGCTGGGTTGGACCGAATAAACGCCGGGCATGGCGACGGCGGGGGTCCAGGTGCGGCCTTCGTCGCTGCTCCAGGTCTGTCCCAGCGGCATGCGGCTCTCGACGCGGAAAACGCACATGATGCGTCCGTCGGGCATGCGGCAGATGGCGGACTCGCTCGGACCGCCGTCGCCCGGCACGGGGCAGGCGGCGTCGGCGACGACCGCGCGCACCGCCCAGTTGACGCCGTCCTCTGACTCCACGGCAACAATCGAATCGCGTTCGTCGCCTTCGAACTTGCCGTAGGCTGTCGCCAGGTAGGTGCCGTCATCCAGCCACAGGGTCTGGCCGTTGAATGTGAAGGTCACGACGTCGAGGCCGGACTGGATGGCGGGGATGGGCGCCGGCATCCCCGTGATCTGGACGCCGCTCGCCACGTAGTCGAAAACGCGCTGGCCGGCGGGAATGTGGTTGTGCGGCGCGCCGATGGCCCCCTGCGGGCGGGGGCGGAGCTGGTAGGGCAGCAGGATGCTGTCGCCGTCGTGCATGTGAAGCAGCGTCTGGCCGCCGTCGCAGCAGACGCGCGGCTCGTCCCAGGTGAGGCCGCCGTCCTGCGACCATGTGACCAGGTAGGGGACGCCGGACAGGTGGATGTCGGGCACCGGCGATATCGTGGACAGGAGGTCGCCGCTGGGCATCAGCCAGAGGTTGGGAAACCAGAAATAGCCTTTGCGGCGGCCGACCAGCACCGGTTCGGACAGTGTGACGTTCAATCCCTCCAACGCCACCGTTTCTGCGTCTACCCACGCTTTTGCTTTATCGGTCATTTTGGATTCCTCGTGAGGCGAAGCGGTTCTCTTCTGAGTCTTACGTCAGCCGGTCGGCACTCTGATTTCGCCTTCGCCACCGAGGTCTGCCGTGATTTGGGCGAAGCGGTGGCCGTAGCGTTCCACTGTTCCGGCCGGCACTGTGTTGCCGTCGAGCACGATTTCGGACGGCGCGTTGCCGTTTTGCGGGAGCAGGAAGAGCAGTGTAGCTTCGCTGAGCGTGTCCCCAGCGTTGATCGTGTAGGCGCTTTCCGGCTGCGGTGAACCGCCATTCATGTTCGTGATGGCGACGCGGCGGCGGGCGCGTTCCCAAGTGTTGATCTCTTCGCTTGTCCACCATTCCATGCCGAGGCTGCGCGCGTGGGCGACCGTCTCGCGCACGGAGCGCTCGCACTCCGGGTCTTCGAGATGGGATGGATGGTAGAGGGCGTGGGCGACGCCGTATGCGGCGTGGCACTGGTTGACGAGGGGCCGCATGAACCCGTGCGGACAGACGACGGTAAAGTCCTGGGAGAGGAAGCATAGGGCCAGGACGTCAATGAACTCGCCGCCCGGGCGGTCGTCCTCCATCGGCAGCCAGGGGTGGGATGTGCCGAAGGTGAAGCCTCGGTCCCCGCGCGACTGTTCAATCTGGATGCCTTTGGCCTGGCACCAGTGGTAAAACTCGAGACGGCCCTGCCAGGCGAGGCCGTGGTTCTTGTTGGAGACGATGTCGGTGAGACCGGTGTCGTAGCAGAGCTGGTCGTACTGCCAGTCGAAGTCCATCTGGCTCCAGCGGTGGTCTTCGCGCAGGGGCGCGTTGCCGGTGGCGTAGTGCAGGGCGATCTCGGAGGTGGACTGGATGAGCGTGTCGTAGAATTCGCGGCGGTAGCCGGGCACGGGCATCGTACACCATGTGGAGGGCACGCCGAGCTCCTGCAGGAGGTCGAAGAGAGTCCAGCCGAGGTTGATGCGGTTGCCGTCGGAGTCGTGGGACATATGGGCGATCGAAGCAAGCCCGCGGGGCCAGTACCAGAGCACGGGCAGGGTCGCGCCGGCGCTGCTGAGCAGGTGAAAGATGGCGCGCAGCAGCAGCTCACGCAGGACGTCGGCCATCGGCGCCAGCAGCACACGCCGGTTGTACTGGGTCCTGCCCTCCCCGTCGGATTCGGCGCCCGAATAGTAGAGGTCGTCGATGTCGTCGATCTGGATGAGGTCGCCGTCCCTGTCCGGGTCGAGGATTGAGGCCGCGGGGGCCCCGGACGACTCGCGCGGTGGCTGCGGAACCACCGTTTTGCCCTGGTGGATGTGGAGCACGGATGTGACCAGGTCGGGGGCGAAGAGAACGGTGCGGCCGCGGCCGGATTGATGGGCTACGATGGCATCGGACATTTCGCCCTCGGACTGCGGGGGCGGTTGCAGAGGCGCGGCCTGGGCCAGCGCGGACCCGCGGGTGGCGGTGACGCGGCTGCCGCCAAAGATATGGGTCTCCCGGCCCAATTGGCCTGTGATCGGATGGGGCGCGGGCGGCGGCTGCAGGTAGCCTTCGTCGAGGAGGCCATCGGTGCGGACGCCGAATAGCTCGTCCATGCCGGATGTTCCTGCAATCCCGATCAGGTTGCCGCCTCTGCGGACATATTCGGCCGCGTCCTCTTTCTGTTCGGCGTTCAGGTCAAGGTCCTGTGCCAGGATGATCAGCGGCGGCTGGAGAGAGCCGTCAGTCAAGGCCTGCGGCGGCAGCAGGGTAAAGGGGATGCCGGCGTGGCGCAGGATCTCGCCGATGTAGGGCGAGGCGTAGGCGGGCAGCTGGCCGTTTCCCCGGCGAGGCTGTTCGGGATTGACTATGACTCCGATCATTTGGTCTGTCTCCTTATTCGCAGCGGCCCCGGTGGTGGCAGGCGACCGACCTCCGAGTCGTTGTGGCCCTGGTCAATGGCAAGCAAGTGGGGCGGCTGCCAGGCGCGGCAATCAGGCGTCACGGGCGCAGCGGAAGCCGATGTGGCGGCGGCGCATCTGCGGAAAGCGGTCGAAGCGGGAGGCGCAGCGGGCGCGGTCGGCGATGCTGTACCAGGAGCCGCCGCGCAGGGCCCGATGCGCGTCATAGTGGACGACCGGCTTGGTGCAGAGCGGGTTGGCGGTCGGGCCGTGAATGTAGTAGTCGGGCGAGTAGCGGTCCAGACACCATTCCCAGACGTTGCCGACCGTGTCGCAGACGCCGTAGGGGCTGACGTTGCCGGCGGCGGTGTACCGGTCGACCGGCGTGGGATGGCCGATGCCGGATTGGCGCGTGTTGGCGCGGGCGGGATCCCAGTCGTTGCCCCAGGGCCAGTGGCGGCCGTCGGTGCCGCGCGCGGCCTTTTCCCATTCTGCTTCGGTCGGCAGGCGCAGGCCGGCCCAGGCGGCGTAGGCCTCGGCGTCCCAGTGGGTGATGCCGACCACCGGCTGGTTGGGCCCGGTGAAGCGTGGGTCGTCCCAGCAGGAGGGCGCGCGCGTGCCGGTTTCCTCGAGGAAGCGGGTGTACTGGGCGACGGTGACGGGATACTGGCAGAGGTAGTAGGCGTCCAGGTGGATGGAGCGCTGCGGGCACTCGTCGTGAAAGCGGGTGACGCGCCAGCCGTGTTCCTGTGCTATCAGTTCGGCTTCAGCCCCGCCGGTCCCCATCAGGAACTCGCCGGCGGGAACTGGTATCAGCGTTGAGCCGTCCTTGTTTTCGAGTCTGTCCAGTGCCACGTTGGTTTCCTTTAGCTGCGATCGGCTGCCCGCTCGGCGTAGTGCAGCGCGACCTTGCGCATGGCGGCGGCGATGTCCTTGGCGTCCTGTTCGGTGTAGGAGTTGCGGAAGAGAATGAAGCCGGTGCGGGGCAGGACGCGTTCGGTGTGGGGGAGATGGAGCGCGTTGTAGTCGATGCGGCGGTTGCCCTGCTCGTCGACGAAGGGGTAGCGGGACTGGCCGTATGTGTCTTCGTCGGCGAAGACCGGGTACCTGTAGAGCGGGCGGCCTTGGATGTAGGGACCGTGGCAGTCGGGGATGCCTTCGGCACGGACCGCCTCGGTGAACTCTTCGGAGGAGATGCCCGCCTCGGCTTCGTCGACGGTGTAGGCGTAGGTGTAGTAGGCGCTGCGGTCTTCAGGGTGCACTTTCTGGATTTTGAAGCCGGGCAGCTGGGGCACCACCTCGTCGAGAATGGCGGCAGTGCGGCGGCGCACGCGGGTGGCCTCTTCCCAGCGGTCGAACTGGGCGAGACCGACGGCGGCGTGCAGGTCGGTCATGGGGTGAAAGTCGCCGAGGAAGGCGTATCCCTGTCTGCCGCCGCGGCGGAATGAGGTCGGCGCGAGCGAGCTGCGCAGGGCGCTGTCCATCTCGGAGCCTTTGCGCGAGAAGCCCATCGCGCGGCGGGCCAGTTTCTCGTCGTTGGTGATGATCATGCCGCCCTGGTCGGTGGTCAGGGTCTTGCCGCCGAGAGAGAAGCAGCCGATGTCGCCGATCATGCCGACCAGCTGGCCGCGATATTCGGCCAGGTGGGCCTGGGAGCAGTCCTCGATCACGGGCAGATTGTGGGCGCGGGCGATCTCGAGGATCGGGCCCATGTCGCAGGGGTTGCCGCACAGATGGACGGCGAGGATGGCGCGCGTCCGGTCGGTGATGCGGCGCTCGATGTCGGCCGGGTCGGTGTTCAGGGTCTCCGGGTCCCAGTCGGCGAAGACGGGGATGGCGTTGTGCAACATGATGCCGAGCACGGAGCCGATGTCGGTGGTGGGCGTGGTGATGATCTCGTCGCCGGGGTCGGGGTTGACGGCGGCGACGGCGGCGTGGATTGAGCCGGTGCCGGTGCTGGTGGCGACGGCGTACTGGGCGCCGTGGCGGGTGGCGAAGGCGTCGGCGAACGCACGCACTTTGAAGCCGGAGCGCCAGCCGTCGGTGGCGTTGTCCATGACCTCCATCAGGTGACGCCGTTCCTCGTCGCCGAAGATCCACTTGGGGCCGAAGGGTGTGGTGCGCAGGGGCGCGCCGCCGTCGATTGCGAGCTGTTCGGCTGTCATTGCGGCTTCCTTTCCCGCTTATGGGCGGGGCTGCGTTCAGAGCTCATCGATGCGCCATTTGGTGTAGGCGGCGTGGCAGACGCCGTCTTCGAGCGTGATCCAATAGCAGGTGAAGAGGCTGCCGTCGTCGAACTGGACGGTGATGGGATAGCCGACATCGGAGCCGCCGCTGTGCCTGGGGTGGTCTGGCCACATGGGGGAGGCCGTGCCGGCGTCGTCGCGCATGATGATCGTGTTGTCTGTGTCCCATGTCTTGCCGTTGTCTTCGCTGAGGACGAGGCGGATGCCCATCGGGTCCCAGCGGTAGGTGACGGCGCAGAGGATGCGGCCGTCCTGCAGGCGCAGGAGGTGCGGCGGGTAGCCTCTGATTTCGGTGCGCAGCGGCTGCGACCAGGTGAGGCCGCTGTCCTCGGACCAGCTTTCGAGTAAGTAGCCGCTGGAGAGGCTGCCGGGCGTGGCGTGGCGGATGTGGGCGAGCACCGTGCCGGGTTCCGTCTCGATGAAGCAGGTCTCGTCGCCCTTGACGCTGGAGACGCTGGAGCTGAGGGGGATGAGGCGCCAGTTGTCGCCGTCGGGGTCGGAGCGCCAGACGAAAACCTGGCCGCGTTCGCCTTCCTGGTCGCTGGCGTAGACGGGCAGGAGGATATTGCCGGCCTGCAGGCGGGTCCAGCGGGGGAAGGCGGTCATCCAGCTGAAGCCGGGCACGAGCCAGTCGCGGCGGTCCCAGCTCTTGCCCTGGTCGTGGGAGCGCATGACGAATAGCTTGGGCATGCCGACGAGCAGGTCCTGCCCGGTGTTGTTGGGGTGCGGGCGGACCGAGAGGCCCATTTCTTCGGCTTCGGCGGCGCGCTCGGTGGGCCAGACTTCGAAGCCGACGGTACCGGCGGCAAGGTAGCTGCCGTCGGGCTGGACGTCGGCGTAGCGGTCGTACTGTTCGCGCGGGAGGGCGCCGGGCCAGGCGAGAGGGATGGTCTGGTCGTTCGTCTCGGTGAAGGTCTCGCCCTGGTCATCGGAGACGAGCACGACCCAATCGGCGAGCCCGAAGTGGTCGGCGAAGGGGGAGGAGACGACGCCGACGGTCAGGCGTCCGTCGGGCAGGAGCTGGGGGACGGGGCCGAGGGAGTAGCGGTCGGGACGTCGGTAGAGGATGCCGTGCTGCATGAACTGTCTCCGTGCTGTGTGGGCGGTTGGTGGGGCGATGCGCGGCTGCAGGCCATAGGCGGCCGGCTGCCGTACTGATCATCTGCGGCGGCGCGGGTCGAGAATGTCGCGCAGGGCATCTCCGATGAGGTTGAGCGAAATGACGGTGAGAACAAGGACGGTGCCCGGCGGAATCCAGAACCACCAGAACTGGCGGATGCGGGTAACCTGGTTGGCCTCCTGGATGATGTTGCCCCAGCTGGGGGTCGGCTGCTGGACGCCGAGGCCGAGGAAGCTGAGGCCGGCTTCGGCGATGATGATGGCGCCGATGTTGAGCGTCCATGTTGACCAGCACCAGGTGCATCACGTTGGGCAGGGACGTGGCGCTGGACGATGCCCCAGTTCGTGCGGCCGATGGAGCGGGCCGCGAGGGTGTAGTCGAGCTCGCGGATCGAGAGCACCTGGCCGCGAAAGATACGTGTGTCGGCGAACCAGCCGAGCAGACCCATAGCAACAAGGAGGACGACGGGGGAGGGGCCGTAGGCGCCGACCAGGATCAGAAGGAGGAAGATCTGGGGGATGGTGAGCATAATGTCGACGAAGCGCTGGATAAGAAAGTCGACGGCGCCGCCGAAGAAACCGGATATTGCCCCCATCACCAGGCCGATGGCGGTGCGGATGATGACGGCGGAGAGGCCGATCAGGAGGGAGACGCGACCGCCGTAGAGGATGCGTGTGTAGAGGTCGCGTCCGGTGTTGTCGGTCCCGAGCAAATGGTCTGCGCTGGGCGGTTTGCGGATTGCCCGGATATCGATCTCCTCGAAACCGTAGGGGGTAACAAGCGGGGCAAGGATGACCAACAGGGTGATCACAACCATATATACGAGGCCGGCGACAGCGCCAGGGTTCTTCATGAAGAGACGCATGTTTTGCGCGGCCAGCGAGGGTCTCTCGGGGAGAATCTGCTGAGATTTATCCGAAGACGCGTTGGCCTGAACGCTCATGCTGGTCTCTTGCTCCTGTCGTTCAACGACGCTGGCTTAAGGGAGGCGGAACTGGGCAATGGTGCATGGGAGTTGAGGACGGGGCGGTCACGAGTAGCTGACCCGGGGGTCGACCCAGGCATAGCAGAGGTCCACGACGAGATTGACAAGGATGACAAGCGTACCGAGGACGGCGATGATGGCGATCAGGATCGCGAAGTCCTTGGCCTGGGATGCCTGGGCGGTCCATTTGCCCATGCCACTGATGTTGAAGGCCTGCTCGAAGAAGGCGGAGCCGCCGATAATGTCGGGCACACTGCGACCGATGACGGTGACGATGGGCAGGAGTGCGCTGCGGAACATGTGGCGGCTGCGCACGACCGACTCTCGGAGTCCCTTGGCGCGGGCGACGGTTACGTAGTCGGAGCGCATCGTTTCGAGCACACTGGTGCGCGTCCAGCGGATGAGGCCGGCCGAGCCGCTGATCCCCATGACGAGTACCGGTAGCAGCAGATGGTAGACGCGATCGAGGAAGTCTCCGCCGGTGCGGGGGTTGTAGAGACCGCCTGCGGGGAACCAGCCCAAATTGACGGCAAAGTAAAGGATCGCGCCGGTGGCAATCAGGAATCCGGGAACACCGATGATGATGTAGGTGATGAATGAGACGATGTTGTCGAACCAAGAATATTGATAGATGGCGGAGAGTGAGCCGACGAATACGCCGATCACGATGCTGAGCAGGGTGCCGAAGACGGAAAGGCGCACGGTCACGCTGATGCGATTACGCATTTCGGGCCCGATCAGCTCGGCGGTCCTCATGCCGCGGCCGAAGTCACCCTGCAGCATCTTGCCCAGCCACCTGCCGTATTGCAGCGGGATCGGGTCGTTGAGCCCGAGTTTTTGCTTCTGGAACTCGGTGTTGCTGATCGACTCTTCGTCGCTGCGGCCCTTGTAGGCCTCCTGGATGCCCATCTGATCGCGCACCTGCTGGGCGGTCATGCCCTCGGTATCGGTGGCCATGAACATGAAGAGGGTTGGGTCGCCGGGCGCAAGGCGCATGAGGGCGAAGCTGCCGAAGGTCAGGACCAGGAGCATGGGGAAGACGGCGAGGAGCCGGCGGAAGATGTATTGGGTCAACGTTCGTATCCCTTCACAGAAGCCGGGTGTGCTGCGGCAGGGTCGAGGACGGACACCCGGCCTAGCTGACCGGCGCCGGCGGAACTGGACCGGCGCCGGTCAGGTTCATGCGGAACAGGAGGCTGCGCAGCCTTGGCGAAGGCTACTCAAGCCAGTACCAGCTGCTTACGCCCTTCTCGCCGCAGGTGCCGAGGAAGTTGAAGGCCTCCTCGGGGATGAAGCCGCCGAGCGCGGCGTCGGTGACGTAGAACTCGGCGATCTGGGTGACGCCCCAGATGGGCCCGTCGTTGAAGTAGATGTTCATAATCTCTTCGCTGAGGCGGGTGAATTCATCCGGGTCGGTGGTGCCCATGGCTTCGACGCACTTGGAGCGGAACTCCTCGTTGCACCAGTGGAAGATGGAGGGCCAGTAGTCCTCCTCACAGCTGCCTACCCAGTAGGTGCAGTTGCGGATGGTGTTCATGACCCAACCGCCGACCATGTCGATGTCGTAGTTGCCGTCGGCGCGGCGTTCCTGGCGGAGCTCTTCGCCCTGCAGGATTTCGCTCTCGATGCCGACTGCGGCCAGCTGCTGCTGGAGCAGGACCGGGGCGTCGCCGCCGGCGCCGGTGAGGATGGAGAGCACGCGACCGGACTCCCATTCACCTGCGGCCTCGGCTTCGGCCAGCAGCTGCATCGACATTTCGGGGTTGTACTGCCGCGGCAGGACGAGGCTTTCATCGCAGTCAGGGCAGAAGGAGTCGGCGGAGCCGGCAAGGTGGCCGCGCAGGCCGAAGACGGAGTCTTCAGGGTCGCCGAAGCCGAAGTAGAGCACCTCGGCCCAGAGGTCGCGGTCGATGGCGTAGGCGATGGCGTCCATCACCGTGCGTGAGAGTTTGCGGTCCTCCATGCGGTTGAGGCCGTAGCCGGTCATCATGAAGGTGCGGGGGTGGATGCTGACGTCGGGCAGGTCCTTGACGGAGTCGTAGTCGGCGGCGCCGATCTTGATCACGTCGGACTGGCCCTCAAGGAAGTTCTCAAGGCGCAGGCCGGACTGTTCGGCGTAGCGTTTGATGCCGGGCTTGCCGTAAATGGCGTTGCCCCACCACTCTTCCCAGCGCTGGTTTTCGAGGTACTTGGCCTCCTCGTCGTACTTGACGACCTGGTAGGGGCCGCTGAAGACCTCGGGCATCCAGGCGTCGGGGAAGTCGCCGGCCCAGAGCTGGGCGGCGGTGAAGCCGCCGAGGTGGTGTTCGGGCAGGATTCCGAGCATGCCGAGGTCGCGCCAGATCTGGCCAACGGGCGTGTCGAACTCGACGCGCATGTTGAAGTCGTCGATGATCTGGATGCCGGCGATGGTCTCGGTCTTGCCGTCGTAGTAGTCCTGGCCGCCGGAGACGTTGGGGATCATGCCGCGGGCGTCGCCGAGCCAGTAGTCGGCGTCGGCATGGTAGAGCAGGTGGAGGGTGAAGGAGACGTCTTCGGTGGTGATCGACTCGCCGTCGCTCCACTGGCCTTCGGGGTAGAGCTCAATTTCGAGCGCGGTCCTGTCGTCGACGGGGTCGACGCGCTTGGCGAGCCACGGCGTCGGCGTGGAGTTGCCGAGCGGCCCGAGGAAGATCAGCGGCATGACCGTCTGGTAGTAGGTCTCGCTGCCGAAATTCCAGTTGCTGGCGGTGATCGAGCCCCAGACGCCGACGCCGAAGCGGCCGCGACCGGGCAGGATCAGGAGCCGGTCCGAGCCGACGGTATCGGGGTTCATGGCGAGGTCGGCGTCGGGGATTTCAGCTGCAGCTGCGGCTTCGGTTTCCTCCATGGCTTCTTCGGCCGCCATGTCGCCGCCATCGGCGGGGGCACAGGCGGCGAAGGCCAGCGAGAGGATGATCAGGAGCGGCAGGAGTGTACAGCTCAACCAGTTTCGTTTCAAACGCATGTCTTTTCTCCTTGAGGAAGAATGAAAGTAAGTAAGTAGGTTTACTCTGGATTGCGGCGTCGCAGGGCGCGGCCGAGAGGATTCTGCGGGTATTGTAAGGAAAAAGGCGGGATTGTCAAACACGGGAATTGGCGGTGCGGGTGGGCGGCGGGATGTGGTATGGAGTCCGGGTTTGTGCAGGTGGATTGGCTGCGGCCGGCGGGGGAACGCGGAAGGCTGCGTGTCTGGAAGGGCAGGGTATCGAAAGGGTATCGAAGTCGTCCAGTGTCGTATGTTTCGAGAAACATTTTTTCTTCTTTGTGACAGGATGTTGCCGGCTGGGTATTGGGTCGACATTGGAACGACTTTGGGGTGAATAAGGGCGACATTGGGTCGACTGAATGGGGTCGGTTAGGGTTGGGTGTGGTCGGCGTGATGGGCGTTGGGCGGGTTGAAGCTCATTACGTTTAGACGGTGATGCGACAGGGCAGCGGCTGCGTTTTTGGGCCAAAACCAAGGCTCGTTGACATTTGTCTGAACTGTGATTCAACTGATTTATGTGATGGACGCAAATTACGGCGCTGGTTTCATGAGCGGGCTTCGTTTACGAGAAACTAGTGAATCAGAGTCCAAACTGATTGCAAACAGCCAGTAGATGTCGCATGTTTGATTGGGCTTGTGAAACGTCAATGACCAGGACATCTATCCACGAGAGCTAAGGTGCTTCCGTAACTGCCTATTCGGTCGGCATCGGGAGTGAACATTTCATATTCTCACTTCCAGGCTGCCAGACCAGGTGGAGCGTCAAACCTGAGTTGGTGGCGCGCGCAGCCTTTGGTAAACTCTCGATCAAGTCCCATGTCAAGAGTCCGTGCCAGCCAACCTGGTATTGGAGCGGGTGTCTTCGAATCGGCCGGGCGGCCCCCCCTCACGGCATCCCCGGTCGCTTCATCATTTGTTAAGTTTTCTACTCTGAATTGTACCTTTTCAGCCCCTGGAACAGAGGTTCCCATCGCCCGTTTCGCAGGGGCGAATTCTGCACTTGCCCCAAATCCGAGATCCCAAAATGCGAATGCTCAAGCGGCTTGCAACCTATCTGGCTTGGGTTGGGGCTATCATCTTCGTGGTTGTGGTGGTCGCTTTCCTGACGTCCGGCCCGGACAATCTGATAAGCCACTTCATCCTTGAGGGCATCGTGGAGCCAGTGTGCTGCTTCATTCCAGCGTTGCTGTTGGGAACTATCGCATCCTCAACCGTTTTGCTTGATCGACAGCGTAACTGGACCCGTCCCAGTCCCCTCTCTTGCAGCAGGCATACAGGTCCCGCTCAAAAGCCTCGCCAGTGCCTCGGCGCGGCCCCAGCCGTATCACACTTATGCAACTGGCTCCGGCGATAGATTCTCTTCCCGTCTTGCAGGCCAGTGTGGGGCCCGCTGAAGAGTGCCACACCGGCTGAACCGGGTGCACCGAAGGTGGGCGACTTTCCATTTCCGGTTTTCAGTTACCGTAAAGGAGCCCTGGCATGAAGCTAAAGCCAAGACTTGTTGGCGTCGCGACGATATCTGTTCTTTTGACTGTGCTTGCAGTTTCCCATTTGCAGGCGCAGTCGTCGCTTACTTTGGAAGGGCTGTTGGAGCGCATTACCGCTCTGTCTTCAACCGTTTCCACTCTGGGCAGGAACAGTGCGACCAAAGATGAGGTGAGCGTGCTTGAAGGCAGAGTTGAGACACTTGAAATGGCGCTTGCCAACATGCTGCCGCCAGCTGCATCAGCTCTCCTCCAGCCGAGAACAACGCCAATCGTAGCACAGACCCCGACGCGCCCTTCCGCAACCCCGCTGCCCCGCTCTGAAGTCCCCCTGGTGACTGTCACCCGAAAGACCGACGTCCGGCGAGGCCCCGGCGGCCAGTACCCCCTTATCGATGTTGCAGAGGTCGGTGAAGAATTAGACCTCACCGGCAAAAGTTTCAGTGGCGACTGGTGGCGGATTGACTATAAGGGGAAAAGGGCTTGGATCCAAGCCGCCGATGTAATCGCGATCAACGTAGACAGGCTGGTCGACATTTACACACCGACGCCTCTTCCAACGCCCACTTCCGAACCGACGCCGGAGCACGGTGCCCGCAGGGATGGGGAAGGCTACGTCTACGAGCTGTTTATGAGGGACCTGCGAAGGAGCAGCTGGTACCAGGATTGGGTCAACCTCGACGATGAGCAGAGGGCGAGCTTCCTGGATTTCAGGGGCTTCATGCTTGAAATTGTCGCCGAAAACTGCGAACTACCGACAAAGGAGATGGCGATAATGATCAATCACTACGGGCAGTTGCTGGATGATCAAGGCTTTACGATCAGGACTGAAATGTTCGCCCGATTGTACTTGTTGCAGCATCTTGGGATCTCTCGCAGTTCTGAAACTGCAGAGCAAAGTTGTGAGAGTCTGTTAAAGGAAGAGGTAAACAGGCTGCTTGGTTTTGAATCGTGAAGTGGGCCAAAAAACCCTGACTTCGAGCTAAGGGGTATTTTGGAGTAGTCCACCAAACCTGTGAAGGTGCATTACGATGGTCGAAAGCTTGCGGGTTGCGCGGCCGGTTGTAAGCAGCCGGCCTCGAGGATGGCATGGAAGGTGGTGGCGAGGCCCTCGAGAAGGCTTTCCGCGGAGCTCTTTGGCGACGAGTCAGACAAGGAAGCAGCGAGTCCAGCCAGGGTGATGCCGGGCCTCGACTTCATCGGGGAACGAACACCTTGAAAGATTCCTGTCGAGAACAGCCCTGGCTTCCGGATCTCACATGAGAGTTGTCCCGTCTCGCTGAGAGGAATCTCCTGGCTGGTGGTCCAGCTATTGGGGACGAGCTCAATTCTCCCTCCAGTGTTGGAGGAATAGCCGATGTACGAACTAATCGAACTGATGGAGAACATGTCGGGGCATCCGAATTGCCAAATGAAGCCGCCGGCGGGAATGCCTGAAATCCTGCAGGAGCATGTCCTTCCAGAAGACCTTCAACTCTTCTACCGTCATTGCGGCGGTTTGCGGGTGATCGATGGCGAATACGAGCTGGCGCGCATCGTTTCGCCGAAGAAAGTCATACAGTCGTGGGTGGGAATAGGCCTTTTGACTCCAGAGCAGCTGGAAGAGGGCAGAGGTCATCCTTCGTGGTCCTGGTATATCATCGGTTGTGGTGACTGGGGTTCAGGCCATAACATCTCGGTCGACCTGAATCCCGCCAGGCTAGGCAATTATTACTATGGCTTTTGGGACTCGTTTGCAGAGCCAGGAAGCACTCCTGTACTTGCGACTTCCTTTTTCGATCTACTTGACAGAATGTGGGCCAGTCGCGGAAAGAGCTTCAGTCGCGATGAACCTGAGTTCAGATCGCTTGGCGATTTCTTCGAGCTGTTTTGACGCGGCCTTTCATAGGGAAGTCGTCTGAAGTGCACTTCGTGCTCTGTTCAGAGGCGGCCGCATTCGCCTGAGTGCACCTTATCTTCCCCATTTCGTGGTCTGACGACTGGGGCCAACCATATACAACCTTAGCCGGTGGGGCAACTCTTGGGGCCAATCGCCATTAGAAGCAGATCCATTTTCGCTTTCTGGGCATCGCAGCCTTCACAAACCTCGCCAAGAACGCACCCGGTGAAAGCACAGATAACAGGAGGAAGCATTTCCACAGGGAGTTCAGACCCAGAGAGTGCAGATAGCCCCACTGGCTATCAATGTCAATGCCGGTGAGATTCTTGTAAGCCATCATGCGGAAGTCACAAAAATACTCTGAGTCTGGAGAATCCTCCGCGGCAGTTGTTGACATAATTCCCCCCATATGGATTGACGCGCGATAAGACAGGAACAGCCCCGCAAGCATATATCGTTCCCTACCTTCTTTTGTTGCTAACAGCTTCATGCGAAGAGGCATTATCTTGTCCATATACTCCTGGAGGTATGGGAAGACATCTTGCTCCTCTTCGGTATATGAAAAGATATCAATAATGGTTTGTGCGATCTCATCTACCATGGAATGTAATCCCAATCTCTCACGCTTTGGGCTATTGCAGACCAATAGGGTCTAATTTACACGTTTGGCGGCCTGGCCACAAGGCAGTTCGAGCAGGGTTATGCTTCTCGGGCCTTACCGATCGGGAGGGGGTGAAGCGATGATTTCGCAGTTGGGGCCGCCGGCGCGGTTGAGCTTTCGGTCGAGGGGCGCAAGGGGGCATTCGAGCGCCTCTGCCAATGCAACGTACCATGCATCGTAGCTGGTCAGAGTGGCGCGCAACATCCAAATCCGCTCAGCAAAGGGCGCGAAGGGAAACAGCTGTATGTCCAGCCGCAGCAGACTTCTACGCGCGCTGGTGGCTTCGATGCGGGACATCTTCTCACCCTGCTCCAGCCGGCGGAGGATATTTCCGGCCTCGACGGGAACCCGCTCCGGTCCGGCCAGATCGCCTGCGGCAATAGTAGCTTCCCCCCACCGGCCCCCGTCTCCCGAATCGAATGGGCCTGCGACAAGCTAGGCTGCGTCAACGGCCGCTGTCACGGGCGCGCAGGGGGTGGTCCGGTTCGACCCGTGTTTCCCCCATTGCCTTGCGCGCGCGGCTGCCTTCCAGCCATGTGGCAACGGCGGGACGCGAGGCGATACGCTCCAGCTCGCAAGGTAGGTACTCTTTTATGGACTGGCGCTGCCGCGTTCGGCGGCGGCGAAGATTTGGAGGCGGCTTTTGGCGGTCGGGTCGTTGGCGAGGAGGAGGACGGCGTTGGCGCAAGATTGGTCGGTGTGCGTGTGTGGCTGACTGCGATGTCGCAGACATTGTCCGTCGTTCCTTGCGCGCATCTGTGCATTGTTCACGGCGGTGAAGAGACGGATGCAATCGGGGCAATGCGTGCGGGGAGCAGCCCCACCCGAAAGACAGGAAGGAACGAGACAAACGTCCATACTGATGCAAGGTCAGAGTCAGAGCGGTCCGAATGCTGCGCTGAACTGTCCAAATCGCATTTGACAAGCTCCATGGCCATAGTGTACTCTTGGCGCCATTATATATTTTTGACATGCGGACTAATACTTTTTACATTCGGATACCCTCAGAGTTCACATCATTCTCCATGTATCAAGTGAGACGGGTTTCCGGTCACCAAATCGCCCTATGCCATTCAGGACATGTTCCTGAACGAATGGCCTCCTCTCCCGCCCGGGAGTCTGTAAATCTCGCGGCAGCATCCCCCTTATCTCTCGACAATTCAGTTAACAGCATCTGCCTGTTCGAGTCCGGATTGACGCAGGCGGTCGTAATCGCTGCGGTGCAGGAAATGTAAGTCGCGGCTTGTGGCCGCGTTTACGACTGCAAGAGATCGGTTCTCCATTTCGGCATGGAGTCGGCCAAGGAACGTCTTGGTTGCGGGACTGCTGTGAAGTGCGAGGGCGTGTTCGCATGCAGGCGGTGTAGAGGAATCCACCAGCGAGCAAGGGGATGAAGCCGGTTTGGCAGTGAAACGGATGTCTTCGTTTTCTAAAGGGCTTCTGTTCTGGCTGGCGGCGGCGCTGCTGACGGTATGCCTTGCGCTGCTGTCGGTAGTGGACGATGCGTCGGCGCAGGAGGACGTGAAGGCGGTCCACAACCTGGCGCTGGTGAGCAGCGCGCCGGGCGAGCTCGCGGTGACGTGGGACGTGCCGACAGAGACGCCGGTCGATTACCGCGTGAGCTGGGCGCGGGACAGCGAGAACTTCAAGACGTGGACCGACCTTTCGGGCAACGCCTTTCCCACGACAAATTCGTATAGGGTCACCGGTCTGGACGGGGGTGTGCGCTACAAGGTGAAGGTGCGCGCGCGTTACCAGGGGACCGGCGACGGTCGGCCCGGCGGCTGGAGCGATGTGGTGCGGGCGGACGTTATGTCTGCGCCGACGGCGACGCCTACGCACACGCCGACCTTCACTGCGACACCGACGTATACGCCGACGGCTACTCCCACACCCACGCCGACGGACACGCCGACGCCGACGGCGACAGCTACGCCAACATCGACCCCGACGCCCACGCCAACATCGACGCCGACGGCTACTCCGACGGCAACGCCCACACCGACACCGACGGACACATCCACTCCCACGCCAACGCCGACGCCTGGTGACAGCCGTTCGATCGGGTCGATACGGCTTGAGAGCAGCCAGGCGGGTGTACTGGAGGTGACGTGGGATGTGCCGCAGGATGCGCCGGCGGATTACCGCTTGACCTGGGCGCGAACGGATGAGAACTTCAAGACCTGGTCGGACAACACGGGCAACGCCTTCCCGACGACGAACTCGTATACGATCACCGGGCTGGACGAGGGCGTGCGCTACAAGGTGAAGGTACGCGCCCGCTATAACGGCAGTTCAGGCGACTGGAGCGCTACCTTCGAGGCTGACGTCGCGTCTGCGGCGACAGATACGCCAACACCGACGGAGACGTCCACGCCGACTGCGACTGCGACGGCCTCGGCGACGCCTACGCCGACGGCCACGGCAGAAGGGAGTGCGGCCGTGGACCGGGAGGTGCTGGTTGCGCTCTACAATGCAACCGACGGCGCCAACTGGCTTAACAACAACAACTGGCTGAGCGCCGAGCCGATCGGGACTTGGCATGGGGTCACCACTGACGCCGGTGGCCGTGTGACAGAATTGAGGGTCAACGGCAACCGGTTGAGCGGGACGATTCCGAGCGAGCTGGGGAATCTGAACAACTTGGAGGATCTTTGGCTGAGCAGCAACCGGTTGAGCGGGACGATTCCAAGCGAGCTGGGCGACCTCGAAAACCTGGTGGAGCTGTCGCTATACGGCAATGAGTTGAGTGGGACTGTTCCGAGTGAGCTGGGCAATCTTGCTGAGCTGGAACTGCTGTACCTCGGCATCAACCCGTTGACGGGGACGATACCAGCCGAGTTGGGCGACCTCGCTGAATTGGTGCATCTGGACCTCCAGAACAGCCGGTTGACGGGGTCGATACCAAGCGAACTCGGCGACTTGGGCAATCTAAAATCGCTGTATCTCCACGACAATCAGTTGAGCGGTTCGATTCCTAGCGAGCTGGGGGCACTAGGCAATCTGTTAACTCTCGCACTTCAAGACAACCAGCTGACAGGTTCGATTCCGGGCGAGCTCGGGAACATGGGGAGCCTGAGCAGTCTGTCGCTCTTCAACAACCAGTTAAGCGGTTCGATTCCGAGCGAACTCGGAAACCTGGGGAGTCTGAGCAATCTGTCGGTCAGCAACAACCAGTTGAACGGTTCGATTCCGAGCGAACTCGGAGACTTGAGGGGCCTGACCATTCTGGCGCTCTTCAGCAACCAGTTGAGCGGTTCGATTCCGAGCGAGTTGGGCAACCTTGAAGAGCTCCAGAAATTCCATCTCCAGGACAACCGGTTGACGGGTTCAATCCCCGCCGAACTGGGCAACCTCGACAATCTGCTGGAGCTCTTCCTCAACGACAACCAGATGAGCGGTTCGATTCCAGCCGACCTCGGCGACATGACTGACTTGAGGTGGCTGGACCTCAGTGACAACCAGTTGACGGGGACGATTCCGAGCGAGCTCGGAAACCTCACCCAAGTGTCCCGTCTGTTGCTCGATAACAACCAGTTGAGCGGGTCGATTCCTGCCGAGCTGGCCGACATAGAGTTCCTGATGATTCTTCGCCTCAACAACAACAAACTGACTGGGGCGATTCCGTCCGAGCTGGGCAACATCACCGGACTGGTTGAAGCGTACATTGCCAATAAGGGGTTGACCGGCTGCGTGCCCAGTACGTGGCGCGACATCGCCGACAACGACTTCGACATACTCGGCCTGCCGTTCTGCAGGGACGGCGCGGCCACGGCGACACCGACGTCGACTGATACACCAACGCCCACCGCGACAGCGACGCCTGAAGGATTCACGTCGAGCGGGTCTGGGACATCGTCCGACCCCTACATCATCGGCGACCCGGCCAGCGTATCCGCGCATTCGATTCGTGACCATGTGGCTGACCTGAATCGGCGCCAGTCGGTATTCTTCCGCTGGGATGTCGGCAACCGGCCCGGCGAATGGACGATCACGACCGACGCGACGCCGAACGGCCACGACTTCGACCTCCATGGCAGGGACAACCGCGGCAGTGGTTGGGACGACTATGACACCAGTTACGACGGGGACGAGAGCATCACCATCGATGTGCAGTCCGGGGGACACATCGTTCTGCGTGTTCGGAATTACGACGGGGGTGCGCCGACCAATCTGACGTTGTCGATCGATGCGCCGCCGGCTTTTGCGCTGCAGATCTCGGATCCGACGGATACGCCGACGCCCACACCGACCGACACGGCGACGGCCACCGCTACGCCCACGCCCACCAACACGGCGACACCAACGCCCACGGCTACGCCAAGCCTGGCCGCGAAGTTTAAAGAAGTGCCACTGAGCCATTCGGACGGGTCGTTCAACTTCCATATCGCTCTTAGCGAAGCGATCGATACCAGTGCTGCCGACTTGCGCGACCATGCCCTGCTCCTGACCGGCGGCAAGGTGACCGGCGCGCAGCAGGTGGACGGCCGCAGCGACCTGTGGCAGATCACGGTTGAGCCGGACGCGGGCACGGACGTGTGGGTCATCCTGCCCGCCACCAGCATCTGCACGGCAGAGGGGAGCATCTGCACAGCCGGTGGCAAGCCGCTGTCCAACCGCACTGAAGCGACGGTGCGGTATGTTGCCCCCACGGACACGCCGACAGCGACGCCGACCGACACGCCGACAGCAACGCCGACCGACACGCCGACAGCGACGCCGACCGACACACCGACTGCAACGCCGACCGCGACGCCGACCGCGACGCCGACCGACACACCGACCGCAACGCCGACCGACACACCGACTGCAACGCCGACGGACACGCCGACCGCGACGCCGACGGACACGCCGACCGCAACGCCGACGGACACGCCGACAGCGACTGCGACCGATACACCGACGGCGACAGCAACGCCTACACCGGAGGACAGCCGCGCGGTTGTGGCGGTACGGCTTGAGAGCAGCCAGGCCGGCGTGCTGGAAGTGACATGGGATGCGCCGGTGGATGCGCCGGCCGACTACCGCTTGAGCTGGGCGCGCACGGGAGAGAACTTCAAGACGTTTTCGGACAACACGGGCAACGCTTATCCGACGACAAACTCGTACACGATTAGCGGGCTGGACGACGGCGTGCGCTACAAGGTGAAGGTGCGGGCGCGCTATACCGGCACTTCAGGAGACTGGAGCGCTACGTTCGAGGCTGACGTCGCGTCTGCGGCGACCGATACACCCACGCCGACAGCCACGGCAACGCCGACTGCAACGCCGACGCCGACCGATACACCGACGCCGACGGCTACTCCCACGGACTCGCCTGAGGACCACGCTGGGGACAGGGAAGTACTGGTGGCGCTCTACAAAGACACGGACGGCGACAACTGGACGGATAACGACAACTGGTTGAGCGCGGAGCCGATGGGGACGTGGCACGGCGTCACGACCGACTCGGATGGCCGCGTGACCCGGTTGCGTCTTCGCAGAAATGGGTTGAGCGGTCCGATACCGAGCGAGCTGGGCGACCTCGCCAGCCTGACGCTTCTGGACATGTCGGTGAATAGGTTGAGCGGGACGATTCCGGGCGACCTTGGCGACCTCGCCAGCTTAACGTTCCTAAACCTTGGCCTCAACGACTTGACCGGGTCGATACCGGGTGAGCTGGGCGACCTCGCCAACTTAACGTACCTGGACCTTGGCCTCAACGAGTTGAGCGGGGCGATTCCGGGCGAACTGGGCGGTCTCACCAACTTAACGAGGCTATACCTTGGCGGCAACCAGCTGAGCGGGTCGATACCAGGCGGACTGGGCGACCTCGCCAGCCTGGAATGGATGTATCTCTCCAGAAACCAGCTGAGCGGGTCGATTCCGGCCGAATTCGCCAAACTTGACAGCTTAACTCTATTGGAACTGATCGAGAATCAGTTAAGCGGCTCAATTCCGACCGCACTGGGCGACCTCGACAGCCTGGAACGGCTGTATCTCTCCAATAACAGGCTGAGCGGGTCGATTCCCGCCGAGCTTGCCAACCTCGAAACGCTGCTCAGTCTGAACCTTAGCAACAACCAGCTGAGCGGCCCGATTCCAAGCGAATTGGGCAGTATGACCAAGCTGGAGACCCTGAGCCTGGTCTCGAATCGGTTGAGCGGGTCGATCCCGGCTGAGCTGGGCAATCTCAACTTTCTGTCGCATCTGCATCTCAGCGGCAACCAGCTGAGCGGCTGCATTCCCGAGTCGTTGCGGGATATCGCCCAGTCGCAGTGGGTCTTCAACGACCTTAGAAATCTGGGGCTGCCCTACTGTGGGGACGCCACGGCGACACCGACGGCGACGGCGACCGCGACACCCACGGCCTCACCAACGGCTACGGCAACGCCTACGGCGACAGGGACCTCGAGCGAATTCATCTCGAGCGGGTCGGGGAGTTCGTCGGACCCCTACATCATCGCTGACCCGACCGACGTCACGGCGCATTCGATTCTCAGCTACGTCTCGAGCCTGAACGCGCGCGATTCGGTCTACTTCCGCTGGAGTGTGGGTACGCGCGCGGGCAGGTGGACGGTAACGACCGACGCGACGCCGACCGGCCATGATTTCGATCTGTACGGCAGGGACGACCGCGGCAGCAGCTGGGATGACCAGGACCGCAGCGGCAACGGTGACGAGAGCATCGACATTGACGTGCTGGCCGGCGGCCACATCGTGCTGCGGGTCCAGAACTACGACGGCGGCGCGCCGACCGACCTTACGCTGTCGATCGTTGCGCCTGCTGCCACGATCGTTGACCCGACGGCCACACCAACACCCACGGCCACACCAACACCCACGGCCACACCAACACCCACGGCCACACCAACACCCACGGCCACACCGACACCCACGGCCACACCGACGGCCACTGCCACTGCGACGGCCACTGCCACTGCCAGCGACAAGGACAGCGAATCACCGACCCGAACAGAGTCGATCACGCCCTCGTGGAACTTTGTCGAAGACGTGATTCTCGTCACGTGGGACGCGCCCGCCAGCGGCACTGTCAGCCACTACATCCTCACCCGCACGCGTGAAGAGGCCGGCGACGTCGTTACCACGACAATCAGGATTGAGAGCACGTCGACATCCTACCAGGACAGTGACGTCGATTTCGTCGGCAACTTTGAATACTTCGTTACCGCCTACCTCGACGCGCCGGCTCCGGCGTCGGACAGGGCTGCATTGGTGGCGCTCTACAATGCGACGGAGGGCGAGAAGTGGAAGCATAACGACAATTGGTTGAGCGAGGAACCGCTGGGGACGTGGTACGGTGTCACGACCAACTCTGACGGCCGCGTGACCGAGCTGAATCTTTCCTCCAACCGGTTGAAAGGGGTGTTGCCGAGCGAACTGGGCGACCTGGACAAGCTGCAGAATCTGAGCCTTGCCCGCAACCTGCTCGGCGGGTCGCTTCCGGCTGAAGTCGGCAATCTGGAGAGTCTGACCAATCTGAATCTCTACGCCAACCGGTTGCGCGGGTCGATTCCAACCGAGTTGGAAAACCTCCACAATCTGGAGTCGCTGGACCTCGGCGGTAACAACTTTACCGGGTCGATTCCGGCCGGACTGGGCGGCCTCGACAACCTGGAATACCTGTCCCTCTCCCGCAACCAGTTGAGCGGGTCGATTCCAGCTTCGCTCGGCGGCCTTGACGCGCTGATGATCCTGTATCTTCAAGACAACAATCTGAGCGGGTCGATTCCGAGTGAACTGGGTGACCTCGACAGTTTGACGCAGCTATACCTGATACACAACCAGTTGAGTGGGTCGATACCGAGTGAGTTGGGCAACCTCGACAATTTGGCCTGGCTACGCCTTGACTTCAACCAGTTGAGCGGTTCGATACCGAGCGAGCTGGGCGACCTCGGCAAACTGGAATATCTGTATCTCAGCAACAACAGGCTGACCGGGACGATTCCTGCCGCCTTCGGGCAGCTTGACAACCTGAAGTATCTGGAACTCAAGGTAAACCGGTTGAGCGGTTCGATACCAAGCGAACTGGGCAACCTCGACAGCATAGGGGATATGCGTCTTTACGAAAACGAGTTGAGCGGGGCGATTCCGGCTGAACTGGGCAACCTCGTCAACCTGCGCATTCTGGACCTGCACCTCAACCAGCTGAGCGGCCCGATTCCAGGCGAGCTGGGCAACCTCAGCAACCTTGAGCATCTGTCGCTCAAATCGAATCAGTTGAGCGGCTCGATCCCGACCGAGCTGGGGGGTCTCACCAACCTGAGGCGTGTGTATCTCGCTGGGAACCAGCTCAGCGGTTGCGTTCCTGCGGCCTGGCAGTTGGACTCCTTTACTAGGCGCGTCTTCAACGACATCAGCAGCCTGGGGCTGCCCTACTGTGGGGACGCCACGGCTACGCCCACGCCAACGCCGACCGACACGCCGACGGCAACTGCGACTGCGACCCCAACGCCAACCGCTACAGGGACACCGACGGATACGCCGACCGTGACGGCGACGCCTGACCTGAGCGGCGTTTCAGACAGGGATGCTTTGGTGGCGCTCTACAATGCGACCGATGGCGCCAACTGGACGGCCAACACAAACTGGCTGAGCCAGGAGGCCATCGGGACGTGGCACGGCGTCACGACGGATTCGAACGGTCGCGTGACGGGATTGGGCCTCCACAGCAACAATCTGAGGGGCACCATTCCAGCCGCGCTCGGGGCGCTCGACAAGTTGACCCGCCTTAACTTTTCAACCAACGAATTGAGCGGGTCCATTCCAACCGAACTGGGCAGACTCGTCAACCTGGCCCAACTGACCCTCACAAATAATGACCTAAGCGGGTCGATTCCGAACGAGTTGGGCAACCTCTCCAACCTGGCCAGCCTGTACCTCTCAAACAACGAATTGGACGGGCCGATACCGAGCGAACTGGGCAACCTCGTCAATCTCTACGGCCTGCACATCTCGCTTAACGAATTAAGCGGGTCGATTCCGAGTGAACTGGGCAACCTCGTCAACCTGATCGCCTTGCGCCTCTCAGACAACGAGTTGAGCGGGTCGATGCCGGGCGAATTGGGCAACCTCGTCAACCTGGTTTATCTGTATCTCGATGGAAACGCATTGAGCGGGTGCGTTCCCGCATGGCTGCGCAACGTAGAATACAATGATCTGCCCGGGCTAGGTCTGCCGGACTGCGGCACACCGACGCCTACGCCTACACCGACGGTCACGTCTACGCCGACGGTCACATCTACGCCGACGATTACGCCTACGCCTACGGTCACCCCCACACCAACGGTTACGCCGACGCCGACGGCGACGGCTGACCTCAGCGGCATTTCGGACAGGGACGCATTGGTTGCGCTCTACAATGCGACCGACGGCCCCCACTGGGATGACAACACAAACTGGCTGAGCGCCGAGCCAATCGGGACCTGGGAGGGCGTCACGACGGATGAGAACGGTCGGGTGACGGCTCTGCACCTCTACTACAACGATCTGAACGGCCCCATTCCAGCCGCGCTCGGGGCCCTCGACAGCCTGACCCTCCTGCACCTCCACAACAACGAATTGAGCGGGTCGATTCCTGCCGAGCTGGGCAGACTCGTCAACCTGACCCATCTGTCGCTGAACACCAACGACTTAAGCGGGCCGCTACCGCGCGAACTGGGCGACCTCGCCAACCTGACGGTGTTGCACCTCGCAAACAACGAATTGAGCGGGTCGATTCCAGCCGAGCTGGGCAACCTCGTCAGCTTGACCGGCATGTACATCCAAAGAACTGGGTTGAGTGGGTCGATACCGAGCGAACTGGGCAACCTCGCCAACCTGAGGCAACTGTATCTCACAGATAACCAGTTAAGCGGGCAAATACCGGCGGCGCTTGGCAGGCTCGACAACCTGGTGGGTCTCTTTCTCTGGAACAACCAGTTGAGCGGGTCGATACCGGCTGAATTGGGCAACATGGACAGCCTGATGTACCTGTCCCTGGATGGCAACGAGTTGAGCGGGACGATTCCTAGCGAGTTGGGCAACCTCGGCAAGTTGAACCAGCTGGAACTCCAGTTCAACGAGCTGAGCGGGGCCATTCCGAGCGAGCTGGGCAACCTGGATACGCTGTGGAATCTGAATCTGGACGACAACGAGTTAAGCGGGGCCATTCCAAGCGAGCTGGGCAACCTGGTCAATGTGAGGCGCTTCGACCTCTCGGGCAATCAACTGAGCGGTTCGATTCCAGCCGAACTTGGCAACATGGGCAGACGGGCCGAGATAGTCCATTTTTACCTCTCGGGCAACCAACTGAGCGGATGCATTCCAGATGCTTGGCGCAATATCGATCGCAATGACTTTCACCGTCTCGGCTTGCCATTCTGCTCAGCGCCCACGCCCACGCCCACCGCGACGGCGGCGCCCGGCGATTCCACGTCGAACGGGTCTGGGACCGAGTCCGATCCGTACATCATAGCGGACCCGACCGGCGTATCCGCCCTCTCCATTCGCAGTTACGTTGCCAGCCTGCAGGCGCGCGAATATGTTTACTTCAAGTGGGAGGTCGGCGCGCGTTCTGGTATATGGACGATCAGCATCGACGCTACGCCGACCGGTCACGATTTTGACCTGTTCGTCAGCAATGACCAGGACGGCTCCTGGGACGGTTTCGACACGAGCATTGACGGCGATGAGAGCATATCGACCAACGTGCTGGCGAACGATCACATCTTCCTTGCCGTCCGCAACTACGACGGCGGCGCGCCGACCGATCTGACGCTCACGATCGAGCCGCCCGGCAGCGGCTAATCCTCCCAGTCTTCGACCGACAGTAAACCGAATGCCACCGGGCGACCGCGCCAGCAATGGTTGACCTCGGCTGATTTGTCAGACCGACTGTCTGTTGCTGCCACTCACGCTATAGCGACGGCTACTGAGAATTGGTATGCGTCGCGATGGAAGTTTGCTGCGGCTGTGCCCGAACACGGCCGGGCTTGACGGCTCTACCGGCCCTGCCCGGTCCATTGCGGATGCGACAACGCCTGCTCGCTCTGGTCAAGGCAGGCGTCCATCTCAACGCCGCCGGCGGTCGCAAGCCCCAGATTGCCGGTAAGGATCCCCTCGCCAATCAAGTACTCCATCGCGCTGCAGTGCGCCAGCGCCTGGACCACGACGGCGTGGAAGGCGTCATATCCCGGAGGAGGATTCATCGCCTGCGTCTGTTCGTGGAGCACCCTCAACGCGGCGAGAGCGCTCCTGAATCGCGTCACCCACGCTTCGTCCTTCAGCAGGCTTCTATTTTGGGCCACCTCGCTCATTACGATCAGCATATGGTCGATGGCGCCGTGGATTCCGCGCCCCGATCCGTCGTCTTCCAGCAAGGCCAGTATCTCCGCCCGATAGCTCGCCTCGCGCCGCGCCGCGGCCGCAGCAGGGTCGGGCGTCGGAGTCGGAACGGGCGTGGGCGAGGCGACCACGGCGACACTGGCCGCCTCTTCGGCCGTGGTGTAGGCGGCATACAACCAGGCATTCCCGTCACTGAAGGCGATACGCCACCAGTCGCCGCCGGCATTCCTTCCCGTGATCGCGAAGGCGTCGCCCGGCTGCGCCGCTCCGACGATTGCGAAATTGGTCCCCGGCCCTCGCCGCACGTTCATACTGCGGTTGACCGTCAACCGGGCCTGGGCCTGCGTTGCGGTCGGCGTTGGCGTCGCAGTTGCGGTAGCCGTCGCGGTCGGCGTCGCCGTTTCCGTCGCGGTTGAGGTCGCAGTCGGGACCAGCGCCGTTTCCACCGCAGCCAGCCGGGCGGCCAGCTCTTCGTGTGAGGCTGAATTTCGCGCTACCTGCCCGGCAATTTGCTCTACCTGCGCGGCCAGCCGCTCCACCCGCCGGGCCAGGCCTTCCAGCGTCAACTCGCCCTGCGCCAGCAGCACGCCCGGCGCAGCAAGCGCCAGAAGCAGGGTAACGACCAGCAAACGTGTCTTCATCGGCGAATCCTCCTGGCAGTTTTCAGTTTCCGGTTTTCAGGAAACGTTGACTCTCCTCACGTTCCATCGCACCAGTGCCCGCTGACATCGGTCTGAACCATGATTCTTGTAGTTCATAGGAAGGACACAGTTGACGGCACTGGCACCACAGACGGGCTCCGTTCACGAGGATCAGGTGAATCAGAGTTCAAACTGTCTTCAGACAGCCTGTTTATGTCGCGTCTTTGGATGTTCTTCTGAAATGTCAACGGGACCCAATGCTTTGCCGTCGATCACTCCTCGATAGCCTGGCTGCGGTATTCTTCGCGTAGAGATTCCCGACGTTGCTGGTCACCCTGGCCCGGCCCACAAGAGGCATAGCGCTTGGGTAAGTGAATTCCCTATATGAAACATCCCCAGTGCTCAGCTGCTGTCATTGCGCCACCAGCGGACTTCGTTGCTGCCGCGCTCGGCCGCGGCGACGATGTCCAGGCGGCCGTTGCCATTCATGTCGGCGGTGATGACCATGTTGGCGTTGGTCCAGCCCTCTTTGAGGAGCTGCATGTCCCAGGGGCCGCGCGGGTCGCCGCGGTGCTTGAAGACGGCGACGCGGCCGCTGACGTTCCAGGCAGTGGCGATGACTTCGAGTTGGCCGTCGCCGTCGAGGTCGGCGGCGATCGCTTCGAAGGCGTGGGGATAGTTTTCGCAGATGATGTGCTTGCGCCATTTGCCGGCGGTGGGATTTCCCTCGTGCTCGTACCAGACGACCTGGTGGTGGTCGAAGGAGACGCCGGTGGGGTCGTCGGGGGGGAGCATGCCGAGCGCCATGACGATGTCGACATCGCCGTCGCCGTCCATGTCGACCGGGCGTCCGTGGATGGGCTGGGGCGCGTCGTCGATGACGTGCTTCTGCCAGCCCTGGTTGGCGGGGTCGCCGCTGTTGCGGTACCAGGCGACCTGGTTGCCGACGCGGGCGGTGGCGATGAGGTCGAGGTTGCCGTCGCCGTCTATGTCGACGGCGTGGATGTCGCGCGTTTCGGCGATGTCGTCCTCGATGATGTGCTTGATCCAGCTGCCGCCGGTGTTCTCGTACCAGAGGACCTGGTTGCCCTTGCGCCAGTTGGTGGCGGCGACGTCGAGCCTGCCGTTGCCGGTGAGGTCGGCGACGGCGACGTCGTAGGCGCCGGGGATTGTGCCTTCGTCGATGTAGTGGAACTGCCATGAGTCCGGCAGGCGCGGGTCGCCGTCGTAGGCGAAGTAGAGGAGGCTGGCGCTGATGTTGTCGACGGTGACGATTTCGGGGCGTCCGTCGCCGTTGATGTCGACGACCTGGTGGCGTTCGAGCCACTCGTTTTCCTTGAGATGGACGACATGGCGGGTGAAGTTGCCGTCGCCGTGGTTTTCGAGCCAGTAGAGGCCGACGTCGGTGTCGGGGGTGATGATGTCGGGCAGGCCGTTGCCGGTGAGGTCGACGGTCGAGATGCCGAAGGCGTAGGCGTAGCCGTCCATGGCGAGCTGTTCGGTGAGATTGATTTGGGGCGCCATTTTTCCTCCGGTCTGGCGTTGTGTGTGTGGATGTGTGCGGCGTGGGCAGGATAGCAGGGTTGTTGGGAGATGACAATTCGGTTCCCGGTTTCGGGTGCAGGTTGCTTGCGGGTCTTGGGAGTTTGAGAAGAGGGGGAGGGGAGGGTCGCAGGGCAATCACATCTAAGTCTGGACGCCAAAATGTTCCACGGAGGGCACCCACAAGGGGTGCCTGTACACTGATATGCGCTGTTTCGGTTTTTTTCGGAGTTGGGCCTCGAATCAGGTAGTGTCGCGACTCTAGATCCAATTCGATGCAATCCCCCTGGGATTTATCCAGTTTGACATACAGAACTAATGTTCTATACTGTGGCCTGAAATCATTTTTTCGAAAAAATTGGGGGAGAGCAATCATGAGGGTCGCATGTGTTCTGATCACGCATTTGCGGGCGAAGGCGGAGATGAGGCGGCAGGGGGAGGTGGACGTGGAGGTGGAGGAGGGGTCTGCTCAGGATTTGGCGGCCCCATCCGGCGAGGCGTTGCCGGGGCCTGCGACGCTGGTGGTTGAGGGTGGGGGCGCGTCGGGGGCGCGGCCGGTGGTGGTCGACTATTTCCCGGGCAGCTGCGGGGTGAGGGAGGGGATGACGCTGGAGCAGGCGGTGTCGCAGCAGGCGGATACGGTGGTGCTGAGTGCGGACGAGCCGTACTACCGGCAGATTTTCGGCGAGCTGCTGCGCGCTTTGCAGGGGGTGAGCGACCGGGTCGAGGGGGCGGAGCTGGGTACGGCCTATGTGCGGCTCGACGGGCTGGAGGCGATGTACGGCGGTGAGGCGGGGGCGCTGGCGGCGCTGCTGGAAGCGGTCCCGCCCGATCTGAACGCGCGTATCGGCGTGGCGGATGCGAAGTTTCCGGCCTTTGTGGCGGCGCGCACGCGCGCGGCGGGGGTCTCCCATGCGCCGGAGGACGTGCCCGGGTTCCTGGCGCCCTATTCGGTCGATCTGCTGCCGGTTGGCGCGGAGGTGAAGGAGAGGCTGCACCGTTTCGGTCTGCACGCGATGGGGGATGTGGCGGCGATGGAGCGGCATCTGATCGTTGCCCAGTTCGGGGCTGAGGGCAGCCGCTTGTGGGCGCTGTGCAACGGTGAGGACGGGCGTCCTGTCGTGCCGCTGGCGTTTGAGGAGTCGATCGTGGAGCATAGCTCGCTGCCGTTCAACTCGTCGTCGCTCGAGCTGCTTTTTGTGGCGGTGGATACGCTGCTGCGGCGGGGGTATGCACGTGGCGAGCTGGATGGCCGCCATGTGGGCGCGGTGGGGTTGGCGTGCAGCGCGCGCGGCTGGCCGCCGTGGGCGGCGTCGATCGCGTTCAAGCAGCCGGTCGGGCGCTGGGAGCGGGCCGCGGCGCTGGTCCGCGACCGGCTGGAGCTGGAGCCGCCGCAGATCCCGGTTGAGGATGTGAGGCTGACGCTGTCCGGGTTCAGCGGGGGCTCGGGTGAGCAGATGGGCCTGTTCCAGGATGTGAAGGAGCGCGCGGGGCGGCGGCTGATGGAGATGGAGAAGCGGCTGCAGGTGCGGATGAACGGCAGGCACGTGCTGCACCGGATCGCGGAGGTGGCGCCGTGGCATCCGGCGCCGGAGATGCGGGCGTTGCAGATCCCGATCGACCCGGCCAAGCGGGATGATATCAGGCCGCTGCACGCGCCGGCCGCGGTCGCGGTGCGGGAGGGATCAGGGCATCAGCCGGTCGCGGTGCAGATTGGGCGGCGTTGGCGGCGCGTGACGGGGATCGCGGAGCGCTGGCGCTTCGATCTGTGGTGGCTGCCGCAGCCGATCAGGCGCGCCTATTTTCGGGTGGAGTCGGAGGAGGGACCGGTGACGCTGTTCAGGGACGAGGGGGAGGGGGCGTGGTATAGGCAGAACAGCAGTGGATAGTGGATAGTGGGGATGGGGAGTGGATAGAGGGGAGTGGATGGTGGGGATGGGGTATGTTGAGCTGCAGGCGAAGAGTTTCTTTTCGTTTGGGCTGGGGGGCGTCGCATACGCATGAGCTGCTGGCGCAGGCGAAGGCGCAGGGGTACGGCGCGCTGGCGCTGACCGATACGAACCTGTGCGGGGCGCTCGAGTTTGCGCGGCTGGCCAACAGTTTGGGCGTGCGGCCGATCACCGGGGCGGAGCTGACGCTGCTGGACGCGCTCGCGGATCACGCTGCTGGCGGAGGGGAAGGGGAGAAGCGGCAGGGATACGCCAACATTTCACGCCTGTTTACGCTGGCGAAACGGGGTTGACCGCCGCGAGCCGCGGCTGGACCGTGCGCACCTGGCCGCGCATGCCGAGGGGGTGATCCTGCTGGCGGGGGGCCGGGAGGGCGATCTTGCCCGGCTGGCGCTGGCGGGGCGGCGGCGGCAGGCGGAGACGTTGCTGCGAGAGTACGCGGGCTGGTTCGGCGCGGGGTCGGTCTACGTGGCGCTGCAGCAGAATTTCCTGCAGGGGGATATGATGCGCAACCGCAAGCTGGCGGGCATTGCGGGCGAGGCGGGTGTTGCGCTGGTGGCGACCAACGACGTGCATTACCACGTGCGTGCGCGCAGCCGGCTGCAGAATGCGCTGGTGGCGGCGCATTTCAACACGACGGTCGACCAGGCGCTGCCGCATCTGCGGCCGAACGAACAGTTTTATCTGAAGCCGGCGGGGGAGATGGCGCGCCTGTTTGCCGAGTTTCCGCAGGCGGTGGCGAACACGGTGCGGATCGCGGAACGGTGCACGTTCGATCTGAGCACCGATTTGGGTTACACGCTGCCTGACCCTGCGCTGCCGGCGGGAGAGTCGCCGGAGAGTTTTCTGAAACGGCTCTGTTACGAGGCCGCGGCGCGGATATACGGTGCCGTGGACGGAGCCCCCCGTGCCCGCGCCGCTGGTGCGCCTCGGTTTGGCCGGGATCCCGGTCACGCGCCTCGGCATTGCGCCGGCGCCGCCGGAGCCGCCGTTCGGGCTGGTGCTCGCGGGGATCGCCGCCGCTCCGGCGGACATCGCGCTCCCTCCCCTCCAACCACCTGACTGGGCCACCAACCCCGAGCTGCGCGTGGGGACGCTCGGGCGCACGATCCACTACCGGGACATCCCGGATCGACGGACCGCGTTCGTGACTGCGGTCGGGGGGGCGTCCGAAGCCGTGCGCTTCCGCAACGAGTTCGCCGACCTCGGCTTTTCGCTGCGCGGCACGGGTCAGATGGGGAGCGACTGGACCCGCTACCGGCCCTGCGACGAGACGGTGCAGGTGACCTGCGAGGTCTCGCTGCTGCCCCAGCTCTCGCCCGACATCCAGTTCGCCGCAACTGCGGACGGGACGGTCGCGGGGCGCGTGCGCGTCGACGTGGACTACGACCAGACGCGCGAGTTCGAGGGGGCCAACCGGGTCAACATCCACTATCAGGGGCTCCCCGGCGAGTTTCTGCAGCGGTTCGACGTCGGCGACGTGGACTTCACGCTTCCCCAGTCGCGCTTTCTCGGCGAGGCGATTCCGGCGGGCAACTTCGGCTTCCAGGCCGCGCTCGAGGCCGGTCCGATCGACATCCGGTCGGTCTGGGCCCAGCAGAACGGAGAGGTGACCTCGCGGCGCTTCCGGCTGGAGGGATCCGGAGGGGGATATGCGCGAACCGACACGCTGGTGCTGGACGATGCCGACTACGTGGACGGGCAGTTCTTCTTCCTGTTTGACCCTGAGGCATTCCACGACCATCCGCACATCGACGCGCTGGCGCTGTCGCGCTCCGACGCCCCCGGCACGGTCACGCCCGGAGCGGAGCCGATCCAGCTCTATCGCTCCGAGATCGACCTCTACGCCCGCCAGCAGGTCGAGGGCTACATCCAGGCCGACGCGTTAGCGGGGGCGGGGGCGGACACTGTCGTTGAATCGGCGTGGTTCCGGTACCTGCAGCCCGGGCAGGACTACGCCGTTCACCCGAGCGGCCTCTGGATTGCGCTGCGCTCTCCGCTGGGGCCCGGCGAGATGCTCGCCGTCACGTACATCACCGAGTCGGGCGACACCATCGGCAGCTACAACCCGGAGCGCACCTACCTCCGCGGCGAACGCCCCAGGCTAAGGCTTCTCAAGGCCACCGCCGCCCAGCACCAGCCCGGGAGGCCGACGTGGTCGCACGAGATGCACCAGGTCTATCGCGTCTCGTCGTCGGGCGACGTCGATCCCGGGTCGGTCGAGCTCACGATCTCGCTCGGGGAGGAGAGCGCGGGACGCACCTTCGCGCGCCGACCCAACGGGGACGACCTGACCTATCTGCGTCTCTTCGGGCTGGACGAGGAGGCGCCGGCGGACCGGATCGACCCGTCGCAGATCTACCGGCCCGCCCTGGATTCGTTCGAGGACCAGCCTCCGGTTTCGGGGACCTTCATCGTGTTTCCGACCCTTGAGCCGTTCGCCGATCCGGCGCCGGTGCGAAATCCGCACATCGATTCGCTGGAGGCGCGCAGGATTCTGGGGGACAACCGCAACGAGCGCATCTACCGCGACCCGGATCCGTTCGAGCGTGAGAACGGGGGGGTCTTTCGTCTGAATCTTGCGTACGAGGTGCAGGGCGCCGGGCTGGTGTCCTCGTTCGTGCTCGGGGCCGTGGGCATACGCGAGGGCACGGAGCGCGTGATGCTGGAGGGCCGGCCGTTGATCCGGGGCGTGGACTACCTGATCGACTACGATGTGGGACAGCTGACCCTGGTGGACACGGACGCGCTCCTCGCCGCGAACCCGGGCCGCTTCCTCGAGGTCTCGTGGGAGCAGCGCAGCTTCTTTCAGGTGGCGCCGTCCTCCGTTTTCGGGATGAACGCGCGCTACGACATGGGCGACTACGGCGCCGTCAACCTCATCGGGCTGTACCAGACCGAGGACGAGCTGGTGCGCCGCCCGCAGCTCGGGGTCGAGGCGGGCGCGGTGGGGCTGGGCGGGGTGAACGCCAACCTGGACCTCGACGCGCCGCTCCTGACGCGCCTGCTGGACGCGGTGCCGGGGCTCGATCCGGGAGGCCGCTCCTCGCTCCATCTCTCGGGCGAGGCGGCGGTGTCGCTCCCCGATCCCAACACGCAGGGCGACGTCTACATCGACGACTACGACGGCGTGAACGCGCGGCCGCTCTCGGTTCAGAGCCATGAATGGCGGCGGGGAAGCCGTCCGGCGTTTCGGGACGGTGCCGACGAGGCGCTGCCGCCGACGCTGTCCGAGGCTTCGGTGGCCGCGCTGACCTGGCAGCACGCCTGGATCCGCGAGGGTGGAGGGGGCGACAGCCTGGGGGTCTTCCAGGGCTTCAACCCGAGCACCGAGATCGACCAGCAGATCCGGGTCACCGGGAGCGCGGTGCGCGATCCGGGGCTGTTCGTCCGGTTCCGCCCCGAGAGCGGCGACGTACTGGGCCCGTTGGGCTGGTCGTCGATCACCACGGTGCTCAGTCCCACCGGCACCGACCTGACCAAGAGCGACTTCGTCGAGTTCTACGCGCGCGACGGCGAGTTCCTGACGCTGGTGCTGGATCTGGGGATCGTGAGCGAGGACGCCTTCTTCGTCGACACCGCCGGCGCCTCCACCGGGGTCAAGCCGGTCGTCCACATCCCCTGGGGCCAGGGGATCCTCGACCAGGAGGCCGACCCCCGTCGCGGCGAGGTATGGGGAAGGGACGCGGACGGGCGCGGCGTCTGGGACGAGAACTGCTTCGCCGAGCGGGCCCGCGTCTATCGCCTGGGCGACCCCAACGCCAACTGCACGCGCGGGAACGGACGACCGGACACGGAGGACATGGACGAGGACGGGAACCTGGACACGCTGGAGCGCTATCGGCGCTTCGTGATCCGGCTGGACGGTTCATCGCGCTACCTGGTGCGGGACCGCGAGGAAACGGGCACGGCGTTCCGCCTGTATCGCATCCCGCTGCGAGACCCGGCAGCGGTGGATGTGGGTGGACTGATCACCGAGGCGGAGCTGCGCGCGGTCCGCCACCTCCGGTTCACCGTGACCGGACGACGGAGCGACTCCTTCGTGCTGACCCGCATGGGCATCGTGGGCTCGACCTGGATCAAGCGCTCGCCGACGGGGGTGCTCACGGGGCTCGGCGGCGACACCACCTCGGTGCAGGGGAGGGCCGAGGTGGGGCCCGTGTCGCGCGTGACGGCGGGGGAGGCGTATGTCTCGCCGCCCGGGGTGATCGAGCAGCTGGACGACCCGACCGCCGCCTTCGGGGGCCAGGGGATCGAGTTCAACGAGCGGTCGCTGGCGATCGGCTTCGAGGACGTGCTGCCGGGCGACCGGGTGGAGGTGTACAACCGGTTTCCGCAGCGGCCCAGGGACTTTCTTTCCTATCGCGAGGCGAGGCTTTGGGTCGTGGCCCCGCGGGGCGACTTCGGGCTCCACCTTCCCGTCCACTTCTTCGTCAAGATCGGAACCGACGACCGCAACTTCTACATGTTCCGCACCCGCCTGGATCCGGCCGACTCCCCCGGCACGGTAATTGAGGGGGACTGGCTGCCCGAGGTCGTGATCGCCTTCGAGGAGTGGCTGCAGCTGCGGCGGCGGGCCGAGGAGCAGCTGATCCTGGAGCCGAGGCTGCCCGGAGACCCGCCGCTGGTCCTGTGGTCGGCGGACTCCACCCATGCGGTGGTCCTGCAGGATCGAGGCAGGGCGCCCAACCTGGCGTCGGTGCGCGAGATCAGCCTGGGGGTGGTCAACGACACGGGGACGCCGGTCTCGGGCGAAGTCTGGGTGGACGAGTTTCGCCTTTCGCGCGGCATCCGCGACGCCGGCATGGTGTCGGCCTTCGACGCCGAGCTGCGAGCGGGGGAGTTCCTGCAGTCTCGTGCCACCTTCCGCAGCCGAGGAGGCTATTTCCGTCAGCTCCAGGCGGCCCCGACCTTCCAGAATGATCGGGCGCTCGATGTGCAGACGACGCTTCAACTGGACCGCCTGGCGCCGGAGGGATGGGGCCTCGAGGTGCCGCTCTCGGTCAGCCACGAGCGCGAGAGTCAGGCCCCGATCTTCCTCGGGCGCAGCGACGTCCGCGCCGACCGGCTCGAGGGTCTCCGCGAGCCGGGGTTCAATCGGACCCGGGTAGACGTCTCGCTGCGGAGACGAACCCCCGACGTCGACGGTTTCTGGGACACGTTCCTCGAAGGGTTCGACGTGCGCGCGGGGCTGGTGCGCTCCTCGCTCAGGACGATCACGACCGAAAGCGACGGCGACGGAATCGACGCGTTCATGGGGTACGGGCTCAGCCCGCCGCGCCGCGACCTCCCGATCTTCCCGGGTGGGGTGGGGTCGCTGCTGCGCGCGATCCTGCCGTCGTTCCTCGAAGACCGCATCGCAGGAGCGCGCCTGCGCTGGACCCCCGAGAGCTTCGCCTTCGAGAGCCGGCTGCTGAACCGCGACCTCAGCATCCTCCGGTTCGATCGCATCATCCACACCGCTGCGGACTCCCTGGCGAGCGCCACCGAGGCCCCGCGCAGACTGGTGACGGGATCCGCGCGCGTCGCGTTCCGCCCGGTCGAGTCGCTGACGGCGCAGGCCGACCTGCTGAGCGGCAGGGATCTCCTGGCGGTGGAGCGTCTCGCGGCCGATCGCGCCACGCGCGAGCTCCTGGCCGCGGAGCGGAGACGCGTCGCGGGGATGGACTTCGGCTGGGAGGTGGACCGACACCTCCGCACGCGGCTGGCGTACCAGCCCCGGCTTTCCGAGTGGGCGCGGACGAGCGTCGAGGTGACCACCATCTACGTTTCCGAGCGCAACGCCGACCTGGTCGAGACCCGCAACACGCCGGTGGACACCTCTCTGGTCCTGCTGCGCAACGTGGACGGGCAGCGCAATCTGACCGCGTCGCTGTCGCTGGATCCGTCGCGCATGGGGATCGCGGGGGGTGGCGGTGCCGACGGTGGATGGTGGACCCGGGCCTTCGACCCGCTCTCCGTGACGTATGCGAACGGGGTGACCTCGCGCTTCAATCGCGACGCGGTGGAACCGGGCGCGATCTACGAGCTTGGCTGGGGTCGTCGCGAGGACTTTCTCACCATCGGCACCGATTCGGCCTCGACCCTTAGCGAGCGAGATCGCCTGACCTTGCGGGGGGGGGTCCGCCTTCCGGGATCGACGGCCCTCCGCCTCGGCTACGACCGTTCGCTGAACGAGACGCTGGACACGCGGTCCGATCGCGAGACGCTGCGCCGCGTATGGCCCGATCTGGACGCCACGGTCGCCGACGTGCCGCTGCCGGGATTCCTGTCCGCCGGGGTCGAGCGCCTTTCCTTGAGCACCGGGTTCAGAAGGGAGGAACGCAGCTCGAATTCGGCGCGGGCACCCTCCAGGACCGCTTTCGCGAGGATCGCGAGGTGCCGCTGGCGGTGACTCTGACCTTGGCGCACGGGCTGACCCTGGGCTACCAGGGCCGCGTCAACCGCGGCGAGAGCCACGACCCCACGGGCGACACGCGGCGCGAGGCGAACACCCACTCGCTGCTGGCGTCGGCCCGCTTCCGCTCCCCCATGGAGGCCTTCCGGCAGAGGGGAGCGCCGCTGCGGGTCACGCTGAGCCTCCGGTACCTGGACGAGATCCAATGCCGGACATCGAGCGTCGACAGCCCCTGCATCGCCTTCATCGATCAGCTTGAGCGCGACGCTTCGCTGTCGGTGGACTCGACGGTGCGGGACTTCCAACTGGGCGTGCGGCTGCGATACCTGGATCGCCGCTCCTTCGTGGGACTGCGCGCCGGTTCGACCCAGTTCCAGTTCAATCTCTTCGGGCGGTTCCTGCTCACGTCGGCGCTCCTCTCCGGGGCCGGAGCGACGCGCTAGCAACTCGCGTCCGCACCCGCCCCGGGGCGTGCTCGACGAGGTGGCGATCGCCTCTGGGGGGCCGGGCTGCGGACCCGCCTGAAGGCCCGGCCCGAAATCAGTCCCATCCAGCTATGGAAGCGCCCCCGGTTCGGATGCACCCTTTCTGCGCGAACCGCCCGACAGCGGCGGAATGGATGAATACAGGCGCAGGAGTGGAAGGTGACGGACAGAGAACGGAAGAGCATGACACGGGCCGCGTTGTTGCTGGCGGGCGCCGCCCTGGTTCGCTTCATCGTGGCCCCCGAGGCCGCGCAGACGCCGCTGGAGGGACGCGAGTCGATCGCGGACAGCCTTGTGGCGGCCGGCGATTCGGCCCTGGAGGAGAAGGAGCGACGGAACCGCCCGTTCGAGCCGGGCGAGACGATCGACCCCAATCTGGCGGGGGAGGTCGAGCTGGACCGGCTGCCGGGCGTGGGGGCTTCCCGAGCCCGGCAAATCGTGGAGGACCGGGAACGCAACGGCCCCTTCGCCAGCGTGGAGGACCTGACCCGGGTCCGCGGAATCGGCGCCGGGTCAATCGAGCGGCTGCGACCGCTCGTCCGGATCTCGTCCACGCGCGGGACGGCGGCGGGTGGGCGGATGTCAGCAGACGCTGCGGCGCGTCCTCGAGCGGACGATGAGGAGACTGGGCGATCCTCGGTCCCGACATCGCCGGCCGGAGGTCCGGTCGACATCAACAGGGCCACGGAAACGGAGCTGCGCGAGCTTCCCGGCATCGGACCCGTGACGGCCGCGCGCATCGTGGCGTACCGTGAGCTGCACGGGGGCTTTCGGACGCCCGAGGAGCTCATGGAGGTCTCGGGCGTGGGTGCCAAGACCTTCGCTCGCCTCTCGTCGCTGGTCACGGTACGATGAGCGGGGCGACACCTGCCGGGCCCGGACCCAGTGCGCACGCCGACTCGACCGGCTTGAAGCCGCTCCTGGACGAGATGGTTCGCCGCGGCGCGTCCGATCTCCATCTGACCGTCGGTCTGCCGCCCAGAATGCGCGTCGATGGCTCCCTTGCAGATGCCAGTGGCTGGAACGCCCTGCTCCCGGCGGACACGGAGCTCCTGGCCGACTCGGTCCTGAGTGCCGCCCAGCGGGCGCGTTTCGATGCCGTCATGGAGCTCGATTTCTCCTTCGGCGCCCCGGGGCTCGGGCGCTTCCGGGGCAACTGCTTTCGGCAGCGCGGTCACGTGGCGATGTCGGTACGGCACATCCCGGACCGCACCATGTCCATCGAGGAACTGGGGCTGCCCTCGATCCTGCAGCGCCTCGCGGTGCGGCCTCGGGGGCTGGTCCTCGTGACGGGACCCACGGGTTCCGGCAAGTCGACCACCCTCGCCGCCATGGTGGACCACATCAACCGGCGGCGAACCGGGCACATCATCACGATCGAGGATCCGGTGGAGTTCCTCCACACCCACCGGCGGTGCATCGTCAACCAGCGCGAAGTGGGCGCGGACACCGGCGGTTTCGCGGCGGCCCTGAAGCACGCGCTCCGTCAGGATCCCGATGTCATGCTCATCGGCGAAATGCGCGACGCCGAAACCATGGGCGCCGCCCTGACCATCGCCGAGACGGGCCACCTGGTGCTCTCCACCCTCCACACCAACTCGGCCGCCGATTCGGTGAACCGAGTCATCGACGCGTTTCCGTCGGACCGCCAGACCCAGGTGCGCACCCAGCTTGCGTCCGTGCTCGAGGGGGTCGCGACCCAGATCCTGCTCCCACGCGCGGCGGGGCGGGGTCGGGTGCCTGCGGTCGAGGTCATGGTCTGCACCGCCGCGATCAGGGCGATGATTCGGGACGAGAGGGTCCACCAGATCCAATCGCTGATGCAGGCCGGCAGGAGCCACGGCATGCGGACCATGAACGATGCGCTGGCGCGACTCTACCTGAACGGCGACGTGACGCTGGAGACCGCCCTCGAGACGAGCAACGACCCGTCCGAGCTTCTTCGCGCCGTCGGCGAGCCCGCTCCGGAAGGGTTCGACGTGAACTGGGGCGGGGCCGGTCCACGGCGGGGGGAGTGGCACACATGACACGGGTCAAGGCACGCGAGGTGGCGGTCTTCGCACGGCTCTTCGCCACCATGATCGACGCGGGACTGCCGATCGTCCCGAGCCTCAACATCCTGGCGCGCCAGACGGACAACAAGGCCTTCCGCAAGGTGATCCAGCAGCTCGTGTACGATGTGCAGGCCGGCGACACGCTGGCCGGAGCCATGCGCCGCCATCCGGCGGTGTTCACCGAGCTGTGCGTCAACCTCGTGGCCGCGGGCGAGGCGGCAGGCGCCCTGGACGCCATCCTGTCGCGCCTGGCGGACTTTCTGGAGAAGAGTCACGCGCTTGCCCGCAAGGTCCGTGCGGCCATGATCTACCCGGCGATGATCGTAGGGGTCACCATTCCGGCGGTGGCGATTCTGCTCCTGTTCGTGATCCCGACCTTCGAGACGATGTTCGCCTCGGCCGGGGTGCCGCTGCCGCTCCCCACACGTGTGGTGATCGAGGCCTCTGCGCTGGTCCAGAGCCGTTGGTGGGTGCTCGCCATCGCTGCGGCCGCAGTCCCGCTGGGGCTCCTGCGCGCATACGGCACGGCCCGCGGCCGGCTGGCGATCGACGGCATGGCGCTCCGGTTGCCCGGGCTGGGCGGCCTGCTGAGAAAAGCGGCGGTGGCCCGGTTCACGCGCACGCTGGGGACGCTCGTGTCCTCCGGCGTCTCGCTCCTCGAAGGACTCGAGATCACCGCTGGCACCGCCGGCAACCGGGTGGTCCACGATGCCGTGATGAGGTCGCGCGCATCGATCGCGGCGGGTGCAACGATCGCGGGGCCGCTGGAGGAGTCGGGAGCCTTCACGCCGATGGTGGTGCGGATGGTCGAGGTGGGCGAACAGACCGGTGGACTGGACGAGATGCTGGTGCGCATCGCGGACTTCCACGACCAGGAGGTGGATGCGGCGCTCGATGTGCTGATCGCCGCCATGGAGCCGGTCATGATCGTGTTTCTCGGCGTCGTGGTGGGCGGGATGATCGTGGCGATGTATCTGCCGATCTTTGACATGATCAACCTGGTGGGCTGAAGCCGCGCGCAATCGGCGACGGCGACTCCACACGGGAACGCCTTGCCCGTCGCTGTTGTTATCGGCGAGCTTGTGGCCCTAGTTTGACCCGCACCGACACAGCGTCCGGCCCAGAATCGGCCACAACAACCCCAAGGAGCCCACGGCCCAATGGACTTCATCCAGCAAGTCACCGATTTCCTGACCACGTACGTCGTCGAGGCGGGCATCTCGATCGGCGGTGAGAAGATCCCGTTCATGGTGATGATCCTGCTGGGGATCGGCGCCTACCTGACCCTCCGTCTCGGGTTCGTCCAGCTTTCCCGTCTGGGCCACGGCATCGCGGTGGCGACGGGCAGGTATGACAACCCGGACGACGAGGGGGACGTCACCCACTTCCAGGCGCTCACGACCGCGCTCTCGGCGACGGTTGGAATCGGCAACATCGCCGGCGTGGCGCTGGCCATTCACTGGGGCGGACCCGGTGCTCTCTTCTGGATGTGGGTCACGGCGGGCCTGGGGATGGCCACCAAGTATTCCGAAGTCACGCTGGCCCAGAAATACCGCGTACAGGAGCACGAGGGCGAGTGGGCGGGAACGGTCTCCGGCGGACCCATGTACTACATCGAGCGCGGACTGGGACCACGATGGAAGTGGATGGCGATCTTCTTCGCCTTCGTCCTGGGAATCACGGCGTTCATGACGGGCAACGGCATTCAGGCCAACACGGTGGCCGACAACCTCGAGACACAGTTCAGCATTCCCACCTGGGTCAGCGGACTGATCACGTCGGGGGTCGTTGCGGCGGTGATCCTGGGCGGCATCTCGCGGATCGGCCGGGTGACGGCGGTCCTGGCGCCGGCGATGGCGCTGGTCTACGTGGCCGGCGCGCTCATCATCATCGCAATCAACGCGGCCGACGTCTTCCCGACCTTCGGTCTGATCTTCCGAGAGGCCTTCAACCCCTCCGCAGGCGTTGCCGGCACCGGGGTGGGGGCCTTCCTCGTGACCCTCATGTGGGGCGTCCGCAGGGGACTCTTCTCCAACGAAGCGGGGCAGGGATCGGCACCGATCGCCCACTCGGCCGCCAAGACCGACGAGCCCGTCTCGGAGGGGGTGGTGGCGCTGCTGGAACCGTTCATCGACACGATCATCATCTGCACCATGACTGGCCTGCTCGTGATCATGACCGGGGTGTGGAGCGACCGCTTCGAGACCGAGATCACGCTGGTCGGAGGCGACCTCTCGTACCGGGCCGTGCAGGTCGACGGCGGCTACCTGGACGTGACCTCCGACGCTCCCATCCGGATCGACGACGGGGCCCACGCCAACACCGGGCCGACCGACCCGCAGGTGTCCTGGCACGAAGTCCCGGTGGTGCGGCTCTTCGTCGACGAGGCGCAGACACAGACCTTCAGCGGGGTGATCGATCCGGTGACGGGGACCGCGACCGGCGACGATGGGCAGACCCACACGTCCCTGTATGGGATGGCGGTGGAGAGCGGAGCCCCCCTGACCATGGCGGCCTTCCGGCGAGGACTGTCGCCGCTCGGGGACTGGGGACACTACATCGTGGTGATATCGGTGCTCCTCTTCGCGATCTCGACCGCGATATCGTGGAGCTACTACGGCGACCGCTGTGCCAACTACCTGTTCGGCGCGAAGGCCGTGATCCCCTACAAGGTCGCCTTCGTGGCCATGCACTTCGTCGGTGCCGTGCTGCCCCTCGGCGTCATCTGGGCGATGGGCGACGTGCTGCTCGCGATCGTGATCTGGCCGAACCTGATCGCGCTCGGCCTTCTGGCGCCCAAGGTCGTCGAAATGACCCGGGACTACTTCGAGCGGAGGCCGTGGGTGGATTGATCCGGCTGGGTGCCGGCGGGTCGTTTCGAGGGGGTGGCCGGCGCTTCCGGTGGTAGCGGTGCCGTGCTGTCTGCGGCCGGCAACACGCGTGCCGGACGCAGCGCGTCGCGTCCGAACCGGTCGTGGATGTGATCCACGGCGCGCGCGATGGTGCGGTCGCGGTCGGTCTCGAGCGCAGCCTGTTCGCCGAACAGGTCGAATTGGCGGACGGGCGCCTGCCTGACGAGGTTGGACACACCGACACCCAGGAGGCGGACGCCCGATCTGCGACGGTGGCGCAACGTGTGGAGGAGAGAACCGGCGACGGCGAAGATCGCTCGATCCGTCTCCAATCCCTGGGGCTGCGTGCTGCCAGCCTGCCTGGTGGTGAAGTCGTGGTCACGGATCTTTACGGTCACGGTGCGCGCGCGCAGATCCTTGCGGCGCAGTTGGCTCCCCACCGCGCCGCTCAGCTGCAGGAGACGTCGCTCCAGCTCGTCGTCGTCGTTGATGTCCGCAAAGAAGGTGCGCTCCGAGCTGATGGACTTCCGTCTGTCACGGGCATCCACCTCGCTGGCGTCGATGCCGCGGATCCGCTCCCACAACCATGCGCCGCGCACGGAACCGAGCCATCGCGACAGCCACTCACGCTCGACGGCGGCCGCTTCGGCGACCGTGCGGAGGCCCTTCCCGGCCAGCAGTCTCAGGAACGCGGGGCCGACGCCCGGGATGTCGGCGAGGTTGAACCGAGACATGAAGGCGGCCTCTCCGCCCGGCGGCACGATGTGCAAACCGTTGGGCTTGGCGATCCGCGTGGCGACCTTGGCCACGATCCTCTGCGTCCCTCCGCCGATCGATACCGCCACCTGACTCCTATCGCGGACCACCTTGCGGATGCGCTCGGCGGTCGCGGCCAGATCCTCGTGCTTCAACATCCGCTCCGTTCCGGTGAGATCCAGATAGAACTCGTCGATGGACGCTGCCTGCACGACCGGCGACAGCTCTTCAAGTGTCGCCCTCACCACGCGGCTCCGTTCGACCACCGCCCCCCGCGGCACCGGCACGACGAGCGCGTCGGGGCAGAGCTTCAGCGCCCGGACCGTGGGCATCCCCGAGCGGACGCCACGCTCCCGCGCGGCGTAGGCCGCCGAGGTTATGACACCTCTGTTGCTCCTGCCTCCCACGAGCAGGAGGGGATGCTTGCCGGCGCCTTCGGGATCCTCGAGGCGCGCCACCTGCACGAAGAAGCTGTCGCAGTCCACCAGGAGAATCCTCCTGGAGCCTTGCGGCGGCATCGTGTCTTTGGACAACGTTCTACCTCCCGAGCGGCGCAGATGGGCCGCCATTGCATCAACCACTCTCAGGAGACAGGACAGATGGCCTACCCCTTCGAGCTCCCCGATCTGCAATATCCTCACGACGCACTCGAACCGCACATCGACGCCCGCACGATGGAGATCCATCACGGGCGGCACCATGCGGCATATACCGCCAACCTGAACGCGGCCCTCGCGGAACACCCGGAACTGCACGGGATGTCGGCGGAGGCGCTTGTGGCGGATCTTTCGGCACTCCCTGCGGCGATCCGCACGGCCGTGCGCAACAACGGCGGCGGCTTCGTGAACCACAACTTCTTCTGGCGACTCATGGCCCCAGGCGGCGACGCGGCACCCGGCGGAGCTCTGGCAGGGGCCATCGACGCGGCCTTCGGAAGCTTTGCGGACTTCCAGGAGCAATTCGCGGCGGCGGCGATCGGTCGCTTCGGGTCCGGATGGGCATGGCTGGTCAACGGTGAGGACGGCGCAGTGGAGGTGACGTCGACACCCAACCAGGACACGCCCCTCATGGACGGCCGGACGCCCATCGTCGGCGTCGACGTATGGGAGCACGCCTACTACCTGAACTATCAGAACCGTCGCCCGGACTACGTCGCGGCGTTCTGGAACGTGGTCAACTGGTCGGTGGCGGCGGAGCACTACGCCGGTGGCTCCTGATCGCGCCCGGTCAAACCGGGTTGGCGAATCGGCATCGGGAGTGGCGCACTGGGCTCGGTATACATATGTTTATTGGGTCTGAGCGTGTGACTGGAACGGATCTCCAAAACTGTTGCAGGAGGTGGAACCTTGGGCTGTGAGGCGATGCGATCGAGTGCTGGGCCGACGGATGCGGTCGTCAGCGGATACCGGCGCAACGCGCGACGGTGGCCCGCGCTGGTCGTCGCTGCCGTCTGCTGGTCGGGCGACCTTGCCGCTCAGAGCCTGAGCGGGGGACGGCGGGTGATGCAGGAGCAGTTCGCGAAGGGGGAGGAGTACGACTACACCCCTCTGCGGAACGCTGCCCATGTCCACCGCTTCGTGGAGCTTGGACTTCTGGTGCCGCTGCGGGGGAATGCCAACTATAGGCTGCATCAAGTGTCGTTCCCGTACGCTCGCCCCGAAGTGAAGCTCCTCGTCGAGCGTCTCTCCCGCCAGTATCGGAACGCCTGCGGCGAGCAGCTGGTGGTCACGAGCCTGACCCGGCCTCTGAATCGCCAGCCTTTCAACTCCTCCAGGCTCTCGGTTCATCCGCGGGGAATGGCGGTCGATCTCCGCCGAAGCAACTCCCGCGCCTGCCGCAGCTGGCTCGAGGATGTGCTGCTGCACCTGGAGGCGCGCGGCACCCTCGACGTGACGCGCGAACGACGCCCTCCCCACTATCACATTGCCGTCTATACTCGCGAGTACGCCGCGTACGTCGCACAGCTGGGAGAGGAGCCCAGGCTTGCCGACGACACCCGCACGGCGCAGGCCCTGATCCCGGTGAACGTACCGCAACCCGAAGTCATCAAGTACCAGGTGCGCTCGGGAGATTCGCTTTGGGGGATCGCACGGGCCTATGGGACCACGGTCGATCGACTGAAGTCCGCCAACAACCTGAGGGGCTCGCGCATCTACGAGGGTCAGTTGCTGCAGGTGACTCGCTCGAACTCGAGGTAGGACGGGGGCTTGCGGCGTTCCCAGCGGCGACGCGACCACAGGAGATGCACCCGCTGGTGACACACCGTGCAGCCGGTTCGCCCTCCGGGCTCCACCACGAGGCGATCACCGTGTCCATCGTGATTCCCGCCTACAACGAGGCGTCCACGGTGGAGCGGTTGCTGCTGCGAGTGGCCGCGGTTCCGATCTCGAAGGAAGTGATTGTGGTGGACGACGGCTCCACCGACGGCACTCGCGAACTCTTGCCCGAACTGAAGGAGCGGGGGTTGATAGACCGGCTCCTGTTCCACGAGCGCAATCGGGGCAAGGGCGCCTCGCTGCGCACCGGCTTCGATCGGGCGACCGGGGACGTCGTGGTGGTTCAGGACGCGGACCTCGAGTACGATCCGGGCGAGATAGTGCGCCTGATTGGCCCCATCGCAGAGGGCCGGGCCGACGCGGTCTACGGCTCTCGTTTCCTCGGCCGCGAGCGCTCGACGAGGCCTCTCTTCGACTGGCATACGCTCGGCAACCAGTTCCTGACTCTCCTGAGCAACCTCGTCACCGGCCTCAGGGTGACGGACATGGAGACCTGCCAGAAGATGATCAGGACCGATCTTCTCCAGTCGCTTCCGCTCACTGCGGATCGCTTCGGCATCGAGCCGGAAATCACGGCGCGTCTCGCACAGGCGAGGGCGCGGGTCGCCGAGCTTCCCATCAGCTACACGGGCCGCTCCTACGCGGAAGGCAAGAAGATCGGGTGGCGCGACGGGGTGGCCGCGATCTGGTTCATCCTGCGCAGCAGCCTTCTTGGACCGCGGGCCAGGCCGTGGCGACCATCTCCGGGGCCTTGGCCGCAGGCCGACGCGAACGAACGGAAGCCAACCTCGCCGAGGACTTGAGGCCAACCGCGCCTGCGAATGGAGCCGGCGCGCGACCCGGGGCAGGCAAACGGAGGACCTGAGGTCGGCCGACGGGGGCGTGGAGGCTGCTCGAGGGGGGCGTTGAGGCCGGTCACAGAGCCCGCTGGCCGCCTTTCGGGGGGCGAAAAGGCCGTTTTGGCAAAATCTGTCCCATCCAGCTATTCCAGCGCCCCTGAAACCTCTGATCTTTGCGGTGTCGTTCAGCGCACGCTGGTTTTCGCGGCCCTTCGAGAGGTGGCGCGGGGTCCGGCATCGGGGTCTCCAGGGGACAAGACGCATGGAAGATGGATCTACCGGAACGCTCCCGGTCCAGACTGCTGGCAGCGGCCCTCGTGGCGGCTGCCGTCGCCGGGCTGGCGTTCGCGAACAGTCTGGCGAACGACTTCGCCTACGACGACCACCTCATCATCGCGGGCAACGAGGCGATCCACAGCGTGGGCACCTTGCCCGGCACCTTCTGGAAGCCGTTCTGGCCCGGCCAGCACGGCAGGGAGCTCGGCCTGTGGCGTCCGGTCGCCACTCTTGTATACGGCCTGCAGTGGATGCTCTGGCAGGGCGACGCCACCGGGTTCCACGTCGTCAACGTCCTTCTGAACTCCATCGCATCCGGGCTGGTCGTGCTGCTGCTGGGGCACCTACTCCCGGTCAGGCCCGCCTTCCTGGCCGGGCTTCTGTTCGCCGTTCACCCGGTGCATGTGGAGGCCGTGGCCAATGTGGTGGGCATGGCCGAGATCCTCGCTGCCTGCCTCTACCTCGGGGCATGCCTGGTCGTGGTCGCACACCCCGGACGCATGAGGCCTCGGCCGTTGCTGACCACCATCGCGCTGTTTCTTTGCGCCGCCCTGGTCAAGGAGGGAGCCATCACCCTTCCGGCGGTCGTGTTCCTCCTGGACTGTGCCCGGCGCGACATCGGCGTTCGCGAATCGAGGGGGTACCTGCGGGACCGCGGCCCGCTCTACGGCGGGCTGGCGCTGGCCGTTGCGGCGGTGTTCGCGGGACGGCTCGCAGTGCTTGGCAGTGTGGCCGATCCCTTTCCGCCGCTGGGTGCAGAGGTGTTGGCCAGTGGGTCCGTCCCCCGCATCTGGACGGTGCTGGTGACTTGGCCGCAGGTGTTTCGGCTCCTCTTTCTGCCGTTGGATCTGTCGGCCGACTACGCGCCGGGCCTGATTCCGATCGCCTACGGCTGGACTCTGGAGGGCGCGTTGGGCCTTGCAATGGGACTGGGTGCGCTGGGCATCGCGTGGGCTGCTTGGAGAACCGGAGTTCTGCACCCGGGGCGGCCGGGAGCGCGGGCGGTCGGGTTCGGAATCATCTGGTTCTTCGTCACGAGCTTGCCCACCTCCAACCTCCTGTTCCTCACCGGAATCCTCCTGGCCGAGCGCACACTGTATCTGCCCTCGGTGGGGTTCGTGGCGGCCATCGCGTGGATTCTCTCCGGTCTGGAGCGAGAACGCCCCTGGGCGGGCCGGGCCGCAACCCTGGCGATCGTCGTCCTCTTGCTATGCCGGACGATCGAGAGAAACCCGACGTGGCGGGACAACTCCACAGTCTTCACCACCCTGATTCACGAACATCCCGAGTCGGGTCGCGCTCAGTGGATGATCGGGGACCTGCACTTCGCGGACGGCGCCGACGCGGAAGGTCTGGCGGCGTATCGGCGGGCGATCGGACTGCTGGGCGGCAGCTACGCGCTAATGTCCGAGATCGGTCTCAACCTGTATTCGGCGGGACTCGACCAAGCCGCCGAGCATGTGCTGCACAGCGCCTGGGAACTACGCCCGGACATGGGGCGGGCACCGGCATTGCTGGCGCTGCTCCACCATCGACAGGGGCGCTGGACGCTTGCGGAGCAGGCCGTCCGCGCGGCTTTGCGCGCGGAGCCGGAGAATCCTCTCCTTCGACATGTGCTCGCTCGGTCGCTGGAGGGGCAGGGGCACCACCGCGAAGCGCTCGACGCACGGGCGACCGCCATCGAACCTCGACCGGAAGATCTCTCCCCCGGCTCACGGCACGGACCTAACAAAAGACTTTCACAAGGATATGTCAAATGACTGATAACAAAGGCTTTACCCTCATCGAACTGATGATCGTACTGGTCATCATTGGCATTCTCGCGGCGATTGCGATTCCTCAGTTCTCGTCAACGCGCGAAAGGGCGTACTTCGTGGCGATGCAATCCGACGCCAGGAATCTGGCGGCGCAGCAGGAGCTCTACTACGCCACCACCTACCGATACACCAGTTCGCTGTCGGATCTGGATTTCGTCGCGTCCGAGGCCATAAACGTCACCGCAGCCGCCACGTCTTCGGGATGGTCCGCTACGGTGACCCACAACGCTCTGGGCGCGACCGAAGGCTGTGCGATCTACTTCGGCAACGCCACAGCGCCCACGATCGGATCGGCTTCACCTTCCGTCGAAGGCCAGATCGCATGCACCAACTAGCGAATGACGGCGCGACGGCCGCGCGGAGGGACTCCGCTCGTGCCGGCCATACTCTGCTCGAGATGGCCGTGGCACTGGCAATCGCCATGGCACTCGCACCGCCGATCCTCGCAACGGCGGCTCGAGCTCGTGCTTCCTTTGATCTGCGCCTCACGCGCGAGAACGCGGCCCGCCTCTTTTCGGAAGCGCGGTGGGTCGCGATCCGAGACGGTGGTGCCACCGTCATGCTGGTCTCGGATCCCCCGCAAGGGCACCTGGTGTCGGCGACCGGCGACACGGTCACCGCAGTCGATCTCGGGCAGCGTGGCGTGGAACTGCGGCTTTCGCGGAACAGGGCCACGAGTCGCGTACGGTATGGTCCGATCGGGATCGGCTGGGTGTCGAGCCAGACCCTGCGTTTCGCCAAGTCCGGACAGGAGCGGACGCTGGTGATCTCCGCGCTCGGCAGAGTGTCGCGGCGATGACGCGGGCAGGGGTGTCGCTCATGGAGCTGGTCGCCGCTGCAGCGATTGCCGGCCTGGGAATGGCCGCAGTGGCGTCGCTCACCGCCACGGCCGCTCGCACACTGGCACGCGCCGGCGCCCTGGACGAAGCGCATGCCGTGCTGCGCAGCTTCGTGGATTCGGCGCGTTCGGGCGATGGCCCGGCGTCGGGTCGACGAGACCTGCCCTCGGGTGCGCTCACCTGGAGCGTTCCACAGGCTCCCGGAAGCGACGCCTGGGCGCAGTTTGACCATGTGGCCCTGCCGGACTCCATCGTGGTCCGGTTCAACGTCGTGGCGACGGAGGTGGTGCCGTGAAGGGCCGGGAACGGAAGCGTCGATGCGAACGGAGCAGAGGCTCCGCGCTGATCGAGACGGTCGTGGCGGGAACGCTGCTGCTGTTGGTCGTCCAGGTCGTGTGGTGGGTCGCAGGAGTTCAGAGTGCGCTGGCCAGCAGGATCGTCGACGAGGCTCGCATTCGCGACGACACGAGGCTGATCGAGCACCTGCTGGCGACCGAGGTTGGCCAGGGACAGGCTGCCGAGGACTGGTCCATCGAGGGCGAAACGTTGCGGCTCCGGGCCTTCCGAGGCATCGGACTCTCGTGCCGAACCCAGCCGAACGCTGGCTGGGGTGTGGCCGTGTCGGGGCATCGCTCGCCGGACCCGGACAAGGATTCCGTCATGGTCTTCTCCGGAGATGGAGGTTGGCGGGTGTCCCGGCTTGTCCGGCGTGCGCGAACCGGCGGTCTCGACTGTCAGGGCATTCCCGGCTTCTCTACCGAAGTCTGGACGCTCGATCCCGCGCGCCCCGGTGCCGTGGCGGGCACCTACTTCGAGCCTGGGTCCTACCAGTTTTCCTCCGGCGCGTTCCGGTACCGACCAGGCAATGGGAGATGGCAGCCATTGACGTCCGTCGGGATCGTCGTCGACTCCACCGGATTCGCTACGGAGGGCACCGATGGCTTCACCGCGCGGATCGTCTGGGACGACCCACGCGGCATTCAGTCCCGGGGATTTTCCCGCACGGTGTGGGGGAGCCGTTGATGGCCGCCCGCCGGCTGGACCGACAGGGCTACGCGGTCGTCCTGGTGCTCCTGGCGATCACGCTGCTTTCGGTGGTCGGCTCGGCTGCCCTGATTGCCGCGATGGGGCAGCTGCGCGCTGCCACAACTGCAGGAAAGGTCCTCAAGATGCGTGCGGGGGCCGCCGCCGAGGTCGAGGCCGCGCTGGCCGGCACACGGGGATATCCTGCGGCGCAGGTTGGTGACTCCGCACTGGAGCTCACCCGCAGGCCACTGGCTCCAGATGGTTGGCAGCGGGCTCTGGATCTCCGTTTGTCGCGGGAGTTTCACCTGTTTCTGGGCGAAGCCGCGATTGCCAACCACGTTCCCGCCCGCGACGGTCGGCTGGTGTGGTGGATGGATCCCGAGACCCGGGTGGCCGCACACGGTGCGGTGGTGGAGAGCAGCGCGATCGCGGTGGGGGCGGGCGCCCGGATCGCCTCCGACTCGATCCTGGACGGCCGAGGCGGCGTGCAGGGATGTGGTCAACTACCCGTGTTGCGACGTGTCTTCGGAGGCCAGCCCGTTCCCGCCAGCGCCTCGCTTCCACCACCTCCCCGTTGGGGTGCCGGGCAGGACGGCCCCGACTTCGCCGAGCTCCGTCTGGGATGGTTTGGCCGCACTGCGCTTCGTGCTCTTGCCGATCACCCGATCAGCGCCGGGGCCTCGCCCCCGCAGGCCTCATGCACGGGCTGTTGGGCGGGCCTCGTGTTCAGCGAAGGAAGCACTGTCCAGACCAATGCGGGAGCGGGAGTGCTGCTCGTGCACGGGAACCTCAGCTTCGCACCGGGTTCGTCGTGGACGGGTCTCGTGCTGGTTTCCGGCGATGTGGCGCTCGGAGTGACATCGGTCATGCGCGGATTCGTCCGTGCCGGAGGTACGGTCACCCTCCATCCGGGATCGCTCGTCGATGGATCAGCCTGCGCAGCGTTGCGAGCGCTTGAGGAGGCCCGTTCGCTCGCACGACCGATTCGCTTTCCAGAACGATCAAGGTTGGGTCCCATCGCACCGGGAGTGGAGTAGCGCCATGAGTTTCTTCGGCAGGAAGAGGACGTCGGTGGGTCTGGACATTGGCACCGGATGCATCAAGCTGGCCGAGGTGGACCAGGGTGGCGACCGTCCCGAGCTGTTGCAGGCGGTGGCCCGACCAATGCCCGCTGGAGCGGTCGTCGACGGCGAGATCGCGCGACCGGACCTAGTCGCGGCGGCAGTGCGCACGCTCCTGGACGACACGGAACTCGGCTCCCGCAGCGTGATCACGGCCTTGGGCGGGCACGATGTCTTCGTCAAGAGACTGAAGGTCGCCCGCAAACAGGGCGCGGATCCGGACGATCAGGTCAGGCGAGAGGCCGAGCGGCACATTCCATTCGATGTCCAGGGCGTCCACCTTGACTTCCACATCCTTGATCCACACGGCAACGATCCGCAGATGGACGTGCTGCTTGCGGCTGCCAAGAAAGATCGCGTGGACGCCAGAATCTCGCTTCTCGCGGACGCAGGTGCGAGCGTCTCCCTGCTCGACGTGGAACCCCTGGCGCTGTGCAACAGCCTTTCTCACAACCATCCCTCTGCCTGCGAGGGCGTGGTCGGCCTTGTCAACCTCGGTCACGAGTCCACCAACATCATCATCCTGGTGGACGGGACCCCAGTGCTCATCCGGGATCTTCCTCTGGGCCTCAAGCGGTTCGGCGAGCTGCTGCAGCGGGTGCACGGCCTGCCGGTTGAATGGGCCGAGGAGGTGATTCAGGGCCGTCGGGCGCTGGAGGGATTTGATCGAGCCGTCGAGACCGGCGCGGACGTCATCGCTGTGGGGATCGAAAGAGCCTGTGCCTTCGCGGGCAAGGGACGCCCGGGCGAGGGACTCGGTCGGGTGTTCCTCAGCGGTGGCGTGGCCTGTGTGCAGGGCGTTGCCGAAGTCCTCGGACGCAGGATGAAGGTCGAGACGCGGGTGGCCAATCCCTGCGAAAGGGTTGCGGTTGCCTCCGGTGCCAGGGGTCGCAGCATCCTCGCCGACGCCTCGCCCCTGTTCTTCCAGTCGATCGGGCTCGCCCTGCGGGCGGCGTAGCGATCAATCCACAGGAGCCCTTGCAAATGATCGAAATCAATCTCCTTTCCGACGGGCGCGGCGGCAGTGCCGGCAGGTCGCGAATCTCCTCGCCCGGGTGGGGATCGCGTGGACTTGACTTCGATGGTTGGGTCGTCGGATCCGGCCTCCTCGTCGTCGGCGCAATCGTCCTTTCCGTCCATCTCTGGCTCGGGGTTTCGGACGAGGAATCAGTGCTCCAGGCGGCCCTCGAACAAGCGCTTGCCGACTCCATCGAGGCTGCGGCGCTGAACGAGGCGTGGCGCGAGGCGGAGCGAAGGCACGCCTTGATCGCCGCTCGGATCTCGACCATAGAGGACATCGACGCACGGCGATACGATTGGCCCCACATTCTCGAGGAAATCGCCATCGCGCTGCCCGAGAGTGCGTGGATTGTCCGGATCGAGCAGACGGCGTCCGACGAGGACGGATTCAACTTCCGAGTGGAAGGTAGAGCGGGCGACAACTTCACGCTGACGCGGTTCTGGAATGCCTTGGAGGCGTCGTTCTTCATCCGCGATGTGCGACTGCTGAGGACCGAAAACCTCGCCGAGTCGTTGCCGGACGCCGATCCAGACGCTGGAAGCTCGTACCTCTTCGTGCTGGAAGCCGCAAGCGAGCTCCCTCCCCAGGAGGTGTTGGAACTCGAGTCCTTCGCGGAAGTCGCCACATGAGGACATTCCTGCCGAGAGATGCCCGGCGTAGAAGCGCGGTCCTGGTTGCCGTGCTGGGACTGTCCGGGGCGTACTTCGTCCATGCGTACCGGTACGCCCCCGGAATGGAAAGGGCCGAGGCCACGCGATTCCGGCTCTCGGAACTGGAGAGGTTGATGCGCGAGGCGCGACCCGTGCCACCGGCCGAGGAAAGCGACCCGAGACGGAGTCAGGCGGAGCACGAGCGACACCTCGCCCGCCTGGAGACGCTGATCCCGGCCAGGGAGGAGGTGGCCTCGCTTCTTGAATCCATCTCGGTGGTGGAGCGCGAGACGGGGGTGGAGGTGACCATGCTCCGCCCGGAGCCGCCGGAAGAGGGCGAACTCTACGACCGCAGGAGCTACGAGGTCATGGTCCGAGGCGGCTACCACGAGATCGCGTCGTTCATGACGGCGGTTGCCTCGCTGCGGTGGATTGTGGTGCCCTCGGACATTGCCATCGTGACCGACCCAGAGGCGGGCGCGGCCCGCCCGGACGCGAGCGCCGCGCTGGTCGCCAGCCTCCGCATCCAAACGTACGTGGCATCCGCTGCCGAGCCCGCCAGCGCCTCCGCACCCGTCACCGGAAACGACTCGACTCGAACGATGAAGGAAGGAAACCAGGAACCATGACTACCAAGACAACCCTCATCCGCCAACCCGGGCTGCCCTGCAAGCTGGCCATCGTCTTCGTCGGTGCCGTGCTGCACTCTGGGCTCCTCGCCGGCTCGCCGGCGTGGGCGCAGGAAGATGCGGCAGGCGACGACGCGGACAGCGCTGCGGAAGCGGACGCTATCGACCGGTCACCGAACTTGGCGTTTCACCGTGAACGCTTCACCTATCTCGCGCAGCAGAGGCGAGATCCGTTCCTGCCTCCCACCACGGCGTCGGCCATGATGGCCCGCTCGGGAAACGTGGGCATTCTGGGAATCCTGCATCATGCCGATTCGCGCTTCAGCGTGGTTGTGCTCGCCCCCGGGCGCGGAGACGCGCGAAACGACGGGTCGGGGCAGGGCGATGGACGCCCAGCCGAGCCGATGAGGCTGCGACTGAACGGGCCGGTCGGAGACGCCCGCGTTGCCGAGATCCATCGGAGCCATGTGGTGCTAGAAGCCACCGCGCCGACTGGAGTGGTCCGGCGCGTCCTGGAGATCCCACGCGGAAACCGCCGGAGCGAACCGTGATCCCCAGACGCCCTCATACGATCAGCACGCTTTTCGGCAACGTGCACGCCGCCCGCGCGGTGGCCATCGCCTGCTGGGCGATGTCCGGACCGGCGGTGTCGGCCCAGGAGACTGCGGCGGCAGGTGCGCCGACGGACGAGGATCTCCGCCGTCCCATCACCGTGACCTTTGTCGAAACGCCCATTCGAGACGTGCTCTTCGCATTTGCCGAGTTTGCCGACCGATCCATTGTGCCGGGGATGGACGTCGAGGCGGTGGTGTCGGCGGAAATCCGCGACCAGCCCTGGGACGTGGCCCTGCGCACCCTGCTCGCAGCCTACGGACTCGTGGTCCGGGAACGGGAGGACGGGATAATCGTGGTGGAGGACGCCAGCCGCATCCCCGATCAAGAGGCCGTGGCACCGCTCGCAACCAGGGTGTTCATGGCGACCTACGTCGAGGCCGAGGAGCTCCGGGATCTCGTCGTGCCGCTCCTGAGCGAGCGCGGCGCGGCATCGGTTGGACCGCAGACCAACACGTTGGTCGTGAACGACCTCCCACGCGTCCTCGACGAGGTGGGAGAGCTTGTTCGGACGGTCGATGCTCCGATCAGGCAGGTCGACATCGCGGCAAAGATCATCTTCGTCAACCGGAGCGGCCTCGAGGCCCTCGGCATCACGTACGATCTGAAGGATGTGGCCGGCAACCAACTCAACCTGCTCACGCCGGGGACCGCCGACCTGAACGGAGACGGGGTTGTTTCGCTTCCCGACGAACAGGTGCCGCGAGGCACCGACGTCATCTCCCTCGGCGGGAATTCGCTTGCAGCGCTTGGCAATGCGGCGAATCGAATCGCCAGCCCCACCCTTTCGCTCCTTGGGTCGCTGGTGCTCGGCAGACACACCCTCATCGGCTTCGTGGATGCCCTCGAGTCGGTGCAACTCACCGACGTGGAGGCCCAGCCATCGGTTCGCGTCATGGACAACCGAACCGCGAGGGTGGTGGTTGGCGAGGAGACGCCGGTTCGAGTGCTCGACGCGGGCGCCCAGCTGCAGTCCGGGGCTGGGGAGGAGGGCCGCGCCACATTCCCGGTCGCGACCGTGGACTACAAGGAGACGGGTGTGATCCTGGAGGTTTCGCCACGGATCACGTCAAACGACGAAATCGTCCTGAACCTGTCCGCCGAGCGGTCGTCGGCCGATCTGGCCCCGTCCGACGTGGGGTTCGTCTTTCGCAGGCAGAAGGCGGAGTCGCAGGTGCTCGTCAAGGACGGTGAGACCGTGGTCATCGGCGGCCTTACCGTCACGGAGACCAATGAGGTCCTGTCCGGCATCCCCGTGCTCATGGACATCCCCCTGATCGGCAGGATGTTCCGCAACCGCAGCCAGTCCTCCATTCAGCGCGACCTGCTGATAGTGGTCACGCCGAAGATCGTGCCCTCCGCTTCCCCGTAGCCGGAGGCTTTGCTATCTATGACAACTGCGCCTACCATGCGTGCCGCCGAATCGCGCCCCGAATCCAGCCATCCGATGCCACAAGCTCACCTTTCGTTCCACACCGCCGGAGAATCCCACGGACGGGGTCTGGTGGCCATCGTAGAGGGACTTCCAGCGGGCATACCGCTCGATTCCGTCAAGGACATCGATCCCGACCTCAAGCGACGCCAAGGAGGGTACGGCAGAGGTCGCCGCATGGAGATCGAGTCCGACCGCGCCGAGATCGTCTCGGGCCTGCGGCTTGGAGTCACGCTGGGCTCTCCCCTGTCTCTGTTGGTCTGGAACCGGGACTGGAGGAACTGGACCAAGGCCATGGCGCACGGGTTTCCCGATCCCGAGGACAATCCGAAGGCCCTTCGCCCGGTCTATCTCCCGCGACCGGGCCACGCCGACCTCACAGGGGTGTTGAAGTACGATCGTCGCGATGCCCGCGACATTCTGGAACGGGCGTCGGCACGGGAAACCGCAGCCCGTGTCGCCTGCGGAGCGGTGGCGAAGACCTTGCTGAGGGAGCTGGGGGCGACGGTCGGGAGCCACGTCACCCGGATCGGCGACGTGGAAGCCAACGTTCCCGATGCGATTCCCGAAGACCTCAATGCGGCGGCCGACCCTTCGCCCGTGCGCACTCTCGACCCGGACGCCGAAACCGCGATGATCGACGTGATCGACCAGGCCAGAAGGGACGGCGACACCGTGGGCGGATGCTTCGAGGTCGTGGTTCGGGGCCTGCCCGTTGGACTCGGCAGCCACGTTTCCTGGGACCGGAAGCTGGACGGCCGCCTGGCGCAGGCGGTCATGTCGGTGCATGCGATCAAGGGGGTCGAAATCGGGCCTGCCTTCATCAACGCCGCCCGTCCCGGCTCCCGGGTCCACGACGCCATTCACCGCGACGAGGCGGCGGAGCGGGCAGGCGGATTCGGGCGCGCACGCAATCGCGCCGGCGGCCTCGAGGGCGGGATCACCACAGGCGCGCCCCTGGTTGTGCGCGGCGCCATGAAGCCGATATCCACCCTGCTGCGCAAGCGGCTGCCGAGCGTCGACCTGCGAGACGGCTCCACTCGCGAGGCCACGGTGGAGCGGAGCGATGTCTGTGCCGTGCCGGCGGCGGCGGTCGTGGCGGAGGCCATGGTCGCGCTGGTTGCGGTCGACGCGATTCTGGAGAAGTTCGGGGGTGACTCCCTGGCAGAACTGCAACGCAACTTCACGTCCTACCTGGACCACCTCGCCGCCCGCGGCTTCGGCGAGCGGGAACAGGAGGCCCGGTGACCCCGGCATCGGAGGACGCGCTGCGGACGGAGGTCCACTCGACCGAATCGGTGCGCTGCATTGTGATCATCGGCTTCATGGGCGCGGGCAAGTCCACCGTGGGTGCGCTCCTGGCCAAGGCGATCGGCTGGGACTTCGTCGACCTGGACACCGAAATCGCGCGGCGGGAAGGGATTCCAGTGGACCGGATCATACACACGCGGGGGCTGCCCCACTTTCGGCGCGTGGAGTCGCGTGTCGGGCAGGAGGTGCTGGGTCGGCGACGCCTGGTGGCCGCCATGGGTGGAGGCTGGCCTGCGGGGCCCGGCCACATGGACATGTTGGACGCCGGCACGGTGTCGATCTGGCTGCAAGTGGGAGCCGCCACCGCCGTTCGACGGATCGCCGATTCAAGCACGCCGCGACCCTTGCTGCAGGTTTCCGACCCTTTGGCGACCGCCGCGTCCCTGCTCGGGGAGCGGCGTCGCCACTACGGCCGCGGAGACATCGCTGTTGACACCGAAGACAGGTTTCCCGACGAAGTGGTAGGGGAGATCTTGGCACAACTCAGCCGTTCCGGGCACACACCCGTGCCCAGAGGGGCGGAAAGGCGGAAGGGACGATTCGAGTGAAGCTGGTGATAGTGGAGTCGCCTGCGAAAGCGAAGACGATTGAGAGATTCCTGGGCCCGGAATACCGGGTGGAAGCGTCCTACGGTCATATCCGGGACCTTCCTCGGTCTGCCAGCGAGACCCCCAAGGCCATTCGGAACAAGTCGTGGGGGCGGTTCGCCGTCGACGTCGATGATAGCTTCAAGCCCACGTACATCGTGCCGGCCGAGAGCCAGAAGCACGTGCGCGACCTCAAGAAGCTCCTGGCCAACGCGGACGAGGTGCTGCTCGCGACCGATGAGGACCGGGAGGGCGAGTCGATAAGCTGGCACCTCGTGGAGGTGCTGAAGCCGAAAGTCCCCGTCAGGCGCATCGCGTTTCACGAGATCACGCGGCCGGCGATCCAGGCGGCGCTTGCCAGTCCCCGACAGGTGAACGGGCGGCTCGTGCGCGCGCAGGAGGCGCGACGAGTCCTGGATCGCCTCTACGGCTACACTCTGTCGCCGGTACTGTGGAAGAAGGTGCGCACCAAGCTGAGCGCCGGGCGCGTCCAGAGCGTGGCGCTTCGACTGATCGTGGAGCGGGAAGAGGAGCGCCGGCGCTTCGCCGTTTCCGAGTATTGGCGGGCCAAGGCGATTCTGGCGTCGGACGGTCAACAGTTTCCGGCAACGCTCGTCAAGGTCGGGGAGAAGCGCGTTGCGACGGGCAGGGATTTCGATTCCGCTACCGGGCAGCTGCTTGCATCGGCGCGAGCCCTCGCCCTTGGCGAGGAGGAAGCCACGGCCATCGCCGAGGCTGCGGTGGGCGCCGTTCCGTGGCGGGTCGCCGACGTTCGCCGGAAGTCCAGTCGGCAGCGTCCCGCACCTCCATTCACGACCTCGACGCTCCAGCAGGCAGCCAGCAGCCGCCTGAGGATGTCGCCCAAGCGGACCATGCGGGTCGCGCAACGCCTCTACGAAGGCGTTGCCATCGGGGGCGGGAATCGCGAGGGACTCATCACCTACATGCGAACCGACTCGGTAACCCTGTCCGGTAAGGCGCTGGGCGATGCCGGCCGGTACATCAAGCGCGAGTTTGGTGCCGACTACTATCGCGGTCCCCGTCGCTACCGGACCAAGTCGAAGGTCGCGCAAGAAGCCCACGAGGGAATCCGCCCGACCGAAATCAGCCGCGTCCCCGCCAAGGTGGCCCGTTTTCTCAACAAGGACGAACTTGCGCTCTACCGGCTGATCTGGTGCCGCACGGTGGCCTCGCAGATGGCCGACGCGGTCGTGGATCGCACGACGGTCGACTTGTCGGCACGCCTCGATGACCGCGAACTCACGTTTCGTGCGAGCGGGTCGATCCTCCGCTTCGCGGGTTTCCTCAAGGTTTACGGCGACAACAAGAAGCGTCAGCTTCTCCCGAATCTGGAGATTGGGAATCGGATACACGCCGAGGGGGATGGTCAGGCGCTCGGCGGCTCGGACGCGCACGCATCCCCGGTCGGCAGTCAGCCGCAGGACGACGCGACTGCCTCGCTCGTCCTGCGTTCAGTCGAGCCGGAGCGGCGGGAAACGAAGCCTCCTCCGAGGTTTTCAGAAGCGTCGCTGGTCAGAAGACTGGAAGAGGAGGGAATCGGACGGCCATCCACCTATACGCCCACGATCTCGACCATTCAGGACCGCGACTATGTGCGAAAGCGGGCCGGCAGCCTTGTTCCCACCTACACTGGGATGGCGGTGAATCAGCTCCTCAGGACACACTTCGAGCAATATGTGGACCTGGGTTTCACGGCACGCATGGAGGACGCGCTCGACGACATCGCCGCGGGCCAGGTCGACGCACAGCACTTCCTGGAGTCATTCTACCGGGGACGCGGCGGAAGCCCCGGCCTCGCACGCAAGATCGAGGAGACTCTTCCGGAAATCGACTATCCGGTGGTGCGCATCGGCGTCGATCCGGCGACCGGAAAGGACATCCTCATCAAGATCGGTAGGAATTCGGCGTATGCCCAGCGGGGAGAGGGCGATTCCGTGGATCGGGCGACGATCCCCGATGAGATGCTCATAGACGAATTGACCGTCGAACGTGCAGCCGAGCTGCTCGATGCGCCCTCCGGTTCGGAAGACCCCATCGGCAGCGATCCCGACTCGGGGGCTCCGATCTACGTCAAGGTGGGCAGGTATGGTCCGTACGTGCAGCGGGGCGACTCCCGTGGAGCAACCAAGCCGCGCTGGGTCGGGCTTCCGAAGGGCGTGGAACCATCTGCCGTCACGCTCGACTACGCGCTCCGTCTCCTCTCCCTCCCGCGAGTGCTCGGGAGTGATCCGTCGAGCGGCGAAGAAGTCAAGGCCGGCCTGAGTCGCTACGGTCCCTATGTCCAGCGCGCTCGCGACTATCGGAGCCTCAAGTCGCTTGAGCAGGCGTTTGAAATCACCCTGGACGAGGCCCTGATCCTGCTCGCTCAGGAGAAGAGGGGACGTCGCCAGAGGAGGAAGGTGCTCAAATCGCTTGGGGCGCATCCCGAGACCGGTGCCCAGATCGAAGTCGTCGAGGGACGCTATGGCCCCTATGTGACCGATGGCCGGGTGAACGCGAGCATCGCCAAGGGAAGTGATCCACTCGCAACGACGATCGAGGATGCAGTGGGACTGCTGGCCGGGGCCAAGGTCCGGAGGAAGAAGCGTCGGCCGCAGGCGCGGCGACGGGCCTCCGCCGGGCGGGGCTGAGCGGAGCGGGCGTTGCGCGACGCAACCGTCGTGGGTGGCGGCCTGGCCGGGTGCGAGGCGGCCTTGGCACTAGCCGACAGGGGGCGTCAGGTCGTCCTTGTCGAAATGCGTCCGAAGAGGAGGACAGCCGCCCATCAGACCGACGGGCTGGGCGAGCTGGTGTGCACCAATTCCTTCAAGAGCGAGCTCCCAGCCACGGCGCACGGACAACTCAAGCGCGAGATGAGGCAGCTTGACTCGGCATTGCTGGCCGCGGCGGACGAGAGCAGGGTACCCGCGGGGTCGGCCCTGGCCGTTGACCGGGAGTTGTTTTCGAAGGCGCTTGCTCGACGGATCGAGGCGCATCCGGGCATTCGCCTCGTGCGCGAAGAGGTTCGAGTGATCCCCGAGGGTCCCGTGATCGTTGCCACGGGCCCGCTCACGTCACCGGCCCTGGCCGATTGCATCGCCGCAGAACTGGGCGATGGGGGCCTGGCATTCTACGATGCCATCGCCCCAATCGTGCACGCCGAATCGCTGGACCGCGGAGTCGTCTTCGCGGCGGGTCGCTACCGACAGGAGCCCGACTACCTCAACTGTCCACTCGACGAGTCGGAGTACGACGCGTTTGTCGCCGCCCTGCGCGAGGCGGACGTCCATGCGGGACACGAATGGGAAGAGGTACCCTACTTCGAAGGCTGCCTGCCGATCGAGGTCATGGCGGCGCGCGGCCGTGACACGCTCCGGTTCGGCCCCATGAGGCCCGTGGGGCTGCGCGATCCGCGCACCGGCGTCCGCCCCCACGCCGTGGTGCAGCTGCGGCGCGAGGACCGTGCGGCACAGATGTGGAACCTGGTGGGCTTCCAGACCCGCCTCCGTATCGGAGAGCAGAGGCGGGTGTTCACTTCGATCCCGGGTCTGCAGAACGCGGAGTTCCTGCGCTGGGGGTCCATACACCGCAACACCTATCTCAATTTCCCGCGCTGTCTGACCCCATCTGGATCGTCTCGCGACCGTCCCGACCTTCTCTTTGCGGGCCAGCTCACCGGCGTCGAGGGCTATACCGAATCGGCAGCGTCGGGCATCCTGGCCGGCATCAACCTTGATCGCGTGCTCAGGGGGGTCGATGCCGTCGTGCCTCCGCCCGAGACCATGCTCGGTGCTCTCTACCGCTACCTTCGGGAGGCCGATCCGGCCAACTTTCAGCCCATGAACTCGAACTGGGGACTCGTCGAGCCGATGGCGGGGGCGCCGAGGAAGCGAGCGGAGAGACGCCTGGCCCTCGCGGATCGCGCGAATCTGTACCTTCGACGCTGGGTTTCCGAGCACGGGATCTTTTCAACCGACGAGGTGCTCACATGACCAGACAGGTCGCCACCTTCCTGGACCACCTCGAAGTGGTGCGCAATCTCTCCCAGCGGACCATCTCGGGGTATCGCCGCGACCTCTGCGACCTTGAAGAGTTTGTCGGCGGCCATCTCGGCCGAGAGAACTTCAGTTGGGAGCAGGTCGACCGCGGCGTCATCCGTGCATTTCTGGGAGAGTCGGGTCGCCGAGGACTGGCACCCCGCACGATCGCACGCAAGCTGTCGTCGATCCGATCGTTCTTCCGCCACCTGCACCGGGAAGGCGAGGTGTCCGCCAATCCGGCCCGCCTCGTGCGCGGCCCTCGGCTCGACCGTACGCTGCCGGGCCACCTGCGCGTGCAGGAAATCGAGGAGCTGTTTCGGTGGACCGAGGCTCGCGCGGCGCAGCGCAACGATCTCACCAGCACCCGCCTGCTCGCGACGCTCGAGGTGTTCTACGGAAGCGGTCTTCGCCTGGCTGAACTCTGTTCGCTGAACATCGGCTCCCTCGACCTCGACCGCCGACAGCTGCGCGTGCTCGGCAAGGGAAGGAAGGAGCGGATCGTGCCGGTCACCGAGTCGGCGGTCAAGGCGGTGCGCAACTACCTGCCAAGGCGCCAAGAGGTGGTCGCGCCCGGTTGTGCGGCCCTCTTCGTCGGACGCCACGGGAATCGCCTGTCGAACCGCTACACGCAGCGCACCGTGAACGCCGCCATCGAGCGCTTCGCCGGTGCCGCCAACCTCTCCGTTCACTCGTTGCGGCATGCCTTTGCGACACACCTTCTGGACGCGGGCGCGGATCTCATGGCCGTGAAAGAGCTGCTCGGCCATGCATCGCTGGGCACCACCCAGATCTACGCGCACACCTCGAAGGAGAGGCTGCGCCGAGCCTACGTGGGTGCCCACCCCCGGGCATAGGCGGGTGGGACGAGCGGTGGAAGCACCCCTACCAGGGCCCATGGAACGTATCTACCTTTAAGGTCTTGACTGTCGCCGGCCCTTCCGGCCGGCCCCTCCCGAATATGGCTTCCAGTATCCTCGCCCCTCCGCGGATGCATCCCCCTGCTCCCTTTCAGCCCGGTGCGCCGATGCACGCCACCACCGTGATCGCCGTAGCCCGCGATGGCCGCGTCGCCATGGCGGGAGACGGGCAGGTTACGATGGGGGACGCAGTGGTCAAGGGGGCTGCGCGAAAGGTGAGGCTCCTGAAGGACGGTCGCATCCTCGCCGGCTTTGCGGGGGCGGTTGCAGACGCCTTTACCCTGTTCACGCTGCTTGAGGGAAAGCTCGAACGGTGGCCATCCAATCTTCCTCGGGCCTGCGTCGAACTGGCCAAGGAGTGGCGCACGGATCGGTATCTGCGCCGCCTGGAGGCGCTCCTCGCGGTCGCGGATCGGCAGCACCTCTTCCTGGTCGGTGGCGACGGCAACGTCATCGAGCCCGATCACCCGATCGTGGCCATCGGTTCCGGGGGTGCGTATGCGCTTGCGGCTGCCCGGGCCCTCTACGACTGTTCGGATCTCGACGCACCGGGAATAGCCCGGCGCAGCCTTGAGATTGCCGCCGACATCTGCATCTACACCAACCGGGAAATCAACGTGATCGAGCTGGCCTCCGCATGACCCTCGCCCCCACCGCCGAGGGCGCGGCCGCCACCGCCCCGACCGAACCGGACGCTCGCGACGACCCGCCCCACTGGCTCGATCAGCTCACCCCGCGCGAGGTCGTCGAGGAGCTCGACAAGTACATCGTGGGCCAGGCCGACGCCAAGAAGGCTGTGGCGATCGCGCTCAGGAACAGATGGCGCCGCCAGCAGGTCGAAGCGGAGTTGCGGGACGAAATCCTTCCCAACAACCTCATCATGATCGGGCCCACCGGGGTGGGGAAGACCGAGATCGCCCGGCGTCTCGCTCGTCTCGCGGGCTCCCCGTTCATCAAGGTGGAAGCCTCCAAGTTCACCGAAGTCGGCTACGTCGGCAGGGACGTCGAGTCGATGGTGCGCGACCTGGTGGACACGGCGGTCGCCATGGTCCGCACGGCCCGCGAAGACGAGGTGGAGGAGGAAGCGGTGGAACGCGCCGAGGAGCGCATTCTCGACCTTCTGTTCCCCGAATCACCGCGTGTTCCAAGCAAGGCTCCGCCTGCCGGCGCGAATCGGTCCGGGCCCGAGGACGCGACGCCGGAAGAACATCGAACCAGGCTCTTCATGGCGGGTCCGACGGGTGTCGCGAACCCGGACGACCCCGGTCGCTCCGACGAAGACCCTGCCATGGAGGAACGGAGGAAGCGCACCCGCGAGAAGTTGCGCAAGCTGCTGCGCGAAGGCCATCTGGAGGATCGCACCGTCGAATTGAACGTGCAGCAGGGCACGGCCGTGGGCGGCATGATGCTCCCGCTGGGTGGCATGGACGGCATGGATCTCAACTTTGCCGAGATGCTGCAGGATCTTCTCCCAAAGCGTTCGAAGCGCCGCACGGTCACGGTGTCCGAGGCCAGGCGAATCCTCCTTCAGGAGGAGCTGGACCGACTTGTGGACATGGACGAGGTGGTGAACGAGGCGCTGGACCGCGCCGAGGAGATCGGCATCATCTTCCTCGACGAGCTCGACAAGGTGGCCGGAGGTCGAAGTGGCCCCGGCCCGGACGTCAGCCGCGAGGGTGTGCAGAGGGACCTCCTGCCCATCGTGGAGGGGTGCAACGTCCAAACCAAGTACGGATTCGTCCGCACCGACCACATCCTCTTCATAGCGGCGGGAGCGTTTCACGTCGCGAAGCCAAGCGACCTGATCCCCGAGTTGCAGGGACGCTTTCCGATCCGCGTCGAGCTCCAGAGCCTTGACGCTCCGGAGTTCGTCAGAATCCTGCGCGAGCCGCGCAACGCTCTCGTGCGGCAGTACGGGGCGCTTGTGGAGGCGGAGGGCGCGTCGGTCGAGTTCACCGACGGCGGGATCGAGGAGATTGCGCGAATCGCCGCAGAGCTCAACGACCGCATGGAGAACATAGGGGCGCGCCGGCTGCGAACCGTCCTCACCACACTGCTGGAGGACATGCTCTTCGACCTGCCCGACAAGGGCCTCGACGACCCGGTGGTCGTGACAGCCGGCTTTGTGAAGGACCGACTGGACAAGATCGTCTCCGACGACGACCTCAGCCGCTACATCCTCTGAGCAGGTGCATCCAATGGCCAACGGAAAGCGCGACTTCGTCGACCTGGCTCTGCACGATCCGGCGCATCTGCTGCAACTGCTGGCGCTGACCGGTCGCGTCAAGTCGGGCGGGGTCCCCGGACGCCCGCTCGCCGGCCGCTGCCTCGCGATGATCTTCCGCAAGAGCTCCACCCGGACCCGGGTCAGCACCGAGGTGGGCATGGTGCAGCTCGGCGGCCACGCGATCATGATTTCGGATCGGGACTCCCAGATGGGACGCGGCGAAAGCGTGCGCGACACGGCGGCGGTGCTGAGCCGCTACGTTGACGCCATCCTCATCCGCACCTTCGGGCACGACGAGGTCGTCCGGCTCGCTCGCGAAGCCTCGGTGCCCGTCATCAACGGGCTTACCGACCTGCTTCATCCGTGCCAGGTCCTGACCGACATCTTCACGGCGATCGAGGAGTTCGGCGACGACGTGCCGGCGCTGCGAGTCGCGTGGATCGGCGATGGGAACAACATGGCGAATTCCTGGCTGAACGCCGCCTCCCGGCTGGGCTTCTCGTTGCGGCTGGCCTGTCCCGACGGGTACGGGCCCGACGCGGATATCCTGCGCCGAGCGCAGGCCGCCGCCGATGTGAGGATGGTCGAGACTCCCGTCGAGGCTGCCGAAGCGGCGCATGTGGTGACGACCGATGTCTGGGCTTCGATGGGACAGGAGGACGAGCAGGCCGCGCGAGAGGTGGCGTTCCGTGGCTTCGAGGTCGACGAGTCGACGATGGCGCGGGCACACCCTTCCGGTATCTTCCTGCACTGCCTACCGGCTCACAGGGGCGAGGAAGTCGCCGCGGAGGTGATCGATGGTCCACGCTCCCGCGTATTCCGCGAAGCCGAGAACCGGTTGCACGTCATCAAGGCCGTGCTGCTGGACCTGATCGGATAGGCCCGTGGGGGCGGTGGGAACCTGAAAACGGGGGGCCGCAAGGCCCGGGAGACAAATGGAAGAAACACCGATCAAGACGCCGCTCCACGGGATCCACACGGCCCTGGGTGCCCGCATGGTACCGTTCGCGGGCTACACGATGCCCATCCAGTACCCGGGGGGCATCCGCGCCGAACACGCCGCCGTGAGAACCGGGGTCGGTCTCTTCGATGTGTCCCACATGGGCGAGTTCACCGTGCGCGGGCCGCAGGCCGAGGATCTGGTGCAGTACCTGACCGTCAACGACGTGTCGAGCGTGGCTCCGGGGCAGGCGCAGTACTCGGCTCTCTGCAACGAGGGCGGCTTCGTCCTCGACGACCTCCTTGTGTATCGCTTCGCCGACCGCTTCGTGCTTGTGGTCAACGCGAGCAACCGGGAGAAGGACTGGCGCTGGGTGACCGAGCACGGCGCCCGCTTCGACGTCGAGCTCTCGGACGACTCCGACGACATCGCGCTCATCGCCCTTCAGGGTCCCGCCAGCCAGACCGTCCTCGCCTCCCTGACGGCAGTCGATCTCGACGCAGTGGGGTACTACCGCTTCGCCGAGGGCACGGTGGCGGGCGCAGCCGGGGTGCTCAGTCGCACGGGCTACACCGGCGAGGACGGCTTCGAGCTCTACCTCCCCGCAGCCGCCGCACCTTCCGTCTGGCAGGCCCTGAGCGAGGCGGGCGAACCGCACGGCGTGGCCCCTGCGGGACTCGGCGCGCGCGACTCCCTGCGGCTGGAAATGGGATACGCGCTCTACGGCAACGACCTTGACGAGCAGCACACCGCCATCGAGTCGGGCCTCGGATGGATCGTCAAGCCGAGCGCGGGCGACTTCATTGGCCGCGATGCCCTCGTGGCCCAGAAGGCGCAGGGTGTTTCGCGGCGTCTCACCGGCATCCGCCTCGTCGACCGCGGCTTCCCCCGTCCGGGCTATCCCATCGTGCACGAGGGGCTGGAGGTGGGAACGGTCACTTCCGGCGTGGCCAGCCCTTCGCTGGGCGCGGGAGTCGCTCTCGGCTACCTGCCGGTCGCGCTGGCCCGACCCGGCACGGAAGTCGGAATCGTCATACGCGGCAGGACGCTCGCCGCGCGCACGCAGCGTCCGCCCTTCTACACGAAGGGGTCGATCCGGAGGTAGCCCGCTACGCTTCGTCGGAGTCCAGGCATGGCTGAGACCGTTCTCGTAACCACGCACGATCTTCCCCTCGCCGGGAAGCTGCGGGACGGGTTCCGCCACGCGGGCTACAGCGTCGAACTGTTCACTCCCAGAGAGGATGTCGCGAGCGCCCGCGACCCCGTCCTTCTGGTTCTGACCGGCGGCTCCGACACGGCTGCGGCGACACGGCAGACCGATCAGGCCACCCGCCTCGGCCTCGCCGTTCTCGCCGTGGTTCCGCAGGCGGAGGTGCGGACGTCGCCCGGCACGAGCACGCTCTTCGCACGGCCTGCGGACCCCGACGAGATCGTCCTGGTGGGCACGAGAGCGATCGAACGCAAGCGGCTGCGCAGGGCCACCGGGATCGTCGGCGACACCGACGCCATGGTCGAGGTGATGGAGCGGACCGTCCAGATCGCCCCGGTCGACGCGACCGTGCTGATCACCGGAGAATCCGGCACCGGCAAGGAACTGGTCGCACGGGGCATCCACGCCCTTTCGCGCCGGCGCCACCGGAGCTTCATCCCCGTGAACGTGGCCGCGCTGTCCGAGACGCTTCTGGAGAGCGAACTCTTCGGCCACGAGAAGGGAGCCTTCACCGGTGCGATCGACGCGCGCAAGGGACTCTTCGAGCTGGCCGACCGCGGAACGATCTTTCTGGACGAGATCGGGGAAATGCCGCTCCAGACCCAGACCAAGCTGCTGCGCGTGCTCGAACAGCAGGAGTTTCACCGCGTCGGCGGACAGAAGCTGATTCGGGTGAACGTGCGCATCCTCGCCGCGACCAATCAGCGCCTCGAGCACCTCGTCGTGACCGGTGCCTTTCGCAAGGATCTGTACTACCGTCTCAACGTGCTCACTATCGCCCTGCCGCCCCTGCGCGAACGCCGCGCGGACATCCCGCTCCTCGTCGACAGCTTCATCCAGGAGGCGAGCGCGCGGCACGACCGGGGCCGCTTCCCCGGAATCTCCCGGGAAGCGATGGCGATTCTCGTGGACCACCGCTGGCCCGGCAATGTCCGCGAACTCCGCAACCTGATCGAGAGCATGGTGGTTCTCACACCGGGGCGGCAGATCCGCGCCGAGGACATCCCCGACGACGTGAGGTCCGGGGGCGGAGGCCTTGCGGTGGTGCCGGTCACGCGGGGCGAAACGGATCGGGATGCCGCGGGTGCCGCTGCGCTGCGGCCCCAGCTGGAGTTCGTCTTTCGCACCATGATGGAGATGAAGGTCGACATCGAGGATCTGCGCAGGGAGTTCGAGGATTTCCAGTCCGAGGAGCAGGGGGGCAGGGTGCTCATCTCTCCACCCCGGGACCAGGACGATGGCGGACGCCCCGACGAGTCCGATCCGCCGAGCAGCGTTCCGGCTGCCGAGATCGTCTACGAGCGCCGCTCGGAGAGCGACGGGCCCGACGACGCGGCGACCGAGCCCGGCAGCATCGCCTACCAGCCCGGCATGACCCTCGACGACATGGAACGCGAGGTCATTCGCACGGTCCTGAATTCGGTCGAGTGGAATCGGCGCCGCGCCGCGAAGGCGCTGGGCATCGCCGAGCGGACACTCTACCGGAAGGTCCGAAAGTACGGCCTGGAGAAGGACTGACCCGCCGCACCCGGAATCCTACCCCGCTCGGTCTCCACTGCGCTCACGATGTTCGACCAGGACGAGTCCTCCTCGCCCTGGTACCACACGGTCAGGTCGCGCGACAGGTCGATCGATCCCGAATAGGCGTACACGGCCACCGCGCTCTCCTGCTGGCCGACGCGGTGACCGCCCCAGCCCGGCGTGATCGCCTGAATCGCCAGCGGCCTCTCCCGCAAGCCCCGCGAGACCAGGTGAAGGTCGTCCGGCCTGAATTCGGCGCCGGGCTGCAGGCTCGAAAAGGTCACCAGAAACAGCACCGCCTCGGTCTGGCCCGTGCGTTGTTCCAGCGCGGGTCCGTGAGTGCGGGCGATGCGGGTCAGACGATCCCGCGTGTCGGACGCGGCGGCCTCCAGCACCCAGCCGGCCAGGGGGGTCACCTCGATGCGCAGTGCCCCGGCCGACATCCGCACCGATATCTGGTCCTGGCGCAGCGAGCCGGAGCGGGACGGGCCTGCCGTGATCCTCCCGCGCGGCGTCTCGACCGCCACCGCCGGCCCGTCCAGCGGTGGCGCGGGCGCGCATCCCGACGCCCCAATCCAGACCATCGTCAGCGCCGACCCCATCGCCCGGGCACCATTTCGTACCGGACTTCGGATCACGTCGCCTCCTCGAGCAACAGTTCCATTGCGGCGAGCAGTTCGGGCGCACCCTCGCCGGTTCGGGCCGAGCTCTCCACGATCTGCTCCTCGGCCACGCCCAGCTTGAGGGCGACCGGCCCCACGATGCCCGCCTCCCTCACCCTCGCCTTCAGCTTGTCGACCTTGGTGAGCGCAATCAAGGTCGGCGCGCCGGTCTCGCCCAGAAACCCGATGAAGTCCCGGTCCCCCGCAGTGGGAGAATGTCTCGAATCCACCAGGTACACGACCCCGCGCAGCTCCACACTCTCTGCCAGATACCGCCTCACAAGCACTCGCCACGCCTCGCGCACCGCTCGCGGCGCGCGCGCATACCCCGATCCCGGAAGGTCGACCAGGTGAAACGAGCGATTCACCTCGTAGAAGTTCAGCGCCTGCGTCTTGCCCGGAGATGCCGACACCCGAGCGATCTTCTGGCGCGGCCGTCCCAGGAGCCGGTTGATGAGCGACGACTTGCCGACGTTGGACCTTCCCGCAAAGGCGATCTGGGGCAGGGAGGACGGGGGTGGCTGACCAGGTGCCACAACCGACCCCGCGAACTCGACGCTGCGGATCAACACCTCGACCTCAGGTGACCTGAAGGCTCTCGGAGCCGGACGCCAGTTCGCTTCGGCCCGGCACTCCGGGCCGGCGCGCCACCAACGCCTCCGTGAGCACCTGGTCCATCGTCTCCACCGGCACCATCCGCACACCCGCGCGAACCTCTTCGGGGAGGCGCTCGATGTCGGTCACGTTCGTTGCCGGCAGCAGCACGCGCTTGATCCCGCCGCGAAGCGCCGCCACGGCCTTTTCCTTGATCCCCCCCACGACCAGGACGCGCCCCCTCAGCGTGATCTCGCCCGTCATCGCCAGATTGGCCCGCGTGGGCGTGTCCGTCAGGGCCGAGATCAGGGCCACCGCGATCGTGATCCCCGCCGAGGGGCCATCCTTCGGCGTTGCCCCCTCCGGGATGTGGATGTGGATGTCGACCTCGCGGTGGAACTTCTCTTCGAGCCCAAGCCAGCGTGCCCGAGACCGCGCGTAGGTCACCGCCGCGAACGCCGACTCCTTCATCACCTCGCCCAGCGTCCCGGTCAGCTGGATCTTCCCCGAGCCGGGAACCACCGCAACCTCCACCTCCAGCACCTCGCCCCCGGCGGCGGTCCACGCCAGTCCGCAGGCGATGCCCGATCGGTCCGCGCCCTCCTCCCGATGTTGCGGCAGATGAACCGGGGGTCCGAGCAACGCCGGCAGATCGGTCGCCTCGACGCTGTCGATCCGCTGCGCTTCGGGACCGGTCACCCGCCGGGCCAGCTTTCGCGCCACCCGCGAAAGACGCCGCTCCAGTTGGCGCACCCCCGCCTCCCGCGTGTACTCGGCCACGATTCGCTGAACCGCCTCGTCTGTGATCGCCGGCGCGTACGGATCGAGGCCGTGCCGCTTGATCTGCTTTGGCCACAGGAACTGGCGGGCGATGACCTGTTTCTCGGTGTCCAGGTATCCGGGCAGACGGATCACCTCCATCCTGTCGCGCAGCGGCGCCGGGATCTCTCCCAGAGTGTTGGCGGTGGTGATGAAGAGGACGTTGGAGAGGTCGAATTCGAGTTCCAGGTAATGATCGGCGAAGTTCCGGTTCTGCTCGGGGTCGAGGACTTCCAGCAACGCCGCGCCGGGATCGCCGTGGAAGTCCCGGGCCAGCTTGTCGACCTCGTCGAGGAGGAAGACCGGATTCCGCGAACCGCTCTTGCGCATGCCCTGGATGACGCGACCGGGCAGTGCGCCCACGTAGGTCCGACGATGCCCCCGGATTTCGGCTTCGTCGCGCACGCCCCCAAGGCTGACTCTCACGAACTTGCGCTCGAGGCAGCGCGCGATGCTCCTCCCCAGAGATGTCTTCCCCACCCCCGGCGGACCGACCAGGCAGAGGATCGGCCCCTGCAGTCGCCCGACCAGCGACAGCACGGCGATGTGATCGAGGATTCGCTCCTTCACCTCCTCCAGACCATGGTGTTCGGCGTCCAGAACGCCCGCCGCCCGGCCCACGTCCAGGCTGTCCTGCGTCTCGCTGTCCCAGGGAAGGGCCAGGATCCAGTCCAGGTAGGTGCGAATCACCGACGCCTCGGGGGCGACGGGATTCAGCTTGCGCAGCCGCTCGAATTCCTTGGCCACGCGCTCGCGCGCATCGTCCGGCAGGGGCGTCTCCGCGATCGTGTTCTCCAGCTCCGCCCACTCCGGATCGACGGGCGCCTCGTCGCGTTCCCGTGGGTCAAACAGCCCCGCCACGGGCTCCGAATCCATGTGGAGACTGATCTGTTCGTCCAGCTTCCGCTGAATGTGGAGCACTTCGATTTCGCGTTCGAGCAGCGTCTGCAGAATCGCGAAGCTCCGACCGAGCCGCGTGGTCTCCAGCAGCTTCTGCTTCTCGGCGTTGCCAACGAGCAGATGGCCCGAAACCAGGTGGGAGAGACGGACGCGGTCACCGATCTCCGAGACCGCCCTGATCAACTCGTCGGGGATCTTGTCGGAGAGCCGGACATAGCGGGCGAAGAGCCTGGCCACCTCGCGGGAGCTGGCGTCCAGAGACGAATCCGGCTCCGGGTCGAGCTCGCATTCCCACTCGGAAAGCAGCTCCACCGACGCCCGGAATCCAGCCCCGGAGGGCACGTACTCCACGATGCCCGCTCGCCCCAGCCCCTCCATGACCACCCGCGCGGTGCCGTCGGAGAGACGCGACACCTGGATTACCCGAATCACCGTGCCGGCCCGGTAGAGGTCGTCGTGCCCGGGGTTCGGGACGCCCGAATCCTTCTGGGCCAGGAGCAGCGCAAGTCCGCGCCCCGCCTTCGCCTGCTCCAGGGCAGCGACCGACGGCCTCCGCCCGATCAGCAGCGGCAGCACCATGTAGGGGAAGTACACCAGGTCGCGCAGCGCGATGACCGGGAGCTCGTCGGGTATCTCGAACGAGCCGTCGACCCTGTGGACGGTGGCCATCCTACCGCCGGCGCGGCGTTCCGGGCCGGATAGGCGTCCGGTCGAATGCGGCAGTGCGGCGCGCCACGGCCCGCTAGGCTTCCTTCCGCTGCGCCTCCGGCCTCAGGACCAGGAGGGGCGGAACCCTGCCGCTGGCGCATTCGGGAGTGACGACCACTTCCCTCACGTCGTTCCTGGACGGCAGCTCGAACATCGCATCGCGCATGATCCTCTCGAGAACCGCCCGCAGACCCCGGGCCCCCGTCCCGCGATCAAGGGTCTGACGCGCAATCTCCCGCAGTGCGCCGGGGTCGAAGGTCAGTCCGATCCCCTCGAGCTCGAACATCTTCTCGTACTGCCTCACCAGCGCGTTCTTCGGTTCACGCAGGATTCGCACCAGAGATTCCTCGTCCAGCTCCTCCAGTGCCACCATGACCGGCAAACGTCCCACCAGCTCCGGGATCAGGCCGAAGCGCTGAAGGTCGGCGGGCTCCAGCCAGTCCATGGGATCCATCTCTTCCGGGTCGGCCGTCGTCAGCGGCCGGTCATCGTCCTCGGCATCGGCCACCGCGTCTCCGAACCCGATCGTCCTCTGCCCGAGTCGGTGTTCGACGATCTTGTCGAGCCCCTCGAACGCGCCGCCGCATATGAAGAGGATGCTCGTGGTGTCGATCTGGATGTACTCCTGCTGGGGGTGCTTGCGGCCGCCCTGCGGGGGAACGCTCGCCACCGTGCCTTCGAGAATCTTCAGCAGCGCCTGCTGGACCCCCTCGCCCGACACGTCCCGCGTGATCGACGGGTTCTCCGACTTGCGCGCGATCTTGTCGAGTTCGTCGATGTAGACGATTCCGCGTTCACACTCGCCGATGTTGAAATCGCTGGCCTGAAGCAGCCGCACCAGGATGTTCTCGACGTCCTCGCCCACATAGCCGGCCTCCGTCAGGGTCGTCGCGTCCGCGATGGTGAAGGGCACCTGGAGGACGCGGGCCAGGGTCTGCGCCAGAAGCGTCTTTCCGACCCCTGTGGGCCCGACCAGAAGCACGTTGGACTTGTCGATTTCGACCCCGCCGAGGTTGTCGCGCTGGTGGACTCTCTTGTAGTGGTTGTAGACGGCGACGGCGAGCGAGCGCTTGGCCTGCTCCTGTCCGATCACGTACTCGTCGAGGATCGCCTTGATCTCCTCGGGATTCAGGGTCGTGACCGACGACTCCTGCTTCTCTCGCTCCTCCTCCTCGGCGAGGATCTCGTTGCAGAGGGAGATGCACTCGTTGCAGATGTAGACCGAGGGGCCGGAGATGAACTTCTTCACCGTCTCCTTGGACTTGCCGCAGAAGCTGCAGCGCAGGTGTCTGTCGCTGGTCATTTGATCCCCTTGTTGCGGCGGGCGTCGCGTCCCGGCCCGTCCTCCTTCCGAAGAACCTGATCGACCAGACCGTACGCGACGGCCTCGTCGGCGCTCATCCAGCGATCGCGGTCAACATCGGTGTTGATCTTGCGAAGCGTTTGACCGGTCGTCTCGGCCAGAATCCGGTTGAGCCGCTCCCGAGTGCCGAGAACCTCCTTGGCGGCGATCTCGATGTCCGCCGCCGTGCCCTGATACCCCGAAGACGGCTGATGGAGCATGATGCGCGAATTGGGCAGGGCGTGCCTCTTGCCCTTCTCGCCGGCGGCCAGGAGGAGCGCGCCCATCGACGCCGCCATCCCGACGCAGTAGGTGGACACCGACGCACGCAGGTGGTTCATGGTGTCGTAGATGGCGAGTCCCGCGTAGACGCTGCCTCCGGGCGAATTGATGTACAGGTAGATGTCTCGTTCGGGGTCGTCCGCGTCGAGGAAGAGCAGCTGGGCCACGATGATGTTCGCGACCTGATCGTTGACCGAGCTGCCGATGAAGACGATGCGGTCCATGAGCAGCCGGCTGAAGATGTCGTAGCTGCGCTCGCCGCGGCTCGTCCGCTCTATCACATAGGGTGGGTACGTTGCCATCCCCGGTTTCTCCCGTCTCTCTCTAGTCCGATTGGGTGATCGTCGACCGGGCCATCAGGAAGTCGAAGAGCTTGGCATCGGTGAGCCCCCTCTCGATGTTGCCGAGGCCGCCGGACTTCCGCAGACGCGCCCGCACCGCCGAGGGGGACTGCCCCATTTGCTCGGCCACCTCGCGAATCCGCACCCCAATCTCCTCCTCGGATGCCCGGAGACCGTGCTCGTCGACCATGCGCTCCACCAGCAGTTCGCGCCTGACCGCGAATTCGGAGGCGGGCCGGAGCTCCTCCCTGAGCTTCTCCAGCCCGTCGGGCTCGAGATCCCCTGCTTCGCTCAGCAGGGCGTCGGTGTAGGCCTCCACCATCGAGTCGGGGACGTCGAAGGGGTTGGCCTCCACGACCAGCCGGAGGAGCGACTCGCGCACCTCGGATTCGGCCCGCGATCTCGCGTCCCTTTCCAGATCCTGGGCGATCCGCTCCCGCAGAGCCTCGATGCCGTCGAAGTCGCCGATGGACCTGGCGAAGTCGTCGTCGAGCTCCGGCAGCTCCGGAACGCGTCGGGAGACGAGTTCGATCCTCAGGCGATGATGCGTCCCGCGCCGCTGTTCGTCCGGATGGTCGTCCGGAAAACCGATGTCGAATTCGCCCGCGTCCCCGGTGGTCAGCGTACCGATGGCGTCCTCGATGTCCGGCAGCGCCTGGCCCTCGCCAAGGATCAGGTCGTACTGTCTCGGGCCGTCGTCGCCCTCTGCGGCGGTTCCCTCCAGCGGCGTCAACAGGACCGTCACCGAATCACCGGAACGGGGCCTGCCGTTTTCCGTCGTCCGCCACGCCGCGTTCTCGCGGCCCAGACGTCCGAGGATCTCTTCCGCCGCACCGTCGGGAACGACCGCAGGCGGGCGGGCGACCTGAAAGCCGCCCAGGCGCCCGAGCGTCACCTCCGGGCGCACCTCGAATGACGCCTTGAACGACAGGCCGTCCCCGTCGACGGCGCGCAGATCGGCCACCTCGACCTCGGAGAACGGCTGGAGTCCGTGCGAATCGATGGCCTGACGGCAGGCCTTCTCGACCACGCCGTCGATGGTTTCCTGGTGGATGTCGCCGCCGTAGTGTCGCAGGATCACCGCTGCCGGCGCCTTCCCCTTCCTGAAACCCCTCAACTTCACGCGGGAGGCGTACTTGCGAAGCACCGCGCTTCGCTCCGCGTCCACGAATTCGGCGGGCACCACGATGTCGACGGACCGATGGCAGCGCTCGCCCTCGGACACCTTCACCTGGAGCCTGGCGGTTTCACGCGGTGTCATGGGTCCCTCGTCGGGTGGACCGCCGAGCATGCGAAAGGGGGGACTCGAACCCCCACGGCCATGGGCCACAAGATCCTAAGTCTTGCGCGTCTGCCAATTCCGCCACTTTCGCTCCTGGTCGACCGATCGCCCACCGACACCTAGGGGGCACCGACCCCCGGGCATCGCCGTGCCCCTTCAACCTAACGGAACTTCGCGATCCTGACTTGATTCCCTGACGGGAGTCGGAACATGCACCTCATTTAGGGTGGCACACATTGCCGCAAGGCCGTAATCTCATGAAGGTGCCGGTCGTTGGCCCGCGAAGCCGTTCGATGTCATTCAGCCGGAGGATTCCTGTGCGACTCGAACGAACCGCAGTGCTTCTCGTGACCCTCATGGCCGCTGGCCTGGTTGGCGGATGCGGCGATGAGGCGGTCGAGCCGCTGACGCCGACCACGATCGCGGTCTCTCCCGGTTCGGCGACTCTGCAGTCGCTGGCGGAGACCGTGCAGCTCACCGCCGCCGTGCGGGACCAGAACGGCCAGCCGATTTCGGGCGTTGCGATTGCGTGGGCGAGCAGCGACCCGTCGGTGGCCACCGTGGACGCTTCGGGGTTGGTCACGGCGGTGGGCAACGGGGCGGCGACGGTGACGGCGACGGCGGGCTCCGCGTCGGGGACGGCGAGGGTGACGGTGATGCAGGTCGCGAGCTCGGTGGACGTGTCGCCACCGGCGGACACCATCGCGCCGGGCGACACGGTGCGTCTTTCGGCCGAAGCCAGCGACGCGAACGGGCATCCTGTGGCCGACGCGGCGATCGAGTGGGCCTCGGGCGACACGCTGGTGGCCATGGTGGACGCTGCGGGGTTGGTCACGGCGGTGGGCAGAGGATCTGCGACGGTGACGGCGACGGCGGGCACGGCGTCGGGGGAGGCGGCGGTGACGGTGCTCAGCGTGGTGGTGGACGTGTCGCCGCCGTCGCATGCGATGACGCCGGGGGACACGCTGCGGTTGACTGCGGAGGCCTTCGACGCTGACGGGACGCGGATCGAGGAGTTCGACTGGACGTCGAGCGACGTCACGGTGGCACGGGTGGACGCGACCGGACTCGTAACCGGCGTGGCGCACGGCCGGGCGACGATCACGGCGACGACGGGAGGCAGGCGGGGAACCGCGGAGATCAGGGTGATGGGTCCGGCCCGGTTGGCGCTGGTGACGCTCTACGAGGCCACGGATGGGCCGAACTGGGTGGACAGCGAGAACTGGCTGACCGATGCGCCGCTGGGAGAGTGGTACGGGGTGAGCATGGACCAGGATGGCCGGGTGGTCGGCCTGACTCTGGCTGGCAATTACGACCGCGAGGTGGGACGGTGGGTGGGGCACGGCCTTTCGGGCACGATTCCGCCGGAGCTGGGGGGCCTGACGCATCTGCAGTGGCTGGACCTTCGAGGCAACAACCTTACGGGCGAGATCCCGCCGGAGCTTGGCGGCCTGGCGAATCTGGAGCAGCTCAACCTCTTCAGGAACGACCTTACGGGCGAGATCCCGCCGGAGCTTGGTGGCCTGGCGAATCTGGAGCGGCTCAACCTCTTCAGGAACGACTTGACGGGGGAGATCCCGCCGGAGCTTGGTGGCCTGGCGAATCTGAAGGAGCTCTTGCTCCTCCAAAACGACCTTACGGGCGAGATCCCGCCGGAGCTTGGCGGCCTGGCGCATCTGCAGCTGCTGGACCTCGCGGAGAACGGCCTGACGGGTGAGATCCCGCCGGAGCTTGGCGACCTTGCCCGTCTGGCGCGGCTGAACCTCGCCAGCAACGGCCTGACGGGTGGGGTCCCGCCCGAGCTCGGCGCCCTGGCGGGTCTGTGGGAGTTGATGCTTGGAGGCAACCTGCTCACCGGGGCTCTTCCGCGGGTGCTCGTGGAATTGCCCTTGACGTGGTTCAGCTGGGACTGCGGTCCTGCCGCCCTCTGTGTGTGCGCGCCCGGCACCTCCGAATTCGTGAGTTGGGTGGAGGGGATCGAGAACTCCGACGATGGTCCCTACTGCAACACTTCCGACCAGGCGGTGCTGGCCAACCTGTTCAACCATACGGGCGGGCATGGATGGGCCGAGTCCGACGGATGGCTCGGCGACCGCCCGGCTCTGGAGGAGTGGCACGGCGTGGAGGGCGACTCGCTGGGCCGGGTCACCGCCCTGCACCTGAGCGACAACGGCCTCTCGGGCTTCCTTCCAGGTGACATCTCCCTGCTCGCGCAGCTGCGACGGGTTCACGTCGACGGCAACCCGGTTGGTGGCCGTGTCCCGGCTTCGCTGACGGGGCTCGCCCTGGAGGAGTTCCACTACGACGGCACGGATCTCTGCGAACCGACGGACGATGGCTTCCGGGCCTGGCTCACCGCGGTCGGCTCCCATCGGGGGACGGGCGTCGAATGCGGGGCACTGACCGATCGCGACGCGCTGGTGGCCCTGTACGCAAGCACCAGAGGCCAGGATTGGCAGATCGACTCGAACTGGCTCAGCGACCAGCCGCTTCGTGACTGGCAGGGAGTCGAAGTCGACGAGGACGGAAGGGTGGTCGTTCTGCGCCTTTCCGGCAACGGCCTGGCGGGCGGTATCCCGTCGGAGCTTGGCGGCCTGGCGAACCTGAAGGAGCTGGACCTCGCGCACAACGGTCTGGCGGGCGGTATCCCGCCGGACCTGGGTGCCCTGGCGGACCTGAGAAAGCTTTTGCTGAGCCAGAACCGCGGACTGGCCGGGGCGATCCCCGAGAATCTGTTGGACCTCGAGCTCGAGGAGTTCCTGGTAGGCGGCACGGATCTGTGCGTGCCGCGCGAGCCTGCCTTCGAGACCTGGCTGAGGACGATCCCGACCTGGCGAATCGCCTCGTGCGGAGACGCGATGGCGTACCTCACCCAGGCGGTGCAGTCGCGGAGGCACCCGGTTCCGCTCGTGGCCGGGGAGGAGGCGCTGCTGCGGGTCTTCGTCACCGCTGCCAGAGCGACGGAGGAGGTGATTCCCCCGGTTCGGGCCAGGTTCTTCGTGGGCGGGAGCGAGCAGCACGTGGCCGAGATTCCCGCTAGCGCGAATCCCATCCCGACTTCGGTCGACGAAGGCGAACTTCCGCAGTCCGCCAACATTGCGATTCCCGGTCAGTTCGTGCGGCCGGGGCTCGAGATGGTCGTGGAGATCGATCCCGAAGACACCCTGGATCCAGCGCTTGGAGTGCCGACGCGGATCCCGGAGACCGGGAGGATGGCGGTGGAGGTTCGGGAGATGCCCGTCCTGCGCCTCACGGTGGTTCCCTTCCTCTGGATGACCAACCCCGACGAGGAGGTCCTCGATGCGGTGAAATCCATGGAAGCGGACCCGGAGGGGCACGCCCTCCTGGAGGACACGCGCACCCTTCTCCCGGTCGGCGACATCGACGTGGAGGCGCACGAGCCCGTGTCAATCACGAGCAACCAAGGGGCTGTCATCCTGAACCAAGTGGAGGCTCTGCGGGTCATCGAGGGGGGCGCTGGGCACTACCTCGGCATGATGTCGGGAACCGTGGTCGGCCCCGGATACGCGCACACTCCCGGCTGGTCGAGCTTCGCCATACCGAATCCCCGATTCATCGCCCACGAACTGGGGCACAACATGAGCCTCTTGCACGCGCCGTGTGGGGGGGTCGTTTGGGGGCTCGACCCGGCATTCCCCGATGCGGAGGGCGGGATCGCCGCCTGGGGATACGATGTGCGGAGCGGACGCGTCGTGCTGCCGACCCAGGCCGACCTGATGAGCTACTGCCTTCCGCATTGGATCGGCGAGTACCACTTCACGGCCGCGCTGCGATACCGCCTCCGCGACGAGCGCGCGTCCGCCCAGGCCCCGGTTTCGGCCCCCGCGCGATCCCTGCTCCTCTGGGGCGGTGTCGACCCGGAAGGGAAACCCTTCCTCAACCCCGCCTTCGTCGTCGACGCCCCCGCCGCGCTCCCCGATTCGGCCGGTGATCACACGTTGACCGGGCGCGACGCGAACGGCGGCCGACTCTTCTCGCTGGACTTCCGCATGCCCACGGTGGAGAGCGAGGAGGAGGTCGGCTCCTCCTTCGCCTTCATGCTCCCGGTGCGTCCGGGGTGGGAGGACGCGCTGGCCGCCATCACCCTCTCGGGTCCCGGCGGGGATGTCGCGCTGGACGGCGACGACAACCGCCCGATGGCCATCCTCCGAAACCCGGTCACGGGGCAGGTGCGCGGCTTCCTGAGCAACCTGCCGCAGGCGGATCAGGCAGCCATGGACGCGGCCCGACGGGCGGCCGAACCGGGCCTCGAGGTGCTTTTCAGCCGCGGGATCCCGGATGCCGCGGCGTGGAGGAGGTGAGCCTCAGGCCGCCCCGGCCGCCCCCTACCTCGGTACGCGGATGTTGTACACCGCCGGCCGCATGTGGCGGTTCGGCACGTTCTCGTTCGGACAGGCGGCGATGACCGAGACCACCTCACCCGGTTCGACGTCGTCGAGCGCTGCGGTCACGTCGTCCTCGTCCTGGATCCCCCGACGGTCGATCTCGGTGATCACGCAGCCCCGCTCGATGTTGCGGTCATACGCGGGGCCGTACGTCTGGACCTCGGCGACCACGACGCCATCGGTGCTCTCCAGTTGAAGCTGCTCCGCGATCTCGGGAGTGACGTCGACCACCTCCACGATACCGATCTTGTCGGCGGCACGGGAGCGGCGCACGGGCGTGGCGGTCACCTCCCCCTGGTACGGCTGTTCCCCCAGCCGAACCGTCACCTCTCGGGGCCTCCCGTCGCGGTAGATCCCGATCCGGACGCGGTCGCCCGGCACCTTCAGGGCGATCTTGTGCTGCAGATCATTGGGCGTGAGAACCTTCTCGCCGTCCAGCGCCGTGATCACATCGCCAAGGCGCAACCCCGCCTCGTCGGCCGGGGTGTCCCCCGTGACGCCCTGGATCAGGGCGCCGCTCACGTCGGGCAGCCCCATTCCCTCGGCGTCCACCGCCTCGACCTGGTTGATCTCGACCCCGAGGAACGCTCTCTTGACGCGACCGTACGCGATCAGATCCTCCATCACCCGGTGCGCCAGATCGATCGGAATTGCGAACCCGTACCCCTGGTAGTACCCGGTGCGGCTGACGATCGCCGCATTGATCCCGATGACCTGGCCCCGCAGGTTGACCATCGGCCCCCCGGAGTTCCCCGAGTTGATCACGGCGTCGGTCTGGATGAAGTCCTCGATCGCGAGGCCCGGGTTCCCGGCGAAGTCGGGATTCTGTTGCAGGGTTCGGTTGATCAGGCTCAGCGAGCGACCCATGGCCGACACGATTCCGGCGGTGACGGTGTAGTCGAGGCTGGTGCCCCGACGGCTGAAGCCGGGGTTGCCGATGGCCAGGACCCACTCGCCCACGCGAACCTCCGCCGACGAACCCAGCGAAGCCACAGGAAGTTCCGTGCCGTCGATCTTGATGACGGCGATGTCCGTCGTCGGATCGGCTCCGACCACATCCGCACCGAACTCACGTCCGTCGAGGAGGGTCACGTCGATCCGCTGCGCGCCCTCGATTACGTGGTTGTTGGTCAGGACATACCCGTCGTCGGAGATGATGAAGCCGCTGCCGCTGCCTTCGACGATCTCCGGCACCTCGTTCTGCGGCCTCCCCCGGAAGAACCACTCCAGGCCGCGCATGTCGTCGCTGCGCACCGCCTGCCGACGCGTCGTCTCGATCTGCACGACGGCTGGCGTGACCGCGTCGGCGACATTCACGAACGCCTCGCTGAGATCCAGCGCCGGCTGGACCTCGGCGTCGGAAACGACGGGTGCAGTCTGCACCGGGGGTAGGCTGTACGGCCTCTCGGTGAAGCCGAACTGGGACGCGATTCCCAGTCCGCAAAGAAGGCAGACGGCCACCGAAAGGGCGACCTTGGCCTTTGCTCTGAGTGGATCGTAGGTCATGTCTCTCACCGGTTGGAAGGGTCGCTTGCAAGTGAGGGGTTGGACGCGTGCCGAGAGGGCCACCGTTGCCCCACGGCCACGCTCGGACTACCCCCTCTCGTCCACGATCTCGTAGTCCGCCTCCACCACGTCGTCGTCCTCGGCCTCCTCCGCGTCGGGCTCGCCACCATCGGGCCCACCGCCGTCGGTCGAATCCTCGTCCGGGCTCGCGGCCGCCTCCGCCGCCTGCGCCTGGTACATCTCCTGACCAGCGGCGCTGAAGGCCTGCATGAGCTCGTCCCTTGCCTCGTTGATCTCTGCGGTGTCGTTGCCCTTCAGAGCCTGCCGGCCACGTTCCATAGCCCCGTCAAGCCGCTCCTGGGTGTCGGCCGAGACCTTGTCGCCCCACTCGTCCGTGTCCTTCTCAACCTGGTAGACCAGAGAATCCAGGTGGTTGCGGGCCTCGACCTCCTCGCGACGCTTCTCGTCCTCCGCCTTGTGCGACTCGGCGTCGCGCACCATCCGGTCGATCTCGCTGTCGCTGAGACCGCTGGAGGCTTCGATGCGAACCTTCTGCTCCTTCGAGGTCGCGCGGTCCTTGGCGGTGACGTGGAGAATGCCGTTGGCGTCGATGTCGAAGGTGACCTCGACCTGCGGAATGCCCCGCGGTGCGGGCGGAATGCCCGTCAGCTGGAACTTGCCGATCGTTCGGTTGTCGATCGCCATCTTCCGCTCGCCCTGGAGGACATGGATCTCGACCGTCGTTTGCGAATCCTCGGCGGTCGAGAACACCTCCATCTTCCGTGTCGGGATCGTGGTGTTGCGCTCGATCAACGTGGTCATCACCCCGCCTAGCGTCTCGATGCCGAGCGACAGCGGCGTCACGTCGAGGAGGAGCACGTCCTTGACGTCGCCGGCGAGCACCCCGCCTTGAATCGCGGCGCCGACGGCGACCACCTCGTCGGGGTTGACGCCTCGGTGGGGCTCCTGGCCGAAGAAGTCCTGGACCACCTGCTGGATCTTGGGGATCCGGGTCGAGCCGCCGACCAGCACCACCTCGTCGATGTCGTCCGGCTCCAGCCCAGCGTCGGCCAGCGCCTTCTCCATCGGCGGGATGGTGCGCTGGATCAGGTCGTCCACCAGGTGCTCGAACTTGGCGCGCGAGAGCTGGTAGTTCAGGTGCTTGGGTCCGTCCTGGGTCGCGGTGATGAATGGAAGGTTGATGTCGGTCGAGGATGTCGAGGACAGCTCCATCTTCGCCTTCTCCGCGGCCTCCTTGAGCCGCTGCAGCGCCATCGAGTCCTTGGACAGGTCGATTCCCTGATCCTTCCTGAACTCCCCGACGAGCCAGTCGATCAGAACCTGGTCGAAGTCGTCCCCGCCCAGGTGAGTGTCGCCGTTGGTCGCCTTGACCTCGAAGACGCCGTCGCCGATCTCGAGGATCGAGATGTCGTAGGTGCCGCCGCCCAGGTCGAAGACCGCGATCTTCTCTTCCTTCTTCTTGTCGAGGCCGTACGCCAGAGCGGCTGCGGTGGGCTCGTTGATGATCCGCTTCACCTCGAGCCCGGCGATCTTGCCGGCATCCTTGGTGGCCTGGCGCTGGGCGTCGTTGAAGTAGGCCGGGACGGTGATGACGGCCTCGGTGACCGAGGTGCCAAGGTAGTCCTCCGCAGTCTGGCGCATCTTCTGCAGGACAACGGCGGAGATCTCCGGCGGCGTGTAGTTCTTGCCGCGGTTCGGCAGACCGACCACGACCCGGTCATCGCTGTCGCGGGCCACCCGGTAGGGGACGCGCTTGCGCTCGGACTCGACCTCCGAGTACCGCATTCCCATGAAGCGCTTGATGGAGAACACGGTGTTCTCGGGGTTGGTGATGGCCTGACGCCGAGCGACCTGCCCGACGAGTCGTTCTCCGTCCTTGGCAAAGGCAACGACCGAGGGGGTCGTGCGACCGCCTTCGGAGTTGGGGATGACCGTGGGCTCGCCCCCCTCCATGACGGCGACCACCGAATTGGTGGTTCCCAGGTCGATTCCGATGATCTTGCCCATTGTCTCTGGTCCTTTCGGTGTCGGCCCGCGCCGACGGTTGACGGGATTCGGTCTGCCGCGCGAGTCGCGGGCGTCCGTTCAAAGATAACTCACCACCAACAAGCAATTCGCGTGCCGGAAGCGATGCGCCCGTTCGATCTCCGACGATCCCGCTGTCATTGGAGTGGAACCGGGTATCCGGGATCGTGGTTCTGCCATTCTGGCAGGTCGGCCCAGGCGCTGGCGGATCGGTTCTGCCATTCTGGCAGGCATCCGCAAGATCCAGCCGGCTCCACCCACGCCCCACGGTGCCGGGCGTTGGCCGGTCCACGAGTCTCGGCGTATTCTAGGTTCCGGCGTGCGCAAGGTGCGCCGGGCGGCAACTCGCCGCCGGACTCCATCTCTCGTCCCACCTCCACGGAGGATCCGAAATGCCACTGCTGGCTGAAACGGCCACCACGCTGCTGGCGACGGTCGCGCCGACGGCACAGGGCGTGGATGGAATCGAGGTCCTGACTCGTCTGCGCGGGTTCCTTGGCATCGCGTTCCTGACCCTGGCCGCGTGGGCGCTAAGCGTGAACCGGCGCCGGATACCGTGGCGAATCGTGCTGTGGGGGCTGGGGCTGCAGTTCGTCTTCGCGCTACTGATCCTGCGCACCCCGGTCGGCGCGGGCGTGTTCGACACCGCCAACCGCGTCGTCCTCTCGGCGGTGGGGTTCACCATGGAGGGGGCCCGCTTCCTGTTCGGCGACCTGGTGTACAACAACGTGCCGGTTGGGGTGGGCGACCCTGGAAACGGCGGCTTCGTGGCCGAGGGGCAGTACGTGGCGCGCACCGGAGCCTTTGTGGCCTTCAACGTGCTCCCGACGATCATCTTCTTCGCGTCCTTGATGACGGTGCTCTACCACCTCGGCTTCATGCAGCGGATCGTGGGCGGGATCGCCTGGGTCATGCAGCGCACAATGAAGACCAGCGGGGCCGAGACGCTGACCGCGGCGGGAAACATCTTCATCGGACAGACCGAGGCGCCGCTGCTGGTCAAGCCCTTCGTCGACAGGATGACCCGCTCGGAGCTGATGGCGGTGATGACGGCGGGTTTCGCGACCGTTGCCGGCGGAGTGATGGCCGCCTACGCGGGCATGCTGGTCGGGTTCTTTCCGGACATCGCGGGCCACCTCATGGCGGCCTCGGTGATGTCGGCGCCGGCTGCGTTGGTCGTCGCCAAGCTCATGGTGCCCGAGGAGGAGGTGCCCGAGACGGCGGGAGGGCTGAGAACCACACCGGAGCGTCCCGACGTCAATGTGATCGAGGCGGCGGCCCGCGGGGCGGGCGAGGGGATGCAGCTTGCTCTCAACGTGGGTGCGATGTTGCTCGCCTTCCTGGCCATGATCGCACTGATCAACGGGATGCTCGGCTGGGCCGGCGGGCTGGTTGGGCTGGAGGGACTCTCGCTCGAGGGCCTGCTCGGTGCGTTGCTTGCGCCGGTCGCGTGGGTGATGGGCGTGCCCTGGGGTGAAGCCGCCGAGGTTGGATCCCTCATGGGCCTCAAGACCGTGGCCACCGAATTCGTCGCCTATCTGGGTCTGGCCGAGACGATGGCGCAGGGCGGCCTGTCCGACCGGTCGGCGACGATTGCCGCCTACGCGCTTTCCGGCTTCGCCAACTTCTCCTCGATCGCGATCCAGATCGGGGGGATCGGGGGCATAGCGCCGGGCCGGCGGAGTGAACTCTCTCGCCTGGGCCTGAGGGCCATGGTCGGAGGCGCCATCGCGGCGTTCATGACGGCCTCCATCGCGGGCGTGTTGATTTGACCGCTGCGCCGAGGATCGGGGACTGCGCCCGCATCCTTCGGGAACGCGGCGGCGACCTTCGTCCGCTCGTGCACCTCGTGCTGGGCTCCGGATTGGGTGGGCTCGCCTCCCGCGTCGATGCGGCGGCGGTCGTCGACTTCGGCGAGCTTCCCGGGTTCCCCGACACTTCGGTGCAGAGCCACGCGGGCGAATTCGTTCTCGGGCGCATCGCCGGCGTGCCGGTGATCGTCCAGTCGGGTCGGTTCCACTTCTACGAAGGATGCGGGACCGACGTGGTGCTCGCGCCGGTGCGCGTGGGACGGGCCGCCGGGGCCGAGATCGTCGTCCTCAGCAATGCGGCCGGCGGCATTCGCCCGGATCTCCTGCCCGGCCGCATCATGCTCGTGGACGACCACCTGGGCGCGTCGTTCCGGGCACCCCTGGCGGGGCCGGTCAGGGCCGGAGAGGACCGCTTTCCCGACATGAGCCGCCCCTACGACCCGCTGCTGATCTCCCTGGCCGAAGCGACCGCGCTGAAGATCGGAACCGCGCTGCCCAGGGGCGTCTACGGCGCGGTGCACGGACCCAACTTCGAGACGCCGGCCGAGATCCGGGCCCTGCGGGCGGCGGGCGCCGATGCCGTGGGCATGTCGACGGTGCCGGAGACCGTGGCCGCGAGAGCCGGCGGGCAAAGAGTCCTGGCCTTCTCGCTGATCACGAACCGGGCGTCGGGTCTGGGACTCGGTGCCGTCGACCATTCCGAGGTCATGGCCTACGGGGAGACTGCGGGAGGCGTGCTGGGGGTGCTGATCGAGGCGCTGCTTCCGGTGCTGGCGACATCGGCGAAGTGATCGATCGGGCCGCGTCCCGCGCCAAGCCCGGGCGCGCCCGCGATCGCCTCCCTCACCCACGCGATCGCTGCCGCCACCGCCTCTTCGAGCGGCGTTCCGTGTGCCAGGCCGGCCGCGATGGCGGCGCTGAGCGTGCAGCCGGTGCCGTGCGTGTGGCGGGTCAGCCGGCGCGGGCTGCGGAAAACCCGCCTGGAGCTGCCATCCCAGAAGATGTCCGCCACCTCGTCGCCCTCCAGATGACCTCCCTTCACCACCGCCGCCCCGGCGCCGGCTGCCACGAGAATGCGCGCGGCCTCGTCCATGCCGTCCAGGCTTCGGTCGCGCACACCGGTCAGGATCATGGCCTCGGGCAGGTTCGGGGTCACGATGGCGGCGCGGGGAACCAGCCGGTCGCGCACGGCCTCGACGGCGGCGGGTGCGAGCAGGCGGTCGCCGCTGGTCGCGACCATCACTGGGTCAAGGACGTAGTTGTCGAGACGGTGTCGGCGAAGTGCGGCCGCCACCGTGCGCACGATGCCGGAATCGGCGAGCATTCCGGTCTTGACCGCCTTGGGGAACATGTCGCTGGCGACGCTGTCGATCTGCGCCGCGACGATGGCGCGGGGGAGCGGATGCACCTCCTGCACGCCCATGGTGTTCTGCGCGGTGACGGCGGTCAGGGCCGTCGAGCCGTAGACTCTCCATTGGTGGAATGTCTTGAGGTCGGCCTGTATTCCAGCGCCGCCAGAGCTGTCGCTGCCGGCGATGGTGAGGGCGACGGGGGGTGGCGGATGGCTGACCATGGCCTGCCTGCGGAGGAAGGAGGGGCGCTTGATCAGCAAATCTAGGGCACGATTGGCCGGACGGCTGACGGTTCGCCGGATGCGCGAGCGCGAGGGTCTGGCGCTCGCCGAGGGTCCCCGCGTGGTGATCGAGGCGCTGCGGTCTCCCCTGGAGGTCCTGTGGGTGCTCATGGGAGAGGCGCTTGCGAGGACCTCCGAGTCGAGCGCACGGATTCTCGCGGCCTGCCGCGAGCACGGGGTCGAATGCCAGATTGCTCCGGATCGGGACGTGGCCGAGATCGCATCGACGGAGCGGCCGCAGCCGGCGCTGGCCTGCGTGAGGGCGCCGCAACCGAAGTCGAGTTCTCTGCGGCGCGGTCGTCACCTGATGCCGATCGGCGTCCAGATCCCCGGAAACCTTGGGACGCTGATCCGCTCGGCGTGGGCGTTCGGACTCGACGGGATCGTGATTGGACGAGGCACGGTCGATCCCTGGAGTCCCAAGGTGATCCGCGCCTCGGCCGGGGGCGTCTTCCATCTCCCGCTGCTGGCCGCGCCGCTGGCGGACGCGCCCGAACGACGCGAGGACGCGAGCTCGGCTGACCGGGCCGGGGATCGCGAGCCCGGCGCGACCGGCCTGCCGACCGGGGTCAACCTGCTGTGCGCCGACCCTGCGGGGACACCGGTGGTCGCCGGGGACGGGGGGCACGCTCGCGACTGGGTACTGGCGGTCGGAGGCGAGACCAGGGGGCTTCCGGCGCACCTGGTGCGTCGGGCGCGTGCGGTCTCCATCCCGGTGGCGCCCGGCGTGGATTCGCTCAACGTCGCCGTGGCTGGCTCGATCCTCATGTACCTTCTTACCCGCGACCGACGGTGAGCGACGGTCACATTGTGGCGCTGGCGGCACTGGTGGGCGTCTCGGCGGGGTCGTTTCTCAACGTCTGCGCGGCGCGTTGGCCGGCCGGAGAATCGGTGATCTGGCCCCCGTCGCGGTGTCCGGGCTGCGACAGACGGGTGCGTCGAATCGAGAATGTTCCGGTGCTGGGCCACATGCTGGTGCGCGGCCGATGCCGCGGCTGCGGCGTGCGGCTGAGCATCCAGTATCCGTTGGTGGAAGCGGCGGTCGGACTGATCTGGGCGGGCATGGTCGCGGTCTGGGGCGTGCATCCCGAAGCGCTGCGAGGCAGCCTCTTCCTGACCATCCTCCTCGGCATCGCGATCACCGATGCCCGCACCTACATCATTCCGGACCAGTTCACGCTCGGGGGCATGGCGGCCGGGCTGGCGCTGGCTCCCCTCGCGGGCGGTGCAACGCTGCTGGGGGCGGCGCTCGGCGCGGCATTCGGCTTCGCCCTCCTCTGGGCCACGGCGGCAATGGGCAAGCTCATCATGAAGAAGGACGCCATGGGGGGAGGCGACATCAAGATGATGGCCATGGTGGGCGCGTTTGTGGAGCCGGCCGGAGTCCTTGTCACTCTGTTCGCAGGTTCGCTCCTCGGTGTCCTGATCTTCGGCCCGGTGGCTCTGCGGACCGGAAGGCTGGTGCCGTTCGGCATCTTCCTTGCCGTGGGAGCCGGTGCCGCCTACGCCTGGGGCGACATCGTGGCCGCCTGGTACCGAGCAGCGATGCTCGGGATGTAGGGCTCAGGGGTCGCTGCAGTCCCTCTGGAAGCCGCAGTTCAGGCACACGATCTTGCAGTGCCGTTCCAGAGCCGGACCGCCACACAGTTCGCATGTCCGGTCCGCCAGGTATCTTCGGCTCAGCTCCACATAGTGCTCGGCGCTGCGTTCGGTCCACGAGGCGGCCCCGGCCCCGAGCGGGCGCACCCGGCCAGGCACCCCGACCACCAGCCGGCCCGGCGGAACCACGGCTCCTTCCTTGACCACCGCCCCGGCCGCGACCACGCAGCCGTCTCCCACTTCTGCCCGCTGGAGCACCACCGCGCCCATTCCCACCACCGTGCGTCGTCCAATCCGGCAACTCTCCATGACGGCGGCGTGACCGATCGTCACCTCCGCCTCGATCACCGTGGGCCCCTGTGCACTCGTGTGGATCACGGCGTTGTCCTGAACGTTGGTCCGTGCGCCCACGCGGATTCCGTTTTCGGGATGGTCGCCACGCAGGACGGCGCCGAACCAGATGCTGGCATCGTCCCCGATCTCCACATCGCCGATCACGACGGCGGTCGGTGCCAGGAACGCCGACCCTGCAATCCGCGGACGACGCCCGCCAAAGGGCATCACCAGCGCCATCAGCCGCCCGTTCGAGACGCGCCGGTGCGCCGGAGACGGGCCTTCACCACCTGGGTGTCCGTGGCCTCCATGACCTCGACGTGCACGTTCCCGACCGTGAAGGTGCGGCCCGCTTCGGGCACGTGGCCCAGCTCCTCGATGATGAAGCCGTTCACGGAGCGATGCTCGCCCGCCTGAAGCTCGAAGCCAAAGCGCTGGTTGATCTCCCGTATCTCGGCCCCGCCGGTGGCGAGGATCTCGTCCGGTGCCAGCGGGGTGACGGGATCTTCGTCGACATCGGTTTCGTCCACGATCTCGCCCACGAGCTCCTCGAGGACGTCCTCCAGCGTGATCAGACCGTCGGTCCCGCCGAATTCGTCCGCGACGATCCCCATGTGCATGCGACGGGCTCGGAACTCGGCCAGGAGCTTTGCGAGGGACAGGGAGCCGGGCACGAACATGGCTTCCCGCGCGATCGCGCCCAGGGTGACGTCGCGTTGGCCCGCCACGTAGGCACGATAGACGTCGCGGACATGAACGATGCCGGTCACGTCGTCGATGCTCTCACCGTAGACCGGCACCCTGGAGTGGGGGACCTTTTCGAGTTCGGACAGCACCTCGCCCAGTTGCCGGGACTCCTCCCATGCGACGATGTCCACCCGCGGCGTCATCGCGTCCCAGGCGTTGAGCTCGTCCAGCTTGAAGGCCCGTTCGATGAGACGACTCTCGTCGTCCTCCACGATTCCAGCTTCAGCCCCGATCTCGAGCGCCTCGCGCACCTGCAGCTCGTCGGGCGAGGCCTCGACGCGACCCGAGACCCGTCCAGCAAGGCGTCCCAGCGCCAGGAGCGGGAACAGCAAACGGCTGAAGACGCGCGCCGCCGACCGCAGGAGCGGTGCCGTGGCAAGGGCCAGCCGGACGGGACGGCGGCTCGCGAACGCTCTGGGTCCGACCTCGCCTGCCAGCAGCACCGCCAGGACCACCAGCGGTCCGCCGATCCACATGCCCCGCGTACCCCATAGGACCGCTGCCGCGGCGACGCCGGCGGCGGCCGCCCCGAGGTTGCAGATGGCGCGAAGGACACCCAGCGCCGACGTGCCCGTCTCCCCGGTGCGCAACGCCACGAGCGCGCTGGCGCCGGCGAAGCCCTCGTCGACGAGGACGCGGGCTCTCGAATCGCTGATCCTGAGCACCGCCGAAAGCGTGGCCGTCAGTCCCGCCGCAACCAGCAGAAGCAGGACGAAGCCCGCCGTGAGTCCCGCAATCAGCGCCATGGCGCTCGCGTTTTGCTACTCGGAGGTTGGTCGTCCGACGACCCGGCCTCTAGATCCATTTCTTGCTCTCGCTGAGCAGTTCGCGGATGACATCGCGAGTGGTCAGCCCCTCCGCCTCTCCGTCGAAGTTGATCACAATGCGGTGCGCGAGGATCGACGGCGCGATGTCGTGAATGTCCTGCATGGTGGGCATCGGCGCGCCCCTGAAGACGGCGCGGGCCTTCGCCCCGAGCACGAGATACTGGGATGCGCGCGGACCGGCGCCCCAGCTGATGTAGCGCTTCGCCACGTCGGCCTGCTCGTCGCCGCCCGGCCGGGTGGAGCGCGCCAGTCGAACGGCGTAGCCGACAATGGAGGGCGGAACCGGAGTGCGCCGGACCAGTTGCTGCAGTTCGACGATCTCGGACCCGTGCACGACCGGCTCGATCTCGATGTCCTGCACCTCCTGGGTGAGGGTCGCGATCCTCTCCTCCTCATCCCGGTCGGGATAGTGAATCCGCAGGTCGAACATGAAGCGGTCCAACTGCGCCTCGGGAAGCGGATAGGTGCCTTCCTGCTCGATGGGGTTTTGCGTCGCCAGCACGAAGAACGGGGGGTCGAGATGGTAGGTCTTGCCCGCCGCCGTGACGTCGCGCTCCTGCATCGCCTCGAGGAGAGCGGCCTGGGTCTTCGGCGGAGTGCGGTTGATCTCGTCGGCGAGGATGATGTTGGCGAAGATCGGACCCTGGACGAAACGGAAGACCCGCTCCCCCGTCAGCTTGTCCTCCTGGATGACCTCGGTCCCGGTGATGTCCGTGGGCATCAGGTCGGGGGTGAACTGGATGCGGTTGAACTTGAGGTGCAGCGCCTCCGAAAGGGTTGAGATGATCAGCGTCTTGGCGAGTCCCGGGACCCCGACAAGGAGCACGTGCCCGTTCGCCATCATCGCGGTGAGGATGCTGTCGACGATGTGTTGCTGACCCACGATCCGGCGGCTCACCGCGCTTCGCAGTTCCTCGCCGATCTCGCCGGCGCGGCGTAGCAGTTGGACGTCACGGTCGGCCGATTGGGCAGGAGGGGCCGCCAGGGTGGGGGAGGAAGTGGGGGTCATACCCGTTCCGGGTTGCAGAGATGGTTGGTCCGCCGAAGCGGGGAAGATAGGCGAGGCGGCTTTTTCGGGTCAAGACGCGGAACTCCGGCGCGCCGCGACCGACCCGTCAAACCGGCACGCCGGACCCCGGGAACGATCTCGCCGGACCGCTTGCGAAAAATTTCACAAGCGTTAGGTTTCCATCGGATACCGCATCTGCGGGAACCCGCTTCGCGGGGGGTGATTCCGAAGTCCCGCTCCAACCGGCAGGAAGAGGAGGCTCGTGAAGCACGGCGGTCGATCGAAGCGATGGTCGTCCACCGGCCTCGCAGATGTCGGACGCTATTCGGGATACGGCATCAGCTGGGTACTCACCATCCTGCTCCTGACCTGGGGAGGACTGAAATTGGACGAACGGCTCGGAACGACCCCGCTGCTCGTCCTGGTCGGCGCTCTCGTCGGCGTTGGAGCGGGGTTCCATACGCTGTATGTCCGGGCCGTGGTCGAGCCGGCGCAGCGGGACCGGGAAACGCACGGCGACGGGGAAGATCATCGGTGAAGCAGTCCATGCGTTTCGCTGCCGCACTTGGGGGTGTCGCGATCATCGGCGTGCTGGTCACATGGCCCTTCCTCGAGGTGGGCGCCCGGCGGGCGGTTCTCGGCGCGGCCATCCTCGCTGTGGGCACCCAGCTTCCGGCGCACCTCCTGCTCAAGGGCTGGAGGACCCGGAATGATCGCTTCTTCGCGGCCATCGGGGCGGGCTTCGCCCTGCGGGTACTGATCATCGCGGCGGGAATCGCCGCATTCGTCATCCCGGGCCGAGCCGAGCCGGCTCCCTTCCTCCTCGCGCTGGGTGGGTTCCTGCTGGCTTCGATCCTGGCCGAGTCCTGTCTCGAGCACCGGCGGCTCCGCGCAGACGCCGCGGCGGTCGAGTCGTGATCGGCATGCTCGCGCTCCTTCAGGAACATGCCGCGCCGCAGGAGGCTGCGGGGGCGGGGCACGAGGGGCCCTTCGACCTCGGAGGGATGCTGGCCCATCACATTCTGGACTCAGGCGAGTACGAACTCCCCTTCATCGGACCGGTTCACCTTCCCACATGGGAGCCGATCCGGTTGGGAGGGCTTGCCGTCGATCTCTCCATCTCCAAGCACGTCGTCCTCCTGCTCCTCGCCGCCTTCATCACGACGGCGCTGGTCATGTTGGCGGCCCGGACCATCGCGCGGCAGGGAACCGCCAAGGCGCCAAGCGGGATCGCGAACGCCGTCGAGGCGGTCGTCGTGTTCCTCCGCGACAACCTTTGCAAGGAGTACATCGGGCACGGATACCAGCGCTTCGTACCGCTGATCCTGACCCTCTTCTTCTTCATCCTCACCATGAACCTCCTGGGGCTGGTGCCCTGGGGAGGCTCGGCCACCGGCAACCTGGCGGTCACCGCCACCCTTGCGATCATTACCTTCCTGGTCACGGAGATCTCGGGCTTCCTGACGCTGGGGCCGGGTGGATACATGCGGACCATCTTCTACACCCCGCCGGGGACCAGCGGCTTCGTCAAGTACGCCATGCTGGCCGTGATGACCCCGGTCGAGCTGCTCGGCAAGTTCACGAAGCCCTTCGCGCTCGCGATCCGGCTGTTCGCCAACATGACCGCGGGTCACATGCTGATCTTCTCGGTGCTGGGGTTCATCTTCCTTTTCGGGAACATCGCCTTCGGAAGGTGGCTCATCGCCGGGGGCTCCTACGCGTTCGTTTCGGCGATCCTGCTGCTCGAACTGCTGATCGCCTTCATCCAAGCGTACATCTTCGCCATGCTGTCAGCCGTGTTCATCGGGCTGATGCGGCATGAACACTAGTTCGAACCAACAACTCGGGATCCAATCCACAGAAGGGAACCAAGACACCATGCTCGACTCAGCTTTCAACGTGCTCCAGGAAGTGGCGACCGACGCCGAGGTCGCCAAGAGCAACATGGCGCTGCTCGGCGCCGGCATCGGGGCTGGGCTCGCCGCCATCGGCGCCGGCCTTGGGATCGGCCGGATCGGTGATGGCGCCACCCAGGGGATCGCGCGGCAGCCGGAGGCGGCCGGCGAGATCCGCGGCCTGGCCATTCTGCTGGCCGGCCTAGTCGAGGGGGCGGCGCTCTTCGCCATCATCCTCGCCATGCTCTTCCTGTTCCTGGCGTGAGCGCCACGGCAATGAGCATCGTGGGCCTTCACGGGGCGGTCGCCGACATCCGGGCGACAGCGGCAATCGCGGCTGCCGCCGAGGAGAGCGCATGGGACTCGCTCTTCCAGATCGACTGGGGACTGTCGTTCTGGACGCTGCTCACCTTTGGCACCCTGCTCTTCATTCTGGCGCGATACGCCTGGAAGCCTCTGCTCGGTGCACTGGACGCAAGGCAACAGGGCATCCAGGACAACATCGACGAAGCGCGCCGATTGCGGGAGGAGGCCGACGAGTTGATCGCCAGGCACCGGGAACAGCTGGCCGAGGGACGCAGGCAGGCACAGGCGCTGGTCGGCGAGAGTCGGGCGGCTGCGGAGACGCTTCGCAAGGAACTCGAAGCCAAGGCCCGCGAGGAGACCCAGGCGATGCTGGCCAACGCGCGGCGTGAGATCGAACGCGAGCGCAAGGCTGCGGTCGAGGCCGTGCGGCGGGAATCGGTGGACGTGGCGCTGGCGGTCGCGGCGCGGCTCCTGGGCGAGCGCCTCGACGCGAAGCGCGACCGGAAGCTTGCGATGGAGTACATCGACGACCTCGCCGACTCGGAGGGGGCGCTGGCGTGAGAGAGGGCATGGTCGTCCGCAACTACGCCGAGACGCTCTTCGAGCTGGCCGAACGCCACGGAGGCGCGACCCACTACGATGAGCCCGTGGCGCGGGTGGCGGAGCTGATGGAGGACCGCAGGGTCGCGGAGTTCCTCGGCACGCCGCGAGTTTCGGCAGAGACCAAGAAGGGCGCGCTGGCACGGGCGCTGGGAGCCTCGGTGCCGCCGATTCTGGTACGCTTCCTCAAGGTTGTCGTGGACAAGGGACGACAGCGCCTCCTGCCCGCGATCATGAGCGACTTTCAGGCCATCCTGGACCGGCACCGAGGCCTGCGCCACATGGAGGTGACGGTGGCTCGCGAACTGGAAGAGGCGGAACTGGAGGACCTTGCGGCGCAGCTGTCCTCGGCAACCGATGCGACGGTCATTCCGAGTGTCAAGGTCAGGCCGGAGATCATCGGCGGCATCGTGATACGAGAGGGCGACACCCTCTACGACGGATCCCTGAAACGGCAACTCGACGCCATGCGCCGCAGGCTCATGGACGCAGAGCTTCAAAGACAGGAAAGCTAGAGACGACATGGCAGATTCACAGCTCCGGGCGGGCGAGATCAAGAGCGTCCTCCTGGCCGAAATCGAGAGCTTCGAAGAGGCGCTCCATGCCGAGGAGGTCGGCGAAGTCCTCGAGGTGAAGGACGGTGTAGCCCGCATCTACGGACTCACCCGGGCGATGGCGAGCGAGATGCTCGAGATCACGTCCAGCGAGAGCGGCGAGAAGGTGACCGCGCTGGCCCTCAACCTGGAGGAAGACAACATCGGCGCGGTCATTCTGGGTGAATGGGCCGGGCTGCACGAGGGCGACCAGGTGCGGCGCACCCGTCGCGTTCTGGACGTGCCCGTCGGGGATGGCTATCTGGGCCGGGTGGTCGACCCGCTTGGCAACGCGCTCGACGGAGGTGCGGCGATCGAGACCTCGGCGCGCCGCCAGATCGACGTGGTCGCGCCCGGGATCGTCAAGCGGCAGCCGGTGAAGGAACCGCTCCAGACGGGAATCAAGGCCATCGACGCCATGATTCCGATCGGCCGGGGACAGCGCGAGCTGATCATCGGCGATCGTCAGACCGGCAAGACGGCCGTCGCCGTCGACGCGATCATCAACCAGAAGGACACCGACGTCATCTGCGTCTACTGCGCGATCGGGCAGCGTGCGGGCAAGGTGGCCGCGGTGGTGGAGACGCTGAGGCACCACGGTGCCATGGACTACACGATCGTGGTGACGGCGAACGCCTCCGATCCGGCCCCGATGCAGTACGTGGCTCCCTACTCGGCCACTGCGCTCGCCGAGCACTTCATGGGACTGGGCAAGCACACCCTGGTCATCTACGACGACCTTTCCAAGCAGGCGCAGGCGTATCGCCAGCTCTCGCTCGTGCTCCGCCGGCCCCCCGGCCGCGAAGCCTATCCCGGTGACGTCTTCTATCTGCACTCGCGGCTTCTGGAGCGGGCGGCGAAACTCTCGGACGAGCTTGGCGGCGGCTCGCTCACCGCCCTCCCGATCATCGAGACCCAGGCCGGCGACGTCTCCGCCTACATCCCCACCAACGTCATTTCGATCACCGACGGACAGATCTATCTGGAGCCCGACCTGTTCAACGCGGGGGTCCGACCGGCCGTCAACGTCGGCATCTCCGTCTCGCGCGTCGGCGGAGCGGCGCAGGTCAAGGCCATGAAGAGGGTCGCGGGACGGCTCCGGCTGGACCTGGCCCAGTTTCGAGCCATGGAGACCTTCGCGCAGTTCGCCTCCGATCTGGACGCCGCCACGCAGCAGCAGCTGGCACGCGGACAGCGAACCGTCGAGATCCTCAAGCAGCCACAGTATCAGCCGGTGCCGGTCGAGCGCCAGATCGTCTCGATCTACGCGGTGACCAACGGATTCCTGGACAGCCTGGAGGTCGCCGACGTGAAGCGGTGGGAGCGCGGCTTCCTCTCGTTCATGGAGAGCCGCTTCGACGATGTGCTGATCGGCATCCGCCAGGAGGGGCAGCTCACCGAGGACATCGAGGGTCGCCTGCGCTCGTGCATCGAGGAATACAACGAGGTCTTCGCCGTCGAGAACGAGACGGTGGAGGCGGGAGCGGCATAGAGTGGCCCAGGCCCGTGAGGTTCTGCGACGGATCAAATCCGTCAAGAACACGCGCAAGATCACGCGCACGATGGAGCTGGTCGCCACTTCCAAGCTGAAGCGTGCGATGGACCGGATGGTGGCGGCGAGGCCCTACAGCGACGCCCTCGACGAGTTGCTGCGGAGCCTTCGCGCTCCCGGTCTCGAGCAGGACCACCCGCTGTTGCGGCAACCTGTCGAGACGAAGCGCGCCGCTGTTCTGCTCCTGACGGCCAACCGCGGCTTTTGCGGCGCCTTCAATGCGAACCTCATTCGCGAGGCGCGGAACAGAATGGCCGAGCTTGCGGCGGCAGGCGTTGCGACCGACCTCCACATCGCGGGAAAGAAGGGTCTGACATTCTTCCGGTTTCGAGGCAGCGCCATCGCGTCGTCCACCACCGCAATCGGCGACCAGCCCACCCCGGAGGACGCGGAGTCACTGGTCGCTCCACTCAGGGATGGGTTCGAGTCGGGTGCCCTCGACGCCGTGTACATGGTGAGCTCGAAGTTCCGCTCCGCGATGTCCACGCCGCCGAGAACCCGGCTCATCCTTCCGGTGGAGCCTAGGGAGGGCGCACGCTCCGTCGATGCATTCATCGTGTCGCCGCCTCCGGTGGAGCTCGTGGGCCGCATCCTGCCGCGCTACCTGACAAGCGTCGTCTACCGGGCGCTCGCCGAGAACGCCGCAGGCGAGCAGGGCGCCCGCCGGGCAGCCATGAAGAGCGCCACGGACAATGCCGGCGAATTGATCGAGACGCTGACTCGCACCTACAACAGAGCACGCCAGGCACAGATCACCCAGGAGATCGCAGAGATCGTCGGTGGTGCAGCGGCGTTGGAGTGAACCCGACCACGGCAAGGAACTAGCGCCGCAACCCTGCGGCTGGAGAGAAACACAACATGGATGAGAAGAACATCGGTCGAGTCGTCCAGGTCATCGGGCCCGTTTTGGACGTGGAGTTCGACGCACGTCATTTGCCGGAAATCCACAGCGCCCTGAAAATCTCGACCGTGTCCGAGTCCGGTCGGGCGATCGACCTGGTGGCCGAGGTGCAGCAGCACATCGGCCGTTCGCAGGTGCGCGCCGTGTCGATGAGCTCGACCGACGGCGTGCAGCGCGGGACTGAGGTGGCGGACACCGGGCAGGCCATCGCGATGCCGGTCGGAAAGCCTGCGCTGGGCCGCATCCTCAACGTGCTCGGCGAGCCCGTGGACGAGCTCGGACCGGTGGTGAGCGAGGACGGCAAGCCCATCGAGCGGTGGCCGATTCATCGCCTCGCGCCCCGCTTCGACAATCTGGAGCCGAAGACCGAGATCTTCGAGACGGGAATCAAGGTGGTCGATCTCCTCGCCCCGTACGTCAAGGGCGGCAAGACGGGCCTCTTCGGCGGCGCCGGCGTGGGCAAGACCGTCATCATCATGGAGCTGATCAACAACATCGCCATGGAGCACGGCGGGCGTTCGGTCTTCTCCGGCGTCGGTGAGCGCACGCGCGAGGGCAACGACCTCTGGATCGAGATGAAGGAGTCGGGCGTTCTCGATTCCACCGCGCTGGTGTACGGCCAGATGAACGAGCCTCCGGGAGCGCGCCTCCGGGTCGGCCTCTCGGGCCTGACGATCGCCGAGTACTTCCGCGATGTGGAGAAGCAGGACGTCCTGCTCTTCATCGACAACATCTTCCGCTTCACCCAAGCGGGATCCGAGGTGTCGGCGCTGCTCGGGCGCATGCCTTCCGCAGTGGGATACCAACCCACGCTCGAAACCGAGATGGGCGAGCTGCAGGAGCGCATCACCTCAACCCGCGAAGGGTCGATCACGTCGGTGCAGGCGATCTACGTGCCAGCCGACGACCTGACGGATCCGGCACCGGCTGCGGCGTTCGCCCACCTCGACGCCACGACGGTCCTCTCTCGGTCCATTTCCGAGAAGGGGATATACCCGGCGGTGGATCCCCTCGACTCGTCTTCGCGGATCCTTGATCCGCAGTTCATCGGCGAACGCCACTACGAGGTCGCCGGGCGCGTCAAGGAGATCCTGCAGCGCTACAAGGAGCTCCAGGACATTATCGCCATCCTCGGCATGGACGAGCTGAGCGAAGAGGACAAGATCATCGTCGGTCGCGCGCGCCGCATCGAACGCTTTCTCTCGCAGCCCTTCTTCGTGGCCACTGCGTTCACCAACATCCCGGGGTGCTACGTCCGGCTGGAGGAGACGATCGAGTCCTTCGAACGGGTTGCCGAGGGCGAGTTCGACCACCTGCCCGAACAGGCGTTTTTCATGAAGGGCGGCATCGAAGAGGTGATCGCGGCCGCACGCGAAATGGGCGCGGAGGTCTGACGGCATGGCCAGGCTCATGGATCTGCGCGTGGTCACGCCGGAGCAAGTGGTGTTCGAGGGGAACGCTCGGTCCCTGATCGCTCCGGCATGGGACGGATGGGTGGGCGTTCTTCCGGGACACGCTCCGTTTCTCACGTTGCTCGGCAGCGGCCCGCTCGAGGTGGATTCGGAATCGGGAGAGCGCCGGTCCTTCGACATTTCGGGGGGAGTGATGAAGGTTGAGGACAACGAGGTCACCGTGCTCGCGGATCGGGTCGGGCGAGCCTAGCACGGCACAGCCCGAGGGCATCGCCGGATGAAGCTCGATCTCCACGTCCATTCGACGGCTTCGGATGGCACGGTGTCTCCGGAGGAGGTCGTGAACCGGGCCATGGCCGGCGGGCTGGATGTCCTGGCGTTGACGGATCACGACACCGTCGCCGGCGTCGGGCGAGCCCTCGAAGCTGCCCGCGACCGACCCCTGCACGTGATTCCGGCCGCCGAGTTGAGCAGTACCTTCGACGGTGTGGACATCCACATCCTCGGCTACTTCCTGGACTTCCGCTCCGACATCCTTGACCGGCACGCCCGGAGGAGCCACGAGCGACGGGCGGAGCGCATGGCCGAGATGGTGCGCCGACTCGCGTTGCGGGGCATCGCGATCAATCGGCGTGATGTGGAAGAGGAGCGCGGCGCGTCCGATGTACCCCTTGCGCGACCCCACCTGGCCCGAGCCTTGGTAAGGCGCGGCTACGCGGCCCACGTTGGGGACGCATTCAATCGATTCATCGGCAACGACTGCCCAGCCTATCTGGCCACTAGGGTGGCGACGCCGGAGGAGGTCACCGAACTGATTTTGGCCGCAGGCGGCGTCCCGGTGTGGGCACATCCTCCGGCTGCCCAGTTTCGCCAGCTGTTGCCGCGACTTCTGGAAGCGGGCCTCCGCGGATTGGAGGCGTACCGTTCGACCCGGGTGCAGGTCGGCGCGAACAAGCTGGAAGAGGTGGCCCGAAGCGAGAGGCTGCTGCTGACGGGAGGCTCGGACTGGCACGGCCCGCAGGGCGGATCGGAGCTCGGCGACTTCCATGTGACGGCGGATCAGGTCGCCGACTTCCTCGCTGCGGGAGGAATGTAGCGCACGGATCAGGGCGGGCGGCCTTCGGGCGGGGCTGAAGCTCGGATGGATCCTCAACCGTGCGCTATTGACTTTCCCCCACGCTTGACTACCTTTTAAGTCTTTCCGTGCTGCGCCCACGGCGGCTTCGCGTCCCCAGCGGACGGGGGAACCGCCCACGGCAAGCCGAGGTGATTGAAAATCCGGGTAGAAGGAAGCAATAGAGCCTTAGGTCGCTCTGGCCGTCTCATCACGGGTCCCTTTCGGGCCCGGCAGCGGGATGGCCGAGTGTACGTGTAGGAAAGGCGACGGTGGACGAGCCCTACGAGAATGGATCTGGATGCGAGCGAACGATCACACGACCGCTGGCGTTCAGTCGAGGAAGAGGGCTGGTCAAGCGAGAAAGTGCACACGGCGGATGCCTAGGCACAGACCGGCGAAGAAGGACGTGGCAAGCTGCGAAAAGCCTCGGGGAGTTGCAAGCAAGCGTAGATCCGGGGGTGTCCGAATGGGGAAACCCGGCGGGAGCGATCCCGTCACCCTGCGAGGGAGCCAACCCAGGGAACTGAAACATCTAAGTACCTGGAGGAAAAGAAATCAATCGAGATTCCCAGAGTAGCGGCGAGCGAAAAGGGAAGAGCCCAAACCCGGGTGGGGAGACCCAACCGGGGGTTGTGGGGCCACACCGCAAGGCGAACCGAAGCATAGCGGAACGGTACTGGAACGTACGACCGCAGAGGGTGAGAGTCCCGTATGCGAAATGCGAGTAGGTGAGCTGGTGGGGACCCCGAGTAGGCCGGGACACGTGAAACCCTGGCTGAATCCGGGAGGACCATCTTCCAAGGCTAAATACGAGTCTGTGACCGATAGTGAAGAGTACCGTGAGGGAAAGGTGAAAAGAACGCCTGACGGCGAGTGAAATAGACCCTGAAACCGTGTGCATACAAGCGGTCGGAGCCCGGCCCGGATCTTCGGATTACGGGGATGGGTGACGGCGTGCCTTTTGCATTATGATCCGGCGAGTTACTCCTCATGCGCGAGGTTAAGGGCTTCAGGTCCGGAGCCGAAGCGAAAGCGAGTCTGAACAGGGCGACGAGTGCATGGGGGTAGACCCGAAACCGAAGCGATCTATCCATGGCCAGGGTGAAGCCGGGGTAACACCTGGTGGAGGCCCGAACCGTTGTGGGTTGAAAACTGCTCGGATGAGCTGTGGATAGGGGTGAAAGGCCAATCAAGCTCGGAGATAGCTGGTTCTCCCCGAAATATATTTAGGTATAGCCTCAGGTAACTGTCTCGAGGAGGTAGAGCACTGGATGGGCTAGGGGCCTTACCAGGTTACCGAACTCAACCAAACTCCGAATACCTTTGAGATGTATCCTGGGAGTCAGTGAACGGGCGATAATGTCCGTTCGCGAGAGGGAAAGAGCCCAGACCGTCAGCTAAGGCCCCGAAATCCGTGCTAAGTGAGAAAGGATGTGGATGTGCTGAGACAACTAGGAGGTTGGCTTAGAAGCAGCAATGCCTTTAAAGAGTGCGTAATAGCTCACTAGTCAAGTGGATCCGCGCCGATAATGGTCGGGACTCAAGCATGGTGCCGAAGCTACGGATGACGCAAGTCATGGTAGGGGAGCATTCCCTGGTCAGCGAAGCGGACTCGGAAGAGCATCCGTGGAGAGCAGGGAAGAGAGTATGCCGGAATGAGTACGCGATAAACAGGGTGAGAATCCCTGTCACCGAAAGCCTAAGGGTTCCGGAGCCAGGCTTATCCGCTCCGGGTTAGTCGGTCCCTAAGCCGAGGCCGAAGGGCGTAGGCGATGGGAAACAGGTTAATATTCCTGTACCGTTCAAGTAGCGTTCGACCATGAGGGGGGACGCGGGAGTGACAGGACCGTCGGGTGGTGGAATATCCGATGTAAGGTGGTAGGCGTTGAGAGGGGAGAAAAGACCTCTTTAGCCGAGCGCCGATGCCGAAGGGAAATCATTCCCTACAAAGGGTCCGTAACCATGCCGCCGAGAAAAGCCTCGCATGGGAGGTGCTTGGACGACCGTACCGCAAACGGACACACGTAGGCGAGGCGAGTAGCCTAAGGTGCTCGAGTGATCCGCGGAGAAGGAACTCGGCAAAATGTCCCCGTAACTTTGGGAGAAGGGGAGCCTGCATTAGGTGAACCACGACGCGTGGGGAGCCGACCCAGGCCGCAGAGAATCGGCCCAAGCGACTGTTTATTAAAAACACAGGTGTCTGCAAAGTCGGTTAAGACGACGTATAGGCACTGACGCCTGCCCGGTGCCGGAAGGTTAAAGGGAGGTGTTAGAGGCAACTCGAAGCTCCGAACTGAAGCCCCGGTAAACGGCGGCCGTAACTATAACGGTCCTAAGGTAGCGAAATTCCTTGTCGGGTAAGTTCCGACCTGCACGAATGGCGTAACGACTTGGGCGCTGTCTCCTCCGCGAGCTCGGCGAAATTGGAGTATCGGTGAGGATACCGATTACCCGCGACAGGACAAAAAGACCCCGTGCACCTTTACTACAGCCTGTCATTGGGTCTTGGCTTTGCATGTGTAGGATAGGTGGGAGACTATGAACTGTTCTCGCTAGGGGACAGGGAGTCGTTGGTGAAATACCACCCTTACAATGTTGAGGCTCTAACCCAGGGGAGTGAATCCTCCTCGGGGACAGTGGCAGGTGGGTAGTTTGACTGGGGCGGTCGCCTCCCAAAGAGTAACGGAGGCGCGCAAAGGTTCCCTCAGTGCGGTCGGCAATCGCACGAAGAGTGTAAAGGCAAAAGGGAGCTTGACTGTGAGACCGACGGGTCGAGCAGGAACGAAAGTTGGCCTTAGTGATCCGGCGGTTCCGAATGGAAGGGCCGTCGCTCAACGGATAAAAGGTACGCCGGGGATAACAGGCTTATCGCCCCCGATAGTTCACATAGACGGGGCGGTTTGGCACCTCGATGTCGGCTTATCGCATCCTGGGGCTGAAGAAGGTCCCAAGGGTCGGGCTGTTCGCCCGTTAAAGCGGTACATGAGCTGGGTTTAGAACGTCGTGAGACAGTTCGGTCTGTATCCGTCGTGGGCGTTGGAGTATTGAGGGGAGCTGCTCCTAGTACGAGAGGACCGGAGTGGACCGACCACTCGTGTACCGGTTGTTCCGCCAGGGGCATGGCCGGGTAGCGACGTCGGGAAGGGATAACCGCTGAAAGCATCTAAGTGGGAAGCCCCCCCCAAGATGAGTACTCCCAGACAACAGTCTCAGAAGGGCCGTGCGAGACTAGCACGTTGATAGGCGGCAAGTGGAAGCGTGGAGACACGTGTAGCTGAGCCGTACTAATGGCCCGAGAGGCTTGACCAGCATTCCTCCTCCGCAATTCCTGCACGTGCCTGAGGTTCTGTTCTTCCTTCTACCCCTTTGATTTGGCTGGTGGCCACAGCGCAGGGGTCACACCCGATCCCATCCCGAACTCGGAAGTTAAGCCCTGCCGCGCGGATGGTACTGCTGGGGCGACCCGGTGGGAGAGTACGTCGCTGCCAGCCTGCCATGCGAACGCCCTGTCCGGGAAGCGACCTTCCCGGGGCAGGGCGTTCATGCGTTGGGGCTGGTGCGACCGGTCCGTGTCTGCGCCGCTTCCAGAAAGTGTCGGACGGCCCGGGCCGGGTTGGGGGAGGCCATGACGGCGCTCACGACGGCGCATCCGGCGGCACCGGCGGCGAAGATGCGCGGGGCGCGGCGCGTGGTGATCCCGCCGATGGCGACGACGGGCGCGGGGACGGCGCGGGCCACGTCGTTGAGGCGCTTCGTGCCGATGGCCGCGCCTGCCGTTGCCTTCGTGCGCGTCGGGTAGACGGTTCCACATCCGACATAGTCCGCTCCTGCGCGGACCGCAGCGCGCGCGACCGCGGGGTCATCGGCGGAGAACCCGATAAGAAAGCCAGGCGGGGCAATGCGGCGGGCGCTTGCGACGGGAAGATCGTGAGCGCCGAGGTGCACGCCGTCGGCGCCCACGGCAAGGGCGAGGTCGAGGCGGTCGTTCACGAAAAACAGCGCTCCGGCCTCATGGGTGTCGGCGCGAATGCTGCGCGCAACCGGAAGCAGGTCGCGGGGCGGCAGCGTCTTCTCACGGAGCTGGACCGCGGGCGCTCCCGCTCGAAGGGCCTGCCTCACCACGGCCACCACTTTGGTGGGGGCGGCGAGGTGGCGATCGGTGATCACGATCAGGCGAAGTCGGCGTGCCAACTCGGACGTTGAGGCGGGAAAAGCGCTCACGGAAGATGTCGTCGGTCCGCTCCGGGTCGGCTACGTGCCGGCCGAGGCTTCGCGGCGGACCTGGATACGGGCGTTGTTGTGCTCGCGCAGGCTCCGCGTGAAGATGTGGCGGCCGTCCGGCCTCGCGACGAAGTAGAGGTAGTCGGTGGTTTCGGGATCCAACGCGGCGTCGAGGGCGGCGGACCCGGGCGCACCGATGGGGCCTGGCGGCAGACCGGCATGGGTGTAGGTGTTGTAGGGATGGTCGGCCACCGAATCCATCGCCGCGTAAAGGAGACGTGGTCGATGGCCGCCAAGCGCGTACAACACGGTGGGATCTGCCTGTAGCGGCATCCCGATACGAAGGCGATTGTGGTATACGCTGGAGATCCGCGGCATTTCCCCGGTGTACACGGCCTCGGCCTGGATGATCGAAGCAAGGGTCACCGCTTCGCCTTCGGTCAAACCGATCGCCGCAAGGCGCTCCCGGCGCTCGGGCGTCCAGTAGCTGCGGTAGGCCTCGATCATGGTGGCCACCACAGTCTCGATCCCAACCCCTTCGGCGAACCTGTAGGTGTCCGGGAACAGGTATCCTTCCAGCCCGGGTCCGGGCAAATCGCGATCCTCGTGAAGCGAAGGGTCGGCAAGGTGCCGAATCACGCTGACGGAATCGGATCCGGCGGCGGCCGCGATCCGGGGGGCCATGCCCTCGAGCGTAAGACCCTCCGGGATCGTCATCGGGTGCGTGACCACCCGACCTGCGGTCAGAATGTCGAGGATCTGCCGGACGGGGGCGCCGCGCTCGATGTGGTAGGTGCCAGCCTTGACGGATCGATCAAGGCCTCGGGCCCGCGCGTACAGGCGAACGAAGATCGGCCGACCGATGACCTGGCGGGACGCGAGTGTGTCGAGGACCTCTTGGAAGGTGGCGCCATCCGGGATCTGGACCAGCGCCTGACCCGCAGGAAGAGAGGGGCCGCAGCGGGTTGCCGTCGCCGCAACAACGACCATCGCGAGAACGACCGCAGCGACACTACGACCGCGGGCGTTCTTCGCTGTCAGCACCCCCGCACGCAACCGATTCCACGCCCCGGGCGTCGAGCCAGTCCTGCAGGAAGATTGCGGCTGCTCCGGCATCGATTCTGCCCTTGTCCTCCTTCGCCTTGCGGCGCAAGCCAATCGAGCGAATGCGCGTCTCGGCCTCCGCCGACGAGTAGCGTTCGTCCACGAAAGACACCGGAAGCCCGCTCTTCGTCTCGAGTTGTCGGCCGAAGGCTCTCACCTCTGCGGTCCAATCATTCTCGCCTCCGGCGTCATCGAGGGGAAGCCCCACGACGAACGCCTCGGCCGACCGCCGTCTCGCGATCTCGATGATGCCGGCGACGGGCGGACGCTTGCCGGCTCGCCGCGACAGGGTCGTGACTGGGCTTGCCAGTGTGCCGGTGGGATCGCTGGCGGCGACCCCGATGCGGCGGAGGCCGTAGTCGAGCGCGACTACGCGACGCGGGAGGGGTGTGGGCATGGCATCAGCCCGCGCACGTCGTCAGCGTCCGCTCCCGCTGTCGTCCTTCGCACGCTCCACGGATCCCTCGGAGGCCTCCGACTTCCCGGATTCCCCGGAAGGTTTGGTGAAGATCTGGATCACGCCGTGCTCGCCTTCGCTCCCGTACATCTGCTTGGCCGCCGACCCCTTGATGACCTCTACGCGGTCGATCTGATCCGGGTCCAGGTCCAAGCCACCCCGCAGCCCCGAGGGCGAGAGCCGAAGGGGGGATTGCCCTTCGACGGAGCGATTCACGCGCACGCCATCGATGTAGACGATGGGTTGCGACGCCGGTTGCAGCGACGGCACCGCAGGCACCAACCGCATGGCCGGCACGGTGGGCGCGGCCGTCTTCTGCGTCGCCACCAGCGCCAAACCGGTACCAAGCGCTCCGACCGCACCCGCCCCGAGGATCAGGGCGATGTTCCTCATGTCTTCCATTCGCTTCTTCATTCGTCGACTCCTGACGAGGCTTGCGGCGTCCACGTTCCTGACATGGTATTCCTACGAGGCAGGCCTGGCAAGCTTACTGTTGGCGGGAGCGCTCCTGTGACTCGGCAACGGGTTGGCGTCGGGTGTCGGCACGGACCTCGATTGCCCCCCATGTTCGCCCCTGACAGATTTCGTGACAGATTCCAAGGGAATCTCCACAGACGAATCCGCTAGATTGACAGCTTAACCCGCTACCTGGAGGCAGACCCGCGTGTCCACGTACCAGTACGCCACGGTTCCGTCCGACGGTGAGAAGGTCACCGGGGGCACGGATCGGCTCGACGTGCCCGATCGCCCAATCGTCCCATTCATCGAGGGCGACGGGATCGGGCCCGACATCTGGGCGGCCACCCGCCATGTGGTCGACGCGGCGGTCGCCCTCGCCTACAAAGGCACGCGCGAGATCGCGTGGATGGAGGTCTTCGCCGGCGAGAAGGCACACCAGGCCACCGGAGAATGGCTCCCGCGAGAGACGCTGGAGGCGCTCACCGAATTCCGGGTCGCGATCAAGGGACCGCTTACGACGCCCGTGGGCGGGGGCATCCGCTCGCTGAACGTGACGCTGCGGCAGGTTCTGGATCTGTACTCGTGCATCCGGCCGGTGAGGTGGATTCCCGGGGTGCCATCGCCTGTGAACGAGCCGCACAAGGTGGACATGGTCGTCTTCCGGGAAAACACGGAGGACGTGTACGCCGGGATCGAATGGGTGTCGGGGTCGGCCGAGGCGAATCGGGTACGCGACTTCCTGCAGGGCGAAATGGAGGCCTCGATCCGCGAGCTCAGCGGCATCGGGATCAAGCCGATCAGCCCCTTCGGCACCAAGCGCCATGTGGCGGCGGCGATCCGCTACGCGTTGGCACGGGGCAGGGACTCCGTGACCCTGATGCACAAGGGCAACATCATGAAGTACACCGAGGGGGCCTTTCGCGACTGGGGTTACGAGGTCGCGGCCGAGCTGTTCCCCGATTCCACAATTCCCGAGGCGCGGCTCTGGGAGGGGGAGGAGGCCAACGGGCGGGTGGTGATCAAGGATCGGATCGCCGACTCGATGTTTCAGCAGGTGCTGCTGCGCCCCGCCGAATACTCGGTGGTCGCGACGCCGAATCTGAACGGCGACTATCTGTCGGATGCCTGCGCAGCCCAGGTCGGCGGGCTGGGGATGGCGCCGGGTGCGAACGTCGGCGATGTGGTGGCCCTGTTCGAGGCGACCCACGGCACCGCGCCGAAGTATGCCGGGCTGAACCGCGTCAACCCCGGTTCCCTGATCCTGTCGGCCGGCATGATGCTCGAGCACCTTGGCTGGGACGAGGCCGCGCGGGCGGTCGACCGAGGGCTGGAGGGGGCGGTTCGGGCGCGCATGGTGACCTACGATCTGGAGCGCCAGATGGAGGGTGCCACCAAGGTTTCCACCTCGCGCTTCGGCGAGACCATCGTCGAGCACATGTAGCGAAGGCGGGAAGGATCGCACATGCGCCTGGAGACATGGACGGAGGCTCCCGAGCAGGTCGATACGCCGCTGATGGCGATCCTCGTCCCGGGGGATCCGCCTCTTGCGGAGCCGGTGTGGCTCGGACCGGGGATGGCCGAAGGACTCGGTCGGGCCGTGGCGGCCGGAGACTTTCGGGGCCGCGAAGGAGATCGCTTCCTTGGCTATCGGGGCGATGGCCCGGGACCGAACCGCGTTCTATTGATCGGTGTCGGAGACGTCGGCGAACTGACGGCCGAAGCGGTGCGAGCCGCTGCCGGGGAGGCTGTCCGGGCGGCCGAGAGCTCACGAGTCCGGTCGCTCGCACTCTGCCTCTCGCATCTGGGTCCGGAGGTTGAGGCGCGATGGACCCAGGCGGCGGCCGAAGGACTGGTGCTCGCGTCCTGGCGCTTCGACGAGCTCAAGTCCCAGCCCGACCACGGTGCCGAGTCGGATGAGCGTCCGCCCCCGGTCGAGTCCGCAGTCCTGGTTTCGCATGCGTCGCCGGAGCTGGAGCGGAGCGTGGAGATCGGCCATGCCTTCGCGACGGGAGAGAACCGGGCCCGCACGCTGCAGGCCAGACCCGGCAACATCGCGACGCCGACTCGGCTTGCGGAAGAGGCCGCGCGGATCGCGGGCGAAGCAGGTTTGGAGATCGATGTGCTCGGACCCGCCGAAATGGAGGCCGAAGCGATGGGCGCGCTTCTGTCCGTGGCGAGAGGATCGGACGAGGAGCCGCGGCTGGTCGTGCTCCGGCATCTTGGCGGCGATCCGGCGGCGGCACCGCTCGTCCTGGCGGGCAAGGGGTTGACGTTCGACGCCGGCGGCATCTCGATCAAGCCTGCCAAGGGAATGGAGAACATGAAGTACGACATGTCCGGCGGTGCTGCGGTCCTGGGGGCGATGCTCGCGATCGGACGCCTGGGCATGCCCGCCAACGTGGTGGGGATCGTTCCCAGTTCGGAGAACCTGCTGAACGGATCGGCCACCAAGCCGGGCGACGTGATCTTCAGCCGGGCGGGCAAGTCCATCGAGGTGATCAACACCGACGCGGAGGGGCGGCTCATCCTGGCCGACGCCCTCGACTACGCGGTCGGATGGGAGCCTGCGGCGATCGTGGACTGCGCCACCCTCACCGGAGCCTGCGTCGTTGCCCTGGGGCACCACCGCTCAGCGTTGCTGGGCAACGACGACGACCTCATGGCGGAGCTTCGGGAAGCCGGCGACCGGGCGAGTCAGCGGTGTTGGCCACTGCCCCTCGACTCACAGTATCGGGAGCAACTCAAGAGCGAAGTTGCCGATCTCAGAAACGTGGGCGGCCGCCCGGCGGGTGCGATCACGGCGGCGTGCTTTCTCTCTGAATTCGTCGGAAGCGTACCTTGGGCTCACTTGGACATTGCGGGAACGGCGTACGGCAAGACGACGAAGCCATATCTGCGGAACGGGCCGAACGGGACCCCATGCCGGCTGTTGCTCGAATGGGTGCGGGCAAGGGCGGGGCTCTGAACGGCCGGATGGCGTCGGGGCACCGCAACGCCTGCGTCGGGGACTTTCCGTACCGGCTCCTGCGCCTGATCGGCGCCGTCCTGCTGACTGCGGCGTTCCACGCCATGCCGGCCACGGCTCAGGAGCCTCCCGACTCTGTGCAGGTGCAGGCGGATTCACTGGCCGCCGACTCGTTGGTGCAGGCAGACTCGCTCGCCGCCGACTCAGTGTTGCAGGCGGACTCCCTGGCCTCCGATTCGCTTCAGGCGGACAGCCTGCCCCCGCCGCCCGTCCTTCCCACCCTCGGCGACATCGCGCCCGCAGGACAGATGTCCGGCATCTGGGAATGGGACCGCGACGGGCTCATGAGTGCCCGCGGCCAGACGCTTTGGGAGCTGCTGAGCGACATTCCGGGGCTGCTCACCGTCCGCAGCGGGGATTTCGGAGGTGCGGTCGCCGTGTTTCCGGTTGGGTTTTCGGGTGGCGGGGTCCGCGTCTACCTGGACGGGGTGCAGCACCTGCCGTTGGAGGGCGCGGTTCCGGACTTGGCGCGGATTCCCCTTTCCGGGCTGGAGCGGGTGCGCGTCGTTCGCCGCCCCGACGGACTGGACGTCCATCTCTTCCGCTACGTGCACGCCGACCCCCAGGCCCTTTCGCTGGTCGAGGCCGGAACCGGCGACCTGGACACCAACCTGCTGCGGGCCACCTTCTCGTTCCCGCGGATCCTTGCGGGCAAGGCGGCGCTGGCCATCGAGAGGCTGGACACGCAGGGACGCGGGATGCCCGGCGCGGTCATGGGGGCCTGGTTTCGCTACAGCCTTCACCGGGGCGATGCGGCGGGACTGCGCTTCGAGATTCGCCGGATGGGCGCCGACCGGGATGTGTTCACAGCATCGCCCGGTGCGGTGGCGAGACGCGACTGGACCCTGCAGGGGGTTTGGGCTCCGTCCGAGGGGATCCTGACCGAGGCCTGGGGCACGGAGAGTTCCGTCTCGACGGGCGACAGCACCGCCGTCTTCCCCTTCCTCGCGGAATCGCGTGGCCAGTACGGAACCCGCCTGTCGGCGCGCCGGGGTCCTGTCTGGGGGCGGGCCACGGCACGCTTCAACAACGGACGCGGGATCGCCGATCGGGAGCTCTCGGCGGAGGTGTCGGCCGTATCGGACAGGTGGGGGGGAGTCAACCTGCGCCTCCGGCGCGAATCGTGGGACGAGATGACCGGCACGGGATCGGACCTCAGCGCGTGGTTCACCCCGATTCCGCATGTCGGGCTCTTTGCCGAGCGCGGAGGCGGTCAGCGTTCCGTGCCGTACCTGAACCCGCTGCCTCCGGACCAGCCCGAGGACAGCGTCTCGATGACGGACGAGGAGCCGGACTCGATGGAGGCAGGACCCACGAGTCGCTTCACCCACCGCAGCGGCAGTCGCCTGGGGCTCCGTGCGCGCTGGCGCGAGATCGAGCTCTCGGGCGCGCGAGTGGAGATGGAAGCCGACTCCATCTGGCCGACCGGGCTCCTCTTCGACCGGGACGGCCTCGTGCTGTCGCAACCGCATCGGCAGGGATGGGAGCTGACCGGCAGACTTCCGCTTCGGCCGCGGGGTCTGTACGCCGTGGGCGAGGTGCAGCTCTGGGATGCCGCCGACTCGGTGGGGGGCCTGTACTTTCCCGACCACGTCTACCGCGGCAGTCTGTCGTTCCACCGGGTCTTTCGCGAGAGCGGCAACTTCGAACTGTGGGTGGACCTCGGTGCGCAGGGACGCTCGCCCATGAAGGTGCCGCTGGGCGTGCCTCCCGACCCGGACACGACGACGGCAGTCCCCTCGGCAAGCCTTCCAGCGGGCCAGGCACCGGACGACGAACTGGAGCTCGTCCCCGATGTCGTCCCCTTCTATCAGAACTGGTATTTTCGCCTGCAGATGCGCTTTCTGACCCTGAACATCTTCGCAACCGTCGAGAACCTCACGCTCAGGCGCAACAACCAGGACGTGCCGGGGCGGCTCCTCCCCGGGACTCGAAGTTTCTACGGGGTTCGCTGGACTTTCTGGAACTGATGGGTCGCGCACGATGATCCACAGCATGACGGGGTACGGCGCTGCGGAGACGGAGTTGCCGGACGGCAGGATCCTGCGATCCGTGGTCAGGACCGTGAATCACCGCCACCTGAGCGTTTCCGCGAGTCTGCCGCGGGGCTGGGACGCCCTTAGATCCGAAGTGACGAGCCAGGTGCGCGCCGTGCTCGGTCGGGGCGGCGTATCGGTATCCGTCAGCTGCGAGACCCCCGCCGCGGAGGACGCGGCGATGCCGGTACTCGACATGGATATGGCGCGGCGGTACGTGGCGCTGCTGACGCAGGTCCGGACGGAGCTTGGGCTGGCCGGTACTCTCGACATCAATGCCGTGGCAAAGCTGCCCGGGGTGCTGCAGACAAAGGTTGCGCAGCGAGAGGAGGCGGGCCCGGACGAGAAGAGCCTGGCGGCATGCCTGCGCACCGCGCTTGCCGAAGTGGTCGCGATGCGCGCGGCCGAGGGGCGACGGCTGGAAGAGGCCCTGCGCGTTGGCGTGGCCAGGATTCTGGAGGAGGTGGCTGCGGTCGAAGCGCGTGCACCAATGCGATTGACGCGCGAACGGGACCGATTGCGAGAACGGGTGGCTGCCCTCAGCGGCGCGGTGGAGGTGGACGAGGATCGTCTTGCGCGCGAAATCGCCTATCTGGCCGAGAGATGGGACATCGCCGAAGAGCTGACCCGTCTGCGGTCGCACGTGGCGCTCTTCCTGGACACCCTGAACGGGGATGGGAAGGGTGGGGGACGCAAGGCGGGCAAGCGCTTGGGATTCGTGGTGCAGGAGATGAACCGAGAGGCGAATACCCTGGGCGCAAAGGCCAACGATCCCCTGATCTCCGCCTCCGCCATCGCCATCAAGGAAGAGCTGGAGAAGCTGCGGGAGCAGCTGGAGAACGTGGAGTGAGGGCCGAACCGGTCGTCCTGGTGGGGCCGTCGGGCGCAGGAAAGACCACGATCGCCACGCGTCTTGTGGACCTCCACCCGCAGGACTTTGCACTCTCGGTGTCGGCCACGACCCGAAGTCCCCGTTCCGGCGAGGTCCCGGGTCGCGACTACCACTTCGTTGCCGCGGACGAGTTCAAGGCGATGATCGGCGCCGGCCAGCTGGCCGAGTGGGCACAGGTTCACGGCGAGTACTACGGAACTCCCGTCCGGAATCTGTCGCGAGCACGGAGCGGAGGCCCGGTCCCGATTCTGGACATCGATGTTCAGGGCGCCGGCCAGGTGATGAGGCACGCTCCGTGCTCCTTGGTTATCTTCATCGTTCCGCCCGGCCCGGATCGCTGGATCCGGCGTCTGGTGGGGAGGGGGACCGAGTCGTCCCGACAGATCGCGCGCCGCCTGCGAACGGCGCTCCGCGAACTTGGGGCGGCACGCTCTCTTGGAGAGTTCGTTGTCAACGAGGATCTGGATTCGGCGGTCGAACAGGTACTGGCCCTCGCCCGGGGGACACCCGTCCGTTCGGTCTCCGACCAGCAAATGGACCGTCTGTGTGAGGAACTGGAATCCCGCGCGCGCGCAGAGATCGCGCGCCTGGAGCAGCTCGACCATCCCGGCGCGACGAGGTCGCGGCGGCGCGAATAGGGAGAACCGATGAGAGTATTCACCCCCGACGAGATCGCCGAAAACAATCAGAGCAAGTACCTGGGGGTGCTGGTGGCCGCGAAATATGCGCGGGAACTGAACCTTCTCCCGAGAGAGGCCCTCCCGGGATACGAAAAGAAGCTTTCCACCCGCGCCCTCGAGGCCATCACCTCGGGTCAGGTGGAATACCGCCTCGTCAGGCGTCGTCGCCCCGAAGCGGAATAGAGGTTCCGTGACGCCCGGCGGTCCCGGCTCCGATTCGTCGGGTCCCGCCGCCCCAGGGCTGGCGGGTCCCGGTTCCGGGCTTGACGCTCGCACGCCGAGTCCACCGTGGGTCGACCGCAATGTCGTGCTCGGGGTCTGTGGGGGCATTGCCGCCTACAAGTCGGTGCAGGTGGCGCGGGACCTCACCCTGTTGGGGGCGAACGTCGACGTCGTCCTTACCGAAGCCGCGCGCAGGTTCGTGGCACCGCTCTCGTTCGAGGGCGTGACCGGTCGCGGTCCCCTGACCGACATCTTCGCGGTGGGCGGAGCCGCGCTGCACATTTCGCTCGGTCGGAGGGCGGACTGCGTGTGCGTGGCTCCCGCGACTGCGGACTTCATCGCGAGGGCGGCTGCCGGTCGGGCCAGCGATCTCCTCACCACCGTGCTCGCCGCAACGCGTGCCCCGGTGGTGGTGGCGCCGGCCATGAACGACCGCATGTTCGCGCACCCGCGGAATCGGACCAACCTCGCGCTGCTGGAAGGCACCCGCGGATACCACCAGGTGGGTCCGGCAGAGGGCAAGTTGGCGGCCGGCGAAGGCAGTGGCCCTGGAAGGATGGCCGATCCGGCCGCCGTCGTGGATTCCGTCGGGAGGGTGCTGGGCAGTGGGGGCCCCCTCACGGGCATCCGTGTACTCATCACCGCCGCAGGGACGCGGGAACCGGTCGACGCGGTCCGGTACCTGGGCAACCGTTCCTCGGGAAAGATGGGTTTCGCGCTGGCGAGGGCCGCATGGCTGCGAGGCGCGGAGGTCACGCTCGTGACTGGCCCCTCGGCCCAGGCCACGCCGTTCGGAGTCGATGTGGTCGGCGTCGAAACAGCCCGCGAGATGCGAGACGCCGTGCTGAGCCGGGTGTCGGAGGCCCATGTGGCCATCCACGCTGCGGCCGTGGCCGACTACCGGCCCCGGATGCCCAGGGCGGGGAAGATGAAGCGAACCGAGACGGGCGACGCCTTCACGCTTGACCTTGTGGAAAACCCTGACATCGCGGCCGAGGCGACGGGCAGGATGAAGGCGGGCGGTATCGCCGTTGGCTTTGCGCTCGAGACCTCCGAGATGCTTGCCCGCGCCTCGAAGAAGCTGGTCGCCAAGGGACTCGACCTGATCGTCGCCAATCGCGCAGGAAGAATGGGCGAAGGCTTCGAGGCCGACACCAACCGCGTCACCATCCTCGCCTCGGACGCGCCGCCCCGAGAGCTGCCCCTGATGAGCAAGTTCGCCGTCGCGGGCGAGATACTGGACGTGATCGAGGGGCGGCTGCGACGGGAAGGTTCCGCATGAGCCGGGGACCGGAGCGCCTGGCCGCCTACCTGGCCCAGCGCAGGAGGATGGGGGAGCCGGGGATCGTTCCGGTCGGCTTCGAGCCCTCCGAACTGACCGCCTTTCTGAGGTCGAAGGTGGTGGACGCCGCCAAGTCTTCGACTTCTCGCCGACCGCTTGATCCAGATGGCGGCGCGCCGGTCAAACCTCGGGACGTCTCAGGGTCGGCGGGCGAGCGGCAGACGCAACATGCCCCCGACGCCGTTGCCCCCGACTACGATGGTCTTCGCCAGCAGGCGCTGTCCTGCACGCGCTGCCGTCTCTCGGAGGGCCGCCGCCACGTCGTGTTCTCGGACGGCAATCCATCCGGTCGTCTCATGGTCGTGGGCGAGGCGCCCGGAGCCAGGGAGGATGCGACGGGGATTCCCTTCGTCGGACAGGCCGGCAAGCTGCTCGATCTGATCCTTGCCGCGGTGGATCTGTCGCGAAGGGACTCCGTCTACATCTGCAACGTGCTCAAGTGTCGCCCGCCCGGCAACCGGAACCCGCTTCCCGACGAGATCGAGTCCTGTGCCCCTCTGCTGAAGAGGCAGATCGAACTGGTGGCCCCCGAGGTCCTGCTGGCCGCGGGATCCTTTGCGGCCCAGTGGCTGACGGGAACGAAGCGGCCACTAGGCAAGCTGAGAGGCAAGGTTTACAGTTACCAGGGCGTCCCCCTGGTCGTGACCTACCATCCTGCGGCCCTGCTCCGGAACCCCGGCTGGAATCGGCTGTGCTGGGACGACCTGCAGCTCCTTCGCCAGGTCATGGACGGGGCTTGAGGGCTCCGAGAGGCTGCGACCTGGGAACCTGCCGAGAGAAAGCCCCGTGAGCGAGCCCATCCCCCTCCAGTCGTCGCCGGAATCGTCCCAGTACGATCGGCAGCCTCCCTTCTCGCCGGAAGCCGAGGCTGCGGTGCTGGGAGGCGTTCTGATCGATCAGGGTGCCGTGGCGCGCGTCGTGGAGGCCGTCGACGACTCGATGTTCTACCGCGAGGCCCACCGGCGTCTCTTCCGCGCGATGACCCGGCTGTTCGAGCGGGGGAAGGTCATCGATCCGATTACCGTCTCGGAGGATCTGAAGGCGGTTGGCGAGCTCGAGAGCATCGGAGGCTGGGAGTATCTGGCGTCGCTCCTGGACGCAGTGCCCACCGCGGCCAACATCGAATACCATGCGAGCATCGTCCGCGAGAAGGCGCTCCTGCGACGGCTGATCGATGCGGCTCATGAGATCGTCCGGGATGTGCACGAGCCGGGCGAGCGACCGGTCGGGGAGATTCTGGACACTGCGGAACAGCGGGTCTTCAACGTCTCCCAGACCCGCGGTCGCGACGGTTTCGTCTGGATCAAGGAGGTGCTCTGGCCGACCTTCGAGCGAATCGACCGACTGCAGGAGAACGTGGGCGGAATCTCGGGGCTCGCCACGGGATTCGACGATCTGGATCGAATGACCACGGGGCTTCAACCGGGAGACCTGGCCATCGTGGCGGGCCGCCCCTCGATGGGGAAGACTTCGTGGGTGCTGAACGTCGCCCAGACGGTGGCGATCGAACACGGAGTGCCCGTCGGGATCTTCAGCCTGGAGATGTCGAAGGAGCAGTTGGTTCAGCGCCTGCTGTGCGCCGAGGGGCGAGTGGATGCCCAGAGGCTGCGCCGGGGCAGTCTGGAACCCAACGAATACCAACAGCTCGGGCGGGCGGCCGGCCTTCTCAATACGGCGCCGATCTGGATCGACGACTCCGCCACGGGGAACGTCCTCGAGATGAAGGCCAAGGCGAGGCGATTGAAGGCCGAAACCAAGGATCTGGGCCTCGTGGTCGTCGACTACATGCAGCTCATGTCCGGCGGCCTCAGAAAGGAGAACCGGGTTCAGGAGGTCTCGGAGATCTCGCGGGGACTGAAGGCGTTGGCACGAGAGCTGGAGCTTCCGGTGATCGCGCTCAGCCAGCTCAGCCGGGCACCGGAGCAAAGAACCGACCGACGTCCCCAGCTCTCGGATCTGCGCGAGAGCGGATCGATCGAGCAGGACGCCGATCTGGTCATGTTCCTCTATCGACCCGAGTACTATCACGGACTCACGGACAAGGACGGCAATTCGCTCGAGGGCAAGGCGGAACTGATCGTCTCCAAGCAGCGCAACGGTCCCACCGGCACCGTCAACCTGTACTTCCGCAAGTCCTTCACGCTCTTCGAGTCGGTGGCCCCGGGACCGGAGCCGGCGGAAGCCGGCGGTTGAGCCGCACATTGACGGAAGCAACGAGGGGGACTTGCGGCGCGCGCTCCGCGACGGTGGCGGTTCTGGTTCCGGCTGCCGGGATGGGAACACGGATGGGTGGCGTGCGCAAGCCGTTCCTCGACCTGATGGGGCGCCCCGTTGTCGAGTGGGCGTTGAGCCCCTTTCTGGCGCGCGGGGACGTGGTGGAGGTGGTGGTGGCGCTGGGGGCGGGGGCGAAGACCGACGCTCTGGCCCGGCTGGACGCCAGAGTGCGCACAGTCAGAGGCGGGAACAGCCGCTTCGAGTCGGTTGCAATTGCGCTGGAGAGCCTGGAGTCCTCGGCGGCGCTGGTTGCGGTTCACGACGGGGCTCGCCCGTTTCCGCCTGCGGATGCGATCGAGGGTTGCATCCGACTCGCGGCTACTGGGGTCGGCGCGGTCGCCGGGGTGCCGGCCATCGACACGATCAAGAGGGTCGGGGCACGCGACGCAATCGAGGCGACCCCACCCCGACGGGCGCTCTGGTACGCGCAGACGCCCCAGATCTTCCCCCGCTCCATGTTCGCGCGCGCTGTTGCGCATTGCCGCGCGGCTGGATCGTCGCGACCGACGACGCCTCCGCCGTCGAGCGGCTGGGGGCGGAGGTGCGGATGGTGCCGGCTTCCGCGACAAACCTCAAGATCACCCGACCGGAGGACGTGCCGATTGCCGAGGCACTCGCGGCCGGCGGTCTGGTGTGACCGGGGCGGCGGAGTCGATCGGGGAGGCCCTGCGGCGCCTGGCTGACGGCGCGGTGATCATCCACCCGGCCGAATCCGTCTACGGCGTCGGCGGCTTTCTGGAAGACAGGCCGCTGCGTGTCCTCCGACACCTCAAGAAGAGATCGGCGGGTGGCTTTGTGGTGCTCATTCCGTCGCCCGACACCGTGGAGCGCTTGCTGGGGTCACGTGGACAAGCCCTGGCCGAGGCGTTCTGGCCCGGACCCCTCACTCTGGTCCTCGACGATCGCGAGGGGCTGTTTCATCCGCGGGCCAAGGCGGCGGACGGGTCGGTGGCCGTGCGAGTGCCCGGTCAGGACCTCACCCTCGACCTTCTCCGTTCCTGCGGTCGCCCCATCACATCGAGCTCCGCCAACGAGCCCGGTGAGCCTCCGGCCCTCACGGCCGGCGAGGCCGACGCGGTCGCCCGTGCCCGAGGCCTGGACCTCTTCGCGCTCGACGCCGGACCGCTCGCGGGCGGTGCCGCGTCCACGATCGTGCGGCTCGGGTCCGGCCCGCCCACGCTGATCCGGGAGGGCATGGTCGACGTGCTACAATTGAACGAAGTCACCCCGGTGTCGCTTCGGGGAGTTGGACGGCCAGCCGCGGGCAACTGATGGATTCGACACGCGCCTTTCACATCACCTTCGTTTGCACGGGCAACACCTGTCGCTCGCCGATGGCGGAGGTGATCGCACGCCGAATCGTCGCGCAGCAGGGAATCTCCCATGTGACCGTGGGGTCGGCGGGCACGGCCGCATGGCCGGGCGAGCCCGCGAGCGACGGGGCGAGGGAGGTGACGGTGGCGGCCGGACTGGATCTGGAATCCCACAGCAGCACGCCGCTCACGAAGGAGTTGGTGGCCGCTTCGGGGCTCCTGCTGTGCATGGGCCGTCACCACGTCCGGCACGCCGAAGAACTTGGGGCGGCGGGATGCGCCCAACTTCTCACCGAGATGGCGGGTGAATCGGGCGAAGTGAATGATCCGTTCGGGCAGCCCAGGGAGGTGTACCAGGCCGCCTTCGATCAGATCGAGAGACTGGTGAAGGCAGTGCTGGCCGCCGATGGCCGGACCCGGCGGACGGTGCCCGGGCTGTGAACCATGAGCGCGCGCCGCGCCGCGCCATATATGCGGTGCTGGGGGATCCGGTCGCACACAGCCTCTCGCCCGCGATGCACAGTGCAGCCTTTCACGCGGCGGGTCGTCGCGCACGCTACGTGGCCCGACGGGTCAACGCCGATGAATGCGGGGCGGTTCTTCGCGCGCTCGCGCTGGACGGCGGGGGTGGGAATGTCACGGTCCCGCACAAGGAGCGGGTGCTTCCGTTTCTCGACCGCCGGTCGCCTGCGGTCGCCGCGACGGGAGCCTGCAACACCTTCTGGAGCGAGCGCGGAGAGGTGTGGGGCGACAACACCGATGTGGCGGGCTTCCTCGCCACCTGGGAATCCTCGGTGTCCGAATCGGTGGACAGGCGGGTGGCCCTGGTTCTTGGCGCCGGCGGAGCAGCGCGGGCCGTGGTCTTCGCACTGCTGCAGGAATCCCTGGCCTCGCGGATCCTTCTCTGGAATCGCTCTGCCGGTCGGGCCGCGGCACTCGCCCGACACTTCGGCGACGGCCGGGTTGTCCCAGTGTCCGAATGCGCCGGGCTGTCGCCCAACGTCATTGTCAACGCCACTTCGGCCGGACTGCACGGAAGGGGGACGCCGCTCGACCTGTCCACCCTGCGAACAACCCCGGCTCACCTGATCGACCTCGTTTATGGGAACGACCCCACCCCCCTCTGCCGTCAGGCCCGATCGCTGGGCGTTGCGGCAATCGACGGCCGCGAGATGCTCGTGCGGCAGGCGGAGGCAGCCTACTCGCGGTGGTTCGGCGAGCCGCCACCGAAGGGGGTGATGGCGCGGGCGATCGGCTGGGGCCGCCGATGAAGCCGGGCACGCGGCACCGTGGAGCGCTGGCCGGGTTCGTCGACTACCTTCTTCCCCCGGCCTGCGCGGCCTGCGGTGGCAGTGCGGTGGACGAGGTCAGGAACGGACAAGGCCCCGTGTGCCAGAACTGCCGCCTGGCGCTGCCGCGGGTGCCTCAACCCGCCTGCGGGCGGTGTGGGGCTCCGCTGGGGACGGGTGAGGCCCCGTCCTGTCTGGAGTGTGTCGATTGGCCGGCGGAACTGGTATCGGCGCGCGCAGTCTGTCTGCTCGAGTCTCCGGCCCGCGAGTTGGTCCACGCCTTGAAGTACCAGGGGTGGCGCGGCGTCGGCGATGCGATGGGTGCCGAAATGGCTCGCACCGCGTCCCCCCTCGAGCGAAGCTCCCACTACGTCGTGCCCATCCCGACATCGGCACGGAATCTGCGACGACGGGGCTACAACCAGGCCGAAGTGATTGCTGCCGCCGTCGCCGGCTCGCTCGACATCCCGTTGTTGCGATGCCTGGAACGATCGCGCCAGGAGGGCACCCAGACCGCCTTGAATCCGATGCAGCGACGGGCTAACGTCAGTGGTGCCTTTGTGACAACGGAAGTTTGCCGGGAGACGATCCGCGACCATCGGATCCTTCTGGTGGATGATGTGATCACTACCGGCGCGACGATCCTGGCGGCGGTTCGCGCGCTGCTGTCGGCCAGCCGCGTGCACGTTGCCGCGTGCGCCTTTTCGCGCACAGTCCCCATCTCACTCGATTCCCTCGATCACACCTGAAGAGTGGCGCACGACCGCGCCGGGAGCTTCCTCATCGATGTCCATTCGCGTCGCAATCAACGGATTTGGCCGCATCGGCAGAAACGTGTTCAGGGCTGCCAGGCAGTCACCCGAATCCAACCTCGACTTCGTGGCGGTCAACGACCTCGCCGACGCCTCCACCCTGGCCCATCTCCTCAAGTACGACTCGGTCCATGGGATCTATCCCGGCTCGGTGGAGAGGTCGGACGATGGCCTGGTGGTGGATGGCGACACCATGCGGGTCCTGTCGGAACGCGATCCTGCCGAACTCCCCTGGGGCGAATTGGATGTGGACGTCGTGGTCGAGTCCACGGGCAGGTTCAGGACCCGTGAGCTGGCGTCGCGACACTTGGACGCAGGCGCCGCGAAGGTGGTCATCTCGGCCCCGGCCAAGGACGAGGACATCACCATCGTGCTGGGGGTGAATCACGACCGCTACGACTCCGAACGCCACAACATCATCTCCAACGCCAGCTGCACCACCAACTGCCTCGCGCCCGTGGCGAAGGTGCTGGCCGAGCGATTCGGGTTCGTCCAGGGCCTCATGACCACCATTCACGCCTATACCGCCGGACAGGCCATCCTGGATGGGCCCCACAAGGATCTGCGCCGCGCACGCGCCGCTGCCGTGAGCATGATTCCCACGACCACCGGAGCGGCGAAGGCCATTTCGCTGGTGCTGCCGGAGCTGGAGGGAAGGCTCGACGGGATGGCCATCCGGGTGCCGACGCCGGACGTCTCGGTGGTCGACCTTGTAGCCCAGGTGGAGAGTGACACGACCGCCGATGCCGTCAACGACGCGTTGCGGGCGGCAGCGGAAACCGACCTGGCGGGCATTCTCCGCGTCGAGGAACGGCCCCTGGTGTCGGTGGACTACACCGGCGAGGCGGCGAGTTCGGTGGTGGACGCGCTGAGCACGGCCGTAATGGGCGGCGGGCTGGTCAAGGTGCTTGCGTGGTACGACAACGAGTGGGGGTATTCCACGCGTGTCGTCGATCTGGTGGAGTATGTTGGGGAGCGCCTCGCGGCAGCGGTGTAGTGGCCGGGCCGGCATGGGAGTCGGCCGAGCAAGCGAAATCCTGGACCATTGGGAAATGGACCGACCCGGAAAGCGTATGTTGCAAGCATGAAGAATGATTCCTTGACCAAGGTCGCACCTCCTGCGAAGCCATCGCAGCAGCCAGCGCCGAGTGCCGAAGCATCGCAGCTGCCTCCCGACTTCGAGGCGTGGTTCAGGGATCATCGCGAGTCCGTGTACAGGTACGTGCGCTTCCGCGTGGCCAGCCGGGATGTGGCCGAGGACCTGACCTCCGAGGTGTTCATGAAGGCCTTGCGCTCGCTGCGGCGCTATGACCCGCGCCGATCCGCGCCGAGAACCTGGCTGCTGCGGATTGCGCGCAACGCCGTGACCGATCACCTGCGGGCCTTGCAGCGCCGAGGGTCCCTGCACATTTCGCTGGATCGTGTACCCGACCTGGTCTCGCGCGCCCCGTCCCAGGAAGAGAGGATGATTCGCGCCGAACAGGTGCGTACCATGCTAAACGCGGCGGCGACGCTCGGTTCGGCCGATCAGGAGGTGCTCTCGCTGCGCTACGGTGCCGGCCTGGGCAACATGGAGATCGCTGAAACGCTCAGGATCAGTCCCAACGCGGTCGCGGTGAGGGTGCATCGCGCTCTCGGGCGGCTGCGGACTGCCATCGCCGAGGCGAAGGCCGGAGGGGAAGCGTAGATGTTTCGGCGCGGTGGCCACGGGGACCGGATCGAGCGGCGCGAGACTCTGCGCCTCGACCGGGATCTGCGCGAGATCGTCATCGAAGAACGATGTTCGTACGGTGCCGAGCTGCGTTCGGAGCTGGTCAGGGAGCATGCGCGGCTGGAAGAGGAGCGACGGTCGGGCTTCCTTGCGATGCCGACGCTTCGCATCGCGGCGGCGATCCTGCTTTTGCTGACCGGTTCGCTGGTGGTTCCGGAGACCAGGGCGGCCATGCTGGGCCTCATCCGGCTCACGCCCGCCGAGACGGGGGCGACCCTGCCTGCGCCCGCCCCCCCGTCGCCTGCCAGAGGCCCGACGGACGACTCGGGTCTGGGCCCAGCGGAACCCGCCCGGCAGATTCAGTCGGTCGGGGAGCCCGACGGGGGATCTGCGCCGGCGGAGGCCGTCCCGAGCGATGGGTCGCTCACGCCGCCGTTGCGACTCGCGACCCTGCCCGAATTGGTGGATCGGAACGGAGCCCGGCTCGTCGTTGCCCAGGAGTATCCCGCTCTCCTGCAGCGAAGAGGGATCGGGGGGAGGGTGCGGCTGCTCATGTGGGTCGGCGAGGACGGAACCGCCGAGTTCCCGCAGATCGACGGCACATCGGGGCTGCGCGAACTCGATCTGGCCGCGCTGCGAGCCACTCGGCTGCTCCGCTTCGTTCCGGCCACGCGATTGGGCGAGCCGGTCGGCACCTGGGTCTCGTTTTCAATCCGCTTTCAGCCAGGTGGCGGCGACATGGCCCAGCCCGATCCCGATTTCGCGGCGTTTCATATTCCCCTGAGCAATTGACGCACGAAGCCTCGCCGTCAAGGGGTATGAAGAAGACCCTTGACGACCTGTCGAGCGACACCCTCGCGGGAGCGACGGTGGCCCTCAGAGCCGACTTCAACGTACCTCTGGAGCGGGGTCGAATCACCGACGCCACCCGAATTCGGCGCACCGTCCCGACCATTGCGCATCTGATCGAGACCGGGGCCAGGATCGTCGTGCTTTCCCATCTGGGGCGGCCGCCGGGCGAGGTGTGCCCCGACCTCTCCCTTGAGCCCGTGGCTCGCGCTCTGAACGAAATGCTGCCCTCCTCTGTCCGGTTCTGTCCGCAAGCCTGTGGGGGCCGCGTACGGGAAGATGTGGCCAGCATGGAGCCCTGTTCCGTGCTGCTCCTGGAGAACGCCCGCTTCCTGAGCGGTGAGACCGCCAACGACGCAACGCTGGCCGCCGACTGGGCCGGCTGGGCCGACCACTTCGTGCTGGACGCGTTCGGCACGGCCCATCGGGCACACGCATCGACCGACGCACTTCCGCGTGCTGTGGCGGCCAAGGGAGGCCAAGCTGTGGCGGGACTGTTGGTGGCAAGGGAGCTGGCCGTCTTCGGCGGTGCGCTCGACGATCCTCGCCGCCCCTTCGTGGGCATCATCGGGGGCGCGAAGATGTCGGGAAAGATCGACGTGATCGAGGCGCTGCTGCGGCGAGTGGATGCGCTCGTCGTTGGGGGAGCCATGGCCAACACCTTCTTCCGCGCGATGGGGCTGGAGACCGGTGCCTCTCTGGTCGAGGACGACAGGGTTGAGGTCGCGACCCGGCTCATGGAGGCTGCCGGCCCGCAACTGGTGCTTCCGGTGGACTGCAGAGTGGCGCGGGCGATCGCGCCCGGCGTCGAGACGCGCGCCCTTGACCGCAGCGAGGTCGGGCCTGGAGACGCGATCGGGGACATCGGCCCGGTGACGATCCGGCTCTACCAGGACCTGATCGAGGGCGCGGGCACGGTGGTGTGGAACGGACCCATAGGTGTGTTCGAGATCGATGCCTTTGCCGCAGGAACCCGTGGCCTGGCGCGAGCCGCTGCGGCAGCCTCGGGCACGGGGACGACGGTGATTGTTGGCGGGGGCGATTCGGCGGCGGCGGTGCGGGCCGCGAGGGTCGCCGATCGCATAACTCACATTTCGACCGGAGGCGGGGCGTCGCTCGAGCTGCTCGCGGGACGCGAACTGCCCGGGATCGCCGCCCTTTCGGATCGCGTCTCCACCTGATCCCACGAACATTGCCGCCTGATCCCACGAATCGGAGAGACAAGAGAATGGTGAAGGTCGTCGCAGGCAACTGGAAGTTGAATCACGGGCCCGGCGCGGCCGCGGACTACTTCGCGCGGTTCCGACCCCTGGTCGAAGACGGGTCGGTGCGCATCGTCTTCTTTCCGCCGGTCGTCTCATTGCAGGCTGCCCGGAGCGGTGCCCAGGTCCGCGCAGACTTCGGGATTCAGAACATCCATTGGGAGCAATCCGGCGCCCTGACCGGAGAGTTGTCGGCCGAGATGGCCGGGGATGCCGGGTTCGGGCTCGCGCTGATCGGTCATTCCGAGCGCCGGCATGTCTTCGGCGAGACCGACGCCGAGGTGGGTCGCAAGGTCCAGGCCGCAGTGCGCGCGGGGCTGATCCCGGTGGTCTGCGTGGGAGAACTTCTGGAGGAGAGGAGGGCGGGCAGGCTCGACGAGATCCTGCGAAGCCAGGTGGCGGGGTTCACCGACGCGCTTGCGGACTGCCCGGAATTCATGGTCGCGTACGAGCCGGTCTGGGCCATCGGGACGGGCGAGACTGCCACGCCGGACGACGCGTCGGAGGCGCACGCGATTGTGCGTTCGGCCCTTGCGGGGCTCCCCGATTGTCCGGTGCTCTACGGTGGCAGCGTCAACCCCGCGAACGCGGCGGCGCTCATGGCTGCACCCCATGTCGACGGCGTGCTGGTGGGGGGCGCAAGTCTGGATCCCGAGGTCTTTGCTCGGATCGTCGAGGCCGGGGCGACCCGGCAACAGGGTGCGTCGGCGGGCACCGATCCGTCCGGTCAGGGCGAGGGTTGACACCGGGCATCGCACGGGGCAGCTTCCGAGGCGCAGGCCCCTTCCCAAAACCCGTTTGGATATGAAATGTACGGATTCCTCTTGACTCTTCTGGTCCTCGATGGACTGTTCCTCGGGGTTGTCATCCTTCTTCAGGCTGGGAAGGGCGGTGGACTTGCGGCGATGGGTGGGGGCGCGGCCGCCACGGATGTGCTCGGTGGCCGCCAGGCGACCGCGCTGCTCACGCGTGCGACGTGGATTGCCGGAACCGTGTTCATGGTCCTGTCGCTGGTGCTGGCAATCCTGTCCTCCCGTTCAACGCTTCCCACGTCCGTACTAGAGGGAATCGCCGATCCGGCAACGACGATCCCGCAACCCGTGGTTCCCGATGCGTCGCCGACTCTCGACCTTCTTCCCGCGCCGGTTGAGGAGCCTGCCGGCGAGCAGGTGCCCCCGGACGAGCAGGTGCCTCCCGGCGAGCAGGTGCCTCCGGGCGAACAGGTGCCCACCGACGCTGGCGAGTCTTCGGGCGCTCCAGCGGGTTGAGGGGCGCATGGTGAGAGCCCCACTGCACCTGTGACTTCCTCGCCGCCAACGTCCACCCCTGGCGGCGGCTCTGCCAGAATGAGCAGGGACGAGGTCGAAGACCTCCTCTACAATGGGTTCCAGGGACGCTATCTGGAGCGCGGGGTCCTCCGCAGGGGTCTATGGAATCGTCCTCAGGGCCGTTTCGCCGTCGGCATGCGGTCGATCGCGATCGCGCAGGCCATGCGCCGCACACAGGATGGACGGGGCGACGTCTGTTGTCCCGGTCCGATGTCACCAGGACCGGCGTTGGCTTTCGGGGCGACGCCGTTGGAGTTCCTGCGTCATCTCCTGCACAAGGGCACGAGTCCCGCGTCGGCGCGCGCCGGCGGGTTGAGCTGGACCGACCCGCGCAGAGGACTCGTCGGTTGGGACGGCGCTCGTGGCATGATGACCCAGGTGCTGGCGGGCGTCGCACTGGCGTTCGCGAACAGGCGCGAAGATCGCGTCGCCCTCGTCTTCGAGAGACGCAGCGCCGTGGAGACGGGAGGCTGGCACGAGGGAATGAACTTTGCAGCCGCGCGCCGCGCCCCCGTCATCGTGGTGCTGGTCGAGGGGAATCGGGATTCGGATCGCAAGGGCCCGACGGTCGAGGCGGTTGCTCGCAGCTACGGCATCGCCGGGGTGGCGACCGGGGACGGGCCACTTGTCGACACCTTTGCGACCGCAACGGCGGCCCGCCGGCGCGCGGCGGAAGGAGGCGGTCCAACCCTGATGGCCCTTGAGAGAAATCGCGACCCTGGCTCGTGGGGCTTGCACGAAGCGTTTGTGGAATGGGCCTCGACCCGGGGGGGACTTTCCGAGCACGAGGTCAGGGCGGTCGAAAGGGCGGCTGCGGCGGGAGTCGACCATGCGCTGAGCCGAATTGCCGATGAACCCCCGCCCGATTCCCAGGACGCCCTGGCCGCCGTGAGGACCGGCAGCCCACCGCTTCGCCCATGGACTCGCCTGAAGACGCCGAAACCCGGCGGCACGGGCGGTACCGCGTCGTCTGGTGCGCCCAATGTCCAGTGACTTGCCGGCCCATGTGGGCCGCACCCGGGCGGGACAGCCGGCGACACTGCTCGAAGCTGTTGCGGAAGCGCTCTGGGAAGAGATGGAACGCGACGAGCGGGTATTCCTCCTTGGCGAGGACATCGGCGTCTACGGCGGCGCGTTCAAGGTCACCCGAGGCTTCATCGAACGATTTGGTCCATCCCGAGTCATCGACACGCCGATCTCGGAGGGTGGCTTCACGGGTGCCGCCGCGGGTGCCGCTCACATGGGACTGCGTCCCGTGGTCGAGATGCAGTTCATGGACTTCATCTCGCCGGCCTACGACGTGCTCACCAACTACATCGCCACATCGCTCTACCGAGGTGCGGGCCCGCTGCCCCTCGTGGTGCGTGGCCCTGCGGGAGGGGGCAACCGCGGGGGACCGTTCCATTCCCAGAACGTGGAGATGGCGTTCTTCCACACGCCGGGGCTCAAGATCGTCTATCCGGCGACTCCAAGGGACGCCAAGGGGCTCATGAAGAGCGCGATCCGCGACGACAATCCTGTGATCTTCGAGGAGCACAAGGGGCTCTACCGCGCCCCGCATTGCCGTGAGCTGCTGCCCCAGGACGACTACGCGATACCGATCGGCAAGGCCCGCACCGCGCTCGCGGGCGAAGACATTACGATCGTGACATACGGCCTCATGGTGCACCGCAGCCTCGAGGCCGCCGCCGAGCTTGCCAAGGACCGGATTCGGGTCGAGGTGATCGATCTGCGTACGCTGCTGCCACTAGACGACGAGGCCATCGTGGCCTCGGTCCGGAAGACGGGGAAGCTCCTGGTCGTTCACGAGGATACGCGCACCGGAGGAATTGCCGGAGAGATTGCCATGCGAGTGCACGAACAGGCCTTCGAATGGCTGGACGGCCCCATTCTCCGGGTCACGGCCATCGACTCGCCAGTGCCCTTCAGCGCCGAGCTGGAGGATTATTTTCTTCCGTCAGTGGCCGATGTGGTCACTGCGGGGCGTTATCTTTTCAGGTACTGATCGCGAATCTCCAGTTTGCCGATACCGCGGAAACACCGAGAACGACTCGCGCCGGGCCAGCGGGGGATCCGCGGCCGCGACGCCCGGCGGCTCAACAGACAGTGGGAGTGCCGTCCGTGTCCCGAATCGAAGTTCCGATGCCCCAGATGGGTGAATCCATCGCCGAGGGTACGGTCTCCAAGTGGCTCAAGACACCCGGTGAGGCCGTCGAGCGCGACGAGCCCATCCTCGAGATATCGACCGACAAGGTGGACGCCGAGATCCCTTCGCCTTCCCAGGGAGTCCTCGCGGAGATCATGGTTGCCGAAGGTGAGACCGTTGAAGTGGGCACCATCGTCGCCTACATCGACGAGGGCGGCACGGCTGCCCCTGCCGTGGCCGCTCCTGCCGACGAGCCACGCGACCGGGCGACCCACGATCCAACCGCGGTCCCGTCTCCCGCACCCGCTGCCGCCGTGGCCAGCGAGTCCGCCTCAGGTGCGGCTGGTGCAACCGATCCGACCTGCACGACCACCAGCGAGGATCGCCTCCGAACGCGCTCCACTCCGGTGGTTCGACGAATCGCCCAGGAAGCGGGCGTCGACATTTCCAGCGTCCCCGGGACCGGTCATCAGGGCCGCGTGACAAAGCAGGACATCCTCGCATTCATAGAGAGCGGCAAGGCCGCTTCCTTGCCGGACGCGCCCGCAGAAGCACCGGCCACAACTACTATGGCACCGGTGCCGGCTCCACGTCGTCCAGAGCCCTCTCCTGAATCGCCAGCCGCGCCGAGCGACCTGTGGCAGCGCTTCCATCAAGAGGTCGAGCACCCAACCTTCCCGGTCCGGGAGGGCGACCGCGTCGAGACGATGGACAAGATGCGTCGCCTGACGGCCGAGCACATGGTGCTCGCGAAGCGGATCTCTCCCCACGTCCATTCGATCATCGAGATCGACTTCTCGGCGGTGGACCGGATCCGGCGCGAAAACAAGGCCAGATGGGCCGAAAGGGGCGCACGCGTCTCCTACACCGCATTCGTGGCGTGGGCCTGTTCTAGAATCCTTCGCGACTTTCCCATGGTGAACGGCACCGTTTCCGGGCACAACATTGTGTACCGAGGGGCAGTGAACATCGGGATGGCGGTCGATCTCAACCCCGGACTCATCGTCCCGGTGATTCACGACGCCGACGATCTGAGCCTGGTGGGCACCGCCAGACGCATCGTCGACCTGGCGACGCGGGCGAAGTCGAGGGCGCTTTCCCCGGCCGAGATTCAGGGGGCCACGTTCACGATCACGAATCCGGGGGTTCTCGGCACGATGGTTGGGATGCCGGTCATACCGAAGGGCACGTCGGCCATTCTGGGCACGGGTTCGATCGACAAGCGGGTGGTCGTCGTCAGCGACCCGGCAACGGGCGAGGACTCCGTCGGCATACGCAAGCGATCCTTCTTCTCGCTGGGCTACGACCACAGGCTCGTGGACGGCGCGGATTCCGCGCGCTTCCTTTCGCGGCTCAAGGAGCTGCTGGAGGACTTCCCCGGCGACGCCTGACGGGGACATGCCGGTGGCCGGGGTTGGTTGGACGGATCGCACACTGGCGGTGCGGCACCTGGGGCCGACTGCCTATGCCGACGCGGTGGAGCTGCAGAAGGAGCTGGTGGGACGCCGCAGAAGGGGCGAAGTCCCCGACACGCTCCTCCTTCTCGAGCATCCGCACGTCATCACGCTGGGCTCTTCCAGCCGCGACGAGCACGTCCTGCTGACCCGGGAAGAGCTTGCCGCGCGCGAAATCGGCCTGTTCGAAGCAGGCCGCGGCGGCGACGTGACCTACCACGGTCCCGGACAGCTGGTCGGCTATCCGATTCTGGACCTGAAGCCGGACCTCAGAGACCTTCACGGCTATCTGCGCAGCCTGGAAGAGGTTCTGCTGCGGACGCTGGGGGCGCTGTCGATCGTTGGCCGGCGCGACGAAACGGCCACCGGCGTCTGGGTCGGCGATGCCAAGGTCGCGGCAATCGGAATCCGTGTCTCGTCGGGGTGGATCACCTCGCACGGCTTCGCTCTGAACGCATGCACGGATCTCTCCTATTTCGAAGCCGTCGTCCCCTGCGGGCTGAGCGGCCGCCCCGTCACGAGCCTGAGCCGGCTTCTTGATCGCACCGTCACGCCGGCCGACGTCGCGCCCGCCATCGTCGCCGCCGTCAGGGAGGTGTTCGGCTACGGGCGGGTGGACGATCCGGGGGGAGCGAATTCGAAGTAGTCCAGGTAGCGATCCTTTTCGCGCTCCCTCTCAAGCCAGTCCAGGAATCCGGAGGGGACGGGGCTGGAAGCCGTCGTGAGTTCTCTGGCGGCCTGTTGGGCCAGATCGTCGACGTACTCGTTCCGCGGGTCGCCCGCGTGGCCGCGAACCCACTTCCAGGACAGCACGTGCCGTGCGGCGAGGCGATCCAGGCGTTGCCACAGATCGATGTTTTCGATCGGCCCTCCCTTCCGCTTCCACTGCCGGCGCTTCCACCGGGGCATCCACTCCGAAGCGCCCTTCACCAGGTACTGCGAATCGGAAACGAACCGCACCCTGCAGGATCCCTTGAGGGCGCCCAACCCCAGAAGTGCGCTCACCAGAGCCATGCGGTTGTTGGTGGTGGAACGCTCCGAGGTCCAGATGTCGCGGCGTTCCCACTCGCGACCCGTCCAGTGCTCGAGAAGGGCCGCCGCTCCGCCCGGCCGCTCGCGACCCTTGAACTGATTGCCCAGACAGGATTCGTCGGCGTGGATGGTCACGTGGGGAGTATCCCGCTTCATGCGCTTCCTCTTCGGTGAACTCAGTCGCCCGGTGGCAGTGGCTTCCCCGGAAGATACCGACTCCTTACATTCACCGGATGCCTGACCGCCATGTCCCCCAGGGTTCGTCGACGCCCGCCTATCTCCTCCTCGAGGACGGAAGACGGTTCGATGGCTTCGCACTCGGCGCCGCCGGCACCGCGATCGGCGAAGTCGTGTTCAACACCGCGATGACCGGGTATCAGGAGATCCTTACCGACCCGTCGTACGCGGGCCAGCTGGTGGCCATGACCTATCCGCTGATCGGCAACTACGGCACCAACGCCGACGATGTCGAGTCGGCGCAGCCGCAGGTGGCGGGCTTCATCGTGCGAGAGGCGGCGCGGCTGCCAAGCTCATGGCGGAGCGGTGCTTCGCTCGGCGACTACCTCGCCGCGCACGACGTGGTTGGGATCCGAGATGTCGATACGAGAGCGCTGACCCGTCACATCCGTAGCGAGGGCGCGATGCGAGGGGGAATCGCCGGGGCCGGCACGACCGCCGCGGACCTCTTGCGACGGGTGCTGTCCCATCCCCGCATGGAGGGGCTGGACCTCGCGTGTGGAGTCTCGACCACGGATCCGTACGTGATTCCGGCCGCCAACGCCGAGGCGTACCATGTGGCGGCCTTCGACTTCGGGGTCAAGTCCAGTTCTCCCCGGCTCCTCGCCGAGCGTGGCTGTCGCGTGACGGTGCTTCCGGCGCTGGCAGGGACCGACGAAGTGCTGGGGCTCGACCCCGACGGGCTGTTCATTTCCAACGGACCCGGCGACCCGGCTGCCGTGGAACGGGCCGCAGGGACCATTCTGGAAGTGTCCAGCAGGGGAATCCCGGTCTTCGGAATCTGTCTGGGCCATCAGCTCATCGCGAGGGCCTTCGGAGGCGAGACCTTCAAGCTTCCATTTGGACACCACGGTGCCAACCATCCCGTCATGAACCATGATCTCAGAACTGTGGAGATCACGTCGCAGAACCACGGGTTCGCGGTGCAGGGCGGGGAGGCGGGAGAGGTTCCCGGTGCCAGCGACCTGCGAGTCACGCACAGCAATCTGTACGATGGCACCGTGGCGGGGATCGCTCACCGCGCACTTCCGGTCATGGCGGTGCAGTACCACCCGGAAGCGGCTCCGGGTCCCCACGACAGTGCCTATCTTTTCGACGACTTCGTCACCATGATGGAGAGCCGTCGCCACGCACGGCGCCGGTGACCCGACCCTGCCACCCCATCCCGACTTGACCTTCGATGCTTGACCAGATCACTTACCGTCAACTGCGGGTCGCTTCTGCGACCGGATCCCGGAGGAAGAATGACCAAAGCTGACCTGGTCGAGCTGGTTGCCGACGCGATCGGTCCGGGCGTCACCAAGCGAGACTGCGCGCTGGTCGTTGACGGGTTCCTCAACGCGGTGAAGCAGGCGCTCTCCCGCGGCGACAACATCGAGATCAGAGGATTCGGCACTTTCAAGGTGCGGCACCGCAAGGCTCGCCTGGCCCGGAATCCGCGAACCGGCGAGCCCGTCAAAGTGCCGGCCCGCTCCGCGCCGGTGTTCAAACCTTCGAAATTCCTCCTCGCCCAGGTGGCGCGCCTCGATGCGAAGGGATCCACCGAGGATCGCTCGCGTGGGGCCGGTGCCCACCCCTCCGGCGGGCCGCGCGCACCACGGCGGCGGTAGGGCGCCCCGGTGGACGTCACGGTACTGCTCTTCGCCGCCCACCGGGATTTGGCCGGTGCCGGCGACACCGTCGTGTCGCTGCCCGAACACGCGACGGTGGGCGCGCTCCTTTCCGCACTCCGGCGTCGCGGAGGAGGATGGGCCGATTTGCCCGAGCGGGCCGCAGTGGCCGTCAACCGACGGTATGCGCACGAGGGGACGGTCCTGGCAGAAGGGGACGAGGTCGCCCTGATTCCACCGGTTGCGGGGGGCTGAGGGATGATCCTGAGCGACGTCACGACCGACCCCATCGACGCGTGCCAAGTCCTGAGTCGCGTCGGCGAGCCGCAGGACGGCGCGGTCGCCCTTTTTCTCGGCATCGTGCGCAATCGGAACGAGGGCCGCCCGGTCAGCGGCATGGAGTACGAGGGCTACCTGCAGATGGCCCGGGAACAGTTGGCCGCGATCGTTGCGGAGGCGGCCGAGCGGGCCGGGACCGACCGCATCGCGGCCGTCCACCGGCTGGGAGCCCTGGCCGTGGGTGAGGTCAGCGTCGCCATAGCGGTGTCGACGCCGCACAGGGAGGAGGCGTTCGCCGCCTCCAGGCATGTGATCGAGGAGATCAAGAAGCGACTGCCGATTTGGAAACGGGAGCACTATCTGGACCGCAGCGCGGAGTGGCTCGAAGGCACGGTGCCGACCGCGCAGGTCGGCAAGGTCGGCTAGCGCCGTGGAGTCGCCTCGCATGGGAACCAACGGAGCGGCCCCGCGAATGGTGGACGGGTTCGGCCGACGCATCGAGTACCTCCGCATATCGGTGACCGACAAGTGCAACCTCCGCTGCGTCTACTGCATGCCCGAAGAGGGTCTGCCGTGGCTGCGGCGGAACGAGATCCTCGACTACGAGGAGATCGCCGAAATCGTGAGGGCGATGGCCGCGCTGGGACTGAAACGGCTTCGCCTGACGGGAGGGGAGCCGCTTGTCCGCAAGGATCTGCCTCGCCTGGTGCGGATCCTCGCGTCGATTCCCGGGATCGAAGACATCGCCCTTTCGACCAACGCCGTTCTCCTGGCCCCCATGGCCCGGACCTTGAAGGACGCCGGCGTCTCGCGGGTCAACATCTCGCTGGACACGCTGCGCGCGGATCGTGCCGACGCCATCGCGCGGCGTCCCGGTACGCTCACCAAGGTGCTGCGGGGACTGGACGCGGCCGAAGCGGTCGGTTTCGAGCCCATCAAGATCAATGTGGTGCTCATGCGCGGCGAGAACGACGACGAGGTCGCGGACTTCGCCGAACTCTCGCGCGCACGGCCCCTGCACGTGCGCTTCATCGAGGTCATGCCCACGGAGTCGAACCTCGAACTGAGCGCGTCCGGCTTCCTGTCCTGCGACGAGGCGCTGGCGGCCATCGCCGAGGTGGACGCGCTGGAACCGGTGCCCGGCCCTCCCGGCAACGGCCCCGCCACCTACTTCAGCTTCCCAGGCGCGCAGGGGACGATCGGCGTCATCACCCCGATGAGCCACAACTTCTGCGACCGGTGCAACCGCATGCGTCTCACGGCGGACGGCCAGTTGCGCCCCTGCCTGTTCGGCACCATTCAGACACCGCTGCGGGACGCGCTGCGGCGCGGCGACGATCTTGGCCCGCTGATCCACGAGACCCTGCGCATCAAGCCCGAGAAGCACCTGCTGGTTCGTGGGTCGTCCGTGGGCTCCGGGGGTCTCGTCGCGCTTTCCCAGACTGGCGGATGACAGCCATCGCCCGCAGGGACACATTCCATCGCAGGTTCCGGAATCGCCGGCGGCGTCCGAGCCATCACATCAACACGAACGGAGCATTGCACTGATGTCAGCGAAGAAGATCACGGTGGTCGGGGCGGGGCATGTAGGCGAGGTCTGTGCCCAGAGGCTCGCCGAGAAGGAGCTGTGCGAGGAGGTCGTCCTCATCGACATCCTCGAAGGAATCCCGCAGGGGAAGGCTCTCGACCAGTGGGAGAGCGCGCCCGTCGAGGGCTTCGACACGATGGTCACCGGCGCCAACGACTATGAGCGCGCCGAGGGCTCCGACCTGTTCATTGTGACGGCGGGGATCGCACGCAAGCCGGGAATGAGCCGCGATGACCTGCTCCGCACCAACGCGGGCATCGTTCGCTCGGTCAGCGCCGAAATCGCTCGGGTGGCGCCCGATGCGGTGGTCATCGTGGTCTCGAATCCGCTGGACGTGATGGCGTACGTGGCCAAGGAGACCACCGGATTCCCGCGCGAGCGCGTCATCGGCATGGCCGGCGTGCTGGACACGGCGCGCTTCCGCGCCTTCATCGCGATGGAGCTGGATGTAAGCGTCGAAGACATCCAGGCGATGGTCCTCGGCGGGCACGGCGACACCATGGTTCCCCTGGTGTCCTACACCGCGGTCAGCGGGATCCCCGTCTCGCGGCTGATCGCGCCGGAGCGGCTGGATGCGATCATCGAGCGAACCCGCAACGGCGGTGCCGAGATCGTGAAGTTCCTCAAGACCGGGAGCGCCTACTACGCGCCCTCGGCGGCTGCGGTGCAGATGGCCGAGTCGATCGTGCGCAACAAGCGCCGGATTCTGCCGGCGGCGGCCTACCTCGAGGGGGAGTACGGACAGGTGGGAATCTATCTGGGTGTACCGTGCAAGCTGGGCGCGGGTGGCCTGGTCGAAGTCATCGAGGTGGATCTCACCAGGAGCGAACGCGCAGCTCTGGCCAGCAGCGCGGATCACGTCCGGCGCGTCATGGCGAGCCTGTAGCCCTCCAGAGCTATGGGCGACTGAACACCGCCGGATCCACCTCCGGATTCAGCACGAAGTCCGAGGTCACCAGGATCTTCCAGATCTTGCCGTCCGCATTGACGTGCACCCGCCGTCCAGTGAAGACGTACCCGTCCACCTCCTGCACGTCCTCCCAGTAGGTTCGGCTGATGCCCTCGCGCCCCTCCTCGCGGTAGCCGATTGAAACCGGCATCGCGCGTCCCTCCTCGAAGGTGTAGAACCACGTGTCGTTGTGGTCGCCGACGCCCTGGCCGAAGGTGACGCGCACCAGGTGCCGACCATCGGCGTCGGTGCCGTCGTAGTGCAGGAAGACTCCCGGATCCCGCAGTTTGAAAGGCAGCCCGATCCAGTAGAAGACATCTCCCGCCACGTAGCGGGCCTCCTCGTAGTCCTTGTCGCCCGGGCCAAGCGTCTCACCGTTCATCACCGCCCATTCCTGCACGCCGTCGAACCCGTGCTGGATGAAGTCGTTGCCCTCCCAGCGCTCGATGCGGGCTGCCTCGCCCGTCTCGAGCCGGGCGATGGTGACGTACCGGGGACGGGTGCGCCGGAGCCTTCCGCTCTCGGGGTCGTGGATCTCGGTGGTGAGCGTGTACGAGGCGCTTCGCAGCTTCCAATACGTCTCCATCCCGCCAAGCGCCTCGATCCAGCCATCCACAAGCGCCTCGGCCATCTCGTCGCTTGGCGGCCTTCCCTGCCACCCGACGACAACCAGGGCCGACACGGCCACGAGCGCACATCTCCTCAGGAGCACTTTCATGCGTTTCTCCTCCCTGTTCACGAGCCACCCCGGTGGCCTTGCCGCCGGGCACGACCCTTCTCAGTCTAACTTTCCAGTGCACCGGCTTCGACTCTCTCGCTCGCACACCGGCACGACCATGATACGTACCATGATATGCGGTCACGGCCCAGCGCGCTTCGGATTCCCAGGGCGCGCGGGCCCTTCGTTGCGCGGGCTCTCGCCGGTCGTGGCGAGCCGGACGGCGCGGGTCGTGCTCCTTCCCGTCGCCGTCATGGTCGCGTCCGGGTGCGGGGGCGAGAGCGATCCGGTCGATCCGGGTCCCCCCGACATCACCAGTCTGGTCTTCGCTCCGTCACTCGGAGTGGATGTCTCTGCCATGTCCCTTCATCCATCGGGGCTCTACATCCGCGACCTGGTGGAAGGCGAGGGTGCCCGCGCGGGGCAGCAGCTGGGTGTCCGCTTCAACTATCAGGGATGGCTGCACGACGGCACCCCGGTCGATCAGGGCGTCTACCCCATCAATGAGTTCTCGCCGGGTGCCTTCGTAAGCATCTTCGACGGAGAGGTGTACTACCTGGTCGGCAGCGGACAGACCATCGCCGCATGGGACATCGGACTGGAGGGCATGCGGGCCGGGGGAAGGCGCCAGGTGGTGGCTCCACCCCGATTGGGCTTCGGCGCTGCCGGCTCGGCGGACGGCCGGGTGCCCGCCAACGCCGTCCTGGTGTACGTCTTCGAGCTGCTGGCGGTCGAGCCCTGACTTGGAGCCGCGACGCCCATCACAGCTTGGGCAGCGTCACGCCCTTCTGGCCCTGGTATTTGCCCTTTCGGTCCGCATAGGCGACCTCGGGGGCCTCGTCCCCCTGGAAGAAGACCAACTGGGCGATCCCCTCGCCCCCGTAGATCCTGGCCGGGAGCGGGGTCGTGTTCGAGATCTCCAACGTCAGGTAGCCCTCCCAGGTGGGCTCCAACGGGGTGACGTTGACGATGATGCCGCACCGGGCGTAGGTGCTCTTCCCCACACAGAGCACGAGCACGTCCCGAGGAATTCGGAAGTGCTCGACCGTCCTGGCGAGGGCGAAGGAGTTCGGGGGAATGATGCACTCCGGGCCCTCCACGTCGACGAACGACCTGGCGTCGAAGGCCTTCGGATCCACAACCAGGTTGTGGACGTTCGTGAAGACCTTGAACTCGGGCGCCACGCGAATGTCGTAGCCGAAGGAGGAGAGTCCGTACGAAACGCTGCCGTTTCTGACCTGTCCGCCCTCGAAGGGTTCGATCATTCCGTGTTCGAGGGCCATCGTGCGGATCCAGCGGTCGTTCTTGACTGGCATCTGGAGTCGTGTAGGGGTCGGAGGAAGGGGAGCGGCCGGCGGCCCATGCAGTCCCTGACAGGTCGCCCACGGCTTGCGGCGGCAAGTATAGTCAGGCGGGACCCGGCCGCCAAGCGAGGTGTCGACCGCCTGAGGGTCGCTTCCGTCGCAAGGTGCACCCAGAGCGGATTCGCTCGATCCCATCGGGTGGCTACTTCCCAAACTTGAATCTCACAGTTGCCGCCCGTATCTTTGAGCGTTCGTTATCGGGGTTCGTGAAAAGATTCACAAGCCTGGCTGGACTGACTGGTTGCGCACGGCACACGTCGCAGACGGCCGGCTCCGGCGCGGCGGGGGGCCACGGTTGGGGGATCCTGGGTAGAATGGCGAAGTCCTACATACCGCTCCTGATCATCCTGGGGGTCACGGTGGTGAACGCCATCGGAATGGCTGTGGCGTCCCACATACTCAACCCCCGTCGGCCGACCCCCCAGAAGTCGATGCCCTACGAGTCGGGAATGATCCCTCTGGGCGACACCCGCGCGCGCTTCTCGATCAAGTTCTACATGGTCGCGATCAGCTTCATCGTCTTCGATCTGGAGACGATCTTTCTGGTTCCCTGGGCGGTGCGCATGCGCGAACTTGGATGGGCACCGTTCGTGGCGGTGCTCCTGTTCGTCGCCGTGCTGGCCGTGGGTCTGGTCTACGAATGGAAGAAAGGCGGATTGGAATGGGAGTAGACAAGCCGGGCGTGTTCGGTGCCGGAAGCCCCACCTTTCTCACCACGCGGCTCGACTTCGTGGTGAACTGGGCCCGGCGCAATTCCCTGTGGCCGATGCCCTTCGGCACCGCCTGCTGCGCCATCGAGATGATGGCTTCGGCGGCCAGCAACTTCGACCTGGCGCGCTTCGGGATGGAGCGCATGTCCTTCAGCCCCCGGCAGGCGGACGTGCTGATCTGCGCGGGACGCGTCCCGTACAAGCTGGCTCCGGTGCTGCGCAGGATCTGGGACCAGATGATGCAGCCCAAGTGGTGCATCTCGATGGGGGCCTGCGCCTCGTCGGGCGGCGTCTTCGACGTCTACTCGATGGTGCAGGGGATCGACACCATCGTCCCGGTGGATGTCTATATCCCCGGCTGTCCGCCTCGTCCCGAAGGGCTGATCTACGGACTCATGATGGTCCAGGAGAAGATTCGCGGTGAGAGCCTCGCCAATCACGCCGAACTCCGGGCGGAGGATCCGCTCACGGTGGGTCGCCCACGGGCCGACGACCAGGAAGTGTTCGACCTGACCGGTCCGTTCGGGAATTCCACACACCAGAACCGGGTCAGTGGCCTGGTCGAGACGGATGCCGTGAGCCGCTCCACGGACCGCCTTCCCTGATGCGCGACTCGGCCCCAGCACCGGAGGGTTCGCCCTTCGACCTCGTGGTCGCCGGTCCGGGACGCTCGGAAGCCGCTTCCGAGCCGGCCGCCCCTCCCGTGGCCGTGCCTGCGGGCAATCCTTCCGTGACGGCGTTGCGCGAGCGGTTTCCCGACGGCGTGCTGCGCAACGAGGTCTGCGCTCGCGACCAGGACGTGGTCTACATCGATCCCGCCCGGGTGGTGGAGATTCTCGGCTGGCTCCACGAGACCCCCGACCAGCAGTATGATCACCTGGCCGACGTGACGGCGGTCGACTACGGTGGCGGCCGTCCCCTCGAAGTGGTCTACCAGCTCTGGTCGATTCCACACCGGGCGGCGTTGCGAGTCAAGTGCGAACTCCCGTTGGACGGTTTGGAAGTCGAGAGCGTCACGTCGATCTGGGCAGGGGCCGACTGGCTCGAACGCGAGGTCTACGACCTTTTCGGCGTGCGGTTCGGCGGACATCCCGATCTGCGACGGATCCTGATGCCGGAGAACTACGCCGAGGGACATCCGCTAAGAAAGGACTTCCCGCTGCGGGGCCGGTTCTCTCGCGCCGAGCAGACCCGCCGGGCCCTCACGCAGGATCCGGACGACTACTACGTCCCCGGCGAAATCGGCGAACGAGTGCCCCAGGTGATCGCGGAAGCGTCCGGCGGCGATTCCGAAGGACGGCGAGATGTCGACTAGAACGGTCGAGTACGGGGTCAGCCGCAACCCCGAGATGGGACCCGGGGGCACGCCGGTCGCAAGCCCCACCGAGCCGTTCGACGCCCCGGAGCCGGACTGGGGCTCCGAGACGATGCTGGTCAACGTGGGTCCGCAGCATCCGGCCACCCACGGCGTTCTGAGGTTGGTCGTGGAGCTTGACGGCGAGACCGTGGTCAAGGTCGTTCCGCGGCTCGGATACCTGCACTCGTCCTTCGAAAAGCTCGGCGAGTACCGCACCTGGAACCAGATCGTTCCGCTCACCGACCGGATGGACTACCTGGCGCCCCTGATCTACAACTGCGCCTACGTCATGGCGGTCGAGAAGCTGATGGACATCGAGGTGACCGACCGATGTAGAGTCGCCCGCGTCATCTGCATGGAGATGGATCGCATATTCTCTCACCTGCTCTGGCTGGGAACGTGGTCCATCGACGTGGGGGCATTCACGCCGTTTCTGTATGCGTTCCAGCAGCGCGAGAAGGTCTACAAGCTGCACGAGGCGCTGACCGGAGCGCGCATCACGACCTCGGCGACCCGCATCGGTGGCATGATGGCCGACCTCCCCGAGGGTTGGGCCGATGGAGTGCGGACCTTCGCGAACAACCTGCCCGCCACCCTGGACGAGATCGACGGCCTCCTCAAGCACAACGCCATCCACATTGGCCGCACCCAGGGGATCGGCGCGATATCGGCGGAGGAAGCCGTGAACCACGGGCTCACCGGGGCGAATCTGCGTGCGAGCGGCGTACCGTACGATGTGCGGAAGGATCGGCCCTACTACGACTATGAGAGCTACGATTTCGAGGTGCCGATCGGCTGTCACGGCGACTGCTACGATCGCTATCTCGTGCGCATGGAGGAGATGCGGCAGAGCATCCGCATCCTGCACCAGGCCCTCGACCGGCTTCCCGGCGGCCCGATGGATGTCGACGACCCACGCATCAGCCTGCCGTCCAAGACCGACTGCATGTCGGACATGGAGTCGATGATTCATCACTTCAAGCTGATCACCGAGGGCATTCCGGCTCCGGCCGAGGACTGCTGGTATTCCGTCGAGGGCTCGAAGGGAGAGCTGGGCATGTACGTCGTCGGCGACGGCGGGCCCAAGCCGGTGCGGTGGCGGATTCGTCCCCCTTCCTTCGTGAATCTGTCCGCCATTCCGAAGCTTGCCGAGGGGCACCTGATGGCCGATCTGATCATGATCAACGCCAGCCTGGACATCGTCCTGGGGGAGATCGACCGGTGAGCGACGTTCCCTTCCGCAATCCCGGCTGGGCGGGAAACACCGGCGAATTCGACCTGAGCGAAGCGGACGTGCGCGGAACCGCCTATGCGGGTGAGAGACCGCTCGAAGGACGACACCCGAGCACCTCGGCCAGCCATCCGTTCATGCTGGTGGCGAAGGACCCCGAGGCCCCCCTTTTCGAGGGTCCGTACAAGGCGCGCTTCGAGAAGATCCGAAGCCGGTATCCCACGGCGATGGCCGCGCTGCTGCCCACGCTCAACCTGGCCCAGGAGATCCGCGGCCACGTGTCGCCCGAGACCATGGACGAGGTGGCCGTGCTGCTGGGACTCAGCAGCGCCTACGTGCGAGGCGTGGCGACCTTCTACACGATGTACAACAAGCGTCCCGTGGGGCGCTTTCTCATACAGGTCTGCACCAACATATCGTGCAATCTGTGCGGTGCCGACGAGGTGCTGGCCGCCTTTCTGGACGAGACGGCCACGGAGCTCGGAGACACCTCCGCGGACGGGAACTTCACGGTGGTCGAGGCGGAGTGCCTGGCCGCGTGCGGGTTCCCGACGTGCGTGCAGATCAACGAACGATACTTCGAAGATGTTTCGGTGGACGACGTGCCGCAGATTCTGAAGCGCTTGACCATGGAACTGGACGGCGAATAGAGCGGGGAAGACCGCGAGGCAACGAATTGGCATACCCATACCGACACGAGAAGGAAGCACGGGTGCTCAGCGAGTGCTTCGGCGACCCCGCCGCGCGCAGCGTGGAGGGGTGGAAGAGGCACGGCGGGTACGCGGGCATTGCCAGAGCTCTGGACATCGGGCGCGAGGCCACCATCGACGAGGTCAAGAAGTCGGGGTTGCGCGGGCGGGGCGGGGCCGGCTTCCCAACCGGGCTGAAGTGGTCCTTCATGCCGAGGGACACGTCACGTCCCCACTACCTGCTTTGCAACGCGGACGAGTCCGAGCCGGGCACCTTCAAGGATCGCGAGATCATCCGGTGGACGCCCCACCAGCTCATCGAGGGCTGTCTGGTCGGATCCTACGCGATCGGCGCCTCACACTGCTACATCTACCTGCGCGGGGAGTTCTTCGAGTCCACGCAGGTGCTGGCCCGGGCGCTCGAAGAGGCCTACGAGGCCGGCCTCGTGGGCAGGGACATCATGGGATCGGGGGTGGACATCGACGTCACCCTTCATGTGGGCGCGGGCGCCTACATCTGCGGCGAGGAAACCGGTCTCATGAATTCCCTGGAGGGTCGGCGAGGCGAACCCCGAATCAAGCCGCCCTTCCCGGCGGCGGTGGGAGCCTTCGGGATGCCGACCACGATCAACAACGTCGAGACCCTCGCCGCCACGCCCCACATCGTCCGCCACGGCGGCGACTGGTATCGCCAGTGGGGCACCGACAAGAGCCCCGGAACGAAGCTCTTCTGCGTCTCCGGCCATGTGAACAAGCCGGGCAACTACGAGCTGCCGCTGGGCTTTCCGCTCATGGAGCTCATCGAAGAGGTGTGCGGCGGGATGCGCGACGGCCGGTCGCTCAAGGCGGTCATCCCCGGGGGGAGTTCGGTGCCGCTCATGAGCGCCGAGGATTGCCGCGACTGCTCCCTTTGCTACGAGGGCGTCGAGGCTGCGGGCTCGATGCTCGGTTGCGCCTCGGTGATCGTGATGGACGAGACGGCCGACATCGTCAAGCAGGTGCGGCGGATGGCGTACTTCTACGCGCACGAGTCATGCGGACAGTGCACCCCCTGCCGCGAGGGCACGGCCTGGGCGACCCGCATTCTGCGTCGCATCGAGGCCGGGCTTGGCACCGAGGACGATCTGGACACGCTGGTGCACATCTCGGAGCAGATGACGGGAACGACCATCTGTGTCCTGTCGGACTCGTTGGCGGCCCCGATCATTTCCTCGATCGAGAAGTTCCGCGAAGACTACCTTGCCCTGATACGGCGCGGCGAGCGCGTTGGAGCGGCATGATGCCGAAACTGGCCATCGATTCACCCGAGGAGACCCATGGCGGATAACGGTCGCGGAGCCGACACGGTCACACTGTCGGTCGATGGTCACGAAGTCACGGTCCCGAAGGGAACTTCGCTGCTCCAGGCGGCCGAAAAGCTCGGGATCGAGGTGCCGCACTACTGCTACCACCCCGGACTCTCGGCGCCCGCCCAATGCAGAATCTGCCTGGTGGAGGTCGAGGGCGCGCCCAAGCTCCAGCCGTCCTGCGTCACGATGGCTCAGGACGGGCAGGTGGTCCAAACGGAGAGTCTGTGGGCCAAGCGCATGCGCCAGGGGGTCCTGGAGTTCTACCTGGTCAACCATCCCCTCGACTGCCCGATCTGCGACATGTCGGGCGAGTGCAAGCTGCAGGACTACGTGTTTGCCGAGGGTCGCGAGCACGGTAGGGGGCGGGAACCCAAGCGCGTCTTCGGCCGGGACGACTTCGGCGGCGATGTCCTCTACTACGGCGACCGCTGCGTCATGTGCACCCGCTGCGTGCGCTTCATGGACGAGGTTGCCCGCGACTCCCGCCTGACCGTCGTCGAGCGCGGCGACCGCGCGGTGATCGACACGTTCTTCGACCGCGGACTCGACGAAGCCTCGTTCGCCGGCAACGTCGTCGACATCTGTCCGGTCGGGGCCCTGGTTTCCAAGGACTTCCTCCACAAGGCCCGCGCCTGGGATCTGGACCACACGCCCTCGGTGTGCCCCAATTGCTCGCAGGGGTGCAACATCGAGCTGCACGCCCGCGACGACCTCGTGCAGCGGTTGAAACCGCGCGAGAACCAGGACGTCAACGGCCACTGGATGTGCGACTACGGACGCGGCAACTACGAGTGGATCAACAAGGCGGGCCGACTCGAGGTGCCGGCGGTCGGGCGGGGCGACAAGCGTCGGACCATGGACTGGCAGGCTGCGCTGCAGTCGCTCTTCGGTCGTCTGGCGGCAGCCGACGATGCCGGGGTTCGGGTCGTCGGTTCGCCCTTCTGCTCGAACGAGGCGCTCGGGGCACTGCTCCGGTTGGGCCGCGCGGCGGGGCGGCTCGAGGAAGGCCTGTTCCGTTCGCCGCGGGCGGAGGACGAGACCCCTCTGCCGGGCTTTCCGCTGCTTGTGCGTCGTCGGGACCTTGCCCCGAATGTGGACGGGGCCGGTATGCTCGGCTTCGTGCGCGGCGGAGAGGATGACGCCACGGGTGGCCTGGAGGGATTGGCCGATCACGACGGCATCGTCGTGGTGCTGGGAGACGAACTCCGCGACCAGGGCGAGGACTTCGGCGCGGACGCGAGCCTCTTCGTCTATCTGGGCACCTTCGACTCGCCGGCGGCGCGCAACGCCGACTACGTGTTCCCCGTCACCACCTTCGCCGAGGAGGACGGCTCCTTCGTCAACGCGCAGGGCAGGGTGCAGCGCTTCTGGCAGGCAGTGCGGGCGCCGGGGTCGGCGCGGCCCGCGTGGCTGGTGCTCGGCGCGCTTGCAGCGGCCCTCGATGGCGGCGACACGCCGGCGAGCGCGGCGGACGCCTTCGCGCAGCTTGCCGATGAGCACGCCGCCTTCTCGGGCTTGAACCACGAGCGCATTGGCACGGCGGGCGTTGCGCTGGAGGGGGCCCATGCATGAGATGAACCAGCTTTCGACCTTCTGGTTCTGGGTCGCTGGGGGCGCGAAGGTACTGGCCGTCTTCACCGCAGTCCTGCTCGCCGTGGCGTACATGACGCTCGCCGAACGCAGGGTTTCCGCCTTCATCCAGGATCGACTGGGGCCGAATCGCGTCGGTCCGTTCGGCCTGCTTCAGCCCATCGCGGACGCCGTCAAGAACGTCATCAAGGAAGAGACGATGCCCGGAACCAGCGCGAAGTTCTACTTCGTGCTGGGGCCGGCCCTTGCGATCATGCCTGCCGTGGTGACCTTCGCCGTCATTCCGTTTGCCGCACCGCTGCCCACGCCCGTCGGCACGGTGGACATGATCGTGGCGGACGTTCCCATCGGCATCCTGTACATCCTCGCCCTCTCCTCGCTGGCCGTGTACGGGATCGTCCTTGCCGGGTGGGCCTCGAACAACAAGTACGCGTTTCTGGGGGGACTCCGTGCGTCGGCCCAGATGATCTCCTACGAGGTCGCACTGGGCCTCAGCGTGATCGCCGTTCTGCTGCTCGCCGGGAACGTGACCCTCACGGAGATGGTGTGGAAGCAGCAGCAACTGGGGTTGTGGTTCGTGTTCCCGCTTTCCCTGGCCTTCATCTTCTTCGTGATCTCGGCCCTGGCCGAGACGAACCGGCTTCCCTTCGACATGCCCGAGGCGGAGTCGGAGCTGATCACGGGGTACCACACGGAATACTCGGCCATGAAGTTCTCGATGTTCTTCATCGCGGAGTATTCGCATGTGCTGACCGCTTCCGCGCTCATGGCGACGCTCTTCTTCGGCGGGTGGGACATTCCGATCTGGAAGGGCGACGACATGTTCTGGCACGAAGGGGCGCTGGTCCGAGGGTTCGACGAGGCGGGGATGCCGATTCCGGCGACCCCGAGCGTTCTCATCACGCTTCTCACCCTGGGCGCCTTCTGCGCCAAGACGGCCTTCTTCGTCTTCCTCTACATCTGGATCCGGTGGACGCTGCCGCGCTTCCGCTACGACCAGGTCATGCATCTGGGGTGGAAGGTCCTGCTGCCGTCCGCACTCGCGTACATCGTGTTGATCGCGGGCACAATGCTCGTGCTCGACCAGCTCGGGGTTCCCTTCGGCCTGCTCTACGGGGTCATTCTGACGGGGGTGAGCGGACTGACCACGGTCGCCTTCCTCTTCTTCGTCGACCGCGACCGCGTGATCGCGGGAGCGCACAGCATCGGTTCCGTCGCCCGTCGCAGGGCCGCCTCGCAGGCGACCGGAACCCACACCGGTCCGCAGACGGCTTCCCGCTGAACGGAGATTCTGGATATGGCGATTTCAGTCAAGGTCATGCGACGCCCGGAAGCGGGACGGACATCCTACATGCGCGCCACCCTCAAGGGAATGAGCCTCACCTTCAAGCACCTTCTGCGCTTCGACAAGGTGACCCTCCAGTACCCCGAGGATCAGCCCGACCTCCATCCTCGCTGGCGCGGTACGCACCGCATGGAAGTACATGCGGACGGCCGTCCCAAGTGCGTGGCCTGCGGCCTCTGTCCGACCGTCTGCCCGGCCAACTGCATCCGCCTTGTGGGCGGTGAGGACGACCAGGGCAACCGCTACCCGATCGTCTACGAAATCGACGAGTTCCGCTGCATATTCTGTGGCATGTGCCAGGAGGTGTGTCCAGTCGAGGCGATCCACGTGGGCCAGCACTTCGAGAACGCCGAGTATGAGCGCGACCGCTTCGTCTACGACCTCGACCGGTTGATGGAGCAGGACCACCCCACGACGCTCCTCTGGGACCCCTCCGACCCCCGCTCCGAATGACCGAGGTCCTCTTCGTTCTCTTTGCCGTCGTCGCCCTGGGGGGCGCCCTGGGCGTGGTGATCAGCCGCACGCCGGTGGCAAGCCTGCTCTTCATGGTCGCGACGTTGGCCAGCGTCGCCGGGATCTATGTGCTCTTCGAGGCCCATTTTCTGGCCGCGATCCAGGTGCTGGTCTACGCCGGCGCGATCATGGTCCTCTTTCTGTTCGTGATCATGCTGCTGAATCTGGGTCACGACTACCGGGCCGACCTCAAGTACGGGCTGTGGTCGCTGCTGGCCCTGGTCGTGACGGGCCTCACCGCCGGTGTCCTGGCACAGGGCTTCCTGGGCGCGGGCGATGCCGGTTTCGGGGCCGACCGGGCCGCCGTCGCCGCCGCGTTGGACGCCGCCGTGCGGGAAAAGGGCGCGGCGGGCGTGATCGCCGACCCACTCTTCACCGACTACGTCGTCGCCTTCGAGCTGATGGGACTGCTGCTGCTGGTCGCCATCGTCGCCGCCGTCGTGCTGGCCAAACCACGTACCTGAGCCGGGGAACCCGATGCTGACCCATGCCCTTCTGCTGAGCGCGGCGCTCTTCGTGATCGGTACCCTGGGGGTGATCGTCCGCAGAAACGCAATCATCATCTTCCTCTGCATCGAGCTCCAGCTCAATGCCGTCAACCTCGCCTTCGTGGCCCTGTCCCGATACACGGGCATCGAAGGCCAGCTCTTCGTCTTCTTCGTGATGACCGTCGCCGCTGCCGAGGCGGCCGTCGGCCTCGCGATCATCATCTCGATCTTCCGGCACTACAAGACGGTCAACGTGGACAAGTTCAACCTCCTGAAGTGGTGACCTGATGGGACTCGCCGCATCCGTGCCAGGCCCGCTGTCTCCGGTGCAGGACGCCGCGCACTGGGAGCCCTTCCTACCGGGGCTGATCGTGCTGCTGCCGCTCCTGGGCTTCGTTCTCAACGGGACGCTCGCCCTGCGCGCCGCGGCGCGATCCTCGGCCGCGCTGCGAGCGGGCCGCGCATGGGACCCGGTCGCGGACGGCGTCCGTCCCCGGACCCACACGCTTCCCACCTGGATCGGCCCCGGGGTCATGCTCGTCGCCTTCCTCCTGGCCGTCTGGAACTTCGTGGGCATGGCCGGCGCGGAGCTGCACGAGCCGGTCGTCCGCAGCTACTGGACCTGGATCGCCACGAGCACGCTGCGCGTCGACGCCGCCATCCAGCTCGACCAGCTCTCGATGATCATGCTGCTGGTGGTGACGGGCGTCGGCTTCCTGATCCACGTCTTCAGCGTCGGCTACATGCGCGACGACGCGGGCTACCCCCGCTACTTCGCGTACCTGAACCTCTTCGTCTTCTTCATGCTGGTGCTGGTGCTCGGCGCCGGCTACGCCATGATGTTCATCGGCTGGGAGGGCGTGGGGCTCTGCAGCTATCTGCTGATCGGCTACTGGTTCACCGACCGCGAGAAGTCGGACGCGGGGAAGAAGGCGTTCATCGTCAACCGGATCGGCGACTTCGGCTTCCTTCTGGCGATGTTCCTGCTCTTCCAGGGCTTCGGAACGCTCGATTTCGAGACCATCTTCGCGGGTGCGGAGGCGCAGTTCGTCGCGGGCGGCGCAACCGTCACGGCCATCACCCTGCTTCTGATGCTCGGCGCGGCCGGCAAGAGCGCCCAGGTTCCCCTGCACGTTTGGCTGCCCGACGCCATGGCGGGCCCCACCCCCGTCTCGGCGCTCATCCACGCGGCCACGATGGTGACGGCCGGCGTGTACATGGTGGCACGTTCGTCGGTCCTGTTCGCGCTGGCCCCCACGAGCCAGGCGGTGGTGGCCGGGATCGGGGTGCTGACCGCGTTCATCGCCGCGACCATCGCCCTGCAGCAGTACGACATCAAGAGGGTGCTCGCCTACTCCACCGTCTCCCAGCTCGGCTTCATGTTCCTGGGGGCCGGCGTGGGAGCCTTCACGGCGGCGGTCTTCCACCTCATGACGCACGCCTTCTTCAAGGCGCTGCTCTTCCTCGGGGCCGGCGCCGTCATTCACTCCATGCACCATGCGCTGCACAAGGTCGACAGCCACGAGGACGCGCAGGACATGCGGAACATGGGAGGCCTGAAGGACCGCATGCGGGTCACCTGGGTCGTGATGTGGATCGCCACCCTCGCGATCGCCGGAATCTGGCCCCTGGCGGGGTTCTTCTCCAAGGACGAGATCATCTGGTACACGGCGGCGTGGGCAGGGGCGGGCTCCAACCCCTTCCAGGGACTCTACACCGCGTATTGGGTCCTGGCGCTCGTCACCGCGATGCTCACGGCGTTCTACATGACCCGCCTCATGGTGATGACCTTTCACGGCGAGAGCCGCTTGCAGCCGGGCGCTCGCCGGCACCTTCACGAGGCGCCCCGCGTCATGACGGTTCCCCTGGTCGTTCTCGCGGCGCTTTCCATCTTCGGGGGCTGGGTCAACGTGCCGGAGGCGCTCGGCGAGTCCGTCCTGGGACTTTTCGGGGCCCTGCCCATGAGCGAGTGGCTGCACCACTGGCTCGAGCCCATCACCCACGACGCCGCAGCGATCCAGGTCGCCGCGCTCGGCGAGCCCGCCCACGACGCTCCCCTCCTGGGAGGCGGCGAGGTGAGCTGGGCCCTGGTTTCGACCCTCGCGGCCGCGGCGGTGGTCCTGGTCGCGGCTCGGACGCTGGGCGCGCGCAGATACCGGGCCGCTGCCGACGACGACCTGCGGTTGACGGGGCTGCGCGGCATCCTCTTCAACAAGTGGTATTTCGACGAGATCTTCGACGCCGCGATCGTGCGCCCCATTCTGGGTGCCTCCCGCTGGTGCTGGAGGGTGGTCGACACGGTCCTGATCGACGGCTTCGTCAACTTCGTGGGCAACTTCACGCGTCTCGCAGGCTGGTTCGTCAGTCTCTTCCAGACCGGCCAGGCCAATACGTACGCGTTCGTGCTGACTCTGGGCGTGCTCCTGGTTCTGGGGGCCGCGGTCTTCCTGTGATGACGTGATGACGACATGACGGACTTTCTCGCTTCGATGCCCGCTCTGTATGAAGGATGGGTTCTCCACGCCCTGCTGTGGCTCCCCATCGGCGGGTTGGTGCATGTCATGGCCTCGGGGGAACATCGCGCCAGACACATCGCCTTCTGGTGGTCGGCGGCGGTCTTCGTCCTCAGCCTGGGCCTTTGGTGGGCGTACGATCCGGGAAGCGGCGGTCTCGCCCTGCAATCGTCCGTCCCCTGGATCGAGTCCTGGGGAGTGAGCTACGCTCTGGGCCTCGACGGGATTTCCGTCTTCATGGTCATGCTGACGACTCTCACGACCCCAATCGCCATTCTGGGGTCGTTCGAGTACGTGAAGACCCGCCGGAAGGCCTTCTACGCGCTCATGCTGCTGCTGCAGACGGGCGTTGTGGGGGTCTTCGTGGCGACGGATCTCTTCCTCTTCTACGTGTTCTTCGAGCTGACCCTGATCCCGATGTATTTCATCGTCGGGATCTGGGGCGGGGAACGTCGGATCTACGCAGCCGTGAAGTTCTTCCTCTACACGGCCGTCGGATCTCTGCTCATGCTGGTCGCGATCCTCTACATCTACTTCAGCAGCGGTTCCGGATCCTTCGGCTACGAGGCTTTCCTGAGCGCCGATCTGACGATGCGCGAGCAGCTGTGGCTGTTCGCGGCCTTTGCACTCGCCTTCGGCATCAAGGTGCCCATCTTCCCCCTGCACACCTGGCTGCCGGACGCCCACGTCGAGGCGCCCACGCCCGGATCCGTCATCCTGGCGTCTCTGCTCCTCAAGATGGGCACCTACGGATTCCTCAGGTTCCTGCTCCCCTTCTTCCCGGGCGCCGTCCAGCATCCGACGGTGGTGGCGGTGATGCTGACACTGGGCGTGGCCGGAATCATCTACGCCGCCTGGGTGGCTGCGGTCCAGCCCGACGCCAAGAAGCTGGTGGCATACACGTCGGTCGCCCACATGGGATTCGTCGTGATCGGGGTCTTCGCCATGACGGTGAACGGCCTGCAGGGGGGACTGGTGGTGATGATCAGCCATGGCGTCTCGACCGGTGCCCTCTTCCTCCTGCTTGGGATGATGTACGAGCGCCGCCACACCCGGCTCATCGAAGACTTCGGCGGCATCGGGCGGGTGGCTCCCCTCTTCGCGACCGCCTTCGTGATCACCGCGCTGGCATCCATCGGCCTGCCGGGCACGAGCGGCTTCATCGGCGAATTCCTGGCGCTGATCGGAACGTTCGAGACGCATGCCGTGGCGGCGATCATTGCCGCGACAGGAGTGATCTTCGCGGCCTACTACATGCTTCCCATGGTGCAGCGAATCCTCTTCAACGAGCTCGACAAGCCCGAGAACAGGAGCTTCGCCGACCTTTCAAGACGTGAGATGGTGGTTCTCGGGCCCCTGGTGGCGCTCATGATCTGGATCGGCGTGCACCCGACCCCGTTCCTCGAGCGCATGGAGCCGAGCGTCCAGATCGTGCTCGATCGTGTCGATGAAGCGCGCACGGCGTGGCAGGATCGCCCCGGCGCCGAGGTCAGCCTTCGTGCCCTGGCGGGTGAGGACTAGCGGCCATGCTCCTCGACTACACCTCCAGCTTCCACTACGTCCTGGCGCTCCTTCCCGAGGTCGTGCTGTCGTGTTGGGGAATGCTGGTGCTGATCATCGGGGTGGTCCGCAAGAGCGACGACGGGCACGGGCAGGAGCTGGGCTGGCTGGCCTTCGCCGGCCTCGCGTTTGCCGCCCTCGCCAACGGATGGCTCTACTCGGGCGTCAGCGAGGAGGGCGCGACCGCGATGATCGCGGTGGACCGCTTCCGTCTCTTCGCGAACTGGGTCTTCATCCTGGGTGCCGCGCTTTCGATCGTCATTTCGCTGGCGTACGTGGCCAGACAGAAGCTTCAGGCGGGCGAGTACTATTCGCTGATTCTGTTCGCGACCGTCGGAATGATGTTCATGGCGTCGGCCCGCGATCTGATGGTCATCTTCCTCGGTCTCGAGCTGATGTCCATCGGGGTCTACGCGCTTGTCGGCTTCAACCGCAGGGACCGGCGGTCGGCCGAGGCGGGGTTGAAGTACTTCCTGCTGGGCGCCTTCGCCACCGGCTTCCTTCTGTTCGGGATCGCGCTCGTCTATGGAGCGGCGGGAAGCACGAACATTCAGGCGATTGCCGCGGCCATCGCGGGCGGGAGCACCCAGGATCAGCTCCTGATCCCCGGGGTGGCGCTGCTCGCGATCGGCTTTGCCTTCAAGGTGGCTGCGGTTCCGTTCCACATGTGGACGCCGGATGTCTACGAAGGCGCTCCGACCCCGGTGACGGCGTTCATGGCGGCCGCCGTCAAGACTGCGGCGTTCGTGGCCTTCCTCCGCGTCTTCGTCGTGGGTCTCGAAGGGGTGTACGAGCAGTGGTGGGCGATTCTGTGGTGGCTGGCGGCTGTCACCATGGTCATCGGCAACGTCGTCGCGCTGGTCCAGTCCAACGTGAAGCGCATGCTCGCCTATTCCTCGATCGCGCACGGCGGATACCTGCTGGTCGCGGTGGTGGCCGCCAACGACACGGCGGTGGCCGCGCTCCTCTTCTACCTTCTGATCTACACGGTGATGAACATCGGGGCCTTCGCCGTGGTCCTGACGGTGAGCGACCAGTCGGAGAGACACAACCGGATCGAGGACTACGCCGGACTGGGTTGGCGGCGGCCGACGCTGGGCGTGTTCATGACGGTCTTCCTTCTCTCGCTGGCCGGTTTCCCGGGCACTGCCGGCTTCATCGCCAAGTACCAGCTCCTGCTGGGGGCTGCGGATGCCCGGCTCTGGGTGCTCTCGGTGGTGCTCGTGCTGACCACGGTGGTCTCGTACTGGTACTACCTGCGAGTGGCGTGGTTCATGTGGATGAAGGAAGGCGACGAGGACGCCAAGGCGGTCGCCGCGCGGGCCGAGCCTTCATTTGCGACCCACACCGTGCTGGTCCTCGGAGTGGGCTTGATAATCCTGGCGGGCATATTCCCGGGAACCGTGCTTGAACTGGCCATCGGCTCGGTCGAAGGCCTGCGGCACCTGGTGGATGGGGCGGCCGCGGCCATCGCCCCCTGACACGGCCCGCAAGACCGCCTTCGTCATGGCCCGGGGCGAGCACATCTTCCGCAAGTACGACATACGCGGCATCGTGGGCGAGGAGCTGAATCCGTCGGTGGCCGAGGCGGTCGGCAGGGCGTACGGTTCGGAGCTGCGTGAACGATGCGCGACGGCCGCGCCGCTGGTGGTCGTGGGAGAGGACAACAGACCCTCGTCGCCGCCGTTGCGACGGGGGTTGGTGCGGGGTCTGAGGTCGGTCGGATGCGATGCGATCCAGCTTGGCACCGTGCCGACGCCCGTCGCGTACTTCGCCGAATGCGAATTCGGCGCCGACGGCGCGGTGCAGATCACCGGATCCCACAACCCTGCCGAGTACAACGGGATAAAGATGACCGTGGGGCGGGCGTCCATGCACGGCGACGCGATCCAGGGGCTCCTCCGCCGGATTCGGCATCGCGACTTCGCGACCGGTGCCGGACGGCTGGAGATACGCGACGTGCTGCCCACCTACGTTGACGACCTGGTGGCGCGCTTCGCGCTCGCCGACTCGGTGAAGGTGGTCGTCGATTGTGGCAACGGAACCGGTTCGGTGGTCGCGACCGACCTGCTGGAGGCGGTGGGTGCACAGGTCGTGCCTCTCTACTGCGACTCCGACGGGACGTTCCCCAATCATCACCCCGACCCGACAGTCGACGAGTACGTCCAGGACCTCATCTCGACGGTTCGTAAAGAGGGCGCCGATCTGGGGATCGGATTCGATGGCGACGCGGATCGAATCGGCGTGGTGGACGATCGCGGCCGCATCGTGAGGGGCGATGTCCTGCTCCTCCTCTTCGGCCTGGACGTGCTGGGGCGAAGGGGGCCGGGCGAGGCGCTCGTCTTCGACGTGAAGTGCTCGCAGGTACTCCCCGAGGTGTACGAGCGGGCCGGCGGCGTGCCGGTCATGTGGAAGACCGGTCACTCGCTGATCAAGGAGAAGATGAGGGAGACGGGGGCCTGCATCGCCGGAGAGCTGTCCGGGCACATCTGCTTCGCCGACGACTACTTCGGATTCGACGACGCGCTCTATGCCGCCTGCCGGTTGCTGGAGCTCCTTTCCACGTCGGATCGCACGCTGTCGGAGCTGGTGGACGACTTTCCGGAATACGTGTCGACCCCCGAACTCCGGATTGAAGTGGCCGAGGAGGAGAAGTTCGGGCTCGTCGAACGCGCGCGCGACTACTTCAGCGCCCGGTACGACGTTGTCGCGGTGGATGGCGTCCGTGTGCTGTTCGGGGACGGGTGGGGGCTGATTCGCGCGTCCAACACGCAGCCGGTGGTGGTCGCCAGGTACGAGGCCGGCAGCTCGGATCGACTGCGGGAGATCCAGGCCACAATGGAATCCTGGCTGCGCGGACAGGGCGTCCGGGTCTGACGCCCGCAGCCGCGGCTCTGCGGCTCAGAACGTGCCGACCGAAAGCCGTCCGAGCGTCGGGGCCTCCACCGTCTCTTCGGTCCAGTAGGGCTCGCCGAAGCCGCACCGGATCAGGGAGCCGTAGCTTGCGTGGACGCTGCGTATCTGGTCGAACAGCGGCCGGTCGCCGCCCGGAAACACCTCGCCGATTCCGCTCTTTCCACGAAACTGCGACCCGTACGCGTCGAGGGCCTCGATCTTCCGGTCCATCTGGCGGGTGATGTCCACGACGAAGGTGGGCTTCACGGGATCTTCGCGAAACGCCAAGGCGTACACCACCTTCTCGGGCCGGTGGGGCCCGCCTCCGGTGGGGAACTTCTTCAGCCCCGCCAGGAAGCTGGCGTCGCGGGCCAGACATGCCGCTGCACGATGATCGGGATGCCTGCCTTCGGTCCAGTGGGTCACCACCACCCGCGGCCTGAGCATCCGAATCAACCCGGCCACGACGGCGCGCGAGGCCCGATCGTTGACCAGCCCCGAGTCGGTCAGTCCGGCACAGCGGCGGTCCGCCAGACCCAGCACCTCGGCCGCCGCCGCAGCCTCCCGCGCCCTTGTCTCGATCGTTCCCCGCGATCCTGCCTCTCCGGCCGTCAAATCCAGAACCCCGGTGCGCTCCCCGGCTTCGGCCGACTTGACGAGCGCGCCGCCGCAGAAGATCTCGGCGTCGTCGGGGTGGGCCATGACGGCCAGAACGTCGAGGGGCTCGATCATTGTTGCGCCAGTTGGTTGCGGCGTGGACGTGGGGTCATTCGTAGCGAAGCGCCTCCACCGGATCGAGCCGGGATGCGCGAAGCGCCGGCAGCATCCCGAACATCACGCCTGTGAGCGCCGCCAGAACGATCGCCGCGGCGATGGACCAGAGTGGTATCCTGGCCGGCAGCGGCGATACGGCCGCCAGAATCTCGGACGCGCCCCAACCCACCAGGAGGCCCAGCACGGCCCCCGAAGCCGTAAGGATCGAGGCCTCGATCAGGAACTGCCACTTGATTTCCTGGCGCGTTGCGCCCATCGCCTTGCGGATTCCGATCTCCCGGGTTCGCTCCGTCACCGAGATCAGCATGATACCGATCACCCCGATTCCCCCCACGAGCATTCCGACCGACGAGAGCCCCACGATGACGATGAAGAACATGCTCGTCATCTGGTTGAAGAAGTCGATGATCTGCTGCGAGCGTATGATGGCGAAGTTGTTGTCCTCCCCCGGTCCGAGCCCTCGAATGGACCGAAGCGCCGACACGATCTGATTCTCGGCGTCCTCGGAAGCCACCCCCTCGGTCGGCACGATGTCCACAACCACGAAAGTCCATCGATCCCGGGCCTTCAGACGCTTGTCCGCCGCCGAGAGGGGCACCACCGCGAAATTCTCGGTCGCCTCGCCGAAGGCATTGTTGAGCGGCTCGTACACGCCCACGACGGTGAACAGCTCGTTGGCCGCCCGGCGGCCCGCGTTGACCCTTACGCGCTTCCCGATGGGGTCGAGCTCGCCGAAGACGGCGGTCGCGACATTGTTGGAAATGACCGTCACCGCGCGCGCCTGGTTGGCTTCCGCCTGTGTGAAGTTGCGGCCCGACACAAAGTCTCCGGGCCACGATGTCGTCCACGTGGGAGTCGCGCCGCGCCACGAAAGATCCGACACCCACTCGGATTCGAAGCGCATCGCGGCGCCGAATTCGAAGCCGGCGATCAGCTCGTCAACCCCGGGAAGGGACTGCATCCTGCGGATCTCCCGGTCGCTGATCTCGGGACGATCCCACCACGGCGGTCTGCCCGATCCGTCGAAGGAGGCGCGGGCGTCCGAGAAATCGAAGGGCATCACCGTGAAGTTGTCGGGTCCGGATGCCTCGAAGAGGCTCAGCACTTCGGTCCGAATTCCGGTGACCATGGCCGCCACGGTCACCACCACCCCCGTGCCGACGCCCACGCCCAGAATGGCCAGCAGGGTGCGGGCCCAGTTGGCGCTGAGCGCCGCGAAGGCCACCCGCGTTCCGTCGCGAATGATTCTGGCTGCGGAGGGCGGATCCATGGCCGCGCGCGCCAACGCCGGCCGGGTGCGAAGGTCCTCGTTCATTCGTACCTCAAGGCGTCCACCGGGTCCAGTCTTGCGGCCCTCGACGCGGGATAGACCCCCGAAACGATCCCGACCACCACGCCAAGCGAGACCCCGAGCAGGATCCACTGGGGCGCGACGGCCGCCGGCAACGGGGACAGCGCTCCCACAAGGAATGTCACACCGATGCCGACGCCAACGCCGAAGAGCGCCCCGATCCCCGAAAGGGTCCCGCTTTCGATCAGCACCTGGACAAGAATGTCCGCCCGTCGGGCGCCGAGCGCCTTGCGGACGCCGACCTCGCGGGTCCGCTCCATGACCGAGACCAGCATGATGTTCATGATCACGATCCCGCCGACCACCAGCGATATGCCGACCAGCCCGGGAAGCGCGACGAAGAGGATCCGGCTGATCTGATCCCAGAAATCGAGGGAGGAATCGGCTGTTTCCGCCACGAAGTTGTCGAGTTCGGCCGGTCCGAGCCGCCGCCGCACACGCATGCTCTCGACCACCTCGTCCCTGAGGGGAACCACGAGCTCGGGAGACCCGGCCTTGAAGACGATCTGGTCAACCCTTCCGCGGGGGGCGGTGAAGCTCTGCAGGGGAGATCGGACCGGCCCCACCGCGAGGTTGTCGAGCGAACGGCCGAGGAAGGAACCCTGTTCCTCCAGGACGCCCACGACCCTGTAGGGGAACCCTCGTATGCGCACCCGCTTGCCGATCGGATCGAGTTCCTCGAAGAGGACCTCGGCGGTGGACATCCCAAGCACCACAACGGGGACTCCGCGTTCGGCTTCCTGGCGCGTGAACGCCCGCCCGCGCTCGAGCTTCCAGTTGCGAATGTCGAAGATGTCGGCTCCGGCGCCGATGATCCAGACGTTCTCGATCCTCCGACCGCCGTCCGACGCCAATTCGCCGGTCGCACGGGACTCGGGAGAGACGGTGAACGAACCGGTGACACGTTCGCTAAGGTAGTCGAGGTCATCGAAGGTCAGGCGGGGGGCGCGGTTCCATGCTCGCCGTTGCTCGCGCGAGGTGGTCACCACGCTTACCTCGAAGTTGGGGGTGCGCCGCAACGTTACGGTGTTCACGCCGACCACCTTTTCGGTCAGCGTTTCGCGTATGTAGCGGTCCATGCCCTCGACGATGCTGACCACCACGATGAGGAACATGACGCCGACGATCACGCCAAGAAGCGTGAAGAAGCTCTTGAGCTTCTGCGTGCGAATCTGGTCCCAGGCCAGCCGGACTCCTTCCAGAATCTGCATCGACCGGCCCGATCAGTTCGATCCGTTCACGGACTCGACGTCGTCGGACCCGTTCGGTTGTACTGCGGCGCTGTCGGCGAGTGTACGCACCACCTGATACGGGCCGCTGACCACGCTGTCTCCCTCCGAGAGCCCGGCGATGACCTCGAAGTACTCCTGGCCGGCGATTCCCACGTCGACGGGGGTGAAGATGGCGATGCCGTCCCGGATCACGAAGACACCCTCGATCGGTGCCGAGTTCGATGCATCACCATTCCCGTTCGAGGAGTCCGTCTCGTCTTCCTCGCTCGCAGCGTCGCGCTCTCGCAGCGTCAGCGCGATGATGGGAATGGCCAGTTGATCGTTGCGGGTGTCGGTCACGACCTCGGCGGTGGCCGAAAGGTCGGGGCGCAGCTCGGCGGCCGGATCCTCCAGAGTCACGACGACCTCGAAATCGATGGTGGGCGTCTGCCCCGTGCCCGCGACCTGGGAGGGCGGGCGTATTGCACTGTTGCCGATTTCGGTGACCACCCCCGGGAACACGAGGTCCGGGAACGCGTCGAGCTCGACCGACGCGCTGTCACCAAGCGAGATTTCGGGCACATCGGTCTCGTCCACTTCGAGGACGACCTCCATGACCGACAGGTCCGAGACGGTGAGGACGAGACTGCCCGGGTTGTTCATGGTGCCCACAATCACCGTTTCGCCCTCTTCGACGTTGAGACGGGTCACGCGGCCGGACATGGGCGCGCGGATGATCGTCTTCGACAGTTGGTCCTGGGCTTCCTCCAGGGCGGCCTCCATCTGACTCACGCCGAAGACGGCCCCGTCCAGCAGGGACTGTTGCACCTCCAGATCCGTTTCGGCGTTCTCGACGTCCTGTCGGCTCACCAACAGCGAATCGCGCGTTCGCAGCGAGACCATGCGCTCGGCCTGCCTCTCGGCGCGGAGCAGGTTCGCGCGTGCCTGTGCGACCTGTGCCTGCGACGCGCTCAGGTTGGCCTGGTTACGGTCCACCGCCGCCTGGTAGCGACTGGGATCCAGGCGCAGCAGGACCTGGCCCTGCTCGACGTCTTCGCCTTCCTGCACGAGCAGCTGGGCAACCCGTGCGGAGATGTCGGAGCTGATGTCGACCTTTCGCCGCGCTCGGACGTTGCCGCTTGCCGTGACCGTTGCGACCAGATCGCGGGTGCCGACGGTTTCGGCCCGCACCTCCAGACCGCGGGGACGGCCGCCGGTGCTGCCCAGCACGGCGGCCAGAGAAAGGAGGGCGACGACCGCCACTCCGACGATGACCTTGGTTCTTGTTTGCATGGTTTCCCTATGGGTTCCTCAAGGGGGTGCCAACCACCGCCTCGAGGTCGGCGACAGCGTCATGATAGGTGAAGATGGACAGGACACGCGCCCGGTCCGCTTGCGCCTTGACCGTTTCGGCTTCGACCAGGGCGATGAAGTTCGACAGACCCAGCCGATACTGCTCCTGGGCCAGGCGGAGCTGCTCGTCGGCGAGCGCCTGGTTGCGTTGCTCGATGAGCGCACTCTCGTAGGAGGTCTGCACGATGGCGATGCGGGATTCGATGTCCGCCCGAAGCGCCAGTTCCTGCTCCCGCACCTGGTACCTGCTGTCGTTCAGCAGAGCCTTGGCGCTCTCGAGCTCCCGCTGCCGCCCCAGGCCCTGGAAGACCGGAAGCGAGATCGTGAGCCCGACCGACGGCGGTTGCCCCGTGAAGCTGAACGGAAACGCGTCGTTCTCCGAACGGATCGCTTCGAGCGCCGACTCCGGCGTGGCCAGAAGCGAACAGTTCTGCAGGGGCGGGGGCGTGGGCAGGAGCGAGACGAGGGCGTTCAGCGATTCGCACTGCTGCATCCGGGCCAGTCCGGCGGCTATCGCCTGGGCCTCCTGTCCTGCGGTGCTGCTGGCCTGACGCGTGAATCCGCTGATACCGGCCGACAGCGACACCGTCGGGAAATAGGCAGAGCGGGCGATGTCCACACTGTAGCGCGATGCCTCTTCCTGGGCCCGGAGCGTCTGCAGACCCGGGTTGCCGTCGATGGCGATCACGTAGAGCTCGTCGGCCGTCCATTGCGGCTCGGTCACGGTGAAGCTGGTCTCGAGTTCGGGCTCGTCGGCGAGCGTGACGCCCAACTGTTGAAGAAGGCGGATTCGCGACGTGCGTACCCCCGTCCGAGCCTGAAGGAGGGTGATCTCGGCCCGGCCAACGTTCACCTCGGCCTGCTGCACGTCGATCGCATTCCCCGACCCCACCTCCTGGCGTCCTCGGGCCAGGCGGAGGTTGACACGCGCCCTCTCGAGTTCCTGTTCGGCGAGGCTCAGCCCCTCGATCTGGCGCAGCACCTCGAGATACGCCTTGGTCACGTTGAGCCGCAGCACCGCCTCTTCGGAGCGCACCTGAGCGCGGGTGGCGTCGCGATTCCTTCTGGCCTGCCCCGGCGCCATCAGCGTGCGCCCGCTGAGCGAATAGTTCACACCCGCGTTGTAGGAGCTGAAGAGGAACGACGGTTGATCCTGAAAGCCAAGCTGATCGGCGGTGATGCTGCCAAACCGCTGTTCGCCGGCCCCTTGCCACGAGACGCTGGAACTCAGGGATGCCGAGGGCAGCCAGGCTCCGTACGCGGCGTTGAGATTCCAGTCCGCCACGGCGACATCGTTGCGCACGGCCTGGAGCCTGGGGTTGTTGCGCACGGCCAGCCGCAGTGCCTCCTCAAGGCTGAGCGAGGCGGGCAAGCGATCCTGCGCCACCATCGGGGTCGCGCTCGCCGCCGCGATGCACAGCGGTGCCAGCAGGCGTGCCGTCCTGCGCAGCCACGGTGTTCTCCGATCCTTCGGCGTGACCGAACTCATCGCATCTTCCACCATTCCACGGAATCCCTTCGCTTTGTTCAATTGCGGATGGCCGCAGCCACTCCCTGCGCAGATCAGTGCGTCCCTACGCGACCAGACCCGATACGGTTTCCCCATGTACGCACCGGCTCGCCCATCGATTCATCCGTCCCTGGCTCAACGAACGCGCTCGGCCGCGAATCCGTGCAGTGGCAGCGCGACCCGAATCAGACGACCGCTGCCGTCGAACCAGGCAGCCCCGGCCTCGTCGTCGGCCCCGAGCCGCACGCGCGTCGTCTCGACCATCGCTCCTCCAATGTCGAGAGCATGCGGGCCGACCCGAAGCTCCACCGTGTCCTCGGGCTCTTCGGACAAGGGCGCGAAGGTGTGCAGCGTCCGCCCAACGTCGCCCGCAGCGGTGAAAAGCCCCAGCACGAAGTAGTGGTGCGCCACCCCCTCGTCGAAGACGACCGTCGTCGGGCGGGCCCGATGCTCCCGGAAGCGCTCGCCTTCGGGTTCGACCACAGTCGCTCGCAGCCGATCGCCCGCGCGCACGAAGCTGGCCACTGCCGTGTCGGCTCCGGACAGCGACACCTGGTAGGCCGCCACGGCCATCTCAGGTCCGACCATCTGCAAGACGGTCCTGAACACTCGCCCGTCATGCATGGTGACGTTGCCGCGGGCGTAGGTCCGCTGGGCGTCTCCGGAGCCCAGGCGCTGGATCGTGAAATCCTCAACGCCCACCTCCCGGTCGTTCAGGTACAGGAGAAAGCGGCCGCTGTCGACGAGCTGACCCGAAGCGGCTCCGGATGACAGGAGAAGGAACACCAGCAGCAAGCCCGCCGTTCCTGGGGCGGCGGGTCGCAACGACGGGTTGCCTGACGGCGAGCAGGTTCGTTGATCCATTAGACTTGAAGATAACGACAAAGAGACCCGACGATTTCGATGTGGGTACCACGACGCGGGGGCAGGCACGACGGATGACCGATTCGCCGAAGTTCGCTGGGGACGGGTTCCGCCAAGGGATACCGACCTGGATCGGCTTGGTCTGCTTGCTGGTGTGGACCCGCGTCGATTCGCCGTGGGTCCTGGCGGCTGCCTCCGGATGCGTGGCGTGGTCCGCAGCCATTGGGTACGGGGGCTGGCGCAGGGGGAGTGCGGCCGTCCTTCTGGTCGCCTCGGTGGTGGTCGGATTCCATGCGGAGTCCGTGAGCCGGCGGATCGGGAACGCGTGGCCCGAATACTGGCACGAGAGACGGGCGTCGGTCGCCGAGCAGGTGGGCGTCGAATTCGATGCGTTGGTCGCGGACGGCGATGCGGCGGTCGGGCACGTCGCGAGGCTGGCCGAGGGGGAACTTGACGCGTCGCTCCTTCAGGATTCTCTGCGCGCGATCCTGACCGGTACCGGCATGACGTCGGCAGCGATCTTCGATGGCGATGGTCGTCTTGTCTCCTGGCAGGGAAGCCACCACGGAAGGTTCCCCGCCGATGTCGTGGACGGAACGAGCCGATACGCGTATTCCGGCACCCCACTCTTTTCCTACCTGTATTTCACCGTCGGCGTGCGCGGCGGACGAGGGACTGCGGTGGTGGCCTCTCTCATGGACTCAGACCTTCCAGCGCCGTTCGCGTCGGGGCTGGGCGACTTCGCGGCCCGCTTTGGAAGACTGTCGGGGGAGGAGATCCGGATCCATCGGTCCGACAGAGCTTCCGGACCCGGCGTGCTGGATCTGGGATGGCCCGACGCGGCGCTGCTGAGCATCACCATTGTGGAGCCCGACCCCTCGGTGCGCGAGCGTGATCATCGTGCGCGCTGGACAAGGGTGGTGGTGGCTCTTGCCGCGCTCGTGTGGCTGCTTCAGTCGTTCGGAGGGGCGCGCGCCGGGATCGTGTACGCCGTCGGCGCCTTGGCTGCGGCGGGAGCGCTGCTGCCCCTGGACCAGCTGCTCACGACCGCGGAGCTGCGTGACCTGGCCGGCGTTCGCCTCGGCGGGGCGGTGCCGGTCACGCTGGGCCGCATCCTGCTGGTGATGGCCGCCGCTGCGCCGCTCGTGATCCTGGCCGTGCCACGGTGGCGACCGAAGGCGGGTGCATGGATCCTGCCGCTGACGGTTGCGATGAGCTTCCCGCTGGTTCTCGCCTGGCTGGCTGGTGCGACTCCGGCCGAAATCCTCGGAACCTCCGACCGCGACTGGATCTTCTTCCTGCTCACGGCCACGCTCGTTCTGGCGTTGCCGGCGGCGGTTGCCCTGGCGTTTCGGCCTTCCGCGGGATCGGCCCGCGGCCCGGGCCTGGTGCTCGTCGGGCTGGCCGTCGCTGCCGGGCTGGGCGCTGCGGTCGCCGCTGCGGTCCGCGTCGGGCCCGGTGTCCCCGCCGGCCTGGCGGTGTTGTGGGCACTGCCGGCCGCGTTGATCGCGCGCGGCTTCGAGGACTCGGGCCGGGTGTCCTATGTGCGGTGGTTCTGTGCCTTCTGGCTCGCCGCGACCGCCGTCCTGCCCGTGGGGTGGTCGATGCGCACGGAGGCCCGCATGACGATAGCCGAGACTCAGATGGGCAGGCTCGGGATCGCACCCGAACCGGACGTCGACCTGCTCCTGGAGCGGTTCGCCGACCAGGTCGACTCCCTACATCGGGCTGGTGCCGGCGCGGTGGAGATGATGTACCGAAGCTGGGTGTCCAGCGGCCTGTCGGCGCAGGGCTCGCCGATCTTCGTCACCCTCTGGTCGGCGGACGGGAACCCCCAGGAGGAGTTGCGGCTCGGCGTGAAGGGGGACCTGTCGCCGGTCGTCGGCGACCGGTTGCCCGCCATTCGCCTGGCCGGCACGCGAGAGCACCACCTGCTCGGCGAGGTCGACGTCCGCCACCTGATCGCCGTCCCGCTCTCGGACGGACGGGTTGTCACGGGGACCATTCCGCCCCGTCGCACCATCACGTCGTCCTCCTCGCTGGGTCCCCTCTTCGCAGCGGTCGAGGAGGGCGGGGGCCAGGAGTTTCTGACGCTTGTCCGCGCCCCCGAGGCGTCTCTGCGAGCCGAAGGGGACGGTGGGGTGCGGTGGAGTCGCAACGCGGAGGGGTGGATGGGCGAGCGTCTTGCCACCTACCCCGACGGGGTCTACGCGGTTTCCTACACGATCAGCATTCCAAACCTCTCGGTCATGTTTGCGCGCGCCACACTCCTGCTCGTGCTGAGTCTCGTGGCGGTCTCGCTGCTGTGGGTGCTGAGCGTATGGATCCTCGGATTCCGCTTCTCGGTGCCCATAGATTGGCGGAAGCTGTTCACGTCGTTTCGGGCTCGCGTGACCTGGACCCTGTTCGCGTTCTTCATCCTGTCCAACGTCGTCTTCGGGACGCTGGCCTACCGCACTCTGTCGGGGGCCTCGGAGCGAACGGCCACAGCCCTGGCGGAGCGCGTCGTCTCCCAGATTGCCGAGGTCTACCTCGAGGAGGGGGGCTCGATGGAGTTGCTGGCGAGGCGCGTCGGCGCCGACCTCCTGGAGTACCGGGGTGGCGAACTGGTGGGGGGCTCCGCCGACGAGCTCATCGAGCTCGGTCTCTACGAGAGCTGGGTGGATCCGGAGATCTACGTTGCGCTCGAAACGGGGCAGCGGCTCGAGGCGTCCAAGGTGGCGAATCTGGGCGACTGGCGGTACGTGCTTGCCCATCGACGGCTCCCGGACGGCGACATCGTGGCCTCGCCGGTTCCGCTGCGGGCCGGAGCGGCCGCACTCCGCAGACGCGATGTGGCCGATCTGCTGGGAGTGGCAATCGTACTGGGCCCGATCCTCTCGCTCGGGCTGGCCCTGATCGTCGGGCGGGCGCTCGCACGGCCGATCCAGACGCTGCGGGTGGCCTCGGAGCGCGTGGGCCGCGGCAACCTCGCGGTGCACCTTCCCGAGGACCGGCTGGACGAGTTCGGGTCGGTCTTTGCCGCCTTCAACCGGATGGTGCTCCGCCTCGGCGAGGCGAGGCGAGAGCTGCTGCGGACGACGAGGCGAACCCAGGCCATCGTCGAGGAAGTCGCCACCGGGGTGATTGCCGTCGACACCAGGGGACGGGTCACGGTGGCGAATCCGGGGGCCGAGTCGCTGTTGGGCACAAGTCTCGATGCGGGTGCGCCGATCCCCGCAACTGGCGACAGGGCCGCAGAACTCGCTGACTGGGTGGACTCGTACCGAAGAGGTGGCGGCACGGAGCCCAGGGCCGACTTTCGGTGGGCCAACCTGCGGATTCGCGCGAGAGCCAGAAGGGTGGTTCAGGAAGGCCACGAGGGCGGGGTCGTCGTCAGTCTGGAGGATGTGACGGACGAGCTTCGCAGCGAGCGGATCCTGGCCTGGGGCGAAATGGCCAAGCAGGTTGCCCACGAAGTGAAGAATCCGCTGACACCCATAAAGCTGTCCGTGCAGCACCTCCGTCGAGCCTGGAACGACCGGAGGCGAGATTTCGGTGGCATCCTCGACCGCAACGTGACGACGATCCTTGGGGAGATCGAGCGGTTGGCGGCGATCGCGCGGAGCTTTTCACGACTGGCCTCTCCGGGTGCGCGGGACGCGGGGCCGCTCGAGGCCGTCGATGTCGAGGCCGTGACCCGCGAGGTGCTGGATCTGTACGAGGGCGGCGGCTACGGTCCGGTCCAGCTTGTCGGGCGGCTGGCGCCCGACCTGCCCCGTGTACGCTGCAGGCCCGACGAACTCAAACAGGTGCTTCTCAATCTGCTCGAGAATTCCCGGGCCGCGATGCCCGACGGCGGCGTGGTGCGCATCGTCGCGAACGAAACGCCGGAAGAGCCCGGCGAGGTGGTCGTCGCGGTATGCGACCAGGGAACGGGGATTCCCGCGCAACTTCTCCCCCGCATCTTCGAGCCGAGGTTCTCCACCCGTTCCAAGGGCACGGGTCTGGGTCTGGCCATCGTCAAGCGCCTCGTGGACTCGTGGGGAGCCACCGTCGACGTCGAGAGCAGGACCGACAGCGGCACAACCGTCCACATTCGGCTTCGCGCGTGGCCTGGCGGCCAGGAGTCACCTTGATGTCCAGCCCGCCCCAGGACTCCTTCGTTGGTTCGACCGGAATCCGATCAGTTCAGCCCCTGGAGCTGGCCGAGTGGATTCGAGAATGCTCGCCGGGGTTGGCGGAAGGGTGGGCACAGGGGTTGCTGGCTGCGGGCGAAGCATGGAAGGGCGCGAACGAGGCGGTCCTGAGGCCGTTCTGCCGCAGTCTGGTGTCCTTCCTGCCCGGCATGATCGGTCAAGGCCGGACGGAGATCCTTCCGCTGTGGTCGGAGTGTGCCGAGCTTTTCGGCTCGGTCGCGGCCAGAAGGGGGTTGTCCGCCGGTGAGGTCATCGAGGAATTCCAGCTGCTGCGCGAAATCATCCTCAGAATGATGTTCGAGCCGACTCCCGGCGGATCGCTCGGCAGGGTGTCGTTACGTGAGGTTCTTCTGCTCAATCGTGCGATCGACATCGGTGTGACGCAGGCCAGCGTGGGCCACACGGACCTCCTCTTCTTCAGTCTCCTGCACGGGTCCGGCGCGCCGGATCCATTGGACGTGGAGGAACTGGAAGAGGTGCGCGACCAGATCGACCAGCTGCGAAGCGAGGGCCGCCGGACAATGCGACACGTCGCTCGCGCCGCATCCAGGTGACCAACGAGACGCCGGGCGGGATGCGGCCCGGAGAGTTCCGCGAGTGGGCACATCGGTTCGTGGACTGGGTGAGCGACTACCTGGAGGAAGTGGGTCGATACCCTGTGCTGCCCGATCTGGCGCCCGGGAGCGTGCGCGAGAGTCTCCCAGCCCGGGCCCCGGAGCACGGCGAGCCGGTCGAAGCGCTCTTCGAGGACTTCAAGTCGGTGGTGGTGCCGGGGATCACGCATTGGAACCACCCGGCGTTCTTCGCCTACTACGCGATTTCGGGGTCGGGCCCGGGGATTCTCGGCGAGCTGCTGGCTGCGGCGTTGAACGTCAACGCCATGGTCTGGAGGAGTTCTCCTGCCGCCACGGAGCTGGAGGAGACGACCCTTGACTGGCTGCGCGACTTCGTGGGCCTGCCGCCCGAGTTCCGCGGTGCCATCAACGACACCGCCTCAACCTCGAGTTTCGTCGCTCTTGCCGTTGCCCGCGAACGGTGTCTGCCCGAGGCCAGGGAAGGGGGGATGGCGGGTGCGCCTGCCGGGAGGGTGTACACCACCGCCGAGGCCAACTCTTCGATCGCGAAGGCGGTGCGCGCACTGGGTCTGGGTCGAAGTGGCCTGCGGATCGTCGGGACGGATTCGGAGCGTGCGATGGACCCGGACGCGCTGGCCGACGCCATCGATCGGGATCGGGCTTCCGGGCTGCGCCCGCTCGCGGTGGTGGCGACCATCGGCACGACCTCGACGGCTGCGGTCGATCCGCTGAGCGCCATCGCCGGCGTTGCGCGCGAGCGCGGCGTCTGGCTCCACGTCGATGCCGCCTACGCGGGGCCGGCCGCGGGACTGCCCGCCGTGCGCGTGCACTTCGAGGGTTGGGAACTGGCGGACTCGATCGTGGTCAACCCGCACAAGTGGCTCTTCACGCCGGTGGACTGTTCGGTGCTGTACGTGCGCAACCCCGCCGAGTTGAAGGCTGCCTTTTCCCTGGTGCCGGCCTACCTCGAGACGGGCGACGACGAGGTCGTCCACCTGATGGATCACGGACTGGCACTGGGCAGGCGGTTCCGTGCGTTGAAGCTGTGGTTCGTCATGCGATACTTCGGTCGGCAGGGGCTTCGCGCCAATCTGGCCAGCCACATTGCCCTTGCGCGGCGTCTCGCGGCGGCGGTCGACGCTGCCGAGGGGTGGGAGCGCTGGCGTCCGACCCTGTTTTCGCTGGTGGTCCTGCGCTGTGCTCCCCCGGGGGTGACCGGGGCGGAGCGCGACGCCGCGAACATGGCCATCCTGGACCGCGTCAACGAGAGCGGCACGGCCTTCCTTTCGCACACCGAGATCGACGGCGAGGTCTGGCTGCGCTTCGCAATCGGAAACATCCACACGTCGGCGCGACATGTCGACGGCGCGTGGGCGGCGCTTCAGGAGGCGGCCACGCCCAGTTAGAGAAACTTCAATGAAGGCAAGAGTGCGCTCACTGATCTCCGCGATTGCTCTGTTCCTTTGCGCGCCGGTATCGACAAGCGCACAGGTAGTGTGCCCGACACCGTGGCGATTGGATGAAGTCCTGCGGATCGGCTCTCGAGATAGCGGGCACCTGTTTGGAAACATCAACGATCTCGCGATCGGGCCTGACAGCGTCCTCTATGTCGCCCAAGCCATGGTGCCCGCAGTCAAGGTCTTCTCACTCGATGGCCGGTTTCTACGAGAGATCGGCCGGGCGGGACAGGGACCTGGTGACATCTCCGGCGCGGCCTCCGGAGTGGGGTGGATCGGAGACACTCTTTGGATAGCCGACCGAAGCCGTATCCAGCTGTTCACCACGAGCGAACGCGTGCCGGACGAGGTCATACAGTTCACCATGCCCATGCCCGAGGAAGGAACGCGCCTGACGTCTGGCCGAATGCTCGCGGATGGAACATTGGTGGCAGGGCGCCGCAGCATCACTGATTGGAGAGCTTGGTTGACCGCATCGTCGCTCCCTCTGCGCCGCCTGTCACGATCGGGAGAGGTCATCGACACGTTGGCGATCGTCGATTGGTCGAGCAACGCCGTAGAGTATGAGGCGGACCCCGGTCGAACGTGGCTTGCCATACACCCGCTCAAGGACCTGCCGACTCACGGACTCAACGAATACCTGACGACACTCAGGCCCGACGGCTCCGCAGTGGTGCAGGTGGCGAAAGTGAATGAAGACGGAACTCCGCCTTCGTTTGACATCTTGGTGATCTCAATCGGTGGAGACACTCTCCTGCATCGAGTGGTCGAGTACGAACCGCGCGAAGTTACTTCTGCGATGGAGAGCCGCCTTGCGGACGAATTCGCGGCAGTGGTGGTCGGGGATCACATAAGCCCATCCCTGCGAGCCCCCATGAGCGAAACGACGCGCTCGCGCCGACGCCGTGCGGCTCGCAGCGCGTTCTGGGTTCCGGAATACCATCCTCCGGTCAGGGAGGTGGTAGCCGGAACGGATGGGACTATCTGGTTGCTACGAGAGATGCGTGAGGACCGTGTCGATGTGTGGGAGATCTACGATTCGGATGGAACGCTAGCGGCCAGGGTCGAGGTTGAACATGGTCGAATGTTCGTCGGAAAACCTTGGCGTCCTCGTCTCGGCATTGTCCTCGCGAGCCGTAACGAGGTCTGGGGCACCACGTTCGACGAGTTCTCTGTTCCATACATTCACCGCTACCGCGTCGATCAAACATGCGCGCGTTAGGAGATGTCGAGTTCTAATCGCGGCACCCAGGCCGCCGTGGGGGAGGGTTCATAGCTCGAACCCTCCCTCGCCCGCGATTTCCGCCACTTGCAACCTGCCAGCCCTGCGCCTCGCCGCCCTCGGTGCGACGCGGAGACTATCCACGGACTTCTAGGCCTCCCGGACCTCCTTGACCAGCTCGGACATCTGGTCCTTGGCGTCGCCGAAGAACATCAGTGTGCGGTCCATGTAGAAGAGGTCGTTGTCGATGCCGGCGAAGCCCGGGCTGAGCGAGCGCTTCATGACGATCACGGTGCGCGCCTTGTCCACGTCGAGGATGGGCATTCCTGCGATGACCGAGTCCGGGTCGCGCGCCGCAGGGTTCACGACGTCGTTCGCGCCCACGATGAGCACGACGTCGGTCGTCTCGAATTCGGCGTTGATGTCGTCAAGGTCGAGCAGCTTGTCATACGAGACGTCCGCTTCGGCCAGCAGCACGTTCATGTGTCCCGGCATGCGACCCGCAACCGGATGTACCCCGAAGCGCACGGTTACCCCTCGTTCCTCGAGGAGGTCGCAAACCTTCTTGAGCTCGTGTTGGGCCTGGGCCACCGCGAGGCCGTATCCCGGCACGACCGCGACTGATCCGGCATAGGCAAGGACCATCGCAGCCTGCTCGGCGTCCACGTCTCGGACGGGGCGCTGACCCGTCTTGGCCCGCGCCGTCTGACCTTCGGTGCCGAACGCGCCGAAGGCCACGTTGCCCAGCGAGCGGTTCATGGCCTTGCACATCAACTGCGTCAGTATCAGGCCCGACGCGCCGACGAGGGCACCGGCGATGATCAGGATCATGTTTCCGAGCACGAAGCCCGTGGCCGCCGCCGCGAGACCCGAATACGAGTTCAGCAGCGACACCACCACCGGCATGTCGGCGCCGCCGATTGGAATGACCAGCAGGACGCCGAGGAGCAGCGCGCCGACGACGAGCGCCAGGAAGAACGGCCCGCTGATTTCGAGGGCGGTGGTGCCGACGAGTGGGGCGACCCCGCCCGCGATCCCGACATGCGCGAGACTTCCGCCGACCAACAGCACGCCTAGGAAGAGCAGCGCGTTGAGCACCTTCTGCAGCGGGAACGTCACGGGCTTCCCGGTCACGATCCCCTGGAGCTTCCCGAAGGCGATCAGGCTGCCTGAAAAGGTGAGGGCGCCGATCAGGGTGCTGAGCACGATCGTGACCCCGGCGCCGGTGGCGAGAGTCGGACCGGCCCCACCGACGCGGATGAACTCCGCAGCCGCGACGGCCGCCGAAGCGCCGCCTCCGAAGCCATTGAAGACCGCGACCAGCTGCGGCATGGCCGTCATCTGGATGTACCGAGCCAGAATCCCCCCGACCACGGCGCCGACGAGCACCGCGACGGCCACCGTCGTCCAGTCCAGAATCTCGTTGTTCACGAGCGTGACGACGATGGCAAGCAGCATGGCCACGGAGGCGCGGATGTTCCCCGAGCGGGCCGTTGCCGGCGAGGAGAGTTGCTTGATCCCGGAGACGAACAGGATCGCCGAGATCAGGTAGGCGATTTGAGCGATGGTTGTGTCCACGATTGCCTCAGCGTTTCCGGAACATCTGCAACATGCGGTCGGTCACCATGAAACCGCCGACGACGTTGATGGTGGCCATCACGATCCCTGCGGTTCCGAGGACCTTGACCCACAGCACGTCGGCGGTTCCCGTGACGACCAGAGCACCGATGATTGCGATCCCCGAGATCGCGTTGGCGCCGGACATCAGCGGGGTATGAAGGGTGGGAGGGACCTTGGAGATCACCTCCCTCCCGGCAAGTGTGGCCAGTACGAAGACGTACAGGCCGATCAGCAGTGCACCCATGGGTTCGTCACTCCTTGGTGGACGCCAGCTTCTCTCTGACGCGTTCGTTCTTGACCTCGCCGCCGTGGGTGACGCAAGTGGCGGCAGTGATCTCGTCGCTGAAGTCGATCTCTCCCTCGTCGTCGAAGAGATCGTCCACGAAGCTGGCCAGGTTGCGGGCGTACATCTGGCTTGCGTGGAAGGGGAGTTCGGCCGGCAGATTGGTCGGCCCCATCACCGTGACGCCACGGTGATCGATGGACTGGCCGGCGACGGTGAGCTCGCAGTTCCCGCCCGTCTCCGAAGCCAGGTCGACGATGGCGCTGCCGGGCCGCATCGTCCCCACCATCTCCTCCGTGATGAGCACGGGCGCGGGCCTTCCCGGTATCTGGGCCGTCGTGACGACCAGGTCCTGGTCCCGTATGTGTTCGGCGATCAGGTCGAGCTCGCGTTGGTGCTGCTCTTCGGACAGCGCCTTGGCGTACCCGCCCTCGTCCTCCGCGCTCTCGTCCAGGGTGGCTTCGAGGAACTTCGCACCCAGGCTCTGCACCTGCTCCCTCACTGCGGGCCGAATGTCGAATGCCGAGACCACCGCGCCGAGCCGCCGCGCGGTTGCGATGGCCTGAAGCCCTGCCACCCCGGCCCCGAGGATCATTGCCTTCGCGGGCCTGACGGTGCCGGCCGCGGTGGTCAGCATGGGCAGGAAGCGAGTCATGGCTCCGGCCCCCATCAACACGGCCTTGTAGCCCGCAACCGTCGCCTGGGACGAAAGGACGTCCATCTTCTGGGCGCGGGTGATGCGCGGTATCAGTTCCACCGCGAAGGCCGTGACCCCCTGGTCCGCGAGCGCCACGATGGCATCGGTCGGCCCGAGTGGATTCAGATGGCAGACGAGGACCGACCCGCGCGGCAACGCGGCCACCTCTTCGGGCGAAGGGGGCTGAACCTTGAGGACAGCTCGCGCGCCGTCCAGCAGGGCGTCCCGGTCGGGCACGACGGTGGCTCCCGCCTCCGCGTAGTCGGCGTCCGGAAAGGAGGCGCCGACGCCGGCTCCCTCCTGGATTCGAAGCTGCCAGCCCCGCTTCTGGTACAGCCGTACTGCTTCGGGGACGAGACCAACCCGGCGTTCACCCGGTCGGCTCTCGGCCATGATCGCGATCGTCATCAATTCTTCTCCTGGTCAAAAGCGCGACCAAAGTGCGTTGTCGGGGAGCATTGCGCCAGTCCCCCGCCGATCCTGCCGGAAGATGGGTGAACGGGACCCCCGAATGCAAATGTCCCATCCAATCATTCCAGCGCCCCTCAATCGGGCCTACGCTTTTGGGCCATCAAACCAAGAGGAGGGCACATGCTCGCTGTCGTACATTCCTGCTGGGTCCACGGAGTCGAGGGTCAGGCCGTCAGAGTCGAGGTCAAGGTTCAGAAGGGACTGCCGATCTTCACGGTGGTGGGCCTGCCTGCCGGCGCGGTGCGCGAAGGCAAGGAACGGGTCTTCGCCGCCCTGGCCCACACGGGGCTGCCGCTGCCGCCTCGTCGGATCACCGTCAACCTCGCGCCCGCGGATCTGCCCAAGTCGGGCTCGGGGTTCGACCTGCCGGTCGCGGTGGCCCTCCTCACGGCGCTGGGCCACGTCTCGCCGCGCCAACTGGAGGACACCGGCTTCGTGGGGGAACTGGGGCTCGACGGCTCGGTGCGTCCCGTGCGTGGCGCGATCGCCCTGGCCATGAGCTGTCGGACCGAGGGGAGGAGACGCCTCTTCGTGCCGGCGCGGAACGCGCAGGAGGCTGCCGCGGTCCCGGGAGTGGAGGTGATGGGGGTGCGGACGCTGCGCGAGCTGATCGGCACCTTGAACGGGGAGGTCGAGTGTCTGCCGGCAATCCATGAGCGCACTCTCTCGGTGCAGGCATGGCCGGACCTGAGCGAGGTCCGCGGACAGCACCTGGCGAAGCGCGCGCTGACCATCGCCGCCGCCGGCGGGCACAGCCTGCTGATGTCGGGCCCCCCCGGATCCGGCAAGACCATGCTGGCCAAGCGGCTCCCCGGTCTCCTGCCTCCGCTGTGCGAATCGGAGACCCTGGAGGTGACGCGGGTGCACTCCGTCGCCGGGCTGCTGGACAGCAACGACCCGGTCAAGACCTCTCGCCCCTTTCGTGCGCCCCACCACACGATTTCGGCAGGAGGGCTGATCGGTGGTGGCAACCCGCCCCGCCCGGGAGAGATCAGCCTTGCCCATCTCGGCGTCCTGTTCCTCGACGAGCTGCCGGAGTTCAGCCGTCGTGTGCTCGAGACGCTGCGGCAGCCGATCGAATCGGGAGAGGTGCACATCGCCCGCGTCCGCCACACGGTGACCTTTCCGGCACGGTTCCAGCTGATCGCCGCCATGAACCCCTGCCCGTGCGGGATGTCGGGCGATGGCTGCATCTGCGGCGACCGCGACATCGCCCGCTACCGGCTTCGCCTCTCGGGTCCGCTGCTCGACCGCATCGACCTGCAAGTCTGGATGGACCCCGTCGCGTGGGACGATCTGGCTCGGCGACGCAAGACCACCCAGTGGGGCTCGCCCGCAGTCCTGGACAAGGTGCTGGCGGCGAGGGACCGCCAGGCGAGTCGCCTGAAGGGACACGGCCCCGTCAACGCCAACATATCCCCCGAACAGGTGATGACCCTCTGCCGTCCCTCCTCAAAGGGGGCGACGCTGCTCGACGAGGGCGTCCGGCGGTATCGTCTGTCCGCCCGCGCGGTTCACCGAGTGCTGCGGGTGGCGCGCACCATCGCCGACCTCGCGGGGCGGGAGCAGCTGCAGGACCTTGATATCGCCGAGGCCCTGCGCCTGCGCACGGTGTCCGGCCACCCGATTGGCGCCCATGCGTTTCCCGAGCGCCGTGCTGTCCGATCGAGCCGACCGCACGGCACCCCCTAGCGATGGCCTCCGGCAACCCGGTCGCGCGGCTGGACATGGGATCGGCATCTTGTCCGCGCCCATGCGCACCAATTAGCCTGCACACCGGAAGTCTGGCCGTGACGACTTGGAACGGGAACGGCATTCGTGGCTCACTACATGGACTACGCCGCCACCTCGGCGATCCGACCTCCCCAGGTGGGAAGAGCGGTCGCGGATTTTCTGGGCGGCGTGGGATGCACGCCCGGACGCGGGGGACATTCCGGGGCAATGGAGGCGGCGCGCCTGGCGTTTCGCTGTCGCCGTGCGTTGGCCCAGGCGTTGGATCTGCCCGGCGACCCCGGTCGCATTGCCTTCATGCAAAACGCGACCCACGCGCTCAACGCCGCCCTGTGGGGGCTGCTGTCCCCCGGAGACGCGCTGGTGATCTCCCAGTACGATCACAACGCGGTACTGCGGCCGGCACACCATCTGTCGCGGGATCGGGGTGTGGAGGTCCGCCTGATGTCGGGCAGCCCGGACGGCGAGGTCGATCTGGACGAGGCGGCCCGATTGCTGGACGGGGCCAGGGTGTTGGTCGTGAATGCGGCTTCGAATGTCCTGGGAACCCTTCTGCCGGTCCGGACGCTCGCCGACCTCGCGCACGGTGCCGGCGCGGTCGTGGTGGTCGATGTGGCCCAGTCGGCGGGCCACTCCGAAGAGAACGCCTCGACGCAGGGTGCCGACGTCGTTGCCTTCACCGGCCACAAGGGACTCCTCGGCCCGCAGGGGACGGGCGGACTGTGGGTCCGGGACGGGATCGAGGTCGCTCCCCTGTTGAGCGGGGGGACGGGAGGCGACTCCCGCCGCCGGGAGATGCCGCCCGCAATGCCCGACCGCCTCGAGGCCGGTACGGGGAATTCGCCCGGCATGGCTGGCCTGCTGGCCGGGTGCGAATTCATCCGCGATACGGGAGTCGGCACCATTCACCGTCACGAAATGGCGCTCAAGGCTCGGCTTCGGGACGGGCTCGCGACCATACGGGGGCTCCAGGTGCTTTCGCCCCCGGGCCCGGAGGGTGTGCCGGTGGTGACCGTGAAGGCCGACGGGATGGATGCGGCCGCCCTGGCCGGCGCCCTCGATCGGGAGCACGGAGTCCAGACCCGGGCCGGACTGCACTGTGCGCCGGAAGTCCACCGGATCCTGGGCACGGCGGAATCGGGAGCGGTTCGCTTCTCGCTGGGGTGGGCTTCGACGATGGACGATGTGGAGGCTGCGGTGAACGCGGTCGACCAGCTGCTCGGTTCCACGTCCGTTCCAGTTGCGTGAGCGCGCAAAGGCTCTTCTTCGCCGTGTGGCCCCCCGAGGACCTGCGCCAGCGGCTGTGGCGCTCGCTCGCCCCCCTCCGCGAGCGCGTGCACGGCGTTCGCTGGGTTCCGCCGGAGCGCTACCACATCACACTGCGGTTTCTGGGCGATGTCCCGGCACGGCGGGTTGCAGGCGTTTCCGGCGCCGCGCGATCGCTCGAGTCGGAGTCGGCCTTCGGGGCGGTCCTGAGCGGCGTCGGCACCTTTCCGGCGCGTGGGACGCCGCGGGTCTATTGGGTGGGGGTGGAGGCCGAGGCGCTCGGTCGAATCCGCAGTCGCCTGGATGCCGCGCTCGCGCGACGGGGCTTTCCGGTCGACCCTCGGCGCTTTGCACCGCACATGACCATCGGCCGCGTGCCGAGGCGAGGCGGTGCTCGCGGGCCGCGGGGGAATCGTGGACCGGCGGAGAGGTGGTCCGCCGATTCGGGTCGATTCCTTGTCGACGCGGTCGACCTCGTGCGTAGCGAGCTGTTCCCCGACGGGCCGCGGTATGCGAACATTCACAAGGTGGTGCTCTCGGCAACTGGAGAAACGCAGAGTGGTCGGCAAGCTGGTTAGAAGGTCCGTGGCGCTGGCGCTTGTGGCGGCGGCGGTGGCGTTGACCGCCTACGCGGGCTGGAAATGGGGCGACTCGATCTTCCCGCGCCTGGAATCGGCTGTGGGCATGGGTTCCGACCACGGCGAGCTCTCCGCTGGGGTGACCCCCGAAGCGGCCCAGGCGGCCGCCGCCCGGATCCTGGCGTTCCGCGAGTCCGACGAGCCGGAGCTGCGACTTCGCTCCTCCGAGGTCTCGTCGCTCCTGCGCTATTCCGCTCCGGGACTGCTGCCGCGGGGAGTGATGCGACCCCAGGTCACCATGAAGGGGGATCGGATCGACATCCGCGTGTCGGTCCTGCCCCGAGACATGCCGCGGCTGCCCGATCTGGGAGTCGTCGCTGGAATCCTCCCCGACACGGTGCCCGTTCTGGTCAGCGCCTCGCTGGTGCCATTCGGCAGCGGTGGCTCGATACTGCTGATCAGGGCCATGGAGATTCAGGGCATCCCGATTCCGTCGCCGGCATTTCCGGACATTCTGGCGGCTCTGGGACGGAAGGACGCGGCGGGCCTGCCGGCATCGGCGATGCTCGTGCCCTCCTTCGGGCAGATCGGAGGAGCATACGTCGAGGGTGGAGAGCTGGTGCTCGTGCGAGCATAGAAAGTTGAACAATGGAACGCGCAGGATTTCCTGCCGGGCGGGTGTTTCGAGGACATGGCCAGGATTCTGATAATTGACGACGAGGAGTCGGTCGGCGTCGCACTCAGGCAGCTGTTCGAATACGAGGGGCACCGGGTCCATATCTCGGAGAACGGACCGGGCGGCCTTCTCGACCATCGGGACTTCAAGCCCGATGTGACCTTTCTCGACGTCAAGATGCCGAATATCGACGGATTGGAGGTGCTGGGGCGCATTCGCGAAGAGGATCCCGCTGCCCTGGTAATCATGATTTCCGGTCACGGGACGATCAGCACCGCCGTCGACGCCACTCGCAGGGGTGCCTTCGACTTCCTGGAGAAGCCGCTGGACACGGATCGGCTACTGGTCACACTACGCAACGCCCTGACGGTCCGAGGACTCAAGGACAGCGTCGAACGCCTGGCCAGCGAGGTTGAGATCCACCACGACATCGTCGGGGGGTCGGCGGTGATCAGGCAGGTTCTCAACCAGATAGAGATGGTCGGCGCCACGGACGCCCGGGTGCTCATCACGGGAGAGAACGGCACCGGCAAGGAATTGACTGCGCGAGCCCTGCACCGGCGTTCGTCGCGGGCAGGGCAGGCGTTCGTGGAAGTCAACTGCGCCGCCATCCCCTCCGAGCTCATCGAGTCGGAACTCTTTGGACACGTCAAGGGGTCGTTCACGGGTGCGGTGGTGGATCGGGCCGGCAAGTTCGAGCAGGCCCACCGGGGCACGCTCTTTCTGGACGAGGTGGGAGACATGTCGGCGACCGCGCAGGCCAAGGTTCTGCGGGCCCTCCAGGAGGGCGACATCACGCGAGTTGGCGGCTCCAAGTCGGTCGCGGTGGATGTTCGTGTCATCAGCGCCACCAACAAGGATCTGCGCGAGGAGATCGAGAAGGGCGAGTTCAGGGAGGATCTCCTGCACCGCCTCGACATGGTCACCATCAGGGTGCCGCCCCTGAGGGAGCGCAGGGAGGACATTCCGATGCTGGTCGCTCATTTCGCGGAGCTGACGCCCGGGAGCTACGGGGTCCCGTACAAACGATTCAGCCGCGCGGCGCTGGATGCCCTGAGGGAGCAGGACTGGCCCGGAAACATTCGCCAGCTGAAGAACGCCGTCGTCCGCCTCATGCTCCTGAGTCCCGGCGAGACAGTCGAAAGCGGAGACGTGGCACACTATGTTTCCATGACCGGCCCCGAAGCCGAGCTGCCGGGGAAGATGATGGCCATGGAGACCCTGAACGACTTCAAGGAGGCGGCCGAGAAGGCCTTCATAGCCATGAAGCTGCGCGAGTACGACTGGAACGTGTCCGAGGCTGCCCGCAGAATGGGCATGCCAAGATCCAATCTCTACAAGAAGATCGACCGCCATGGTCTGGTACGGAGTTCGTGACCATGCCCGACAAGAGGACTCCGCCAGCCTTTCCCGAATCCACGGACGGGTTCCTGGACCAGTACTTCCGCGAAATCAGCCGCTATCCGCTGATCGACCGAGACGAAGAGGCACGGCTGGCCAAGGGAATCCGTCGCGGGGAAGGGGAGGCGCTCGACAAGCTTGTGCGCTCCAATCTGCGCTTCGTGGTTTCGGTGTCCAAGAAGTACCGGAACCAGGGTGTGCCGCTCCCCGATCTCATCAACGAGGGGAATCTCGGCCTGATCCGGGCCGCGCACCGCTTCGACGAGACCAGGGGTATCCGCTTTGTGACCTACGCCGTGTGGTGGATCCGCCAGGCGATCCTTCAGGCACTGGCCGAGCAGAGTCGCATCGTCAGGGTGCCCTTGAATCGTGCGGGGGTGATTCGCCGCATCGCCCGGTGCAGGGCCACACTGGTCCAGGAACTCGGCCGCGAGCCCACGGCAAGCGAAATCGCGGAAAGGGCGGGCCTTGGCGTGGCCGAGGTCGAGCAGACCGTGGCGATCGCGAGTTCCCACCTGTCTCTGGATGCACCCGCTTTTCCAGGAGAGGATCGATGCCTCCTGGACAGCCTGGCCGACCACCACTCTCCGGGCCCTGAGGAGGAGATGTTCGAAAGGGAGCTCACGGAGAGTCTGGACGCCGCGCTCGCCACTCTGGAAGAGCGCGAAGCCAAGGTCCTGCGCCTCTACTTCGGCCTGGGCGGCCAGGCACCGCTCTCTCTGGAGGAGATCGGCAAGGGAATGGGGGTCACGCGCGAACGGGTCCGCCAGATCAAGGAAAAGAGCCTCGACCGCCTCCGCCACGCTTCCCGTGCGCGGATCCTCGAGACCTTCAAGGACTAGCCGGACCCGACGGCAGCGGAATCCCGTCGAGCGCGGGCAGCGACGAGTGTGGCGGTCGTTTGGCGTCGCGGGCACCGTCCGGGCGGGCGTTGACACCCGAATCGCAGCCGGATATGATTCAATGCTGTAGAGATTCCGAAGCCGCACCCCGTGCCTCTTCGCCCCGGGGGCGGCTTCGTTTCGCCGAAGAGGATCGAGTGACCAGAACCATCACACCGAAGAAAGAAGACATCCGCCGCGCATGGTGGGTCGTCGACGCCGATGGCAAGCCGCTGGGACGGCTGGCCACGGAGGTTGCCCGCATCCTGCGCGGCAAGCACAAGCCCATCTACACGCCCCACCTCGACACGGGCGACCATGTGATCGTCATCAACTCGTCGAAGGTCCGTCTCACCGGTCGGAAGGCCGAGCAGAAGACCTACTTCAGGCACTCCGGCTACATGGGGGGCGACAAGCACATTCCCTTCACGACCATGCTGGAGCGGTTCCCCGAGCGGGTCATCGAGCTGGCGGTTCGGGGCATGCTTCCCAAGAACAAGCTGGGGCGGAAGATGCGCCAGAAGCTCCGTGTGTATCCGGGCGCGACCCATCCACATCATGGCCAGGGCCCCAGGGTTCTGGAGATCTGACCTACGCGAGAACGCATCATGGCAGCTGAACAGCCGACTCAGGCGGTGGGACGCAGGAAGACGAGCGTCGCTCGGGTTCTCCTCAGACCGGGCAACGGAAGCTGGTCCATAAACGGGCGTTCGCTCGACGACTACTTTCCGAGGCCGGCCCATCGGGTCCGCGTCGAGGATCCGCTGCGCGTGACCGATTCCGAGGGCGCATTCGACATTCAGATTCGAGTGCACGGCGGTGGGCTGACCGGGCAGGCGGACGCCATCCGGATGGGACTCGCCAGGGCGCTCTGCACCAATGACGAGGACGTGCGCGCACCACTCAGGGAGAGCGGCATGCTCACCCGGGACGCCCGCAAGGTCGAGCGCAAGAAGCCGGGACGCCCCAAGGCCCGCAAGCGCTTCCAGTTCAGCAAGAGATAGAATCCACTCCATGAATCAAGCGGTGAACCATGTCGGGCTGCAGGAGCTGCTCGACGCCGGCGTCCACTTCGGACACCAAACGAGGCGATGGAATCCCAAGATGCGGCCGTTCATTTTCGGCGAACGGAACGGCATCCACATCATCGATCTTCGCAAGACCCTGGATCGGCTTGAACGGGCTCGGGAAGCGGTACGCCGCACGGTCCTCAAGGGCGAGCACGTTCTGTTCCTGTCCACAAAGCGGCAGCTCAGGACCATCGTCGAGGAGGAGGCTGCGCGTTGCGGCGCACTCTTCGTGACCGAGCGCTGGCTGGGCGGAATGCTGACGAACTTCCAGACCATCCGCCGCCAGATCAGACGGCTGAAGGAGCTCGAGCGGGGCCAGGAGGAGAACGCCTTCGAGTTCTACACCAAGAAGGAAAGGCTGCTGCTCGATCGGGAGCGGGCGAAGCTCGAGAAGTACTTCCATGGCGTTCGAGACATGACACGCCTGCCCGGCGCTGTCTTCGTGGTCGACGCCAGGCGCGAGATCATTGGAGTGCGCGAAGCCCACAGACTGGGAATCCCGGTGATCGCGATCGCCGATACCAATGTGGACCCCTCGCTCATCGACTACCCCATTCCCGGCAACGACGACGCCATACGGTCGGTCAGCCTGATCGCGGGCGAGATCGCCAGCACCATTGCGATCGCTCGCCGCGAAGTTCCCGACGAGCAGTTGCGACGGCAGGCCGAGATGGAGGCGATGACCTACTCGACCGAGACCGGCGAGAAGTCCGCGGACATCAGCGAGTCAAGGCGGCGACCGCGCAAGCGGAGACCAAGGCCGGAGGCGATTGCCCAGGTCCGCAAGGCCGGCGATGGGGAAGACACCGCGACCAAGGGGCAGCGGCGGAAGGGACGGAAGGGCTCTGCGTCACGGAGTGGTCGGAAGGCTCCCGGTGGCCCCGGGACTCCGAGCCGAGGATCCAAGGCTTCGGCGGACTGACGGCTCGAGGCGAGCTCGTCCGACCGACGGCGGGCCGAGCTCCTCGCCGGACTCGACGTTCACCGGTCAGCTTGGAACGTTCAAGGAAAAGTTCACGATGAAGATTACCGCGAAACAGGTGAAGGAACTCCGTGACCGGACCGGCGCGGGGATGATGGATTGCAAGAGGGCCCTGCAGGAGACCGACGGAAATGCCGAAGCCGCGATCGACCTTCTTCGCAGCAAGGGAGAGGCCAAGGCGGCGAAGCGGGCGGAGCGGTCCGTCAATGAGGGGACCATCGCCAGCTACGTTCACCACGGCGGGCGGATCGGCGTGCTCGTCGAACTGAACTGCGAGACCGATTTCGTTGCGAACACGGACGATTTCCGGACTCTGGCCAGAGACGTGGCGATGCATGTGGCCGCCTCCGACCCGATCGCCGTCGAGACCGCCGATGTGGATTCCGAGGTCGTCGACCGCGAGAGGGCCGTCTTCGCCCAGCAGGTGGAACGCGACGGGAAGCCGGAGCACATCCGTGACAGGATCGTGCAGGGCAAGCTCGCGAAGTTCTACAGGGAACGGGTTCTGCTGGAACAGGCCTACATCAAGGATCCCGACCGCAGCGTGGGTGACCTGATCACGGAGGTCTCGGCTCGCACCGGCGAGAAGATTCGAGTGGCCCGGTTCTCCCGCTTCCAGGTTGGGGGCTGACCCCCGGCGATGGCTGGGCAGAGGAGCGCCGGCTACGGTCGCGTCCTGCTGAAGCTTTCGGGAGAGGCGCTGGCCGGAGACAAGGGGTTCGGAATCGATCCCCAGGTCGTCGACGGGCTCACGGACGAAGTGAAGGACATTCATCGGCTGGGCGTCGCTCTGGGGCTGGTGATCGGAGGCGGCAACATCGTTCGGGGCGCGATTGCCAGCGAACGGGGCATGGATCGGGTTTCGGCCGACTACATGGGGATGCTGGCCACGATAATGAACGCGCTGGCCGTCCAGGATCTGCTCGAGAGAAAGGGCATAGACACCCGCGTGATGACGGCGATTCGCATGCCGCAGCTGGCCGAGCCGTACATCCGCCGCAGGGCGGTCCGTCATCTGGAAAAGGGCAGGATCGTGATCTTTGCAGGCGGAACCGGCAATCCGTACTTCTCGACGGACACGGCCGCCGTGCTGAGGGCCATCGAGATGGGCGCCGGTGTCGTCATCAAGGCGACGAAGGTGCGCGGGGTCTTCTCGGCCGATCCGGTCAGTGATCCGGACGCCGAGTTCATCCCGGACATTTCCTTCCACGAGGTCGTGGCTCGCGACCTGCGCGTCATGGACGCCGCGGCTGTATCGCTTTGCCGAGAGAACGATCTTCCTATTATCGTCCTCGACTTGGAGGATCAGGGTGCCGTGCGTCGCGCCATCCTCGGTGAACGGGTGGGCACGCTGGTTTCCTAGCAGGATTTCGCCGCGAGAACCCGGGTATCGCAAGGAGGACACCTTGGAGATCATCGACGAGGCCACCATCAGAATGGACGATGCCGTGGATGCGGTGGGGCGCGAGTTCGCGACCGTCCGTACGGGCAAGGCCGTCCCGGCAATCCTGGCCTCGGTACGCGTGAGTGCCTACGGCGGTCAGATGCCCCTGAATCAGGTCGCGACCGTGTCCGCTCCCGATCCGTCTCTACTGGTCGTTCAGCCCTTCGATCCCTCGCTGATAGGCGACATCGAACGGGCGATCCAGAGTTCGGGGCTGGGTCTGAACCCATCGAACGACGGGTCTCTCGTCCGGGTGCCCATTCCTCCGCTGAGCGAGGAGAGGAGAAGGGAGTATGTGCGTCTGCTCAATCGGATGGCCGAAGAGGGTCGGGTCTCGGTGCGCCAGGCCCGCCAGGCCGCGAACGACCAGGTGAAGAAGCGCCTGAAGGCGCGCGAGCTCGGAGAGGATGCAGCCCACCGACTCATGGCGGAGATCCAGAAGCTGACCTTGGATCACACTCGAAGCATCGACGCCATCCTCGTTGAGAAGGAGAAGGAGGTGATGGCGATCTGACGGATCGACTTGACCGGATCGGGGTGGGCGGCGGGGTTCCCCGTCACGTGGCCGTCATCATGGACGGCAACGGGCGCTGGGCCCGGCAGAGGGGTCTTCCCAGACACGCAGGACACATCGAGGGAATGACGGCGCTTCGCGAGACCGTGGAAGCGGCTTGCGCTGCCGGGGTCGAGATCCTGACGCTGTTCGCGTTCTCGACGGATAACTGGAAGCGGCCCGAGCCCGAGATCCAGGCGTTGATGGGCGTGTTGCAGACGTTCGCCGAGCGCGAGCGAAGCGATCTGGTGCGTGAAGGAGTCGAAGTCAGGGTGTTCGGGGAACTCGATCGCCTCGACGAGTCCTCGCTGGCGGCGGTGCGAAGCATCGTGGATGCCACTCGCGGCGGGAACAGGCTGCTGCTCAATCTGCTGATCTCGTACGGGGGCCGCGAGGAGATCGCCCGGGCCGCGCGCAAGCTGGCCATCCGGGTGCGCGATGGCCTCCTCGATCCCGAACGGATCGATGCCGAAGCTGTCGGACTGGCCCTCTACACCGGCAACCTTCCCGATCCCGACCTGCTGATCCGTACCTCGGGAGAGTTCCGCATCAGCAACTTCATGCTCTGGCAGCTCGCGTACGCCGAGCTCCACATCACGTCCGTGTGCTGGCCCGACTTCACGCGGAGCGACTTCTTCGATGCCATCCTCGACTACCAGCGCCGCGAGCGTCGCTTCGGTCGGATCGCCGCCGGTTCAGGGGAGACCGGCCGATGCCATTGATGTCGAACGAACTCCGCGCGCGGACCTTGGTGGCAATCATTGGCATTCCTGTGGCCCTGTTCGCGGCCTTTCAGGGGGGCTGGCCCTTTGCCGCGCTGATCGCGGTGGTTGCGGCTCTGGCCGCGCGCGAGTTCTACAACCTCGTCGCCGACGGTGCCGGACAACCCTTTGGCTGGCTGGGCATCGCCGCAGCGATCCTGCTGGTCGCCCTGGCGGGCCGCCAGCCCAGCTTTCCACTCTGGGCCGACCAGGCCTTCGTGGTGCTGCTGCTTCTGGGCCTCGCGAGCTTCGCAGTCGCCGTATTCGATCGGAAGGTCGAAGGAGCGTTCCAGTCGGCAGCGAGCACCGTGTCCGGTGCGCTCTACACCGGCGGGACACTTTCGTTCGCCGTCTTCATGCGTAGCCTGCCCGACATCCAGGGCACGGTGCCCGCACGCCCCGCAGAGGGGTTTGTTCTGGTGCTGTTCCCGTTGCTGGTCACCTGGGCGGGCGACACGGCGGCGTACTTCGCGGGGAAGCGGTTCGGCCGTCGGCGTCTTGCTCCCCACGTCAGTCCGGGGAAGACGGTGGAGGGGGCAATCGCCGGGCTGGTCGGCTCGGTGGGAGTGGGGTTCGCGATGGGTCCGTTCCTCCAAAGCCTTGACAACTTCCCGGTGACGCCGACGGTGGCCGCGCTGATGGGGTTGTGCCTGGGGATCGCGGGTCAACTGGGGGACCTGGCAGAATCGCGGCTCAAGAGAGAGGCGGGGGTGAAGGACTCCGGGCGTCTCCTGCCGGGTCATGGCGGCATGCTCGACCGCTTCGATGCCCTCTTCTTCACGATCCCTCTGGCCTACGGCCTGATCGTGCTCAACGGGTTGCTCCCGTGAAGCGCATCGTAGTTCTGGGGGCCACCGGCTCCGTGGGAAGGTCGACGCTGGCGGTGGTCCGGCGGCACCCCGAACGCTTCGAGGTCGTCGGCATGTCCGCCCATCGCTCGGTCGCCGCACTTGAGGCGCTGGTGGCCGAATTCAGACCGGGTGCCGTGGCCGTCGCGGATCCGGCTGCGCTCGCAGGGCGGCCCGATCTGACACGCGCAGGTTGGCGCGCCGGGCCGGAGGGCGTCGACGCGATGGCGCGGCTCGACGATGCCGATGTCGTGGTCAATGCAGTGGTGGGTGCGGCGGGGCTCGGCCCCACGGTCGCCGCCCTGGAAGCCGGGAAGAGGTGTGCGCTGGCCAACAAGGAGTCTCTCGTGGCGGCCGGCAAGCTGGTGCTGGCGGCGGCAAGGCGCGGGGGCGGGGAGCTCGTTCCGGTGGACAGCGAGCACTCGGCCATTCTGCAGTGCATGGGCGGCGCTCGGCGCAACGAGGTGCGACGGATAATCCTGACCGCGAGCGGCGGGCCCTTTCGCCAGACCGATTCCGAAACGCTCGAACGGGTCACCGCCAGAATGGCGTTGCGACACCCCACATGGGACATGGGAGCCAAGATCTCCATCGATTCGGCGACTCTGGCGAACAAGGCTCTGGAGGTCATCGAGGCGCACTTCCTCTACGGCCTCCCCTACGATCGCATCGGCGTCGTCGTTCATCCGACCTCGATTGTGCATTCGTTCGTCGAGTTCGTCGATGGTTCGGTTCTTGCCCAGATGGGCGAGCCCAACATGGAGCTTCCAATCCTGCACGCGCTCACCTGGCCGCGGCGGCCCGCCGACGAGATTCTATGCAACTTCGACCCCATTGGGAGTTCGCCGCTCGTCTTCGACCCGGTCGACGAGGAACGCTTCCCGCTCTTCGCCCTGGGTGTGCAGGCGGGCCGGGCCGGAGGTGCCGCTCCCGCGGTGTTCAACGCTGCCAATGAGGTCGCCGTGACGGCGTTTCTGGAGGGAAGGGTTAGTTTCCCCGGAATGGCGGAGGTCGTGGCCGCGGCGCTGAGCGGATTGGCGGGGCGTCCGGCGGAGACCATGGAAGAGGTGCTGGGGGCCGACGGGGCCGCCAGACGTCTGGCCGCAGCCGAGGTGTGTCGCTTCGGGCCGCCGCCCACAGACGACGCTGCTGACAAACATGACCGGAAGGCATAATGACGATACTGGCCACCATTGTTCTTCTCGGCGTGCTCATCTTCGTGCACGAACTGGGCCATTTCTGGGCTGCCAAGTCGGTTGGCGTGGGAGTTGAACGCTTCTCGATTGGGTTGGGGCCGCGGGTATGGGGCTACGAAAGGGGTGGGACCGAGTACGTCCTGTCCGCGATCCCGCTGGGTGGCTACGTGAAGATGCAGGGGATGGAGGACGAGGTGATGGAGCACCTCGAGGGGGGCGGCACCGGCCAACCGCGGCGGCCGCGCGAGGGCGACTTCGATGGGCGTCCCATCTGGGCGCGTGCCTTCGTGATCTCCGCAGGGGTGATCATGAACATGCTCTTCGCCTTCGTGCTCTACGCCTCCGTCGCGGCCGTGTGGGGGTATCGCGATCTGGCCACCACCCGTGTGATGGCTGTCGACGAGAGCGTGCTCCCGCCCGGAACGGAGGCGCTGGCCAACATACAGCCGGGTGCCGAGATCGTGGAAGTGGGCGCGGCGACCCCCGAGTCCTGGAACGAGGTGCTGCGCGGCTTCGTCGAGGCCCCGGCCGGCCCGCTCTCCGTGGCGACCAGATCGCCCGACGCGAGCGTCGAGATTGCGATGCCGGACGACCCCGAGGCGAGACGCACCGTCGCCGGAGCGCTTCAGTACTGGATCGATGCGGTGGTGGGCCGGGTCGAACCGGGCACCGCTGCAGCCGATGGTTCCATCGAGGCCGGAGACCGGATCATCAGTGTGGCGGGCGTACAGGTAGCGAACTGGATGGACATGGTTCGGGAAATCGGCGCCAGACCGGGCGAACGCGTCGAGATCGGTCTGATGCGGGAGGGAATTGCCCTCACGCGCATGGTCGAACTCGATGCCGTGCGGGACGGCGAGGAGGAGCGCGGCCGCCTTGGGGTTCTCCAGAGTCCGCCGGAGACCGTGGCCGTGCCTGTCGGGCTGGGAGCGGCGGTGGTGGCGGGCTGGAACGAAACGGTCGGGATCACGCGCCTGATCCTGCGCGTCCTGGGTGATCTCGTCACGCTGAACCTGTCGCCCCGCGAGGTCGGTTCGATCGGGACCATCGCCGTCGCGTCCGGCCAGGCCGCCGCCGAGGGCTTGGCGACCTTCCTGCGTTTCATGGCTCTCTTCAGCGTCAACCTGGCCGTTCTCAACATGCTCCCCATCCCGGTTCTCGATGGCGGCCACCTGGTGTTCCTGGGCCTCGAGCTGGTGCGCGGAGAGAAGCTGTCGGTCAAGCAGCGCATTCGGTGGAGCCAGGTGGGTCTGTGGGTGGTCGTGGGGATCATGGTCTGGGCGCTGGGCAACGACCTGCTGCGGTTCCTGGGCCTGTAGCCGGACGATCCTGCCACCGCGGTCGGCGCGGTCAGAAGAGTGTCAGCTGCGCCGGGCCGGCGCGCTCGCGCAACTCGGCGAGATCGAGGAGGGGAGTGGGCACCTCGTTGCCGGCGACCAGCACCAGTCCCGCGAAGCCCCTCCGCGCGAGGGCTCGGGACATCACGGACTTGGCGAGTTCGGGCGTGTTCGACTCCTCGGAGATGTGGGCCAGCACCACGACCGACAGGTGCGGACTGAGGACTTCCAGGGTGAAGTCAGCCGCCGCCTGGTTCGACAGATGACCGTGGCTGGAGGCGATCCTCGCCTTGACCGACGTCGGGTAGCGCGTGGCCCAGAGCCGCGCCTCGTCGTGGTTCGATTCGATCACGAGGGCGTTGCAGCCACGGAGGGCGTGCCTGACCTGTGTGGTGGGCCGGCCCAGATCGGTGGCGATGCCCAGTCTCAGGTCGGTCGCGGGATCGACCACGGCCACCGCGACCGGATCCACCGCGTCGTGCACGGTGATGAACGGCTCAATCCGGAGGTCGTCCAGATCGAGGGTGTAGCCGGGCCGGTAGAAATGCACGGTCTCGGTGCCCTTGAGGAGCCCGCGACAGGCGTCCCGCGTGTCTGCGGTCATGTATAGCGGCGTGCCGTGGGCGCGGGCGAAGACGCCGGCTCCGCGAGTATGGTCGCCGTGTTCGTGGGTCAGGATGATCCCCGAGATCTGGTCCGGTGCAACGTCGACGATGCCCAGTCGCCTTGCGAGTTCGCGACCGCTGAATCCCGCGTCGACGAGGATGTGGGTGGAGCCCGCGCCGACCAACGTGGCATTGCCCCGGCTCCCGCTGCCCAATACCGAAAAGCGCACCGATCAGCGGGGCCGAGTCGACTCGCGGCGTCGCGCTGCACCCTCGTGCGCCCTGCGGTACAGGCCTTCCATCCCCTCCGTGATCGGAACGCTTCGTCGATCCATGACCCGTCGGGCCGTATGGAGGAAACGTTCCAGGTCGTACTCCGACAGATCGCTCCCCGAACCCCACGAAAACGGGGGGACGTCGCGAGGCGGCGTCCGGCCACCGAACAGGTTGGAGCACGCTCCCACGACGGTGCCGGTGTTCAGCAGCGTGCCGATGCCCGTCCGCACGTGATCGCCGAGAAAGCAGCCGACCTTGACCAGCCCGGTGTGGATCGTCCGGTCCGCGATCCGCAGCCGCACGGGACCGTAGCTGTTCTTCAGGTCCGAGTTGCTCGTCATGGCGCCCAGATTCACCCATCGTCCCACGATCGAGTGTCCCAGGAAGCCGTCGTGGGCCTTGTTGGTGAAGCCGAGGATGACGGAGGACTCCACCTCACCCCGAATCCTGCAGTGCGGCCCAATGCTTGCACCTTCCACGACGCCCCCGAGCAGGACCGAGTGGGGGCCCAGGTACAGCGGGCCTCCGAGGCGAGCGGGACCCTGCACCCGTGCCCCCCGGTCCAGGATGATCGGTCCTCCAGAGGTGTCGAGGAGCACGCCGGGTTCGATTTCGGCGCCGTCGGCCACAACGACCGGCCCCTCGCCGATCTTGTGCGCGCCAGCGGGTCGGCTCGTCGCCCCGAAGCGGAGGCCGTCGGTGCGCAGTCGGTCGACGTTGGCGGCCATGAGGCCCCAGACCGTCTCCAGCAACTGGCCGGCAACGGGGTGCGAGGGCCATTCCGGCAGCGGCGCGTCCGCGAACAGACCGTCGGGGACCGGCGTGCCGCACGGCACCAGCGCTCCGACGATTCTCGATCCGGCGAGCAGCAGGGCGGGGCCAGGGGGCATGGCCCGGCCGACATTCTCGGCGGGGACGAAACGGCTGTTGACGAAGAGACGCGTCCCGTCGGTTCCGACGCTCCCCAGGGGCTCGATTCCGGGGGCGCCCGGCTCCTCGAACCCCAGGAGCGCCTCGGAAGCGATGTGTCCGCGGCACGCGATTCCGAAGACCCTTTCGATTCGGGCTCGCAGCGTCTCGGTTCCGAACAACATCTCGCCGGCGGGACGGGTCAGAGTGAAGGGATCCCAGCTCCCGGCCACCGAATCGTCGTAGACAAACAGACGTGCCGAATCGGTCACGGGAGGGTCAGCGACCGCGCGAACGCGACGGTAACCCCGACACGACGTCCGCCGGCAAGCCACGGAGATGGCGCTTGAGGTGCGCGGCCTCGGTCCGGGGCATCACGAGAGTGGCGTGGGGCGTCTGGACGACGAGAAGGTCTTCGACGCCAAGGAGCACCAGGCGGCCCGATTCCGCGACTACGACGTTGTTCCGGGCTTCCGAGCAATGGACGTCTCCCTCGACAACGTTGCCGCTCGGATCTCCTCGCCGGTGCCGTGCCAGCGCCTCCCAGCTTCCCATGTCGTCCCACTGGAAGGCGGCGTCGACGGAGCCGACCCGACGACTGCGTTCCAGCACCGCCTCGTCGACGCTGATCGCGGCGGTCTCGTCGAAGAACGCCTCCACATCGCCCCGCGCGAGGCAGGGAAGGGCACGCGCGATCTCGGGCGCGTGGGCGCGGACCTCGTCGAGGAACAACCCTGCCGGCCAGACGAAGATCCCGGAGTTCCAACGGAATCCTGCAGCGACATGGTCGGCCGCAGTCTCCTCATCAGGCTTCTCCACGAACGCGTCGACCCTGTAGGCACGATGGTTTCCGTCGGCGGCCACGGACCGGCCGGGGCGGATGTAGCCGAAGCCGGTTTCGGGCCGATCCGGGGCAATCGCGACCGTCATCAGGAGCCGCTCTTGCGAGGCGATGGCGATGGCCGCCTCCAGCACCTCCCGGAACTTGCGGGCAGGGTGGATGACATGGTCGGAGTGCAGCGACACCATCACCGCGTCCGGGTCCCTGCGAGCGGTCTCCCAGGCCGCCCATACCAGAACCGGCCCGGTTCCCCTGGCACGCGGCTCTACCAGAAAGGCGTCTTCGGGCAGGTCGGTCGCGGCGCGAATCGGAGCGACGAGGCGCTCGCCGGTCAAGATCCGAATGCGTTCCGCAGGCACGAGCCCCTTCGCACGGGCAACCGCTTCGGCGACGAGCGGATCGGATCCACCGAGTGCCAGGAGTTGCTTCGGTCGCTCCTCGGTGCTTAGCGGCCAGAAGCGGTGGCCCACGCCCCCAGCCAGGATGGTCGCCCAGACGGAAGGTCCGGAGCGTCCGGTCATGGAATCGCCCACAGGTTGCGCTCCGGACACAGTTTCCCCACGATGGCCCGGCCTCTCCCGCGTCAACCGGCGGACCCCGAGCCCGGGTCGCCAAAGGCGGCAAGCTAGTTGGCGCACGCATCCAAGTCAAGAAAAGCGATGGAATCGAGGTTGACTTCGGTTCAACGCCGGAGGTAGTTTTCGCCCATGAGCATGCACGATCCGCAAGCACGAGCCCATGGGGGTGATTCAGTCGGGTCAGATCGGCTGCTGATCGGCGGCGTATTCTCGGCCATCGCAGTGGCGTTCCTGACGATGGTGGCCTGCGACGATGATCCATACGCCATTCGCTGGTCGATAAACCCAGACACTGTAAGACTTTACGCACTATCGAGGCCGGAACCCAATCTGGTCTCCGGCTATGACTTCTTTCCTCGTCGGGCGGTTCGTATCGAGGCCCCCACGACAGGCGACGACTGGGATCTGGCGGTCGACATTCGGGATGGGCAGTTCGTATGGCTGCCCCCCGGGGCTCTCGGGCTGCCCTCTGAAGCCGCCGTCGCGATACTCGAGGGCGAAACCTTCGAATCAGCGACCGAAGCTCCCGGCGACACCGCACGCTACACAAGCGATGCGCCGGTCCCCATCCGTACAGGGCAGATCTACGTGATTCGGACGCGGCGCCATCCCGGCATCTTCGGCACGCTTTGCAACTACTACGGCAAGATCGAGCCGCTTGCCACCGACTTCGGCTCGGGATCGGTCTACTTTCAGTTCGACGTGAGTCAGGCCTGCAACGACCGCGACCTCATTCCACCGGATTGAGGCAGCCACCACACCGAACCATCGACGCCAATGCTTGACATCAAGGAACTCCGCCGGAAACCTGCCGAGGTGGCGGCCGCCCTCGTGCGGCGGGGGTTGCCCGAAGCCGACGCGGCGATCGCGGCGGTGGTCGACCGAGACAGGTTGCGTCGCGATGCCCTGGGGAAGGTGAACGAGCTCAAGGCCCGGCGGAACCGAGTTTCGAAGGAGATCGGCGAGGCGAGGCGCCGGGGACGCAGCGCCGACCCGGAAATCGCGCTCATGCGAGAAGTGGGGTCCAGCATCGCGGAGCTTGACGCGGAGGTCGCCGAGGCCGACTCGTGGATCGCCGAGCAGCTTGCCGAGCTCCCGAATCTGCCCAATCCGCACGTCCCCGAAGGAGGGGTCGAGGCGAACCAAGTCATGCGGGTTTGGGGAACGCCGGCGGAGCCGCCCTTCGCGCCGCGACCACACTGGGAGTTGGGAGAGTCGCTGGGCATCCTCGATCTGGCCGGCGGCGGTCGCGTGACCGGCTCCGGCTTCTTCGTTCTGCGCGGACGCGGCGCAACCCTGCAGCGTCACCTGATCAACTGGATGATCGAACTCCACACGCGGGAACATTCCTACACGGAGCTGCGGGTGCCGTACCTGGTCAACCAGGATTCCATGACGGGCACGGGGCAGTTGCCGAAGTTCGCCGACGATTCCTATCTCACCCCGCAGGACGGTCTCTGGCTGATTCCCACCGCGGAAGTTCCCGTGACCAACCTTCACAAGGATCAGATCCTGGCGGGCGACTCGCTACCCATCAAGTATGTGGCGTACTCGCCCTGCTTCCGGCGAGAGGCGGGAGCTGCGGGCAAGGACACGCGCGGCATGCTGCGGGTGCACCAGTTCGACAAGGTGGAGCTTGTCCGATTCGAAAGACCGGACCGCAGCGCCGCCGCGCTCGAGGAGCTGACCGGCGAAGCCGCCCGGGTTCTGGAGCTGCTCGGGCTGCCCTATCGCGTTGTCATGCTGGCTACCGGAGACCTGGGATTCTGCGCGTCGCTGACCTACGACCTCGAAGTGTGGGCGCCGGGCGTGAAGAAGTGGCTGGAGGTATCGAGCTGTACGACGTTCACCGAGTTTCAGGCCAGGCGGGCGCGAATTCGGTTCCGGCGAGAGCAGGGGTCGCGCACCGAGTTCGTACACACCCTGAACGGGTCGGGGGTGGCGCTCCCTCGACTCATGGTGGCGCTCCTGGAGACCTACCAGCGCGAGGACGGGTCGGTGCGGCTTCCCGACGTGCTGGCGGAGCGTCTGGGATTCTCCGCAATCACGGCCCGGGATTGAGGCGGCGAAACGGCAGGCTCGACCGCACGATCCGGGCGGGGACACGATGAGGAAGCAAGCGGAGACGGGGGGCAAGGAGATGCGCGGAGCCCCTCGGGCTGCGGGCGTCTCTCGAAAGTGGCCCATTGCGCTGGCCCTGCTCTTCCTGACCCTGCTGGTGTGGTACATGATCTACACGGCCGAGATCGTCCGTTCCCGGGAAGCCGACGCAGCCACCTTCACTCGCATCTACGCCCAGGTCCAGAGCGGGCTCACGAGCCAGGAGCCCGGGGCCGAGCTGGCGGCCCTTGCGAGCCTGCAGAGCCTGCTCGTGCAACTCGGCGTGCCCTTCGTCGTCACCTCGGAACCCGGCGGCGTCTACAACACTTCGGTCAACCTGCCGTTTTCCGTTTCCGATCCGCCGACCGAAGAGGAGGTGGCGCGCATCCTTGACTACGCCCGGGAGCTGGACGCGCGCAACGAGCCCGTGGGAGATCCGGGAAGCCAGCTCGTCCACTACGGGATCACTCCCGAAGCCGCCCGGCTGCAATTGATGCCGGTGCTCTGGGCCTCCGGGCTGGTGCTGACCGTGCTCCTCGCGGTGACGGTCTTTCGCTACCAGAGGAGGACCGCCGCCGAACAGGCCTGGACGGCGATGGCAAGGGAGCTGGCGCACCAGCTCGGAACTCCGATCAGCTCCCTGCAGGGTTGGGTGGAAGTGCTGGGCCTGGATCCCGCCGAGCGGCCCGCCCGGATGCACCAGGCGGAGATCGCCAATGCGATCGGCGAGGATTTGGTGCGGCTGGAGCGCGTGAGCCGCCGTTTCGAGCTCATCGGCAGGGATCCCGAGCTGAAGCGGGTCTCGCTCCGCGATGTTGTGGCCGAACTGCGCGCCTACATGGAGGTGCGATTGCCGCGTCTGGGCCCGGGTGTCGCCCTCCATGTGGATGTGGCGGCGGACCTCCCCGATGTGAAGGGACACGAGGTCCTCCTCACATGGGCCCTCGAGAACGTGGTCAAGAACGCCCTCGATGCGATGGCCGGCACGGGGGGCTCCATCACGATCTCGGCGCGGCCCTCGGAGGGGCGCTGGGTGCTGCTTCGGATTCGGGACACGGGCCCCGGAGTCCCCTTCGAGATCCGCGACCGGCTGTTCGACCCCGGCGTCACCACGAAGTCCGGAGGCTGGGGTGTCGGACTCACGCTCACGCGACGCATCGTCGAGGGCGTGCACGGCGGACGCGTGGAGCTGCTGGACCGCGGAGACCGGGGCGTCACGTTCCAGGCTCGCCTCCCCCAGGCGGTCGAGTCCTGAAGTGCCGACAGGACAGGTCTCCTCATCGACGTCCTTGATGGAGGCGCTCAATCCCGAGCAGCGCGAGGCGGTCGAGCACTTCGAGGGCCCCTGCCTGGTCCTGGCCGGTGCCGGGTCGGGCAAGACGAGGGTGCTCACCACCCGCGTGTGGCGCCTGATCATGGAACATGGCGTGCCGCCGGAGCGGATCATGGCCGTCACCTTCACCAACAAGGCGGCGGGCGAAATGCGAGAACGAGTGGCCGCCATGCTCGGTGGCGAGCCGAAGGGCAGCTGGATCGGCACCTTTCACGCAATCGGGGCCCGCCTCCTGAGACGGCACGCCCCCGAACTGGGTTGGACCCGCGGCTTTGCGATCCGCGACGCGGAGCAGGCGCTGCGCGAGGTCAAGAGGGCACAGAAGTCGGCCGACGTCGACGTGAAGCGGTGGGCTCCCAAGGCGATCCGCAACTACATCTCCGACGCCAAGAACCAGTTGGTGGGCCCCGAGGCCTTCGCACGCGCACACGGCGATGGCTTCGATCCGATGCTCAAGCAGGTCTCCCGCGTCTACCCGGTCTACCAGGAGTCGCTGCGCGAGCAGGACGCGATGGACTTCGACGACCTGCTCCTCCTTCCGGTTCGCCTCTTCGAGGCAAACGAGCGGCTCCTGCACAGGTATCAGCAGCTCTTCTCCTTCATCCTTGTCGACGAGTATCAGGACACCAATCGGGCACAGTTCCGGTTCCTGGAACTCCTGGCCTCGGGGCACCGCAATCTGATGGTGGTCGGCGACGACGATCAGAGCATCTACGGCTGGAGAGGCGCCGACATCCGCAACATCCTCGACTTCGAGCGCAGCTTCGCCGGATCGCGGGTCGTCCGGCTGGAACAGAACTACAGGTCGACCCCGGTGATTCTGGATGCCGCCAACGCAGTGATCCGAGAGAATCTCCACAGGAAGGAAAAGACGCTCCGCACGGAGAAGGTCGGCGGGGCCCCGGTGACCAGCCTCGAGGCTGCGGACGAGGTCGACGAGGCCCGTTGGATCGTGCGGGAGATCGAGCACACGATGCTGGCCGACCCGACGCTGGACCATGGGGACTTCGCCGTGCTGTATCGCACCAACGCGCAGGCGCGCGCGCTCGAGGACCGCTTCTGGCGACGCGGGGTTCCCTATCAGATCGTGGGTGGGGTGCGCTTCTACGAGCGTCGCGAGATTCAGGACGTGCTCGCCTACCTCCGCCTCGTCACGAACCCGCGAGACCTGGACGCCTTCGAACGGGTGGTGAACTACCCCCGCAGGGGCATCGGCGCCGTCTCCCTGGCCAGGCTGTCGGCCTTTGCCGGCGAGGCGGGCATCGGCCTCCTGGACGCCTCCGACCGGGCGGCCGAGGTGCCGGGCCTTGGCGCACCGGCTCGACGGGGGCTCTCCACCTTCGCGGACATCGTGCGCCGCCACTCCCTGATGGCCGTCACCCACGCGGCGGGGGCGGTGCTGGAATCCCTGATCGAGGAGCTCGGTCTTGTTCGGCTTCTCCGCGACGAAGGCCCCGAGGGCGACGACAGGGCCGAGAACATCGGCGAACTGGTCGCGGCGGCCAAGCAGTTCGAGGCCGAGGAGCTGCTGGACCTGGACGACGGCGACCGGGACGCCTTCACGGACCTCGGTCTCTTCCTGCAGCACGTCGCCCTGGTCGCCGACATCGACCGCCACGACTCGGGCGCGGACGCGGTGACGCTGATGACCATTCACAGCGCCAAGGGCCTCGAGTTTCCGGTGGTCTTCATTTCCGGCATGGAGGAGGGACTGTTCCCGCTGATGCGAGCGTACGACGAAGAGGGGCTGCTTGAGGAGGAGCGGAGACTCTTCTACGTCGGCATCACGCGGGCTCGCGAGAAGCTCCATCTGACCTTCGCTCGATCACGGCGCCGGGCGGGCGAGGTGCTCCGGGCGGGCCGCTCGACCTTCATGGAGGTCATCGACGGACTTGAGCGGGCCCGGACCGATCGCGTGAAGGCATCGGGCTGGGCGACGAGGACCCGGAGAGGCCCGGCGCGGTCGGCTCGACGATGGGACAGTCCGGCCAGCGACGACGCCGGCTTCAATCAGGATCGACCGAGCTATGTGAAGGGTGAGCGGGTGACTCACCAGACCTTCGGCTCGGGGGTCATCGTCGAACTGTCCGGATTCGGACCGGACATGAAGGTGACGGTGGACTTCGACGATGTGGGCAGAAAGAAGCTGGTGGTGCGCTACGCAGCCCTTGAAAAGGACTACTTCTGAGGATGGCCGTCCGACGGGACCGGATCGGCCTGTGGATCATCGCCCGTCTCCGGAGCCCCGTCTTCCTCCGCCGCCTCCGCCGCGCGGGCGCGAAGGCTCTCGGTCAGCTGTGACAGTCCGAGGATGCCGCCGGCGCCGCTGCGGATCATGCGGACCTTGGCGGCGGCCGTCAAAACCGCGTCCTCGGCCTCGGACTGGGCCAGATCGACCAGCGCCAGGAGATCCTTGAGGCGCTTCTGCAGCTGCGACGATGCCTCGTCGATGCCGCTGGCGACCCCTCCAAACGACGCACCCAACCGATCCACCTCCGACCTCACGGATGCACTGATCCTGTCGGCGTTCCGGGCCGCGCTGGTCACGTGCTCGATCAGGGGGCGGTAGCGGTTGCCGGTGGCGGCGAGGAAGTCGGTCCATGCCGCCGAGAGCCGACGCAGCTCGGTTAGAACGAGAAGCACGACCACCAGCAGCGCCAGGAACGCGAGCGCCATCGCGCCCATCGCCCAGGCGGCAAAGTTGGCGAAGCCGTCGCGCGCCAGCGCCACGACCGTCGTGTCCTGCGCGGTTTGGAGAAGGAACGGTGCCATCGACCAATCCTCGGGTTGACGTGCGTGCGGTCGTTCGAAATATGGGGATTCAACGAAGGCGGAACCAGCGCTATCTTGATTCCATGCCTTCCTTCATCGTGTCCGGCGGCCGCGAGCTGTCGGGCAGCATCCGGCCGGCTGGCAACAAGAACGCCGCGCTCCCCGTCCTGGCCGCGACGCTCATGTCGGCCCACCCGGTCACCGTCGGCAACGTTCCCCGCATTCGCGACGTTGCCACCCTGCTCGACATCATGAAGTCGCTGGGTGCCAGCGTGAACTGGACCGGTTCCAGCACCGTGGTGGTGAACGCGGCCGGTGTGACCGCCGGCCGGCTCGACCCCGAGCTGTCCGAGCGCATCAGGGCGTCGATCCTCCTTGCCGGCCCCCTGCTCGCACGCTTCGGCTCCCTCTACCTTCCCCCCCCGGGGGGCGATGTGATCGGGCGCCGCCGACTCGACACCCACGTTCTCGCCTTCAGGGCGCTCGGTGCCAAGGTGGAGACGGCCACCGGCCTCGACATCGACGCCCGTTCGCTCGTCGGCGCGAACATGTTCCTCGACGAGCCCTCGGTCACGGCGACCGAGAACGCGATCATGGCGGCCACGCTGGCCTCCGGGCAGACCCTGATCAGGAACGCCGCGGCCGAACCCCACGTCCAGGATCTGTGCCGCCTGCTCAACCGGATGGGTGCCCGGATCGGCGGCATCGGCACCTCGAACCTGTCGATCGAAGGAGTTCCGGCGCTCGGGGGCGCGGAGTTCGAAATCGGCGCCGATCACATCGAGACGGGTTCGTTCATCGGACTTGCCGCGGTCACTCGAAGCAGGCTTGTAATCGAGGATGCGCCGGTCGAGCACCTCGATTCCACTCTGATCGGATTCCGCCGCCTTGGCGTCAAGTGCGAGGTGGACGGCAGAGACCTGATCGTCGACGGGCGCGAGGAGCCGGTCATTCAGATGGACGCCTTCGGCCATCTCCCAAAGATCGACGATGGTCCCTGGCCAGCCTTTCCGGCGGATCTGACTTCGATCGCGGTGGTGACGGCCACTCAGGCGCGCGGAACGGTGCTGGTCCACGAGAAGATGTTCGAGTCCCGCATGTTCTTTACCGACAAGCTGGTTGCGATGGGCGCGCGCATCATTCTCTGCGACCCACACCGCGTCGTCGTCGTCGGACCGTCCCAGCTGCGCGGAGCCCGGGTGGAAAGCCCGGACATCCGGGCCGGAATGGCCATGCTCATCGCCGCCCTCGGGGCTCGGGGAACCAGTCTCATCCGCAACGCCGGCCAGATCGAACGCGGATACGAGAGCATCGATGAGCGTCTTTCCGGGCTGGGTGCCAGGATCGAACGCGCCGATTGACCGGGGGACCCCGGCTCAACTATAATTCAGATCGGTGTCCGGGCCGCTCTCGGGGGGCCTATATCGAGTGGGGGATGGTGTCCCCCGCTCTTTTTTGTCCATTTCCACAGGGGGTGGCGTGAAATCAGACCGGTTGGAGCTCCAGGCGGGGATCGAGAAGAGGCTGGTCGGCCTGGGCTTCGAGCTCGTGCAGCTGGAGTGGGCGGGCCACGCGCGCCGACCCGTCATCCGGCTTCGCGTGGAGCACGGCGGGTCCGATCGGCCCGTGTCGCTCGACGATTGCGCCAGGGTCAGCCGCCACATGGAATCCTGGCTGGATCGCGAGACAAGTCTGCCGGACCGCTACGTGCTCGAGGTCTCCTCGCCGGGCCTGGAACGCCCGCTGACCCGGTCCAGGGACTTTCGGCGCTTCCAGGGTCGGCAAGTCGCCGTGAACGGGAACGAGATCCTGTGCGGGCGGTCGGCGCACCTCGAAGGGGAGTTGCTCGGTTTGGTGCGCGGAGGGGATGGGGCGGAAGCGGTTCTGCTGCGCCTCAACGGAGGGGACGAGGTCGAGGTGCCTCGATCCAGCATCAAGGGTGCCCGCCTGCTTCACAACTGGAAGATGACAGGATGAACACCGGTCTGATCATCAAGGCGTTTCGCGACATCGCGACGTCCAAGAGCCTGGAGCCGGATGAGGTGAACGAACTCATCCGGGACGCGATCCACGCGGGTCTGGCTCGCATATACGGGGTCAATGTGGACACCGAGATCACCATCGACGACATGTCGGGCGGGATCGAGATGCTCGTGCTGAAACGAGTCGTCGATGATGTGCAGGATCCGTCGGCCGAGGTTTCGCTCGAAGAGGCCCGGTGGGACGATCCGACCTACGAGGTCGGCGACGTGATGGAGATCCCGGTCGAGTTCTCACAGTTCGGTCGCAACGCCGTGATGGCGGCGAAGCAGCGAATCGTTCAGCTGGTCCGCGAAGGGGAACGCCAACGCATCCGGGAGGAGTACAGCGACCGGGTGGGCGAGCTGCTGTCGGGCGAGGTCCAGCAGATCGAGCGGGGCAAGCTCGTCCTCATGCTCAATCGCACGCGCGACGCCGAGGCGATCATTCCGTGGAAGGAACAGAATCCTCGCGAGCGCTTCCGCCAGGGAGAATCGATCCGAGCCGTTCTGAAGCGGGTGGAGGAGACCCCCAAGGGACCCCGGCTGGTGTTTTCCCGAGCGGATCCGCTGTTCGTGGCGGCTCTCTTCAAGCTCGAGGTACCCGAAATCTACCAGGGGATCGTGGAGATCAAGGAGCTGACGCGGGAGGTCGGGGGCCGCACGAAGATCGCGGTGCACAGCCGCGACGATTCGATCGATCCCGTGGGCGCGTGTGTCGGCCTGAAGGGGTCTCGCGTGCAGGCGGTCGTCTCCGAGCTTGGGGGCGAGAGGATCGACATCGTTCCGTGGCATCCGGATCCCGAGATCTTCGCTCGTCGCGCGCTCGCGCCGGCAAGGGTGGCCAAGGTGATTTCCGATCCGCGCAGGCAGGTGATCACCGCGATTGTGGACGAGGACCAGCTTTCCCTGGCCATTGGCAGAAACGGTCAGAATGTGCGGCTGGCGTCCCAGTTGATCGGTTGGCAGATCGACCTGTACGGTTCGCGCGAATGGCTTGAACGGGGATCGGACATGTCCGTGTTCGTCGAGGACGAGACCGACTCCTACGAGACGGCCGACTTCCCGCTCAGCGAGCTGTCGCTGGACTCCCCGACGCTCTCGGCTCTGGCGCGGTCCGGATACGAGAGCTTTCTGGACATCATCGACCTCGACCGAGGGGATTTCCTGGCCGTCGATGGCGTCACCGAGCAAGCTGCGGATCAGCTGCTGGCCCTGATCGAGGATCTCACCATCGTCGATTCCGAGGCGGGACGCGGTGGCGGCGAATCCGACGACGCGAGAGGTGGCTTCGACTGATGCGCGTGCGGGAGCTGGCCGGGGATCTGAAGGTCAAGACGGATGTGCTGCTTCGTTTCCTACGCAAGTCGGGGATTCCGGTAGGCCATCCGGATGCACCGATCCGGGACGCGGACGTGGCGCGCGTCCGGATGCGTTTGGAGAGGGAGCGTCGCGCCGGGCGGGGCAACGCCGCGCAGGTCATGCGCTCCGACTTGAAGGGCAGCCGGCCGAAGAGCCGCAGACGTCGCGTGCGCCGCCGCGCCGCGACGCGACGCGTTCAGACACCGGTGCTGGATGCGACCGCGACCACCGAAAGCGTGCCCGACCCTGCGGTTCCTGCCGTGTCCGACGGGCATGCCCCTGCGGCCGCTGTAGCCGAAGCTTCTCCGCAGCCCTCAGCGGAGGTTGCGGCGACCCCGGGGATCCAGGTCGACGCCCCGTCAGCGACTGGGCCAGAGCCGACGGTGCCGGAGCCGACCGCGGCCGGCGAACCCGCCGATGGGGCCGCTCCGGTCACAGACGAGGCGACTCCCGCCGACGTGGAATCGGCGGCCATCGCGGCGGCCGGCCCTTCCACCGAGGCACCCCCGAGCAAGGACGACGCGGCCGAGCCGCCCACGCGCGACGAGGCCATCCCGGAACCCACCGAAGAGGCGGCGCTCGACGCGTCGCGGGCCGCACCCGATGTTGCCGAAGGCCGACCGGAAGAGTCGCAGCCGCCCGAGGAGGCGGTCGGAGCGCCGATTGCCGCCCGGGCGCCGGACTCCGGTCAGGCCCCGGCACCCGTCTCCGAGGGTCTGGCTCCGGCCCGGATCGGCGTAAAGCCGCCCTCCGTTCGGACCGGAATCGTGCGGCCTGCCGGAGAGGGACTTGCTCCGGCCGCGAGCGCCGGTCCCGGCGGGACGGTTCGCATCCAGGCCGAGGGGTACACCTCGGACGGTCGCAGAAAGAAGGACAGGAGGAAGGGCAAGCGCCGCCGAGGTGCCGATCGCGACAAGGCGAAGCAGAACATCCAGCGGGTCATGGCCGAGATCAAGGGTGGCCGCAAGAAGCGCCGGAGGGGCAAGGGCACGGTCGCCGCCGCTCGGGTGGAGCGCGAAGCCGCCGAGAAGAAGGCCGCGAAGGAGGTGGCCGCCGAGGCACGGACGGTGCGGGTCAACGAGTTCCTGACCGTTGCGGAACTCGCGGAGCTCATCGAGATCAGTGCCGCCGAGATCATCGGATCGGCCTTCAGGGACATGGGCCTCCCGGTAACCATCAACCAGAGGCTCGACTTCGACCAGATCGAGCTCCTGCTCGACGGATTCGGGTTCAAGGCGGTTCGCGAGGCGGATTATCTGCCGGCCGTGGACGCCGTGGAGGAGGATGATCCAGCCGACCTCCGACCGCGCCCGCCGGTCGTCACCGTGATGGGACACGTGGACCACGGAAAGACCAAGCTGCTGGACTGGATTCGCAACACGAACGTGGTGGCCGGAGAAGCTGGTGGAATCACCCAGCATATCGGTGCCTACCATGTCGAACTGGACGAGGGCCGGAATATCTCGTTCCTGGACACGCCGGGACACGCCGCCTTCACGGCCATGAGAGCCCGCGGCGCCGATGTCACCGATCTCGTCGTTCTCGTGGTGGCCGCCGACGACGCCGTGATGCCCCAGACGATCGAGGCGATCAGTCACGCCGGCAACGCCGGTGTGCCCATGGTGGTTGCGGTGAACAAGATCGATCTTCCCGCCGCCGATCCCGACCGGGTCAAGCAGGATCTGCTGCGCCACCAGGTGACGGTCGAGGACTACGGCGGCGAGACACTGGTGGCAGAGGTTTCGGCGAAGACCGGCCAGGGCATGGAAGACCTCCTCGACAAGGTCCTGCTGCAGGCCGAACTGCTCGAGCTCAAGGCCAACCCTGCCCGCGAGGCCATCGGCGCGGTGGTGGAGGCCGAGTTGGACATCGGAAAGGGCCCGGTCGCCACGATCCTCGTGCAGAACGGCACCCTGCGCCTGGGCGACAGCTACGTGGTGGGGCTCCATTCGGGACGCATCCGCGCGCTCATCGACGAACGCGGCCACCAGCTGAGCGAGGTGGGGCCCGGGAAGCCGGTGCAGATCGTCGGGACGACCGGCGTCCCGCAGGCGGGCGACGTGCTGCAGGTCATGGACCACGTGCAGGCGACCTCGATAGCCGCGAGTCGTCAGCGGCTGGACCGTGAGAAGCAGCTCAGGATCAAGGAGCGGGGGATCAAGCTCGGGGACTTCAGCAAGCTGCTGGCCGCAGGCGAGGTCAACACGCTGCGCCTGGTCGTGAAGGGCGACGTGGACGGATCCGTTCAGGCCATCTGCGACGCGATGGAACAGCTGTCGACCTCCGAAGTGCGGGTGGAGATCATCCACCGAGGTGTCGGTGCCGTCAACGAGTCCGACGTCATGCTGGCGCTCACCGCCAACGCGGTTGTGATCGGATTCCGGGTTCGACCCGACGCAGGAGCGCGCCAGGCCGCATCTCGAGAGGCGATCGAGATCCAGACCTTCGACATCATCTACGAGGCGGTCGACAACGTCCGGGCGGCGCTGGAAGGACTCCTCGCGCCCGAGCGCAGGGAACAGGTCGTGGGCGCGGCCGAGGTGCGGATGGTCTTCAAGATCCGCGGCGTCGGCACGATTGCTGGGAGCTACGTCGTGGACGGTCAGATCCAGCGTGGTGCCCACGCACGAGTGATTCGCGAGGGGGTCGTGGTCTACGACGGCGAGGTCGGCTCGCTCAAGCGATTCAAGGACGACGTCAAGGAGGTGAGGGATGGGTTCGAATGCGGCATCGGCATCGCCAACTTCAACGACCTCAAGACCGGCGACATCGTCGAGACCTACAGCGTCGAAGTGGTTGCCCGCACGCTGGAGGGAGCGGCCCAGGATTGAGGGCAGACCGAAGCCGTCCGAGTGACCTGCCATGGTCGTCACCGTGTCCACCTGGGAGCTGTTGATACCGGGCTCCGGCTCGCTCAAGCGAAAGCGAGCGGTTTTGAGGTCGCTCAAGGACCGCCTGGGCAGAATGAACGTTTCCGTCGCTGAATCCGGCTTGCAGGAGGCGCGCGACCGGGCGCGGATCACGGTTGCGTTCCTCGCGGCCCATTCCGCGCAAGCCGATTCGATCCTGGCGTCGGTGGATCGGAAGGTTGCCGGGGCCAGGGACGCCGTGGTGGTGGGCAGCACCATGGAGCGGTACTGATGTCGGGGCACCGCCGGTCCCGTCTCGGCGAGCAGCTGCGCCGCGAACTCTCGCTCAAGCTGCGCAGCCTCGTCCGCGACCCCGGGCTGGGTTCCGTTTCCGTGACAGGGGTCGACGTGACGGCCGATCTGTGGGTCGCGCGCGTCCATGTCGAGTTGCACGGTACTGCGGATCAACAGACCGAGAGCATGGCGGCGCTGCGCCGGGCAGCCCCGTTTCTTCGCTCGGTCCTCGGCCGAGAGCTGCATATTCGACGGATGCCCGAACTGCGCTTCCAGCGAGATCGCTCCATTGCGGCGGGACAGAGGATCGAGGCCATTCTCCGCGATGTGCTCCCCCCCGGACCGCGACGGAGACTCGTGAACGCGGCAGCGGGGAGATTGCGGATCCTGTTGGTCGACAAGCCGGCAGGGTTGACCTCGCACGACGTGGTCGCGGTGGCGCGGAGCACGCTCGGCACGAGAAGGATCGGGCACGCAGGCACCCTGGACCCATTCGCGACGGGGCTCCTGATCCTGGGAGTCGGACGTGCAACGCGCCTGCTCGAGTTCCTGGTGGGGCTGGACAAGGAGTACGAGGGCACGGTCCGTTTCGGGATCGCGACGGACTCGCTGGATCCCGACGGAGAGCGGGTCGCCGAAGACGATCGCTGGCGGGACATCGAGCCGGACCAGCTCCGGGCGGCGGCCGCCGGCATGATCGGCCCGCTCACGCAGACGCCTCCGCGGTACTCGGCGGTCAAGGTGCGAGGCGTGCCCGCGCACCGGCGGATTCGCCGGGGCGAGAGCGTTGAGCTCGCGGCGCGGAGGGTCACGGTGCGTGCACTGGAGCTGGGCACGGTGGAGCTGCCTCGCGTGGACTTCCGGGTGGCCTGCTCAAGCGGCACATACGTTCGCAGCCTGGCGGCGGAACTGGGCGGTCGTTTGGGGACCGCCGCGCATCTCGCGGCCTTGCGTCGCACGCGGGTCGGGAGCTTTCACGTGCGCCGCGCGGCCTCGCTGTCCGAGCTGAGAGAGGGCAGTCTCCCTCAGCACGCGTGGGTGACCGCCGCAGCGGCCCTGTCGCACCTCGATCGGGTGGACGTGGACGCGCGCGAGGCCGGCATGCTGTCGGTGGGGAAGAGAGTCCCGAAAGCTGGTTCGGACGCAAGTCCGGTGGCCTGCGTTCGGGGCGAGGAACTCGTCGCGGTTGGCGCGGTTCGCGATGGCGTGCTCGAGCCCCGGAAGGTCTTCGTCGGTGCCTGACAGGGGACATTCAACGACCACGTTCGGTCCGGGTGAATCGGGCCTCCCCCCCGACGACCGGCCCGTCATCGTCACGGTGGGGACCTTCGACGGCGTCCACCTTGGCCACTGGAGCGTCCTGCGCGAGATCGGCGCGCGGGCCGCGTCCTGCGATGGCCGCAGCGTGCTCGTCACCTTCGACCCGCACCCGTTGCGCATCGTTCGCCCCGATGCGGCGCCTCCGCTCCTCACCACACTCGAAGAGAAGAAGGCCGTCCTTGCCGAGAGTCCGCTGGACTACGTTGTCTTCGTCGCGTTCACACCCGAGTTGAGGGACTTTTCACCCCGGCGCTTCGTGACCGACTTCCTCCTCGCGAAGCTGCGCATGAGCGAACTCGTCATCGGCTATGACCACGGGTTCGGGCGCGGTCGCTCGGGCGACGCAAACACACTGCGGGCCATCGCGGCCGAATGCGGCTTTCGCCTCGACGTTGTTGGGGCGGTGAATGCCGACGATGCCGCGATTTCCTCGACGCAGATCCGCCGAGCCCTCCTGGAGGGCAGACTGCGCGACGCGAACCGAGGACTGGGCCGACCCTACCCGCTCGCGGGCGTCGTCGAGCGGGGGGACGGGCGCGGCCGCGAGCTGGGGTTCCCCACCGCCAACCTGATGGTGGCCGGGGCGGACAAGCTGATTCCGGCCGCCGGAATCTACGCCTGCTGGGCCTCCGTGGGGAGGAAACGATGCATGGGCGCGCTGCACATCGGCCCGCGGCCCACGTTCCCCGGCACCGAGCCGACGGTCGAAGTCTTCCTGCTGGATTTCGACGGAGATCTCTACGGGAGTCGAATCCGCCTGGAACTGATCGAACACCTTCGTCCAATCCGAGCGTTCCGAACCGTCGCTGCCCTCAAGAAACAGGTGGAGGAAGATGTTGCGGCGACCCGGAGCGTGCTGGAATCACGGGGGGACGATGATCCCCTTGCGACGCGCGCTTGTCCTCCAGGGGGCATGTGATTATGATTTAGGGCTGTTCGCCTGACGGTATCTCCGTCCATGGCGGCAACCTCCTGGTGCGCACACACGGACACAGAATGGGCATCGACAAGCAACAGATCGTCAGGAAGTACCAGCCCCACGAGAACGGTGCCGGCAGCGTGCCGGTCCAGGTCGCGCTCCTCACCGCGAGAATCAACCATCTTCGTGGTCACTTCAAGGCCCACAAGCACGACCACCACAGCCGCCGCGGCCTTCTCAAGATGGTGGGGCGCAGGAGGCGGCTCCTCGAGTACCTGAAGCGAACCAACGTCGACGGGTACAGAGAATTGATCAAAGACCTCGGACTGCGCCATTGACCGGAGGAGAGTCGAGACGGTTCCCACGCCGTCACTCTTCCGTAGGGCTGCCGTCCATTCCCGCCGCAGGGTTTCCGCGGCAGTTCCGGAAGAAGAAATGACAGAGAGAATCGAACGTGAATTCGCCGGCAGGCGACTAGTACTCGAAGTTGGCCGCATGGCTCGGCTGGCTCACGGCGCCTGCCTGGTCCAATACGGCGAAACCGTCGTGCTGGTAACCGCGACGGTGCAGAACAAACAGACGCACCTGCCGTTTTTCCCCCTGACCGTCGAATACCGAGAGAAGTCGTACGCGGCGGGCAAGATCCCCGGCGGCTTCTTCAAGCGGGAAGGGGCTCCGCAGGAGAAGGAAGTGCTGTCGGCCAGGCTCGCCGACCGAACCCTGCGCCCACTCTTTCCCGATGGATTCTGCAACGAGACCCAGATCCACGCGCAGGTTCTGAGCGCGGATCAGGAGAACGATGCAGATGTCCTGACCCTTGTGGGGGCCTCGGTGGCGCTCAACACCTCGGTCATCCCCTTCCGGACGCCCATCGCGTCGGTGCGGATCGGGCGGATCCAGGGGAACTGGGTGGTCAACCCCACCTTCCACCAGCTGGAGTACGCCGACGTCGACATCGTGGTCGGCGGGACGGCGAAGGCCATCGTGATGGTGGAGGGCGGCGCCATGCAAGTCCCCGAGGGCGAGATTCTCGAAGGACTCGTGGTCGCTCACAAGGCGATCCGCGAGCTCATCGAGATGCAGGAGGTGCTGATCGCGCCTCGCCGCGTGCCGGAGATGGACTGGGAGCCCAGGAAGGTTTCGGACGCCGTGCGGAGTCGTGTCGAGGATCTGGCGGCCGAGCGGGTTTCGCAGGTCGTGACGATTCCGGACAAGAAGGAACGGACTGCGGCGCTCGCCAAGGTCACGACCGACCTGGTCCGTCGGCTGGAAGGCGACGCCCCCGAAGAGCCGGTGAACGAGAGCGACGTCCAGACCGTGGTCCGCTCCCTGGAGAAGAAGAGCGTCAGGGCGCGAATCCTTGACGAGGGGATCAGGGCCGACGGGAGGAAGGCCGACGACGTGCGCCAGATCGCCTGCGAGACGGGCATCCTGCCCAGGACTCACGGGTCCGCGCTGTTCACCCGCGGGGAAACGCAGTCGCTGGGAGTCGTGACGCTCGGCACGTCAAGGGACGAACAGCGCATCGATTCGATCGACGCCGCGGAGCAGGTCACCAAGTCCTTCATGCTGCACTACAACTTCCCGCCCTTTTCGGTGGGCGAAGCGCGTCCGATCCGGTCGACCTCGCGCCGAGAGAAGGGGCACGGCGCCCTCGCGGAACGGGCAATTCAGCCTCTGCTCCCCGAGTACGACGACTTCCCGTACACGATCCGGATCGTGTCGGACATCCTGGAATCGAACGGCTCGTCGTCCATGGCCTCGGTGTGTTCGGCGTCGCTTTCGCTCATGGACGCGGGTGTGCCCATCGAGGCTGCGTGCGCGGGCGTGGCCATGGGTCTGGTGACGGAGGGCGACCAAGTGGCCGTCCTCACGGACATCCTGGGTCTCGAAGACGCCCTCGGCGACATGGACTTCAAGGTCGCGGGGACCCGGAAGGGCGTGACGTCGATCCAGATGGACATCAAGATCGATGGTCTCACGGTGGAGTTGCTGGAGGAAGCGCTCGATCGGGCCCGGGCGGGTCGAATGCACATACTCGACCGGATGGACGCGGTCATCTCGGCGCCGAAGTCCGACCTGTCGCCGCACGCGCCACGCATCGTGGCGGTCAAGATCAACCCCGAGAAGATCGGAGAGGTCATCGGGCCCAAGGGCAAGACCATCCGGGCCATCCAGGACGAATCCGGGGCGACGATCGAGATCGACGACGAAGGCATCGTGAAGATCGCCGCCGTTTCCTCCGAGGCCGGAAGAAGGGCTCGGGAAATGATCGAGGCCATCGTCCAGGAGCCCGAGGTGGGCCGGATCTACGAAGGTCCGGTCAAGAACACCACCACATTCGGCGCGTTCGTGGAGATCATGCCCGGGGTCGAAGGGCTCTGCCACATCTCCCAGCTCGCCGATCACCGGGTCGCGAAGACCGAGGACGTTGTAAACCGAGGAGACATCGTCCGCGTGAAGCTGCTGTCGATCGACGAGAGGGGCCGCATGCGGCTCTCCATGAAGGCAGTCGGTGCCGAAGACGGGACGGTCTCCGAGAAGCGGCCGGCGCGGGCGCATTCCTGACGTGGACGACGCACGATACCCAGTCTAGCCCACACCCGGCCCGCCGCCGCCCCAGTCCACCAGGACGCGGACTGCGGGAGCTATCGGGCTTCCCGTCTCGTCAACGGAATCCGGGTGCTCACCGAGCGAATGGACGGCGTCCGCTCGGCTGCGGTGGGCGCGTGGGTCCGCCTCGGTTCGGCGCACGAGCCAGACAGGTTGGCGGGCGCTTCCCACCTTCTGGAACACATGGTCTTTCGGGGCACCACGAACCGATCGCGACGACAGGTGGCGCTGGCGCTGGAGAGTCTGGGGGGCTCGCTCAATGCCTACACGTCTCGTGAGCATACCGGATTCGAAGCGAGGGTTTTGGATCGGCATGTCCCGGAGGCGGTGGAGGTCCTCGCGGACCTGATCCGCAATCCGCTGCTCCGAGAAGAGGATCTGGACCGCGAGCGAGAGGTGGTCCTCGAGGAGATCGCAGCCGTCGAAGACGCCCCGGACGACCTCGTCTTCGACCTGCACGGCGCCAGGATGTGGCGCGGGCACCCGTACGGTCGACCGATTCCGGGAAGTCGCGACACGGTCGCCGCGATCACGCGCGCCGATCTGGTCGATCTTCACCGGGGGGCCTACTCGGGGGCCAATCTCGTGGTCGCGGCGGCGGGCCGCGTCGACCACGACGCCTTCGTGGCGATGGTGGAAGACCGGTTTGGCGGGGTGCGGGCGGGGGCGAGCACACGACCGGTGGCCGTCCCGTCCGATGCTCTGCGTGGGACGGATGCGGTGGTTCGGGACTCCGCGCAGACGCACATCGTGTTCGCGGCCCAGGCACCGGGCTTTTCGCATCCGGATCGCTACGCGCTGCTTCTGCTGTCCACCGCGCTCGGGGGAGGGATGAGTTCCAGGCTCTTCCAGCGAATCCGCGAGGAGTTGGCGTTGGCCTATTCGGTGTATTCCTTTCAGTCGCTCTACATGGGTGCCGGCGTGTTCGGGGTGTACCTGGGAACCCGTCCCTCGTGTGCTTCGGCCGCACTCGGCGCCGTACGTGAAATCTGCGCGAAGCTGGCCGCCAACGGGCTGCCTCCGAGCGAACTTGCGCGCACCAGGGAGCAGGTGAAGGGAGAGATCATGCTATCGCTGGAATCGCCGATGGCCCGAGTTGGCCGGCTCGCCGGCTTCGCTCTTCGGGAGGAGCCCTTCATCCCCATGGATCGCCTGCCGAGGCTGATCGATGGCGTCGCCGCGTGCGACATTGAGCGGGTGGCCAGAGACGTGCTGGGGCCGGATCGGCAGTACGTCCTCTGCTATGGCCCGAGTGGCAAAGGAGGACCCAGGCAATGGTCGTAGGCGTTCCCGCGGAGGTGAAGGACAACGAATACCGGGTCGCTTTGACTCCGGCAGGGGCGGAGGCGCTCGCAAACGCGGGACGGAAGGTTCTGTTGCAAGCCGGGGCCGGCAGGCACAGCGGGTTCACCGACGACTTCTACCTCCGATCCGGGGCAGAGGTCGTGGACACCGCGGAGGAAATCTGGGCGCGCGCCCAAATGATCATGAAGGTCAAGGAGCCGACCGCCTCCGAATGGCCTCTGATCCGTGAAGACCAGGTGCTTTTCTGCTATTTCCACTTCGCGGCCTCCGAGCCCCTCACCCGGGCCGTCATGGAGAGCGGTGCGGTGGCGATCGCCTATGAGACGGTCGGCCCGGAGAAGGGCGAGCTCCCCTTGCTGACCCCGATGAGCGAGGTTGCGGGCAGGATGGCCGTCCAGCAGGGGGCGAAGTACCTGGAACTCCCCTCGGGGGGCTCCGGTGTGCTGCTTGGAGGGGTGCCTGGAGTTCTTCCGGCCAAGGTTCTGATCCTTGGCGGAGGTGTCGTCGGAACGAACGCTGCGCAGATGGCAGCGGGTCTCGGGGCGCGGGTCTCGGTCATGGATGTCTCGCTGCCCCGCCTGCGTCATCTCTCGGAGGTCATGCCGGCCAACGTCAACGTCCTGTATTCCACTCGATACGCGGTCCGCAAGCAGCTCCAGGACTCCGATCTGGTGGTCGGCGCGGTTCTGGTGCCAGGCAAGAAGGCGCCGGGTTTGGTGAAGAGGAAGGACCTGGCCACGATGCGCCCGGGATCGGTGATCGTCGACGTTGCGGTCGATCAGGGGGGTTGCGTGGAGACGATCCGGCCCACGACCCACGACGATCCGGTGTACCTGGTCGACGGCGTGGTCCACTACGGGGTGACCAACATCCCGGGTGCCGTGCCCCGCACGTCGACCCTCGCCCTGACCAACGCGACGCTCCCCTACGCGCTCCGGATCGCACGGCATGGGTGGAAGGAGGCCTGCGCGACCGATCCCGACCTGCGGAGGGGGATCAACATCTGCCGAGGCAGAGTCACCCATTCCGGAGTCGCCGAGGCCTTCGGGCTTCCCACAGGTCCCATCGCGTCCGACCCCGGTGGTGAACGAGTCAGCGGGGCAAGCGCTTCCCCGGCCTCCGACGGCTCCACGGCCGGACCTTGCCCGGTGCGGTTCAAGCGCCTCGCCTCGAACCCCGATCTGCCGCTTCCCGCGCGCGCCACGCCCGAGGCCGCCGGCCACGACATTCGCTGCTGCGAAGCGTTCAGCCTCGCTCCTGGCAAGATCCACGCCGCGCGCACGGGACTGGTCATGGAGCTTCCCGAGGGAATCGAGTGTCAGGTCCGTCCGCGCTCGGGTCTTGCCGCCCGCTGCGGGATCACCCTTCCAAACAGCCCCGGCACCATCGACCCCGACTACCGGGGCGAGCTCAAAATCCTGCTTCAAAACCTGGGTCGCCGGCCCGTGGAAATACGGCGAGGCGACCGGATCGCTCAGTTGGTCTTCAACCGTTTCGTGGCCCCGGCGGTCGAAGAGACCACCGAGGTGTCCGATACGGAGCGAGGCCGGCGGGGGTTCGGAAGCACGGGCGTGAATTGAGCGATGGAATGGTCTAGATTACCTTGAAGCCAATGCGTTTCCGCAGATCGTGTCCCAAAACCGGAGCCCGGAGCTCGGAATAGAAGAAGTTGCCTCCAATCTCTAGCTGGTTCAGTTCCAAGCGGCTGGTTCCGACAAGTGACATCGGTGTTGACCTTGGCACTGCCAACACCCTTGCCTGCGTGCGGGGCGAAGGCGTTGTCCTCAATGAGCCTTCGGTCGTGGCCGTGGAGATGGGCACGAAGCGGATCATGAGCGTTGGCCTCGAGGCCAAGCGGATGCTGGGGCGCACCCCGGAGGGGATCGAGGCGGTCCGCCCCTTGCGAGACGGCGTCATCGCGGATGTCGACGTCACCGAACTGATGCTCCGCCACTTCCTGAAGCAGGTCATGGCCAAGCGGATCTTCCGGATCAAGCCGCGGGTCGTGGTCGGGGTTCCCTCGGGAATCACCGAACTGGAACGCCGGGCGGTGCGGTCGTCGGCCCAGGCCGCGGGAGCGAACGAGGTCTACGTCGTGGCCGAACCGATGGCTGCGGCGATCGGCGTGGGGTTGCCCATCGATACTCCGCGGGGCAACATGGTGATCGACATCGGGGGAGGGACCACGGAAATCGCCGTGATCGCCCTCGCCGGGATCGTTTCGGACACGTCGATCCGCGTCGGAGGCGACGAACTGGATCGATGCATCGTCACCTTCCTGCGCACGAACTACAATCTCCTCGTCGGGGAGCCCACGGCCGAGGCGATCAAGATGCAGATCGGTTCGGCGATGGACACCGGGGAGGAGCGGGAGATGGAGGTGAAGGGTCGCGACCTGGTGTCCGGAATCCCGAAGATGATCCTGATCCACTCCCAGGAGATCAGGGAGTGCATCCAGGAGCCCATTCGCGCGATCGTGCAGGCGGTGCGCTCGGCTCTGGAGATCACTCCTCCCGAGCTCGCGTCGGACATCGTCGATTTCGGCATCGTCATGACTGGGGGCGGGGCGATGATTCGGGGGCTGGACAAGCTGATCGCGCTGGAGACGAATCTTCCGATACACGTCGACGAGGAGCCGATGACCTGTGTCGTGCGCGGAACCAACATGATCCTGAACGAGTTTCCCAAGTATCGCTCGATCTTGACCGCCTGATTCGGTGCGGTGGATGGCCAGGGTCGCCGGAGGACGCCGAACCGTGAAGCCGGTGGGTTGAGATGACCGGTATGGCCGGTGTCGTCCAGGAGAAGCGGTCGAACGGGCTTCTGGTCGCGGCTGCGCTGGTCGTGTTGTCCCTGGTCACCGTCTATCTGCCCACGGGCACCCAGCAGGCGATAGGGCACAGTCTCAGACAATCGGTGCTCAAGCCCTTCATCGCGACCAATGCGGCGTTGGTGCGCGCCCGGGCACGAGCGCGCGATTTCGAGGTGCTGCGCGCCCAGATGGATTCGGCGACGGGCCTTATCGCGGCCCAGAGGACGCTCGCGGAAGAGAACCGGCAGCTGAGGGACATCCTTTCGCTTCAGGCACGTCCGGGAACCTCCTACACGCCTACCACCATCATGCGGCCGGGGACATCCGGCTCCGCCAGCGTCTTCATAGTTGGCGCAGGTTCGACCGACGGGGTTCGCTCGTTCAGCGCGGTGGTCACGGACGGCGGTCTGCTGGGTCAGATTCTGCAGGTGCAACCGGACTATTCCCTGGCCATCGACTGGTCGCACCCCGCCTTTCGTGCCGCGGCCATGACCCCGGATGCCGAGAACCACGGCATCGTCGAGGCGGAACAGGGACAGTTTCGCGAGCAGGACCGGCTTGTGCTACGCGGCGTCCACTTTCTGTCCGACGTGGAGCCGGGCACCGAGATACTCACATCGGGCCGTGGGGGAGCGTTTCCGAGAGGCATCAGGATCGGGTGGGTCGGCGAGCTCGCGGCCAGCTCGGCGGGTTGGAGCAAGAGCTTCTACATCACCCCCTCCGTCTACCCGGGTGCCGTGACCTACGCCGCGATTGCGAACCGTGCCGCGATCGACTCGGTTGCCACCGTGGCGGGAGCGCCTGTGGACTCGAGCGCAGCGCTGCCCCGGTGATGGGTCGGGTCGCCGCGCTCGTTGCGGGCCTGGTCGTCTGCCACCTCTCCCTGCGGGTGGCCCTCGGGCTGGAGCGCGAGGCACCGGACCTGTTTCTCATCGCTGTGCTCGTCGGGAGCCGCTACCTGAGCTTGCGCGCCGGGGCTGCCCTGGGATTTGTGGTGGGCTTGTTGGAGGACGCCTTCTCCGTGCTCTCCTTCGGGGCCACCGTGTTTGCCATGACCGTTCTCGGAACCGCAGGGGCGCAGTCGCGGCACTTCTTCGTGGGGAATTCGCGTTGGTTCCCGCTCGCCTACTTCGGTCTGGGGAAAGTGCTGCGAGACCTCCTGGCCTGGGTGGTTTCGGACCCTGCCACCCGCGACAGCTTCAACGACCAGCTGCTCACGGCGTCGCCACTGGCGGCGCTCTACGCGGCGGCCGTCGGCGCAGTGGTCTCCTGGTTGTTCCTAAGAGGATCTCTACGGACATGACCTCCTATCATCACCATCAGAGAAGGCTGCGCGCGTGGCGCGCCCGCATCGTCGTCATCGGCCTGCTGTCGATCCTGGGGGTGGTGTTCTTCCGCGCACAGGTGTACCGGGCGTCCGAATGGCAACTGCAGTCCGAGTCCAACCGCCTGAGGCCGCTGGATCTCCCCGCCCCGCGGGGCACGATCAGGGACCGCAGCGGGCGTGCGGTCGCCGACAACGTTCCCGGGTATTCCATCTCCATACTCTCCGCGTCCCCGGATTCGATGAGATCAACGCTCGATCGCATGCGGGAGCATCTGGACATCGACCCCGCCAGACTTGAGCGCGTAGTCGAACAGGTGGAGGCCGGGAGCGCCAGGCCGATTCTCGTGTCCATCGACGCTTCCTTCGAGGCGGTGGCGGCGCTGGAGGAACGCCGGTCCGCGTTCCCGCGCGTGCTCATCGAGACACGCCCAAAGCGGCGCTATCCCGCCCGAGAGGTCGGGGCGCACATCGTCGGGAGCGTCGGAGAGATCAATCAGGACGAGTTGGAGTCGCCCGAATTCGAGGGAGCTCAACCCGGATTGATCGTCGGCCGGTCCGGGATCGAATGGCAGTACGAGTCGCTCCTCCAGGGCACTGCGGGAGTGCGGTATGTGGAGGTGGACGCCTCCGGCAGGATCGTCGGCTCCTTCCGCGGGTTCCGGCGCGTGGAGGAGGAACCGGGCCAGGATCTTGATCTTCACCTGGATCTTGATCTGATGGAGTGGATCCACCAGATCTTCCCCGAGGGTATGAGCGGCGCCGTGGTGGCGCTCGATGTCCGCACGGGCGGAATTCTGGCGCTGTACTCGGCACCCAGCTACGACCCCAACGTCTTTGCCGGTGTGGTGGACCAGGCGGACTGGAGGCGCCTCAACGAGGATCCGGAGAGCCCGCTCTTCAACAGGGCCATCACGGCCAAGTACCCGCCCGGGTCGCCGATGAAGCTGGTAACCGCGCTGGTCGCCTTGGAGACGGGTGTGATCGGCCCCGACGACCGGATGCCCGTCGCGTGCACCGGGGGGTTCTACTATGGCGGTCGGCGCTGGGGCTGCTGGGACGAGGACGGACACGGGTCGCTGGACCTCGCCGACGCCATCAAGGCCTCGTGCAACGTGTACTTCTACCAGGTGGGGCTGCGAATCGGGCTGAATCGCATGCTCGACCGCGTCAACGACATGGGGTTTGGTGGACGATGCGGCGTCGACCTGCCGAGCGAAGCGATGGGCACCTATCCCGAGGGGCCCGAGTACTGGGTCCGACGCCACGGCTACTCGCCACGGGAAGGGGAGGTCCTGAACCTTGCAATCGGCCAGGGTCCCATCGAGCAGACGCCCCTGATGGTGGCCCAGTACTTCCTCGCCATCGCCCGCGACGGTTCCGCGCCCGCCCCATCGCTGTTCCGCGACGCACCCAGGCGGGTCGGATTTCGCCTCGACATCCCCGAGGAGAACCTGGCGGTGGTGCGCGAGGGGCTCCGACGCGTGACGCAGCAAGGAGGCACGGCCTACCTGTCCTCGCTGGAGCACTTCGATCTGCTCGGAAAGACGGGGACGGCGCAAAGCGTGGAAGGGCGGGAAAACCACGCGTGGTTCGGCGCGATCGCAGGGCCCAGAGGCGGGCCACCCGAGATCGTGCTGGTGGCGCTGGTGGAGTTCGGCGGTGGTGGATCGGCGGTGGCGGCCCCGCTGGTCGCCAAGGCGGCCGACTTCTACCTGCGGGGAGAGCACGGCATCCCGCGAGACACGATCCAGACGCTGCGGGAGTACTTCCAGGTCGGTCGGAACACCGCGTGGGCCCTTCCCCAGCCGGCCGAACGATGAAGCTGGACGGCATTCCGTGGGTCCGGAACTGGCACTTCACGGCTTCGGTCCTGGCGCTGTCGCTCTTCGGAATCGCCATGATCTACTCCGCGGGGGTGAAGAACATTCCCAGCCCCGTGACCGAAGGGCTCTGGATTCGGCAGGCCGTCGTGCTCCTGGGCTCCATCTGTGTCCTGATCTTCCTTTGCCGGGTTCCCCCGCGCTGGTTCGAGTGGGCGGCGATGCCGCTGTACGTGCTCTCGGTCGGCATGCTGTTTGTGACGCTGGTGGCCGGCACGGGCGCGGGAACCGCCACCGGCGTCAGGTCGTTCTTCTCGATCGCGGGATTCCAGTTCCAGCCCGCCGAGGCGGCGAAGGTCACGACCGCGCTCGCCCTCGCCAAGTTGCTGGCACGGCGGGCGGAGGGGCCCGAGTACCTGCGCGACCTCATCAAGCCGGTGGCGCTTGTCGGACTGCCGCTGGGGCTGGTGGTGCTCCAGCCCGACCTCGGCACCGCCCTGGCCTTCGCAGGGATCCTGTTCGCCGCGATCTTCTGGGCCGGTACGCCCTGGCCGCTGATTCTGTTCGCGGCCTCGCCGGGGGTCGCCCTGATCCTTTCCTTCGACACCCGGCTCTGGTCCGTGTACTACGTGTCGCTGATCATCGCCCTGTACCTGTATCGGTACCGGCTCTACCTGGTGGAGTCGCTGAGCATCATCGTCGCGAATCTGGCCGCCGGAGCGATCGCCCAGCCTCTTTGGAACTCCCTGGCCGACTACCAGCGGAACCGGCTGCTCGTCTTCCTTGACCCGGACATCGACCCGCAGGGCGCCGGCTGGCAGCTCATCCAGTCCAAGGTTGCGGTGGGAAGCGGCGGCGTCCTCGGAAAGGGGTTCACCCTCGGCACCCAGAAACGCCTCAACTTCCTCCCCGAGCAACACACCGATTTCATCTTCAGCGTTGTCGGCGAGGAGCTGGGCTTTCTCGGCACGTCTCTCGCTCTGGCGCTTTTCGGCGTTCTCTTCTTTCGCATGATTCGCTTGGCCGAAGCGCTCGAAGATCCCTTCTCGGGCATTTTCATCTTCGCTATCTTGGGAACCTGGCTCACACATGTCGTCGTCAATGTGGGCATGACCGTCGGCGTGGTTCCGATCACGGGGATTCCGCTTCCGTTCATCAGCTACGGAGGTTCGTTTCTCCTGATGTCGTGGGTGGCTGCGGCCCTGATTGTGGCGATGGCAAGGGATGTTCGCTGACCGAGAGGCGGCGAACCACCGGGGGTTGACACCTTGGCCTGGTTCCAAAAACAAAAGAAGCGGCTGACCTCCGAGGGTCGGCGAGATCTTCCTCGCGACGTATTCCGGAAGTGCGACGAGTGCGGCGAGATCCTCTACCGGGAACGCCTCGAGCAGAACCTCGGCGTCTGCCCCGAATGCGGGAGCCACTTCCGGATTCCGGCTCCGCGCTATCTCGAACTCCTGGTGGATCAGGATTCGTTCGAGGAGCTGGACGCCCAGATGACCAGCGGCGACCCGCTCGGGTTTTCGGACCTCAAGGACTACGGCGACCGACTCGCGGCCGCGCGCCAGCGCACGGGTCGCAACGACGCGGTCATCACCGGACGGGGTCGCATCGAGGGCATCCCCGTCGTCCTCGCCGTCATGGATTTCGCCTTCATCGGCGGGTCCATGGGATCGGTTGTGGGCGAGAAGATCGCGCGTGCCGGACGCGACGCCCTGGAACGCGACCTGCCGCTGATCGTGGTGAGCGCGTCGGGGGGAGCCCGCATGATGGAGGGCATCTTCTCGCTCATGCAGATGGCGAAGACGTCGGCGGTGCTGGCGCGCCTGCACGAGCGCGGCCTCCCCTTCATCTCGGTGCTGACCGATCCCACGACCGGGGGCGTGACGGCTTCGTACGCCATGCTGGGTGACGTGAACCTGGCCGAGCCCGGGGCGCTGATCGGCTTCGCGGGCCCCCGCGTGATCGGCGAGACCATCAAGCAGGAGCTGCCGCCCGGCTTCCAGAGCGCGGAGTTTCTCGAGGAGCACGGCATGGTCGACCGGGTGGTGGACCGGCGCGAGCTGAAGGCTGCGATCGCCCAGCTGCTGCGCCATGCGGGCGAGGGTTGGAGGCCCTGGGGCTGACGATCGCGTCACCCGGGAAACGCGAGCCCCGACGTTGACGGGACATCGGTTACGCGAGGGGGTCCGGCGAGCGAAGGAGCGTCCGCCCGGGCCCGACCCGCTCATGGACGCTCTCTTCCCCGACGCGCCGGCGACCGTCGACTGGGGCCTTGGGCGCATGACGGCGGCACTGGCCGAATTGGGCGATCCGCACCGTCGCTACCGTTGCCTTCACGTCGGAGGGACCAACGGGAAGGGCTCGGTCGCGTCGACCTGGGCTTCGATCCTGCGGCACGGAGGCGAGCGCACGGGACTCTACACCTCGCCGCACCTCTGCTCCTTTCGCGAACGGATCATGATCGATGGCGAGCCGGTGTCCGCCGAGCGACTGGTCGAGGTCGCGCGGCGGCTTCGCCCGTTGGCCTCCGGGCTCAGGATGTCGTTCTTCGAGGCCACCACCCTTCTCGCCCTGGTGGTGTTCGCCGAGGAGGAGATCGACACGGCGTGCATCGAGGTCGGCCTGGGCGGGCGGCTCGACGCCACCAACGTCGTGACTCCCGAGGTGTGCGCGATCACCAATGTGGCGCTGGATCACCAGGAGTACCTCGGCGACTCCCTCGTGGAGATCGCGCGCGAAAAGGCCGGCATCATCAAGCCGGGCGTGCCCGTGGCGACGGCGGAAGGCCGGCCGGCCGTCCTCGACGTGCTGCGGTCCAGGGCGCAGGAGGTGGGCGCCCCCCTCCACCGGGTCGAGCCCTGGCGGGACGTGCTGGACCTGCGCCTGGGTCCGAATGGAACCCGCTTCTCGATGCGCACGCGCACTGGACAGGCGCTGGAGCTCGAGACGCCGCTGCCGGGTGCGCATCAGGCCGCCAACGCGGCGCTTGCGGTCCGGGCCCTCGAGCTGCTTTGCCGCCCCCCGTCGCGCGAGGCGGTCGAGGCGGGGGTGTCGGCGGTGAAATGGCCGGGAAGGGGCCAGATCCGTCGCCTCGGCGACCGCCTCTTCGTCTTCGACGTTGCCCACAACGTGGCGGGAGTGGAGGCCCTGGTGCGCGTCCTGTCCGACCTGGCGCCTCCCAGGCCGATCGTTCTTCTCACGGGCATCCTCGGAGACAAGGACTGGTCGCGAATGTTGCCGCCCCTGGTGGATCTGGCGGACCGGGCGGTCTTCACGGTGCCGGCGTCGGCGCCGGTGGAGAGGACGTGGGATCCGCGGGCCGTGGCGGCGAAGGTGGCTCGCGGCACGCCCATCGAGGTGGAGCGGGAAGTGGGCGTGGCGCTCGATCGCGCCGTGAGCGTCGCAGGTGGCGGCACGGTCGTCGTCACGGGGTCGTGCTACACGGTGGGCGATGTGCTCGGGCTGCTGGGCGTGAGTCCGTTCTGAGTCCGCTCCGCGTCCGTTCGCAGCGCGGCGAGCCCCCGGTCGGGATTGATACTCCGTCCCCCCCGGTTAGATTTGCCGCCATGTCCGCCGCTCGATCCTTTGCGCGACTCCCCGGCTTCCGCGACTTCGGCCCCGGCGAGTTCGCGATTCGCCATCGCATCTTCTCCACCTGGCGGGGAGTCTCCCAGCGCTACGGCTTCCAGGAATACGATGGACCGCCGCTGGAGCCGCTCGCGCTGTACACGGAGAAGAGCGGCGCCGAAATCGTCGAGCAGCTCTACAGCTTTCGGGACAAGGGTGGGCGCGAGGTCGCAATGCGCCCCGAAATGACGCCGTCTCTCGCCCGCATGCTGGCCGACCGCAGCCGGCGAATGCCGAAGCCCATCCGCTGGTTTTCGATTCCGCAACTGTTCCGCTACGAACGGACCCAGCGGGGGCGGCTGCGGGAGCACTTCCAGCTCAATGTGGACATTGTGGGAGAGGCTGGCGTGGCGGCCGATGCCGAGGTTCTGGCCGTCGCCATCGATGCGGTCAGAGGACTGGGACTGACCGAGGCGGACTTCGTCGCGCGGGTGAACGACCGGCGCCTCGTGGCCGCGATCATGACGGAACTGGGGGTCGCCGAGGGAATGCACACGGACTGCCTGGCCGTGATCGACAAGGCGGGACGTGCGGGGGTCGCCCGGACCGGTCAGGCGCTCAGGGCCCTTGGCCTGCAAGCTGCGGCCACCGACGCGCTGACGCACCTGGTTGCCGACGGCTCCCTCGACAACGTGCGCGGACTGTTCGCCGAGAGCGAATCGGTGCTCGCGGCGCTGGAACCCCTGGAAGAGCACCGTGCGATTCTCGATGCGATGGGGCTGGGCGGGTATCTGGCGTTCGACTTCACGGTCGTGCGCGGGCTCGCGTACTATACGGGGATCGTGTTCGAGCTCTTCGACCGCGTCGGCGAGCTTCGTGCGATCTGCGGCGGAGGCCGCTACGATCGCCTCCTGGAGCTTGTCGGCGGCGAACCCCTGCCTGCGGTCGGATTCGGGATGGGCGATGTGGTCCTGGGGGAGCTCCTGCGCGACCGCGGGCTGGCGGCCCGCACGCAGCCGACCTGCGAGTACTTCATGGTCTGGGTGACGCCGAAGCAGCGCGCCCTGGCGATGGAGGTCGCCCATCGCCTCAGGGAAGCGGGCCACTCCGTCATGTACAGCTATCGAACACAGGGAGTGGGGAAGCAGCTGAAGCAGGCCGCCCGGAACGGGGCCGCCCAAGCCGTCATCATCGGTCCCGACGAGGCGGCTGCGCGGGCGGCGACGGTCCGGGATCTGGCGACCGGGCGGCAGCGGACGCAGCCGCTGGACTCGCTGTCTGCGGATCCGACCGCAACAGCCGATCGCCCGGCAGCCTCTACTTCCACTGGATTGTCCGGCCACCGACCGGAGCCCCCGGGGGGAGGGGGGTCGTGAGCGGAAGGTCCTCGAATTCGGAGGCCAGCACCGAGGACACGCGTGCGGCGCGCATGGTGATGACCCGAGCCATCAGGCGGCTGAACGTCCTCGAATGGCTGCTGCTCGGGGCGGCCGCCGTGGCCTCCCTTGCGGGCGGCTGGCTGGCCGCCCTGCTGGGCCGCAGCGCCCTCGGCCTGCCGTTCAGAACCACCTGGATGGTGGCGTCGCTGCTGCTGTTCCTGATCCCGGGCGGCATGGCCTGGGTGGCCGAGAGGCGAAGCCGCAGCGACGCGCCACGGAGACGCGCCACCACGGACAACGAAGATCAACCCGAGTGACGGACAGTCGATGAGCAAGCGGAAGGGCAGCAAAAGGGGGCTGACGCCCCGATCCGAGGACTTCAGCGCCTGGTACAACGAAGTCGTGCAGCAGGCCGAGCTGGCGGACTACTCGCCGGTGAGGGGAAGCATGGTCATCCGACCCTGGGGCTACGGCATCTGGGAGAACATGCAGCGCGCGCTCGACGACATGTTCAAGGCGACGGGGCACGAGAACGCGTATTTCCCCCTCCTCATTCCGATGAGCTTCATCGAGCGCGAGAAGGAGCACGTGGCCGGCTTCAAGCCCGAGCTTGCGGTGGTCACGCACGCGGGGGGCAAGGAGCTCGACGAACCGTATGTGGTCCGTCCGACCTCGGAGACGATCATCTACGCCATGTACGCCAAGTGGGTGCAGAGCTACCGCGACCTGCCGCTGCTGCTCAATCAGTGGGGGAACGTCATGCGGTGGGAGCTCCGCACGCGACTCTTCCTGAGGACCGCCGAGTTCCTGTGGCAGGAGGGGCACACCGCCCACGCCTCGGCCGAGGAAGCCGAGGAAGAGGCCCTCTCGATCCTGGGCATCTATCGGAGCTTCATGGAGGACTGGGTGGCCATGCCGCCGCTGACGGGGCTCAAGAGCGAATCGGAGAAGTTTGCGGGTGCGGTGCAGAGCTACGCCTGCGAGGCGCTGATGCAGGATGGCAAGGCGCTCCAGGCCGGAACCTCGCACATGCTGGGACAGAACTTCGCCCGTCAGTTCGGGTTGACCTTCCAGAGCGAGGAGGGGAGGGAGGAGTACGCCTGGAACACCTCCTGGGGTGTCTCGACGAGGCTGGTGGGGGGGATGGTCATGACCCACGGGGACGATGCCGGGGTGGTCGTGCCGCCCAGGCTGGCCCCGACCCAGGTCATGGTGGTGCCCATCGCACGGGGCGCCGACCAGGCGGCCCTGGTGCTCGACAAGGCCGAGGGGATTGTGGAGGCGCTTCGCGCCCAGGGCCTGCGGGCGGCCATGGACGACCGCATGCATCTGTCGCCCGGCGCGAAGTTCTTCGAATGGGAGCGGAAGGGGCTGCCGATGCGCATCGAGGTCGGACCGAGGGACGTGCAGCGCGGCGAGGTCGTGGTCGTGCCCCGGGTGCCTGCGGAGGGCAGGCCGCGCAAGGAGGCGTTGCCGGAAGAGCAGGCGCTCGGCGAGATGGCCGGCCGGCTGGACGCCCTGCAGGTGCAGCTTCTCGCGGCTGCGCGCGCCAGGCGGGACGCCGCAACCCACCGCGGGGAGGTCTCGTCGGTGGACGAGTTGCGCGAGCTTCTCGATGGCGGCGTCGGATTCGTCTCGTCGGGATGGAGCGGCGACCCGGCGGTGGAGGCGCGCGTCAAGGAGGCCACCAAGGCCACGATCCGCGTGATTCCAGGCGAGGAATTCCGCTCCGACACGCCCCCCGCCCGCTGCGTGGGCGGCGGCAAGGCTCAGATGGAAGTGGTGTGGGCGCGGTCGTATTGAACTCGGCGCGGCCACCGTTCCCGCGCGTCGGTGGCGTCCTGCACTGCGGCGGCCACGCCCTGGACGCCCTTGCGGACGAGCACGGCACGCCGCTCTACGTCTACGACGGCGATCGCGCGTTGGATCGCGTGAACGGGGTGCGCCAGGCCTTTTCCGGCCTCGACCTCCTCGTCGCGTACTCGGTCAAGGCAAACGCGAGCCTTGCGCTGCTGAGGCTCCTGGCGCGGGCAGGCGTGGGCGCCGACATCGTGAGCGGCGGCGAGCTCTACTGCGCGCTGCGAGCGGGCATCCCGGCCCGACGCATCGTCTTCGCCGGGGTGGGCAAGACCCGCGACGAGATGCGGTACGCCCTCGAGTCGGGCGTCCGCGCATTCCACGTCGAGAGCTCGCAGGAGCTGGACGTGCTTGCTGCGGTGGCGGCTGAGTTGAAACGCGAAGCCCCGGTCGCGGTGCGCGTCAACCCCGACGTGGACAGCCCCACCCACGAGTTCACGCGAACCGGGCACGCGCGCGCCAAGTTCGGGGTCTCGCCGGGCGAGGCGCTGGAGATGTACCGGCGCGTGGCCCGGCACCCCTGGCTGAGGGCCGTCGGGGTGGATGTCCACATCGGCTCGCAGGTGAGGGAGTCCGCTCCGTTCCTGCACGCCCTCGACGTCATGCTCGAGGTCGCAACGCTTGTCCACGGCGAAACCGGCGTCGCTCTTGGCTACGTCGACATGGGGGGCGGGTTCGGGATCGAGGACCCGGTGGCCGGAGAGTTGGACCTGCAGGCGCTGGGGCGCGAGGTGGCGGCGAGGCTCGATGGCCGGAGCCTGGCCCTGATCGTGGAACCGGGACGCTTCCTGGTTGGCGACGCGGGCGTGCTGGTGACCCGCGTCCTCTATGTAAAGCGCGGCGGGGGCAAGACCTTCGTGGTGACCGACGCCGGGATGACCGAACTGATTCGCCCGAGCCACTACGGGGGAGAGCACGCGATCAGCCCGGTGTGCGAGAACGGCCACGGCGCCGTCGAGGACGTGGATGTGGTTGGTCCGGTGTGCGAGCAGGGAGACTTCCTGGCGCGGGATCGTCGCCTCCCTCTGCCGAACCCCGGCGCGCTGCTGTGCGTTCATCAGGCCGGCGCGTATGCCTTTGCCATGGCCTCCAACTACAACTCGCGGCCGCGTCCTGCGGAAGTGCTCGTGCACGACGGCCGCGCAGCCCTCGTGCGCCGCCGCGAGCGCTACGGCGACCTGGTCCGGAACGAACGCCCATGACCCGTCCGAACGCCGGCACTCCGACCCGCGACCCGGCCACAGTGCCCGGCGCGGACGCGCCCGGCAACGTTGCCGCGGGCATCCGAACCCGCAGCCGCATCCTCGTCATCGACTACGGCTCCCAGTTCACGCAGCTCATCGCGCGCCGCATCCGGGAGGCCGGCGTCTACTGCGAGATCCACCCCCCCACGCGATCTCCGGGCTGGGCGCGGCGCTGGTCGCCCAGCGGGATCGTGCTCTCGGGCGGGCCGTCCTCGGTGTACGACGACGACGTGCCCGGCCTCGAGCCCGGCATCCTCGACCTCGGCGTCCCCGTGCTCGGCATCTGCTACGGGATGCAGCTGATCGCCCAGCACCGGGGCGGCAGGGTGGTGCCGGGCCGGCGCGAGTACGGGCGGGCCACCCTGCGCGTGTCGAGGCCGGATGCGGCTCCCGGCCCAGCGCCCGCCAGCCGCCTGTTTCACGGCTTCCGGCCCGGCGAGGACGTGACCGTCTGGTGCTCCCACGGCGACCACGTCGACGAGGCCCCGCCCGGTTTCGCGACCATCGCGGCCACGCGCGACCTGCCCGTCGCGGCGTTCCGGTCGGATTCACGCCGGCTCTACGGCGTCCAGTTCCACCCCGAGGTCGCGCACACCCCTCGCGGTCAGGAGATCGTGGACAACTTCCTCTTCCGCATCTGCCGATGCAGCGCGGACTGGACGGCGGGGGCGTTCGTGGAAGAGTCTGTCGACCGGATCCGGCGAACCGTCGGCGATGAACAGGTGATCTGCGGGCTCTCGGGCGGCGTGGATTCGTCGGTGGCGGCCGCTCTCGTGCACCGGGCGGTCGGCGACCGGCTGACGTGCGTCTTCGTGGACACGGGGCTGATGCGGATGAACGAGCGCGAGGGGGTCGAGCGCACCTTTCGCGAGCACATGGGAATCCGGCTGGAAGTGGTCGAGGCGGCCGACGAGTTTCTCGGGCCGCTGGAGGGCGTCTCGGACCCCGAGCGGAAGCGCAGGATCATCGGCGAAACCTTCATTCGCGTCTTCGAGCGCACCACTCGCGAGCTGGGAACCCACGCGCGCTTTCTGGTGCAGGGAACGCTCTATCCGGACGTGATCGAGTCGCTTTCGGTGCAGGGGCCGTCGGCGACGATCAAGACGCACCACAACGTGGGGGGCCTGCCCGACGACATGGCGTTCGAGCTCATCGAACCGCTGCGCGAGCTGTTCAAGGACGAGGTGCGGGGGGTCGGCCGCACGCTGGGGCTCGACGAGGCCTTCATCCGGCGGCATCCCTTTCCGGGGCCCGGGCTGGCGATTCGCATCCTGGGCCCGGTCTCGCCGGAGCGCGCCCGCATCCTGCGCCTCGCCGACGCGATCTACCTGGAGGAGATCGAGGCCGCGGGGCTGTACGACGAGATCTGGCAGGCCTTCGCGATTCTCCTGCCGGTTCGCTCGGTGGGCGTCATGGGCGACAGCCGCACCTACGAGCACGTCGTCGCACTGCGCGCCGTGACCTCGCGCGACGGCATGACCGCGGACTGGTACCCCTTCGAACCCGCCTTCCTGGCGCGCGTCTCGACCCGCATCATCAACGAGGTCGCGGGCGTCAACCGGGTCACCTACGACATCAGCTCCAAGCCGCCGGCGACGATCGAGTGGGAGTGAAGGACGGCGGCCTGAGCGCGGGCTGCCCGACCACGCCGCACGGCCCCCCGAGATCGCGCCCCGACGCCGGGATGGTCGCCTATCCGGTCGTGTCGGGACGGCTGCTCAGCTCCACCATGCGGTTCTGCACCTCGGTCCACACCGCCTCCATGAAGACCACGTCCGCGCCGTGCGTCTCCGCGAAGGACACAAGATCCTCGTCGCTCACTCCCATCTCCGCGAGAACGCTGTCGCGGGCCTCGTCCGGGATCACTGCACCCGACGAGCGCAGTTCGGCGACCCTCAGCGCCACGTAGGTCTCCACGAAGGTCTCGCGGTCGATCGTCGCGGGTTCGTCCGGGGAGCACGACATCGCGAGGACGAGGCCCGCCGGCACAATGACCGAGCGCAGGACCGCGCCCACGCGCCGCGCCGACCCCTCGCGCCGCGCCCTCAAGACCGCTCCTCGCGCGTCGCCGCCCGCCAGAGCAGCCATCCCAGCCCCGAGAAGACCAGTGTCCCGACGATCACCGAGCTCCCGACGAAGACATCCGACCAGGCGTGCCCAACGTGCCAGATCGACGCGGGGTCCGGGTTTCCGGTCGCGTTGGCCACAACGTACACGACGCCGCCGATCAGCACCCCCACCAGCGCCGCCCCCGCGATCAGGCCCGACGCGAACAGCACACCGCGCTCCCTGCGCTCGGCGAGGACCTCGACGCCGTCGTCGGTTTCGCCCGCGTCCGCGTACTTCCTGGTCAGGGCCATGCGCATCAGGCCGCCCACCAGGATCGGCGTCATGAGCGAGACGGGCAGGTAGACCCCGACCGCGAAGGCGAGCGAGGGCAGCTTGAAGACGAACTCGACGATCGCCGCGATGGCGATGCCCAGCAGCACGAAGCCCCAGGGAAGGGAGGCGTTCAGCACGCCGTCGATCACCAGGCTCATGAGCGTGGCCTGGGGCGCCGCGAGGCCGTCCACGGTGCCGATCCCGTACGATTCGTTCAGCACGACCAGGACCCCGCCCATGACGGCGGCGCTGGCGAGCACGCCCATCATCTCGCCGACCTGCATGCGCGCAGGCGTCGCGCCGACCAGGAAGCCGGTCTTGAGGTCCTGCGAGGTGTCGCCGGCGACCGCCGCGGAGATGCAGACCACGGCCCCGACCGCGAGGACCGCCACCTTGGCGGCGCCGCTGCCGTCGTTGAGCCCCAGGGCCACCCATATCAGCGAGGTCAGGATCAGCGCGGCGATGGTCATCCCCGAAACCGGGTTGGACGACGACCCGATCAGCCCCACGATGCGGCTGGACACCGTGACGAAGAAGAAGCTGAAGAGCACGATCAGCACGGCCCCCAGCGGACCGACCGGCACTCCGGGCCAGAGCCACAGGGCGACCGCCATGAGCGCCGCAAGTCCCATGACCAGCTTCATGGGAAGATCCCGCTGCGTTCGCGGAAGATCGCCACCGCCTCCGGCCCCGACCTGGCCCACGCCCAGCTTGAACGACTCGATGATGGTGGGGAGCGACTTGAGCAGCGTCACGATCCCGGCGAAGCCCACGGCCCCCGCTCCGACGTAGCGGATGTAGCTGTTCCAGATCTCCCCGGACGACAGCGTCGACATGGCGGCCGATGCCGGATAGACGATGTCCTCGCCGCCCCACATGTTGATCGCGGGGATCAGGATCAGCCACGCGAGCGCGCTGCCACCGAACATGATGCCCGCGATGCGCGGCCCGATGATGAAGCCCACGCCGAGCAGCTCGGGGGTGAAGTCGCCGCCGATCTCGGCCTTCCTGGGCAGGGGGAGACTGGGCGACTCGTTCCACAGGGCGAGGCCGCTGCGGTTGGCGAGCGCCTGGTAGAGGGCGCCGATCCCCAGCCCCGAGAAGAGCAGGCGGGCCTTGCTGCCGCCGACCTCGCCGGCGACCTGCACCTCGGCGCAGGCGGTGCCCTCGGGGTAGGGGAGCTTGCCGTGCTCCCGCGAGATCAGGTAGCGTCGCAGCGGGATCATGAAGAGCACCCCGAGCAGTCCGCCGAACGCGGCAATCACCGAGACCTGGAGCAGATCCACCACGATCGTGGGATCGGCTCGCTGCCAGATGAAGAGCGCGGGCAGGGTGAAGATCACGCCCGCGGCCACGGACTCGCCCGCCGAGCCGATGGTCTGCACCATGTTGGTCTCGAGGATGGATCCCCGTCGGAGGGCGCGGAAGATCGCCACCGCCATCACCGCCGCGGGGATCGAGGCGCTGACGGTCAGTCCCACCCGCAGGCCCAGATAGGCGTTCGCGGCGCCGAAGACCACAGCCAGGACGATCCCGATGACAACCGCCTTGACGGTGAGCTCGGCCATCGACTTCTCGGGCGCGACATAGGGCCGGTACCGGTCGCCGGGCACGACTTCGTAAGCTTCAGGGGGAAGGCCCCTGCGGGCGGGAGGATCCACCGATGCCATGTCAGTTCCTTTCGATGCGGGCGCTGGCCCGGATCTTCCATGATGCTTCTGGACGCCTGGCGCCCGGGGTTCGCCGGGTCTGCCGATCTGGCAGGCCACCCGCCGATCTGGCCGACTCCGGTCGCCGCCGTTCCCCGCGAACGCTGTCAAGTTGGCAGCCTGCTCAACCGAATCGCAACAGGAGATCGACATATGCTGAACGCCGACCGTCTGACCGTGAAAGCCGCCGAAGCCGTTGCCGCCGCCGCGCGGACGGCCCGTCGCGCCGAGCATCCCCAGATCGACGGGGTCCACCTCCTCAAGGTGCTTCTCGAACAGGACGAGGGCGTTGTGGCGCCGGTCCTGGTCAAGATGGAGGCGTCGCCAGACAGGGTCGCGCGCGCCGTGGACGAGGAGCTGGGCAGACGCGCCCGGGTCAGCGGCGGGGCCGTTCCGGGTGCGTCCCGCCAACTGCGGCGCGCCTTCGACGCCGCCGAGGAAGCGGCCCGGAAGCTCGGCGACGCCTACATCTCCACCGAGCACCTCCTGCTCGGGCTGCTGGCCGACCGCGGCGACGCGGCCCGCATCCTCAAGGAGAACGGCGTCACCCGCGACCGCCTCGACACCGCGCTGGAGGCCATTCGCGGCTCGCACCGCGTCACCGACCAGAACCCCGAAGACAAGTACCAGGCGCTGGCGCGCTACTCCCACGACCTCACCGAGCAGGCCCGCCGCGGCAAGCTGGACCCGGTGATCGGCCGGGACGACGAGATCCGTCGCGTGATGAAGGTTCTGGCGCGGCGAACCAAGAACAACCCCGTTCTGATGGGCGAGCCGGGGGTGGGCAAGACTGCCATCGCCGAGGGGCTCGCGCAGCGGATCGTGGCGGGCGACGTGCCGACCTCGCTCGGCGACAAGGCGCTCGTCTCGCTCGACATCTCGGCCATGCTGGCCGGCGCGAAGTACCGCGGCGAGTTCGAACAGCGGATGAAGGCCGTGCTCAAGGAGGTCACCGAGGCCGAGGGTCGCTACATCCTCTTCATCGACGAGCTGCACACCATCGTGGGGGCCGGTGCCGCCGAGGGGGCGGTCGACGCGGGCAACATGCTCAAGCCGGCCCTTGCCCGGGGCGATCTGCGCATGATCGGCGCGACCACGCTGGGCGAGTACCGCAAGCACATCGAGAAGGACCCCGCGCTGGAGCGGCGCTTCCAGCCCGTCTACGTCGCTCCCACGTCGGTCGAGGACACGATCACCATCCTGCGCGGCATCAAGGAGCGCTACGAGGTGCACCATGGCGTGCGCATCACTGATGACGCGCTGATCGCCGCCGCGAGATTGTCGGATCGGTACGTGGGGGGACGGTTCCTGCCCGACAAGGCCATCGACCTGATGGACGAGGCAGGCAGCCGGCTGCGCATCGAGATCGACTCCCTTCCCCAGGAGATCGACGAAGTGGAGCGACGGATCATCCAGCTCGAGATCGAGAAGCAGGCGCTGGCTCGCGAGGACGACCGGGGTGCGCGCGAACGCCTCGGCGGCATCGAGGGCGAGCTGTCGGAGCTGCGCGAATCCAGCCAGACGATGAAGGCGCGCTGGCAGGCCGAGAAGATCCAGATCGCGCGCATCCAGGAGCTCAAGGAGCGGGTGGACGGCCTGCGCACCGAAGCCGACCGGGCCACGCGCCGGGGCGAGCTGGGCCGTGCGGCAGAAATCCAGTACTCGGAGATCCCGGACGCCCAGGCGGACATCGAGCGGGCCGAGGAAAGGCTGGCCGGCCTCCAGTCCGAGGGGAAGTTCCTGAAGGAGGAGGTCGGTGCCGACGACATCGCCGAGGTCGTGGCCGAGTGGACGGGGATCCCGGTGACGCGCCTGATGGACTCGGAGCGCAGGCGGCTCGCGGGGCTGGAGGGTCTGCTGGGCGAGCGCGTCGTCGGACAGGAGAAGGCGCTGAGCGCGGTGTCGCGAGCGGTACGCCGCGCCCGGGCCGGCATCCAGGATCCCAACCGCCCCATCGGCTCCTTCCTCTTCCTCGGGCCCACCGGGGTGGGGAAGACCGAGACCGCACGCGCCCTCGCGGAGTTCCTCTTCAACGACGAGCGCGCAATGGTGCGTCTGGACATGTCCGAGTACATGGAGGCCCATGCGGTATCACGGCTGGTGGGCGCGCCCCCGGGCTACGTCGGCTACGACGAGGGAGGCCAGCTCACCGAGGCCGTGCGGCGTCGCCCACACGCGGTGGTTCTCTTCGACGAGGTCGAGAAGGCGCATCCCAAGGTCTTCAACGCCTTCCTGCAGATCCTCGACGACGGGCGTCTCACCGACGGGCAGGGGCGCACGGTGGACTTCCGCAACACGGTCATCATCATGACCTCGAACATCGCGGGGCCGGAGATCCTGGCGCGGTCCGAGGCCGGTGCCTGGCGCGACGTGGAAGAGATGGTGCATCGCCGCCTGAAGGAGCACTTCCGTCCCGAATTCCTTAATCGAGTGGATGACGTGGTGGTATTCAAGCCGCTGTCGCCGAACGACTTGGAGAAGATCGTGAAACTGCAGCTGGAACGCGTGGCCGCGTTGGCGGCGACCCAGGACGTGACCCTTTCCGTGTCCGACGACGCCAGGCAGGCGATCGCCCGCGAGGGCTACGATCCCGCGTTCGGCGCGCGACCGCTCAAGCGGGCCGTGCAGAGGCTGGTGCAGGATCCGCTCGCGATGGCGATCCTCGACGGCGGGGTGGTGCCGGGGAGTGCGGTGCGGCTCGAGAGGGGCGAGGGCGGGGAGCTGGCGTTCGTGGGTCCGGAGGATGGGTGACTTGAGGCCGACGACGATCGCACGGGTGCGCGGGCCACGAGGGAACGAGGGCGCTCCAGACGCGGCCCGCAGCGAAGGGGGGCGGCTCCCGGCGCTGCTTTGCTCCGCCGTGCCGTGGCTGCCGCTGCTCGCGCTGGCCGGATGCGCCGGTGCGGCCTCGCACGGTGCACCGGGCTCGCCGTCCGGCCCGGAGCCCGTCGGGGTCGTGGCGGAGTTCCTCGACGCGGCCAACCGCCGCGACCTCGCGGCCATGGCCTCGCGCTTCGGCAGCGCCGACGGGCCCATCGACGATCGCGGCGGCGCGCTCGGCTGTGCGCTCCGCAGGGTGGGGTCCTGGATCGGGCTCGGCGACCGATGCGTCACCGCGCTGGAGGTGGAGCTGCGCATGGACCTGATGGCGACGATCCTCGCGCACGAGTCCCGCCGTGTGGGCGGTCAGGCGGCGGTGGCGGGGAGGGGGCGCCCGGCCACCCGCATCGAGGTCGAGCTGGGGACAGCGGGGCGGGGCGTCGTCGTGCCCTTCGTCCTGATCCGCGCCGACGACGGAAACTGGCTGGTCGAACAGGTGGGGCTGGAGCGGCTGCTGGGCTGAGGTCCGAGCAGTCCGTGGAATAAGTCCCCGCTGCATTCGGGCTGCGATGCATCCGCGCTGGCCGCAGCGCTCACCGACCTGCGCTGTCATGACAACATTACAAAATGTCATGTTCTCTTTACAACGAGAGTGCCCATAGCGCCGCTCTGCGTTGCTCCTCGGACGAATAGCGCCGCTATTCGCCCTTCGTCGCGCCTTGCCAGCCCGGCGCCTCACAGCCCTCGGTGCGACGCGGAGATTATCCACGGACTGCTGGCCGCGCGGGGCTCAGCGGCGCTCCACCAGCTCCACGAGCACGCCACCGGTCGACTTCGGGTGCATGAAGGCGATCCGGTGTCCCCCGGCGCCGCGCATCGGCTCCGCCGACGTGAAGCGGTATCCCTCGGCGGCGAGTTCGCGCATCAGCCCGGCCACGTCGGGTGCGCGGTAGGCGATGTGATGCAGGCCGGGTCCCCGCCGCGCGATGAAGCGGGCCACGCCGCTGTCGGACGCGAGGGGCCGCAAGAGTTCCACATTCCCCACGAAGCAGATCTCCACACCCTGCGATTCCACGCGCTCCGGGGGGGTCGCCGCATGGCCGGTCAGACCCTCGAGAAGCCCCTGCACTTCCTCGAAGGACCGCACGGCGATGGCCACATGATCGATCTCCAGGGCCGCGAGCCGAGGCGTACGCGGGGTCGGCACGGGGCCGTCGCTCGTTGTGCTGGGCGACCGTTCGGGGTCCGGTGTGTTCAACGTCCTGGCCCTGTCTGTTTAGAATAGATGGTCGGGATCTCACGGCGAGGTCTCGACGCGAGCCACTTCATTTCGAGGAATTCCAATAATGGCGGACAGCCCCAACCTCGTCACCATCACCGACGACAACTTCAAGGAAGAGATCGAGGACCACGGCGGGCTCTCGATGGTCGATTTCTGGGCCGCGTGGTGCGGCCCCTGCAGGATCATCGCGCCGCTGGTCGCCGAGCTGGCCGACGATTTCGTCGGTCGCGTGCGGGTGGGCAAGCTCGACGTGGACGCCAACATGTCCACCTCGATGCGCTTCGGCGTGCGCTCGATCCCGACGATCCTCTTCTTCAAGGACGGAGAGCACGTGGACACGGTCATCGGTGCCGTGCCGAAGGCCCAGCTGCAGCAGAAGATCGAGCAGCACCTGTAGGCGTTGCGGCCCGCCGGCGGTTTGAAGCGGACGAATGCCCGAAGGGGCTCGGGAGCATGGGCGCGGCCACCGTCGGCGGACGGCGGGGAGCGGGGGCGTCGGCACGCTCTACGTCGTGGCGACCCCGATCGGCAACCTGTCCGACCTGTCGACGCGCGGCCGCGAGACCCTCTCCGGGGTGCAGCACGTTCTGGCCGAGGACACGCGCCGGGCGCGGGTGCTCCTGTCGCACATCGGGGTCGGCGCTCGACCGACCTCGCTCCACGCGCACAACGAGGCCGGCCGCGTCTCGCTGGTGCGTCGGTGGCTCGCTGCGGGCGACGATGTCGCGCTGGTCTCCGACGCCGGCACCCCGCTGCTGTCGGATCCCGGCGAACGTCTGGTCGAGGCGGTCATCGACGGCGGCGGCCGGGTGGTGCCGATCCCCGGTCCGTCGGCGGTGCTCGCGGGACTGGTGGCTTCGGGCCTACCTTGTGTCCCGTTCACCTTCGTGGGATTCCCGCCGCGCAGGGCGGGGAAGCGGGCCCAAGCGCTGGAGCGGATCATAGACGCCACCGAGACGACCGTGTTGTTCGAGTCTCCCGCGCGGCTGGCGGCCTGCTCGACGAACTGGCCGCGCTCACGTCGGCCGGCGAGCCCGGACGCCGGGTCGCGGTCTGCCGCGAGATGACCAAGGTGCACGAGGAGGTCTTCCGCGGAACCCCGGCCGAGGCCGCCCGCCACTTTCAGGAGCGTCCCGCCCGCGGCGAGGTCACCGTGGTGGTGGAGGGGCGTACCGCGCCAGGACGGGAGGCGACGGCGGCCGAGCTGGAGGCGCTGGCCACGGAGGCACTGGACGCGGGACTGGCCCCCACCGCCGCCGCACGAAGGGTGTCGGCGGGCTCAGGCCTGACGAGGGGCGAGGCCTACGCCGTGGTTCAGAGGGTGAAGGACGGGCGTCGGGCGTCGAAGGGGGAAGGGGAATGAGGGCGGTTCGCAGCCGAGGCGGGGTCGCGTTGCTGGCGGCGCTGCTGGCGCTGTCCGCGGTCGACGCACTGGCGCAGGGGGCCGGCCCGGTCACGATCGCGCGCCTTCAGTACGATGGCGGCGGCGACTGGTACGCCAATCCCTCCTCGCTCCCCAACCTTCTGGCCGAGGTGCGTGCCAGGACCGGCATCCCCACCGCCGACAGGGAGGTGAACGTCCGGCCCACCGATCCGGCCCTGCGGGACTTTCCGTTCGTCTACATGACCGGTCACGGAAACGTCCGCTTCTCTCCCGACGAGAGGCTTGCGCTGCGCCGCTATCTGCTTGGAGGGGGCTTTCTGCACGCCGACGACAACTACGGCATGGACGAGTCCTTCCGGCAGGAGCTGGCGCGGATCTTCCCGGACAGGGAGCTCGTCGAGCTGCCGCCCGAACATCCGGTGTTCCGTGCGCCCCACGACTTTCCCGACGGGCTGCCGAAGATCCACGAGCACGACGGAGCGCCGCCCCAGGCCTTCGGCATCTTTCATCGGGGCAGGCTGGTCGTGATCTACACCTACGAGACGGATCTGGGGGACGGATGGGAGGACGCGGACGTGCACGACGACCCCGCCGAGATCAGAGAGGACGCGCTGCGCATGGGCGTCAACATCTTCGTCTACGCGATGATGCAGGCCGTATCGTGAGCCCAGCGAGCAGGATCGGCCGCGCGGTCGAGGGCGTTCGCGAGCACCTGTCGCGCTCCCTGGCGCTCGTGGTCGCGGCGTGGTGCGCGACGGCGGCGCTGGCGCTGCTGATTCTCGCCCCGGCCTTCGCGGGTGCGGAGGGGTGGAACGCGGGCAGCCCCGTGCCGCTCCTGATCGTGCTGCTGTGCGCCGCGCTGGTGCCTGCGGGCATCTGGCGCTGGCGGCGCCTGGGACGGCACTGGTGCGCGGAACACCGGGTGACCCGGGCAATGGACGGGATCACGGGTCTGGACGAGGGCTCGGTTCTGGGAGGGCTGGAGCTGTCGCGGTTCGCGCCGCCCGGCACCTCGAAGGGGCTGCGCAGGCTGGCGCTGGAACGGGTTGGCGGCCGGCTCGACGGGAACGCCCGGTCGCTCTCGGGACCGTTGGGTGAACGGGTCGGCGCCGATCTACGGCGGGGCGTGACCGCCCTGCTGGTCGCGGTGCCGGCGGTTTTGCTCGTGCTCGCGCTGGCGCCGGCCCGCACCGTGAGCGCCTGGGGCGGGCTGCTGCATCCGCTCGCCGTGCTGGTCGAGCCGGCCCTGCCGCCGGTGAGCGTGGCGCCGGGCACGGTGGAGGTCGCGCGCGGTGCGGTGGTCGAGGTTTCGGCGCATGCGCCGCTGCGCGACAGCGTCACGCTGCACTGGGATGTGACCGGGCAGGTCACGCGGTCGAGCACGGTGGCCATCGTCGATGGGATCGGCGCGGCGCGGCTGCCGCCGGTCGCCGCCGAGACCCGGTACTGGATCGAGGCGCCGGATGGTGCCCGCAGCGAGGTCCACACCCTCACGCCGGTCGATCCGCTCTTCGTGAACACGCTTTCGATCGAGGTCACGCATCCTCCGCACACCGGGATGGCCCCGGTGGAGTACCAGAACGAGATCCCGGCCCTCGCAGTCCCGGCGGGAACGCACCTGCGGGTGCGCGGCCAGGGAAGTCGCCCGATCGGGATCGGCGCGCTGGTGGACGACCAGGGGCGCGCGGTGATGCGCCTCGAGGTTCGGGACGCCCACTTCGAGGGGAGCTGGGTGCCGGGCCGGAGCGGCAAGTACGACTGGACGTTCCACGACGAGACCGGAGACGAGGCGGCGGTCGCCCCGGAGCCCCTGACGGTCGAGGTGATCCCCGACGCTCCTCCCGAGGTCGCGATCGTATACCCCGGCGTGGACACGATCATGCCGGTCGATCTGCGTCAGCCCCTGGTCGTGCAGACGCAGGACGACCACGGGATCGCGCGGGTCGAAATCGTGGTTCGGCGGATCAGCGCGATCGGCGAAGTCGGCGAGCCGGTGGTGCACGGGGTCGAGCTGGGAGGGTCGGCGGGCGCCATCGTGCGCCCGGTGCTCGACGTGTCCACGTGGACGCTGTCCCCGGGCGACACCATCCGGTACCTCGCCCGCGCCATCGACAACCGTCCCTCGCCGCAGATGCGCGAGAGTGTGGAGTACGTGCTCTGGATCGGGGGCGTGTCCGAGCTGGAGCGCGCCGCAGGGGAGGAACTGGAGCGCGCCGCGCAGGGCGTGGAGGAGCTTGCCGAGGAGGCGCGTCAGGCCGAGGAGGAGACCCGTGACCTGAGGGCGCAGGCGGAGGCCGAGGGCGACCGCGACGGTGCCCGCCGGGGACAGGCCGAATTCGAGGACCGCGAGGAGATCGCGCAGGCGCTCGCCCGACAGGAAGGGCTCATGGAGTCGGTGGACTCGCTGCAGCGCGAGCTGGCCGAGCTCCGCGACGCCTTGCGGGATTCGGGCCTGGCGGATCCGGAGCTCGAGAACACCATCCGGGATCTGGAGAAGCTGCTCGACCAGGTCACTCCCGAGGATCGCGAGGACGCCGTCTCGGAGATGGAGGAGCAGCTCGCCGAAATGGACCCGCAGGAACTGCGCGAGGCCCTGGAACAGATGACGCTCGACCAGGAGCGGATGCGCCAGCGCCTGGAGGACTCGCTCGAGCAGTTTCGCGACGCCGCCATCGAGCAGGACTTCCGCGCCACCGGCAGAGAGGCCGAGGATCTGGCCCAGGAACAGGAGATCCTTGCCCAGGCGATGCTGGAAGGCGGGGAGGAGGAGCTGCGCGCCCAGCAGCAGGCCGCGCTGGAAGCACAGGCCGAACAGCTGCAGGAACAGCTCGAACAGTTGCAGGAGCGCCTCGGCGAGGCGGGCGAGATGGATGCGGGCGCCGGGGTCCAGGAAGCGCGGCATCAGCTCTCGCAGGCCCGCCGGCAGATGCAGCAGGCCACCCAGATGGCGCAGCAGGGGCAGCAGCAGAACGCGGGCCAGCAGGCGCAGCAGGCGGCTGGCGATCTGTCGCAGGTTGCCCAGGAGCTGGGCCAGGCGCAAATGCAGATGCAGATGCAGCAGATGGAGGCCATTCGGATGGCGCTCGGACGGACGGCGGGCGACGCGCTTGCGCTGGCCCGTCGGCAATCCGAGCTGCGCAGCGAGATGCAGGGGGCCAATGCCGCGGAGCTGGCGGCGATGCGGGGCGACGAGGCCGCGATCGCGCAGGGGATCCGCAATCTGGCCGAAAACTACGCCGAAGACACCGAAATGATGGCCCCGGGGGCGCGCGATCTCCTCACGGCCGTCGGCGAGGCCATGGAGCAGCTCGACGCCACCATCGCGGCGATGGAGAACCCGCGCGCCCAGGGACCGTCGCCGACGGCCGAGGCCGAGCAGGTTGTGCGCACCCTGAACGAGGTGGCGCGCATGGCCATGACCTCGGGTCAGCAGGGGCAGGCCCAGGGGTCGGCGTCGGCCTCGCAGCAGATGATGCAGCAGTTGCAGCAGCTGGCCCAGCAACAGGGCGAAATCATGCAGGACGCGTCGTCCCTGACGCCGATGCAATTGGGCCAGGAGACGCTGTCGGAGCAGATTGAGGAGGTGGCCGGACGTCAGGACGAGGTGGCGGAGGAGCTCGGCGAGATGTCGGAGGACGGCATGGAGGAGGGCGATCCCCTGGGTGACCTCTCGGCCTTCGCGGAAGAGGCCCGGCGGCTGGCCGAGGCGCTCGCCCAGGGTCGCCTGGACCCCGAGGTGCTGAGGCGCCAGGAGAGACTCTTCCACCGACTGCTGGACGCGGGTCGCACCCTCGAGCGCGACGAAGAGTCGGAGGAACGCGAATCGGAGCAGCCCGGCGGCTTCACACGCGACGAAGTGGGGGCTCTGAGTGCCGGCGACATCGATGTGCTGCGCTTCGAGCTCCCTGAGGCGGCGGCGTTGCGTGCGCTTCCGCCAGCCCAGAGGGCGCTGGTGGTGCGCTACTTCGAGCGTCTGAACCGAACCTCACCCAGCGCCCCGGCCGGTTCGGTTGATCCGTCGGGCACGGGTGCGGGGGGGGTCGGCTGATGCGGACCTGGTCGCTTTTCGTCGTCGGAGCGGGGCTGGCCCTCGGCGCCTCGCCGCTGGGTGCCGTGCAGTCGCGCCCGGATCCCCGTCTGGAGAACCGCATGCTCCGACAGGCGTCGGCGCAGGAGTCGCGGGGCGAAATCGAAGAGGCCGAGGCCACGCTGCGCGAGCTGCTGGGCCTTCAGCCCGGGTCGTCGTCGGCGATCCTGGCGCTGGAGCGGGTGCTTCGCGGAGGCGGCAGGCTGAACGAGCTGGTGCCCGTGCTCGACGCCTTCCTGGAAGGGAATCCGTCCGCGGGGCGAGTGTGGGCGCTCAAGGTCGAGGTTCTGACGGAGACGGGCTCGGCGTCGACGCTGGAAGAGACCGTTCGGGCCTGGATCGAGGCCGATCCGGCGTCTTCGGCACCGTATCTCGAGGGCGCGAGGGCCTTCCATGAGGTCTTCGGCGCGGACGAGGGCGCCGAGCTACTCGAGGCGGGGGTCGGCACGCTTGGCGAGCTCCCGCAACTGCTGGTCGAGCTGGGCGACCTGCATGTCGCGGCGGAGCGCATTGGAGACGGAGCCGCGTCCTGGGCGCGGGCGCTGGGACGCGACCGGGCCAGGAGCGCCGCGATCTTCCGGCGCGTCGAAGCCCTCGGCGAGCGGAGCGGCGAGGCCGCCGGTGTGATCGTCGAGGCCCTCGGCGAGGCGCCCACCACCGTCTCGCGCCTCGAGGCGGGGGCGGAACTCGCGTTGCGCGAAGGCCTTGCCGATGCCGCCACCAATCTGGCCCAGTCCGCGCTGTCGCGCCTCGAAGGCCGGGAGGCGCGTGGATTCCTCAACGGATTCGCGCGCAAGGCCGAGGATCACGGACGCGACCGGAACGCGCTCTGGGCGTACGAGAGACTCCGCGAGATGACCGAAGACCCCATCGAGGCGCGCGCTACCGACGAGCGACTGGCCGACGCGGCGCTGGCGGCCGGAGACACCGCGGCGGCGTTGGCGGCCCGGCGGAGGATCACCGAGTCGCTGGCGCGCGGCTCCTCGGCAAGGCGGATGGCCTGGACCGAGCAGCTTCGGATCCAGTTGGCTGGCCGCGACGTCGAAGGGGCCATGGAGGCGCTCGTCCGCTTCCGCGAGGAGTTCCCAGAGTCGCCCGACCTCGACGCGCTCTCCGCGACGCTCGCTTCGCGCCTGCTGGGCCGGGGGATGCGCGACGAGGCCATGGAGGTGCTGAGCGGCATCGAGGGCCCCGGGGCGGCTCTGGAGAGGGCCTTCCTTCTCCTCGAGGGCGGTGCCGTTCCCGAGGGGATCGCGGCGTTGCAGGCATCGCTCCCCGAGCTGGAGCCGATCCACGCGACCGAGATCCTGGAGCTGACGCTCGCGCTGAGCGAACTCGGCCCCGTGGGGGGCAGGCTGGCGGCCGAGGTGGCGATCTCGCGGCACCGGGGCCATCCGGAGCGGGGAGTGCTGGCCGTGCAGGAGGGCATCGAGACGGTGCCGGCGAGCGATCGGCCGGCCCTCCTGGCGCTGGGCGCGCGCGCAGCGGACCAGGCCGGACACCGCGATCAGTCCGTGGCGTTCCGGCGGCGCATCGTCGCGGAGCACGCGGAGGCGCGCGAGTTTCCCGAGGCCGCGCTGCGCCTCGCCCGGGCGGTTGCCGCCGAGCCGGGTGGCGCCGACGAAGCGATGCGGATCCTCGAAGCGCTGATCGTGGGCCGCCCCGACAGCCCCGTGGTTCCGGGCGCGCGCAGGGAATTGAGGAGGATTCAGGAGGGTCGTTCATGAACATCCCGCGCAGGCGTTGGACATCGACCGCGCTCCTTGCTGCCGCGACCATTCTCTTCGGAGTGGAACGGGCTGCGGCGCAGCAGCTGCTCGTCCCCATGGACCGCTCGCAGGCCAATCACCTGAAGGCGTACGGACTCTCCTACTGGGTGCTGGAGCAGGGCGGACGCGCGGAATGGCTGCTCAACTTCCAGGGCGGCGCGTTCCTGCTCCCCGACACCGACGGAACCAGGCGGCGGGCGGCGCTGATGGGGGTCGACGTCCAGCCGGTGGGCGTCGCCGACGAGGCGCGCATCCGGGGCATCGTCGCGCAGTCCAACATGGAGTCCGTGGTGCTGGAGAAGGCGACCAGGATCGCCATCTACACGCCTCCCAACAGGGCACCCTGGGACGACGCCGTCACGATGGCGCTCGAATACGCCGAAATCCCCTACGAGAAGGTTTGGGACACCGAGGTCGTCGAAGGGGGTTTGGAGGACTTCGAGTGGCTGCACCTCCACCACGAGGACTTCACGGGGCAGTACTCCAAGTTCTACATCCACTACGCGGGGGCGCCCTGGCTGGAGGAGGAGGTGGCGCGCAACGAGGAAGCGGCGCAGGCGCTCGGCTTCGCCAACGTTCCCGCGCTGAAGAAGGCCGTGAGCCGAAGGATCCGCGAGTACGTGGAGCAGGGCGGATTCCTCTTCGCGATGTGCTCGGCGCCGGAGACGCTGGAGCTGGCGTTGGCCGCGCATTCCGTCGACATCGCCGCCGCGTATTCCGATGGCACGCCACCCGATCCCGACGCGGGCTCCAAGGTGGACTGGGGGAGCGCGATGGCCTTTCACGAGGCCGAAATCCAGATCGCCCCATCGGTCAACGCCTTTTCGGACATCGACGGCCACCAGGTCAACACACCGTGGAAGAAGAACCTGGGCGCGTTCACGCTGTTCGACTTCTCCGCCAAGTTCGACCCGGTTCCGGCGATGCTCACGCAGAGTCACGAGTCGGTGCTGCCGGACTTCTACGGCCTGACCACGTCGTTCGCCATCGACCGGCTGAAGCCCGGTGTCGTGAAGCTCGGGATCGAGGGAGGTTGGGCGAAGTACATTCACGGCAACATCGGCGAAGGCACCTGGACCTACTACGGCGGACATGATCCGGAGGACCCCGAACACCAGATCGGCGATCCGCCCACGGATCTCGATCTGCACCGCAACTCTCCCGGATACCGGCTGATCCTCAACAACGTGCTGTTCCCGGCGGCGAAGAAGAAGAAGCTGAAGACGTGACGGCCATCCCCCTTCGGCTGGCGCCGGAGGCCGCTCGGGTCATCCGCGACGAAGTGACCCGGGCCGGGGGCCGCGAAGTGTCGTTCCTCGCCGACGTGACCCGGTCGAGGGCCATCGTGAACCCGCGAGCCGTGGCGCGCGGAAACCGATCGGCCGTGCTCGCCGCGGCCCGCGACGCCCGCGAGGGGTCGGTGATGATCCACAATCACCCGTCGGGGCTGCTGGAGCCTTCGGACGCCGACCTGGCCGTCGCGTCGCGCATCTACGAGAGAGGAATCGGGACGGCCATCGTCAGCAATGCGGTGGACCGCATCTACGTGGTGGTGGAACCCCCCGAGCCGCGCCGCATCGAAGCGCTGGAGCCGGACGAGCTGTCCGGACTTCTGCGACCGGAGGGGCCGCTTGCGCAGATGCCGGGATACGAGGACCGGCGGGGCCAGCGCAAGATGCTGCGATTCGTCGCCGAGCGGTTCAACGAGGGCGGCGTCGGGCTCGTCGAGGCGGGAACGGGCACGGGCAAGTCGCTGGCCTATCTCCTGCCGGCGGCGCGCTGGGCGGTCCGCAACGGCGAGCGCGCGATCGTGTCGACCAACACGATCAACCTTCAGGAGCAGCTCGTCCGCAAGGATCTGGAGGTTGCGGGCCAGTTGCTGGGGGAGAGGCTGAAGTGGGCGCTGGTGAAGGGAAGAGGCAACTACATCTCCATTCGGCGCGCCCGTCTGGCTGCGGAGTCGTCGGCGAGCCTCTTTCCCGACGACCGCTCGGAGGAGCTGGGCGCCCTCGTCGAGTGGGCCGACCGGACGGAGGACGGATCACGCGGCGATCTGCCGTTCACGCCCGGCCGGGAGGTGTGGGAGGAGGTGCGGAGCGAGACCGACGCGTGCCTGCGCGCCAAGTGCCCCTTCTTTCAGCAGTGCCACTACCAGCGCGCTCGCCGCGCGGGGGCCTCGGCCGACCTGGTGATCGTGAACCACGCCCTCTTCTTCTCGGATCTGGCCATCCGGATTGCGACCGAGAACTTTCGCGACGCGGCCGTCCTGCCTCCCTACAAGCGGGTCGTCTTCGACGAGGCGCACCACCTCGAAGACGCGGCCACGCCCCGCCTCGGCGCGGAGACCACGCGTTTGGCGATGTTTCGGGCGCTGTCTCGCCTCGATCGCGGCGGCAAGGGCATCCTCGCCTCGGTCGAGGCGTTGCTGGCCGGCTCGCGCACGTCGATCTCGGCCCGCCGCCTGTCCAAACGAATCACAAGTCGCACGCGGCCCCTGGCCGCCAGCCTGCGGGAGGCGTTCAACGCCTTCTTCGACCTCATGGAACCCTGGAGCGAGTCCCACACCGATGGCGGCCACCTCCGCCTTGGGCGGCCCGCCCGGCCCGACGCTCCAGCGACCCCGGAGCCCGCCGCCGACCCCGCCATCGCCGAGACCCTGCAGACCACCCTGATGACGCTGGGGGATCTGCAGCGCGAGCTGGAGGCGCTCGGCGACCGGCTTGGCGAAGGCGAGGAGATGCACCCCGACCTGCAGGGCCGCCTTCTCGACCTGCGCTCGTGCCGGAACCGGCTGGGAAGGGTCGAACGCGCGCTCCGGCTCTGTCTCCTGCCCGAGCGCGGCGAGCGGCGCATGGTGCGATGGCTCGAGATGCGCCGTGCGGGCCGACGCGGGGCGCGGAACCTGGCCTTCTCGGCGGCGCCCGTCGACCTGGGACCGGTCCTCGCCGAACACCTCTTCGGCAACGTCGAGACGAGCGTTCTCACCTCGGCGACCATGGCGGTCGCCGGGGACTTCCGATACCTGCGGCGCCGACTCGGGCTGGGCGCGCCCGGCGCGGTGCCCTCGCGAGACATGTTCGCCGACGCCGCCTTCGAAGACGCGCTCCCCGCGGTCCACCCGCCCGAGGACCTCGATGTGGCGGAATCGGTCTTCGGGTCGCCGTTCGACCACGCCGCGCAGAGCCGCCTCATCGTCCCGACCGATCTGCCGCGTCCGGGCGGCGCGGAGGGCGCGTCCCTCTACAACAGGGCGACGGCCAGGGTGATCGACGACGTGGCGCGGATCACCGGCGGCGGCGTGTTCGCCCTCTTCACCTCGTTCTCCGCCCTTCGCGCGGTGGCGGCGGGCCTGCGGGACATGGGCGCCGAGGGCCGCTGGCCGCTGTACGTGCAGGGCGAAGCCGACCGTTTCGCGCTGCTGCGGAGCTTCACGGACTCGGGGTCCGCCATCCTCCTCGGCACCGCCTCCTTCTGGGAGGGGGTGGATGTTCCGGGCCGGCCCCTCCGCGCCCTGGTGATTCAGAAGCTGCCGTTCCGCGTGCCCACCGAACCCATCACGGAGGCCCGCGTCGAGGCGATGACGGCTCGCGGCGAAAACGCGTTCTGGGGCCTCATGGTTCCCGACGCGGCCGTGCGCCTCAAGCAGGGCGTCGGACGCCTGATACGGACTCGGACCGACCGGGGCGCGGTACTGCTTCTGGACGATCGGCTGCTGACCCGCCGCTACGGTCGCGTCATCCGCGAAGCGCTTCCACCGCTGCCGCTGGAGAGGGGGCCCTGGGAGGCGATGCGGAGGAAGGTGGCGGAGTTCTACGCATGAACGGTAGATTTGCTGTGGCGGGGCCACTCCGAGCTGGTGACACACAACCGTGGGGAACACAATGAAGAAGGCTCTCGGATTTCTTGCCGGTCTCTTTCTGCTTTCGCTCGCCGCGCGCACCTTCCAGACTGCGGCGATCGGATGGTCGGGGGGGCACGGCGACGTCGGTTTCTGGTGGACGGTGATCACCTGCTTCCTGGGCATCGCAGGCACGGCCGCGCTCGTCGGGACCGTGATCCACACCCGGCGGACCGACCAGCAGTGACCTCGCGGCCGGGGAAGATCGTTTGCGTCGGGCGCAACTACGCCGACCACGCCGCCGAGCTGGGCAGCGCCGTCCCGACCGAGCCCCTGATCTTCCTCAAGCCGCCCTCTTCCGTCGTCGCAGCCGGCGAACCCGTGCTCGTCCCGCCGGATGTGGGACGCGTCGACTTCGAGGGCGAGATCGGCCTTGTCATGTCGCGACGCTGCCGGCGGGTTGCGGAGGCGGACGCGTGGGACCACGTCGCGGGCGTCGTTGCGGTCAACGACGTCACCGCGCGCGATCTGCAGCGCAAGGACAGCCAGTGGACCCGCGCCAAGGGGCTCGACACCTTCTGCCCGCTGGGCAACGTTGTCGCTGCCGCGGACGTCGAACCCGAGGGACTGACGCTGACCACGCGCGTGAACGGCGAGACGCGCCAGCACGCCGACGCCGGGCAGATGGTGTTCTCGCTGCACCACCTGGTGAGCTTCATCTCCCACGTCATGACGCTCGAAGCCGGGGACCTCGTCGCCACGGGCACGCCGGAGGGCGTGGGCCCGCTCGCGGTCGGCGATGTCGTCGAGGTGGCCCTCTCCTGCGGCTCCTCGGTGCGCAACCCCGTTGCAGGAGGCGAGCCCCTGGCCCCGGCGCGATGAGGGGCTGCGGCCGGAACCGTTCCCGGAGACCGGGATGAGCATGCAGACGAGGCAACAGGGAGCAGCCCGGAGCGGGCAGCCCAGCAGCGGAAGCCGTCGCAAGGCGGGCCGCGGCCCCATGCTCGTGGGGCTGGTCCTGTCCGCCCTTGCGCATGTGGCGCTGGTCGTGCTGTATCCGTTCCTCGCCGGGCCCCGCTCGGATCGCGCCGGCGTGCTCGTCCGGCCTGCGGTTCGGGAGGTGGGCGGCATGCGCGCGTTGCAGATCGTCGAGGTTCCGGCCGAGGATGTGGGCGATCCCAGCGACCCGGTGATCATCGACGATCCGGGCCCGCCCGAGGCCACGCCGGAGATGCCCGACTTCGAAGAGGAATGGGATGTCTTCGTCCCCGGGCGGTATCGTTCGGCGGGCGAGCGTCTGCGCGTCGGCGAGGGCGATCCTCGGCTGTGGCAGCCGATCTCGTCCGAACTGCTGGCACCCACGCCCGAAGAGATCGTCCGTCTCAGACTGGCCGCCGCGATCGAGGCCGCCAACGACTCCGCGTTCGCCGAAGCGGAGCGGCTCGCACAGTCGCTCGACTGGACGCACACGGACGAAGACGGGAAGAGGTGGGGCGTCTCGCCGGGCAGGATCCACTTGGGGGACGTCGAGATTCCGCTGCCCTTCGGGTTCGGGCCGCCGCCCGACTACAACGGCGATCAGGCCGACTGGGCGTTCCGCATGGCGGACATCGATCGGGCGGCCGGCACGCTGGCGGCCAGGATGAGCTGGCGCGAACGGGCGGAGGCCATGCGGCTTCGTCGCGAGGCGAGGCGTGCCCGCGAGGAGGCGGAGAAGGAGAACGCCGCCAACGTGGTCAGACCCGATACGACTTCAAGCGCCCCCAGGCGGCGATAAGCGCCAGCGTTGACTCCAGGGCGATCCACGGGAAGCGAACTTCCCAAGACCTTCGATCCGCACGCCGTGGAACCCCGCATTCTCCGCATGTGGGACGAGGGCGGCCATTTCGGCGCAACCAGCGACGACGTGGACCGGGGCCGCGAACCGTACGTGATCGTGATCCCGCCGCCGAACGTCACGGCCGTGCTGCACATGGGCCACGGACTCAACAACACGATCCAGGACGTGCTGATCCGCTGGCGCAGGATGCAGGGGCGGGTCACCCTGTGGGTGCCCGGCACCGACCATGCGGGCATCGCCACCCAGAACGTGGTGGAGAAGCGGCTGGCCGCCGAGGGAACGACCCGCCACGACCTGGGAAGGGAAGCCTTCGTCGAACGGGTCTGGGAGCATGTGCACGACACAGGCGACCGGATCCTCGGCCAGCTCAAGGCCATCGGCTGCAGCTGCGACTGGACCCGCTCCCGGTTCACGTTGGACGAGGGACTCTCGCGCGCGGTCCGCGAAATCTTCGTGCGACTCTACGAGGACGGCCTGATCTATCGCGGCGAATACATCATCAACTGGTGCCCCCGCTGCCTGACGGCGCTGTCCAACGAGGAGGCCGAGGGCGATGAGACCTCCGGGTCGCTCTGGCACCTGCGCTACCCGTTCGCGCCCGGCCACGAGTCCGCCGCCGCCGCCGCCCGCGCGGCCGGCGCGACCGCCATCGACCGTCTCCCCGACGGGAGCTGGCACCTGACCGTCTCCACCACGCGGCCCGAGACGATGCTGGGCGACACCGGCGTCGCGGTGAACCCGTCGGACCCCCGCTACGGCCCCCTCGTCGGCGCGTCGGTCCAGCTCCCGCTCGCCGGACGCGCCATTCCCGTGGTCGCCGACCAGCACGTCAGCGCCGAGTTCGGGACGGGGATGGTCAAGGTGACGCCCGCCCACGACCCCAACGACTTCGAGATCGCGTCCCGCACCGGCCTCGCGGTCCTCAACGTCATGACCGAGCGCGCGGTGATGAACGAGAACGCGCCCGGCCCCTTCCGGGGACTCTCCCGCGAGGACGCGCGCAAGGCCGTGGTCGCGGCGCTCGACCGCGAGGGTCTCCTGGCCGGCCGCGACGACCACGACCACGCGGTGCCGCGCTGCTACCGCTGCGAAACGGTGGTGGAGCCCCGCCTCAGCGAGCAGTGGTTCGTGCGCATGGAACCGCTCGCGCGTCCGGCGCTGGAGGCGTGCCGCGACGGCACCGTCTCCTTCGTGCCGGATCGCTGGACCCGCGTCTACGAGCAGTGGATGGAGAACATCCGCGACTGGTGCATCTCGCGCCAACTGTGGTGGGGGCACCGCGTTCCCGTGTGGTACTGCGGCGACTGCAGCGCGACGATGGCGTGCCGCGAGGACCCCGACGCCTGTGCCGAGTGCGGCAGCGGAGCGCTGGAGCAGGACCCGGATGTGCTCGACACCTGGTTCTCGTCGTGGCTGTGGCCGTTCTCCGTCTTTGGGTGGCCCGACGAGACTCCCGACCTGAAGGCGTTCTACCCTGGGCACGCCCTGTCGACCGCGCCCGAGATCCTCTTCTTCTGGGTCGCGCGCATGATCATGTCGGGCTATCACGCCATGGGGGCCGAGCCGTTCCGGCGGGTGTACCTGCACGGCACCGTGAGGGACATACAGGGCCGCAAGATGTCGAAGTCGCTGGGCAACGGCATCGACCCGCTCGAGGTGGTGGAGCTGTACGGCGCCGACGCGTTGCGCTTCACCCTAATCGCCAGCGCCGGGGTCGGGGCCGACATCCGCCTCGACCACGAGGACCTCGAAGCCACCTTCTCGCCGGGCCGCAATTTCGTCAACAAGCTCTGGAACGCCGGCCGCTTCGCCCTCATGAGCCTCGGCGACGACCCCGTGTCACCTCTCGCCGATTTGGGGGACGATCTGGCCCTCGAAGACCGGTGGATCCTCTCGCGTCAGCAAAACGCCGTTCGTCGCACGGACGAGGAGCTCGAAGCCTTCCGCATCCACGGTGCCGCCGAGGTGCTGCGGGAGTTCTTCCGGGGGGAGTTCGCGGACTGGTACCTGGAGTGCGTCAAGCACCGTCTGCGCCCCGGAGGGCCTGGACGCGAGGCCGCCCGCGCGGTGCTGGTCCATGTGCTGGGCACGGTGTGCCGGCTTCTTCACCCCATGGTTCCCTTCGTCACCGAGGAGCTGTGGGGCCTTCTGGCCGGCGTCGGTGGGCGGGATGCCTCCGGCGACCACGGCGGCCCCTGCATCGTCGCCCGTTGGCCCGTGCCGTCCGACGAGCTCGCGGATCCGGATGCGGAGGCCCGTTTCGACCGGCTCCGCGATCTGGTCGTGAGCGTGCGCGCGATGCGCAAGGAATACGGAGTCGGCGAGGGCCGCGAAGTCGTTCTGCACGCGGTCGGTGGGGACGGGGACGACCTGCTGAGCGAGCGCGGCGAGATGCTCCGGCGTCTGGCCCGCGTGGGCACGGTCGAGACGACGGCTCCGGCGCTGGGCACGGTGGGGGCGAGCTCCGTGCTGCGCGACGGCACCGAGCTGTTCATGCCGCTGGCCGGGGTCATCGACATCGGGCGCGAGCGCGAGCGCCTGGAGCGCGAGGCCGGGAGGCTCGAGGGCAGGCTGCGGGGCATACGCGCCAAGCTCGCGAACGAGAACTTCCTCACCCGCGCGCCCGCCGCGGTCGTGCAGCGCGAGCGCGAAAAACTGGAGTCCAGCACCGTTCAGGTGGCCAAGCTGAAAGAGAAGCTGGCGTCGCTCGCGGGGCATCAGCGGTGACCGGGCGGTGCGTCTCGATTCTCCTGATTCTTCCGGCGGCGGCGTGCGCGAGACCGGAACCACCTCCCGGAGGCCCTGAGGACCTGGTGCCGCCGGTCGTGGTCGAGACCGTTCCCGACACCTTCGCCGTGGTCGAGCCCGGGGTGCGCGAGTTCTTCTTCCGCTTCAACGAACGGATCAGCGAACGTCCGTCCAACGGACAGATGAACAACGCCGTGGTGATCTCGCCGGCCATCGGGGCCATGCGGGTGCGCCACCGCCGCGACGGCATCTCGATCGAGGCGCAGGAGGGACTGGAATCGGGACGCCTGTACCGGGTGACCGTCCTTCCGGTGATCAACGACATGTTCGGCAACAGCCTCCGCGACCCCTTCGACCTGATTCTCTCGACCGGCGCGGAGTTCGTGCCCAACGTCGTCGCCGGAATGGTCGAGGACCGGGTCACGGGTCAGCCCGTGCCGGACGTGCGGGTCGAGGCGCGGTTCGGTGCCGACGAGGAATCGATCAGGCACTGGAACCTCACCGGGACCGACGGGGTGTTCTCGCTCCGCTACGTGCCGGAGACCCCGTTCGAGCTGCGCGCCTGGCAGGACCGGGACCGCGACGGCGAAGTCGGCGAGTCCGAACCCCAGTCGGCGCTGTCCAGAAGCGAGTTTGCCGGCTCGCCCGACACGAGCTTCACGGTGCTTTCGCTCATTGAGCCGGACACCACGCCCGCCCGGCTCGCGAGCGTCACGGTCGACGACTCCGTGACGCTGACCTTCGAGTTCGACGACTACCTGGAGCCGCAGATGCCCGGCGTCCTGTTCGCCGGCAGGTTGATTCTGGCGCGTCTGCTGGACACGACCACGGTCGCGGAGCCGGGGGACACGGTGGAGGCTGCGGCTCCCGAGGACACGGTCGCGGCCGCCGCGGCCGCCGAGGCGGAAACTCCCCCAGAGCAGGAAGAGGCGGCCGGCGACTCGACCGACGTTGCGTCCGAGGATTCGCTGGTGGTCGAATTCGCCGACACCGTCACCATTCCGCCCGGCAAGGACACCATCGCGATCCGCTTCTATCACCAGCACGAGTACCAACAGCGACAGCGCGAGGTGGCGGACTCGATTGCGGAGGCCGAGGCGCAGGCGCGGGCGGACTCGCTCGCCCAGGCAGGGCTGCCCCCTGATCCCCCCGAAGAGCCGCCCGCCGACACTGTCCAGGCACCCGACGATCCCGTGGGACTTTCCGGGCTGCTGCTGCCCGCCCAAACCGTGATCGGCGTGCTCGACGAGGCGCTGGTCCGGGGCGCACCCTACGAGGCGTCGGTGACCGGCCTGGTGAACATCGCCGGAACCCCGGGCGGCGGCGGCACGACGATCGTGCTCTGGGAGCTGCCTCCCGCCGACACCACGGACACCACCACGATCGCCGGGGATTCCCTTGAAGTCTCGGACTCGTTGCAGGTGGGGGATTCCTTGCAGATAGGGCCGGACACGACGACGGCGGGGACCGATACCACGACGGCAGCCACCGATACCACGACGGCTGGCCCGGACACGACGACTGCCGGACCGGACACGACGACTGCCGGCCCGGACACGACAACCACTGGCCCGGATACGACCCGCATTGGCCCCGACACAACGCGCGCCGCTCCGCCACCCCGCCGGTCGCGGTCGCGCGCGATGCCGCAACCACTCGCCCGCCCACGATCCCGGCCCCGGATCGGTCGTCCCCCGCGCCCGCGCTGACGATCCGTGCCGGCCCCGGACCCCCGCCGAGCGATCCCGGGCGTGGACCGCCTGCTCGCGCGCCCGTGGTGCCGCGAAATGATCGCCTCGCACGGCCGGGTGTGGATCACGGAGCGACTGCGCGCCGTGCTGGACGAGTTGCGGGCGGGCCGGGTGGCGGTGCCGCAGTCGGACGAGGGCTTCGCCGCGCTGCTCCGGTTGGAGGTTGCGCGTGTGGCCGCGCCCTCGTTGCGGCGGGTCGTCAACGCCACGGGCGTCGTTCTCCACACCAACCTGGGACGCGCGCCGCTGGCCGCCGAGGCCCGGCGGGCAATGGCGGCCGCGTCCGGCTACGGCAACGTCGAGTTCGACCTGGACAGCGGCCGGCGCGGTTCGCGCAGCGATCACTGCGTGGATCTGGTCCGCGAACTGACCGGCGCGCAGGACGCGGTCGTGGTCAACAACAACGCCGGTGCCGTCGCGCTGGCGCTCACCGCGTTCGCGGCGGGCAGGGGAGTCGCCGTTTCGCACGGAGAGCTGGTCGAGATCGGGGGCAGCTTCCGCATCCCCGAGGTGGTCGAGGCCGCCGGGGCGCAGCTCGTCACGGTGGGAACCACCAACCGCACGCGGCGCGCGGACTATGGGCGGGCGGTCGCCGCCGGGGGCGTGGCCGCGATCCTCAAGGTGCATCGCTCCAACTTCTCGATCTCGGGCTTCACCGAGGAGACACCGCTGGAGGAGCTCGTGGCGCTCGGGGCCGAAGCCGGCGTGCCCGTGATCCACGATCTGGGTTCGGGGATTCTGGTGGACAGCGACGCGCTGGGACTGCCGCACGAGCCCACGCCCGCTCGCAGCATCGCGGCCGGCGTGGATCTGGTCGCCTTTTCGGGAGACAAGCTGCTCGGGGGCCCGCAGGCAGGGGTGCTGGCCGGAACCCGTGCGGGCGTGGCGCGCGCGAAGTCGCACCCGCTCTGCCGGGCGCTTCGCTGCGACAAGGTCACGCTGGCCGGGCTCGAGGCGACGCTGTCGCTGTATCGCGATCCGGAGCGCGCGATGGACCGCATCCCGGCGCTCCGCATGATCGCCGTGCCGCGCGAGGAGCTGGAGCGCCGGGCCGAGGCCGTGCTGGCGGCGGTGGGGGGACGCGCGGCGGGGGCGCGGCGGGCGCTCCGGGCCGAAGTGGTCGCTGCGCAGTCGCTGGTCGGAGGCGGCACCTTCCCCGACGCGCGCATTCCCAGCGCGGCCATCTCGCTGGGCGCGGGCGAGGCCGCCGAAGCGTGGTTGGCGACGCTGCGCCGCCACCGCCCACCCGTGATCGCCCGGCGCCGGAAGGGTCGCGTCGTGCTCGACCTGCGCACGGTCGCACCGGAGGAGGAGCCGGTGCTCGTCGCTGCGCTCGGTGCCCTGGCGGCCTCGGTCCTGCAGGGGCGGGGCCCGCGAACCGGACGACGCTGATGTCGCGCCGCGCAGTGTTCGCCGACCGCGACGGGACGATCATCGAGGACCGGCACTACGTGGCGAATCCCGCCGACGTCTCCCTCATCCCCGGCGCCCCCGCCGCCCTGCACAGGCTGCGCGATCTGGGATTCGCCCTGGTGGTCGTCACCAACCAGTCCGGCATCGGCAGGGGGCTCTACACCCTTTCGGACTACCGGCGCGTCGCGGCCGAGACCGACAGGCAGCTCGCCCGGGCCGGCATGGTCGTCGACGCGACGTACTTCTGCCCGGACGGTCCCGGCGGCGATCCCCGCACGACCTGCCGCAAGCCCAGTCCGGTCCTGTACCGAAGAGCCGCCCGCGATCTGGGGCTGGAGCTGTCCGGATCCTACTTCGTGGGCGACAAGCGCAGCGACGTGCTTCCGGCGCGCGGACTGGGCGGGATCGGAATCCTGGTGCGCACCGGCCACGGCGCCGCGCACGAGAAGACGATCGAGGACGACTTCCGAGTCGTTGACGACCTGGCCGCCGCAGCGGATCTGATCGCCACGCTGGAACCGGGCCGGGTGCGTTGACCCTGTTTGCCGGCTCGGGTAGCTTTTGGGTTCCGGCTCCCGCCGGATCCTTCACCGACAGCGTTCGAAGCTTGCAGGGTAGATGCGGATGGATCTGACACTGACACACGAGGCCGCGCGAAAGGTCCAGGGGTTTCTGCAGGAGTTGGGGGAATCGCCCGAGGCCGGACTTCGCGTGGCCGTGCTCCCCGGAGGATGCTCCGGCTTCCAGTACGGGGTCGACATCGACAAGGGCCCCGAGGGCGACGACGAGATCCTGGAGCAGTTCGGGATCCGCATCTTCGTCGACCCGTTCAGCGCGCAGTACCTCGAGGGGATCGAGATCGACTACGTGACCTCGATGATGGGGTCGGGATTCTCGTTCAAGAATCCGCAGGCCACGGGCGGCTGTGGCTGCGGTAGCTCCTTCACGGTCTAGCGTCCAGGGGCGAGCGATAGAGATCCTCAGCTTCACGGGCGGCCCCTTCGTACAGAACACGATTCTGGTTCAGTGCGCCGACGGTCGCACCGGCATCCTGGTCGACCCCGGCGCCGCCACGCCCCAGGCGCTGGCCGCCGCCCGCGAACGCCGCCTGGAGATCGCCGCCATCCTGCTCACGCACGCCCACCTCGACCACGTCGAGGGCGTCGCGCGGGCCAAGGAGGCCACGGGCGCCCCGATCCACCTGCACCCCGCCGACCGCATCCTCTACGACAACCTCGCACCGCAGGCGCTGGCCTTCGGCGTGCCCTGGGAGGCGCAGCCCCCTCCGGACCACGATCTCGTGCCGGGGGAGAACGTTTCGTTCGGCGGCTCCGAGTTCGAAGTCGTCTTCGCGCCCGGCCACGCTCCCGGCCACGTCATCTTCGTCTCCACCAGCGAGCCGTTCGCCATCGTCGGCGACGTGATCTTTCTGGGCGGAATCGGCCGCACCGACCTTCCAGGCGGCGACTACCGGACCCTGATCGACTCGATCCACCGAACCGTGCTGACGCTGCCGCCCGAGACGCGGCTCTACACGGGGCACGGTCCCGAGACCACGGTCGGTCACGAGCAGCGAACCAATCCCTTCCTGGTCCCCGTCCACGGGGGCGAACTGGTGTGAGACCCTGGCCTAGGCGCGGGGGAGGACCGGCGTGACGGTGCCCCTGGCCGCCATGGCGTCGGGTTCGGGCACCAACCTGCAGGCCCTCCTCGACCACGAGGACCACGGGGCGGCCTACCGCGTCGCGCTCCTGATCACGGACCGGCCGTGCGCCGCCGAGGATCGCGCCCGCGCCAGGGGCCGGCCGGTCCACCGCGTCGACTTCGGCGAGCCGGGGCGGACGGGCGACCGGGTCATGCGGCACCTTCGGCATCACGGCGCGCGGGGGGTTCTGCTGGCCGGATTCCTGAAGCTGGTGCCGGCCACGGTGTGTCGCGCCTACCGGGACAGGATCCTGAACATCCATCCGGCGCCGCTTCCGTCCTTCGGCGGCAGGGGCATGTTCGGTCACCGCGTCCACGCGGCCGTCCTCCAATCCGGAGCATCCATCTCCGGGCCGACCATCCACTTCGTGAACGAACGCTACGACGAGGGCCGGATACTGGCGCAGTGGCCCGTTCCGGTCCTCCCCGAGGACAGCGCCGACACCCTGGCCGCGCGGGTGCTGAAGGTGGAGCACGTCCTGTATCCGGCTGCGGCCGATGCACTTGCGCGCGCGCTGGCGATGGGTTGGCCCGATGCGGGGACGGGGCCGGCCTTCGTCTGGCCGGACGCGAGGGCGGGGTCGCGCGGACCGGCGCTGCGGCGGGCGATCTTCGAGGCCTTTGGAGGTGAGGGTGAGCAGACGTAGAGCATTGCTGAGCGTGTCCGACAAGGCGGGCGTCGCGGACTTCGGGCGGGCGCTGGCGGAGCGCGGATGGGAGGTGCTGTCGACCGGGGGCACCGCGAGGGTCCTGGCCGGGGCCGGCGTGGCGGTGACCGAGGTCGCGACCGTGACGGGGCATCCCGAGATGATGGCGGGCCGGGTCAAGACGCTGCACCCGGCGATTCACGCGGGACTGCTGGCACGCCGCGAAGACGCCGGCGACATGGCCGAACTGGCGGGGCAGGGGTATGCGCCGATCGATCTCGTCGCGGTCAATCTCTACCCCTTCCGCGAGACGATCGCCGCTGCCGACGCGACCCCGGGGCTGGCCATGGACAACGTCGACATCGGCGGCCCGACGCTGATCCGCGCCGCGGCCAAGAACCACGCCGACGTGTGGGTGGTGGTCGATCCGTCCGACTACGGGCCGGTGCTGGAGGCCCTTGCGGCGTCGGACTCGGCGAGCCGGACGGCGGAGTCGGTGGCGCTGCGGCGGAGGCTCGCGGCGAAGGTGTTCCGCCACATTTCGGACTACGACGAGGCGATTGCGGGGTATCTGGAGGGGTTGGAGGAGGACGGCGAGGCGCACGCGGAAACAGGCGTTTCCATGGCCGAACGGGTCACGCTGGAGCTGGAGAGACGCCAGCTTCTGCGGTACGGCGAGAATCCCGGCCAGGGGGCCGCCTTCTACGCCGCAGCCGGGGACGCCGATGGTGTCGCGGCACTTGAACAGTTGCATGGCAAGGCGCTGTCCTACAACAACATACTCGACCTGGACGGCGCTTTGCTGAGCCTGGCCCCCTTCGCGTTGGCGCAGGAGCCGGCGGTGTGCATCGTCAAGCACACCACGCCGTGCGGCCTGGCGCTGCGCCCGACTCTCGCGGCCGCCTTCGAGCGTGCCCGGGCCACCGATCCGGTGTCGGCGTTCGGCGGGGTCGTCGCCGCGAATCGTCCCGTGGACCGCGACACGGCCGAGGAAATCGGCGGCATGTTCGTCGAGTGCGTCGTGGCGCCCGGGTTCAGCGACGAGGCGCTGGAGGTGCTGACCGCGAAGCGGAACGTCCGGCTCCTGCGGTTTCCGGGGTCGGCCCAGTTCCTGGCGCGCGCGGCGGGGCAGGCGGGGGCGCGGTCGCTCCGCTCCGTGTTCGGCGGCGTCCTGTTCCAGTCGCTCCCCGATCCACCGTTCTACGGGAGCGAGGCGGGCGACTGGCGCGTGGTCGGCGCGCGCGAGCCCACGGACGCCGAGCGGCGGGATCTGTCCTTCGCCTGGGCGGCCGTCGCCGGGGTGAAGTCGAATGCAATTCTGCTGGCGCGGGACCGGGCGACGGTCGGCATCGGCGCGGGGCAGATGAGCCGCGTGGACTCGTCGCGCCTGGCGGTCGAGAAGGCGCGCGAGGTGGGACTGGCGTCGGAGCTGCAGGGCTGCGCGCTGGCCTCGGACGCATTCTTCCCATTCCGGGACGGTGTCGATGCCGCCGCCGCGGCCGGCGCGACCGCCATCGTCCAGCCGGGGGGCTCGATCCGTGACGCCGAGGTGATCGAGGCCGCCGACGAGCACGGCATCGCGATGGTGTTCACGGGGCGGAGGCTGTTTCGGCACTAGGGTTGGGGGGCGGACGTGCCCCGCAGGCGGGAGTCTGCGGGGCCGAGTTGGTTTGTCCGCCATTTTTCCCCGAGATGGCGGACAAACTACTGAGTTTGTCCGCCATTAGCTCGCCTGCATTCGCATCCAGTGATCGGCCGTTCCCCAACCGAGGGTCAACGCGATCGCCATGTTCGCCGACACGCCCGCCTTGCCAGTCGGAACAGGATGCGCCAAAGGCGCGGCACGAGGTTCGGCGGCAAGAGCCCGGTCTCGGCTCATGGAGTGCCCGCAGCCGCAAACCCTCCGGGCCTAAGATGGCGGACAAACTGAGTCCGTGCGCCGCGCCACGGTTGAAGACTCGTACATCATCTTTCGGAGCACTCGGAGGGGTGGCAGAGCGGCTCAATGCACCGGTCTTGAAAACCGGCGTCCGAAAGGACTCGTGGGTTCGAATCCCACCCCCTCCGCTGATCGGCCGTCCCCCACAGGAGGCGTCGCAGGGTTTCCAACGCGATCGCCATGGCGGGCCGCGAGCCCCGTTACGCCGGCGACACCCGGCCGATGCGGATTCCACCGTGGCTGATTCGGTCCGCTATCTCATGTCGCTGTCATTGGACGCTGACGTGGTGGGGAGACTGTTCGTGCAGAGCGATTCCCGCAGCGGTGGCATCCACGGATACGCGGGCTCACCTGACTCGGGAGTACCGGAGGGGTGAGTGCAGCTTCTACGGGGATTTCATAGACGGCGTCCGTGCGGAACACGTGCTCCAGCGAACCTCGGATGGGTTGACGGAAGAGTGACGGATGACGGCGTTCGATCTACATCCCTCGGGTGCCGACTGGCTTGATGATGGGGTGAGGACGGAAACGATGGATGGCCGCTTCATTTTCACGGGAGTGCAGCCTGGCAACTTGAAGGCAGAGAACGACGACAGCGAGAAAGCCATCCGGGTGGAGAAGGGACAGCTCACGACTGCCATCTTGCTAGGACAACCGAGCCAGTGGGGCCGACTGACAGCGGTTAGTGCTAGGGATTGAGTGATCGAGTTCCGCGAGGATATGTTGCGATGACGCGCCGCCATTACATCACGATCGCGCCGACTCTGGCCGTGCTGTTGCTTGGCGACGGTGCCGTTGCTCAGAATCCGGGTCCGGACCTGGTTCTCCTCGACAGTCTCGTGCTTGCGGAGACGGACGAGCACTACATCGGGCAGCCGCTGCAGTTCTTCGTTGCTCCCGACGGTTCAATCCTGGTCGCCGACGGCTTCGCCGAGACGGTTCTGCGCTACGACGCAGCCGGTCGATTGGTCGGGCGTTTGGGGGAACAGGGCGACGGACCTGGGGAGTTCAGGAATCTGGGGGGTGTCGGCTTCGTGGCGACCGACGTCGCGGGGTTCCTCGACGAAACCGGGAAGCTGGAATTGTTCGCCTTGCGGACGGACGCTCACCCCGGGAGCGTGCGCATGGACATGAACAACCGGCCCTCGTCCTTTGCGGCCAGAGGAGACTCGCTCTGGTTCGCCGGGGTCAACCCGGTGTCCCTGGCCACGTACGGGGCCGTCGCGATACGAGATCTCGCGAACCCCGCAGCCGACGCCGAGCGACCGCCCTCGATGCTGTTGGAGCGCGGCACCGCGCCGGCACCCTACGCCGAGAATCATTACCTGGCGCGGTCGCTGTCACACGCCTTCATCGACGTCGGCGACCAGGACGTCGTGTTGGGTTTCACCGCGAGTCGCCTCCTCCTGCGCACAGATCGCCTGGGTAATTCGGTGGACACCGCCCGCATCGCTCGGGGCAGTCGCCGTGGCGAGCCGGAAGAGGACGAGCTCATCGAGCTGATGCGGGGTGATCAACCGCGGAATCAGGCCGAGGTGCGGTCGGCGATGTTCGACCTCTTTGCCAGCGTGTCGTTTGTCCGGGCCCTGTCGCGAGACCATTCTGGGAACGTCTACACAATCCACCAGGACAGCGATCGCGACGAAGAGGGTGCCATGACCGGAGTGAAACTGTACGCGGCCGCGTCTCGCTTCGAAGGGGATCGCGGCTGCGCCGACACCCTGATTCCGACCTCGGAGGTCGGGGTGCCGATTCCGTTTGTGCAGGGAAGGACGCTATGGATACTGGATCGCCGGTTGGAGGGGGGCGCGTTGCCGGACATCGTAACGGTGGTGCGGCGGTTCGCGATGGATGCGGAGCGATGCACGGGCACCGTGCGATGAGGACGCTGTGCGCAGCCGCTTTGGCGGTGGTGCTGTGCGCCGGGCACGCCGAGGCGCAGAGCGGCACGATAGTCTACGGGTGGGTGGCGTCCCTTGACGTCGAGGCTTCGGGCGAAATGGCTGCGGTGCGGAGAGTGTTCGAAGCGGGAGGAAGAGCGCCGTTTGTGCTGCACTTCACGCCAACGGAATCCCTGATGGTGAAGGACCGTCCGGTCGAAGAAGGGACCGAGCTCTCGCCCTCAACGTTCAATATGAAAGAGTTCTCGCCCTCGACGTTCCGTCTGAACCACGCCAATCTGAATGTCCTGGTCGAGATCCTCGACGCGTGGTTCGCGACGGAGGCCAATGTCCTCACTGAGGCCTACGTCGGAGAGGATGGCTCGGGGATCAAGGTGCTGGCTTCTCTGAATGGAGGGCCGCAGCGTGTCGAGACCGAGGTCTCACAGGTCGCGTGGAGGATCACGGAGGAGCAGCGGGAGCACATGGGATATCCAGTGACCGTGGCGGTCGGCGAGACGGGAGGCACCCCGGTGGAAGCCTGGTTCGCCCCGGATATCCCCGTGTCGGGGGGTCCAGCCGCCTATGGCGGACTTCCGGGGATGATCCTGATGTTGTCCCTGGACGGGGGCCGGACGACGTATGCCGCGACGGAGATATCCCTGGACGGGATCGAGGATGGATCGATCCGGATGCCGGAGGGGGACGAAGTGAGGTCGGAGGAATCGTACCGGTCATTCGTCGCCGGTCAAGTCAGGAGATTCGGGCAGGATCTCCGCGGCAACGTTCGCAGGTACGGGAATATGGAATGTACCGTTGGGGTGCATACGGAGGCTGGCTTGGCGGCGCTGCAGTGCCAGCCAGCACGCCTGGGTTCATAGCCGGAAGGGTGTCGACGCGGAGGCGGATGCACGTCCGCACCTTCTGGATCGGTTTCTGGCTATGCGCTGGAGCGCTTTTCACGCCTGCGTCCCCCGCGCACGCGCAGGTCGTTCGGGGTCGCGTAGTGGACGCCGCCGCCGGGATTGGCGTCGGCGGCGCCATGGTCACGCTCGTGGGCCCGGAGGGTAGCGAGGAAGGGCGTGTCATAACGCGGGCGGATGACGGTTCGTTTCTGCTCCATGCACCCGTCAGCGGCGCATATCGGCTCAGGGCTGACCGGATCGGCTATGCGGCCACCTACTCCGACCCCTTCCACCTGTCGGGCGGCGACACCCTGTTGGTGAGCATGGAGGCGAACGTCGAGCCGGTGTCGCTCGCGGGCGTCGAAGCCGAAGCCGAACGGCGCTGCCGGGTGCGTCCGGAGGAGGGGCTTGCCGTCAGCCGCGTGTGGGAGGAGGCGCGCAAGGCCTTGGCGGCCACCGTGTGGACGCAGGAGCGGGGCGCATACGAGTACGATATGCTGCGGATCACTCGCGACATGGACCTAAGGGGTCGCACGGTGGTCGGGGAGAACCGCGTCCGAGCGAGGGTCCGCGGCCAGGCCTCGTTCCTCTCGCGACCGGCCGACTCGTTGGTGATCGGCGGGTTCGCCCGGTTCTCGGACGACGTGTGGCAATTCTGGGCGCCGGACGCCGCCGTCCTCCTGTCCAACCCATTCCTGGACACACACTGCCTCCGCGTGCGATCAGGCGACGGTCTCGCCAGCGGACTCGTGGGCCTCGAGTTCGAGCCCACGGACGACAGAGGCGTGCCCGACATTGCCGGAACCATTTGGTTGGATCCAGGCACCGCCGAGATCAGGTGGGTGGACTTCCGCTATCTGCACCTCCGTGTTCCGCGGGAGCTGGTTCGCACGTCGCCCGGCGGGCGCGTCGACTTCACGAGCCTTCCGAACGGCGCCTGGATCGTGAGTTCGTGGCACGTGCGCATGTTTCTCCCCAGAGTGACGGATGTGGCGGGCGTGTTCCGCGTGATGACGCTGGAGGGGATGAGAGAGGAGCGGGGGAAGGTCCTGCAGGTGCTGGAGGACGAGGGCGTGGTGTATCGGGGTGACCTGGGGCATCGCGTCGCAGGAGTAGTCCTGGACACGCTCGGGGTGGGACTGCCGAACGCGCGCGTCTTCATCGCGGGCTCGGGTGCCGAGGCCACGACGGACGCCCAGGGTCGCTTCGAGCTGGCGCACCTGGATCCCGGCGAATACGAACTGCGGTTCGGCCACCCGTACCTGGATCAGCTGTGGTTCCGGACCGGACCGCGGAAGGTGCGCGTTCGCGACGATGACCTCGCCCCGGTCGAGGTGCAGTTCCGCGCCCCCACGCTGGAGCGGGTCTTCGACCGAATCTGCGATGGTCGGGAGCGGCCCTCCATGCCGGACAAGGGACTCTGGAAGCAAGGAATCGTGATGGGGCAGGTGTCGGACGACTCCGGGCGACCGGTGGACGACGCGCGGGTCCTGGTGCTGGCGCGGGCGAAGGCCAACGACGACGAAGAGCCGTGGGAGTGGGTCTCATTCGCTGCCGAAACCGAGCCGTCGGGCTTCTACCGCGCTTGCTGGGTGCCGGTGGGGATTCCGCTCAGCGTCGTGGTCCTGCAGGAGGACGAGGAGGTTCGCCGAAGACTTGAGCGGGGGGATCACCCCGGCCGATCTGTTTCCGGACAGAATCCGGAACATCACGATTGCCAGGAACAGCCCTACCGGACGGTTCACCTTGCTGGAAGCGACGCAGCAGGCGACCAGGGAGGTCGGCAGACGCACGTTCGCTAGTGCAGGATGTTGAGCGACTTCAGGTGGGCGGCGACCGGGCCGGTCATGATGGATCTGATCCGATAGCGCTTGGCTGGGTCGTCGGGCCGTCCGTGCGATGCGTCGCCGCCGGCGATGTCCTGGCTCGCGAGCTCGGCGATGTGCAGATCGGTGAGCGAGCGGAGGCGGTGGAGGCCCTCGGGCACTCGGGCGCGGGCCACCTCGCAGTACTCCGCGACCGACAGGGTTCCGTGATCGAGCAGCGCCTTGAGGGCGAAGCACTGGGGCAGATCGAGGATGTGCATGAAGGGCGCGAGCCTCTCGATGGGCTTGACTAGGACGCTCCCCTCGATGGTGTCGAAGTCCGCGGATCGCAGCCATTGGAAGAGCGCGAGCCGGACCGACCCGAGCGACGCGCGGTGAAGCCGCTGGAAGTAGTCCGTCTCGATGAGTCGCTGCTGCCTTGCGTTCCGGCTGATCCGGCGCGCCCGATACCGGAGGGCATCCTGCCCGTGCTTCGGCTCGGCGTAGCTGAGGGGCAGCCCGCTCAGACGGTGGCGGGCCAGCACCGCGTCCCGGAGATCGAGGGGCCGGAGTTCGCCCAGCTCGATGCGCTCGATGTCGCCGACGAAGGAGGGGGACCGCTTTTCGATCAGTTGCCAGGCCGGAGATGGCAGACCCACCACCCAGAAGATCCGCGACTCGGTACGGGACATGAAGTTGAGGAGCGCCTCGACGAGTCCGCTCCCGCCGGGGACGCGCAGGTGGAGGTGTTCAAGCCCTTCGAGGACGGCGATGCCCGGGGTGGCTTCGGAGGGGGTGTCGGTCACGACATCGGCGAGCCCGTCGAGATCCCGTGCGCGCGGTCGACGCTCAGCCAGTCGGCGAGCTGCGCGGCCAGGTGGGTCTCGTCGCGGATCCGCTCCCGCAGGGTCTCCCGGACGCGGAGCGTGTCCGCGCCGAAGCAATGGTTGGCCGCGATGTTCAGCAGGCTTGTCATTCCGGAACCGGGTGGGGCGATCACCACGAGCGCGCGCCGGTCGCCGTTCCCCCAGCGCGACCAGGCCGACGAGATGCCGTCGAGCGCGTCGTCCCTGCCGGCGAGAAGGCGCGGGTCGGTGACGGGCTCCAGAGCGAAGAGACGCCTGTACACGACGGGGAGACCGGCGACGACCTGGTCCACCGCGGCCAGGGGATTGCGCCGCGCGTCCTCGTCGGCGTCGGGCCCGATGCCCAGCGCGCCGGTCAGAGGCTGGAGCTGTGCCCGGACGCCGCGCAGTGCGGCCGCCGCCCGGCGTCCCCCCTGGGCCATCCGGCCCCGCCACTGCTCCCAGTGCCGTGCGATCTCCTTCAACAGGTAGGAACGGGCATCCAGATACCGGCCAGCGAGGCGATCGGCCAGGACCCGCTGGACGAGGTGCCTAATGCCCTCGGCGACCTCGCCGGTCATTCCCAACTGCGACCGGACCAGGGCATCCATCAGCACCTGCCGGGCCCCGGCGGCCTTCGCAGAGGCAAGGGACAGCGCTTCCGTCACCACCCCTATGCTCCGCTCGGGCCCGGGATCGCCGTCCGCAGCGGTCTCCGCGATGGCGGTCTCGTATCCGTACGAGGCCACCGCGCGGAGGTCCGTGATCTCGGTGCGGATCCGACCCATCGCCTCCTCCACCAGCGCGGGAGTCGTCCGGATGCGCTCCATGCGAAGGGTGTCGAAGGCCTGAAGGGCCGCTTCCCGCACTCGCACCGTGATCGAGTCGCGGCCGGGCCTGCGAATCGCCGCGTCCTCGCGGGGCAGGCCGTGCAGCGTCACGGTCTCGGCGACGCCGTCGGTCAGCGCGGCCAGAGCCAGCACCGCGCCCTCGGCCTCGGCGGTGAGCGTCCGCAGCAGCTCCGCCGGCGAAGCGATGCCGCCCGCGACCCGCTTCAGCGCGTCGGCCGTGTCGAGCTTCTCCCGCGCCAGCGCATCCTCCAGCGCCGCTCGCGCTTCCTGACCGGCAGCCTCCGCATGCAACCTCTCCACCCGCCTGCGCCCAGCCGCGAGTTCGTCCTGGAGCCGCTGAAGCCCGGCGTCCACGCCTCCGACGCTGCTCCGCCATGCCTCGGCCAGCTTCCGGCACACAGAGTCCATTGCCGCGCGAAGATCGAGAAACGCGCCGTACAGCCCCAGTCGCGCCGCCGCCTCGCCGGCCCACTGGTCCCAGCGATCCGCGAGTTCGCCGTCGTCCGCGCCGCGCCGGGCACCGGACGTCGCGGTAGGCCCCTCCTCCGCGCTGGCTGGCCCGTCCGCCACGAAGGTGCCGGCCACCGCCACGGTCGCCCCGAGAATGTTCTCGGCCCCGTCCAGATCCCATCCGGCCTCTTGCCCCGACACCCTCCCCACCTGCTCGGCCAGGGCCTCGAGCGCGATCTGGAGCGCTTCGCCGGCCCCAAGATGCCGCTGCGCCACCGGTGCCGATCCCGCCTCCCCGTCGTCCCCATCCTCGTCCGGCGGCGGCGCGAACACCCGCACGACCCACCCCGCCCACGCCCGCTCCACCCCACCCAGCCACTCGGCCCGGCGACGCTGACTCGTCCGGAACGCCCGGCGCTGGGCCGGGACGACCACGCGTGCGAGGTGGCTGCGCGCGACCTCCGCCACCGCGATGTCGTGGACCTCCCGGCGCCACACGATCGGCCGAAGCCCCCGCGCGAGGAGCCGCTTCGCCGCCGCGACCGGCCCGCTCCGCGTGCTGCCGCCCAGCGCGGTGGCGGAGATCGGCGCCCTCACCAGCGCAGGCAACCCATCCGCCGCCTCGCGGGCCCGCTCGGCCGCCTCGTCCAGCGACGCCTTCAGCCTCACGGCCACGCCGCCCACGCTCAGCGCGGCCCGCACCGCACCCAGCACCTCGGCCCCGACCCTCTCGCGGTAGCGCGCCCGAGCGCCCTCGTCCGCACCGGAACCCGAAGACGCCGCCACGAGCTCGTCCAGCGCCTCCGCGTGCGCGGCCGCCGCCCCCTCCAGCGTCTCCCGCACCGGCCGCCACACCTGATCCTCGTGCCGTCGCCACGCCTCCGAAAACGGGTCGTGGACGGCGGCGGCCACAGCCGCGATCACCTCGCCGTCACGCTTCACGAACCTGCCTCCGCATCGCCCGACGAACCCGCCTCGCCCGCCACCATCGGGTACCAGTCCCGATCCGGCATCAGACCTGCGGCCCGGAACCCCTCCCGCGCCCGCTCCGTCACGTCGCTCTGGAAGAGGAACTCGAAGCGCGGGTCGAGCACGTAGGCCCTGACCCTGATCCGGGTCACGAAGGTGGTGCGGAAGTCGTCCTGGACCAGCACGACGATCGGCTTGCCGAGGAATACGTACTGCGACGTCACCGCCGCCTCGAAGGCGATCTCCTTCGCCCGGCGCTCGTCGACCCTGCCGGGAAGATGCAGATCCGTCACGACCTGGCAGTTGAGCTGTCCCGCGTTCGAGTTGAGAACCTGCTCGCCGACCACCTGCGAGTTCGGGATCGACACCAGATCGTCGTCGGCCGTCACGACGCGCGTGGAGCGAAGGCCGATCGAGACGACCTCGCCGTAGCTCGCGCCCACCCGGATCTTGTCGCCGACCTGGAACGGCTGGTCGAAGACGACGATCAGTCCCCCGAGCACATTCTTCAGCAGATCCTGCGCGGCGATGCCCACCGCGACCCCCAGAGCCGCGCTCGCGGCGAGGATCCCCTGCGCGTCGACCCGAAAGACGTTCAGCACGATCAGGTAGCCGGCGATCCCCCACAGCGCCATCCGCGTGATCGGAATCAGCCACTTGAACGAAAGCCGCCGCGCCACGGTGCGTTCGGCGAGCGTCTCCAGAACCCAGATCACCAGCCGGATCAGGACGCCGAAGATCAGCAGAACGACGAGCGACCAGAAGATCTTCACCCCCAGACTGCGCACGTCGTCCGTCGCCTCCTCGAGGGTTGGCGCCGCCGTGACTGCGGTGTCGGGCGCGGACGTGTCGGAACCGTCCTCTACCTCCATGGCGTCGAGCCGAGCGAGGATCAGCTCCTGCGTCTCCTCGATTCCCCGCAGCGCCGCGGCCAGCGAGTCGCTCGCAACCGGTGACGGGTCCTGCGCAGTGTCCTGTGGGGTTGGGGCGGAGGGCGGCGCGGTGTCGCCCGGCGCAGCCGCGTCACCGACCTGGGCGGTGTCCGACACGGCCCCACCGGCGGGGGATGGCGCAGACTCGCCCCCGGCGGCGTCCTCGGTTGTCGTGGCCTCCGTCGCGGGCGCGGCGACGACCGCCTCTCCCTCGACTTCGGGTGGTCGGCGCTCCAGCTCCTGGCAGCCTGCGGCCCCGAACAGCACGGCGACGACGAGCAACCGGCCCGCGATTCGGGCGTTGGCGCGATTGTGGTCGGCTGGGTCCATGCCGCGGGATCTCCCGTGTCGGCGGTCGTGAGGCAGCGTGCAAGGCAAGCGCTTAGAGTATACGGACACCGAATCGCGCAAACTATCCTTCCCCGGCACGATGCCCTCCGATCTCTTCACCGTCGCGCTCGTCACCGACGCCTTCCCGACCGACGACGCCATCCCCCGCCTCCTCGACCGCCTCCGCGCGGCCAGGGAGCTCGGCGCCCAGCTCGCGGTCCTCCCGGAGCTGCCGCTCAACCCGTGGGTTCCCCTCACGCGGCATCCCTCCCACGCCGACGCCGAGCATCCGGGCGGACCCCGCCACCGCGCGCTCGCCGACGCCGCCCGCGCCACCGGGCTCCCCGTCCTGGGCGGTGCGATCGTCCGCGATCCCGCCACCGGCCGCCGCCACAACACGGCCCTCCTCCTCGGCGCCGACGGCGACCCGCTCCTCCGCTACCGCAAGATCCACCTCCCCGACGAGGAGGGTTACTGGGAGGCGCACCACTACGAGCCCGGGGACCGGCTGCACGCCCCCGCGCGGCTGGCAGGCTGGGGCCTCGGCGTCCAGATCTGCTCGGACGTGAACCGGCCCCAGGGCTGCAACGCCCTCGCGGCGCTGGGCGCCGAGGTCGTTCTGGCCCCGCGCGCGACGCCGCCGGAGACGTACTCGCGGTGGCGTCTCGTCCTGCGCGCGAACGCGGTCACGAGCTGCGCGTTCGTGGTTTCGGTCAACCGGCCGCCTGCGGGGTCCGGCGGCGTCATCGGCGGCCCCTCGCTCGCGATCGGGCCCTCCGGCGAGGTCCTGGTCGAGACGACCGATCCGGTCGCGGCGGTCACGTTGGAGCGAGCGGCCCTGGACACCGGCCGCGCCGCGTACCCCGGCTACCTCGACGTGCGCGCCGACGTCTACGAGAACGCGTGGCGACGTGCGGGGCGCGGTCGGGGCGCACCATAGCCCCGCCGCGCACCGCCGCCCCCTCAGCTGATCGGTCGCTTCCTCTTCTTCAGCCCGTCCTGCTGCTCCAGGTACGGCAGCCCGTTCGCGATCCACTCCGGGGCGGGCTCGCCCTTCAGGTAGTGGGCGAACCACTGCATGATCCGGTCGCGATAGTCGCGCTGGTTGGCCTCCTGGCGCAGGCCATGGTTCTCGCCCTCGTAGACCAGCAGCACCATCTCCTTGCCGATCCGGCGGGCCGCATTGTAGAACTCGACGCCCTGGTTGAACTCGACCGCGCCGTCGTCGGTGCCGAACATCATGAGCAGCGGCGTGTTCATGTTCTGGATGTGGTGCAGGGGGAGTTGGCGTGGTACGAGTCCCAGTCCTCCCACCAGGGGACCTGCATGCGGCCCTGGCTGATCTCGAAGATGCGCGCGTCGGTGCCGCCGCTGTTCCAGTAGAACGAGAGGTACATGCTCATCAGGTTGGTGAGCGGAGCGCCGGCCACCGCCCCGGCGAAGAGGTCGTCCTGGGTGACGAAGAAGGTGGTCTGGTAGCCACCCCACGAATGGCCGATGAGCCCGACGCGCTCGGGGTCGATCATTCCGGTCTCGAGCGCGGCCGCGACGGCCGGACGGAGCGTCTCCACGTTCGACTGGCCCGGGCGCCGGTCCCGATAGACGATGTCGGGCTGTAGCACGAAGTATCCGTCCTGGCTCCAGGCCTGGATGTTGTAGTAGTTGGTCGCGTCGGGGACCACGTAGCGGTGGAGGCTCTGCGACAGCATCTCGTAGTGGTAGACGATCATGGGGTAGAGCTGGCCCGGCTCGTAGTCGGCGGGGTAGATCAGGGCGCCCTGCAGGGGCCGCCCCCACTCGTTCTCGTAGTCGACGAGCTGCGTGCGGCCCCAGGCGTAGTCGTCGTGGAAGGGGTTGGTGCGGGTGACCTGCCTGGCGTCCGAGAGGTCGGCGCCGGCCACGAAGAAGTCGGGCGAATCGTCGAAGCGTTCGCGACGGAAAGTGTACACGTCGGCGTCCTCGGCCTTGGTCAGCCCGGCGAAGAAGGAGCCGTAGGCGGCGTCGTCCCAGACGAGGGCCTCGGGGATGTCGCCGGGGCGGGCGCGCGAGAAGCCGGCCTTCTTGGTCCACTCGCCGTAGGTGGCGTAGTAGAGCGGCTCGTCCGGGTCGAAGGCGTCGGCTTCGCGATCGATCCGCACGATCCGGTACCGCACGTCGTCCTCGGCGCCGCCGGTGAGGCGACGACCGCCGGAGCCGTCGGGACTCACCTCCCACACGTCCCAGCGGTCGTTGATCAGCACCGCCTCGTCGTCCTCGGTCCAGCCGGCCACGCCGAACGGGGGCATCTGCTCCCGCGTCGGGGTCAGGTCGAGGTTGACGAAGACGCCGTCGAGGTCGGCGGTGATGTTGTGTGTCTCGCCGCTCTCCAGGTCGTGGCTCCAGTAGTCCTCGCCCTCGAACCACAGGACGTAGCGGCCCGCCGGGCTGGCGCCGTTGTCGATCGTCACCCGCTCGCGCAACAGCTCCCTCTGCGCGGTGGCGGCGTCCACGGCGTAGAGGTCGTAGTACTGCTGGCGGAACATGGCCTCGACGTCGTAGGGCGTCTCGTCGCGCGCCAGGAGGTGGCGGCCGCCCTCGACCAGCTCGGCGCGGTCGCCGTGGTCGCCGCCGAGCTGGAGGAAGTCGCCCCGCTCGAGGCTCCACGCACCGATGTGGTTCACGCGCCGCAGTTGGCGCTCGCGCACCCGCTGCTGCGGCACCGGGTCGACGTCGCGGCTATGCCAGATCTCCACGCCGGGCGGGTCCTCGTCGTCATCCTCCGCAGCCGCGCCCCCGTCCTCGCCGTCCGAGTCGCCACCCTCGCCGTCGCCCGCCTCGTCGTCCTCTTCCTCCTCCACCACAGGCACGTCCACCGGGATGCGGTCCTGGATGCCCAGGAAAACGGTCTCGCCGTCGTCCGACCACACTGGGGTGCGGTGCTCGACGACGCGCGTGCCTGCGGGCAGGGTGGTGTCGTCGCGCGGGTCCAGCACGAAGGAGGTGGGGTCGTCCTCGTCGAGGTCGCGCCAGGCCAGCGCCACATGCGCGGTGTCCTCGTGGCCCTCGTCGGTGTAGCTCTTGAGCACGGCCAGATCGGCGGCTTCCTCGCGCCACGACAGCGCGCGATAGGTCGCGTCGTCGGTGTCCAGCGACCGCAGTCGCCCGGATTCGGGGTCGTACAGCTTGACGCCGTTGCCGATGCGGTCGTCGGCGTCGGTGGTCATGGCCAGCAGGTGTCCCTCGTCCTGCCACTGGAGGGCGGAGACGTTGCCGAAGCTGAGGGTCGATCCGGTGGCGAGCTCGCGCACGACCACATCGACGCCGCTGCTCTCCTTGCCGTCGGGCTTGTAGCGGCGCATCGCCAGGTAGCGCCCGTCGTCGGAGAGCGAGAACGACTCGACCTCGTCGATCTCCTCCTGCTCGCCGCTCCGCAGATCGAGGAGGCCCAGGGCGTTGCGCACCGGAGTCTTGCTCGCCTCGAGCCGCTTCCGCTCGTCGGGGGAGACGCCGATGGCGTAGGCCAGCCAGCGGCCGTCGGCGCTGAACGCGGGGCGCGACCCGAATGGAACCACAACGACCGAGTCCGAGTCGGTGGCGTGGACGCGCAGTTCGTTCTCGTCGTTGACCCGCGAGATCGACACGGCCATCCAGGCACCGTCGGGCGAGAGCGCGGCCGGACCGAGACGTTCCCACTGTCCGTAGTCGTCGGGGGTGAGCGTGGGCTTCTGCTGCGCGTGCAGGGTCGTGGGGGCGGGAGCGACCGCCGCCAGCGCGAGGAACGTCGTCGCGAGCCGAAGGATGGAACCGGGTGTCGAGGCCTTCTTCATGAGTCCACCATGAGCAGTGAGGGGGCGCGGGAGGCGCTGCCGAGATCGGCGCGCGCCCGGAAATATCTCCGCCGGTTCGGATGGAGCGCAAGCGGGTCGGGGCCTGGTTGCGGGGAGGCGATCGGGGGCGCGGTGACGGGATGGTGACGGGGAATGTCTTATGTTGTTCGGACAGGGCGGCCCGTTGCCGCCGGGACGCGAACCGGAGCGGAGGAGCTTGTGTCCGGAAAAACCCACGAGGTCGATGTCGGAGGCGTGAGGGTGGGCGGGGGCAACCCGGTCGTCGTGCAGTCGATGACGAACACCGACACGGCGGACGCCGCCGCCACCGCCGCGCAGGTCAAGGCGCTGGCCGACGCCGGCAGCGAGATCGTGCGCGTGACGGTGAACAACAAATACGCCGCGGCCGCGGTGCCGGAGCTCTTCGAGCGCCTGGCCGACCTGGGCTGCTCGGTGCCGATCGTGGGCGACTTCCACTACAACGGCCACATCCTGCTGCGCGAATACCCCCGCGCGGCCGAGCTGCTGTCGAAGTACAGGATCAATCCGGGCAACGTGGGGACGAGCCGCCGCGACGAGAACTTCCAGGCGATCGTGCGCATCGCGATCGAGAACGGCAAGGCGGTGCGCATCGGCGTGAACTGGGGATCGCTCGACCAGCGTCTCCTGACGGACATGATGGACGAGAACGGACGGCGCGAACGCCCGAAGGACGCCGGCCAGGTGCTGCGCGACTGCATCGTCGAGAGCGCGACGCGGTCGGCGGAGCTGGCCGAGGAGACGGGACTCGGCGCGAACCGCATCGTGCTCAGCGCCAAGGTCTCGGGGGTCCGCGAACTGATCCTGGTGTACCGTCAGCTCGCGCCGCTCACCCGGTACCCGCTGCACCTGGGGCTGACCGAGGCGGGCATGGGGTCGAAGGGGATCGTGGCCACCTCGGTGGCGCTCGCGCCGCTGCTGCTCGACGGGATCGGCGACACGATCCGGGTGTCGCTGACGCCCCGGCCGAGGGGAGACCGCACCGAGGAGGTACAGGTCGCGCAGCAGATTCTGCAGTCGCTCGATATCCGCAGCTTCGAGCCTCAGGTGACGGCCTGTCCGGGGTGCGGTCGCACGACCAGCACCTTCTTCCAGGAGATGACCGAGGACATCCAGGGCCACATTCGTCGCCGGATGCCCGAGTGGCGCCGCCGCTATCCGGGGGTGGAGGACCTGAAGGTGGCCGTGATGGGGTGCGTGGTGAACGGACCCGGCGAGTCCAAGCACGCCGACCTGGGGATCTCCCTGCCCGGCAACCTGGAAGCGCCCAAGGCGCCGGTCTACGTGGATGGGACTCACCTGCGGACGCTGAAGGGCGACCGGATCGTGGAGGAGTTCAAGGAGATCCTGGGCGACTATGTCGAGCGCAGGTACGCCGCGTCGGCGGGGGCTTGACGGCGATGGATTGCACGTAACGCCCGTGAGAACTGTCTGTATTAATGAGGGGTAGCCTCGAAGAAGGGCTGCGGAAAGTGCAACCCTGCGGCGCGAACGGGGTGTCAAACCCGATGCTGGGGGGTTCCTGGGAAACCCGCGCCTGACGATCAAAAGGAGCTGCTGGCATGGCACAATCTCGGTCCACGTTGGGAATCCTGACCACGCTGATCATCCTTGGGGCCATGGCCGGCGGCATCTGGTGGCGCCTCCGGCCGCCTCCCGAGGAGGAGGAGAACGATGCCCTGGCGGACGTGTCCGAAGAGGTGGGCGAGGTCGTCCAGTCGGTCCGCGAGCAGTTCGACACCGAGCTGCCCCAGCCCGTCAGCGGGGTTGCCGCGGTCCAGGACACGCTCTGGATTTCGGTGCGGGCGAGAGGCAGGGCGGAGGCCTTCCGCGAGGCGAAGCTGACCGCCCAGAAGGCGGGGATCGTCGCCGAAGTGCGCGTGCGGGAGAATCAGGAGGTCGGCGCGGGTCGGCTGGTCGTGCAGATCGACACCACGGAATATGCGCTCGAGGTCGCGACCATGGAGGCGGCGCTCAGGAAAGCGCAGTCCGACTACCGGACGCGCGTCCTCTTCGACGAGGAGCTCGAGGATCCCGGAGGTGCGGAGGCAGCGCGACATGCTGGCGCGCGCGCAGACCGGGCTCGACCAGGCCGAGGTCGACCTGCGCCGGGCGCAGCTGGATCTGGCGAAGACCGGAGCCCGGGCGCCGTTCGGCGGCAGGGTCGCCGACCTGCGGGTGGTGGCGGGGCAGTTCGTGCGCGAGGGCGACGAACTCCTCACGGTGGTGGACATCGATCCCGTCAAGGTGGCGGTCGAGGTTCTGGCGACCGAGGTCGTGCATCTGGAGGAGGGCCGCTCGGCCTCGCTCGAGTTCACGGCCTTCCCGGGCCGGACCTTCACGGGACGGATCGAGACCATCAATCCGGTGATCGATCCCGAACTCAACACGGCGCGGGTCACGGTCCACATACCCAACGCCGACGGCGGCATCAAGCCCGGCATGTACGCCGAGGCGGATCTGGAGGCGCAGCAGTTTCCGGACCGTCTGCTCGTTCCCAAGACTGCAATTCGGGAGACCGAGGACCGCCGCGACTTCCTCTTCGTGATGGAGGACGGGCGGGCGAAGTGGCGCTACGTGACGGTGGGCCTGGAGAACGACTACTACGTGGAACTGCTGGAGGGAGATGCGGAGTGGGTCGCGCCCGGCGAGGTCGTGCTGGTGGATGGCCACCAGATGCTGCCCCACGACGCTGCGGTCGAACTGGTGGATGACCCGATGGCCGCAGGCGGGAGGCCGACCCGATGAGGGGGGTGCCGGGTCGGCGTCGTCCACGGAGACACATCGTCGCGATGATCGCAGCGGGCTTGGGTATCGGCAGCCCGATCGCTCCCGCCTGCGCGCAGTCATCCATCCCCGAAGCAGGGGAAGTGGCGGTGATCTCGTTGCGGGAGGCCCTGGAGCGTGCGGTCCAATACAACCCCGAATACCGCCAGGCGCTCAACCGCATGGAGCTGGAAGGCCCGCAGCGGCGCCAGGCGTGGGGCGCGTTCCTTCCAAGTCTGAATGTCAGCTACGGGACCAGCCAGAGCTTCCGCCAGGAGTCCACGGCCGTCGACTTCTTCGGGAATCCGATCGACAACCCCGAGGTTCGCACCGTCGTCAGTTCCTATTCCAGTCAGGGTGCCACCCTCGGGCTCGATCTGTTCCAAGGGGGCGAGCGCTTCCACGTCTTCAACCAGGCGCGGGCCGAGGCGCGGGTGGATCGTCTTGGAGCGGAACGCGATCTCAATCGCATTCTGGCCGAAGTGCAGCGCCAGTTCCTCTTCGCACAGCGTCAGAAGGCCCGTCTGGCCGTCGAGGAGGAGCTGCTGGTGGCGAGGGAGCGGGACTTCGAGGTGGCGGAGCGCCGGTTCGAGTTGGCAACCATCGGCCGATCCGACCTGCTTGGGGCCACGCTCGACCTCCAGGCCCAGCGAGTGACCGTCACCGACGCACGGGGGGAGATGGAAAAGGGCATGTTCGCGCTCCGGCGGGCCATCGGGGACCCCGCGCTGCGAACATTCGACGTGGAGCAGCCGTTTCCGGATCCGATCGACCCGGCGACCCTCGATCTTGAACGGCTGGTTGCCCGGGGGCTCGCTGGCAGTCCGACCGTGGGGGTGGCCGAGGTGACGAGGGTGGCGAGGCAGTCCGCGCTGAGCGCAGCCAGGTCCACGCGGTGGCCGTCGATCTCGCTCACGTCGAGTTTCGACCGGGGCTCCTACGGTCCTGACCAGACGGCCCTCTTCGATTTCGACCCCGGTGACTTCGGCGGTCGCATTGGGCTGAATGTCACCATACCGCTCTTCAGCCGCTTCCAGACCTCCCAGCAGATCGCCGCCGCCGAAGTGGAGCTTCGCAACTCGGGCGAGCAGCTGCGCCAGGCCGAAATCGAACTCGAAGAGCAGGTTCGCTCGCGCTACGTCGACCTGGAGACGGCGTGGGCCAACGTGGTTCAGCGCGAGACGGCGCTGGAGGTGGCCCGCGAGCGACTTCGGATCGTTCAGGAGGAATACCGGCTGGCCGTCAAGAGCATCGAGGAGCTGCGAGCGGCGGTCCGCGACGAGGCGGCGGCGCAGCGTGACCTGGTGGATCAGGGGTTCGAGTTCGCGGTGGCGCTGCTGGGCCTCTATGAGGCGGCGGGAGTGGTGGCGGAGCAGGCTGGTCTGGCGCCGGAGAGCCCCTTGCCACGCGAACAGGACTGAGCCGTGTCGATTCCGAGAACCTCGACGCGGCGTCCGGTGGCCGTCGCCATGCTGGTGCTCGCGGTGGTGCTGCTGGGCAGCATCTCGTACGCCCGCCTCCCGATCGACCTGCTGCCCGAAGTCAGCTTCCCGCGGCTGGTGGTCTACACCGGGTATCCGAACGTTGCGCCCGCCGAGATCGAACGGCTCGTCACCGAGCCCATCGAGCAGCAGGCGGCGGCGGTGCCCGGGGTGGAGAAGGTCACCTCGGTGTCCCAGGAGGGCGTGAGTCTGGTCACCCTGCGCTTCGCGTGGGGCACGAACATGGACTTCGCCACCCTCAACGTGCGGGAGCGGCTCGACAACATTCGCGAATTCCTCCCCGAGACCGCCGACCGGCCGACGATCCTGCGGGTAGATCCCCAGGCCGAGCCGATCCTGACCATCTCGCTCACCGGCGGCGGCAACCTGCTGGCCAACAAGGAGATCGCGGAGAACGTCTTCCGCCGCCGCCTGGAGCAGCTTGACGGCGTCGCGCAGGCCTCCGTGACCGGGGGCCTGGACCGCGAAATCCAGATCGAGGTCGATCCGGCGCTGCTCGAGTCAAACGGGGTCACCCTGGCCGATATTTCGCGCGCCCTCGACCAGGCCAACTACTCGGCGCGGGGAGGCACGATCCTGCGGGGGCGCTACCGCTATCCGCTGCGCACCCTCGGCGAGTTCCAGACGGTCGAGGAGATCAACGAGGTCGTCGTCAGCAGGCAGGAGATCGGTGGGCAGGGGGCGCCGGCGGCCGGGGCGGGGGGAGGCGAAGAGGAGGCGGAAGGGTTCCGGCTGGTGCGGCTGCGGGACGTCGCCACGGTCGTGGACGGCTTCGCCGAACGCGAGGAGATCGCCCGCTACAACGGCGCGGAGTCGGTCGGAATCCTCGTCTTCAAGGAGTCGGGGGCCAACACGGTCGCGGTGTCCGAGGAGGTCCAGGAGACCCTGGCGCTGCTGAGGGAGCAGTACCCCGACTTCACCAGCGAGATCGCCTCCAACCAGGCCACCTTCATCGACGAGTCGATCAGCAACGTCGTGCAGGCGCTGATCCTGGGCGGGCTGCTGGCCTTCGTCGTGCTCTTCTTCTTCCTCCGCGATCCCCGCTATCCGGTGGCGATCGCGCTCGCAATCCCGATCTCGGTGATCGGCACCTTCGCCCTCATGGACGCGTTCGACGTCTCCCTCAACATCATGAGCCTGGGGGGACTCGCGCTCGGGGTCGGGATGCTGGTGGACAACTCCATCATCGTGCTGGAGAACATCTTCAGGCATCGCCAGGCGGGGTTGGGGGCGCTGGAGGCCGCGGCACGCGGTGCCGAGGAGGTCCAGGGCGCGATCACGGCCTCGACGCTCACGACCATCTCCGTCTTCGGCCCGATCATCTACGTGCAGGGCGTGGCGGGTGAGCTGTTCGGCGCGCTCTCTCTCGCGGTGGCGTTCTCGCTCCTCGCAAGTCTCGCGGTTGCGATCACCCTTCTCCCCGCGATGGCGGGGCACTTCACCGGGGGCAAGCGCAAGGCGGCGGCCGATCCCGGCCCCGAAACCGAAGCCGCGCCACGTCCGTCTTCCGTCCGCGCAAGGATCGGCCGCGCGATCGCCTGGGTCGTGACGCTTCCGTTCCGAGCGGTCCGCGGCGCGGCCTCCCTCGCCCGGCAACTGGTCGTCTACTGGGGCGACATCGGCGGCAAGTTCCTGTCGACCGCGTTCCTGCCCTTCTTTCGCGTCTTCGACCGCATCTTCAACGTCTTCGCGGCGTGGTACCACGGCGTGCTGTCGGCGGCGCTCGACCGGCGCGCGCTTGTGCTGACGATCGCCGGCGTCACGCTCGGCGGCGTGCTCGTGCTGGCGCTGGCGCTGGATCGCGATCTGCTTCCCAGTGTGGACCAGGGCGCGTTCGACGTGCGCGTGGAGCTCGAAGAGGGCACGCGGCTCGAGACGACGGCCGCGGCGGTGGAGACTCTGGAGGGCGGGTTGCAGGACGATCCGGAGGTGGCGGCGGTCTTCAGCCACATCGGTCGCGACGTGCAGGCCAAGGGCGACGAGGGACAGGCGGCGGGGCTGCACACGGCCCGGCTGCAGATCCGTCTCGACGACCGAGCCACGACCGAGACCGTGGTCGGGCGACTGCAGGGGCTGGAAGGCGGATTCCCGCCCGGGTCGCTCTCCTTCGAGACCGGGCAGGCCACCGCGCTGGGCCAGATTCTGGGCGGCGGCGAAGCCGACATCGCGGTGCGGGTCAGGGGCGAGGACCTCGACGCGAGCTACCCCTTCGCCGAACAGGTGCGGCGGCGGCTCGCCACCCTCGGCGAGATTCGCAACGTGCGCATCGGCTCGGAGAGGGGGCAGCCCCAGTACCAGGTCTTCATCGACAGGGAGGCGGCTGCAGGGTACGGGATCGAGGGGCTTCTGGTCGCCGAGACCATCACGGCCGCCATGCTCGGCGACCGCGCCACCGAATTCGTCGACTTCGACCGCAAGATCGCCGTCATGGTGAGGCTCCCCGACTTCCTGCGCCACGACGCCACGACCCTTGAAACACTGCGCGTCGAGGGGGTTCCGTTGCGAGAACTCGTCACCGTGGAGCAGACGCTCGGGCCCGCCGAGATCAAGCGCGAGGACCAGGGCCGCGTGGTCACCGTCTACGCCGACGTGGCCTCGGGTGGGCTGGCAGCCGCGATCACCTCGGTGGAGGACGCGCTGCAGGGAATGAGAGTCCCCTTCGACACGCGGGTCGAGGTGGGCGGCGAAAACGAGGAGATGCGCCGCTCCTTCCGTGACCTCTCCTTCGCCTTCGGTCTGGCGATCCTGCTGGTGTACATGATCCTGGCGGCCCAGTTCGAGTCCTTCGTGCACCCGTTCACGATCCTCATGGCGGTGCCGCTGGCGCTCGTCGGCGCTATTCTGGCACTTGCGCTGACCGGGCAGGGACTGAACACGATGAGCTTGATCGGAGTGGTGATCCTCGTGGGAATTGTCGTCAACGATGCGATCGTCAAGGTGGACTTCATCAACCAGGGCCGTGCGCGCGGACGCAGCCTGCGCGACGCGATTCTGGAGGCCGGCGAGGTGCGCCTGAGACCCATCGTGATGACGACCGTGACGACCGTGCTCGGGCTGCTCCCGATGGCGCTGGGGATCGGGCGCGGCGCGGACCTGAGGGCCCCGATGGCGATCTCGGTGATCGGCGGTCTGATCGTGGCCACCGCGCTGACGCTGATCGTGGTGCCGGTCGTCTACTCGGTGGTCGAGGACGTGCGCACGGCTTGGAGGAGGCGTGGGGGCGGGGCCGCGACCGGAGTGGAACTGGCAGGGCAGGGGGCCGGCGCGCCATGATCCGATTCTCGGTCCGCCGTCCCGTGGCCATCGCGATGGCCTATCTTGCCGTGGCTTCGCTGGGCGTGTTCGCCTGGCGCAACATCCCCATCGAACTGCTCCCCGACACTGCCCTGCCGCGGCTGTCGGTGAACGGAGAGTGGCGCGGAGCCTCTCCCGAGACGGTGGAGGCGTTCCTGACCTCGCCCCTCGAAGCGACCATCCAACTGGTGCAGGGCGTCGAGAAGGTCACCTCGGTGTCGAGGGAGGGGGTCGCCACGATCGACGTGGAGTTCGCCCGCGACACGGACATGGACTTCGCGCGCCTGGATCTTTCGGAGCGCATCGCGACGCTGGAGGAGACGGAGCTGCCCCCCGGCGTGGACCGAGTGACCGTGGAGCCCTACGTGCCCCGCGAATTCCAGCAGCAGCAGTGGCGCCCGCTTCTTGAATACACCTTCACCGGCACGCGCACCCTCGAATCGCTCCGCCAGCACCTCGACGACGTGGTGGTCCCGGAGCTCAGCCAGATCGAAGGGGTCGCGCTGGTCAGGGCCACGGGGGGAAGGGAGCGGCTCCTCGAAGTCGAGCTGAACCGCGAGCGGATGGCGGCGATGGGCGTCTCCACGAACGACGTCCGGGCTCGGATGGGCGAGCTAGACCTGGTTCGCGAGGCCGGGGCGGTGCGCGAGGGAGACCGGCAGTGGACCCTGACGATCCGCAACCGGCCGGCTTCGGCGCTCGACATCGAGAGCACCGTCATCGCGAGCGAGGGCGGTCGGATCGTCCGGCTCTCGGACATCGCGGTGGTGCGCGACACCCACGAGGACGCCCGGAGCCACCACAGGGTCAACTCCCGTCCCGCCGTGGGGTTCGGCGTCATCAAGGAGGTCGGAGCCAACTCGGTTCGCGTCGCCGACCTGGTGAAGGAGCGGATGAAGATCGTCGAGGCGCGCAATCCGCCCAACACGCGCTTCATCCTCGATCGCGACGAGAGCCGGGAGATCCGTCGCCAGCTTTCGGACCTGCGCAGCCGCGCGGCGGTCTCGGTCTTCGTCATCCTGGGCGTCCTCCTTCTCTTCCTGGGATCGATCCGCTCCGCGGTGGTCATCTTCGCCTCGATCGCATTCTCGATCCTCATATCGCTCAACCTGATCTTCTTCTCGGGCTATTCGCTCAACGTGCTCACCCTCACGGGGCTGGCGCTGGCCTTCGGGCTGATCGTGGACAACTCCATCGTCGTGCTCGAGAACGTCTACAGACGCTGGCAACAGGGGGACGAGCGTCGCAGCGCGATCCTGAAGGGGGCGTCCGACGTCGCGCTCCCCGTCGTCGCCGCCACCGCCACGACGCTCATCGTCTTCGCGCCCTTCGTATACCTGCGCGGCGAGCTGCGCGTCTACTACCTGCCGCTCGGGATCGTGGTCACGCTCACCCTGCTCGCCTCGCTGGCCGTGGCGTTCACCTTCATCCCCGCGCTGGTGGGCAGACTGCTGCCCGACCGAATCGCCGACGACGGACCGGACGGACGCGTCGAACCCCGAATGCCCTTCTACGTGCGGTTCTACCGCAGTCTGCTGGCGCTCACCCTGCGCTGGCCCTGGATGGTGGTCGCGCTCGGGCTCTCCGCGCTGGGCGGTTCCACCTACCTGTTCGAGAACTTCGTCAACCGGGGATCGTTCTGGGGGTGGGGCGGGGGTCAGGACACCTACATCTCGATCAGCATCGACTTTCCTCGCGGAACCGACATCGAGCGCACCGACGAGCTCACCCGCTACTTCGAGGAGCGGCTGCGCCAGATGCCCGAGGTGGAGAAGTTCGTCACCAACGTCCGGAGCCCGACCAGCAGCTACACCAGGGTCACCTTCCCCGAGGAGCTCGAGCAGACCAACATACCGGTCAACATCAAGGACCAGCTCTTCGCCTTCTCGCTCGGGTTCTCCGGCGTCGACGTGCATGTGCGCGGATACGGGCCGTCGTTCTACGGAGGCGGCAGCTCGCCTCCCAACTACAGCATCCAGGTGCTCGGGTACAACTACGAGAAGGTGCGCGAAATCGCCGAGAATCTGGCCAGGCGGCTGGAGCGCTATCCCCGCATCCGCGACGTCAACCCCAACGCGTCCTACGGGTTCTACACGCGGGACCGAGCCACCGAGTTTGTCGTCGACATCCGGCGGGACGTGGTCGCGCGCCATGACCTGCCGGTGGCCAGCCTGGTGCGGCAGATCGGCGACGCCGTGCGCGGACAGGTCAGCCAGAGCCAGATCAAGATCGGAGGGGACGAGGTCCGCTACGACGTGAAGCTGGAAGGGAATCGGGACGTCGATCTCCACCGGCTCCGGCAGACCCTGATCCTGACCCCGGACGGCGATCCGGTGCGTCTGGGCGAGCTCGTGACGGTCACCTCGCAGGAGGTCCTCGCGCAGATCCGGCGCGAGAACCAGCAGTACGAACGGACGGTGGCGTACGAGTTCCGCGGTCCCTACAAGCTCGGAGACGTCTATCACAACACGGTCATCGACGGCTCCGAGGTTCCACCCGGCTACACGGTCAAGAAGGCCGACCGCTGGCGGTGGACCGCCGAGCAGCAGTCACAGCTGGCGTTGGTGCTGGCCGTTGCGCTGCTCCTGGTCTACATGGTCACCGCAGCCCTCTTCGAATCGGCGCGGCAGCCCCTCTGCGTGGTCCTGGCGGTTCCGATGGCGCTGATCGGCGTCTTCCTCCTCTTCTTCTTCCTGGACGCGCACTTCACCGGAGAGGCCTGGATGGGGGTGATCATGATGTGCGGGATCGTCGTCAACAACGCCATCCTGCTCGTCGATCACATCAACCGAACCAGGCGGGAGGGTTCCACCAGCCTCGAGGCGGCCATCCTCAAGGGCACGCTGGAGCGCGTGCGGCCGATTCTCATGACGACGACCACCACCATCCTCGCGCTCCTGCCGCTGGTCCTCTTCAGCGAGACCGCGGACTCCAACATCTGGAACGCGCTGGCCTACTCCCTGATCGGGGGCCTGATGTCCTCGACCTTCCTGGTCCTGACCGCCACGCCGGCCCTCTACTACCTGTTCGAGAGCCGCAAGGCGCGCACGGGCCTCTCGGAGCACTTCTCCGCGTCCGGTCGCGTGGGCACGGTCAACTGGCTGACCCACATGGTGCTGTACGGCGTGATTCTGGTCGGATTCGTGTTCGGATCGCTGGCGCTGTGGGGCTTCGTCGAGGGCTTCCGGGGCGACGTGGCCTTCCTGGACTTCGTGTTCGAGTCCGTCGGGGCCCTGCCGGAGACGCTCCGCTCGGTGCTGTTGTGGGCAGGCGTGGTCTGGGCCGGACTGGTGGTGACCTGGCCGTTCGTGGCCGTGACCGTCAAGTGGGCCCGCAACCTTGGGCGCGCGCGTCCGGCCTGAGCCGTGAGACTCCGCTTCGCACCCTCGCCGACGGGACACCTTCACGTCGGCGGCGCCCGGACCGCCCTATTCAACTGGCTGCTGGCCCGCCGGCACGGGGGCGACTTCCTGCTGCGCATCGAGGACACCGACCGGAACCGCAGCCGCCCCGAGCACGTCGAAGCCATTCTGAACGGGCTGAGCTGGCTCGGCATCGACTGGGACGAGGAGCCCGTCTTCCAGGCCGACGGCCTTGCGCGGCATCGACGCGACGCCCTGCGCCTCCTCGACGCCGGCCGCGCCTACCGCGACTTCACCACCCAGGCGGAGTTCGCACGCGCCCGCGAAGCTGCGGTCGAGGCGGGGACGGGCACGGTCGCGCGGCTGTCCCGGGAGCTGGCCGCCCGGGTGCCGCCCGACGAGAGCCGCCGCCGCGCCGAGGCGGGGGAGCCCTTCGCCGTCCGCTTCCTGGTCCCCGACGGCTCGACCGAGTGGCCCGATCTGGTGCACGGCCCCACCCGCTTCGACAACGCCCAGATCGACGACCTCGTGATCCTGCGCAGCGACGGAACCCCCACCTACAACCTGGCCGTGGTCTCCGACGACATCGCGATGGGGATCACCCACGTCGTGCGCGGCGACGACCACATCTCCAACACGCCCAAGCAGATCCTCCTGTACGAGGCGCTGGGCGCGGCCGTCCCCACCTTCGGGCACCTCCCGATGATTCTGGGGCCCGACGGGAAGCGCCTCTCCAAGCGCCACGGCGCGCAGGCGGTCGACGCGTTCGAGGCCGAGGGGGTTCTGCCGGAGGCGATGGCGAACTTTCTCGCCCTGCTGGGCTGGTCGCCCGGAACCGACGAGGAGCTGCTCGGCCGCGAGGAGATGGTCGCGCGCTTCTCGCTGGAGCGCGTCCTGAAGAAGGGCGCCGTCTTCGACCGGGACAAGCTGCGCTGGATGAACGGCCAGTACATCGCGCGCATGGATCCGGACGAGCGGGCGGCCGCACTGCGGGCCCGGCTCGCGCAGGACGGCGTCGGCCCCGACGACATCGCCCTGCCGCACGAGAGCTTCCGCCGCATGGCCACCGCGCTCGCCCCGCGCAGCCGGACCCTGGCCGAGATGGCCACCCTGTCGCGCCCCTACATCGGCCCCGTGCGCGACTACGACCCCAAGGCGGCCCGGAAGGCTTGGCATCGCGACCCTGCGGGCACGGCGGCCACCCTCACGGCCGTCCGCGACACCCTCGCGGCCACGCCCTGGGACGCCGAAGCGCTGGAGACCGCGCTGCGCTCCATGGCTGCGGCGCGGGGCGTCGGCGCCGGGAAGATCTTCCAGCCGCTGCGCGTCGCTCTCACCGGGCTGGCCGCCTCGCCGGGAATCTTCGACGTGCTGCTGATTCTGGGACGCGAGCGGTCAATCCGGCGCGTGGAGCGCGCGGTCGGCCACGTCGAGGGCCGCGGCTAGCCCCCCAAGCTTGCCAATGGGTGCGCGGACGCCTATCCTTCACCGCGCCACTCCCCCCGATTCGCCCCTTCCCGCGAGAGCATGCCGACCGGTCCCAGATCCGCCCCAACCCCCCCTGAGTCGCCTGGAATCCGGATCGTACCCAGCCTCAACGACATCGAGCGAAGCATACTCGATTTCATGGTGTCGTATCTGCGCGCCAACACCTATCAACCGTCGATCCGCGAGATTGGACGGCGCTTCGGGATCAAGAGCACGAAGACGGTTTCGGAGCATCTTCAGGCGCTCGCCGACAAGGGGTTCGTGGAGCGGTCCCCCTCGCGCTCCCGCGGAATCAGGATCCTCGGCCTGGACCTCAGCGCCCAGTCGGTGTCGCTGCCGTGCTTCCAGGACCTGGACGAGGCGTCGAACGGACTCGGAGACGCTCGCGTCGACGTTCACGTCTCGCTCGACCGGCAGTTGGTGGGCCAGAACGGAGGCTTCGTCGTCCGCGCGCCCCGCGACCGGCTGGCTGCGGCAGGGATCAGCGCGGGGGACTTCGTGGTGATCCAACCTGTTCGCGCCGAAGAGCTCGTCGACGGCGAGATCGTCGTCGCGCGGGTGAACGGGACGGTCGACTACTTCCAGCTCAAGAAGAGGGATTCGCGCTTCCACTTCTACCCGATTGGGGGCGACGCCGCGACCTCCGACGCGCCGGAAGCGGCTCAGCCGGTGGTCGTGGGCCGGGTTGCAGGGTTGTACCGGCGGATGGGCGTGCTTCCCTTCACGGCTCCCATAACCGCCCACTAGCGCCATCGGCGGCCAAGACCGCGCCTGGATGGCCCGCGCCCTCGAGCTGGCCCGTGCCGGCGCCCTGCGCGGCGAGGTGCCCGTCGGTGCGCTGATCGTGCGCGAAGGCGCGATCCTCGCCGAATCCCACAATCGCACGGTGGAGTGGTGCGATCCGACCGCGCACGCCGAATCGGTGGCCATTCGCGCGGCCGCCCGTCGCCTGGGCGACTGGCGCCTGACCCGATGCACGCTGTACGCCACCCTGGAGCCTTGCGCCCAATGCGCCGGCGCGATCGTGCTGGCCCGGGTTCCACGCCTGGTGTTCGCCGCGCACGACCCCAAGTCCGGGATGGCCGGGAGCCTGCACAACCTCGTGCAGGATCCGCGCCTCAACCACCGCGTGGAGCTGCTCAGCGGCGTCCTCGCGGACGAATCGGCCGAATTGCTGCGTGCCTTCTTTCGGGCCCGCCGCGGCTAGCCCTTACACAGCGCGCGCGAGCACCCCTGGCGGAGACGCCGGGGCCGGGGACCGCGGGAGGCGTCAGGATCCTGCCGCGGGCGCCTCGCCGACCTCGGCGATGGGGGTGCCGAACATCCGCAGGAAGAGCGCGAGCACGGCGACGCCAGCCAGGAGCGCCAGCCAGGTGGGAAGCCCCAGCGCCGTCCCCACGCTGCCCAGAACGAGGCCGACCGCGCCGACAAGCACCGCATAGGGGAGCTGCGTGCGGACGTGGTCCACGTGGTCGCAGGCGGCTGCCGTCGAGGACAGGACGGTGGTGTCGGAGATGGGGGAGCAGTGGTCGCCCCAGATGGCCCCGGCCAGCACCGAGCTGGTTGTGGCGAGCAGAATGCCGTATAGGGATCCGTCGGCGAATCCGGTGCCGCCCGCGAGCGAAACGGTGAGCGGAATCACGAGTGGGATCAGAATGGCCATGGTGGTCCACGAGGTTCCGGTCGCGAACGCCATCGCGCCCGACGTGATGAACACCACCGCCGGAAGCAGGAAGAGGGGCAGGTTGCCGCCCAACAACTGGGAGACGTACGCCGCCGTGCCGACGTCCTGGGTGACCGAGCCGAGCGACCACGCCAGCGTAAGGATGACCATCGCGATCATCATGGCCTTGACGCCGCCCAGCCACGCGTCGACGCACTCCTTGACGTCGAGGAGTCGCTGGCCGATCGAAAGCACCGCCGCGACCAGACACCCCGAGAGCGAACCCCAGAGGAGCGTGATGAAGGGGTCGGCCGCTCCGAAGATGTCGCGCAGCGACGCGTCGGCCCCCGCCGCCGCGCGTCCCGAGGTGTAGAGGCCGCCGAGGACCACGAGCACCACCGCCGCCACCGGGAGTCCGGCATTCCACCAACGCCTGGGGACCCCCTCCTTGGCATTGACGAAGCTCTCCGAGATCTCGGCAGCCGGGCGCGAACCGGGCCGGAGTATCCCCCCGCCGGACGCGGCCCGGGCCTCGGCGCGGGCCATGGGACCGAAGTCCCGGTTCATGACCGAGGTGAGGAGGACGAAGGCAAGCGCAAGCAGCGGATAGAAGAGGTACGGAATGGTCTCGATGAAGACGGCGTAGGGGCTGAGTCCCCCCAGGAACTCCGCATCGGCCCCCGTCGCCTCGCCCGTCGCGGATGCGAGGCCACCGCCGATCAGCGACACCTCGTAGCCCACCCAGGTCGAGACGGGAACCAGAGCGGCGACCGGCGCCGCGGTCGAGTCCACCAGGTAGGCCAGCTTCTCCCGCGACACCTTCAGCCCGTCGGTGATCGGTCGCATCGTGTTGCCCACGACCAGCGTGTTGGCGTAGTCGTCGAAGAAGATCGCGAGGCCGGCCAGCATGGTGGCCACCTTGCCGCGGCGGCGGTTGCGGGCCAGCGGCGCGACCGCCTGCACCACGCCTCTCGTCCCGCCGTTGCGGCTGATGATGCCGACCATGCCGCCCAGCATGAGGCTGAAGACCACGATCTGCGTGTGGCCGCCGTCGGTGTCGCCGAGGGCGGGCACCACGTACTGGTCGATCAGCCGCCAGGTCGCGTTCAGGGGGTTGTAGCCGGCCACCGCGAGCGCGCCCAGCCAGATCCCCGCCAGCAGTGCCGTGATGACCTCCTTGAAGACGAGCGCCAGCAGGATCGCGACCAGCGGCGGCAGGATCGAGAACCACCCGGGCGCGAAGGGGCGAGAGATCTCCTCGACCGAGTCGCCCGCCCGCACCACGAGGGGCAGTGCGTCGCGCGAGGCAACGGCGATGTCGCGGAACTCGCGGGTCTGACCGGCGGCCACCGGTCCGGACGCGAGCAGCGCGCCCTGCGAGTCGCGGATCTCGACCAGGGTGGAAACGTCGTCGCCGCCGCGCACCGCCACCGTGAAGGGCACCGATGCCAGGATCACGGCAGGCGCCTGTTCGACCTGCTGCGCACTCGACGCCGGTGGAGCCGCGAGAAGCGCCAGGCCACCGAAGAGCGCGGTCGCCGTGCGCGCGCGCAGGCGTCTCATACCACTCCCTCGTCCGTCTGAGCTGGGGCCACGGAGGCGCACGGTGCGAGGATGGCTCGGTGCCGACGCGCGTATGATCGGGGGAAGCTCGGTGTGCGAGGACATTCGAGGGTCTCCGCTGGGGTTCGGGTCGTTCGCGGGGCCCGGCGGCCCGGCGTGCAGGTCCCACCCATGATGTTGGCCGGACAACCGGAGTGCAATTAGGTTGTGGTCGGCCTGCGGGGGCAGGCTGGCTGGCAGATCCCGGATCCCATGGCAGGAGCCGACGAGAAAAGGTGACCGCCGCGACACCCACGGTGCTGATGGACGACGCGGACGTCGGGCGCGCCGTCGGACGCATGGCCCACGAGGTTCTGGAAAGGCTGGGCGGGACGGAGCGGCTGATCCTGATGGGTATTCAGCGCCGCGGAGTCGACCTCGCGGACATGATCCGCACGGCGATTCGCGAGGCCGAGGGTCGCGAAGTTCCGACCGGCACCCTCGACATCACCCTGTACCGCGACGACCTCATGGCGCTGGGACCCAGGCCGGTCGTCGGCGAGACCAAGCTGCCGCCGGGGGGCGTCGAGGGGATGGCCGTGGTTCTGGTCGACGACGTGCTCTACACCGGGCGAACGGCGCGCGCCGCGCTGAACGAACTCATGGACTGGGGGAGGCCGGCCCGGATCCTGCTCTGCGTGCTGGTGGACCGGGGCGACCGGGAGCTGCCCATCCAGCCCGACATCGTGGGAAGGGAGTTTCGGGTGCTGGCGCACCAGCGGGTGGACGTGCTGGTGCCGGGGCTGGACGGAGAGCTGGCGGTGGTGCTGAGCGAGGTGGCGACGCGGTGACACGGTCTTCGGCGGCGCTGGGCAAGGACCTGATCGGACTGGAGGCGTTGAGTCGCGAACAGATCCGGGTGATCCTCGACACCGCCGAGCCCTTCAAGGAGATATCGGAGCGGCGCATCAAGAAGGTGCCGGTCCTGAGAGGGAAGACGATCGTCAACCTCTTCTTCGAGGCCTCGACGCGCACGCGGATTTCCTTCGAGTTCGCCGAGAAGAGGCTGGCCGCCGACACGGTGAACATCGGGGCGGTGGGGTCGTCGGTGTCCAAGGGCGAGACGCTGGTCGACACCGCGCGCAACCTGGAGGCGATGCGGATCGACATGGTGGTGATTCGGCACTGGTCGCCCGGAGCGGCCTCGTTCCTGGCCGCGCGCATCCCGTCCAACGTGATCAACGCCGGCGACGGGGCGCACGAGCACCCCACCCAGGGGCTGCTCGACATTCTCACACTGCGCGACCACTTCGGCCACCTGAAGGGGCTGAAGGTCTGCATCGTGGGCGACGTCCTCCACTCCCGCGTGGCGCGCTCCAACATCTTCGGGCTGGTGACCCTGGGCGCCGACGTGGCCGTTTGCGGCCCCCGCACCCTGATGCCCGCCGGCATCGAGGAGCTGGGCGTCACGGTCTTCGGGCGGGTCGAGGAGGCGATCGAATGGGCCGACGCCCTCAATGTGCTTCGCCTGCAACTGGAGCGCATGCAGGACGGGTTCGTGCCCTCGCTGCGCGAATACAACCGTGTGTTCGGGGTCACGAAGGAGAGGCTGGGGTGGGCGCCGCGCGATCTGCTGATCCTCCACCCCGGACCGATGAACCGAGGGGTGGAGATCGATTCGGACGTGGCCGACGGCCCACATTCGGTGATCCTGCGGCAGGTGACGAACGGCGTGGCCGTGCGGATGGCGGTTCTCTATCTCCTCTCGGGCGGCACGCCGGATCTTGCCGAGGAGGCGAAGTCGGGCACGGGGGCGCGTCCGTGAAGCGGCTGCTCATCCGGGGCGGCCGCGTGATCGATCCGGGCGCCGGGACCGACCTCGCCGCCGACGTGCTCGTGCAGGAGGGTCGCGTCGTCGGCGTTGCGCCGATGCAGGCGCCGGACGGCGCCGAGGTCGTGGACGCGCGGGGGCTGGTGGTGGCACCGGGCTTCGTGGACCCCCATGCGCACCTTTGCGAGCCGGGTTGGGAGCAGCGCGAGACGATCGCCACGGGTGCGCTCGCGGCGGCGGCGGGGGGGTACACCGCCGTGTGCGCCATGCCCGACACCGATCCGGCGGTGGATGATCCCGCTTCGGTGGGCTTCGTGGTGGCGGCGGGCAGACGCGCGCGGGGCGCCAGGGTGTTCCCCGTGGCCGCGCTCTCGGCGGGGCGGAAGGGCGAACGCCTCACCGAGTTCGGCGAGGTGGTCGACGCGGGGGCGGTCGCGGTGGGCGACGCCGGCCGCGCGGTGGGATCCCCCATGCTGATGCGTCTCGCGCTGGAATACGCCCAGGCGTTCGACGTCCCGGTTCTCTCCCACCCCGAGGACGAGGGGCTCGCCAGGGGAGGCGTGATGCACGAAGGGGTCATGTCCACCCGGCTGGGGCTTCGCGGAAAGCCAGCGGTCGCGGAGGAGATCGGGGTCGCGCGCGATCTGGCCCTTGCCGAGGCCACCGGGGGGCGCCTTCACCTGCAGCGGGTGTCGACGGCCGCGGCGGTGGAACTCGTCCGGCGGGCCAAGGCGAGGGACGTGCGCGTCACCGCCGAGGCGGTCCCGCACCACCTCCTTCTTTCACACGAGCTCGTCGCGGGCTACGGAACCGAGTACAAGGTGGATCCTCCGCTGAGGACCCGAACCGACGCCGAGGCGCTGTGCGAAGCGCTCGCGGACGGCACGATCGACAGCATCGCGACCGACCACACGCCGTGCACCTACGACGAAAAGGAACAGGCCTTCGACGACGCGCCCTTCGGTGCCGTGGGCCTCGAGACCGCGTTCGCGATTCTCCACGCTCGGCTCGTCCTGAAGGGGATCGTGACGCTGCCCACACTCCTCGCGCGCATGTCGACCGGCCCCGCGCGCGCCCTGGGTCTGCCGGGCGGTGGCATGAGGCCGGGCGCACCGGCCGACCTGGTGCTGATCGATCCCGAGGCCAGGTGGACGATCGATCCGGCCTCGTTCCTCTCCAAGTGCCGCAACACGCCCTTCGGAGGACGCGAGGTCGTCGGACGGGTCGTCCGGACGATGGTGGGCGGAGAGACCGTCTGGGAGGCTACTGCTGCGCCCTGACGAGTCGATCGAGCTGGGCCTTGATGTGGCCCGCCTTGTTCGGATGGAGGGTGCGGCGGGTCGCGGCCCGGTCGACGAGCGCGACGGCCGCGCGGCGACGCTTCTCCGCCTGTTCCGGCGAGGTGGCCTCGCGAACGCGGCGAACCGCGGTGCGAATCTGCGATCGGGTCTCGCGATTGCGACTGCGCTCGATCCGGCTCAGCTCCATCCGCTTCTTCGCGCTCTTGATGTTGGGCATGCGTGTCCGACTTCCGAATTGGCGTTGTGCGGCGTTGTGTGTTTCCGCCCCCATGCGTTTACATTGCGGAAACAAAGGTAGAAACACCGGCCCGTCGGATCAACGGGGACACGCCCCTCGCGCCGACGGCCGGTCGACAGGCGTTCGGTTCCGCCCGAGATTCCCGACATGGATCTGCTCCTCATCGTTCCCGTCCTGCTCTTCTCCGTGGTAGTCCACGAGGTGGCGCACGCATGGCAGGCGCTCAGGGAGGGCGACACCACCGCGCGGGACCTGGGGCGCATTACCCTGAACCCAATGCCGCACCTCGACCTCATGGGGTCGATCATCGTGCCGCTCGCGCTCCATTTCCTTCCCGGCGACTTCCTCTTCGGCTGGGCGAAGCCGGTCCCGGTCAACCCGCGCAACTACCGGGACTACCGCGCCGGCGACATCCGGGTCTCGCTGGCGGGCATCGTCTCGAATCTCGGTCTAGTGGCCGTCTGCGCGGCGCTGCTCGCGCTCATGGCGGCCCTTGGCGCGACGTCCGCCTCCGGCGGCACCGGTGGCACGCTGGGCGACAACGTGGTCCTGATGCTGAGCTACGGAGTCTTCATCAACCTGATCCTGGCCTATTTCAACCTCATCCCGATCCCGCCGCTCGACGGCTCCCACGTGCTGTACCACCTTCTGCCACCCAGTCTGGGCGCTCGCTATCGGAGCATGGGAAGGTACGGGATCACCCTGGTGTTTCTCTCGCTCGTGCTCTTCCCGGGGGCGTTCGCGCTGGCGCTCTCGCCCGTCTTCGTGATGTTCCGATGGATCCTATCCGCGACGGTGGGATGATCCTCGACCGCGATGGACTCCGGGCTGCGGGCGCAGGTCACGAGGGCCTGCTCGTTGTCGAGACGGAGCGCTTCCACGGCCCCCTGGACCTTCTGCTCCACCTCATCCGCACGCAGGACATCGACATCTTCGACATCCCCATCTCCAGGATCACCCGACAGTTCCTGGCGGCGATCGAGGGGCTGGGGGACACCGACGTGGACGAGGCGGGCGAGTTTCTGGAGATGGCCGCGGCCCTGGTGCGGATCAAGGCGCGCATGCTGCTGCCGGGACCTGCTGGCGACGAGGATCGCGATCCGCGCGCCGAGCTGGTGCGGCGTCTTCTCGAGTACGAGCAGATCCGCGAGATCGCGACCCGCCTGCGCAGCGCCGAGGACGACCGCGGCCGCCGCTTCGGCAAGGGATTCGTGCAGCCTCGCACCCGACCCGCCGCCGCCGAGGTGCCGCTCAGCGTCGCCTGGGACGATGTCTTCGCGGCGGCGCTCGGCATCGAGGCACCGGTCGAACGGGCCCACGAGCACCATGTGGAGACGCGGCCCGTCTCGATGCGCGAGAAGGCGGATCTGATCGTGGCCGCGGTGACGCGAGCGCGCAGGATCGAGTTCGCCAGGCTGATCGCCCCGTGGCGGGAGCGCATGCACGGCGTGATGACCTTCCTGGCGGGGCTGGAGCTGGGCCGGCGGCGCGTGGTGTCGCTTCGACAGACGAAGCCGTTCGCGCCGCTCTGGATCTACCGGGGACCGAACGCGGGGGTGGGCGGCGGCGCGATCGGCGCGGGGGCCGGGGCCGCCTCGGGGGACGGGAGCGATCCGTCCGGCTCGACCGATCACCGGGAGGCGCTGCCGTGAACGACGCCGGCATCGTGGAGGCGATCCTCTTCGCGAGCGACGCGCCGCTCGCGCCCGGCGACATCGCCCGGGCGGACGAGGCCCTGGACGAGGACCGGGTCGAGGCGGCGCTGGCGGTTCTGCGACGGGAATACGACAGGTCCGGCCGGGCCTTCGAGCTGCGCGAGGTGGCCGACGGGTTCCAACTCCTGACGCGGCCCGAGTTCGCGCCGTACCTGGAGCGCTTCGACACGGTGCCGAAGATCACGCGGCTGTCGGGTCCCGCGCTCGAGGCCCTGGCGATCGTGGCGTACAGGCAGCCGATCAGCCGCATCGAGGTCGAATACGTCCGCGGGGTCAATTCCACTGGCGTGATCCGCACCCTCCTCGACCGCGGCCTGATCGAGGCGGTGGGACGCGGAGAGGGCGTGGGTCGACCGGTTCTCTACGGTACCACCGGCCGATTCATGGAGCACTTCGGCTTCGCCTCGCTCGACGATCTGCCCCGGCCCGAGGAACTTCCCGTGGTGCTTCGCGAAGGTGCCCCGCTGGAGGAGGCGACAGATGCGGAGGGGTAGGGCGGTGCAGCGGGCGATGCGGGTCCAGAAGTACATCTCGCGGACGGGCGCCGCGTCGCGGCGTCAGGCGGAGGAGCTGGTGCGCCAGGGCCGGATCGCCATCAACGGGGTGCCGGTCACCGCCATGGGTACGTTGGTGACGCCGGGCGTCGACACGGTGTCGCTGGATGGGCGTGTGGTGCAGGCCGAACCGAGGCGGTGGCTCGTCCTCCACAAGCCGCGGGGAGTCCTGTGCACTCGGACCGATCCACACGGCGGGGACACGATCTACGGCCTGCTCCCCAACTGGGCACGCTCGCTGCGCTACGTGGGACGTCTGGATCGAGACACCTCGGGGCTGCTCCTCCTGACCAACGACGGGGATCTGGGGTTCGCCCTGGCCCACCCGAGCGGGCGCGTCGAGCGGGAGTACGTGGCACGGGTCAGGGGGCGGGTCACGGCCCGGGCGTTGCGGTCTCTGAGGCAGGGCATCGAGTTGGACGATGGATTCGCGCGGCCCCGGCTGGTTCGCAAGGTCCAACTGGGAGACGAGGACTTGGGGGTGAGGCTGGTGCTTGCGGAGGGGCGAAAGCGAGAGGTGCGACGGCTGTTGAAGGCCGTTGGGCATCCCGTCGTGCAACTCGAGCGCACGCGCTTCGGTCCCTTCCGCCTCGGCAGGCTGAAGCCCGGCAACTGGCGACCGGCGCGCGCCACGGAACTTGCGGAGGCCCACGCCCTGGCCCGGCGACGAGGCGGCGGCCGGTCGCGGAGAACCAAGGGAGGCACCGTTGTCTGACCTGACGATCAATGTGGTGAAGCACCCGCTCATCGAGCACAAGCTGTCCTTCGTGCGCGACGCGAACACCGGACAGAAGCGGATGCGCGAGCTGGTTGAGGAGATCACGCTGCTGATGACCTTCGAGGCCACGCGGGGACTGCGGGGCGAAGAGGCGACCTTCGCGACGCCCCTGCAGAAGACGACGGCGCGGCGAATCCAGGAGGACCGGCTCGTCGTCGTTCCGATCCTGAGGGCGGGGCTGGGCATGGTCGAAGGGGTTCTGCGGCTCGTTCCAGGGGCGCGGGTGGGCCATCTGGGCTTCTACCGGGACGAAGAGACCCTGCAGCCCGTGCGCTACTACGGGAAGCTCCCCCCGGACCCCGAACGGTGCAGCTTTCTGCTGGTGGACCCGATGCTCGGCACCGGTGGCACGGCGTGCGCCTCGGTCGCCGACCTCAAGGCGCACGGGGCCGCGGACATTGCGCTGATGTGCCTGATCGCCGCACCCGAAGGCGCTGCCCGACTGGCTGCGGAGCACCCGGACGTGCCGGTCCACGCCGCCGCTCTCGACAGCAGGCTCAACGAGCACGGCTACATCGTTCCGGGCCTTGGGGACGCGGGCGACCGCCTGTTTGGCACCCTGTAGCAGCAGGCTCCCCTTTCGGTTACCGTTAGGTGGGCCCATAGCTCAGGCGGTCAGAGCAGCGGACTCATAATCCGACGGTCGGGGGTTCAAGTCCCTCTGGGCCCATGAATGCGCCGGCGAACGGCGCGCGCGGACTTGACGAACGAGGACGGGCGGGCTTCAGTATCCGCAGATCATGGCAGTTTTCACCACTCCGGTCTCCCAGACCCTGACCAGGCGGCGGCACTTGCTATTCCGGCGATCACGCCGATGGAATCTCCGCCGGGCGGGCATTTCGGGTCTCGGCACGCTTCAGATCGGGATCTTGGCCGGCTTGCCTGCGGCCGATGCGGTCCTCGACGTCGAACCATTCGGTTCACCGATCCACGTCGAGTCGCCGGAGAACGCCGACTGCGGGGCCGGGCACGGGCACCTTTTCTGCCAGGTGGTGCGATCCCTTGCCAACGCCGGAGTGTCGCACGGAATCACGTTTTCCGAGACCGGCGAACCTCTGATCCGCGTGCCCGAGCCGGATCGAGCGCCTGGCCGCGTCCCCGGCGCGCCGACCCTCTTCGGCTCGGTCATCCCCAGGGCACCGCCCGTCGTCTGACCCGCCCGGCGCACCCGCGCCCCCGCCCGCCGTCCCGTTCGGGTCGGTCGCTCAGCCCTCGCTCCACAAGCCGTAGGCCATCCTTTGAACAGACCATTGCGCCATTCGCGTGGTGCCGGCATCGTCTCCATCATCGCCGGACTCGTCGTGCCGTCGGTGCCTGCATCTGCGCAGGGGCCGGGGCGCGAGAGCGAGGTCGAGGGCGTGGTCCGCGACGCTGAGACGGGAGCACCGCTTGCGGGTTCCCTCGTCGCCGTGGTCGGGACTGGAACGACGGCGGTGACGCACGGCGACGGAACCTTCCGCCTGATGGGGATCACCGAGGGCGGCTTTGCCATTCGCGTCGACCGTCCCGGCTACCGCAGCGCGACCCGCGAGGTCGTGGTGGAGGACGCGTCGCGGGTGGTGCTCATCGAGCTGGTTCCGTCGCCGATCGCGCTTCAGGGCATGGTCGTGACGGCCACGATCAGCGAGCGGGAAGCGGCAGAGGCGCTTCGTCCGGTCAGCGTGATGGCGGGCGACGAACTGCAGCGCCAAATGGGAGCAGCCGTCGCGACCACTCTGGCTGCGATGCCGGGGCTGGCCGTCACGACCATGGGTCCGACCGTTTCGCAACCGGTGATCCGGGGGCTGAGCGGCGACCGTGTGCTCGTGCTGGAGGACAGCAAGCGCGTGGTCGATGCCTCCCACTCGGGCACGGACCACACCAACGCGGTCGATCTGTCGTCCGCGAGGCGGATCGAGGTCGTGCGGGGCCCGGGGGCGCTGCTCTACGGGGGCAACGCGCTGGGCGGGGTCATCAACGTCATTCGCGACGAGATCCCCTCGGCGGTGCCGCACCATCCGACGGGCTCGGCGACGCTGCAGTCCCGGACAGTGACCGGCTCGCTGGCAGGCAGCGCCACGACCGTCTTCGCCGTGTCGGACCACGTGCCGCTGCGCGTGGAGGTGGTGAGGCGGCGGGGGGGCGATCTCAAGACTCCCGCGGGAACGCTGCTCAACACGGACGGCGATCTCTGGAGTGGCGGAATGGGTTCGTCCTACGTGGCCGAATGGGGTCATCTGGGGGCGGCGTTCCGCGGATACCGGAACGACTACGGCATTCCCGGCGGTTTCGTGGGAGGGCATGACGCGGGTGTGCGCATCGAGATGGAGCGCGTCACATCCAAGTTCCGGACGGTGCTCGACCAGCCTCCCGGCGTCTTCCGCGATCTTCGCTTCGACGCGACCCACAGCTGGTACGAGCATCGGGAGATCGAACCCCCGAACATACTCGGCACCCTGTTCAAACAGCAGGCGGCGAGCGGGGACGTTCTGGGCCGACACGGCCGACTGGGGCCGTTCACTCGGGGTGCGATGGGTGGCAGGGTGTCGTGGGAGGACTTCCAGTACGGCGGGAGCCTGTACACGCCGGACACGCGCCGACTCAAGGCGGCGTTGTATCTGCTGGAGGAGCTCTCACTGGGCGCCGCGCGGATCGAGTGGGGTCTGCGCTACGACTGGACCAGGGCCGATCCTCTTGCGGAGGACCGGGAGTCGGACATCGGAGAGATCCGGGACCGCACCTTCCACTCCTTGTCCGGGTCGCTGGGTTTTCTGTACAGCCCGGGCGCGGGCCTCACGCTCGGGGCGAGCGCTGTCCGGGCGTTCCGGCCGCCCGACATCGACGAACTCTATTCGGAAGGGCCGCACCTTGCGGCATACGCCTTCGAAGTCGGAAACCCGTCCCTCGAAGAAGAGGTCGGCAGGGGGCTCGACGTCTTCCTGCGCCTCGATTCCGACCGGGTCAGGGCCGAGGTGACCGGCTTCTACAACGACATCAAGAACTACGTCTACGGGGAGGATACCGACCGCGTGAGCCGCGTGCTCCTCCCCATTTACCAGTTCCAGAGCAACGATGCCGTCTTCAGCGGCTTCGAAGTCGCCGCGGACGTGGACCTTGGGGGCGGGCTGGCCCTCGAAGCGGTGGCGTCATCGGTCAACGGGCGTCTCAAGGACACCGATCGGCCTCTGCCTCTCGTGCCTCCGCTCAAGGGGCACGCGGCGCTCAAGTACGAACGCCCGCTTTGGTTCGTCCGTGGCGAGGCGGAGATGGCGGCGCGCCAGGATCGGATCGGAGAGTTCGAGGCTCCGACCGACGGGTACACGGTTCTGAACTTCACAGCCGGTGCCAGGCTCACCCTCGCCGGCCGGCTGAACGTGCTCACGGCGAGCCTCGACAACATCACGGACACGGAGTACCGCAACCACCTCTCTCGGGTCAAGGAGATCATGCCCGAGGCCGGGAGGGGTTTGAGTGTGACCTATCGAGTCGTATTCTAAAGGGATGGCATCCCCGCACGACTCCAACCAACCGACACAACGGAGAAACAACATGAAGACAGGGTACTACAGAAACTCGCTGGCTGCGGTGGCCGCCGGCTTCGCACTGATCCTCGCTGCCTGCAGCGACTCGGCGACCGAGCCGGACGACGATCATGCCGAAGCCGAGGGCGTGGAGCTCATCATGGGCGGCCAGGTCATCGCTTCGTACGATGGAGACACGCAGAGCTGGACTGGGGAGCTGGAAGTCGACGTCGGCGAGGAGACGCCCCACATCACGGTGCGCTTCGTCGATCACGACGGCGGCGCGATCCCGATCGACGACGACCTCTATCTGGAGGTGGACATCGAGGACGAGTCGATTGCCGAGTTCGAGCAGGACACGCCCGGTGAGTTCGGTGGCCACCTTCACGGCCACAAGGAGGGCGAAACCGATGTGACCTTCAAGCTCATGCACGGTGCGGTCGGGTCGGGTCACGCCGACTTCGTGACGACGCCCGTGCACGCCCACGTTCACGACGACCACTCCTGACGGAACGCCGCTACAGTCGGCCAGGGGCCGTTCGCGGTGCGGGCCCATCCAGGTTCCGCCGCGAACGGCCGGGGGCGGTTCAGTTGCCCACCACGTTCACCCGCGCGTACCAGATCCGTCCGGCAACGCCGTAGGCGGACTCCGACGGGTAGTCCATCGACCAGAGTTGCGCGACGGCGTCGTTCGGGAGGCGGTTGGGCAGCCTGTCCAGCAGGTTGTTCGCGCCCACGCCCACCCTGATCCGGTCGGCGAGCCGGAGGGTCACCTCCAGATCCGCGATTGCGGCCGCATCGATCGTCACGTTCTGCTCGAAGATGAACGGGGTGGTCACCGAACCGATGTGGTTGAGGCCGAACCTCGCTCCGAGCCCACCTGACGCGCGAACATCGACGCTGAAACCCACGCGGCGTCCCGGCTGCGCCTCCTCGATCAGCGTCTCCTGGGTCGCGCCGACGAAGTTCTCGTTCCGGTTGGCGGTGATCTCGGTGCTGTTCCGGTGCAGGCTTGCCGACAGGTCCGCGGCGCCCCAGTCCATGCCCCGGAAGCGCCAGTTCGCCACCAGGTCGAATCCCTGCGTGCGGGTGTCGATGGCGTTCGTCCAGAATGCCACCGCGTCCACTGGCCTGCCCTGGAACCGAGCGCCGGTCCGAAGGCCGTGACTCTGGTTCAGGGTTTGGGTCAGCACGATCGCGTCGGCGACCGCCACGCGGTAGTAGTCTGCGGTCACCAGAAGACCGTTGTCGCTGGAGTAGACGAAGCCACCCGTCAGGCTGAGCGAGGTCTCATGCCCCAATGAACAGGCTCCGAAGTCCGCGCAGGCCACCGGATCTCCCTCGGGCAGGAAGCCGGCGCTCTGCAGGCCGCCGCTCCCGCCCACGAATCCGACCGTGTTGAAGCCGCGCTGGGGAAGGCGCGGTGCGCGGAAACCGGTCGAGACGGCGGCGCGCAGCGCGGCACCCGATTCGCCGAGCTCCACGCGGCCCGCCACCTTGCCGGTCAGCGAACTCCCGGCATCGGTGTAGTTCTCGAAGCGCAGGGCTCCGCTCACCGTCGCCGCGTCGGACGGGTGCAGCTCCAGGTCGGCGTAGGCCCCGAAGCTGCTCCGGTCCTGTTCGCTCAGCGAAGCGGAGGTGGGGCTGTAGCCCGGATAGCCCTGTATGCCGCAGCTTGCGATCACCGATCCGTCCACGTTCAGGTGGTGCGCCGCCGGGAAACTGCCCGGCGTGTCGCTGGGTCCGCAGGCCCACGATCCCCGGTCCCCGGCCTCCATCCAGTACGAGTCGCGTCGAAAGGCTCCCCCGAGGGCCAGGAACGCCGGGGTCGAGCCGACCTCGAGCTCGCGTGCGGCGTCGGCGTTCAGCGTCCACTGGCGTACGTTCAGGCCGCCGCTGAAGGTATTGCGCGGCCCTGCGTTCGCAGAGATCGAAGCCCCATCGGCGCCCGGATTGCGCGCCAGGAACTCGGCCGCGTAGGACGGGTTGATCGAATTGGCGGCACCGAAGGCGAATCGGCCGTGTCCGAAGCCCAGGCTCAGATCCCCGGACCAGTCGCCCACGTCGCCTCGTAGTCCCGCCACGATCGACTTGTCGCCCAGGTCGGACTCCTCGATCGGGAAGAAACCGTCCGGGTAGACGTGGCTGACCGAGCGTGGAACCCAATCGGCCTTGCGGTAGAGGCCGTCGGAGACCGCTTCGCGCTGCGAGTAGCCGCCGAAGGCATAGAACTCCGCCGACTCCCCGAAGGGGATCGTCGCGTTGGCCATGAAGCCGACGCCCCTGTAGTCGGGTTCGCCGTTGCGCTGCAGCTGGATGACCTTGCCGCCGTCGGCGCAGGGACCGTAGGACGGGTCCGGGCCGAAGCAGGTGGGCGCGGTGCCCGCGCGGTTGGTCACCTCCTGACGCGCGACCTCCATCGTGAGGTTGAGAAAGCCGCCGCCGAGCGGCACGCCCGCGTTCGCCGAGGTCAGTAGCCTGGTTCCGTCGCCGCGCGATGTCCGGCCCAGGTAGGTGGCCGCATCGATCCCGCTCGCGGCGTCCTTGAGCACGATGTTGATGACCCCGGCGATGGCGTCCGAGCCGTACTGCGAGGCCGCACCCTCGCGCAGCACCTCGATGCGCTTGATGGAGTGGACGGGAATCGCGCGCAGGTCGGTGCCCGTCGTGCCCTGGCCCGAGGCGGCGAGCAGCTTCGCGAAGGCTACCCCGTGCCGTCTCTTGCCGTTCACCAGAACGAGCACCTGGTCTCCGTTCATGCCTCGCAGGGTCGCGACGTGGAGCGCGGCGCCGTCGCCCGCCGAGAAGCGGGTCGAGTTGAACGACGGAGCGATGCGCCCGAGCACCTCGCCGAGATCCACCTCGCCCAGTCGCGAGATCTCTTCGGCACCGTAGATGTCGACCGGCACCGGGAGCGCAGCCGGGTCCTCGACGCCCGCTCTCGATCCCACGACGACCTCGAGCTCCTCCACTTCGAAGACCGAATCCGGAGGTTCCTGCGCCGCTCCGGACTTGCCCAGGACCGCAGCCGCCGCAGTCCAACCGACCGCGCGCACCATCGTGGATCTCATCGTCATGACGGGCTCCCTGGCAATGCGCTGACCACAACCGTCGCGCTTGTCGCTACAATAGAGATGGCCCGCTCCAACGGCAACGCCCCGGGGCGTCTGTCCCCGCCGTCCCCCGAACCAAGACTGGTGAACCAGCCGAAGATGATCATCAAGCGTTATGGCCTGCCCGCAAGGGCCGTGTTCTCGCTGGCCGCCGCGTTGTTGGCAGCCGTTTCGTTTCCTCGGCCTGGCGTGCAGGCCTGGCAGGTGCGGACCAACGGCGGTGGCGGCGGATCGACGACCGGTTCCGCTCCCGGCGTCGCCGTCGCGGCGCGGACCGCAGCCGCTCCGGTCATCGACGGAGTGCCCGGCGATCCGGTTTGGATGTCGGCCGCCCCGCTCGTGGATTTCACACAGAGGGAGCCCGCCGACGGACAACCCGCATCCGAGCCCACCGAGGTGCGCATCCTCTTCGACGCGGACGCTGTGTACGTCGCCGTGTGGGCCTACGATTCCGACGCCGCCGCCATCGTGCCGGGCGAGTCCATTCGCGACTACGAGGTCACCGACGCCGACGCCGTGATCATGATCTTCGACACCTACAACGACCAGCAGAACGGCTTCGTCTTCGGCACCACGCCAGCCGGGATCGAGTACGACGGACAGGTCGCCTCCCAGGGCAGCGGGAGCGGGTTCTTCCTCGGTGGCGGCATGACCGGCCAGCGCCGCTTCCAAAGGGGCGCCGGGGGAGGATTCAACAAGAACTGGGACGGCAGCTGGACCGTGGCCACTTCCCGCGACGCGGAGGGTTGGTACGCCGAGTTCCGCATCCCCTTCAGCACGCTGCGCTACGGTTCGGAGATGGACTCCTGGGGGTTCAACGTGTCCCGCCGGATCCGCCGCCTCAACGAAGAGGATTTCTGGGCCGCCGTTCCCCGCGAGTTCGGACTGTATCGGCTTGACTTCGCCGGGCAGCTCACCGGGATCGAGCCGCCGTTCCGCCGGTCCGCGACCGTCACGCCCTACGTGCTGGGGTCCTCGACCCGCGACTACACCGACGCGTCGCAGAACGCCTTCGGGCAGCAGGCCGAGTTCGGAGGCGAGGTCAAGGTGCAGGTCACTCAGGCCCTGACCCTCGACATGACGGTCAACACCGACTTCGCCCAGGTCGAAGTCGACGACCAGCAGGTCAACCTGACCCGCTTCTCGCTGCTGTTCCCCGAGAAGCGACCCTTCTTCCTCGAGAACGCGGGCTTCTTCACGGTCGGGGCAGGGGGAGCCGACCTCTTCTTCAGCCGCCGCATCGGCATCTCCGGCGGTCAGCCCGTCCCGATCACAGGCGGCGCAAGGGTCTCGGGGCGCGTGTCGGGCATGAACCTGGGCTTGCTGCACATTCAGACCGGCGCCAGCGAACTGGGCGATCCGGAAGACGCCTATTCGGTCGCCCGCGTCGCGAAGGAGCTCCCGAACCGCTCGCGCGTCGGCGGCCTCTTCGTGAACAGGGGCGGGAGCGTCGCCGGCGACTACAACCGCACCTACGCCGTCGACGGCAGCATCGGCATCGGGAATCAACTGACCCTCACGTCCTTCGTGGCCAGGACCGACACCCCGGATCTGGAGGGGTCCGACGCCGCATGGAACCTCACGGCCGCCTGGAGCAGTCTTCGCTTCACCGCCAACGCCACAGTGCGCGAGATCGGCGAGCACTTCAACCCCGAAGTCGGCTTCCTCCCCCGCAGCGGCCATCGCTACCTCCAGGTCTTCGGCATGTGGACGCACCGTCCCGACGGCACCTTCCGCGAAATCCGCCCCCACTTCTCCTACTTCACCTACCGCACCCGTCGCACCGGCGTGGAGCACGGCTTCAACGAATCGGCCCGCTGGCACCTCGACAGCCACTGGCAGTGGCACTCCGGCATGGAGCTTCACACCGGGGCGAACTACGTGACCGAAGGCCTCTACGAACCCTTCGCGATCCCCGGCACCGCAGTCGTGGTGCCGACCGGGACGTACACCGGCTGGGAGTCGCAGATCGTCTTCTTCACCGACCGGTCGCGGCCCGTCTTCATCAACACCCGCTTCAACTGGGGAGCCTTCCTGTCGGGCAGCAAGCGCACCACGACGGCCGACCTCACGCTCCGCCGCGGCGCCCGCACCAGGGCAGGCTTCCGCCTCGTCTACAACGACGTGATGCTCCCGCAGGGCGACTTCACCGCCACCCTGGCCGGCATCAACCTGGGCTACTTCTTCACGCCCCGGATCTACCTCCAGTCCCTCATCCAGTACTCCGACCAGATCGACACCTGGTCCGCCAACGTCCGTTTCGGATGGCTGAACACCGCCGGCACCGGCCTCTTCATCGTCTACAACGAGGTGCAGGGGATCGAGGCGCTGACTGGGCCGCTGGGCCGCTCGCTCCATCTCAAGTTCACGCGGCAGCTCAATGTCCTTGGGGGGTGACCACCACCTGAGACAGTTCGGGGTCTAGGCAATGGCCGTCGTCACCCGAGACGTTCAGGAGATCCTCCAGCGGGTCTTCGGCTTTTCGAGCTTCATCGGCCAGCAGGAGGCGGTGATCGAGCACACCGTGGCCGGGGGCGACAGCCTGGTCCTGATGCCGACCGGGGGAGGCAAGTCGCTCTGCTATCAGATCCCGGCGATGGTGCGCGACGGCGTCGGGGTGGTGGTCTCGCCGCTCATCGCCCTCATGCGCGACCAGGTCGAGGGTCTCCGTCAGACGGGGGTGCGCGCCGCGTGCCTCAACTCGAGTCTGTCGTATCGGGAGGTGCGCCAGGTCGAGGCGGCAGTTGCGGCCGACGAGCTCGACCTGCTCTACGTCGCGCCCGAGCGTCTTCTCGGCGAACGCACACTGGCGTTGCTCTCGCGCACCCGGCTCGCCCTCTTCGCGATCGACGAAGCGCACTGCGTATCCCAGTGGGGCCACGACTTCCGCCCCGAGTATCTCCAGCTCTCGGCGCTGACCGAGCTCTTTCCGGATGTGCCGAGGATCGCGCTCACCGCGACCGCCGACGAGCCCACGCGCCGCGAGATCGTCGACCGGCTGAGCCTGCGTGATGCTCCCCCCTTCGTGAGCGGCTTCGACCGACCGAACATTCGCTACCAGGTCGTCCCGAAGAACAACGCCAAGGCGCAGCTCCGGCGCTTTCTGGAGGCGGATCATCGGGGCCACGCCGGGATCGTCTACTGTCTGTCGCGGCGCAGAGTGGACGACACCGCCGCCTGGCTCCGGGAGATCGGCGTCGACGCGCTGCCGTACCACGCCGGACTCGACGGGGCGACGCGGCAGCGCAACCAGGACCGCTTTCTGCGCGACGAGGGCGTCGTGATCGTGGCGACCATCGCCTTCGGCATGGGCATCGACAAGCCCGACGTGCGCTTCGTGGCCCACCTCGACCTGCCGAAGAGCGTCGAGGCCTACTACCAGGAGACCGGACGCGCGGGCCGCGACGGGGAGCCGGCCGATGCCTGGATGGTCTACGGCCTGCAGGAGGTCGTCACCCTGCGCAGCATGGTCGAGAACTCCGATGCCGGAGAGACGCGCAAGCGGCTCGAGGTGCGCAAGCTGGACGCCATGCTCGGCTACTGCGAACTCGCGACCTGTCGCCGGCGCACCCTGCTCGCGTACTTCGGGGAGACGCTCGCCGACCCCTGCGGCAACTGCGACAACTGCTCGGTGCCGGTGGCGGTCTGGGACGCCACCGAGGCCTCGCAGAAGGCCATGTCCTGCGCATACCGGACCGGACAGCGGTTCGGCGTGGCGTACCTGGTCGACGTGCTGCGCGGTCGCGACACCGAGCGCATTCGGCGCTTCGGCCACGACCGGCTGCCGACCTTCGGCGTCGGGGCGGACCTCGACCTCCACCAGTGGCGCTCGGTCTTTCGCCAACTCGTGGCACGGGGGCTGCTCAGCGTCGAAATGGAGCGCTACGGCTCGATTCGTCTCACCGAGGCGAGCTGGCCGGTGCTGCGAGGCGAGGTCGAGGTGCACATGCGGCGCGATCTCCGCGCGGCCGCGCCGAAGCGGAAGCGGAAGGGAAGGGCGCCGGCGCCGCCGCCCGATCCGGCAACCTGGAGCGAGGCGCTCTGGGAGGCTCTTCGCGCCTGTCGCTCCGAGTTCGCCAAGGCCCAGAGCGTCCCGCCGTATGTGATCTTCCACGACTCGACGCTCCGAGAGATGGTTGCGCGGCGCCCGCGCGGACCCGAAGATTTGGCTCGAATCACGGGCGTTGGAGAGACGAAGCTGCGCCGCTACGGCGATGCGTTCCTCGAGGTGGTCGCGGCGCACGAATCGGAAGGGGCGACGAGGTGACCCCGATGGCATCCGCAACCGCGTCATGGTCGAGTCGCCGGTCGATTCGCGTCCCGGCCTGGGTGGCTGTGGCCGCCCTCCTGCTCGTCCCGGGATGCTCGCCTCCCGACCTGCCGTCGGCGTCGCCGGGGACCTCGGAGGCGGTCGCGTGGCCCGGCCCGGAGTGGCCCGTCTCCACCCCTGCGGCCGAGGGCGTGGACCCTGCCGCGATCGAGGCGCTCGTCCGTGACATCGATGCGGGCAGCTACGGCCTCATCGACCATTTCCTGCTCGTTCGCAACGGGAAGGTCATAGCGGATCACAGCTGGGATCACAGCGAGAGATACGTCGAGCTCCTCACACAACGTCAGGACACCGCCGAACATCAGTACAACTACGATCATCCGACCTGGCACCCGTACTACCGCGGAACGGACCTCCACTCCCTCCAGTCGGTGACGAAGAGCGTCATGTCGGTGGCGTTCGGGATTGCCGTCGACGCCGGCCACATTCCGGGCGTTGCCGCTCCCGCCTGGCCTTGGTTCGACGGGTACGGCGTCGATCCGAACGAGCCCGGGCGCGCGGCCGCGACCATCGAGGACTTCCTGACGATGCGCAGCGGCATCGACTGGGCGACACCGGGACAGACCTACAGCGACGGCAGCCACCCCACGTCGGTCATGGAGGCGAGCGACGCATGGATCGAGTACGTCGTCCGGCGTCCGGTCGGCACCGATCCCGGCACGACGTTCGACTACAACGACGGTGTGAGCGTTCTCCTCGGGAAGATCGTGCGGGCCGCGACCGGGCAGCGCCTGGATGCCTGGGCCGAGGAGCGACTCTTCCGCCCGATCGGGATCGACGAGCATTACTGGAAGATCACGCCGGGCGGCGAGGCGGATTCGGAGGGTGGCCTCTACCTCTCCGCGCACGACCTGGCCCGCATCGGGTACCTGATGCTGCGGGGTGGCGAATGGGACGGGCGTCGGATCGTTTCCGAGGAGTGGGTGCGGACCTCCACCTCGCCCGTCGTCGGCGACGTGGCTCCCGACAACGACCGCCCCGACGCCGGCTACGGCTATCAGTGGTGGGTGCCCGTGCAGGAGCACGGAGAGACCCGCATCTTCGCGGGCAACGGCTATGGCGGCCAGTTCATCCACGTCGTCCCGGAGCACGACCTGGTTTCGGTGTTCAACGGATGGACGCTGCACGAGCGCGCCGAGATGTCGAGCTGGACGGCGCTGCAGGAGCGAATCCTGCCGGCGGTGGAAGCCCGATGACACTCCGGGATCTCGCCCGATGATCCGCTCCGGTCCCTACGACGCCCAGACCTTCCGCGGCGACTTCTTCGGAGGCGTCACCTCTGCCGTCGTCGCGCTGCCGGTCGCGCTGGCGTTCGGCCTGGCGTCCGGACTCGGCGCCGCGGCCGGCATGTACGGGGTCATCGCGGTGGGGTTCTTCGCTTCGGTATTCGGTGGAACCCGGTCGCAGATCTCCGGTCCCACCGCGCCGATGACGGTCGCGATGTCGGTCATCGTCGCCACCCACGCCTCCACGCTGGGCGAAGCCTTCGCGATCGTTGTTCTGGCCGGGCTCCTGCAAGTGGCTCTGGGAGTCCTGCGAATTGGCCGGTTCGTCGTCTACACGCCGCATGTGGTGGTTTCGGGGTTCATGTCGGGGATCGGCATCATCATCATGCTGATTCAGTCGCTGCCCTTCATCGGGGCACCGGCACCGTCGGGCGGCGCCAGAGGCGCGATCGGCGCCCTCGCGACGGCGATCCATTCGATCAACCTCCAGGCGCTCGCGATTGCGGTGGTCACGCTGGCGATCATCGTGCTGTGGCCCCGACGGCTCTCCAAGTACGCGCCGCCGGTCCTCCCGGCCCTCGTCGTCGGCACGCTGCTCGGCGTGTTCTGGCTGAGCGACGTTCCGGTGATCGGAGACATTCCCACCGGGCTTCCGGGCGTGCAGGTCGTGCTTCCCTCGCTCGGCTTCCTGCTGGGCGCGCTCGAGCCCGCGCTGGTGCTCGCCCTCCTCGGTTCGGTCGACAGCCTGCTCACCTCGCTGGTGGCCGATTCCCTCACCGGGCAGCGCCACCGACCCAACCAGGAGCTGGTGGGGCAGGGGATCGGCAACATGGTGTCCGGCGTGTTCGGCGGGCTGCCCGGCGCCGGGGCGACCATGGGCACCGTGACCAACATCCGCGCGGGCGGAACGACCCGGGTCTCGGGCGCGTTGAGGGCCGTGATCGTCCTGGGGCTGCTGCTGGGGCTGGGTCAGTACGTGGAGCCGATCCCTCACGCCGTGCTGGCGGGCATCCTGATGAAGGTGGGCTGGGACGTGATCGACTGGCCGCTCCTGAGGCGGATTCGCCGCATCCGCCGCTCACATCTGGTGGTGATGCTGGTGACGCTGGGCCTCACGATCTTCGTCGATCTGGTGACGGCCGTGGCGATCGGCCTGATCGTCGCCGGGATGGCTCACGCCCAGGAGATGGAGGTGCTGGAACTCGACAGCGTGGTCTCGGTGCCACTGCTGGACCAGGACTTCTTCGCCGAGCACCCCGAGATGGTGGGGCTGGAGGACGAATACCTGGCCCGGACCGGGCTGATCACCCTGAAGGGATCCTTCACGGTCGCGTCCGCGCACAAGCTGGTGGGGGTCATCGGCGGCGACATCAGCGAGCACGAAATCGTGATCTTCGACTTCTCGGGCGCCACCTTCCTCGACGACAGCGCCGCCATGCTGGTCGCTCAGCTCATCCAGGTCGCCGAGAGGGAGCGCACCGAAGTCATCGTCATGGGACTCTCGGGATCGGTGGCCGAGACCCTGCACGCACTCGACATCCTGCGACGTGTCCCGGCCGACCAGGTGGTGGACACGCTGGACGACGCGCGGACCGTCGCGATCGGCCTGCTCACGGGGTAGAAGCCGTCGCTACCCCGAGCCTTCGTCGTCCGCGTTGGCGGCCGCGTAGGCCTCCACGAATTCGCCTAGTTTGACGCGAAGCTCGGCTGCCAGAGCATCGGCGGTCGCGCCGGCCTCGGCCACGCCGACACCCGATGTCCACCAGGTGACGGCTTCCGACAGGGTGATCTGGGTGTCGCGGATCATTTGCGTGGCCTGCTGGACGCGCACCGACACCGAGTAGCCGACCGCTCCCGCCACGCCCCCCCCACACTCGATGGTCACCCTGAGTTCCGGCAGGCCGGGGCTCTCCAGCATCTCTCGTTCGGCGAGCAGCGGCACCTCGGCCGCCTCGAGCGTGGCCACCGCGTCGCTGCGGATGGACTCTCCGGTCAGCCCGGCGCCCTCGCACCCCTGGTTCGCTTCGGCCCGCACATACACCCCGACCAGCCCCTCGAGGGTATATCGGTTCCACTCGGTGTCCTGGGCGCTGGCGGGCGCCACGCTCAGAAGCGTGGCCGCAGCGGCGGCCAGACCGGCCGAGGTACGCCCCGCCCTGTGCGTTGCACGGTTGGTGCTCGCGCGCATCAGCGGCTTCCCCCGCATGACCGGCACTCGTGGCTGTTGAGCGACCCGAGCTTTTCGAGCAGGGCCACGGTCGCAGGGTGGGGCTGAGCGCGCTGCTCCGGGCTGTTGGCCAGATCGGCGGTCGTCTGGCCGCGGCGGCTGATGGCGTGGATGTCGGTGCCCCGGCTGGCCAGGAACAGGATGGTCTCGTTGTCGCCTCGCGCGGCCGCGTGGTGGATGGCGTTGTAGCCATCCTTGTCGCGCAGGTTGGGGTCGATGCCGAGTTCGTCGATCAGGTACCGCATCGCCGGGAGCCAGCCATCTGGAACGCTGCGATGCTGCTGCGCCACTCTGGACGTTCCGAATCCCACGCCGGCCGCCGCGTGAAGGGGGTGTACCGCAGGCCCGCCCACGGGCACGGGCGCCAGTCCCGACGGGTCCTCGGGTTCGTCCTCGGGGCGCGTGTCCGGGAAGTTCGGATCGAAGAAGCGTCGTCTGTCGGGCAGCCTTGTCGTCCATATGTTGGGATCCGCGCCGTATTCGACGAGGAGGCGCATGGCCTCCACGTCCACGGCGTAGGCGGCCCGCCAGAAGGGGGTCGCACCCGTGAAGTCCACCCCCATGCGACCCGCGTTGTAGGCCGCGTACCAGATGTGGGTGGTGGTCCGCTGGTTGGGTTCGGCGCCCGCGTCGAGGAGCATCCGCATGAAGTCCAGGTAGCCGGTTTCCTGCTGGCGGAAGGCCTGCGGCTGCGGATACCAGGTACGCAGCGACCACTCGATGTTGAGGGTGGCGAAGAGGGGCCCGGCCCCGTCGTCGCTGACGAGATTGGGATCGGCGCCGCGCTCCAGCAGATCTCGCCCAAGGTCGTAGTTGCCGTTGATGACCGCCACCAGCAGCGGCGTCGACTGGTCGCCCGCCGTGGGCTGGTTCACTTCGGAGCCACCGTCCAGCAGCAGCGCCGCCGTCGAGCGATGTCCCTCCCGGGCCGCGTAGTGCAGCGCGGTGAAGCCACCCTGCTTCCCGATCTGCTGTGCCGAGGTCAGGGCCTTCACAGGAGGCTCCTCGACCGGTGGGGATGGCTCCTCCGGCTCGTTCTGCGGCGCTGGCTCCGCAGGCTGAGCCGGGTTGGCGGGTCTCGGCGCGCCTTGTGCCTGTGCCTGTGCGGGACGGGGAGATGTCGAGGCCTCGTCGACCTGCTCCTCTTCTTCGGGCTCCTCGGCCGCCGCTCTGACACGGGCTCGGTGGCGCTGCTCCGCACGCAGATCGCGGTCGAGGACCTCATAGTCCTTGACCCGTGTGACGAGGGCGGGGTCGGCCCCTGCGCCAAGCAATGCCCCTGTCGCCGAGTCCGCCCCGCGCGCGGCGGCGAACATCAGGGGCGTGCGTTCCGAGAATCCGTCCCGCGCGTCGACGTCGCCTCCGTGGGCGACCAGCGCATCGATGACGGCGGCCGCGTCGGCGTCGGCGGCGAAGTGCATCGCGGTGACGCCGGTGGTCGTGAGCGCGTTCGGATCGGCGCCGGCTTCGAGGATGAGTCGCGCAACCTCGCCGTGTCCGCCGCGGCTCGCCAGATGCAGCGCGGTGTAGCCTCCCAGCCGGGTCGTCGCCCGAGCCGTGGCGCCGGCGTAGAGCAGCGTCCGAGCGATCTCGACGTCGTTGTTGGTCGCGGCCCAGTGGAGCGCGGTCATGCCGTCGCTCTGAGCCGTGTTCACGTCGGCCCCCTGGCGGAGCAGTGCGCGAACCTCGGCCAGATCTCCACGCTCCGCCGCGTCGGCCACCGGAGCCTCTGCGGGAAGGGCTGCGCCCAGCAGGGCGATCAGCGATAGCAACGCCAGCGTGTACCCGCTCCGCCGCGCCGAACCGCGCCGTGCGGCCAGATGTCTGTCGGACCTTCCTCCGGTCATCGTTCCACCCCCTTGGAGGGATTCGGCGCCCGGAGCGGTACCGAGCGCGCTTGAGGACCCTTCGCGAGAACGAACAACGGCGGCCGCCGCCCTAGATCGCGAAGTGGCCCGTGCTGTTTCCGAACTTCTCGATGTCGTCGGCGCCCAGCTTGTGGAGCAGGCTCAGCATGACGTTCGCCATGGGCGTGCCCGGACGAGCGCGGATGTGTTGTTCGCCCTCCAGGATGCCGTTGGCGCCTCCCGCCAGGAAGAGCGGGCAGCGCGCGTGGTTGTGGAGATTGCTGTCCGCCATCGCCGAACCGTACATGAGGAGGGTCTTGTCGAGCAGCGTTCCGTCCCCCTCGGTCGAGGCCTGCAACTTCTCCAGGAAGTAGGGGACCATCGACACGTGGTACTCGTTGATCCTGGCGAACTGCCGCACCCGGTCCTCGCGGCCGCCGTGGTGGGACGCGGCGTGGAAGGGCGTCTCGACTCCCGACTCGGGATACACCCTGGGCGACGCGTCACGGCCCAGCTTGAGCGAGAACACGCGGGTCGTGTCCGACTGGAACGCAAGCACCTGAAGATCGAACATCAGCTTCACATGCTCCTCGAACGAGTCGGGAACACCGATGGGCGCCTCGGGGATCTGACGCTCCTCGCCGCTCGAGTTCTGCGCTTCGATCCGCTGAATGCGCTGTTCCAGCTCACGGATGTTCTGCGCGTACTGGTCGAGCCTGTGCACGTCCGACGGATCGAGCTGACGCCGCACCGTGGACATCTCGCCCATGACCCAATCCAGAATGCTCCGGTCGGTGTTCAGTCGCTCGGCTCGCTGCTGCGGGGTGCCGCCGGCGCCGAAGAGCTGCTCGAAGACCGCCCTCGGGTCGCGAATCATGGGGAGCGGCTCGCTCGGAGACGCCCAGCTGATGGTGTCGGTGTAGACGCAGGCGTAGCCGTAGGCGCACCCCCCGGCCTGGTCCACGTTCTCGATGGAGAGCTGGAGCGACGGGATCGGCGTGTCCTGGCCGAACCGCTGCACGTAGAGCTGGTCGAACGAGGTTCCGACATGCACATCCGAGCCCTCGGTCTGCTTCGGATGGGACTGGGTCAGGAAGACGGCGCTGGTGCGGAAGTGATCGCCGCCGATCTCGCTCGGCGCATATGCGTCGGCCATCCTGGCGTCGGTGTCGCTGATGATCGTGAGATGCTTCCGGAAGGATTCGAGGGGCCGCAGGCTGCTGGGCGACAGGTCGAAATCGCTCCCCGTCTCGGCCGGCGACCAGAGGTTCTCGGTCGCGCCCCAGTCGTTGCACCCCGCCGCACCGTGCACCTGCTCGATGCAGACGATCCTGGTTCGATCCGCCGCCTTGCCCGCCTCGGTGGCGGCCCAGAGACGGCCCGCGGGCACCATGGCATCCAGAAGGGGCAGGCCGATGGCCGCTCCGGCCCCCTTCAGCATCACGCGTCGCGAAATGTGCTTGCCACTCAGGTATTGCATCGATCTGACCTCGTTTGGTCGGGGGATGTGGTTCCTAGCTCTGTCCGGATCCGGCCTCGTCCTGGGCGAGCGTTTCGGTGCGCGCCATGCGGAAGGGTGGACTCTTCACGATCTCCAGGATGAAGGCCGACATTCGGTAGTCGTCCTGTGCAGCGGCCTGGTTGATCGCACGGATTGTGGGCATGTCATAGTACTCGACCCTTCGGCCGAGCGCATACGCCATGAGATTTTCGGTGAAGGTGCTCAGTACGACATCGGAAACCCCCAGCAGCGCGCTGCGCAGGTCTGCCGGACTGCCCAGCTCGGTGCCGTCGTACATGACGCCGACCGGGTCGACCGGGTTGCCCTCGTCCCGAATCCGCCAGGCGCCGGTCACGTCGAAGTTCTCCAGCGCCAGCCCCAGCGGATCGATCACGTTGTGGCACGAGCTGCAGGCGGGGTTCGCGCGATGCTCCTCCATCCGCTCGCGCACCGTCAGGAAGCGTCCCGCCTCGGCGGCGGCCGTCTCCTCGAAGGCGGGGATGTCGGGTGGGGGAGGGGGCGGGGGCGCTCCGAGCAGGACCTCCAGCACCCACTTGCCGCGCAGGACCGGCGACGTGCGATCAGGGTGCGAGGTGAGGGTGAGCACGCTGCCGTGGCCGAGCAGACCGCGGCGATGGTCCGTCGGGTACGCGACCTTCCTGAAGGACGGTCCCACCACGCCGGTGATCCCGTAGTGCCGCGCCAGACGCTCGTTGACGAACGTGTAGTCGGCCGTCAGGAGGTCCAGGACGGGGCGGTCCTCTTCGACCAGATGGGAGAAGAAGCGTTCGGTCTCCTCCAGCATCGCGTCGGCCAGAGTCTGGTCGAAGTAGGGATACGTGAGCGCGTCGGGGTGGATGTCCTCGAGATCCTGCAGCCGCAGCCACTGGGCGGCGAAGCGCGTCGCGAGCGCCTCGGACCGCGGATCCTCCAGCATGCGCTTCGCCTGCCGGGCCAGTGTCGCCGGGTCGGAGAGCGATCCGGCCTGGGCATGGCCCATGAGTTCGTCGTCGGGGGGCGCGCCCCAGAGGAAGAACGACAGCCGGGAAGCCAGGTCCACGTCGTCGATCGCGTAGACGCCGTTGGCGGCCACATCGGAAGGGCGCCGCTCGAGACGGAAGATGAAGTGGGGGCTGGCGAGCATCGCCTGCAACGCCGTGCGGATCCCCTTCTCGAAGCCGCCGTCGGCCGCTCCCTGCTCGTAGAAGTGGAGGAGTCCGTCCACATCGCGCTCGACGGCCGGCCGACGATAGGCCCGGCTGGCCAGACGGGTGATGATATCGCGGGCGCAGGGCAGTTCCTCGTCCGGCGAGGTCGGGCGGCACGTGAACACTGCGCGCCGCGCCGGCGTGTCCGAAACGCCCGTGACGTCGAAGGGTCCGAGGATCGTGAGCCGCTGCAGGTGTTGCTGCGTGGTGACGCCGAGGCCGATTCCGATCTGTCCGTCCGCCAGGGTGTGATCGATGGGGCGGATCAGGTCGTCCACCACACCCTCGAACTGACGCACGAACGCGACGGACACCCGCTTCTGTCCCGCGGTGACGTAGATCGAGTCGGTCCTGATGTTCAGGCCGGTGGGCTCCGATTCGGACATCCAGCGATCCAGGGTCAGCAGCGCCACCCTGGCGCCATCGATCGAGACCTCGATCTGCTCGGTCCCGTAGGTCCTGCCGAAGACCTCGCCCTCGACGGCCGCGTACGGCATGATGTGGAACACGTACTTCCCGTCGGCGGGGAAGTTGTGCGCGACCGAAAGCCCTCCGCGGGTGCCGATCGGCGCTCCCTCCACGCGGTCCTTCTGGGACGCCACGCGCGGTATGCGATAGATCGTCGAGGCGACCTCGGCTTCGGGGTCGCCGAGGGCGAGTCGGCTGATCTGTCCGGCGGCGCGCAGATAGCCCTCCATGACCGTCGCCGATGGCATCTGCACGTCGGCGATGTTGTCGAAGTTGGCGCTCTTCGTGTCCAGAGGCAGAAAGGAGCCCACATCGACGTCGACCCCGAGCAGATCCTTGACCGCCCTGGCGTATTCGGCGCGGTTGAGCCGCTGAAAGGTGCGCTTTCCGGGGTTGGGCTCCCGTGCCGCGATCTCGTCCATCGTGGTCTCGAGCTCGGTCGCCATCGCGGCGAGCACGTCGGACTCGGGACGCGGCATCCCCTTGGGCGGCATCATCCCGGCCCGGAGCTTGCGAATCATCTTCTCGATCGTCGGCCGGCGCTGGTCGGCTTCGGCGACATCGAAGCCCTCCAGAACCAGGTCGCCGACTCGCCGGCGCTCGCTGTGGCAGCGCACGCAGTACTGGGCGACGATTTCGTTCGCCACCTCGGCTTCTTTCGCAACCTCGGCACCCGGCGACCCGTGGTACGAGGACGGATGGCGCAAGGAACGAAATGTCTCCCCGCTCCGGGCGTATGGACGATCGGCGACGGATGCGGGCAGAGCCACGCTGAGGGCACCCGCCGCCAGCAACACGAAGGCGTACTTATTCATGGTCCCCAAGGTACAGAGGCAGGTGGGCGTTCGCCAGTGAGGCCAACACCTTGGACGCGCTCGCTCTTGTTTCGTCGCTCCGCGACCGGCAAGATTCAAAATGCATGCCAATACGATAGTCTATGCGAGGCCATAAGTCACGACCGGGCACCGGCGGATCGCCCGTCGCAGCGCCGGCGCGGATCGTCAGGAGCGACATGAAGCGAACCCGCTCTCCAGCCGGTGCGGCCATGGGGGTCGCTCTCTTCGTCGTGGCGGTGGGCCTTGCCGGCCCGGTCGGTCTGACGGCGCAGCAGGGTGAGATGGTTCGCATTACGGCGCACGTGCAGGATGTGGACACGCAGTCGAACATCGAGGGTGCGGTGGTCGAGCTTTCCGGCCTGCCCAGCCGACATGTCACCGGGCCGGACGGGCGAGTCACCTTCGAGGCACGGGTCGGCGACTACACCCTGACCATTCGCAGAGGCGGGTACGTGACGCTCAGCGGGGGCTTCAGGGTGCTGCGTCCGGGGAACTTCGGCCTCATGCTGCGGAAGGCCGAAGGGGATGATCTCAGCGTTCCGGCGCGGCTCCTTGTCAAGGTCGTGGACTTCGCGCTCGGCGCACCGATCGAGGGGGCGACCGTGTCGCTCGTGGACGGACGCCGGGCCGTCACCAACGCCGACGGTCGGGCGGAATTCACGGGGCTCGTCTCGGCGTTGACCCACGTCACCGTCGAGAGGATCGGCTACGCCTTGCGCACCGAACCGGTCACCCTGCATCCGGACCGGACCACGGCGGTCGAGGTGGACATGACCGTCGAAGCCGTGGCGTTGCGTCCCATCAAGGTCGAGGTTCGTTCTCGCTTTCTCGAATCCCACGGTTTCTACCGCCGCCTCGACCAGGGGGTGGTCATGCGCCTCCTTACCCGGCAGACGATCGAGGAGCGCGCTTCGCCCCGCATTTCGGATGCGTTCGCCCATCTTCCCGGACTGCGGATTCAACGCCCCTCGACCTATCGCGCCCACCTTCAGGTGCGGGACTGCGTGCTTGCGGTCTTCGTCGACGGCGTGGAGTGGAACGCGGACATCGAAGGAACGGTCAACATCGACCACATTCCGCCGGACTGGGTGGAGGTGGCCGAGGTATATTGGGGTGGACGAACCCCTCCCGAGTACCGGGGACGATACAACGGCGGCTGCGGGTCGGCGCTCATCTGGACCAAACAGGCGGTGGGCGGGAACTGAAATCGGCAACAACCACGCAATCACGGAGGATGATGTTGGGACACAGCAAAGTTGGAACTCAAGCGCCGGACTTCTCTCTGCTGGTCGGAATCGGCAAGGATCCGGTGACGCTTTCCGAGCATCGGGGCGAACCCGTCTTGCTCCTGTTCGTCCCGCTGGCCTTCAGCGGCACCTGTACGGAGGAGCTGTGCCACCTCGGCGAGCACTGGGACGAGTGGGGCTCCCTGGGCGCGACCGTGTATGCGATCAGCATCGACTCGCCCTTTGCGAACCAGAGGTGGCGGAAGGAAATGGATGTGCCGTTCCCCATCCTCTCCGATTTCAACAAGGAGGCGGCAACGGCGTACGGAGTGCTCCACAAGGAAATCGTGGGGCTGCGCGGAGTGGCCAAGCGGTCGGTCTTCGTGGTCGACGGCCATGGTCGCATCGCCTACGCCTGGGTCAGCGACGATCCAGGGGTGCTGCCCCCCTTCGACGAGGTGGCGGCGGCGGTCCGTGCCCTGGACTGAGCCTGCGATGGTCCGCCTCCTCGCCTACGCCTGGGCCGCGACTGCGGCCATCGCGTGCGCGGGCACGCCTGCGTCCGCACAGTCCGATGCGCCGGTGACCTTCGCCGGCAAGGTCATCGACACCTACCGGGGAGACCCCGTCGAGGGGGCCGTGCTGCGGTTCACCCAGACGCTGCGCCGAGACGGCACGCGAATCATCGGAGTCACCGACGCCGAGGGTCGCTTCAGCATCGCGGGAGTCCCCCCCGGGCCGAGCCGGGTGTCGGTCGCGCGGATCGGCTATGCGGATCTGTTCCAGGTTCTGGACATACAGGACGGGCAGTTCGTCGAGGTCGTCCTGATTCCCAAGCCGGTCGTGCTGGAGGGGATCGAGGTGTACGTGGACCGGCTCGAGACCCGGCTCCGCGAACTGCCGTACATCACCAGCACGTTCGGAGAGGCCCAACTCAAGGCCGCGCCCGATCTCAACGTCGCCAACTACCTGCACAGCCAGCCCGGATTCGAGTTCGTCCCGTGCTTCGAGGACCGCTCGGGAACCAGCATCTTCGGCCAGCGCCTGGACTGCATCCGGACGCGGGGCACCATGCCGCAGCGTCCCCGGATCTTCATTGACGACGCTCCCGCGTTCGGTGGCGTGGAGGAGCTCACCACGATGCCCACCACCCAGATCTACCGGGTAGAGGTGATCCGCGGCTGCGGCCAGATCCGGGTCTACACCAACACCTACGTCGAGGGCACGATCGTCCAGCCTCGACCGCTGCTGCCAATCATCTGCTGACGTTCAGTCGTCCGGCGGCGGCTTCGCTCGCAGGCGCTTCAGCCGTGAACGCCTGCGCTTCCCCTCCAGACGCTTCCTCCGTTCCGTTCTGGGGACGCGGGTTGGGATCCGGGGCTTCTCCTTCGCGCCCAGCGCTTCGATCTTGCGGCGGAGACGCCTGAGCGCGTCCTGTCGATTCCGGTGCTGGGACCGGTGCCTTCGCGACGCGACCACGATCCCCGTGGCGCGGTGGGTCAATCGCACCCCGGACTCGACCTTGTTCTGGTTCTGCCCGCCCGGTCCGCCGGAACGAAAGGTCTCCACACGGCACTCCCGGAGCAGATCGTCGTCCGTGCCGGTGGACGGCGCGCCCGCGTGGGGGGGTTTTCGAGATGACGGGTTGTCCATAGACTCAAGCTACCCAAACCATTTTGGACGAGCGTGATGGTCTTCGACCAGTTCGATAAGAATCCGGGGCTCCGCTTCCTGATTACCCTCGCGGCGGCGTTCATCGTCATCCAGGGATTGCGGTTCGCCCAGCCGATCCTGCTGCCCGTGGCCCTGGCCGGGTTTCTGGCGGTCATCTGTCTGCCCATCGTGGTGTGGCTCGCGAAGAAGCGCGTTCCGCTCCAGCTCTCCATACTGGTGACCGTGCTGGGCGTCGCCGGCGTTTTCGGGCTCCTGATCCTCGTGGGCAGCCAGCAGTACCGCGCGCTCCAGGCCCAGGTCCTCATCCAGATCGACGCGATCATTCCCCAGCTCGACATCTGGTTGAGCGAGGCTGAGAGCTGGGCCCCCCTTATCGAGGAAGGCGAACTCAGAACCACCATACGAGGCGTGCTGAACATCGCCACCCTCACCACGCTCGCCACCGGCGCCACGACCTGGGCGCTGTCCTTCCTCTCCAGCACCTTCCTGGTCTTTCTCATCCTGGCGTTCGTGCTCGGCGAAGCCGCCGTCCTGCCGCGGAAGCTGCGAGCGATCACCGAGGACGGACTGGCCTCCGACAAGCGTTTCCGCAAGATCATCGAAGAGGTCCAGGGGTACCTGGTGATCAAGACGCTGGTCAGTCTCTCGACTGGCCTGCTCCTGGGCCTGTGGACCTGGACGATGGGCGTGGACCTGCCGATTCTCCTCGGATTGATCGCCTTTGTCCTGAACTATGTGCCCACGATCGGGTCCATCATCGCCTCGGTCCCGGCCATCGCCCTCGCGCTCGTCCAGGTCGATCCCGTTACGAGCGCCTTCGTCGAGATCGATGCACAGCACGCCGCGGTCGTCTGCATCGGCTATCTCGTCGTCAACGTCGTCTTCGGCAACTGGCTCGAGCCAACCCTGATGGGACGCAGGTTGGGCATCTCGACCCTGGTGGTCGTCCTTTCGCTGGTGTTCTGGGGGTGGCTGTGGGGTCCGGTCGGCGCGCTGCTTTCGGTGCCGCTGACGATGGTGGTGAAGATCATGCTCGAGAACACCACCGATCTGAAGTGGATCGCCGTGCTCGTCGACAAGAACCCGCCCCCCGAAACCCTCGCCGGAGCGAAGGCATCAGCATGAGACCTCCTGAACTCGCGGACTTTCCCGCCAACTCCCGGATCTGGGTCTTCGCCGCCGGCCGCGAGCTAGACGACCCCGAGCTCGGTGAGCTACTTGCCGCAGTCGACGGCTTTCTGGCGGGCTGGGCGGCCCATGGCGTCCGCCTGCGGGCGGCGCGTGCCTGGTGCTACGGTCGATTCCTGATCGTCGGCGCGGATCCTGGCGCCGCACCGCCAAGCGGCTGCTCGATCGACGCGCTGGCGGGTGTCCTGAAGGAGATGGAATCCCGGCTCGGGGTTCGGTTCCTGGGCAACGAGGCGGTCTGGTACAGGGATGACGGCAATCGCGTCCGCGCGGCGTCGAGGTCGGAATTCCGGGCGCTGGCCCGTTCCGGCGAGGTTACGCCGGCTTCGGTCGTCTTCGACAACTCAATCACGGAGCTGGCGGACTTGTGGGAGGGTCGGTGGGAGGCTCCTGCGCGCGAGCGCTGGCACGCGGCGTTCTTCGATTGAACTCACGCCACGCCGGCCGGGCAGGCCCGACACGACGAAGCCGGCGGTGCCCACCCGCCGGCTTCGGTTCCGGAATGCACGTTGTCGTCGTGTTGGAGCTAGGCCATACCTCCGACGCGGGTCACATTCTCAGCAGCCGGCCCCTTCGGACCATTGACCATGTCGAACTCGACCTGGTCTCCCTCCGTCAGGCTTCGGAACCCTTCGCCCTCGATCGAGGAGTAGTGGACAAAGCAGTCCCTCTCCCCGGCAACCGGACTGATGAATCCAAAACCCTTTGCGTCGTTGAACCACTTCACGGTCCCCGTGGTCCGCATCCTTTGCTCCTTCATGGCGATTGTAGCACGTCCCGGCGCTCGTCGCCGGACTCACGGCAAACAGCCTACCCGGATGCGCCCCTTTCGTCAACAGCAGGCCGTCGCGAGGCTGCGCGGATTCTCAACGAGAACGGGGCCGGGGGTGTCTAGACTTCTGGCGTGGAGAGTTCGTCTCCATCGGCTGTCCTGGGCGTCCATCCGGGGACGCGCTTCCGGCGGGAGGTGGCGGTGCGGAGGACGCAGCGTTCACGGCAACGGAGGAGGTTGCATGGATGGATCGGCAGGTGCGAAGCGTGACGGCGGGCGAAGCCGGCTCCCGGCTCCCGGGATCGGGATGCGGCTGGGTGTGGGAGTCGCTCTCGTGCTCCTTGCCGGGTCGGCGGGCGCGCAGAACCGGCCCACCGACCACGGGCTCGGGGATGGTCCCGTCGCCCTGAGCGCGATCGCGCGGGCCGTGGTGGAACGCAGCCGCGACGTTCTCGAAGCGCGCTACGAGCTGGGCGTCGCCGAAGGACAGGTGGCCGAAGCGTGGAGCGAGGTGTATCCCAGCCTGGACCTGGCGACCTCCTACACACGGAACGTGGCGCCCCAGGTGAGCTTTCTCCCGGCCCAGATCTTCGACCCCACGGCGTCGGAGGGCGACTTCATTCCGGTGCAGTTCGGTGCGGACAATCTCTGGAACCTGTCGGTGAGCGCCGAACAGGCGCTGCTGGACCCCCGCATCTTCGTTGGGGTGGGGGCGGCCGCCCAGTTCCGCGGCCTGCAGCAGGAGGCGCTCCGGGGGCGCACCCAGCAGGCAGTCACCCGAGTCCGGATCGCGGCCTACGACCTGCTGCTGGCCCAGGAGGACATGCGCCTGACCGACAATTCGCTGCGCCGGGTGCGCCAGTCCATCGAGGAGACCAGAGCGATGCAGCAGGCAGGCCTGGCCGAGCTCTACGACGTGCTTCGCCTGGAGGTCGAGCTGGCCAATCTGGAGCCCGATCTGAGGCGGGCCCAGAACCGACGCAGCGTGGCACGCCGAGCGATCGCCACCGAGCTGGCGATGGACCCCGAATCCGAGATCGAAGTGGCCGGCGAGCTCGCTCAGATGGACCTGGACCGGTTGGACGCGAATTCGTCCGCGAATCGCGACATCCTGGCCTTCACCGGCGTCTCCGCCGACCGGGTGGGCGCCGACCTGACGGAATTTGTGCGGCGAAGCACGGCCCATCGTTCCGACCTCCGCCAGCTCGAGATCAATGAGAGCCTCAGGGAGACCGAGGTGCGGCTGGAACAGGTGGACTACCTTCCAACCGTTTCGGCCTTCGGCACCTATGGTCTCGCCGCCCAGCAGAACGGCCTTCCGGACTTCTTCGGCAGCAGCCTTCAGCGTGGATCGACGAAGCAGATCGGTCTGAGGGTTAGCTTTCCGGTGTTCTCGGGGTTCGGTCGCGAAGCCCGCATCGATCAGAGGCAGATGGCTCTCCGGCAAGCGGAGGCGCAGACCCGCATGGCGCTGGATCAGGCCGAGAGCGAGCTGCGCAACCTGCTCGACGATCTCGACGAGGCGCGCGCGCGGGCGTCCGGCCAGCGTCTTGCGGTTGACCTGGCGGAGCGCGGATACGAGATCGCGCGTGCCCGGTATCGCGAGGGCGTGGCGACCCGGTTGGAGTTGACGGACGCGGAGGTCGCTCTAAGGCAGAGCGAATTCAACTACGCCGAGGCCGTGTACGACTACCTGGTTGCACGGGCGCACCTCGACGAGGCGGCTGGGCAGGTTCCGCTGGTGGATGTACAGGAATAGATGATTGGAGTATCGAGCATGACGAGGAGGTTGCGCGCACGCCGGGCGCTCACGGTCGCGGCGGCAGCGGCGATGATTGCGGGTTGTGGGGGAGTGCGCGGCGAAGATCCGGCTCCGGACGAGGGTGGTGCGGAGCGCTACGCCCGGGTGGTCAACGTCGAAGTGGAGCGCGTGGAGCCACGGAGCTTCACCAGGATGGTCCGCGTGTCGGGTGTCGCGCTTCCGATGCGCGACGTGGTGGTGTCGGCCCAGGAGGAGGGCGTGGTGCGCCGGATCGTCCGTGACAAGGGCCGGACCCTGCAAGCGGGGCAGACCATTCTGCACCTGGACGACACCCTTCTGAGGGCTCAGGTCCGGATCGCGACGGCCGAGGCCGAATACGCCGAGGAAGTGTGGGACAGCAGACGGAGGCTGTACGAGCAGGACAGCATTGGTTCGGAGCTGAGCTACCACGAGGCCCGGTACGCCGCGGAGCAGGGCCTGGGCAATCTGGCCGTGCTTCGGGCCCGGCTGGCGCGGACCGCCGTGGCGGCGCCGATCCGCGGGATTCTCGAGGAGCGGCTGGTTGAGGTCGGCTCCAGAGTGTCGCCGGGAGCGCCGGTGGCTCGTCTGGTCCAGACGGACACGGTCAAGATCGTGGCGGGGGCCCCGGAGCGTCACGCTCTCGCTCTCCCGGCGGGAGCGGCGGCGTCGGTCGCCTTCGACGTGTTGCCGACCGAAGTCTTCGAGGGCGTGATCACCTACGTCGGTGCGGTCGTCGACCCGGACAGCCGGACATTCCCCATCGAGTTGACGCTTCCCAACCCCGAAGGCCACATCAAGCCTGGAATGGTGGCCGACATCTCGGTCGTGCAAGAGGAAATGACCGAGGCGCTGGTCGTGCCCCAGCAGTCGCTGGTCGCGATGGAGGACGGCTACGTGGTCTTCGTTGCGGAGGGCACGGGCGAGTTCTCGCAGGCGGCGGCCCGCACCGTGGGCGTCTCCTTCAGCCAGGGGAACGAGGTTGTGGTCGGATCGGGTCTGAGCGCCGGCGATCTCCTGGTGGTGGTCGGACAGCAGGGGCTCACCGACGGCGACAGAGTGAGGGTCGTGCAAGGGGGCGGGGAATGACCGCGCCCGGTGATCAAGGCGGACCGGGCACGGAGAGGGACGGCCGGGTCTTCAAGGAGTTTCGGCTGACCTCCATCGCGGTCGACCACTCCACTTCGGTCATGGTGCTTTTCGTGTTCATCGCCATTGCCGGCCTGCTGTCGTATTGGACGATCCCGAAGGAGTCCTTTCCCGAGGCCGAGATACCGATCATCGCGGTCAACACCGTGTACCCGGGCGTGTCGCCGGCCGATGTGGAAAGCCTCGTGACGCGCAAGATCGAGGAGGAGCTCAACACGATCTCCGACGTCAAGGAACTGACGTCCACCTCGGTCGAGGGATACTCGAACGTCATCGTCGAGTTCGAGTCGTCGACGGACATGAACGAGGCGCTTCAGCAGGTGCGGGAGAAGGTGGACCTGGCGAGGCCCGAGATCCCATCCGACGCCGAGGATCCCTTCATCGCCGAGTTCTCCATGGCCGAAGCGCCGGTCATGCAGGTCAATCTGTCGGGAGGCTACGGGCTCGTGCGTCTCAAGGAGCTCGGGGAAGAGCTGCAGGAACGCATCGAATCCATCCCGGCGGTGTTGAGAGTCAGCCTCCGCGGGGGCCTGGAGCGCGAGGTGAAGGTCGATGTGGACCTTTCGCGGCTCCAATTCTACAACGTCTCGCTCGATGACGTCATCTCCGCGATCCGCCAGGAAAACGTGAACATTCCGGGTGGTTCGATCGACGTCAACGGGGTCAAGTACCTGGTGCGGGTGGACGGCGAGTTCGATGATCCGGCGATTGTCCGGGACCTGGTGGTGGAGACCGTGGACGGCATCCCCATCTACGTGCGCGACATCGCCGAGGTGGAGTTCGGGTTCGCGGAGCGCGAGACGTTCGCGCGGCTCGGTGACCAGCCGGTCGTGACACTGGACGTTGTGAAGCGGTCGGGCGAGAACATCATCGCCACCGCAGAGGCGGTGCGGGCGGAGATCGACGCCATGCGGCCGCTCTTTCCTCCGTCCACCGAGGTGTCCATCACCTCCGACTCGTCCGACGACATCGGCGAAATGGTCAACAGCCTGCAGAACAACATCATCTCGGGGTTGATCCTCATCGTCGGAATCCTCCTGTTTGCGCTCGGGCTCCGCACCTCGATCTTCGTGGCCATTTCGATCCCCACGTCGATGTTCCTGTCCTTCATCATCATCGGGCTGCTCGGCGTCACGATGAACATGGTCGTGCTCTTCTCGCTGATCCTGGCCCTGGGAATGCTGGTCGACAACGCGATCGTCGTGGTCGAGAACATCTACCGGTTCCTGGAAGAGGGATGGGATCGCAAGTCCGCCTGCAAGAAGGCCACGGGAGAGGTCGCCGTTCCCGTCATCGTGGCGACCGCCACCACGCTTGCCGCCTTCACGCCACTGCTCTTCTGGCCGGGCATGGCCGGCGACTTCATGAGCTATCTCCCGCTCACGCTCATCATCACGCTTTCCAGCTCGCTCTTCGTGGCCCTCGTGATCGTGCCGACGCTGTGCTCGATCTTCCTGGTACGGGACGACGGACGTCGGCGCGGCCTCAACCGCCGCACGCGGCTGACCCTGCTGGTGCAGGAGATCGCCCTGATGGGCCTCCCGCTGCCGAACCCGCTCAGCCGCACCGCGCGACTGACGCTGCTGGCGCTGGGGCTCCTGGCGCTACTGCTGGTGGCGCTGGCCAATCCGCTCACGGCGGGGCTCTTCGTCGCAGCCGGGACCGGCGCGTGGATTCTCCACTCCTTCCTGCTGGATCGGCTGAGCCGCGCCTTCATGGCCGACGGACTGCCGCGTCTGGTGCAGTGGTACGAACGGCGGCTGCGCTGGGCGCTGAGCCACCGTCTGGTCATCCTGCTCGGGTCGATCGGGGCGTTCGTGGGCACGATCTTCGTGTACGGCATCTTCGCGGCCCCGGTCGAGTACTTCCCCGAGGACATTCCGCCGAGCGTGCTCTATGTCTCGGTGGAGGCCCCGGTGGGCACCTCCGCAGAGGTCACCAACGACTACGCGAGGCGTCTGCAGGAGGAAGTGAACGGGCTCGACGGCGCGGTCGACGCCGAAGCCATCGTCACGACGGTGGGAGCGACCGGAGGTGGCGGCCCGATGGGTGGAGGAGGACCTTCGGGTCCCGAGGCGGGCCGTGTCACGCTCAGCATGGTCGACTATCAGCAGCGGCGGTTCGACGTGTTCGAGACCCTCTCGGACATGCAGGGGAAGATCGGAAGGGACCTCGCGGGTGCGGAGGTGCGAGTCGACAAGGTGACGGAAGGGCCACCCTCCGGTCCCCCCGTCAACATCGAGATCTCCGGCGAGGACCCCGACCTTCTCGAGAGACTTGCGGCCGACGCCATAGATGTGATCGAGGGCTCTCCGGTGTACACCCGCCTCGTCGGACTCGAGAGCGACATGGACGACGCCAGGCCCGAGCTGCGCGTCGAGGTGGACCGGGAGAAGGCCAGCCTGTACGGGCTTTCGACCAACCAGGTCGGCTTTCTCGTGCGCGGCGCCATCAACGGCATCGAAGCCGCGAAGTACCGCACCGGAAACGACGAATACGACATCATCGTGCGACTGCGCGAAGAGGACCGCGGCGAGGTGACCTCGCTCGGGCAGCTGACCGTCTTTTCCGAGGGACGCCAGATTCCGCTGCCCTCGGTGGCGGGCTGGACCGTCGAGAGGGGCTACAGCGCGATTCGCCGCAAGGACATGGATCGCATGGCGACGATCAGCGCCGAAGTGGCCGCCGGCTACAACAGCAACGCCGTGGTCCGAGAGGTCGAGACGGTGCTCGCGGACTTCGAAGAGGCGCTGCCCGCCGGGTACACGATGGCCTACACCGGCGAGCAGGAGGAGCAGCAGGAGGCCATGGAGTTTCTGGCCGGGGCCTTCCTCGCGGCGCTGATGCTGATCGCCCTGATCCTGGTGTCGCAGTTCAACTCCGTGATCAAGCCTCTGATCATCCTGTCTTCGGTGATCATGTCCACGACCGGTGTGCTGATCGGACTGATGGTATTCCAGATGCCGTTCGTCATCATCATGACCGGGGTGGGTGTGATCTCGCTCGCCGGCATCGTGGTGAACAACGCGATCGTCCTGGTCGACTACATCGAGGTGCTCAGGAAGCGAGACGGAATGGATCGGCGCGAAGCCCTGGTGCAGGGTGGAAGGACCCGCCTGCGACCGGTGCTGCTCACTGCAATCACCACCGCGCTGGGGCTGGTGCCGCTGGCGATCGGCCTCAACCTCGACTTCTTCGGGCTCTTTGCCAGCCTCTCGCCCAACTTCTTCTGGGGTGGGGAGCAGGCGGCCTGGTGGGGGCCGATGGCCGTGGCGGTGATCGTCGGGATCATCTTCGCGACCTTCCTGACCCTGGTTCTGGTGCCGGTCATGTACAGTCTCGTCGACGATCTGGTCCAGATGTTCCGCCAACGGGACCCTGTTTCGAGCGATGCGGACTCGCGCGCGGAAGCCGGTTCCCCCATTCTGGTGTCGCCGCTGGGACCCCGGCCCGACACCGAGCCCGATGTCGCAGCGGTCGTGCGCAGCTGATCCCAGGCCGGAGGTAATGCAAATGATTCGCCGATTGTCGTCCCTGTGGCTGGTTTCCGCAGCCGTTCTGGCAGGCGTCGCCTGTGGCGGTGGCGGGGCCGATCCGTCGGGCGTCGCCGTGGAGCGGGGTGTCGTCACCTCCCCGTCCGGCATGGTCGTTTCGGCCTCCCCCGATGCGAGCGCCGCCGGCGCCGAGGTGCTCCGGGCCGGGGGCAACGCGGTGGACGCGGCGATTGCCACGGGTTTCGCCCTGGCGGTGACGTACCCCTCCGCGGGCAACATCGGGGGCGGCGGGTTCATGGTCATTCGCTTCCCCGACGGAGAGGCGACGGCCATCGACTTCCGCGAAAAGGCTCCCCTTGCGGCGCACCCCGAGATGTTCGTCGGCGAGGACGGCGAGTACTCCTCCCGGATCCATCATCGCAGCCATCTCGCAGTGGGGGTTCCGGGCACCGTTGCGGGGTTCGCGCTGGCCCACGAAAGGTACGGTGGCGCGGAATGGCGGGAGCTCGTGGAGCCGTCGGTCGGCCTTGCCCGCGACGGCTTCGAGGTGAGCGAACGTCTTGCCAATTCGCTGGCCGGGAGGCTGGACTCCTTCCTCGACTATCCGGCCACCCATGCGCAGTACTCGAAGGACGGCGAACCGTACAGCCCCGGTGACGTTCTGGCGCTGCCGGATCTGGCCACCAGCCTGGAACGCATACGCGACGAGGGCAGGGACGGCTTCTACCAGGGCGTCACGGCGCGCCTGGTCGCCGAGGAGATGGAGCGCGGCGGAGGCTGGATCACCGAGGAGGACCTGGCGCGCTACGAGGCCCGCGAACGGGAGCCGATTCGTGGCGCCTACCGCGGCTACGACATCATCAGCATGCCGCCTCCGTCGTCCGGTGGCACCGCCCTGGTGCAGATGCTCAACGTGCTGGAGGGCTTCGATGTCGCCGCCATGGGGGCGGGCAGTCCCGAATACGCCCACCATCTGATCGAGTCGATGCGGCGCGCGTTCAGGGATCGCGCCACCTTCCTGGCCGATCCCGACTTCGTCGACGTTCCGGTGGAGCGGCTGACCAGCAAGGAGTACGCCGACCACATCCGTGCCACGATACAGGCCGATGCGGCAAGCGTCTCGCGTCCCGCCGACGTCGATGCGGCCCCCGGATGGGAGAGCACCGAGACGACCCACTATTCCGTGGTGGACGAGGACGGGATGGCCGTTTCGGTCACCTACACCCTCGAAGGCGGCTATGGATCGTACATCACGGTACCCGGCGCGGGCTTTCTGCTGAACAACGAGATGGGGGACTTCAACGGCAGGCCCGGCCTCACCAACGAGACCGGTCTGATCGGCACCGAAGCCAACCTGGCGCGACCCGAGCAGCGCATGCTGTCCTCGATGACGCCGACCATCGTTGCCCGCGACGGCACCCTGGTCGCGGTGATCGGCAGCCCGGGCGGACGCACCATCATCAACACGGTTCTGCAGCTGGTGCTGAACCTGGTGGACTTCTCACAGCCTCCCGATGCCGTCGTGGCCGCAAAGCGGCTCCATCATCAGTGGCTTCCGGACGCTGTGCGCCTCGAGCAGGGCTTCATGTCGGAGTCCGACGCCGAGATCCTGGCGGCGATGGGACACGAAGTGAGCTGGGGCCGAGGGCAGGGCATCGCCCACTGCATCTTCGTGGATGCGGCGACCGGCGAGCTGGTCGGCGTTCCCGATCCACGGGATTCGGACGGGGCCGCGGCCGGCTACTGAGCGCAGTCGGTCAGTTCAGCCACGCGAAGACGCTGACCCCCAGAAAGTTGCCCACGACGTAGCCGAACACCCCGGTGAGCAAGCCCGGTGTGACCAGGCCGTGCCAGCCCCGGCCGGCGGCGAGGGCGGCCGCGGTGGGTGGGCCCAGAACGCAGGCGTTGGAGGCGGTGAGGATCTCGGCATGGCTGAACCGGAAGATCCTGGCGCCAACCGCCGAGACCGCCATCTGGACGACGATCACCACGCAGGCGTAGCCGAGCATCACGACTGCAGCCCCCAGCAGGGAGCGAATGTCCGCGCCCGCGGCGTACACCACGAAGAAGACGTAGAGCAGCAGCATCCCCAGCTCCTGGTCGCACTTGAGCCGAGACATGGCGCCTGGGGCCACGTTGGCGACCAGAACCGCCACGACCGTCACACCCAGAACCGAGTATTGAGGCCGGCCGACCAACGTGGCCAGCCACACTCCGACGGCGCATACAAGCAGGCTCAGGGCGATGCCGACTGTCAGGTGGAGGGGCCAGTCGGATCCGATCGCCCGGGCGGTTTCCGCCGACTCGCGCCCATCGCCCCGGACCCCTTCGGCTCCCGGGCGTTCCAGTTCCGGGCCCCGGATCGGAAACCAGCGCCGGATCGCCGCCACGCCGGGAAGCAGCGCCAGCACGAACAGGTACGAGATACCGGCCAGACTCTCCGCCGCCAGCGCCGCCGTGCGGAGGTCGGGGTCGTCCATGCCCACGGCCTGCGTCACGGCCACGAAGTTGAGGCCGCCGCCGGTGTATCCCCCCACAAGCATCCCCGCATACCTTGCGGACTCGGGCACGTCGATGAGGAAGAAGGCGACGAAGGCCCCCGCGACGATCCCGGCGGCCGCGACCAGAAAGGCCAGCAGCGTTCTGCCGCCCTGAACCAGAATCACCCGCAGGTCGGCCTTGAAGAGAATCAGAGGGATCGCGACCAGCATGAAGTGGTCGCCCACGAAGTCGTAGGCGGGCGAGGCGAAGGGCAGGATCCCGGTGTTGGAGAGCACCAATCCGCCCAGCAGCGCGAGAAGAGCCGCCGAAAGCGTCTTCGCCCACGAGAACCTCGCTTCAAGATGCACCGAGGCGACCACCACGGCGAAGAGAACGCCGGTGACCGCCAGCGTGTTGTCGGCCGGAATCAGCGAATTCATCGGTTGTCCCCGTCCCGGAGCATTGCCTTGGCCAGCTCACTCGTCCTGCGAGGATCGGCCTTGCCGCGGGTCCTCTTCATGACTCCGCCCACGAAGAAGCCGAGCAGGCCGTGCCGTCCGCCTCGATACGCGGCCACCTTCTCGGGGTGCTCGCGGGCGACCTCATCGAGAATGGCGCGCAGTGTCCGTTCGTCGCCGATCTCCTCGAGGTCGAGCGCCTCGCGCGCTTCCTCGAATCCGCCTCCATTGCGCAGGAGCGACGCGAGCACCCTGCGGCCCTGCCGGTGCGAAATCGCTTCCTCATCCACCGCTGCGACCAGATCGGCGAGAGCCCCGGGCAAGAGCCGCGCGAGGTCGCTCTTCGCATCGCTGCCCAGCAGCCGCGCAACCTCGTTGACGAGCCACGCGGCGATCGCGCCGGCACCTGCCGGGTGGTGGGTCCGAGCCGCGAGAAACAGTTGCCGCAGATCCGGCGCCCTGACCAGAACGATCGCGGCGGCCTCCGTGGCCCCGCTGGCGACCAGATCCCTGAAGCGCCGCCGCTCCTCATCCCCTCGCAGCGAGTCTTCCGGCAGGACCCTCGTCGAGGGGGACGTGCGCCGTTGCCCGGCCGTGGACGCGTCGCGTACGTGCGTCCGGCGGGCCCGTCCCTTCCAACTGTCGCGAAGCGTCACCGTACGGTTGAACACGAGCCGGCCGTCGCGGCAATCCTCCGGGTCGGCGAAGAAGTACCCAAGCCGTTCGAACTGGTAGTGGGCGCCGGCCGCGGTCCCGGCCACTCCCGGCTCGACGAGAGCATGCCGGACGATACGCTCCGAATCGGGATTCAGCGCCCCGAAGAGGTCGTCCAGCGGGGGCTCGGCCACCGAGAAGAGCCGGTCGTAGAGCCGCACCTCGGCCCGCACCCCGCTTTCGGGCTCGACCCACTGAATCGCCCCTCGAACTCTGCGCCCACGCGGAGCGACGCCGCCGCGGGTTGCGTGATCGACACTGCAGCGAAGCTCGACGACGCGGCCGGCCGAATCCTTCACCACCGTGTCACAGCGTATCACGTAGGCGTACTTGAGCCGCACCTCGCCTCCCGGCACGAGCCGGTGGAATCCCGGCGGAGGCGATTCCTCGAAGTCGGCGCGGTCGACGAGGACCACCCGCCCGAACGGCAGGTCGCGGGTTCGTTCATCGCCCGCTTCGCCCGGCAGGCACGGAGCGGAAAAGGTCTCGCGAGCGCCCTCGGGGTAGTTGGTGAGCACCACCCTCAGGGGGTCGAGAACGCAGAAGGCGCGGGGGGCCTTCAGGTTGAGGTCGTCGCGAATGGCGAACTCCAGCTTGGCCATGTCCACCCGCGAATGGGCCCTGGCCACGCCGACCATGTCGCAGAGCGCGCGGATGGCCGCGGGAGTGACGCCGCGCCTGCGCAGTCCGGCCAGCGTGGGCATGCGAGGATCGTCCCAGCCGCTCACACGCCCGCTCTCGACGAGCGGACGCAGCTTGCTCTTGCTCGTGATCACGTAGTCGAGCACGAGGGGGGCGAACTCGGTCTGTTCCGGGCACGGCCGAGGGGCATCCACGTTGGCCAGCAGCCAGTCGTAGATCTCGCGGTTGTTCTCGAATTCGAGCGTGCACAGCGAGTGGGTGACCCGTTCCAGCGAATCGGACAGGCAGTGGGCGAAGTCGTACATGGGATAGATCGGCCAGGCGTTGCCGTGCCGGTAGTGGCTCGCGTGGCGTATCCGGTACAGGATGGGGTCGCGCATCACCATGTTCCGGTGCGCCATGTCGATCCGCGCCCTGAGCACGTGGCTGCCGTCGGCGAACTCGCCGGCGCGCATGCGTCGGAAGAGATCGCGGTTCTCGTCGGCGGATCGGTCTCGGTGCGGACTGTCCACCCCCGGCTGCGTGACCGAGCCGCGCCGCTCCCGGATATCGGCTTCGGTCGACGAATCGACGTAGGCGAGCCCCTTGTCGATGAGCACCTGCGCATAGCGATAGAGCTGCTCGAAATAGTCGGAGGCGTGGTAGAGGTGCTGACCCCAGTCGAAGCCGAGCCAGCGGATGTCGCGCTTCATCGCCTCGACGAACTCGGCCTTCTCGGTGTCCGGATTGGTGTCGTCGAGCCTGAGGTGGCAGCGCCCGCCGGGGTGTTCGGATGCGATGCCGAAGTTCAGACAGAGCGACTTCGCGTGGCCGATGTGCAGGTAGCCGTTGGGTTCCGGCGGGAAGCGGGTCACCACCCGGCCCCCGTACTTCCCGGTCTCCAGGTCGCGGGAAACCTTGCTTCTGATGAAGTCCATCGCGGAACTCTCCCTGCGGGCGGGTTCGCGCCCGGTCGGAGCGGCGTTTCCCACCTGGCTCGCGGAGCAGACGCCGGGTCCGGTACGGACGACCGTGTTCGGCATCAAGCCTCACATCTTCGGTCCCAGCCCGTCAACCAGTCCCGGAGGTGTCTGGCGCGAAGCGGCCACCGTTGGTACGCTTCCAACCCGGCAACCCACCCGTGCGAACCCCACAGGAGTGACATCGATGTCTCGTAGATCGTCCCTGCCGAGTTGGCTTCTGCTTTGCGCGCTCGTCTCGACCTCTCCCGGTGCAGAAGCTCAGAACACGCAGAAGCCCGTCCTCCACGGCAAGGACTGGATGGCGATCACCGGGAAGCCCCTGGGGGCCACGGCCGGTGCCATGATGTTCCTCAAGGGCGGCAACGCGGTGGACGCGGCCGCCGCCATGCTCGGCGCCACGGCGACCATGTGGGATGTGCTGGGGTGGGGCGGCGAGACCCAGGCGCTGATCCACAATCCGGAAACCGGCGAGGTGATCGGCGTCAACGCGCTCGGAGTCGCGCCGACGGGAGCCACGCCCGAGTTCTTCCGAGAGGGCGGCATGGACATCCCTCCCGCCTACGGGCCCCTGGCCGCGGTCACCCCCGGCACCCCGGGCGGGCTCATGGTCATGGTGGCCGAATACGGCCGCCTAGGTCTTGCCGACGTGCTCGCGCCCGCCATCGACATGGCGCGGGGCTACCCGATCGAGGCGCAGGCCGCCAATTCCATCGAGCGCGCGAAGGATCGTCTTTCGGAGTGGCCGTACTCGAAGGCCGTCTTCCTACCCCACTTCGGGCAGGACCGGGCGGCGCCGGCAGCCGGGGAGATCTTCGTGCAGGAGGATCTGGCCCGCACCCTCGAGAAGCTGGTCGAGGCCGAGGCCGAGGCGCTGGCCGCGGGCGCGTCGCGCCGTGACGCGATCATGGCCGCCTACGACCGCTTCTACCGAGGCGACATCGCCGACGAATTCGTGCGCGGGTCTCGTGAACAGGGCGGCCTTCACACCCTCGCCGACCTGGCCGACTGGCAGGTCCACCTCGAGGAGCCGGTCACCACGTCGTACAAGGGAATCGATGTCTACAAGCTGACCACCTGGGTGCAGGGTCCGGTCCTCCTGCAGACCCTCAACATCCTGGAGGAGCTGGACCTGGCTTCGATGGGGTACAACTCCGCCCGCTACATCCACGCGCTGTACCAGGCCATGAACCTGGCCTTCGCCGACCGCGACTTCTACTACGGCGATCCCTACTACCCGCCGGAAGAGCCCATCGAGGGACTGCTCTCCAAGGAGTACGCGGCCTCGCGCGCCGCACAGATCGACTGGGACAGGAACGATCCCGAGGTGCTGCCCGGCGACCCCTATCCGTTCCAGGACGGGACCAATCCCTTCCTCCACCTGATCGAGGGCTGGAACGCGACGCCCATCGCGACTCCCGACGACACCGGCATGGACTTCGAGGAGGCGTTCTACGCCGGCACCACCTCCATCCAGGCCGCGGACGCCGACGGCTGGATCGTGTCGGTCACGCCCTCCGGGGGCTGGATCCCCGCAGTGATCGCCGGTCGCACCGGGATCGGCATGAGCCAGCGCATGCAGAGCTTCGTCCTCGACGAGCGCGCCGGACCCTACAACGTCGTCGAGCCGGGCAAGCGCCCGCGGGCGACCCTCACACCCTCGCTGGCGCTCAAGGACGGCGAGCCCTTCCTCTCGTTCGCGGTGCAGGGGGGCGACGGCCAGGACCAGAACCTGCTCCAGTTCTTCCTGAACATGGTCGAGTTCGACATGAACGTTCAGCAGGCGGCCGAGGCGGCCAACTTCAACAGCTACCAGATGCGGAGCTCGTTCGGTGCGCACGAGTCGCAGCCGGGACGCATCCTCCTCAACGACGGCGTGCCCGACTGGGTCCGCACGCAGCTCCGCGATATGGGGTACAACCCGACCTTCGCGCCGCGCACCTCCGGTCCGATCAACGCGATCTTCTTCGACGCGGCCACCGGGACCATGTGGGGCGGTTCGAGCAATCACGGCGAGGACTACGGAATCGCCTGGTGACAAGGGAGGGGGAGCGCGACCGCCTCGTGCGCGGCCGCCCGCTCACCATCGCCGGCGAGGGTCACGCGCCCGTTTCGGGGATCATGGTTGAGGCGGACGCCGCGGCGGCCCTGCTGGTGCTTGGCCACGGAGCGGGCGCGCCCATGACCCACCCCTTCATGGAGGCGCTGGCCGTCGCGCTGGCGGCGGAGGGGATCTCCACGCTGCGCTACAACTTCGCGTACATGGAGAAGGGGCGCAGACGACCCGACCACCTGCGTCGCCTCCTCGCCGTGGCGGCCTCCGCCCTCAGCGCTGGCCGCGACCACGCGGCGGGGCTTCCGCTCCTCGCCGGAGGCAAGTCGATGGGGGGACGGATGACGTCCAACCTGGTGGCCGACCGAGCGCCCCCGACGCCCCCGGACGGCTCGGACTCGGGCGGCGACCCGCCCTTCGGACTCGCCGGCCTCGTCTTCTTCGGCTTCCCTCTCCACGCGCCCGGCAAGCCCGCCACCGAGCGGGGCGACCACCTGAGCCGTGTCCCCCTTCCCATGCTCTTCCACCAAGGCACGCGGGACCGCCTCGCCGACCTCGCTCTGCTGCAGCCCCTCCTCGCGCGTCTGGGGCCCAGCGTCTCCCTCCACATCGTGCAGGGAGGCGACCACTCCCTCGGCGTCCTCAAGCGGATGGGCCGCACACTGGAAGAGGTGCTCGCAGAGGTCGCCGGCGTCACCCGGCAGTGGGTCGACCGGGTCGTCGCGGCGACGGAGGCCGCACGGTGACCGACGCATCCAATCCGCTGCTGGATCGGGGCTTTCCGATCCCCTTCGACCGCATCGCCCCGGAGGATGTGGTCCCGGCGACCACCGAAGTCCTCGCGCGCTCCCGAAGGCGCATCGACGAACTGGGGGCCGGGCGCGGCGGAACCTGGGACGAAGTGGTCGGCGAGCTCGACGACATCGCCGAAGACGTGGCGCGGACCTGGGGTCCCGTCTCCCACCTCGGCAACGTGGCGTCTACCCCGGCGCTGCGCGAGGCGCACGCCCGGGCTCTCCCCGAAGTCACCCGCTTCTGGAGCCGCCTGCACCACCACGCGGGGCTGTACCGACGCCTGCGCGATTTCGCGGCGTCGCCCGCCGGCCAGTCGCTGACGGGGCTGCGCAAGCGCCACCTGCGCCTGACGCTCAGGGACTTCCGACGCGCCGGCGCCCACCTCGACGGCGCCGAGAAGGAAGCGGTCGAGAAGCTGCACGTCGAGCGCTCCGAACTGAGCCGCCGCTTCGAGGAGCACCTTCTCGACGAGACCGCCGCCTTCAAGAAGTTGGTGCGCGACGCTGACGCCCTGGCCGGCCTTCCCGATACGGCGCTGGAGCGAGCGGCCCAGCTCGCGGCCGACCAGGGCGACGAGGGGTGGCTTCTCACGCTGGACATGCCGAGCGTGCAGGCCGTGCTCCAGCACGCCGACGACCGCGCGCTACGCCGCGAGATCCACACTGCGCACCTGGATCGCTGCACCTCCGGCGACCGCGACAACGCCCCGCTCGTTGCTCGCATCCTCGAGATCCGGCGCGAACTGGCGGACATCCTCGGATACGCGGACTTCCCGGACTACCGCCTGGAGACGCTCATGGCCGGCTCGGGCGCCCGGGTGCGCGGCTTCCTCGACGAGCTGATCGACCGCACCCGGCCCTTCCACGAGCGCGACGCCTCCGAACTGGAGCGGCGGGCGCGCGAATCCGGCCTTGGTTCGCTGGAGCCCTGGGACGTCGCCTGGCTCATGGAGAAGATCCGCAGGGAACGCTTCGACATGGACGACGAGATGCTGCGTCCCTGGTTCCCGCTGGAAGAGGTTCAGGACGGTCTCTTCGAGATCGCGCGACGACTGTTCGGCCTGTCGGTGGCGCGGGTCGAAAACCCCGCCGTGTGGGATCCCGAGGTTCGATACTTCGAGGTGCGCGACGAGGCCGGCGTGCATGTGGGGTCCTTCTACACCGACTGGTTTCCCCGCGACAGCAAGCGGCAGGGCGCCTGGATGGACAACCTGGTGTCCGGGGGCCCGACCGCCGCCGGCCGATTCGACCCGCACCTGGGCTTCATCGGCGGCAACTTCAATCCGCCGACCGCCTCGCGTCCCGCGCTCCTCACGCATCGCGAGGTCTGCACCCTCTTCCACGAGTTCGGCCATCTGCTCCACCACACCTGTTCGCGGGTGCCCGTCTCCGCCCGCGGCGGCGTCAACGTGGCCTGGGACTGGGTCGAAGTCCCCTCTCAGATCATGGAGAACTGGTGCTGGGAGCGAGAGGCCCTGGACCTCTTCGCCCGCCACTGCGAGACCGGCGAGCCACTTCCGGGCCCCATGCTGGAACGCCTCCTCGCCGCCCGGCGCTTCATGGGCGGGTGGGTGCAGATGCGGCAACTGTCCTTTGCCAACCTCGATCTCGAGCTGCACCGGACCTACCGCGGCGACGAACCCGTCATGGGCTACGCGGCCGCGACCCTGAGGCCGTTCGTTCCCTCCGACCGCTTCGTGGAGCGCCACATCCTGCCTTCGTTCGCCCACCTCTTCGCGGGCGGCTACGCATCGGCGTACTACTCCTACCTCTGGTCGGAGACGCTGGAGGCGGACGCGTTCTCGCGCTTCGAGCGGGAAGGGGTGTTGGACCCGGCGGTCGGTCGCGCCTTTCGCGACTGCATCCTGGCCCGTGGCGACAGCCGCGACGCCGAGGAGCTCTTCCGCGACTTCATGGGACGAAGCCCCGATCCGTCGGCGCTGATCACGCGGAACCTGGGGCCGCCTCCCGAGGGGCCCTAGCCGGCGGCCCGCGTCAGCCCTCGAAGAGGCTGCGCAGTCGCTGCAGGCTGTGCGTCAGATCCGGCCGCAGCCGCAGCACCTCCTTCATCGGGTCGTCCTGCACCGCCTCCATGCGCGCGGGCACTGTCAGAATCGTGTGGTCGGCGATGGCCAGGTCCTCGGTGACCTCCGACCAAGCCAGAGGCGCCGAGACCGGGGCACCGGGCTGGGGCCTGACGCAGTAGGGGGCCACGATCAGGCGTCCGTGTCCGTTCTGGAGGAAGTCCAGGTAGACCTTGCCCTCGCGCTGGGAGGGCCGGCGCGCCACCGTGGCGATCCCGTCCAGTTCGCGCACGGCCATGAGCGCCAGCAGGTGCCCGAGGTGGCGCGACTGCTCGTAGGTGACCTGGCGACCCAGCGGGATCAGAACGTGCAGGCCGGTCGATCCGCTGGTCTTGACGAACGAGGGCAGATCCATGTCGTCGCAGAGTTCCTTCAGGAAGAGCGCGATCGTCACCACGTCGGCGAAGGGGGCCTCCTTCGGGTCCAGGTCGATCACGCAGAAGTCGGGCCGAGAGATGTCCGCCACCCGGCTGAGCCAGATGTGGAGCGGGATGCTGGCGCTGTTGGCCACGTAGAGGAGCGACTCCACGTCGTCGGCCACGAAGTAGTCCAGCTCGCGCTCCGAGCCCTCGCTGTAGAGACGGATTCGCCGGATCCAGGAAGGCGCGAAGTCCGGGGCGTTCTTCTGAAAGAATGACTTTCCGTGGATCCCGTCCGGGAAACGGGTCAGAACCACCGGTCGATCAGCGAGGTAGGGCAGGATCCACGGGGCGATGGTGCGGTAGTAGTTCACCAGATCGCCCTTCACGTACCCGTCCTCCGGCCAGAACGGCTTGTCGAGGTTCGTGAAGTGAACGGTCCGCTGCGGGGTCGTCTCCACCGGTCCCGCAGGCTCCGCGAGGCGTCCTCCAGAGGCGAGCCGATCCTCGGGCAGCACACAGTCCTCCAGGGGCTTGTCCTCGCGCAGCCTGAGGAAGGATGGGTGCCTCAGCACACCCGCGTCGGTGATCTCCGCATAGCGGACCTCGGCAACCAGTCGCGGCCCAACCCAGCGGTGGCGTCCGGCCCCGCACACCTCGGCGCCCTGTGGCGGCTCCACAGGGGACGCGAGACGCAGTCGTTCGCCAAGCTCTCCTTGCAGTTGGGCGGTGAATCCCGTGCCGACGCGCCCCGCGTAGACGAAGCGGTCGTTGTCCCAGCGCGCCAGGTGCAGGGCGCCGAAGCCCCTGGTCCCCGATTCGGGCTCGGTGAAACCGTGGATGGCGAGATCGGCGGTGTGAACGACCCGCATCTTCAACCAGGATCGGCTGCGCCCGCCCACGTAGATGGAATCGGCGCGCTTGGCGACGACTCCCTCGAGGCCCAGTTCGACGATGTGGCGAAACATCGCCTCTCCCTGCTCGCGGATGTGATCCGAGTAGCGCACCGGACCCACGGTCGGCAGAATGTCGCGCAGGAGAGCCTTCCGCTCCAGCAGAGGAAGTCCGCGCAGATCATGGCCCTCGAAGGCGAGGAGATCGAAGGCGTAGTAGGTGGCGGGCAGGGCCACGGCGGCGCGCGCGATGTCTCCCTCGCGCTGCAGCCGACCCCGCTGCTGGATCAGCCGAAAGCTGGGGATGCCGTCGGAGTCGTTGACCACCACCTCTCCGTCGAGGATGGCCGATCTGTAGGGAAGCTTCCCCAGGACCAGCGCCACCTCGGGGAACACCTGGGTCAGATCGTTGCCGTTCCGGGAGACGAGCTGCGCCCCCGAGCCTCCCGTCTCGCCAAGGAGCCGGTACCCGTCGTACTTGATCTCGAAGACCCATCCGGCCGCCGTGAACGGCTCTTCGCACGCCTCGGCGTTCATGACCCTCATCGCGCTTGCCCGCACCTCGGCGCGCGGCGCACCGGCCTCCGCGCAGCGCTCCCGGATCTTGACGCCGAAATCGCCCCCGGCGCCCAGCTCGTCAACGGTCAATCCCGAGAGGATCGAATCGTCGGGGTATCCGGCCGTGCTGCCCTCCGCATCCTCGTAGGCGTCGCGCTCCTTGATGAGGAGCCAGTGGTTGTCCTCCCCTCCCTTCGTCCGCACGAGCGTCCAGCGTCCCCTGAGCTTGTAGCCCTTCAGATCGAAGAGCAGCTTGCCCTTCCTCATCCCCTCGACGGGATCTTCCACAGGAACCCACAGCCCGCGATCCCAGACGATCGACGGTCCGGCGCCGTAGTTCCCCTCGGGAATCACGCCCTCGAAGTCGGCGTACTCGAGCGGATGGTCTTCGACATGGACGGCCAGCCGCTTGTCCGCCTGGTTGGGCGACGGCCCCCTGGGCACGGCCCACGAGACCAGAACGCCGTCCATTTCCAGCCGAAGATCCCAGTGGAGCGAAGACGCCCGGTGCTTCTGCACCACGAACAGGCTTCCCCCGTCTGGCCGCGCGCCCCCGAAGGGCTCGCTGGTCCCCGAGGCGGAGCGCTTGTCGCGGTAGCTCTCAAGGCGACCGCCGGCGCGGTCCGGTCCGCCTTCGGGCTCAGTTGGACCCATCAATCGGGAAGGTGTAGGTTATCGTCATGAGCGTGCGTCCAATTGCCACATCCACCGTGTCCTTCGGGCTGGTATCCTTGCCGGTGAAGCTGTACTCCACCGGCGAGTCCTCGTCCAAGGTGCGCTTCAACTGGATCAACCGCGACACCGGGGCGCGGATCAAGTACCAGTATGTGGACAGCAAGAACGGCGAGCCGGTGGAACGCCGGAACATGGTAAAGGGCTATCAGTTCGCCAAGGACCAGTTCGTCACCTTCGAACCGGACGAGTTGAAGGCGCTCGATGCGCAGGCGACCGAAATGATCGAGATCGTCGAGTTCGTGCCAGCCAAGGACATCGACCGGGTCTACCTCGAAAAGGCGTACTATCTCGGCCCGGCGAGGGGAGGTGCCCGGGCATATCGACTTCTGTCGGCGGCTCTCAGGGCCACGGAGCGAGTGGCGATCGCAAGGTACTCGGCACGCGGAAGGCAGCGCATGGTGATGCTCCGCCCCATCGAGGACGGCCTGATCCTGGAACAGCTTCTCTACCGCGACGAGGTGCGCTCCTTCGACCAGATCCCAAGGGAGGACGGGGAGGTCAACGAGGCGGAGTTGGCGCTGGCAACCCAGCTGATCGACCAGGCGGCGAGCGATGCGTTCGATCCGGGACAATACCGCGACGAGGTCAAGGAGAAGATCCTGGCGCTCATCGACCGGAAGATCGAGGGCGAACAGATCACCACGGCTCCGCAGGAAGAGCCGGAAACCAAGATCATCGACCTGATGGAGGCCTTGAAGGCCAGCCTGGGCACCGGCGGAGCGGAGGAGCAGCGCGCCCGGGCGGCGGGCGGCGCGAGCTGACTCGGCGAACCGGCCCGCCGACTCCGTTCCGGCCGATTCAGCGGCCCCGTTCTCGAAAGAGCCAGACTCGGATCAGAATCGCGCCCCACACGAGACCCACGGCGCCCCAGACCACCTTGGCTTGGGTCAGCGGCAAG